>NZ_CP174123.1:0-4123544 GCF_050469745.1 Providencia lanzhouensis
GTGTCACTTTCGCTTTGGCAGCAATGTCTTGCCCGATTGCAGGATGAACTACCTGCCACAGAATTCAGTATGTGGATACGCCCTCTTCAAGCTGAATTAAACGATAATACACTGGCACTGTATGCCCCGAATCGTTTCGTCCTTGATTGGGTGAGAGATAAGTACATCAATAATATCAATGAATTATTGAATGACTTTTGCGGTTCTGATGCCCCTGCTCTACACTTTGAAGTAGGCAATAAACCGATGACCATCGCGCCGGTGAGCCCTCAAGTACGCACTAATAATGAAATGCCTGCGTTCGCCGCACCATCTGCACCAGTAAAGCCAAGTTGGGACAACTCAGCTAAAGTTCAACCAGACGTGTCATACCGTTCAAATGTGAACCCAAAACACACGTTTGATAACTTCGTTGAAGGTAAATCAAACCAACTGGCTCGCGCGGCAGCGAGGCAAGTTGCTGAAAACCCTGGCGGCGCTTATAACCCACTGTTCCTTTATGGTGGAACAGGTTTAGGTAAAACGCACTTATTACACGCCGTGGGTAATAGCATAATGCAGCACAAGGCCAACGCTCGCGTGGTCTATATGCATTCTGAACGATTTGTACAAGATATGGTCAAAGCATTGCAGAATAACGCCATTGAAGAATTCAAGCGCTATTACCGTTCTGTCGATGCCTTGCTGATTGATGATATTCAATTTTTTGCTAACAAAGAGCGTTCACAAGAAGAGTTTTTCCATACATTCAACGCCCTGCTTGAAGGCAATCAACAAATTATTTTGACCTCCGACCGTTATCCTAAAGAGATTAACGGCGTAGAAGATAGATTAAAGTCCCGTTTCGGCTGGGGTTTAACCGTTGCGATTGAACCACCTGAGTTAGAAACCCGTGTGGCTATTTTGATGAAAAAAGCCGATGAAAACGAAATCCAACTGCCCGGTGAAGTGGCATTTTTCATCGCAAAACGCTTACGTTCTAATGTGCGTGAGTTAGAAGGTGCATTAAACCGCGTTATTGCTAACGCGAATTTTACCGGTCGCGCTATCACTATCGATTTTGTTCGAGAAGCATTACGTGACCTATTAGCACTGCAAGAAAAGCTGGTAACTATTGATAATATTCAGAAAACTGTTGCTGAGTACTATAAAATCAAAGTCGCTGATTTACTTTCTAAACGTCGTTCTCGTTCTGTCGCTCGTCCGCGTCAGATGGCAATGGCACTGGCGAAAGAGCTGACAAACCATAGTTTACCTGAAATCGGGGATGCTTTTGGCGGTCGTGACCACACTACAGTGTTGCACGCTTGTCGTAAAATTGAACAATTACGAGAAGAAAGCCATGACATCAAAGAAGATTTTTCAAATCTAATCAGAACATTATCATCTTAATTGCTATGAAATTTATTATAGAACGCGAGCAGTTATTAAAACCGTTACAACAGGTTAGTGGCCCTTTAGGTGGACGTCCAACGTTGCCTATTTTAGGAAACCTTTTACTTCACGTAAAAGAAGGTGCCCTGCAACTGACGGGAACCGACCTAGAAATGGAGATGATGGCCAATGTTCCGCTCACTCGTGAGCATGAAATTGGTGCCACCACGGTGCCTGCGCGCAAGTTTTTTGATATTTGGCGTGGTTTACCGGAAGGTTCTGAAATCCAAGTCGAGCTTAATGATGACCGACTGCTTGTGCGTTCTGGACGCAGCCGTTTCTCATTATCCACTTTACCTGCTGCTGACTTCCCGAACTTAGATGACTGGCAAAGCGAAGTCGAATTCTCTCTGCCTCAATCCATACTGAAACGTTTAATTGAAGCGACCCAGTTTTCAATGGCGCACCAAGACGTTCGTTATTACCTGAACGGCATGCTGTTTGAAACAGAAGGGCAAATGCTGAGAACTGTCTCCACAGACGGTCACCGCCTTGCAGTTTGCTCAATGGATATTGGTCAAGAATTGCCATCCCATTCTGTGATAGTACCTCGCAAAGGTGTCATGGAACTGATGCGCCTACTCGATGGTGGCGATGCGTTATTGCAGCTACAAATTGGTAGCAACAATATTCGTGCTCATGTTGGCGACTTTATCTTTACCTCTAAACTCGTTGACGGTCGCTTCCCTGACTACCGCCGCGTTCTGCCAAAAAATCCAGATAAAACCTTAGAAGCTCGCTGTGATTTGCTCAAACAAGCTTTCTCACGCGCAGCGATTTTATCTAACGAAAAATTCCGTGGCGTACGCTTATTCTTCAGTGAAAACCAATTACGCATCACGGCGAATAACCCTGAGCAGGAAGAAGCGGAAGAGATTGTTGATGTGAATTACCAAGGTGGTGAGATGGAAATTGGCTTTAACGTCAGTTACATCCTCGACGTCTTGAACGCGCTGAAAAGCGAAAATGTCACCCTGTTTTTAACGGATGCCGTTTCTAGCGTACAAATTGAAGATTCAGCAAGCCGCTCTGCGGTCTATGTTGTTATGCCAATGCGTTTGTAATCAGTCCGTATGATCCTTTCGCGTTTATTGATCCGCGATTTTCGTAATATAGAAGACGCCGATCTCTCCCTTGCAACTGGGTTCAATTTTTTAATTGGACCTAATGGGAGTGGCAAAACCAGTGTACTGGAAGCAATTTATACACTTGGTCATGGACGAGCCTTTCGCAGCATTCAGGCGAATAGAGTTATCCGTCATGACCAAGAACAATTTATTTTACATGGTAAACTGGGACACTCAGACACCGAACGTAAAACATTGTCGCTGGGTTTGAGTAAAAACCGCGAAGGCGACAGCAAAGTCCGAATTGATGGCACCGACGGGCATAAAATTGCGGAACTCGCAAAGTTATTGCCAATGCAGCTCATTACCCCTGAAGGGTTTAACTTGCTGAATGGCGGTCCAAAATATCGACGTGCGTTTATCGATTGGGGATGCTTTCATAATGAAGCCCTCTTTTTTTCAACGTGGTCGGACTTAAAACGTTTGTTAAAGCAGCGGAATGCGGCTTTACGACAAGTGACTCGTTATGAGCAAATTCGCCATTGGGATCAGCAACTCGCCCCAATTTCCGAACAAATTAGCCAATGGCGCGGCGAGTATATTGCAGGTATCGCAGAAAATATTGAGCAAACCTGCAAACAATTTTTACCCGAATTTTCACTCTCAGTCTCTTTCCAGCGTGGTTGGGACAAAGAAATTGATTATTCAGAACAGTTAGAGCGGCAGTTTGAGCGCGATAGAGCGTTAACCTACACCGCATCGGGGCCACATAAAGCTGACCTGCGAATTCGAGCCAATGGCATTCCCGTTGAAGATATGCTCTCTCGCGGTCAACTGAAATTATTAATGTGTGCACTCAGGTTAGCGCAGGGTGAATATTTCACCCAACAGAGCGGGCAACAATGCCTGTATCTACTGGATGATTTTGCTTCAGAACTTGATTCTGGTCGCCGGCAATTATTAGCGGCTCGACTCAAAGCTACGCAAGCACAAGTGTTTGTAAGTGCTATTACACCGGCGCAAGTCAATGATATGATTGATGCCAACAGTAAGATGTTTAGTGTAGAGCAAGGCAAAATAGAAGTTCAACCTCAGGAATAGAAAGAGCAGGAAACGTTGATGTCGAATACATATGACTCCTCAAGTATCAAGGTATTAAAAGGACTGGATGCGGTGCGTAAGCGCCCGGGCATGTATATCGGTGATACCGACGATGGAACAGGTCTTCATCACATGGTCTTCGAGGTTGTGGATAACGCTATCGATGAAGCCTTAGCAGGTTTCTGTGACGATATCGTCATCACTATCCATGCCGATAACTCCGTCTCTGTCCAAGATGATGGACGTGGTATCCCTACGGGCATCCACGAAGAAGAAGGTGTCTCCGCTGCAGAAGTCATCATGACTGTTCTGCATGCTGGCGGTAAATTTGACGACAACTCCTATAAAGTTTCCGGTGGTCTGCACGGTGTAGGTGTTTCGGTTGTTAACGCCTTATCTGAAAAACTTGAATTAGTGATCCGCCGTGATGGTAAAGTCCACGAGCAAGTGTACAAGCACGGGGAGCCACAAGGTCCTCTGACTGTGGTTGGTGAAACTGACCAAACAGGGACTCGCGTACGTTTCTGGCCAAGCATGGATACCTTCAAAGGTGTCACCGAATTCGAATACGACATTCTGGCAAAACGCTTACGTGAACTTTCATTCCTAAACTCAGGAGTTTCCATCCGTTTAATTGATAAACGTGATGGCAAAGAAGACCATTTCCACTATGAAGGTGGGATCAAAGCATTCGTTGAGTACCTGAGCCGTAACAAAACCCCAATCCACCCATCCGTATTCTATTTCTCCACTGAGAAAGACGGCATCGGCGTGGAAGTTTCCATGCAATGGAACGATGGTTTCCAAGAGAATGTTTACTGCTTTACCAACAACATTCCTCAGCGCGACGGCGGTACCCACTTAGCGGGCTTCCGTGCTGCGATGACCCGTACCCTGAACAACTACATGGAAAAAGAAGGCTACCAGAAGAAAAGCAAAGTCAACGCAACAGGTGACGATGCTCGTGAAGGCTTAATTGCCGTTATTTCTGTGAAAGTGCCAGATCCAAAATTCTCTTCTCAGACCAAAGAAAAACTCGTTTCTTCAGAAGTAAAAACTGCTGTAGAAACCATGATGAATGAGAAGCTAGTTGAATATTTATTAGAAAATCCAAACGACGCTAAAATCGTTGTTGGCAAAATCATTGATGCTGCTCGTGCGCGTGAAGCTGCACGTAAAGCGCGTGAAATGACCCGCCGTAAAGGGGCATTAGATTTAGCAGGCTTGCCGGGTAAACTGGCAGACTGCCAAGAACGTGACCCAGCATTATCTGAACTGTACTTGGTGGAAGGGGACTCTGCGGGCGGCTCTGCAAAACAAGGTCGTAACCGTAAGAACCAAGCAATTTTGCCACTGAAAGGTAAAATCCTAAACGTGGAAAAAGCGCGTTTCGATAAAATGCTCTCTTCCCAAGAAGTCGCAACACTGATCACCGCATTAGGCTGTGGTATTGGTCGTGATGAATATAACCCAGATAAACTGCGTTATCACAGCATCATTATCATGACGGATGCTGATGTCGATGGTTCGCACATTCGTACGTTACTGTTGACCTTCTTCTACCGTCAAATGCCAGAAATCGTTGAACGTGGTCACATCTTTATTGCTCAGCCGCCACTGTATAAAGTAAAACGCGGTAAACAAGAGCAATACATTAAAGACGACGAAGCGATGGACGACTATCTGATCTCTATCGCGCTGGATGGCGCTGAGCTGCACTTAAGCGCAGAAGCCCCAGCAATGAAAGGCGAACAACTGGAAAAACTGGTTGTTGAATACAATGCTGCACACCGTATTATCCGCCGTCTTGAGCGCTTATATCCACAAGCGCTGCTGAACAGCTTAGTGTATCAATCCACACTGACTGAAGAAGCACTGAAAGATAGCGCGCAAGTTGAAGAGTGGGCAAAAACCTTAGTGGCACGTTTAGAAGAGAACGAGCAAGCGGGTAGCTCTTACAGCTATATCATTCATGAAAACCGCGAGCGTCAACTATTCGAACCAACTATTCGTATCCGTACCCATGGTGTTGATAGCGACTACAACCTCGATTTCGACTTCGTTCATGGTAGCGAATACCGCCGTATCACCGAATTAGGTGACATCATCGGTGGATTAATCGAAGAAGGCGCTTATATTCAACGTGGTGAACGTCGGCAGAATATCGACAACTTCGAGCAAGCATTAGATTGGTTAAGCCGTGAATCTCGTCGTGGTTTATCCGTACAGCGTTATAAAGGTCTTGGTGAAATGAACCCAGAACAACTTTGGGAAACCACCATGAACCCTGAAACTCGCCGCATGATGCGTGTAACGGTCAAAGATGCCATTGCAACTGACCAGCTGTTCACTACCCTGATGGGGGATGCGGTTGAACCTCGCCGTGCCTTTATCGAAGAGAACGCCTTAAAAGCCGCGAACATCGATATTTAATCGATTTTCCAGAGAAGTTATTAAATAACCCTATACTTCGGTATGGGGTTATTTTTTTATTTAATTTTAATCTTAAGCATCTATTTATTATTAATTCCAATTCAAATTTAATTAAATAAAATGACTAATTGAATTTCATTAATAGAATGAAGAATAAAAATAAAGTTTGTCTCATTTGATTTTTAATTTATAGAAAATAAAAATTACCGCATTAAGATGAAATAGATTTTACCCTCTCTAAAAATCTATAGGTCTATAATGAACAAAATAACTCCTGCTGTATCGTTCAGTTTATTTGCTCTATTTAACACCCAGATTACCTTTGCAAACTCAGATTATATCGATGCCAGTAAATTCATCATTGATCAGCGAAATCAGCGATTTGACGAACTAAAAAACCAAATCATCCCGCCGTACCCAGCCCCGCAGTCTCAAGCGGCGCAATGGGATAAAGACGTTAGCCAGCAAGCAACGCAATTAACAGGAAAGCGCAAAAAGAACGCTGAAAAAGATAAACAAAGCACACCAGAATATCTTTTTAACATTTACCTAGAATACGTATTTAATAAAAAAGGGTTTAATTATAATGATTTTAAACAAATTAAAGCCTATAACCGTTTAAATAATTTATTCCATTTAGCCACCTTTGCAGATGACCCAATTCAAAACCGAGCTCGCTCAATGGATTTTATTCTCAAAGACTATTATTTACGTGGTCGCCCAAATCAAGTTCTCGATGATAAAGGCGAATATCTCCTAAACTATGTCGATATTACAGGCTCTTCTTACCCAAGCGGACATACTTGGAATGGATTTAAACAAGCGGCTGTATTTGCCACAATTTTTCCAGAAAAAGGAGCTCAATTTTTTGATAGAGCCATCGGCTACGGGGAAAGCCGTGTGATTGTCGGCGCACATTTCCCAACCGATACCATTGCCTCGCGCGCCGCCAATTATTATCTTCTCGCCCATTTACTGAAAGAGGATAAAACCGCCAATGCACTGATTAGCCAAGCCAAAGAAGTACGCCAAGAACTGAACACTCAATGCACCATCAATGAAAAAAAATGCAAACCACCAATAGGCTCACTTCCCTCTTTTAATGAAAACCTAGGTTATTACGCTAAGCAAAGTGAGCAGCCATCTCAGGCACTTCGCGTTGATCAAGTCCCTGCTGACGCCGCGTATTTGCTACGCTCTCGCTTTGCCTATCTTAATAAATCTCAATGGCAGCAAATTATTGCAGGCACCGCCTATCCCACTAACTCTTTAGCGGGCTGGGAAGCTAAACAAAATCAACCCGAAAGCCACTGGGGGCTGATTAACTTACCGAAAGCCTATAAAGGGCCTACGCATTTCGCTGAAGATTGGGTCGTCAATCAACGGGTAACTCAAGACGACGTTGCAAACGTCGGCATTACCGATATTTGGAGTAATAACATCGATGGCAAAGGGCGGTTAATCAAACAAGGGGAAGGCTCATTAACCTTAGCTGGAATTAACCATTTTGCAGGGCTTGAAATACAGCAAGGCCGTGTGGTTTTAGTACAAGAAAACCACTTAACAGGCCCCGTCAATGTCAAGGGTGGAAAGCTTGAGGTCAAAGACATCCTACATGCGCCAGTCAACGTCACCAATGGCACATTACAGCTCACTCACAGCATTAAAAATACAGTGACATTAAACCAAGGAGCCCAATTTATAGCTTCTGGCTTGGTTGATGACTTAGTGGTTAATAGCGGTGCTATCTTAACCCCTGGAGATAATCTTAAAGACCCAACACGGCGTATGACGGTGAATAATACTGCTACCTTCCAACCCGGCAGTGCATTCCATGTGAGTCTTCAAACAACACACACACAGGAATTTGATGCCCTACATGCTGGCGGTACTGTGACTATTAACGGCGGTAAGGTCAAAGTGTTCTTCGCTGAAGAATCACCGCCATTCAATGAACGTATACCAAATGAAGATGAAATTCAGGGGCGATTTCGAACCGAATACAACATTATTCGCGCCCCCAATATCCAAGGGAAATTTGATAGCATCGAACCTAACTACCTGTTTATTGGTACTACATTGAATTATGGTACTGATCCTCGCTCCCCCTCGATGAAACTGGTTACACTCAATGTCGGTCGTAGTGAGCTGGCTTTTGATTCATTTGCAAAAACGCCAAACCAAACCGCCATCGCTCACGTCCTTGAAGATCTTCCATTGAATAACACCCTGTATAAACGCTTAATTCTCAGCAAAACCACAGCAGGGGTTTACGACCTTCTTCACACTCTATCCCCACAAATTCATATCGATACCCTAGCTAGCCAATTGAATAACCATCGCCAATATCACGGTACGCTGCTGCAACAAACTCGCGTATCGGAAAACATCGTCAAAGAGCGTGGAGATAACCGTGGCAATGTGTGGGTAAATATTCCCTACCATTGGGACAGAACCCAAAGCGATGGAAATGCTTCCGGCTTTACAAACAGCAATTATGGCGTGTTCTTAGGGACTGATAAGCATTTCTTCAATGATGACGTTATCTTTGGAATGAGCACCGGTTTTACCAAAAATTCCGTCTCTGGCGGAGTTGGTCATAGCCATAGTAACAACTATTATTTAGCCGCTTACGGTTCCCTGCAATTGGCACCAATCACCTTACGCGCAGGGCTTGGACACACATGGCACACCATCAAGACCGATAGAACAGTCACTTCATCCATTTATTCCGATCACAATACCGCCGACTACAAAGGCAAAACCAACCACCTGTTTATAGAAGCGACTTATCCGTGGAAATCGGCATTCATCAACGCCGAACCGTTTGCAAACTTTGCCTTTACCAATGCCGAAAGCCATGGATTTAAAGAAAAAGGGGAAAAAACCTCGCTGGTGACAGGTCGCCAATCCCTCGATGCCACGACCACAACGCTGGGATTACGTTTAGATAACCAATGGAAAGTGGGCAATACATCCTCAATCGATGTACACGGGGAATTCGGCTGGCAGCATCAATATGATAAGCGGGAGCGTGAAATGGCTTTCCGATTCGCCCACCGAGACCAGCTTGCACCACCGCTAAACTATCGCGGGATTAATGCGCCGAAAGATGGCATGGCTATCAAACTGGGCTCCAGCCTTCAGCTGACAGACAATTTCAAACTGTCCATGGATTACAGCCAATTTACTGCTAAGGGATATTTAGAAAATAATCTTGATGCCAAATTGTTAGTGTCGTTTTAATCCATCAACACCACAAACATTAACATAATAAAAAATGGCACTGGAGCGTTTAATCACTCCAGTGCCATTCCTATTTTAGTTCGTTAAGAGAAGCGAACTACAGCAGAATTCTCAACATACGGCGCAGAGGCTCCGCAGCCCCCCACAGTAACTGATCGCCCACGGTAAACGCAGACAGATACTCAGGTCCCATGTTTAACTTACGCAGACGCCCTACTGGTGTGCTCAGAGTCCCCGTCACTGCCGCAGGAGTCAGTTCACGCATTGTAATTTCACGGTCATTCGGCACCACTTTCACCCACTCATTATGGGAAGCCAGCAGTTGCTCCACTTCATTCAGTGGCACATCTTTTTTCAGTTTCAGCGTGAATGCTTGGCTATGGCAGCGTAATGCGCCCACACGAACACATAAACCATCAACCGGAATAATATTGCTGCCCGTTGCCAGAATTTTGTTGGTTTCTGCCTGCCCTTTCCACTCTTCGCGGCTTTGACCGTTTTCTAACGCTTTATCAATCCACGGGATCAAACTGCCCGCTAGCGGAACACCGAACGCATCCGTTGGCATGGAACCACTGCGCGTAAAGTCTGTGACTTTTTTCTCGATTTCTAAGATGGCCGATGCCGGATTTTGCAGCTCTTTCGCCACTTGCGCGTGTAAAGAACCCATTTGTGACAACAGCTCACGCATATTGCGTGCACCCGCACCGGATGCCGCTTGATATGTAGCCACGGAAGCCCACTCAACCAAGTTATTCGCAAACAGACCGCCCAACGACATCAGCATTAAACTCACCGTACAGTTACCGCCGACGAAGGTCTTAATGCCTTTATTTAAGCCGTCTTGGATATGCTGATGGTTCACTGGGTCTAAAATAATAATCGCATCGTCTTTCATACGCAGTGCAGACGCGGCATCAATCCAGTAACCTTTCCAGCCCGCTTCACGTAATTTTGGATACACTTCATTGGTATAATCGCCGCCTTGGCAGCTAATAATAATATCCAGTGCGCTCAGTGCATCGATATCAAATGCATCTTGCAACGTGCTGCGATGACCACCAAAAACAGGCGCCTCAGCCCCATGCTGGGAGGTGGTAAAAAAGACCGGGTGAATAACGTTAAAATCCCCTTCTTCTACCATTCTTTGCATCAATACGGAGCCGACCATTCCGCGCCAGCCAATAAACCCTACATTTTTCATTCTCTTCACCCTGTCTGTTTACATACATCACCCAAAAAATTTCTATCCTCGACTTTCACTTTGCCAATCGAAGCTGGAAATTTTTCGGAAAGATAAAATTCAGAAATCATCAATCAACCGTATTAAACGTGACAAAATATGAACCAGTGTGCAAGTGAATTTCATCACTAATAGCAAGAAGATTAGTAATGACGCTAATAATTAGTAAAAACTTATTGGTTGATAATTTCCATTTTGGAAAATACTATTTTCCAATTAATCCATACATTCCATCATTCAACCCCATTAAGATTAGCGAGTTAATCCTCACAAAGTAGCGTATCTCATGACCAAATATGTCCTTTTCAGTTTCTGGATCGTCCTTATCTATCCTTTGGGCGTTGACCTCCATTTAACCGGTATTCCTTATATTGCCGCCGATTTAAATGCCAATGAAAGCCAGCTCCATGTGGCATTTTCTATCTATTTAGCGGGTATGGCATCCACCATGTTAATTGCCGGATGGTGTGCCGATCATATTGGTCGAAAACCTGTCGTTTTAGTCGGTACGATGGTATTTGCCATCGCCTCTGTGATCGCCGGAAATGCCACCTCCATTGATACCTTCTTAGTATCGCGATTCTTTCAAGGGATTGGCGCAGGTTTCTGTTATGTCGTAACCTTCGCTATTTTGCGTGATGTACTGACACCGCAGCGCCGCACCAAAGTACTCGCCGCAATGAATGGTGTGACCTGCATCGCGCCCGTGTTAGCGCCTGTCATTGGATTTGCCATTTTGCTGATTCACCATTGGTCGGTGATGTTCTACTTTATGGCGGGTTATGCGGTTATCAGTATGCTATTTTGCTTAATCTCAATTAAAGAAACTAAGCCTTCTTCAGCATCACCAGCTATGCAATCGAATGCCCAACCAGTCACAGAAGAAAAGCTATTTAGCACCTTCTTTGTCACGCGCTTGATTATTTCCTGCTTCGGCATGGGCGTGATCCTGACTTACGTGAACGTCGCCCCAATTATCTTGATGGAAAACCTCGGTTTCACAACCGGCCAATACTCTACCGCCATGACCTTACTGGCGATGGTGAGTATGGGAACCTCATTCTTGATGCCAAAACTGATTTCGACATTTAATAGCCATACCTTGCTCAATACAGCCCTAAGCCTGTTTCTAGTTAATGGCATCCTGCTCTTCATCTATCTGCTGGCTCTCCCACATTTGGCGCTGCTGTACATCGTCTTCGCCTTCTGCGGTATTGGTTTCTCAATGCAGTTTGGCATCATTATGAGCCAAGCACTGTCACCATTTGCCCAAAAAGCGGGTATTGCCAGTTCTGTATTGGCCATCTCACAATTAAGCTGCGCCTCAGCGTATATTTGGGTGATGGGTGTGATGGGCGTTCCATCAATCAGTATGTTGTTAATTATCTTGCTTGCGGCGGGAATGATTGGCATGGTGTTGCTAAGAGTGCCCACCACGCAAGTCAACCAACAGGTCGCTACATGTGAATAAGCAACTGCATCGATTAGACTTAAATTTACTGGTTATTCTGCAATATCTGGTGGAAGAGCGCAGTGTTAGCCTCGCAGCTAAACGCCTTGCAATCACCCCATCATCGGTCAGTAAGTCGTTGTCTAAACTGCGCCAATGGTTTGATGACCCTCTATTTATCCGCAGCCCACAAGGGCTGCTTCCTACCCCACTCATGCTACGCATTGAAAAATCACTGCCTGAGTTTTTAAATCTCTCACACTATATTGCTGAAATTCGTGATACCGAGAAACCACGAGGCATGACTTTCCGCTTAATGATGGAAGCACCGTTAAACTTAATCATGCTCCATGATTTATCCCTGAATATCCTCAATCAATATCCAGAATCCGAGGTCATTGTACGAGATTGGGATTATAACTCGTTGGCAGCACTGATTGCGGGGGATGCCGATATTGGGTTAGTCGGTCGTGAAAGTTTTCATTTATCTAGAGAGTCGATAAGCCAACTACCCGATATTCTAAATTTCGAAGTGTTATTCACCGATAAACCTCTGGCGTTTATCCGCAGTGACCACCCCATTTTGCAAGAAGAATGGACGTTGGCAAATTACTTGAAATATCCCCATATCAGCACTGAATTTGGCAACCGTATTCCGTGGGCGCTCGATGATTTACTGGAAACCATGGGGTTACATCGCCAAATCCATTTATCCTTTTCGACCTTTGAACAATCCCTCTTAATGGCTTCTCGCCCCGACCATAACCTTATTACAAGCTCCCCGGGCTATTGCCAACATTATGTTAATGATTTTAACCTTGATTTAGTCTGCCTTCCTCTTCCTGTTGATGACATTCTCTACCAGCAGCTCGAAATCCCTTTTTTGATGCTGTGGCACAAACGTAATTCCTATAACTCAAAAACCTTATGGTTAAGAGAGCAGATCAAAAACAGTACGCTTGAGTTTGTAACAATATAAAAAAACGCCATGGCAAGGAGTATGAATTGCCACGGCGAAAGCAAGGATGCGAAGAAACAGAGAATAACGGAATACTAACCTTGAACGGCTTTGAAACGAGGATTGGTTTTACAAATTACGTAGATACGACCACGACGACGCACAACTTGGCAATCAGGATGGCGCTGCTTAGCGGTTTTTAATGAGCTGAGGACTTTCACGGTAACTCCCAATAACTATTTAATGTAAATAAAATACAATGTAATGTTATAACATAACATTCATGGGATATGACAATAATCGAATTAAAATCATCCCGCAATCATTTTTTGGGAAACTTTTGTATACTTAAGCCATTACTGACTCTCTGTCATTATTTATCAAATAGATACATTTCTATTTAATGAAATAGACCAATTTGAGGAAGATGAAATGTATTACGGCTTTGACATGGGCGGCACCAAAATTGAATTAGCAGTGTTCGACCAAGCGCTCAATCAAGTGTGGCAAAAACGTGTTCCAACCCCCAAAGATGACTATCTCGCGTTGCTCAATGCTTTTCGTGATTTAACGGCTGAAGCCGATGCGCAGTTTAACTGCCAAGGTAAAATTGGCATTGGTGTTCCGGGGATCGTCAATCACGCAGAAGGCGTGGTATTTACGACCAATGTCCCAAGCGCACAATACAAACCTTTCATTCATGACCTAACCAAGCTGTTAAATCGCCCAGTTAGAGTTGAAAATGATGCCAACTGCTTTGCCTTATCAGAAGCGTGGGATCCTGAATTCAAGCGTTACCCTAGCGTGTTAGGTTTGATTCTGGGCACTGGTGTTGGTGGCGGTTTCGTCATCAACGGCAAGGTCTTATCAGGGAAAAATGGCATTGCTGGGGAAATCGGACACATGAACATGAGTGTTCGTGCTGCAAAATATCTCGGGGACACCGTACCTGAAATTGTCTGTGGTTGCGGTCAAACAGCCTGTTTTGAAACCTACCTTTCAGGCCCCGGTTTCGAACGTATTTATGCCGCATTTACCGGTGAGAAACGCTCTGCTATCGAGATTATTGAACGTTATCACAACGGTGACATCGCTGCGAAACAGCATGTTGAACGCTATATGATGGTGCTGGCGATGTTTATGGGGCAAGTTATTACTGTCTTTGACCCTGACTTAGTGGTGATTGGCGGCGGCTTGTCACAATTTGATGAAATTTATCGCCTATTACCGGAAATGGTACCTCAATATCTTTATGGTATTGCGAAAATGCCCGTTATCGAAAAAGCCCGTTATGGTGCCTCTGGTGGTGCCCGTGGTGCTGCATTTTTGAACCTGGTCGATTAATTTTCCGCACTCATTAATACCCGTACTTAATGTCCGCAAACTGCTCTTTCCGCACATTATTCCGCAATCGCATCTCTACTCTTTCGACTTATCGAGAGTAGAGATGACCAATACCTCAAAATCACCAAAATATAATTGAGAATAGTTATCATCTTTGTTATTTTTAATTAAATTAGCTAATAATCAACAAGTTAAATCTTTTTTCTTTTTCAGATTAACTACAGAAAATTAACCATAGAAATCAGCGAGATAATCTAGAAACTAGACTTAGACTAGTCCTATGTTGTTAACGCGAAAAGAGCTTATGATTAACGTGGTTTTGCTCATTTTTAGATAAATTCGCGATAAAAACACAGTTAAAGGCCATACACGTAACAGACAGATACCCGCTAAAGTCACATTCAGCCACTTAACTAAAGAGAAAAATAAATGAATTTGTTTTTAGAAAATTGCTTGGCTTTCCCAACCATTATCTTTAGCGGTTTACTGATTATTGTCCTGTTTTACTGGCTTTGTGCCGCTTTTGGTCTGTTAGATATTGATTTATTTAATATCGATACCGAATTGGATGCTGACGGCATCGATCTCACTGGCTTTGCTGGCTGGCTGACAAAACTTGGTTTAGCCGGAATTCCCGTCACCATTATCTTGACGCTATTCACCCTCTTCGGCTGGCTGATTAGCTACTTTGCTGCGCATTTATTCCTACGCTTTATTGATATGACCTTGCTGCGTTACGCCGTTGGAGTCACGTCGCTAGTGATCACCGCCTTTATTTCCCTGCACTTAACCGCCATTTGCCTAAAACCCATCCGTAGCCGACTGGTTAATATTAATAAACCCAAAACGGTTCATCAGCTAATGGGAAAATTGGCAACCGTGCGCTCAGGGACTGTCACAGAACAAAATGGGGAAGCCACCTTAGAAGATGGCGGTGCGGGGCTGATTTTGCAGGTTAGAGCACCTAGCGCCGAAAATATTAAACGCGGGGATCGCGTCGTTATCATCAGTTATGACCCTCAATCCCACAGTTACCAAGTTGTCACCGAGAACGAATTCAGGCAGTAAACACAAAAAATAAACTACCTACTTTGCTAATTAATAAAGAATGACGACATCGTCAGAACCCATGGAGAAAAAATATGGATTTGGCTGAATACATGCCTTTTTTAACGGTTGTTGGGGGAGTGATCATCATCATTCTTGGGTTCTTTGGTTTATTTAAAGCCTTCTACATCAAAGTCCCTCAAGGTACCGCTCTGATTGTCAACGACATGTCGTCACAACCAAAAGTGCATTTCACGGGTGCGTTAGTGTATCCCGTTATCTACAAGAAAGAGTTTATGCGCATTTCGCTGCTGACGCTGGAAGTGGATCGCCGTGGTAAAGACGGCTTAATTTGCCAAGATAATTTACGTGCAGATATCACTGTTGCCTTCTATCTGCGTGTTAATGAAACCACCGAAGACGTCTTAAAAGTAGCAAAAGCCATCGGTGTTGAGCGCGCCTCTGACCATCAAGCCGTCAGCGCCCTATTCAGCGCTAAATTCTCTGAAGCCCTGAAAACGGTTGGTAAGCAATTAGAATTAGCCAAACTGTTTGAAGACCGTCAAAGCTTCCGTGACCGTATTGTTGATGTGATTGGTAAAGACCTTAATGGTTACGCGCTAGAAGACGTAGCAATCGACTATTTAGAACAAACGCCGAAATCTGCCCTCGATCCGAATAATATTTTCGACTCCGAAGGTATTCGCAAAATCACTGAAATTACCGCTATCCACAATATCGAAACTAACCAAAAAGAGCGCGACCAAGAGTTAGCTATCAAAAAGAAAAACGTGGAAACCCGCGAAGCGAGCTTAGCATTAGAGCGCCAACAAGCCGACGCTGAAGCCCGTCAAAAACGTGAAATTGATAATATCCGTGCACGAGAACAAGCTGAAACCCTACGCGTTCAAGAAGAAGAGCGCCTCAAGTCAGAGCAAGCGCGTATTCAAACTCAGCAAGAAATTGAAATTCGTGAAGAAAACCGCATGCGTGAAGTGGAAGTGGCTCAACAGAACCGCACCCGCGCCGTGGCTATCGAAGAAGAGCGTGTCAACCGTGCTCGCGAGCTAGAAATTGTCGCCCGTGAACGTGAAGTTGAGCTGCAACGTATTGAAAAAGAAAAAGCGCTAGAAGAAGAACGTAAAAATATCTCTAACGTGATCCGCGAACGTGTTGCCGTCGAAAAAACCGTCGCGCAGGAAGAGGAACGTATCAAGGAAGTCCGCGAAATTTCAGAAGCTGAGCGTATGAAGCAAGTCACCGTGATCAACGCCCAAGCGGAAGCTGAAGAAGCCTTAGTCCGCCAGGTGAAAAAAGCCGAAGCCGATGAAGCAAGTGCCAAGCACCGTGCAGAAGAAATCAGTACTATGGCACAAGCAGAACTGGAAGCTTCCGCCAAACAAGCTGAAGCCAAAAAACGCTTAGCGGAAGGGATTGAAGCAGAACATGCAGCATTAGGCTTAGCAGAAGCCCGTGTTCGCCAAGCCACTGCCGAAGCTGAAGAGAAAGAAGGTCTGGTTCAAGCCAATATCACCGCGGAAAAACTGTTAGCCGAAGCTCGTGGTCTGAAAGAAAAAGGCTTAACCGAAGCGCAAGTGATGGAAGCTAAAGCGAACGCCGAACGCCAGCAAGGTTTTGCCGAAGCGAAAATTCTGGAAGAAAAATTGGCAGCGCAGGCTCGTGGTGAAGAACAACAAGCCAACGCGAAAGAAAAACTGGGCTTGGCAGATGCAAAAGTCTTGGAAGAAAAACTGGCAGCCCAAGCTCGCGGTGAAGGTCAATTAGGGGCAGCGCAAGCCGAAGTGATTCGCCAGCGTCTGAAAGCGGAAGCTGACGGTCTGACTGATAAATTCCAATCTATGGATCACCTCAGTGATACGGCTCGTTCACATGAAGAGTTCCGTATGCGCCTTGAGAAAGAGTTCGAGCAATCCATGGCATCCATTGAAGCGAATAAAGAAATTGCTCGCGAGCAAGCGGATGTCCTGGCTGCGGCACTGAGCAAAACCAACATCGAAATTGTGGGCGGTGATGGCGACTTCTTTAACACCTTCTCCAAAGCGCTGAGCTTGGGTAAAGCCGTTGATGGGTTTATGGATAAAAGTAGCTTTGCCAAAGATAACCTTGAAAAGTTAGTCAATCGAGTCACAGAAGAGAAGAAAATTGATATCGCGTCCTTACTGCAACACCCTGAAGTCAAAGATTTAATCAATGGTTTTATGGCTGCAAAAAGCGCACCACAAACAGCGAAAAACATCGTGAACAAACCCGTGTCTTACGATGATAACCAAAGCTAATTTATCAATATTCAGGCTTTTCAAGTAAGTTTTATACCTCATCCCGCCAAGTTGCAGCACATAGGCAACTTGGCGGTTTATGAGCGTATCTTTTTTTAAGACCAAGGAAATTCGTTAAACATGTCAGAAACCCAAGATGTGAATCGCGAACAGGAAATTCTCGACAGTGCCGTCGCGGAAGGTGGTGCGTACGAAATATTACGCAAGCGCTTAACCGAACAAGGGCAGCAACTTCACCAAAAAGCAGCTCAACTCAACGACAGCCGGTTGACTGAATTTGGTCAAAGCCAGATGGACATTATCGGGCGTATCCGTATTCGTACCGAAAATAACTGCCAAGCAAGGGACATTGTCCGTGTCGGTGACTGGCTGCTATTTGGCTATAACGTTTTTCTGGGTCTGAAAAAAGAAACTCACATTGAAGATGTTTTTTCCTTATATCAACTCACTGAAAATGAAGGTGATTTTGATGTAATCTCTGTCCCTTACGAAGAGACATTCCTCAATGATACGCGCTTTGTTCAGGATTTTACTGAGCTATATACCTATTACAAAAACACGCAATTACTGCAATTGGTCGAGCGTGATGGCAAGCTGTTAGCCAGCTTCCAAATTGGTGATCGGTTAACCGACGTGCGTGTTTTCCGCTGGTCAATTTCCAGCGATAAATCCCGCATCGAATACATCGATAACCGGGGTGAACGTGATATCGCCCTACCCCCCACCAATGATTTCGAATGGGTACGTACTACGCGGGAAAATACCGTTAATGGACGCTATCCTCACATTAATATTCTCGATACCGTCTTTGTGGAAACCATCGGCGGCGACCTAACCATCAAATGTGAAAATAATACCGAAGATGGGTTGGGCATATACCGCGAAGCGGTACTCGATAAAAACCAATCCCTCGATGACGCCCAAATTGAATATGCTCAGACTGGCAGCCTAATTTTACTCAAAATCTTGCCATACCGCGAAGAGAGCTGGCGCTATCTGGTTTACAACATTCTGAATCAAACCGTTCACCGTATTGATGCCATAGGGCAAGCGTGCGTGCAGTTGCCGGAAGATCACGGAATTATCTTCCCAGGGGGTTACTACCTGCAAAACGGGGAGTACAAAACCTTCGAGCAACCAATGGATGGCATGCGTTTTCGTCGTCTGCGCCGCTCACCCAACGGGGAAGATGTGCTGTATGTGTTTTATTCCCCGAACCAAGGTCGTATCGCCCTTTTCAATTACAATTTAATTGAACGTAAACTTGCCGTACCATTAATCGGTCATGGTTATGCCATGCTCGAAGATGGCAAAATGGTGCTGTTCGAAGGGGAAGGTGACGAAGCCACTCGCGTTCACCCTATGCAGGTGTGGCAAACCCCATTCTATTCTGACGAATTTGCCGATAAGCAGCCGCCACGGGGTGGGTTTCTTGGGCGTATCGGTAATGCCGATTTAGTCCGCGGGATCTCCGAAATTCTCCATGTCGCCAAAGAGATTGAAGGCAACCAAGTTTCCGTTTCCCGCTATGAACAGCTCAGCCAGCAACCTAAAAACTTGCTGGATATTTTCTATTGGTTTAATGACGAACAATGCTTAGGTATTGGCAAACTCTTAAAAGAGATCGCTCAAACCAGTGAGTTGGTACTCGACGAATACGAGAAAGTCGAAAGCATCCGCCAGCAATCCGTCAAATCAATGAATGAGGCGGTCACTCGCCAACGCTCCTTACTGTCCCTCACATTGCCTGAAGGATGGACGGATATTCAACAATTTGTAGATGGGCTAAACGCCTTAAATGCCCAACAAGGGCATCTGATTTCATTGCGAGAATTCCGCTATATGGATCTCACAAAACTCAGTGAGATGGAAAATGAAATCACCGAAGCACAGCAACGCGTTTCCCAAGGCACTGCGCAATTTCTTGCCAGCAACAAAGCTCTGCAACCGTTTAAAACTCAGCTCGCGACCTTTGAAGAGTTAATTGAAAAAGCACAAACCAGCGCGCAGTTAGATGTCCCAATGAATGACATGGAAAAAATGTCAGCGGATTTGGACATGCTCTCTAATTTAATGGCTTCATTGAGTTTTGATGATGTCACCTTACAGACCCATATCATCGATGCCATTTCGCACATTTATGCCCAGTTAAACCAGTCCCGCGCCCGTTTGCAGCAAAAACGTAAATCTCAAACTAGCATTGAGAGCGTGGCGCAATTTGGGGCGCAGTTCCGCCTATTTAGCCAAGGTATCACCAACGCATTATCCCTCGCGACTGACCCAGAACGTTGTGATGATCAGTTATCCCGATTGCTGGTTCAATTAGAAGAGCTAGAAAGTCAGTTTAGCCATCACGATGAATTTCTTGATGATATTCTGGCAAAACGCGAAGAATTACTGGAAACGTTTGAATCCCATAAACAAATCCTGATTGATGACCGCCAGCGCCGTTCGCAGAATTTATTAACGGCCGCCGACCGCTTATTAGAAAGCCTTCAACGCCGTACTGTACGCTTGCAAAACCAAGATGAACTGAATGCGTTTTTTGCTACCGACCCGCTCGCACAAAAAACCCGTGAAATCATCGAGAAACTACGAGAAATCAACGATAACGTCAAAGCTGACGATATCGATGCCAGACTCAAAGCCTCTCGTGACCAAGCCATTCGCATTTTGCGGGATAAAACCGATATCTTTGAAGATGGCGGCAACATTATTAAGCTGGGTCGCCACCGTTTCAGTGTTAACACCCAAGAGCTTGACCTGACTATCTTGCCAAAAGATAACCAACTGTGGGTGTACCTCACCGGAACGGATTTCCAAGAACCCATTGAGAACGCCGAACTTACACAGTTGCAACCTTATTGGACAGCCAACCTTGAATCTGAATCTGATACCGTTTATCGCGCTGAATAGCTCGCGTACTCCATCATCTATGCCGCAGCAAAACGCCAAGATGGTTTGGATTACGACACCCTAAAAAGTGCGCTGTCTGCCCCTGAAAAAATCGACAAACTGGTGCGTGATTTTGCGGCTCCACGCTACAAAGAAGGCTACGAAAAAGGGATCCACGACCACGACGCTATCGCGATATTGAAAAAGCTGATCCCGATTGGTGAAAGCGCGGATTTACTGCGCTTCAACCCAACAGCTCGCGCCATTGCGGCGATTTTTTGGCATCACATTCAAAGCAACGAATACCCTGCCCAATGGCCAGAACGAGCCAGAACCGCGATGAATATCCGCCAGCTATTCAATAACGATGATGCCCTTTTAGATCTTCAAGCGGAGATCGAGGCAGATGTCAGCTTATTCCTGCAAGATAATCCAATTAATTGCCAAGCTCATGAGCAAGCTCAAGCTGCGGAATACCTCAGTTTTGCGTTAGCCAGAACGCCGATTGAATTGGTGTACAGCAAATATGCGCGGGACTTAGTGGCAGCACTACAAACGCGCTTAGAAGAAGCCCATATGTGGCTGGATTTCAATCATTCACAGCAAAACCTTGGCACTCGCTATGCTCAGCGCTGGGCGCTGTTGCAAAATTGGCTGCAAGGGCTGTGTTCGATTGACGAATTTGCACATTTACGTCCATACATTCCAGGCGCCATCGCCATTATTATCTTAGATAAAATGGCATCGGCACGTTATAGCGAAGCCGATTTATACTTTAAAGTTACTGGATTACTGGGGGATCACCCGACAATCCACAACCAAACTCTCTCGTTAAGTTTGGATGACTTTTTCAGTCGAATGCGCGAACAGCGCAAGCAATTTATTCCAGCCTTCCGTAAATACCAAGCACTGCGTCAGCGCATTGTGAGTGAAGAGCGCAGCCGCCTAAAACTTCATGAGTTCAAAGCTAAGCCACTGAGCTCATTTGTGCGTAACAAGCTGATCAATGACGTCTATTTACCGATTATCGGTGACAACATGGCGAAGCAAATTGGCGCTCTAGGCGAAAACAAGCGTACCGATTTAATGGGCTTGTTACTGATGATCTCCCCGCCAGGTTACGGTAAAACGACCCTGATGGAGTACGCGGCTGACCGCCTTGGTTTGATCTTTATGAAGATTAATGGTCCTGCGCTTGGGCATGATGTGCTGTCCCTCGACCCAGAGCAAGCCCCGAATGCTACCGCCAGACAAGAGCTGGAAAAACTAAACCTCGCCCTCGAAATGGGCAACAACGTGATGCTGTATGTGGATGATATTCAACATACTCACCCTGAATTTTTACAGAAATTTATCTCCCTGTGTGATGGAACCCGTCGCATCGAAGGGGTATGGAAAGACAAAACCAAAACCTACGATATGCGCGGTAAAAAATTCTGTGTTGTCATGGCGGGTAACCCGTATACCGAATCTGGCGAAGTGTTCCGTATCCCTGATATGCTCGCCAACCGTGCGGATATTTATAACCTGGGTGAAGTGCTCGGTGGGATGGATGATGCCTTTGCATTGAGCTACATAGAAAACAGCCTGACCTCAAACCCAGTATTAGCACCGTTGGCGCTGCGCGATTTAAATGATTTGTATTTGCTGGTGGATAAAGCCATGGGCAAATCAGTCTCCACTAATGCACTCAGCTACCCGTATTCCGATGCGGAAGTAAATGAAATTACTGCGGTTATTTCCCGATTACTCAGCCTGCGCGATGTGGTTCTGAAGGTAAACCAGCAATATATTGCCAGTGCCGCACAGTCCGATAAATATCGAACCGAGCCGGCATTCCGCCTGCAAGGCAGCTACCGAAATATGAACAAGCTCAGCGAGAAAGTCTCTTCCGTTATGAATGATGATGAATTAGAGAGATTGCTGGATGACCATTATCTTGGGGAAGCGCAATTATTAACGACAGGTGCTGAAGAGAACTTATTGAAGCTGGCAGAATTACGCGGAAGGCTGAATGAGAAAGATGCAGCACGCTGGCAGCAAATCAAGAAAGATTTCTTGCGTAACAAAGCATTAGGTGGTGATAATGCCGATGTGGGCGACCGCGTTGTCACTCAGCTCGCCCAACTGGTTGAAAGCGTACAATCTCTCGGACATCGATAATGCAAACTTGGCTAAGCCCGCGAATTAAATTACTGATTACCCTTGCGGGTTTGCTGATCGCTATTCAAATCGCCAATAGTTTAAGTGGCTACGCGCTTGTTGGGTTCGGCATCCAACCAAGAACGCTGCACGGGCTGGTGGGGATTATCTTCGCCCCACTGATCCACGGTGATTGGGCACATCTTCTGAGTAATCTGCCGCCGTTACTGGTTTTAAGCGCCCTGCTGCTGCATGATTCCATTCGAAAATATGCTTATGCCAGCGCGTTTATTATTGTGGTTGGCGGCTTGATTGTCTGGCTAGTGGGCAGAAATGCGCTGCACATTGGCGCTAGCGGCTGGATTTTTGGGCTTTGGGGCTTATTGATTGCCCAAGGTTTTTTCCGCCGCAAACTGTTAGATATCGTTATCGCCCTGTTAGTACTGTTCTATTTTGGTGCGATGGCGAGCGGGTTATTGCCTGTTCACCAGCAAATATCGACAGAATCCCATATTGCCGGTGCTATCGCCGGAATTGCCTATGCATGGTTAGCCAATAAAAAATTAAAAGCGACGCCGCCGACTACCCTTTCAAAGTAACCCGATATACACAGCGCCCTGCGCCATCAAGCAGGTATTGCTCCCGTTCAACATTCACCTTTTCCCCTAATACTTCGCGAAATAGTGCCAATTCAGAACGGCAAAAGTTTTGGCACGCGGTTGCCGCCGCGCAGATAGGGCAATGGTTTTCGATAAATAACCAGCTATCGCCTTCCTGCTCAACCTTCGCCATATAGCCCTCTTCGCTACGAACCTCAGCGAGTGCAGCTAAACATTGTTCTAATGGCAGCCCTTGGCAGCGCCCCAAATATTTACTGCGACTTTCCACTTCTCGCTGTTCAATCAGTTTTTCTAGCCCCTCATCACCAAAAATGGTTTTCACTGAATCAATGAGCTGCAAAGCCAGCTGGGCATGGGTATCGGGAAAACGTTGATGTCCCAGTTCCGTTAATACCCAATTTTGCCGAGGACGCCCAGCGCCAGATTGTGCGGTGCATTGAACACCTTCCACCAGCCCCAGTGACGTTAATTTATGGATATGCTGGCGTGCTGCTTCCCCCGTTAAACCCAGGTCATGGGCAATCACTGCTGTGGAAACGGGTCCTTTGGTTTTGATGCAAAACAGCACCTTATCCACTGCTTGAGTGAGATTTAGATTATCAAAGTATTTACTTGCTTTATTCATAGTGTAATTTTATTATCCAAGCCAATACTTGGATAATACCCTTTTCTTTACTCTTTCGTCCAGCAGGTCTGCGTATGAGCAACAAAACAGTCACCGAATCCAATAAAAACGGCACCAAATCCAATGAAACCAGTACCGAATCTCAAGGAAAATGGGCTGATTTACTCAGCGGCACCAATGCGTTATTGACGATAGCCCTCACAGGTGGCGTCGCACTTCATGCTATCAATATTTATATTGTCACCACGATTTTACCGAGTGTCGTCAATGATATTGGCGGTCTTGAATATTATGCGTGGAACACCACGCTGTTTGTGGCAACCTCCATTATTGGTTCTGCATTATCCAGTAAAGTACTGGACAGCCTAGGACCTAAACTTGCCTATCTTAGCGCTCTGTTACTGTTTTCCTTGGGCGCCATTTGGTGTGCATCCTCACCGTCCATGCTCACCTTATTGGGTGGGCGCGCCTTGCAAGGGCTTGGCGGCGGAATGTTATTCGCGCTTAGCTATGCGCTGATCCGTATTGTCTTCACGCCAAACTTGTGGTCTCGCGCCATGGGGGTGATATCCGGTATGTGGGGGATAGCTACGTTGTGTGGTCCTGCTATTGGCGGTATTTTTGCTCAAGGGGGTCATTGGCGCTGGGCTTTTTGGGCTTTATTGCCCGTGGCGGTTGTGCTGGCAGTAATTGTTATCAACCAATTGCCGGGGAAAAAATCTCAGCAATCGCAAACAACAAAAATTCCCATTTTTGCGATTTCACTGTTAGTTATTTCCGTACTTGCTATCTCAATTGGCAGTTTATCGGAAAGCTTGCTCAGCAATCTTATCGGATTATTTATTGGTATTGCCTTACTCATCACCATTGCGCTTATTGATGGTAAAAATGGAAAGCGTTTACTCCCCACAGGGGCTTACTCCCTAAAAACTCAGCTTGGGGTTATTTTCCTGACAATGGGTTTACTGGTGGGGGGAATGACCACCGAAATTTATGTGCCTTACTTCCTGCAAACCATTCACCAGTTTTCACCATTGATGGCAGGTTATTTAACTGCCGTGATGGCAGCGGGGTGGACGGTGGGTGCTTTACTCAGCGCTAATAAAACGGGTGCCATCGTTTTACGCATCCTTAAAGCGGGTCCCGTTATCATCCTGGTATCGCTGATAATTCTAGCGGTTCTAACCCCTAATCTGGATTTGGTTAACTCCATTCCATTATTTATTCTTTACCTACTCGCCATGATGGGAGTTGGATTAGGAATTGGCATCTGCTGGCCTCATTTAGTTCTGCGAGTATTTAATGCGGCACCTAAAGGGGAAGAAAACTTAGCATCCTCTTCAGTGATTACGATCCAATTGTATGCAACTGCCTTATCTGCGGCATTAGTGGGCGTGGTGGTCAATAATAGCGGATTGATTAATCCTGGTGGGTTAGTTGGTGCTCAACAAGCCTCTGTCTGGTTATTTACCCTGTTTGCTATTAGCCCATTCTTGGCTGCAGTTTTAATTCGCAAAGTTAAATAATCAGACCATAGAAGGATGCTCAATCACGAGCATCTTTCTATTTTGTTGATTATTTTTTAAATAAAAATAATGGGTTAGAAATTTCTCTCGAAAATTCCTTATTGGTTTTAAATTCCCGTAGAGATAGACACTCAGGCCCGTGAATCATTTTTTGTCTATTAAATGAAAAGTGCGCCTTTATTCGGCGCACTTTTTTCTTAATTTTTAGACAAGGTTATTTGAACAATATTGTTAGGCAGTACGCTTTTGACGAAAGAAAAAAGGTAGAACCAAAATACTCACCACCAGCACGATTACAGTAGCAATCATGACAGACATAAATGCGCTATCAAATGCTATACTCGCCTGACTCACTAAGAGACTTGCACTATCTTGCGATAACCCTTCAGCCACAATTAACGCTTCATCAAGGCTATCATAGACTTTGTCTGCTACCGTTAAACCTGCCGGTAATACCAGCTTCGCGGTATAAACTGCACTCATCAAGCCACCCATAAATGTTACACCGAGCACGCTACCTAGCTCGTAAGCCACTTCTTCAATGGATGCTGCCATTCCTGCTTTTTCATCTGGCGCATTTAACATGATGGTCGTTGATGCTGTGGTAAAAATGGCACCTAATCCGAATCCAACACAGAATAAGAATGACAGTAATACCAAGCCGGTTGAGGTTTTGAATACCCACGCAACCCCAATAACGCCCACTAGTGTGCAAATAAATCCTAAAATCATCATTAGCTTAGCGCCGACTTTATGCAGGTATATGCCCGCTAACGGAGACGCTAACACAGACGCAATCGGGATCGGAATAATGTATAACGCCGCCTCGAATGGGGTATAACCTAATACCAACTGCAAGCGCTGACTTAGCAAAAGCTCGACACCAACGATAATCACGATGGATAAAATCGCCATCATAATACCCGCAAAAAATCGAGGGTCGCCAAGTAATTTGAAATCAATCATGGGCGATTCTGATGCTAACTGTCGACGGCTAAAAATAACCAAGAAGGCAATGCCGATAGCCCCTGCAATAAGTAACGTGAACCAATCAATATTGGCTTTTCCAAGTTCTTTCAAGGCGTAAATTGAACCAATCAGCCCCACCAAGACAAACAAAGAGCCTAAATAATCAATCGGTTGCTGCGAATTTCTCGTACTTTTTGGTATTAAAGAAAGCGCAAATGGGATCACCAACAGCACGACAGGTACGTTGATTAAAAAGACGGAGCCCCACCAGAAATGATTAAGTAATACACCGCCGACTAATGGTCCAATTGCCGCACCACCCGATGCCACTGCAGACCAAATACCAATCGCCAGTGCCCGCTCTTTCGGATCTAAAAATACTTGGCGAACAATGGCTAATGTCGCTGGCATACTAATCGCAGCACCCACCGCTAAGAAACCTCGAGATAAAATTAAGCTCAATGCACTCGGCGAAAATGCCGCGCACAGAGAAGCCAAGGCGAATAAAGGCAGCCCAAGCATAAACATCCGCTTATGACCTACTTTATCACTTAACATACCCGCAGCAGGCAATAGCCCCGCAACCACTAGCGGGTAAGCATTCATGATCCATAATTTTTCAGACGCTGTTGCACCTAGATCATGGGTGAGCTTAGGCAGTGCGGTATATAGCACGGTGACATCAATGACGATGAGAAATAAAACACTCGATACTAAGAGTAGAATAATCCAACGTTTATAATCTGCTATCATAAAATCTTCTCAACTTGTTTAATTGATCACCTTGATGGATGATCGTGCTATAATATAATTCCATACGTACGTATTGAAAAGAGGTTTTTTTAAATGGGACGTCAACGAACAATCGATCGCGAAAAAGTGCTAGAAGCCGCAGAAGAGATTGTCATTAATCAAGGTGCTACCGCACTGACGATTGATGCAGTCGCCAAATCAATGGGGATTTCTAAAGGGGGAGTCCAATACTGCTTTGGTAACAAAGAAGCCTTAATTGATGCCATATTTGAACGCTGGAGCCACTCTTACGATGAAATTTTCAGTAAAGCAATAGCCCAAGATAACAGCCCTGAAGGTCGAGTGATTGCCCACATAAAAGCCACAGCGGATCACGATAAAACCAGTATCGCCAAAGGTGCCGCATTAATGGCTTCTCTGCTTCAAACACCTGAGTATTTAGAAAGCACCCGTAAATGGTATCGAGAACGCATTGCGCGTTTAGATTTATCAACCGAAAGTGGCAAACGCGCTAGATTGTTATTTTTAGCCACTGAAGGCACTTTTATTTTGCGCCATTTTGGTTTGATGGATATTGATGATGCAGAATGGCAATCAATATTCAGCGATATCGAAAACACGTTTAAAGTTTAGGTGAAAATCCATTTTTGATATATCTAACACTCTCTTTTTTATATTTTTATCTAAAAAGGAGAGTATTCAATGAAGAAAATAAGTCATGAGTATACAGGTAAAATACTGCAACCACATATTGAACAAAACCAATCCGCTTTGGCGAAACCTAAAAATAAAAAAAACGGGTTTATAGAGAGAGTAAACAGGTTGTTTAATACCTGCTTGTTTAACACATTGTTAAAACGCCCCAAGAAAACAAAAAATACAGAAATCATCCCTTCCCATCAAAGTTTCGTAAAGCTGACAATACCAGAGAATCCTTCTCCACAAAAAATAGAAAAAAATACGAATTTAGCGCCTAATGATATACATATTGAGCCTATAATCGCAAAAATAGTACCAAGCGAAATAGACCAGTTCACAGAAAAGTTGCATCGCCTCAATATCATCTTTAAAAATGATGCGTTCGGCGCTGATCATCGACCTATCTTTTTAGTCAAAAATCACTCGACATGTCGCGCGCGCTCCCTCAGCAAACACAATGAACTTGGTGAGAAGGAATATGACACGCTCACCCTCAACATGCGTCATTATCTTGGTAAAGGGGAATATGGAACCGCCTATCGCGTGGGTAACTTTGCGATTAAAATTCCTCATCGCGATTTAAACTTTAAATACAATAAATATGCGAAATATGATCGCTGCGCCAGAGTATTAAATGAGGTAAATCAAGATATTAACTTTGCACGATCTACTACGCTCGCAAATGGCAATGCCATTTTAGTCACTAAGTTTATTGATGGGAGATCGATAACAGGTAAGGAGGCTTCTGGTTTTGTTGAATCCCGGGGACGCACTCTTTTTGATCATGGCTCCGAAGGCAACGTAAGAAAAGATAGGCAGAATAACCTATTTTTAATTGATGCTGATTTTGCTGCGCAACCTAACCAGCTAAATCGCACCCTGTCTATAGGTACCATTAAAATCTATAAGCGTTATGAAAATAACGATATCCATTAGCTTAGAATTAAAAAAACCAACAACGTAATACACGCTGTTGGTTTTTGATTAATCGCGACCGTTATTGCTTATCATACACACTCGGTACAAACACATTTCGTCCGATCATTTTCTCGATTTGCTTATTTAAAATGGTTTCTCGGTAGTGTTTATGATTGCCTTGAGGCTCATGTAAGTAGGTATTTTTCGGGTAAATTGGCGTTTCATAAATGAGTTGAGCACATTCAGTCCGAATATCTTTCAGCCAATTACTGACCGAAGCATTGGCGCGGTGATGGCGCATCGCTTCGATATCAATCACCCCATAAACATAGGTAGAACCATTAGTATCCTCTTGTTTACCCACGATTTTACCCTTGTAGTCCACAATCAGTGAACGACCGCCACCACAGTCAATTGGCGCTTGTGTGGTTGGGAACATATACATTGAGCCAATATTCGGCGCCACAACATAGAAATTATTTTCCAACGCACGGGCGCGGTTAGAAATTTCAAACAGGTCATTTTCAGTAAATGGCGTTGGTAATGAAGCGCGGTACACCACTTCTGCCCCATTTAATGCCAGACCACGACCGTTTTCAGGGAAGTTTCCTTCCATGGCCATCATTACCCCTAATCGACCAATTTCAGTATCAACCACCGGCCAGAAAGATTGTAATGAACGCCCATATTTTTTTATCCACTCATCGTACAGATCATGAGGCGATGCCGAACGTTCACACGGCAACAAAGAGGACATTTTATGGTGTTTCAGGATAATGTTGCCTTTGGGATCAATAACAAACCCAACGTTAAACATAATTCCTGGCCAATCAGGATCACGAGTTTTCGCTTGCGCCATGATGTACACATTTTGAGATTTCGCTAATTCACCCAGTCTATCAGTCTCAGGGCCTGGAATATCAATAGCGCCATCTTTTAAGAATTCAGCAATCGGTAAATCCAATGCTTCATCGTTGAAACCTTGTAAAGCACCTTCAGGGAGAACAAGTAAACGAACAGGGAGATCCAATGAAGATAGCCACAGCGCACCGTGAGATAGCTCCTCAAGATGGTCGATATTTTTCATAATATCGCTACGCGTTTTTATTCCCCACGTTGTTGGCACTAAACCCACTACACCATATGGCTTTATCATAATAATTCTCCGATTTTATTTTCGATTTACCTGCATTTGGCATTGTTCAAAAATCAAACTCATCGAATATTATTCATATGTTAAATTTATGTCAAATAAATATTAAATTATACTTTTTGGATATTCACACTTAATCCATTCAATACTTCACGCTAATATTTAAAATAAAAAATCAGGCTATAAACATATTAACAATCTAGTGATTATCTTATTAGTTATAAATATAACCTCGCGTTACTTTATTTTAAAATACATAAATATCAATTAGATGAAAAATTATTGCTATTTTTAATTTCCTCATAAAATTAATATAGGAAAACATTTTCATTCTTAAAAACAGAAACAAAAACTGCGAGTAAACTTAAGTTTTATTAATATTTAATCCAAAAACAAAAACTGCAATAAATATCCTATTTCTGCATTTATTGTACATTTAATTAACATTTCTATTGTGATTTAACTTAAAAAAGTAAAGTGTAATGTCGGCTTTTCAGATTTAAAAAATATACGTACTTGCCATTAAAAAAATATCGGTCGAATAACGATTAGAGAGTGATTTATGACAATACAAACATCTGAAATTACATCTGTCTCCTCAAAACGCACGACCTTTAAAGTCATGTTGGTTTGCTGGCTAAGCATTTTATTTGAAGGTTATGACGTGGGGGTGATGGGTGCAGTTTTACCCACACTCTCTGAATATAAAGAGTGGAATTTAACCCCTATTGAATTAGGCGCCTTGAGCAGTTACACCCTTGTGGGAATGTTCTTCGGTGCTTTTATTATCGGAACGTTAAGCGAGTTATATGGTCGACGACGCATGCTACTAATCTGCGTTACGCTATTTTCGTCCACCATGTTAGCCACCGCTTTAGCGCCAACACCTTGGTTTTTTGGATTAATGCGTTTTATCGGCGGAATTGGACTTGGGGGCGTGATCCCCGTAGCCGCGGCTCTCACTATTGAATATTCACCAACTGAAAAACGGTCGTTTAACTATGCCATTATGTACTCAGGCTACTCTCTGGGTATCTTATGTGCTGCGCTAGTGGCGATTGCGATTCTTAGCCAATTTGGTTGGCGTGGTGTCATGATGATAGGGTCATTGCCTTTGTTATTAATTTGGCCAATGTCCCGCCTATTGCCTGAATCTATTGAATACCTGAATAACCGAGGGCAACACGAAAAAGCGAGAAAACTGGCGGAGAAACTTGAAGTTACCTATCACGAACCTGTGAAACAAGAAAAGCAGGCTTCCCGTAGCTTAAAAGAAGTTGTCGCGATTATCTTTTCCAAAGATTACCTGCGAGCAACCTGCTGTTTTTGGGTCGCTCTGTTCTGTGGTGGCTTCATCGTTTACGGCTTAAATACGTGGCTGCCATCCATTATGCGTAAAGAAGGTTATGATCTCGGCTCCAGCTTAACATTCTTAGTGGTGTTCAGTTTATCTTCTGCGCTAGGCGGGTTATTCCTCGGGAAAGTCGCCGATAAATGTGGCGCTCGCGGTACAGTTGCATTCTTCTTTATGCTAGGTGCAATGGGTATTGGATTGATGGTCTTCAAGCAAAATATCTATATGAATTATTTACTAGTGGGCCTCGCGGGGATTGGTTGTATTTCTGCGCCATTAATTTTGACGGGCTATGTCGCCCATTTCTATCCATCCAGTGTGCGGGCTTCTGCAACAGGTTGGACAATGAGTATTTCCCGTGTAGGTGCCATGTCTGGTCCCATGTTTGGCGCTTATATTGCCAGCCTTGGGGTCGCCAGCAGTTGGAACTTTGCCGCGTTCTCTGCGGTGACGGTAATAGGCGGTATTGCCGTAATGCTACTGCCAAGTAAACGCTTATAAACCCAAAAACAAAATCCCCTCGGTAATTTCGAGGGGATTTTTATCAATACCAATTACCAGAAACGAGCAATTTGTTCACGCAGAGCTTCTGCGGTGGCTTTTCCTTTTTCACCGACCAATGCGCGCCCAGCAATAAAGGCTTTGGCTTTGATACCTTCAAAAAGATGAATATCTTCCGGCACAATCCCGCCAGTTATCGACAGTTCGAGACCTAAATCAGAAAGTTGGCGCATTTTGGTGAGATCTTCAGGTCCCCAGCCCACGCCAGCGAGCTCAGCATCACGAGAACGATGGTAAATCGCCTGTTTGATCCCTAAATCTACCCAGCGCTGAGCATCGTCTAATGTCCAGTTACCATACAGCTCAATTTGGATTTCACGTCCAAATTCATCCGCCACTTTTTTACATGCCGTGATAGTGGCAATATGTGCCGCTGCTGAAACCGTGATCCAATCCGCACCTGCTTCGAACGCCATTTTCGATAAAATCGCACCGCCATCCGTGGTTTTCATATCGCAAACAATAATGTGTGATGGATGATTTTTACGTAGCGTTGAAACTGCATTCATACCTTCCGCAAAAGCCAAAATAGTACCAATTTCAATCACATCAACAAAAGACTCCACATTATCAGCAACCGCCAGCGCATCTTTCAGATTGGTTTGGTCTAATGCAATTTGAATTAAAGGTTTAGTCATTTGATTATCCTAGTGTTTTAGATTAAATCGGGTATCTGGTGAATAACTGCTTAAGCCAATGCGGCATCAATCACCTGATAGACCTCGTCTGCGCTGGTGCAGCGGCGAATTTTATCGAGATCAATCCCCGTTTCGCTCTCTTCATCATCCAGTACTTGAGTCACTTCCATTAAGCCTTCCATATGTTCATCAGAAGAACTTCCCGCGAGGGTAATAAGGACATCCACTGGCTCACTTTCCCCATCAAATACGATCGGTTCTTTTAATGTCACCAAGGCAAATGCGGTTTTTAAAACGCCATTTTCTGGGCGGGCATGAGGTAAGGCTAAATGAGGTGCAATACAGATATAAGGGCCTAACTCTTTGACGCTGCTAATAATGGCGTCATGGTAATCCGGCAAAATCGCCCCAGATGCGATGAGCATATCGGTGCCAATCTTAATCGCGTCCTGCCAATTATCCGCTGAGGCATGTAATTTAATGGAGTTGTTATCCATTAGAGATTGTTTGAAACCCATGACATTGCTCTCCTATCGTCATGGGCATACATCACTGAATCCCCATGACAAATTTAGTTATTGGATTTATTTCGACTCACTAAAGTTATTATGAATAATCGCCAGTAATTCATCGCCGAATGAGTTCGGATTTAACATATTCTGCACACCCAGTACGAATTTACCTTCCCCCGCATCCATTTCAGAAGAGAGATGCTTGGAAGAGACAATAATGTCTGTATTCGCCAGTTTGGATTTGTAATCAGAAACAGCGCAGGAATCCATCACATGAGGGATGCCTTTGCCTTCAAGGTACTTGGCAATTTTCATTTTCATCATCATTGATGAACCTTGCCCATTACCACACACCGCAAGAATACTGACGGGTCTAGCGCCTGTTGAAATAGGCAGTTCTGTTGGTTCAATCGGTGCATTTTCAACACTCAGCTCTACTTGTGGCTCAGCTTCCGCAGCGGCTTGCGCATCTTCTTCCGCACGTAATCTTTTCGACGCAAAGTACATGTAAACAAACGACAGCCCAATCAAAACAAAGAAGAAATATTTGGAGAAGGAAAGCCCCTGCATCACTTGTGGGAAAACTAACGCCCAGTCAGCCATCCCCATCCAGCCACTAAAATCCGTTCCTTGCTGGCTAAATAATGAAATCGCCCATGCAGACCCAAACACCTCAATGATCCCCATCACGAAACAGATTTTCATGACTGCTTTCCAGCCACCGAAATGGTTGGCAAATACCCCAATTGTCGCGTTGGAGAAGAACATCGGGATAAAGCCAGGAATAATCATGATCGGGGAGCTTAATCCCAACATAATCAACACCGCAGTAAACTGCCCCAACGCTCCCCACATAAAGCCGAATACCATGGCATTAGGAGAGAAGGCGTAAATTGCCGCACAGTCAATGGCGAGTACCGCATTAGGAATAACGCGCTCGGAAATCCCTTTAAACGCTTCAGAAAGCTCGGCAACAAACATCCGCACACCGGTAACAATAATCTGGATGGCGACGGCGAATTTCAAACCGGTTTCGAGAATATAGATGGTCCAATGGGTTTTCCCTGCCATTTCTTGCAAGTTAGTTAACCCAAAGGAAAGAAGAATGATGCCGAAGAAAACAGTCATCACAATCGCGGTGGCCGCGATGCTATCATGGAAAATATGCAACCATTTCGGTAGTTTAAGATTATCAACGCTATCGTTTTTATCACCGAGTTTATGGGCAATTTTAGTGGCGACCCATGATGCGACTTGCTGCTGGTGACCGATTGAAAACCCTGCCCCACCCGTGACTGATTCCGTTGGCTTGAACATAATATTGGATGAAATTCCCCAATACAGCGCCATGAGAACGGCTGAGTAAATAATGGTTTCCCACATGCTGGTGCCCAGCACAAAATAGAATACCGCGATCAACCCTGCTTGCTGGAACATGATATGTCCCGTCAGCATAATGGTTCGGATCCCCGTGATACGGCGGAAAAGCACCAAAAGAATATTAATCGCCAGTGCAATTAGAACCGTATATCCAACCCATGAATAGTTATCCCCCATGGTTTCCATGGTGGCCATCATTGAGGTATAAGGGTCGATAACTGAACCGGTAAGATGATGATATTCTGACATTTTTGCAATGACAGGTTTGAAGCTGGAGACTAATGTATCGGCTCCAACTTGCACTAACATAAAGCCGACAATCGTTTTTATGGTTCCCTTCAGGATGGTTGTGCCATCTCTCTTTAGAAGCCAGTAGCCAATCAATGTCACTAATCCCAGTAATAACGGGGCTTTGGTCATCACTTGGCTGTAAAAAATATAGAATGAGTCATACAGAAAATCCATATTTTTACCCCTAAATCAAATTTAGTGTGAATTATTATCTTATTTAAAATTACATTACCCTGATCACAGACAAGCATTCTCACGCTATAATCAAACAGTTCATCAATTCAATCACTCAAATACATTTTGTAATCATAAGTAATCACCATTTGCTCATTAATGATTATTTGAAGTGACACTTTTTGACCAGTAAAAAACCCTACATTTGTTGAGTCGATCACAACAAATATAGTAAAAATCAATATTTACATATAGTTAAAGAATTAAATTGGCATGGGTAATTTTTGAATTTAGTGAGTTGACAATTTTCATTATAATCATATAGAATCAAATCCAATCATTTTGAGTCAAAAGTTATCATGGAATCGTGATTATAATAATCATCACTAAAGACGAAAAATGATTATACAGAAATAAGGCGCTACACATGAATGAGACACAAAGACATCATGAAATATTGTCTTTATTGAAAGAAAATCAAATCATTAACGTATCTTTTATCACAAAACATTTTGATATCTCACCGGCAACTGCTCGCCGAGATATCGCCAAGCTGGATGAGCAAGGCAAACTCAAAAAAATACGTAATGGTGCAGAGCGCATTGAAGAAAAAAGACTCAGATGGTCACCGCTGAATATCAACAGCACCGACCATTATGAAGAAAAGTCACAAATCGCCATGAAAGCGGCAGAACTTTGCCAACCGGGAGATAGCGCTGTTATCAACTGTGGATCCACCGCATTTTTGCTAGGACAGCAACTGTGTGGAAAAGGGGTTCAGATAGTAACGAACTATTTCCCTCTCGCCAGCTACTTGATTGAAGAAGAGCATGAAGATGTGGTTCTGATTGGCGGGCAATATAACCGAACACAAGGTATTTTCCTCAATCCTGCATTAAGCACATTGATGGGATATGCCGGTAACTGGATGTTCACTTCAGGGAAAGGTTTAACCGAAACAGGGTTGTACAAAACAGATATGCTGACTGCGGTCGCGGAGCAACAGATGCTCGATCGTATTGATAAATTGGTTGTCGTTGTGGATAGCTCAAAAGTCGGAAGTCGAACGGGCATGTTATTTTGCCCTACCGAAAAAATTGACTATCTCATCACCGGTAAGAATGCCGACCCGAAAATTATCAAAGCCATCGAAGCCCAAGGCACGCAAGTCATCCTTGTATAATTAGATTAACTATCTAATTCAACGAATTAACAAATTTATTCTGTATTTCGCCTTATTTTCATTAATAAGGCGCTAATCCCTTACATTTGAAATTCTGGATAGGAAAGGTGTTGCTATGAGTAAAGTAAATGAAATTACCCGTGAATCTTGGATTTTAAGCACATTCCCTGAATGGGGAACCTGGCTCAATGAAGAGATCGAAAAAACCGTCGTAGAACCTAACACATTTTCTATGTGGTGGCTGGGCTGTACAGGTATTTGGTTGAAAAGCGAAGGTAACACTAACATATCCATCGATTTTTGGTGTGGCACTGGCAAGAAAACCCAGAAAAACCCACTGATGAATCAACAGCATCAAATGATGCGTATGGGGGGTGTTGAAGCTCTGCAACCTAACTTACGCACCGCGATTTTTCCCCTCGACCCATTTGCGATTAAAGATGTCAATGCCATTTTAGCGTCTCATGACCATGCGGATCATATTGACGTCAACGTTGCGGCGGCCGTACTACAAAATTGCGGAGACCACGTTAAATTTATTGGTCCACAAGCCTGCGTCAACCTATGGACAGGTTGGGGTGTACCAGAAGATCGCTGCATTGTGGCCAAAGTGGGCGATGTGATTGAAGTTGGCGATATGAAAATCCGTGTTTTAGATTCATTCGACCGTACCGCGCTAGTGACCTTACCAAAAGGCGTTTCTTCCTATGACAAAGCCATTTTAGACGGTATGGATGAACGTGCGGTGAACTATTTAATTGAAACCACAGGCGGCTCTTTGTATCACTCTGGGGATTCTCACTATTCCAACTACTATGCGGCACACGGTAATCGCTACAATATCGATGTTGCCCTGCTTTCTTACGGCGAAAACCCGCGCGGTGTCACCGACAAAATGACCTCTTCCGATATTTTACGTGCCGCAGAATCATTAGATTGCACGACAGTTATTCCATTCCACCACGATATTTGGGCTAACTTCCAAAATGACCCTCGTGAAATTGAAGTGTTATGGAATATGAAAAAAGAACGTCTGCAATATAAATTTGCCCCATTCTTCTGGCAAGTTGGCGGGAAATATACCTACCCAACTGATAAAGGACGCATGCATTATCAGCATTTCAGAGGCTTCCAAGACATCTTTAAAAACGAACCTGAATTGCCGTATAAAGCCTTCTTATAAGATTGTTATCGATTAAAAAAACAAAATCCGGTAAGGCATATACCCTACCGGATTTTTATTATCTTTATAAAATAGCTAACTTTATGTTAATCACCAAAATCGTGATTAAGGGATCACGCCCAGCAATTTAAACCAGAAATAATCCAGAGGCACCAAGAGGAAAAAGGTCAAAATAAACAAAATCAGACACAGCCTTACGCCATCCATTAACGGCACTTTGCCCATTCCCATCGCGACAACAATCGGAGACGCTTGATAAGGCAATAAAGGTGTTGAGTAACCGATGACTTGTACCATGAGAACCGCAATTAGTGGTAAGCCCGTGGCATTAGAGAGAGATTCTGCTAACGGGGTATACAGTGCTGGAACGCCGTTTGCCGTCACCACAAAGTTTAAGCCGCTAGTCAGTCCCACTAAGCTACCAAAATCCATAAACGGGCTATTTGGATCCAGTGGCAGCATCTTTTGTAAGTAAGTACCAACCACCATTCCAACGTTGGAATAACTCACCAATGTTGCTAGGCTCAAAATCCCTGCCACATAGATACAAGTACGGATATTCACCGCTTTAACAAACTCGTCATTGGTGACAAAACCGACTTTAGGCAGCAAGCAGAAACATGCCGCGACTAATCCCACCCATGCTGGTGAAATACCGTGTGTGGTATCCGTGATCCAGAAAAGCAATGTGACTGCCAGCACAACACCGAGCTTTTTCTCATCGCGGCTCATTGGCGGCAAGGTTTTTTGTTCAGCCACCGGCTGCAATTTGGCAGGAAATAGAAAATAGATACACAGGACCACCATTGCGCCTTTTATCAGCCCTAAGATTGGCATATGCAGGAACAGGTAATTCAAGTAGGAAAGTTTAAGGTGGTAAGTGGTTTCTATCGCCCCCGCCATGACGAGGTTGGGAACGTTCGCAGGCAGCACAGTTGCAGAAAGTTGGAAGGTACCAAAACCCACCGCCAGCGCTAACCCGATACGCCCTCGGCTGCCACTTTCTAGCCCGACTTTATCTGCTATTGCCATCACAATCGGCATCAGTAATGCAATTCGCCCCATATTCGACGGCATAATAAACGCCAATCCATAGGCGAGGATCACCACGCCAATGATCAATGAGAGCCAGGATTTTGTGAAACGCCCCGAGATATGCTGCGCAATCCGTTCCGCTAGCCCCACTTTATTGATGGCAAACCCAAGAATGAATCCGCTTAAAACGAGCCAAAATGCTTCCGAGGTGAACCCCGAGAAAATCACATTGGTTGGCGCTAGATGTAAGCATGCCGCTGCTGCTAAAAACAGTAATGCTACTAAATATTCCGGTAGTTTTCCTGTCGCCCAAAACCCTATTGTGATTGCGATGACAACCGCACTTAACCATTCTATCTCTGCCATCCACGTCGCCTTCTGCTGATTTTTATTGTTGTTTATTATTGCTCAATACTGCATCAAGAAAATTAAGTATACGTGAAATTGATAGCGAATAGATGCATGCAAAAGCAACTAATTAGCATCGGATTGTTATAGTTCAGTAGGGAAATTTTAATGGAGTGTAAGAATAGAGAAGCAATAAAAAGCCGGTGTTCTTTTACAGAACACCGGCTGGTGTGGGCGGACAAAATAGTTGGGAACTGGGAGGGGTGGAAATGGAGTTTTTAAGGATTATTTAGGGAAGAGTGACAAAATAGATGGGAACTGGGTGTAGCGTCGTAAGCTAATACGAAAATTAAAAATGACAAAATAGTTTGGAACTAGATTTCACTTATCTGGTTAACTAATCTAGCTAACCTGCCGCTCAGCTTAGTACGATCCTATATCCAACTGATCATAATCCTTTCATCAGTATCCCAAATTAAATCCCCCTCCTAGACTGCCTCACCAACACTTTACAGTGATCCCGTATTTCCGGACAGGTGATTGATTTTTTTCGCTTGTACAGGTGTTAAGCCACAGTTATCTTGATGTGGACATTATGCATTGTAATAGCCCATTAACATGCGCTAAGAGCATAAATTAATATACAGTAACAAGCATTACGAGGTGCTAATGTTTGGAAAGCAGCCTCTTCCAACTACAATAATAAGTTAACTATCCTCCACCCACAAATAATTACAAATGACCCCTTTCCGCTATAACTCCGATCTCACCAGCGGCTCGCTACAAACCCGAGAGTGTCGCATTATTACTGGCTTGTTACTCCAAGAGCTTGATGAAGCTGCCTGGGATAAAGCCATGTATAAGGAAAATGTGCTTCAGAAACGCACGCAATCTACGGTAAGACGTATTTCTTCAGCGCTTAGAAAACGCCTAGAACACCTAAGCTCTGACTTTTGGGCTTTTGCGTTTTTATGTTAGGCATTGTCTGGCAACTGGAGGAAGTGTAATGACCATGAATGGTCACTGTGATTGACAGTATCTTGCTTAAACTTATCTGAACAATGGTAGAACTGGCTCATATTTATCCCCTCTATGATTGTTTATCTTTTTCACCATAAAAAGTATCAGGGGCTACTCAGGGCTACATAAAGATATTTATCTACTTTTACTGATTGATAAGTAGCATCAGTCCATCCGCAGGACTGGTGGTGCCGGCAAAATGCTGACCCAACACATGCGTATAGATTTGCGTGGTCTTAACATCGTTATGCCCTAAGAGTTCTTGCACAGTGCGAATATCACGCCCCGCTTGTAATAGATGCGTAGCAAACGAGTGACGAAATGTATGACAAGTGACACGCTTGCTAACGATGCCTGCTTTTTGTACGGCTGCCTTCAATGCCTTTCGCGCAACGGAGTCATGCAGATGATGGCGGCATAATTTGCCGTTATACGGGTGGTTGCAGAGCGTGCTGGAGGGAAAGACAAACATCCACGCCGCTTGTCGATAAGCAGAAGGGTATTTGTGATCTAAAGCAAAAGGCAGCGATGGCCCTACGCCTTGTAAGTTGTCGTCTTGCTGAATAAGCCGCGCTTGCTCAATGAGTTATTTTATTGCTGGGATTAGGCGCGTGGGCAGTAGGCTGTTTCTGCTTTTCCCACCCTTACCGTCATGCACAGTGATGCAGCCATTATCAAAATCAAAATCTTTAACCCGCAAACGCAAGCATTCATTAATGCGCAAACCTGCACCATACAGCAGCGTAAAAATAACTTGGTTGCGAGTATCCATAACCTGCAAAATGCGTTGCACTTCATTTGCAGAGATAACAGAGGGTAGCCGTCTAGGCTTGCTTGCAGGGATATAATCAATATCGCCCAACGGCTGTTGTAAAAACCTGTTGTACAAAAAAGCTAGGGCATTTAAAGCGATTTTCTGCGTGTTTATGGCTACATGTCTGCTGTTTGCTAAGCTGGATAAAAACAGCCTGACCTCTTCACTGCCCATGGTCTGAGGATGACGTTTTTTGTGAAACAGAATAAAACGCTTAATCCAGTGCAGGTAAGTTTTTTCAGTTTTCAGCGCATAACCTTTTTGTCGCATATCCGTGCGTATAGAATTTAAAAATGGACTGTTAGACATAAAACGCTCCTTGTCTTGCAACTGTCTGCCTATACAGCCTATTCTAGCTGGGATTTAAAAAAGTGCCTGTTTTTTACGCCTAGAGATGCTTGTTTACCGGTAGAGTTTTAATTTAATGCTAAATAAATTAAAATGTTATGAGTTCTTTGGGTGAGATAATGTGCATCGTGCAAGCAGGATAGACGGCATGCACGATTTGTAATAACAGAGTGTCTTGTATTTTTAAAGAAAGTCTATTTAATACAAGTGATTATATTAATTAACGGTAAGCATCAGCGGGTGACAAAACGAGCATGCTTACTAATAAAATGTTAGGCGTCATATGAAGATTTCGGTGATCCCTGAGCAGGTGGCGGAAACATTGGATGCTGAGAACCATTTCATTGTTCGTGAAGTGTTCGATGTGCACCTATCCGACCAAGGCTTTGAACTATCTACCAGAAGTGTGAGCCCCTACCGGAAGGATTACATCTCGGATGATGACTCTGATGAAGACTCTGCTTGCTATGGCGCATTCATCGACCAAGAGCTTGTCGGGAAGATTGAACTCAACTCAACATGGAACGATCTAGCCTCTATCGAACACATTGTTGTGTCGCACACGCACCGAGGCAAAGGAGTCGCGCACAGTCTCATCGAATTTGCGAAAAAGTGGGCACTAAGCAGACAGCTCCTTGGCATACGATTAGAGACACAAACGAACAATGTACCTGCCTGCAATTTGTACGCAAAATGTGGCTTTACTCTCGGCGGCATTGACCTGTTCACGTATAAAACTAGACCTCAAGTCTCGAACGAAACAGCGATGTACTGGTACTGGTTCTCGGGAGCACAGGATGACGCCTAACAATTCATTCAAGCCGACACCGCTTCGCGGCGCGGCTTAATTCAGGAGTTAAACATCATGAGGGAAGCGGTGATCGCCGAAGTATCGACTCAACTATCAGAGGTAGTTGGCGTCATCGAGCGCCATCTCGAACCGACGTTGCTGGCCGTACATTTGTACGGCTCCGCAGTGGATGGCGGCCTGAAGCCACACAGTGATATTGATTTGCTGGTTACGGTGACCGTAAGGCTTGATGAAACAACGCGGCGAGCTTTGATCAACGACCTTTTGGAAACTTCGGCTTCCCCTGGAGAGAGCGAGATTCTCCGCGCTGTAGAAGTCACCATTGTTGTGCACGACGACATCATTCCGTGGCGTTATCCAGCTAAGCGCGAACTGCAATTTGGAGAATGGCAGCGCAATGACATTCTTGCAGGTATCTTCGAGCCAGCCACGATCGACATTGATCTGGCTATCTTGCTGACAAAAGCAAGAGAACATAGCGTTGCCTTGGTAGGTCCAGCGGCGGAGGAACTCTTTGATCCGGTTCCTGAACAGGATCTATTTGAGGCGCTAAATGAAACCTTAACGCTATGGAACTCGCCGCCCGACTGGGCTGGCGATGAGCGAAATGTAGTGCTTACGTTGTCCCGCATTTGGTACAGCGCAGTAACCGGCAAAATCGCGCCGAAGGATGTCGCTGCCGACTGGGCAATGGAGCGCCTGCCGGCCCAGTATCAGCCCGTCATACTTGAAGCTAGGCAGGCTTATCTTGGACAAGAAGATCGCTTGGCCTCGCGCGCAGATCAGTTGGAAGAATTTGTTCACTACGTGAAAGGCGAGATCACCAAGGTAGTCGGCAAATAATGTCTAACAATTCGTTCAAGCCGACGCCGCTTCGCGGCGCGGCTTAACTCAAGCGTTAGAGAGCTGGGGAAGACTATGCGCGATCTGTTGAAGGTGGTTCTAAGCCTCGTACTTGCGATGGCATCGGGGCAGGCACTTGCTGACCTGCCAATTGTTTTAGTGGATGAAGCTCGTCTTCCCTATGACTACTCCCCATCCAACTACGACATTTCTCCAAGCAACTACGACAACTCCATAAGCAATTACGACAATAGTCCATCAAATTACGACAACTCTGAGAGCAACTACGATAATAGTTCATCCAATTACGACAATAGTCGCAACGGAAATCGTAGGCTTATATATAGCGCAAATGGGTCTCGCACTTTCGCCGGCTACTACGTCATTGCCAACAATGGGACAACGAACTTCTTTTCCACATCTGGCAAAAGGATGTTCTACACCCCAAAAGGGGGGCGCGGCGTCTATGGCGGCAAAGATGGGAGCTTCTGCGGGGCATTGGTCGTCATAAATGGCCAATTTTCGCTTGCCCTGACAGATAACGGCCTGAAGATCATGTATCTAAGCAACTAGCCTGCTCTCTAATAAAATGTTAGGCCTCAACATCTAGTCGCAAGCTGAGGGGAACCACTAGTGTCATACGAACCTCCAAGAGACGGTTACACAAACGGGTACATTGTTGATGTCATGTATGACAATCGCCCAAGTAAGTATCCAGCTGTGTTCAGAACGTACGTCCGAATTCCAGACTATGTCGAACTAGATAACGCGGAGGAGCTGGCCGACGCAATCATTCGAGAGGTTGAGTTAAAGGAGGCATGGCTCACAAGGGTCTTGGGGAACTCAGCCGATCCTGACGCTTCTGTGGGCAAGTGGGACCGGCGCCTAGCGCAGTGCGGTGGTATTGATGAGATGTCAAGTGGGGTGCAGGCAACATACTTCAGTCCAAACGGTCAGCTGGTCGGCTTAGTGGCATACATTGATGCCGAATGGATGGATGAATAGCTCTGACGTTACGATTCAGGTGAGACAACCAGATGGGCATTGCGTACAAGCTCAGTTGCCACCGATGTGGCTACGAGTCTGATCTTCTTTACCTAGGCCAAGGTATGGCGATGCTTCCTGAGCAAATAGTCGGAACGTGCACATGCTGCGACAATCTAACGACGATTTCTATAAATGAAAGCTACGGAGTATGCTCACTTTGTGGGGCTAAGGATCGTGTGATATTTACAAGCTATCAGCATGAGGCAAGGCCAAGAAATCCCTGCTATCTAGAGAGAAGTTTCAAATATCAATGCCCAAGATGCCATGCCTTCAGTATGGAGCCTCCGGATCTACCGGAGATGCTTTGGGACTAATGCTCCGCTTTGCCTCGGGTATCCGTTCGACCTATGTTTAAGAGGAAACGCACGTGTCTGCCGCCAAAGCTCTTGCCTATGCACTTTGTGACAAGTTGGAAAGCAAAAAAGTTGATGAAGTCGTACGAAATCTTGTTTCTAGCGGCTGGAATATTAGGGAAGTGGCCTGGGAAGCTTCGTCCTTTGATCATGAAATGCCCTACTTTGACACGGGGCGGGACTTCGATATTGGATTTCCTGACACGCTGTCATCCAAGATTGAGTTTTTGACCGCGAATGGATCAATCGTCCAAGCACGTGCTCGCCTGCACTTCAAGCAGGCTCTAATTTTTGCCAAGGCGTCCAAACATGTCGCCGCGCTCAAGAACTCATTGGATTACTACTATGGATCGTCTGTAATCCCCCCTCAAAACCACGGAGGCTATTTGTAGAAAATTCCATTAATATGAACTCAAGGTGTTCCCTACGGACGAATCAGCGATGAAGGTGGTGTACCTGGCTATCCAGGCGGCGACCAAGAAATGGACGATGCCGATCCGCAACTGGAAGCCGGCCATGAACCGTTTTATGATCGAATTTGGTGACCGTTTAAATGGCCACCTTTAACTGACCGGCAAAAGCACTTACACAAAAGGGTTTACAGGCTCTTTCAGTCATTCCTTTAATGCGTAAATTGCTCTCTAACCACTCTCTCAGCCCACCCTTCCATATCCTCTCTCGATACTTGCAGCTCCCCCAACCCCTTTGGATGATTCACCCCTCTATGCCCGTCTTGTCCATATAATTGATCAAACAAACTATTTGGCCAATTCAATGAGCTCTTCACCACTCCACGCCGTATCTTTTCAAAATCATTCCGCCATGTTTCGCTATCAACGCCACTCAACACTTTGGTAGAAAGCATTTTCACCCCATCCGATGCATCCACCTCTAGCAATACAAATTCACTGCCATTACGTTGCACCCCAACGGCTTTAATCACTCTTGGTGAGCCATCTTTACACAGATGTAATCGGCTACGCCCAACTTTTGGCAAAACCAAGGTTTCTTCAAAAAGCACCCGACATGCAAATTTAGTTTTTAGAATTGAAAGTAGCTCATCAAAAGCAGCAAATCGATTAGCAAAAATAGAGTTGTAATTGGTTGCATCCTGCTTCCCACCCACATCTGCCGCTGCTAGGACACCACCTAAGTGTGGCTCATCAGTACTAACCAAATTACTATTTTCACTTGTTGTTGCTTCTTCTTTTTCTAAAATAGTTTGGCTACTTTTTCTTGCCCTGCGAGATTTTTCAATTCGACTAGGTCTACTAAAACTTATCCATGTCGGCTCAGCCTCTATGACTCGTGTGTCTGTGTCTATATTGGCTGTTTCCTCATCGTCCAACTGTAGATGCTCATCATCAACAACTGACTCTGTTGAAACCGCTATGTGCTGCGTACTACCATCACCTGCCTCCTTTTCCTGAAAAGAGGCATGGCTAATAGCTGTTGTGCTAGGAAGCATAGCGTTGATTTCTAAACCTACTATTTCCTCAACTAAATAATCCTTATCCTCGTTAGAAGAACGTCCTTTTACATGTAATTTCCAACCCTGCATGGGCGGAGGGTCAAAGCTAAAGCACCAGCTTTCAACGCCGTTCTTAATTTCTCTATTTTGTTGATAGTGCCTAAAAATACTTTCATACGAATCCATAACATCTTGATCCGAAAACAACCAAACCAAAAGCTGCACTACGGCCGACTGCTCTAACGCCCCTTTAGGAAACGATGAACTGGGTAAGATCCTTATCTCTAAATGATCTCGCTCAACCTCATACTGAACGTCGAACTCTTGCTGTAAAGCGGTACTGCTCAAACAGCTTCGACAGAAATAGGAGTTAATTAAAAATAATGACCGAGCTAGCTCTAACTGTGGGATGTGATAACGAGTCTTGCTATATGGTGTTTCAGCTTCGTAAATAAATGAACTCTGCGCTCCATCCTTGTTGCGTACGGAAGCAAAGGACGAGAGATTAGGAAAATCGATTATTTTGGCTCGTTGAAGATCCGATGCTTCAAACTCAATCACACGATCCGCCTTATTTATTTGCTTTGTTGTACTGTTAACCACCTTAGCTCGACTTAATAAAGGCAAATGAGTAAATCGAGTCCATTTCCGTTCTTGCATTGGATTAAACCAAACAAAAATACGCCACTCCTTATGACCCGAGTTACGGAATAAATGACCAATATGTACAACCTGCACATTGTCATTAAATGTAGCTAGCCTAACCACTCACTCTTCCCCATAAACCATTTCCAAGAATCTTTGTGCTTCCTCAGTTATCCGCTCTTTAGATAACGTTGCACTTCTTAATAATCGCCAGCGCCTAAGCTCAACATCTTCCTGTTTAAGCTTAATAAAAGCTTGGCTAATCCGTCTAATTTGATAATCTTCCACACTCTCTGAGTAACGCTTTAAGCAAAGCGCTACCAAAGGCAGTTTCTGTAGATTTTTTGCAAGAGAGGTTCCGTTAGGAGTTTGCTTTAACAGCCAGCTCGATGTCGCTCTTGGGTGATCAAGGCTACTATCTAGACGCTTTATGATTCTTAATAGTTGTCGTACAGCAATTCGATCTCTTTGGTTCCAATCAACTCTAGGGGCGGGTGCCAGACGCTCTTGTTGATGCTGTTGATTCCAGTGAACTAGCCAATCCCTGTCATGTCGGTAAAGCCAAGCGTATAGCACCCCACCCTCTAAAGACTGTCTTGCCGCCTTAATTCCTTGGTATTTATGCACTAGTTGCTGCCAGTCTTTATGCTTAACAGATAAATCTTCAGAGTTAGGTTGCACAGACTGGCTAACAGGTCTTGTCGTTATAGAGTGCTCAGTAAGAGCACTTGCCTGCTGTAGCGCTTCTATAACCGTTAGTTTTGGCAATAAGGCTTGCCACACAATACTATGCTGTAAATAACTAAAGGCTTTTCTATGCTTACGGAATATACTTTTCAGCCAACACGTGTCCTTGTTCTCTGCCAACTTTAAATCCAGTTTCTCTAGTGCCTCATCACTAAAAGTCTGCCTCACTCTCTCCGCCACCAAGTCATGACGAATGTGCTTGCTTTTGGTTAGCCCTAGATCCTGCGCTAAGCGCTGATAAAACAGCGTCCACTGCTCAAGGCTTGGGGAAAGCTCTTGCGCTCGTGGAGCATCTAACAGAGGGGCTATATAAGCAGCTAGTGCTGTTAATTGAGATAGGGAGTCTTTGGGGTAGTCTGAAAGCAGCTCAGTATGACCCAAAGCCCAAAATTGATGTCGGTGATCATCTACAGCTCTATCAAAGAAGACTAAAGCACCGTGTTTTGGACAATATGGCAAAGCGGGCAAATACCAATCTCGTTGCCAAAAGGCTTCCCCATACCTATTTAGCTGAAGAGCAACGCAATCAGGGCAGTATCTAAAGCGGTTATCGCTCTTAACTCTAGAAGCAGCGACTCCTAGCATTAAATGCACCGCACCTTGCGCTTGGTACTCCATTAACCGAATAGCTTCGTCTCGGCGCTCCTTGCCTACAAACGGAGCATATAAAGGGAATAAGGTATGCTCATAAATAAGCTGCTGAACAGCGTAACGTCCTGTTTGATGTAGATGTCTTGCTATCACACCTAAATGCGAGGGCAGACCTAAGGTAGCGACCACCTTGCGGTTGCCATACACCTCATCCAACAGCTGCTTAGGACTAACAATCCCTTGATAAACGCCTGCCCGTGCAATAGTGCTATAAATCAGCTCATTCGAGTACGGAACAGGAAAGTTTCTCATGGCTAACCTGCTTGTTTAAATAAGCTCGCCATATCCACTATTACCCCTTTCCCTTTTAACCGTTCATGCATGGTTTTTTCAGGTTGGCGTTGTGAATAGATATAACGTAAATCCGTATCAGGTAAGCTATCCCAGTCGCTGGGCTTGACTACCTTTATAGCCGAAACCTTTTTACTCTTGGAGGGCTTTTCTAGTTCTGACACTACCGTTTCGCCTTCCATCAACCACTGCAAAACAAGAGGCAGTAACTTTTGTCTTGTCATCGTTGGATTCTGGCTAAACGCTTTTTTAATAGTGGGAATTAACAGGCTTGAATCGTAATCCTCTTTCAGCATCAGATATAAATGACGCTGATCTTCGGTATCTAACTCTTGAAGGGCTTTTTCTTCTGGTGTTTGTTCTTGTATCGCTGCGATATCTAGCTGAAGTTGGATTAACCGTTTATCAATCTCGGGAACGACTAGATCAGAATAACGAGCAATGCGTTCTGGGATACCCGAGCGTAATGCCTCTAGCATGGGGTGCACAGGCTTTAACTCATCTTGATACACTTGCCGCAATAAACCAGCGGTAATACGCTCATTGCCTAAAGCTAGCGCACGGAGCTGAGCGAGTACAAAAAGTTTTACTACAATGTCCATCACTCCTTGGCTTAGCTCATACCACACATCACGGACCTCATCCGATAACAGCGCATCTTTGCGTTGTAAAAGCTGTAATTGCCAAAGATTATCCGTAAAAGCGATCCACTCTTGATTGGGCTTTCCACGTTGCGTTTGTTGTATAGGATCCCAGAATATAGCTCCAAACCCTGCCCCTCTACGTGCAGACCGCAAATCAGCCTCAAAAATCTCTCGTGCTTTAGGGGTACCAATCAACATCACTGGTACGCCAATAATATTCACCATCGTCACAAAAAAGTTCAGCATCTCTTGAGATCCACCCGAACGAGAGCGGCTTAAATGCTGAATTTCATCAATAACCAACAACCCTAAAGCATGTGCATTGGCTATTTGCGACATCAAAGCCAACATGGTTTCTATACCATGACGTTTTAAGCCATAACGACGCTCATAGTTCGAGCCCAAGGCTCGATCCAACGCTCTGAAAAAATTCAAGCAGATTTCTTTTAGCGAACCATTATGCGAGCAGTCTATTTTCAAATACACCACCTGCTCTACATTGAGTTCACGATGGTAAATCACCTGAGGATACGTGGCTAGAATACGATGAAGAGAGGTCGTCTTCCCACTACCAGAACAACCAATTAACAATAAGCTTTGTGCCGTAGATCGTGCCTCCTCAAAGCGAAATGTCTCCAACTCTCCCGTTTGAACACGCTCATAACCATTTTGTAAATGCTTTTGTAAATCTCCTGTTTTAGGATTTCTGCCTACGTAGCCACCTCGAATCATGACCGAAATACGCTCACTTAGTAGCAAATGCGTACCTAATGGCTGAAAATAGTCATCTGGAATACGACAAATGGTATGAGCTCTGATAACACGGGACTTTTGCAAGTCAGAGGAAGTAAGCTGTAAAGAGGATTTCAGTGATGCAGCACTATTCACTGACTCTTGTAATGGTGGTAAGGCCTCGATAAAAGGATTATCACGATAAGCCTCTACCCCCGTATCACGATAAACTGCTTGAATCCGGGTAGCACTCATGACTCATCCTTTTCTGGTGGATCCTGAAATAATTCAGGCACGTATGTGGGTAGGCTGTAATCTTCTTGATCATCCGCTTCCACTGCGTTGAAAGGAATAACTTTAGCCTCATCACCTGAAGAGCTTGGCTTCAAATGCTCCGCACGTTTTTTACGCTCCGAGGTCACGGCTTCTTTTTTATTAGTTTTAATCTGCTTAATGCGTGTTGATTTGGGCTCAGTAGTACTGGGCGTTAACTTATTCGCTTTCTGAATGGTTTGCTGAATAAACGCCTCAAGCTCCCTGCGTTTAGTTAACTCATCCTGCTTCGCATTGGCTTTATTGTGTTTTTCTTGTGCTTGTATATCCCAAACCTCCCAAAATGAGAGACCTTTAAACTGCCGACTACGTTCCGTCAGATTACAGCGCCAAAATACACGGCTGCCAACTTGCGGAAACAAATAAATCGTATCAACCAGCACTGGGTCATAAGCCGCTTCTAAATGTTGAGGTCTAGCTATATCAGTGCTCCGCTGCAACCAACCCTCACGCAGAATCTCTGACCCCGAGTAATACAAACCCCACAAATTAACGCCAAATGAAGAAATAGAGACCTTTCGGCGAGGCAGTAACGCTACTCGCAACTGCTCTTGCTCCACAGCCCTTAAACTACCTGTACGATGCTGCATACCCCATTGCCATAGCTGGACAGGAATAGACGGTAAATCTGTAGGAAAATCAGCATCTCGATCGTATTTATCCATCACCAGATGGTTATTTCTGAATAAGATCGTACGCAAAATAATTTGTGTGAACTCAAATACCGACAGAGATGCATCTAACCTATAGTCTGTTTCACCATGGCTTTTGATCCGACTGCCCTCTACAATGCCAGGTGCAAAGGACTTAAACTCGGCTTGTAGTGTTCTAAAAGTGCTTTCCACTATGCCTTTAGCATCGCCACGTCTAGGTGGAGCACTTTCCACTCGCACATTAAAACTAGAAACTAAGGCTTCGACCTGATGACTCATTAATTCGCCACGGTCCGCTAGCAACACATCTGGCAAACCTACACACGGCCAGTCTGAGCTACTAATCTCAATATCATGCTGGGCACAAATGGCCGTTTTGTCAGAGCAAGCATTTACAAAAGCCTGCATCGCCACCACATAAGACGGATTTTCAAAGCCGATATAAAAGCCCGTGATCATCCGACTAAACACATCAATCACAATGTAAAGCGTTGGTCTTCCTATGATTTTTTGGCGATCATGATGATCCACTAAATAAATATCAGCAATCGTGGCATCAATCTCATAACGACTCCCAGGGCCTAACGCCTGAGAAGTGGCTGTACTACTTAAGGGTCGTACGTCTTTTTTATATACCCCTGCTTTAACTCTAGACTTTAAGCGCTGAGCTTTAGGGTATTCTCGATCATAAAAATAACGAAACTGACGTAGTGTTGGGTAATCCTCTTGGGGAATGCGAGGAAAATACTGAGCAAACAAGTCCACAAATCGTCTATAGGCAACGGTGGTCTTTGTACCTTTTTGATTTAACAGGTGCTTTTCTATGGTCAACCTAAAAAGGCGTTCAATCTCGGGCGTTACCTTGGTTCCTTCACCCTTACCATATTCTCTGGCTCGGCCAATCTTTGCTGTTCCTGTCGCTGAACGTCTTTCCCCTGGTGCTCCGCTGTTTTTGTAGTCAGGAATTAATGCATTAGGCGTTTGACCACGCTGCCAGTAACGGCGTAACAACTTATAAACTGTAGCCTTAGTAACCTTATGTTCTTGGACCACATGCTCAACGAGTTCGCTTCTGACTTTAGGGTCGAAACGATCCTTACTATTAATAATAGGAAGAATTTTTCGATAATCCTCCTCGCGCTTCTGGAAGCTGACAGAATCTACAGACGGCTCTTCTAAATCAAGATGTACATAAGGGTCATCAGTTCTAACTAAGCGGCCTTCATCTAAATACTGCATTAGCAACAACTCAGCCCTAGCTTGTGGAACTCCTTTATCAGCGCTTATTTGCATCCAGACAACTTGGCCATCCTCTATAGCCAAAATGCGATACGGATCATTATCAAATAGCACAACCTCATTAATTTGCCACATAGCGCAACTCCTCCATATTCACTACTTGGCTAATACAGAGATCTGCACACTTATTTGCCCTGAAAGACTTATAAATATTGAACTTAATAAAACCATTTGCGGTTAAGGCTCGTATCTCACTCAATGTTTTGCCTAACTCCAAATCATAAGCAATATCAACCTGCTTACAGACATTGATAATGTTTTCATCTCCTTTTTCTTGCAGGATATGGGCCAATGGGGATAGTTGTGCTAAAAGCTCCGCAGAAACTTCTTCTGTTTTCACTGAATAAAGCCATTCAATATTTTCTTTTACTACGGGATTTATTTCTTTATCAGTAAAAATGAACCAAGGAATTTGCTTTTGCTGCCAATAGCGACGCTCTAGTTCTAGTTTTTCTAAGGTACGCTCGTCTTGTAAGGCTGCTGCAGGTTTGACTTGAATAGCAAACTGCTCAAAAGGACCATCTTTGCAGTCCACTAAAAAATCAGTAGACATAACCTGATCTACACCACGAATAACAGGATGCTTAATACCACTATCTATTGCAATCTGCCTGGTATCACTAGGTAATAAGGGGAACTGCTCGCGTATATCTAGCACGCTGCTCTCCCACTCAAGACTGAGAAAAACAGCAAGCTCTAAGTCAGATAGCAAATGATGGACTCGTCCCGTCTTATGAGAATAAATACGGTGGGAACGACCTGAAGAAGGAACTTCTTGTACTGTTAGCCATGGAATATAGTCTTTACCATGCCCTTGGCCACGCCCCTCTTTAATACGACGGGCAATTTGCACTTCAGAAAATGAAGAGTTTGCTTTAGCCATAACAAAAGTCCAGTATGCTTTTTCACAGCATAACTGGACTGATTTCAGTTTACAACTATTCTGTCTAGTTTAAGACTTTATTGTCATAGTTTAGATCTATTTTGTTCAGTTTAAGACTTTATTGTCCGCCCACAGCTGGATTTTTAAATCAGAACGAGATTACTCAACAGTCACTGATTTTGCTAAGTTACGCGGCTGATCCACGTCAGTTCCTTTGATTAACGCAACATGGTAAGAGAGCAGTTGCAGAGGAACAGTGTAGAAAATTGGTGCGATTAACTCTTCCACATGCGGCAGGGGAACAATTTTCATGTTTTCACTTGCCACAAAACCAGCATCTTGGTCAGCGAACACATACAGCAGACCACCACGCGCGCGAACTTCTTCAATGTTAGATTTCAGTTTTTCTAACAGTTCGTTGTTCGGAGCAACGATGATAACTGGCATATCTGCATCAATTAACGCTAATGGTCCATGTTTTAATTCGCCCGCTGCATACGCTTCGGCGTGGATATACGAAATCTCTTTCAGTTTCAGTGCGCCTTCAACGGCGATAGGGAACTGATCACCACGACCTAAGAACAGTGCGTGGTTTTTGTCTGAGAAATCTTCAGCTAACGCTTCAATCACTTTGTCTTGAGACAGCATGCTTTCAATACGCGCAGGCAGTGCGTGAAGCGCATGAGCAATACGCTCTTCCAGTTCTGGGTTTGCCCCTTTCAGGCGTCCCATATACGCCACCAGCATCAACAATACCGTTAACTGGGTTGTGAATGCTTTGGTGGAAGCAACGCCAATTTCCGCACCCGCTTTGGTCATCAGCGAAAACTCAGATTCGCGGACTAATGAAGATGCGCCAACGTTACAAATCGCCAGGGACGTTAAGTAACCCAGTTCTTTAGACAAGCGTAAAGCGGCTAAAGTATCTGCCGTTTCCCCTGATTGGGAAATGGTGATCATCAAGCTGCCTTTACGATGTGCCGGTTTACGGTAGCGGTATTCAGACGCAATTTCCACGTCACAAGGAATACCCGCCAATGATTCAAACCAGTAACGCGCAACCATACCAGCGTTGTACGAGGTTCCGCAGGCAACGATTTGGATATGGTCAACTTTGGACAGAATTTCGCTGGCTTTTGGACCTAACTCGCTAAGGTCGATACCATTATCTTGGTTAAAACGCCCTTCGAGGGTGTTTTTAATCGCCATTGGCTGTTCATAGATCTCTTTTTGCATGTAATGGCGGTATGCGCCTTTATCACCTGCATCGTATTGAACATTCGATTCGATTTGCTCACGTTCAACTGGTGCGCCTTGCTTATCAAAAATACGCACAGTGCGACGAGTAACTTCCGCAATATCCCCTTCTTCTAAGTAGATAAAACGGCGAGTCACAGGCAATAATGCCAGTTGGTCAGAAGCTAAGAAGTTTTCGCCAACACCCAGACCGATAACCAACGGGCTACCTGAACGTGCTGCGACTAATAATTCTGGGTTGCGGCTATCCATAATTACGGTGCCATAAGCGCCACGTAATTGTGGGATCACGCGCTGAACCACTTCCAGCAATGTGCCACCTTGCTGCTGTTCATGATGAACAAGGTGTGCAATCACTTCAGTGTCAGTGTCTGAACTAAAGATATAGCCAAGTTTTTTCAGCTCTTCTTTCAGTTCTAAATAGTTCTCAATAATTCCGTTATGAACAACGGCAATGTAACCCGAGGTATGAGGGTGAGCGTTACGCTCGCTTGGAATACCATGAGTCGCCCAGCGGGTATGCGCGATACCAGTTCCACCAGAAACCGGATTCTTTTCTGCTTCTTCCGCCAGCATTTGCACTTTACCGACTTCACGTAAGCGTTGCAGATGACCTTCGTGATCAACCACCGCCATACCCGCTGAGTCATAACCACGGTATTCTAAACGGCGAAGACCTTCTAACAGAATTTCCGCGATATCACGTTGTGCGACAGCACCAACAATTCCACACATATTAAGTTATTCCTAAATAAAGGGGTTATTCCCCTCTTATTGTCGCAACCTGATTATTGTTCAGCTTTCGCTGTTCCCCAGCCTTGTAGAAACGGGGAATTTTATTGTTTTGTTTGTTTGCTACTTTGTAGCGATTTTTATATTAAAAGATACTGACCGACATTGCTTAGACTGCTAATTCTTAGATAACTAATTCGTTCATAGCTAATCATAGGAGAGACTTGAATATCTCTCCTCTATATTTACTTATGTTTTATTTACTTATTTTTTCTTTACTGGGCGCTGCCAGTTTTTAATGTGTGTCTGTTTCACGCGGCTCACTACCAGCTCACCTTCGTTAATATCACGAGTGACCGTGGTACCAGCGCCAATGGTTGCGCCATTAGCCACACACACAGGAGCAACTAACTGAGTGTCAGAGCCAACAAACACATCATCACCAATAACCGTTTTAAATTTATTCACACCATCATAATTACAGGTGATCGTGCCCGCACCAATATTCACATTACTACCAATCTGAGCATCACCCAGATAGCTTAAGTGACCCGCTTTAGAGCCTAAGCCCAGCGTGGCATTTTTCATTTCAACAAAGTTACCCACATGGGATTTCGCTGCTAATTTAGCACCAGGGCGTAAACGAGCGAAAGGTCCAACAGTACATTCCGTGGATAATTCAGAATTTTCAATCACTGAGTATGGGCTGATAATTGAGTTATCGCCAATCACACAGTTTTTTAGTACGCAGCCTGTTTGGATCTGAACGTTATTACCCAGCGTCACGTTACCTTCGATGATCACGTTGGTGTCGATCACCACATCGCGACCGTGAGTTAAGGTTCCGCGAATATCAAAACGCGCAGGATCAATCAACATCACACCCGCTAACAGTAATTTTTCAGCTTGTTCTTTTTGGTAGATGCGCTCTAACGCAGCTAATTGCAGACGGTTATTAACCCCTTCCATTTCACTGAGATGGCTTGGGTGAACGGTCGCAATTTTGTTACCTTCTTTATGAGCAAGAGCAATGATGTCGGTAATGTAGTATTCACCTTGGGCATTGTTATTGTTCAGTTGGCTCAGCCAGCGGTTAAAGTCTTTTCCGCTTGCAACCATAATACCGGTGTTGATTTCTTGGATTTTACGCTGTTCTTCACTGGCATCTTTCTGTTCGATGATACCAACGACTTCGCCGTTTTCGCGGATAATGCGACCATAACCGGCTGGGTTATCTAGGATAACAGTGAGTAAGCCAATGCCGCCTTCTGGCTTAGCTTCTACCAGTCGTTGTAATGTGTCTTTAGCGATCAAAGGTACATCGCCATAAAGCATGACAATATCTTCATCATCTTGGAAGTGAGGAGCGGCTTGCTGCATCGCGTGGCCAGTACCCAGTTGCTCTGCTTGCAGAACCCAATTGAGGTTTTGTTCACCCAGTTTTTCTTTCAGTAAATCACCGCCATGTCCGTATACCAGATGAATATCCGACGCACCGATTGATTTCGCTGTATCAATCACATGCTGAACCATTGGTTTACCTGCGAGTAAATGCAGAACTTTAGGTAAGTCTGAATACATCCGTGTGCCTTTACCGGCAGCTAAAATCACGACACTTTTTCTTTGCACAGTCATATTTTCCTGAAACTCCAACTTTGGGGTGAAAGTAAACCTATTTCCTGTATAAATTACTACATATTTCGCACAAATAAAAAAGCCAGTTAGTCAAACTAACTGGCTTTTTCTATATTGCTATCATTACATAAGCTTTTTAGTTAACTCGATAACTCGAAGTTTCGCTATTGCTTTTGCAAGTTCTGCTGATGCCTGAGCATAATCAACATCGCCGTGTGCTTTGCGGACATGTTCTTCCGCTTTGCGTTTAGCTTCCACTGCACGAGCTTCGTCTAAATCTTTACCACGGATCGCTGTATCAGCGAGTACGATAACACCTGTTGGTTGAACTTCTAAAATACCGCCGGAGAGGTAAATTAGCTCTTCTTCACCAAACTGCTTCGTAATGCGTACCATGCCCGGTTTTATGGCAGTCAGCAGCGGGGTATGCTGCGGATAAATCCCCAACTCACCTTCACTACCTGTCACCTGAATTTTTTGTACTAAGCCTTCAAACATCTGTTTTTCCGCGCTTACTACTTTCAGGTAGTATGTCATTGCAGCTACCATATCAACCTCTCGTCAGATGGATTAAAGCTTTTTCGCTTTTTCCACAGCTTCTTCAATGGTACCAACCATGTAGAACGCTTGTTCTGGCAGGTGGTCGTAATCACCGTTCAGGATGCCGCTGAAGCCACGGATAGTGTCTTTCAGAGAAACGAACTTACCTGGTGAACCGGTAAAGACTTCTGCAACGAAGAATGGTTGAGACAGGAAGCGCTGGATCTTACGAGCACGAGCAACAACCAGTTTGTCTTCTTCAGACAGTTCATCCATACCCAGGATTGCAATGATATCTTTCAGTTCTTGGTAACGTTGCAGAATAGACTGAACGCCACGAGCAACATCATAGTGCTCTTGACCAACTACCAGTGGGTCTAATTGACGGCTGGTAGAATCCAGAGGGTCAACCGCAGGGTAGATACCCAGAGATGCGATTTGACGGCTCAGAACTACGGTTGCGTCTAAGTGAGCAAAGGTGGTTGCTGGTGATGGGTCAGTCAAGTCATCCGCTGGTACGTATACCGCTTGAACGGAAGTGATAGAACCAGTTTGAGTTGAGGTAATACGTTCTTGCAGAACACCCATCTCTTCCGCCAGCGTTGGTTGGTAACCTACCGCTGATGGCATACGACCTAACAGTGCTGATACTTCAGTACCTGCCAGTGTATAACGATAAATGTTGTCAACGAACAGCAGTACGTCACGACCTTCGTCACGGAATTTTTCAGCCATAGTCAGACCAGTCAGCGCAACACGCAGACGGTTTCCTGGTGGCTCGTTCATCTGGCCATAAACCAGTGATACTTTATCCAGAACGTTTGAGTCGGTCATTTCATGATAGAAGTCGTTACCTTCACGGGTACGCTCACCAACACCGGCGAACACTGAGTAACCTGAGTGCTCAATCGCGATGTTACGGATCAGTTCCATCATGTTTACTGTTTTACCAACACCCGCACCACCGAACAGACCTACTTTACCACCTTTCGCGAATGGACAGATTAAGTCCATTACTTTGATACCGGTTTCCAGCAGTTCAGTTGAGTTAGCTAACTCTTCGTAGCTTGGTGCAGCACGGTGAATAGACCAGCGCTCTTCTTCGCCGATATCACCTTTCATGTCGATTGGTTCACCCAGAACGTTCATGATACGTCCCAGAGTTGCTTTACCGACTGGTACTTCGATTGGGTGCTCTAGGTTTACAACTTCTAAACCACGGCTCAGACCGTCTGATGTACCCATTGCGATACAACGGACAACACCACCACCTAACTGTTGTTGAACTTCCAACACCAGTTTTTCTTTACCGTTAATAACCTCAAGAGCATCGTACACTTTTGGTACGTTATCTTGAGGGAACTCGACGTCCACAACGGCGCCGATTACCTGGATAATCTTTCCAGTAGCCATCTTGAATCCTCTACGTAATTCGTAAACCTAGCTGTTAAACCGCGGCAGCACCAGAAACGATCTCGGTCAGTTCCTGAGTAATGCTGGCCTGACGAGCTTTGTTGTAAACCAACTGCAACTCTTTGATCAGGTTTCCACCGTTATCTGTAGCGGCTTTCATCGCTACCATTCGAGCGGCCTGCTCACTAGCTAGGTTTTCAACGACGCCCTGATAAACCTGCGACTCGATATAACGACGCAGCAGGGTATCCAGCAACGCCTTAGGATCGGGTTCATATAAATAATCCCAAGATTTCTTCTTCAGTGTTTCGTCATCGCTTGCAGGCAATGGCAGTAACTGAAGAATCGTTGGCTCTTGAGACATTGTATTGACGAACTTGTTGTTCACCACATACAGTTTATCTAAACGCCCTTCATCATAGGCTTGTAGCATAGAGTTAACCGGGCCAATCAGGTCAGAAAGGGTCGGGTTATCCCCCATTCCGGTTACTTGTGAAACGACATTGCCGCCTACAGAACCGAAGAATGCTACCGCTTTAGAACCGATTAAAGCCAAATCAACCTGAACGTTTTTCTCAGACCACGTTTTCATATCTGCTAGCAGTTTTTTGAACAGGTTAACGTTCAAACCACCACACAGACCACGGTCTGTTGAAACAACCAAATACCCGACGCGCTTAACTTCGCGCTCTTCGAGATATGGGTGTTTATATTCCAGATTACCTAATGCAAGGTGACCAATCACACTGCGCATGGTTTCTGCATAAGGACGGCTGGCCGCCATGCGTTCCTGCGTTTTACGCATTTTGGACGCCGCGACCATTTCCATCGCTTTAGTGATCTTCTGTGTGTTTTGCACACTTCCAATCTTGGAACGTATCTCTTTTGCGCCGGCCATTTCTGCTTCTCCTTATTAACCAGACGGCCCATAAAAATTCACGGGCCGAATAGTATTACCAGGACTGGGTGGCTTTGAATGACTCGAGCAGTTTATTCAACTTAGCTTCGATATCATCGTTATATTTGCCCGCCAGACCAATTTCGTTCATAAGGTCAGCATGCTCGCGCTGTGCAAATGAAACTAATGCAGCTTCGAATGCACCAATTTTTGCTAACTCAACATCGTCCAGATATCCACGTTCTGCAGCGAACAGAGACAGTGCCTGCTCTGCTACTGACATTGGTGCATACTGTTTCTGTTTCAGCAGTTCAGTTACTTTCTGACCGTGGCTCAACTGTTTACGAGTTGCGTCATCGAGGTCGGAAGCAAACTGAGCAAACGCTGCCAGTTCACGGTATTGAGCCAGTGCTGTACGGATACCACCAGACAGTTTCTTAATGATTTTAGTCTGAGCAGCACCACCAACACGAGATACTGAAATACCTGGGTTAACCGCTGGACGAATACCAGAGTTAAACAGGTTAGATTCCAGGAAGATCTGACCATCAGTAATCGAAATTACGTTTGTTGGTACGAATGCAGAAACGTCACCCGCTTGAGTTTCAATGATTGGCAGAGCAGTCAATGAACCAGTTTTACCTTTCACTTCACCTTTAGTGAATGCTTCTACGTAATCAGCGTTAACACGAGCAGCACGCTCAAGTAAACGGGAGTGCAGATAGAAAACATCACCTGGGTATGCTTCACGTCCTGGTGGACGACGCAGCAACAGTGAAATTTGACGGTATGCGACAGCCTGTTTAGACAGGTCATCATAAACGATCAGAGCATCTTCACCGCGGTCACGGAAATATTCACCCATCGCGCAACCAGAGTATGGTGCTAAGTATTGCAGTGCAGCTGATTCAGATGCAGTTGCAACAACAACGATAGTGTTTTCCAGTGCGCCGTGTTCTTCGAGTTTACGTACTACGTTAGAGATAGTTGATGCTTTCTGCCCGATAGCAACGTAAACACATTTGATGCCAGAATCACGCTGGTTGATGATTGCATCGATCGCCAGAGCTGTTTTACCAGTTTGACGGTCACCGATGACAAGCTCACGCTGGCCACGGCCGATTGGAATCATCGCATCGACTGATTTATAACCAGTCTGTACAGGTTGATCAACTGATTGACGGTCGATAACACCCGGAGCAATAACTTCTACAGGAGAGAAGCCATCGTGCTCAACAGGACCTTTACCATCAATTGGTTGACCCAGTGTATTCACTACACGTCCTAACAGGCCACGGCCTACTGGAACTTCAAGAATACGACCAGTACATTTAACTTTCATGCCTTCTGCTAAGTCAGCATAAGGACCCATAACAACCGCACCAACAGAGTCACGCTCTAAGTTCAGTGCAATTGCGTAACGGTTGCCAGGCAGTGCGATCATTTCACCCTGCATGACTTCGGCTAAACCGTGAATACGAATGATACCGTCGTTAACGGAAACAATCGTACCTTCATTGTGAGCTTCACTCACAACATCGAACTGAGCAATACGCTGTTTGATCAGTTCGCTGATTTCGGTGGAATTCAGTTGCATATGCTCCAGTCCCCTTAAGACTGCAAGACGTCAGTTAAACGCTCTAAGCGACCGCGGACACTACCGTCAATGACGAGGTCTCCCGCACGAATGATCACTCCAGCAATAACAGACTTGTCAATTTTGCAATTCAGCTTAACTTTGCGTGACAGACGTTTTTCCATCGCGGCAGAAATTTTAGCTGACTGCTGTTCACTCAGTTCGTTCGCAGAAAGAACATCAACTTCAACAGTTGATTCCAGCGTATCGCGCAATTGGATAAATTGAGCTAATACTTCTGGCATCGTTGTTAAACGACCGTTTTCCGCCATAACACGAATCAGATTTTGAACATGCTCGTCAATTTCATCTCCACAAACAGAGATAAACGTTTTAGCTAATGTTTCTGGTGCAATAGAACCAGAAAGCAGCTCACCAACCTGTTCATTGCGCGTCACCTCAGAGGTGAAGGCCAGCATTTCCTGCCATTTAGCAACAGCTTGGTTTTCCACAGCAAAGTCAAAAGCTGCTTTGGCGTAGGGGCGAGCTACAGTAGCGATTTCAGACATGCCCCTCCCTCCTTACAGTTCAGCGACTAGTTTATCAACGATGTCGCTGTTAGCAGCTTCATCCACGGAACGTTCGATGATCTTCTCGGCACCTGCGATAGCAAGCATCGCAACCTGTTTACGTAACTCTTCACGTGCACGTTTACGCTCAGCATCAATTTCAGCTTGCGCTTGTGCTACGATTTTTGCACGTTCTGCTTCTGCTTCCGCTTTAGCTTCATCAATCATTTGAGTGCGTTGTTTATTCGCTTGTTCAATGATGATTTGAGCTTCAGCTTTCGCTTTTTTCAGTCGGTCGGTTGCGTCGGTTTGCGCCAGTTCCAGGTTCTTTTTAGCACGTTCTGCGGAAGATAAACCGTCAGCAATTTCTTTTTGACGTTTTTCTATGGCCGCCATAATCGGTGGCCATACATACTTCATACAGAACAAAACAAACAGGACAAACGCGATAGCCTGGCCGAGGATTGTTGCATTTAGATTCACAGACAATACCTCTTATTTATTAGTTAGTTAATGTTCTTAATGTGTGCCGAACGTTAATTAGGCAACAGCGAACATTACATATAAGCCCAGACCAACAGCAATCATCGGAATAGCATCGACCAGACCCATTACGATAAAGAACTGTGTACGCAGCAGAGGAATTAAATCTGGCTGACGAGCAGCGCCTTCTAAAAATTTACCACCTAGGATGCCGATACCGATCGCAGCACCGATCGCCGCTAAACCCATCATAATAGCGGCAGCCATGTACAGCAGATCCATACTCAGGTTTTCCATGACAGTCTCCAGTTTGTTTCAGTTAATACAATTATTGATTAATAAAATTAGTGCTCTTCAGAAGCCATCGACAGATAGACAACAGTCAGAACCATAAAAATAAAGGCTTGTAGCGTAATAATCAGTATGTGGAAGATAGCCCAAGGCAGGCTTAACAACCACTGTGACCACCACGGAAGCAGAGCCGCGATAAGAATAAAGATCAATTCACCTGCATACATGTTACCAAACAGTCGCAGACCGAGTGATACAGGTTTTGACAGCAGGCTAACCCCTTCAAGAATCAAGTTTACAGGGATAAATACCGGATGGTTGAAAGGCTGCATAGTGAGCTCTTTCGTGAATCCGCCAATTCCTTTCATCTTGATGCTGTAAAAGATTATTAGGATAAACACACCAATTGCCATCGACATCGTGATACTCACATCTGCGGTTGGAACAATACGCAGAGCAGGTAAACCTAAGTAGTGCTCACCGATGTATGGGATGAAATCAATTGGAAGTAGATCCAGAAGGTTCATTAAAAATACCCAGACGAACACCGTTAATGCCAGAGGGGCAATAACTTTGCTCTTCCCGTGATACATATCACGGACTGAGTTATCAACGAAACCAATGATCAGTTCTATTGCAGTCTGTAACTTACCGGGTACGCCACTAGTCGCATTGGCAGCAACTTTTCTAAATAGCCACAGGAATAAAGCCCCGAGAACTACTGAGAAAAAAAGCGAGTCAATGTTTAACGCCCAAAACGTTGGACTAGCGTGGGGATCGACCAACTCAAAGGTACGTAGATCCAACTGAAGGTTTCTCAGATGGTGACCTATGTACTCATTTGTAGTCATCACTTCTCCTGATGCAGACATGATGCCTCTTACCCTTTTGTAGTTTAAAAATACTTACCGTTTTACAACGGCTGGTGCAACAATCTGAACAATCAGCACCGCTAAATAGGTCAAACCCAGTGGTGTTATTGACGCTTTAAACACACCAAAAGCAACAACTAAGACAGTAATAGTTGTCACAACCTTTAACCCTGCTCCTAATGCAAAGAACCAGGCAATGCGGACAGGTTCATCCTCTTCTTTTGCTTTTTCAAAGCGTGATAGCAGCATAAATACGATATTAGGTAACCAGCATGCTAACCCACCAGCAAGAGCAGAGGCCCCCCATTCTATACTATTTGCACAGAAAGCCCCACTGAGGATTACAAAAGTTATTAACTGAATAGACAGTTGCTTAGAAGCATTACTGCCATAAAGGGAAACAGACATAACTTTGTGTACTCCCAGCTCTCTCAGCCTAAGAAACGCTAAGGGTTGTAATAAAACTGCCTTTGCTTAAATGTGTCAAGAGACAAAAACGTGCAAATTATACGGGCAGGCGAAATGAATTCAATCAGTAAGTAGCGAAAAGGTGAATAAATATTTAATTTTTTCGAGATAGCGCAGAATTAAGACAGGTAGGATTAATAATTTATTAACGATTCGTCGCCTAAAAATAACTTTATGTGATTAAGATCACAACAAATCTTAATCTCTTGATTAATAACCACACTCTTTATCCGGTTAGAACCCTATTTTTAAGCCATAAATCAAATAATTAAATTTGTTATTTTTTAGGCAAAAAAATGAAAAAATAATTTGGATATTTCATTATTAATGCTAAAACGATTTAGTAATAATATTAGATTAGGAATATTATTACGATTAATGTGATTATTTTTGATATATATTCGTTAATATTCTGTAAATAACAAGTGAATTTAAATTATCTTTATTTTAATTATATATAAAAATAGCCGTAACATTGTAAATGTACGGCTACCGCTCTAAAAGATAAAATAATTTTACTAGAAACTACGTTATTTTTTGAATAATTTAACCAAGTGACGCTGTTCGTCTAATTCTGGAATTTTTAGCTCTGTAATGGACTCAACTTCAAATCCTTCAGGTAGCTGTGTGAGTTCTTCGTTACGAACCACACCTTTTAACGCATAAAAGCGCCCTTCCCTTGCAGGAAGATGGTGGCACCAACTCAGCATATCGTTGAGTGATGCAAAGGCTCTGCTAATTACGCCATCAAATCCATCTTCAACAGGGTACTCTTCCACTCGAGATTGAACTGGCTCAATGTTAGTTAGCCCTAACTCATGCTGAACCTGTTTTAGGAAGCGTATACGCTTCCCTAAGCTATCCAATAAAACAAAGTGAGCATCAGGTCGTACAATCGCTAAAGGTACGCCAGGAAGCCCTGGGCCCGTTCCTACATCGATAAACTTGTCACCCTTAAGGTGATCGTTCACCACGATGCTGTCCATGATGTGGCGAACTAACATTTGTTCCGGCTCACGTACCGACGTTAAATTGTACGCTTTATTCCATTTGTGCAATAAACCAACATAATCAACTAACTGCTGTTTTTGCTTGCCAGTCAGTTGAATGTCGGCCTTTGCCAATAGCTTTGTCAGTTTGCTAAGTAAATCCATATTATGCACTCCGACGTAGCATGCCTTGTTTTTTGAGCCACACTAACAAAATTGAAATTGCTGCTGGTGTGATCCCTGAAATACGAGAAGCTTGACCAATTGACGTTGGTTTGTGGTCATTCAGTTTTGCCATGACTTCGTTGGATAAGCCTTTCACCTGCTTATAATCTAAATCAACAGGGAGTAAGGTATTTTCATTACGCAGTTGACGCTCGATCTCTTCTTGCTGACGAGCAATGTAACCTTCGTATTTCACTTGAATTTCAACTTGATCTGCAGCTTGAGGATCTTCAACTCCTGGAGCAAACAAATTCAAAGAAGTCAGCATTTGATAAGTCATTTCAGGACGGCGTAATAAATCTTCACCATTGGCTTCTTTCGATAATGGAACGGTTAAAATTTGGTCGATTTCTTCATGATTATCAGATTTAGGGTGAACCCAGATATCTTTTAAGCGTTGACGCTCTTTTTCGATCATTTCGACTTTGCGGTTGAAGTGCTCCCAACGAATATCATCCACAAGACCTAATTCACGTCCTTTTTCGGTTAAACGTAAATCTGCATTATCTTCGCGTAGCATCAAACGGTATTCCGCACGGGAAGTAAACATACGGTACGGTTCTTTAGTTCCTAATGTGCACAAGTCGTCAACTAATACGCCGACATAGGCTTGGTCACGACGAGGGAACCAACCTTCTAGGTCAAATGCATGTTGTGCAGCGTTAAGACCTGCTAATAAACCTTGAGCTGCGGCTTCTTCGTAACCTGTTGTACCGTTGATTTGACCCGCAAAGAACAAACCTTCGATAAATTTGCTTTCGAGAGTTTGTTTTAGATCGCGTGGGTCAAAGAAATCGTACTCAATGGCATAACCAGGGCGGACGATCCTTGCATTTTCCATTCCCTTCATGGAATGAACTATTTTCATTTGAACATCAAATGGCAAGCTGGTGGAGATCCCGTTTGGATAAATTTCGTTGCTAGTTAAACCTTCTGGCTCTAAGAAGATCTGATGTGCATTTTTATCCGCAAAACGCATGACTTTATCTTCAATTGAAGGACAGTAACGAGGGCCGATCCCTTCAATGATCCCTGCATACATAGGGCTGCGATCTAAATTATTACGGATCACATCATGAGTTTGCTCATTGGTATAGGTGATGTAGCAAGGCACTTGTTGTGGATGCTGCTCTTGCGAACCTAAAAATGAGAATACCGGCATTGGGTCGTCACCTAGCTGTTGAGCTAACTGACTGAAATCAATAGTTCTTGCATCAATACGTGGTGGTGTACCCGTTTTTAAGCGGTTTACACGTAATGGCAATTCTCTTAAACGTTGAGATAACGTAATTGCGGGTGGATCACCAGCACGACCACCACTGTAATTTTCTAAACCGATATGAATTTTTCCATCAAGGAAAGTACCTACGGTTAATACCACCGCTTTGGCTTTAAATTTTAAGCCCATGCGGGTAACAGCGCCAGTTACTCGGTTATTTTCAACAATCAGATCTTCAACAGGTTGTTGGAAGATCATTAAGTTTGGTTGGTTCTCTAATGCAGTTCTAACGGCTTGGCGATATAGCACGCGGTCTGCTTGTGCGCGAGTTGCACGAACCGCTGGGCCTTTACTTGCATTGAGTGTTCTAAATTGAATACCCGCTTTGTCAGTTGCGGTAGCCATTAAGCCACCGAGGGCATCAATTTCTCTTACCAGATGTCCCTTACCGATCCCACCGATGGCTGGGTTGCAAGACATCTGGCCCAATGTATCAATATTGTGAGTCAGTAATAGGGTTTGACGCCCCATACGTGCAGCTGCCATTGCTGCTTCAGTACCGGCATGACCACCACCAATTACGATGACGTCAAATTGCTCTGGATAAAACATGTGTGAACCTTAACGTTAGAAAATGCGGATTCTGCATTCGAGGAGTGAATTCTACTCAAGTTTGATGGAGAGACCAAGCCCTGGCCTCTCGCCTATATAATATAAAGATCTTTTTTATTTAAAGATCTCTTTATTAGATCTTTTATTAGGATCGACGGTTTCTGTGGATAAGTGAATTTTCACTTTAAAGATCATCAAAATGTAAAGGATCATATACTGTGAATGATCCGTGATCCTTTTGCGTATAAGCTGGGATCAAAACAGGAACTTATGCACAGGTCTTGGACGACCTAAAACTTATAATCTGGATAACTACCGGTTAATACCATGATCTTACCTGAGTTATCCACAGTTGTTTGCTGTTAATTTGAACAGATTAGAGTTCGTTTGCCCAAATTTTAACCCAAACACCAGCGGGATCTTCAGGAATTTCGTGTTGCTGAACATCAATTTCGAAGCAATCACCGATCCTTTTTGCACCATGATCCTGTAATAAGGTATCAAGGGTATGGATCGCACCACAAAAAGTGTCATATTCCGAACTACCAATCCCCACTGCACCGTATTTGATCTTACTCAGGTCTGGTGACTGAGATTGAATTGCTTCCGCTAACGGTTGGATATTTTCGGGAAGATCCCCTGCGCCATGTGTGGAGCTCACCACCAGCCATAACCCTTCAAGTGGTAAGTCATCTAGTTCAGGACCGTGCTGTATATCCGTTTCATAGCCGAGTTCTTCTAAAATCTCTGCCATATGCTCCGCTACATATTCGGCACTGCCCATGGTACTGCCACTAATTAAGGTTACTTTTGTTACGCTCATGGTCACTCTCTTTCACATTAACAGGCCGCTATTGTACGCTGTGAATGAGCTGGGATCTACCTGTGGATAATGTGGTTATATCATTTTTTTTCTACGGGGTGATCGTTCGCATGATCGGGTTCTGTAAGGAGATCAGCGTTTCGGTTGATTGTATTTCATCGATAGTCTGAATTTTGTTGATAAGTACATCTTGAAGGGAATCTATCGAGCGGCACATTACCTTAATAAAGATACTGTATTGACCCGTCGTATAGTAAACCTCCACGACTTCCTCTAAAGCATCTAACTTTTTGAGGGCAGTATGATAATCCTTGGCACTTTTTAAAATGATCCCTATAAAGCAGCAGACATCAAAACCCAATTGTTTTGCGCTGATATCGATACGGGTTCCTTTTATGATCCCAGCTTGCTTCATTTTTTCCACTCGCACATGAATAGTTCCGGGACTTACCGAGAATTTTTTGGCGAGTTCAGCATAAGGTGTACGTGCATTGACCATTAATTCGTGAAGTATGTCACGATCGAGATTATCGATTTGATAATTTTCTGGCATTATTTAGCCCTCATTTTGATGATTATTCATTTTTATACCCATTTTTTTAATGAAAATAAACAGTAAAGGCTTTTTTTAATGATGGATATTGAATTTATACCTCATTTTGTTGCTTAATCTACACATCGGCTAATTACAGCTAACAAATTATGGGTAAAATTATGGACAAGTCATTCATCGAACATCAGCAACAAATCAGCTTTGTTAAATCCTATTTCTCACGTTTACTTGAAAAAGAGCTTGGCTTAATCGAAGTTCAAGGTCCTATCCTGAGCCGTTTAGGTGATGGTACACAAGACAACTTATCAGGCTGCGAAAAAGCCGTTCAAGTAAAAGTGAAATCAATTCCTGGTGCAACGTTTGAAGTGGTTCACTCTTTGGCTAAATGGAAACGCAAAACCTTAGGTCGTTTTGGTTTCAGCGAAGGTCAAGGTCTGTACACACACATGAAAGCGTTACGTCCGGACGAGGATCGCTTAACCCCAATCCACTCCGTCTATGTTGACCAGTGGGATTGGGAAAAAGTGATGGCAGATGAGGATCGTACGCTTCCTTATCTGAAGCAGACAGTGGGTAAAATCTATAAGGCAATAAAAGAAACAGAAGCTGCCGTAAGTAAAGAATTTGGGCTGGCACCGTTCCTGCCAGACCAAATTCACTTTATCCACAGCGAAGAGCTGCTAAAACGTTATCCAGATTTAGACGCGAAAGGTCGTGAGCGTGCGATTGCGAAAGAATTGGGTGCGGTATTCTTAATCGGTATTGGTGGAAAACTGTCAAGCGGTGAATCCCACGATGTACGTGCACCAGACTACGATGACTGGACAACCGAAAACGAAGATGGCTTCAAAGGCCTAAACGGTGACATTATTGTTTGGAACCCAGTATTACAAGACGCATTTGAAATCTCTTCAATGGGGATCCGTGTCAGTCCTGAATGTTTAACTCGCCAACTCGCATTAACAGGTGATGAAAAACGTATGGAACTGGAATGGCATCAAGCGTTAGTCAAAGGTGAAATGCCGCAATCTATCGGTGGTGGTATTGGCCAATCTCGCTTAGTGATGTTACTGCTGCAACGTCAACATATCGGTCAAGTTCAGTGTGGTGTTTGGTCACCAGAAATGGCTGAAACAGTTGAAGATATGCTGTAATTAGCGATTAAAACGGCGTAGTAGTCGGCTTTTTAGCCCTGTATCAAAGCGCCAGATATGATCAAATATCTTCATGATACCGGGCTTCCCATAATTTGAGACGGATACCGCATGGAAGCGGTATTTACCAACCTTCTGAAGGGACTTAATCTTCTGAATTAACTCATCCGGTAAGCGTTGAGCCACAAAGTCCGAAATGACAACCGCATCGGCATCACTCCACTGTTTTGACTCTAATTTTACCGTTGTTTCTCGTAAACATGCTGCCAAGTCTGTTCCACCACGGAATGTTTGATGCAAGAAGCGCATGCATTGTTCTAAGCCATCCGCAGAGAGAAGGTCATAATGAACAATTTCAGTGGAAAACAGCATCACGTGACAAGCTCGGTTATCCGCCAGCGCGATTTTCATTAAAGCCAGACAGAACGCCTTTGCACAGCGTTCATTGATTCCACCCATAGAACCTGAAGTATCGATACATACCACAAATGGTCCTCTGGGCTGATCTTCATGTTGATGATGGGTCACAGGGCGTAAAACTTTGCGTTCTTGCCAGCTTTCCCCTTGTAAGCGATAGGTAATAAGCTGTTTCTCTAATAACTTGCGGTAGAACTCGAATTCAATATCTTCAAGCCCTAACATCGCAAGCTCAGCAGGTAATAGCCGCAGAATATCGTCACTCTGGTTTAAGCCATTCACTTGTTCAGGTACAGTTTCCGGGACTTTTTCCATCACCGTCATCGGCTCAAGGATCACATTATCATCCAGAATAGATTTGGCTGATTGGCTACGCCCCAGTAGCTGAGCAATTTTTTCAAGCTCGGGTTGCTGGCGCAAAAAATCACTGTAGCGCGCGATTAATTGATCATTATAAGCCGCTGGGTTACTAAACCCTTTGCTCAGATCCCATAATCGCCCAGAAGAGCGCTCATTTTCCCCTAGAATATCCTCAAGATTTCCGCTCAGTGCTAAACGGCGCTGTAATTCCGCCAGCAGTTGCTCTTTTTCCTGTTCTAAGAGTTCTTTATGTAATGTAGTCACCTGCAAAATCAAACTAATACGCCAACGCTGAACAATCAAAGATTGTCGCGCACTGCGATTTTCAATTTTTCCCTTTTGCAGTTGCAGGGCTTCACGGTAAAACGGGGAATCTAACTGCTCGAGCCGTGCTATCACATCGGGTAATTGCGTGAAAAACTTATCAGTGGGAATCCCCAATGACTTCTGATATAGCCCAAATTCTTCAGAAAGTTGCTGAGGAACTAACGCATCTTGCAGCTTCTGTTTAAGGTCTTTTTTCCAACTGGAGAGATCTTTTAATAGCGCCTTTTTCAATCGAGGATGCTTTTCAAAGAAAACCGCCAGCTGTGGGGTGGCGAGAAGAGAAATAATAATCTCTTCAATCAGCTGGCTTTCATTCACCGAAAGCAATAATTCGAGGGACGCTAGGCTCATCATAATGAGTTAGTCACCTTTCCCATAATTTGCTGGCGGAGCTGGGTCAATTTATCGCTAAGCTTAATAAAGCTCTCTTCAACATCCGCGAGCCAGTGCGCCTCGATAAACAGGTTAGGTTGCTGCTTCTCAAACTGATATTTAGCCCCTTGGATCTCATTTTGGATGGCATCAAGCTTATCCAACCACTCTTTATTATTGGTTGTCGGTGCCGCTGTAGGGTTTTTATCTTGTAAATATAAGGTTGATGCTTGATGGCTAACATCTAATAGTTGGATCTGGTTTAAATTATTCACTTCAGCGGCTAGCTCTTGCGCGAAACCAATCCCATTAAGATGAGCGGATAAGGTGGTGCCTTTATTAAGGAAATTTGCCAGTGATTTTTTCTCGGTGGTAATAAAGGTCACTTTCATATTATGTAGCTGTAATGGGCGATGTAAAAATAGGGTTACACGCCCTTCGCTAATATTCTCAGGCAACACATAAGAGGCTTTTCGTGCAAACATCGCGTTATTTTTTAAAACTTTAAAAGCATCTTGGTTATTTTGATCTTGGGTGGATGACATCCACTGTTGGTAAATTTGCTCAATTTCTCGTGTAAATTTACGTTGTTGCCAACCATCTTCTTGTACTAATGACTTGAGCAATTGGGGCAGTAAGTTCATTGACTGCATATCGTGCCATAAGCAATCTTTGAGTAGCACAATATCCAACGGTGAAACAGAGTTTCGACCATTAAAGAATGCGCTAGCCTGCAATAAATAAACGGCTTTTTTCCAACGTCTATCAGAGACATACAGATTCTTCTCTGTGGCATCAATTTGTTGGCGTAATTGGTAAATCAATTCAAAACAGTGATCGGGCAGCGAAACCTTGGGAATTTCTTTTTGCCATTCTCGGTACTCTTCTTCACTGATTTTTAGGTGATCAGGAACCAAATTTTCTTCTTGCTGAGATTTGCCAGTCAGCAGCGCACGGAAATTTTGTTTCTCTTGTACTTTATCCAGCCAAATTCGCAGCAACATCCTATCAAACAGCGCTTCAAGACTATTATCCGCATCCGGTAGCTCGTTGGATGCGGTGACTAGCAAGCGCATTGGGATATTTTTCTCTTCATCCCCATTACGGAATTTGCGTTCATTTATGGCAGTTAGTAAGGTATTTAAGATGGCAGGGCCTGCTTTCCAAATTTCATCCAAAAACACCACTTCCGCATCGGGCAGGTATCCTTTGGTTAAACGCTCATAACGCCCTTCATCTTTTAAGGCTTGAATGGAAAGCGGTCCAAAAATTTCTTCGGGGGTAGAAAAGCGCGTCATTAAATATTCAAACGCATTCGCTTGGCGGAAGGCATATTTCATGCGGCGGGCAATTAAGCTTTTCGCTATCCCAGGAGGACCCAGCAAGAACACGCTTTCCCCACTCAGCGTGGCGAGCAAACACAAACGAATAGCTTGCTGACGTTCATACAAACCACCTTCAAGGTAGTTGCTTAATTGGGCTATCCGTTCTGCTAATTGCATAAGGTGTTCCTTTTCTCTAAATAACTCTTCTAAGGGTTAGAGGGAGATGGTTATTGGCCAAGCTATTGCTAGGTTAGCTGTCCTTTTATTCATTGTGCAATCAGTTTTGTGATTTTTCTTTGATGTTATTTCGGATAAAGAGCAACAAATTTAGGTTGTAGCGAACAACTGAGTATTAATTAAGCAGGAACGATTCAGCGACAACTTATTCAATAAGTTAGCTTTTTATGCGTAAAAATAGGCTAACGAAACGTTTCGATAGTGATCACAAAACCAAGATAAGAACATTGAGTTGTGACTGTTCTTTACTATTATTGTATAAGCGAAACGTTTCGCTCATGCAGAGCCGAAACTCAAAAGTAGAAAAAATAGACTAAAAACGGTGGTAAAGAATGAAGAAAGGTATGTTGCTTAACTCAAATGTTGCTTCCGTGATTGCAAAACTCGGTCATACCGACCATATCACGCTGGGAGATGCAGGCTTACCCATTCCTGCCAGCGCTGAACGTATCGATCTGGCTGTGACGCAAGGACTACCGGATTTTATGTCTGTTTTGCGAGTGATCACCCAAGAGATGCAGGTAGAAAAAGCGATACTTGCTCAAGAAATCAGCAAAATAAATCCTCAAATGGAAAAAGCCATTTTAGCCCATCTTCATGAATTGGAAGCGGCACAGGGAAACCATATTGAAGTCATCTATTGCAGCCATGAACATTTCAAGCAACGTACTCATGAAAGCAAAGCCGTGATCCGAACAGGGGAATGTTCACCATACGCTAATATCATTCTTTGTTCTGGTGTGACTTTCTGAGGTGACTATGCAACCTTTATTAGAACTTATTGGCATTGATAAAGCCTTCCCCGGTGTAAAAGCTCTCTCGGGAGCCGCCTTAAAAGTCTACCCTGGTCGAGTGATGGCGCTGGTGGGGGAAAATGGTGCGGGTAAATCCACCATGATGAAAGTGCTCACGGGGATCTACAACAAAGATGCGGGCGCGATCCGTTACCTTGGTAAAGAAGTCGTGTTTAATGGTCCGAAAAGTTCCCAAGAAGCGGGGATCGGGATCATTCACCAAGAACTGAATTTAATTCCTGAACTTACCATCGCTGAAAACATTTTTTTAGGTCGCGAATTTGTGAACAAATTCGGCAAAATCGACTGGAAAAAAATGTTCAGCGAATCAGACAAACTGCTCCAGCGATTAAACCTTGATTACGATAGCCACCAAACTATCGCCGAATTATCTATCGGTGAACAACAAATGGTGGAAATTGCCAAAGTTCTCAGCTTTCAGTCTCAAGTCATCATTATGGATGAGCCGACGGACGCACTGACCGATACCGAAACTGCCTCACTTTTTCGCGTGATTGAAGATTTAAAATCCCAAGGCTGCGGCATTGTGTATATCTCTCACCGTTTAAAAGAGATCTTCGAAATTTGCGACGACGTGACTGTTTTTCGTGATGGCCAGTTTATTGGTGAAAAGCCAGTCAGTGAATTAGAAGAAGAAAAACTGATTGAGATGATGGTAGGACGCAAACTGGAAGACCAATATCCGCGAATCGATGTGCCTGTTGGCGATATTCGTCTGCAAGTTGAAAATGTTTCAGGACCTGGTGTCACCAATGCCAGTTTCACGCTAAAAAGCGGTGAAATTCTAGGAGTTTCAGGTTTGATGGGCGCAGGACGTACGGAGCTGATGAAAATCATCTACGGTGCAGCTCCGAAAAAATCTGGCAATATCCAGTTAGAAGGTAAAAACGTCACCTTAAAAACCCCGCAAGATGGTTTGAATAACGGCATCGTTTATATTTCGGAAGACCGTAAGCGCGATGGGTTAGTGCTGGGGATGTCAGTAAAAGAAAATATGTCCTTAACGGCATTAGGTTACTTCAGCCACTTTGGCGGCACATTAAAACATGGCGAAGAGCAAATGACCGTGGGGGATTTTATCCGCTTATTTAATATTAAAACCCCATCCATGGACCAAATTATTGGCAACTTATCTGGTGGTAACCAGCAAAAAGTGGCTATTGCCCGTGGACTAATGACACGACCGAAAGTGCTTATCCTCGATGAGCCAACCCGTGGTGTCGACGTCGGGGCAAAAAAAGAGATCTACCAACTCATCAACCAATTTAAAAAAGAAGGGCTGAGTATCATCCTCGTATCTTCAGAAATGCCTGAAGTGATTGGGATGAGCGATCGCATTTTGGTTATGCATGAAGGGCATATCAGCGGCGAATTCTCTGCCAAAGAAGCAACGCAGGAAGCCTTAATGGCGGCCGCAGTCGGTAAAAATTACGGCTCAGTTCAGGAGTTAACAGCATGAGTTCAACAACCGCACCATCAAAACGCTACTTCAGCAAAGCATGGCTAATGGAGCAAAAATCCTTAATCGCCCTATTAGTCTTAATTGCGATTGTTTCAACCCTAAGTCCTAACTTTTTTACGGTCAACAACCTGTTTAACATCTTGCAACAGACTTCTGTGAACGCGATTATGGCGGTGGGAATGACATTAGTGATTCTTACGTCGGGCATTGATTTGTCTGTGGGATCACTATTGGCATTAACAGGCGCAGTAGCTGCATCGATGGTCGGAGCTGAAGTGAATGCCTTTGTTGCTGTCGCAGGAGCATTAGCGCTCGGTGCTGCAATTGGTGCATGTACAGGGGTGATTGTTGCAAAAGGTAAAGTCCAAGCTTTTATCGCCACATTGGTCATGATGCTATTACTGCGTGGTGTAACCCGGGTTTATACCGATGGCAGCCCAATCAATACGGGTTTTAGTGATAACGCCGATTTATTTGGTTGGTTTGGTATTGGTCGCCCATTAGGTATTCCTACCCCAGTATGGTTAATGGTTATCGTCTTTGCGGCGGCTTGGTACATGCTACACCACACTCGCTTAGGTCGTTATATCTATGCGTTAGGCGGAAATGAATCAGCGACCCGCTTATCCGGTATTAATGTCGATAAAATTAAAATTATCGTTTACTCCCTGTGTGGTTTATTAGCAGCGCTGGCGAGTGTGATTGAAGTTGCACGTTTATCTTCAGCTCAGCCAATGGCGGGTAACGGTTATGAACTGGATGCGATTGCTGCGGTTGTACTGGGCGGCACAAGCCTTGCTGGTGGTAAAGGGCGCATTGTAGGTACGCTGATTGGTGCGCTGATCCTTGGTTTCTTAAACAATGGATTGAACTTACTCGGTATTTCCTCGAACTACCAAATGATCGTAAAAGCCGTTGTGATTTTATTAGCTGTACTTGTTGATAACAAAAAATAGTGATTCTGACCCCTACCCGATAATGACAGGAATTTTCTTATGAAACTGAACAAATTAGCGACTTTATTTACCGCTTTTGCACTAACAGCAACCGTCAGTGTGAACGCGATGGCCAAAGAGAGCATTGCGCTGGTTATTTCAACCCTGAACAACCCATTCTTTGTGACTATGAAAGATGCGGCACAAAAAGAAGCGGACAAACTGGGTTATGAACTGATTGTTTTGGATTCTCAAGATAACCCGGCGAAAGAGTTAGCGAACGTCCAAGATTTAACGGTACGTGGTACCAAATTAATGCTGATCAACCCAACTGACTCTGACGCAGTGGGTAACTCTATCCTGATGGCTAACAAAGCGAAAATCCCCGTGATCACCTTAGACCGCGCCGCTAACAAAGGTGAAGTGGTGAGCCATGTTGCTTCTGATAACCGCATGGGTGGAAAAATGGCGGCAGACTTTATTGCCAAGAAAACGGGCAATGACGCCAAAGTTATTCAATTAGAAGGGATTTCTGGAACGTCGGCAGCTCGTGAACGTGGTGAAGGTTTCAATACGGGTGCGAAAGAGCATAAATTCAACGTATTAGCGAGCCAACCTGCGGATTTCGACAGAACTAAAGGCTTGAACGTTATGCAAAACTTATTGACAGCGCACCCTGCAGTTCAGGCTGTTTTTGCACAAAACGATGAAATGGCATTAGGTGCGTTAAGAGCATTACAAACTGCTGGTCGTGATGACGTTTTAGTGGTTGGTTTTGATGGCACAAATGACGGTATCAAAGCAGTTCAAGGCGGAAAATTAGGCGCGACGATTGCTCAGCGCCCAGATCAAATTGGTATTGTTGGGGTGCAGATCGCAGATAAAGTATTAAAAGGCGAGAAAGTTGAAGCAACAGTTCCCGTTGAATTAGAACTCGTGGTAAAACAATAAATCTATATAAAGTAATTATCCTTGATAAAACAATAAGATTGGTAAATCGCCGTGAAACTTTGCGGCGGTTTATTTAATTGCGTAGCGAAAGGACATAAATGTGATGGCAGCAGCTAAACTGGTTGTTTTAGGTAGTATCAACGTTGACCACATTCTTAATGTGCAACAGTTTCCCCAGCCAGGCGAAACAGTAAGAGGTGATAGTTACCAAGTTGCTTTCGGCGGTAAAGGCGCGAACCAGGCAGTCGCCGCAGGTCGTAGTGGTGCTGATATCACATTTATTGCTTGTGTCGGTGATGACGATGTCGGCGTCAGCATCAAAAAACAACTGCAAAAAGATACGATTAAGATTGATTGCATCGACTCAGTTGCTGGCGAAACCACGGGTGTTGCACTTATTTACGTAAACGGGCAAGGCGAAAATATTATTGGGATTAATGCTGGGGCTAATGGTCATCTCTCCACAGAGCGACTGGCAGGGTATCAGCAAAAAATTGTCGATGCGGATGCGCTATTGATGCAGCTTGAGTCCCCAATTGAAACTGTCCAAATGGCCGCTGAGATTGCGCGCCAACATCAAACCCAAGTGATCTTAAATCCTGCGCCTGCACAAGCGTTACCTGATTCGCTACTGTCGCTGGTGGATGTGATCACGCCAAACGAAACGGAAGCGGAGCATTTAACGGGCATCGCTGTTAATGATGAAGAAGGCGCACAAAAAGCAGCACAAGCACTGCATCAAAAAGGCATTAATAAAGTGATGATTACATTAGGTGCCAGAGGGGTTTGGTTCAGTGAATCTGGCAAGCAAGGCAAAATAATTCCGGGCTTTAAAGTGAAAGCGGTGGACACCATTGCAGCAGGTGATACATTCAATGGGGCGTATGTAACTGCGCTACTTGAAGGTCAGTCCGATGAAGATGCGATTGTCTTTGCCCATGCGGCTGCTGCAATTGCAGTGACGCGTCCCGGCGCACAACCTTCTGTTCCATGGCGTAATGAAATAGACCAGTTTCTTCTTCAATAGGATTAATTTGTGGCAACAATGAAAGATGTTGCTCGCCTTGCTGGCGTGTCAACATCCACCGTCTCCCATGTTATCAATCAAAATCGCTATGTTAGCGAAAGCGTTACTTCACGGGTAAAAAGTGCCATCGAACAACTCAACTATGCGCCATCGGCCTTAGCGAGAAGTTTGAAGATGAACCGCACCAATACCATTGGAATGTTACTGACAGCCAGTAATAACCCGTTTTATGCGGAAGTCGTGCGTGGTGTAGAACGTAGTTGCTACGAATTGGGTTACAGTTTGATCCTGTGTAACACCGAAGGGGATTTTAAGCGGATGGATCATAGCTTAGAAACTCTTCTGCAAAAACGCGTCGATGGGCTTCTTATTATGTGCACCGAAGCGCAAGGTCCATCCAAAGCGGTATTTTCTCGTTATCCCTCCGTTCCTACAGTAATGATGGACTGGTCTCCGTTTGAATCAGCCGGAGATATTATTCAGGATAACTCGTTCCTCGGCGGTGAAATCGCCACGCGTCATTTAATCGATGCTGGGTTTACTCGAATCGCCTGTATTGCCGGTCCTCAAGATAAATCTCCCGCACAAGCGCGTTATCAAGGTTTTCTTCATGCCATGAAGGCTGCATCCCTCAAAATCCACGAAGAATATATTATCTTTAGTGATTTTGAATTTTCAGGTGGATTTGATTCAATGAATAAGCTTTTGGCGTTATCGAATCCTCCAGATGCTATTTTTGCGGGGAATGACGCGATGGCGGTCGGTGCTTACCAAGCTATTTACCAAAAAGGCATGAAAGTACCTGACGACATTTCCATTATTGGTTATGACGATATTGCACTCTCTTCTTATATGATCCCACCACTTACCACTGTTCATCAGCCAAAGGATGAACTTGGTCAGCAAGCGGTTAACCAACTTATTTATCGAATGGATAACCCAGATGCGGAACCCTCTGTTTTAGTTTTAACGCCAAAACTCGTGGAACGCCAATCAGTGAGGAAACGCTAATTCTGCGTTTTCTCAGATTTTTTGCTTTTGCCTTTAATCAAATTATCACCATCAGTTTTACTGAGTAATAAAAACACAAAGGCAGAAAGTAACGTGATAGCCCCGATAGTAATAAAGGTGTAATGGAAGTTATCCACGACATTACTATTTGGCTGGTTATCAAAAAAGCTCAAAATGGTGGCGCTCACCGCGATCCCAAAGCTAATCGAAAGCTGTTGAGTCACCGCTAGCATACTGTTGCCAGCGCTAGCGTTATTATCTGTTAAGTCCGCTAAGCAAATGGTATTCATGGCAGTGAACTGGGTGGACATCACCATTCCTAAAACAAACAACGGAACGATAAGCAGATAAATCGACATATCTGGAGATTGCAGCGAAAACTGCGAGACCATCAACCCAATAATCACCGTGACAGTAAATAGCGTATTACGGTATCCAAATCGGGTTAGAATTCTTGTGACTGCGGATTTTGCTGTAATCGAGCCAATGGCCAGCGGAGCCATCATCATTCCCGCCACCACAGCTTCATAACCAAATCCCACTTGCAGCATCAATGGCATTAGGAATGGAATGCTTCCAGTACCTAATCGAGTGGCGATGTTACCGCTAATACCGATGGAAAAGGTTCTCGTCTTAAATAAGTTAAGCGGAATAATGGCGTGCTTAATGCGCCTTGCATGAAGTATATAAAGAAGAAGACAAAGAAAACCGCCTAGAACAATAGCCAAAGGAATATAGCTAGATAATGATTTATCGCCAAACAGATCCAAACTGACGGAAAGCATGACCAAGCCAAACCCAAATAAAATAAATCCAAGGGTATCAAACTTGCGTTTTGGCATTTTAAAATCAGGCATATGCTTTAATGCATATACAATCCCAAGCACACCAATAGGGATATTAATAATAAATATCCAATGCCATGTGGCATAGGTGACGAGAATACCACCCAGCAGGGGGCCTAAGATGGGGCCAACTAATCCAGGGATGGTGACAAAATTCAAAATAGGCAAAAGTTCACTGCGCGGATACGCCCGAATTAATGCGAGTCGCGCTACTGGCATCATCATTGCTCCGCCAATTCCCTGGATAACGCGAGAAATAACGAGCACAGTTAATGAAGGGGAAAGAGCGCAGAGCAATGATCCTAAAGAAAACAGAGAAACTGCAATAATAAAGATACGTCGAGTACCAAATCTATCGGCAAACCAACCACTCACCGGAATTAACAGTGCAACTGTTAGGGTATAGCTCACCACGGCAGATTGCATCGCTAATGGGGAGTGATGCAAACTTTTGGCGATATCAGGCAGTGCCGTATTCAATATCGTGGCATCTAACGCTTGCATAAAGAAAGCCATCGCGGCAATCCATGGCAAACCCGACATATTTTTAGCAGTTTTAAACATCCGTTACCTATTGATAAATTTGGTGAGCGAATTCGTTCTGTTAGCTTATTTGTTCATTGTCGTTAATAAGGTATAGCAGAGATCGTAAGCTTCACGACTATTGCCATTAATAATAGCATCAGCAAGTTGTTGATGAAGTTCCACTTCAATCGCATCATTTTCTGTTATTGCATCAAAATAAAGCTGGTACACCGATCTAAACAGATTCGCGAACGAAATTAAAAAAGGATTACAGCACGCCCGATAGATAGTGAGATGAAAACGAAAATCAACTTTTATCCAGTGAGGTCTATCGAACTCTTTTTCTAAGGTTACCATTTCATTTGATAGTAATTGTAGAGACTGTTTTTGTTCTTCTGTGGCATTCAGTGCAGCGAGATAGCAAGCTTGAGGCTCAATGGCGAGACGAACAACTTGAAAGTGTGTAATTACCACTGACTTTTCTTCGCTGTTAATCCACCAATTTAATAAGTCTTGGTCGAGAAAGTTCCAATTCGATGAGGGCATGACTCGTGTACCAATTCGAGGGCGAGCTAAAACCATGCCTTTTGCTGCTAATGTTTTAATGGCTTCTCTTATGGCGGTTCGGCTGGCATTAAACTGCTTTGATAATTCTAATTCACTGGGAAGAATAGAGTCAGATAAGTAGGTGCCTTTTAATATGAGCTGTCCAAGACTCCGCGCAATAATAAAAGAGAGGTTTTTTTGTGAGGCATTTTGTTGCTTGCTCAATTCCATAATTCATCTCATACAGATACTAATCAATGATATGTTACGTGAGTAAATCAATTATTGCTGCTGAAATAGTCAAAAAACAGTAGTAATTTACGCTATTAAGTCATATTTGGCTAAAAAAAACGCGAACGAAATAAATATGTAAAAAAACACTTGCGAGATTTTTCGAGCTCCCTATAATGCGCATCCGTTGTCACGACAAACCGGCTCGAAGAAAACCTCGAAGCCCCGTGATAACAGAGGTGAAGAAAGAAAATAGTTGAAAATAATCGCTTGACTTTCTAAATAAAAAACGTAGTATACGACACCTCGCGACAACGACCTAAAGTCGATAATCAAAAGATTAAGTCGCACCGCTCTTTAACAATTTATCAGACAATCTGTGTGGGCACTCACAGGACACTATCAAAAAAATATTTGATTTTAAGTCTTGAAGAGTGACTAACACGTTAATTCATATATATGAACTAATAGGTAATTTGGTTTCTTCGGAAATCAAACGACAGTAACATTCTTTGAGCATCAAGCTTTTTAATTGAAGAGTTTGATCATGGCTCAGATTGAACGCTGGCGGCAGGCCTAACACATGCAAGTCGAGCGGTAACAGGGGAAGCTTGCTTCTCGCTGACGAGCGGCGGACGGGTGAGTAATGTATGGGGATCTGCCCGATAGAGGGGGATAACTACTGGAAACGGTAGCTAATACCGCATAATCTCTCAGGAGCAAAGCAGGGGAACTTCGGTCCTTGCGCTATCGGATGAACCCATATGGGATTAGCTAGTTGGTGAGGTAATGGCTCACCAAGGCGACGATCCCTAGCTGGTCTGAGAGGATGATCAGCCACACTGGGACTGAGACACGGCCCAGACTCCTACGGGAGGCAGCAGTGGGGAATATTGCACAATGGGCGCAAGCCTGATGCAGCCATGCCGCGTGTATGAAGAAGGCCTTAGGGTTGTAAAGTACTTTCAGTTGGGAGGAAGGCGTTGATGCTAATATCATCAGCGATTGACGTTACCAACAGAAGAAGCACCGGCTAACTCCGTGCCAGCAGCCGCGGTAATACGGAGGGTGCAAGCGTTAATCGGAATTACTGGGCGTAAAGCGCACGCAGGCGGTTGATTAAGTTAGATGTGAAATCCCCGGGCTTAACCTGGGAATGGCATCTAAGACTGGTCAGCTAGAGTCTTGTAGAGGGGGGTAGAATTCCATGTGTAGCGGTGAAATGCGTAGAGATGTGGAGGAATACCGGTGGCGAAGGCGGCCCCCTGGACAAAGACTGACGCTCAGGTGCGAAAGCGTGGGGAGCAAACAGGATTAGATACCCTGGTAGTCCACGCTGTAAACGATGTCGATTTGGAGGTTGTTCCCTAGAGGAGTGGCTTCCGGAGCTAACGCGTTAAATCGACCGCCTGGGGAGTACGGCCGCAAGGTTAAAACTCAAATGAATTGACGGGGGCCCGCACAAGCGGTGGAGCATGTGGTTTAATTCGATGCAACGCGAAGAACCTTACCTACTCTTGACATCCAGAGAATTTAGCAGAGATGCTTTAGTGCCTTCGGGAACTCTGAGACAGGTGCTGCATGGCTGTCGTCAGCTCGTGTTGTGAAATGTTGGGTTAAGTCCCGCAACGAGCGCAACCCTTATCCTTTGTTGCCAGCGATTCGGTCGGGAACTCAAAGGAGACTGCCGGTGATAAACCGGAGGAAGGTGGGGATGACGTCAAGTCATCATGGCCCTTACGAGTAGGGCTACACACGTGCTACAATGGCGTATACAAAGAGAAGCGACCTCGCGAGAGCAAGCGGAACTCATAAAGTACGTCGTAGTCCGGATTGGAGTCTGCAACTCGACTCCATGAAGTCGGAATCGCTAGTAATCGTAGATCAGAATGCTACGGTGAATACGTTCCCGGGCCTTGTACACACCGCCCGTCACACCATGGGAGTGGGTTGCAAAAGAAGTAGGTAGCTTAACCTTCGGGAGGGCGCTTACCACTTTGTGATTCATGACTGGGGTGAAGTCGTAACAAGGTAACCGTAGGGGAACCTGCGGTTGGATCACCTCCTTACCATTGAAGTGTTTTTGTGAAGTGCTCACACAGATTGTCTGATGAAATAGAGTAACGGTATCGATAGGCTTGTAGCTCAGGTGGTTAGAGCGCACCCCTGATAAGGGTGAGGTCGGTGGTTCAAGTCCACTCAGGCCTACCAAAATCGAATTGATGCTTCGTTATAACTCAGCTCGTTTACCAGACGTAAACGTCGCCAAGTTATGCCTTGCTTAAATTCGATTTAACTCAAAATTCTTTCTTAGTGAGAGAATCGATACTGGAATTACCTTTATGGGGCTATAGCTCAGCTGGGAGAGCGCCTGCCTTGCACGCAGGAGGTCAGCGGTTCGATCCCGCTTAGCTCCACCATAAACTTTCTGATTATTCAGAATAGATTAGAAATAGTCTATTGCGAATAATTATGCTCTTTAACAATCTGGAACAAGCTGAAAATTGAAAACAACGCACATTGTTTATCGCTTAAACAATGTGAGAGTCTCTCAAAAATCTCAACTTGAATGTGTTCAACTGGCCGTCGGGTCAGTTGGTAAAGACACCTTCGGGTTGTGAGGTTAAGCGACTAAGCGTACACGGTGGATGCCTAGGCAATCAGAGGCGATGAAGGACGTGCTAATCTGCGATAAGCGTCGGTAAGGTGATATGAACCGTTATAACCGACGATTTCCGAATGGGGAAACCCAGTGCAATTCGTTGCACTATCGTTTGATGAATACATAGTCAAACGAAGCGAACCGAGGGAACTGAAACATCTCAGTACCTCGAGGAAAAGAAATCAACCGAGATTCCCCTAGTAGCGGCGAGCGAACGGGGAGCAGCCCAGAGTCTTAATCAGCATTAGCATCAGGAGAACGGTCTGGAAAGGCCGGCAGTAAAGGGTGATAGCCCCGTATCCGAAGGTGTTGGTGTTGTGAACTCGACGAGTAGGGCGGGACACGTGTTATCCTGTCTGAATATGGGGGGACCATCCTCCAAGGCTAAATACTCCTGATTGACCGATAGTGAACCAGTACCGTGAGGGAAAGGCGAAAAGAACCCCGGCGAGGGGAGTGAAATAGAACCTGAAACCGTGTACGTACAAGCAGTGGGAGCACCTTTATGGTGTGACTGCGTACCTTTTGTATAATGGGTCAGCGACTTATATTCTGTAGCAAGGTTAACCGTATAGGGGAGCCGTAGGGAAACCGAGTCTTAACTGGGCGAATGAGTTGCAGGGTATAGACCCGAAACCCGGTGATCTAGCCATGGGCAGGTTGAAGGTTGGGTAACACTAACTGGAGGACCGAACCGACTAATGTTGAAAAATTAGCGGATGACTTGTGGCTGGGGGTGAAAGGCCAATCAAACCGGGAGATAGCTGGTTCTCCCCGAAAGCTATTTAGGTAGCGCCTCGTGAACTCATCTTCGGGGGTAGAGCACTGTTTCGACTAGGGGGTCATCCCGACTTACCAACTCGATGCAAACTACGAATACCGAAGAATGTTATCACGGGAGACACACGGCGGGTGCTAACGTTCGTCGTGAAGAGGGAAACAACCCAGACCGCCAGCTAAGGTCCCAAAGTCATAGTTAAGTGGGAAACGAAGTGGGAAGGCTCAGACAGCCAGGATGTTGGCTTAGAAGCAGCCATCATTTAAAGAAAGCGTAATAGCTCACTGGTCGAGTCGGCCTGCGCGGAAGATGTAACGGGGCTAAACTATGCACCGAAGCTGCGGCAGCGATATGTAAATATTGTTGGGTAGGGGAGCGTTCTGTAAGCCTGTGAAGGTGACCTGTGAGGGTTGCTGGAGGTATCAGAAGTGCGAATGCTGACATAAGTAACGATAATGCGGGTGAAAAACCCGCACGCCGGAAGACCAAGGGTTCCTGTCCAACGTTAATCGGGGCAGGGTGAGTCGACCCCTAAGGCGAGGCAGAAATGCGTAGTCGATGGGAAACGGGTTAATATTCCCGTACTGGTGATAATTGCGATGGGGGGACGGAGAAGGTTAGGCTGGCCGGGCGACGGTTGTCCCGGTTTAAGGATGTAGGCAGGTGAATTAGGCAAATCCGGTTCACTATATGCTGAGGTCTGATGACGAGTCACTACGGTGGCGAAGTAGCTCATACCCCGCTTCCAGGAAAAGCCTCTAAGCTCTAGATTATCATTAATCGTACCCCAAACCGACACAGGTGGTCAGGTAGAGAATACTCAGGCGCTTGAGAGAACTCGGGTGAAGGAACTAGGCAAAATGGTGCCGTAACTTCGGGAGAAGGCACGCTGGCATTAGGTGAAGTGATTTACTCATGGAGCTGAAGCCAGTCGCAGATACCAGCTGGCTGCAACTGTTTATTAAAAACACAGCACTGTGCAAACACGAAAGTGGACGTATACGGTGTGACGCCTGCCCGGTGCTGGAAGGTTAATTGATGGGGTTATCCGTAAGGAGAAGCTCTTGATCGAAGCCCCAGTAAACGGCGGCCGTAACTATAACGGTCCTAAGGTAGCGAAATTCCTTGTCGGGTAAGTTCCGACCTGCACGAATGGCGTAATGATGGCCAGGCTGTCTCCACCCGAGACTCAGTGAAATTGAACTCGCTGTGAAGATGCAGTGTACCCGCGGCAAGACGGAAAGACCCCGTGAACCTTTACTATAGCTTGACACTGAACATTGAGCCTTGATGTGTAGGATAGGTGGGAGGCTTTGAAGCGTGGACGCCAGTCTGCGTGGAGCCAACCTTGAAATACCACCCTTTAATGTTTGATGTTCTAACGTAGCCCCGTAATCCGGGGTGCGGACAGTGTCTGGTGGGTAGTTTGACTGGGGCGGTCTCCTCCCAAAGAGTAACGGAGGAGCACGAAGGTTGGCTAAGCATGGTCGGACATCATGCGGTTAGTGCAAAGGCATAAGCCAGCTTGACTGCGAGAGTGACGGCTCGAGCAGGTACGAAAGTAGGTCTTAGTGATCCGGTGGTTCTGTATGGAAGGGCCATCGCTCAACGGATAAAAGGTACTCCGGGGATAACAGGCTGATACCGCCCAAGAGTTCATATCGACGGCGGTGTTTGGCACCTCGATGTCGGCTCATCACATCCTGGGGCTGAAGTAGGTCCCAAGGGTACGGCTGTTCGCCGTTTAAAGTGGTACGCGAGCTGGGTTTAGAACGTCGTGAGACAGTTCGGTCCCTATCTGCCGTGGGCGTTGGAAGATTGAAAGGGGCTGCTCCTAGTACGAGAGGACCGGAGTGGACGCACCACTGGTGTTCGGGTTGTCATGCCAATGGCATTGCCCGGTAGCTAAGTGCGGAAGAGATAACCGCTGAAAGCATCTAAGCGGGAAACTTGCCTTGAGATGAGTCTTCCCTGACCCTTTAAGGGTCCTAAAGGAACGTTTAAGACTAAGACGTTGATAGGTTGGGTGTGTAAGCGTAGCGATACGTTGAGCTAACCAATACTAATGAACCGTGAGGCTTAACCTGACAACACCGAAGGTGTTTTCGGGATGAGAGATTAAGTTGATTTTCAAAGAAAGTGAGAAGCCGGAAGGTAGACACACAGCTTGTTCAGGATTGATATTCTGGTTTAAGAGAAAACTTAGACGGGAATAAACAGAATTTGTCTGGCGGCAATAGCGCGGTGGTCCCACCTGACCCCATGCCGAACTCAGTAGTGAAACGCCGTAGCGCCGATGGTAGTGTGGGGTCTCCCCATGTGAGAGTAGGGAACTGCCAGACATCAAATTAGCCGAGAAGCCACCCATTGGGTGGCTTTTTTGCGTTTGGGGGAAATGAATAATTGGTAATACATTGGCTTATTGTGACCCTAGTTATAAAAACTCTGTTATAAAAACCATTATTTTCACAATTGATTAAAATTAATAATCGCTCATCGAAATTAATTGATTATCATTTAAGCATCTAACACATTATTCTTTCTCTATTTTTTACACAGAATTCCCCCTCAATTACTCTAATGTAAAATATAATAGGTAAGTATTGTTAAATTGATGTTTAATTCCATTATTCATATACTATTAAAAATGGTTATTTTTAATCAATTAAGATGTTGAATTGTTAAATTTAGCGGAAAGAAGATGAGCATTCATCAAATAGGTGGGTTATATGAATAAAATGAAAAGCAGCAATAGCCAGATTTTTGAGCAGATTATTTCTGTGAATAAACAGCAAGAGAATGAATTTAACAATGGACAAGATGGCGCCATTATCCTTTCACTGTTAGTTATGTTTTTTGTACCCTTCTCTTTACTCGTGATGGTGAAAAATCACCTTGGGTTAGAGAACAATGCTATGGCAATTGTTTCAGTGGTTGTTCTTAGTATTGGAATTGCCGCTGGTTTATATAAAAGCTTTAGAATAGGGGCTAAGTTTGTCGATAAACGCCCTATGTTGGAGCAATTGCTTTCGCGTTATACACCTAAAGATAAAGCGGAGTATCAAAAGTTACTCGTTGAAAAGCAAAGTAACCCTCAAGGCTTTTATGCTTTAGTAGAAGATTGGTTAGCAATAGAAAAACGCGCTTACGCCAATTAAGTCTAAGCATTAAAAAAAGCGACTCATTTGAGTCGCTTTTTTGTTTCTATCGATGAATTTAGTGAGATTTGCCTTGCTCAATACCTAAGCCAATTTGTGAGCGTACAAACTGCTCTTTAAAGCGGGCTCTTTCCATTTTACCTCTCTCTGAATTATCGGTGACTGAGAATAGCCAAGATGCCGTAAACGCGACAATCAAGGAGAAGAATGCTGGGTATTCATAAGGGTAAATCGGCTTTTCATGATGCAGAATAGTCACCCAGATTGTTGGGCCTAAAATCATCAGAACAACCGCTGTAATCAAGCCTAACCAACCACCTGCAAGAGCACCTCGCGTGGTTAACTTGCTCCAATACATTGATAGTAGGATGATTGGGAAGTTACAGCTTGCTGCAATAGAGAAGGCTAAGCCCACCATGAAGGCGATATTTTGTTTCTCGAACAAAATTCCTAAACCAATCGCTACGAAGCCAAGGATCACCACGGTAATTTTTGATACGCGCAATTCATCGCGTTCATCGGCTTTACCATTTTTAATCGCCATCGCATACAGGTCGTGGGAAACCGCAGACGCACCCGCCAACGTTAAACCAGCAACAACCGCGAGAATGGTGGCGAAAGCAACCGCAGAGATAAACCCAAGGAAGAAGTTTCCACCTACAGCATCGGCGAGGTGTACCGCTGCCATGTTGGTACCACCGATTAAGGCGCCAGCTGCATCTTTAAAGTCAGGGTTTGAGCTAACCAGAACGATAGCTCCAAAACCGATGATAAATGTCAGAATGTAGAAGTAACCGATAAATCCAGTCGCGTAGAACACGCTCTTACGGGCTTCTTTTGCATCGCTAACGGTGAAGAAGCGCATAATGATGTGAGGTAAACCTGCTGTACCAAACATCAAGGCCAATCCAAGAGACAAGGCGGATATTGGGTCGGAAACCAGTCCTCCGGGGCTCATAATGGCGATACCATTTTTATGTACTTCAACGGCTTCTTTAAATAACGTATTGAAGTTGAAGCCGACATGTTTCATGACCATAACAGCCATAAAGGTTGCGCCTGCGAGTAACAAAATGGCTTTGATGATCTGTACCCATGTGGTTGCGAGCATCCCACCGAATAGGACATATAGCACCATCAATATCCCAACAATCACGACAGCAATATGATAGTTAAGCCCAAATAACAGCTCTATCAGCTTTCCTGCCCCAACCATCTGAGCGATTAGGTACAGTGCCACAACCACTAAGGAGCCCATTGCAGACAGAATGCGGATAGGTCTTTGTTGTAATCGATATGACGCGACATCCGCGAAAGTATAGCGACCTAAATTTCGTAAGCGCTCGGCAATTAAGAACAGAATAATTGGCCAGCCAATTAAGAAGCCGATGGAATAGATAAGCCCATCGTATCCCGAAGTATAAACTAGAGCCGAGATCCCTAAGAATGAAGCTGCGGACATAAAGTCACCCGCAATTGCCATTCCATTTTGGAAACCCGTAATTTTTCCGCCGGCAGTATAGTAATCAGAGCGAGAGCGAGTTCTTTTTGAAGCCCAGTAAGTGATATAAAGCGTAAAACCCACAAACAGCAAGAACATCACAATGGCTTGAATATTGACAGGTTGACGCTCAACATCGCCTGTCAGGGCATCAGCGAACGCCATTGACGAGGTAAAAAACAGAATAAGTGAGAGCAAGACTTTCATTTTTCTACCTCTTTTAAGATTTCGGCGGTTAAGCGGTCAAATTCACTGTTAGCACGGATGACATATAAACCCGTTAAGATAAACGAGATCACAATCAGCCCAACGCCTACAGGAATACCGCGGGTGATATAGGAACCTTCAGTTATTGGGGTTCCTAGCCAGCTTGGATCAAACGCGATAAGAAAGATAAAACCAACATACAGAACTAACGTTATTGCAGATAACAACCATGAAAAGCGACTACGTTTTCTCACTAATTCTTGAAAGAGAGGGTTTGCCTCGACCTTTTCGTAAGCAGTAGCATTCATCAGAGTTCTCCTCTGTTATTGTATTATTGGCATACTCTGATAGCTCAAAGGCGGATTTTAGGGCGACACATGGCTACCCAAGGAATTAACTGGGTATTCGGTCAGACTCTATTTTCTGCTGATTGAGTGATGCTGAGTATTGATTTTAGGTCGCCCGAAGGCGACCTGTAGTGCCATGAGCTATCTACACAACTATTTATATAGCTACGAGATACTCATTGACTGTTTTTCTTCGAGCAGTTTTTCGACAACACCTGGATCTGCCAGTGTGGAAGTATCTCCAAAATTACTGGTATCACCTGATGCAATTTTTCGTAGGATACGGCGCATAATCTTACCGGAACGCGTTTTCGGTAAAGAATCTGTCCAATGCAAAACGTCTGGCGTGGCAATTGGACCAATTTCTTTACGAACCCAATTACGCACTTCAGTGTACAACTCTGGGGATGGTTCCTCGCCAGAAATCAACGTGACATAGGCATAGATTGCCTGCCCTTTGATGCTATGAGGAATACCCACGACAGCAGCTTCAGCAACCTTCGGATGTGAAACGAGGGCAGATTCAATTTCTGCTGTCCCTAAACGGTGACCTGAAATATTCAGGACGTCATCAACACGACCTGTGATCCAGTAATAGCCATCTTCATCACGACGCGCACCATCACCACTAAAGTACATTCCTTTAAAGGTGGAGAAATAGGTTTGTTCGAAACGTTCATGGTCTCCAAACAGGGTACGAGCTTGACCCGGCCAAGAATCCACAATGACTAAGTTACCTTCCGTTGAGCCATCGAGCGGCTCACCAAGGTTATCAACCAATGCAGGGCGAACGCCAAAGAATGGCAGTGTTGCTGAACCTGGTTTTAACATCGTTGCACCCGGCAGTGGTGTGATCATGAAACCACCGGTTTCCGTTTGCCACCATGTATCAACCACTGGGCAGCGGCTGTTCCCCATTTTCTTGTAGAACCATTCCCACGCTTCTGGGTTGATTGGCTCACCGACCGATCCCAAAATACGTAGAGAATCGCGCTGGGTACCTTCAATCGCTTTATCACCTTCCGCCATCAGTGCACGAATAGCAGTTGGTGCGGTATATAGGATATTGACTTGGTGCTTATCAACGACTTGAGCCATGCGGTTAACCGCTGGATAATTTGGCACACCTTCGAACATTAAGGTTTTTGCACCATTAGATAACGGTCCATAAAGCAGATAGCTATGACCCGTTACCCAGCCCACATCCGCCGTACACCAGTAGACTTCATTTTCATGATAATCAAAGGTGTATTTGAATGTCAGCGTTGCATAAACCAGATAACCGCCCGTGGTGTGGAGAACCCCTTTAGGTTTACCTGTGGAGCCGGAAGTGTAGAGAATAAACAGCGGATCTTCTGCATTAATTTCTTCCGGTGGGCAATCTGCGCTTACGCCTTGGATAACGTCGTGCCACCAAAGGTCACGGCCTTCAACCCAGCTTGGTGCATTACCTGTACGGCGGTAAACAATCACATTCGCGACGGTAGTGACTTGTGGGTTTTGCAGTGCATCGTCCACGTTCTTTTTCAGTGGAATAGCGCGACCTGCACGCAAGCCTTCATCAGAGGTGATGATAAGCTTAGCTTTACAGTCAATAACGCGCCCAGAGACTGCCTCAGGGGAGAATCCCGCAAAGATGACGGTATGGATAGCACCGATACGCGCACATGCCAGCATCGCGACAGCGGCTTCAACCACCATTGGCATATAGATAGCGACGACATCCCCTTTGCGGATGCCTTGCTTCTTAAGAACGTTTGCGAACTGGCACACATCATGGTGCAGCTCACGGTAAGTGATATTTTTTGATTGGTTAGGGTCATCACCTTCCCAGATGATAGCGGTTTGGTCGCCACGAGTGGCTAGGTGACGGTCTAAACAGTTAGCGCTCAGGTTTAAGGTGCCATCTTCGAACCAGCGGATATTGACATGCCCTGGATCGAATGAGGTGTTCTTAACGCGAGTGTAAGGTTTAATCCAATCAACGATTTTCCCTTTTTCGCCCCAAAATCCTTCGGGGTCTTGAATCGAGCGTTGGTACTCATCGTTATACTGTTGTTCGTTTATCAGGGCATTTTTAGCAATATTAGCAGGAACGGGATGTTTAGTTATTTGTGTCATATTATTATCTCCTTGCAGATGTTAATAGTATGTCAAAAAACAGTTAACTGAAGTATGGATGGTTACTTTGTTTTTCTTTTGAGCGGAAGATCACGTATTAATAGTAATGGGATTTGCAGTATGATCATTTGATGCTAAATCCATGATTGAAATAAAAATTCAAAAATATAACTAACATTAGAATTAAAGAAAAACAAAGGCGAATTATAGTGGTATTAGTTACTGAATAATCTATTGATGATAGTTGTTGGAAAAATCCACAGAATTCACATGGATATGATAATGATTTTCATTAACACTAAAATAACTATAATGGGTGCGTGGTTAAAAACACGCAGTTACTGAAATCCTAATTCAGTCTGTGAGGTAGAAAGATAAGTCACTGGAGACAAACAATATGAGTTATACATTACCTGCTTTACCTTATGCTTACGATGCGCTGGAACCTCATTTTGATAAACAAACCATGGAAATCCATCACACCAAGCACCACCAAACTTACGTGAATAACACCAATACCGCCTTAGAAAAACTGCCTGAATTGGCGGGTTTAGATATTGATGTGTTAATCCAAAAATTAGACCAAATCCCCGCAGATCAACGTACTTTTGTACGTAATAACGCGGGCGGCCACTCAAACCATAGCCTGTTCTGGAAAGGGTTAAAATTAGGTACTGACCTGCAAGGCGAACTGAAAGCCGCTATTGAGCGTGACTTTGGTAGCGTTGATGCCTTTAAAGATCTGTTCGAAAAAGCCGCAGCTTCCCGTTTTGGTTCTGGCTGGGCGTGGCTGGTATTAAAAGCCGATGGCAAACTGGCTGTGGTTTCTACTGCAAACCAAGACAGCCCATTAATGGGTGAAGCAATTTCCGGCGCTTCAGGTTACCCAATCCTTGGTTTAGATGTTTGGGAGCACGCTTACTACCTGAAATATCAAAACCGTCGCCCTGACTACATCAAAGCTTTCTGGTCAGTTGTGAACTGGGATGAAGCAGCAAAACGCTTCGCAGAAAAAACCAAGTAATTTTTTTGCTAACTGATTTTTTTAATAAGCGCGGTTCTTAGGAGTCGCGTTTTTTGTTTTTACCGTCGGTATAACGTTGTTATCTCTATGGTCATTCTTTATGATGAAAACTCTTTCTGGCTGGGTTATCGGGAGCAAAACGGTGAAAATACATCCTCAAGTTTTTATTGGTACCATTCAAAGCACTGCCCATTGTGGAGTTAGCGCTATTCATAAGCGAGCAGTGGATGGGGTATTAACTTTAAACAGCTTAGGCATTGAAGGGGATGAACAAGCAGAAACGCGTTTTCACGGTGGGCCTGATAGAGCGTTATGTCATTACCCGCAAGAACATTATGAATTTTGGCGACAACGATACCCGCAATTAGAGGATTTATTCCTTCCTTCCGCTTTTGGTGAAAACCTGTCAACTCAAGGAATGACCGAAGAAAACGTTTTTATCGGTGATATTTATGCTTGGGGTGACGCACGTATTCAAGTCACTCAACCGCGTTCCCCTTGTTATAAACTCAATGGGTTAACGGGAGTGGAAAATTTTGCTCAAGTCATGCAGGACGAAGGTCGCTGTGGTTGGTTATATCGAGTCATTAAAGGCGGTAGTGTCGGTGTGGATACCCCACTTAAACTCTTGAGCCGTAATAGTGATGTCTCTATGCAAGAAGCGATTATGATAGCTTTCCATGCGCCGTATGATGAAGAGTTGTATCGTCGATTATTGTCTGCGGCGGGGCTATCGGCGAGTTGGAGCCTGACGATGCAAAATCGGTTAGAGCATCATAAAATTGAAGAGTTTAGCCACCGTTTATTTGGTCGACGCGGCTGATGGTTTATCACTGTCATTAGGATTGAGGAAAACAGCATGCAGTACGATTTAAATGATCTCTATTATTTCGTTAAAGTCGTTGAACATGGTGGTTTTTCTCAAGCAGGTGCGGCGCTTGGGATCCCAAAATCAAAACTCAGTCGTCGTATTGCCGACTTAGAGCAAAAACTAAATGTCTCACTGATTTATCGATCAACACGGCAATTTCATGTCACTGATATTGGACAAGTTTTTTATCAGCAATGTAAGAATGTCGTGGAAGAAGCGGATATCGCCCATGAACTGATTTGCTCAGTACAAACACATCCCAAAGGTACTATTAAGCTCTCGTGCCCCGTTACTTTATTACAAGTCTATTTGCAGGATTTACTGATTGATTTTATGGAAAAATACCCTGATATCGATGTGCAAATTCTGGCAGTTAACCGCCCCGTCGATGTGATCAGTGAAGGGTTGGATTTGGCATTACGCGTACGTTCATTACCCCTAGATGATTCTGGAATGATGATGAAAGTGTTGGGGTATTCTCGGCGGATATTAGTTGCAAATCCAAGCGTATTCCGTGAAAAAGGGGAACCATCAACCCCTGAACAGCTGGTGGATTACCCAGTTCTTGCCAATACGGAGCATTCACAGCGTTACACTCTATCTTTAAAAAACAGTGATGAGCTGAGTGTAACTGTGCATGTCACTCCCAAGCTAGCCACCACCGATATTTTAACGTTATACCGTGCTGCGGTAAGAGGGCTGGGGATCGCCCGTATACCCCGAGGTGTGGTTGAAAATGAGTTAAAAAGTGGTGAATTGGTGGAAGTGTTGCCAGATTGGCAATTTCCAGAAGATATCATTCATGCTGTGTACCCTTCCCGTAAAGGGTTGTTACCCGCAGTTCAGTTATTTCTAACTTATTTGGCTGAGAATATGGCGGCTGGGAAAAAATAAAGTCCCCTGAAAAAATTCAGAGGACTTTATGGTTATCTGGCATTCGGGATCCGACCAAATTTACCGCTATTAAAATCATTCACGGCTTCGTTGATTTCCTGGCTCGTATTCATCACAAATGGGCCATATCCCACCACTGGCTCATCGATAGGATCACCGCTAAGCAGCAGCACTAAAGCCTCATCGGTGGTGGCTTCTAACAGCACATTGCTATCAGTAGCATCGAGGATCATCAACTCACCTTCATTCAATGCAGTATGACCATCCACAAATAGGCTGCCTTTCAACATCACCAGTCCAACATTGCGACCAGTTTTGGTTGGCAATCCCACGACTTTCCCTTTATTCAGACGCAGATCCCAGACATCAAGGGCGGTAAATGTGCGTGCGGCGCCTGTGTTGCCTAGATAGTCGCCTGCAATGACCCGTAATGTGCCCGCCTCATTCGGTAAGTTAATGGTCGGGATAGCATCGCGAGTCAGCAATTGGTAACCCGGTGCAGCCAGCTTATCTTTAGCGGGTAAGTTGACCCACAACTGCACCATATCCAAAGTACCGCCATTTTTCATAAAGTTATCAGACTGATATTCTTGATGAAGTATTCCTGATGCCGCTGTCATCCACTGCACATCACCTGGTCCGATAACCCCACCTTCTCCAGTAGAATCGTGGTGAGCCACTTCGCCGTCATACACGATGGTAACGGTTTCAAAGCCTTTATGTGGATGCTCGCCAACACCACGGTTATCCCCTTCAGATGCTGGGAATGGGTGCGGACCCGCTCTGTCCAACAGTAAGAATGGGTTCAGGTATTTCCCGTGGTTGCTATAACTAAACATGGAGCGAACAGGGAAACCATCACCAACCCAGTGGCTACGTGGGGATTGATAAATACCAATAATCTTTTTCATGGTGAGACTCCAAACTGGTTTTATAAACTGATCAGTGTTATGAACTAATCATTTCGATGAACCAATAATAGAAGAGCCAAAGCAGGGTGAGTAGAGGCAAAAATAGGTTTGATTGTTCTATAAATAGAACAATGTAGTCATGGATGAGTGAGTTAAATGTCGGTTTCTAGTATGCTTCGGGTTAGCAAAAATCGGAGCGTTCCTCTTCATTTATTCATCTTAAACATGAACGATCAAGAATACTAAATAGGTATGATGTCTCCGAGTAAACCTGTGATTCCGATAAAAGGATTGTAATGAAAACAACTAATATCGCCATGGCATTTTCTGTTGCCTTCATGTTGTCTGGCTGCCTTTCTCAGCCAGCGCCTCAGTATGACAACAATGGTATACAGTTAGAAGAGTTTAAAGAGCTAGAAAGCTTGAGAATGCCAGAGCTGGATATTCCTGAAGGGGCGCCGGACGGGGACTATATTGAACGTTATGGAAATGGTGCCATTCAGTTTAAATCGTGGGTGAAAAACAACTGCTTAGATAAAAGCATTACGGTTTATTATAAAAATGGTCAGCCAAAAATGTTTATTCCTATAAAAAATTGCAAAGTGGATGGTGTCATTAAGTCTTACCATCCTAATGGAAATTTAGATACCGAGATGGGATATAGCAATGACCGACTCAACGGCGATTATAAATCCTATTACGACACGCCAAAGAATAATCTGCATCTTAAAACGAGTTTTGTTAATGGGGTTGCGGAAGGTGTTCTTGAAGAGCGCGGACAGGATGGCGAGCTATTAAAGCAGGGTCTGATTAAAGACGGTAAGTTATATACCGCGAAGTAAGTGGATTACAGATAAAATAAAAGCCAATTAACTGTGAGAAAGTTAATTGGCTTTTTGCTATTGAATAGCGATGTAAGATTAAAGCTGTGGGCGTTTTACAAAGCCGATTGCATCGTAAACCTTGTCTAAGGTTTCTTGAGCGCGAGCCGCTGCTTTGGTCGCGCCTTCATCCATAATTTGGTTCAGCAGCGCTTCATTATTGCGGAACTCATGGTAACGAGCTTGTAAGTTAGTCAGCATGTCGGAAACTGCTTCCGCGACCACACCTTTCAGATGACCGTACATTTTGCCTTCAAACTCGGCTTCCAGCATTTTCACGCTTTTGCCTGTCACGCCAGCAAGAATATCTAGCAGGTTAGAAACACCCGCTTTGTTTTCAACATCGTAGCAAATACGTGGTGGCTCTTCAGAGTCAGTCATGGCACGCTTGATTTTCTTCACAACGGATTTCGGATCTTCCAACAGCGCAATCACGTTATTGCGGTTGTCATCAGACTTAGACATTTTCTTGGTTGGCTCTTGTAATGCCATCACGCGAGCGCCGCCATCAGTTGGGATAAATGGCTCAGGTACGGTGAAAATATCTCCGTAAATGGCATTGAAGCGCTGAGCAATATCACGGCTCAGTTCAAGGTGCTGTTTCTGGTCAATTCCAACAGGAACTTGGTTAGTTTGGTAAACCAGAATATCGGCAGCCATCAGAACTGGGTAGTCAAACAGACCGGCGTTGATGTTTTCTGAGTGGCGAGCAGATTTGTCTTTGAACTGGGTCATGCGGCTCAGTTCACCGAAATAGGTGTAGCAGTTTAGTGCCCAGCTCAGTTGTGCATGTTGTGGCACATGTGACTGAACAAAAATGGTGCTTTTCTTAGGATCAATACCGCAAGCTAAGTAGAGCGCTAATGTATCAAGGGTTCTTTTACGCAGTTCAACAGGGTCTTGGCGAACGGTAATGGCGTGTTGGTCAACGATACAGTAGATGCAATCATAATCATCTTGCATTTTAACCCACTGACGTAACGCACCCATGTAGTTACCGATGGTTAATTCACCGGAAGGCTGTGCGCCGCTGAATACAATAGGTTTCTGGGTTTGTTTAGATTTCTCAGTGGGTGTGCTCATTTCTTTGTATGTCCTTGTAGTATTTTTATACCCTGTTAAGTTTCGAGCCACGCCGTTGGTGACTCGAATTATTGGGGATTTTATTTTGATAAATCAATAACGGAGAGTAGCTCAGAAAAGTGGCTTAACACGTAGTCGGGCTCGGTAATTGCGATTGATTCACCATAGTTGTAGCCGTAGGTTAACCCTACACTTGGGCAGCCTGCATTGTGGGCTGCGATAATATCATTACGGGAATCGCCGACAAAAAGCAATTCTTCTTTGCGTAAACCGAACTGACCCATTGTTAAATAGAGTGGCGCTGGGTGCGGTTTGGTTTTTACCACATCATCGCCACCAAGTACTAATGAAAAGTAGCTATCGATGCCCAGCTTTTCGAGTAATGGCGCCACAAATGGGGTTGGTTTGTTGGTTACAATCGCCATAGGCAAGTTGTGTTTCGCAATGGTTTCGAGGGTCTCTTTGACCTCAGGGAACAGCTGGCTACCGGTATTAACTGTCGTCGCATAATGTTCATCGAAGCGGATACGAGCTTGCTTTTTCAGCTCTGGCGTTACAGTCATTCCCGCCCATTCTAGCGCACGCTCTACGAGCATATCAGCGCCGTTACCTACCCAGATGGAGACACGCTCTTTGCCTGCTGGTGGTAAGTTAAGCTCTTCGAGGGTCTTGTCGATGGCGTCGGCTAAACCGCCGGCGCTGTCAACAAGGGTTCCATCCAAATCAAACGCAATCGCTTTAATACTCTCTAAAACCGCATATGTCATTGAGATACCTTTTTCAATTCTTGGCGCATTTCATCGATGACTTTTTTGTAATCTGACTGATCAAAAATCGCGGAACCAGCAACGAAGGTGTCTGCACCTGCTGCGGCAATTTCTGCAATGTTATTGACCTTCACGCCACCATCGACTTCTAAGCGAATATCATAACCACTTTCGTCAATCAATTTACGAACTTGGCGCAATTTGTTCAGGGTTTGTGGGATAAAAGATTGACCGCCGAATCCTGGGTTAACAGACATCAGTAGGATCATATCAACTTTATCCATCACATAATCGAGATAGCTAAGTGGGGTCGCTGGGTTAAATACCAGACCCGCAGTACAACCATTCTCTTTGATGAGTTGTAAGGTTCTATCGATGTGCTCGCTGGCTTCTGGGTGGAAACTGATGTGAGTCGCACCCGCTTTAGCGAAATCTGGAATAATGCGATCGACCGGTTTAACCATTAAGTGAACATCAATCGGGGCGGTGATACCGTAATTGCGCAGGGCTTTACAGATTGGTGCACCGAACGTGAGGTTCGGTACATAGTGGTTGTCCATCACGTCGAAATGGACAATGTCTGCGCCCGCAGCAAGAACTTTGGCGGTATCTTCGCCTAAACGTGCAAAGTCAGCAGATAAAATAGATGGGGCAATGAGAAAATCTTTCATAATTGTCTCCGATTATTCGTCGTTATCTGACAGCACCTATGATTTTTTAGATGCTCCCGCTCCCGCATATAAAGCCAAAAGCTCGTTGACTTTGGCACGGTTCAAAATATTTCTACTAATGGTGCGACGCACTTTTACGATATGTAACTGTGCTTGATAATACCACTCTCGAGTCACCGGGGTCTCATGATTTGAGATAAGAACTGGGATCTTGCGCTCAGATGACAACTTATGTGCCAAAAAAGCCAGATTCTGTTGTTCTTGCGCACTAAAGGCGTTGGTGTGATAGGCCGTAAAATTAGCGGTATCAGACAGCGGTGCATAAGGTGGATCGCAGTAGATGACTGAGCCATCCTGCGCATCGAGTAATGTTTTGCTGTAAGACTGCGTCACAAAGGTCGCTTTCTGAGCTTTTTCAGCAAACCACAGTAATTCGTCTTTCGGAAAATAGGGTTTTTTATAGCGCCCGAAAGGCACATTGAATTCACCACTTAAATTATAGCGGCATAGTCCGTTATAACAGTGGCGGTTAAGATACAAAAAGAGAATGCTACGTTTAGCTGGGTCATCTGATTGGTTAAATGCTCGGCGCATTAAATAATACTGTTCAGAGGTATTAAATTCAGGTGTGAACAGTTGCTGAGCTTCTTCGATAAAAGCATCAGAGCGATATTTAACCGTGTTGTAGAGGTTGATAAGATCGCTGTTAATATCTGCAAGTACGTACGAATCGTAGTTGGTATTTAAAAATACCGATCCTGCACCAACAAAAGGTTCTATTAAGCAATCTCCTTGTGGAAGATGTTTTTTGATCTCGTCCACAAGCGGGTATTTACCCCCAGCCCATTTTAAAAAAGCGCGTTTTTTTTTCATGCCGTCTTATTATTACAATCGTTTAAGAGCCGCCACTTGGCGGCTCTTTCAGGACAACATTATGCGCCCGGGGAAAAACGTTGTTATTTTTGATCCTGTTTAACTTGTTTCATATTACGCACCCACGGTTTTTTCGCTTGCACTGCGGCAGGTAAGGCTGCAATTGCATTTTTTGCTTCGCTCACTGAGCTGTAATTTCCGTGGATCAATACATACCAAGTTTGGCCATTACGAATGGTTTTATACACTTGATAGTTAGCAAGTTTATTCTCTTTTGCGAAAGCTTCCAGTGTATCTGAACGACTTGCGCTACTTAATTGCAATGTATAGCTTCCAGAGGGGGCTGCAACGGTACTACCACTTTGGCTTGTGCTAGTTGCTGGCTTAGTAGTTGTTTTTGGCTGAGCAGGTTGTTTTTGTTCAACAGGCTTAGTCGCTTTTGGTTGTGTTTTTTCTGGGGTGACAGGTTTAACTGTTGGCTGTTTTTCCACAGGTTTGACTTGTGGTGGTGTCAACGGTGTCACATTTTGTGGTGGCGTCGTGGTGCTTTCAGACGGCAGGTTTTGACCTTGGTTGAGAGCGTCGGCAACATCACCTGGAATTTCAATACGTTCACCAAGACCATTTTGTTGAGTCTGAGTGTCTGCTTGAGTTGGCATTGGGTTAATTTGCTGACCATTTAACTCTTGCGCTTGGCTTGTTTGCGGTTGCGTTGTGGATTGAGTATCTGAGTTGGTCAGTGATGAAGAACCTGATAAATCGATATTACGCTGATTAGCGCTATCATTTTGTAATTTCTCATGTTCTGTTGGTGCTTTTAATGCGGAACTGATTGCAATGATCAGCAGAAGCAGCACTAAAACGCCGACACCGATCATGATGTGTTGACGTGATAACGCAATTTTTGGCTTAGCTGCCGCAGCAGGACGCGCACGTCCGGTTGGTCTATCTGATGTATCAGGCCTTAAATCATTCTGTACTTGAGGCTGATTGTCTGGTTTAAATTCGTCCATTTTCCTCTCCCGAAATTAGTTCGCCTGTGTAGAGATGAAATGTCTCTTATCATTACGACCTGTTCACGACTAAGCAATTGCTTCTGCTCACTTTTAAAGAATAGATTGTTTAGCAATTTCATTCCAATTTCAATGAGATTGCGACCACCTTACTTCGTTACTCGTTATAGGTGCTAGGCGTGCGTATAATTTAACGGCTTTAGTTGATATCTGCCAGTAACATTTTAAAACCCCTGAAAATATTCAGGAGCCAATTAATGATTTTTACTTAGTTCAGTAATAATTTATGGCATACAAGCCGAAATAGCGGCAATTACTGTTGAGGCATCCACATCGGAACGCATTTCTGAACTACCGATAGTGGTTGGAAGGATAAGATGCAATTTGCCTCCCATGACTTTTTTATCTCGCATCATGTGAGGTAAATAGTCATCAGGTTGCATTTTTGCAGGACCAGTAACAGGTAGCTCGGCTCGTTTTAAAAGGGCGATGATGCGTTCTGTTTGTTCTGGGGTAAATTGGCCAATCAGCTCAGCGGTTTTAGCAGCCATGACCATACCAGTAGCAACAGCTTCTCCATGGAGCCATACACCGTAGCCCATTTCGGCTTCGATAGCATGACCAAAGGTATGCCCTAAATTTAATAGTGCACGTAGCCCGCTGGTTTCTTTTTCATCGGCGGCGACCACTTGTGCTTTCAGCTCGCAACAACGGCGAATACAGTACGCCATGGCTTGGTTATCTAATGCCATTAAGGCATCGATATTTTTTTCCAACCAGCTAAAAAATTCACCATCAAGAATGATGCCGTATTTAATGACTTCAGCCAGGCCAGAAGAGAGTTCGCGCTTAGGTAAGGTCTTTAAGCAATCGAGGTCAATCACGACGGAGGCCGGTTGATAAAATGCCCCAATCATATTTTTCCCCAATGGGTGGTTAACGGCGGTTTTTCCACCAACCGAAGAGTCCACTTGGGAGAGTAATGTAGTTGGAACCTGAATAAAGCGTACGCCACGTTGATAGCTAGCTGCTGCAAATCCAGTTAAGTCACCGATTACTCCCCCACCAAGGGCGATGAGGGTCGTGTCACGGTTATGGTGCTTTTCGAGTAATGCCGTAAAAACATCATTCATGATAAATAAAGATTTATACTGTTCGCCATCAGGTAAGACGATAGAATCGACTTTGACACCTGAGGCTTCAAGAACGGCTTGGATCTTATGTAGGTAAAGTGGAGCGAGAGTTTCGTTAGTCACTATCATTGCTCGCTGACCCGCAGTTAGTGGCCAAAATGCATCCTTGCCTTGGTACAAACCAGGTGCAATATTGATTGGATAACTGCGTTCATCCAGAGTAACAGTGACTTTTTCCATCTTGCTTTACCTTGAATTCATGACTTCTGATGTATAAAAATTAGTTTTTTTCTAACATTTCAATGATTTGATTGGCAACAACTTTTGCGCTTTGCTCATCAGTATGAATTGTTATATCCGCTATCTCTTCATACATAGGATTGCGTTCATCGGCTAATTTTTCTAAAACTTCGCGAGCGGGCTCATCCACTTGTAAAAGAGGACGTTTTTTATCGCGTTGTGTGCGGGATAATTGCTTCTCAATGGTGGTTTCGAGATACACGACAACCCCACGAGCGGACAAGCGGTTACGCGTCTCTTTGGATTTAACAGAGCCACCACCTGTCGCTAAGACAATGCCTTGCTTTTCAGTGAGTTCATTGATGACTTTCTCTTCGCGATCGCGAAAGCCTTCTTCACCTTCTAGGTCGAATACCCAACCTACATCTGCGCCAGTGCGTTTTTCAATCTCGTGATCGGAGTCAAAGAACTCCATATTAAGCTGTTGAGCTAACTGACGACCAATAGTGCTTTTTCCGGCTCCCATTGGTCCAACCAGAAAGATATTGCGTTTCTCTGCCATGTTTTTTGGTATTACTACGATTATTCGTTAATGATCACCCGCCCCGCCAATCAAATTAGCGGCGGGACCTAAACTGAAACCTCATAAGTGATGATGTGAGATCAGATAAGAAAATTATCTCAATACATCAACCTGAATTGCAACTATATAAATATGGCACTTAGAAAACAAAGTGCCATATTCTTCGTTGCGGGTTTCTATATATTTGAGCCGTCTACATTACATAATGCACTGTTTAGCGAGCTTATTAACAGGTTGTTTATTCCACTAAATGAATGGAACCTGTTAATTATAAAGCAAAATTTCTGTAGCTATTTTATAAGCGGCTGATAGTTTGTTCTTTCATCTACCGATAGTTAGAACACTCAATGGATAACCTTGTATGCTAAAACGACCTCAGCGTCAAATTTATCCGGTATGTTTATGGCACAAAAAGTAATAATTTCACGGTACTTTGAGGAATTAAACATTCAACTAATTGAATGTATAGGCGTTATTTTTTACGCTAAATCTTAATAAGTTTTGGTGTAATAAATACCAGTAAAACACGCTTATCAACGTGTTGTGTCTTATTGATAAATAAACTTCCTAATAGTGGGATTTGTGAAAGAAATGGGATACCTGAATCCGTTTTTTCTTGCTTCTGTTGAAAAATGCCACCCAATATTAGGGTGTTATTATTTTTGATAGTCACTGAGGTCGCAATTTCTTGTTTATTGATGGCGAGATGTTGGTTTGGATTGACGGTGAGAGCGGTATCTGGGGAGTTATGGCTGATTTTTAATACCATTTCGACTCTGTCATCCCGGGCAATGGTTGGCGTGACTTCCATACCTAACACCGCATCTTTAAACTGAACATGGCTTTTTTTATCGGAAGTGGTGACATAGGGAATTTCGCTGCCTTGTTGGATGCTGGCGGGCTGTTTATGGGATGCAACCAAACGTGGGCTCGCAATAATTGACAATAAATTTTCTTTTTCTAGGGCGTTAAGCTTCATTTCAAGTAGGCCTTCTCCGAGCCGTAATACATTTAATGCCATCTGTCCTGATTGGCTGCTGTAACGGTTATAGCGGCTATGGTGCCCATCAGTTACTGACTCACCTAGCATTCCCCACTCTAAACCTAACGCTTGTAAAGCGGTGCGTGAACTGCTGATGATGTGGGCCGTGATTTGTACTTGCTGCTGGGGAATATCTTTTTGGGCAAGCCATGTTTCAATTAATGCCAAGCGTTCTTTGGTGTCCGTAATGATCAAACTGTTGGTGGTGGCATCAAAGTGGGCTATGCCTTTATCGGATAGGAGGCGCATGTCAGGCTCCGTGATCTGTTGATGAACAGTTTGAGCGTCGATAGAGACTAATGGAAAAATTTTTTCAGTGAGAATTATTTCCGGTGCTTTAGGTGGAATGATGGTGTCTAAGAGCTGGGTATCTTCTTCTGTTGGGGATATGGGTTCAAAAGGGTCTCGGGGTGTTTGCGCATACCCGAAGAAAGCGCTGCATAGCATTAACATTAATATGGGAACGAAAAAATTAGTTTTGCTCATTAGGGTGTTCATCCTTGATAAATGTGAGCGACAAATTGGCGGTCAGTTGCTGATTTTTGGTAGTCAAAATGACATCAGAAAATTGCCAATGTTGCTGTGGGAGCGTATGGGTGAGTGATTGCATAAATTCGAGGAGATCATTAAATTTCCCTTGGATCTCAAGTTGGTACTGAGAATTCAACGGATCCGATGGCTGAAGCTGATTTAAGACAATATTGTAATTCGCAATGAGCTGCTGTAAGTGAAGAACAAAGAAATGAGGATCTAAGGTAATTTCCTCATTAGAAGGGAATGAAGCAAGTTCTTGTTCTAGCCAAACGCGAGTCGGATTTTGGGCGAAAAATTGGCTACTGGCTTGGTTTTGTAGGCGCAAGGCAGAGCTGTTTTGTTGTAAATCTGCCCATTGATTTCGCTTGTCTTGCCAAATAAAGGTATAGCCAGCGGTAATGCCTACCACCAAAATCAACGGTATCGTTAGATATTGCTGCCAAAGGGGGCGATACCAAAAAGCGGCAAAGTGGTTATTCATCAATGACACCTCGATAATCGGCAATAAGGTGTAGTTGGTTAACGGCAGCAACCCGCCGTAACGTGCGCAGTTGCACGTTATCGACCTGAGGTGTCTGGCTAAATTGAGTTAACAGCAAGTTCAGGTCTTGAAAGCGATAACTGAGCGCTTTAATTTCTAAACGACCTTCACGTAGCTGAAAGGTGGATAGCCAGCTTTTAGGTGGCGTGAGATTGGATAGCGACCTTAATAGGTTGAGTAAGGCATGGTTATGTTGTGCATAGGATTGACGCTGATTTTGCTGAAACGTGAATTTTTCTAGCTGTTGTTGCTGCGCTTGTAATTGTGTTTTTAGTTGTTCAATGTGCTGTTGATGTTGCTGCTGAGTAGCAAGGTATAAGTGGGCTTGCGATATATCCTCTAGAAGCAAACTGATTAAATAACCAAAGATAACGATGACAAAAATACAGCTGCTCCACGTCACCATTAAAAAATAGCGTCGCTGGCGAGTGAGCTTATCGGTTCGCCAAGGTAGGAAGTTAACCTGATACATATTAAAGATCCCCATGACGCAGAGCCAGCCCCGCAGCAATCACAAAGTCCCCCAATTGACGGGGTAATTTGATGGGGTATTGATGAAAAGCTTGCAGTAAATCCCATCGATACTCTATGCCTTGAATATCGTGGTCACTAATGCAGTAAATCGGTAATTTTAAGGCTTCAGGATCGTCAGTTAATAAGGATTGAATCTGGTTAATGTGCACTGATTGATTATCTTGAGTCGGATTATCGCTTTGAATATGACTATAACTTGCAGGTTGGCTGATAGGCCCTGACCAAAACCATTCGTTTTGGCGATAGTAAACAAGCCAACATTCGTTAGGCAGCTGAGCATGCCGAGCAAGGTAACGCAGCGCGATGGGGGCAATATCTACAGCCAGCAGGTGATAGCCGCTCTCCAGTAATAAATCTTGCCAGAAGGTAATATCAGATTGGCGTGCGGCATTGAAGTAAACTTGTTGCCCAATGATCCGATAATCTACAGCAAGCTCTTGGGCTTGCATGGGAAAAAGTTGGTCAACTTGCGCTTGTAAATACCAGCTTAGCTCAGGTTGCTGCAAGCTCATTTGGTTGGGAAGTGAGACCTGTTTTTGGAGAGACCTTAGTGAGGGTAATGCGATAGAAACAGAGCAGTTTTTAGGTAATTTCTGACGCCATTGTCGCAAAATATTGCGTAAAATTACGCGGTGTTCATCAAGGGTATGTGATGCGCTGTCAAAAGGTAGCGCTTGTTGCCAACATTCACATAACGACCAGAGTTTGCGATGTTTTTTTGCAGCAACTAACTGAATGTGGTGCTGAGATAGCTCAATTCCGATGTGCCATTTTGGTGAATACATACATAATATCCTTATCATTAACAATTAAATTACGTTTTCTATTGTGCTGTATAAGCTTTATACTATGCAGCAGTGATATCTAAACCCGCCTGTCAGTTGCATATGGGAATTCTTCGGTGAAGTTCGTAAAATATTTTTTAATTCTGATTTTCTGTTGCATTTTTTTGGGAAGCGCCTCGATTTATGGCATGTACAAATATGTCGAAGGTGAGCTGCCTGATGTCGCAACAATGAAAGACATTCGTCTGCAAACGCCAATGCAGGTATTCAGTGCAGATAATGAACTGATCGCCCAATATGGTGAAAAGCGCCGTATTCCATTGCCATTAACTGACATTCCTCCAATGTTAGTGCATGCCTTTATTGCAACAGAAGATAGCCGCTTCTATGAGCACCACGGTATTGATCCAATTGGTATCTTCCGTGCTGTGACTGTGATGGCTTCATCGGGTCATGCATCGCAAGGGGCGAGTACCATTACTCAGCAGCTGGCGAGAAACTTCTATTTAAGCCCAGAAAAAACCTTGATGCGTAAAGCAAAAGAGGCATTTTTGGCGATTCGTATCGAACAGTTATTTACCAAAGATGAAATTATGGAGCTGTACCTGAATAAAATTTATTTAGGTAACCGTGCTTATGGTGTGGGTGCAGCCGCTTATGTTTATTTTGGTAAAACAGTCAATGAGTTAACGCTAAGTGAAATGGCAATGATTGCCGGCTTACCGAAAGCGCCATCAACATTCAACCCGCTTTACTCTTATGACCGTGCGGTTAACCGCCGTAACGTCGTATTAATGCGGATGTTAGAAGAAAAATACATCACGCAAGATCAGTACGAGCAAGCGAAAAGTGAAAAAATTGTCGCTTCTTATCACGCACCAAAAGTGGATTTTTCTGCGCCTTATTTAGCGGAAATGGCACGCCAAACGATGTATGAAAAATACGGTGAAGATGCCTATACCGATGGTTATAAGGTGTACACCACGGTTGTGCGTAAAGACCAGTTAGCGGCGACCGAAGCTGTACGTAATAATTTGATAGATTACGATATTCGCCATGGTTATCGCGGTCCTGCAGAAGTGTTATGGAGCGGTAGCCAAGCCGCATGGGATAAAGAACAAATCGTTGAGAAACTGAAAAAATTACCAAACTATGGTTCATTGGTTCCAGCCGTTGTCACGTCTGCGAGCAGCAGCGATGCAAAAGTCATGCTGGCGGATGGATCGGACATCCAAATTACGATGGCGGGTGTGCGCTGGGCGCGTAAATTTATTTCAGATACTCAGCAAGGTGGTACGCCATCTGCCGTGAATAAAGTTGTGCAGCCTGGTGAGCAAATTTGGGTTCGTCAGGTTAAAGATAGCTGGTGGTTAGCACAAGTCCCTGATGTGAACGCAGCATTTGTTGCATTGAATCCGAATGATGGGGCGGTGATAGCCCTTGTGGGTGGTTTTGATTTTAATATGAGTGAATTTAACCGCGTGACGCAATCATTGCGCCAAGTGGGCTCAAATATTAAGCCATTCTTGTATACGGCTGCGATGGATAAAGGCTTAACGTTATCGTCATTACTCAATGATGTGCCGATTAGCCGTTGGGATGCGGGAGCTGGTTCAGACTGGCGTCCGAAGAACTCACCACCGCGCTATGATGGTCCTATCCGTTTACGTCAAGGTTTAGGTCAGTCGAAAAACGTGGTGATGGTGCGTGCGATGCGCGCCATGGGTGTGGATTATGCCGCAGATTATTTAACGCGTTTTGGTTTCCCGAAAGAGAATATTAACCGTACAGAAGCGTTGGCGCTGGGTGCTCCATCATTTACCCCAATGCAAATGGTGCGTGGTTACGCCGTGATGGTGAACGGGGGATACCTTGTTGATCCTTACTATATCTTGAAGATTGAGAATCACAGCGATGAAGTAATTTTCGAAGCGAAACCAAAAATTGCGTGTCCTGAGTGTACAAATATTCCGGTCATTTATGGGGATACGGCGCGTACGATTGCGCTGAGTGATTCTGAAGGCGAAGACGCAACAGAGGAAGTGACTCAATCGAATAATAATGTGGTGGAGCAAGAGCCAACGATGGCACTGTCTACGACCGCAGAACAGCAGAGCCCTGAAGACCAATATGCCCCGCATGTTATTAGCACACCGCTGGCGTTCTTAATTCGCGATGCGATGGTGACAAATATTTATGGTGAGCCAGGTTGGTCAGGTACCGGTTGGCGTGCGGGGCGTGATCTGGGCGGTCGTCGTGACATTGGCGGGAAAACAGGAACCACGAATAGCTCGAAAGATGCGTGGTTCTCCGGTTATGGTCCTGATATTGTTGCCTCAGCATGGATTGGCTTTGATGATAACAAGCGCACATTAGGTCGTACCGGAATAAGCGGTGGTGAAGCAGGTGCGAAGAGTGCTCAGCCGATTTGGGATGACTTTATGAAAGCCGCCCTTGACGGCGTTCCGGTGAAAACTATGCAACCACCAAAAGGAATTATTTCAGTCTCTATCGATACCCGTACAGGTAAACTCTCATCCGGTGGACCTTCTCGTAGTGAATACTTTATCGAAGGAACTGAGCCGAAAGAGCGCGCGGTACAAGAGGTTGGAACGACCATTTCAACGGAAAATGGAGCCAGCCAAGAGCTATTCTAATGAGCTGTTTTGAGTGTAAATAAACTGCACCCCATCGCCGTTTGGCATGGGGTGTACTTATTTAGGGTATTGGATAGATTGAATATCGAGTGGCGTTATTTCGCGTTATTTTTTAAGTAACGTTCCACATAAAACAACGCGCTAATATTGCGGGCTTCATTGAAGTCAGGGTGGTCGAGGAGCTCCATCATACGTGCAATCGGCCATTTGACTTGTTGGAGCGGTTCTGGCTCATCCCCCTCAAGTTTTTCGCTAAATAGGTCGTTAGCTATAAGTATGTTCATCTTGCTGGAAAAGTAAGATGGGGACATGGTGAGTTTTGCCAAAGGGGTAATTTGGCGAGCCCCATAACCGATTTCTTCTTTGAGTTCTCGCTGAGCTGCCTCAAGAGGGGCTTCTCCTGGGTCTACGGCTCCTTTAGGGAAGCCTAGCTCATAGTTTTCGATACCCACGGCGTATTCACGGATCAAAATCAGGTGATCATCAATGATGGGGACGATAAGAACTGCTTCACGCTTTGCGGGGCGCATTCTTTCATAAACACGTTTTTCGCCATTACTAAATTCGAGGTCAACAGATTGGATACTGAATAGTTTAGATTTAGCAACATCTTGAATATTCAGGATTTTTGGTTTTTTTAACTCTGTCATAACGATTTCCGAATCAGGTGAATGGGATCCATGAGGGCAAGCATACATTGTCTTTAACTATGACGCATATCAAAAAAAAATGATAGAGATTATAGGGTGGAGAAAATGCTGTTAGTATAATCTACTTATGAAAATCGCACTGATTAATAAGTAAAACATTTTATTTACAACATATTGTAAAATAAAACAAAAACTGAAAGAGAATAGGAATTGGCTTATATAGTGAATAGCATTACGTTGCTATGCTTTTTAAGTAGACAATTCTGTTGAGAAAAAAATGCTAAACACCGTCATTATACTGGCTCTGATAATAGCTAGCCTAATTATAATGGTTTCCGTTCTGTTCTTCCGGCGGGGACGGCGTTCTAGTGTCTATCAAATACCCTCTCTAGCAACACCCGCGTTTAAAAAAATGATTGAGTCTGATTTCCAGACTATCACCCAGTATCTTAATCACAGTGCATCTAAAAACCTTCATTCGCCTTCCCAAGCTGCATGGCAAATACGAAAAAATGCGACTGTTGCTACCATCTGTAATGCCATTACGCGATTTAATTTGCGTCAAGAGCAAGGGCAGGGTTGGCGTTATTTTATTGATACGATTGAAGTTCAGTTACCTTCTCAACTAGAACCGTTCTTACAACGACAAAATGCCATGGAAATTGTAGAAACGGATCATCTGCCTTTAATTGTGGCTCTCAATGGTCACTCATTGAAGGAATTTAGCTATGAATGGGAAGTCCCTTCAGAGGAGCCTAGGACTCAACCTGAGGCTGATATCCATGAAGGTGAACCGAACACCATTCAATTGCTGAAGATGCGTAAGGAAAGTAAAGAGGAGCATCGACTCCATAATTCTTCCGGGTGGTTAGGGGCGATTGTGGTGAGCCTCAGTTTTTTTATCGGCTATCTGACGATTGTTTCTATTCCCATTTTTCAAGGATGGGGGCTGACATTAGCTGCGGTGGTTTTTATCCTCGGAATGTTTTTATTATTCCGTTTACGTCTTTTTCCTAGACCCTATCAAGATGTGCAATGTATTTATGGGCAAGCCAAACGCTGGGAATTGTACGGAGAGTTAGATAAAAAATACTCATCCACCATTTCGATAGGGGGCGTAGATTTGCACTACCCCACCTATTGGCTCCCTTACCTAAAATATGAGCTAAACCATCCTACGAATATTGACCTCTATTCGACGGGAGAAGTGCTACGGTATGGTCGATATCTCTCAGTTCATGAAGAGGAACGCTATTACCCCTATAAACGATTTAAAAAGAATGTGCTGATGTTTTTCAGTGCATTGCTCGTTTTGGCGATGGTGTTTTCTTATCAATCGATTAGTTTGCCAGTAAAATTAGGTTTTGCGTGGATTGAAGGTGCGAAAAAAGTCAGTGTTGTTGACCCTTCAGATTTAACAGCGCGTAAAATTAGAGTTGGAGATACATTATCAGCGAAGGGAATGGGGATGTGTTATCGTCCTCCTAATTTGAATGATGCCAATCAAGCGTTGTTTGTGCCTTTTGATTGTTCGGGTGTGTATTGGAATAATATTAACCTGATTACTGAGCCGCAATCTGAGATTGTGAATCGAGCCATAGATTTATTGAATAGCGTAAAAAATCAATTACATCCAGATAAAGATGCCCCGGGAATTAACCCAAGATTGCAGCGTGAAATTATGAAATCGGGAATGAATATTATTTTCGATTTTTCAGAAATCGTATTAAAAACCAACGCGTTGTGTGATCAACAAGATCATTGCATTAAACTCAAAAGCGCATTGTCTAACTTGGGTGGAAGTGTGGATGATTGGCCGGGATTGGTAAATAAAGCGTCTTCAGGAAAATTAAGTGGTGCGCATGTTTTATTACGTGCAGGAAGTGCTGATGCCTTGGAAAACCTCGTTGAAGACACCACATATGATTTCATCAAGAAAGAACTTGAGAAGGAAGTTCGTAAACTCAATAGCCCACCACCAGGTGGGGTATTGTTGATCAGCGATGAAAACCGCCCGCTGGTAGATATAATGCCAGTAAGTTCACTGAGCGAAATGAACCAAGTTCAGCGATGGTATGAGTTAAAGCGCTTATCTAGCATTCTGATTAATACCCCATTTGATGTTGAAGGGGTTATCACGAACATTTCGACAGATGCCAATGGCACATTGCAAGTGGTGGTTCATGAACGCTTGGATGAAGATGTGTTATCAGAATATGTCTGCCGTTCAATGTTGGTTTTCTTCTTAATCATTTGTACCTTGATAAATGGAACATTAATTATTATTCGAGTTTTGAATAACAAACGGCGTTTGCGTAAAATCACTGAATATTACGATAAATGCTATGAGGCAGATAATCCTTCCGAGTCTAGATAGTATTATCCTTCCCTGACCATGGAGCCTCATTTTGGTTTGGCATTCAAACTAAGTGTGAGGAGGCACCATGAAGCCGTTATCGACAAATCAATCTTCAACAAAGCCATCATCCGCTGAACAAGTTCGCCTTGATAAATGGCTATGGGTTGCACGTTTTTATAAAACACGTTCCATTGCTCGTGAGATGATTGATGGCGGAAAAGTCCATTACAATGGGCAAAGAAGTAAGCCGGGCAAAATTGTTGAATTGGGTGCGATGATAAAAGTGCGTCAAGGAAATGATGAGCGGATTATCGAAGTGCTCGAGATCAGCAATCAACGTAAAGGCGCACCAGAAGCTCAGTTACTCTACCGTGAAACCGTAGAAAGCCTTGAACAACGTGAAAAGATGGCGATGGCACGTAAGATGAATGCACTCACGATGCCACATCCTGACAGACGTCCCGATAAAAAAGAGCGTCGGACTCTGCTAAAATTTAAACACACGAATTCCCATGAATCGTCTTAATAGACTGCCTGAGTAATAGAGAGAAATTATGGCTAAACAAGACCAACTCCACCGTTTCCTGTTCGAACAGCATGCGGTACGTGGAGAAATGATTACTGTCGATGAGACTTTTCATCATATTCTAGAAAATCATGATTACCCAGAAGCCGTCAAAATGCTGCTGGGAGAACTGCTGGTTGCGACCAGCTTACTGACTGCAACTTTAAAATTTGATGGTGACATTACCGTTCAAATCCAAGGTGATGGCCCTGTTAAGTTAGCCGTGATTAACGGTAATAACCTACAACAAATGCGCGGTGTTGCCCGTGTTGAGGGTCCTGTTGTCGCGGGAAGTACGTTGCAGCAAATGATTGGTAACGGGTTCATTGTCATCACAATTACACCAAAACAAGGTGAGCGTTATCAAGGGATTGTGGCGATTGAAGGCAACAGCATTGAAGAGAGTATTGATGCCTATTTCCGCCAATCTGAACAGTTACCAACCCGCCTGTTTATCCGTGTTAGTGAACAAGATGGCAAAGCGATTGCTGGCGGGATGTTGCTGCAAGTTTTACCAGCTGCAGGAGAGACTAGCCACGAGTTTTTTGATCACTTAGTGCAACTGACTGCGACTATCAAAGGCAAAGAGCTCAGCGAATTAGACGTGAAAGAGGTACTTCATCGTCTATATCATGAAGAAGATGTCACGCTGTATGACCCACAATCTGTTGAGTTCCGTTGCACTTGTTCACGTGAGCGTTGTGAAGCGTCTTTAGCGACATTAACCCATGAAGATGTTATGGATATTTTGCACAAAGATGGGAAAATTGATATGGAGTGTGAATATTGTGGCTCACACTATGTATTTATTGAATCCGATATCATCGGGTTAAATAATGAGCGAAATCAGCAACTTCACTGATACGATTTAGCAACCTAATTATGTGACGAGGGTGCAATTTTGCACCCTTTTTTTATAATTTTAAAGGATTATAACGTGCTCTAAGTCTCATTATGAATTAAAAAAAATTATACATTTTCAATTCTTTGATAACTATCGCTGTTAATTAGTCGTAAAGATTTATGATCGTCGGCAGAATAGCTATGTTTACCAGGAGCAATATAATGAGCGCTAAAAGCATTACCCTGAAGGATCTCGAAAAGTACGGCATTCATGACGTCGCTGAAGTTGTTTATAACCCAAGTTATGAGCTGTTATTTCAGGAAGAAACCAAGCCAGGTCTTGAAGGTTATGAACGCGGTACCGTCACTACGTTAGGTGCTGTTGCTGTTGATACCGGTATTTTTACAGGACGTTCCCCAAAAGATAAATATATCGTTCGCGATGATGTAACCCGTGATACCGTTTGGTGGGCTGACCAAGGTAAAGGTAAAAACGATAACAAACCAATGAGCCAAGAGGTTTGGAGCAGCCTGAAACACTTAGTGACTGAGCAGCTATCAGGCAAACGTTTGTTTGTTGTGGATGCATTCTGTGGTGCGAACGCAGATACTCGTCTGAAAGTCCGTTTTATCACTGAGGTTGCATGGCAAGCTCACTTCGTGAAAAACATGTTTATTCGTCCATCTGATGAAGAGTTAGTTGGTTTTGAACCAGACTTTATCGTGATGAACGGTGCAAAATGCACTAACCCGAATTGGAAAGAGCAAGGTCTGAACTCAGAAAACTTTGTTGCTTTCAACTTAACTGAGCGTATGCAGTTAATCGGCGGTTCTTGGTACGGCGGCGAAATGAAGAAAGGTATGTTCTCTATGATGAACTACCTGCTGCCATTAAAAGGCATCGCATCAATGCACTGCTCTGCAAACGTTGGTGAAAAAGGCGACGTTGCAATTTTCTTCGGCCTGTCTGGTACAGGTAAAACCACACTGTCTACAGATCCAAAACGTAAGTTAATTGGTGATGATGAGCATGGTTGGGATGATGACGGTGTATTCAACTTCGAAGGCGGTTGCTACGCGAAGACTATCAACCTGTCTAAAGAAGCTGAGCCAGATATCTATGGCGCAATCAAACGTGATGCGTTATTAGAAAACGTCATGGTATTGGCTGACGGTTCCGTTGATTTCAATGACGGTTCTAAAACTGAGAACACGCGTGTTTCTTACCCTATCTATCACATCGAAAACATCGTAAAACCAGTTTCTAAAGCTGGCCATGCGACAAAAGTTATCTTCCTGACGGCAGATGCATTCGGTGTGTTACCACCAGTTTCTCGCTTAACGCCAGAACAAACTCAGTACCACTTCCTGTCTGGTTTCACGGCGAAGTTAGCCGGTACAGAGCGTGGTGTGACTGAACCAACTCCAACATTCTCTGCATGTTTCGGCGCAGCATTCTTATCTCTGCACCCAACTCAATACGCGGAAGTATTAGTGAAGCGTATGGAAGCCGCAGGCGCGAAAGCATACTTAGTCAATACTGGTTGGAACGGTACAGGCAAACGTATCTCTATTAAAGATACGCGTGCAATCATCGATGCAATCTTAAGTGGCGATATCGAAAAAGCGGATACCATCAAGCTGCCAGTGTTTGATTTAGAAGTCCCAACAGCATTACCGGGTGTGGATACCAATATCCTTGACCCACGTAATACTTACGCTGATAAATCTCAGTGGGATGAAAAATCTAAAGACTTAGCGGAGCGCTTCGTGAAGAATTTCGATAAGTACACTGATACCCCTGCAGGTGCAGCACTGGTTAAAGCCGGTCCTAAACTGTAATTTCGGGTAGTACAGATAAAAGAAGGCTCTACAACGATTGAAGATAACATCATCGTGTAGAGCCTTTCCCATTGGTGTTAGCGTTTACTTACCTGAAAAATTATTCCGCAGCAGGCAAGTCAAAAACTAAAATTTCACTCTCTTCATCAGCTTTAATCGTTAGCTGATTTTCTTGCCAAATGGCTAAACCATCGCTAGTCGTTGCTTTCTGCCCATTAACTTCAATGTTGCCTTTAACGACTTGGATCCAAACAACACGTTTTTCTGCGATGTCGTGAGTGCTTTGCTCATTAGCTGGTAATGCCCAGCGCCATAAGGTCATGTCTTGGTTAACTTTTAGCGAGCCATCGCGTGCATCTGGTGATAACACCAATTGCTTACCACTTGTCGAATCAAAGCGTTTTTGCTCGTAACGTGGCTCGATGCCATTTTTATCTGGAATGATCCAGATTTGGTATAAACGCAGCTCTTTTTCATTACTTGGGTTGTATTCAGAGTGACGAACACCCGTTCCCGCGCTCATGATTTGGAATTCACCCGCAGGGATCTGTTCCATATTGCCCATGCTGTCTTTATGCTCAACGGCACCATCCAGCACGTAGGTCAATATTTCCATGTCTTTATGAGGGTGAGTACCAAACCCTTGTCCCGCAGCGATGTAGTCTTCATTGATGACTCTTAACGCTGAGAAACCCATAAATTTTTCATCGTAATAGTTAGCGAACGAGAAAGTGTGCCAGCTGTCCAGCCAACCGTGGTTTGCGTGTCCACGTTCATTTGCTTGGCGTAAATAGATCATTGAGTCATCTCCTTAAAAGCGGATATCCAATTTTCATTGGGCTCTTGCTTAACTTGTTGATGACAGTTTAGCCAAATTGTAGAAAGAGAAAAGTAGGCGACATTAACCATAGGATCCAAAAAATTTGAATAAGATTCTAGGATATCACCAAGATGATTTTCGGTATGAAATGGCAAGGTACAGATAAAAAAATAGCCAGCATATGCTGGCTAAAGTAAACACTGGAAGCAATGTGAGCAATGTCGTACCTCCTACAAGAGACTGACTAAGTTAAGTCGCCTGCGGAAGATGTGATAATGATAATAGTTATCACTATCGTTTGTAAAGAGTTATTTTTAACCAATTTTAGATTTATTTAAACTCAATGCTCAACTGCCTGATTTGGTTGAAATTAAATAATATCCATTATTTTTCAATGGATTAAATAATTTCATAAAAGCGTGCGCGATTAAGCTTGATGGAGCAAGTTTTCCGCACAAGCAGAAGCGGAACTCCACGCCCATTGGAAATTGTATCCCCCTAACCAACCCGTCACATCCATCACTTCGCCAATAAAATAAAGTCCGGGAGACTTGAGCGATTCCATGGTTTTGGATGAAATTTCATGGGTATCAACGCCACCAAGAGTCACTTCCGCAGTACGATAACCTTCTGTGCCGTTAGGTTGTACTTGCCAGTTATGCAACAAGTCATCAAGAGCATCAATCTGTGCGTGGGTGAGTTGTTTGAGTGGGCAATCTGGAATCTGTCCAAGTTGTTGTAAGACCTCAATTAAGCGTTTAGGTAACAGTGTCGCTAAGGTATTTTTGAGCGATTGATTAGGGCGCTGTTGTTTCTCATTGGTCAGAAATTCCCCCAATGAAATCTCTGGAAGTAAGTTAATACTCACATACTCGCCGGGTTGCCAGTAATTCGAAATTTGTAAAATTGCCGGACCTGATAGTCCCCTGTGAGTGAACAGGATATTTTCTTTAAATAGCACACCGCTGGCGGATGTAACGGTTGCCGCCACGGAAACCCCAGAAAGGGCTTGCAGTGCTTCAAGTAGAGGTTTGTGTAAGGTAAAAGGAACGAGTGCAGCACGGGTAGGGATGATGCTGTGCCCAAATTGCTCGGCAAGTCGATAACCAAACGGAGTTGCTCCTAAGCCTGGCATTGAAAGTCCGCCAGTTGCAACCACCAGTAAGCGAGTACTTACTTGATCTCCGTTCACCGTGACAACATAGCCGTCATCCGTTTTGTCGACTTGGGTGACTTCACTGCGTAGCTTGATAGTGACATTGGGCTGATCACACTCACTTTTCAGCATATCGACGATATCTTGCGCACTATTATCGCAAAATAGCTGTCCTAGGGTCTTTTCGTGATAAGGAATCTGATATTTGCCAACAAGCTCAATAAAATCCCATTGTGTATAGCGAGCAAGTGCTGACTTACAAAAATGAGGGTTAGTCGAGAGATAGTTATTGTGATCGGCGTACATATTGGTGAAATTACAGCGTCCACCGCCGGACATCAAAATTTTACGCCCTAATTTTTTACCGTTATCCAGTACAAGGGTATTTAAACCGCGCTTACCAGCGAGTGAAGCGCAAAATAATCCGGCCGCGCCTGCACCTAAAATAATAACGTCAATATTTCTCACAATCAGGGTTCTCTATATATATTTGATTTTTATCGTAATTACGAATATTTATGCCGCTATTTTACGCGATTTAACGTAGGTTGTAATGCAGCGGATCATCGAAGAATTAATGAAAAGTATGGTAGACGTATTATAATTAGGAAAAATCGCGAAAAAAGACTATTTCCCCCAGATTTTCACAAATTATCATAAAAAAAGTTTCAAAAATTCAGAATAACTTTAATTGTGGTAACTGGATGATATTAAAGGGATAGTTTGTATTTGATGATTTTTTGATTGGTATTTAAATCAAAAAAAGGTCAGATTTCGCTTCCACCGCTAGCGTTTGTCACTGATAATGCGCCGCGTTCATGTCCAACCAATAATGGCTTAACGTCTATGCTACATCTTTTTACAGGTTTAGAATTTTACACAGGTCTATTGTTAGTTCTAGCACTGTTATTTGTGCTGTTCTATGAGGCGATTAACGGATTCCATGATACTGCTAACGCGGTCGCAACGGTGATTTACACCCGAGCAATGCGCGCTCAGTTCGCGGTTGTCATGGCCGGGGTATTTAACTTTTTCGGTGTCTTGCTGGGAGGGCTGAGCGTGGCATATGCCATTGTTCATCTTTTACCAACAGACCTTCTCCTTAACGTGAGCTCTGCTCACGGCCTTGCAATGGTCTTTTCATTGCTACTGGCTGCTATCATCTGGAACCTTGGAACCTGGTATTTAGGTATTCCAGCATCAAGTTCTCACACGCTGATCGGTGCCATTATCGGTGTTGGTTTAACCAATGCGATAGTGACTGATACATCGGTGGTTGATGCGCTGAATATTCCTAAAATGATCAGTATTTTCATGTCCTTAATTCTTTCTCCGGCTATCGGTTTTGTGATTGCAGGGCTGATGATTTTCATGTTACGCCGTTATTGGAGCGGAACGAAAAAACGTCGCCGTATTCACTTAACGCCAGCTGAGCGTGAGAAGAAAGATGGTAAACGCAAACCACCATTTTGGACGCGTACTGCATTGATCCTGTCTGCTGTCGGCGTGAGCTTCTCTCACGGCGCGAATGATGGGCAAAAAGGTATCGGTCTGATTATGCTGGTGTTAATTGGTGTTGCACCAGCAGGCTTCGTCGTTAACATGAATTCAAACGGTTATGATATCGCGAGAACACATGATGCGGTGGTTCATCTGCAACAATACTATGAAACACATAAACCAGCCTTAAACCACGCAATTGAAAATACGCCTATGATGGCGGAGAACAAGCCAGAAGAAGGCGAGTTCCATTGTGACAGTTCGCGTACGCCAATTATCTTAAATCAAGCTCAGAAGATGCTCAGCGGCATTCAGAGCTATGATGAGTTAACACCTGACCAGCGCAACCAAACTCGTCGCCTGTTAATGTGTATCTCCGATACTGCGAATGCCGTGGCGAAGTTACCAGAAACTAGCGCAAAAGATGCGAGCTTACTGAAAAAGCTGAGTAATGACCTGCTGTATACTGTTGAGTATGCACCGTTATGGATTATCGTTGCCGTTGCGTTAGCACTGGCACTGGGTACCATGTTCGGTTGGCAGCGTGTTGCGGTGACTATCGGTGAGAAAATCGGTAAGAAAGGTATGACTTACGCACAAGGCGTATCGGCTCAGGTCACTGCGGCGGTATCTATCGGTGTGGCAAGTTATACAGGTATGCCTGTTTCAACAACCCAAGTTCTCTCTTCTGCGGTAGCGGGTACGATGGTAGTTGATGGTGGTGGTGTTCAGAGTAAAACGATTAAGAGCATTGCGCTTGCATGGTTACTGACGCTTCCTGTTTCCATCATTCTGTCCGGTGTACTGTACTGGATTGCTCTGAAGATTATCTAATCAGCGGTAGGGAGCCCAGTTAGGGCTTCCTGCACACTCTAAGCATAAGCATTCTAAAATAGTGATGATCGGTTTCCGGTCATCACTATTTTTTTGCCTTGAATAAAGGGAATAACAAACGCGAGGTTAATTGGCTATTACCATATAGACCAAACTCACAACGACTAAAATGCTTAATCGGCTGATCAACATAAACTGCTTGCGAATACGTTCACAACGGAATATTACATCAGGATCGTAGTGCTCAAGGTACTGTTTGGTATTGATATAACGGACAAGGCGCAATTGCTTGTTAAGCTGACCGTGAGTCGTGAAAAAGCCATTACCATCAACGGATTGATAAAGTAGAGGATCCGAATCCCTCAGAATAGATAATAAAACGCGAATAGAAGAAAAATAGCGCATCATATTTAAGATGCACAAAATGCAGAGTGCCCAAAATAATGCAATTACACTGAACATAATCCCCTCCTTAGAACGAACCTAAATTGCCCCGTTGTCACTAAAGGAAATACCGCCAAAATATTGCACTAACATCATTTATTTTCATTGTAGGGCATGTCGTTACTTAAACACAATTCATTGCTTAAAAAAAGTGCAGATGGTTCAAATTTTGACTTCAAAAAAGTGGGAGTCATAAACTGTTAATTTACAGATTGTTGATTACACTTACTGGCATTGCGGTAATTCGAATTTTGAACTGATATATATTAATATTGAATGAATGATGTTATTGTTTTATCAAATGTTCTGTCTTTTAATCCTTAAAAATTAATCTGCTAGATGTGATCAAAACGACACTTAGTTATCGCGATTAGCAGGTATAGTATATTCATAAGATATTGGTGAACGTCGTTAACCACCAGTTAAATCAGCATTTGGAAGGAGTTTACTTATGGCTTATAAACATATTCTTGTCGCGGTTGATTTATCACCTGAAAGTAAAGTTTTACTGGATAAAGCAGTTTCTATGGCGAAACCGTACGGAGCCAAAGTCTCTATGATCCATGTTGATGTTAATTACTCGGATCTGTACACCGGCCTTATCGATGTGAATTTAGGTGATATGCAACAACGCATCACTGACGAAACTCGTAATTCACTAAGAGACCTTTCCGCAGGTGCGGGTTATGACATCCAAGAAACCCTTAGCGGTAGCGGTGACTTAGGTCAGGTGTTAGTGGATGCTATCAAAAAATACGACATGGACTTAGTTGTCTGCGGACATCACCAAGATTTCTGGAGCAAGCTGATGTCTTCGGCTCGCCAGCTAATCAATACTGTTCATGTGGATATGCTGATTGTTCCACTGAATGACGAAGAAGAATAATTCTTCATCGATAAATTGAAATATTATTCACTGAAAACGCCTGCTTATGCAGGCGTTTTTTTTGCGGCAAAATAATCGTCTGAAGGGAGTGATTGGCAGGTCAAGCAATTTTTTTTTCAAATGAGTAAAAAAAAACCTTGAATTGAGAATATAAACTAATGATATATTCAATAGGCAAACACAAATCGACCTCACATTTCCTAAAAAAAAAAGATAAGAAATAGTGAGGCACCTCACAACAATATCCACATTGAAAAAGGAAGACAAAGATGGCTCAAACACTATCTTCATTCTTGGAGTCTGTCCAAAAAAGAGACCCTTCACAGCCTGAATTCCTACAAGCAGTGCGTGAAGTATTCACTTCTCTTTGGCCTTTCATTGAACAAAATTCAAAATATCGCGATCAAGCACTTCTCGAACGCTTCGTTGAGCCAGAAAGAGTGATCCAGTTCCGCGTATGTTGGATGGACGATCAAGGAAAGGTGCAAGTTAACCGCGCATGGCGTGTTCAATTCAGCTCTGCGATTGGTCCATTCAAAGGCGGCATGCGTTTCCACCCATCCGTTAACTTATCCATCCTGAAATTCTTAGGCTTCGAACAAACCCTTAAAAATGCACTCACAACCCTACCAATGGGTGGAGCAAAAGGCGGTTCTGACTTTGATCCTAAAGGAAAAAGCCATGGTGAAGTGATGCGTTTCTGCCAAGCATTAATGACAGAACTTTATCGCCACTTAGGGGCTGATACTGACGTTCCTGCTGGTGATATCGGTGTAGGCGGTCGTGAAGTTGGCTTTATGACTGGGATGATGAAAAAACTGTCTAATGACACCTCTTGCGTTTTCACCGGTAAAGGTCTGTCATTTGGTGGTAGCTTAATTCGTCCAGAAGCAACCGGTTACGGTCTTGTTTACTTCACTGACGCGATGCTCAAACGCCACGGTTTAGGTTTTGAAGGCATGCGAGTGGCTGTTTCAGGTTCGGGTAACGTTGCTCAATACACCATTGAAAAATGTATGGAATTAGGTGCAAAAGTCGTTACTGCATCCGACTCTAGCGGTACTGTCGTGGATGAAGCCGGTTTCACCCCTGAAAAACTTGCACGCTTAGAAGCTATTAAAAACAACTACGGTCGTGTTGAAGAATACGCGAAAGAGTTTGGTTTAACTTACTTAGCGGGTAAACAACCTTGGGGCGTTCCAGTGGATATCGCACTGCCATGTGCAACACAGAACGAACTGGATGTAGACGCGGCTAAAGTGCTGATCCAAAATGGCGTTAAAGCTGTCGCGGAAGGCGCAAACATGCCAACCACTATTCCTGCAACTGAGCTATTCCTTGAAGCAGGTGTTCTATTTGCTCCTGGTAAAGCAGCTAACGCTGGCGGTGTTGCAACTTCAGGTCTGGAAATGGCGCAGAACGCAGCACGCTTAAGCTGGAAAGCAGAAAAAGTGGATACGCGTTTACACCACATTATGTTGGACATTCACCACCACTGTGTTGAATTCGGTGGCGAAGCCAAACAAACCAACTACGTCCAAGGCGCGAACATTGCTGGCTTTGTTAAAGTCGCTGACGCTATGTTTGCACAAGGCGTTGTGTAAGGTTTAACTCAAAACGTAAGCGAAAGGGCGGTCGTACAAGTTTGTCGCTGTGATAAACCGTACAAACGCCCTTCGCCGTTACGTTTTAATCGCTGTGTTTAATACAGGGATAGATATCGAATCGATGGCTTTTGGTTGTGACTGCTGAAGGTGCTTTTTGCCCCGCAAGCGGTTCGGCGTAATCAGGTCGCTTAACCACAACACGGCGTTTTGCCAGCGCAATGGCTGGTGCCAGTAAAGAATCTGCATCATCATCAGCCCCGACCAATGACTGAAACACCCGCATCTCTTTCTTCACTAATGCACTTTTTTGCCGATGTGGGTACATCGGGTCGAGGTAAATCACGTCCGGCGCTTCAGTAATTTCGGCTAATGCGGTAATGCTCGATGCGTGGATCAGTGACATTCGTGATTGTAGCCATTCCCCAATTTCAGGGTCTTGATAACCACGTTGTAAACCATCATCAAGCAGTGCAGCTACCACTGGATGACGCTCTAACATCCGTACTTTACAGCCCAAAGCCGCCAGTACAAAAGCATCGCGCCCTAAACCGGCTGTCGCATCAATTACATCGGGCAGATACTCTTTTTTGATCCCCACCGCTTTAGCAACCGCCTCACCGCGTCCACCACCAAATTTACGGCGATGCGCCATCGCGCCTGAGACAAAATCCACAAAGATGCCGCCTAATTTTGGTTCATCCATTTTGCGTAATTGCAGGTTTTCGGGGGTTAACACCAATGCCATCAAGGCGTCAGGTGTATGTGTGAGTTGCCATTTTTCAGCAAGTTGATTGAGAGTGCCAATATCGGCACCCTCTTCACAGATTAATTGGATAGCAATATTTTCAGCCATGAATACCGTAGCTCTTCAACATCGCATCTAATTCTGGTTTACGACCACGGAAACGCTCGAACAGTACCATAGGCGCTTCAGAACCCCCGCGACTTAAAATATTGTCGAGGAAGGATTGACCAGTTTGGCGATTAAAAATGCCTTCTTCAGAGAAGCGAGAGAACGCATCAGCAGCCAACACATCCGCCCATAAATAGCTGTAATAACCCGCTGCGTAGCCGCCGGCAAAAATGTGGCTAAATGCGTGCGGGAAACGCCCCCATTTTGGTGATGGTACCACGGCAACTTTTTCTTTGATGGCATACAGCGTTGGCATCACTTGCGCGCCTTTTGCTGGGTCATATTCCGCGTGTAAGGTGAAATCAAACAGACCAAATTCAAGCTGGCGCAGTACAAACATCGCCGACTGGTAGTTTTTCGCGGCTAACATGCTTTGTAGCATATCGGCTGGCAAAGGTTCGCCAGTTTCATAGTGACCAGAGATAAACTCAAGGGCTTCAGGTTCCCAGCACCAGTTCTCCATAAATTGGCTTGGTAATTCCACGGCATCCCATGGAACCCCATTGATACCCGCCACATCGGCAACATCAATCTGGGTCAGCATATGGTGTAGACCATGACCAAATTCGTGGAACAGGGTGATGACTTCATCGTGGGTAAATAAAGCAGGCTTATCCCCTAGCGGCTTATTAAAGTTACAAGTTAAATAAGCCACAGGATTTTGCAGTGAACCATCTTTATGCACCATACGACCCACGCAATCATCCATCCATGCACCGCCGCGTTTGTGCTCGCGAGCATATAAATCGAGATAGAAGCTACCGCGTAGGGTATTGGTATCATCATACAGTTCGAAGAAACGGACATCATTGTGCCAAGTTTCAACATCCTGGCGCTCTTTAGCCGTTAAACCATAAATACGGTGAACGACTTCAAACAGCCCATTTAACACGCGCTGCTCTGGGAAATAAGGGCGCAATTGCTCATCATTAAGTGAGAATTTATGCTGTTTTTGTTTTTCGCTGTAATAGGCTAAATCCCAAGATTCGAGGGTATCAACACCATAATTTTCTTTCGCGAATGCGGTCAGTTCCGCGAGTTCTTCTTTACCTTGCTGATGAGCGCGGTTTGCTAAATCATTCAGGAAACCTAAAACTTGCTCAGGGGATTCTGCCATTTTGGTGGCGAGGGATTTTTCGGCAAAGTTTTTAAAACCAAGCAGTTGAGCCAGCTCATGGCGTAACGCCATTAACTCATCGATAAGTTCGCTGTTATCCCATTTACCTGCGTTAGGGCCTTGGTCGGAGGCGCGAGTGCTATAGGCATAGCTCATTTCGCGGCGTAGCTCTGCATTATCGGCGTAGGTCATGACAGGCAGGTAGCTTGGCATATCTAAAGTCAGTAAATAACCTTCTTCACCTTTAGATTCCGCCATGGCTTTTGCTGCGGCGATGGCGCTTTCTGGCATGCCTGCCAGCTCGCTTTCATCTTTAATGAGTTTTGACCAACCCATTGTGGAATCTAGGACGTTATTACCAAACTTAGAGGCGATCTCCGATAAACGTGCGACGATTTCACCATAACGTTGCTGTTTTTCAGCAGGTAAACCAATACCGGACAGTTCAAAATCACGCAGGGTATTTTCGATAGATTTGCGTTGAGCTTGGCTTAATTGATTAAATCCAGCGTCTTCTTTGAGGGATTTATAAGCTTGATACAGTGGCTCATGTTGTCCCATCCATGTACTGAATTCGGACAGTAATGGGAGGCATTGCTCATAAGCTTCACGTAGCTCAGGGCTATTTTTAACAGAATGTAGGTGGCTCACTGGGGACCAAACGCGGGAGAGTTTATCGCTCGCTTCTTCTAATGGTTGGCACAGGTTGTCCCAAGTGTAGTGGCTGTTGGCTGCCAGAATATTTTCAACGGTTTGGCGATATTCGCCTAAAACATGTTCAACTGCCGGGAAAATATGTGCAGGTTCAATATGTTCAAAACGGGGTAATGCGGAATCGGCTAATAATGAGTTTGTCATAAAAAAACATCCTTGAATGCAGGCTTGCGCTCGGGAGCCAAGGCTTACTGTGCTGACAATGAAAGTGTTGGCGGGGTGACTATTTGTGAAATCAGCGCGCCGTATGTAGACATGAATAAGTATATGGGGGCAATTGTATAAACCTCAATATCACATTTGTGCTTTTTGTTATCAGTTTTTGAGAATGGCGTGGCATTATTGGCGTGTATCAATAATTTGAATGGTTGTTCTCACAATACCTTGGAAAATAAATAATTCAGTTTATAATCGAACACCTACCAAATAGAGGAAGATCGTCGTCTCCGGTGAGGCGGCTGGATTTCAAATCCAGTTGGGGCTGCCAGCAGTCCCGGGCAGGTTCGACTCCTGTGATCTTCCGCCACTTTTCTCCCTCTATCTTCGTATTAATACCATTTTTTGTAGTTTGTCTTAATCTATAAAGACTTGCTCAAAACTCAATCATCCTGAAGTTCCGGATAGTTCGATTAGAGGGAAATGGTCAGGTTTCCAGAGAGGTCGATTACTATAGTTTACTTGCCATTCTTATGGTCGGTTACCGCGTCCGTTCTGTTCGCAGCACACAATTTGTCAGAGAACTGCACGCTTTCCAATATAGAAACCGCGCATTTTTTAATCTAGGCAAAACACGATCTAAGACAAATTTTTCTTATTAAAAATCAGTCTTAGAAAAACCGGTCATAGCATCCAACTCCATTTCGCGACCTAATGCTGTCATTGGGTGGACAATAACGAGGCCTCGTACGGATTTCTTCAGTTTGCCCATATCCGCTTGCTCTTTCTTTGTGATAGGGCGCTTGAATGGCATATCCATCAATTTCTGTGCTTCTTTACTTAGCTTCTTGTTACGCATTTCTTTCAGACGAGCGATTTCAACTTCCAGCGTCGCTTTTTCTTTTTCGAGCTCGGCGTATTTTTCCGCTTGGGTCGACAGTTGCATACTTGCCATTTGGTGACGAATAAGGTCTAAGCGGTCGCTAAGCGTTTTAATCTGTGTTTTTTCAGTTTCTTTCATCATTAATTAACCGTGAATAAATTTCCTGCCGGCAAGTATACATCATTCCGCATAAGAGGGCGAAAGGGGATAGCACCTATTAAGGCTCATCATCAAAATACGGTTATTTGCGATTTATCTATCACTATTTCACTGCTTATTTTTACTCAAAAACCAATTCGAAGCATGGTGAGTTGAATTATCAGCGGACAATTATTTCTTTTTCATAATGATTTTGTTCACCGGAATCATCAATGAGGCTAAACAGTATCTTGTTATTAGTATTATCTTTTTTAATTTCAGTCTGTTGCTCCGAAAAGGGGGGCAATAACATGGTCGGTAGTTGTTCTTCTGTTTTACCCATTTGTAGTTTATTGAACGTAATATAAAAAGGGGTGGGGTTTTTGATAGTTAAGCGTTGGCTTCCTTTATCTAACGTAAATTGGATTTGATCGCTTATTTCACCAATGGTCGCGTTAAGGTTATCAGGTCGGTAAAAGACCTTAATTTGTAGCCTGACTGCGACATTGATAATACTGGCATTGCCTTTTTCATTGTCAGGGGTCGGTGTGATTTCATATAAATTTAGCCAATAAAGTGATTCTCTGTCTGTTGAAGATGGCATAAATTTATTAACTAACCGAATGTATTTTAATTCGTTTTCATTAAGGCGGAAAATAGTAGGAATAGCAATGACAGGAGAGTGACTTGCTTTTTCTGGTGTGCCATCGGGAGCCCCATCATCAACCCAGCTTTGGATAATAACTGGGTATTTACTGGTATTTTTAATGGGCAATGTTGCTTCTCTTTGAGAATGCTTGATGATAACCCGTGAGCCTTCAATCATCATTGCTGCCTGACTATAAGAAGAAAGCAAGATCATTAACGCGAATAAGGTAGATTTCATTGTCATTGAACCTGAATAATCACTTGAACAGTTGCATCAAACTTTCCGGGTTTGACGACTTTACCTGGGATCTTTTCAAGTGAGGCATTGACTGTTTTAGAATACGTCGTCACGCCATTGACTACACCAACAGAAATAGCATCGGTCAGAACAGGGTACCACCCATTAGCCGCTCCTTGACCGGTGTTTGATAAAGACGATAGGTAATTTAAAGCCGTGCCGTTCAGTTGATACAATCTAACCCCGACGCCTGTTGCAATGTTTGGCATGCCATACCCATTTGACAGTAAATGCGTGACTCCGGATCCCGAACTAACGGTTAAGTTTTCTTGAATGGCAGAGGTAATATTTGCTGGGTTAGGTAAAAAACCCATCGCAGTTTGTGTATTTGCGGTTCCGCTGACAAACCCTGAAAGTCCGCTATTTGCAGGGGAGCCGGATTGGCACTGAAATCGAATATTAATAGGCGCGGTGACTTTCACATTATTATCGATCTCATTCTTAGAGATTAATGGGAAAAATACATTTGGTGTCACGTTTTCAACCATACAAGTGGCGGCTCGTCTAACAACGATGTTTTGGTGCAAATTAATGGCTCCGGGCCAATATAGATACCAACCATTATAGTAGTATGCGGAATCTGCATTCTCCGTTACGTTTAAAGAGCATTGCTTACATTTAAACGCCGTATAGGTAGAAGGTTGAGTCCAAGAAACAGTCCCCGTTGTTACGCTTGGCACGGGAACTCCTGAACCATAGTCAATTTTAAATAACTCTATGCTTGAGTCGGAAAAGTTTTTGGCTTTAACCAGAATCCAACCTTGGCTATCTCTATCTAGATTTGTTAGTGGGCGAGATTTCCAATAGCGAGAAAAATACTCCCCTGTATTGACATTCTTAACTCTAATTCCGACACCATTAACGATGGTTGTATAGGTCTGATCGAGCCCTAAAGCAGGGTTAGCTTGATACATGCCAGCATATGCTGAATCACCATTGGTGGCATAGAATTCTTTTAAAAACCCATCTTCATCAGCGGTGCAACGAAATAAAATTTGTTCCGGTTCATAACGTGCAGAACCTGAATCTAAAAAAGAAACATATCCTGTAGCGATTAAAGACCCTAAAGGTTGAAAGTTATTATTATTAATATTAATAACTCTTGGCGTTGTACCCATTGTACCCGATGAATCCGTAGACCCTCCCCAAGCACCAGCCGTTCCCTTTCCAGGTTCGGTATAATATACGCTACCAGAGTTCGTATTTATTGATGTGATTCGATAGCATGTTGCGAATGTATAGGTAGTAAAAGAAGAAAGTAGCAGGGCTAGCAATATTTTTGCAAAAGAAGATGTTGTCATTTTAATCGCCTTTACTTACTCGCAAGTTTCATTTAATAAAATAAGACTCAATGCTTTTTTGTCATCAGGAATGTTGTACGTTACGTGGCAATCGCCTAATTGCTGGGCAACGGATAGAGTGCCATTCAATTGTTCAACTCGAGCGTATATCTGATTTCCTTGTCCTACTAATCCAACGACTTGTTTGTTGGCATCATAAACGTCTGCACCCAGAGGTAATGATATAGATTGAGGTATAGAAATAAGGATAGGATAACCTACGGATGTATTAAACTTCAGTTTTACGTTGGCACCTGCGTAAGGTGCAATTTTTTGGGAGTTTTCAGCTAATGCAACATGATTATCCTCAATTTCTTTACTGTCTAAGCCAACGTTATTGTATTGATAAGGGATGAGAGACGGGATAATTGCATATCCGAACCTATCAATTGAAGCGCCAGAACCATTAATCACTCTAGCCCCTTTAGCGCCTTGCGCTTCAACTAACGCAAATGTGTCGCTAACATACGGACCCATGGTGACTCCTCCACCATGAGCAACGATGGCTCCCCTAGCAGAAAGGCTGCCTTGAGTATAATTTTCACCTTTAGATACACTGCCGGAAATTGTCGCTTCAGGAAATTGTTTCGTTAAATGAATTCCTGAGCTTACATTTCTATTATTCGCATCATAGTCGGCATTCACGCTGTAACTGAGTGTTTGGTCTTCTCCCATAATTCCAGATAGGTTGGCTTGATAGCTGGAATTACTGTCGCTATTTGTACCACCGAGCATCAGCATAGGAGAGTCATAGCTCCCTCCCAGAGGGACTGAAACCGTGAACATCACGATTTTATCGGTTTTTGAATTATCACGTTGATCACTATACGTGTAATTGTCGTTAACATGTCCAACTTTTTGTTGGCTATAAACAATACTGTATCCAATATTTTTATATGTGTTTGAATACCCTAGTTGGAATTGAGTATCGCGTTCACGGTTACCATAATAATTATTGATTGAACCCGATGTAAAAACTTGTCCCCACTCCCCTAAAGATTGGTTGATGTGTAGCACCATTTGGCTTTCTTGTTTATAGGTATTGGAGTTCCAGACTTCATTTTCTGATTTCATTCCTCTCACACCTAAAACATCAGCTAATTCACGAAACCCTTCAGTTGAATATTTATAGCCAGCTAATGTAATAATCGTATTTGTTGTCGACAAAGTACGGCTGTAATTTATGCCAACTCGCGCGCCCTGATGAGTTTCACCATTGATATCAGCATTAGAAAAGGCGGATTGTAGCCCAAAAGCACCAAATTGAGTCGCAAGTACTGTTCCAACAGAAGCCGCATAGTATTTATCTGCTGCACGGATACCACTGCTTAGCGTTAGCATGTTTGTTAAACCATGCTGAAAAGATGCATCAACAAACCGATTATTTATTCGGTTGAAATTCTTCAATTCACCCATCGCGATAGCATAGCGAGTATATCCTGGGCGAACAGACTCAGGTACGGCAGAGAAAGGCACAACAAATGATGTTACCTTGTCATTTGCTTCTTGAACTTCAACAAGCAGGTCGCCTTCATAGCTGGTTGGGTATAAATCTGTGATTTCAAATTGGCCTGGAGATACCGTCGTTTGGTAGATTTCAACGCCATTTTGCTTTACTGAGACGCGAGCGGTTGTTGTGGCGACACCACGGATAACGGGCGCATATCCTTTTTGCGAGTCAGGCAGCATCCGATCATCTGAAATTAACTGAATGCCTCTAAATGAAAGGCTGCCAAAAATTGAACCAGCGGTAGATATTTCACCAACTAACAATTGCGATTTTAGTGAAACAATAGGACGTTGCAGATAAGTTCTTATCCAATTAAATTTCGTTTTTTTGCCATTATTATTTTCTGTCGATGTGTAATTCATTGATGCTTGTTGGCGAAACTGCCATAAACCTAAATTTATTCCCCCGTTGAAACTGGCAAACGCATAATCAGAGTTGTACCCTTTGGACTTATTTTTGTAATAGTTGGTATCATAATTAGCGAAAAGCATCGCTGTTCCAGCATTTAAGCTACTTTCCGGGACAAATCCTTTAGCATCTTGTTTGATATAAATCTGTGGAATGAGGAGATTTAATCTTAAATTAGAAGAGTCAAAACTCACTTTAGCGTCAGGGATAATGTCTTGAATAAACAAGCATTGGGCGGATTCTGTTTCTATGGAAGCATTGGCTTTTTTGAGCAAAATGCCCATAGACTCTAATTCTTCAGGTGAAAAACATGGAGAGGTGGTATCTGTCTTATCTAACTTGAACTCAACCTCTTTTTTTTCATAGAAGTTACTGTTAACAAAAAGATTGACTAAATATTGCCCTGTTGGGACATAGTTATTCTCACTAAATTTATTAATATCAATATTTTGCCCTCCACCTAGTAACATACTTTGGTCAAAGACAAATGATTGCTCATGATGTTGAGCATTAGCTTTAGAGATAAATAAAACAGCAATAAAGCAATAAGATGCAATCTTGTATTTAAACGATAGGTTTTCTCTCCTTAAATAGGAACAACGTCTGATTGTCATCTTATTTTTATCCACTAATTATATTTATACGTGTATTCGACATTACCACCCAAATCGTTGGTAAATGAGAATATGACTTTGTCTTGCTTTGAATTTATGGTTTTTTCATCTTTAAGCGGCAATTTTTTACTGGCAAATGGCGGGATCATTGTTGGTATTAATTCTATTTTTTCACCTGCTTGACCGAATACTTTTACAGAGTTCAATGATAAAAAATAAGGTGAGTTGTTCTTAACTTCGATACCTGAAGACGTTATGCCTGAAAATGAGATATGTTTCCCTATGTCATCGGCTCCTGAGGAGAGTGATGTTGGACGGTAGAAAATTTTAATACGATGGCGAATTAAAAAAGAAAGTTCATTCTCACTTGAAGCAGCATCGCGAGGAGGAATTTGCACTAAATTTAAATAAAATAGGGATTCCTTATCTTGAGGTAAACTTCCTCCGGTATAAATTAAGTTCGCGTCTCTACCTGTATTTGGCTCAATACGAAATACTGTCGGTTGAACAATGAAAGGGCCATCTGCATCGGCTGGTGTTGAATTCGGATTATCGATATCCGTCCAGATTTGCATGATATAGGGGGTATTGTCGTTATTCTTTAATTTTAATGTTTCTGACTTGGTATCTGACAGATAAACAACACGAGTTTTTAACATCGTGACAGATGCTGATGCGCTTGAAACAAAGGCAAAAATAAAAAGAATAAAAAAAATAAATTTTTTCATTATTTGGCTCTTTTTATAAAAACAATCTCTCTTCTTTTTGAGAAGAGAGATTAGGGGCTTAATTATAAGAAATAGAATATTGAACACTTCCTAACACAGTACCCGCTTCAGCCTGACCTTCAGCATAATAACGAACGGCATAGTCATGAGTTGCCGATTTTTCATTTTGTTTTAATACTAATCCAGCATTAGATTTAGTACCTGTTACATCAAGTGCGGCTTTACTACCAGTTGGTTCAATGAGTTCTAAAGAAACATTAGTTGCCGTACCAGTATTACCAACGCGGTTACTGGATGTAATATTGTTAGCAACAAAAATGGTGTTGATATTTGTATCTGTAGTTGTCGATCCTGTACAGCCACTCACTGCGATGGTAAATGGTGTTTCACCAGCAGTACTACCTGATGATGCTAGGTCTTTCTTTGATACTGTTGGCAATAAAACAACAGGTAACGCGGTGTTTCCATTAATTGTTACAGTACATGTTTCATCAGCAACTTCGCCTTGAAAACGTATTGTATTATTAGAAGCAGCTATTGCATTAGAAGAAACAATACAGGCTGCGATAACTAAATATTTATTCATGATTACATTCTCTCCATTCAAAAATATGTAATTTTTATTTGCTTACAAAAAAGTATTAAATTGATACAAGAAAAACTAATACATTATTTATTAAAGATGCTAAAAGCCATCTCATTAATAAGTTAATGAGAGATGTTTAAAGGAGATGTTTAATTTTTCTTTGTTAGGAAAATAAAGTTATGAGAATGAATTTCATTTCTTTATTATCGTTACCACATTTAAAAATGTATCCCTATAAATACAAGGAAATTTAAATCAAAAAAATATTAACATAACTAATACTCACTTAAAAGGTGTGAAAAACAAATTTAGGGATGTAAATACTTTCAATTTGAAACAATTAAACATATTTTGATACAAAATCTTAAAGCATAAAAATAATTAATGATAAATAAGTGATGCTTATTATTCTGAAAAATCAAAAGGCTAATTAAATAAGTAAAAATGAATCACTCTAAGTTAACTTAGTTAGACTAATTTAAATTTAGGATAAGTAGAAAAACGTATGTAATAAATTTTTTAGTAAAAAATGTTTCCGCCTAAAAATTAAGATAATTCTTAATTCGTTATATAGAAAAGTAATAAAAAGCAATTTTTGATGGTGCATCTAATAAGGTGACTCGCTTTCTATGTACCTTATATTTCTTTTTGAATGTATCTGAATGTTGAGATGAAAATAATTTAAATTGTTGGTGGTGTTGTTGTATTTAGTTGTTTTTATTGGAGTTATATTCGGTTTTTAATTTTTTATTGATTGGGTTTTCTTGGGGGAGGTAATGATTATTTTTAATATATTAAATACTCGTTTTATTGGTAAAAATATGTCTTAAACATGAAGTTTAATAAGACTTAAGACTTAAGACTTAAGACTTAATACTTTAGTTTTAAAAGTCAGTAAGAGAATTTTAATAGTGATACTGAAGGGTATTAATAGCATCTCATTTAATGTATGACCCTTGATTAAAATTCAATGCTAATATTTAGTATCAGCCAGTTATATTAAGGTAACTAAATTATATTGATTAAACCATTATCGCATTAAAATTAACTAATTAATTTGGTAATGATAAAATAATATGCTAGTTTTGATTTTGTGAGGGTAATGTTTAAGTTTATTATTTAATGTTAATTTTATGATGTAATTTTGTTTCTTAATGCTTGAGGTTTTTTAAAATAACATTTTATGGTGAAGAGATACAAAGGACTTCCCAATGAAATATAAAATTATCTACAAAGACCAAATTATTGGGATGAGCGAACTTGAAAAAAGTGACCCGCCAATGGGATTTGTCTTTGGTGAATTAGTACCAACACCGTTTTATAAACCCAATATCAGTACCGTGAGCTGCAAACTGTATTGCAGTGATACCCATGAAGAGATCCTTTGTAAATCTATCATGATTGAAGATCATTCAGACAAGTTTGGTGAGCAATACATCGAGGTAACGGTTTTAGTCGAGTCAGCAGAAGAGTTCGAGAAATTTTTTAAGCATCATCTAGACGCTTATGAAGAACAATTTATCTCAGAATAATAGTGGAGAATGGCTGTAACCATCTCTTTAGATGCAATTTAAAGAGATGGTTAATTTTTAAAGGGAAGGAAAATAATTTAAATGATGATCAGCCGCTTTAGTTATTATTTAGAATAATCACTGTTTGACCAGAAAACTCACCTAGGTTATTCCCAATCAATGGTGACGGTAGCAGTGGCGGAGGCTGCGCCAATTTTAAAGCCTTCTCCAAGCGCACAGAGGCTAAAACGGTAAGGGACTTGGTGTGAACCGACGGTAAGTCCGCCTAAATCCACGACATTTCCTGGTTCAGGGTTTGTGCTGGGATCAAAATATATTCCGTCGGAGCTGCATGCTGATTTGATTGATTTAATTGACGCTCGTACGGTTGCAGGAGCAACTTCACCAGTGGCATCCATCGTCATTTTTAAGTCATTTGCATAACCTTGAGTGTTTCCCTTAAGTGTTAATTTAGCGGGAGAATGAGCGCCATTATCTCCAGTGCAGTTGATCATGAAATTCCCATCAGCCACCCCTAAAACATCCTTACGATTCCCTCCTGGTGTACCGGAAGTATTGCCTCCCCAATCCCAAACATTGACCTTACCGAAATCAATCTTAGGCGGGGTGTTAATGGTACACATCATTGGTTTCTCAATAGTAATAGTGCTATTACTAATAGTAAAAATTTTCGAGGCAATAGAACCCGACTCTTTACGCCAATAATAGTCGGGGATCACATAAGTACCAGCTGACGCTGATGGTGAAATATACAAAGAGTAACGTACATTGACACTGCTTGCCCCTGTATATTGATTATCTGACGGTGGTACAACCCCTGATGAACATAATCCAGTACTAAGGATATTCAGAGTATTAGTCAAACTATATGGAACACCACCACTTCCATTAAAACTAATAGTAAAGTTTTTTGTTGCGTTTGAATTAGTCGTTGCCTTAGTGGTACCTGTAACAGCACCATCAATTATCAATAATATTCCCTCTGCAATTTTTAACCCACTATATCCATCAATCGTAGTAAATGTAGGATAGTTTTCCGGATACGAACAACTACCACTATTACTGATTGTTGATATAGATATTGCGGTAGGGTAAACGTAATTATAAGGCGACCAATTACCACCCCCTACTTCAAGATTTTCGCTTTGCAATCCGACATCAGGTATCAAAGTACTTTTGCCTGATATGGCGGACCAAGTTTCTGCTGCGATAGCTATATTATAGTGACTACTGAAAATATAAAAAATTGCTAATATGTAAGACCTTAATATCATTAACTTACTTTTCTCATACAACAATTTCCAAGCCGTGCCCAAATAAGTGTTATTACGAGAATACGATTCATTCTTATGCATAATAGTGCTCCTCCGCTGGTGTCTGTCGCCAGCATTTTTGATGATCTAATTGCATTATTTTTCTCCTACTGGTGACTATAACTAACGCGTTTCTGGTGTATTCGATACCATAGGCTGAGCTTGCGGTTGCCCACTGACACAGCGATAAGAGACTTGGCGGATTGGCATATCCGCAGAGACGTCCACATGGCGCAAATCGAATTTCACCTGACATTGCTGTGCGGCGGTCTCTCCCCACTTCACTAACAATTCCCCGGTTTCTGGTAATCCCGTCAGGTACACCTGCCCGGCATCCCCCACAATGCTGCTAATGTTGTCAGCGCTGTTATCGGACGTTAAGGTGGCAATTGCCCCAAATGGCACATACTTGGCACCCTGTTTTAAGGTCATGAGCACTTGGTAGCCGATACGGGTACGGAAACTGGCTTTCACCACTGCGCCTTTGGTGGGGTAAACGTTGGTATTGGATTGCGGTAAATCGACGTTTTCAGGCAGCGTGCTTGGGTCTAAGCCAATGCTGTTTTTGTTATAGTCGGAAAGATAAGGTGCCACGGCATAGCCTCGCCAATCGGTCACGGCGGTTCCGCCATTAACACTGACCCCTTCGGCGCCCGGCGCGCTGATAAGCGCAACTGAATCCCCCATAGAGCGGCTTAATGTCAGCCCTTCGGCGTGCAGTAATGCGCCGCCGCTGGCATTCATATTGATTGACTGGGAATTATTGCTATAGCTATAACCGGTACTGATACTGCCTTTATCGCCTTGGTAGCCTGCATTTAGGTTGGTGTTCGCGATTTGCCCTTTATTTCCCCAGCTTTGTGACGCGCCATACGACAGCTTGCCATCCATAAAGCTGCCGCTCAGGCCGCTATTATTTTGCGTGCGTCCATTTTGGTCATGACTCATGGAGTAGGTGGCATAAATGGACTGCAAATCACGGTCTTGGGTAAACACACTGAACGGCACGCTTAAGTTAAAAGAGAGCTGGCGGTTTTCCGGCCAGTTATTGCGGCTGTCTTTCACGCGGTCGATATTGTAGTTCACACCGTAACTGACCCCTTTAAAGCTGTTGCTGTAGCCCATGGATAAACCCGTTAAGGTTCGGCTGCTGCCCCAGTAATCATCGCGGTTAGCACGAAAATGCAGTGAGCCATACTGTTGCATCTGTTGGCTGAGCTGGGTTTGGAAGCTGCTGCGACGACGCTGTAAAGTCCACGGGCTAAGACCCTCTTCAAGGCGATAACCTTGGCTGTTAAATTCGCTAAAATTATAGAAATGCTCGGTGGAGTAACGTAATGCGGTTAAATCCACCGACGTGCCGGTTGCCATTAAGCTTTTTGAATAACGGATACGGTAAGATTGCCCCGTTTTTCGCTCGCTAGAGCTGGTAACTGGGTTGGAATAAGTAAATTTAGCCGATGAGTGCGTGACGTCCGTGGAGACAGCACCGAAGTCACCTAAAGAGACTCCTGTTCCCACACTCAGAGATTGATAATCTTTTGCCAGCAAGGCGCCGCCATACACCGTGACATCGTTATGCAGCCCATAGACAGCGGTACCGAGAATAAAGTCAGAACGACGTGAGCTGGTGGTCAAGTTACCGTTATAGCGACCGGAGGCCACTTCGTATTTCCAGCCGCCGGGGCGCAGCATCACGGGTAAAGATGAGTAGGGCACCACAAACTGGCGTTCAGCGCCATCGGCTTCGGTGACTGTGACGTCATAATCCCCGGATAAGCCCGCTTGCTGGATATCATTGATATAAAAGGGCCCTGGAGCCACATAGGCTTCATACACGATATTGCCATTTTGGCGAATAGTGACGCGAGCGTTGCTGTTGGCAACACCACTGATCGCCGGCGCATAGCCGCGTAATTGGCTTGGCAGCATTTGCTCGTTAGAGGTTAGCTGCACGCCCTTAAAGGGCACACCATCAAACACATCGCTGCCCGTGCTGCTTTCACCGACTAACAATGTCGAGCGTAATGCCCGAATATCCCGTGATAGGGTGGTATTGGAAAAGTAGGTTTGGGTGTTGGTCGTGGCCGATTGGTTCTCGCTCCCGCTGTATTCGAAACGGGAATGGGTGAGGTTACTGCGCAGACGCCACGGCCCTGCATTGGCACCCAAGCGTGCGGACGCAAAGACGTTGGTATTTTGGTTTTTTTTGCCGTGATCATAGCGACTGGTGGTGCGACCTGCACTGACGTTATAGTTCGCCATGAGCGCCGGAATCCCATCGTCCCATAATGACGGATCGGCATTACGATTGACTTGAGATTGCATCGCCACTTGCGGCACGCTGATGTTTAATCGTAAGCGTGACAAATCTAATCGGGTTGTCGCTTGTGGGATCAGGGCGCCTAAATCTGAAATAAACTCGCCGTTAGGTAAGTCTTTCAGGACAGGAATTTGCGACACATTGACCCCAAATGTGTCGAGCTGCTCAGGGGTTAATTCCGGTGCGATTTCACCGTGGGTATTTTTGATAAAATTAAGCGTAAATTGCCCCACGTCCTGTTGGTTCACAAATACGGAAACGGTGTATTCCCCTTCAGCAACGCCACCGGCTTGTGAGAAGGCGGATAAATCCACGTCTGTGTTTTCACCTGCAACCCCTAAAAAACTGGGATCAAAGTAATCTTCGGCCTGTGTTGGAGCGACCGCCAATAGCAATACACACGCCAGCGGGTGATAACGGAAAAAAGGATTTTTTGGCTGGTGTTCAGCAATTTTATGGGCTTTTTTCATGGTCTTCCTTTATCTTGCGAATGCAAGAATCCCCCCGTTGCCAATGCGCATCGGGTGAATGTGTTTATCTGTCGGGTGTGGTTACATTGCTGAGAGTTGGCGTGTTCTCATTTTGTCGGTTCCGCCATCGTCTTCCATGAGCTGCCAATGAATGTCGCTTCCCATATGGCTGGCATCAAGGGGCCACTGCGCCTCCCCAAAGGGGGGGATCATGCGTGAGGAACTTAAATTCAGGGCGTTCTTCCCCACCGACAGTGACGCTAACGTGACATAAAAAGGCGTCGGGTTTTTCAGGGTTAGCGTGTTTTTTGTACGCTGAAATTGCAGCTGTTCGGCGATGTTGTCGAGATGATGTTCCGGTAATCCCGCGGGGCGATAAAACAGCTTCAGATTATTTTGTACGGCAAGGATCATTTGCGCGCCTTCCGCCGCCTCTTTTGATTGCGCGGGGATGGCTGTCAGTGACAACTGCGCAATCGACTCTTTATCTTGCGCGAGTAAATGATGTTTTTGAAGAATGCGCAATGTGAGTGTTTCACCCGGTTCGAAGCGCTGTAACGGCGGTAAAGCAATGAATGCCGTCAAATTTTCATCGGCGGCTTCGGTATTCTCGTTCGCCGTTTTGCTTGATGAATTTCCTTCCCACGGTAATAAGCGTGCCTGTAATAAATACGGTATCGCCGTATTATTGGTGATAGTGTACGTCACCCCGTTTTTGGCATCATGGGGGTAGATAATACGGGTTGAATGCAGTGTCAGCCCATTAATTTGGTCTTGGATGTTATTTGCCCATACAGTCTGGGTAAAAAGTGAAGCCAATAGGGCAATCCCGCCAATCAGGCGATACAACGCAGGTTTTTTAATCTTCAATAACTTAATGTTGTTCATCGCGAATATCTCCTGATTGAACCTTCCCCTGATACGCGGGGCTCATATCCCCATAATCCGTAATCACTCTCCACTCTGCACGTGTAGCACCGCCTTTGACGGGGTAAATTTGGGTGGAGAAGGGCGCAATCATGGGGCCCAGTTCTCGTACATCAATGGGATGCTGATCCACGCTCAATTGCGCCAACGTGATGTAATACGGCGTTGGGTTACGGACTTCGAGCTGTTGACCTTGCTGGCGAAAAACCAGTTGGCTTGAGGCGGTTTCGACGCTCATGGGTAACCCTTTCGGGCGATAAAACAGCTTGATAACGTTGCGGATCCCCACCGAAACTTGCGCACTGGTCATCTCACCTTCGGGGGCATTCGCTTTTGTGGTGGAAGGGATCGCTAATAAGCTTAAATAAAACACGGATTCTCGGTCTGTCGGCAGCTCTGCGGTACCATTACGCACAATGAGCAGCGTATTTTGGCTCTCTTTTTCTAAGCGAGACATGGGTGGGGTCACAATAAACGGGGGCGCGGGTTTGTGGGCATTCCCCTCAGGCGTATTGAGGACATCGGCTTTGATTAAGTAAACCTGCGGGCTGCTATTTTTGATGGCAATTCTGGCATTTGGGTTTGCCGCATCGAACACGACACGCGTTTGAGCCAAGCGTAAACCGCCTTCAGTAGCGGAAGCCAAGGCTGAAAAAACACCCCATATCAATACAATAATAAGCGTGTGAGAGTAAGAAAAACGATTCGAAAACATACTGATTACCCAATTAGTCATATACGAAGCTAAACGTGACGGTTGCGATAAGTTCACCGTTTTGCAAATTGTCACTGGCCGTGCAGGTGCCGCAGGCCAGCACAGCAGTAAAATCAAGCGAGCTGTTTAATCTTGCGACATCGCTGGTTCCATCCGATGGCCATGTCTTGATGGTGATCACCTCATTGCCGGGTTTCGCAGTATTGTCATTGGCATTAAAAAGCGTATTTCCGGGGGTGGATAGCCTGACGCCATAGCCTTTTGCGGTGCTGGATGCATCGGCATACAGCGATTCATTGTTATCTGCGGTGAACGTGTTCCCTTTGACCGCAATTCTGGGTGTTAAAAAATAGCCCTGGCACCCTGAGAGGGTTAACGTGAATCCGCTACGTTGCGGATTTTTCAGAATTTCATCGTAGGGCAGTGGTGCGCCATTGTTATACGTGACGGTATTTGGCACCGTCACATCGCAGCTACCGCCATAAAAAAAGGCGGAAAAGGAGAGGGTGGTTGAGGCACTGCCTGCCTGTAATTCACTGGCTGGTAATAGCAACCCTACAATCACGCTAAAGAAAGACAGTTTTCGTATCATTGTTATTAACGGCCTTCAAAATCAGTGATAGAAAAAATTAAATGTTAATGAGGCGGTTAACTCGCCGCCTTGTAAGTTATTGGCAGTACAGGTTCCACAACTGACGGTTGCCTTCAGTGGGATGGTTCCATTCAATGTGCTGGCAAAGGTTTTATTCCATTCTTTGGTGGTGAGAGCCGTGATTTTTTTATCCGTTGCCAGGTTGTCACTACCTTCGAAGTTAGTATTGCCAGCCGTCGACAATAAAATGCCATAGCCTGTACTGGTGCTGCCGGGACTCACAAACAGCGCTTCACCGGAGGCACTATCGGTGTCCCCTTCGAGGGTTATCGAGGGGGTTAACCCGTAACCTTTACAGCCAAGAATGGTGAGGTCAAAGGTTTCGCTGATATCACTGGTGGTGGTGATCTCTTCAGCAGGAATAAGATCCCCGTTACGGATCGAAACAGTTGAGGGCGCGGTAATTTGGCAGCCACCACCGACAATGCTGGCACTGATTTTAGTGGTGGCCGAGGTTGCCGCTATCGCGGATTGCCCCAGACTTGCCGCATACAATGCAGTGGGGATGAGCAGGGAATAGAGTGACTTTTGAGTCAGTGTCATGATGATTTCCTATTTTTAGGTCTTACTGAAAAATAAGGTTAAACGTCAATGAGGCTGAGAATTCACCAGGAATGGCTTCCCCATCCACGGGCCCCACTAACCCTACGAGAAAAGTCTCTTCGGTTTGGTGATGGTTCTCTTTGGTCAGTGGCGTTAAGGCAATCTGTTCACCGCGTTTAAAGGCTTTGCTTGTGTCATAAAAATCACTCAGGGAGAGCGGCGTGCCATCACTGAGGCGTAACATAAACCCTGTGCTATTTGGGGTACCATCCAAGAAAATCGTGCTTTCGTTATAGGGGGTATTTCCCTGTAATGTAATTTTTGGGGTCAGATTGCCCGTTTTATCCACACAGATAAATTGCGCTTTCAAGGGCTTAATTTGATGGGTGGTCACTGCGCCTTGAAAATCGGATGTGCGCATCGGGGTAAATTGCAATGAGTTAGGAATGCGAATTTCACACCCAACATCATCGGTAATGAGCGCTCTAATCTCGGTTTTTTCGGCCAGTGCCATGTGCCATCCGTTAAGTAACATGGCGAAAAAAAACATGCATAATTTATTGAATTTGCGCATGAAACTCGTCCTTTCCGCCATAGTCATTAATGGCTTTCCATTCAACCGAGCCTTGTCGTTGAACATGGGAATAGGTGATGCTGCTAAACGGCGCAATCATGTTATTTCCCTTTTTGGTACTCAGAGAAACGGGCTTATTGGCAATTTTTAAGCTGTCTAAGGTGATGTAGTACGGGGACGGATTGGACACTTGAACCCCATTATTTACACTCGAAAATTTCAGCGATTTCATGGCTTGTGGCTGGGTCATGCCTAACTGATTCGGGCGATAAAACAGCTTAATGATGTTTCCCGTCGACACTTGTACGGCACCATCAATATGATTTTGTGGGGCATTCAATCCTTTTTCGCTGGTCGGCATGGCGATGGTACGAAAATAAAAAACAGATTCTTTATCTTGCGGGAGCGCCACACTGTTTTTCATTATACGGACTTGATTGGTCGACCCTTTTTCTAAGCGGAATAAGGAGGGCGTCACCACAAAAGGGGTTTCTCCTTGCTCGCCATAAGGGTCACGCAACATTTGTGCTTTGACTAAATAAGGCGTGAGTGATTGATTCGAGCTGGTTATCCCCACACTTTTTCCGGTGGCGTTATCACTTTCTGAAAAGATAATTCGAGTGGTGTCGATAGCGATCCCGGCTATCGATGAACCTGATAGCAATAGCAAGCCACCGCAGATCCCTTGCATAAATCGGTTATTTCGCATTTGTCTATCCTCATAGTTTTCGTGGCAGAATATAGGTAAGACGGAGCCCGCCTTACCTCAATCGACTGAGTTAATTAAATCGAATTAGTCAACGATATAAGCCACTAAGATGGGTGCGCTGTAGGAACCTGCTTCAGGTGCATCTGTTGTTGTTGCCATACCAACTTTGAAGGTGTATTGCGCGTCAGTATTTTCTGCACCAATACCAAATGCGATTTTTTCGCCATTAGTGACAGTTTTATTCGCTTCGTTTTCAATCATAAAACCAACGGTTTTCGAATCGTCAGAAACAAAGAGGTTACGTTCGTTGTTACCTACGGAAGTAATCCCTTGAATGATCAAGTTGCCCTTTTCACCCTTGGTGCAACCGACTAAAGTCACTGGCATATCAACGGTTGTAGAGGACATTGCATTGACTGCGGTAAAGTCTGAACCTGCACCCACAGAGGTTTTTAAAACACCTACGTTTAAGACTGATTTACCGCCATTAATGGTGACATCACAGGTTGTGTTGGTCAGGATCCCTTGCAGAGTCACTTCTGCAGAAGGTGCTGCCATTGCATTTAAACTTACACAGGAAGCGCCAGCAAATAATGTTGTTAACGCTAATTTTTTAAAAGCCATATTGAAATTCCTTTATATATAAAAAACGAAATAAAACATACTTCAAGAAATCTGTGAAAGTGGTGATATCTTTACCCACATTCACAGTAAAAACAGATGCGCTCATTAAACTAACAGCAAGCGCATCTACAATGATTTTTCACTGATTTAATTTCTTTAATAAAAAAACAATAAATAGCTTTAAATACAGCTATTTTAGAAGCATTGATTAAAACAAATGGAAAATACCCATATGGAGTGGGTTTTTAAAATTGTTTTTTTATAGATTAAAAAACATTAATTTCAATTAATTATTTTTTAATTGAGAATGAATGATAATAAGTTTTAATTTAAGTGATTTTAAATTAAACGCTAATTTAGTGTTATTAATTCACTGTTATTTATTTTGAAATTAGAGCGCCATGTTGCTCAAATAATAAATTAAACTCATCGTAAAGCTCTGGTTCCTTGGCTTCTATGCGTTCAGAAACAAAGAAGAAGAACGATTCTAAAGATACACCCAAATAATGAAGTAAAAGACATAAGGTAGATAAAGTTATTTCACAGATACCATTTTCATAGCGTGAAATTTGTTGTTGGGAAACTCCAATGAGTGAGCCTAATTGTCTACCTGATAATAATTTTTTCCTTCTTAAGCTTGCAATTTCATCTGCGATAGCTTGAGAAAATGATTCTGTAATTCTCTCTATTTTTTTCAAACTCATCATAAACCTTAAATAAGAATCAATTTCAAAACATATTAAATAAAACAAATGCGTAAGCACATATCTGTTTTTATTTTTAAACAAATTAAGAGTAAAAAACAATAGGGTGAAATTTGACAATATTTCCAACCAAAGCATGATTTACACATTATCCTCAATGTGAGTTTGTTAAAATAAATAAATTACAAAAGGTTACGATATCCTTACTCGTAATATGGCTTAATGCGGCTTAATATGGTAGCGATAAATTCTATTATAATTCTTTTTTTGTAGGTAATTTTAGATTTATATGTCGTCAAAAATATATTTTCATAGTTACATTTTAAAAAATCAAAGAATATGAATGCATAACAATGAGGAATATAAAAATAACAATAAAATTCAGATGTATAGGCTATGCATTATTCAAGACATGCTTAGTAACAATTATGAATTCAAAAAATGAAATATACAAAATATGTCGAAATGTTATTTCGATTACATTTAATGACATTGAATTTGACTTAAGTTGTTGATGTTTGTGATTCAGATCACTTTAAGATGTATTGAAAATGACACATTCATTTAAGACGCGGGTTTTATTTATGGGGTTGAAACAAATTCAGATTATTGTTGGTCATACCGACATTTTTTGATGGGAATTGATGACATGATGTTTCCATCACTCATCAAGCAAGAATCGCAAAAGTAACCGAAAAGAAATCGAATTTGCAGGTATAATCTCTCCAATTTCATTCAACAGGCTTAGATACCCACATGGCAAAACTTACCTTACAAGAGCAAATGCTCCAAGCGGGACTCGTCACCAGTAAAAAAATGGCGAAAGTACAGCGCACAGCGAAGAAATCACGCGTGCAGGCTAGAGAAGCCAGAGAAGCGGTAGAAGAGAATAAAAAAGCGCAGCTTGAGCGCGATAAGCAACTGAGCGATCAACAAAAACAAGCGGCACTGACGAAAGAGTATAAAGCTCAGGTGAAGCAGCTGATTGAGATGAACAAAATTGACGTGGCGAAAGGCGATATCAGCTTTAACTTCACAGATAATAACCTCATCAAGCAAGTGACCGTCGATAAAACAACACAAAACCAACTTATTAGCGGCCGTCTCGCTATTGCGCGTTTAGCGACTGACAATCCAGAAATGAGCACTTACGCAATTATTCCTGCGAGTGTGGCGGATAAAATCGCTCAACGTGATGAAAGCAGCATCGTATTAAATAACGCCTTGAGTCAGGAAGAGCAGGATGAAGACGATCCGTACGCAGATTTTAAAATTCCTGACGATTTAATGTGGTAGTTGTTTAGAACGGGCTTTTGCTGTGTGCGTGAATGGATTTTCCAGTTATCGGATGAATAAAATTCAATTCACTGGCATGCAGCATCAGTCTCGGCGCAGGTTCAATATCTGCAAGCAGTAAGCCTCCATACAGATCGCATCCCAAAATAGGATGACCGAAAAGTTGGCTGTGAATGCGCAGCTGATGGGTTCGTCCTGTTTCTGGGATAAATTTCACCCTCGTCAGTGGCAACTTACGTCCATCGTCTAGCTCACGATAAAACCGCTCAATTACCTGATAATTGGAACGTGCCGGTTTACCGTGAGTCACGCAAATCGACATTCGGGGAAATAAAGCCGGATCTTTGGCTATCGGCGCATCTATCACACCATGATCATTTTCCACATGCCCACACAGTAACGCACTGTAGGCTTTCGTCACGGTTCGCTGGCTAAACTGTCGGCATAACTCTGCATTTATGGCTTTATTGCGAGCCACGACCATGACACCAGAAGTACCAAAATCAAGGCGGTGCACTAGGGTGCATTCAGGGAACAATTGAACGAGCCGGTAATGTACTGAATCGAGATTTTGTGGATTCTTTCCAGAGAGGCTCAGTAGCCCTGAAGGTTTATTGATAATAATAAGGTGCTCATCCTGCTCAATGATTTCAATGTCATCATGGCAAGGGGGCGCAATAAAGGTATCAATAATCGTCGACATCAGGTTATCCAGATAAAAAGTGGCTATGGATAATACCCAATTTTGCACTATCTGACGATAATGTTATTGGGTGTGTAAAACTAAAGGCGTAGTCTGGGCAGGCATTGTGTTTTATACTGCGCGCTGTGAAATTGAGTCAATATAGAAGGTGGTATGGCAATGAACGGAACAATCACAACGTGGTTTGAAGATAAAGGTTTTGGGTTTCTCAAAGATGAAAACGGGGATAACCGTTATTTTCATGTGATTAAAGTTGCCAACCCAGAACTGATTAAAAAAGGGGCGGCGGTTACGTTTGAGCCAACCACAAATAATAAAGGTTTATCCGCCTTTGCGGTTAAAGTGATCCCTGAAAGCAAATATATCTATATTGCTGGTGAGCGCATTAAGCTGACGGCTATCAAATCATTCCGTATCTATTATGAAGATGTTCCGGCAGATACACGTATTGATAAAGAAAATACCGTGTTATCGATTGGTGCATTAATGAACAGCATTAAACCTAAAACGAATATTAAGCCGGGGGCAACTCGAGCACTGAAAAAGCTAATTATTGAAACCCAGCATGGAACAACATTAACGTTCTCTGAAGATGAGATTGACGTGGATGAAACCATGAAACAGCTTAAAGGTGTTAAATAGCTTTCGACTGAACTAAAAAATCCTCCAACTCCATTGCCTCTCATTTAGAGGCAATGCTTTTCCAGCACTATTTGCGATACCCTTTCCTAAATTTGAATAAAAGATCAACAAATGATCTAAAAAGAGAATATTTTTAATAAGCAAACGCTACATATTAAGCAAGATGTATTAATATATGCGCGAACTGCATTCTGATACGTCCAATTTATAGCGCCTTTATGGCATACAATCTGGATTGTAAATATTATGATGCGAGTTGGTTGTTGTTAAGTTGGTAATCTAAATGAAAATTATTGCGGAATAACGAATTAAGCTGTAGAAATATATTTTTATATTGGTATATTACTCATCTCATGAGTTTTTTATTTTGCAAAAAACAATTTAGCTGTTTCAAATTGTAATTTGTTGTAATAAATGATGTATTTTATCTCGTTTTTATAGGATTTTACTCCTCCCACGTAAATTTTATTTTAAAAAAATAAAAAATATATTAAATAAATTGAACAACGCTTTATTTAATATATATCAGTTAGTTAATTCTACTTATCATATTAGGTGTACTCGCACTCGTTGTATCTTAATAAAGCCCGACGATCAATAAATTACTATTTGATAGGTGGTACCTATCAAAATAATCTTGTTCGATCGGTATAAACGTTTTTACTCTTATTTTAATGTATTTATTATTAATGGAAATTAAATAAATTGTTTCTTTATATTGGAGTGTGGTTAATGAAATCTAATATAATTAGTGGTCAGGTGGGAGCTTTTTTAAGAAAATCACGTAAAGAAAAGAACATGACGGGAAAGCAACTGGCGAAATTAATAGGAATCAGCCAGCAACAGATATCAAGATATGAAATGGGAATCACTGCGATTACTTTAGATCAGCTAGATGTTTTTTTAAATATTCTAGATAAACGATGGGTCGATGTCATTAAATATGTCGAAAAAGATACTGACTCTGAAAAAAGAATGGGTAATAAAGGAAGTGCGAGTAAATATACTTCCTGGGGAAATTACTCAACAAAAACCATCATAAATAACTGCTAATTTTTCCTCTTAAATTAGAAATAAAATAATCAGTTAATTCTGGTTATTTTATTAAGCATATTCTCTTGGAAATTCGATTGTTTTTTATAAAACACACAATGAATGTGTTTTTTATGCTATGCAATTAAATTTTTCTTCATGGATATTAAATAGAGAGAACAACATGTTAAATAAAAAAATGGCATCTGTTTTGCTATCAACAATTATTGCTGCTTCCTTTGCTACAGTTGCTAATGCTGACACGCGTACTGCTCAAGCGACAGCAACATGGCAAGCGACCGCAATTAAAGATACGACAAGTATGCTGGTTGTTACGCCATTAAAAAGCTTAACATTTAACTATGCAGAAGGTCAGAAAAGCTTTAACCAACAAAATGGCGCATTTGATATCGCTATTCAAGGTCAATCAGGTGCAACAGATTTTAAATTAGCATCAAAAATCATTTCTAACACTTTAGCGAGAACAACAGATGATTCTAAATTAACTGTTGGCGTTAAATGGAATGGTGAAGATCTGAATAAAACGACTGACACTGTGTTAATCGATACTTCAAAAGGCTTAACATCAGGTTTAGATAACTTAGCTGCAGATGGTATCTACAATGGTTCAGAGCGTGCAACTGACCGTGGTGAGTTCACCTTCGTTATCGCTAGCGCGGAAGCGGCTGGTGCAGCGACAGACTTCAAAGCACTGACCGACGGTTCATGGGATGGTGATGTTAAAGTTCAGTTCACTGCAACTTGGGATGGTACTTTCACACCAGCTCCTTAATTGATTATTTACGCTTAGTGAATAACTAATTTTCACGATAAAGATACTATAGGGAAATATTATCTTTATCGTTATCTTTTTTAAAATTAATAATTATGAAAAAAATAACACTAGCATTAGCTTTATTATCTATTCTCCCAATAAAAATGAGCTTGGCGGTTAATGTAGGTAATATTACTGAAATCATATCGTCAGATGAAGACTCATTAGCAAAAGAAATTGAAAATACAGTTAATACGGCAAGGCTCGTTAATTTAACTATCGAGAAAATAGACTCGCCACTTGAGAATGGAAAAGTCATTCCCGTTACGGATCCGAACGAAATATTATCAACCCCCGCTAATCTTATTTTGCCGGGGCAAGCAAAAGATGTTTTTAAAATTATTTATCAAGGTCCCAAAGACGATAAAGAACGTTATTACCGATTAAATTGGAAAGATGACCCTATTGGTGAAAGCGGTGTAACAAAAAGTGCAAAATCTGCCTCAGCGACAACGTCAGCAACCATTAGTACCATCTTGGTTGTTGCACCAAGAATTGAAAAATTTAATTACCAATATGCAAACTCTCAAGTTTCCAATATAGGGAATAGTTCATTTCGTGTGGTGGCATCAGGGCCATGTTTACCTGAAAAACAAAAATATAGCGTGGATGGTATTTGTCGTGAACGTTATTACCTCATGCCACATTTAGCTGTGAAACTACAGTTTGTCGATCTTAATAATAAAAAATCTAGCGTAGGTATTTGGCACAAAGGAGATTTCATTGTCGTCAAATAATTAATAACGGACTTTAATCATGCGTAAGAGTGTTATTGCTTTATCAATATTAAGCATTTTTTTTTCAAACACCATTCATGCTAGTGAGATGAAGAGTATTAAAATTGGTGGTTACATTATTCCTCCGGCATTTGTGAGTGCATTGGAAGAAGGAATGTCTGTGCCTGTTTTTCTACGATTAAGTGATGATGCTAAAAACAACCAAAGCGAAGATAAAATCGCGGATGCAGTTATTGTCATTGACCAAGGTAAAATTAAATTATCCAGTATTCACCTCATTGACAGTACGCAAGGTCCGCAACTGAATAGCTTGCTGGTTGATAAAATTGAAAATAAACAAGATGCCATTTTTGATGATAACAATGGTATTGTTATCGACAATAATGCAGTGCTGAAATTAAATATTTCATCATTCAATTTATCATTAGATGTTGATAAAGCTGCATTTGCACCGAAAACTCACGCAAGGCATTCTGTATTAGGTGATTCATCCGTTAATTCACTTTCGGCAGTGGCAAACTATGATTTAGGTGTATTCCAAAGTCAGGTAAAAAATGCAAAAAATAGCTCCAGTAGCTATTTCAATTTAGACGCGTTATTTGCCGCAGCAGAACACCATTTTAATATCAATGCATCGGCGTATAGCATCGGTAAATCCAATGCAAGTGTTGAATTATACCGAGCGATGTATGAGCGTGACTTTAATGGGCTGCGTGTCGCATTGGGTTTAATGAGTACGTGGAATTTACAATCCATTGCGAGCTTAACTGCGTTGAGCAGTAGCAAAATTTATGCGGTCACTATCGGGAATAACTCCGAGAGTGTCGTCAACAATAAACAGCAGTCACTGACCCCTATTTATGCCTTCTTAAATAGCCCTGGCGAAGTTCGTATTTATCGTCAAGGTAAGCTTCTTAATATCCAAAACTTCCCAATGGGTAACTTTGAAGTTGATACCAGTATGCTGCCTTTTGGTATTTATGATGTCACTATCGAAACGGTTGTCGATGGGAAAGTGGTCACCACTCAAAACCAGACAATTAATAAATCCTTAGGGGCAATCGGAGGAAACTTCGACAAACTGAATTGGGAAATGTACGGGGGCTATGTTGATTTCGATAAAAGAAATTATGCCCGTGGAGAAGGTCGCCATAGCCAAGCTCCAGAGAAAAGTTATTTAGCGGGAGCGTCATTCGCCTATAACTTCCCTGTGCTGTCGGGGATACGCTTCCAGATGTCAAACTATGGTTTTGATAAATTCCTAGTTCAAGAAACGAGCATTAACGCATCGATTAATAACTACATCTCAGTCTCTTGGCAGGGCATGCTGGAAAACCACGGCAGCCATCGCAACATTGGTACAATTTCTGTCAGTATTCCTGACGGTTATGGTTCTTTTTGGGCATCACGAGAGCGAACGGTGATCGAAGGGGATTTGCCGCTTTACGATGCGGATAACTATTCCTATGGCGCAACAGTTAACTTCGACAAGATTATTGATAGGACGGGTTCATTCACGATCAGTAATACCAAAGACCGTCGCGTAGGCAGTGATTCAATTAACTACGAATATGCAAATACGCTATTTTCTGGGCGCTATGGAACGGTTGGGCTCAGAGCCGGTGTACAGCGTTATCACTATGATAATCAAAACAGTACCAACGAAAAATATGTGAATCTGGACTTCTCATTACCGCTGTCTACGTGGTTAAGCACGGGCGTTTCTTCCACGAACGGTAATATGAAAGCCAATATTTATGCCAACAAAAGTTTTGAAAATTCACCGATTACCAATGCGGGAATTTCAGTCTCTAAGTTAGTGCGTGATAAAGATAATGGCGCTTCGGATTTTTCGACGCTGGCCTACGCCTCTTATGACATGAAATATAACTCGGGTACCGTCACGATTAACCGACCGGATAGCGACCGACTGAATGGTAACTTAACCTCTCGCGGATCGGTGGCTTACAGCAATGGGATGATCACACCAAGCGGCAACCAAGGAAAATCAGGGGTCATTATTAATTCTGAGATTCAAGGCGCCGGTAGCATGGTGGCAAAAGTGAATGGGCAAAATTACCCAATTAGCGGAAAAAATACCTTTATTCCATTGTCACCGTATTCAGATTACGACATCCAGTTAATGAACGACGGGAAGTCAAAAGACAGTTTTGACATTGTCTCTGGACGCAATAAATCCGTCACGCTGTATCCCGGCAATATCGCGTTTTATCAACCCGAAGTTCGTCAGTTGGTCACGGTGTTTGGACGGCTTAAATCACCGGATGGTGAATACATAAAATATGCCTCGATTCGTAACCATATAGGGCGAACAAAAACCGATAAAAATGGGGAGTTCTCCATGGACGTTGATGTGCGCTATCCCGTAATTTCGTTATTGCAAGAAGATGAGAAAACGATCTGCGAAGCCGATTTAAACCTACAAGGCGCACGCGGTGCTTTATGGGTCGGTGAGGTGACTTGTGAGCCGCAATCTAGTTATGCGAAAAGATAATGAGAATTTAACGATGAAGAGAAATAGATTTCTTATATTCATAATTGCTCCTTTTATTTTGAATTTTTTATTAAGCGCGGCAACGCACGCTGTCACTGTGACTAACAGCTATGTTTTTATTGAAAATAATGTTGATGACGAATATTTCATTACACCAAGAACAACGGATCCACGTTTTTCGGGGGCTAACAAATATACACGTTACTCAAAATCGCTACAGCTTAGTTTGGGCTATATGGGGTATGTGAATACAGCCATTCAAGCAAACCAATTTGTTGATATCTGGTTAGAAAATTCTCAAATAGATAGACCATTTACTGGGAATCGGTGTATGCGGGGATATTGCAATGACGACAGTGGTTATTGGCCTGCGCAATACCTTGGGAAAGATGGTGCATACAAGATAGTGCAAAGTAATATTAATGGGGAATCTTACTATGCGAGAGGGATCTTCAGCGACTCTGCTTACCAATATTTCCTTAAATTACCTGTGGGAACCGTCGAAAGTTATAGTTATAGATCTTGCATGACAAAAACAGATTATAACCCAAGCAAAGGTGAGACTTGCCAAAGTGTAGGTGGGCAGATTATTGCATCCCATGAATTCAATATTACTAAATCTGGGCATATCAAGCTGACTTCAACGGGAGCGCTGCAAGAGATTTTTATAGATAGTAATGGAAATCCAACCTTAGGATTAGGCTCTCAATTTTGCCGAGTTGGTATCGTATTAAGTCAAAATGGGATCATCTGTCAAGTTGTCGACCATGAGACAAAGGGAGAGATATTCGCCAATATTATGTTGAGTTTAAAAATTAATAATACATTGATTCCGTTTGTACCTGCGGCTAACACGATATTGATTGGTCCTGATGACGGGAGTAATAGTTGGTATTATTACAATACAACTTATCCGGCGAGCTATTATTTTAAAGGCAACAATAAGAATGTATCGATATTTTTATCTAATACATTTTTGAAGCAACTTGTGTCGTCGAATGTTGATTTTAAAAATAGCCAAGAGTTTTTTACGTTTTCATTTACTAACTCAGCGGTACCTCAATCTGGGTATTATGAGTTCACACCGTCTAATACTATTATTCTTAAACCTCGAGATTATGGGATCAGTATTATCCCTGCCGACTTTAACCCGAATCAATCGAAAACCGGGAAAGTGGGTAATGAAGAGCCGCCAATTGAATTTAATTATATTGTGACGACCAGCGGACCAAGGCAGGCAGATTCAATCACCGCCAAAGTGGAAGGTCCAAGCACCACGCTAAAAGGGCAATCGTACTGCTTATTTAGCTCAAATGATGACAAATTCAAAGTGCCATTTTCAGCGTATTTGTCATTTAAAAATCACACGGGAAGCTTAGAGTCTTACCGAGCCAGTTGCGATAGCAATGAAATTTCCCTCAAAAATGCGCTATGGGAAGAGACGCCGTGGGCAAGACCAAATGAAGATTTAGGTTCCTTTTATCGCACCAATTTAGACCTGCTATTCCCAATGAATGAGGCGAATTCTTTCTTCACGTTAGATGGCATTGATTGGCTAGGGACAGTCTCAGCAAGCGGAACGGTGACAGTAAAAGCCATCTGGACAGGGCCCGATATTCAATAAATTAATTCATTTTTTAGGCGACTCATTCAGTATGCAGTTGCCTTTTTCTTCAGCGCTAACAGGTTAATTATGAAACTCAATTCTTTGCTGAAATTCTTATTACTATGCACACTGTTTTCGTTTAATGCTAGCGTTCATGCGCTTTACATTAATTCGGATATCTCTTCGATGGATTCCGATAAAGAATTTTTTTCTAAGCCCTATATTAACGATACGAAAAAGACCAATTTATATAATTTTAGCGCGTATCAAATTGATAAACCGGGCAGCCATGAACAAGGGCGAGCCATTCATAATGGGGAAATTATCTTTACCCCACTGAAGAAAATTTTATTACCAGGAGAGCAGGAATTCTTTAAAATTTTTTATCGCGGAACCGCTGATAACCAAGAGCGCTATTACAAAATCATCATTAGTGAAACGCCGCTTGAAATGCAAAATGATCATGAGGAACGTAAACAGCCGCTGTTTTACCCAACGGTCAGTTTAGAAACGTACTTCGTCGTGAGACCCAAACAGCCTGATTTTAAATATACGCTCGACCAAAATGCAGGCATTTTGAAAAACACGGGGAATACCTACTTTAGAGTGCTTTTGCATAACAATTGTGATGCAGAGGATGATACTGAGCCTTACGTCCTTTACTTGCTACCTAATCAAACGTATCAAGATGCACGTTTAACCAAGAAAAGTCGCAAGTACATTGTGATTTTTGATAAATATTACGCCGTAGGTAACTGTGAGTAATCGTTATTATTTGTAGAGCGCACTAATAATAACGCTGCTTTTCATGATACCTTTTTCGACACTTGGTGATTGAGCATATGGCTTGGCAAAAAAGCTAATATCAAATTGGTTATTACCATTAGCACTGAATCGTTGGTTTTTTCCAGATAAATCAATAGGACTCTTATCCATCCAAGATAAATAAATTCCAACACCAGATAAGTTGGTTTTCAACTCACCACCAACACCATTATTAAGAGCCCCTTGAGCACCAGGATAAACTTTAATATCTATGTTATTAGGCTTAAAGCCACTTTTATTGCAATCCACAATAAATTGCGTTTTTACAGCAGGTTGTTTTCCTGCAAGTAAATCGGTTTCATTGATCACATCGAAATCGACAATTTTATTGAAGCCTTTCCCATCATTAATATCGCAAGTGATATTGACGATATCTAGCGAGATGCTCAGAACCGTGTCGGGTAAAATTTCATCGGCAACGGTATGCAAAGGGTAGCCACTCATCAGCATGAAAAGAAAGCAGAAGGGAAGTGTTTTATTCATCAATTCGCTCACATTAAAGGTATTTTATTTTGATTGTAATGTGGGTGCTCCCACTGCCTAGAGTCACGCTATTGCTGCCAATGGGTAGTGCAATAGGTTTTACTTTCAGTTTCACTTTCATTAATGAGGCGGTGGGTTTTTTAAGTAAAAGCTCTTTTCCCATCGGCACACCTGTGCCAAGGTCTCCAACTTGGCTATCTTCCCATGCGACTAAATAACCAAGAGTGTTGTTAACAGAACCAATATAGCCAGATGCCCCCATGGTTAAATGAGGGGTAGCGGGTTCAAATAAGAGTGAAACACGTTGTGGAACTATGGTTCCTGAGCAATCTAATGATAGTGTGGTATGCCCCTCTATTTCGCCAGATAAAACAGTTGCGCTATCTAATGCACCAAAAGCAATATTATCGATCGTTGCTGGCAGGCAAGTGGCAATTTTCACACTCATCCTAATTTGCGATGCCAGCTCTTGACCAACCATGGATGATTGTTTGGTGAGTGCTCCATAGCTATTGATATGTGTAAAAATCAATACGCTGATGAGCAAAATAGATTTGCGCATAGTCACCTCAACTAGTTGAATGTTAACTTAATATTTAATGCTGTACTGGCGGCTCCAGGTGAACCCGTCGTACCAAGTAAAACGGGTTTTACGTTAATAGGAATGGATACGTTAGGTGTTGTGGGTTTCGTGACAGGGGCTTTTGCAACGCCATCAACCAAAACGGGAGTATTGATGGCAGCCATTTCAGCGGTCTTCCATGTCAACTGATAACCTATAGTGGTATTTTGTTTGGTCTTCAAAATACTTTTTGTGGCATCAACGCCATCAGCCGAGGTTAATGCCATCGTATAAGATGCTAAAGTTGCATCACAAGTGATTGCAATCGTCATCGGTTTTTCAACCACTTTGCCATTTTTAATGTCACTGACAGATTGCTCGCCAAAGTCGATATCTGCTACTGAAGCGGCACAAGAAGCCTTGACCGTCATCTTAATATTCGAGGTGACTGTCCCGCCTGTTACGTTGGTCGCAAAGCTTGTTGCATTAGCATAAATAGAAAATAACGATGCAGTACAAAGGAAGAGAGATCTCTTGATCATAAAAAATCCTGTTAGTTTAGTTTTACATTAATGGTCAAGGCGGTATTAGCTGCCCCCACTGCCGTTTGAGTTGTTAACGGAACGGGTTTGACGGTAATTGGAATCGTGAAATTTGCTGTTGTTGGCTTGGTATTTGGTGCCATAGCCGCGCCATTGATAACGACGGCACTATTTACAGGTTTAAATGCACTATTACCCCATGTGAATTGATAACCAACGGATGGATTACTTTTCACATTGATAATTCCATTCGCAGCATTGTTGACACCATCCTTCCCTGAAAAACTTAAGGTATAGGCGGGTAGCACCGCATTACAGGTAAATGCGACGTTGATGGTTTTACCGGCAACAGATTTTGCGTTAACTGAACTTGCAGTTTGGTTGCCAAAATCCACATCGTTGACTGAGACCGCACATGATGCGTTATTGACGAGGGTCATCGATGTTGGGGCACTGAACGCGACACTCTCTGTCATTAACGTACGGCTGTTATTACCAATTCGTGAATAGAATTTTCTGGTTAACATGTAAGTAGGGTTTACAACCGTTTTTCCAACAGGGGGTTTTTTCTGTAAGTAAACGGTACCGGAGTCTGTTCCTCCGCCAGCATTGGCTAAATTGGTATAGCCCGTTCCACTGGTTTTGTAGTCTAAAACCAGTATCCAAGCACTGTTACTACAGCTTCCTGTTGATCGAAATCTTAAAATGCCATCGGATGAGGTTTTATCGACGGTTCCACCATTTGGGCAATCATTTGGTGATGCGCCATATTTATCAACAATATAAATAAAGTTACCTGTCGTATTCCCTGCACCACTTGAAGCACGTAAGCATTGCCCTGCTAAAGTTAATGGGACACCAGGGGCGCCAAAAGTATAGAGTTGATCGCCAACTTTTTTGTTCGTCACGTCGATTTGTGCTGGAAATGAATATTTGATGGATATATTTCGGCATCTTGCCGCAGAGGCATCTAACGCGAAAAAAAGCATCAATATTCCAAGGTAAAACCCTTTTTTTGCCATGATGATGTCCTTATTGCAGTTCGATCACACGTCGAGCGCCGTAGTCATCAATGGCTTCAACAGTGACTTTACCGGATAACGGGCGCTGTAAATCCATCTCGCTGAAAGGCGGGAATAAGCTAATTGAGCGTTCAACATCCGCGGATAAAGACAGTGGTTTGTTGTTGACGGAAACTTGTGTGAGTGCAAAGTAGTAAGGTGTTGGGTTCTTCAGAGTTGAACCGCTATACGTGATATTTTTTTCTGCATCCTCTCGGCTTTCTGCAAGGATTTTAGGGCGATAAATGAGCTTAACTTGTGTATTTAATGCCACAGCAAGGACATTGCCCTCTTCCGCAGAGGCAACTGGTGGGATTTCTTGAACATTCAGCCAAAACAGTGATTCCCTGTCTTTTGGCAGTATGTCATTAATATAAATTAAGCGAACAAGCTGTTTTTCATTGGCTGCGACTTTAAATAAGTTGGGTGCAGGAACAAAGAAAACATCATCCCCTTTGAGGTTATCGATCCAGACCTGCCCACCGTAGGCTTTTTCGCTATTATTCTTAACTTCAACCGCAATATTTTTACGACCTTCATCATAGATAAATCGAGTGCCATTCAGCGTGAATGCGGAATAGGCATTAAAACAGGTTAACAAAAATGGCAAGATAGCGAGTTTGGATATGAGCTTAATCATTGCATTCGATCTCCATGATTTGGTTTTCATTGGGTTCTACCCCATTCATATTTAAGGTGCATACCTCATCATTTGAGGAGGTAATGAAAATGGCATTAGGCTGACTTAATAAATTCAACAGCAAAACACCGCCATTGGAGACAAATCCCACATAGTCGTTATTTTCTGTTCGTGCTGAGCTACCGGCAGACACAAACTCACCGTTTTTCTTTTTCAGTCTTAAAATGTATCGATGTATGGTTGAGTATTTGAACTCGCGATAAACAATGGCTTTATCTGTTGGAACAACGCGTTGTACAGAATCGAGTAACTCAACGTTGTTTGGAACTTCCTCAGTATTGATTTTTAAATTATTTTCAATATAAGGGGAGACACCAATTACGGTATTTCCATGTCTATCTGTAGGCGGTGAGTCATTAAAAACAATATTTCCGATATTCTTAATGTTGGCGATGGCGACAGTATCTTGTCGCACATTGGTTAAAAATAAGCCGGTTTGTTGCGTGGCAAGCAAGCTACCGGAGGCATTGATAGAGCCTGTGGTTTGATGCTGGTTTTGGGCAATAGCCACACCTGTATTCACCCAGTCTTGGTTAAATCCAAAGTAAGCAGAGTTTGACCAACTATCACGATCTTTGCTGGTATTCACGCTATAGTTCACTTTTTCATTAATGTTCCCTGCGATACCAGAGTTAAAACTGGCTTTATTATCACGGTCATAGCTTACAGAGTTCGTCCAAAAATGGTTTTTATCAAACACACTAAACGGAATATTCACACCGATGGAAATGGCATAATTATCACGGTCATGGTCATTTAATTTTTGATAATCAGCGGATACCGAAAAGTCGATACCTTTGAAGGCTGTGTTATAAGTCACGTTAGCGCCGATTTCATTGCGGATACGATTACGGTAGGTTTGTACCCATCCCGACAGGCTGATAAAGCTGTTATCAAAATTTTGAGAAATAATGGTTTCATAGCGCTCTTTACGATTACTTCTTTGGTACAGCGCATTTTGGTTAAACTCATTAAAATCAACGTACTCTTTACCTGTATAACGGTAAGTTAAAAGCTGTAAGTTAGTCGTATTCGACAGTGAATTGGCATACTTCAGCATATAACTTATCCCTGATTGCTTAGCATCAGGTGATGTGGGAGTCTGTTTTTGAAAGTGACTGTTGGCCGCGTTCACGTTAAAAGAGACCGCACCAAATTGACCAAACTCTTTACTCAAACCAATTCCAGCACTTTGATAATCACTGTGTAAAATTCCCGCCGTTTGCAACGTAAAATACGTAAATCCATAATCAAGAGCGCCCAAAAGGAATGGGTGGCTTTCACGCTTTCCAGCTAGCTCTCGCTCACCAATGACGAGGTTGTAATCCATCTCATTGGCTCGTAATAATGATGGGAGTGTGGCAACTGGCACATATCTCACTGTTTTGGTTCCATTATCTTCTTCAACAGTAATGGTCAAATCACCATTACTGACGGGGGAAATATCATTTAATTGATATGCTCCCGCAGGAACGACTTGAGAACTAAGAACGTATCCATTTTGTGAAATAGTAATTTTTGCATTCGAACTGACCACACCTGAAATGACAGGGGCGTAACCTCGCATTTCCCATGGGCGCATATTTTTTTCTGAACGTAACGCCATTCCGTAAAACACAAAGTTAGGTAACATCGTCATTGATGTTATTGTTTTACCGGCAATAAAACTTCCCTGTATAGACTTCATGGCAGTTGAAATGGTAGCTTCTGAAGTCTCGGTTCCTGAATCTTTAAGATAACTACTGCGGACGTAGCCTACCCATCGACCAAAATTAGAATATAAGTCGAAATCCCCATAAAGTTGGGTATTAGCGGATGTTGTTTTAGAGACATACCCGGAATAGTTAACTTTGATCCCTGGTATTCCATAATCCCATTCTTGTTGATTTTTTGAGTTATCTAAGGCGACTTGTGGAATATTAAAAGTCAAAACCTGTTTTGCATTATCAAAGTCAATTTTAACACCTGGATAATAACCTAAGTTGTAGCAGTTTCTTTCTGCATCGAATTCATTTTCAAATAAGGATAAATTAATAGGCAATGAAAGCTCATTTATCCATGTTGTATTTAAACAAAGATTTTCTCTATCTTTGGTTAATATAATTAATTCTTTTTTTCCCATTGGGTGGCGATTAAAAATCACCTCTACAATATAGTGACCTTCAGGATATTTAACACTGTCATCAAAAATACTTGCTGCTTGAGATTGAACTCCTCCATGTAAGAAGTCCATATTCAAGTTTGCATATACACAAAATGGACTTACCAACAGGGATAATATAAAAGCATTGACTGGTTTTAAACGCATATATCCATCACTATTTGTAAGCGGTAATAAGGGTCAAAGACCCTTAATTTAAAAATATAAAACTAATTATTTATATGCCACTGCATAAGTTGCAGTAGAAATGATGGTACCTTCGGTAACAGTTTGACCTGTTGTTGCCAACATTCTTGCTTTGAAATTCATATTTCCAATAGCATCGGTTCCATTACCAAAATCAACTGTTTGGCTGTTATAAGTTACATCTTGATTTGGAGTGGTTGAGTTCATTGCGGTTAATTGAATAGAAACACCATTTGCTGTTCCTTTCATATTTGCAAGACCAGAATTAGTAAATCCAGCGCTTTGCCAACCTACTTGACCATTAGTTTTTTTCAAACATTCGTCAGTACGTGGAACTAAACTAAATTCAACGTAGTCACCATTGGTATCTGCTGTTGTCATTTTGCCTAAATCAATTGTAGATTTAACTAACCCACCGACTTCGGTATCAATATCACAAGTTGCAGAAGTTACCGCTCCAATAAATTGTACTTCCCCTGTATTTGCAAATGCAGCGCCACTAAGTAATACGCTGCTACAAATTAAAGGTAATAACATCTTTTTCATTTAATCATCCTCATAAGAGTATTTATATTTAATAATGTGTATTAAGAATCTCTGGATATGCATATCCAAAGATTCAAATTTAAATTTCACCATTTTTAATGTCAGGAACTGTGCAGGCGAAATGATAGATAATAAAAATCATTTACATCATTAAGAGATGAATGTTTTGGAGCCTGCTCGTTCTGTGATGCAGAATACTCTCACTCCTCAGCTGGATAAACTAAATAAACTACTTAAGTATTTTTATTTATATAGAATTCTAAAAATATTCATTATTAACAATAGGTTGTGGATTCATGGTGCTAAAAAACTCAATAAAACCTTCAAATTTATTTTAGTTTTTTATGATTTATTTCAATTTTCGGTTCACTCGCATGGGTAGTATAGTGTGGCGATGTTTTACTATATTAATAAAGAATGAAATTATGAAATCGAGTATAAAATATATAATTAATGACAAGTTTGAGTTTGACTACACCAATAAGAAAATCACATACATACTTAATGGAGATAAACGTAAAGTCTTAACGCCAGCTGCGAATATTCTTTTATTTTTAATAAAAAACAAGGTAGATGGAGATAATGAAGTTATTTCACAAGATGAGCTATTTAGTGCAGGTTGGGGTGAAAAAAAGAAGTTTGTGACAATCAATACGTTTTATCAAAACATTTTATTGTTACGAAAGGCATTTAGCGAACTCGAACACAATTTTGAGATAATAAAGAATATTCCTAAAAGAGGCTATAGGCTTGTTGATGATATACATATTCTTAACTCATCGATAAATAATGTAAATAGTAGTAGGTTTAGAAATAAACACAAAATTGATAGGAAATATGATGGGAAAATAGAAAAAATCCATATCCCTAAAGTGGAAAAAGTAGAAAACCATAAAAACATCAGCATAAATACTCCTCCTAAATATCCCTCTGGGTATATTAAAAAAAAGAATGTGTGGCTCAGTTTCTCAAATCGTGAAGTGAAAAGAACAATCATTATGCTAGTTCTAATTGTGTTGATGACAACAATTTTTTTTAGCTATATCGATTTTCAAAAAAAAAGTAGTAGCTTATCGAACTACACCCATTGTGGAGAAATTAATAGTAAAATAATACTCTGTAATAAGCAGATGGATTTAAATGCGAAATTATCTAAATTTCTCTCAGATGAAATTATTTCAAAGTCATTTGATGATTATCAATATATGTATGTGATAAGACGGAATTTCACTAATAAATTATCAATCATTTATTGCATCAGAGAGTTAGATTCATTTTCGTTAAAAGATAATGAATGTGTTTCGTATTACATCATGGATTGGGCTGGATAATAAAAATGAAAAAAAGCATCTTGAAAGCTGTTGTTTATACATCAGCAATTATTCTTTCTTCTATTGCTGTATACCAGGTTAATGAGTCAGATGACATTATTTGTCGATCCTCATTTAGGACTATTTCTATTGAAAACAATGTAAAACTCTCTTTGAGTATTTCTTACACCTTAGGCGATCATGAAGGGTGGGTGAATTTAAAGGGCAAGTTTAGCCAAAATGGTATTGAGAGTGAGGTAGCAAGAAAGGTTTATATCGATATTATAAAGATTGGCGATAGTCTTAAAATTAAATCTAAGAAAAATATTTTATTGAATTCGGATAATACGGACTCTTCGGAGTTAGAAAAATATTTGTCTCAGTCTTATTTGGACCCCAACCTAGATATGGATATCTTTCTCTATCCTCAGAAAAGTGGTGGGTATGTCTTTTTCACCAATGATATGTATGCTTTTTATTGCAAATGATTAAATATGAGCGTGATAGATAATCTATTCAATAAAAAGATTATCTATCACTACCTCTTTAATCCTGTGTATGTAGTCGTTTAACGATCATGACAAGGTCGTTGAGGAAAGTCTCAATATCCATGTCAAGTTTGCTAATAATTAAAAATAATCTCGGTAATGTGATATTGCTGATCCCTACCTCATACCGTGAAAACTGTTGCTGACTGACACCGACACGGCTAGCGATTTGGCTTCCAGTCAAACCCAGTTCTTTTCTTTTTTTTCTTATATAGTGCCCGATTAAATTGTTTATTTGAGCTTCATTCTCTCCGGCAAAGTAAAAGCTAATATCTTGAATGGGTAATTTATAGGCTTGCGTGCTTTCAAAGGAAAGGTGTTCACTCATCATATGTCCTCTTGCGTGATGGAATCATAATTGTTGTATTTCCACCGAGGGGTGTAAACCAAATTAAAAATCAAATAGTTTTTAGTCTTTTAATCTAGGTTTTTTATGTAGTTAGGGAATTTCTTTATTAAAAAATTAAGTTTTCATATTTTCTTAATTAAAAGCAAAATGAGTATTTTGAAAGAGAAATCGTTTGAAATGATAATAGAAACCAATCTTATTAAGATTATTATTTATTATTAGTGGTATCACAATAATTTGCGCAATATGATGTTTTTTAATCAAGGGTTCTTTTCGCAGGAATATCGATAAAAATAATCAGAAAATAATAAAGCTTTAAGCGTGTTATTTTTGAATAATCATTTGAATATAGACAGTTATATATTATAAATCTCTTTTTTATATATTTAATTATATAGCGAATAGGTGAAATAAACCGAGAATGAAGCGGCATAAACACATTGATGATGTTGATTATCAATGTATTTATTGATGTAAGACAATCTCTCGAGTTCCCCGATTGATATTATTAACTCAATCAAAACTCTAATTACCTCTAATTATGTGGCTGGCGGTTTTATCGCTAATGGCACACAAACTGCATTTTTTAATTCCATTGTTTTAACGAAAAAAATTTAGCGAAAAAACTTCTTATTATTTTAAGCAATTGCAATTTAAGTGAGCGAGTTATATATGGCCAATATAAAAGAGAAAGCTGCTATTTTTGCTCCTCTTAGCCGTCGCGGCTTTGTGAAAGCGGGCGCCGTGACAGGTTTAGCCGCCGCAGCGGGAGGATTTTCTCTTCCGTTTAGCGCTTCAGCGGAAACAGAGCAAAAAACATCGACACCATCAGGGAATGAAAAAGTTGTTTGGAGTGCATGTACAGTTAACTGCGGAAGCCGTTGCCCATTGCGCATGCATGTCGTAGATGGCGAGATCAAATACGTCGAAACCGATAATACGGGTAATGACGTGTATGAAGAGCTGCATCAAGTCCGTGCATGTTTACGTGGCCGCTCTATGCGCCGCCGCGTCTATAACCCTGACCGTCTGCGCTACCCAATGATGCGTGTAGGCAAACGCGGTGAAGGTAAATTTAAGCGAATCAGTTGGGAAGAAGCTTTCGACGCTATTGCCGATAACATGAAGCGTTTAATTAAAGATTATGGCAATGAGTCCATTTACCTGAACTACGGTACAGGTACTCTTGGCGGTACCATGACAAAATCATGGCCACCGGGCGCAACTTTGATTGCTCGCCTCATGAACTGCTGTGGTGGTTATTTAAATCATTATGGCGACTACAGTACCGCACAAATTGCGGCAGGTCTGAATTATACCTTTGGTGGCTGGGCAGACGAGACGGTAATAGCCCTTCAGACATCGAAAACTCTAAATTAGTGGTGATGTTTGGTAACAACCCTGGCGAAACGCGTATGAGCGGCGGCGGGGTGACTTACTATGTTGAACAAGCACGCGAAAAATCTAACGCGAAAATGATCATCATCGATCCTCGCTACACCGATACGGGTGCAGGGCGTGAAGATGAATGGATCCCAATTCGTCCGGGTACTGATGCGGCGCTCGTTAACGCCATTGCGTATGTGATGATCAAAGAAGACTTAGTGGATAAGCCATTCTTAGATAAATATTGCGTAGGCTACGATGAAACCACCATGCCAGCTGGCGCACTAAAAAATGCGCATTACAAAGCTTATATCCTGGGTGATGGTCCTGACGGTCAAGCGAAAACCCCTGAATGGGCGTCATCCATCACCGGTATTCCGGCAGATCGCATTGTAAAATTAGCCCGTGAAATTGGTACCGCAAAACCTGCGTATATTGTGCAAGGTTGGGGTCCTCAGCGTCGTTCGAATGGTGAGCTGACGTCTCGTGCTATCTCAATGCTGGCGATTTTAACTGGTAACATCGGTATTCATGGTGGTAACACGGGGGCTCGTGAAGGCTCTTACAGTATTCCATTCGTGCGTATGCCGACCTTAACTAACCCAGTGCAAACCAGCATTTCCATGTTTATGTGGACTGACGCCATCCTGCGTGGTCCTGAAATGACGGCTACCCGTGATGGTGTCCGTGGTAAAGATAAATTGGATGTGCCAATTAAAATGGTATGGAACTACGCAGGTAACTGTTTAGTTAACCAACATTCAGAAATCAACCGTACCCACGATATCCTGCAAGACGAATCGAAGTGCGAAATGATTGTGGTGATTGATAACCACATGACCGCCTCTGCAAAATATGCCGATATCTTACTGCCAGACTGTACTGCGTCTGAGCAAATGGATTTCTGTATGGATGCTTCCGCGGGGAATATGTCCTACGTTATTTTTGCTGACCAAGCTATCAAACCCCGTTTTGAAAGCCGAAATATCTATGAAATGACCAGCGAAATTGCCAAACGCATGGGTGTCGGTGAGCAGTTTACTGAAAATCGTACCCAAGAAGAGTGGTTACGTCATTTATACGAACAATCTCGCGCTGCATTACCTGAGCTGCCAACGTTCGAAGAATTCCGTGAGCAAGGTATCTTCAAAAAACGTGACCCTAAAGGTCACCATGTGGCTTATCAAAGTTTCCGTGAAGATCCGATTGCGAACCCATTAACCACGCCATCAGGCAAGATCGAGATCTATTCCGCGCAATTAGCGGAGCTGCAAAATTCATGGGAGCTGGAAGAGGGAGATGTTATCCATCCATTGCCAGTCTATTCCGTTGGGTTTGAGCAGTATGGCGATCCATTAATGGAGAAATTCCCATTACAGTTGACGGGCTTCCACTATAAATCACGTACCCACTCAACCTATGGCAACGTGGATGTATTGAAAGCGGCTTGTCCTCAAGAGTTATGGATCAACCCACAAGATGCGGCGAAACGCTCCCTGAAACATGGGGATTTAGTCCGCGTATACAATGACCGAGGCGAAGTGCGTGTCAAAGTCAAAGTTACCCCGCGTATTTTACCGGGTGTGGTTGGTTTAGGAGAGGGTGCATGGTATGACCCAGATGGTAACCGTATTGACCATGCGGGCAGCATTAACGTGCTGACCACGCAGCGTCCATCGCCACTGGCGAAAGGGAACCCATCACACTCTAATCTTGTTGAAGTTGTGAAAGCTTAAGGATGCCAGATATGTCAACGCAATATGGTTTTTATATCGATTCAAGTCGTTGCACTGGCTGCAAAACCTGTGAGTTAGCCTGCAAAGACTTTAAAAACTTATCTCCAGAAGTGAATTTCCGCCGTATTTATGAATACGCGGGCGGTGATTGGACTGAGCAAGATGGCGTTTATGGGCAGAATGTTTTCGCCTATTACCTGTCTATTTCGTGTAACCACTGCGATGATCCAGCGTGCGCTAAAGTGTGTCCAAGTGGTGCGATGCACAAACGCGAAGATGGGTTTGTGGTGGTGGATGAAGAAGTCTGTATTGGTTGCCGCTATTGCAGTATGGCATGCCCTTACGGTGCGCCTCAGTTTGACCAAGTCAAAGGTCATATGACCAAGTGTGATGGTTGCTATGAGCGTGTAGCAGAAGGCAAAAAACCAATTTGTGTGGAATCTTGCCCATTACGCGCATTGGATATGGCACCGATTGAAGAACTACGCGCTAAATATGGCGATTTAGCGGAAATCGCACCATTACCATCGGCTGAGTATACTCATCCAAATATCGTTTTAAAATTGAATGCCAATAGCAAACCTGTCGGTGATACCACGGGTCATCTGGCTAACCCGGAGGAAGTTTAATATGGGCGCGGGAATTCATGAATGGCCATTGATGTTTTTCACGGTTATTGGTCAAAGTGTTGCGGGTGCATTTATTGTGATGGCAGCGGTTTTATTAAGTGGAAAACTATCCCCTGAACTTAACCATAAAGTGCATTACAGCATGTTTGGTTTGTGGGTATTAATGGGAATTGGTTTCTTATTATCCACGATGCACATGGGGACACCACTGCGCGCATTTAATGCCTTTAATCGCTTAGGAGCTTCTTCACTGAGTAATGAAATTGCCAGTGGTGCAATCTTCTTTGCCTTTGGTGGCTTGTATTGGTTGTTGGCAGTGTTAAATAAAATGCCTGCTGCGCTAGGTAAACTGTGGTTAGTGGTGGTGGCTGTTCTTGCGGCTATCTTTGTGGTGGCGACTTCCCGTGTGTACCAAATCCCAACGGTACCAACATGGAATAACAGCTATACCATGATCAACTTCGTGCTAACGGCATTCTTAGGTGGACCTATCTTAGCCGCGCTGTTATTGCGTGTCGCTGGGTTTGACCTGCAATGCATTCGTCGTCTCCCTGCATTGAGTGCGATAGCATTATTAGTGAGCGCTGCTGCCGCAATCTCTCAAGGATTTGACTTGGCGAGCATTGAAACCGCAGTACAAAAAGCAACGGATTTAGTGCCTGATTACGGTTTCTTAATGGATATTAAGATTGTTGCCGTAGCGATGGGGCTGGGCTGCTGGATCATGCCGTTAATCGCAAAACGTAATCCATCCGTCATCAACTTGGGTATCGGTACTTTGTTAGTGTTGGCGGGCGAGATTGTTGGACGCGGTGTGTTCTATGGTCTGCACATGACCGTGGGCATGGCAGTTAACTAATCATCACCTCAAAGGCTTAGCAGATGGTTGCTAAGCCTAAGGTTGATGACAAAGAGGGATAAAAGCGTGGTTTTTCCCTCTTTGTGTTATCAGGCGAAAATCAATAAATTGATTTTCCTTGTTAATGTTACAACTCAAACGAGCCATTTCCAAACCTGATGGGTTTGGAAATGGTCTGGGGCTTAGCAGATGGTTGCTAAGCCTTTCGTTCCCAAGAATTTTTATCAATAATAAGCAAAACAAAAAATAACACATGAACAGTGGATTACACACCATGAACGAACTCGCTTTAAATGATGTTTCTGTGACAGCTCGGATCCTTGGTGCGGCATTCTATTATTCCCCTGACCAAGTGCCTGAGATTATCGAATTATTGGTATCCGGTGAATGGGTTGCAGATTGGCACTACGGCTTTGAAGAGCAAAAACAAGGGATTGCCGCAGAGATGGCGACAATGCAACGTGATGATGAAACCCTTGATGAAGCTTATCAACGCCTCTTTATTGGCCCTTACGCACTCCCTGCTCCACCATGGGGATCGGTCTGGCTCGATAAAGAAAATGTGCTGTTTGGCGAATCTACCTTGCAACTTCGCGAGTGGATGCAAGCCAATCAAATTGATATTCATTTAACCCAAAACGAGCCTGAAGACCATTTTGGTTTATTGATGATGATGGTGGCTTGGGTGGCGGAACATCAACCTGAAAATCTTTCTGAATTATTAGGGAAACATATTTTGCCGTGGGGCCTGCTGTATTTAGATAAAATGCAGGAAAAAGGCGATTCTCCCTTTTATGTGGGGCTGAGTAAGCTGGCGCATTTAACGCTGGTGGCTTGGCAGAATTCGATGAATATTGAAGTGGATAAAAAACTGATTTTTTATCGCTGATGAGTCGGTTGGCGATCTTGGGGATCGCCATTTATCCTAAGGTTTGATCGGCTGTTTTTGTTGGCTCCAAACACGATAAGCAAAAGCAGCACCCACTAATACTAAGTAAATCACTGGCTCAGGCGTTAGGGTTTTTAATGACAAAGCATAGTGGCAAAGTGCGAGTAATAGTGTTGGGTAAAGCAGCATGTGAATTCTTTTCCACCATACACCTAGGCTCATTCGTATGCGGTTGAACGAACTCACCGCCATCAAAAATAAGCATAGCCAAGCCATGGCGCCAATCACTAAGTAGACCCGCGAAAAAACCTCCTCAAAAAAGAGTGATAAATTATTGACGCCAATCTCCAATAATAAATAGCTACTCAAATGCAGTAGAGCCCAGAAAAAGCACCATAATCCCAGTAATTTTCGTGTCTGAAACAGCGTGGTAAATCGCAATAATTTAGCGATAACGGGGATCAGTGCGATAACGATGAGCAAACGCAAAGCGGCTATTCCCGTAAAATGTTGGATGTCTTTAGCGGGATCAGCGCCAAGTCGCTGAGTATCAATTAAAAAAATCAGCCATGCCAAAGGAAGCAGAGCAATAAGATGAAAGCCTCCTTTGGTTAATCTCACTAATAGCCTGTTTTCTTGGGGCATTAGAAGTATCTCCGCAAGTCCATTCCCTGATACAAGCTCGCGACTTGGTCTGCGTATCCATTAAAAAGTAACGTAGGCTGTCGGGTTACTTGACCTAAACCCCCCGCGCCAATAAAACGCTCGGTCGCTTGCGACCAACGAGGGTGATCAACTTGCGGGTTCACATTGGCAAAAAAACCATATTCACTGGGCGCGGATAGGTTCCATGTGGTATCTGGCATCTGTTCGGTTAGGCGAATTTTGACGATAGACTTAATTCCTTTAAAACCATATTTCCAAGGAACAACCAAGCGGATCGGTGCGCCATTTTGATTGGGTAATGTTTTTCCATATACGCCAGTGGCAAGTAAGGTTAGCGGATTCATGGCTTCATCTAAACGTAGCCCTTCAACATAGGGATAAGGTAAGCCACCGCCGATATAACGGCTTTTTTGTCCTGGCATTTGTTCGGGAGCATAACGAGTTTCAAAGGCGACATATTTGGCTTTGCTGGTGGGCTCCACCAATGCCAATAGTTTGGCTAACGGAAAGCCCACCCAAGGAATAACCATCGACCAAGCTTCGACGCAGCGCATGCGATAAATACGCTCCTCTAGGGGAAACTTGGCGTTGATATCATCTAAATTAAGGGTCAAAGGACGATTCACTTCCCCATCAATGGTTACTGTCCATTCGTCGGTAATGAGGGTATGCGCGTTTTCAGCTGGATCAGATTTTCCTAGCCCAAACTCATAAAAGTTATTATAGCCAGTCACTTTATCTTCAGGTGTCAGGGTTAACGATGACTGAAACTCTTCAGGTTGAATAAATGTCAGTGCTTTTCTTGGCGCTGAGGGCGTTGCTGGCGCATCGTCACTTAGCCAAGAAAATAAGCCCGCATTTGCTGTCGCTGCAACGGTTAAACCTGCTGCCCCCAGACCTAAGGCTTTGAGTAGCTGCCGGCGCTTCATAAAAAAAATGGATTCATCCGTGATTTGAGAGCCGGGGATTTTAGGTAACTTTTTCATTGTGCGCTCCATAGCAAAAAGAAGAATGAAATCAGTTATACCGAATGCGTGATAAAAGTGGCTGACAGTAAGATGACAAATTTGTCATCTTACTTAATTGTAGGAGATTTTAGATTGTAGGAAACGTTAGCGTAATGGTGCTGGTACCTGCTTCGTGTTCAAAACTAACCGAACCGCCATGCAGTTCAACAATCGCTTTGACAATCGCCAGCCCCAACCCAGTTCCCTCCGTGGTTCTGGCATTATCTCCGCGCCAAAAACGGGTGAAAATTTCCTCGCTATTTTGTAGGGAGTTCCCTTGGTTAGTGATGCGGATTTCTCTCTGCTGGGGAAGCTCAATGATCTGGGTGACCACGCGAGTATTTGGGTGAGAGTATTTAATCGCATTAGCGATAACATTCATGAATACACGGCTCAGTAATACCGGATCAGCATCAATCCTGAGAGTTGAAGGCTCACAATAAAGCGCAATCTGTTTCTCTTCTGCATAAGCCGAAAATAGTTCATAAACATCATTCACTAATTCTGATATTGAGAGATTTTCTCGATTTAACGTGATGTTTTTATTTTCAGCACGAGCAATAAATAACGTGCTTTGGATCATCTGTGCCAGCTTATCAAGCTCTTCAATATTGCTAATGATGACCTCTTCATATTCGCTCACATTACGGGAGCGTTGGAGTGTAATTTCATTTTGCACTCGAATGGCATTAATGGGCGTTCTTAGCTCATGGGCTAAGTCATCGGCGAACTGGGTTAGTTTAACAAAGTCATGTTTTAGCCGTTGGCGCATGGTATTCATTGATTCGCCCAGCTCTTTTAACTCTTGTGGAAGCTGATCAATATCGATCGGATCATTCAGCGCATGTACGTCCGTTTTGATCGTGATCTGGCTCAGTGATTGAATATCGGAGAGCCCTTTTTTCAGTAACCATAAACTCAGTAATCCCATCAACAATATTGAGAGGGCAGACACCAGCACGCTTTGGGTTAAATATTGGGTTAATACTCCGCTGCGGTCGACGGAGACTTTACCGAGTACCACATGGAGCTGCCCTAATGGTGAGTTCATGGCGAAATAGACCGCGGAGATGGGAATGTTTTGTGTGGTTTGCCAATGGTTGATGGCATGGATATTGAGCTGCTCAAGGTTTACTAGCCGCAGTGGTTGGGTATCCAGAAGTTCGCTGTTAGTCGCGACGAGTATATGCCCACTCGCATCAGAAATCTGGATCAAATCTTGGCGCATGTCCATCATGCTTTGGAAATACATCGGCAGCGTTTTGATATCGATGCCACCCGAAATTAATTTAGCGAGCTGCTCCGCACGGTTCACGAGCAAATTATTATCTTGTTCAGACAGCTCATTCTTCAGCGAGTGATATAAAACCCATGTCACGACGCCAGCATTAGCGACCATTAGAATGATAAACAGGGAAATAAGTTTAAAGCGTAGCGACTTTTTTTTCATTCTATTGGCCTATTTAATCGGTATCCCATCCCTCGAATGGTTTCGATAAGCTTAACTTCAAACTCATCATCAATTTTCTTTCTCAATCGACGAATGGCGACATCGATGATATTGGTATCACTGTCAAAATCGATGCCCCAAACTTCACTGGCAATTAAGGTTCTAGGTAAAATTTCATCGCTATGCAGCACGAAAAATAGCAACAAAGAAAATTCTTGGCGGGTTAAGATGATTTTCTTTCCTCCGCGTTCAACATCATGGCGGGTCAGATCTATCTTTAAATCTGCAATCGTCATGGTTGTCGAGGTTGGCTGATTCACTTTGAGTTGGTTTTTAACGCGCGCTAATAATTCAGAAAACGAAAATGGTTTCACAAGGTAGTCATTGGCACCGAGCTCTAAGCCTTTAATGCGATCATCTACGGCATCCCGCGCCGTGAGGCAAATAACGGGAATACTTTTCGCAGTGCGTAAGATTTTTAAAATATCCCAGCCACTCATACCCGGCAGCATGATATCGAGAATAACCAATTGATAATTGTTTTCTAAAGCAAAGTAGAGTCCATCACGGCCATCATTAGCGACATCCACCAGAAAACCCGCTTCTTCTAAGCCATTTTTAACCCAACCTTGGGTTTTAAGGTGATCTTCAATTAATAGTATTCTCATGGAAACCCAGCAATCGTTTTATTTGACTTAATTCATCTTAAAGAAACTTTTACTGTAAAGAAACAGTCTGGGGTTTAGCAATAAAAATGAGGTATATGAAGATATTTCAGGGGAAAAAAACACGGGGAACTCATTGATTGCAGGCTCAACAAGCCCCGTGTTGGGGTAATACTTAGTTTTCGCTATGTGGCTGATAACCGTAACGAATTGTCTCGACATCGTCGAGTTGAATTTGGGTCACGGTTGGCTGCGTAGTGGCAATGACGCGACCATCGCGGATGGAATAGCGTACTGGCACTTGGCGGCGTACAGCATCAAAACCGTTTTCAGCAGGCAGGATCAGTAAGCTTGCACGTTTCCCTTCATCAATACCGTAATTTTGCAAATTCAACGTTTTTGCACTGTGCTCAGTGATAAGCTTCAGACCATCATTAATCTGACCATAGCCCATCAATTGGCAAACATGCAGACCCATATGCAGCACTTGCAGCATATTTGCGGTACCCAGTGGATACCATGGATCGAACACATCGTCGTGACCGAAGCAGACATTAATATTGGCGGCGAGCATTTCCTTCACGCGGGTGATCCCTCGACGCTTTGGATAGGTATCGAAACGACCTTGTAAGTGAATGTTCACTAACGGGTTGGCGACAAAGTTAATCCCTGACATTTTCAGCAGACGGAATAAACGTGAAGCATATGCCCCGTTGTAAGAGTGCATCGCCGTTGTATGGCTGGCGGTAACGCGTGCGCCCATATTTTCACGGTGAGCAAGGGCGGCAACGGTTTCGACAAAACGTGACTGTTCATCATCAATTTCATCACAGTGAACATCAATTAAACGGTCATACTTTTGTGCCAGTGCAAAGGTCTTATGCAGGGATTCCACACCATATTCACGGGTGAATTCAAAGTGCGGGATAGCCCCGACCACATCCGCCCCTAAACGTAGCGCTTCTTCTAATAGCTCTTCGCCGTTTGGATAGGACATGATCCCCTCTTGAGGGAAAGCAACGATCTGCATATCCACCCAAGGCGCCACTTCTTTTTTCACTTCCAGCATGGCTTTCAGTGCCGTTAAAGTGGCATCGGAAACGTCAACGTGGGTACGAACATGTTGGATGCCGTTAGCAATCTGCCATTTTAGAGTTTGCCATGCACGCAGTTTCACATCGTCATGGGTCAGCATTGCTTTGCGTTCTGCCCAGCGTTCAATCCCTTCAAACAGGGTGCCAGACTGGTTCCAATTTGGCTGCCCAGCGGTTTGGGTTGTATCCAAATGGATATGTGGCTCAACAAACGGTGGAATGGCTAAGCCGCCTTCACCATCAAGGCTATTAGCGAGTACTTCACCTGCGGGCTGCGGAACGATAGCTTTAATTTGTTGATTTTCAATATCGATTCGCCACAGACCTTCACGCTCAGGTAAACGGACATTGTGGATATGTTGAATATGTTGATTAAGCACGGGTCATCTCCGAATTAGTGGCGCGTACGCGATTCAATAATGGATTCAGGATGGCGTAGCAGATAGCGCCGCCAAGCACTGCGTTAACAGGGACAATTCCCGGTAGCCAATGTCCTGCGGCAACACCCGCAGCCACGGCGATTAACGCACTGATATTCACATCGCGCATTTTGCTCATGTCAAAAGTGACATAGCGATGACGATACATTAAGTAATCCGCAATGATAATGCCACCAATCGGTGGAATGGCTGCGGATAAGAAGGTCAGCCAGCTAACAAAGTTGTTGTACAGCCACAGTGCGCAGAGTGTGCCCACTAAGCCGTTGATAATGGATAACGTCTTGCTGGATAAGCCTGTAATGTTGGCGAACCCTAAGCCGGAAGCGTACAGCGCGTTGTCGTTGGTTGTCCAAATGTTCAAACCAAGAACGATAATTGCTGGTAAGAGTAATCCTTGCGCGATCATTACGTCGGAGATATCCGCCATACCTAAGGAAGCTGCGCCCGCCGCACCGAAGATAAACATCAGTGAGTTGCCCAAGAAGAACGCCACAATGGCCACCAGTACCGCGATTTTCGGCTTACGCCCGAAGCGTACGAAGTCAGCGGTTAAGGTTCCTGCGCTGACAAACGAGCCGACGACCATCGCCAGTGCAAGGTTGAAATCGATTGGTTGTTCCGGTTTTACCATTTGCAGAGCGCTTAAACCACCGGCATCAGTGACAGCAAGATATACGGAGTAGCTTCCTAAGATAGCAATGGCAGGAACGGCGACAATGGACAGCACGGTTAACGCGGAGATACCGAAGAACACTGTGACGGTCATCAAAATACCGGAAATACCAATCAGTAAGTTGATATCCCAGCCTGTTGCTTTACCAACGGGAATGGCGAACATGGCAACGCCGACACCGAACCAGCCGACCTGTGTACCGCCAAGTAAGAAAGAAGGGAGCCAAGAGCCGCGAATACCGAAAGAATAACGTGCAAGAAGGTGGGTTGTTAAGCCTGTTTTAGAACCGATAAAACCAAGGAAGGCGGTGTAGACACCAAGAATAAGATTACCAATGAGAACTGCGAGGAAGAAATCGTTGAAACTAAGACCGGTACCGAGAGCGCCTCCGGTCCACATGCTGGCGGAAAAGAACGTTAAACCCAGCATTACAAAGGTTAATGCGAGCCCGCCTTTTCTTGCGGATATGGGTACTGGCTCATGACTATAATTTTTATCACCGGACACAATTGCCTCCTGTAGCTTTCCTCTGGCCAAAAAAATCTGACGAATTCTATAGCCGTAAAAATAAAAAGCAAACGGTTTCGCACATGCTTAAAAAGAATTAATGAATTGTGTTTTTGCTCATTTTTTATTCTAGTCTGTAGCGTAACTGGAAAGGGCGTGAGGCGGTAAACAGCTTGATGGGGTGGGATAAAGTCACGATAAAAACCAGCGGTTAGAATAGCCAATGATACAAACAAAAAACGTAAAATTAAGATAAAAGACTTCCGAATGTGTGGGTATCAATGATTCGTTTTTTTTATTTATATTTATTCAATAAAATATAATGTTTAAACAAATTTTAATATTTTATTTATTATTACGCATTTAAATTGTTGATTGGAATTTATTACTCCTTTTTTTGAGTAAAATATGATTTTAATCTAAATGAGAATCGATATTTATAAATCTAATTATTTACGTAATTTAATATTTAATTATTTAATGAGTAAAGAGTAAAAAAAGAGTTTCAATATTACCAAAATGATAACAACGTTAATTTTATCGTCATTTTGACGAAATTTAATGTTTCTTACTGGTTGATCATGATTATGTTTTTAAAGGATATTTTTTAATTTTGAATGATTTTTTTATAGTAAACATCGCGCTGATCACAAAATGAGGGTTAATTTCCAGATAGGGAATTAAAATTGATATCCCTCAATTAAATAAAACAATTAAAGTTCACAATGAATTACCAATTAAAAATTCATTCTTTTCTTTATTTGTTCTATCTATTTCTCCAGGGAATAAAAGAGGTCAGTCATGATAATACAAATTATCGCGGCATTAGTTATCGTTGCTACAATTTATCTTTTAATTAAAAAATATGAAACTCGGATGGTATTAATTGCTGCTGGGCTAGTACTCTGTATTATTAGCCTCGTGCCAATGGATGCCTTAAATGCATTTAGCGAGCGCATGGTTTCGGCTCCGCTGATCCAAGCCATTTGTTCCAGTATGGGTTTTGCCTATGTTATGAAATACACCAAGTGTGATAAACACTTAGTACTGGTGCTATCTCGTGTTCTAACTCGACTGGGCTTTTTCCTGATCCCCGCAGCAGTCGTACTGACTTTCTTTATTAATATCGCGATCCCTTCTGCGGCTGGGTGTGCTGCCGCGGTTGGTGCGACATTGATTCCGTTACTGATTGCTGCACGTATTCACCCAGCTATTGCTGGTGGTGCGGTGCTGTGCGGTACGATAGGGTCTATGCTGAGCCCTGGGTTGTCACATAACCCATTTGTGGCGCAGATGTCGAACATGAGTATTGTTGACTTAATTGCTCGCCACGGACCATACAGCTTAGCAGTTGGAGGCATCGCTGCCGTTTCCTTAGCTATCGTTGCTTTAGTGAAAAAAGAGTACAACATGAAAGCGGTTGTCGAAGTGAATGGCACCGCGGGCACAGAACAAAATGCAGCGGCAGAACAGCCAAACTATCTTTACGCGACAGCGCCGTTTATTCCATTAATCCTATTAATTCTGCCATTTATGGATGCGCTGAAAGCGTATCAAATTAGTGTGCCAGCAGCGATGGTCATTGGGGCAATTTATGCGTTAGTTATCACGCGTACTAACCCTTCAACCATTACTAAAGAGTTCTTTAAAGGGATGGGGAATGCCTATGGGGATGTTCTTGGGATCATCATCGCTGCTGCTGTTTTCTCTGCGGGTCTCAAAGCATCTGGCTTAATTGATTCCTTTATTGGTTTTCTGATCCACTCTCCTGAATTTGCACGTTGGGGAGGGACATTGGGCCCATTCTTAATGGGAATTATCACGGGTTCAGGTGATGCGGCCGCGTTTGCTTTCAACGAAACGGTAACACCATTTGCCCAGCAATTTGGTTATGAAATTCCTGATTTGGGGATGGCTTCTGCAATTTCAGGCGCATTGGGTAGAACCATGTCACCGTTAGCAGGTGCGGCTATCGTCTGTGCAGGTTTAGCCAATGTGAACCCGATGGAAATTGTGAAGCGTACTGCGCCTGGCATGATTGTTGGGGTGATCTTCATTGCGCTCATCATGCTTTAATTTTAAGGAGATAACATGTCAAATATTACATTAGAACAACTGACTCAATGGCGTCGTGAATTCCATCAATACCCTGAAATTGGTTGGTCTGAGTTTTTAACCACAGCAAAAATCGTTGAAGAACTGCGCCGTTTAAACTTGGACGTCAAAGTGGGTCCGCAGGTGATCAATCCTGAATATGCCTTTGGACGTCAACAGAAAGTGGTTGATAAAGGTTTAGCGGTGGCGAGAAAGCACCAAGTTGATGAAAATCTGCTGGCTGAAATGCAGGAGTTGACAGGGTGTGTTGCCATTTTCGATAGTGGCAAAGCAGGACCGACAATCGCACTGCGTTTTGACATTGACTGTGTCGGTGTGACAGAAAGTACTGATGAAACCCATCGCCCAAAAAATGATAATTTTAGCTCTTGTCATCCTGGTGAAATGCATGCGTGTGGTCATGATGGGCATATCGCGATTGGTTTAGCGGTCGCGCATTGGCTAGTAGCAAATAAAGAGAGCTTATCTGGCAAAGTAAAATTGTTATTCCAACCTGCGGAAGAAGGCGTTCGTGGTGCGAGAGCAATGGCAGAAAGTGGTATTGTGGATGATGTGGATTATTTCTTAGGGGCGCACTTAGGGTTCATTGCCAATAGCGGTGAAATTGTGATTAACCCAACCCATTTCCTCTGCACAACAAAACTGGATTTTCGCTTCAAAGGTGCACCATCCCACGCAGGAGCAGAGCCTGAATTGGGACGTAATGCGCTAGCCGGTGCTTGTCATGCTACAACGCAAATGTTGGGAATTTCAAGACACGGTAAAGGAATGTCGCGCATTAACGTTGGGGTACTGAATGCCGGTGAAGGGCGAAACGTGACGCCATCTTATGCTCAAATGCAGATAGAAGTCCGCGGCGAAAATGAAGAGATTAACCGCTTTATGAGCGAAAATGCGATTCGCATGGCAGAAGGCTCCGCACACAGCTTCCAGCTAGAAATGGAAAGTGAAGTGATGGGAGAAGCGGTTGATTTAACCAATGACCAAGAGTTGATTGACACCTTGGCTAGTGTGGTAGGGCAACATGGGGAATTAACTGCAGTAGCGACTCGACCGTTTGGTGGTAGCGAAGATGCCACTATTTTGGCAAAACGCGTCCAGCGTCACGGGGGTAAATCTCTGTATTTTGTTGTCGGTGCTGACAGAACCGCAGGGCATCACCAAGCTAATTTTGATTTTGATGAAAAACAGATGTTAACAGCCTATCAGCTGTATACCGGATGTTTGGTGTCATTAATGTAATTTTTTGGTGATAGGAAAAAGCCGCTGAGAGAGCAATCTCCCAGCGGCTTTTCTATTTCGCTAAGGCTTTATTTTGCTAATGAATACAGGGTATCTTTCAATAGATTAGCGGCAATAATGATGTCGTCGAAATCAGTGAATTCATCAGGGTGATGGCTAATTCCATTTTTTGATGGTGTGAAAATCATTGCGGTTGGGAATTTTTGGGCGAGATTCATAGAATCATGACCCGCACCGCTCAACATGGTCATATAACCGATGTTTTGTTCAAGGCAATGCTGTTCAATACACTGACAAATCTCGTTATCTAATTTCACTGGTGCTTCTGCTGAAATTTCACGAATTTGAATCGAAACATCGTTGTCTTGTTCAGATTTTCTAATGGAATTTTTCAAGTGAGTGGCAACGCGAGCAATACTTTCTGGTTCAATGCCGCGAATATCAACCAAGAAGTTCACTTCACCGGGAATAACGTTCATGGAATTTGGATATACATTGAGTTTCCCAATGGTACCGACGGTTCCCCATACAGATTCACGGCAAGCTGCTCGGTTCACATCGCTGATTATGGCGGCGCTGGCCACTAATGCATCGTGGCGTTGGTACATTGGGGTGGCGCCGGAGTGATCTGCATGCCCTGTAACCTGAACTTGGAAGCGGGTTGGAGCGGCAATTCCGTTCACAATTCCCACTGATTTTCCTTCAAGTTCAAGGCGCCGACCTTGTTCGATATGCATTTCGATAAAAGCTGAATAATGGTTATCAGCCAATTCGCACTGTTCAATTTCGTGGCTTGGATAACCAAGGCTATCGAGGACATCGAAAAAGCTGCGTCCATCATCATCTCGGTTGAGAGCCCATTTTTCACGATCAACTTTCCCAAGTAACACTTTGCTACCAATACAGGAAAAACCAAATCGGCTGGATTCTTCCGCCCTGAAAATGACGAGTTCAAGGGAGCGGGATAATTGCTGTGGCTTAAACTGCATCAGCGCATAAAATCCTGCCACGACACCAAGTGTACCATCATAAGCACCACCATTAGGAACCGTGTCCAAGTGAGAGCCAGTGCCAACAGCAGGCAAATCGGGATTTTTTCCCGGTAATCGGCAAAAAATATTCCCTATCGCATCTTGGCGAACAGTAAACCCAGCTTTTTGCATGGTTTCTATCATGTATTGGTGTGCCAATTGGTCTGTGGGTGTATAAGCCAAACGTGTCACACCTTTATTTTCAGGATAAACAGTAAAGGATGCTAATTTTTCAAATAATAATTTCATTTCATTAGTAGAAAATAATTCCCTAGTCATGAAAACCTCTTTCATAAATTGTAATCAGATATATTTAAATGTGTTGGAATAAATAGGATTGAAAATAAAAAGCAGAAAAGTATAAAAATTATTATGAGTACTACTATGCAAATAGAAATGGAGTAAGTCAAACAGAAGTATGAAAAAAAGAAGGTTGCATGATATTTATCAAATTACTGATATTAAACGAAAATATAACAAATTTTACGTTTGTAACAGATTGAAGTTATTAAGGGTTAATTTAAATATCTTTTAAATTAACCCTCGATTTTTTCATTATTTATTGATGATATTTTGGGGTTCTATAATTTAAGTAAGAGATTTATTTTTTTAAATCAATTTAGAACGGTAATTTATTTTATTGTTTTCAATCTCTCGCTGATTGTTATTTTTTATATTCAATTGTTAGTTTCTAAATAATGCAAGTAGAGATGAACATCATTATACAATTGACGTAATTCAGCACTGTTTTGTTGCCTACGTAATAGTGTTTTCAACAGGCGGTGAATTTTTTCAACATTAGGCTGTGGGTGCTGCAAACGTAAAACGAGTCCTTTTAGGGCTCGATTGTGTGATTCAGAGGTAGAGAACTGTTTATAAACTTGCATCAGATTGAGCCAAATAGCGTGGCGAACGGCAAAAAATTGTATTGTTCTATCAAATGGATAATCACTTTTACGAGCCAATATTAACCCGCTAAATAGGCGATGGCTCATCTGTGATGTTGATGGTTTTTGTCCGGTAATAATTTTATTAAGACCCAATTTAAATTGTTGTTCACTGAGTAAAATAAGGTTTTGGTAACGTTTCTTCGGATTTGTTGGGTAAATCCAATAAAAAGCCCCCATCGCGACTAACGGTCCACAAATAATGGCGATGGCATTACCGAGGCTTTCTGGAAAACTTAAGGTAAAAGGGTAGCTTGGTTGCAGTAAGATCAAAGAGACCATGATGTAATCAAAGGCAATTAAAATCAGTTTTTTGTGGGCAAAAACCAAAATTCCACTGATGATGACGGGCACAATGAATAAGGTCATTTGCCATGATGATGATGCAAATGGCCATAGACACCAAGTACAAATCAACGCGGCAAGTGCTCCGAAAGATTGTCCTGTGAAGATGTTTTTCATAAACCTAGCGGGGTAATCGAGGGATGCGAACAGAGCGATCATCACCGATAACCCGAGAGTTAAATATGCCAGTGCTTGCCACTGGGTCACTAGCCAGAGTAAGCCTACGGTGGCAATGGCAACGAACGAGCGCGCAAAAGCTTGCCAAGCAGCAATGCGATCATGGTGGAGCTTTAGCTTATCTACCCGGTATTTTGCCTTGATAGCTAACCCTTTTGACACGTAAAACAGTGGGATAAGAAGATTTTTCAATACGCCATTCGGGCATAGGGATAGGATATGTTTCCATTGTAATTCAGTCGGTTGTGTTGCTGGGAATGGAAATGCAGCTATCCCTTTAAACGTATCAAGTTGTAGCAAAATCTGGCTTTGCGCGAGTAGTTGTTGGCGGGCTTTTACGACTTGTTTACGGTGATAACGCCATCCAATACGGTTGGCTTCTAACTGCTCATCATAGGCGGCCATTTGCTGCCATAAGATGTCAATGTCCTGTTGTTCAATAGACTCTTTTCTATATAAAGAACGGTGCAAAATCTGGTAAAACTGCTGATCAATTTGTTGTTTGAGCGCGATGATAGAGGCTTGTTCTCGTTTAGGGGTAAATAAAAAGTTAAACAAAACTGCGCATAATACGCCAACTAAAATAGTCCAAAATCGATCCCATGCAACGGCAAAAATATTATCGGTGGCATGAACGCTAAGCATGCTCACCATCACCGCTGAGTAACCTGCCAAAAAAGTACCGTAGGCTACAAAGCCTTTTTGTAGCTGTCCGATACCGCTACATGCACCTAACCACCCCGCTAAACTGATCACAAATAATAATGGGCTGATTAGGTGAATTTGAATGAGAGCAATGCCAGCAACGACACCAATAACAGTACCTGCAAAACGCCACCAACTTTTTTCTAATAAGTTTTCACGCCAAGGTTGCGCGGAAGCCCATACAGTCATTGCTGCCCATTGGGGGTGAGTAAGTCCTGCATATTCAGCAATAAATAGTGCAAGAATGGATGCGCAGGCGGTGATTATTGCAAAGCGTAAACGGTCAGAATCAAATCCGAATCGCTGTATTAATGTAGTTGGCTGTGACATGGTTTTTCGCAGATGGGTGAATAAAACTGCGTATAGGGTAGTGCTTGTGGTGATAAATCGCAAACAGAGGTGGAAAGCGCCAATATTGGAAAACAGAGCTCGAGGTAAAATAAAAAGTAAAAGCCTTAAAATAGGCTTTTACTTTTTATGCAAGAGCATCATATATGGACTTTTTTAAATCAAAAAATAGTTGAAGTTAATACGGAATACCGATTACGCATATTATGCGTAAGATTCAACTGATTCTTGGATTTTATTTTCGTATTTAGTATCTTGATTGTCTTGAAATACATCACAAAATATATCACTGATATTAACATCTAATATTTTTGTTACTCTAGCTAAGCAATCAATATCAATACGATTAACACCTCGTTCATAACGGAATAGTTGTTGTTCACTGATATTGCATTCTCGTGCTAATTGAAACACAGTATAACCTTGAGACTTTCTTAATGACTTGATTTTTTGTCCGACAGCATAAGCGACAGGAAATTTTCTATTCATAAATATTCTCTATTAAATTATATTGTTGAGATAACAATCAATGTGAATTTTCAGATTTTATAAAAGTGATTTAATATAATCTGCGCATTTTAATTTTGGGCTAAATATATAGTGACCCTCAAGTGCCACTCACTGAATGATATACTATCCTTATAATTGTTTTCAATTAGTCCCAAAATGACGTCTAAAATATCTACATGTTTACGATTATTAATTTTAAATATTTAATGAAAGAATTATTTTTTCATTTTCAATGGTTTAAATTTAAATTCCTGCGATGTTATAACAAATGTAAATTTTAGTGTATTGTTTTTGATCAATATAATTTATCGTTAATTTTGATTAATTCAATATTTAAACCCAAAAAAACAGAAAATAAAACATTAACAATACAGGATTTCTATATTTAATCTCTGTAATTTGGTTTAATTATTTTTGGTTTTTGATTTATTTCATAAAGACATCAATCTAGGAAGATCGTTATTTGATCAATTTTTTTATGATTTTATGAAATATGTATATTCATGGCATCTTAATAAAGATCAAAATATTTTGATTTCTATTTTATTTTTTTGTTTCTAACGTGATAGTTATTTTAGTATCAAAGATTTGGTGAGCAAGTGGGAGGTTTGTATGATGATTAAAATTAAAACTTTGCATTAATCATTTTAAGTCAAATAGTACTAAATTGTCTGCCACTTTAGTAGTAAAGGATTTCCGATTTTAATCTTTGCAGTATAAATATTCGTTATACGGCTATCAATAAAGTAATAAATTTCAGATTATGATTTTCGCATATTTTAAAAACCTCCAAGATCTTACGTGTATTTACTTAGTGATTGTAATTTGTTGACCTGCAAATTCTAATATTGTGGTGAGATTTCTGTTACCTTTAAGATTCGCTTACAATTCATTCTTATTGCCTTAGATTTTCCATTGGCAGTCACCGTAATTTTGGCATCTCCGGCTTGCTTGCTGGTGAAGCCGCTTTTACCGTCAGCGATTAGATCAATTTTGCAGGATGAAATGACCCTTGTTAGGGGTGAATAACAGGTTGGGTAACCGAAACACGCACAATAGCTTTGGAAGAGGTATTCCCTTTCTTGTCGATAGCAATGGCGGTAATAGCGTAATTGTTCGCATTTTTGGTATTTTTATAGGAAGGCAACACAAGGTTATATTGACCATTTTCATTGAGTATGTGTCCGCCTGCGGCAACCAGTGCTTGAGCATCCCATTTTATGTGACTTAACCCATATTTGCTGGTCACTGTGAAATGTAAAGGGATCTTTTCCCCTGCGTAGCCCGTGATAGAGTCCGTTATGTTTAGGTGGATGACGTCATTTTTTTTATAATCCAGAACGATATGGTTGTTACGACTGACGAAATCATAGCGATTGCCCATCAATGAACGAAATGCATTGACGGATTCCGGATCCAAATGTTGCTTCAAGCTTTTGCCAAATTGGTAGTTGAGTTGTAAACCAATTCGCGAATCTTTCTTGCTGGCTTTTCCTTGGCGATGTTCCGCATTGAATGTGATTAATGGAACCGGAGTATAGTTAAGACCTATATTGATGGAATATGGATCACGTTGTAAATTTTTGGTGCCGAATAGCGCAACATCATCACCATAATATTGTTCGTAAGTGAGCTTTCCACCAATATGTGGATAGGTAGGTAACCAACCCTCTGCGCGGAGATCCCATCCATTAGATGGTCTAGCTGAATGATCGGTTAATTCTCGGGCATTGCGCCAGCTGCTAAGACGATGGTAGCTGTTACCTGACAATTTTAAGAAGTCACGACGATATTCAACACCTAATCCTAAACGAGAATGACCACGTGAAATATCGTAGTCAAAGAAGGTATTTCCGCCAACCATTTGATTTTCACCATACCAACGTGCCCCAAAGCCGAGGTTGGTTTCAATGCGCTGTTCTTGACGATGAAAACTACCTTGAGTAAAGAATAAACTTTCTTCGTTTTCATAAATTGGCAGCAGCAAATCAATTTGCGAATTTTTTAATGAAAATTTCTTATCCGCAACCAGCTTTATTTGTGAGCTACCAAAATGATTAAACCAATCTTGTAGATAGCTGCTTGCTGTGGTTGTGATTATCTCTTGGGTAAATGCTTTGGTTTTGTGATGATTAGGCTGCTTTGTAAAAAATTGGCCCGCTTTGGAAACAAACTGCGCCAGTTTAATTTCTTCTTCACTCGATGCTTCTGGTGGAATATAAACAGGTTTTTCGTTTTCCCATTCTAAAGTTGGTAACGGCGACATAGGAATATCTAGCTCATCGCCGGCTTTTAGGGTCTCGAAACTTTGAGAAAATGTTCTAAATTGATTAAGCTTACGTAATTGCTCCAAACTTATATTATATTTTTTGGCAATACTCTGAGTTGTTTCTCCCGCTTGTAGTGTATATGGCTGAGTTTCTCTTAAAGTAAGCGTATTTTTTTTGGGTAATAAAAACGTGCGTTGTTGATGGTTTTGCTCTGTAAATGCATTGGCTGCGACAGGTGCAAAAACTGATACTAAAGGAAAACTAATCTGCGTTGCAATATTTATCCACGCAATAAATGTAACATGATAAGGAATAAAATCCTTAGACTTGCGATTCATTAAGGAACTCCGAGAATATAGGGTTAATTAAATATCGTTGATGAGTATTTTAAAAATCCCTGATTTATAACAGTCCTTAAGATTTTCACAGTCATTAAAATAAGCTGCCAATACTCAACATCATTCTATTTATATTTGAATGAAGTATATTTACTTTTTTAAGATCTATTTTTTGAATAATTTTGAATTTTTCTTCAAAGAAAAGTAATTCCAATGAATTCTAGTGATGACTAATTCTTTGTTGTGTCGATTTATGCATTTAGCAATTTTTCATTAGGCATTAAAGTATTTAAGTGCTGTGGTTACTGATATTCTCTAACCTAATAAATCAAATAGAATTTACTTTTAAAGAAAATCTTTCAGATTTAGATTGATTTAATGGAGTAATTTGATTACTCATCATCAGTAATTCACCCTTTTTTTCAACTCTCACGCTTAATCCAAAATAGTGACCTTGGGTTAATAACGGTTCCGGTAAATTAATGGAAAAATTAACCGTTCTCGCTGATTTTCTGGTTGTCATAGTATAATCATAATGACTTTTTTCAGAGTAACTGTTTCCGTTTATTGGGGTGACCGAAACGGTAATTAGCGCATCACTAGGAATATCGATAGATTGGCTGTAAACATCACCTTGAATATTAAATGTATTTCGATTTTGATTTATTGGGTTATTACAAGCAAATAGAAATAAACAACACGCTAAAATAAAAATTGAATGTAAAATAAATTTTGATATAGCAATTCTTGGCATGATTTTTCTTCTTTTATATGAATAATTTATTGATATGAGCGATTAAATACTTTCTGAAAAAAACAGCGAACATACGCATACATGTTTTTTCGCTCATTAACTCTTGATAAAATTGGCATTTCTGATTTTTCGCCAGTATACAAGATACCAATTCTGGGCAGTGTCATGATAAGATTTTCATCTAACTCAACTTTCTTAAATGATTGTCGTAATTGTCTGACTAACTTGTAGTAACTGCTTTCAGTCACGATAGTTCCGCGCTTTTCCCAAATTTCATGCATCACCTCTCGCTTGCTATTCGTTTTTAATAACAACAGTTTTAAGAGGCAGGATTCATTTTCAGATAAATTCACGGTTCTTTTTCCGCGAGATAGCGTTCTCTTCAGAGGGTCATAAACGACTTGACCACATAAAAGCATCATTGGCTCTATTTTATTGTATTCCATGTTATTCATAATATTTCCCACAGATATAGTTCAATATAAAATTAATTATCGACATCGTAATCATCAGTAAAATTATGTTGAATATAAAAAAACAGTAGGGTAATGAGTTAATGAAAAATTAAGGCGTTTTTTTAAATTCGAACAATGTGTTTTGGTGATGTAAATTTAAACTACTATCTGTGAGTGTATATATCAATTTCAAATTTATTTTTTTTATGTTTTTTAAAAAGGAGGGAGTTAAAAAGCTTAGGTTATAAAAAATGTACTCTAAGCTTATAAATATTCGTCGGTGAGACGCTAAGTAATGAACTAATCTAATAGTACAAGGTTATCTAATCATTATGGTTATATGATTGATGAATCTTCATCTTCATCGCCATCAAGATTGAAGCTAGTCATGTTTTTATTCAATTGTTCAGTAAATGGAGTATTCATTAAACTTATCGACATATAACGTTGAATAGCTTTAGTGAAATATTTATATAAAGCAGGGTCAGATTCAGATGAAGACTTTAATGTTTGAACGATTTGAGTAATGAATGATTCTTTATCATTACGGTTCAAATTCACCATGGTTTTAAACACCAATGCGAATCGTGTTTTATCACTATCTTGGTGTTTAAATTCACTAATAAAACTTTGTATTTTAGTGTTTTTATCCTCAGAAATGTGGGGGATATTTTTTTCCTGATAGTTCTGTATCTCTTTCATGTTGATATGGGAATTCCAAAGGGTACTCATTTTAGTGTGTAGGTCGGATAGACTCGATGGCGTATTGCCATGAGTACGCGAAGCTGACAAAGTATTCAGCAAATTAGAGTCAATTTTCATATTTTCCCCTCCTTGTTTCTTCTTGTTGGAGTGCACGTTCTTGTTGGATTAGCCGTTTTTGTTGAATTAATAGTGCATAAGCTTGTTTGTGTTGTTGCAAAATTAAACAACGGGTCGAAATCGGAAAAATATGCGGTAATATTTTTTCTGCCGCCAGTTTCGGCGAGAATTGTGTAATTTCGTTATTCACTTCTAACGTGATTGAATTATCGGGGCTAGTACATATTTTGGTGCCGTTAGCTCTAGTGCTTATCTTGGTTTGCAAGGATGCCGGTATGTGTAATTGAACCTGGTGAGCTTCGGATTGTAATTGAGCAAAGTGTTCTACCACAATTTCTTGTAGACGCGCGTCAGTAAACAAACCGATGAGTAATTGAGTTAATTGGCTTTCTGTTTGGCTCACCTGATTTTGGTATTGGGCTTCACTGTCATTGAGGGCACCAATAAAATCATTCAAAAGCTGTGTTAATCCATCTTGGTAGCCTTGTTGATAGGCAATAGTATGAATATTTTTCTCAGACTGTTGAGCTTGTTGAATATGTGCTTTGGCTTTTTGATGTGCCTGTTTAACAACCGACTGGGCATATCTATTGGTGTCTAAAACCGGATACTTAATCAGCACATTTTCAATTAAAGTCTGCTGGATATTAGGTTGTGTGTTCTCTGACATAGCGGCAAGTTTCTTCAATAATATTCCAAGGTAGCAGAGTGGAAGCCGTGTGAGGGATCATCTGCTGTGTGCGGTGGCTAAACATATATTTTGCGCGGGTAGCATAGCCGTGACTAAAGGTGTTTAAACACATCAAAAGCTGCTCAGCGCCTAATGCAAGTAAATGCTGAGGCGTATCGATGGTCTGTGTTATGTCTTGCCATGAAGGGTGGCTAAATTTCTGATGCAATTGTCTATATTGAGATAGCTCTCCCCACCAAGGCAGAGGGCCTGGGTACTGAATAACCCCCAAACCCCACGCCACAGAAGGTAATAATGACCAATTTTCGGCAAGTATCTCGGGTAATATCAACGTTTTTTCATCGGGTAAATCTAATTGATATTGCTCAATAAGCTGCAAGTTTTGCAGCTGTTGTAGCGGAACGGGTAGCTGATGATAATGCTCATCAACGAACTCCGAGTGAAAATAATCCCCCGGTGCTAAGAAAATATTTTTTTGGTCAATCAGCAGCTTACTCAATTGGGGCATGATTTGATTTCTCCACCTCTTCTTCATTTTCATCGCTTTGTTTATTGTTGCGATGGTATAGATACAATCCAAATGCAATTAGCATACCGATTAATGCAGTGATTAAAGCAGAGGCAATCACTGGATTAAATGCTGGGGTTGGACCATTTTGGGTTTGATACAGCAGCGGAGGGCGGTTGACTATCACAACAGAAACATTGTCATAGGTGGTTTCGGCAAAGCTATTATTGAGGAATAACTTAATCTTATTCATCATCACTTTTGGGTCTTCATTACCTGAGTAAGTCACGAGACTGGAAACTTTTTGCGCCTGTTTTACGGGACCATTACCTGAGATAGGGTAGCTCACATGGACTCTCGCATTGACCACATTAGGAATGGTTAGTAGAGATTGCTCAAGCCGTTGTTCAATCAAAGATAATAATCGTGTTCGTTCAGCTTGCGGTGAGGCAACCAACGAATCTCCAGGAAAGGCATCAATAATTTCCACTGGATTTTTGGATGGCAGGTTGTATTGACGTAAAAGATCCACCGCAATAACAAAATCGTCAGGTGCTACGCGAATCGAGTCTCCATTTTTAGAATCCTGTTTACGCTTAGCATCAACCCCGTGCTCTTGCAAAATCGCAAGCACTTCGTTGCTTTGGCGCTGGCTTAAATTGCTCAGTAATAGCTGGTTATCACAGCCGAGCAGTAAGCTAATAAACCCGATTAATAGGAATTTCTTTAATATATTCATGGTCTATTGTGCTTTTAATACCGTATCGATGGCAGAAACACTTTTATGTGTGAGTGTGCTGACCATATTCAAGGCGAGGCTGTAATTACCGACTTGGTTTTGTAATTCCAATAATTTAGCGGGGTCGCTTGGGTCAACGGTATTCATTTTCTCCAGAAGATCCGCTTTTTCTTGGCTCACAGAGGTCGTGTACTCAGCAAATAACTGTTTCACTTTATCTTCCAATGGGATAGCCGCTGGAGTAACAGGTGCCATTTCAGCGATATTTGATAATACTGAAACAGGATTAATAGGTAACATAAGTATCTCCTATAAAAATAGAGCATCAGGATCAGTGATGCTCTGATGTAAATTAAACGTTGCGGGCTTACACGTTACGAATAATGGCTTGCGCCGCATCTTTAAAGGACTTCATTATGTTGCTTTGTAATTGACGTGCCATATTATAGTTACCGCTTAATGCTGTGATTTTACCCAGAGTCAGCGGGTTATCGACTTCCAGATTTGGGTTGTCGATCATAGACTTTAATTCATCAGCGATAGTTTTTGTTCTTTCGCTAATACCTGCGGAGCTGCGATACATCATGCCCCATTTATTATCTGTTGCTATGGTAGATGCTTGTTCTAATGCAGATGCATCCCAATTACCATTTGCATTACTAATGCCTGGAGTTGCCATATTTATTACCTCATTAATTAGGTTGATTTGAGTTAAATAACCAATGATTATTACCTAACAACGTAATACCATTAGAATTGGTGATAAACGATTTTCCAGCCAGTTCATTATTGGCAAGGGAGACGGAAAATTGAATTTGCTTGGTTCCCCACTTTTGACTAAATGAATTGGTGAAGCTAATTAAAGAGAGAGTCTGTTTATCATTTAAACTATCTCTTATAACAAAGATAATGTAGTTACCTTTGGTTATTCTTTGCCATTTCACATTACTTTCAGTCAATCCTAACTCTGCTCTCTTGATGAGTTCATCAAGAGGAATCTGTACAAGTTGGCTTTGGTTATAACAACTGAAGTAACTAGATAAAATGCGATTAATATTTTTATCATCATTATTCGGTAGTGGGTTTTTCACGACTCGAATGACGGGTTGACAAGGGTTGCTAATGTCAACCTTTAATAAATTGGGTACAGTATCTATTAACTTATCTTCAATTTCTTTTTCAAGAAGGTTTATTTTTTTGATGGTATATTTTTCTTGATAATCTGATTTTAGTAAAACTTGACGGCTCCAGTCTTCATCTCTTTGCGATTTGACGAGAATAAGTATTTCGCCATTTTTATTCTGCGTATAGATAATAGGGTAATAGCTTCCTTTTAATATATTATCTATATTTTTAATCTGTTTTGCAGCGTTATTTTTTGGATTAATTTGGAATTCAACGAATAATATAAAAATAACAACAAATGTTAATAATAAAACAAAAAGCCATTTCTTATTAAACTTTGGTTTCTGTTTTATGGCAGTGGATCTATTTTCTGTAAGCGATAGTGATTTAGATGACAATGGTTTTTGGTCTTTTTCGGGGTAATTCCATTCAGTATTCAATAGCTTAATTACGATTGGAAAGGTGTCAATGAGCAAGATTTCTTGTAGTGTGACAGTGAGGTGACGACTTTTTCCATCTTGTTTAAGATTAATTGCAAAATTATTACTATGTTCGTCATGAGAAACAATAGAAAACTCGCACTGGGTATGTTCGCTAGGAATATAATAGGTTGTGAAACCGTTTTCATCTATTTCAGTTTTGTATTTAGTATATTGCCCAACGATAATAAGATTTTTATCGATGTTAATCATTAGCTCTTGACTATTCATCGAACCACTAATGATTTTCATTATGCAGGTGTGGTATTTTGTTTCTATCATAAGATAATCTCAATTAATAAAAAATAGCGAATCATATTGACTTCAATGCTCAGCATTTAAATATAAGAACATAATATAGTCAGCTGAATTTATCTTATTCATTCACACCCTTTATTTTTATAGTTAATTCCAAACTATTCCAGAGTATTCATTTGTTTTTTTATATTTAATCAATGAACCTATATCAAGTAAAAATCAATGGATAAGGTCTATTTATAATGTCGAATGAAGATATTGCTAAATTATTGGCGAGTAGAAATAGTTGCTTTTCTTTACAAGACGTATTGGTCTTGTCAATACCAAAAGAAACTATAACCTCAATAGAAACTGTAACCACAGTAAAAGCGAAAGCGACGCTTTGTTATAAATCTCGGTATACAAATTTAAATATTAAAGTACAAGAACCCGCTATCTTTGTTTGCGGTTTGGATGAATTAACGATTGAAGATAAAGCCTTATGGGATATCTATACAATGGAATTATCTGAACTCGTTGAAACGCTGGCTATTATTGATACTGCAATGGGGCAATCCTTTCTTGCAAAAAAAGCCACCAGAGAGAGTGATGAAAACCAACTAGGTGAATTCATTCTATTTGACGATGAAATATCAGCACCTGTTTTAATTAAAAATATCGTAATTGATTTGATCATTAAAAAGCAGCCGTTATTTGATGATTGGTGTGATGTATTAAGACGCTATGAAGCGTATGGAATGATGCGCTTTTTAATTTCAGCCGCTCAGCAAGACAAAAACGCCAATATTAATCAACTGTGTGCCCGTTACGGCATTTCCGCTTCTTATTTTAGACAACTCTACCGAGAAAACTTTAATAAAACCGCTAAACGCAAAATTATGGGCGTACGTATGGGGGCGGCCATTTTGCAATTAATTGAAAGTGAAAGTTCTATTTTAGATGTTGGGTTAGAAGCAGGTTACTGCTCCGCCTCTCACTTCACGAATGATTTGAAAAAAGAATTGGGATTAACCCCATCAGAAATAAGGCACCTTGGAGCAACGTTATATGAACAGTAAAAAATTAATGGCGGTTTTTATCTCGCTGTTTTTACTGAGTGTAAATATCAATACCGCGCAATCAGAAATGATGATTGCAGAGCCGGTAACACAAGAAAGAAGTGCAGACACGTTTGTCGCGAATAATATCGCGGTAGGCAAAGTGTTTGATGCTGTAGCGGAACAAATTAACAAGCCGATTATTTTAAGTAAATTGGCATCCCAGAAAAAAGTGACGGGAAATTTTAACCTCGCGAATGCCGATGAAATGTTTAAAGCCTTAACGCGTCGTATCGCGTTAGTCTGGTATGACGATGGTGCAGGCATTTATGTCTATGATAATAGTGAAATGCGTAGTCTGATTATTCCAACTCATAAAGTCAGTAGCCAGCAAGTTCTCAGCTATATTCAACGTAATGGCATCTATGATGCGCGTTTTCCTGTTCGTTCCCAAGGTGGCGACACGATGTTATTTGTGTCGGGACCGCCGCTCTATGTTGAGTTGATTAAAGGTGCCGCGTTGTATCTTGGCGAGCAACGCAAACAAGAAGAAAAAACCAGTGGTAATGTTGCGGTACTCCCGCTGAAGCATGCCTCTGTAAGCGATCGAAGTTACTCATTACGTGGTCAATCGATCACGGTTCCCGGCATGTTATCGGTGATCAGTTCCCTGTTTAAAAATGGGGGCAGTAGCGTCGAAGAAACCCTCGAAATTTTACCTGCAAAGCTCAATACCGATGGGGATGAAATTGATGCCTTGATGGATGCACCCATTGGTGGCGCTCGTCCTGAAAATCGCCAAGTCACCGTCAAACGTGGTGGCGCATCAAATAGTAGCTTTTCTCTGGTTGCCCATCCTGACAGCAACAGCCTGATTGTGAAAGGTAGCCCTGAGCAGATCCGTTACGTCCGCGATTTGGTTAAAACATTAGATAACCGCCGCCGCCAAGTGGAGCTTTCTTTGTGGATCATCGATATCACGCGTTCTGAGTTAGATAACTTAGGGGTCAATTGGGAAGTCGGTTCTTTTAACGTAGGCGGTGGCTCTGTTTCTTTCAATCGAAGCACTTTACCCGATAGCAGCAAGTTTTTAGTACAAATTGATGCGCTAAGCAAAAATGGTAATAGCCAAATTGTCTCGCGTCCGGTGCTACTGACCCAAGAAAACGTTCCTGCGCTGTTTGATAACAACACCAGTTTCTACGCCAAGCTACAAGGTGAACGTACCGCAACTCTCGAATCTGTCACTTACGGCACGATGATCAGCGTCATGCCGCGCATTTCAGCCGGCCAAAGTGTTGAAATGGAAGTCAATATCGAAGACGGTGCAGAGAACCGTGATAGCAGCGGTAAAACGTCCAGCGTTGAAGGGCTTCCGACGGTTAACCGTACCAGCATTAATACCGTGGCACGTATCGCCAAAGATAGCAGTTTATTAATCGGTGGTTATACCCGCGACCAATATATTGAAAATGAAAGCAAAATTCCTCTTCTTGGTGATATTCCTTGGGTGGGTGGCTTATTCCGCCATAGTTCGACCAATCAACAAAAAATGGTGCGCATCTTTTTAATCCAGCCGCGTTTATTGGATGAAAACGAAGTGTGGGATGGGAGACAATTTTCCGAGAAAGCCCGTATTACACAAAAAGATAGCCAACTGCATGGAACTGTACAGTTTCTCCAGCAATACATGAGGGATTCATGGCAATAACCCCGCTGAGCTATAGCAATCGCACGCTACTGAACGCACAAGATAAGAGTCGTACAGCCACGAAAAGCAGTGATGACTCCGATGAAGCTGCGCGTGGTGCGGGGGTGATTGACAGTTCCAGCGAATACGCTTCGATGGCGATGTTGGCCGCGAGCCATGTTCGTCGAGGCGGTTCGAAAAAAGGGCAAGAAGAGGAGTGGATGCGCTTTGCTGAGCGCATCTTAGAAAACAATGCGGACGAAAAAGTGCTGAAGATTGAAGGAATACTCAATCGTCAGTTGATGACACCTCAGCAGCTACGCGCCTTTTTATTGCAGTTTTTCTCTGATCCTAGCGATTTACTGATGGTGCTTGCCGCGCTTATCAACCGTAAAAAACTCAAGCAGGAGCAGATTGATCATTTACAAGAGTTAGAGCGGTTACTGCTAACGGAAGATACCAACCGTACGGCGCAGGCAGGGGCAAACATCGCGCTAATTGCCAAAGCGTTTGCCCAAACTCTGCGTGAAAGTGCTGGGAACTTACGCACCTTATACCGCGAATTTATCGGTTATGACGGTCCAGTGGTCTATTTATACGAACAGTGGGTAGAAGAAATGGAACTGATTCAACGGGAAAACATGATGCGTTATCTCGCAAGGGCCTTGGCGTGTGACTTACAAGCACTGCCGCTGGGAGACCTCAATATCAGTGAGTTTGGCAGCTTCTTTACACGAATTGGTCGTCTGCGTGAATTGCAGTCACTAGACCGCACATTTAGTCAGCAATTTCTCCAATCGGGTCTGTTTCGCCAGCAAGCGAGCTTGTCACAAAAACAGTTGTCACAAAACCTCTTGCCGCAGAGCCAATTGGAGAAGGTGCTAAGCCAATTATTTACCAGTGGGATCCGTAGCCAAGAAAGTTTCAATGACAAGCTGGTGAATTTTATTCAGGAACAATTAAGTGCCATGACCACGGATCTACGTGCTCGCTTTGTTCAGCTTCTGATTATTGCGTTTTCAATTATCCCAGTTGCCATTTTTTACTCATTGGAAGCGCGTGATGAATTACTCGACCAATTAAAAATACAGATGGATCAACTGTTGGCGCAAGAGCAGCGCTTACGTCGACAACCCTAATTTGACAGGAAATACACGATTTCATGAAAAACTTAACCGGATTTTTATTGCAGATCCGTAATCGCCCTGAGCTGATGGTGCTAGTCATCATGGTGATGGTTATTGCGATGCTGATTATTCCGTTACCTACCGTCTTGGTCGATTTATTGATTGCACTGAACATTATGATTTCGGTGCTGATCTTTATGAGCTCGTTTTATATTACGCGAGTTCTTAACTTCCAATCCTTCCCGTCTATTTTGCTGATTAGCACGCTGTTTAGATTGGCGCTCTCTATTAGTACCAGCCGACTTATTCTGCTTGAAGCAGATGCTGGCGACATTATCGATACCTTCGGTGAGTTCGTTATTCAGGACAACTTAGTGGTAGGAATGGTGGTATTCGCCATCGTGACGATCGTGCAATTTATTGTTATCACTAAAGGTTCAGAACGTATTGCTGAAGTGGCAGCTCGCTTCTCCTTGGATGCGATGCCCGGAAAACAGATGAGCATCGATGCGGATTTACGCGCCGGGGTTATCGATGAAGCGACCGTGAAAATTAAACGTGGCGAACTGGAAAAAGAGAGCCAATTATTCGGTTCTTTTGACGGTGCGATGAAGTTCATCAAAGGGGATGCCATTGCCGGTATCGTGATTATTTTCGTCAACTTAATCGGCGGAATATCCGTGGGTACGGCTCAGCAAGGCATGGATCTCTCCACGGCATTAAATACCTTCACGTTATTAACCATCGGTGATGGGTTGGTCGCACAAATTCCAGCGCTTCTTATCTCTATCAGTGCGGGCTTTATTGTGACCCGCGTGGGTGGCAATGATAAAAACTTGGGTGAAAACATTGTTTCTGAACTTTTTGACAATGATTTCACCATCCTGATCACCGCATTTATCGTGCTATTCATGGGGTTTTTACCCGGATTTCCAACCGCCATTTTCTTATTCCTTGCGGCATTGCTGATGGGGTTATTTGCCACTCGCTATTTTAAAAAGCGTAAAGCACAGCGAAAAGAGCAGCAATTGGGTGAAGAAAATCTGCAAACCGAAGCCACTGAAGGGGAAACTCAGCGCGCGAATGATGATTTCGACGATGAGTATATTCCTGAAACTTTACCCGTCATTATCTCGGTTAATCAGCAATATAAGCAGCATCTAGAAGATAATAATTTTCTATCTCGCATGAAAAAAGATGTGTTTATTCGTTATGGATATCGCATTCCAGATATTGCTATTAACTATTCGCCTATCGTGCCAGAAAACAAAATTGTGGTGCTAATAAACGAAGTAAAAGCGGGTGAATACGATGTCTATTTTCATGGTCAACGCTTACTAACAGCGAATGATGAGCTGGAATACCTTGGTATGGAACTCATCAAATATACCGATGAATATGGTTCAGTCAGCACCTGGTTTGACAACCAATACAGCGAAAACGTCGAGCAACTCGGTCTATTAGTGCGCGATGACGTAACGGAAATGATTGATTGCGTCAGTACGCTGCTTTTACGCCACATCAATGAATTCTTCGGGATCCAAGAAACTAAAAATTTACTGGATGATCTTGAAAGAAAGTACCCCGAATTACTGAAAGAATGCTATCGCCACGCCACCGTACAAAAAGTCACGGAAGTTTTTCAACGTTTATTAATGGAAAAAATTTCGGTGCGCAATATGAAGCTAATTATTGAAACCTTAGTGCAATGGGTGCCCAAAGAGAAAGACAGCATGATGCTGGTAGAGCACATTCGCAGCTCAATGGCGCGTTATATCTCATCCCGTTTCTCGGTGGAAGGGCGTTTGAATGTCTTAATGGTGAATGCCGAACTGGAAGACACCATTCGCCAAGGTATCCGTCAATCATCTGGTGGCGTTTATTTGCATTTAGAACCTGAAAAAAGCAATGAGCTTATTCAGGCTGCTGAATTGGCATTAGAAAACAGTTACTTATCTGTTAGAGATGTCAATGTACTGGTACCAGTGGATATCCGCCGGTTTGTGAAAAAAATCTTAGAAGGTCGTTTCCCTGAACTTGAGGTGCTCTCATTTAATGAGGTTTCCGAAATGGTGAAGGTCAACGTTATTAAAACGATATAAGGAATACGTAAATGAAATACCGTTTTGTCGAAAAATTGAATGAATTTTTAAATGCCATGGGGCGCAGTGATTTAGTGAATCCGCAGCTTGATTGCCATTCCAATATTCAACTCGAAATGAGTGATGTACCTGCGATTAATATTGATTTGTCATCGGATGATTTAATTATTTGGTGCAGCTTAATGGAATGTAATTACAGCCGGCTCGATGCATCCCACGCTTCATTATTAAAAAGCATTTTAGAATATGTACCACGTAATTTTTATCCAGGGCAACCTGCACTCAATATTATGGAAAATAACTTGGTGCTGTCCGCGGTATTAAAGGAGACTTCATTGGATGACATGCAATTATTTGCTGATTCTTTTGAAGAATTCTTTGAACGCGTTAACGAATTGCGTCTGCAATTATCGTAATTGATGATGAAACTTTTTGACGTTTGCGCACATCCTGTGCGCATTCATGGATGCCTGATTGAAGCTCCATTGAATGGCGTATTTATTGGCGAGATCTGCTTTATTGAGCAGTCATTGGCACAGCCAAAAGTTATCGCCAAAGCGCAAGTAATAGGCTTCAAAGAAGGGCTAACTGTTTTGAGCCTCATTGGCCGTGCTCAGGGCTTCACTCGTGAAGTGGTTATTCGCCCAAGTGGCTACCCATTTGTATTCCAAATGGGGGAGCATCTTGCTGGGAATATTTTTAATGCTGCTGGGGAATTAGAAGGCGCATTAAGTCAGAAAAATAGCGAAATCACCCAGTTAAAAACCAAGCTGCAACGCATTGATAATCCTCCAGTGAGTGTGAATAAACGCCGTCCGGTGAATGAACCGATGGTCACAGGAATTCGCGCTATCGATGGATTGCTCACGTGCGGGTTAGGTCAGCGTATCGGTATTTTTGCAGCCGCGGGTAGCGGTAAAACCTCCTTAATGAACATGCTGATTAATCACGCTCACGGGGATATTCATATCGTGGCACTGATTGGTGAGCGTGGGCGAGAAGTGATTGAGTTTATTGAAGAACTCAAGCAGTCCCCCCATGCGGATAAAACCATTTTAGTGTATGCCACCTCCGACAGCCCGCCGATTGAGCGTTGTAATGCCGCCTTATTGGCGACAGCGATGGCGGAATATTTCCGCGATTTAGGAAAACAGGTTTTATTGTATGTCGATTCGATGACCCGTTATGCAAGGGCGTTGCGCGATGTGGCTCTTGCGGCAGGAGAGCTTCCTGCACGTCGTGGTTATCCTGCCTCTGTTTTCGAGCAACTTCCGTTATTACTCGAACGTCCAGGGCGCGTAAAACAGGGTTCTATTACTGCGTTTTACACCGTGTTATTAGAAAGCGAGGAAGAAGCCGACCCTATCGGAGATGAAATTCGCTCTATTTTGGATGGACACATTTATCTCAGTCATAAACTTGCGGGGCGAGGACATTACCCTGCGATTGATATTTTGCACAGTATTAGCCGTGTTTTTCAGAAGGTAACAACGCCGGAACATCGCCAATTTGCTGTCGATATTCGTGAAAATTTATCTCGCTTAGAGCAGATCAAGCTGTACCTCGAATTAGGGGAATACCAGCGAGGTGAAAGCCAAGAAAATGACCGTGCTTTAGATAAACAGCAGGATATCAATCATTTCTTACAACAAAACATGGATGAGTCAGAGGGCTTTGAGGAAATGTTAGCCCAATTACACCATTTGGCATCCTGATGATTAATCAATTATTAGCGTTGACTGAAAAGCGTCTCGAAAGAGTGCAGTTAGAGCAAAGCAAGCTGAAAATCGCCATTTTGCAGTTGCAGCAACAGCGCCAAGATATCCACCAACGGATCGCCATATTAACTCTACAAGTTGGGGTGTATGAAAAATCTGAAGAATTAACCCAAATGGATTTTTGGGAACGTCAACGGCAAAAAGCCGTGGTTTTATCAGAAATCGCCCAATGTGAATTTCAGATAGAAAACATCAACGCTGAATTATCTAAGTACCATTTATTGAAGCAGCAAATGACTGAAAGAACGTTCATTTTGCGTAATAAGTGCGAGAAATTCCGAAAATATCTCAAGCAACAACGTAGGGCGCGGTGGTTAAAATTAGAGCGTCAGCAACAAAATGAAATCGAGGAGCTGTTTGTTCATGTCGACAATAAAATCACTGCCCAGTGACAATACATTTAATTCCGTAATGGAAGCTAAAATTTCATCACTTGGTTTTAATCATCAAAAATATAACCAGCAAAAACCGGGTTTTCAAAAGCAGGGCAGTCAGCAGCATTCAGTCAAAAAAGCGGCTCAGGATATTGTTCAAAAAAAACTGACTCAAGTGACCGGTAATAATAAAAAGCCTAAAAAACCAGTAGAGGAGTTGGCAGTACCCGTTCTGTTGAACTTACCGACTCAAATCCAGCATATGCACTCTGGCGTGAAAGTGGCATTTCTCTCTGCAGAATATGGCTCAGATAAAAACAACAGCGAAGCGAACCATTCACTAAGTGCACAACCTGATGACTTATTAGGGCAAACGGTGAGTGAAGATGATATTCCTCAGATTACGTTTAACGCCAATGTTGAGGTGGTATCGATTGGTCAATTAACTAACGCGAAGACCGTTAAAACAAAAACTATAGAACAAAAAGCGGCTCGCTTTTTGTCAGATAACCCGACAAGTGTCAAGCAGACCCAATGGATGAGCATCCCATTAGCGCAGCAGACTGAAGTTGTGGATATCGCGGTATTGAAATCACCTTTGCGTGATGGTCAATCAAGTTTAGTGAGTGAAACTCACTCTGTGACTGAGCCTGTTATGCAAGCTCAGCATGATTTTGAGGGGCAGAATGCCTCTGCGAGTCACGAAAGCCGACCTGTGCCAAATGAGCGTCCTGTACCAAATGAGCGCCCGGCACCGCAACATTTTCCTGATATGAAAAGCTTCAATATTGAAAAATCAGAAGTCATTCAACCGGATGAAATGGATATTACCAAAAATATTTTAACGCAAGTGCGTGCAGAGATGGGAGATAAGCCACTGGCGGTGACGCCTCAAATTTCTACTTTTCAAACCTCGGCTTCTCAAACTTCAACACACACACAGCAAGCCTCTTCAATGGTAAACAAAGTCGCTGAATTGATGGCAGCTTCCGAAGTTGAAAGTTTCAAAACGGTGCCTTCTCGCACACTGAGTTACACCTTTAGCCAATGGCAAAATGCACCAACGGTCTCTTTTGCTTTAGCGAGTACCAACAAAGATCAGGTGGTGGCATCAACGCAAAGCGATGAGGTTCAGCAGGCTTTGCAAGACAACCAGCATTTATGGACAGGTGAACAAAAAATGGTAATCCGACGTGAAGAGCAGGAAGGTCAACAGCGTCAACGGCAGCAACAGCATCAGCAAGACGAGGAGTCCTAATGCTAAACATTCATCGAATTAGCCACCGAGAAAAGCAGGTGAGAGAGTGGCAGCAGCGTTTTCAATGGGACTTAGACATGCATATTCCCAAAGTTGGAGAGCGCTATTTTCAAGTCACTCTACACAGTAAAAAGCAGAAAACTCAAGTGCTGGTGAATGCTGAAGAGTGGTGCCGTCACCGCTGGCCTAAGTTGGCTCATTACGCATGGAATCTTTTAGATACCAAAAGCTTATGCAAAGTTTTTACTTATGAAAATACCGGAAAGGCGTTTTTCTCCGAGCAATTCCGTTGTCATGGCGTCGAGATTATTGATGATGAACAGCTCCTACAACCAAGGTTCACGGTGAAAGAAAAGAAACTTGGCATTGTGCTGTTAGCTGAGCCTATTGAAGGGCTAATCGAGCGTAAGGCGCAAAACGGGATAGCCGAGCAGCTTAAGCTGCAAGCCGACTGGATTTTAGGTTATAGCCATATCAGTCGCAAAATTTTGCAGTCTATCGCGCTTGGCGATGTGCTGCGTATTCAGCAATTACAATTAGATATGACCGTTGCAGGGCGTGTATTGGCCCATTTTCAAAAACAACAAGAAGGCATTTTTATGATTGAACAGTTAATGACAGCAGATGACGAACAGATAGATTCTGCGGTGGAAGAGGAGTTTGTTGATGAAACTGTTCGTCCTTTTAATTTGCACGACCTCACGGTCAAACTGACCTTTGTATTGGGTCATTCAGACATCAGTGTAGAGGAATTGGATTCACTCCAGCCGGGAGCAATCTACTCAATTGGTGAAAATAAAGAACGTGAAGTGAAGGTGTATGCCAACAAGCAACTGATCGCAGAAGGCGAGCTGACCTATATTGGTGATAGTGACGAATTAGGCTTAGAAATTAAGCGATTGGTAAGCTTAGGCGATAAAAGGTTATAAGCATGCCAACGGTTCCGAATGAAATACCTTTATTAGTCCTTATCGCCTTTTCCACACTGCTACCTTTTATTATTGCAGCGGGAACTTGCTATCTAAAAATCTCGATTGTGCTGATTATGGTGCGCAATGCGATGGGCGTACAACAAGTCCCTTCGACGATGGCACTTAATGGTATCGCCTTATTACTGTCCATTTTTGTGATGATGCCTGTGCTGCAAGATGTGAACAATTACATGCGCCACGAAAGCGTGGATTTTAGCAATGTGGAATCCATCGACAACTTCGTTGATAACGGACTAGGGCGTTATAAAGATTACTTAGTGAAATATTCCGATCCTCAATTAGTGAATTTCTTCGAGTCTATTCAGCAGGGTAAAACGGAAGCCGAGGTACAAGAAGAGCAAGCGGCGCCAACGCTATTTTCATTACTGCCAGCCTACGCATTGAGTGAAATTAAATCTGCGTTTGAAATTGGTTTTTATATCTATTTACCGTTTGTGGTTATCGACTTGGTGATCTCAAGCATTCTGTTGGCACTCGGTATGATGATGATGAGTCCCGTGACTATCTCAGTGCCAGTGAAATTGATTTTGTTTGTGGCAATTGATGGATGGTCACTGATTTCGAAAGGGCTGGTGATGCAGTATTTCGAACTCGCACAGCATTGACGTAAGGGAATAGAAAATGGATTCAATCATTTATGTCAGCAATAAAGCGATGTTGTTGATCGTCATATTGTCAGCGATTCCTGTGATTGTGGCGACGGTCGTGGGGTTGTTAGTCGGGCTTTTACAAACCGTGACCCAACTTCAGGAACAGACATTACCTTTTGGTATCAAGCTATTAGCCGTATTTGGTTCCTTGTTTATGATTTCAGGTTGGCTGGCGGATAAAGTGATGAATTACGCTATTGAAGTCATGACCACCGCTCTGCCTGCGATAGGGTTATTTGGATGAACCAGGAGATGCTCTCATTAGCGTCGTCCTTGTATTTTAATTTCCAACAAGGGCTAGTGAAGATTGCGTTTGCATGGTTGCGCATTGCCCCTGTGATGTTCTTCCTGCCTTTTTTGAGTAATAAATTACTCAATGGTGGGATCATTAAAAACTGTGTCGTTGCGTATTTGGCGTTAGGAATGTGGCCTTATCTTACCGCTCGCGAAATAAATTGGGATGAAATCAGCCTCAGTGAGGTTTTCATTTACGAAATCAGTATTGGCATTGTATTGGCGCTGATTTTAGGGCTGCCATTTATGATTGCCAATGTTATCGGCGAGTTGATAGATACCCAGCGGGGAGAAACCATTAGTAGTATTGTAGACCCTGCGAGTGGTACAGAAGCCTCTGAATTAGCAGTATTTATCAGTTATATCGTGTGTATGGTGTTTTTGGCGCAAGGGGGCATGTACCAACTCGCCAACGTATTTGCGCAAAGCTACCAATTATTGCCCTTTGCTCATGGGTTTACGTCATTCAATAGTTTACCGTTAGGGGAATGGATAAATAAGGCAGTAGTGAACGGAGTGATATTAACGGCACCGATTATTGTGACACTCTTTATTTCGGAAGTAGCGCTTGGGTTATATTCCCGTTTTTGTCCGCAATTAAACGCATTTTCATTGTCTTTGGCAATTAAGTCGATTATTGCTTTTATTGTATTTTTACTTTATTTCCAAAATGAAGTTCCAGATATTTTGGTCAATATGATTTCGATATCGCCATTAAAAACTATTTTTTATTCACCTTAATGATTATTGATACGGAATTATGAGGCTGTGCTATGGCTGAAAAAACAGAAAAGCCTACCGACAAAAAAATAAAAGACTCTGCCAAAAAAGGACAAAGTTATAAAAGTAAGGACACCATAGCAGCAATTGTTTTAGTCACTGGTGCATTTGTTATTGGCGGAATGTCCAGTTTATATGAACTGGGTGGGTTAATGAAAAAATTATTATTAAACCCACATGATATTCATATCGATAATTTACTTTGGCAATTCTCAAAAATATTTTTGAGCATAGTGGTGCCTATTTTGATTGCCTGTTTTTTATCAGGCACCATTATTTCACTATTACAGAGTCGGTTTAGATTAGCGACCGAGGCAATCAAACTCGATTTTACAAAATTAAACCCAATTGCCGGATTTAAAAAAATATTCTCTTTAAATTCGCTTAAAGAGCTGATTAAAGCCATTTTGTACTTATTGGTCTTTAGTGTTTCCGCTGCCACTTTTTTTGTGGTGTGGAGACACGAAATTTTCATGTTATATCGAACCACGATAAATGGCATGACTACGCAGTGGGTAACTCTTTGTATTATCTTTGTATTTGTCTTTCTTGCAGTGGCGCTCATTATTGTTTTAGTGGATGCAATTGCAGAGTTTTTCTTATTTATTAAAAACTTAAAAATGGAAAAACAGGAAGTTAAAAAAGAGTACAAAGATAATGAAGGTGACCCCCATATTAAAAGCGCACGTAAAGGGCTACACCAAGAAATATTATCAGAGGAAGTGAAGTCAAATATTAAAAACTCGACATTCGTTATGGCAAACCCGACACACATTGCCATGTTAATTTACTATGACTCGAATGTCGCACCACTGCCTTTCTTAATGTTAAAAACTCGCGGGGTACAAGCGAAAGCCGTTATTAAATATGCAGAGCAACAGAATGTACCTGTAGTACGAGATATTATTTTGGCTCGTCAAATATGGCGAAATTATAAAAAGAACAGCTTTATTGATGAAAATGGATTACAGGATGTTATGCAAATAATTACTTGGCTGATCCGCGTGGAATTAGAGAAATTAGGAATAGATGTTGATGAAGCATTGGAAAAGTTAATTTCATCATAAATTTATGATGCTATGAATTAATTATTCATACATTGAATCGTTTTTTATAAGAAATGAGAAATTTGATTAATTATGATGCAACAGAGCAGTTTGCATCATATATCACGTATTAATAACGAGGTGACTATATGAACCACACAGAAACAAGCAGTACCCAAACTAACAGCACTCAAATCGAAATGGAAGCATTACTCGACGGAATTACCACGGCACTCATGGATGGGGCAACGTATAAAGATATTCATGGTATTCCACAAACCACGATGGATGGCATTTATGCCTACGCTTATGAATTTTATCAGCAAGGCAAGTTAGAAGAAGCAGAAACCTTTTTCCGCTTTTTAAGTATTTACGATTTTTATAACACTGACTATGTCATGGGGTTAGCGGCTGTTTATCAATTAACAAAACGTTATGAGAAAGCAACGGAATTATACGCACTCGCCTTTGTTTTGGCGAAAAATGATTACCGACCATTATTCCACGCAGGGCAGTGCAACTTGATGCTGAAGAAAAGCAGTGCGGCAATTCACTGTTTTGAAAGCGTAATTGAAAACAGCCTTGATGCGGATTTACAGAAAAAATCAGAAGCTTATTTGAGTGCTTTGAAGGCAAATATCGAAAAAGCAGAGACATCAGAATTATCGAACTCTAACACCTAGAGAAGGAAACACCATGAGTCAAGTCACCATGCCAGGCGTAAGTCACGCTTCAGGTAATGATCGAATTAATAATATTCACACTTTCTTGCAAGGGAATAACCCTTTGGGGCTAGGTGAGGCGAGCGCAAAAGCGGTATTAGCCTTAGAAGAGGCATGTGGTGAACTGATGTCTTCAGAACAAATGAAACGTCAGCGTTCAGAGCATCTTCCAAAGCTAGTAAAGCCTAAAATGTCGGCAATGAAAATGTCACCTGAAGCTCAGCAAGCGAAAGGATTTAATGCCAACGCGGTACTGATTGAAACATTCTCAACCATCCGCCAGTTATTACATGAAGGTAATATCGGTGAGTTAAATAACCGCTTGCAGTTATTAAATATTGAGTCGGCTGCATTACGCCAAAAAGGTGCGGAGTTATTGGATTCCTTTGCTGGTTCCACTGACCAGCTGAGAGACACCCATGACAAAATTGCTGAAAAAAAGGCTCAATTAAAGCCGCTGAATCTTAAATCTAACGACTTGGTTAACCAGCGCTCGAAAAATGTCTCTTTATTTACAAGTAATGAGCAAAAGCTGACCGAGCTAAGCACTCAGTTAGCAGAAAACAAAACCGCATTAGCTCAATTAGATTCGCTCCCGAAGCCTTATACCGAAGAAGTGTATCAGCGAGAGGTGATGTTGGAAGCGAACATTGCGCAACTTTCGAGTGAAATTGAGCAAGTTACCCAACAGCAAAAAACGTTAGATTCAAGCATTACAGCCTTCGATAGCGAACTCAGCGTACTCAAAAATGAGATTAACCAGTTAAACGTATCATTAGATTCGTTGCTAGATGATTCTGCCAAGATAGCCGCAATTGCGGATAAAGATCGTCAAAAATTAAATCAATTTATAGAGACTGCACCGCTGCAAACGAATGTTGATGGTGAAAAATGGGAAAATACCATTGCGCTGTTAACCATGCTCACCGCACAGCTCAAAAAAGCGATGAATGAAGATTCAATCCGCAACATGAAAGAGCAAGAAGAGGTGATGATGAAAATCAATGAAGCCTCTCGTAAAGACTCTGATAAAAAAGCCAAAGAAGCGGCTGAAGCAGAACGTAAGGCGGCAGACGCCAATAAAGCAGCATCTTGCGCCAGTAAGATTTTCAGTTATGTGATGCTCGCAGTTTCTGTGATTGCCACGGTTGCTACGTTTGGTGCCGCCGCACCTTTAACGTTGGCCGTTGCCGCGATTGGTATTGCGATGTCTGTCGCGGATATTGTCTTGGAAGAGACCGGACAGGGGAGCTTGATGCAAATGTTGGCGACGGAAATTTCCAGTGTCGTCACGGATATGTTGATTACTTTTGGTGTGCCAGAAGCGGAAGCCAAAAAGATTGGCAGCATCGTGGGAATGGTTCTTGCCGCAGTGGCATTTTTGGCAATTTCACTACTTTCTATGTCTTCATTTGTTAAAAATATCGCAAATACAGTAACTAATGTCACCAAAATGTTGGCGAAGAACGTGGGAACTTTACTGAAAAGTGCCGTGAAAGCGATGCCGAAAAGTTTTACGAATGCGCTAGGCAATATGGCAACGAAAGGTACCAAAATGGGACAGGCCGTTGCAGATAATACGGATGAAATGGTGAAACTGACAAAATTCACCAAGCTAGCCGATAAATTCGATGATGTTCAAAGCTTTGCTAAGGCGACGGATCAATCTTCGGACTATGTTTCCCTTGGTGGGCAAATGGTAAAAGTGAGTGATACAACAAAACTTGCGAAAGCCGCTGATAAGCTTGATGACGTAAAAGATATTGGTAAAACAGTAGAAAAAGTCTCTTCTTCAGGAAAAACGCAAAGCGTCAATATGGCGCGTTTGGAAGTGGGTATGAAAGGAACTGGCGCAGGTCTTTCTGTTGCCAATGCGGCAACTTCAGGTGGGTTACGTCTAGAAGCAGCAGCTCAGATGCGTGATATGAAAGAGATGCTCGCAGGCATGATGCTCAATAATGAAAGTATCCAAATGCTGACGGAGCTAATTAATTTATTAATCAAATCTATGTCTAAAAGCCATGAGCAATTTGAGGAAATGTTCAGCGGCATGATGACCACTCTTCACCAATCAAATAACAATAAAGTCGATATGCTGAAAACGGCTCGCTTCGCTTAAATTTTGGAGAATTTTTATATGACAACTATCGCTCAATCATTAAATTTACCTGCACAGATCCAACATAATGGCATTGGGTTTTCGGTTATACCTAAAACACAGCCTTCTACAGTAAATAATGCGCGCCAAGATATTCAGTTGAATGATATTTCTGGTGATTTCTCTGAGAGCGCCATTGATAGACCTGCATTATCTGTACCTGCATCAATAATGACGCCAATACAACTGCAAGCTGCATTATCAAAGTTAGATTCAGTGGAAAAAAATGCGCTATTGAACGATTTATACGGCTTTACTCTAATAACGCCAGAACAAGCGCAACAAGCAGTAGAAAAAGTCTTCGCCGCAGAAAGTAAAACGCTTAATCAGGTGTTGGCTAATAACCAGCAGCTGGATGAAACTGATTACAAACAAATTGCCCTTGCCATTCAAGTGATGATTGGCAGCAGTTTCTTCGATGGGTCATCGAAAAATTCGGACGTGATTGAGTTGGATAAGAAATCCACCAAGTCACTAGAAGGTGCAAAAGCTCAGCAATTTGTTGGCATCATTAGTAGCGACATCATGTTGGAACTGATTAAGCTAGTTCGTAAAGTGGTTGCAGAGCTGAATATTTCGGACCGTAGAATTAGTGCCGAATTTTTAATGCTTAACGCGAAAATGGTTGAAGCGGCAGCAGAGTCAACCATCAAAGAAGGTAAAGAGATGTTCACGGGTGCATTGACGGGGTTCTTTACTGCCTTGGCAATTAGTACAGCAGGCGCAGCTTTCCAAGCAAAATCTCTCCATCAACAGAATCAATCAATTAAAAATAACTTGGTTAAGGCGAACCAAAATGGCTCAGCAGCAGACCGCTTGAATGAGCTGAATGCAAATTCTCTGTCTTCGTCTTCAAAAAACAGTTCACTGACACTGAAAAATAAAGAGGGTGTGAGTGTGGAACTCGTTGATCAAGCAACGCCAGCACAGCAGGCACTGGCTAACCAGCGTGGTGCAGAGGCTGCACAACGTACTAATAAATTGGGGCTGTCTGAGCGCGATGAACATGAGCGTATTATGAACAAAACCCGTACAAAGATGGGGATTGCTGAGCAAGGTGGGCGCTTATCTGACAACGCAGGTCAAATGGCAACATCAGCGAATCAGGTTAATGTCAAAGCGGAAGAAGCGAATAAAATGACGCAGCAATCTGTTGCGGATGTGGCACGGAGCGTCTCTGCGGATAAAGATAAGCAAATTGATAAAAGCATGGACTTGGTTAAACAGATGAATGAGCACCTGCGCGAGATCCGTGAAGGTCAATTGCGTACCTTCCAAAGCGTGGTAAGGGGTTAAGCACGATGGAAATCATCACACAGAGACATTTAAACCCACAATCACCAGTCAATGGATCAGCGACCAAGCATCTAGATGCTCAGGACTCTTCCCTTGTTATAGGGGAAGGGCTAGTACTAAACCCCTCTTTAGATGTCTACCAACAAGGTCTTCAATTTGCCGCACAATTGGGCTCAGAAGTGATTGAAACGCAATTTCGTGAGAGTGCTGTTTCGGGCAACCTTGATAAAGTCAAAGATCAATATCGCTCAATGATGATGGCGATGAAACATTCATCTGATCAGTTTCAACGTGCCTCTCAATTAGTTGAGGATGGTCGTAGCCATATTTCTGCAACTTTTAATTTAATTGAAGAAATTCACGGAGACTACCAGAAAAAATACGGTGAAATCGTTAAAGCATCGACGGAGTATATGCAGGATGTTAATACGGCTGTGGGCCTAATGAGTTCTTGTGTCCAGGCAGGGAAAGACGGCAAAATTAATTTTAAACCTCTCGATTTTTTACACAAATTAGAAGGTTCGGTTTCAAAATATGCGGACGATAAACTCACTACTCCTAAAGATCTGGCTATGCGAGTATCTGAACCAAGTACATATTATAAATCCTGGTCTAGTAAAGACTCTCAAACAAAGCCATTTGTTACGTTTGACTACACGGAGGCAGAATTTAAATTCTGGGAAAAAAAACTCAGTGGTCAAGGATTTATTGTTAGGAAAAAGGGTGAAAAAATTGAAATCTGCCCTGATTTAAAGCCTATACGTGAAATATTTAAGTCTGTTGTTGAATCATCAGCTGAGTGGGGGGGAAGTGACATCATGGCTCAGGAATTGCAGAGCCTACAAACAGCCATTGATGCCCAAAAAAATTCGGTTAATAGCAGTACTTCCCGTTTATTAGAGACTTTTCGTCAAGATAATAGTCATTTTGAAACACTAGTTCAGTTATTAATTCAATTAATTAAAGACTTAAATCAAAATAATAATAGTCTGATCAATATGTAATTTAAGTCATTTATCCTATTTAATTTTAATCATAAGTAATTATGAGGAGTTTTTATGCCTATTATTGGAAGCGCTAATTCCGAAATAAGACGTTCGTCAGATATATCATTAAATACTACATCGCTAGCGGGTAATAATCCTATCAGCTCACAAATTTCGGCTGTTAATTCGGTAGGGGATCAAAATAGTTTCCCTGGGCGTTCTATAACAAATGACCAAGTTGCGATTACCGGAGATCGTAATGAATTACACCGAGCTAATCATAATAAACAAGCTACGATTATTCATCGGATGTTAAATGAGGCATTTCCAACAATTTCAAAGGACATGATTTCATCGGCACTTTGTGCGGGTGCGAGTGGTAATTTGATTCAACAAGAGATTAATTATCGCCCAGAGAATAATTTAATTCTATTAACGTTATTAAAACCGGAAGAATTAAAAGCTGAAAGAGGTCTTATAGAGAGCGCCGCAAACCTAATTAAAAAACTGCATGTGATGGGTGAAAAAAACTCGCAGGCAAAACATGTACTGGGGAATGAAGAAAAAACATTCGATAAAAAAATCGAATCGGTAATCTCTGGATTGGGTCAAGATAAACTGCAAATATTAGCCCAGCGTTTTCAGCAACAGTATGTTGACCCTGCAATCAAAGAAACCCTCCTGACTTATTTCAATCAAGAGGAAATTGATAGTCGCCCGATCAACGATTTCTTAGTGAGTTCTCTGAATCATGGTTGTGAGCAACGAGCAGCGGGTGCGATTAATGAGTATCAGCAACATAAAAGCCAAGCATTTGTGGATAAAGCCTGCCAAATTCATAATCTATTTTTGGCGTTGGAGGAAAAAATTGAAACCATTCGCCCTTTAAAAGTGATTATGGATTTAGGTCAGTCTTCAGCTCAGACACAATCTCCAACCGAAGAATTACCTTTAAGGGCAAATCGCATGGGGGATGATGAAATTGACGCTGGAAGACCGCATTTCAGAGCCTCTCCATCAACGCCTTTAACACCGTCAACACCGTTATTGCCAAGCAGCACTAGCCATAATGAAAATATGTATAATACTTATACTACGTATAATACGACAAATAATAACTATGCCTTTCCTCATGAAACGACGAGCATCAATTCTGTTCCATCCAATGATGAAGGAAATGAAAAACCATTATTACCGACGTCATTTAAATCTGTTTTGAATATAGAATTAGCTTCACCTGTCGTTCAAACATTGGGAAGTGTGAAAACCACACTTGAAATCCCAAACATTAAGCAATACCAACCACAAGTTGCTGAAAAGTCATTTTTAGAAAGTAAGCTATTAGTAAGTGAGAAAACGGTTAAGAAAGAAACTAAGCCAGTAATTGAGCAAGAAACTCAGCCAGGCATTGAGTTAGAAACCACCGAGCAAGTTAAACAACCTCTAAAATATGTTGCGGATATTCAATGGCTATTGTCGAAAAATTCAGGTTTCCAGAATCGCTATATTCAAACGAAATCAGGCTGGAAATTGAGTAATGGATCAGAAAATGCAGCAAAACCCGTTGTCACGACAGTAGGAGGGTTAAACCGCAGCCAAGCAGATAAAGAGATTTATCAAGGGTTGCGTACAGCACCACAAACGGTACCTGCGGAGCAAATGTTTGCAGATTCTATCGCGAAAGCCGATGAGCTTTTCACGGGTACGGAGCATGGCGCTTTAAGACCAAACCAAGCGGAAGTCGAGCGGTATAACGATAACGCCAAACGTTTTCCATAAGGTAATGACATGACCACACAACAAGATATTGCGCAGCAATGGCTAGAACGCCATCTTCAGCAAATTCGTGAGTATTCAGGTATCAACAAAACCTATTCCATGGATGCAGAGCTGATTGCCGATGTGCATATCGATTCTTTAGAGCTGTTGGAATTGATTACAGCGATAGAGGAATATACTGAACAGCCATTAAAGGATGAGGTGTGGATGAAGTGGCGACGGTTACAAGATATTGTGGATTACCTCGTTAGCGCCACCATAGACAGTTAAGTTGTCTTGTCAGTTTTCATCAATAACAACTCGGTTTCGTGCTTTTGGGCAGGAAACCGAGTTTTTTATGGCTCGGATGTGGCGATTTCCAACGCTTTCTTGATGGCATCAGGAATGACGCCACCATGAGTTTTGCCCGAAAATAAGGTGAAATCACAAACCCGTTGAGGGCTGTTTATGGCTTCACACACTTCACGCGGAGAAATCCAACTTTTGCGCGTTTGATAATTCTGCTTCTGCTCATCGGTTAAACGGCTTAAATCTGGCGTCTCTTCTAACTCACCGAGAGTGATATCTAGCGGTGATGCCTTCGATGGGCGCGTTAACTTATCTAAATTCACCATTTTCCCTTCTCCCCACCACAATGATGGGCTTGCCGCGACAAAATGCTGGAAATCCGCAGGGTGGTCTTGGTATGCCATCAGGGTAAATAACCCCCCAAATGAGTGCCCAAATAAGGTTTCACGCTGGGTATCTATCGGGAACTGCTGCTCAGCCCATGGGCGAATGGTGAAGGTGAGAAACTGGTACAGAGATTCCGCACCGCCCCCGTGTTGGAATGCATCGCCAGCAACTTTCGGCGTGTAGTCGTATGTGCGTTCTTTGTTGGGAAAAGCCTCAGGGCTGGGATAGCCGATACCAATAATAATCGGTAATTTTTCAGGGGAAAATTGCTGCGCAGCCTGATTGACCGCGAGCGGGTACAGGCCGTTCCCGTCTAACATAAACAGCACGGGACGTTTTCCTGAAATATGCTGTGGAACGGCGCTGTAGATACGCAGCTCGCGCTGACCATTGCGCATGTCATGATGCTGCACCGTATATACGTCCGCCACACGCGCATCGAATTCAGGAATATTCGGGTTGGGACGCGCCCAAGTATTGCTTGCGATACACATACTTGCGATACACATCAAGAGACTCGCTATAAACCGTTTTTTTATCATTGGGATTGTCATCGAACTAAAAAGAATCAGCGGGTAATCAGCGATAAGCATCATACCCGCAATCAGGGATTAGAATGTCACGTTGACATTCGCCCAGTAACGGCGACCATCTTCAACATCCCAGTTACCGCCATTCTCAGCGTCAATCTTAGAGCCTTTCTCGTTGGCAATATTTAACACCGCAAAATTCAGCTTGGTATTTTTCAGTAGCTGATAAGTCGCGCCCACATCCATAGTGGTATAGCCTTTACGGTAACGTGGAACGGAAGAACCGTTACGCTGTGCAGCCCACACTTGCTCACCTTCGTAATGCGCACGGGTGTATAAGTTGAGGTCTGGGCTATATTGCCAATCTAACTTCGCATTGGCTAAGTGCTTCGGCGTTTTATCCAATGGGTAGCCTTTGAGGGATTCGCCACTGGTGAGTTTTTCATCATTACTTTTACGTTCTGAATCGGTGTAAGTGTAGTTCAGGCTAAGGTTCCAATCTTCGGCAAATGGAATACCTGCTGCGATTTCTACCCCTTTAATATTGGCTTCACCGACGTTGTCATAGGTGTACAGGTTTAAGCCTGTCACTGGGTCTTTATCACCGGTGTAGTAGCTGGTGAGCTTATTTTTAAAGTCAGTATTAAAGAACATCAGGCTCGCGTTGAAGCCAGATTCATGGTCATATGCGATACCAATTTCTTGGTTAAAGCTTTTTTCAGGTTTCAGGTTGTCATTACCGTAAATGATCCCTTTACCTTTTTCTGTCGAGGTTTTGTAGTTCGGGCTAATTTCACGCAGGGTTGGTGCACGGAATGCTTGCGAGACCCCACCTTTGATGGTGATTTCATCGGTTAAATGATAAATCGCATAGCCGCGTGGGTTCCAGTGGTCGCCATAGAATTCGTGGTGATCTAAACGAATGCCACCGGTTAAAATCAGGTTTTCAGTGGCAGTAAATTCATCTTCTAAGAACAGAGCGTATTGATCTGCGGTTAACGAGACATTTTCCGTGGTTTTCGCACCAGTTGCGGAGGTATCTTTCAGTTTGGCGTGTTGGTACTGAGTCCCCGCCGTTAAGATATTATCCGGCAAGAAGGCGGTGACTTTACCATCCACTACCGTGTTAGTAATTTCTGGTACGCGCGCTTCATAAGCGTAATTATACAGCCCCGTTTTTGCGTCTTTGGTTTCGGCTTTAGTCTTACGTTTGGTTTGTTCTTGATAAACACTCACTTCCGTTTGGATAACATCCCAATCGCCTTTGTAGGTCAGCGCCATATGGTTACGGTTATTGTGAGTTTCAGACTTGGTATTATCACGTTTTACACCATTGAACATGGAGTATTCCGCCAGTGATTTACCCGGTTCCGCATAGCGTTCTTGGGTGGTTCTACCCGCTTCAAATAAGAAGGTTTGATTTTCCATCGGCGTGAAGGTTAATTTCGCGGTCAGGCTTTTATTGTCCTTTTTATCATGACCATCTGGAATTTTGTCTTCTTTACGGTAATCCCCGCCACCGTACAGTTGTAAACCGAGTTTATCTTTGATCAGCGGACCAGACAGGTAGAAGTTACCGTCCATGGAATCGCCGCTTTCGCTATTTTCTTGAATAATTGCGCCCGTAGTCACGCTACCGTGCCATTCATTGGTCACTTTCTTGGTGATGATGTTAATGACGCCGCCCATGGCATCAGAGCCATACAGGGAGGACATAGGACCACGGATCACCTCGATACGCTCGATAGCTTCAACAGGCGGCATAAAGCCCGCTTCAAAGCCGCCGCTACCATTTGGGCGAGATTCACGGCTATTTTGACGACGACCATCCACCAAGATTAAGGTGTATTCGCCGGATAACCCGCGAATATTAATATCTTGTTTATTGGCGCTTCCGACGACGCTGACACCTTCAACATCTTTGACTGCATCGGCTAAGTCGCGCACAGGTTTGTTTTGTAGTTGCTCGGCGGTAATAACGGTAACACTGGCAGGAGCATCGCGTAATTGCTGGGAATAACCCGATGCCGTAACGATCATTTTGTCTGAATTTTCTTCTGCTGTGGCGCTAAATGAAGCCAATGCTGCGCAAACACCCGCAGCGATTAAAGAGTAGTGATAGTGCGTTTTCATGTTTTTCCCTAGTAAAACTAAATGATAATGATAATCATAATGTTTGCGAATATTAACACAGATGCAGATAGAAAATAAATAATTAGCGAGCTATTTTTTGGGCAAAGTTTGATCACGGTTAACATTTTTTGCGAGGGAACTAGAGAGAGTAAAAAGCCGTACACATGGTAGAAAATGGACTAAAAAACGAGAGAATGACTTTTCTGGAGTGAAAGAAATAAATACCAATTATTATTTAACGATTCGCAATTATCTTATTTAGAATGTTTTTTATTATCTTTAAATAATCTCATCTTTTTTTGATTGCATTTGATTTTTCTAATTTAAAAACAAGATTGAAGATTGATTTAAAACAGAAAATAAAAATTAAAATGGATATTTAGTTAATATAAAACAGTTGGCTATTGCATTATCACGGTGAGTTCGTAAAGATAGGTTTATTGCTTAAATAAAGTCTATTTCCCTTGAGAGTTATTATGGAACAACCGACAAATTCAATTGAAGAACATCAAAAAACGAAACAAGAAAATAAAAGAACACTGTGGATGATCATCGCCACGGTTATTTTTGTTTTGCTGTTTGTCGCCTATGGCGTGTATTGGTTTTTGGTTCTGCGTTTTCAAGAATATACCGATGATGCCTATGTGTCGGGTTTGCAGATCCCTATCGTTGCGCAAACTACCGGAAATGTCACTCAAGTGAACTTTGAGAATACCGACTTGGTGAAAGCAGGTGATGTGCTGGTGGTATTAGATAAAACCAATGCGCAACTGGCTTATGAACAGGCCAAACATGATTTAGCGTCTACGGTGCGCAAAACTAAAGAGTTGTATATCAATGGAGATCAGTACCAAGCCCAAATCCAACAAAATCGAGTTTCGCTTGCACAAGCGCAAAAAGATTATCAGCGCCGTGCCGCATTAGGTCGCAGTGGGACGATTTCAAAAGAGGACTTACAGCACTCTCAAGAAGCTGTTCAACTGGCGCAAGCGGCGCTGGATATTTCGATTCAACAATATAACGCCAACCGCGCGTTGTTGCGTAATACGGCACTGAAAAACCAGCCAGCGGTGCAACAAGCGGCTGATAGTGTGCGCAGTGCGTGGATCAATCTACAGCGGACAGAAATCAAAAGCCCGATGACGGGATATGTTTCTCGCCGTAATGTGCAAGTGGGTTCCCAAGTTAGCCCGCAAAGCTCGTTAATGGCGATTGTGCCGGTTCAGCCTGTTTGGGTCGATGCTAACTTTAAAGAGACGCAACTTGAAAATGTGCGTATCGGTCAGCCAGTCACGATTAACAGTGACTTTTATGGTAGCAATGTAAATTACAAAGGCACCGTAGTGGGGCTGGATATGGGGACGGGAAGTGCGTTCTCATTGCTACCTGCGCAAAATGCCACGGGGAACTGGATCAAAGTGGTGCAGCGCCTACCTGTCCGTGTGGAGTTAGACCCTGAGCAAGTGGCGAAATACCCGCTGCGCATCGGTTTATCCATGAATGTGACCATCGATATTAAAGACCAAAATGGTCCCGTGTTGTCAGAAGTTCAACGCACGACTCCTGCGTTTGAAAGTGATGTTTTGGTGCTGAAGTTAAACGATGTGGATCAGGTGATCGACACCATTATCAGCGATAACGCGGATTAGTCCCATGGCTGATATTCAACCGCTAAAAGGGGCTAAACTCGTCTGGGCGACTATCGCCCTGTCTCTGGCGACATTTATGCAGGTGTTGGACTCCACGATTGCTAACGTGGCTATCCCGACAATTGCGGGAAATCTTGGGGTGTCTGTCTCTCAGGGGACGTGGGTGATCACCTCGTTTGGGGTATCGAACGCCATCTCTATCGCGATTTCCGGTTTTCTAGCCAAACGGTTTGGGGAAATAAGAGTCTTCCTGTGGGCAACGGCACTGTTTACGCTATTTTCATTACTGTGTGGATTTTCTGATAGCCTTGGCATGCTGATTTTATTCCGTGTGCTACAAGGGGCGGTTGCTGGGCCTGTTATCCCGCTCTCGCAAAGTCTCATCATGCGGTGTTATCCGCCGAAAATGCAGAATATGGCATTGGCATTTTGGTCGATGACCATTATTTTAGCCCCTGTTTTTGGACCTATTTTTGGCGGCTATATTAGCGATAACTTCCATTGGAGCTGGATCTTCTTTATGAATATCCCTCTTGGGATCTTCGTGATCATTGTTGGCTCGATCATCCTCAAGGGAATGGAATCGACAGTGGTTAAAGTGCCATTCAATGTGATCGGTTTAGCGTTGTTATCTGTTGGTGTTGGCTGCTTGCAGGTATTGCTGGATAAAGGGAAAGAGCTCGGTTGGTTAGCGTCCAATGAGATTGTGATTCTTGCCGTGATTTCCACGATTGCGCTGGTGTTTATGGTTATTTGGGAACTGACCTCCAAAAACCCAATTGTCGAATTATCACTGTTTAAATCCCGCAATTTTACCATCGGGACGATTTCGGTCAGTTTGGCGTATATGGCATATTTTGGGGCGATCGTACTGTTGCCGCAGCTGCTGCAAGAAGTGTACGGCTATACCGCAACATGGGCGGGGTTAGCACTCGCGCCAATCGGTCTTTTGCCAGTCTTGTTCTCAGCACCTGTCGCAAAACTCTCTGACTTTTTAGATATTCGCTGGATAGTCACCTTTAGCTTCGTGTTTTATGCCATTTGCTTCTTCTGGCGCGCCTATACTTTTGAGCCATCCATGGGGTTCGATGCCGTTGTCTGGCCGCAGTTGGTGCAGGGGATGGCGGTAGCCTGTTTCTTTATGCCGTTGACCACCTTGACGCTGTCGGGGCTGCCTCCTGAAAAATTAGCCTCAGCTTCCAGCTTGGCGAACTTTTTCCGTACGTTGGCGGGCTCAATTGGGACATCGATCACCACCACACTGTGGAGTGATAGGGAGGCAGTGCATCATAGCCAGCTCACTGAATTTATTACGGATTACAACCCAGAATCCCTCGATATGTACCAAGGGATGGCGGCGCATGGCATGACCACGGAGCAAACCTCCGGCTTTATTGCTCAGCAGATCACTAGCCAAGGGCTGATTATCGCGGCGAATGAGATTTTCTGGTTATGTGGCTGGGTGTTTATCGCGTTGATTGTGACGGTGTGGTTTGCGAAGCCGCCGTTTGGCAGCAAAGCTAATAAATCATAAATACGGCGAGTCATTGATGGAAATAAGGGCGCGTGAGTGATTGGCACGCGCTTTTTTATGGTAGGTTTTTACAAAATAGTTTTTACAGAATGGTTTTTTACAGTCTGGACTTGGGAACAACATCGTCAAAGACCAGTTTCGGGCGGTTAGGCTCTTCCTCCGTCAGCGGCATCACTTCTTGGAACGTATTGAGGCAGCGGGTCACTAAGGTTTGGTAATCCAGTGTTCCCTTGCTTTTCCATTCAATTTCTTGCTCTGACAGGCTACGCAGTACTTTAGCGGGTGTTCCAACAATCAAACTGTTATCGGGGAATTGTGCATCCGCTTTGATAAATGCACAGGCGCCAACAATAGAATTTTCGCCCACTACCGCGCCATCCATCACCACGCTGTTCATGCCTATCAGTGCATTACGTTTAATATGGCAGCCATGCAAAATAGCCCCATGACCGATATGTCCATCTTCTTCAATGATAGTATCGAATTGCGGAAAACCGTGCATCACGCAGTTATCCTGCACATTCGCCCCATCTTTAATAATCAGTCGCCCAAAGTCCCCACGTAAACTGGCGTTAGGTCCAATATAAACACGTTTTCCAATCACGACATCGCCAATGATCACGGCGGTAGGGTGAACAAAACTTTCAGGGCTGACTACAGGGGTAATACCGTCAATTTGATAAAATGGCATAAAGGTTCCTTTAGCATAATGATTATGCGGCTGCTAGCTCCCGAAGAATACCGCCAAAACGTCGATAATAGGCGCTGGAGGGTTGTGGAAGTTCCCCAACGGTGGTTTCACACAAGCCAGTGACGTACTGGGTGGCACCTTGGTCGATACGCTGGTAAATATTGGTGCACAAATGGCGCGCAATGTGTCCTTCCCACTGTGCTGGAAGCAGCTCATCGGGCAGCAACGGGTCTTTTAATATCACGCGGCGATAAAAATGGATCAGTAATAGGCGTAGCTGGAAGCATAATTCAGGGGAAATCGCCTGTTCTCCATGCTCTTTCAGTAATAATGCGACTGGGCGGAATAAGCTGATAAATTGATGATAATGCTCTGAAATTTCAGGGAGAGACCAGGCATCAAACACTAACTCTTTTAATTTTTTCTCGGAGCGGTTGAAGGGATAATCGGCACGGAAGTAAATGACTTGATCAGCCGCGTTTAACTCCCCCAGTAAGGCGGGAATGTCGCTTTGTGTCCGGCTTGGCGCTGCCATCAAGCCGCTATTAAATTGCCCAAACCCGAGCCAACCAAACTCTTTTTTAAGGCGAATCTTTTCATCTTTATCTGCGCTTTCCAGCAGCAATAAATCCCATGTTCCATCCCATTCAGGTTGTTCGCTGAGGTAAATCTTGCTTTCCGCTCGACGAAAGCGATTTTGCCCACGCTCTGAAATACGGTAATAGCTACGGCGTCCTATTTTCTCGACATCCAGCCAGTTTTCTTTTTGTAGACGAAATACGGAAGTACGCACAAAGCGGTCGGAAAACCCCATAGGCTCAAGCAATTTGGTCAGGCTACCTAGCCAAACCTCGCCCCCACGGTGGTGCAAGGCATCCCCATATAGGGAGCTGATAAGCGATGTTCCGCTGATAGGTTGGCTCTCAATGGCGTAGTGTATAAATTGGCTGAGTTTGGTTTCCATTATGCTTTTATCCCTAAAATTAATGTATCAGGTACTTGGCAAATCTTAGACAAAAACCAGAAGGTTGTCTTGTTTTCATACCAAAGAGTGTGAGCATTGTGAGGAAACCTGCCGAGAGGCGTATTCATTATGAATACACCTCATTCTCGGAGATTAAATGGCAATTCGTGTATCAATCACTCGTTGGGCTTTGCCTTGTGAGCGGGGGATATCCCCACAGTTGACTATGCTTACGCGGGTGCTGATCCCCACCATGGATTTAATACGGTGTTTGAGGTTGTGGCAGATATTACAGCGTTCATCAAAGGTCAGTTGTTCAGGGTGTTTGAGCTCAACACGAATAGAGAGGTTATCCATGTTGCCTTGGCGACCGATTTCCAGCTGGTAGTGTGGAGATAACTCTTTGAATTGCATAATTTGCTCTTCAATTTGAGACGGGAAAACGTTCACGCCACGGATAATCATCATGTCATCGGAGCGCCCCGTGATTTTTCCGATACTGCGCATCTGGCGGTTTCCACCGGATTTTAGGTGAGTAAGGTCGCGGGTTCGATAGCGGATCACTGGCATGGCTTCTTTTGTAAGGGTAGTGAACACTAACTCACCATGCTCCCCATGACCGAGGGTTTTTAGGCTATTTGGGCAGATAATTTCAGGGTAAAAGTGGTCTTCCCAGATAGTTGGACCGCTTTCGTCGGAGTCTGCACACTCCATGGCAACGCCAGGTCCCATCACTTCAGATAAGCCATAAATATCTAAGGCTTTGATCCCCAAGCGAGTTTCAATTTCAGTTCTGAGGGATTCTGTCCACGGTTCTGCTCCAAAGACGCCAATTCTTAGTGAGCACTTACTAGCGTCTCCGCCCATGATTTTCTCAAGTTCGTCGATAATACTAAGGCAGTAAGATGGCGTTACCATGATGATATCGGGCTTAAAATCGACAATCAGCTGCGCTTGTTTCTCGGTTTGACCGCCGGACATGGGAATAACTGCCGCGCCAAGACGCTCAGCACCATAGTGTGCTCCGAGTCCGCCAGTAAATAGCCCGTAACCGTAAGCAACGTGGACTTTATCCCCGCGAGTGGCACCCGCAGAGCGCAGGCTACGAGCGATTAAATCTGCCCAATTATCAATATCTTGTTGGGTATAACCGACAACCGTCGGGCGCCCTGTGGTACCGGAAGAGGCGTGAATACGGATAATTTGATCCATTGGTACGGCAAAAGTATCGAATGGGTAGTTTTCACGTAAATCCTGCTTTGTGGTATAGGGAAATTTTTCGATGTCGCTAAGCTGTTTAAAATCGTCAGGGTGTACGCCTGCGGCATCGAATTTTTTGCGGTACATTGGCACATTTTCGTATGCGTGAGTGAGTGTCCACTTCATTCGTGAGAACTGCAACGCCTCGATCTCATCGCGGGAAGCAAACTCGATCGGGTCGATATTATCGTGTTGTGTCATGCTCATAATTGCCAATCCTTATTATTATTGATACTTGCCTGAACAGGTGTAGGGGAGTCAGGCAGTTTTGTTATTCAGACGCGTTCAATAATCATTGCAATACCTTGACCCACACCGATGCACATGGTGCATAACCCGTAGCGACCTTGCTTGCGGTGCAGTTCATTCATGGCGGAAATCACCAAGCGAGACCCGCTCATACCCAGCGGATGCCCTAAGGAGATAGCCCCACCATTGGGGTTAACCTGTGGGGCGTCATCTGGCAGACCTAAGCCCCGTAATACAGCCAGTGCTTGAGCGGCAAAGGCTTCGTTAAGTTCAATCACATCCATTTGTTCGATAGTCAGCCCTGCCATCTTTAAGACTTTTTGTGTGGCAGGTAGTGGACCAATGCCCATTAAGCGCGGTTCGACGCCACAAGTGGCTGTGGCAATGACTCGCGCTCTCGGGGTTAACCCTTGCTGCTTGGCAACCGCTTCGGAAGCGATAATTAATGCGGCAGCGCCATCATTGACTCCAGAAGCATTGCCTGCGGTGACGCTGCCATTTTCACGAAACGGTGTTTTTAGTTTTTGCAGCTGTTCGTGTGTGGTTTCAGGGCGTGGGTGCTCATCTTCAGTGACTTGCTTCTGTGCTTTGCGCAATGTCACGGTGACGGGAACAATCTCTTCGGCAAAGATACCTTTAAGGCGAGCCGCTTCGGTGCGCTGTTGGCTGCGCAGGGCAAAGGCATCTTGGTCTTCGCGGCTGATATTGTAGGTGTGCGCCACGTTTTCCGCGGTTTCTGGCATGGAGTCGGTGGAGAATTGCTGCTCCATTAATGGGTTGATAAACCGCCAGCCAATAGTGGTATCAAAAATTTGCGCTTGGCGAGAAAAGGCAGAATCTTGTTTTCCCATCACGAACGGCGCGCGGCTCATGGATTCTACACCACCGGCAATCATCAATCCCGATTCCCCTGCTTTGATACTGCGAGCGGCAAGAGCTATGGCATCTAAGCCAGAGCCACACAGGCGATTGATGGTGGTGCCGGAAACTGAAATTGGTAAGCCAGACAGTAGCCCCGCCATTCGCGCGACGTTGCGGTTATCTTCCCCCGCTTGGTTGGCGCAACCGAGGATAATGTCATCGGTCAGTGTCCAGTCCAGTTGTGGGTTACGTGCCATCAATGCTTTAAGAGTGACGGCAGAAAGGTCATCGGGACGCAGTGAGGATAATGCGCCGCCATAGCGACCAATCGGGGTGCGAATACCATCGCAAATATAGGCGTCATTCATGAGGCTTCTCCAACTAAACGGTGACCTAAACGGTGGGAACGGCCTTGAAACAGCGCCAGTGGCTTGCCATCTTGGTTGATGATCTCTACTTCATACAGCCCGCTGCGCTTACCTTGGTGCTGCATTTTTGCGGTGGCAGTCAGTACATCCCCTTCAAAACCGGGGCGCAAAAAATCGATAGAGCACATAGAGGCGACGGCGGCATAACCTTGGCTGTTGCAGGCATACGCAAACGCGGTATCTGCCAGACTAAACAACTGCCCGCCGTGGCAGGTTTTATGCCCGTTAAGCATATTGGGCATAACCACCATGGTGAGTTGCGCATAGCCTTCAGCAACATCTTCAATCACCATGCCCATGGCTTTAGCGCAAGTATCATCGCGATACATGGCATGTGCCGCTTGCTGAGCGAGGGTGATGTTGGGCAGTGAATTCATGACAACGCCTCCAATGAGAGTGATTGAAAACCGGCAGCAAGCTGGCGTAGTAATGGGTTGGGGCGATAGCGCGTGTCCCCATAGAAATCAGTTAACTGTTCAAGGGTGTGCAAAATATGTGACCAACCGATTTGCGCGCCCCATGCTAATGGCCCTTTCGGGTAATTCACGCCGAAACGCATCGCCAGATCAGTATCTTGGGCGCTTGAGACCCCTTTATTCACCACATCCAAAGCCTCATTGCACAACATGGCAACGGTACGCAGGGTTAACAGTGCAGGGTAGTCCGGCAGCACAATCACTTGCTTACCGAGGGACTGAAAAAAGGCAATCGCATCTTGGTTTTGCTGGTGGCTATTTTGTACTGCGCAACTGATAGCGATAGTGGTTGCCGCAACGTAGTTGGCGGATAAATCAAATTGCACTACGGGCTTATCAAGTTTTTGCGCAAGGGTGGATGTCATTTCACCATTTGTTAACATAATAATAACTCCGTTAACAACCAGTGAGGGTGACGGGCGCGTTTTTTGTTCAACTTCTTCGAGGCAGATCCCGTTTTGCTGTAAGAGTTGCTTAAGTTCAGGAAATATTTGCCAATTTCCATAGGCTTTGATGTCGAGCTGGCGAGGCTGTGTCACGGCAGGCGCAATATCGACCCGAGATGCGGATTTATTATGATCATCATAATTATCGGCGGTGTAATCATAAAATCCGCGACCTGATTTACGTCCTAGGTGCCCTGCTTGTACTAATGCCAATTGCGCAAAGGCGGTTTGGAAACGCGGGTCATAGCCAAATGCTTGAAACATGGATTCTGTCACGGCGTAATTAACATCATGCCCGATTAAATCGGTGAGCTGCAAAGGACCCATGGAAAAGCCTCCAGCATCACGCATGACACTGTCTAATGTGGCGGGGTTGCCCACTTGCTCTTCTAATGCGCGTAAGGCTTCTGCATAAAAAGGTCTTGCTACACGATTAACAATAAAGCCTGGCGTGGAGTGGCAAATCACCGGAATTTTATTGAACGACAGTGTCAGGGCTTTTAGGATTTCAATCACGTTCTCCGCGGTTTCGAGTCCGCGGATCACTTCTACCAGTTTCATCACGGGGGCAGGGTTAAAAAAGTGCAATCCAGCCATACGCTCAGGGTGTTTGAGTACGCTGGCAATTGCCGTGATAGATAATGACGAGGTGTTGCTGGAAAAAATAGTATTTTCGCGGCAAATGGCTTCAAGTTCACTGAAAATAGCCTGCTTAATGGCAAGTTTCTCTGCGACTGCTTCAATCACTAAATCGGCGTCAGCAAGGGCGGCAAGACTGTCGACAACATGGAGGCGATCAAGGATTTCTTCCGTGCATTTGGCGTCGGCTTTTCCTTGCTCAACGCGTTTGCGTAAATGAGTGATGAGTGCTGTTAAAGATTGCTGCAACACTTGGGCGTTCACGTCAAAAATGTGCACTTGTAGACCTACACTCGCAGCGACTTGCGCAATTCCAATCCCCATAGTACCTGCACCAATCACAGCGACATTTTGTATTGATGAGCTTAGTGAAGTCTTCATGGTTATTTCCCTTGGAACGTCGGTTCACGTTTATTTAAAAACGCATCGACGCCTTCGCGATAATCTTGGCTGCGCCCGCCTAAGCGCTGTAAATCTCGCTCTAAATTGAGCTGCTCATCAAGGGTATTGGTGGCGGCACTGTGAATCGCTTTTTTGATCAGCCCCAACCCATAGGTCGGTTGAGTTGCAAGGTGCTTCGCGAGGTTGTTGACGGTGGTGGCGAGTTGGTCATTTTCCGTGACTTGCCAAATCATACCCCACTGCAATGCTTGTTCCGCGCTAATTTTATCCCCTAGCATCGCCATACCCATGGCACGAGCACGACCGACTAATTGCGGTAAAAACCAGCTTCCCCCGGAGTCAGGCACCAGCCCAAGGCGGCAGAATGATTGAATAAAACTGGCGCTTTTCGCGGCGATAACAATATCTCCCGCAAGGGCAATCGCTGCTCCTGCACCTGCGGCAACGCCGTTCACAGCACAAATAATCGGTTTTGGTAAGGCGACGAGGCGGCGGATCAGCGGGTTGTAGTAAGTTTCGACGGAAAAGCCCAGATCAGGGGCTTTGGATCCGACGGAGACATTACGATCGTTAAGATCTTGCCCGGCGCAGAATCCACGGCCCGCTCCGGTGATCACTAAGCAACGGACGGTTTCGTCTTGTTCGGCGATTTTAATGGCTGCGCTCAGCTGGCGATGCATCTCATCGTTAAAGCTATTTAGGCGGTCAGGGCGGTTTAAGGTAATCGTGAGCACCCCATTTTCCAGCGTTGTAAGGATCATCTCGTCGGTGAGAGCGGTGTCATTTATCATGATTAGCGTCCTGTAAATTGGGGGGATCGTTTTTCGAAAAAGGCGGCGATCCCCTCTTGGCGATCGTCAGTACCCGCAAGGCTGACAAAGTATTGGCGCTCCAGTTTTAAGCCTTCGGTCAGGTGAGTTTCTTGGGCGCTCACTAGCGCAGCTTTGGCGGCGTTTACGGCTAAAGGCGCATGACCTGCAATGCGTTTGGCAATGGCTTGAGCGCGTTCAAGGGTGAGTGCGTCCACACACACTTCACTGACCAATCCGGCTTGTTGGGCTTGCTCAGCGCTGATGGTGTCTCCGGTCAGTACCATTTGCATGGCAAGGGATTTGCCCACGGCACGAATAAGGCGCTGAGTACCGCCCGCTCCGGGGATCAGTCCAAGGGTAATTTCCGGTAGACCAAAGCGAGCGGATTCCCCTGCAATAATGATGTCGCTGGCGAGCAATAACTCGAACCCCGCGCCTAACGCATAGCCATTAGCGGCACAAATAATCGGCTTGCTGATTTGCGCAAAGCGGCGCCAAACTTGCGGACGTTTATCTGTTATAGCGCTGGCAACGGTTTGCTGCTGAAGCTCTTTAAGATCAGCCCCTGCGGCAAAGAAACGCGGATTACCCGTGATGACGATAGCGCCGATATTGTCGTCGGTTTGCGCATGTTCAAGATGCTTAACCAGTAATTCAAGGCACGGTGTACTCAGTGCGTTGCGCACATCGGGGCGATTAAGCGTCAGCGTCAGAACGCGGTGATGTTGTTGAGATAAAATCCAATTATTTTCCATTGCTCATCCCTACACATCAAAGTCCAATACCACGCCATCCCCTTTTGGCCATGCTTGGCAACTGAGGATATAACCGGCGGCAATTTGGTCAGGTTCGAGACTGTAGTTCACGCCCATTTCAACTTCTCCTGAGCGCAACTTACATTTGCAAGTGGCGCAAACACCACCTTTACAGGCATAAGGCAGGTCAGCGCCTTGGCGCAGTGCGGCATCGAGGATGCTGTCATCTTGCCCATCCATATTGATATTTAAGGTGCGCCCATCTAATTGAAGGGTGACTTGGCGGTTTTCGCTGGTGGCAAGGGTCGGTTTGAATTTCGCGCCAGAGGTATTAAAGCGCTCAGTGTGTACGCGCTCTTGTGCCATGCCGTGATGAATTAAGGTTTCTTGAACCTCATCCATCATAGACTCTGGACCACAAATAAAGGTGCGGTTGAATTGGCTAAAATTGAGAAGGGATTTTCCTAAGGCACTAAGTTGTTGCGCATCAATGCGCCCGCTGAGCAACGCGCTTTCTTGAGGCTCTTGGCTAAACAGATACAGCACTTGAAAACGGGTGGCAAAGCGGTTTTTTAAGTCAGCGATGGCTTCTTTGAACATCACTGAGCGGCTATTGCGATTACCGTAAATCAGCACAAAGCGGCTATTTGGCTCGGTTTGCAGCGTAGCTTTGATGATGGATAACAGCGGGGTAATACCGGAGCCTGCCGCCACGGCTAAATAGTGTCCTTGTTGCTGGCTATCGGGTTGGTAGCCAAATTGCCCTTGAGGGATCATCACTTCTAAGCTATCTCCAACATTCAGTTGTTGGTTGATAAAGTTAGAAAATCGCCCTTCATAGATAGCTTTAACGCCAATTTTGAGCCCGTTTTCATCGGGGGCGCTACAAATGGAGTAGCAGCGACGAAGATTTTCGCCATTAATCGCGGCTTTTAGCGTCAAATGTTGACCTGGGCGGTAACGATACTGCGCTTGCAGCGATTCAGGAATATGAAAGGTGACCGCCACAGCATCGGGTGTGTCACGATCAATAGCGGCAATACTTAAACGGTGAAAGACAGTCATGAGTGTGCCCTTAAATACATTTAAAGTAATCAAACGGTTCTAAGCATTCGTTGCAGCGATATAGCGCTTTGCAGGCGGTAGAGCCAAACTCGCTAATTTTTTCCGTCTGTTCGCTGTCACAACGTGGGCAACGAATTGCCCCAGTATGTTCAGGATGCTCGCAGGCAACGCCTTGTGGGGGCGCAATGCCAAATTCACGTAAGCGCCTTTTGGCATCTTGGTTCATCCAGTCAGTGGTCCATGCGGGGGTTAATACTACTTCCACATCCACAGGCGAGAAGCCCGCGCTATCGAGAACCGTTTTGATTTCATTGATTAAAAATTCGGTGGCGGGGCAGCCTGAATAGGTTGGGGTAAACCCAATTTTCCAGCCTTGTTCGGTTGGCTTCACATGGCGCACCATACCAAGATCAGTAATAGACAGAGCCGGCAATTCAGGGTCTGGGATCTGCTGAAGTTGCTGCCAGATCTGATGAATATCGGGGGATTGAAGTTGCATTCTCTGTTCCATCACTATCACCATTGGCTGTTGGGGTAAGCGCGTTGCACAAATTGCAGCTGTGTGAGAATTAAACCGAGGTGCTCAGTATGGCTGCCTTGTTTACCGCCTAATCGGTAAGCTGCTTGTTCAGGCAGGCTGAGAGTGGCTTCTTCAAAGGTTTCATTCACAGTTTGCAGCCAAATATCGCGCAGCGTACGCGGGTCAACGGCAATGCCTGCCTCGCTTAATGCCATTTCAATGGCATCGGCATGGAACAATTCACCGGTAAAGCGCCATAAGCAGTTGATAGATTGCTGCAACTTCTGCTGGCTCAGTGGGGTGCCATCCCCTAAACGGATCATCCAGCCACGACTAAAACGCAGGTGGTACAGGGCTTCTTTGAGAGATTTTGCTGCAATGGCGGCCAGCTGCGGGTCGCGGCTTTGGGTCAGTGCGCTGTAAAGAGGCACATGGTAGGCATCGATAAAAAACTGGCGAACGAGGGTGTCGTTGAAGCCGTCATTTGGCTGCTCAACAAGCAGTAAATTGCTAAATTCACGCTCATCACGCAAGTAAGCCAGCTTATCTTCGTTGTAACCTGCGCCTTTGAGTTCAGCGGCGTAGCTAAGAAAGTTGCGCGCTTGCCCCAGTAAATCTAAGCCGATGTTAGATAGCGCTAGGTCAATTTCGATTTCAGGGGCGTGACCACACCACTCACACAGGCGTTGTGCCAGAATCAGTGGGGTATCTCCGAGGCGTAACACATAATGTTGGAGCTGCTGTTTTTCGGTCATTTCAAGCTCCTTACATGTTTTTGATGCCATCAGGGATGGTGTAAAAGGTTGGATGGCGGTAAACCTTGCTGTCCGCGGGGTCAAAAAATTGATCTTTTTCATCAGGTTGAGATGCGACCAAATGGGCGGCTTTGACGACCCAAATGGAGCAACCTTCACTACGGCGAGTGTAAGCATCGCGAGCATTTTCCAGTGCCATTTGGTCATCGGCGGCGTGCAAACTTCCCACATGGCGATGGGCTAAACCTTGTTTACTGCGAACAAACACTTCATACAGTGGCCAATCTTGATTGTTCATCGTCTTTTCCTTCTTGGTGGCTAAGCCGCAGATTTAATGGCTTTTTGTTTTTGACTGTGAGCCATTGCGCCTTCGCGCACCCAAGCTCCGTCTTCCCAACCTTTGCGCTTCGCATCAAGGCGTTCTTGGTTGCAGATCCCTTGCCCTTTAATCACTTGGTAGAACTCTTCCCAATCAATCTCACCAAAACGGTAGTGACCTAGCGCGTCATCCCAGTGCAGGTCAGGGTCGGGGATAGTCATGCCGAGGGCTTCCACCTGCGGCACGGTGTTATCCACAAATTTCTGGCGCAGCTCGTCATTACTGAAGCGCTTGATTTTCCACGCCATACTTTGCGCGCTATGAGGGGAGTCAGAATCATTCGGACCAAACATCATTAATACTGGCCACCAAAAGCGGTTGATAGAGTCTTGCAACATGGCTTTTTGCTCATCAGTCCCTTCAGCCAGTGCCATGACGGCTTCATAACCTTGGCGTTGATGAAAACTCTCCTCTTTGCAGATTTTCACCATCGCACGGGCGTAAGGCCCGTAAGAAGCGCGGCACAGCGCCACTTGGTTAACTATTGCTGCACCATCAACTAGCCAGCCAATCACGCCCACATCCGCCCAGTTGAGAGTTGGGTAGTTGAAAATGGAGGAGTATTTCATCTTTTCGTCGAGCATCTTTTGGTAGATGTCTTGGCGAGTGCATCCCAACGTTTCTGCGGCGCTGTAGAGGTATAAACCGTGTCCTGCTTCATCTTGAATTTTTGCCAGCAGAACAGCTTTACGGCGTAGAGTTGGGGCACGAGTGAGCCAGTTGGCTTCCGGCAGCATGCCAATCACTTCTGAATGGGCGTGTTGCCCAATCTGGCGAATGAGGTTTTGTCTGTAAGCATCGGGCATCCAATCTTTTGGCTCGATGGCGATGTCGGCTTCGATTTTGGCATCGAAGTGGATTTGGTTTTGCTCGCTCATTGTTATTTTCCATTAAAGTGATTCATAAAAATTAAGTTAATGTAAAAATATGGAACACATTTATTTAACATTAATGCTAGGAATAGTTAACAATAAGATCAATGCTGTTTGTGGGGTTTTTGCGATTCACCTCACAAGTAATTAAATTATATTCATATAAATCAATGTAATGAAATCATCATTTTTTGTTTGGTTCTTGCCGTAAACACTCAAATCAACCCTATTTGTATTTTATTTGTTAAATTTCGATTGGCATCTATGATTGTTTATGTGATACATATTTAACATCTAAAAATGGTTTATTGTCGTTTTTCTGGAGATGGAACATGCAACATTTAACAAGTTACATTATGGGGAAGTGGGCAACGGGTGCAGGGGAAGGTCGTCCGATTTTTCATGCGCTAACCAATGAAGCACTCTATGCCGTGACCTCTGAAGGGCTACCGTTAGCGCAAAGCTTACAGTACGGGCGTGATGTCGGTGGCGAGGCGCTAGGGAAATTAACGTTTCAACAGCGTGGAGAGATGCTTAAAGCAGTTGCTCGACATTTACTTGCCCATAAAGAGGCGTTATATGTCATTTCTGCCCAGACTGGCGCCACTAAATCAGACAGTTGGGTGGATATCGAAGGGGGGATCGGCACCCTATTTTCCTATGCGGGACTGGCAAGCCGTGAGCTGCCGGATGATACCGTGTGGTCAGAAGACGAGATGATCCCGCTATCAAAACAGGGGCAGTTTGTGGCCCGCCATATTTTAACATCGCGCCGTGGCGTGGCTTTGCACATCAATGCGTTCAACTTTCCGTGCTGGGGTATGCTAGAAAAACTGGCGCCAACATGGCTCGCGGGGATGCCTGCCATCATCAAACCCGCCACCGCATCCGCGCAACTGACTCACGCGATGGTGAAATTGATGATGGAGAGCGGGCTAGTTCCTGAAGGGGCGATTCAATTAATTTGTGGCGGCGTTGGGGATATGTTCGACCACTTGGATTTTGAAGATGTGGTGACCTTTACAGGCTCAGCGGGAACCGGACAAAAACTCAAATCTCACCCGCGCATCAATCAAAAATCTGTGCCTTTTACCATGGAAGCGGACTCATTGAACTGTGCGATTTTAGGTTCAGATGTTCAGCCTGAACAACCTGAATTTGCGCTGTTTATCAAAGAAGTGGTTAATGAAATGACGACGAAGGCAGGGCAAAAATGTACTGCAATTCGCCGAATTATCGTCCCTAAAACTCAGTTGGAGAATGTGAAAAATGCCCTCCTAAAACGCATCTCGAATGTCGCGGTGGGTGACCCTGCTGCCGAAGGGGTTCGAATGGGCGCATTGATTAACCTTGAACAGCGCCAAGATGTGCAGGACAAAGTGAATTATCTGCTAGCCAATGGCTGCGAACGCTTATGTGGTGGTAGCTTTGTCAATATGCAGGTGGTGGGTGGCGATAGCGAGAAAGGGGCATTTTTCCCACCGACATTGCTGTACTGTGCCGAGCCATTTGTGCATCAAGCGGTACACGAAACCGAAGCGTTTGGTCCCGTGGCGACATTAATGAGTTATGACGGGTTAGATCAAGCGGTGCAATTGGCGGCGCTAGGAGGCGGAAGCTTAGTCGGTTCGCTGGTGACTGCCGATAGCCAAGTAGCGCAGACGGTGATCCGCGCAACGGCACGGGCGCATGGGCGGATGTTTATTCTGGATGAAGCGGCATCAAAAGAATCCACAGGGCACGGCTCACCTTTGCCAATGTTGGTACATGGTGGACCGGGGCGTGCCGGGGGCGGTGAAGAGCTGGGCGGCTTGCGAGCAGTAAAACATTATATGCAGCGTACGGCACTGCAAGGCAGCCCATCCATGTTGACTGCGATTAGTAAGCAGTGGATGCGCGGCGCTGAGGCTATTGCTGATGTGGTGCATCCGTTCCGTAAATATTTCGAAGAGTTAGTGATTGGCGACACTCTACTGACCGCGAGACGCACGGTAACTGAAACGGATATTGTGAATTTTGCCTGTCTCAGCGGGGATAATTTCTATGTGCATGTGGATAAACTTGGCGCCGAGCAATCCATGTTTGGTGAGCGCATCGCCCACGGTTATTTTGTGGTATCGGCAGCAGCAGGGCTGTTTGTGGATGCGGGAGTAGGGCCTGTTATCGCGAACTATGGGATGGAAAACTTGCGTTTTATCGAGCCAGTCAAAATTGGCGATACTATCCAAGTGCGCTTAACGTGCAAGAAAAAGATCAAAAAAGCCCAGAAAAAAGCCGAAGATAAGCCTAATGGAGTTATCGAGTGGGATGTCCAAGTGTTTAATCAGCACAATGACATTGTGGCGCTGTACAGTATTTTAACGCTGGTGGAGCGTCGCCACGGGGATTTTTGAGGGCGAAGTTATCAGAGAGGGCAAAATGCCCTCTCCATTGAAACTATTTTTGAATAAATTGCGCTTGGTTCAGTTGGCTGAGTGCGGTATTCACACTAAAAATTTGCCCGCTCACTTCAGGTACGCCAAAGGATTTGAGTCGCGCGCTGTGCATTTCGAGATACGCTTGCGCATCGGCTTGGTTAGCAAATAAGTAAATGCCTCCCGCCCGTTGAGTTTGTTGGTTTTCAGTCCAAATTTTCCAAATAAATCCCGGCTCTTGGTTAATGGATTGCGCTAATCCTTCCATTGCCGCCGCCATCTCTTCACCCCATGGGCCTTGGTATGGGAAATCAACCTGTAAAATCACCTGCATTATTGCCTCCTATTGTTGTTGTCTGGTTATCATAACCAGTAATTTTTATTTAGGATTGATCAAATTGGGGATTGGGGGAGAAATAAGTGCAAGGAGTGTGGATATCATGATCTGAGTTACCTTGAGGTAGGGATTAACCTGTCGCGATAAAGTTCATCATAGGTATCCCCTAACCGTTGTACTAATGCTTCAATATTTACACTCATTTGTAATGATCTACTTTCCAGCGTTTTTCTAAATTCGCTAATAATTCAAAAGTAACTTCTTGAGCAAGCATTTTCATCTCGGGGTGAAAGCTCACAATCATAGCTATAGGCTCCATAGATTGCGTTGTAATGCTTAGCTTAAATACCTCAGTTTTTCCTATAGGGATACCTAAAATAACATCTTCAGGAGCTTGTCTTATTGGATTGCCTATATGCTCATAAAACCAAACATCAGACATCACTTGTTCTAATCCAAAGGGAATTTGGTTCGGGAAAATCCACCCATTACGCTTATTATCTGGTATGAGAGTCATAGTAATCTGTGATAATTTTTTGGACGGATTATCAAATGCTAAAAATGTATATTCCTTTGACATTCTAAGTGTTAATACATCATCTCCAGAGTTGCCTTGGGGCTTAGTTTTATAAGGGATTAATCCGTCACGATAAAGTGCATCATAGGTATCCCCTAAGCGTTGTACTAACGCTTCAATATTTACACTCATTTGTATAATCCTTTTGCTTAGCTCCTTTTGGATTAGTAGCACATTAGAGAATTACGATTTTATTGTTTCCATTCGTTCTCTAATACATCAAGGTATAAAAAAGTAACACTCTTAACATTTACTTTTTTATATCCATATAATATTGAAACTGCGATTTTTTTATCTAAAAGAGGAGATTTCAGAATGAAAACCTCTGTTTTTCCAAAACTAACCCCCATGATTATTTGTTCAGGTGCGCTTCTAATAGGCGAACCTAAATGTTCATGTACCCATTGTTCAGTCATTACTTGCTCTAGCCCAAAAGGAATATCATTCGGAAACTTCCACCCATTACGCATATCATCTGGAATAACCGTTATCGCGACTTCTCTTAACGTTTTTGACGGGTTATCAAAAGATAAAAAAACATATTCTTTTTTCATATCTAGCGTGACAACATCATCTCCTGAATTCCCTTGGGGCTTAGTTTTATAAGGGATTAACCCGTCACGATAAAGTTCATCATAGGTATCCCCTAACCGTTGTACTAACGCTTCAATATTTACACTCATTTGTAATGATCTACTTTCCAGCGTTTTTCTAAGTTATCTAACAATTCAAATGAAATGCTTTTAACATTAACAGTGTCATAGCCATAGCGGCAATGTATAGCAATATCATGAATCAAAGAGTTATTTCTAAACTTAAAAACCTCCGATTTACCTAAAGGCATCCCAACAACTATTTTTTTAGGTGCAACACGAATTGGGGAGCCAAAATGCTCATATAACCAACGTTCCGTCATTACTTGTTCTAGTCCAAAGGGAATATCATTCGGAAATTTCCAACCATTTCTCATGCCATCAGGCAATACAGTAATAGTTACTTCAATTAATTTCTTAGAGGGGTTTTCAAATGCTAAAAATGTATATTCCTTTGACATTCTAAGTGTTAATACATCATCTCCAGAGTTGCCTTGAGGTTTTGTTTTATAAGGGATTAATCCGTCACGATAAAGTTCATCATAGGTATCCCCTAACCGTTGTACTAATGCTTCAATATTTACACTCATTTGTATAATCCTTTTGCTTCGTTTAGTTCATGAATCTTATCTAATTTCTCATCCAGTAATTTACTATCGTAGCCTTCACTTTCTAAGCATTCTCGGTTCGCATCCCAATTTCGCTCAACGGCTTCTCGTAAATTTTTAGCATCCAACTCTTTTCGTCGTAACGACGTGCCATTGTCAAAGTCAACCCAACTGTTATTTCGTCCACCGTAAGTTTCGCTGCATTTACGATGAACCTCTTTCGGTATAGCTATTGATGCGATCTGACCTAACCTTAGATCTATATCCTCTTCACTCATATCTGGATATGTTTTTTTTAAATATATCCGAATTGCAGCTTGAGAAGGTAAATGATCGATTTCATACAACCCATTGCGGGGGCGTCCTTTAAAATTATCGTAATAATCCACTTCCAAATCATCGACTGGCTCTTTTTGAAAAAACACATAGATTGCAGGTACTTCCCCTCGAGGATCGACAATCACATAATCATTAAAATCCGTTTCGTGAATAGGCACCCATTCAATCCATCCCGTTGATTGTTCGGGTATCGGACTTACGGTTATTTCTGGTTTTTCAATATCGGGAATAGGATTTGGTAAGCTCCAAATTTTTTGCGGTTCAGGTAAAGGGGTTGGTGGGGATGTATGTCCAATTTCACCACCATCATGAACGATGCTTTCCCGACGTCCGTTATCTAAACTAAATTTAACGGATTGAAAACCTAATATTGGTTTTTCTGCGACTTCCTGAGCGGTGTAATCATTGTATTCCACCGTATTCTCTTTGAGATCCCAAACAAATTGTCCTTTAAACTCAGGGTCTGAAAATGTCGCCGTGCCATCCTCATGAATTTCAGCAAAGCGGACTCTCACCCTATCTAATCCACTTTTTTCATCCACTTCATACCCAGCAATTTTCGGATTTCCCGTTTCTTCGTCTACTATGACTCGAAAACGAACACGGGTTGTTACCGTACTTTTTGCCGCAGCTATTTCTCTTAAAAAGGCTTCAGACGTATAGTCATACGTAGATACCGTTGATGCAGAACGAGAAAAACCACCAAAAATGAGTCGCTTCTCAAAAGGACGACCAATAAAAATACGGTCCATTGTCGCATCACCCACACTCGGTGAGTAAAAGAGACCCATCAATAATATCGTCATCGGGTTTGGCGCTTTAACTACTTGAGTTAAAACATCTAAGGCATCTTTCGGGGATATTGATGGTTTTGGTATTGCGGTGGTTGGTGGAGAAAGCGGGATAGATTGCGCAGGAGCAAAAGATAGCGCTCTAGGCTCCATGAAAAATCGTAGTTTCGGGACAGTGACATAAACCGTTGTCGTTGATGTTCCTATATTTGTTCGGCTACTTGCACTTCCAATGTAGTTATTTTCTGGCATCCGAGCATCTCCTTTTAGCAGCAGGCTCCAATCTTAAAATGTCATGACCTTATTAAGACCATACAGTGAGATTAACTCAAATTCACCATTTAATTGATTTAGACTTAGTCTGAATTTTAGATAAGGTGGAATTATAGATTGAGGAAATAAGGATGTTTCAGAAAATGAAAAGGAAGCTTTATATCGGTATGGAGCTCGTGAAAAAATGGCGAAACTAACGCTATACAGCCCGCTTTCCTGCCTCAAATGCTTCCAACGTCATCAGCCGTGCTTGCTTATGGTCAACGATAGGCATTGGATAATTCAGAGAGACTTGGTGAGATTCAGCCCATGTATGGGGTTCGTGAATAAATTTCTCGGGAACATCGCGAAGTTCGGGAAGCCACTCGCGGATAAACGTGCCTTGTGGGTCGAATTTTTTCCCTTGAGTGGTTGGGTTAAAAATACGGAACCACGGCGAGGCATCAACCCCCGTTGACGCTGACCACTGCCAGCCGCCATTATTCGCCGCCAAAGTGCCATCGATTAACTGGCTCATAAAGTAGTGTTCGCCTTTACGCCAATCGACCAGCAAATCCTTGACTAAAAAACTCGCCACAATCATCCGTAGCCGGTTATGCATCCAGCCTGTTTGGTTGAGCTGGCGCATGGCGGCATCTACTATCGGGTAGCCTGTTTGTCCACTTTTCCATGCCGAAAATACAGCGTCATCAGGGTTCCATTGAATATGTTGCGTCCATTCAATAAATGGCTGGTGACGACAAAGGCGCGGAAAAGCGACCAATAGATGACTATAAAATTCTCGCCAAATTAATTCATTTAGCCAGCTAAAACCGCCACTTTCTTGGGAGTCAAAAACCTGCGGGTTCTCTGCCAATAAGCGATTCACACATTGGCGAGGCGAAAGCACTCCAAGGGCTAAATAGGGGGATAATTGGCTAGTACCATCAATGGCGGGAATATCTCGGTCGCGTTGGTAATCTTGTACGTACTCGCTGCAAAACTGCCGTAACTTCGCTAATGCAGCTTGTTCTCCGGCAATAAATTGCGGTGAAATTTCAACGGATTGGTGAGCAAAAAGTGGAGGTGTATTTTCAACGGCTAATGCCGCTCCCCGTGGTTTGGGGGCGGGAAACGAGCGAAAATCACTCATCATCAATTGGCTCAAAAAGGCGCGGCGAAACGGGGTATAGACTTGGTACATATCCCCTTTTTGCGTCGTCACTAAACCTGGCGTAAGTAATAGCGCATCATCATAGGTGAAAATATTCAGATGTTGCGCCTGCTGGCGTAACTGTTCATCCCGCAAGCGCTCATTTAACTCGTACTGGTGATTGAAATATAACCCTGTGGCATTTTGCTGTTGGGCAAAATCCAGCAACCATTTCACGGAATCCGCAAAGGTCGCAGTGGTATGGCAAATCAGGGGAATACCTCGTTTCGCTAAAGCGTGTTGTAGCTCCACCAGGTTTTGATGCAAAAAGGCAATTTGCCTTGGTGATACGTTGTGAGTTGCCCACTGTTCTGGCGTCGCAATATAGACGCCAATCACAGTGGCAGTAGGATCCTCACAAGCAAAGGTAAGCGCTTTATTATCGGTGACTCGTAGATCGTTGCGAAACCAAACTAAGTGACAAGCCGACATCGCTTTCCTCGCTATTTTTTAAGGGTTAATCTAATTTTGGGTGCTGGTTGATTAGCGATTGACGCTGTTTTTCCAGCTCAGCAATTTGTTGTTCGATATCTTCAACTTTCTGTTCGATATTGTCAAAATGCTCACTCAAAATTTCTTTTGCTTCCGCTTTATCTGAGGCCGCCGGTGTTGCACCACGTAGTGGTTTATTAGCCGTTTCTGGCATTCTAATACCGGTATACAGACCAATTAATGCAATGACTATCAGATAATAGGCAGGCATATACAAGTCATTAGTCGCTTCAACTAACCATGCCGCCGCCGTTGGTGTTGCACCCGCAATTAATACCGAAATATTAAAAGCGATGGCTAATGCACTATAACGAATATGGGTAGGGAAAATAGCGGGTAAAATCGATGCCATCACCCCGGTAAAGCAGTTGAGCAATACCGCAAGAATCAACAATCCGACAAAAATTAAGCCAACAGAACCGCTATTAATCATCATAAATGCGGGGTAAGCCAACACAATTAACCCCACGCTGCCCATGATAACGAAAGGTCGGCGACCAATTTTGTCACTGGCTAAACCAATGATTGGCTGTACAAACAGCATACCAATCATAATGGCGATAATAATCAACACACCGTGGTCGGTTGAGTAGTTCAAATTATGGGACAAATAGCTCGGCATATAGGTCAGCAGCATATAGTACGTCACGTTAGTGGCGATAACTAAGCCGACACAAATCATCAAGCTTTTCCAATATTTAGATGCAACTTCACGGAAAGAGACTTTCGGTGGATTCTGGATATTGGCTTTGTCTTGCTGCTCTAAACTTTCAATATGTTGCTGGAATGCAGGGGTTTCTTCCAATGAATGACGTAAATAGAGACCGATAATACCTAGCGGTAAGGCTAAGAAGAACGGAATTCTCCAGCCCCAATCGTGGAAGTTAGCTTCACCGACAAGGCTTGAAATCAGCACGACGACACCCGCACCCATCACAAAACCTGCGATAGAACCGAAATCTAACCAGCTGCCCATAAAGCCACGCTTACGGTCTGGGGAATACTCAGCAACAAAGATAGCTGCACCGGAATATTCACCACCCACGGAGAAACCTTGAGCCAGTTTAGCGAGCAGTAATAAGATAGGCGCCCAAATACCAATTCTCTCGTATGATGGGATCAGACCGATACAGAAGGTACTGATTGCCATAATAATAATGGTCATGGACAACACTTTTTGTCGGCCGTATTTATCTCCGAGAATACCGAAGACAACGCCCCCAAGGGGTCTAACCAAGAAAGGCACGGAGAAAGTGGCTAACGCCGCAATCATCTGAACGCTCGGTGATGCGTCCGGAAAGAAGACTTGACCCAGTACATAGGCTAAGAAGCCGTAAACACCGAAGTCGAACCATTCCATCGCATTACCCAGCGAAGCCGCTGTGATTGCTTTTTTCAATTTTCCATCATCAATAATTGTAATATCGTTGATATTTAATGGTTTTTCTTTTTTCTTTCTGATCTTCATGGAACCATCCTCTTATTTGAATTTTAAGATGTGGGTTTCCCGATCCGATTTGCTCGGACAATCTGCAAATAATGAAAATTAGTATGGATAATTAAATGCAGTATCTAAACTAATTGAATGGAAATTTATTGATTAATAAGCTTGTTGAATAAGCTATATCAAGTTTTTATAACGAAGTGTATTGATAGGGAAATACTGATTTATTGTGTTTTTAAAATAAAGCAAAAATGTCACCTTTAGATAGTCAAATATGATCCAATAATACAATAATATCGACAAAATGTAAAATGCGGTGGTTTGTGTCGATTGTTTTTTATTAATTGGTGGGTTATACCTTGTGGGTAAACTAATACAGATAAGGGAAATGCAATGAATGAGGCAATAAAAATTTCATCTATTCATATCTACCATCCTGAAAATATTAGGAATAACCAATATTATTTTGATAAGTATCCAAATGTCAAAAATTTACCGGAATTATTGAATGATTTTGGGCAGAAGCAGCGATATATCACGATCCAGCCTGATGAAAATGCGTTGACGATGTCGATTAATGCATTAGCCCCAATGAGTGATAAAGATATCGATGTTTTGATATTTGCCTCAACGACGATGGAATATTTGTCACCACTTAATGCCCTATATTTACATCATCATTTAGCCTTAAAAAATGAGTGTGTATGTATTGATATTAACGGTAATTGCCTCGGAATGTTAATGGCGTTAGAGCAGGCTGCGATCATACTAAAGATGAAAAAAACAGCTAAAAAAGCCCTTATTGTTGCCTCGGACCATCTTTCAAATCTATGTAATCAAAATGAGCTATTCCCATCAGTTCTCTTTGGGGATGCAGCAGTTGCTATGACATTAGAAAAAGTACAAAACGGGACAAGCTCTGGTTTGATGGATAGCTTTTATTATACGGATTCGAGTTTTTGCCGGGAGACTCGTTTTCCTAAGCATGGTTTTTCACAGAGCCAAAATATGCAAGATGAGAAAATTTACTGGGGTAAATTTACAACAAAAGAGTGTTTGCCTCATGCTATTTATCACATTGACAAATTATTAAAAAATAATGGGTTAACTATTGATGATATAAGTTGTTTTTTCTTTTCTCAGGTAATGAAAAGCAATATTTCAGAATTGGCAGAAGCATTAAATATTCCTAATAAAAAAATAGAATATATTGCGGATGAATATGGTTATACAGGGGCAACCAGCCCATTTATTGCTTATTATTGCCACCAGAAAAAGAATTTACTCCGTGATGAAGATATTGTCTTATTTTGGACGTTAGGTGCAGGTTATCAATTTGGAATCGTTCTTTGGAAAATATAAAGATATTTATGACTTTCGATGCGCGCAAAATAAACGGGATTTTGCTGGGTTGTTCATAACTGAAACTAACCCTCTTTTTACGACCTTAAATTTGTCCTGTTATCTCATTCTTCTTTCGATATTCGCGGATGAATATCTTGTTCTGTTTTTGAATGTACTGCATTGGTAGGAATGGGGAATCGATTTAGTTAGAATCAAATACATATTATTAAGCGTATTTGAAAATTAGCACCTCTTGTTAAATATGTCATTGTTAACAAGAATACATTGAATTTAATCCGACTTAAAAAGAGTGCCATTATGAAAAAACAGAGTATTGCATCCTATATTGCGAAAGTACTGGATAACGCAGGTGTTAAGCGCATCTGGGGAGTCACTGGGGACTCATTAAACGGTTTAACGGATAGTTTACGTAAGCAAGGGGCTATTGAGTGGTTAGGCACCCGTCATGAAGAAGTGGCTGCATTTGCCGCGGGCGCAGAAGCGCAACTAACGGGCGAGCTAGCGGTGTGCGCGGGGTCTTGTGGACCCGGTAACATGCACTTAATCAACGGGTTGTATGATTGCCATCGTAACCGTGTACCTGTATTAGCCATTGCTGCACATATACCATCGAGTGAAATCGGTAGTAATTACTTCCAAGAAACCCACCCAACAGAACTGTTCCGTGAATGTAGCCACTATTGTGAAATGGTAACTAACCCTGAGCAAATTCAACAAGTTCTGGGTATTGCGATGCGTAAAGCGATCCTGAATAAAGGCGTTTCCGTTGTCGTTATACCGGGTGATATCGCCCTGAAAGATGCACCAGAATCGGCGAAAGAAGAGTGGTATCAGCCACAAGCACCTTTGATCATGCCTCAGCGCCCTGAAATTGAAAAACTAGCAGAAGCATTGAATCAGTCAGAAAATATCACATTGTTCTGCGGTAATGGTTGTGCTGGCGCTCATGATGAAGTGGTGAAACTAGCAGAAACCTTGAATGCACCAGTGGTACATGCGCTGCGTGGTAAAGAGCATATTGAGTGGGATAACCCAAATAGCGTGGGCATGACGGGGTTAATCGGTTTCTCATCTGGCTACCACGCGATGATGAATGCGGATACCGTTGTATTGCTAGGCACCCAATTCCCGTATCGTCCGTTCTACCCAACTGATGCGAAAATTATTCAGATTGACCTGAATGCCGGAAGCTTAGGCTCCCATTGTCATATTGATATGGGGCTAATCGGGGATATTAAGGCGACATTGACTGCCTTACAGCCACATTTAACGGCGAAACAGAACCGCAAACATTTGGATGGCGCACTGAAGCACTATGCCGAGGCGCGTAAAGGGTTGGATGATTTGGCTAAGCCGGGTCATGAAGGGTTGATCCATCCACAATATTTAGCTACCAAATTGAGCGAGTTGGCGAACGACGACACTATCTTTACCTGCGATGTGGGCACACCAACGGTGTGGGCTGCGCGTTACTTAAAAATGAATGGTAAACGTCGTCTGATCGGTTCGTTTAACCACGGCTCGATGGCCAACGCAATGCCGCAAGCGATTGGTGCGCAAGCTGTTGATAAAAATCGCCAAGTGGTTGCGATGTGTGGTGATGGCGGTTTCAGTATGTTGATGGGTGACTTTATCTCACTGTCGCAGATGAAATTACCAGTAAAAATCATCATTCATAACAACGGTGTGTTGGGCTTTGTGGCGATGGAAATGAAGGTTGCAGGCTTTATGACTGCGGGCACCGATTTACAGAATCCAAACTTTGCTGCGATTGCCAATGCGGCAGGTATCAAAGGCATTCGCGTTGAGAAAAGTGAAGATCTGGACGGTGCGCTGAAAGAAGCTTTTGCCCATGATGGTCCAGTTGTTGTGGATGTATTGACGGCGAAGCAAGAGCTTTCAATGCCTCCGGAAATTGAAGCGCAAGAAGCCAAAGGCTTTAGCTTATATATGTTGAAGGCGATTATGAGCGGTCGTGGTGATGAAGTGGTGCAATTGGTGAAAACCAACTGGTTGCGTTAATTGTTATCTAATCGAGTAGCACCCTAAAATTAGTATCATAAATAAATCCCCAATTCGGTGTACTGGATTGGGGATTTTTGTTTAATAACCCGCAGCAGATTGGCTGCGCCAAAGGTGGGCTGCAACCAGTGCTCGCCACGGTGCAAATTGGGCTAGCCATTGCTGGGTTTCTTTCGCGGATGGTTGCGCATCTTGAACTAATAAAGTTTGTAGATTGCGCCGCACGGCAACATCCCCATGCAGGGAGCCATCTAGGTAATTAAATCCCCGCAGGAGACCATAGCTGACAGTCCAAGGCCCAATGCCTTTGATGGCTAGCAATTTTTCGGTGACATCATGGACATTTTCGGGGGTAACGGCGTTGTCTAAGTCTAATTCACCCGCTTGAATAGCGTTACAAAGCCCGCGTAAGGCGATGATTTTTCCAAGAGAAAACCCCGCTTGTCGTAACATTTCATCGTCCACATTGATGACTGAGGTAACGGTAGGAAAGCACCAAATTCCTGATGAGTGCTGTTGCCCAACAGCTTGAATAAAACGTCGGCGGATGGCGATGGCAGCAAGAACACTAATTTGTTGACCGATAATGGCCCATACGAGCGCTTCAAACGTGGTGGCGGATTGATACACTCGCACACCTCGCTGTGGCGCAATCAGTTTACCGAGTATTGGGTGGGTAAGGTATTTTTCTTCAAATTGCTCAACGGGTTGATTCAATCCGAGTAAATGAATCGCAAGTGTGTGTAGCTCATTTAAGAAAGGCGAGGTTTCTGTATTATCAACATCAAGCTGCAATATTGCTTGTTTATTGTCAGTGGCTTGGTCGTTAATGGATAGGCGAATTTGCGCAGCACGTTCCTGCCAGATAATCCCTTTGCGCAAGGTGTTTTTTTCAACAATCTCAGCGATATTTTGCGGATCTCGCAAGTGAAAAGCAAAAAAATCATCAATACGATAATAAGGTGGCAGTGATATAGAAACAGATTGTGTTGATGCCATAGTTCGTCTTCTTCTGATTTATGCTCATTTTTGGTTAAATTTTGACAAAAAACGTCAAACGCTACATTTTTAGCCGTTAGAGTATGTTAGCTTAGCAAAAAGGTGACTCAGATAATCATGTGCTAATTTAGCTTGCTCATATCTATTCAGCAAATTCTTGCGCAAATCGATGAGCAGATTAACTGCATAAATTAAATCAAGGATGTGAAGGTGAACGCAGTAAATAATGAAATGCCTCCTGTACCAAAACCTAAGCCTGAATTAAATGGTATCGGTGGATGGTTGATTCTCCCATTACTTGGGGTGATTTTTTCGGCACTATTTATGCCGTTTAGACTTTGGCATCATAATCAAGAAGTGATTGAATATTGGAGTGAATTGACGTCACCGGGTTCAGACTATTTCATTCCGCTATTCAAAGAAGTGATATATTTTGAAATGGTTGGTAACGCGATTATTTACGGTACAGTCTTGTATCTTTGTTATCTCTTTTTCACTAAGAAAAAATTAATTATTAAGGTGTATGCCTTTTTTCAAATTTTTTCATTGGCTGTGATGGTTTTTGATTTGGTGCTTGCCAATCAATTGTTAGACCTCGAAATAGATTCCAATGATATTCGTGAATTGATACGAGGATTATTTGGTTGTTTCGTTTGGGTGCCTTACTTTTTTGTCTCTGTGCGTGTTCGCAATACTTTTATTAATTAGTGAACCCCAATGACCGTGGAGCCTGCTAATGATTTACTGTAAACGAGTCTATGACCCTTGTAGTCCTCAGGATGGCTATCGCATCTTGGTGGATAGGCTGTGGCCTCGAGGGATCAAAAAGGTGGATTTGCAGTGTGATGAATGGAACAAAGCGGTTGCGCCCTCCAATGAATTGCGCAAATGGTTTCATCAACATACTGACCAGTTTGAGCAGTTTGTGACGAAATATCAGCAAGAACTTCAGCAAAATGATGAATGGTGTGCTGTATTTACGAAGGCGCAACAAGGAGATATCACGTTGTTATATAGCGCGAAAGATACGCAACATAATCAGGCGTTGGTTCTGAAAGCATTTATCGAAGAAAAACTCAAAGAGCGTAAAGAATAAAAAGGTTATTACTATGGATGTGAATTTATCATCTAATCCCGAATCATTGCCCGCGGCTCAAATACCTGCGCAGAGTCATACTAAACCTCAAAAATTCTTCCAAGGGATTGGAGGCTGGCTGATTTTACCTCTGTTAGGTCAACTGTATATGCTGGGTAATTTGGTCAAAATGATGGTGAATGATATTTCTGAGGTTCAAGGTGCTTGGTCGTTGGCAACGAATCCAGCATCGGACTTTTATATGTCAGGGTTTGCCTCTGGTTTTTATGCTGTACAGTTCAGCCTTGGGGTAATTATCGCATTAATGGTGGGGTCGTTAATTGCGGTGGTTAAAAAGAAAGCTATGGTTAAGTGCTTGTTTATCATTACGATGATGCTCTATGTCGTGGTAATTGGTGCCTCGCGCATCGCTTTTCCTGTCGCGTTTCACCTCGAAATCGACTATAGCTACATTACTAGCTTTTTTAATGGCAGTTTTTATTGCTTGATTTGGGTTCCTTATTTTCTGGTTTCTGCCCGCGTTAAAAATACCTTTGTGAATTAAAGAAAGGGCTGCGAAGCACAGCCCGCACAGTTAACTATCTAACCTTTATTAACCACCTAGTTGTAAATCATGGGTAATATTGCACTGTTCCACGAATGCTTCATCGTGAGAAACCAATAATAGTGTCCCTTGGTAATCCCGTAATAGCCCTTCCAATAGCTGTTTTGAATCTAAATCTAAGTGATTGTCTGGCTCATCGAGCAGTAAAACAGCGGGAGGATAAGGACTATGCGTCAGAGCTAGGAGCGTCGCTTTGAGCTGCTCACCACCACTAAGCTGGCACAATGGTAGTAACGATTTATCTCCTCGAATACGCAACATACCCAATTGAGTTCTCCAGTGCTCTACGGAAATTGCTGGTTGATATTGATAGAGAGCTTCGGCAACTGGTAACGATTTATCCAAAAGATTCAGATGTTGGTCTAAATAGCAAAAAGCACCGCTAATGCGGGATTCCCCAGAAAGTGCCTGCAACTTATTTGCCAACACTTTCAATAAGGTGGATTTCCCCGAGCCATTGCGTCCTTGAATATGCCAATGCTCACCGCTATAGGCAGTGAACGAGAGTGGCGCAATTTGCCCATAAGGTAGCTTTAATTGGGAGACAAAAATGCGCATTTTCCCACCTTCGCTTTGGTAATTGAGTACCATTTTTTGAGGTTGAATATGGCTGACTTTGTCTTGATTTTGCTGATGTTGATGTTGTAATTCGCCTAATACTCGCTGGTGACGCTCTGCTACATTGGATTGTCTTTTTTCGGCTCTGTTTTTCTGCATATCGAGCAACAGTAAGGATTGAGAACCGCCATAGCGAATATTTTCGCCTTGCTTACGTCGTTGAGCGGCTTTTTGTAGGTTGGCTTGCTGCTGTTTTTTCTCTTGGCGAATTTGTTTTTCGAGTTGTTCGCCTTCCGCTTCAATAGCGTTGATAGCAAAGGTTTTCTGCTCATCATACAGGGTGTAATTTCCGCCGTATTCCACTAAGCCTTTATCGGTTAATTCAAAAATTGCGTCCATCTCTTCGAGAAGATGCCGGTTATGGCTGATGACTAAACAGCCGGCTTTGTGCTGACTGAGTTTTTCGCTTAGCCATTGGCGTCCTTGTTGGTCAAGATGGTTGTCGGGTTCGTCGAGCAAAAGAAAGTGGTCAGGATGTAAAAATGCACGACATAGCGCTAAGCGAGTGCGTTCACCGCCGCTCAGTTGTTCAATAGCGGTATCCATTGATGCCGTTAGCTGCGCAGACGCTAACAGCGTTTCCCATGTTGCGGGTAGATGCCAATTATCTTCCGTTAGCTCGAAATCGGTCATGGTGCCGCGACCTTGTTCAATGCGCGAAAAAGCTTGCCAAAGTGCATCAATGCCTAGCGCTTGAGCAAGGGTATCGCCCGTTAAGCGGTTGAGTTGATCCACATGAATTATCGGTAAATGCCAATCAACTTTGCCGTGAGTTGGAGTGAGTTGTCGGGCAAGTAATCGCATTAATACGGATTTTCCACGACCATTGTGACCAATCAGCGCATTTTTTTGGCTAAATAAGCTACCACTCAATGGCGGAAAGAGTGTGGACTGATCGAACTCGATGGTTAATTGTGAAAAATGGCACGCGAGAGCTGGGTTAGCTATTGTCATAGAGACCTCCAAATAGAGGGGCAGACAACGTTACGCTATCTTTCGCACGATCATTTTTCGAAGCATTTTCTTTTAAAAAGCATATTTCGAAAAAGAAGCGATGAAAACTGTGTCTGCCAAGAACAGAAAAATAATGACCTTAAACAAGGCATTGTGGATATTTTCTGGCAGTACTTAGTTCATCGTCGGAAAGGCTCACTTTAAAAGGGGCAAAATTGCGGGTGAATTATAAACAGGATTGCGAGGTGGAAGCAAGCACGGGTTGTATGAAAAGTAAACTTGCAGTAATCGACTTCTAAATCCATAATATTGTGTGTTATTGGTAATATTTTAACTTAAGGCGCAATATGTTGGATTTAAGCTTGAGTAAGCCGAGTGAAATTGTCAAAAAACTCTGTGAAAGATTACGTTTAGAGCGACTGACATTAAAAATGACGCAGGCAGATGTCGCGGAACGTGCGGGTGTGAGTGCGAATACAGTTTCAAACCTAGAGGCAGGGAGAAATGTTAGTTTTGAGAACATGATCCGTATTGCGATGGTGCTTGGGCGCAGTAAAGAGCTTGAAGGATTGTTTATGCCAAATTTAAACAGCATTGATGATATTGTTCGTTACGATGAAAGCAAAAACCGTCAGCGCGTGAAAAAGGATAAGTGAAATGCTGAAGCAAGTTGATGTTTATTATAATGGCTGGGGGGAGCATTGGTTATGGGGGTCTTTGATTTCTAGTACCGCAATTACAGGTCGCCCACTTATTGCATTTGAATACTCCGATGCCGCTAAGCGCAGAGGACTTGAACTTTCACCTCTGCTCCTGCCACTGAAAGAGACTCAACTTCGCACTGATTTTCCTGCTCATCAATTAGGTTTACCTGGACCTGTCTATGATTCATTACCTGATGGCTGGGGAATGTTGTTGATGGACAGATTATTTCGACGAAGAGGCCTGAATGTGGCTCGTATCGGTGCATTAGAACGCTTAGTGTATGTTGGGCATAATGCAATTGGGGCAATGTCATTTGAGCCTGTTGCCACGGAGCTTCTTGATGAGCAAATTAATATTCCTCTCGACCAATTAGCGGAAGAAGTACAAGATGTTTTAAATGGTGAAGGCGAGCAGTTTTTACAGCAACTATTGCAAATTGGGGGTTCACCTCAAGGTGCTAGACCAAAAGCGCTTGTTTACCGAGACCCAAAATCGAATATTTTTACCACCGTTGCTGCGCCAAATCTTGAGGCTTGGCTAGTTAAATTCCCTGCAAAACATGAGCATCCTGAAGTTTGCGCTATTGAAATGGTCTATTCGGAATGTTTACGACGTTGCGGTATCCCAACCCCAAACACATTGCTGTTTAATTTAAAAAATGGGCTAGCTGCATTTGCATCTGAACGTTTTGATAGGCAGGGCGGCTTCAAAATTCCTGTTCAAAGTTTAGCGGCTTTGACTGGAGCAGATTATGCAATTCCAGGCAGCATTGATTATCTTAGTTTTCTTCGTGCAACACATAAATGCACGAATGATATTAGAGAGAAAAAATCTGCATTTGAACGTGTGGCCTTTAATGTCATCTTTAATAATCGTGATGACCACCCAAAGAATTTCGCTTACACCCTGTCTCAGTCGGGTCAATGGGCTTTGGCGCCTGCCTATGATGTGACGTTCTGTGAAGGGCCTGGAGGGTATCATCAAATGGATGTGATGGGTGAAGCGCTAAAAATTGGAAAGAGGCATTTGCTAGCATTGGCTGATGATGCGGATATCACTGCGCAAGAAGCTAATGAGACGATATCACGCCTATGCCATGTTGCTCGCAAATTTAGCGATATCGCAAATGAACATTATCCTAATAGAATTACGTCCACGACATTGAAACAGATCCAATCCAGAATTGATGACAACATCAAATTCTTAGAAAGATAATAAAGTAAAAGCGCCAGTCTGTGGGCACAGATAGGCGCTTTTGGTACAACAACGAGTTTTTTACGATTCTATCTTACTGCGTATCTCTTGCGAGATTATGCTGTCACAGCCACTTTAGTGTGCTCTGCAAGCCATTGTGCAATGTGCTGTTTCTCAGCGTCGTTCAGCCACATGCCCAATTTGGTACGACGCCAAATTGCATCGTCTAATTCTACAACCCACTCATTTTCGACTAAGTAGCGTAATTCGGCTTCATAGACGTTTGCGGCAAATGCTTCACCTAAATCAGACAGTGAGTTTGCACCTGCTAAAATCAACTTACTGTTGCTGCCGTAAGTTCTTGCATAACGCAGTGCTAAGCCTTCTGGGAGCCATGGGTAATGCTGGGTTAATACACGTGCGTAACCATCGCGGTCACAACCTTCGATATCGCCACCCGGTAACTGACCATTTTTAGTCCATGGACCGCTAGCGTTAGGGTAGTACGCCGCTAATTTACCCACAGCTGCTTCAGCCAGTTTACGGTAAGTCGTTAATTTACCACCGAAGACTGACAGTAATGGCGCTTTACCCTCTTCATCGTGAATATCTAAAGTGTAGTCACGAGTGATAGCTTGTGGAGAGTCTGACTCGTCATCACACAGAGGGCGAACACCAGAGTAATCCCACACAATATCTTGTTTAGTCAGCTGTTTTTTGAAGTGGTCGTTATACACTTTCAGCAGATAATTAACTTCGTTTTCGTCAATTTTCACATCTTTTGGATCCCCTTTGTACTCAACATCGGTGGTACCAATAATTGAGAATTCATCCATCCAAGGGATCACAAAGACAATTCGGTTATCTTCGTTTTGCAGGATATATGCTTGTGGTTCATCGTGAGCGCGTGGAACCACGATATGGCTGCCTTTGATCAGACGAATACCATAAGGGGATTTCAGTTTTAAGCCGTCATCGAAGAACTCTTTAACCCAAGGTCCTGTTGCATTGACCAGACCTTTAGCTTTCCAAGTATGAGTTTCGCCAGTACGTAAGTCTTGAGCTTCAACCACCCAAAGACCACCTTCACGGTATGCGCGAGTCACTTTTGTACGAGTGCGCACTTCACCGTTCTTGCGTACTACTTCTTGAGCGTTCAATACTACTAAACGCGCATCATCAACCCAACAATCTGAGTATTCGAAACCTTTGGTTAGTTCAGGTTTTAACACAGAATTCTGGTTGAATTTTAAGCTCTTGCTGCTTGGCAGACTAACGCGTTTACCTAAATGGTCGTACAGGAACAGGCCGATACGGATCATCCAAGCAGGGCGTAAGTGAGGCTGATGAGGTAGACGGAAGCGCATTGGAAATGCGATATGCGGAGCCAGTCGCAATAAGACTTCACGCTCTGCAAGTGCTTCACTCACCAGTCTAAATTCATAATGTTCGAGGTAGCGTAAACCACCGTGGATTAGTTTCGAACTTGCAGATGAAGTTGCACTCGCTAAGTCTTGAGATTCAAGCAGCAGTACAGATAATCCACGCCCAGCAGCATCAGCCGCAATACCAGCGCCGTTGATTCCGCCGCCAATTACAATCAAGTCTTTCGTTTCCATGCATCCCCCTGAGATGTTCGAACCATTTTCTATAATGTTCGTTTTCGCTCATTTGATTGTAATCAAATTTTGTACGTCTGCCAACCTGTAATCCATAAAAATAACAAGCGCGTGATGCTAATAACATTTTGTGTATAAATTTAATCTGTTTAATAAGTTGGCAATATGACAAAGGGATGACAACAGAATGAAAAGAAAGGAAAAAATAAGAATTGATGGTAGGCAAGCTACCATCATTGGGAGGTTAAAGCCAGGGGGCTAGCAGAGCTCTAATTGAACGTTATGCTGTTCGATAACCTTTAGGATACTGGCTGGAGGCGCTTGGGTGGTAAACAAGGTATTGATTAGGTTCATATTGCCTAAATTTACCATCGCATTTCGACCAAATTTGGAGTGGTCGGTAACCAACATGACATGACGAGAATTTTCGATAATCGCGCGCTTGGTGCGCACTTCATGATAATCAAACTCAAGCAATGAGCCGTCCATATCAATCCCGCTGATCCCCAGGATGCCGTAATCCAGCCTAAACTGAGAGATAAAGTCGAGGGTGGCTTCACCGACAATTCCGCCATCGCGAGAACGAACTTCACCGCCTGCAAGGATCAAACGAAAATCCTCTTTTGCCATGAGCAATGTTGCGACGTTCAAGTTGTTGGTCACTACTCGCAGGTTTTTATGATTAACCAATGCGTGAGCAACAGCCTCAGGGGTTGTGCCAATATCAATAAATAGGGTCGCGCCGTCAGGAATTTGGCTTGCCACACGTTGAGCAATACGCGCCTTTTCTTCAGACCACATAGTTTTGCGGTCATTATAGGCGGTATTGACGGAACTCGAAGGCAAGGCTGCGCCACCATGGTGTCGTAGGATTTTATTTTGTTCAGCAAGATCATTGAGGTCTCGGCGAATGGTCTGAGGGCTAACCTCAAACTGTTCGACAAGTTCTTCAGTACTGACATATCCCTGAAGACGCACAAGTTCAACAATTGCATCATGTCTCTGGGTTTGTTTCACAGCATTAGCCTCTAATTATAAAATGTTCTATTTGGAACCTTGGTGTTTAAAACTGAGCCTATTATCCCATATTCCCATCAATAATCCGATAATTAACCCTGAAGTATGTGCGGCATTAGCAATGTCCATACCAAGCAAGTCAAAGTAACCGAAAAATAACCAGATAATTGAGAATACCATGAGCCCGCGAGGGATGCCGATACCAATTTCTGGGCGACGTTCGCCAGTGAGCCAAACATAGCTAACCAGTGCATAAACGACACCCGATAAGCCGCCGAAGTTATTTTCACTGAATAGGGATTGACCCCAGTTACTGAATAATGCGGAGACTAATAAAATGGTGAACAGTTTTCCTGTGCCCATTTTTTTCTCAACTTGCCCGGCAAGAAACCACCAGAGCGCAAGGTTGAAACCGATGTGCGAAATAGAAAAGTGAACGAACGCTGGGCTTATCCAACGCCACAATTCACTTTGCTGATCACCAATAGGCCAACCTAGATAGTATAGAACGACACGGGGATCTGTCAGGGTGACCCAAAGATAGACCGCGATAGACAGCAAAATAACGGCGATAGTTAATGGGCCTGATTGCTGTTTTAAATAACTGAATGTCAGATAGTTTCGATACTGAAATTGGGCATCTGTGCGACCCGTTTGCCAGCTGGCTTCGAGGTAACGAGGATCATTAGGGTTACGCAAAAAGGTTTCTAACTCTTGGCGTACTTGCTCAGTATGCTGCTCATCGGCGAGCCAAAGTTCATAATGTTGTTGGTCGTTGGAAGGATGGAGTTGTAGTTGGATATTTTGTCCAGCCATATAATCGACAAACGCTTGAGCCATCCGTGGGTTTTCAAAAGAGATAATGTGGATCATAAATACGTTGTCTCGTTTAGAGCGCCGTTATGGCTTGTGGGTATTCCCGTGACCATGCCTCAAATCCGCCATTAATGCTATATACAGATTCAAAACCAATATTAATTAAGTATTGCGCCGCACCTTGGCTGCTGTGACCGTGGTAGCACATCACCATAATCGTTTGTTCGTAATCTGTTTTTTCGACAAACGGGCGAAGTGATTCATTGGTTAAGTGGTAAGCGCCTGTCGCGTGACCAGCACGAAAACTTTGGGGATCGCGAACATCGACAAGGATAGCAGTGCCATCTAGCCAGTGCTGATAAGCTTGTTCAGGTGTTAGTGTCTCAAAATGGTCCATAAAATACCGGAAAATTAGGGGAAATGTCATGAAAGAGCATCCACAGGAGTGCTGAGGATGCTCTAATACTCAGTAGAAAATGCGGGTGAGCAGAATCTATTAGTAGAAAGAGTGCTCGCCGCGTTGGTGCTCAGTCAGGTCTTTAACACCTTTTAATTCACCTTCGAACATTTTCAGTAATTCTTTTTCGATACCTTCTTTCAGCGTCACATCGACCATGGAACAACCATTACAGCCGCCGCCGAATTGCAGGATAGCAAAACCATCTTCGGTGATTTCCATTAAGGAAACACGACCGCCATGGCTCGCTAATTGTGGATTAATTTGTGATTGTAAAACGTATTCAACACGCTCAATTAATGGCGCATCTTCAGACACTTTACGCATTTTCGCGTTCGGTGCTTTTAAGGTTAACTGAGAGCCTAATTGGTCTGTGACGAAATCAATCTCAGCATCTTCTAAGAATGGAGCGCTAATTTCATCAACATAAGCAGAGAGTTTTTCAAACTTCAGCTCTTTATCGGTGGCTTCTACGGCACCAGGAGGGCAATAAGAAACACCACACTCAGCGGTTGGTGTGCCTGGGTTAATGACAAATACTCGAATTTGGGTTCCTGACTCTTGGCTTTCCAATAACTTGGAGAAGTGAGTCTGTGCTGCTTCTGTAATATTAATCATAATCTCTTGCTCAATAATAGTTGACTGCTTTAGTTGGTTATAATACGCCCATTTACACCCATCCTACAAGGTGCGACAGAGTGACCACGCGTCAACAGTATGCGCTCCCGCACAAATCAACAATTGAGCGGCGGCATGCATGGTTGAGCCAGTTGTAATCACATCATCAATAATAGCTATGTGTAGACCCGAAACCGAAGTTTCAAGGGTAAATGCCTCTTTTAGGTTATTGCGGCGCTGCTTACGTGTTAATGAAACTTGCGCCAGTGTATCACGAGAGCGCAATAATGAATTTTGCGAATAGGCAATATTTAACCATGTGGTTAAATTACCACCAATTAATGCCATGTGATCAAATCCTCGACGCCAACATCGTCGAGGGTGGGGAGGTATGGTTATCAATAAGTCGGGTTTTTTCCATTGCTGTTGGCGATATCCATTCAGCCAATAAAGTAAAAATATCCGCGTCAGGGGGATAGCTAACTGGGGTTGATAACGAAATTTATATTGATGGATAAGCTGGCGTAATGGCGCTTGATATGGCGTTACGGTAATCAACCTTTGCCAAGGCGGTGGCTGTACAAGGCAGCGCCCGCAAGGAAATTGATGATATTCACAAGGAAGAGCGCATTGTGGACAAACCTTCGGCATTGGCGGTAAGTTTTTGATACAAAAGCTGCATATTCCTTGCTGGGGAATTTTTAATAACTGCCGGCATAGCCAACAGACCCCTTCCATTGCTAGCATAGGCGAGTCCTAGATTGAAAAATCAGAATGAAAATAATATTGAAGAGAGTGTAACCATGGCGACGTTATATTGGCAGACAGTGGGTGAAGGAAAACAAGATATTGTGTTACTGCACGGATGGGGACTGAATGCCGAAGTCTGGCAAACAATTATTCCTCGACTGGCTTCGCAATTTCGCATCCATTTAGTTGATTTACCGGGTTATGGGCGTAGTCACGATTTCACTCCGATGACCATTCAATCAATGGCCAATGTTGTGTGGGAACAAGCACCTAAAAATGCGATTTGGCTGGGGTGGTCTTTAGGTGGGTTAGTAGCAAGCCGTATCGCGCTTGATCACCCTAATGAGGTAAAAGCCTTAATCACCGTGGCATCTTCCCCTTGCTTTGGGGCTCATGATGAGTGGCAAGGTATCAAGCCCGAAGTCTTACTTAATTTTGAGCAGATGCTGGCTGAAAATTTCCAGCGTACCGTTGAGCGTTTTCTGGCACTGCAAACATTGGGAACTGAAAGCGCCCGTGAGGATGCGCGTACATTGAAATCTGTGGTATTGGCGTTGCCAATGCCATCGGTTGAAGCCTTGAATATGGGGCTGGAATCTTTACGTACTGAAGATTTACGAGAGGAACTCAACCATTTACAGGTGCCTTTCTTACGCGTTTATGGTTATTTAGATGGCTTGGTCCCGCGTAAAATCGCAGGGAAATTAGATGAGTTGTATCCCAATTCATTATCCGTTGTGATGCGTAATAGCGCTCATGCGCCGTTTATTTCTCATCCCGATGAGTTTTGTGAAACATTGGTTCAGTTTGCGAAATCATTGAACTAAATCAGTGTATTAGAAGCTGATTCGCTGAGATGAAAACAACTATTTAATCTTATAGACAAAATGTGAGCAATCGTGACTCTCGGGGCATCCTTTACAACTGGTACCCGTAAGGCACGCGCTCACATCGATTTTTTCAATTTTCCCCATACTGACCAGCTTTTCAGCCATGGCATTGACCAGTGCAGCAGGGGCGTTTAGTTGAGAACTCAGAAGCGCAATGTCAGCTTGCCCATATAATGCAATTAAATCTCGGACTTGCAGCAAGCTGACCATCGTATTTTCCTTAGTGGCAACTGTTGTTAGAACAACCTGAACATTGTTGCGCTGTTTTGGATTTAATATTAAACGTCACACGGCTGCGCATACGGCGTAGAGCGGTGATCAGTACAATATTAAACAGTAGCACCGCGCCAATGGTGATCAAGCTGCTTTGTGGATGTTCGCTAAATGTAGCTGTTTGATAGAACAGTGCTGCGAGGCTATAAGCCACGTTTAATCCCCACAGAATAGAGAATGTCATCCAGCTTTTGTTGGTTTCACGGGCGATTGCTCCCATTACTGACACACAAGGCACATACAGCAGCACAAAGATTAGGTAACTATAAGCGGCGATATCTGAACCAAATTTCGCTGCCATGGTACCCATGGAGCCTGTTGCCATCTCGGCATCACCCATACTCGCTTCGATTGGGTTGGATAATGCACTGATGGAGAATGTCTCTTTTAAGCTATCCCACGTATCCGTGACTGCCCCACCTAACTCATCGAGCAGGTCAAACGATTCTGCATCGAAAGGTTCACTGGTAATCGCTTCGGCGGTGTACAGGGTATTTAAGGTCCCAACCACCACTTCTTTAGCCATTGCACCGGTGATCAAACCTACAGTCGCTTGCCAGTTATCATTGTGTACGCCGATAGGCTGTAATACTGGGGTGATCACTTTACTGACGGAAGCCAGCGCAGAGTCATTAATGTTGTCCACAGGCTTGCCGGATAACGAAAAGCTATTTAGCGCACCGATAAAAATACTCGCTACCACAATGACTTTACCTGCACGGATCACAAAGCCTTTTAAACGCTGCCAAGTTTGGATAAGCAATGTTTTTGCATGAGGTACATGGTAGACCGGCAGTTCCATCACAAACGGGGACGCTTCACCGCGCATCAAGGTATGTTTCAGTAGCAGGCCTGTTAGGATTGCCACGACAATACCGAGAATGTAGAGGGAGAACACGACGCTTGCGCCGTTTTTACCAAAGAATGCCGCTGCAAATACTGCGAAGATAGCTAAGCGAGCACCGCAGGACATAAACGGTGCCATAAGCACGGTGATCAAGCGTTCACGAGGTGCATCTAAGGTTCTTGCTCCCATGATAGAAGGTACGTTACAACCGAAGCCAACAATTAATGGAACAAAAGATTTACCCGGTAAACCAAGAGATTGCATCAGTCTATCCATAACGAAAGCTGCTCGAGCCATATAGCCTGAGTCTTCCAAGATAGATAAGAACAGATACATCATGCCGATTTGTGGCACCAGAGGCAGAACGGTATTGATACCACCGCCAACACCTTGAGCAAGGAAAACGGTCAACCAATCAGGGAAGTTTGCTGTTGCTCCAATCCATTGAATACCATGAATAAAGATAGCTTCAGAGGCCCCTTCAAAGAACGGTTGTAAAGCACCACCGATATTGATCGCAAGGACGAACATTAGATACATCACGAACAAGAAAATTGGCACGCCAAGCCAGCGGTTCAAGATAAATTTATCCAGCGCTTGAGTGAGTTTATTCGGCTCAGCGGCACTGTTATTAATCGCGGCGTCACAAATTGAGGCAATGGATTGATAGCGAGCGTCCGCAATGAGCAACTCGGGTTCTTCTTGCAAGGTATCTTTAAGTCTAAGGCGAGTTTCAGCAAATACTTGCTCAGAGATATCAGCTCGTTGGCGGCTATAAATATCGCCTTCTAAAATCTGGAGAGCTAACCAACGGCGCTGCTGCTGACTAAATTGCTGAGCAGAAATTTGCTCTGAAAGCATATCCACGGTTTGTAACAGTTGTGGCGGATATTGCACTAGGGCTTGTTGGCTATTTTGAGGATGGCTATCAATCGCTTGTTTGAGCTGTTCAAGGCCAGTTGCACGGGTAGAGATCATTGGGATAACAGGGCAACCGAGCTGTTTTTCGAGCTGTTTAACATCAATATCGATATGTTGGCTTTTGGCAATATCCAGCATGTTCAGTGCGACGATGCAGGGAACACCTAGTTCAACAAGCTGTAATGTCAGATATAAATTGCGCTCGAGGTTTGAGGCATCCACCACGTTGATCAACATGTCGGCTTCGCCACTTAAAATAAAGTAGCAGGCGATTTGCTCATCGAGGGAGGTTTGCTCTGAGATAGTTGTAAGGGAATAAGTACCTGGTAAATCAACGAGTTCAATCTTGTGTTCAGGTGTGTGGAAGCGTCCAACTTTACGTTCGACGGTCACTCCTGCCCAGTTACCGACGCGCTGACGTGACCCTGTTAACTGGTTAAACAAGGTTGTTTTACCTGCGTTAGGGTTGCCAATAAGGCCGATAGTTAATGGTTTCATAGTGTATGCCAGTCGTGAAAATGAAAATCTTTATTGGAATTAATCCAAAAATAATTAGTTCGCTTGAGCTTCATCTAAGTTAATCAGAGCTAAATCTTTTTTGCGTAATACTAAGCTGACGCGATGAGTTTCAATTTGCACGGGATCACCAAACGGCGCTACGCGCACAACTTTGAACACTGAGCCTGGAAGCAGACCGAGGGAAAGTAATTTTTGGCGATAGGCCGGACTTATCTCTGGTGAAAAGCCAAGTATTTTATAACTGCATTGAGGAAGTATGGACATAGTACCTTCCAATTACGGTTTATTCTGTTGATTTAACATGAAAACTGCGATGTTAAATTACAGAGAGTGTTATTAAGAATAATATTGATAATTATTATTATAAAAGTGGTTATCTTTAAAAGAAATAGAATGGAAGATAAAATTAAATCTAATTAACAATGAGAATCATAATCATCTACCATGATTATATTTAGCCTCTTTTTCGGGCAATATTAAATGATGTGGATCAAAAAGGGATTTAGTTGGCGGAGTTTTTTAAAACGAAAAGGCAGATGTTAGTATTGTTAATTAATATAATTAAATAAGACAAAATGCAGATAATAAATTGAATTAGTTATTTAATTTATTTCTATAAGAAAAATGGAATATGTTTAAATTAAGTACGGAGAGATGATTGAATACATTTTAATAAATGCCCTTACCGATGAAACAGCAAGGGCATCATATCTTAGCGCTTTTTACCAAAAGCAGCAGCCAGTGCATCACTCATCGCACTGTTGCTAGACGCAGAGCTAGATGATGAATTTCCTCGCGCATTCCCTCGTGAAGCAGGGGCTTTACGGGTATTTCTATCTTGCGCTGGAGCCGCACTGCGAGGTGCGCTGTTACCTTCACCCGCTTGTTCATCTAAGCGCATAGTGAGCGCAATACGCTTACGAGCAATATCCACATCCAGCACTTTGACTTTCACAATGTCACCCGTTTTGACGACTTTGTGAGGATCTTCAACATAGCTGTTTGAAAGGGAAGAAATATGCACTAGGCCATCTTGATGAACACCAATATCCACAAATGCCCCGAAATTAGTGACGTTAGTCACTGCACCTTCTAAGATCATTCCCGGTGTTAAGTCATTCATCGTTTCGACGCCGTCAGCAAAGGTTGCCGTTTTAAACTCAGGGCGTGGGTCACGGCCCGGTTTTTCCAGCTCTTTGATGATGTCTGTGACGGTAGGAACCCCAAACTGTTCGGTGGTAAATTCACGTGGGCTTAAGCCATTTAATACCTGTGAATTGCCCATGATCTCTTTGAGTGGCTGACGTACAGCTTCAAGGATTTTTTCAACAATTGGGTAGGCTTCTGGGTGAACCGTTGAGGCGTCCAGTGGGTTATCCCCATTGGTGATACGCAAGAAACCCGCACACTGTTCAAAGGCTTTCGGACCTAAGCGAGCGACTTTGAGTAACTGTTTTCTGTCATTGAATTGACCATTCGCATCACGCCAATCAACAACATTTTGCGCGATCATTTTGCTCAAGCCAGCAACACGGGTAAGTAGTGCCACGGAAGCGGTATTTAAATCGACGCCGACGGAGTTTACGCAGTCTTCAACGACTGCATCTAACTTACGGGCTAGCTGAGTTTGGCTGACATCATGCTGATATTGGCCGACACCAATAGATTTCGGGTCGATTTTCACCAGTTCAGCCAGCGGGTCTTGTAAGCGACGAGCAATAGAAACCGCGCCACGCAGAGATACGTCTAAATCAGGGAATTCTAATGCTGCCAGCTCAGAAGCGGAATAAACAGAGGCGCCTGCTTCACTGACAATGACTTTTTGCGCCGTGACGTCAGGGAACTGTTTTTGTACTTCAGCAAAGAAGCGTTCGGTTTCTCGTGATGCAGTTCCGTTACCAATCGCGACCAGCTCAACGTGGTATTTCTGGCATAATGCGGCAACGATAGCAGCCGCTTTGGCAGCTTGGCCTGTGTGCGGGTAAATGGTATCTGTCGCCATGACTTTACCCGTCGCATCAACGACCGCGACTTTGACACCTGTACGTAAACCCGGATCGAGACCCATCGTGGCACGCATACCCGCAGGAGCTGCCATCAATAAGTCACTGAGGTTACGGGCGAATACGTTAATTGCTTCTTCTTCCGCTTTCTCGCGCAGGGCGCTCATGATTTCGGTTTCTAGGTGCAGTAACACTTTGACTCGCCACGTCCAACTGATGACAGCTTTACGCCATTGGTCAGCGGGGGCATTGTTCAAACGAACATCTAAATGGCGAGTAATAATTTCTTCGCAATAACTCTCTTTTGGCGGCTCTTCAAACTGAGGGTCGCAGTTGAGGGATAACTGCAAAACACCTTCATTGCGACCACGGAACATGGCCAAAGCGCGGTGTGAAGGAACTTGAGCAACGGGTTCATGGTGATCAAAATAGTCGCTAAATTTTACACCCTCAGTCTGTTTGCCATCAGCAACAACAGAAACAATGTGCGCATTCTTCCAAATATAGTCGCGAACTTTCGCTAATAAGGTAGCATCTTCGGCGAAACGCTCCATTAAAATGTAGCGAGCACCATCTAAAGCGGCTTTGGTATCCGCAACGCCTTTATCTGCGTCAACATAGCTTTGTGCAAGTGTATCCGGTGACTGGCTTGGATCGTTCCACAGCGTATCCGCTAAGGGTTCTAAGCCCGCTTCGATAGCAATTTGCCCACGAGTACGGCGCTTTGGTTTGTAAGGGAGGTAAAGATCTTCGAGTTCGGTTTTATTCAGCGTTGTATTGATAGCAGAAGCGAGTTCTGGAGTAAGCTTACCTTGTTCATCAATGGATTTTAGAATGGTTTGCTTACGGTCGTTTAACTCTCTCAAATACCCTAAACGGCTCTCTAGCTGACGTAGCTGAGTGTCATCCAATCCCCCCGTAACCTCTTTACGGTAGCGGGCGATAAATGGGACGGTATTGCCTTCATCCAATAATGTAATGGCTGAAAACACCTGTTTTGGTTGGGCTTGTAGTTCGGCCGCAATAATTTGGCTTAGAGTTTCATTCATGTCGTGTTTAAATACCTACTCAAAGAACAGTGAAAATAGACTGCACAGTTATACTTGCTGGTAGACAGAATTGCCAGACAGAATTTTTGTCTAGTGGTAGGCAAGTCGCAGATTATATTTTATAAAATATTATAATTATCCGATTTATATACCTTTAATGAGATGAATAAGAGCCTTTTAATTACCCGTGAAGGATGGGACGCTTTAGACAAAGAACTTAAGTATCTTTGGAAAGAAGAGCGCCCTCGAGTGACGCAGTCTGTCTCTGAAGCCGCAGCCCAGGGGGATCGTTCCGAAAACGCAGAATATATCTACGGTAAAAAACGGTTGCGGGAAATAGACCGCCGTATTCGTTTTCTATCCAAAAGGTTGGATCAGCTTAGAATTGTTGAACCCGATCCTCGACAAGAGGGGCGTGTGTTTTTTGGCGCATGGGTTAAGCTTGAAGATGATAATGAAAATATCAGAATTTTCCGGTTAGTGGGGGCGGATGAATTTGATCCTGCTAAGCAGTGGATTTCTATCGATTCACCAGTCGCTCGCGCATTAATTGGCAAGCAGGTTGATGATGAAGTGGTCGTCACAACGCCGGGCGGAAAAGTCACCTATTTTGTGCTAGAGATTAGCTATAAACCATTAATCAGTTAACGAGTAAAATGATTCATTAAAGTTAGTGTTAATGGTAAATTAATGGCATGAATATTATTTTTGTTACTTTCATCAGCAGAATAATTCTAAAATTCCACACTTTGGGGGCTATAAATGCAGGAAAGTTATAAAGTTCTCGTCGTCGATGATGATATGCGTTTACGTGCTCTGCTTGAACGTTACCTCACCGAGCAGGGTTTTCAGGTAAGAAGTGCAGCGAATGCTGAACAGATGGACAGGATCCTAACACGGGAATCTATTCATTTAATCGTATTGGACTTGATGCTTCCTGGGGAAGATGGCTTATCTATTTGCCGTCGTTTACGTAGTCAAAATAACCCAATTCCAATCATTATGGTTACCGCGAAAGGCGAAGAAGTTGACCGTATTGTGGGCTTAGAAATTGGTGCGGATGACTATATCCCTAAACCGTTTAACCCTCGTGAACTGTTAGCGCGTATTCGTGCGGTGCTGCGTCGCCAAGCGAATGAGCTACCAGGTGCGCCATCGCAAGATGATGCCGTCATCACTTTTGGTAAATTCAAACTGAACCTCGGAACCCGTGAAATGTTCCAAGGCGAAGAGAATATGCCATTAACCAGTGGTGAGTTTGCGGTGTTGAAAGTATTAGTTTCTTATCCACGCGAACCATTATCTCGTGACAAGCTGATGAGTTTGGCTCGAGGTCGTGAATACAGTGCGATGGAGCGTTCTATCGACGTTCAAATTTCACGTTTACGCCGTATGATTGAAGAAGATCCTGCGCACCCACGTTACATTCAAACCGTTTGGGGCTTAGGATACGTATTTGTTCCAGATGGAAGTAAAGCATGAAGCGACTGAGGTTCTCACGACGTAGTACATTTTCTCGCTCGTTATTTTTGTTTGTCGCACTCCTGTTCGCAAGCCTTGTGACCAGCTACATGGTTGTATTGAATTTTGTTGTGATGCCAAGCTTACAGCAGTTCAATAAAGTGCTTGCCTATGAAGTACGTACATTGATGACAGAGAAAATGGTTCTACAAGATGGAACCTCAGTGCGAGTTTCACCCGCATTACGTAAAAAAATCTACAATGAGCTCGGTATTACCTTTTACGCCCATTCAGCGGCGATGGAAGAGGGATTAAACTGGGCAAAAGAGTATGATTTTCTAAGTGAAAACATGTCGGAATACTTGGGTGGCAAGGCCAGCGTGCATCTGGAACTTGGGCGTGAGTATCCGATATTGTGGTTAACATCCTACCTAGCACCAGATATTTGGGTGCGCGTTCCGCTCACCGAAATCGGCCAAAATCAGTTTTCTCAAGTTTTCCGCTATACACTCACGGTCTTCCTCACGATTTTTGCGGGGGTTTGGCTCTATATTCGCTATCAAAACAAGCCATTATTAGAGCTGGAATATCACGCGGGTGAGGTCGGTAAGGGGCATGTTATGCCGCCGATGCAAGAGAAAGGTGCCACAGAGGTTCGCGCGGCTATTCGCTCGTTCAACCATATGGCGGCAGGGATAAAATCCCTCGAAAATGACCGCACTGTATTAATGGCAGGGGTCAGCCATGACCTTCGAACGCCACTAACCCGCATTCGTCTCGCAACGGAAATGATGGGACCAGAAGATGGCTATCTCGCTGAATCTATCAACAAAGATATTGAAGAGTGCGACGCAATCATCGGTCAATTCATGTCTTACCTGAAAACAGGGCAAGAAATGGATATGGAGTTTTGCGACCTTAACGCTATTCTCAACGAAGCTGTTGTTGCTGAAACCAACGTCGTGGGAGAGATTGAAACCAATTTAGTCCCAGGACCAGTGATGTTCAACGGTAACCATCTTGCTATCAAACGCGCGATTACCAACATGATAGTCAACGCTTATCGCTACGGAAATGGCTGGATCAAAGTCAGCAGTGGTAAAAATGAAGATTATGTTTGGTTCCAAGTTGAAGATGATGGTGCAGGGATCAAAGAAGAAGACATTCAGCGCCTATTCCAGCCGTTCGTACAGGGTGAAAAAGCCCGTAGCAACAAAGGTACAGGGCTGGGACTCGCGATAATTCGCAGGATTATAGATGCTCACGAAGGGAATATTGAGATCCATAAAAGTGAGCGCGGCGGGTTTGCTATTCGGGCCTTGCTCCCTCTCAAAGAACGCGAAGACTAAATATCTCGTCGTATTTCGCGTTGTAGCGTTGTTGGCTGCGCTCGTTAACCCTAGTCACATACTTGTGTATGCTCCCAGGGCTTAACTCGTTTGCCGCCTAGCTACAACACGAAATACTTAGAGATATACTGTGTAGATAGAAAGATAGAAAGATAGAAAGATAGAAAGAGAAATAAATTTTTTCATTTATGACAATATGTCATATTCCAAACGCTAAGCTGTCACATTCGCTGTTCTTATTTAGTTTATTGAAAAATAAGTAAATAATCATTTCTGTACCATTCTGCTACACTTAATCATGTCGATAAAATCCGCAAATGTCATAAAACTGTCATAAAGATGACATATTGCCGTAACTCAATTGTCCTATTTTCCCTACCGTGACATACACCCAATAATTTAATACTTGATTATTTCTTACATCCCCGGAGGGATTATGAAAATGATGCGTACCACACTAGCAAGCGTAATGGCAGCAACCTTATCTCTGACTGCAATGTCTTCTTTTGCTGCTACCAGCCTGACCGGAGCTGGCGCGACATTCCCTGCTCCTGTTTATGCGAAGTGGGCAGATACTTATCAGAAAGAAACAGGTAATAAAATTAACTATCAGGGGATCGGTTCTTCTGGTGGTGTAAAACAAATTAATGCAAAAACAGTTGATTTCGGTGCGTCTGATGCGCCATTGACTGATGAAAAACTCAAAGAAGACGGCTTATTCCAATTCCCAACCGTGATTGGTGGCGTGGTTTTAGCGGTAAACGTTAAAGGCATCGAATCTAATCAACTGGTTCTTGATGGTAAAACTCTGGGCGACATCTACTTAGGCAAAATTGCAAAATGGAATGACCCAGCCATCGCAAAACTGAATCCAAACGTAAAATTACCTGACCAAAACATCGCTGTAGTTCGCCGCTCTGATGGTTCTGGTACCACATTCGTTTTCACAAGCTACTTAGCAAAAGTTAGCTCAAACTGGAAAGATGAAGTGGGTGCAGGTTCAACGGTTAACTGGCCGAAAAACAGCGTAGGCGGTAAAGGTAACGACGGCGTTGCAGCCTTTGTTCAACGTCTGCCAGGCTCTATCGGTTATGTAGAATATGCTTACGCAAAACAGAATAATCTTGCGTATACTAAGCTGGTTTCTGCAGATGGTCAGCCAGTTTCACCAACAGGTGAAAGCTTCAGCGCAGCAGCGAAAAAAGTGGATTGGTCTAAATCATTTGCACAAGACCTGACTAACCGTGAAGGCGCTAACGCATGGCCAATTACCTCAACCACATTCATCTTAGTTCACAAGCAACAAGCGGATGCTGAGAAAGGTAAAGCGGTTCTTGATTTCTTCAACTGGGCTTACGACAAAGGCGGTAAACAAGCAGAAGCATTAGATTACGCTGTGTTACCTCAAGAAGTTGTGACCGCAGTACGTGCAGCATGGAAAACAGAAGTAAAAGATAGCCAAGGTAAAGCACTGTTCTAAGTGCCCCTCGGGTTGGAAAAGGGTAAGCGGGGGCTGAGGAATAGCTCCCGCTTATTCACCGTAGTAACGTAAGTCCTACTGAAAAGTAGGCATGGAATGAGAACAAAGCGCATGGCCGAAAAAATAACGGCATTCAAAGCCCCTAGTAAATCGGGCGACGTGATTTTTAGTGCATTAGTTAAAATAGCAGCGCTAATCACTCTCCTCATGCTTGGTGGCATTATTATTTCCCTGATTTTCGCATCTTGGCCAAGTATGCAGAAATTCGGGTTTTCGTTTTTGTGGAATAAAGAGTGGGATGCGCCAGCAGAGCAGTTTGGTGCATTAGTGCCTATCTACGGCACCATCGTCACATCATTAATCGCTCTGATTATCGCCGTACCCGTGAGTTTTGGTATCGCATTATTCTTAACAGAGCTAGCGCCTAACTGGTTAAAACGCCCATTAGGTATTGCGATTGAGCTTCTCGCTGCAATCCCAAGTATTGTTTATGGTATGTGGGGACTGTTTGTCTTCGCTCCGTTATTTGCAGAATACTTCCAAGAACCAGTTGGTAATGTCATGTCGAGCATTCCAATTGTTGGCGAACTGTTCACCGGTCCTGCGTTTGGTATTGGTATTCTTGCGGCGGGTATTATCCTTGCCATTATGATCATTCCTTACATCGCCTCTGTAATGCGCGATGTATTTGAACAAACTCCTGTGATGATGAAAGAGTCAGCCTATGGAATTGGCTGTACTACATGGGAAGTGATTTGGAATATCGTTCTGCCTTATACCCGTAATGGGGTGATTGGTGGTGTGATGCTGGGGCTAGGTCGTGCATTGGGAGAAACCATGGCGGTTACCTTCGTCATCGGTAACACTTACCAGCTCGATAGCCCTTCACTGTTTATGCCGGGTAATAGTATTACCTCTGCGCTGGCGAACGAATTTGCTGAAGCGGAAAGTGGTTTACACACGGCGGCATTGATGGAACTTGGTTTAATTCTGTTTGTGATTACCTTCATCGTTCTGGCGATTTCCAAGCTGATGGTAATGCGCCTTGCTAAGAATGAGGGACGCTAATATGTCGATTTCTGAACCTGTTGTAGTGAATCAAAAAGAGCGTGCACGCCGCCAAGCATGGCGCCGTCAAGTCAACAGAATGGCATTATTAGTCTCCATGCTGACGATGGCATTTGGTCTGTTCTGGTTAGTGTGGATTTTATTCTCCACGGTAACCAAAGGGATTGATGGTATGTCCCTCAATCTGTTTACTGAAATGACACCGCCGCCAAACACTGAAGGCGGTGGTTTGGCGAACGCCATTGTGGGAAGTGGATTGCTTATCTTGTGGGCGACCGTTATCGGAACACCATTAGGGATTTTAGCGGGTATCTACTTAGCGGAATATGGTCGCAAATCGTGGTTAGCTTCGGTGACGCGTTTTATTAACGACATTCTGTTATCTGCGCCTTCAATTGTGGTTGGTCTGTTTGTTTACACCATTGTGGTGGCTCAAATGCAGCATTTCTCGGGTTGGGCGGGGGTAATTGCACTTGCATTACTGCAAATCCCAATTGTTATTCGTACCACTGAGAACATGTTGAAGCTCGTGCCTGATAGCCTGCGTGAAGCGGCATATGCACTGGGCACACCAAAATGGAAAATGATTTTATCCATTACATTAAAAGCATCTGTATCTGGGATTATTACCGGTATTTTGTTGGCTATCGCGCGTATTGCGGGGGAAACCGCACCGCTGCTGTTTACGTCACTCTCGAACCAATTCTGGAGCACCGACATGAATGAGCCAATTGCTAACTTACCAGTGACTATCTTCAAATTTGCAATGAGTCCGTTCTCTGAATGGCAGCAATTAGCATGGGCAGGGGTTCTCCTAATCACCTTATGTGTCCTGTTAATCAATATCATTGCCCGTGTTGTGTTTGCACAGAAAAAACACTAATCCCAGACGAATAAAAGAATTGATAGAGAGAAGTAGCCATGATTAATGCAAACGATATTGCAAACAGTAAAATTAAAGTTCGTGACCTTAACTTCTACTATGGAAAGTTTCACGCGCTGAAGAATATCTCTTTAGACATTGAAAAGAACAAAGTGACTGCGTTTATCGGCCCATCAGGTTGTGGTAAATCCACACTGCTGCGTACCTTCAACAAAATGTACGAACTGTATGGTGAGCAACGCGCAGAAGGCGAAATTTTACTGGATGGTCAAAACATCCTGACTGATAAACAAGACATCGCGTTATTACGTGCAAAAGTCGGTATGGTGTTCCAAAAACCAACGCCATTCCCGATGTCTATCTACGACAATATCGCGTTCGGTGTGCGTTTGTTTGAAAAGCTGTCCCGCGTCGAAATGGACGAGCGTGTGCAGTGGGCGCTAACAAAAGCGGCACTGTGGAATGAAACCAAAGATAAACTTCACCAAAGCGGCTACAGCCTCTCTGGTGGTCAGCAACAGCGTCTGTGTATTGCGCGTGGTATCGCCATTCGCCCAGAAGTTCTGTTACTCGATGAGCCATGTTCTGCTCTGGACCCAATCTCAACGGGGCGTATTGAAGAGCTGATCAGTGAATTGAAATCAGAATATACCGTGGTGATCGTTACCCACAATATGCAACAAGCGGCACGCTGCTCTGATTACACGGCATTTATGTACTTGGGTGAGTTGGTGGAATTTAATAACACTGACAAGATGTTCACCACCCCAGAAATGAAACAAACTGAAGATTATATTACTGGCCGCTACGGTTGATATGGAGCCGACGATGGATACGCTGAACCACAACAAACATATATCAGGGCAGTTCAACGCTGAACTGGAACATATCCATACTGAGTTGATGACCATGGGAGGGCTAGTTGAAGAGCAGCTCACCAAGGCTATCACTGCGATGCATAATCAGGATGAAGCCCTAGCGCGAGAAGTGATTGCCAATGACCATAAAGTCAACATGATGGAAGTGGCAATCGATGAAGAGTGCGTCAAAATCATCGCCAAGCGCCAGCCAACCGCGAGCGACTTGCGTTTGATTATGGCAATCTCAAAAACCATCGCTGAGCTGGAAAGAATCGGTGACGTCGCGGATAAAATCTGCCAAACCGCACTGGAAAAATTCTCTCAGCAGCACCAGCCATTGTTGGTGAGCTTGGAGTCATTAGGTCGCCATACCGTGCAAATGCTGCATGACGTGCTAGATGCTTTTGCGCGCATGGACTTGGAAGAAGCTATCCGTATTTATCGTGAAGATGAAAAGGTAGACCAAGAATACGAGGGGATTGTCCGTCAGTTAATGACGTATATGATGGAAGACCCGCGTACCATTCCAAGTGTTTTAACTGCGCTGTTCTGTGCTCGCTCCATTGAGCGTATCGGTGACCGTTGCCAGAACATTTGTGAATTTATTTTCTACTATGTTAAAGGGCAAGATTTCCGCCATGTAGGTGGAGACAGCCTTGAAAAAATGCTGACTAGCTCGAAAGACAGCAACAAAGAGTAACTGTTAAACCACTGGGGTGCTGGCCACCTCAGTGTTCATCTTCTTCATTTTCTTCTTGCTCGATAAGAGTCTTAATCTGCAACATTTTAGGGGTCGCTCCGATGGATTTTCGCCCCTTTTTTTATGTCTATTCATATTCCAAATTGATATAAATATATTATTTAATATTATTTCAAGTGCTAAGAAATAGTTGATAGCTTGTGATGGTCGATTTACACAAATTTACCGTTAGGGGTATTCAATGAAAGCTCGTTTTCTTACTTCCGCACTTTTAGTTGCAGGTCTGGCGCTGACAGCGAATGTCGCTAGCGCAGATAAATTAGATGATATTAAACAAGCGGGAGTGATCCGCATTTCTGTTTTTGACAGTAATCCCCCATTCGGATTTATTGATCCTAAAACCAAGAAACTCGCTGGCTATGATATCGATATCGCCCAAGCGATTGCTGATGATCTTGGCGTGAAATTAGAGCTGCGTCCAACCAACCCAGCTAACCGCATTCCACTGTTAACATCCGGCAAAGTTGACCTGATTGGTGCCAACTTCACAATTACAGATGAACGTGCAAAACAGGTGGATTTCTCCATTCCTGACTTTGCAACAGGGCAAAAATTTATCGCGCGTAAAGGCGTACTGAAAACCCCTGAAGATATCGCTCCACTGCGTATTGGTGCAGACAAAGGAACTGTTCAGGAAGTGACTCTGCGCGAACGTTTCCCGAATACCAAAGTTATCTCTTACGACGATACCCCGCAAGCTTTCGCAGCGCTACGTAACGGTAACGTACAAGCGATCACCCAAGATGATGCGAAGCTGGTGGGCTTGCTCGGTAACTTGCCAGAAAAAGTGAAAGCAGACTTTGAAATTTCACCATTTAGCTTAACCAAAGAGTACCAAGCGCTAGGCGCGAGCAAAGGAGAAACGCGTTTAATTGAAAACGTGAATGCTACCTTGCTGAAACTGGAGAAAGAAGGCAAAGCGAACGAGATTTATAACCGTTGGTTTGGTCCAGACACCAAAGCGGCACAACCACGTGGTGAATTCAAATTTGCCCCATTGAGCGAGCAGCCTAAATCTTAAGTTAGTCATGCAGTTTAGTGAGAGTAAACGCCCCTGCCATGTTGCAGGGGTTGTCAGTTATAGCGAGGCGAAATATGTTCGACAAATTTTTCAGCGGTGACTTCTGGTCTGCGCATCTACTAGCACCACAATACCTTGAGTGGTTTGGCTATGGCTTTTTGCTTACAGTCTGGATCTCGATTTGTACGATCATCGCTGCCACGCTATTAGGTTTTATTGCCGCCTCGGCAAGAGACAGCCAAATCGCGCCGCTACGCTGGTTTGTGACCGTTTATATTTCGATTTTCCGTAATACGCCACTACTGGTGCAACTGTTTTTCTGGTATTTCGCCTCGGGAGAAATTCTCCCTGAATCAGCGATGGAATGGCTGAATACTCCCCATGAAATTGAAATTTTAGGGATAACATTGGGTTGGCCATCCTTTGAATTTTTAGCCGGATTTGTCGGCTTAACGCTATACACCGTACCTTTCATTGCGGAAGAAGTGCGCTCTGGTATCCGAGGAGTGCGTCAAGGACAGAAACAAGCAGCTCTTGCTTTAGGGCTGACATCATGGCAGTCCATGCGTTTAGTGATTTTACCGCAAGCCGTAAAAATCGCGTTACCGCCGCTGTTAGGGCAATACATGAACGTCGTCAAAAACTCGTCATTAACGATGGCGATCGGGGTGGCTGAGCTTTCTTATGTATCACGCCAAGTAGATAGCCAATCATTACAAACATTTGCTGCATTTGGTTTAGCTACAGTACTGTACATTGCAATCATCGCATTTATGGAAGGCTGGGGTCAGTGGCGACAACAGCGTCAATTGGCCCAGGGGGTATAAGATGGATTTTTCAGTCATTACGGATAACTGGCAATATCTGCTATTTGGGGCTTATCCTGATGGTCCCTTGGAAGGGGCAGCACTGACGCTGATTATGAGCGTATTGGCTGGCGCTGCGTCTATTGTCCTCGGCACATTGGGTGGTATTGCGCTGGCGATGCTACGTGGCTTCTGGATGAATTTATTTGCCGCCGTTTTAGGTTTTTTCCGCGCCATTCCCGTCATCATGTTGATTTTCTGGACTTACTTCCTACTGCCTATTGTCTTCGGAACGGAAATTCCAGGCGTGACGGCGGTGGTGTGCGCATTAGCGCTGATCACTTCAGCCTATTTAGCGCACGGCGTGAAAGCGGGAATTTTAGCTATCGGTCAAGGGCAATGGAACGCTGGGCTTTCTCTCGGGTTTAACCGCTGGCAAGTTCTGTGGAATGTGGTGTTACCTCAGGCATTACGAATGATGGTGCCTTCCTTTATTAACCAATGGGTTGCGTTAATTAAAGATACCTCTCTGGCGTATATTGTGGGAGTGGCAGAGCTGTCATTCTTAGCAACACAGGTGAATAACCGTGAAATGATCTATCCGCTGGAAGTGTTCTTGTTTGTGGCATTTATCTACTTTGTGATGTGCCTGTCAGTAGAAATTATTGCCAATCAAGTGGCGAAAAAGCTCAGTGATAAAAGTGCAGCGCGCAGCCGTTCAGCAAAACGCGGTTGGCTGTTTTGGCGACGTCAAAAGCTGATTGCGCTTTCTTAATCGCACAAAGGCGGCTTAATCCCTCAATGGCGGTATGACAACCGCCATATCTCCCTCGATATTCATTTACAGTATCAGTCAGTTAGGAAATACGACTTATTTAAAATGACGCAATCGTTTTCTTTTGCATCGTTTAGTTGTACCATGAGCCGAAAAAAACTTTTTTTCGTGCCCACCACGCATCCATTGGCAATCTAGGGCATGACATTTCGACAAGGCGCATTTTAATGACTAATCAATCATCTGGCTCCTCGCAATCGCAGGGTCTGTTTCAGCGTGTGTTTAAATTACAAGAACACGGCACCACCGCAAGAACAGAGGTCGTTGCAGGGTTCACCACCTTCCTGACGATGGTATATATCGTTTTCGTTAACCCACAAATTTTGTCCGTCGCTGGCATGGATATCAAAGCGGTATTCGTGACCACCTGCTTAATCGCAGCCATCGGCAGTATTTTAATGGGCTTACTGGCTAACTTACCTATTGCTGTTGCACCCGCGATGGGGCTAAATGCCTTCTTTGCCTTTGTGGTCGTTGGGGCGATGGGCTATTCATGGCAAGTCGCTATGGGGGCGGTATTCTGGGGCGCAGTTGGCTTATTTATTCTAACGTTATTCCGTATTCGTTACTGGATTATCGCTAATATTCCCCTGAGTTTACGTGTGGGGATCACCAGCGGTATCGGTCTGTTTATCGCCATGATGGGACTGAAAAACTCCGGTATTATCGTCGCAAACCCAGATACCTTAGTGTCAATTGGTAACCTAACTCACCATAATGTGTGGTTAGGGGCATTAGGCTTTTTCATTATTGCCATTTTAGCTGCGCGTAATATTCATGCGGCAGTATTGGTATCTATCGCCGTGACGACGCTGATTGGTTTAGCGCTGGGTGATGTGAAATATACGGGCATTTTCTCAATGCCACCAAGCATTACCAGTGTTGTTGGACAAGTGGACTTTGCGGGCTCACTGGATCTGGCACTTTCTGGGGTTATCTTTGCCTTTATGTTAGTGAACCTGTTTGACTCCTCGGGCACCATGATTGGGGTAACAGACAAAGCGGGTATTACCAACGAGCGTGGAACTTTCCCTCGCATGAAACAAGCGCTGTATGTGGATAGCTTAAGTTCTGTGGCAGGCTCTGCAATGGGAACTTCGTCTGTAACGGCGTACATCGAAAGCTCTTCAGGGGTATCGGTGGGCGGTCGTACAGGTTTAACCGCGATTGTCGTCGGTGTGTTATTCCTGCTGACGATGTTTATCTCTCCGCTGGCAGGCATGGTTCCTGCTTATGCAACCGCAGGCGCGCTGATCTATGTTGGTGTTCTGATGACTTCAAGCTTAACGCGCGTGAAATGGGATGACTTAACGGAATCCGTTCCAGCGTTTATTACTGCGGTCATGATGCCATTTAGCTTCTCGATTACAGAAGGTATTGCGCTAGGCTTTATCGCGTATTGTGCGATGAAGATTGGTACAGGGCGCTGGCGTGATCTGGGTCTGTGTGTAATTTTAGTCGCGGCGATGTTTTTACTCAAAATGGTTCTCGTCGACGCCTAATATTCGTCATACTTCAAGCTGTGGCGTTGTTGTCTTCTCTCGGCTACTCGGGTCACATACTTATGTATGCTCCCCGAGATAACCTCGATTGACGCCTAGCCACAACTTGAATTATTTAGAATATTACTCAGGATATCTTTCTATTTTCTGGTGATATAGCTAGTTAGAGCATTGAAATGCTTAGGCAACTTGAGTTATTTAGAGCATTGCTCAAGGTGACTCTCTATTTTCTGGCGATACAGCTAGTTAGGCTCTCCCTTTTTGTTGCTTGCATGCAACTCAAATTATTTAAGGTATAATCATTAAAGTACTGTTGCGAATGCAAAGTGAGATAAAATTCACCTAAATTGCAAAGTAGTGCTTTCGCTGCTTAAGGGATCCTGCTAGATTCCGCTGCAGAAACTGATTTTATCAAGGTAGCAAACCATGAATTCACCGAAAAAACCGACCGCAAAACTGAAGAAAAAATACCGTAAGACGAAAGAAGAGCTCAACGCAGAAGGTCGTGAGCGTAAACGCGAGAAAAAACATCGCGGGCATAAGTCTGGTAGCCGTAACCAAGACGGTGCTTCGAATGGTCAAAAAAATGGGCAAAATGTTCAGGCTGACCCACGTATTGGCAGTAAAAAACCAATTCCACTGGTGGTTGAAAGTAACCAGCCAGTTGCGCGTCCTGTCGTGAAAGAAAAGCCAGTTGCTAAAGAAAAACTGACGCCAGAAAAAGAACTGGAAATGCTGGAAAGCAACGATCGCTTAGATGAGATTCTGGCACGACTGGAAGATGGCGAAACCATTACTGCGCAAGAGCAGCAATATGTTGATACCTGCTTAGATCGCATCGATGAACTGATGAATATCCTCGGTATTGAATATGCGGACGAAGACGGTGATGAAGAGGAAGAAGAGAAATTTGATGACATTATGCGCATCTTAAAAAGTAAATAATTGCCTCTCTATTCGTTCCTCCCGTGGTAAACGGGAGGAATTCTGCTTAATTTCTCGCCTATCTTCCTTTTCTTTGATGTTGCATCAAATCTGTTTTTCCTAACATCGCTATAATCTTTGCGGTATAGACTCTTTACATAAATAGCTAAAAAATAATCTAAAGAGATATAATTAACAGTGATGCTTTCGAGCTTGTGGTCAATTAAGGAATATCAATGTCAGAGCAAAATATCGTTTGGGATCTCTCTCTCATCCAGAAATATAACTATTCAGGTCCACGTTATACCTCTTATCCAACAGCCTTAGAGTTCAATCAAGACTACAACGAACAGGCTTTTGTTGAGGCAACCCAGCGTTATCCTGACCGTCCTTTGTCTCTGTATGTGCATATCCCGTTTTGCCACAAACTGTGCTATTTCTGCGGCTGTAATAAGCTAGTTACTCGCCAAAAACATAAAGCGGATGAGTATTTACAAGTCATTGAAAAAGAAATTATCCAGCGTGCCGCGTTACTTAAAAATCGTACAGTGACTCAAATGCACTGGGGCGGTGGTACACCAACGTATTTAGACAAGGTGCAAGTGAGCCATTTAGTTGGCTTGCTGAAAAAACATTTTCATTTTGCGCCTGATGCCGAGATGTCCATCGAAGTGGATCCCCGCGAAATCGAACTCGACATGATTGACCATCTGCGCAGTGAAGGCTTTAACCGCCTAAGCATGGGTGTTCAAGATTTTAATAAAGAAGTGCAAGTTCTGGTTAACCGCGAGCAAGATGAAGAGTTTATTTTTGCGCTCATTAAACGTGCCAAAGAGACTGGCTTCACTTCAACCAGTATCGACCTAATTTATGGTTTACCAAAACAAACCCCAGAAAGCTTCGCATTTACATTGAAAAAAGTGGCGGAGCTCGCTCCCGATCGTTTAAGCGTTTTCAACTATGCGCATTTACCGAATTTATTTGCAGCGCAGCGTAAAATTAAAGATGAAGACCTGCCAACGGCGGAGCAAAAACTGGATATTCTGCAAGATACTATCGCAACGCTGACATCCGACGGTTATCAATTTATCGGGATGGATCACTTTGCGCGCCCAGAAGATGAACTGGCGGTCGCACAGCGAGAAGGAATTTTACATCGTAATTTCCAAGGGTATACCACCCAAGGAGATTGCGATTTATTAGGATTAGGAGTATCAGCGATCAGCATGCTCGGCGATAACTACGCCCAAAATCAGAAAGATTTAAAAACTTACTACGCGCAAGTGGAAGAAAAGGGGCATGCCCTATGGCGTGGATTAGTGCTAACTGACGACGACTGCCTGCGCCGTGACGTGATCAAAACATTGATTTGCAACTTCCAATTGAGTTTTGCGCAAATAGAAGCGCTCTACCCAATTGACTTCAAAACCTATTTTAAAGAAGACCTAGAACTGCTGAAACCAATGGCAGAAGATGGGCTGGTGGAAGTCAGTGAAACGGGGATTAAAGTCACGCCACGCGGGCGTTTGCTGATTCGTAATGTGTGTATGTGTTTTGATGTTTACTTACGAAGTCAAATGAGGCAGCGCCAATTCTCCCGAGTCATCTAAATGTTCGTCATACTTCACGCCGTGGCTTTGTTGTCTGCTCTCGGTCACTCGGGTCACATACTTTTGTATGCTCCCCGAGATAACCTCGTTTGACGCCTAGCCACAACGTGAATTATTTAGAACATTGGATGCTTGGCATATGATTATTTTGAGTATTAAATTTCCTGCATATTCCGCGTTTGGCGCAGGGCTAGTGCTTCACTTTTTCGATGAGCTGGTAGGCAGTGTTGATGCGCTCAGGGATTGGGTACCATTGGTTGGAAAGCAGCACCACGGCGATTTTTTCTTCGGGAATAAATACCGCGTAGGTGGCGAATCCGCCGGTGGAGCCAGTTTTGTTATACAGTGAGCGAGATTCTGGTGGCATCGGTGGCTGAATGGCATCCACTTTTTGCGGTTTCAGTGCCATATCATCACGGTTACCTTGTTGTAACTGGGCGAGTGAAACTGGCCACGGATAACTTTCCCACATCAAATCTTGCACAAAAGAATCCGTCATATACACGCCAGCGTGCGTATCTTCCACCGCCTCTTGCCACGGTTTCGCTACGTTGGCCACTTGCATATTAATATCTAAAAAGTGGATCAAATCCTTCGCGTTGGATTTCAAGCCGTAGGCTTCATTATCTAAAATTTGTGGAGTTACACGCACCGGCTGATGCTGCTTGTTATACCCTTGAGCATAATTTTTTTGCTGATTTTGCGGTACCTGTAAATAAGTATGCTTCATGCCCAAAGCTGGTAACATCATCTTTTCTATTGCATCAGGGAATGACTGATTAAGTTGCTTAGCAGTCACCATGCCTAATAAACCCACACCAAGATTGGAGTATGAACGGTATTCACCAATAGGTTTTACAGGGGACCACTGCTGATAATAATGGATTAGCTCCGCGCGGTTAGTCACTGCATCCGGAACAAATAGCGATAAGCCTGAAGTGTGGGTGGCTAGATTCATCACTGTTACTTTATCAAATGCGCTATTTTTTAATTTGGGTAAATAATGGCTGACGGTTTGTGCAAAATCTAACTTACCTTGTCCTTGAGCATAGGCGGCAAGCGTGGCGGTAAAGGTCTTTGATAAAGAACCGATTTCATACAACGTATTGTTGCTCACAGGCACCTGAGTCTGTTTAGACTGCACGCCATAGTGATAGATAAAATGCTCACCATCCACGGAAATCGCAACAGACATTCCCGGAATTTGCTGCTGTTTCATCAACGGTTTAATAATGCTGTCCACATCGGATTGCGTTAATGCCACGCTAGATAGTGAGGTAAATGCCAAACTTAGGGCGACAAGCAGCCGTCCGCGACGAAAAAGATTTTTCATACAGATATCCATTTAAATAAAAGTTTTAGTTATGATGAGTGACAAACAAGAGGCGGTCACATACCAAAGGAAGCGTGATTCTGGTATCGGAGTATGCGGCTTTTTTGGCATTAGTTAAAACGATATAAAATTCGATGAGGTAAAAGAAAATCTTATGGCTGAAAATGCTCGCTACCGTTTACCCCTCAATGCACTCAGAGCCTTTGAGGCATCTGCGCGCCATCTAAGCTTTACTCGAGCAGGTATGGAGTTAAATGTCACTCAGGCAGCGGTAAGCCAGCAAGTTCGTGCGCTGGAAGAACAACTAGGCTTAGAGCTATTTATTCGTTTGCCTAGAGGGCTAGCACTGACCGATGAGGGGTTGGCATTATTGCCTGTCGTTAGCCGATCTTTCGACCAAATCGAATCATTATTGCAGCAATTCGAAGATGGTCATTATCATGAGGTTCTGAATGTTTCTGTGGTGGGTACCTTTGCGGCGGGCTGGCTATTACCGCGTTTATCGCATTTTTCCGATCTTTACCCTTATATTGATTTGCGCATTATGACCCATAATAACGTGGTGAATTTAGCTGGAGAAGGGGCTGATTTTGCGATCCGTTTTGGGGAAGGGCTTTGGCCATTAGTGGAAAATACGCCGTTATTTTCTGCGCCGCATACGGTGCTTTGTGCCGAAAAGGTCGCTCATAAACTTAAGCATCCCATTGATTTACAAAATTTTCCGTTGATGCGATCTTATCGTAAAGATGAATGGGAAAAATGGTTTTTAGCGGCGAATGTGGAACCGTGGCGTGTGAAAGGACCTGTTTTTGATTCTTCCCGTTTAATGGTGGAAGCGGCTTTATTGATGGACGGTGTTGCCATCGCACCAAGCTGTATGTTTGAGCGGGAGCTAAGTGCAGGGGATTTGGTTCAGCCATTTGATATTTCCGTGACTCTCGGGGGTTACTGGCTGAGTCGATTAAAATCCAAACCGATGACACCAGCTATGACGATTTTCCAGCAATGGTTACTTGAAGAATCCAAAAAGAAGGATCATTTATAGGGTGATAAATCGGTGCTTAAATTTTAAAGCACCGATTGTGAAATTAGCTAGGGTGTGGCGAGTATGAATTCAGAAACGTTCGTTCAGAAAACGACCGACTCGGCAGCGTAGTAACTTTTTTTATGGTCTTGCTCCTCGCGGCTGCTAGTTATTTCATTAAATTCTGCAAAGAAATAGGCAGGGTCGACCGAGAAAATAAGAGAGAAATGGTAGAGCGTGTCCACATGAATATTCACATCGCCATTTTCGTAGCGAGATAAATGTTGCTGACTGATCCCCAATTGTTCGCTCAGTTGTTTTCCACTGATTCCGTGGCTATCTCTTAGCGCTCTTATTTTTAGACCGACAGATTTTGATACTATTTTCTCCATATCGTTAACTCCTAGGTATATTTATTATGAGAGTTAATTAGATTGTTTTTAAATAAATAGAATATATCGAAACACTTATTTTTTATTGATATCTAAAAGGTCTTTTATACCAATTTCAAAATAGTCCGCATATTGCCCTAATCTATCTAAATTAATTCTATTAACTCCTCTTTCATAACGTGACTGCTGCTGCTCGCTAACACCAATGGTATCCGCAAGCTCCCTTAATGTGATTTCATTCATTTTGCGATAATAAATAATTTTACTACCGACCATTTTAGATATGAGATAATTTTTAGACATATTGAGCCTCCTTGTGAATAAGTGAATACATGGAAATAAATCAATCTTAATTAGACGATTTATTAAGCCTAACAAGCTCAATATGATTATTAACCTAGCATTAATTCTCAGGTTAAACTATAGATCTAGGTCAATAAATGAAAATTTCTCTTGTTGTACTTATATTGAATAATGGTCGATATTAGATTATCTATCAAAATGTATTTTTACATTTTTAGTTTCATGTTCACTCAGGTTAAAAAAATCTAATAAACCAATATTGAATATTTCTGCATACTGACTAAGTCTATCCAAATTAATACGGTTAATTCCTCGTTCATAACGAGATTGTTGCTGTTCACTAACATTAATCATTTTGGCAATATCGTAAAGAGATAATCCATTCATTTTTCGATAATAGGTAATTTTCTTGCCAATAATTCGGGACACAGGATAATATTCAGGCATCATCAACTCCTCTTTAATCATCTAATTCGATTATTATTCAATAAAATTTCTAATTAACGAAAATAGATAATCTATTTCTTACCTACTCATAGCGAATATTAACAGTTGCATTAGCATTTGCTGTTCCTGGTGTTACTATTGCTGCGGTTTTGATATAGCGTGCTTTCCAACCAAAAATATAGTCATTTGCAGGCACGGAATTTTGCTGTACTAATTTAGTATTTAACTGAATTGGGGTTCCAGCGTTATTCAGTAATTGCACAGCAATGCCTGTGGCTTTATTTGCTCCACTTAACCCAAGCCGCCCATTTGCTGCATTATCAACAGTATCTGAAGTTACTGTGTATTTTATATTGGTACCTGTTTGGCAACTTAATGTTATCGGAATATTAACCGTTCCTTGGAAATCACCAATATTTTTAAATTGGGTGTCATACCAATCGCCTAAATTAATATCATAGGTATTTTTACTGTTTTTTAGTGAACAACTAACGACGTTGATTCGATAGTTTGTTGGAAGACTTAATCTATTTCCTATAAATCGGGTTCCTGTTGTCGAATTACCTTGGGTTATATAGGCGATTTCTCCACCTCTTAATGTTCCTGAGGATGTAATAGTACCTGTTTTTACAATTTGAATATTCCAACCAGAGGGTGGCATCACCCAACTAGCTCCGCTTCCTGCATTAGATGACGTTATAGGAATATAGCTATTTGAACCAAAAGTACTGTAATTGATTCTAATACCTATACCAGCGATACCAGTTGCTGCTATTTTACTGGCATTAGCTGACCACCCATTCACATAATACAGATCTTGGTATCCACCGCATGCAACTCTGCCAGTGGCAGAGTCTGCAAAATTATAATTACTCGAAAATGCTTGCACATATTGTGTATCAAGAACGGTTCCGATTGCTGAGATATTATCGTACTGCACAGTAATCGTTTTTCCTGAAGCTGTACTTCTTAAGTTATTTTGCGGATTTTGAGCACATTCAGCCAAAGAGTAATGGGAATATAAAAATAAAGTCCCAATAACTAATATGGTGCGATAAATACGATTTTTCATTTTGTATACCTTATTAAAGATTTATCACAAGAGTGCTATTAAATATTATTAAGCTATTACAGTACATTTTTAAGATTGTGTTTTACTGATATGTCAGCGAAAACTCTAAATGGCTTTTAAAATCCCCAGGGGTAAACATGGGTTGAAGGCTAATCATTCTTGCAGATAACGGAATTTCGGCACTTTTGGTTGTGCTATTGATAGCCATATCTACCGCACTGCCATTTTTAATCGTGGCTTTATTACTCGTTTGTGCGAGATGCAGCAAGCTATTTGTAGAGCTACCTGTATTCACAAAATAGTTATTATCGGTGGCATCGGCAGTGCCATTAACACTGAATTTGGCATTTTTTGTTGAAACAGGGCAATCAACCAGTTTGATAGAAAAATCCACCCATGGGCTTTGCGCAGGGTTGCGATAATTCCAACGGTTTATCTTACCTAACTCCACGTTATAACTGGTATTTTCAACTTTGCAGGGCATAACAACGACATTACCATGCACATAGATATTGACGTTTTCTGCCATCACCGGCAGGGCGCACAATCCAAGTAAACTGAATAATATTCTTTTCATGATCAGCCTCTTATAAATAGGTAATCGTGGCGGTAATATTGGCGGATAAAGTGCCCGCGGTACCATTGCCGAGTGAGGAAAATGCCCTTGTGCGTAGGGGAATACTGACCAAAGGCTGCCCGTTGGTGGGAACCGTTAATATCTTGGTATTGCCTAGCGGTGTAGCCCCATCGCCACTTTGTAGTTGAATGGCAATATTGGTAGCGGTGCCGCTATTTTTATATAGGCTGGCGATATCGGCACTATCTGCGGTTCCTGTGAACGTTAATTTCACGCTATTAATAAATGAGGAGCAATCTTTTAATTCAATGGTAAACGATTTCCAATCTGAGGCTTTCGTTCCACTATAAAAAGTATCTAAAGGAATGGTGGTCAGATCCACATCCACATTATTACCGGTAGATAAATTGCACGTTGCAGCTTTTATATTTCCGGTAAATTTTAGATAGACAGTATTCGCAGCATAAGCCGTTATCGATATATTTAAGAATAGTAAGGCGAGCAGTAATTTTTTCATTTTAAACCTCTATTCATAAAGAATATTGACGGTAGCATTGGCATTTGCCGTTCCTGGTGTGACTGTTGCAGCCGTTTTAATATAACGGGCTTTCCAGCCAAATATATAATCCCCTTGGGAAACATTATTTTGTTGAGTAAATTTTTGATTTAATACAATAGGTGTTCCGGCATTATTTAATAATTGCACTGCAATACCTGTCGCTTTATCTGCACCGGTTAAACCCAGTCGACCATTCGCTGCATTATCAATTGTATCTGATGTTACCGTGACTTTAATATTGGTGCCAGCAAGACAACTTAGTGCAATTGGAATATCAACTGTACCTTGTGTATCATTAATATTTTTAAATTGGGTGTCATACCAGTCGCCCATATTAATATTATAGGTGCTTTGGCTGTTTTTTAATGAACAGCTTAATACGATTATTTTCATTGTATTTGCTGGAAGTATTGCTGTAGTTAAATTCCAAGCCCAACGTGTATTTACACCATTTTCATTACCAAGCCCTTGTAGTGTTCCTATAGTTCTAGCATTCACAGTTCCACCAGTCCGAACATAGCCTGTTTTTTGTACTTTAATTTCCCATAAAGGGCTATTAATATTGAGTAATGTACCACTATTTTGCCAAACACTAATTGGTTGACTTACTTTTAATGCCGCAGTTTCAGCAGTGAAAGTGATGCCTGGAATTGAAGTAGATATAGTTGTATTTGTTATTGGCGGGCTGTTGAGTAATTGTAGCCCAATATTGTAGCAACCACTCGGATTCGCAGTTACAGATAAAGGTGCAGTTCCATAAGTTAATTTGATGGTATCTAAAACTTTGGTGCTACTATCGTCATATTGAATAGTATATGTTCTAGCAGGAATATATTCAGTTCGATTATTTAAATTAGGATTCTTAGCACATGCAGCAGAATAGCCATAACCAGAATATAAAAATAAGCATCCAATGGTACATGTAAATTGAATAATGAGTTTTTTCATTTTATGTTCCCTTATTGGCAAACTGCAGTGGTTTTGTATAAGCCAATATAATTCGGTAAGCCCGCCAAGTTATAAGAAACTTGGCACTGCTGTTTATCGTTATATTGAATGGTAAATGAACCGCTTTCTGGCATTCCCGACAAATAAATTTCCCCGTCATTACCTACCATCGCATTGAGTTGATTATTATCTGGGAAAATCGCCTGCGCCCCGAATGGCACCGGTTTACCATCTTTAAAATTCAAAATTATGATAGCGCGATAGCCCACATTGGCATTAAAGCTGGCTTTAGCAATGGCTCCACGGCTTGGCGCCACGTTTTGGGTGGTTAACTCCATTTCGGTATCACTTGGTAATTTGCTGGTATCAATTTGAATCCCATTACTACGATACGCGGTGACATACGGCACTAAGGCATAGCCTTGCCCGTTAGTTTGAATACCGGTTTGGTTCAGAATCGGGACATTAGGCGCATCGGGAATTTCCACCAAGGCTGCCGTTTCACCCAGTTGCTGACCAAGAACTACCCCTCCGGAATGAGCGACCACACTGCCGCTGGCACCGTAATACAGGTTGTAATTGTTGGTGCTGTATCCCGTCCCCCCAGTGATTTCCCCATACTGCCCGCGGTAGCTGGCATTTAAGTTACCGGAAGCCCCTGAATCACGGGTTGGGAAGTTTTGCTGAGCACTCCAATTTAAGCGATTGTTCAGCTGGGTTGCTGAAATCCCCATGCTCCCTGACGAGCCATTGGCGCTGCTACTGGTACTGTTAAAGTTGTAATAGAAGGTGTCTTCAAACACGCTAAACGGCACGCTCACTGTAAAAGCAAATTGGTGATCATCATCTTTCGTGCGTCCACCACTATTCATGTTCGGGTTAGTATTTTTGTTATAGCTGTAATTCAATCCGTAACTGATATTATTCCAGCTATTGTTATAGCCAATAGTAGTGGATTGGGTTTTACGATCACTGTTCCAGTAATCTTCGCTAACAAAACCGACAGACAGTGAACCCCAGTTATCCCCTAAGCTTTGGCTAAGGGTGATTTCCCCGCGGTTACGGCGGCGTTCATACAGTGGGCTAAATCCACTTTTACGATAGCCATCAAACACTTCCGCCAAACTGTAGAAGCCTTGCGTAGAGTAGCGATACCCTGCGAGGGCAATGTTGGTACCAATATCATTTAGGTTTTTGTTATAGCGAAAACGGTAAGATTGCCCGCTTTCCGTGGTGCCATTATTTAAAGTGGAGTTGGCGTGGGTGACATCCACAGATAATGCCCCAAAGCGCCCTAAGTTTTGCCCCGCACCCACAGAATAGGCTTGGTATTTATCACTCAGTTGGCTACCCCCAAAGGCGGTGAGCCCCCACGGTAAGCCGTAGATCAATGTGAACTGGGCGAACGGTTTTTTATCTACGCTGCTGTCATAGCTGCGATATTGCCCACCCGTCACGCTATAGGAAACATAGCCTTCACGTTGTAAAACTGGCAAAGAGGCATACGGGATAATTTGATATTGCTCGCTACCATTGGCCTCTTTGATGGTGACGTGCAGATCTCCGCTACCGCCAGTGGGGTAGAGGTCGTTAATTTCAAACGGACCTGCTGCCACATCGGTTTGGTAAATGGTGTAACCGTTTTGGCGAATGGTGATCTGCGCATTACTGCGCGCAATACCGCGTACCACGGGTGCATACCCACGTAAGCTTTCTGGGTTCATATCATCATCGGTCGCCAACTGCGCCCCACGAAACGGCACGCTGTCAAAAATATCCGATGGTGATGTGCTATCCCCGAGAATCAGCTGGCTTTTTATCGCATTGATATTCCGGCTTAAATAGGTATATACCGTGTCCCATTTATTGCGCTGCCCGTCACTGCTTTGCCATGTGGTGTAGTTACGCAGACGCCACGGGCCGATATTGAGCCCCGGACGTAAGTTCACATAGTTGGAGTTGCTGCTGTTTTTGTCGTTTTTGCGATCGGTATTGCGTGAGCCGTTATAACTGTAATTGAGTAACAGGGCGTTGATCCCATCATCAATCGCCGCCAGATCCACATAGCCGCGCGGGTTCATATTCAACGCAATCTGCGGAATACTTAAATAGAGACGTTGAGAGCCAAATTCAAACTCACTTTTGGCATCGGGGATCGCGGATAGATTCACGCACGAATTCCCTGCGGTTTGTAGATTAGGATAATCTGTAACTTTCACACCCACATCTTTTAAATCGCTGAGCGTCAGGCATGGCTCCAGCTCTTTCTTGGCATTATTGGAAAAACTGACACTCTTTGAACCTATCAGGCTCTTATTAATGTAGATATCCACATAATATTGACCTGGTAATTGTTCATTACGTTCGAATTGCCCTAAGTCCACCGATTCTTTATTTGGTAGCTCAAGAAATTCAGGATCAAAATAGGTGTCTGGCTCTGCTGAGGACGTCGCAATATAGCCTAAGGCGATAAATAGGCTAAGGCATATTTTATTTATTTTCATAGATAAACCTAATTGCCATTAAGGCTATATTTTTATTTCCGCCGGATTATTGGCTGAGCCATAATCGTTGATCACTTCCCATTTAATGGTGCCGTGCAGTTCAGGGCTAATTAGTGAGAAAGACTTGCTGGAAAATGGTGCCACGTAAGAGACATCATTCACTTTTTTTCCATTAAAACTGATACTTTGGAAATTCATATAATAGGGGGTTGGGTTTTTGACGGTGATCGATTGACCGTCTTTTAACCAGGTTAATTTCTTCTGCTCTTCCAAAAAATCGACTTTACTAATGGCACTCGGGCGATAAATTAATTTCATCTGAGTTTTAAACGCGATTTTTAATGAGTTTTCTGTTTTCTTTTCAGTGGCTGGAATAGTTTTAATATTTAGCCAGAATAATGATTCTCTATCATTGGGTAGTGTATTTTGGGTTAAGAAAATACGTAATGTGTTGGTTTTTTCTTGGTTTAAACGAAAAAGTGGTGGCGTAATGGTAAAGTCCGTTTGCTTGCCTTCATTGGCATTTTCAATCCATGATTGAATTAAATAGGGCACTTTATCCGGATTTTCGACGCTAATACTGACATCCTTATTCCCTTCTGGATAAATTACGCGGGTTCCCCCAATAATCACACCGGCATAGGCCGACTGACTGAGCGCAAATAACATGATACAGACAGAGATAATTGTTTTCATATTGCCACCACTGGGTAAAAATAATTAAGGTTTATATCCGTATAAACCTTAATTAATCATTAGTTATAGTTAATTGTGAAGGTTGCTGTTGAATTCGCTAAACCGACGGTCACTGTGTCAGACATCGCAATATAACGCGCTGTAAAATCTAAGTTGTTCACAACGGTTTCTTGTAATGTGTATGGGCTAGAAGCGGTATACAGTGGGACAGTTAAGCCTTTAACGTCTTGAATTTGGATACCAACACCGGTTGCAACACCAGAGGTATTTGGATTAGTTAATTGAAGTACACTGTTGTTGCCTTCATAGGAAACACCATCAAATTTTACTGTTGCGGTGGTCACTGCCGCAGGGCAGTTTTCCAATTGGATAGTAAATTTAGTGGCAGCGGCGGTGCTACCTGTGCTTGGCAATGCCGTTCTAGAAACTTTCCCTAAATTTACTTGGATAGCATCTGAGCCCGCTGCAAGTTGACATGCGTTATCCGTAATTTCACCTGTGAAATTAATATCACCATCTTTAGCAAAGCTATTGGCAGAAATTAATAAGGTGCTCGTTGCAATTAAAGATGCAATGACGTGTTTTTTCATTTTTTACTCTCCGAAACTTAATTCGATATTCAATTTAATTGGGGGGGAATATATAAATTTGCTTATCTACTCAAAGCACGAGTATTTTGTGGCTATTTTTATAAATAAACAAGATGGGGGTATTTTGAATTTTAATAACAATATTTTTAATTTGTTATTACTAATTTTTATATAAACACATTATGCGCTAGCATTTGGTATCATTATTTAAATAAGGTGTTTTTATTGGGCTTCATTTATTTAAACTAAAGTAAAATAACAATATAAAACTAAAAATAATTATTTTATGATTTTAAACTATAAACTATCTCGCATATGGAGATTATTTAAACGTAAAATTTGAGGGGAGAATACGCTTTTATTATTAGTGACAAATATGTATTATCTAAAAATGAAAAATAAAACTTAACATTCTCAATAAGAATATCGAAATTAGTCTTAGGATGAGTATCTATACCGAAATAGCGTAAATGATTATAAATTTTAGTCTGTCATTAATGGGGGTTATTTTTGCTAATATTGGTCAGAGAGAAACTTTAAAAGGATACCTGCCAGTATCAATGATAAAAAAGATACCGGTAGGCGGCTTGAGTATTATTTAAACAGTGAAAAATCTTGTTCTGGTGAAATCAAAGATTCAGCCTGATAGCGACGACTGCGATCAGCCTTACAGACATAATTAAAACCATCTTCTTGTTCAGTGCCGTCACAGATTAATTCTATAATATCGATGTCTAAAATTTCAGCAATTGAATATAAGGTATCAACGTGAATACGCATATCGCCCAGTTCATGGCGGGAATGGTGTTGTTGGCTAATGCCCAGTAATTTGCTTAACTGTTGAATGCTCATATTTTGCTCTTTTCTGAATGAGCGAATGCGAGCGCCAACAATTTTGGAGGTGTTCTTTTTCATTATAATGACCAATATTGATTAAGTAAAAATACTATATATTTGGAGATCTTTTAAGACTCTGCTTTATTTTTTCCCTTTCACTTTCATTAAATAAAAAGAAGTCATTAATACTCGTATTGAAATAAATAGCATATTGTTTGAGCCGATCAATCGATATTCGATTATTCCCACGTTCATAACGAAGCTGTTGCTGTTCACTAATTCCAATCGATTGAGCTACAGTGAGTAGGGATAACCCTTTTTCTTTACGTAACTTTCGTATTTTATATCCAATAACAGCGGAGACTGGATAGCTATTTTCCATTAATTCACCTCTTTTTATTATTTGCGATATGTTAAATAAACTAACAGATGGCAAATGAATATTATTACCTCAAAGATATGTTTATCAGGTATTTAACTTGATATCTTGACTTAAATCACATCAATTAAAGTTATCCATTTTATATGGAGGTTAATAATTAAAATTTCAATTAGAGAATGCTATTTTCATCCTATTTATAATGTTTTTCATAATAAGAGCATTATATTAAGATTATCTTTAACGGATAACGATATGAATATCATATTCCTTTATTAAGGATATATAACGGAAAACTCTAAATGGCTTTTAAAATTTCCTGATATAAACATAGGCTGTAAACTTACCATTCTTGCCGATAGTGGAATTTCGGCACTTTTAGTGGCGCTATTGATAGCCACATCTACCATACTGCCATTTTTTATGGTGGCTTTATTGTTTGTCTGCGCGAGATGTAACAAGCTGCCTGTGGAACTACCTGTATTCACAAAATAGTTATTGTCGATGGCATCAGGTGTTCCATTAATACTGAATTTGGCATTTTTGGTTGTCACAGGGCAATCAACCAATTTAATAGAAAAATCCACCCATGGGCTTTGTGCAGGGTTACGGTAATTCCAACGATTTATCTTACCGAGCTCCACGTTATAACTGGTATTTTCAACTTTGCAGGGCATGGCAATCACATTGCCATGTACCTTAATATTGACGGTTTCTGCCATTGCAGGTAGCGCTAATAACCCCAATACACTGAATAAAAATATTTTCATTATTCGCTCCTATAGATAAGTAATGGTGGCAGTAATATTGGCGGATAAGGTGCCCGCGGTACCATTACCGAGTGAAGAAAATGCCCGTGTACGTAGGGGAACACTCACCAAAGGTTGCCCATTGGTGGGAACCGTTAATACCTTGGTATTGCCTAGCGGCGTTGCTCCGTCACCACTTTGCAGTTGAATGGCGATATTGGTGGCAGTGCCGCTGTTTTTATATAGGCTATTGATATCTGCGTTGTCAGCAATTCCTGCAAAGGAGAGCTTCACGCTATTAATAAAGGATGAGCAATCTTTTAATTCAATGGTAAACGGTTTCCAAGGTGAGGCGCCTTGTGCAGAAATAAAGGAATCTAAACCTATATTCGTAAGGTCAACATCAATATTATTTCCAGCAGATAAATTACAGGTTGCTGCTTTAATATTTCCGGTAAATTTTAAATAGACAGTATCTGCTGCGTAAGCTGTTATCGTTATATTCAAAAGTAGTAAGATAGCGAGCATTTTTTTCATTTTAACTACCTATTCATACGTAATATTGACTGTGGCGTTGGCATTTGCGATACCAGGTGTGACTGTTGCAGCCGTTTTAATATAACGAGCTTTCCAACCGAATATATAGTTGCCTTGGGCAGTGTTATCCCGCTGAGTAATTTGTTGATTCAATGTAATAGCTACTCCAGCATTATTTAATAACTGCACTGCAATACCGGTGGCTTTATCTATGCCTGTTAAGCCTATTCGGCCATTGGCTGCATCATCAATATTGTCTGAAGTGACAGTGACTTTAATATTTGTACCTGCAACACAAGATAATGAAATTGGAATATCAATATTATTACTTACATCTCCAATTTTATTAAATTTTGTATCAAACCAATCACCTAAATTTATATTAAAATTATTTGAACCATTTATTGTGCAACTAGCAACGGTAATACGAAAATTATTTGGAATGGCCAATTTACTGATGGTCTGTCTTCTGTCTATTGTGTAATCGAAAGTATAAAACTCAGCAAATGGACCCGCTTTGATAGTCTGTCCATTTGCATTACTTATAGGACCTGTTTTAATAATATAGACATTCCAGTTATACCCTCCAGGAATAGACATTTTTCCATTGGCATGAATAGGACTAGTTGTAAATGATACTGAATAACCGATAATATCCTTGTTCATTGGTGCTGCTCTTATACCTATTCCATTAATGTTTGTTTGAGCAATTTTATTGCTGGCATATTGATCCCAACCATTTAAATATTTAGAATTAAATGAAAAATTGCAGGTTCCTCCACTTAAGTAATAAGGATGGCCTACAGGATAAGTATAAACTTCGTAGCTTTTTAGTATCGTATTTACTGGTATCGACTCATCGGACTGTATAATAATATTATCTACGGGTAGGTAAACTGTTTTACCTAAATTAGAATTAGGTACACACCCTGCTGCATTTGCTAAAGAGTAAGGTAAGATAAATAAGGTAATGATGGTAACTAGTTTGTGTATCAATCTCTTCATTGTAAATATTCTCGCTATTGGCATACCGCCTCCGTTTTATATAAACCAATATAATTCGGTAATCCCGCTAAGTTATAATTCACCTGACACTGTTGCTTATCGTTATATTGAATGGTAAATGAACCACTCTCAGGCATTCCTGACAGATAAATTTCCCCATCATTACCGACCATCGCATTGAGCTGATTATTGCTTGGGAAAACTGCCTGCGCACCGAATGGCACTGGTTTGCCATCTTTAAAATGTAAGGTCATGATGGCGCGATAGCCCACATTGGCATTAAAGCTAGCTTTGGCAATTGCCCCACGGCTTGGCGCCACGTTCTGGGTGGTTAACTCCATTTCGGTATCATCTGGCAATTTACTGGTATCAATTTGGATACCATTGCTGCGATATGCAGTGACATACGGCACTAACGCATAGCCTTGCCCGTTAGTTTGAATACCAGTTTGGTTCAGAATAGGGACATTAGCCGCATCGGGAATTTCCACCAATGCCGCAGTTTCACCCAGTTGCTGACCGAGAACTACCCCTCCGGAATGGGCGACAACACTGCCGCTAGCACCGTAGTACAGGTTGTAATTATTGGTGCTGTAACCCGTACCCCCAGTGACTTCTCCATATTGTCCACGGTAGCTAGCATTTAAGTTACCGGAAGCCCCAGAATCGCGGGTTGGGAAGTTTTGCTGAGCACTCCAGTTCAAGCGATTATCCAGTTGCGTTGCTGAAACTCCCATGCTGCCCGAGGAGCCATTGCTACTGCTGTTTGTGCCGTTAAAGTTGTAATAGAAAGTGCTATCAAACAGGCTAAATGGCACACTCACCGTAAAGGCAAACTGGTGGTCATCGTCTTTATTGCGTCCATCGTAGTTATTTGGGTTGGTGTTTTTGTTATAGCTATAATTCACCCCATAGCTAATGTCGTTCCAGCTATTGTTATAGCCAATAGTTGTAGACTGCGTTTTGCGATCACTATTCCAGTAATCCTCGCTCACAAAGCCGACAGATAAGGAACCCCTGCCGTCCCCTAAGCTTTGGCTAAGGGTAATTTCTCCACGGTTACGGCGGCGCTCATGCAATGCGGTAAATGCTTCTTTTCGATAGCCATCAAATACTTCCGACAAGCTATAAAACCCTTTAGTGGAATAACGATAGCCCGCTAAGGCGATGTTGGTGCCAATATCATTCAGGTTTTTGTTATAGCGAAAACGGTAGGATTGTCCGCTCTCTTTTTCACCGTTACTGAGGGTCGAACTGGCGTGGGTGACATCGATAGATAACGCACCAAATCGCCCTAAGTTTTGCCCTGAACCGATAGAGTAAGCCTGATATTTGTCACTGACTTGGCTACCACCAAACAGAGTCACCCCCCAAGGCAGCCCGTAAGTCAATGCAAATTGGGCAAAGGTTTTTTTATCTACGCTACTGTCATAACTGCGGTATTGCCCGCCTGTCACGCTATAGGAGAGATACCCTTCACGTTGTAAAACCGGTAAAGAGGCAAACGGAATAATTTGGTACTGTTCACTACCGTTGGCTTCTTTAATCGTAACGTGTAAATCACCACTCCCCCCTGTAGGGTAGAGATCGTTGATTTCGAACGGACCCGCTGCCACATCGGTTTGGTAAATGGTGTAACCGTTTTGACGAATGGTGATCTGTGCATTACTGCGCGCGATACCCCGTACCACTGGTGCGTACCCACGTAGGCTTTCTGGATTCATATCATCGTCAGTGGAAAGTTGTACCCCACGAAACGGCACACTGTCGAAAATATCGGACGGTGATGAGCTGTCTCCAAGGATCAGCTGACTTTTTATCGCATTGATATTACGGCTTAAATAGGTATATACCGTGTCCCACTTATTGCGTTGTCCATCGCTACTTTGCCACGTGGTGTAGTTGCGCAGACGCCACGGACCGATATTCAGCCCCGGGCGCAAGTTCACATAGTTGGAATTGCTGCTGTTATTATCATTTTTACGATCGATACTGCGCGAGCCGTTATAGCTGTAATTGAGTAACAGGGCAGTGATCCCATTGTCGATCGCCGCGAGATCCACATAGCCGCGCGGGTTCATGTTCAATGCAATCTGCGGAATGCTTAAATAAAGGCGCTGAGAACCAAATTCAAACTCACTTTTGGCATCAGGAATCGCAGACAAATTAATACATTGGTTACCTGCGACTTGCAGCTCAGGGTATTCCCCGACTTTAACCCCAACATCTTTCAGGTCAGAGAGCGTTAAGCAAGGCTCCAGTTCATTATTTTTATTGGTGGAAAAGCTAACGCTTTTTGAGCCAATCAAGCTCTTATTAATGTAGATGTCCACATAATATTTACCCGGTAACTGTTCATTACGCTCAAACTGTTCTAAGTCCACGGATTCTTTATTCGGTAGCTCAAGAAATTCAGGATCAAAATAGGTGTCCGTTTCTGCCGAAGATGTCGCAATATAGCCTAGAGATAAAAATAGGCTAAGGCATATTTTATTTATTTTCATAGATAAACCTAACTATCCTTAAGGCTATATTTTTATTTCTGCTGGATTATTGGCGGAGCCATAATCATTAATCACTTCCCATTTAATGGTTCCATGTAATTCAGGATTGCTAATATTAAAACTTTTCTCTGAAAATGGTGCGACATAAGAAATATTTTCTGCGCTCTTCCCATTAAATTTAATACTCTGGAAATTCATATAATAAGGTGTAGGGTTATTCACCGTGATTACTTTACTGTTTTTCGACCATTTAAGTTTTTTTTGCTCTTCATGAAAATCGACATTCGTTAATGAATCAGGACGATAAATTAATTTCATTTGAGTTTTGAATGCGATCTTTAGTGAGTTTTCTGATTTTTTCTCTGTTGCAGGAATTGTTTTTACATTTAACCAGAATAAAGATTCTCTATCTTTTGGTAGAGAGTCTTGGGTTAGAAATATTCGTAAAGCATTTGTCTTTTCTTGGTTTAAACGAAAAAGTGGTGGCGTAATAGTAAAGTCCGTTTGCTTACCTTCATTGGCATTTTCAATCCATGACTGAATTAAATAAGGTATTTTATCTGGGTTTTCCACACTAATACTCACGTCTTTCTTTCCTTCAGGATAAATGACGCGGGTACCACCAATAATAACACCGGCATTGGCTGTACTGATAAATGTGAAAAAAAAGATAAAAATAGTAATTATTGATTTCATATAGCCACCACTGAGTTATAACAAAACAAAAAATAAATCACTAAGGCTTATATCCCTATAAACCTTAAATTGAAATTAGTTATAATTAATTGTGAATGTTGCCGTTGAGTTTGCTAAACCAGCACTGACAGCATCAGACATCGCAATATAACGTGCAGTAAAATCTAAATTATTTACAACTGTTTCTTTTAGTGTGTACTCATTGGATTCTGTATATAAAGGAACAGTCACCCCTTTAGCATCTTGGATCTGAATACCAACATCTTTAGCAATTCCAGATGCTCCCGCATTGGTTAACTGCAGAACGCTGCTATCACCTTCATAAGAAACGCCATCAAATTTTACCGTTGCAGTGGTTACTGCGGCAGGGCAGTTTTCTAATTGAATGGAAAACTTAGTGGCAGCAGCAGTACTACCAGTACTGGCTAATGATGTTTTAGAGACTTTACCTAAGTTCACTTGAATCGCATCAGAACCGGATGCTAACTGACATGCGTTATCGATAATTTCGCCTGTGAAATTAATATCACCATCTTTGGCAAAGCTATTAGCAGAAATTAATAAAGTTCCTGTTGCAATTAACGATGCAATAATCTGTTTTTTCATTTTAACTCTCCGAACTGAGTTCGATATAAATATAATTTCGTGAATGTTTTTCGCTTGTGAATTAAAGCTTAAGTATTTTGTGTTTGTTTTTATAAATAAACAAGTTTGTGTTTTTTTAGATTTTAAATTTCATCTTGAGTTACGGTTATTTATTTTTGTTTTAAATTCACTATACGGGTGGGGTTTTTATTTAGGTTAATTTGGAAAATTGAAATATTAATAATTTCAATTTCAATGTGAATTGAAAATAAAAATTAAATGTCAGGATTTATTTTAGAGTGCGAGATTGTACAAAAACACGCTTTATGGGTTGGGAGAGTGAGATTTTATCGTAAATGTAAAATATTGATGGCAGGTTTTGACATAAAACAATATTCTTATTTATACATTGATTTATTTTTTATGAAGTTAAATCATCCTATTTCAATCATGAAATAAGATTGGTCTATTTGCGTATATCTTATAGTGACTACTTTTTATTAAGATAATGTAAAATAAATTTCTTCTCCGCTTCACTAAATATAAAAAAGCTTAATAAACTAATCTCAAAATAGTCGGCGTATTGTTTTAGTTTATCGACGGGAATTCGTGCCTTTCCTTTTTCATATTTCAGCTGTTGAAATTCGCAAACACCAATTTCATCAGCTAGTTCTTTTAATGACAAATGATGATATTCACGGATTAGTGTTATTTTATGTCCAATAATTTCGGATATTGTATGGTTTTCGCTCATAGGAAACCCTCAATGACGGTATATTGACAGATGATGGTTATCGAGCATCGATATTCAATTAGTGCGGCTTTTTGATGATATTTTATTGATAATCAATATTAACCAATGAAAAGTTAACACGTTTTTTCGCGTGTTAACCTAATTAAATCATAGCTGCTAGATGGTGAGCTTTCTAGAAATTAATCTTCGATACCGAGCTCTTTTAATTTTCGCGTTAGGGTATTTCGACCCCAGCCTAATAAGCGAGCTGCTTCTTGCTTATGTCCGTGGGTATATTTGAGGGCGCAATTGAGCATGGTTTTCTCTAATAACGGCATGGCGTTATTAAATAAATTTTGCTGGCCGGCGTTCAGTGCGGAGTCAGTCCATTTTTCTAATAGATCAAACCACGCAAGGTTAGGATCTTGAGAATGGATGGCGGATGAAGCAGGATCTTTCGCTGACTTGTTGGATTCTTGCTTATTAAATAGATCGCTTGGTAAATCTTGCGGAAGCACCTCTTGGCTAGCTGCCATCACGGTTAACCAACGACAGACGTTCTCCAATTGGCGCACATTTCCCGACCAAGAATAGCGTTGAAGAATTTTAATGCTGTCAGGGTGCAGAACTTTGCTTTCTACCCCTAACTCCTTGGCGGTATTTTGCAAAAAGTAATGGGCCAGACGAGGAATATCTTCAACGCGTTCCCGTAATGGCGGAAGCTGTACGCGGATCACGTTCAGTCGATGGAACAAGTCTTCGCGGAATAATCCTTCTTCCACGCGTTTTTCTAAGTTTTGGTGCGTTGCGGCGATAATCCGCACGTCAACCTTAACAGGGGTATAGCCACCAATTCGATAAAATTGCCCTTCAGCCAGTACCCGCAATAAGCGCGTTTGCACATCCAGAGGCATGTCACCGATTTCATCGAGGAATAGTGAACCTCGATTAGCTTGCTCAAAGCGCCCTTGGCGAACTTGGGATGCGCCTGTAAAAGCCCCTTTTTCGTGACCAAATAGCTCAGATTCAATTAAATCTTTTGGAATAGCCGCCATATTTAAGGCGATAAAAGGCTCATTAGCACGTGGGCTGTGTTGATGCAACGCGTGGGCAACGAGCTCTTTACCCGTTCCAGATTCCCCGTTGATAAGTACACTAATTGAGGAGCGGGAAAGACGCCCAATGATCCGATACACCTCCTGCATAGCAGGGGCTTCGCCGATCATCGTTGACGAAATCACCGCGGCTTGCGGTTTATCGCTAGCAGCATTGTTTTGTTCACGGCTGTGGTTTAGTGCGCGCTCTACTAAGGCGACGGTTTCATCGATATCAAAAGGCTTAGGGAGATAGTCAAAAGCGCCAGATTGATAAGCGTTAACGGCGGCATCTAAATCGGAATGCGCGGTCATGATAATAATCGGCAGTAATGGATGGGACTGTTTTAGCTGGCTGAGTAAAGCGAGTCCGTCCATGCCCGGCATACGAATATCGGAGAGCAATACGTCAGGGACGTCATTGTTGAGGGCGGCAAGCACCGCATCGGCGCTGTCAAAACAGGTGCAATTAAGTTCGGCACTGTTGAGCGCTCGCTCTAGTACCCAGCGGATTGAACTGTCATCGTCAACAACCCAGATTTTTCCCTTCTGCATGGCTATCTCCTATTTTTTGATGGGTAGATAAATAGAAAACTCGGTGTGACCCGGCCAACTGTTAAACTCAATTTTCCCCGCATGTTGATCCACTAGACTGCGCGCGATAGATAAGCCTAAGCCAGTGCCATCAGGGCGACCGCTGACCATCGGGTAAAACAGCGTATCTTGGATAGCGAGTGGAATACCGGGACCGTTATCTTCAATATCAATCCGCGCAGCCAGCTTATAGCGCTCCCCTTGCAGCATCACTTGGAATGCGGTGCGCGTGCGCAAAGTGATGGTGCCACCCGTATCGCCAAGTGCTTGCAAGGCGTTACGCGTGATATTGAGCAGCACTTGCTCTACTTGGTCTGGGTAGTATTCCAGATCGGGAAGGCTTGGGTCGTAATCGCGAACCAGCGTGATATTGTCTGGTTTTTCTAACCCGACTAAGCGCATCACATTTTCCACACTATGATGGATACTTTGCTCGGTTTTCGGTCCCGGATATTGAGGTCCTAATAACCTATCGACTAAGGCACGTAGGCGATCGGCTTGCTCAATAATCACTTGGGTATATTCATTTAGCTGCGGGTCGGGCAGCGCCTTAGACAATAATTGCGCCGCACCACGTAATCCACCCAATGGGTTTTTGATTTCATGGGCAAGCCCACGGATCAATTCACGGGCAGCAAGCTGCTGGGCATTTTGCGCTAACTCTTGGCTAAGGCGTCGCTGGCTATCCAATTGGGACAGCTCGACAAGAATAAATTGGTCGGATAAAGGCTGAGCACTTAAAGACATCATGTGAGAGTGGTTATTAAGCACCAGAGTCACTTCGTTTTCGGTAAAACTGTGGCCGGTTTTGAGGCTATTGAGCATCTGTTCATCATTTAATGAACAATAGTTGAATAGTAACGGGAGCGGGGTGCCATAGAGCTTACGGGGGCTTTGTGCCAAAATTTGTAAGGCGGCATGGTTGGCATAATGAATGACTAAATCGTAATCCAGCACTAATACGCTGTTAATTAAGGAATCGAGGAGATGTTCGGGGACAGGTAAATGCTCGGCTTTCATGTAATATTGCTCCTGCACTATTTTGGTGCATTATACGTTATTTACTGATTAACCGATACGTCGAAGCCAATATTTGCTGTTTATCACTCGGTGCAGAGAAAAGGCCCCATCCAAAGATGGGGCAAGTGCTTCACGGCAACAAAGACTATCAGTGGAACGGCGTGTTACGCACTGTAGTACATTTCAAATTCGAGTGGGTGTGGTGCCATACGAACGCGTTGGATATCAGCACGCAGTAATTCGATGTAAGCGTCGATAGCATCGTCAGTAAATACACCACCACGAGTTAAGAACTCACGGTTTTTATCCAGTTCAGCCAGTGCTTCTTCTAAAGAACCCGCCACTGTTGGGATCTCTTTGGCTTCTTCTGGCGGTAAGTCATACAGGTTTTTGTCCATCGCATCGCCTGGGTGGATCTTGTTGATGATGCCATCAAGACCTGCCATTAACTGAGCAGCAAACGCTAAGTATGGGTTAGCCGCTGGGTCTGGGAAGCGAACTTCGATACGACGTGCTTTCGTGCTTGCAACCACTGGGATACGGATAGAAGCAGAGCGGTTACGTGCAGAGTAAGCCAGCATTACTGGTGCTTCAAAACCTGGGACTAAACGTTTGTAGGAGTTAGTCGTTGGGTTAGTGAATGCGTTCAGTGCGCGAGCGTGTTTGATGATACCGCCGATGTAGTACAGCGCCATCTCAGATAATCCGCCGTATTTATCGCCTGCAAATAGGTTCACACCACCTTTAGATAAAGACATGTGGCAGTGCATACCGGAACCGTTATCACCAACTAATGGTTTTGGCATAAAGGTCGCAGTTTTGCCGTATGCGTGTGCAACGTTATGGACAACGTATTTGTAAATTTGAGTCTCATCCGCTTTTTTGGTCATGGTATTAAAGCGAGTTGCGATTTCGTTTTGACCTGCAGTTGCCACTTCATGGTGGTGAGCTTCAACCACTAAGCCCATCTCTTCCATCGTGGTACACATAGCCGAACGTAAATCTTGTGATGAGTCTACTGGTGGTACTGGGAAGTAACCGCCTTTCACTGCTGGACGGTGACCTTTGTTACCGCCTTCGTATTTAGTGCCAGTGTTCCATGCGGCTTCGATATCATCGATGTGATAGTAGCTGCTGTGCATGCTGTTGCCGAAGCGAATGTCATCGAACACGAAAAATTCTGGTTCAGGTCCAAATAACACCATATCCGCAATGCCGCTAGAACGCAGGTAATCTTCAGCACGTTTAGAGATAGAGCGGGGGTCGCGATCATAACCTTGCATAGTGCCTGGCTCTAAAATGTCGCAACGAATGATTAAGGTATTATCGGCGTAGAATGGGTCTAACATTGCGGTAGATGCATCAGGCATTAATACCATGTCAGACTCGTTGATGCCTTTCCAGCCACCGATGGATGAGCCATCAAACATTTGACCTTCTTCAAAGAAGTCTTCGTCAACTTGATGAGCAGGGATAGTGATGTGTTGCTCTTTACCTTTTGTATCAGTAAAACGCAGATCAATAAATCTAACATTGTGCTCTTCGATTAACGATAAAACATGTTTAGCGGACATTCTCGGCTCTCCTGGTCGGGTCTAATCAACTCACGCAGCAATTAAGGTGCGCATGGGTTGGTTTATCTGGCTTCGCAAGATTAATGATTATTTCATTAACAATATTGCAAGCTCTCTAGGGTTATATAAGCGAAAAGCGTGCCAACTTTTAAAATCATCGTAAATGGGGATGATGACAAGAAGATGGCAATGATTAGGCTAAAAAACAGTCTATCATTGCGCTGTATTGGTGCAAGGAAAAGATTTGTCGCACTAATATGGTGCAATTAATGGAACGCGGAAACAAAAACGGTGTAGTGCCATTGATTGGCGCGACACCGTTGGTATTTTTAGAGATATAAAAAGGTTTATTCGTCATTACTGTCAGTTAATAACGTGTTTACTTCTTCAATTTGTTTGACGGCATCATTGATGATCGCTGCAATTTGATGAGTTTGTTCTTCATTTAATTGCTTGAGCACCATTTTGTGGCGGAGCAGGGCTTTAAAACGGCTCACAGCCATTTCGATATCTTCTGATAAGTTGGTGCCTTGCTGTAGTTCACGGGCTTTGGCTAATTTACGGCTGATAACGGCTTCAGTTTCTTTATTCTGCGCGAGGTGTTCAGCCCCTTCTGGAGTAATAGAGAAACTTTTGCGATTACGCTCGACAATTTGGGATTCCAAAAAGCCTTGTTCTTCTAATAGGGTTAAGGTTGGGTAGATGACCCCAGGGCTTGGTACATATAAGCCATTAGATGCTTCTTGGATGTCTTTGATGATTTCATAACCATAGCTTGGTTTTTTTGCCACTAAAGAGAGCACCATAATGTGCAGATCTCCATGGTCAAATAGGCGACGTAAGCCTTTGCCGCGTCCGCGACGCCCTTCGCCGTGGCAGCCTTCATTACGTCCATGACCGTGACGACCCTCGCCGTGACAGCCTTCACCGTGTCCACGACCGTGACGACCCTCGCCGTGACAGCCTTCACCGTGTCCACGACCGTGACGACCCTCGCCGTGGCAGCCTTCATCGTGTCCACGACCATGACGACCCTCGCCGTGACAACATTCCCCGTGGCCATGACCATGACGATGTTCTTGGTGCTCGCTATTGTGGCAGCAGCCACCGTGTCCTCGTTGATGTTCGTCATGATGTGAGGCATAAACATGACGGCATTGATGTATTCTCATAGGAACCTCTGTTATTATTTCGATATATCTAAATTGCGTTGATGGGTTCACTTTATTCCGATATATCTAAATTGTCAAATTAGATATATCTAAATAATAAAAAATACATTGAAATGAGTGATAGACGAAGAAAGTTTATTTTTTATTCTTTTTTTCGGCTGCTAATATTTCCTTTTTAGCGTATTATCCTGCCACTTTGTGATTTCCTAGTGCTGATAATTGCTATTTTTTTGAGCATCTTTGCACGACGACGCAACTGAATGTTTTTTAGCTAAAAACTTTTTTAATAGTGATGGCTTTCACATTTATTCCACTTGTGTGGAAAAACGTGTAAAATAACAGCAAATTAACGTAGAAAGTATGCTTTGGGCATTACAACAACTCATAAAGCATATTCCTTTCCTGTCAATTAAACGGTAAAAATCCTTGTCAATTCAAAACTTAAGAAACATCGCCATCATCGCTCACGTTGACCATGGCAAGACAACACTGGTTGGTAAATTACTGCAACAGTCCGGCACTTTCGGTGAACGTGAAACTGTTGATGAGCGTGTTATGGACTCCAATGACTTGGAGAAAGAGCGTGGTATTACAATCCTTGCTAAAAACACCGCTATCCAATGGAATGGTTATCACATCAATATCGTAGACACCCCAGGCCACGCCGACTTTGGTGGTGAAGTTGAACGTGTTATGTCCATGGTTGACTGCGTTCTGCTGGTTGTTGATGCGATGGACGGCCCAATGCCACAAACTCGCTTCGTAACGCAAAAAGCGTTCGACCACGGTTTACGTCCAATTGTTGTTATCAACAAAGTTGACCGCCCAGGCGCGCGTCCTGATTGGGTTGTTGACCAAGTATTCGACTTATTCGTGAACTTAGGTGCTACGGATGAGCAATTAGATTTCCCTATCGTTTATGCATCTGCATTAAACGGTATCGCTGGTCTTGACCATACTGACATGGCTGAAGACATGACTCCACTGTACGAAGCTATCGTGGAACACGTTGAGCCACCAGCAGTTGATCTGGAAGGTCCATTCCAGATGCAAGTTTCTCAGTTAGATTACAACAGCTACTTAGGCGTTATCGGTATCGGTCGCATCAAGCGTGGTACTGTTAAACCTAACCAACAAGTGACTGTTATCGATAGCGAAGGTAAGACTCGCAACGGTAAAATCGGTAAAGTTCTGACTCATTTAGGTTTAGAGCGTATTGATTCACAACAAGCTGAAGCTGGCGACATTGTTGCACTGACTGGTTTAGGTGAGCTGAATATTTCTGACACCATCTGCCAAGTGGGTAACGTTGAAGCATTGCCTGCACTGGCGGTTGATGAGCCTACAGTTAGCATGTTCTACTGTGTTAACACCTCACCATTCTGTGGTAAAGAAGGTAAGTTCGTTACTTCACGTCAAATCCTTGATCGTCTGAATAAAGAACTGGTTCACAACGTTGCACTGCGTGTTGAAGAAACTCAAGATCCAGATGCATTCCGCGTTTCTGGTCGTGGTGAGCTGCACTTATCTGTTCTGATCGAAAACATGCGTCGTGAAGGCTTCGAATTAGCCGTTTCTCGTCCAAAAGTTATCGTTCGTGAAATCGATGGTCGTAAACAAGAGCCATTCGAACAAGTGACTTTGGATGTTGAAGAACAAAACCAAGGCGACGTGATGAAAGCGTTAGGTGAGCGTAAAGGTGACCTGCGTGACATGATGCCAGATGGTAAAGGTCGTGTACGTTTAGACTATATCATTCCTAGCCGTGGCCTGATTGGCTTCCGTACTGAGTTCATGACTATGACTTCAGGTACTGGTTTACTGTACTCTACATTCAGCCATTACGATGATGTTCGCCCAGGCGAAATCGGCGGCCGTCAAAACGGTGTTCTGATCTCTAATGGTCAAGGTAAAGCAGTTGCATACGCACTGTACAGCCTGCAAGATCGCGGTAAGTTATTCTTAGGTCACGGTGCTGAAGTGTATGAAGGCCAAATCATCGGTATTCACTCACGTTCTAACGACCTGACTGTTAACTGCTTAACCGGTAAAAAACTGACTAACATGCGTGCATCAGGTACTGATGAAGCGACAACTCTGTCACCACCTATCAAAATGACTCTGGAACAAGCTCTTGAGTTTATCGATGATGATGAATTAGTTGAAGTAACTCCACTGTCAATTCGTCTGCGTAAGCGTCACTTGACAGAGAACGATCGCCGCCGTGCTGGCCGTTCTAAAGAAGATTAATCGTTAGTCTTTGAATTAAAATAGAAGGTGCCAAATATGGCACCTTTTTTTATGCCCAAAAATTGAACGATAAATGAATTTAGTTATATCGGAGGAAAAAATTTGTTTATCCAGACACAAACACAGTTTCTTTAGCCAATTTGCTTAATCGATAAATTGAAAAAATAACCTTAATAATCCTCAATTAGGGCTGTTCAGTTGCCTCAATAATGATTAAAGTAAATTTAATGAATAACTAAGAGGACAATTTATGCTGTATATCTTCGATATGGGTAATGTGATTATTGATATCGACTTCAATCGTGTGTTTGATAAGTGGTCTGAACTAAGTGGTACCCCAAGTTCAGAAATCAAAAAGCGATTCACTTTTGGCAATATCTTCCAGCTCCACGAGTGTGGCAAAATTTCAGATATCGAATTTGCTGAACTGCTCTGTGAAGAATTGGGTATCACCCTAAGCTTTGAAGATTTTGCGGAAGGCTGGCACTCAATTTTCATCTCACTAAGACCAGAAGTCATTGATATTATGGAACGTCTGCGTGAGCAAGGTCATCGCGTTGTCGTGTTATCTAACACTAACCGCCTGCATCTTGATTATTGGCCAGAACACTACCCTGAAATTGCAGCGTCCTCTGACTTCCTGTATCTATCCCAAGATTTAGGAATGCGTAAGCCAGACCCAGAAATTTTCAAATATGTTCTGGAATCTGAAGAATTTGAAGCAGCTGATGCGGTGTTCTTTGATGATGTAGAAGAAAACGTAAAAGCGGCGGAAGCACTTGGTATCAAAGGTGTTCATGTCTTGAATAAAGACACCGTTCCTGAATATTTTCGTACTTACGACTTTAGCGCCGAAGTCGAATAATCCAGTTCTTAATAAGGAGTAACGGTGACGTTACTCTTTTTTTTATCGAGTACCCATGATTGCATTAATCCAAAGAGTCACTCACGCGAGTGTGGTTGTTGATGAAAAAACAGTAGGGCAAATTGGTCCTGGTCTTTTAGTTTTGCTCGGTGTTGAAAAAGACGATGATGAGCAGAAAGCAAAACGCCTTTGTGAGAAAGTCCTTGGCTATCGTATTTTTAGCGACGAGCAAGGCAAAATGAACCTTAACGTTCAACAAGCTGGTGGAAGCTTATTAGTGGTTTCACAGTTCACGTTAGCCGCAGATACCAAGAAAGGGATGCGCCCAAGTTTCTCAGGCGGTGCGGAACCGGCGAAAGCGGATCAGCTGTATCAATATTTTGTTGAGCAAAGCCGTGCACAAGGCGTCGTGGCAGAAACCGGTGAATTTGCGGCGGACATGCAGGTTAGCCTGACCAATGATGGCCCCGTGACTTTTTGGCTACAAGTGTAGAAAAATCGCTTAAGGGAGGGGGAGAGATGTACCACCTACGGACACCAAAAGATGAACTTGAATTCGCTGCATACTACCAATTTCGCTGGTCAATGCTGCGAGAACCGTTCAAACAACCCCTTGGCTCTGAAAAAGACGGTTATGATTTAACCGCTCACCATCAAATGGTGGTTGATGAAAAAAATCGCATTTTGGCCATTGGGCGCCTATATATTAATGCCGATAATGAAGGCGCTATTCGCTTTCTCGCGGTTAATCCTGTCATGCAAGGCAAGGGTTTAGGCAAACTGATTATTATGGCGCTTGAAACCATTGCAAGGCGAGAAGGTGTTAAACGCATTGTGTCCAGTGTTCGAGAAGAAGCCGTACCTTTCTTCGCCAAAATGGGTTTTGAACGTCGTGGCGAAGTCACCGGGGAGCTAAAAACCCCAGTTCGACACTATTTGATGATCAAACCAATTGAAACCCTTGACCAAATTCTCCATCGTCCGGATTGGTGCGGTGAGCTCCAGCAAGCTTGGCACAAGCATATTCCATTGAGTGAAAAAATGGGTGTACGTATTGAACAGTACACAGGAAAGCGCTTTGTGACGACAATGCCAGAAGCAGGCAACCAAAACCCTCATAATACTATTTTTGCTGGAAGCCAGTTTTCTCTCGCCACGTTAACTGGCTGGGGAATGATTTGGTTGCTGCTACAAGAGCATCAATTAGGCGGAGAAATTGTTCTAGTCGATGCCAATATTCGCTACGCAAAACCCGTTAGTGGGCGTCCAACCGCAGTGGCTGATCTATCACACCTTAGTGGGGATTTAGATCGCCTCGCCCGAGGAAGTAAAGCGCGGGTAAAACTAGAAGTGCATGTGAGCAATGCAGAAAACCAAGTGGGTGCGGTATTTAGCGGCATATACATGGTGCTGCCAGAAACGAAAAAAGAGAAAAGCGAATAATGTTTTTAGGTGGCTGACTGTTTTTGGTGAAGAATCGAAAAAGCAGGCAATCCGAAGGGATGAGCCTGCTTTTTTATTGCTTACTAACTCACTGCTTTATTGAGTAGCCATATCAGGAACATGCCTATCAACAGGGTAGGTATTTTCTGCTGGTACAGTGTGTGATTCTAGCTTGGGTTGGGATTCTGCTGATGGCTCTACGGGGGCGACGCCAGACGCCACATGGCCATCAACCACAGTACGCAGTTGAGCGCTTCCTTGAAGTGGCTTAGCGGTTAATTTTCCGTTGAGGCTTGATACTAGAGGTGATGCGAGTAAATCCCCTTGTAATGAAGCCTCGAAATCTCCCCACATTTGTGGTGAAAAGCCTGACCAACCCCATTGGTTTAAATCACTTAAATCAATGTTGGTCCCTGATGCACGTAATTCAAAAGGTACTTTATTTGGCTCTTGCTGTGCCAGTAAACCAATTTTTGCGATACCACGGTCAACGCTGCCACTGAGGCTTGCGGCGGCACGCCCATTACTTCCTGCAATTTCTAAAAGTGGACGACGGATCATCACCTGGTTGATGGTACCTGTATCGGCATTGAAAGTAGCTTGCCCCTTCCAGATTCCCCACTGTTTCTGTTTGATCAGGTCAACATAGCGAATGTTGCCGCTTAACGCGGTAAATTCGAAAGGAAATTCAGGTTGAATATTCATCAGCAAAGATTGCGTGACGGTAAAATTATCAATGGCGAATGTGGATAACCACGCTGGTGTGGGTTGAGCAAAGAACGACAGCCAATTATCTGGCAAGGTATACAGAACCCCAGCGAGCGTACCGTCAGTGATGGTCAGTGATTTATCATTACGTTGCCAAACCGCACTGAGGTTAAAAATACCTTTATTGTAGTAGCCGGAGAGCTTATCAACATTGAAGTTATCACCGTCAATGTTCAGCTCACCGATGAGCGTATCAATTTGCTGGTCTTGGATAACCAATTGATCGACATTGAAATTAATATGGCTTTTCGAGCTGCTCCAACTCCCTCTCACCAAGGCAATTTGATCGACTTCGCTGCTCAGACCCGACAGTGCCCAATCGCGCCCTTGAATATCTACATTGGTTAGTTGTAATTGGTTGATTTGCAATGTTCGGTCACTGTTTATTGCATCAAACAGCGCATCAAAGGTTAAGTCATTCTGCCAGCCCACTTTATTCATCGACAGGTTATCAATGGTGATAGAACCGTCAGCAAACCATTTTCCTTTACCCGTGATCGCCCCATTATTGAGGTAGCCGCTGATTTGGCTAAAATCTGTTACCTTTTCTTGTAATTTCCCCGTGACCGCGACATTTCTAAAAGGGAGAGAATTCAAGGTTAATTGATTGGTAGTAAAGCGAAAATCACCATAACCAAATGGATTTTCAGTTGTTGGTTTCCATGGAGTTATACCCCCAGTAAACCCTGCGACTTGAACGGTGCTTTTGTCTTGAGTTAATTGAATCTGGCTATTTTCAAATTGTAGGACTTTTGCAGAAAGCGGTAACGGCGATGTGTTCTCGGTAAAGTTTGCAGATAAGTCTCCTTGAGTGATGGTTAAGCGTTGAATAGCTTCGCCACTGAAAATATGCCGCCAATTGACATCCACCACAATTTGCCGAGCATCTAATTCTAGCTGCTTGTTGCTTGATTCAATCTTAATGTCTTGGAAAATAAATTTACCCGGATCGGAGAATTGATGTCCCATAATGCCGACGTTAATGTCATAAGGCGTAAATTTGCTCAGAAGTTGGCTGGCGTAACCTGCTCCCCATCGAGTTTGTAAGGCAATATAGCAGGCAAGAAATACAATCAAAAGAAGCAGAAAAATATAGCCGAAAAACCTCAGTAACCCTTTCACGTTTGTCTGCTCCCTTATTAATCAGATAAAAATATAAATTGCCGATATGTTTAATATATCGGCAACTCAAGGATAGCATACAGAAGAACCGCCGGCGTGTTCAACTCTTGCGGCGGTATAGGGAATTATTTTTCGTGAGGGAAAATCAAGTTCAGTACAATCGCAGTTAAACCACCTGCTGCAATACCGGATGAAAACAGGGTTTTCAGCCAGTCAGGCGCAAATTGTAGGATTAACGGTTGCTGAGAAACCCCCATTCCTACGGCTAGAGACAATGCAATGATCATAATTGCGCGGCGATTGAGTGGCTCGCGAGAAACGATACGCACACCGGACGCAGCAATTGTGCCGAACATCACAATGGTAGCACCACCTAGAACAGGTTCAGGAATTTGTTGCACAAAACCTGCCACTGCTGGGAACAGACCCAGTAGCACTAGCATCAACGCCACTAAGTAACCCACATAGCGGCTAGCAACACCTGTTAATTGGATAACGCCATTATTCTGACCAAAGCAGGAGTTAGGAAAGGTATTAAACACCGCTGACACCATAGAATTTAGTCCATTGGCTAATACACCGCCTTTAATACGTTTCATATAGAGAGGTCCGCGTACTGGCTGCTCGGAGACATCTGACGTTGCTGTGATATCACCAATGGTTTCTAGCGACGTCACCATAAAAATTAGAATTAGTGGAATGAGTAAATTCCAGTCAAAAGAGAGACCATAATAAAAAGGTTCAGGGATCGTAATCAGAGATTGATTGGCATCACTGGCTTGCGTAGTTGGCAGCATATTCATCCACCAAGCAGCAAGGTAGCCTACTGCCATTGCAATCACTAATGATGCAACGCGTAAGTACGGGTTCTTCTGGCGAGTTAACAGGATAATGACGGCTAACACAATGCCTGCAAGAATGAGGTTATCAGGGGAACCGAATGTGTTATCGCTCAGTGCACTGTAACCCCCACCAATTGAGGTTAAACCGACTTGAATCAGTGATAAACCAATGATCATGACCACAACACCAGAAACCAGCGGCGTGATAACTCGGCGAGCTAAATGTAAGAAACGCGATAAGATAACTTCGGTCAGTGCTGCGACCATTAATGTGCCGAATAATGCCGCCATCATGGAAGGGATATCGGCTCCGCCTTGCTTGAGTGCAACTCCCCCCATAATCAACGGTGCAACAAAGTTGAAACTGGTGCCTTGAATGGAAAGTAATCCTGAGCCGACAGGACCCCACGCGCGGATCTGAATCAGAGAGGCGATTCCTGAAGCAAACAATGACATGCTGATGATTCGCTGGGTGTCATGAGCGGGTAGCCCAAGTGCTTGGCAGATAAGCATTGCGGGGGTAATCACCGCGACAAACATCGCTAATAGATGCTGTCCAGCAGCAAACAGCGCCTGAGGTAAAGGTGGCCTATCTTCAAGGCGATAGATCAGTTCGCTTTGGTTTTGTACTGTTTTTTCAACATTTTGTTCTTCAGATGCCGTTGCGTTCATTATTCCAATTCCACTAGCAAAAAGCGCATTTTAAAGAGAATAATACAAAAAGCAATCGGTTGCGCAAAAAAATTAAGGTGGATATTAAACTAAGAGCGTCACATTTTTATATGTTTTAACTTGTATTTATCGCGATTTTTTTTTCTAATCCATGCACCTGCTTTTGGCGTTTTAAGGAAAAAAATAACGTCTAATTAGTTTTAAATAATATTAACAACAGACGAGGTACATAAATGTATCATCTCGATGTCTACGGCACTCTGGTCGCTGCTACACTCGTGCTATTACTCGGACGTAAACTGGTAAAGTCAGTTTCATTTCTTGAAAAATACACTATCCCTGAACCCGTTGCAGGGGGATTATTAGTCGCTTTTACCCTGTTAGTGGTTAAGCAAGTATTTGATTGGAGCCTCTCCTTCGACTTATCACTGCAAGAACCGATGATGCTCGCATTCTTTGCGACCATTGGTTTGAATGCTAACTTAGCGAGCTTAAAAGCTGGCGGTAAAGCATTGTTAATTTTCATTTTTGTCGTTGTCGGTTTATTGCTAGTTCAAAACACAGTCGGTATCGCACTTGCGAAATTATTAGGTTTAGACCCTCTTATGGGGCTATTAGCCGGCTCAATCACTTTATCCGGTGGACATGGTACAGGCGCCGCTTGGGGTAAAATCTTTACTGAAGATTATGGCTTCAAGAGTGCAACTGAAGTTGCAATGGCTTGTGCAACCTTTGGTTTAGTACTTGGAGGGCTTATTGGTGGCCCTGTTGCACGTTTCTTAATTCGCAATATCCCAACACCTGGTACCGCGGATGAGGACAAAGATGTTCCTACCGCATTTGAAAAGCCACAATCCAACCGCATGATCAACTCGATGGTGTTGATTGAAACTATTGCGTTGATCGCTATCTGTTTGCTAGCAGGAAGCTGGATTGCAGGGCTACTATCAGGCACCGCATTTGCACTGCCTAAATTTGTTTGCGTATTGTTCGTCGGTGTTATCTTAAGTAACAGCCTATCTTTACTTGGTTTTTATCGAGTATTTGACCGCGCGGTTTCTGTGATGGGTAACGTCAGTCTATCCTTATTCTTAGCCATGGCATTAATGAGTTTAAAACTGTGGGAACTGGCGTCTTTAGCAATCCCAATGTTAGTCATTCTCGGCGTTCAAGCTTGCGTTATGGCAGGATATGCGATTTTTGTTACCTTCCGTGTGATGGGTAAAAACTATGATGCTGCTATTTTAGCGGCGGGTCATTGTGGTTTCGGTTTAGGGGCAACACCAACCGCTATCGCTAACATGCAAGCGGTAACCGATAAATTTGGTCCATCTCATCTAGCATTCTTAGTCGTGCCGATGGTAGGGGCATTCTTTATCGATATTGTGAATGCGTTAGTGATTAAGTTCTACTTATGGTTGCCAGTTTTCCCAACGATTGGCGGCTAGTACAGAACAAGTATTGAAGTAAATACAAACATATATAACTAAATGTATAAATAAAGCAGGTATTGCCGTGGACATGGATGTGTTCACGGCAATTTTCATTTTAAGGAAGGAAAAAGCTTAAGCGTGGCTATATTGCTCGCGCTCAGGGAGCCAGCGTTCAATAATCTTTTGAGCATGCTCAGGGTAGTTTTGTTGAATATGTCGTGCCAACCGTTGCACTTCTGGCAACATATATTGATCTCGTAGCAAGTCTGCCACTTTAAAGTCCGCATTCCCTGTCTGCCTGGTACCTAGCAGCTCTCCGGGGCCTCGAATTTCTAAGTCTTTTTGGGCAATCACAAAGCCATCATTACTGTCTCGTAAAACTTGTAAGCGCTGCTTGGCGGTATGAGTGAGTGGCGTTTTATAAAGTAGCACACAGTGAGATGCGACAGAGCCACGACCAACCCGCCCCCGTAGTTGGTGCAATTGTGCTAATCCAAGCCGTTCGGGGTTATCAATAATCATCAGGCTTGCGTTCGGAACATCCACCCCGACTTCGATAACGGTGGTAGCAACAAGTAACTGTATTTCGTTATTCTTAAATGCCGCCATAATGCTTTGCTTTTCGGCGGGTTTCATTCGACCATGGACTAGTCCAACTTTGAGTTCAGGTAGGGCCAACGCGAGTTCTTCGCTGGTAACTTGGGCAGCTTGCGCTTCAAGTACCTCTGAGTCATCAATCAATGTGCACACCCAATAAGCTTGCCGTCCTTCCTCTAAACAGGCTTGGCGAACGCGCTCGACAATATCACTACGTCGGGTGTCTGGAATCGCCACAGTAGTGACCGGAGTTCTTCCTGGTGGAAGCTCGTCAATCACTGAGGTATCGAGATCGGCGTAAGCAGTCATTGCCAGCGTGCGTGGGATTGGCGTAGCGGTCATGATTAATTGATGTGGGTGGAATCCTTGCTGTTCACCTTTCTCGCGCAAAGCGAGCCGCTGGTGAACGCCAAAGCGGTGTTGTTCATCAATGATGACTAACCCTAAAGAGTGAAAGCTCACTTGCTCTTGGAAGATGGCATGGGTACCGACTACCATCGAGACTTCACCACTCGCAATGGCATCTTGTTGTTGCTGGCGGGCTTTACCTTTTTGTTTACCTGCTAACCAGCCTACTTTGATACCTAGAGGTTCAAACCATTGCTTAAAGGTATTTGCGTGCTGCTCTGCAAGAATTTCAGTCGGTGCCATTAAGGCAACTTGTTTACCATTTTCAATGGCACACAGTGCGGCTAATGCAGCCACAAGTGTTTTACCGGAACCGACATCACCTTGGATCAAACGCATCATTGGGGCATTTTTTCGTAAATCAGTTTCGATTTCTGCTACGACGCGTTTTTGCGCGTTAGTTGGTGAGAACGGCAAATTTGCCAGTAAAGGCGTTTTAAACTTTCCAGATGAAACCAATGGTTCAGCATAGAGCCGTTCATTGCCAGCCCGAATGGCAAGCATACTTAAATGGTGAGCCAGTAACTCTTCGAGGATCAAACGCTTTTGGGCTGGGTGATGCCCTTTTTCCAACTCTTCTAACGAAACATCCGGTGGTGGAGTGTGTAACAGTCGGATGGCATCGGGGAGGCTAATTAGGCTACGGCTGAACTCTTCGGGCAGTAACTCTTGAATATTGCCACTTTCTAACATGGTGAGCGCTTGCTCCATCACTTTACGCAGTGTGGCTTGGCGGACACCTTCGGTTGTCGGATAAACCGGAGTTAGGTTCTCTTGAAGGGCGATATTATCCGTTTCTTGAGAGACTTTATATTCAGGGTGAATAATTTCAGGTCCTGTATTACCACGACGCACTTCTCCGTAGGCAGTCACTTGGCGACCTTCGGCTAAACTGTTTTTCATTGCAGCAGAGAAGTTGAAAAAACGCAGCGTTAGGTTGCCTGTACCATCGCTGATCAGGCAGGTCATCATTCTTTTACGTCCAAAAACGACTTTGGTTTGTAGAACGTGACCAGTGATAGTGGCTGTTGTGCCGGGCATCAAGTCTTTAATCTGATAAAGACGCGTATGATCTTCATAACGCAGTGGAAAATGCAGAAGCAAGTCCTGAACTGTGTTCAACCCGATTTTACTCATTTTTTCTGACTGGCTGGCACCAATGCCATGAAGTGAAGTCAGTGAAATGGTATTAAGCAGACCACGGTTCATGTTGATTCCTTAACTGAGTTGTTTTCTCTTCATTTTTTCAGAAAGCTGCATTTGTGCCCACCAAGCATCATCAGCTTCTATCTGACCTTGCTGATTGATAAATGGGCGAGGAAGCCCTTTGCGTTTAGCAACTTCAGCCAATACAGGATAGCCGCCTTCAAATAGCCATTCTTGTTGTTCTTGCTCAGATAATAGACTATTTTCTCGGTCATACATGCCTGCGAGTTGGCGCTGACGTTGGGCTTCATACAAAATAAGTGCAGAGGCGACAGAGACATTGAGTGACTGCACCATACCAACCATTGGGATGATAATATGTTGATCTGCAAGGGCTAATGCCTTATCCGAGATACCCGTTTTCTCTTGTCCCACCATAATACAGGTTGGGCGGGTATAATCAATTTCTCGAAAATCGACAGCCGTATCTGACAGATTCGTGACTAAAATCTGCATACCTTGGGATTTTATCTGAGTAATGGCGCTTTCGGTGGATTGGTGCGAGATGACTTTTACCCAACTATTACTTCCCGCTGCAGAGGAGACGGAGAGTTTAACCTGTTGGTCTGGCCAAATGGCATGAATTTTATGGATCCCGACTGCATCAGCACTGCGCACAATTGCAGAAACATTATGAGGCTTATGAATTTCTTCAAGACAAAGTGTTAGGTCGGGCTGCCGCATCGCCATCATTTGGCAAATGCGGCGATAGCGGCGTTCATTCATAGTGAGAGTTCGTATTTTTAATGATATCGACTAATTACGGTTACGGCTGACGCGTAGAACATCTGGCATGATACGAATTTTACGCATCACGTTAGCCAATTGAATACGGTTTTTAATCGACAAGCGAATAAAGGCGCAGTAAACACGACCATCTTTCTCTTCAGTGTTCATGCTTTGAATACTTGAGTTCGCATCATTGATAGCGGCGGTCAAGTTAGCAAGGGCACCTTGATGGTTTATCATATCAACTTTAATTTCAGCGATAAAATCCGTGTCTGTCTCGGTATCCCACTCAACAGCCATAAATTTATCCGGTTCTTTCTGATAACCACGGATATTACGGCAAGATTCATGGTGAATAACCAATCCTTTACCTGGGCTAATATGCGCAATAATTGGGTCGCCCGGGATAGGACGGCAGCATTTAGCAAAGGTAATTAAGACTCCATCAGCCCCTTTGATGGACAGCTTATTACGGTTCTCCGTAATCACTGGTTCTTCAACGGCACTTGACTGAGCACTCTGAGGGTTACTTTGCAAGTTACGAGCTACTACAACACTCATGGCATTACCTAAACCAATTTCGGCAAGTAAATCGTCAATAGAGTGGAGCTTCATGCGAGCTAATTCGGCATCAATACTTTCACGAGGTATATCCGTGATTTTGGTGCCTGTACCTAGCGCATGATTGAGTAGGCGACGACCTAAATTAACGGAGTCTTCGCGTTTTAAATTCTTCAGTAACTGACGGATTTTTGCACGTGCTTTTGAACTTACCACAAAGTTCAACCATGCCGCATTTGGTCGAGCGCCTGGAGCCGTAATAATTTCTACCGTTTGACCGCTAGAAAGTGACTGGGAGAGTGGGTAAGGTTGGCGATCAACTCGTGCACCCACACAGGCATGCCCGATGTCAGTATGCACGGCATACGCAAAGTCCACCGGTGTTGCACCTGTCGGTAATTCGACAATACGACCTTCGGGAGTGAAAACGTAAATTTCATCAGGAAAGAGATCTGATTTTACGCTTTCAATAAATTCAAATGAGCTTCCCGCACTCTGTTGGAGTTCGAGCAAGCTTTGCATCCAACGCTGAGCTTTCACCTGCGCAGTGGTTCCCAATTCGCCTTGTTCTTTATATGCCCAGTGAGCAGCAACACCCATTTCAGCCATTTGGTCCATATCTTCAGTACGAATTTGTACTTCGACAGGTACCCCATGAGGCCCAATTAATGAGGTGTGGAGGGATTGGTATCCGTTAGCTTTAGGAATAGCAATATAGTCTTTGATTCGCCCCGGACGAGGTTTATAAAGACTGTGCATTTGCCCTAAAACACGGTAGCAGGTATCAACGTCTTCAACGATGACCCTAAAAGCATAGATATCCATAATGGAATGGAATCGCTGCTCTTTTTGATGCATTTTCCGATAGATAGAATACAGATGTTTTTCGCGACCACTGACTGTACAGGGTACACCTGCTTCCGTTAATCGACCGTCAATTTCAGAAAGGATTTTTTGGATCATTTCTTTACGGTTACCACGAGCGGATTTCACCACTTCCTTGATAACACGATAACGGTTTGGATACAGCGCTTCGAAACCTAACTCTTCGAGTTCGGTTTTAATATGGTGGATACCTAAGCGATGCGCGAGAGGACTGTAAATTTCCAGTGTTTCACGCGCTATGCGGCGACGCTTATCGGGTCGTAATGACCCAAGCGTGCGCATATTGTGAGTACGGTCTGCCAGTTTGATCAAAATGACACGGATATCTTTCACCATTGCCATGATCATTTTACGGAAGTTTTCTGCTTGAGCTTCTTTCTTGTCGCGGAAATTCAGCTTATCCAGTTTGGAAACCCCTTCGACTAAGCCGGCGACGGTAGTTCCAAACAGCTGCTCTATGTCTTGAAATGTCGCTGGAGTATCTTCAATCACATCATGAAGTAGCGCAGCCATCAGTGTTTCATGATCCAAACGCATTTCAGCCAGAATACAAGCAACAGCAACAGGGTGAGTAATATAAGGCTCACCACTGGAACGGGTCTGCCCTTCATGAGCATCCCGTGCGACAACATAGGCTTTTTTCAGTAATTCAACTTGCTCTTTTGGGAGATATTGCTGAATTATTAGATTTAGGCTTTCAAACAGATACAAGGCAGACCCACCTTAGTAACTAGCGACGACCTTCAGCGATCGCAGAAACTGCCTGCATTTCAGCGGCTTCTTGCTCTTGCTGTTCTTGGCGTTCACGCACATCCAAAATGTGACCGTTAATTAAACCTTCTTCTACTTCACGTAGCGCGATAACAGTGTGCTTATCGTTTTCTTCTGGAACTAAAGGATCTTTACCACCAGTTTGTAACTGACGAGCTCTACGTGCTGCGACCAGTACGAGGTCAAAACGGTTACCAATTTTTTCTACTGCGTCTTGAACAGTTACGCGTGCCATAAGTGTGCTACTCCAAAGAAATAAAAAAATGACCTGATATGATACTGAAACTATTCTCAGTCTGCTAGTAATTTGCTGATTAAAGCATCATGTCGCTGGACTTGGCGACCTAATCTCAAGCGCTCAGCACGCATGATAGATTGTAAATCGCTCAGTGCGGTGTTGAAATCGTCGTTTACAATGACGTAATCGTATTCATTGTAATGCTCAATTTCGCCAACTGCTTGTGACATGCGCTTTTCAATGACTTCATCACTATCTTGACCACGACCACGCAGACGGCGATATAGCTCATCTTTTGATGGCGGTAGAATAAAAATACTACGTGCCTCTGGCATTTTCGCGCGAATTTGCTGAGCACCTTGCCAGTCAATATCGAGAAACACATCCACGCCACTATTTAAGACTTCCTCAATAATGGGTTTTGAGGTGCCGTAGTAGTTACCGAAAACACAGGCATGCTCTAAAAAGTCATTGTTCTCAACCATCTGAAGAAATTCAGCTTCAGAAACAAAGAAGTAATGCTCGCCATGAATTTCGCCTGGGCGTGCAGCTCGAGTTGTATGAGAAACAGAAACTTGAGTGTCATACAACGGTTGTGTCTTCAGTAATGCTTGGATAAGACTGGACTTACCTGCGCCACTAGGAGCAGAGAGAATATATAACGTGCCTTGTATCATGATGATTTCTTGAATATTTGTGGGTTAGACATAAAAGATAGTGATAAACCCTACATAGTATACACGTACTTAAGACAACATGCAGCGATATCAATTAACCATGAAATAAGAGTAAAAAAGTTTTGGTTATTGGAAAATTGTGAACGCCTTCCAGAAAATAAATTTAACTTAATGAAAATACCATCTGTTTTGCGAAGCGCTATGCAATTAACGGCATTGCCTGCTGCTACCCTTGATTTATTGACTCAGAATGCAATGCAACACATAGCGGTTCGGAACATGGTTTAAACTTAAATATAATAGGGACATTATGTATTATTTTTCAGTCAGGAAACTCTGGAAATTTGGTTGGTTCTGCCTATTACTTCAATCTGTTATTTCAATAGGCTATGGTGCGGAAACCGTATATTCTCAAAAAGCATGCCGTTCATTAGATAATGAATTAACAAGAATGGAACAGCGGCGGCTGGGAGAGCAGCTACAAGAGTGGGACAGGCAATATCAGATTGGCGGTGTGAGCGGTGTGAGTGACGAGGTTTATGACCAACTTTTGGCGAAGTGGCAGCAGGGGCAGCGCTGTCAAAATTTACCTGACACTCTAGTACAACCGTTACAGTCTAAAACTGAACGATTAATAAAGCATCCCATACCCCATACGGGATTGAAAAAATTAAAATCAGAAGAAATAGCAGCATGGATAAAGGCTCGTAATGAAGTTTGGTTGCAACCTAAAGTCGATGGTGTTGCGGTGACGCTGCACTATGAAAATGGACGTTTAGTGTCAATGATTAGCCGGGGCAATGGGAATGAAGGGCTTAATTGGCGAGATAAAGCCGACTTTATTCAAGCTATCCCCAAAACTATTTCAGCGAAGCAACATCTTGTTTTACAGGGTGAATTATTTTGGAGACTCAATGGACATGTACAAAATGTGGATGGTGGAAAAAATGCACGGAGTAAAATTGCGGGTTGGCTGATGCGCAAGGGGCTACCTACACAAGTCACGGGTGATATCGGCATTTTTATCTGGGCATGGCCAGATAACTCTGTCGCTATGAATCGTCAATTGAGTGAATTATCGACGCTAGGATTTGATTGGGTACAACGATATAGCCATCTAATCTCTGACTATCAATCAGCAGCCAAGTGGCGTGACCACTATTATTCAGCGCCAATGCCATTTGCAACCGATGGTATCGTTTTGAAAAGCTTTCCATCACCGCCTTCATTGTCTTGGCGAGCAAACCAAAACAGTTGGAGTGTGGCATGGAAATACCCGTTAAAAAGTGTGGTTTCAGAGGTTATGGATTTAACTTTTCGGGTAGGAAAATCAGGGGCTGTAAATGTGATTGCTAGCATTGAACCCGTCACGATCGATGACAAAAAAGTGAGTAAAATCCGCATTGGCTCGCTCAATTCCTGGAAACAAAAAGATGTGTTAGTTGGGGATAAAATCCAGCTAACGTTATCAGGACATGGGACGCCATTTATGGAGCAAGTCATTTGGCGGCGAGAGCCTAGGTTGCATCCGAATACATCCTCTCTCGAAAACTTTCATTCATTGAGCTGTTTAGCGTATACACCGGATTGTGCTCCCCAATTTGTTGCTCGCCTGGCTTGGCTAGGTAAACAATTAAAGATTCGCGGGGTGGGCGAAAAAACATGGAAGATATGGGTAGAGCAATATGGACTCTCAACGTTACTTGGCTGGCTTTCTCCTCATTGGCAAGATTCATTACCTAAGAATAAGAAAACGACAAATGCGCTTAGCCAGCTACAAAAAACATCTATGCAGCCAATAAAAAATTGGTTGAAGGGGATAGGAATTCCTTTAGAAATTAAACATCTAAGCATGATATCAACGATAGAAGAATTGAGTGAACAAGAGACTGTGGAGGCGCTGGGTTTATCTGAAAAGCGGAAGCAGGCATTAAAGTACTGGTTGGCAGAGCCTGAAATTCAGAAGGTGCTATACACTTTACAGGAACTGTATACTCTGCAGAAACTAGATATCAGCCATTAGCGGTTAAACGAATGGCTGATGGGAAAATCAGATTTTAGTTAATCTTGGCTTTCATAATTAAAAATAGGTAATCCCAAACGGTAGCGGATGGCAAGCAGCCTGGCACTTAAACCTGCGACCAACGTGATAATAACCACGATATCTTTAGGGAGCGGTGTATACAGCAAGCCGATATATAACCATGCGGCAGCAAAAGAGACGCCTGCGTAGACTTCTTTTTGGAAAACCAGAGGGATGGTGTTACACAGCATGTCACGAAGTACACCCCCAAATACACCGGTAACTACAGCCGCAATGGCGGCAATAATAGGGCTATAATTCATATCGAGGGCTATTTGAGCACCAAGAATAGAGAAGACGATTAAGCCAATTGCATCAAGTATTAAGAAGAGCCGACGAAGGTGTTTCATCATCGGGGCTATCCAGATGGTGACAATGGCGGCACCTGCTACGGTCATGATGTATTCGGGGTGGGCAACCCAACCTAGAGGATAGTGACCGAGTAGAATATCACGAACAGAGCCACCGCCGATGGCTGTCGCAGAAGCAATAATAATCACGCCAAAGACGTCCATTTTACGGCGTCCAGCAGCTAAAGCGCCTGTCATGGCTTCGGCAGTAATACCAATAATATAGAGAACACTTAATAACATGATGGTTTTATTCAATACTATAGTGATTGTCTAAGGGTAATATTACTTGTGAAACTTCTCGACTGAGATTTTTTATTCTCTTAAAGAATTGATTAGTTAAAGTAATCCGATAGCCTGTGTTAAATGATGTCAAAGGATAACAGATTGAACAATAAAATGCCTTATAAAGAAATGTGTATTACTGATGATTCGCGAAGTCATCAGCTTACAAATATTAATGTTTGGACACCAGATAGCCAGTGGTTAGCTTATGATGTTCGACCAAGTGGCAGTTCATTTACCGGGCAAACCATAGAAAAAATTCATGTTATTACCCATCAAAAAGTAGAAATTTATCGAGGGTTGCATGGTGCCCATGTTGGCGTAGTCACTGTAAGCGCTGAAAATCCTCCTCGTTATGCTTTTATTCAGGGGCCAGAGTATCCCGATGAGTCTTGGCAGTATGATTTCCATCATCGCCGAGGTGTTTACGTTGATGATTGCCAACTCGGTAATGCACATCCGATTGATGCAATGTGCATTACGTCACCCTATATGGCGGGTGCGCTCAGAGGTGGAACACATGTTCATGTTTTCAGCCCTGATGGGAAGTGGCTGAGCTTTACCTATAATGACCATGTTTTACATGAGCTCGATCTTCAATTAGACCAACGCAATGTGGCTGTTGCCGTACCTGCAGGCGCTGTGACTGTTGAACCTATTGGCCATGAAAGAGAATATAGCGGCGATTTTTTCTGTAGTGTTGTGACGAAGACGACTTTGGCGCCAACTCCGAATAGCGACGAGATTAGCCGAGCCTATGAAGAGGGGTGGGTTGGTCAACGTGGTTATATGAATCAACAAGGTCAGTGGCAACGGCGTGCATTAGCGTTTATTGGAGATACGCATCATCAAAATGGCGAAGTGATCCCTGAAGTTTACTTAGTTGATTTACCCGAAGATCCAAATGAATTCAAAATCCAAGGCGATGAACCTCTGCAAGGTACCGAAAAAACCATGCCAGCGCCGCCTAAGGATGTGAAACAAAGGCGTTTAACGTATACGCATCATCGGAAATTTCCAGGGTTAGCGAAACAGCCAAGACATTGGTTGCGTTCTTCACCAAATGGCGAATCAATCGCCTGTTTGATGCATGATGATCATGGCATTGTGCAATTATGGTTGGTGGCAACGGCAACAGGAGCGCTCACCCAGGTGACATTTGGCAAGTTTTCAATTCAGTCTGCATTTAGTTGGAATAAGACTGGTGAGTATCTCTGCTTTGTGTATGACAATAGCGTTGTACGTTGCCATGTGGCGACCGGAAATTTAGAACGGTTAACTCAGAGAACAGAAATAGCCCCTGTGGCAGATGCTGTTGTCTTTTCTCCAAATGATAAATTTGTAGCATTTATGCGAGATATTAATGGGTTTAGACAGATTTATATTGTTGAAACAGGGTTGTCTAATTAAAGTTTATCTGGAATAACACTCATGAAGAATAAAAAGGTGGGTATTCATCTTTTTATTCTTCAAAAAAAGAGGGGTTAAGTAATCATTAAATTAAATGCTCAATATTTGATTCATGTATATTGATTTGAAATTAATAAGTGGTGGGTTAATAGAATAGATTAAAAAAGATGGAAATTTGTTCAGTAAGATAAAGGATTTATTAACCTAAATTAACTTAATAATATTAATTGCATTTTAAGTATTATATTCCTGATTAGAGCATCAATAAGCTACTTTAATATAGGAAAATCATTGAGGGTTCTTTGGCGGTTGTTTATCAGATTGCAGCTTGTCAGATGATTGTTTATCAAGTCGCTGTTTATCAAGCTGTTCTACACGTTTTTTTGGTGAGTCTGCCTCTTGTGAACTGTTTGAATGCATATAATCCATCGGAATTAATAATGTATCCATGAGTGCAGTAAATGGTAAATCAATAACCAGCAACGGCTTAACTACCCAGCCAGTATCTTCATGCTGCAGCATATCAACGCTATTTTTTGTCCCAGGATAATAGCTATCAGTAGGACCAGCATGAGTCATAATACTGGAGCACCCACTTAATGTAAGAGTCAATAATGAGGAAAATGCTAACGACCTAAAAAAAATCAAGCTTGGCATATATATGTTGACCTGCATTTAAATGAATTTTGCCTAATCAGAGATCATAATAACTAAAAACTAAAAATTCACAATCGAGCAACTCTATTATTATTTAAGATACCCTCAGAATAATAGCTCTTTTTTGTATTATTTTATGTCGGTGATGTTAATAATTAGCAATTAAATTGTTTTTAACTAAAGTATGAAAATGCATAATTGAATTGCTGTGAATTGTGCTCTATCACACAACTTCCTCTGTGTTTATTTGGCACAATCGATTCAGTTGCAAATGTAATAACTCCGTATGTCCCGTATTTTGGTTCATTGTCGTCAAAAGGATAGCGGTCTATGAGTGAATTAGCGCTTACAGTCAGTTTATTAGCATTAGCTGCCGCACTAGGCTTATGGATAGGTAATTGGAAAATCCGCAACGTTGGCTTAGGGATTGGCGGGGTTCTTTTTGGTGGAATTATTGTTGGGCATTTTGCGCGAAGTTATGGCTTGTCTCTCAATAATGACATGCTGCATTTTATTCAAGAATTTGGTTTGATCCTCTTCGTTTATACCATCGGGATACAAGTTGGACCCGGTTTTTTCTCTTCTTTGCGTGTTTCAGGTTTAAAACTCAATGGATTTGCCTTGATGGTGGTTATTTTAGGGGCAGTCGTTACTGCTATTATCTATAAAATCGCAGATATCCCTTTACCTATTATTTTGGGCATTTTCTCGGGCGCAGTCACGAATACACCATCGTTAGGGGCTGGGCAGCAAATTCTATCTGATTTAGGGTCTGATCCGAGTTTGGTCGGGCAAATGGGAATGGGGTATGCGATGGCTTACCCTATGGGAATTTGCGGTATTTTGCTGGTGATGTGGCTCGTTCGTATTATTTTTCGTATCTCGGTAGATAAAGAATCCGCGGAGTTTAATAGTGCGAACGTTCAGCATCGTGACTCACTGCAAACGATGAACATCGCGGTGCGAAATACCAATCTTGATGGCTTGATGATGCAAGATATTCCCATGCTTGGCAGTGAAGACATTGTTTGCTCGCGGCTAAAGCGCGGGGAAATGCTGGTGGTGCCTCAGCCGACGACAGAAATACATCTTGGAGATCTACTGCATGTTGTTGGGCAAAGAGAAGACTTAAATAAAGTCCGCCTAATCCTTGGTGAGGAGGTTGAAGCTTCATTATCAACTTCAAGTTCTGTATTGCACTCTGTCCGAGTGGTCGTGACTAATGACGCTGTACTAAGTAAACGTTTAAAAGAACTGAATCTCAAGCAGAAGTATGATGTGGTGGTAACTCGTTTGAACCGGACTGGGATTGACCTGATGGCAAACAACAATTCTGTACTGCAATTTGGTGATATCCTCAATATTGTTGGGCGTCCTGAATCAATTGAAGCGGTCACAGCAATACTTGGAAACGCGAAACAAAAATTACAGCAAGTCCAGATGCTGCCTGTATTTATTGGAATAGGTTTGGGGGTTGTTTTAGGCTCGTTACCGATATTTGTACCGGGCTTTCCTGCTGCATTGAAGCTAGGTTTAGCGGGCGGACCATTAGTTGTTGCCTTGATCCTTGGACGAATAGGTACCATTGGACGACTGTATTGGTTTATGCCACCAAGTGCCAACTTAGCGTTGAGAGAGCTTGGAATTGTGATGTTCTTGGCAGTTGTCGGGCTGAATTCGGGAGGGAGTTTTATTGAAACTCTTATTCAAGGTGATGGGCTCACATGGATTGGCTATGGGCTATTAATTACCTTTATTCCTCTGTTTATCACCGGCTTAGTTGCACGCATTTTCGGAAAAATGAATTATTTAAGCCTATGTGGTGTATTGGCAGGCTCTATGACAGATCCACCAGCATTAGCTTTTGCAAATAATATCCATCCAACCAGCGGAGCACCGGCACTTTCTTATGCCACGGTATATCCTTTAGCGATGTTTTTACGCATTATTTCGCCGCAGTTATTAGCTATCTTATTTTGGGCATTATGATTGTGAATAAAGGAAGGAATAAGATATGGAGAAAAAGTATCCGTCTATATAAGGGCGTAATTGGTCTTTGTTCTAGCCATAACTGATATTGAAAAAGTGGTTTAATAACCGCGAATAAGATTTGTCGTGTACAAATATATTCGATTTCAATTATGGAGTTCTCGCTAATTTTGGCCCTTTCCTCAATGGAAAGGGCTTTTTTTAACCCTACAGCTAGATTTAGCGTTCAGATTCTTGATAGGCTTTTTCTAATTCTTGAGCAAGGATTTGAATCCCTTGCTCAATCTTTTCCGGCTCAGGAACATAGTTCATACGCATACATTCATGGGCATGTTGCCAATCTTCTTCAAGTCCTGGGAAAAAGTAATGTCCCGGAACCATCAATACACCACGTGCTTTTAAGCGGCGATAAAGTTCTAAACAGCTAATTGGCAGGTCTTTAAACCACAACCACAAGAAAATGGCGCCCTCAGGTTTATGAATAAGGCATTTATCTTCAGGGATATAGCGGCGAATGATCTTAATGACTTCTTCAACGCGCTGTTTATAGAATGGTCCTATAACATTTTGAGATAATTCAAATAAATCGTCACGCTGTAGCATTTCAAGTGCGATGCTTGGACCGATACCACCCGGAGCAAGACTAATAATGCCATTCATATTACTGATGGCACCAATCAACTCTTCATTACCAATAATAATACCGCAGCGAGTTCCCGGTAGACCGAGTTTTGATAAGCTCATACACAGGATGACATTGTCATTCCAAAATGGTGTGGCTTCGCTAAATATAATGCCGGGGAAGGGAACACCATACGCATTATCAATCAATAATGGAATATTATGTTGCTTAGCTAATTGGTCAAGATGCAGCACTTCCTCATCGGTGATCACGTTTCCTGTTGGATTCGTTGGGCGAGATACGCAAATTACACCAATATCTTCAGTAATTTCAAGGGTGTTGAAATCAACGTGATATTTAAACTGACCATCAGGCAAAAATTCAATTTGCGGCTTATTTGCCACAAAAAGATCATCATCAAGTCCAGAGTCTGCATAACCCACATATTCAGGGGCAATTGGGAAAAGCACTTTACGAGAGATACCATCTTCAAAGCGACCAGCAAGTAGGTTAAATAGATAGAAAAACGCACTTTGGCTGCCGTTTGTTAGCGCAATATTTTTCGCGCTGATATCCCAGCCTAGTTTCGCTTTTAGAGTTGCTGCTAGCGCTTTCAACATGGCATCTTTGCCTTGAGGACCATCATAGTTACACAAGGTATCGGTCAATTGCCCATTGGCACACATTTCAGCGAGGAGATCTTGGAAATATTTATCCATCTCAGGAATATGAGCAGGGTTCCCACCACCAAGCATAATAGCACCAGGGGTTCTGAGACCTTCATTCAAGTCTTTCATTAATTCTGAAATGCCTGAATTCTTAGCAAATTTATTACCAAATTTAGAGAAATTCATTGTATTTATTCACATTTGTTTATTAGGTTGTTAATGGAATTTCCAACATACCGCGCCCCCACCTAGAGTTCAATAGCTTAATTACAGTTCTTTTTCATATAAAATGTCAAACATAGGTAATAAATTAGTTTTTTGGGTTATCTTATTGATCAAGCTTAGTTTATTTGTGTTGTTATATATTCAGGTTCCATCGATAAATTTTGATTTATCGATACTGGCAACAATTTACAAGGTGGTCATTGACCATCCCAGTGGCTTGCATAAAGGCGTAGCAAGTAACAGAACCTACAAATTTGAAGCCATGTTTTTTCAGTGCGTTAGACAAGTTTTTAGAAAGTTCTGTTTCCGCAGGAACTTGGGCAGATTCCGTCCATTTATTCACAATAGATTGGTGGTCCACAAAGCCCCAAATGAAAGTAGAAAAATCTATTCCTTCGTTTTTCATCGCTAAATAAGCTTTGGCGTTAGCAATAATCGCGTTGATTTTTAATCTGTTACGAATAATTCTTGAGTCTTGCATAAGCCGCTCTACATCTTTTTCATCCATCAAGGCAATCTTTTCAGGATCAAATTGATGGAATAGGTCTCGGTACCCTTGGCGCTTTTTCAAAATAGTGTACCAAGAGAGCCCTGCTTGCTGGCCTTCGAGGCAGATCATTTCGAATAATTCTTGATTATCCTTGGTGGGTTTTCCCCATTCATTATCGTGATAGGCAATATATTCGGGATCTTGGTTGACCCAATGACAGCGAGTGAGTGAGGTTTCCATTTTCATCCTTTTTCTAATTATGTTCAGCTTGTGAGCAAGAATAGAATCTTTATACTGTATAAAAACACAGTTTTAAAGGGGTGAAATTAATTTTTTTTCTTTTTAGAATGGTTACAGACGTATTCATTGCTGTATATCTGGCGGTCAAAGGGTATACTGGTCACTTTCTTAAATTTCACGTATCGCGTGCGGATCTAACATGCAAAAGTTTGATACCAAAACCTTTCAAGGTCTTATCCTGACATTACAGGATTACTGGGCGCGCCAAGGCTGTACCATTGTTCAACCACTGGACATGGAAGTCGGCGCAGGTACTTCACACCCAATGACGTGTTTGCGCGCTTTAGGTCCAGAGCCTATCGCAGCAGCTTATGTTCAGCCATCTCGCCGACCAACTGATGGTCGCTATGGTGAAAACCCGAACCGTCTACAGCACTATTACCAATTTCAGGTGATCATTAAGCCTTCGCCTGACAATATCCAAGAGTTGTACTTAGGTTCATTAAAAGAACTTGGTATTGACCCAACTGTCCATGATATCCGCTTCGTTGAAGATAACTGGGAAAACCCAACACTGGGTGCTTGGGGGCTGGGTTGGGAAGTTTGGTTAAATGGTATGGAAGTGACTCAGTTTACTTACTTCCAGCAAGTGGGTGGTCTGGAGTGCAAACCTGTCACCGGTGAAATCACTTATGGTCTTGAGCGTCTTGCTATGTATATTCAAGGCGTTGATAGCGTGTACGATCTGGTTTGGTGCGATGGCCCACTGGGTAAAACCACGTATGGCGATATTTATCACCAAAACGAAGTTGAGCAATCCACGTATAACTTTGAACATGCCAATGTTGAATTCTTATTCAAATGCTTTGAAGAGTATGAAAAAGAAGCTCAATATCTGCTTGCTTTAGAAACGCCTCTGCCACTTCCGGCTTATGAGCGTATTTTAAAAGCGGCTCATACTTTTAACTTACTGGATGCCCGTAAGGCAATTTCAGTCACAGAACGCCAGCGCTATATTTTACGCATCCGTACCCTGACGAAAGGGGTGGCAGAAGCTTATTATGCTTCTCGTGAAGCGCTGGGTTTCCCTATGTGTCATAAGAACTAAGAGGCTGTCATGACTCAACAGACTTTCCTAGTGGAAATCGGTACAGAAGAGTTACCGCCGAAGGCTCTTCGTTCTCTTGCAGAATCATTCGCCGCTAACTTTACTGCGGAATTAGATGGTGCAGATATCGCTCATGGAGCAGTGAATTGGTTTGCTGCGCCTCGTCGTTTAGCGCTGAAAGTGGAAAACTTATCCGCGGCTCAGCCAGATCGCGAAGTTGAAAAACGTGGCCCTGCAATTTCCCAAGCATTTGATGCTGAAGGTAAACCAACAAAAGCAGCCGAAGGTTGGGCGCGTGGCTGTGGGATCACTGTTGATCAAGCAGAGCGCTTAACCACAGATAAAGGCGAATGGTTACTGTATCGCGCACAAATGAAAGGGCAGCCAGTCAGCGAATTACTGATTGATATGGTTAGCCGTTCACTAGCGAAATTACCTATCCCTAAATTAATGCGCTGGGCAGATAAAGAGACTCAGTTTGTACGTCCAGTACATACTGTGACATTACTGCTGGGTAGTGATGTTGTTAAGGGCGAAATTCTTGGTATTAAGAGCGATCGTATTATCCGCGGTCACCGTTTTATGGGTGAAGCTGAATTCACAATTGATAACGCGGAACAATACCCAGAAATTTTACGCACTCGCGGTAAAGTAATCGCAGATTACGCTGAGCGTAAAGCGACAATTATTGCTGATGCAGAAAAAGCCGCTCAAGCGTTGGGCGGTAAAGCAGATTTAACCGACAGCTTAGTTGAAGAAGTGGCTTCTTTGGTTGAATGGCCAGTAGTATTAACAGCAAAATTCGAAGAGAAATTCTTAGAAGTTCCTGCTGAAGCACTGGTATACACCATGAAAGGCGACCAAAAATATTTCCCTGTTTATGATAATGAAGGCAAGTTAATGCCGAACTTTATCTTCGTGGCGAATATTGAATCTTCAGATCCGCAGCAAATTATCTCCGGTAACGAAAAAGTTGTTCGTCCGCGTTTAGCGGATGCGGAATTCTTCTTCAAAACTGACCGTAAGCAGCGCTTAGAAGATAACTTACCACGTTTAGAAACCGTTCTGTTCCAGCAACAGCTAGGTACTCTGCGTGATAAAACTGACCGCTTAGAAGCATTATCGGGTTGGATTGCGAGCAAAATTGGCGCGGATGTAAATCACGCAACTCGTGCAGGCTTACTGGCTAAATGTGACTTGATGACTAACATGGTCTTTGAGTTCACAGATACCCAAGGTGTTATGGGGATGCACTATGCTCGCCATGATGGTGAGTCAGAAGATGTTGCTCTTGCGCTGAAAGAACAGTATCAACCGCGTTTCGCGGGTGATGAACTGCCATCTACCGATGTTTCTGCGGCATTAGCATTAGCAGAAAAAATGGATACTCTCGCAGGTATCTTCGGTATTGGTCAGCATCCTAAAGGGGATAAAGACCCATTCGCTCTGCGCCGTGCTGCATTAGGTGTGTTACGTATTATCGTTGAAAAAGGCTATCAGCTTGACCTTGTGGAAATGACCCAAGAAGCTGTGCGTCTGTATGGCGATAAACTGACTAACAAAAATGTCGTGGAAGATGTGGTTGAGTTCATGCTAGGCCGTTTCCGTTCTTGGTACCAAGAACTGGGCTACAGCATCGACACTATCCAAGCGGTATTAGCTCGTCGCCCAACTCAGCCAGCTGACTTCGACGCGCGTGTTAAAGCAGTGACTCACTTCCGTTCTTTAGAAGAAGCACAAGCGCTGGCAGCTGCCAACAAACGTGTTTCTAACATTCTGAGTAAGTCAGAAGAGAAACTCGCTGATAGCGTGTTAGCGTCTGTACTGAAAACGCCAGAAGAAGTGAAGTTAGCCACTCATCTTGTGGTACTGCAAGACAAGTTAGCGCCAATGTTTGCTGAACGTAACTACCAAGAAGCACTCGTAGAGTTAGCCTCATTACGCGAAGTAGTTGATGAATTTTTTGCGAACGTCATGGTGATGGATGAAGATCCTGCTGTGCGGAATAACCGTTTAACACTGTTAAGTCAGCTTCGTGAGTTATTCTTAAAAGTTGCAGATATTTCATTACTTCAATAGGTTGATTTTTAGTCAGTTATTTTTGATTTAGAAAATGATTGAATAAATATGACCTTCCCAGTGATTGGGATAAATAAGCGCTAAAATATTTTTAGCGCTTATTTTTTACCCAAAAATAGACGTAAAAATAAGAAACCATACCATTTTGATGGTTTTATCAGCATACGAACGGTTTTAGCGAAAAATAGGGTTGACGATCCCCATTCTTGGCAGTATTATTCACACCGTTTTCGGCGAGTAGCGCAGCTTGGTAGCGCAACTGGTTTGGGACCAGTGGGTCGGAGGTTCGAATCCTCTCTCGCCGACCAAATTCTAAAACCCACCTCATTGAGGTGGGTTTTTTCGTTTCTATCCCTCTCATTTTTCCAACTCCTTTTAGTTACCTCTATTACGCTCATTTAATGCACATTACGTATTAATAAGCTTTTCATTGCTTTTAAGCTCAGCGCTCAGAACAAAACAAACTTATCTAGCAAAACAAGTCTGTTAATCAAAACTAGCTTTCATAATCTGATTGGTATTTTCCCCCGCGATTCCTTGAAAACGGTAAGAGGATATATAAACCCGCCAATAATTCTTTTTAGTATAAAAAACATGCAAAACAATCAGCTAACAAATAGTTTCATGTGAATTCTATTTAGCGTTTTATGTTGCAGTTTTTTGTATTGCCCACTATTTCCGCTCAGTAATTCAGCACTTAATCACAAATATACAAATAATTAACGTCCTTATAAAAATCTATCCAGTAATGTTTCTGTGGTTATAACCGCTAGGAAATAAACATTTTTGTAACATATAAGGCTATATTTGCACCGAAATAATCCAATAAATGTTATTTAAGCGAAATTGTTACAGTGAATAATGCTATTGACGAAATGTATTCCAGTTGATTAATTGCACAGTGAATAACAAAAAATACAGATACGGCATCTGTCTTATTCAAGATGGATTTCAGTATTCGATAAAACAACATACACCACAGGAGCATTACCAATGACGCTCTCGATGAAAAAGACAGGTTTATTGACGGTAGGCTTAACATTAGCTGCTTTAGCAGTATCTGCCTCAGTACAGGCTAAAACACTGGTTTATTGTTCTGAAGGTTCACCTGAAGGGTTTAACCCGCAGTTATTCACCTCTGGAACAACTTATGATGCGAGTTCAATCCCTCTGTATAACCGTTTGGTTGAATTTAAGCTGGGTACGACTGAAATTGAGCCGGGCTTAGCAGAAAGCTGGGAAGTCAGTGACGATGGTAAAGTGTACACATTCCACCTGCGTAAAGGCGTGAAGTGGCACTCCAATAAAGAGTTCAAACCAAGCCGCGACTTAAATGCGGATGACGTGATCTATACGTTCATGCGCCAAAAAGATCCAAACCACCCATATCACAAAGTTTCTGGCGGTAGCTATGAATACTTTATGGGAATGGACATGGACAAAATCATCGACAAAGTTGAAAAAGTCGATGACAACACAGTTCGTATCACATTAACACGCCCAGAAGCGCCATTCTTAGCGGATATGGCAATGGACTTCGCATCAATTTTATCAGCGGAATATGCTGACCAAATGATGAAAGCGAAAACTCCAGAGAAAGTTGACCTGAACCCAATTGGAACAGGACCTTTTGAACTGCAACAGTATCAGAAAGACTCTCGTATTCTGTACAAAGCGAACAAAGATTACTGGGGCGCAGTACCGAAAATTGACCGTTTAGTTTTCTCTATTACCCCTGACGCGTCAGTACGTTATGCAAAACTGCAGAAAAATGAGTGCCAAGTAATGCCGTATCCAAACCCGGCTGACTTAGAGCGCATGAGAGCAGATAAAGAAATTACGTTAATGGAGCAGCCTGGTCTGAACGTAGGCTACCTGTCTTACAACGTTGAAAAGAAACCACTGGATAACCAAAAGGTTCGCCAAGCGCTGTCGATGGCTGTGAACAAAGACGCGATTATCCAAGCGGTTTATCAAGGTGCGGGTCAAAAAGCGAAAAACTTAATTCCACCAACTATGTGGGGTTACAACGACGCGATTAAAGATACCGAATATAATCCAGAAAAAGCCAAGAAATTGCTGGCGGAAGCGGGCTTCCCAGAAGGTTTTGAAATTGACCTGTGGGCAATGCCAGTTCAACGTCCATATAACCCGAATGCACGCCGAATGGCGGAAATGATCCAAGCTGACTGGGCGAAGATCGGGGTTAAATCGAAAGTGGTTAGCTACGAATGGGGTGAATACCTGAAACGTGCTAAGAGCGGCGAGCCTCAAACCGTAATGATGGGTTGGACTGGTGACAATGGTGACCCTGATAACTTCTTCGCGACCTTATTCAGCTGTGCTGCGAAAAAACAGGGTTCTAACTACTCTAAATGGTGTAATCAAAGCTTTGAAGACGTGATCCAGCCTGCACGTATGACATCTGATCACAACAAACGTGTAGAACTGTACAAACAAGCTCAAGTGATCATGAACGAACAAGCGCCAGCGCTGATCATCGCTCACTCCACCGTATTTGAGCCTGTGCGTAAAGAAGTAAAAGGCTACGTGGTTGATCCATTAGGTAAACACCACTTCGAAAACGTAGACATTGATAAGTAATTGTTTTTAATCTGTAAATGCCCTTCGCTGCCTCTTTGCAGCGGAGGGCGTTTTCTCCTCTGACGTTCAGAAGATGCAGATAAATTTAGTTATTTGTGAGCAGATGAAAACGTTGTTTTTCTGACCAGCCAAGCGGACTAAGAGCCGTCGACGGCATTATTAAAGAGACTCAGGATATGCTGCAATTTATCCTCCGACGATTCGGGCTCGTGATCCCCACCTTTATCGGTATCACGCTACTTACTTTTGCTTTCGTTCACATGATCCCAGGCGACCCAGTCATGATTATGGCGGGTGAACGCGGATTATCTCCAGAAAGACACGCATACTTAATGGCTGAATTAGGACTTGACCAGCCACTTTGGAAACAATACCTCCATTACCTGAACGGCATAATGCATGGTGATTTAGGGATCTCCTTAAAAAGCCGCATTGGCGTTTGGGAAGAATTTTTACCTCGCTTTTTAGCCACCGTAGAACTAGCCACTTGCGCCATGATTTTTGCGGTTTCTGTTGGGATCCCTGTCGGGGTTTTAGCGGCAGTTAAACGTGGTTCGATTTTCGATCACACTGCGATCGGGGTTTCATTAACAGGCTACTCTATGCCGATCTTCTGGTGGGGGATCATGTTGATCATGCTGGTCTCTGTTCAGTGGGATCTCACTCCTGTTGCGGGAAGGGTAAGCGACACAGTTTTCCTTGATGACTCGAATCCGCTCACGGGCTTTATGCTGATTGATACCCTAATTTGGGGGGAAGCGGGAGACTTCAAAGATGCAGTGGAGCACTTAATTTTGCCATCCATTGTACTCGGAACCATTCCACTGGCTGTGATTGTGCGTATGACTCGCTCGGCGATGCTGGAAGTATTAGGGGAAGACTATATTCGTACGGCGAGAGCCAAAGGTGTTAGCCGTGCTCGCGTGATTTTAATTCACGCCCTGCGTAACGCATTACTGCCGGTTGTCACGGTCATTGGTTTGCAGGTCGGTGTGATGCTCGCCGGTGCAATTTTGACGGAAACTATTTTTTCATGGCCGGGATTAGGTCGTTGGTTAATTGAAGGATTACAACGTCGAGATTACCCAGTGGTTCAAGGTGGCGTCTTACTTGTCGCAACGTTGATTATCTTCGTTAACTTAGTGGTTGATGTGCTGTATGGCATTGTTAACCCACGTATTCGTCATAAGAAATAAGGAGCGCAAACATGTCTCAAACAACTGAGTCGAAAGCTGTCAGCGCCCCGAAGCCGATGACACCCTTACAAGAATTCTGGCATTACTTTAAGCGCAACAAAGGCGCTGTTGTTGGTATGTTCTACATCATCTTGATGGTATTAATTGCTATCCTTGCGGGTGTATTAGCGCCTCATGCTCCTGATGAGCAATTCCGTCAGGCGTTACTGACGCCGCCAGTCTGGGAAGAAGGTGGCTCATGGGAGTTTATTCTTGGTACGGATGATGTCGGGCGCGATTTATTATCTCGCCTAATGTACGGAGCAAGGCTTTCGTTATTAGTGGGCTGTCTCGTGGTGGTGTTATCCCTAATTATGGGGGTCACTATTGGGGTGATTGCGGGCTATTTTGGCGGCGTAGTGGATGCGCTGATTATGCGTATCGTCGACATTATGTTGGCTCTGCCAAGTTTATTACTCGCATTGGTCTTGGTGGCAATTTTCGGACCTTCGATTGTCAATGCCTCGATAGCGTTAACCTTTGTGGCATTACCGCACTATATTCGTTTGACGCGAGCCGCGGTTCTCGTGGAAGTGAATCGTGACTATGTGACTGCCTCGAGAGTGGCGGGAGCAGGGGCGTTGCGTCAAATGTTCGTCAATATTTTACCTAACTGTCTGGCACCATTGATTGTACAGGCATCTTTAGGCTTCTCGAACGCCATCTTAGATATGGCTGCACTGGGTTTTCTGGGAATGGGGGCACAGCCACCAACACCAGAATGGGGAACTATGTTGTCTGATGTGTTGCAGTTTGCACAAAGCGCATGGTGGGTCGTAACGTTCCCAGGATTAGCAATTTTATTAACGGTATTAGCGTTTAACCTGATGGGTGATGGTTTACGTGACGCCTTTGATCCAAAACTCAAGCAGTGATGAGGTAATCTAATGGCATTGTTAAATGTAGAAGAACTCTCCGTTCACTTTGGTGACGAAGGGACACCGTTTCGCGCCGTTGACCGCATCAGCTACCAAGTTGAGAAAGGGCAAGTGGTGGGGATCGTAGGCGAATCAGGTTCCGGTAAATCAGTTAGTTCACTGGCGATTATGGGGTTAATTGATTACCCCGGCAAAGTGATGGCGAAATCGTTGCAGTTTGATGGACGCGATTTATTGTCGATTCCTGAAAAAGAGCGTCGCCAAATTGTCGGCGCAGATGTGGCAATGATTTTCCAAGATCCGATGACCAGTTTGAACCCATGCTTTACGGTCGGTTATCAGATCATGGAAGCGTTAAAAGTACACCAAGGGGGCAATAGAAGCACCCGTAAACAGCGGGCCATTGACCTGCTAAACATGGTGGGAATTCCTGATCCGCAGTCACGCCTTGATGTATATCCTCACCAGTTATCTGGCGGGATGAGTCAGCGAATTATGATTGCGATGGCGATTGCTTGTCGTCCAAAGTTGTTGATCGCCGATGAACCCACTACGGCGCTTGATGTGACCATTCAAGCACAAATCATTGAATTATTGTTGGAATTACAACAACAAGAAAATATGGCGCTAGTACTGATTACCCATGACTTAGCGTTAGTGTCAGAAGCCGCACACCATATTATCGTGATGTATGCAGGGCAAGTGGTCGAGTCTGCGAAAGCGAAGGATATTTTTAAACATCCGAGACACCCCTATACCCAAGCATTGCTGCGCGCATTGCCTGAGTTTGCTAGCAACAAATCGCGTTTAGCTTCTTTGCCGGGTGTTGTACCCGGTAAATATGACCGCCCTGAAGGATGCTTACTCAACCCGCGTTGCCCGTATGCAACGGATCGTTGTCGCCAAGAGGAGCCTGCGTTACAAACCATTGGTGACCGTCAGGTGAAATGTCACATGCCACTGGATGATATGGGGAGACCAACGCTATGAGTGAGCAACAAGCTAAAGGAATGCCGTTATTAAAAGCGGTGGACTTGAAAAAATACTATTCCGTGAAAGGCGGGGTCTTCTCGAAGGAGAAAACACTCAAAGCGCTTGATGGTGTCTCTTTTGAGTTAGAAAAAGGGAAAACATTGGCGGTGGTTGGGGAGTCAGGTTGTGGAAAATCCACACTTGGGCGCTTATTAACAATGATTGAGCAACCATCGGACGGTGAGCTGTATTATCGTGACCAAAACTTACTGATTGCTGATAAAGCAGCAGAGAAACTACGTCGCCAAAAAATCCAAATTGTCTTCCAAAACCCATATGGTTCGCTGAACCCGCGTAAAAAAGTCGGGCAAATTTTGGAAGAGCCTTTATTGATTAACACTTCGCTATCGAAAGAGCAGCGTAAAGAAAAAGTGTTATCCATGATGGCAAAAGTGGGTTTGAAAACAGAGCATTATAGCCGTTATCCGCACATGTTTTCTGGTGGGCAACGTCAACGTATCGCTATCGCTCGTGGGTTGATGTTAGACCCTGATGTGGTTGTGGCGGATGAGCCAGTATCGGCGTTGGATGTGTCCGTACGTGCTCAGGTATTGAACCTGATGATGGATTTACAGCAAGAATTGGGGCTTTCCTATGTGTTCATCTCCCACGATTTATCGGTGGTAGAGCATATCGCGGATGAAGTGATGGTGATGTATTTGGGGCGTTGTGTGGAAAAGGGGACTAAAGAGCAGATTTTTAACAATCCTCAGCATCCATACACTCAAGCGCTACTTTCTGCGACGCCACGTTTGAACCCTGACCAACGCCGTGAGCGCATCAAATTAACGGGAGAATTACCGAGCCCAATGAATCCGCCTCCGGGGTGTGCGTTTGCAGCACGTTGTCGACGCGCTTTTGGTCCTTGCACGCAATCTCAGCCTGCATTGAAAAATTACCGTGAGCAGTTAGTCGCTTGTTTTGCCGTTGATGAAGACGAAAAGCAGGTAATAGTCGCAAATTAATTACTTTAAACGGCAGAAAAGCAAACTTTCTGCCGTTTCTTTATGCTGTATCTACTCACTTTAGCGGTTAATTTGGAGCTTATCTTAAATAAGTGATCTTTCTTTTTTAAAGCTGCACCTTTATACAGAAAATCAAGTATACTGTTTGTCCGATTTTTTTCTTTAAAAAGCAGCTTGATTAGGAAGGTTGTGGGAAATGAACACTCGTGTCCAACGTTCACTCACGTTTAAGAGCATGGTCGTATTCTTTGTGATTACGTTGCTTTTTCTTGCACTTTTTTTGTCCATTCAATTTACTTACCTCTTAGAACAGCGCAAACAAGATTATTTAAATCAACTGAGCAATGCCGTAGTTCAAGTCCAAAAACCATTGACGGACTCACTACTTAGCTCTGATTTAAACGAAGCCAAAAGGCTACTTGTGAGCCTGAAAACCTCGGGGATTATGGGAAAAGCCATTGTTACGGTGGATAATGCGACGGTAATGAATTTAAGCTTTGCCACGCCGAAACCGATCCCAGAATGGTCTTTACCGCTTATTGGTATTCCGGTTGAGATGACTGTTCCATTGTATGCCTATGGTACGGTAGCGCCACAAGCGAAACCTCAAGGTTATTTGACGTTACAAGTGGATTCTAACCGGGTTTACCGTTTTGCACTCAACACCTTTGCGTTGCTAACGACAACGTATTTGCTGCTAGCGCTGATTATCTCCATTGCGATGACGTGGTGTGTGAGCCGCATGATTGTACGCCCACTGCGTAAAATGGCGGGGGAGTTGCAAGCAAATCAGTACGTCGACCATTTGGAAGTTTCTCAATATCATCAAGATGATGAGATAGGGTTATTGGCGAAAGGTTATAATCGTCAAATAAAACAACAAAATTCAGATTAAGCCATGAACATGTTATAAGGTTTGTGGTCTAATATCATTACACATACCTATCATATTGTTAGCAGCAAGATTTGGGCGACTTACTCACTATCTGTCGTATCCAAAATGCGAAATATCAGCAAATAAATGGTGATGTTTAACATGCATTTTAGTGATCAACTTAGCGACTTAGCGTATTGAGCGCCGCCCAATTATCTCAATAACATGCAGCGATGTTTTTTTCGGGTATAGTGATAATCAAATTTTTGATGAAGCCAAACTATATCGCTTAACCGAGTCAATTAGCGTTTTTCGTTAATTTTTCTGTTGCTGTTTACGGTTAAATACAAGGATATAAAGAACATAGGGGTCTACATGCAGGGTTTGAAAGTGCGATATATCATCGGCGTGGTACTTTTATCAGTCACTGGTTTTGCTAGTGCTGAACCTTTACAACCCGATCCAGCATGGCAGCAAGGAAAGCTCGAGAATGGCTTTAATTGGCAGTTATTACAAACACCACAGCGTCCAAATGATCGAATCCAACTTCGGTTAGCCATTAAAACAGGTTCGTTATCTGAAAAAGCCAGTGAAAAAGGGTACAGTTATCTGATCCCTCGAATGGCGCTATTCCATCAATCTGAAGCTTTTCCTGCTGCTACATTGCAAAATTTTTGGCGTCAGGCAACCGACCCTGATATGCCGTTACCTCCAGCCGTCGTTTCTTACGACTACACAATTTATAGTTTAAGTCTGCCTAACAACCGCCCTGATTTGGTGAAACAAGCATTAAGTTGGTTGGCAACGTCTGTGGCTGGGGCGCAATATACTGAGAATTCATTACAGAGTGGGTTAACTGTTCCCAATATTCCAGTGGCTACCTTACCAGTCAATGCCAACGACCCTGTTTGGCGTGCTCGTCTCAATGGGTCGGCGATGCTAGGTTATGATCCAGGGCAGAAGCCAAACGGTAAAGTCGATTTAGCCAGTGTGAATTCGTTCTATCAAAAATGGTACACACCTGATGTCATGACATTATATGTCGCGGGGCATGTGGATTCTCGCATGTTATCTGACAGTATCACTCAAGCGTTTTCATCGTTAGAAGGTAAGCGTTCTGAGCCTGTTTCAGTTGCTGTTTTATCGTCAGTGAAGCCTCAGGCAATTGATATCCTTCAAGACAAATCAACGCAAGATACCCTTTCGCTAATTTGGGATATCGATTGGTTGCCAATCAAAGATTCCAACGTGTTGCTGCGTTATTGGGGAAGTGACCTCGCTCGAGAAGCCATTTACCGCTCATTACAGAAGTCCTTTAAACAAAAGTTTGCGGAAGAGGGTGTGACGCCGGGCTTAGATTGTCGTGTTCAGTATCAAAAAGCGAGCTGTACGTTAGCGATTTCTGCACCACCAGAAAAAATGGCAGCAGTGGCAGACGTGGCGTTGAATGAGCTGGCGGCAATCAAACAAAATGGTATTGACCCAGAGCTGTTCAATGACATGATGAAAGAGAAGCAAGTTCAATTATCACAACTGTTTGCGGCATATGCGCGTACCAGTACCGATGTGTTAATTAGCCAGCGTTTGATTTCACAACAAAATGGCGTCGTGGATATCGCACCTGAGCAGTATCAATTACTCAGACAAGCGTTCTTAGGAACTCAAAATCTTGAACAAGTAAATATGGAAGCGCGTCGTTTACTGTCTCAAGAAGCGGCGATTGTCTTAGCACAGCCGAAAGAAAAACAGACCATGGATGCAGAGCAAATTCGCCAGAAATTCACGCAAGTGTTATGGCCTAAATTACCTGCGGTTGTGGAGCCGGCGCCAGAATCTCCAGCAGTCGCAGAGCCTCAAGAGGGCGGGCCTGCACCAGCGTTACCGATTCCAGCACCATTGACCCGTTAGTGATCAACTGAATAAAAATAGCCCTCACTGATGAGGGTTATTTTTTTGTGTTGATGGCGCTTTATTTAGACGTCAACAATGCTTCAATCGCGTTAATCAGTTCGTTCCGTGAATCTCGATTATCCACAAACCCCGCAGCGCTGGTTTGAGTTGCCGGTGAGTAGTACGCAACGGAACCCCAAAAGCCTAAATGGGAATAGAGTGTCATGCCGTTGACCTCGCTGACCATGATCCCTTGCCGATAGCCTTGCGCCCCTTCATGGGAGCCTGCACTTAACATGGTGTCTAGGGTTTCCGATTTGGTAAAAATCTTACCGCTAAATAGCGCTTCAAAGAACTGCGCCATTTGTTTCGAGGACATCACTAAGCCACCACCGCCATACACATCCATTGAAGGATCCATGTCGGAGCAATCGAGTTTTCCGAGGTACTGTTTTGCACGAGGTTCCGTTGTAGCAGGGAGTTCAAATGTTTCCCAGTAGGCGGTCTGCAAGCCAATTTCATTAAACTTCAAGAGTTCTCGGACGGCTTCTCCCAGTGCTTGTCCCGTCATTCGTTCAATAATATTCCCAAGCAGAATATAGCCCGTATCAGAATAGATAAAAGCTTCGGAGGGGCGGAAAAAGGGGTGATCTTGCTGAATATATAGCTCAATTTGCTCTGAACGTGTCCATTGATAATCAGGACGTTTTAAAACGTCTTTGAGGTATTCCTCGTTGGCATGATCCAATAGCCCACTACTGTGGTTGAGTAGGTGACGGATCGTAATCGCATCGGTGTCGTATTTTGGTGAGAGTAATTGATTGTATTTTGGTGAAATATAATGAGAAATACTGTCATCTACAAACAGCTTGCCCATCTCAGCCAAGCGTAAAATCGCCGCTGCAGTAAAGGGTTTAGTGTTACTCGCAATGCGCAAAGGCGTATCGACAGTTAATCGTTTCCCCGCAAGATCGCTACCTCGCGCACAGAATGTGCCAACGCAGTTTTGTGGCTGATTATGGTAATAAACGACGACACCACAAGATAGATTTTCCAATTGAGAGATTTGCATTGTCGGATTCCTTAGGCGTGAGTTCACTGTATCTTAGGCAGTTTGTTGCTATAACATACACGCTTAAAATGCGTTTAGTTTGCTAATTTTATGATAGTAATGAGAAATGCGGCTGTTATCACATTCCGAAAAACAGTTAGGTTCATTGAGTAAATATTGGGATAGAATGATAAAGATACATATTATATGCAATTTATTAACATGCTATTCATCTATCGCGTAAGCATAAAAAGGTAAGGAAAGTATGAGCCACTCCAATGTATTACTGCATCGCCTAAACCTACGTTATCCTATTATTCAAGCACCTATGGCGGTGGTTTCAACACCTGCGTTGGTGGCCGCTGTTTGTGAGGCGGGCGGATTGGGCTCCTTAGCACTGGGTGCCAGCTCGGTAGATCAAGCTAGGTCAATGATTGCAGCCACTCAAGCACTAACAAACAAACCATTTAATGTGAATGTGTTTTGCCATACGACACCACAACGCAATAGCCAGAACGAACAGGCTTGGTTGGCACATTTACAGCCTAAATTTCAGCAGTTTAACCATCAAGCCCCAGAGCAATTGGATGAAATTTATCTCTCATTTTTAGATAACCCAGCCATGTTGGAACTATTTTTAGAAATGAAGCCCGCAGTCGTGAGTTTCCACTTCAATGTGCCGTCTCGTGAAGTTATCAATGCTTTGAAAGAAAAAGGTATTTTTACGATGGCGACGGCAACAAACTTACATGAAGCCCAATTAATTGAACAAGCGGGCATTGATGCAATTGTGGCGCAAGGAATAGAAGCTGGTGGTCATCGTGGCATGTTTGATGTGCAATTAAAAGATGAAGAACTGACAACAAATCAGCTGGTTGCGCTACTTGCTAAACACACGCAATTACCGATTATTGCGACAGGGGGGATCATGGATGGTGCGGATATCAAGCAAGCCCTTGCTCATGGTGCTTCTGCCGCACAATTAGGAACCGCCTTTCTGTTATGCCCAGAATCTGCGGCAAATGAAGGATATCGTCGTAAACTGAAAAGCCAAACAACGGATAATACTTATTTAACAGCCGCTATTTCAGGGCGGCCTGCCCGAGGTATTTTCAACCAGTTTATGCAAGCGGGGCAGCAGTATGATGAAAGTAAATTGCCGGATTATCCCATCGCTTATGATGTGGGTAAGCAGCTGAATGCCGCGGCAACTCATTCCGGCAGTGATGAATTTGCCGCCCATTGGGCGGGACAAAATGTGGCAAAAGTCCGTGAAATGAGCACAAAAGATTTAATGGCGACGCTCATTAAAGAGATGGAATAAGCAAATAAATGGAATAAATGCGTGAGGGGAATGATGAATCCGTCATTCCCCTATGATTAGTATTAGGAAGTGAGAACGTCTTGTGCACCCCCCTTCGGCTCATCCGTGGCAATCCACGCAGCGCAAAAGAGTGTGAGTCGGGCAAAGAAATAGAAAAATGCCATTAACCCCAATACTGAACCAAAAGCTGCCCCCGATGGTGAAGAGGCTAAGGTTGGTAAAATCCATGTCATGATAGATTTGATGATTTCAAATCCAATCGCGGCGAGCAAGGTGCCTTTCAGCAGTGAGCGGCGACGGTGCTGCATGCGTGGTAAAATCCAGAAAATCCACAAAAATAATAAGAAGTTGGCGGTAATGGAAATTGCTAAGCCAATCAGTGTCCAAACGGGCTTAAGCCACTCGATGCTGTCTAGGCCAAGTGTACTGACAATGGTCGCTTGCGCAGAGCCTGCTACGGAGGTCAGTGTAATGGTGACAATTAACGCGATTAGCAAGCCTATTAGCGCGAAAAAGTCCCGAACATAGCGGAAAATGATATTTTCTTGTTCTGATTCGTTTCGTTCCCAAATGGTGCGAGATTGCGCTAAAATCGCTAAGCGCAAGTTATTTACCCAGTTAACGCCAGAATAGACCGCTAGTGCTAAACCAGTTAACCCCACGGTGGTACGCTGGCGGATAGCCGTATCAATGGTTTGTTCAAGGGTATTTGCGAGTGTGGGATCAGTAATGTTGGCAGAAATGCCACGAATGAGCTTCTCAAGTAATTCAGGATTGCTGGCTAACACAAAACCCGCCGCAGCGAAGCTAAACATCAGTACAGGGATCAGGGATAAAAACGAGAAATAGGTAATTGCGGCACCAAACTGGTTACCCATTCTATCGGTAAAACGTTGGGCAGTGCGGATTAAATGCGCAATAAATGGAATTGCACAAACAAAATCGACCACTCTCATTGAGAACGTTAGGGCTTTTTTACTGCCATCTAGGCTTTTGTTTAGAGTGGATTTTAATTTGTTGGTCTCTTTTTGTTGCTCATCTTGCATGTTTGACATGCGTTCCCCTTTTCACTGCTTAATCAAAATATTCTTATAATTCACCATTCTATATTCTTTTATACTATAGCCTAAGTTTGTTGATAATTTCACCCCATGCCTTTATTTATCCAAAATTAGGCATAGGGTGAGATAAAGAATAAAAATTAACTATTTGATTAAATTTAATTTTTTATTAAAGGGTATCTTTGTAGATGTCTGAGAGCTCTTGAGCTTCTTTAAGCTCAGCCTTTGCTTCGGCAACCTTGCGCTTATGTTTAGCGATTTTTTCAGGATCACCTTTTTGAATGGATTCTTGCAATTCAGCTTCACGCTCAGCGACTTTTTTCTGTTTTTCGGCAATTTTCTCCTGGCTATCGCGATACAGCGAATCAGAGGTACAGTAGCGGTTAACGTTCTCGAGTGCGCGCTCTAAGCCATTTACGCGGTAGGTATTACCGTGTGCTTTGGCATATTTGAGCTGAGTTTCAATTTTCTGCTTTTTGATTTCACATCCTTGGGATGAATTACCTGCCATTGCAGAATTATTCACTAAAAATAACGCTAAAATGGAAGATATTATAAATACTCGTTTCATTGGTTTCCCCTGTTGTGGTTTTTAATTTTGCTTAGGATAACTTTTTGCTAAGGAAAGGTCATGTGCAATTTTGTCATGTTTTGTCACTATGACAATCCCATCAAATTTTAGCTATAATGGCGCGAAAGAAATTATTTGGTCTATTTTTCATTCAACAGACCTTCTGTACAGATTCTATTAACAGCATTCACAAAAGTGACTGCTGAATTCCTCAGGAAATAAACGCGACATGTTAAGTTATCGTCATAGCTTTCACGCAGGCAACCATGCGGATGTTCTCAAACATACGGTGCAAAGCCTGATCATTGAATCTCTTAAAGAAAAAGAGAAACCATTTCTGTATCTGGATACCCATTCCGGCGCGGGTCGTTATCAATTAACCAGCGAACATTCAGAAAAAACAGGGGAATATCTCGAAGGGATTGCACGAGTATGGGAGCAACCGGATTTACCTGAGGAATTACTGCCCTATATGCAAGTTGTACGCCGTTTAAATGAAAATGGTCGCTTACGCTATTACCCGGGTTCGCCACTATTAGCGAAACATTTACTGCGTGAGCACGATAAACTGATTTTAACTGAGTTACATCCAAGTGATTATCCATTATTGCGTACTGAATTTTCTCGCGATGAACGTGCACAAGTTGCCCGTGAAGATGGCTATCAACAGTTAAAATCGAAATTACCTCCACAAAGCCGCCGTGGTTTTATGCTGATGGATCCACCTTATGAGATGAAATCAGACTATGAAGCGGTCGTAAAAGGCGTTGTTGAAGGTTATAAACGTTTCGCAACAGGCACTTATGCGATTTGGTATCCAGTGGTTTTGCGCCAACAAATCAAACGTATGGTGAACCAGCTAGAAGCAACGGGTATCCGTAAAATTCTGCAGATTGAATTAGCGGTGCGCCCTGACAGCGACCAACGCGGCATGACCGCATCCGGTATGATTGTCATTAACCCGCCTTGGAAACTTGAGCAGCAGATGAAAAATGTCCTGCCATGGTTACATAAAACACTGGTGCCAGAAGGCACTGGGCATACATTAGTTGAGTGGATTGTACCTGAGTAAATTGTACTTGAGTAATAATAGACTCTCGCTATTGCAGTAACAGGCAATAGCTATCTTAAATGTTTATGTTTACATAGCATAATAAGAGAATATTAACGTATTCGTAATTCAACAAATGGGAATCACCAAGTTATGAGCAAACATTACGACTATATTGCAATTGGCGGCGGTAGCGGCGGTATTGCGTCAATGAACCGTGCGGCAATGTACGGACAAAAGTGTGCCCTGATTGAAGCTAAAGAGTTAGGCGGCACTTGTGTTAACGTCGGTTGTGTACCGAAAAAAGTGATGTGGCATGCAGCGCAAATTTCTGAAGCTATTCGCGCCTATGGTCCAGACTATGGTTTCGATACCACTATCAATGATTTCAACTGGAAGAAATTAATTGAGAGCCGTACTGCTTATATCGATCGTATCCACCAATCTTACGATCGCGTACTTGGCAATAACAAAGTCGATGTGATCAAAGGTTTTGCTCGTTTTGTTGATGCACATACTGTTGAAGTGAATGGCGAGATTTACACCGCGGATCATATTCTGATCGCAACCGGTGGTCGTCCGGTGATCCCTGCGATCCCTGGCGCAGAATATGGCATGACTTCAGACGGTTTCTTTGAACTGGAAGCACTGCCTAAACGTGTTGCCGTTGTCGGCGCGGGTTACATTGCCGTTGAACTGGCTGGCGTACTGAATGGTTTAGGTAGCGAAGCGCACCTGTTTGTGCGTAAACATGCTCCACTGCGTGCGTTTGACCCGCTTATTGTTGAAACGTTAGTGGAAGTGATGAACGCAGAAGGCCCAACGCTGCACACAGAATCCATTCCGAAAGAAGTGGTCAAAAATGCAGACGGCTCACTGACACTGAAATTAGAAAATGGTCACGAGCAAACTGTTGATGCGCTGATTTGGGCAATCGGTCGTGAGCCAATGACGGATAACCTGAATATTGAAGCGGCAGGCGTTGAGCTAAATGCGAAAGGCTATATTAAAGTCGATAAATATCAGAATACCAATGTTGCGGGTGTTTACGCAGTGGGCGATAACACCGGCGCGGTAGAGTTAACGCCAGTCGCCGTTGCTGCGGGTCGCCGTTTGTCTGAGCGTTTATTTAATAACAAGCCTGACGAGCATTTAGATTACACCAACGTGCCAACGGTGGTATTCAGCCATCCGCCAATTGGTACAGTGGGTTTAACTGAGCCAGAAGCGATTGAAAAATATGGCGCAGATGCAGTGAAATGCTATAAATCTTCATTTACGGCGATGTATACCGCAGTCACTTCTCATCGCCAACCATGTCGCATGAAGCTGGTGTGTGTGGGTAAAGAAGAGAAAATTGTCGGCATCCACGGTATCGGTTTTGGTATGGATGAAATGCTGCAAGGCTTCGCGGTTGCTCTCAAAATGGGCGCAACCAAGAAAGATTTCGACAACACTGTCGCAATCCACCCGACTGCCGCCGAAGAGTTTGTGACAATGCGTTAAGCATCGTTTAACTCTCTTTAGCGAGAAATTAAAAAGGCGCAGGTTAATTCTGCGCCTTTTTGCATTTCACGGTGATGATAATAGGTACTACATCGCTAGCAGCGTAGCAATCTCTGGGTGTGTTGCTAGGCTATCCATATAGGTTTGCATTGGCGGTGTTGCGGTATACCCGCAATATTTGATTAAAAACATCACAAAGCAGCCCACATACACATCCACTGCGGTTAATGTTTCACCGCAAATATACGGTTTGGCACTGGCGAGGCAGACATCTAGCGTCGCTAAAGTGCGTTCAACGCTACCAAAGCCTGACGATTTTTGCTGTTCTTCTGTTAATTCCACACCTAAATCAAGGACGGTAAACGCAGATTCAATCGGACCTGCCGTGAATAAAAACCAGCGGTAATAAGCACCACGCTCAGGGCTATTAAGTGCGGGGGCAAAACCCTTTTCAATAAACTTATCGGCTAAATAAAGACAAATCGCCGCGCACTCAGTAACAACCACATCACCATCAACTAAAGCAGGTACTTTTGCCATTGGATTAATGGCAAGGTATTCCTTGGTGTGCATCTCTGCACCATAAGCTAATTCAATGCGCTTATAGGGAACGTCCATCATTTTTAATAGTAAATCAACGGTATTGCCGCGGGACATTGCATTGGTAAATAGAACTAGCTCGCTCATAGTGGTTTTTCCTTAAATTAAGTAGAGCACTGACTATAAGCGAAGGCGGTGTCAGAAATTGTCAGGAGTGACACACAAAACTTCTTTCTGCCAACGGCTGAGTAAATAGCCTTTCGGGTAGGGCAGCGACTCACCCAAGACGGTGTAAGCTTGGATTCTATCTAAGCGGAAATGGCGATAGTTTTGGCGCAATTCGCACCACGCCGCTAACACTTGGGTATCTTTCATATAACCCACCGCAATCGGCCAAATAATTCGTTCACTGGATTGTCCTTTAATATCCACATACGCGATTTTGGCTTTGCGCTCTTCCCGTAAACTCAGGCGTAAATTTTTAGCCACATGCTCGTCAATTTCATTAAGTTGGGTCGTTGGGGCAAATAGCGTATTACTGTTTAGGATGATCTGTGCCTCTTTACCCACCACAGCATTAATTTTATTGAGTGTGCGCAGGGCAGAGTTTTTGAGTTCTTCATCGGCATTACTTTGTACCCAGCGTAAACCTAAAATTAGCGCTTCTAGTTCATTCTCATCGAACATCAATGGTGGCAGTAACAATCCGCTTTTTAACTGATAACCAATGCCCGCTTCACCTGTAATTTCAGCTCCTTGGTCGCGTAGCGATTCGATATCCCGATAAATGGAACGAACACTCACCTCTAACTGACAGGCGAGGGCATCTGCGGTGACTGGATAGCGATTCTCTTTCAGGATCTGGATCAGCGTGAGTAAGCGTTGGGTGCGAGTCATTCGGCTCTCAGTTAGGATGTTATGCAAAGAATTGCCCATCATACTAAAGAAAGCGGCTATTGAATTCCAATCGTCTTTATCATTCGGAATAAAACCTTCACTTCACCTTCATTTGGTTGTCATCTTCTCGCCGTAGCCTGCCATGGCAATTTGAACGCGCGTGCAAAAAAACTCAACCGAAAATTCATACAAAAACAAGAGACATCCACTAGGAGAAGCAAATGATTAAGCGCACATTATTGGCATCCGCTCTGATAGCCTCAACACTTGGCGCTAGCGCCTCAGAATTAATTATTGCCGGACGAGATAGCAGCTACGGCGATGCGATGCAGTTTGTTGTCGACGAATATAAAAAAAATAATCCCAAGGCTGAAATCACCTTAGTTAAGCGTCCGAGTAAAGGGCTGTATGAAAGCGTCGTGCTCTCCATGCGCGAGAAAACCGGTAACTATGACGTGATTTTAATGGATGACACATGGGCACCTGAATTCCTTGCCAACAAGTGGTTATCCCCACTTCCTGACTCACTCCAAGATAAAGACTTTATTCAATCCACTGTGGACATCGGTCGCCAAGATGGCAAAGGTGCGAGCTATGCATTGCCAATGGTGGGTAACGTGGCAATGTTCGCGTGGAATAAAGACCTGTTCGATCAGTACAAACTTCAACAGCCGAAAACATGGACGGATGTGTTGAACTCAGCGAAAACCATTAGCCAAGATGGCAAAGCCAATGGCGTGGTGTACCGCGGAGTAAAAGGCAACCCAATCGTGACGGGATTTTTACCCATTCTGTGGGGATATGGTGGCGACGTTGTCGATAGTAACGGAAAACCGACCTTGAATACCCCGCAGGCTAAACAAGCGTTAGAAACCTTCTTAGCCATGAAGCAATATGCGCCGAAAGGGGTGGATGTGTTTAACGCAGATGAAGTTCGCGATGCATTACAAAAAGGTACCGCAGCGATGGCAATCGAAGTATGGCCAGCTTGGGTGCCGGATCTTGATAATGCCAAAGTCTCGAATGTGGTCGGCAAAATGGAAATGATGGCGCCACCAGCAGAAATAGGACAGCCATCACCGATGCTGGGTATCTGGCAGCTTGCGATTCCGGCGGATGCGAAAAACAAAGTGGAAGCGGAGCAATTCCTTGCATTTGCTAGCAGTGCCGAAATGCAAAAAGCGTTAGCACTAAACTTTGGTACACCGCCAACGCGCCATAGCGTCTACGCAGACCCGCAAGTTGTTAGTCAATACCGTTGGTATCCGCAACAAGCAGCCGCATTAGAAGCGGGTAAAGCACGCCCACGCATTCAAAACTGGGCAGAAGTGGAAAGTATTCTTGGGGACTTTTTACAAATGGCGATGATGGGGCAAATGACCGGAGATCAAGCTTTGGAACAAGCGCAAAAACGCATTGAACGTAGCACCAAAAAATAGCACCCAAAAAAATAGTGATGTTTTTCATGGCGCTAGTTTCTAGCGCCTTTATGGAATGCTGAGTATGTTATTTGAAAACCGTAAACAGTTGTTTTGGTTACTCCTCCCAGCGTTGATTATGCTGGGGTTATTGACGTTGTATCCCATCGTATCCGTGCTGTATCACGCATTTGGGCAAGTGGATTATATCGATGACAGCTATCACTTTATTGGCTGGTCGAATTTCTCGGAATTGTTCGATGACTTTTTCTTTCTGGCTGCGATTAAAAATACTTTCGTGTTTACCCTCGTGGCGTCCATTGCCCAAGTTCTTTTAGGGCTGTGGCTAGCACTGCTGTTTAACCGTCAATTTGCTGGGCGAAAATTTGCGTTGCCCATCATTATCTACCCGATGATGCTCTCCACGCTGGTGTGCTCCTCGATTTGGCGCTCTTGGTACAACTATGATTTTGGATTCTTAAATAGCCTGCTGGTGGCGGTGGGTTTACCCGCCCAAGAGTGGTTGTTCAATCCAGATTTAGCCTTATATTCCATAGCGTTAGTGGATACCTGGCAATGGACGCCAATGGCATTTCTGATCATTTTGGCGGGCTTGCAATCCATTCCTAAAGATATTGGCGAAGCGGCGATGGTGGATGGTGCAAAAGGCTGGAAATCCTTTGTCTACATCACGCTTCCGCTGATCAAAAAGCAACTGATGCTGGCATTTTTATTGCGCTCTATCGATACCTTTAAGTTATTCGACAAAGTGTATGTGATGACGGGGGGCGGTCCAGGAAATTCAACCGAGACATTATCTATGTTTGTCTATAAATACGGTTTCCGCTTCTTTGACTTAGGCATGGCGAGTGCGGCGGCGTTAGTGATGTTGGCGATTTCCTTGCTGATGACATTGATTTATGCCCGAAACGTAATGAAAGGACGCTGATCATGAAAGCCAAAATACATACATTGTTGGTTTGGTTGGCAGTGTTGATCATGACGCTGCCGATTATTTGGATGTTCGGCACGGCGTTTAAATCCCCGTCTGAAATTATGCAATCGGGGGCGCAATTACTACCAAGCCAACCGAGCTTATCGTCGTTTGAAAAGCTATTTGAAGGGGACTTGCTGCGCTTAGTGGGCAACACGGTTTTAGTCTCGGTAGGGGCAACGGCGGTTTCGGTGGTACTGGCGTTCTTTTGTGCTTACGCCTTAGTGCGTTATCGCTTCCCTGCTAAGCTCGATAACGTGTTTTTGCTCGGTGTATTGATTATTAAAATGATGCCGCCGATTGTGATTGCCATTCCGCTCTATTCCTTGATGAACCAAGTTGGGTTACTGAATACGCGCATTGGGCTGATTTTGTCTTATCAGGTGTATACCTTGCCGTTTTGTATCTGGATGCTGCTCGGTTTTATTCGCGATATTCCATTAGAGATTGAAGAGGCAGGGGCGATGGATGGGGCGAACTTACTGCGCCGTTTAGCCTATATTGTCTTTCCGCTTTGTGCGCCGGGGTTAGTCGCGACGGCGATTTTCTCCATGATCCTCGGTTGGAATGAGTTTTTATTCTCGCTGTTATTTATTCATACGCCAGACAAATTCACTATCCCATTATTTATCTCTAATTTTATGACTGAAGACGGTACTGCATGGGGAGAAATGATGGCGATAGGGATTGTTTCTTCGCTGCCGATGCTGGCGCTGGCGGGCTATATGCAGCGCTATTTATTACGTGGTTTCTCGATGGGATTGAAATAGTAGGCACTTATCATGAAAAAACTTGAACTGATTAATATTGGTAAAAGCTACGCAGGGCATTGCGTGATCCCACAGGTGGATTTAACCATCGATAATGGCGAATTCGTGGTGTTTGTTGGACCTTCTGGCTGCGGGAAATCCACGTTGCTACGTATGATTGCAGGGCTAGAATCCATCACTGAGGGGGAATTGAGACTCAATGGTCAACCGTTGAATGATGTGCATCCCTCACTGCGACAAGTGGCGATGGTGTTCCAATCCTATGCCCTATATCCCCACATGAGCGTGGAAAAGAATATGGGATTTCCGCTGAAGATGGCGGGAATGAGTGCGCGAGAAATTACCCAAAAAGTACGGGAAACCGCCGAGAATTTACAATTAACTCATTTGCTTGACAGACTACCATCGGCGCTGTCTGGTGGGCAGCGTCAACGGGTGGCGATTGGGCGCGCGATTGTGCGTGACCCTGAGTTATTTTTGTTTGATGAACCGCTGTCAAACCTTGATGCGAAGCTACGTGGCGAAATGCGCATTTACTTGAAGCAACTTCATCAAAACTTGAAAGCCACCATGATTTACGTGACTCACGACCAAGTTGAAGCGATGACTTTGGCTGACCGTATAGTGGTCTTAAATCAAGGACGTATTGAGCAAATCGGTACGCCTGAAACGTTGTACCAGAAGCCAGCCAATAAATTTGTAGCGTCATTTATTGGGTCACCGGTGATGAATTTTCTCCCACCGCAAATGTTCGATTCAATCGATATTTCGCTACCTGCTGGGACGGAGTGTATAGGCGTTCGTCCTAATCAAGTGGTGGTGGATAGCCAAAACCCAGATGCCTTTATGCCAATCACGGTGGTGGAGCCTCTAGGGCATTCACGACTTTACTATGGTTTATTAAAGGGGCAGCATTTTGTGGTGGAGAGTGACCAGATTTATGGATTGGGGGACAGGTTACCCATAAGCTTAGCGCGTTCGACGTTGCACCTTTTTGATGAGCAAGAACAACGGATTGAAATGGCTAAAACAAGGACAAACCATGCAGCCTAGTTTTCAAATTACGGTGGTGGGAACCGGGGATGCTTATGATAGCGAACGCGTCAATGCCAGCATTCTGGTGGAAGAGTCAGACTACCAATTGCTGGTGGATTGTGGTCCGACGGTGCCTCAAGCGCTGTTTGGACAAATGCATGTGGAAGAATTGGATGCTATCTATTTGACCCACACTCATCCGGATCACTGTTTGGGGCTAACCTCCTTGCTTAACTGGATGGATTCGTACCGACGAAAGCGCCCACTGACGATTATTGCTCAGCGGGAACAATGGGCGCTATTGACGCCGCTTCTTGCTTTTTCATATTGGCCTAAAGCGCAATTAGGTTTTGAGATCATTCAACAAAATAGTGAAGAGATTCAATTTATTGGTGATTGGAAAGTGACAACGGCGTTAACTCAACATTCGGTCAGTAACCGCAGTTTGCACCTGACGGCGAATTCGGGGCGTAGTCTGTTTTATTCAGGGGATGGTGAGATTTCACCCCAAGGGGAACAATTGGCGTTGCAAAGTGATTGGGTATTTTTGGAGTGTGAAACCCTCGATATTCATCCCAGTCATGGCTCTTGGGCATCACTACACCAGCGGTTGCAAAAGTTATCTCCCAAATCTAATAGCCAATGGCGGCTTTATCATATTGAGCCGCGTTACCGAGATAGCCTGCGTGAACATATTTCCGAATATCCGTTTCTTCAGTTGGCTCAGCAGGGGGAATGCTTATCATGATGCAAAATCGCAAAGTGACGGCATCGGATGTGGCTGAAGTGGCAGGCGTTTCCCGCTCGTCGGTATCCCGAGCATTTACCGAAGGTGCGAGTATCCACCCAAAAAAACAGCAAAAGATTTTAGACGCCGCGAAGCAGCTGGGTTATCAACCTAATTTTTTTGCTCGTACACTGAGTACGCCTAATCAGAAAAAACGTTCCAATATCGTGGCTATTCTTGTCAGTGACTTATCGAATCCGTATGAATCCTATTTGTTTGAAGCCTTATCCAGTGCATTACAAGGGCACGGAAAACAGCCAATGCTGTTGAATGTGAAAAAGGCGGGCGACCTTGATGAGGCGATTTTGCAATTATCGGGATATCAAATTGATGGGGTGGTTGCTGTCGTGGGGTCACTGCCAGTCGAGCATTTTCATCAATGTTTAAAACTCTCTTTACCGCTAATTACACTGGGACGCAGTGATGCTGCGGGATTGGTTCCATCAGTACAAACAGATAACCAATTAGCCGGAGAAATGGCGGCAAAATATCTATTAAGTTTAGGCTTAACTCGGTTGGGGTTTCTGGCTGGGCGTGGAGATGGGCAAGCATCAAATGAACGCTATCAAGGTTTTAAAAACTATTTAATGGCAGCGGGTTATCCTGAGCCAATGTGCTTATCTGCGGGGAGCTATCGTTATCAAGCGGGTTTTGAAGCGGCGTTGCAGCATCAGCAGCAACTACAATCGTTGGATGGCTTATTTTGTGCCGCAGATTCTTTGGCGCTCGGGGTAATGGATTGTTGCCGGCAAAAGTTGAATATCACGGTTTCTGAACAACTCAGGATCGTGGGGTGTGATGATATTCCGATGGCGGGGTGGGAAGGGTATCAGCTCACCACATTGGCGCAGCCTGTAAATCGTATTGCCCAGCAAGTGATTACCTTGCTTGAAGGCATTTGGGCGCAGTCAGAGAATCAACCGAATCTTATCAAGCTTGAACCTGAACTGGTTGTACGCAAAAGCGCATAAAAAATGCCTCGAATGAGGCATTTAGAGCGGCAATTACTGGCTTTTCTGCCACCAAGAAACAATATAATCCGCCACCTGTTCGGGGTTATTGATATCCAATTGTGGCACGTCGGTATCAATAATTTCGTCGCTGGCAACCGCCACGACATACTCGTCAATTAAGCCGTTTAGCGGCTTACCTACATCGGATCGAAATAGCGCGATTTTATCGATGGGCTCACTTTTGAATCCTTCCACTAAGATCAGATCTAGCGAAGCAGGATCAAAGCGGCTAGCCAGATAGCTCAGATTCATTTCATTGCATTCAGGGGTTTCGGTCATTAATGCCCAGCGCTGATTGCTGGCGACTAACGTTTGGGCTGCACCTGCTTTGCGTAATTCATAACTGTCTTTGCCCGGCGTATCAATTTCCATATCGTGATGCGTGTGTTTGATTAAGCCCACACGAACATGACGTAGTCTCAGTAAAGGGATAACTTTCTTGAGCAAAGTAGTTTTCCCGGTGCCACTGTAGGCGGTGATCCCGAGTAGAGGTAACGTGTTCTGGTTCATGATTTTTTTTGTTGTAACTCCCAGTTACGGCTATCTTCCGGCGTATTTAAATTAGCAAATGTGCCGGTTTCAGAGGTAAACATGACGCCTTTTGCATCGATTTCACGCATAAATAGCATCAGTTTGCGATCTCCTCTTGCGAGGTAATCATTCAACGGTTTCTGGAGAGACCGATGGAGTAGGGTAAATGTCGGGTGCTCTCGTTCGTTATCGCAGGCGTAGCAGGCAAGGTGCTCGCCTTTTTCGCGAAACATTTTTTCGGCTAAATCAGTTGGGAATTCGGGAACATCGCAAGGGACAAATAGCAGCCAATCGGTGGTGACCTGATGGAGTGCAGCTTGCATCCCTGCTAAGGGACCCGAAAAATCTGCGGTTAAATCCGTGAAAACGGGCAGCTGGCTTTGTGCATATTCTGCGTGGTGGCGATTAGCGTTGATCATCAATTGACCGACTTGCGGCTGCAAACGCTCAATAATATGGCGGTATAGCGGCTTACCCAATAAAGGAATTAAACCCTTATCTTGGCCTCCCATGCGGGTGCCTTTGCCCCCGGCGAGGATCACGCCTGTAATCGACTGACGAAATGACATGTTCAATATCTCTGAAAATCTTAGCGAAAATGTTTTAACGAACTTAAGTAGTTTTTTGAGTATAGTAACAGCTAAAATCTATTCTATTTTCCTATAAAATCAATGAATATTAATACAAGAAACGGTTAAACTTTACTTAGATTGACAACTGTTCCCTTTTTCTCTTGTAGGATTATTGGTAACTTGTATCGAATATTCGTGATAAGGAATAAACATGAAATGCCATCGTTTAAATGAAGTCATCGAACTTCTGCATCCAGTATGGAAGGACAATTCAGATTTAAATTTAGTGCAATTACTGCAAAAACTGGCAGATGAAGCGGGTTTTAAAGGCAGTTTATCTGAACTGACAGACGACGTATTAATTTATCATCTAAAAATGCGTGGCACTGACAGCAATGCGGTGATCCCCGGTATTCAAAAAGATTACGAAGATGATTTTAAAACGGCCATTCTACGTGCTCGTGGCATCATAAAAGATTAAATGAACATGGATTTAACAGAACAATCGAGCTTCCATTTTAGTGGGATCTCCCCTGATTTGATCCTTGATGCGCTGATGGAAGCGGGGATTTACCCAGAATCAGGGCTGACAGAGCTTAACAGCTACGAAAATCGCGTTTACCAATTTCAGGATGAAAATCGCCAACGCTATGTGGTGAAATTTTATCGTCCTGAGCGCTGGAACCGTTCTCAAATTCAAGAAGAGCATGATTTTACCCTTGAGCTACAAAATGAAGGCTTATCGGTGGCTGCGCCTTTAGAATTTGCCGGACAAACGGTATTAGAGTTTGGTGGGTTTATGTTTGCACTCTTTCCGAGTATCGGAGGGCGCCAATATGAAACGGATAATTTATTCCAGCTTGAGGGTGTCGGTCATTTATTAGGACGAGTGCATCAAATCGGTAAACAGCGAAACTTTGCATTTCGTCCGACTCTTGGTGTGGAAGAGTACCTTGACCAGCCGAGAAATATTATCGCCGCCAGTTCATTGATTACTGAACGTGATAAAGCACCTTTGATAGATTCATTGGATAAGTTGATTGCCCAAGTTAAAGCCCTGTGGCCTGCTCAACAATCTTTTATTCGCCTGCAAGGGGATTGCCACCCTGGCAATATTTTGTGGCGTGATGAAGCGTGGCTGGTGGATTTTGACGATGCGCGCAATGGCCCTGCGGTGCAAGATTTATGGATGTTGCTTAATGGTTCACGCCAAGAGCAAATTATCCAACTGGATACGTTATTAGAAGCGTATAACGAGTTTTGTGATTTTGATGTACGTGAGTTAAAGCTGATTGAACCGCTACGTGCGATGCGAATGGTGCATTATTTAGGATGGATCCTTCGTCGCTGGCAAGATCCCGCTTTCCCGAAAGCATTTTCTTGGATCCAATCTGCTGATTTTTGGCAAAAGCAATCTATCGAGTTTGCACAGCAAACTGAACGGTTGTTAGATGCTCCTTTGCAATTGAACCCGCAATTTTAATATTTAAGACTATGTTTTTGGAGAAAGTTTTCTATGAAAAAAATCATGTTGGCTTTGATTGGTATTGCCATGTCTTTTGGTGCTGCGGCAGCAAATTATTCAGAAGGTAAAGAGTACACGGATGTTAAGCCTCCGGTACAAGACTTACCGCAAGTTCTGGAGTTTTTCTCATTCTACTGCCCACACTGCTATCAGTTTGAAAGCATCTACAAAGTGCCACAAACGGTAGAGAAAAACCTGCCAGAAGGTGTAACTAAAGCGCGTTATCACGTTGATTTCTTAGGCCCTCTAGGTGCTCAAATGACTCAAGCGTGGGCTGTGGCGATGGTGCTGAAAGTTGAAGATAAAGTGACGCCAATTCTGTTTGAAGGCATTCAGAAAACCCAAACGATCAATACCCCTGCGGATATCCGTAATGCGTTTATTAAAGCGGGCGTAACGGGTGAAGAATACGATGCAGCGCTGAATAGCTTCGTCGTAAAATCGTTAGTTGCTAAGCAACAAAATGCCGCACAAGATTTAAAACTGCGTGGCGTGCCAGCGTTATTCGTCGATGGTAAATATCAAATCCGTAATAACGGAATTTCTGTCGATAACGCAGAGGATTATGCTAAAGAATACTCAAAAGTTGTGAACTTCTTAGTCAGCAAAAAATAATCAATGAAGATAGCGGCAACTTGCCGCTATCTTTTTATTTACTGATTGTCCGTTATCAATATCCACAATTCGACCATCCCCCCTGATTTGCGATAAATCAAAGCCTCATTAGCTAACTTATTGATTTTATTTTATTGTTTTCTTCTTGCAATTCTCTTACTCATTGAATCCTTTAGATAACTAAATTTTACTCACAAAGTTATCCACAGGAAGTTATCGCATAAGAAATGGGATAACTCAGCGGGAAATTGAATCTCAAGGTGTATCTGAAGCCACAATGTGGCATCCTATCCCCCATTCATTCCCGATAAAAAAGATGATGACAGATTATGGCTCAGATTGCTGAAAATCCCCTTATTTTGGTAGATGGCTCTTCCTACCTGTACCGTGCTTATCATGCATTCCCTCCATTGACCAACAGCGCTGGTGAACCTACCGGAGCGATGTATGGCGTGTTGAATATGCTGCGTAGCCTAATCATGCAATATACCCCGAGTCATGTGGCGGTTGTCTTTGATGCTAAGGGAAAAACGTTCCGTGATGAACTGTTTGAAAGCTACAAATCCCATCGTCCGCCAATGCCGGACGATCTGCGCGCTCAAATTGCACCATTGCATGAAATGGTGGAAGCCATGGGGCTGCCGCTGCTAGTGGTACCTGGTGTGGAAGCGGATGACGTCATCGGTACGTTGGCGCGTGAAGCCAGCAGTAAAGGGATGCCAGTGCTGATCAGTACGGGCGATAAAGATATGGCTCAGTTGGTTGAACCGAATATCACTCTGATCAACACAATGACCAACACCATCTTAGGTCCTGAAGAAGTGGAAGCGAAGTATGGGGTTCCACCAAGCCTAATTATCGACTTTTTAGCCTTAATGGGGGACTCATCCGATAATATTCCGGGTGTACCGGGTGTCGGTGAAAAAACCGCATTAGCATTATTGCAAGGTATTGGTAGCTTAGACGACATCTATAAAAACTTAGATGCGATTGCTCCACTCGGTTTCCGTGGCTCTAAAACCCTCGCACCAAAAATGGAAGAAAACCGCGAACTCGCACTGTTATCTTACCAACTGGCGACGATTAAAACGGATGTTGAGCTAGAAAAACCGTGTGAAGAACTCAAAGTGACGGAACTGGATGCGGATAAACTTCATTCACTGTTTAGCCGTTATGAATTTAAACGCTGGTTGGCCGATGTTGAAAATGGTAGCTGGATGGACGGCAAAGGGGGGAAACCAACTAAAGCCGCAGAAAGTTACCGTGCACCAGCAAGCCAGCCTGCGGCAAAATCTAAGCCAGTAGTTCCAACGCTATGTGCTGAAAATTACCAAACAATTCTCGATAAAGAACAGTTAGATAGCTGGGTGAAAAAACTCAGCGAAGCGACGCTGTTTGCCTTTGATACAGAAACTGACAGCCTGGATACTCAAGAAGCTCGTTTAGTCGGTATGTCATTTGCCATCGAAGCCGGTCATGCCGCCTATTTACCTGTCGGGCATGACTATCTTGATGCGCCAGATCAGTTGCCTTTAAAAGACGTTTTGGCAGCGATGAAGCCTATCTTAGAAAATGAGAAAATCGGCAAAATCGGTCAAAATCTAAAATACGATGCGGAAGTGTTATTAAATTACGATATTTCGCTAAAAGGCATCGCGTTTGACACTATGTTGGAATCTTATGTATTGAACAGTGTGGCAGGCATGGGACGTCATGATATGGACAGCCTTGCAGATCGCCATCTCAACCATAAGACCGTGAGTTTTGAAGAGATAGCGGGTAAAGGCAAAAAGCAGTTAACCTTTAACCAAATTCCATTGGAACAAGCGGCAAATTATGCGGCGGAAGATGCGGATGTGACATTGTTACTGCATCAAGCGCTGTATCCACAACTGGAAGCAGAGCCAAAATTAGCCCACGTTTTCCAAAATATCGAAATGCCGTTGGTGCCTGTGTTAGTGCGTATGGAACGTAAAGGTGTGCTGATTGACGCGGCGGCATTAGGGGCGCAGTCTCAGGTGATCACCGCGCGTTTAGCGGAGTTGGAAAAACAGGCGTTTGAGTTAGCGGGTGAAGAGTTCAATCTGGCATCTCCGAAACAGTTGCAGACGATTTTATTCGAAAAGCTGCAATTGCCAGTTATCAAGAAAACACCAAGTGGCGCTGCTTCAACCAACGAAGAAGTGTTGGAAGAGCTGGCATTAAACCATGCACTACCAAAATTACTGTTAGAGCATCGTAGCTTAGCGAAGCTAAAATCCACCTATACGGATAAGCTGCCGCTGATGATTAATCCAAAAACTCATCGCGTGCATACCTCTTATCACCAAGCAGTAACAGCGACGGGACGTTTATCTTCCCGTGACCCGAACTTGCAAAATATTCCAGTGCGTACCGAAGAAGGTCGACGTATCCGCCAAGCGTTTGTGGCGCGTGATGGTTACAAAGTGATGGCAGCGGACTATTCACAAATTGAATTGCGTATTATGGCGCACCTTTCCCAAGATAAAGGCTTATTGAAGGCGTTTGCGGAAGGGAAAGATATCCATAGAGCCACCGCAGCCGAGGTATTTGGTGTTCCGTTAGAGGAAGTCACCAGCGACCAACGCCGTAGTGCAAAAGCGATTAACTTCGGTTTGATTTATGGCATGAGTGCATTTGGTTTGGCTCGCCAGTTAGGCATCCCACGTGGAGAAGCACAGCGTTATATGGATCTCTACTTTGAGCGTTATCCAGGTGTGCTGCGTTATATGGAAAATACCCGCCTGCAAGCGTCTGAACAAGGTTATGTTGAGACATTAGAAGGGCGTAGATTGTATCTTGCCGATATTAAATCTAGCAATGGCATGCGCCGTAAAGCAGCAGAACGCGAAGCGATCAATGCTCCAATGCAAGGTACAGCAGCTGATATCATCAAAAAAGCGATGATAGCAGTAGATAATTGGCTCGAAACCGAAAAACCAGATGCAGATATGCTCATGCAGGTGCACGATGAACTGGTGTTTGAAGTCAAAGAGTCCGAGTTAGAGAAGGTACAAGCGAAGGTTCAGGCGCTGATGGAGCAGAGTATGACGCTGGATGTTCCTCTCAAAGTGGAGGTGGGTGTCGGCTCGAACTGGGACGAAGCGCACTAATACTCGTCATATTTCACGCTGTGGCTGTGTTGGTTTCACTCAGCCACTTGGGTCACATACTTGTGTATGCTCCCCAAGCTGTCTTCGCTCACCGCCTTGCCACAACATGAACTATTTAGAGTATTGGTTGGTAAAACGATCTTAGAAGTAAAAACTAAAAGCAAAAGCAAAAGCAAAAGCAAAAGCTAAGAGTTAAGTAGAAGATAATGTAAGGCACCCCAAAGGTTGGAGACAATTTTTGGGGTGTTTTTTTATGCTTAGAATATTTTTTATAGTGGTATTTACGCAGCTAATTGGAGGCGTTTTATTCCCTTTAAATTTCACATAATTCATGGGTAAAACACTGAATTTTAAATATATCGTTGGGATGGCGAAGGCTGTTATTATGCGACTTAGATCTCATAAATATGTAGTAAAAATACGTTTTTAACGAATTATTAGGCAATTTGCAGGGCTGAATCGTAGTAAGCTTTGAAAAAAAACTACAAAAAGCCTTTTTTTCGAGCGGAAAATAAAGTACATTATCAGGCGTAGGGTACAGAGGTAAGATGTTCTATCTTTCAGACCTTTTACTTCACGTAATCGGATTTAGCTGAATATTAGCTGCTCCAGTCAAGTTTTTGACTGGAGCATTTTTTTTGCATAAATTTTGATGCGCTAACGGCATAGACCGTTGTACGCCGAATGGGCGTACAAGGAATGAAAAGATTATTCTGCGGCGTTACTGTACCAACTGTCGAGTTTGATACGTAATTTATCGATACCCATTTTTTTCAGTGCAGAAAAATATTCCACTTCAATATCGCCTTCCACTGATAACGGCGCTAATGCTTGGCGAACTTCCATTAACTGTTTCTTTCTTGCGCCTGAAGCGAGCTTATCCGCTTTGGTGAGTAGAACAAGAACAGGAATGCTCATGGCGACTGACCATTCGATCATCTGCATATCGAGGTCTTTTAATGGATGACGGATATCCATCAAAATCACTAACCCTTTGATACATTCTCTTTTCTGTAAATATTCACCGAGAGCTTGCTGCCATTTGCGCTTCATCTCTTCAGGTACTTCGGCATAACCGTAGCCCGGAAGGTCAACTAGGCGAATGCCCTCTTCAACTTCAAACAGGTTGATAAGCTGAGTTCTTCCCGGTGTTTTACTGGTTCGCGCTAAGCTTTTTTGCTGTGTTAATGCATTTAATGCACTGGATTTGCCCGCGTTAGATCGGCCAGCAAACGCCACCTCAATGCCCGTATCTTTTGGTAGATGACGGATATCGGGGGCACTGATGACAAATTTTGTCATGTGGTAGTTGTGGTTTTTAATTGCCATTGGTGGTTCTCCCTGAGTAGCCTCAAAAGGCTGGGGGATTATAGCGACTGAATAGCATACAAACAACAAAAGGGGGATATTTGGTGCGATATCTATTTGAGAATGACATTAAGCGAAGGTTTTTTCATTAAATGGCTCTACAATTAATTTAATTCAGCAAAATTTAACTATTTGGCGTAAATATAGGTAAATCTTTAGCAATTACTCCCGCTTCGCTCTAGAATTGGGCAATTAATATGTTTTTGGGTATTAACAAAAGGGATCTTGAATGTTGAAACGAATTTTTGTGCCATTATTGGCAATCTGTGCAATGAGCACAACTTCTCTTGCATTAGCCGCGGGTGAAACTTACGTTAAATTAGTCACCTCCGCAGGTAATATTGAATTAGAACTCAATAGTAAAAAAGCCCCTGTTAGTACTGAAAACTTCCTGCAATATGTTAATGAAGGCTATTACAACGGTACAACCTTCCATCGTGTTATTCCTGGATTTATGATCCAAGGCGGCGGTTTTAATAAAGAATTGCAGCAAAAACAAACCCGTGCACCAATCGCTAACGAAGCTGATAATGGATTACGTAATTTACGTGGCACTATTTCAATGGCTCGTAGCGCAAATAAAGACAGTGCAACCAGCCAATTCTTTATTAATGTTGCTGACAATGCGTTTTTAGATCATGGGCAACGTGATTTCGGCTATGCGGTATTTGGTAAAGTCGTTAAAGGAATGGATGTTGCAGACAAAATTTCTAAAGTGAAAACAGAGAACGTAGGCCCATATCAAAATGTTCCTGTTGAACCTATTACGATTATTTCCGCGGAAGTGATTAAAAAGCCTTAATATCATTTCTAATAAAGAGGGTGGTTTATTGCAATCATCCTCTTATCTACAAAGCCTTTCTTTGCATTTTTTCTTACACTCTTTCCATTATAAGTCATCCCAACTCACTTCTATTTCATCATCATCCATGCGTGCGATTGCTTTTTCTAATAGGAGTTGATCGCCAAGTTTTTCTACCATTAGCTCGAATAAATCGGTAGGTACGCAGTAGAAGATCGCTTTGTTGTGGCTCAAAATGGCAACAGGCTCTCCATTTGATTCATTCATTGCGGCGGAGGGTTTTTTTAAATTCGCTAATTGATGATGTTTTTTTAGCAAGAAGCGTTTTGGTATACATAGCAACCTCTAAAATTAGCACTAAATATGGAGCTTATTTTAGAGTGAAAAAATATTGTACATGAAATACACAACATGAAGGGCAATCTAATTTAGTCTGGCTGCTGCTATTTTATTCCATTGTATTTAAAGCAATTATTATCAAATTTTGAATGTTGTTATATTCTTGTGAATATAATCCCATGATTTTTATATGGAAATTTTATACTGAAAGTGGGTTACTTGACGTAAATAGGCTATTTTCCTGTCTTGGCTGTGCTATGATAGCCGCCCTTTGTGATAATTTATGGTTTTTGGGACGCGTTCTAATTGCTAACCGCCACAAATTATGCATAAACAAAAAAACTTATAATGATAAAAATCAGTCGGATAGGCTACTATGCTTTTACTTATTGATAATTACGATTCATTTACATACAACTTATACCAATATTTCTGCGAACTAGGGGCGGAAGTGCTGGTGAAACGTAATGACGAAATTACCATTGAAGAAATTGAACAATTGGCTCCAACCCATTTGGTCATTTCACCGGGTCCTTGCACGCCTGATGAGGCAGGGATTTCTCTGGAAGCGATAAAACATTTTGCCGGGAAAGTCCCCATTTTGGGGATCTGCTTAGGTCATCAAGCCATTGGGCAAGCTTTTGGTGCCTCTGTCGTGAAAGCGAGAGAAGTGATGCACGGCAAAACGTCATCTATCCACCATAATCATCAAGGGGTATTTAAAGGACTTAATCGGCCTTTAACGGTGACTCGCTATCACTCTTTAGTGATTGCGGCAGAAACACTACCAGCCTCTTTTGATGTCTCCGCATGGTCACTGAATAACGGGGATATCGATGAAATTATGGGGATCCGCCATAAAACCCTGCCAATTGAAGGGGTTCAATTCCATCCTGAAAGTATTCTCAGCGAACAAGGTCATGAGTTGTTGAGTAACTTTCTCAAATATTAGTGGTTGATTTTCGCGAATAGCAAAATTAATTATGCATATTTTACCCTTCCCTATTGCTCTTTATTGATTTTTTATTCATATTTGATGCTTATATTTTCACTTAGGCATTCGATAAAGAGCAGGTGAGGGGTATGTCAGAACAACACGCAGTCAATCGGCAAACTTTTGATCAGGTTATGTTACCTATTTTTTCGCCAGCTGAATTTATTCCAGTTAAAGGCGAAGGTAGTCGCGTTTGGGATCAGCAAGGTAAAGAATATATTGATTTTGCAGGTGGGATCGCGGTTTTAGCGCTGGGTCATTGCCATCCAAGTTTAGTCGCTGCTGTTCGTGAACAAAGCGAAAAACTGTGGCATGTGAGCAATGTTTTTACCAATGAGCAGGCGTTAAAGCTGGCTCAAAAATTAACCAAAGCAACATTTGCAGACCGTGCATTTTTTGTGAACTCTGGCTCTGAAGCGAATGAAGCCGCATTCAAGTTAGCGCGTCGTTATGCCATCACCAAATATAGCCCATATAAAACGAAGATCATTGCATTCAAGCAAGCGTTTCACGGCAGAACATTATTTACTGTCTCAGTCGGTGGACAAGCGAAATATGCAGATGGTTTTGGTCCAAAGCCTGCGGATATTATTCATGTGCCTTTTAATGACCTTGATGCCGTTAAAGCCGTGATCGATGAAAATACCTGTGCAGTGGTTTTGGAGCCAGTTCAAGGGGAAGGCGGGGTAACCCCAGCAACACCAGAATTTCTGCAAGGAGTTCGTAAGCTTTGCGATGAAAATAATACATTACTTATTTTTGACGAAGTGCAAAGTGGAATGGGGCGTACGGGGAAATTATTCTCTTATATGCACTATGATGTCGTTCCCGATATTTTAACCACAGCAAAAGCCCTCGGCGGCGGCTTCCCGATTAGTGCGATGATTACAACCGCTGAAATTGCTAAGACTATGGAAGTGGGCTCACACGGAACCACTTATGGTGGTAATCCGCTGGCGTGTGCGGTGGGTAATGCCGCTTTTGATATTATCAATACCGATGAAGTACTTGATGGGGTTGCTAAGCGCCGTGAGTTATTTGTCGCCCATTTAAACAAGCTTAATGACCAATATGGCATTTTTGCTGAAATTCGTGGAATGGGCTTATTAATTGGTGCAGAACTAAATGGCAAATTACTGAATCGCTCAAAAGATATTCTACAAGCTTGCGCGGCTGAAGGGCTGATGATGCTGAATGCGGGTACAAATGTATTGCGCTTTACACCATCACTGATTATTTCTGAAGATGAAATTAATAGCGGGATGGCGAAGTTAGAAACGGCAATTAGTAAGTTGCTAGCCTAATTGTATTTTTATAGTGACAGAGGCATATTTGCCTCTGTCACTGATCAATTACTCAAGCTGTTACTTGTTATTAAGCTTAGCTAATTTCGCTTGAATTATCGCAGAGTGTGCTTCTTCTTTGGCTATTTGTTTGCTCAGATTATTTATTTCATTCATGGTTTTTTCTGTTTTATCCAACATAGCATCTAAATTTTTAGTATTGGGTTTTCCTTTATTTGATGCTATTTTTGATGAGTTTTCATTTGATGAAAACTGATATTTTTCACTATTATGTTTGGCTCTTAACATTGATGTTCTAGTTTGGTTAATTTTTCCATTAAATTGATATGTTTTTTTCTTTGGCTTCACGACAATGTGTGTTTTTTTATGAGGCGTCTCTGTATTCTCTGTTTCTTTGTTTTTTAATTCTTTATTTTTTTGAGTAGCAATATGATCATTTTTTACATGTATCTTTGCTGTTTCTTCTGAACTATATCCTGATTCATCCGTTTTTTCTGAAAAATAGCCGGATGAGTTGGAGTTTAAACTTTCATTACTGGAATGAATTTTATTTTCAAGTTCATTCAGTGTGTCCATATTTTTAAGATGTCGATTTATTGATTTCATGTCAGTTTCATCAACAAGTAATTTATTTAGTTGATGTGTTGATGGAGTTGATAAGCGAACCAAACTGCCGTTAATTTTTTTGTGTAAATTATGACTCCAATCACTAGTGTCATTATCCCACTCAAGCTCATCATTGAACTCAAATTCGTTATTATTGCTCTTTATTTTATTCTCATCATTTATTTTTAAAATAGAAGTTTTCTGTATCATGCTTGATTCAGCTTCTTTTTTTATTCTCTCTTCATCTGCTTTTATTGCATTTTCTTTGTCTGTCTCTGTTTTTTTCAGTTGCTCAGCTAGGTTAGCTTTTAATGATTTTAGCGTGTTAAGATTATCTTCAACCTTTTGAGTCGAAGCGGTATTTTGATAAGTGATTACATTGTTTTCTTTTGTTATTTCATGTTTTTTTTGGGTTTCGATTTCCTTTTTAAAGGTGACTAAAAATTGTTCACTCTTGTTTTTTTTAAAGATGTTTTTTAAATAGCGAATACCTTTTTCATGGGTCGATTTTATTTCTAAAATTAAGTTTGAAAATCGGCTTGATGAACGTTTTAAATTAAATTCTTTAAAAACATTGGTTTCTGGAGTACTTGTTTTATCAATTAGCATTAGTTTGGCATCCTGTTTTTCATTAATAAGTGGCTGGTTTTTTATTGAGACGGAATGGTTAAAAACACGTGGGGATTTAAGAATTAAAAAATGGTCATTAACTTCAATAGCTTCATGATATTTATAGGGAAGTGTTATTTTTTCTACAGGAGGTGAGTATTTAATTAGATTAATTTCTTTTTGTTCACTTGGCTCAAAGTGACAAGTCGATATAGCGAAATGTTTTTTTTGATAATGTAAATTAGATAGGCGATTATTATCGGGTATGCATGAATCAATATTATTGGTTTTTTTTATTTTATTAGATAATGATGAAGTGGTTATGATTTTATTATCATTGATATTAATAATGCTTTCGTTTCTTGGATTGATATTTTTAATCATCGTGTTGTCAACTCTCAATAATGGTTTAGTTACCACTATCTTAATTTGACAATTAACTATAATTATATAAAGAAACGATACTCATCAATGAACGTATATAAATGAGAGGGAGAATATAAAGGTTCTTAATTAAGAGAAAATAGCTTTGTACGTGAAGTATAAAGCTATTTCAATATCGAAGCCTCACCAAGAAAGGTGAGGCTGACAGGTAAATTAGCGAGTGCCGTAAACAACGATTGTTTTGCCGTGTGCGGAGATTAAGTTTTGATCTTCCAGCATCTTTAAAATACGACCGACAGTTTCGCGAGAACAACCTACGATTTGACCGATTTCCTGACGAGTAATTTTGATTTGCATACCGTCTGGGTGAGTCATCGCATCAGGCTGTTTAGCTAAATTCAACAATGTTTGAGCAATACGACCAGTAACATCTAAGAATGCAAGGTTACCAACTTTTTCAGACGTGGTTTGCAAACGACTTGCCATTTGCGCGGAAAGGCGCATCAGGATATCAGGATTGACTTGAATCAGCTGACGGAATTTCTTGTAAGAAATTTCAGCGACTTCGCAAGCAACTTTCGCGCGAACCCACGCAGTACGTTCTTGCCCTTCTTCAAATAACCCAAGTTCGCCAATGAAATCTCCCTGATTGAGGTAAGAGAGAATCATTTCCTTGCCTTCTTCATCTTTGATTAAAACAGCCACTGAACCTTTAACAATGTAGTAAAGGGTTTCTGCTTTTTCACCCTGATGGATCAGAGTGCTCTTGGATGGATACTTATGAATATGGCAGTGTGACAAAAACCATTCAAGAGTAGGGTCTGTTTGTGGCTTGCCGAGAACCATTAGCGTTATCCTCTGTATGTTATTGCAACCTTTCGAAAAGTAGGGAAAGGCTGACTTTAAAGTGTCTAGCTTAGCATATTAAGTCACATTGATGCCTATTATTAATGCTGCTCTAGGCTAACGTAAATTAATATCAATTGTATAATATAATCAATTAAATCGTTGAGTTTTGATCTTAATCCTATCAACTGACCATTGTTTGTATCATATCCAATGCCGAAAGTCTTCCCTGTATCGCTTCAGCCTAATAATGCTGATATAACATTGTCTAGATATATGGAACAATGTGACGATAAATATCACTATTTTCGAGAGGAATAAAAATGGAAGCACGCGTAAAGTGGGTTGAAGGGCTCTCTTTTCTAGGTGAGTCGGCATCAGGTCATCAAATCATGATGGATGGTAATGCGGGCGACAAAGCACCGAGTCCGATGGAAATGGTTTTAATGGCAGCAGGCGGATGCAGCGCGATTGATGTGGTTTCTATTCTGCAAAAAGGTCGTCAGGATATTGTTGATTGTGAAGTGAAATTAACTTCACAACGCCGTGAAGAAGCCCCGCGTTATTTTACGGATATCAACCTGCACTTTATTGTGACGGGACGTGAATTAACGGACAAAGTGGTAGAGCGTGCGGTTCAACTTTCTGCTGAAAAATATTGTTCAGTTGCTATCATGTTAGAAAAAACGGTTAACGTGACTCATAGCTTCGAAATTAAAACGCCGTAATTATTTTCTTGATATTAAGATGCTTATCGATAATTAAGATAAGCATCTTGTTATTTATCTATTTAATGAGAATCTCAAACTACCCATTTCGTTGTTTCATTAATTTTTCCACTAATGGCATCATAATAAGCTCCATCGCGAGCCCTAATTTCCCTCCGGGTACCACAATGGTATTCATTGCTGAAATAAACGAGCCATTTAACATGGATAATAAATAAGGAAAATCGATCTGCTCTAATCCTCTAAAGCGAATAACAATAAAACTTTCGTCCTGTGAAGGAATGGCTTTGGCAGAAAAAGGGTTAGAGGTGTCAACGGTAGGAACCCGCTGGAAGTTAATATGGGTACGAGAAAACTGCGGCGTAATATAGTTAATATAATCCCCCATCGAACGGACTACAGAATCCATTACGGCTTCACGAGAATGCCCTCGCTCGGTGGTATCGCGGATCAATTTCTGGATCCATTCAAGGTTAACAATCGGTACTACACCGACAAGTAAATCAACATGCTGAGCAACATCATGCTCTGGGGTGACTACGCCACCATGTAATCCTTCATAAAACAGCACATCAGTATTAGCGGGTAATGGCTCCCATGGCGTAAATGTGCCGGGTTGTAGACCATAAGGCACGGCTTCATCGTAAGTGTGTAAATATTTCCGAGATTGACCGCCACCCGTTTGGGCATAATCAATGAGGGTTTGTTCCAGTAGAGAAAAATCATTGGCTTCTGGGCCGAAATAACTGATATGGCGCCCTTGCTCGCGAGCTTTACGAATAGCCATATCCATTTCAGGGCGGGTATAACGATGAAAACTATCCCCCTCAAGGGTGGCTGGGCGGATATTTAATTGATGGAAAATTTTACGAAAAGCTTGGCTCGTTGAGGTTGTTCCTGCGCCACTCGAACCCGTCACTGCAATAATCGGATGCTTCTTCGACATAGTGGACTCCCTGTTTTACGCCATGACCACTATTTTTGAGAAACAGCGCTACGGGCGAAACTGGTTATTAGGCATGAAATTTACCGATTCATGTAACTCAGACCAGACTAGCACAATTTCGCCGGAAACTAACTGCCGTTTCACATCATTGACTTTGTCCTGCAAGCTTTTTTCGTGAACGCCATAATCGGTTCCTTCGCGCAAAACATAACTCTCGATAAGATTTTCGAGGGTTTCAGGTGCGAGATCTTTCCACGGAATAATCATGATTTTTGCTCATTCAAATACGCAGTTAGCCACAGAGGGATGCGAGTTTCTAACCACATTTGTGGTTTTCTAAAACTACCGCCGACAAACCCGACGTGCCCACCATGCTCCGTCATTTGGTATTCAATATTTTCGGGTAAATGGCTTAAATCAGGCACGACTTCGGGCGCCATGAATGGGTCGTCTTTTGCGTGAATAATCAGGGTTGGCTTAGTAATTTGAGATAACTTAGGTAGCGCACTGCATTTTTGGTAATAATCAGCAGCGTCATCAAAACCATGAATACGCGCGGTGATCACATCATCGAATTCACGAATGCGTTTTAACTGTTTTAGCTGCAACAAATTAAGAGGAAGTGAACCCGGATAACGCACCAGTTTGCGGGTGGCGTTACGTTTCAATCCATTTAATAGGTAACGTTGATAGAGCTGAGAAATTCCTTTCTCCATTTTCATGGAGCAGGCTTCAAGCATTAATGGCGCCGAGACAACGACGCCAGCATCTAATTCAGCATTCTCACCGTTTTCAGCTAAATAACAGGCGAGCATATTACCGCCAAGGGAATAGCCTACCGCGGCGGTGGGGGCATCACCCCATGTCTGTTTTAGCCAATGTAAAAAATAGCGTGCATCACTGGTTTCACCGGAATGGTAAATACGTTTTTGGCGATTAGGTTCACCACTGCATCCTCTAAAATGCATGATCACGCCGAGCCACCCTTGTTTCTGGGCGCTTTCTAACATCCCGTGGGCATAGGGGCTTTTAAAATTTCCTTCCAACCCATGAAAAATCACTAAACGAGGCTTTTCGCTCGCTTGTTCTGGGTTTTCACTCCAAGCAAGATCGATAAAATCACCGTCAGGCAATTCTAATCGCTGCCATGTTGGGATAATTTTCGGGGTACGGCGAAAGATCCTTGGCAATAAGGTTTGGAGATGTGGGTTCTTTGCCCAACTCATAGGGCGGAAATTTTCTGACATGGCCTTATTTTTTATTTAGTGGAACGCTTGTGAGTGACATAACATACTGTTATTTTTCTGTGATGCAAGTAAACAAATCTAGAAACAAATTTAGGTTGAGGAACATAGTATAAATGACTCTGGGGCTAATTTTTTCGCTTTTTACGTTTTTATTCATTGCAGCAGTCACACCCGGCCCTAACAACATGTTGTTGACCTCTTGTGCAGCTAACTACGGTTTTCGTCGCAGTATCGGATTATTATTAGGAATAATGCTGGGCATGCAGTCAATTTTATATTTGTCTGCCTTCGGTGTTGCCGCGCTATTACTATTATATCCTGCAATTCATATTGTGCTGAAAATCATTGGTAGCGTTTATTTATTATGGCTAGCGTGGAAAACAGCCACTGCCAGTTACGAGCCACTCAAAACAGACAGTAAAGCCTCTAAAAGCGTTACTTGGTTTCAAGGCGGACTGTTGCAGTTCTTAAACCCGAAAGCATGGATGATGGGGCTAGGCGCAGTAGGGAGTTTTAGTCTTCCAGGCGAGTTATTTACTCAGTCTATTATCGTGATGAGCATAGCGTTTGTGATTGTGAATTTCGTCGCGGGCTTGATTTGGATGGGCTTTGGTTCCTTGATCGGAGTTTTCTTACGTAGCCGCCGCGCATGGTTTATTTTTAACCTAGTGATGGGGATACTGACCGCAGCGTGTGTACCGTTAATTTGGCTGGAGTAAGTTTTTCTACGAGAAAAAAGGCACGTTAGGTGCCTTTTTGCTTTTCAATCCACACTATTCTCTAGTCCAAATCGACATTTTTACTACCAAATAGATAAGTGAAAATAAACCCGCATAGATAAGAGACTAAGACACCGCCTGCATACACTGCCATTGCAGGAAGCACGCCTTGATCTGACGTCATCAACGGAATAGCGATTAGCCCTGAAGGACCGAATACAGTATTTAACCCAACAGGTAAACCCATCCACGCGACCGCTCCGATAAAGAAACCACCAGCAGCGCCCCCTAAACAAGCGGTTACAAACGGTTTCACGCGCGGTAACGTCACCCCGTAAATTAATGGTTCACCAATGCCTAAGAAGCCGGGGAATAGGGCACCACCAATTTGACTACGGGTAACAGAGCCTTTTTTGGCTTTCACGTACAGCGCTAATGCGGCGCCTACTTGACCCGCACCCGCCATCGCTAAGATTGGGAATAACGAGTTAAACCCTTGCGCTTCAACTAACGCGACATACACCGGAATAAAGCCTTGGTGGACACCAAACATTACCGCAATTAAGAACAGACCCGCTAAGACGGCTGTGCCGATAGGGTTTCCGTTTAAATGCATGAATAGCCAAGACATCCCTTCGAATAACCACACGCCAATAGGCATGATGAAAACAAAGGTCGCAGCACCGACGATTAACAGCGTAATCGTTGAGGTTAAAATAATATCCAAGCTGGCTGGAATGATTTTACGTACTTGTTTTTCAACCCAAGCACCAAAAATACAGGCAATTAGGATCCCGATAATGTTGCCTCTCGGGTCGATATACCAACCAAAGAAGTCTGTCATGCCGGAATAGAAGCCTTTAGTGGCCGCCGGGTCGTAACCTAAAATAAACAGCGCAGCGATAATGGCACCGTTAACACCGCTTCCCCCAAACGCTTTTTGGGCATTATAACCAATCAACAATCCCATAAAGGTGAATAACCCTTTACCGAATACACTCATATACGCAATTAAGCTTTTGAGATGGGCAAGTTGGGTTGAATCCGCAGGAAATAAGTTTTGGTTCGCCGATAATAATGTGAGCAATGACGCCAAGCCCATTAATAGACCTGCGCCAATAAAGCCCGGAATTAATGGCGTAAAAATAGTCGCAAATTTAGATAGAAAGCGGTGAACGGCGCTGGTTTGTTTCTTTTTCATCTGCTGTTTATTGGCAGAAGCAATCTCTTTCAGATCTTGGGTCGCGTTAGCGTCATGAGCTTCATCCGCTTCGCCATTTTCTAACATTTGCTTCATTAAATCCGCGGCTGTTTGGGCTTTTCCTGGACCCAAAACAATTTGCAGCTGGTCGTCACTTTCAATCACGCCCAGTACGCCGGGGATTTTTTTGATTTCGGTTTTATCGATAAACTGATCATCATGTAAGGTGAGCCGTAAACGCGTCATGCAGTTACCGCACTGCTTGATATTACGACTGCCCCCCACGTGTTGCAGGATCTGCTGTATCATTTCATTTGTTATTTTAGCCATACTGTTTCTCTCATAGAGATCCGCTGATTAGACGGATTTTGCGATGTTGAGGGCAGTGCGAATAAAGCCATGATTTTTAGCGAGCAATTGACGAGCTTCATCGGCATTTAAGCCAGATAAAATCATCAAAATCGCGGTCTTACAGTGTCTATCACATTGTTGTAATGCAGATTCTGCGCTTTGGCGGTCACATTCGGTTGCTTCCATCACAATTTTAGTCTGGCGCTCAATGAGCTTGGCGTTGGTCGCCTCCACATCTACCATTAAATTGCCAAAGACTTTACCGATGCGGATCATCGCCCCTGTGGTGATCATATTTAAAATCAGTTTTTGTGCGGTTCCCGCTTTCATGCGCGAAGAGCCAGTGACAACTTCAGCACCCACAATCGGGGTGATGGCAATGTCAGCAGCTTGGGAAACAGGGCTATCAGGGTTGCAGCTAATTGAGGCAACGGTTGCACCTAAGGAGCGAGCATATTTCATGGCTCCCAGAACATAAGGCGTGCGACCACTAGCGGCGATGCCAACTAGAATATCTTTTTGATTAAAATCGATATTCTTTAAGTCTTGCTCTCCTAACTCGGGTTTATCTTCCGCATTTTCAACTGCACGGAAGATGGCTTGGTGACCACCAGCAATCAGCCCAATAACTTGTTCATGAGGGGTTCCATAGGTCGGTGGACACTCACTGGCATCGAGGATCCCTAAACGTCCCGAAGTACCTGCACCGGAATAAATCAGACGGCCACCTTGCTGGAAAGCTGCCGCAACTTTATCGACCAATTCTGCAATTTGCGGTAAGGTTTTTTCGACAGCCAAAGGGACTTTTTTATCTTCATTGTTGATTACTTGAAGCATTTCAATGGTAGATAATTGGTCAATGTGGGTACTGGCTTCGTTACGGCTTTCCGTGACCATCTTGCTTAAATCAATCGACATAGTAATAACTCCTTAAACGTATCATGGGGGTATGCTATGGAATTATTTATTCCTTTGATGTGATGGTTATCACGGTGCTATCTATTCTCTCTTGCCAATATAAGCGAATAAATTTAGTCGCTTATTGCTCGATAAAATAATATTTATTTGAATTTAAATGATTAAATGACAAGCATTGAGTTTTTATTGAAGGAATAATTTATTTGTAAATTTATTCTGTTGATGAGGCTTTACCTTTTTGAGGGCTACTATGACACTACTCGATACCATCACGTACCTCTTGCCGCGATTAGCGGAAAATCAACGCAAAATTGCACAATTTATCTTAGAAAGTCCGGAAAATGTGCTGAAACTGTCGTCTTCGCAGTTAGCGGGGCAGTTGGGGATCAGTCAATCCGCTATTGTGAAGTTTAGTCAAAAATTAGGTGTAAAGGGGTATCCCGCGCTGAAATTGGCGTTGAGTGAAATCATTGGCCGCCAACAGCAAGAGTTGGGGGAGCCTCACAGTGCGTTGCATAACCGTATTACTCAAACGGATAGCTTGATGGTGGTCGCGCAGAAGCTGGCATTAGAGAAAAATTATTCCATCACAGAAACAACGAAACGCCTTGATTTTAAACAGTTTGAAAAAATTATTGAACGTATAGACAGTGCGCAACGTGTGCAGATTGTTGGGATTGGTGGCTCAGGGCTCACTGCGAAAGATTTAAGCTATAAACTTCAGAAAATCGGTATTACCACTCTCGTGGAGCCGGATCATCACGTTCAAATTGCTGCCGCCTTAACCTTGACGCCGAAAGATGTGCAAATTGTTATTTCCTTCTCTGGAAAGCGTAAAGATATGCTCACTGCCGCGAATATTGGGCATCAAAATGGTGCTTGTGTTATCGCTATCACGCGCTCCAAAGATTCACCCCTCGCTCAAATGTCAGACTATATGTTGGAAAGTGTGGCGGAAGAGAACGAATGGCGGAGCTCATCAATTTCGTCAAGAACGGCACAAAATACCCTTACCGATTTGCTGTTTATGGCGTTGTTACAAAAACGGGAAGATAAAGCGAAAGCATTGGTGATGAATGCCAAAGTGATGATTAATAAACTTGACGAATAGCTATTAATGTCTCGATAACTTTGCAAAATAATCTTATCTGCGTTAAGACTAAAGGAGGCATTATTTAGCTTAAAATAATTCATTGAGGGAGAGTCCATGAGGGCATTGATCGTTTATACCGAGCTTACAGACGAAGATTCTGTGATAAGCCATGCGGTTGCGCGGCTGGCAAGCGAACTGAATGACGAACACGTCGAAACGGTCATTATCCGTGATTTTGAAGACGGTCTCGCCTATATTCGCTCAAACACCAGCATTGACTGCTTACTTTACGGACGAGATATGTCCGATAAGGAAGAACAGGCTCAAGCTCACCGGCTGATCACCCAACTACATCGTCGCCAAGAAGATGTGCCCGTTTTTCTGTTGAGTGATCGTGAAGAAGCCTTAGTGGCATTTGATAGAAAAATGATGGAGCAAGTGGATGAATTTGCATGGATTTTAGAGGACTCCGCGGACTTTATTGCCGGACGTGTTCTTGCTGCTATCATCCGTTACCGTGCGCAATTGCTCCCACCATTAATGAAAAGTTTGATTAAATACAGTGATGTACACGAACACTCATGGGCAGCACCGGGACATCAAGGCGGAGTGGGTTTCACTAAAACGCCAGCAGGGCGTATTTATCACGATTTTTTTGGCGAAAATTTATTCCGCACAGATATCGGCATCGAGCGAGTTGCCGTTGGTTCATTGCTCGATCACACTGGGGCATTTGGCGAGTGTGAGAAAAACGCAGCACGGATTTTTGGTGCAGATCAATCCTATTCTGTAGTGGTCGGGACTTCGGGCTCGAACCGCACCATTATGCAAGCTTGCATGACGGATGACGATGTGGTGGTCATTGACCGAAACTGCCATAAATCCATCGAACAAGGCTTGATTTTAACGGGAGCAAAGCCTGTTTATATGGTCCCGAGTCGTAACCGTTATGGAATTATTGGACCGATTTACCCCACAGAAATGTCCCCTGAAGCTATTCAGAAAAAGATTACTGATAATCCATTTACTACCGATAAAATCGGGAAAAAACCGGCGTATAGCGTGGTAACAAACTGTACTTATGATGGTGTTTGCTACAACGCGCGCAAAGTGCAAAATTTATTGGATAAATCCCTCGATAGAATTCATTTCGATGAGGCATGGTATGGCTACGCGCGATTCAATCCGATTTATCGTGACCATTTTGCGATGCGTGATGAAGAGCGCAAAGACGATGACCCTACCATTTTCGCTACTCACTCAACGCACAAATTATTGAATGCGCTGTCGCAAGCTTCGTTCATTCATGTTCGTAATGGACGTAATGCCATTGATTTTAATCGCTTTAATCAAGCCTATCACATGCATGCAACCACATCGCCGTTGTATGCCATTTGCGCATCGAACGATATTGCGGCAGATATGATGGATGGAAATAGTGGGCGCTCATTAACCGATGAAGTGATCCGCGAAGCCATCGACTTTCGTCAATCACTCGGCTATCTGTACAAAGAGTTCCAAAATGATGGTGAGTGGTTTTTCAAACCGTGGAATCAGGAAACGGTGAAGGATCCTGCAACTGGTGAGCGTTATGATTTTGAGTTTGCCCCTGTTGAATTGTTGATGAAAGAGCAAAGCTGCTGGGTAATGAACCCTGAAGATACGTGGCATGGTTTCAAAAATATTCCTGCAGATTGGGCGATGTTAGACCCTATCAAAGTGAGTATTTTGGCACCAGGAATGGGGGACGATGGCAAGCTACTTGATTCCGGTGTTCCTGCGGCGCTCGTCACCGCATGGCTAAATCACTATGGTATTGTGCCGACCCGCACTACCGATTTCCAAATTATGTTCCTATTTTCTATGGGGATCACCAAAGGAAAATGGGGCACATTAGTCAATGCATTGCTCTCCTTTAAACGCCACTATGATACCAACACTCAACTGAAAAAAGTGTTACCTGAAGTGGTGGAAGTGGCGCCTGAAATTTATGGTGAGATGGGGCTGAGGGACTTGGGGGATAAGATGTTTGCTTATTTGCAGCGTAATAATCCGGGAAGTCAGCTAAATCAAGCCTATTCAGAGTTACCCAATGTCATGATGAGCCCACGTGATGCCTATCAACAGATTGTTGCGAATCGCGTTGAAGCTGTGCCGTTAGATAAGCTGGCTGGGCGTATTGCAGCGAACTCGATTATTCCTTATCCACCGGGGATCCCAATGTTGTTATCCGGCGAAAGCTTTGGAGAAACTAACAGCCCGCATATTGGCTATTTGCGTAGTTTACAAGCATGGGATAGTGAGTTCCCGGGTTTTGAACATGAAACGGAAGGCACAGGAAAAATTGATGGCGAATACCATGTTATGTGCGTGAAGGTGTGAAACGACACCCTATAACAATTGCATGAAATGCGTCTAATATTTTTTATTCTTGTACTGCCTAGCCAAATTGATTTAGCCTGTTTTTGCCATACATTTCAACGCTGCCTTCGCTATTTTTTATAGCGTTTGGCAGGTTTTTTTCATTATTATCGGCGTATTATTTGAGAAAATTGGTTATCGACCAATTGGATTAATGGGATTTGTTGTTTGTTAAAATAATCTTTATCTTCAATAAAGCCTAATTGATGGCAATAATGTGAAGCGTAGCCACTGACTAACAGTTTCCAGTTAAATTTAAAATCAGGGTAGGTTTTTTTGGCGATTTTATAAATGCTGGTTGTGCAGTTATTCCACATGGAATGGTATTTTTCGTTGGTCTCTTTGAGCTGATTAAGTTTGCTCATATAATTGAGAAACAGTTCTGTAATAAGTGGCTTATCTAAATTTAAGGGATAAATATAGACTTGCTCATTGCGTAAATTAACGCGAGTACCAATTAAATCCTGCTCATCAGCAACTACATAGATAATATCGTAGTTATAGAAAAATCCCTTCCAAACTGAAAATTGTTGATGTGCTTTTCGCCTTGTCTCGATAGAAAAAGAGACATAATCCCCATTGGAAAAACCGAAGCTCAGAAAAACATGGGCGATCATTTTGCCAGACCAGTGGGATTGTACTAAATCTACACTTTGCAAGTTAGACAGATTGTAATGCTTAGTATCCCAAGTATATTCATTTTTGTCGGCAAACTGAAAAGAGCGAAAATTATGGATGGAGATGTCTGAAGTTTCGTTATTAAAATCCATATGGGATTTATAGCGATACTCCGTTCTCCACTCATTCTGAGGTAATAGATTGCTCATCTGCACGCTACATTTTCAATAAAACGGACATGGCGCGGGAATAATCTAAAACAATGCCCGGTGTCCACGTCATAATACTTGCATGTTTTCTGAGTTGGGACATAACCCAAAGCTCAGGGCTAAAGAGCAATTTAAGCAGTAGCATGAAACCGCCTTTTTTCTCAGTAAAATATCCCTCGGTACTTTTTATCAGCGCCAAAGAAACGACGGTTGAACAATTACGACTAGTTAAATTGTAGGTCGTGTCTTTACTGTATTCTTGCCAGAATGCGTCTAGCTTTTCTTTACTGATCCCTTCAATGGTTAATTTGAAGTTTGATGGTGGCGCAATTTTCATTTCATCAAGATAACTGATTTGAAAAACGCCTGTGTCATTGTTTTCTTCGGTGGATTTTAATATCTGCAAGAATTGCGCGGTATCGCGGTCAATATCTTTCTCTGGGTAGTGGCTGATATAAATTTCATCCAGCTCGAAAGCAACATGCCCAGTACTAATCACACCCAATGAATTACGGGAAACAATATAACGCTGGATAATTTTAAAAAATAGCGGCAGTTGCCCGGTAGTTGTCCATACATGTAGTGTGCCGCGCTCTCTATTTGAAGCGTCATTATTGCGCGTAAATACCATATGATTGGCATTGGGAATTTGGCTGCTCACAACAAAGTAGTAAACAAAGAATGAGTCGAGGGAGAAGATCATAATCAGCGTGCCGACATCCCAATAAACTTGGCGAGATGAATAGTCAAAAGACCAAGGAATGAAATTCCATAAACCTAATGAGAATTCAATAATGGAGACAGTGAGCATCAACTTCCAGCGTTTAAATTTCAAAACCACGCTATTGGACATTTTCCAGATAGCGCTGACCATGAGATATAAGCCAGTAATAAATCCAGAGAGAACGGTTTCCCACGCATGTATTTTAGAAAACAAGACAATGTAGACCATTAAAAGTAGCACTAATCCGCGACTGATCCTCAGTCCTCGGGTAGCACCTTGGCAATACATCGCGCAGACAAACGAGCGAATGGCTTCCAATAAAATTGGAATACAGAGGAAGATCATAAACTCATGGGGATCAGCAAAAAAAGGTAATAGAAAAAAGCAGGCACCAATCAGTACACCAAATAATGTGAGTGCCAGAATAAACCAGAAATATTTTTTTGCTGTGTCTCTGCCATAGAGCATCGTAATGATATAAATCATGCTGCACCAACCATAGAATCTTGATAAGTGCTAATGCCTTATCTTTATAGGTTTTTATTTTTAGTTTGTAGAATTGGCTTCATTATAATGGGGATATTTAAGCGACAAAATAGATGGCAATTAGTGCGTTTTATGGTGATTTTAATTCATTGAAGAATAAGTGTTATTTCTTGTGTTACACTTTGATTGTGTGGCTATAACTGCTTCAGGTTAACGATATGTTAATATTTAATTCTATTAATAATACGTCAACGCTTCGGATTATGTTTTAAAGAAACCTTAAATAAGATTTTTATGTGTAATTAAATTTTCAAATGCAAGAAATCCAATTATGATTATCTTTTTTGGTTGTTTATTGAAATAACCCCTTATTAATTTGATTTTAATAAAGGGTTATTATTGAAAGGCTATTACGAATTAGCCAGCTTCAAACTCATTGGTCATAGTTTCTAACTGCTCTTGCAGATCCATCCATTCCATTTCAACGTCTTCAAGGGCTGATTTATGCTCAGTTTGCTTTTTCAAACAGTCAGTTAGCTCCGCTTTTTTATCTTGCTCATAAATGGCAGCATCGGATAACTTCGCCTCTAACTCAGCTAATGATGCAGAGTGTTTTTCCATTTTCTTTTCCAACTCCGTGATTTTTTTACGGATAGGCTGGGTCAGCTGACGGAATTCGGCTTCACGGCGTTTTTGGTCTTTTCTATCTTGCGCCGTCACGGTTGATGTGCTGGCTGGCTTTTCTTTATCAAGCAGATCACGAGCTTGCTGTAGCTCCATTTTGTTCTGCTCGGCTAACCATTGTTGGTAATCCTCAAGATCTCCATCAAACTGCTCGACTTTTCCGCCATGAACCAGATACAGCTCATCGGTGGTCGTGCGCAGTAAGTGCCTATCATGGGAAACCACAACCAATGCGCCTTCGAAAGCCATTAACGCTTCGGTCAGTGCTTGGCGCATATCCAAATCTAAGTGGTTGGTTGGCTCATCGAGTAACAGTAAGTTAGGGCGCTGCCAGACAATTAGAGCTAATACTAAGCGGGCTTTTTCTCCACCGGAGAAACGTCCGCTAGGATCCGTCACTTGGTCACCTTTAAAACCAAAGCCGCCAAGGTAATCACGTAATTGCTGCTCGGTTTGCTCTGGCGCAAGGCGAGCAAGATGCTGTAATGGGGACTCATCCGCATGCAAATATTCTAATTGATGCTGGGCGAAATACCCCAGTTTGATCCCTTTAGCGAGTGAGATTTCGCCGTGTAATGGCGGCAAGTCGCCTGCTAGCATTTTGATTAATGTGGATTTACCGGCACCGTTACGGCCGAGTAACCCAATGCGAGAACCCGGAACTAAATTTAATTTGATGGATTCTAATACCACTTTTTCGCCGTAACCTGCGCTGACTTTTTCCATTTTTAATAATGGATTAGGCAGGCTTTCCGGTTGACGGAATGAAAAATGGAATGGGTTATCCACGTGCGCAGGGGCGACCATCTCCATACGTTCAAGCATTTTAATTCGGCTTTGTGCCTGTTTAGCTTTGGTGGCCTGCACTCTAAAGCGGTCAATATAGCTTTGTAAGTGGGCGGCTTTAGCTTGTTGGCTTTCATACAAGGCTTGTTGCTGCGCCAGCTTAGTGGCACGTTGGCGTTCGAATGAAGAGTAGTTGCCTGTGTATTCGAACATGGTTTCTTGTTCGATATGCAGCACTTTGTCGATGATTGGGTCGAGGAAGTCCCTATCATGGGAAATCAAAATTAAGGTGCCAGAATAGCTCTTAAGCCATTTTTCCAGCCAAATCACCGCATCTAAATCTAAGTGGTTCGTCGGTTCATCGAGAAGTAATAAATCGGAGCGGCACAGTAAGGCTTGTGCAAGGTTCAGGCGCATACGCCACCCACCGGAGAATGATTTTACCGGAGACTGTAGCTGTGCTTGGCTAAAGCCAAGACCATGTAGCAAACTCGCTGCACGGGATTGAATTGTCCACGCATCAATCGCATCTAATTGCCCATGAATAACGGCGATAGCGTGACCGTCATTTTTTTCGTTCGCCTGTTGGAGTTTATGTTCTAAGGCACGAAATTCACGATCGCCATCAATCACATACTCAATACAAGGTACATCAAGGGCTGGGGTTTCTTGGTTCACCCATGCCATAGACCAATTGCTTGGAAAGGTTGCTGATCCTGCTTCCGCTTGCAATTCACCCTTTAACAGTGCCAGCAATGTGGATTTTCCGCAGCCGTTTTTACCCACTAACCCGACTTTTTGCCCCGGATTGATAGTCGCAGTTGCATTGTCCAGCAGAACACGTACACCTCGGCGAATTTGTAATGAAGAGAAAACAATCATAGAAACCGTCTATTGAAAATATGTTAAATTATTGAGTTAGATATATTCGAATAATAAAGTTATTACTGAAATATATTAAGCTTAAAGTACATTTAGCAGGCTGCATGGTAACGGAAAATTATCCGCCTGACACGCCTTTGAGGAGGGAAAGATGTCAAATACGCCAAAAGTGCTCGTGGTCTATGCTCACCCAGACCCCCATGAATCTGTTGCTAATCGTCTGTTGTTAAATGCAGTGCGCGGTTTTGACAATGTCACTATCCACGATTTATACGCAACATATCCCGATTATTTTATTGATGTCACCGCAGAACAAAAGCTGCTTTGCCAGCATGATGTCATCGTATTTCAGCACCCGCTGTATACTTATAGTTGTCCCGCGCTATTAAAAGAGTGGTTTGACCAAGTTCTGACTCGCCGATTTGCCACAGACCAAGGATACCAAAAATTGAAAGGCAAATATTGGCGCTCGATTATTACTACTGGAGAGCCAGAAGAAGCTTACCAATATGGTGGCTATAATCGTTATCCATTATCTGAAATCCTTCGTCCATTTGAGTTGACCTCATTGATGTGTGATATGCACTGGATGGAACCGAACATTATCTATTCTGCCCGCCGACAGAGCCCACAACAGTTACAGCAAATGGTTGAAGAGTATAAGCAATGGATGAGACAACCCCTCAATACGGGAGACATTTCAAATGGATGAATTAAATCTATTTGAATCGGTGATCATATTTTTATGCGCCGGTGTGGTGATGGTGCCGATTGCCCAAAAAATCCGTTTGGGTGCGGTCTTAGGTTATTTACTGGCAGGGATTGCGATTGGTCCATTTGTATTGGGCTTTATTCGCAATGTGGATGACATCCTGCATTTCTCGGAACTGGGTGTTGTCTTCTTAATGTTTTTGATTGGGTTGGAACTGAAGCCCTCGAAATTATGGGAGTTGCGTCGGTCGATTTTTGGTGTCGGCACCATTCAAGTGGTTGTGACCGCAGCTTTGATGGCAGGTATCCTGATCCTTGCTCAGTTTTCTTGGCAGGCAGCAGTGGTTGGTGGGCTGGGAATGGCGATGTCCTCCACGGCAATGGCGCTGCAATTAATGAATGAAAAAGGGATGTCCAACCAAGAAAGTGGGCAGCTTGGCTTTTCTGTTTTACTGTTCCAAGATATGGCTGTGATCCCGATTATGGCGCTGATTCCGCTGTTGGCAGGTGATACGGGAAGCAGCGATTGGTACAAAATTGGATTGAAAGTGGTGGCGTTTGCAGGGTTATGGATTGTCGGACGTTATTTACTACGTCCATTATTTAGGCTTGCAGCGAAATCGGGCGTGCATGAAATTTTTACCGCAGCGGCGTTGTTAGTCGTACTGGGTTCCGCATTGATAATGGAAAGCCTTGGCTTTTCAATGGCCTTGGGGACGTTTATGGCGGGGGTGATGCTCGCTGAGACGGAATTTCGTCATGAACTTGAAATCAATATCGAGCCGTTTAAAGGTTTGCTGCTGGGGCTGTTTTTCATTTCCGTCGGTATGTCATTAAATTTACAAGTCTTGTGGGCTTATCTCCCTCAAGTTTTATTGGCAGTTTTGGTGCTGGTCGCTGTGAAAGCGCTTGTCTTATATGTGCTGGGATTTGTGGCACGTTTACGTACAGGCGCCCGAGCGCAATTCTCAGGGGTGCTTAGCCAAGGTGGTGAGTTCGCCTTTGTGATTTATGCCACGGCATTCGGAGCTAGCGTGATTGATGAAAGGCAAATGGATTTATTGTTGGTGGTGGTGACGCTATCGATGATGACAACGCCACTTGTGATGCAGCTGATAGATGCGTATCTCAACCGCCGTTATAATCAGCAGCCAACCTCTACCGAAAAACCGTTTGTGGAAGACACCAATCCTCACGTGATTTTAGTGGGATTTGGACGAATGGGGCAGGTGGTTGGTCGTCTATTGATGGCGAACAAAGTGAATATTACGGTGCTTGAACAAGATGTTACCGCGATTAGTACCATGCGCCGCTACGGTTACACCGTTTATTATGGGGATGCGCGAGAACTACAACTTCTACGCTCAGCGGGAGCGGATAAAGCCAAAGCCATTGTGATCACCAGCAACGTTCCTGAAGAAGTGATGGAAATTGTGCGTATTTGCCAAGAAAACTTCCCGAACTTGCATATTATTGCCCGTGCAAAAGGGCGTTTAGAGGCTCACGAATTACTGCATAGTGGCGTGACGGATTTTAGCCGTGAAACCTTCTCAAGCGCGTTAGAAATGGGAAGTAAGGCACTGATTAGTACAGGTATGCATCCTCATAAAGCTTATCGTGCAAAACAGCATTTTCGCCGGCTTGATATGCGTATGTTAAGGGATATCATTCCTGAAAATGAGAATAGCGATAGCGGGCAAATTTCGCGTATTAAAGAGGCGCGGCGTGAACTCAACGAACTTTTCGAAAAAGAGATGCAAAGAGAAAATCGCCAACCGCACAGCTGGAATAATGAACAGTAAGGTAGAAAAATGGCAGCAACACGTAAGCGTTTTATTGCTGGGGCAACCTGCCCTAAATGCAAGTCTCAAGACACCTTAATGATGTGGCGAGAAGATAAAATTGATGTGGTTGAATGTGTCAATTGCGGGGATCAACAACGTCAAGCTGAAGGCGATGCGACTGAGCATGTGAGAAAGCAAGAACAAGTTATTGGAATTTTTACCCCAGAATAAGAGAATTTTGTCAATTCTCAATACAGCACAATTGTTTTCCGGTACAATTGGCAAAAATTTTTCCCTTACGGGTCGTAGGAGATGTCATGAAAGTAGCAAAAGACTTGGTTGTAAGCTTAGCTTACCAAGTAAGAACAGAAGACGGTGTTTTAGTTGATGAGTCCCCGGCAAATGCGCCAATGGACTATCTGCATGGCCGTGGTTCTTTAATTTCTGGTCTGGAAAAAGCATTAGAAGGTCGTGAAGTTGGCGAACATTTCGATGTTGAAGTCGCTTCAGACGATGCATATGGTCAATATGATGACAACTTAGTTCAACGCGTACCGAAAGATGTATTCATGGGCGTTGATGAGCTGGAAGTGGGTATGCGTTTCTTAGCGGATACTGACATGGGTCCAGTTCCAGTTGAAATCACTGGCATCGAAGGCGATGAAGTTATCGTTGACGGTAACCATATGTTAGCAGGTCAAAACCTGAAATTTAATGTTGAAGTCATGGCTATCCGTGAAGCAACTGAAGAAGAAATCGCTCATGGCCACGTCCATGGTGCTGATGGTCACGACCACGACCATGACCACGAAGGTGGTTGCTGTGGCGGTGGCGGTCATAGCCACGGTTCAGAAGGCGGTTGCTGTGGTGGTGGCGAAGGTCAAGGTCACGGTCACAAGCATGGCGGTTGTGGTTGCCACTAATCTCTAAAAGAGAGATTCAATAAAAAGCGAACTCGTTTTTTATTTCGAAAGTAGGCTCAACATTTTTATGTTGGGCTTTTTTTTGCTCAAAATTCGGTCTCAAGCATTCCCCGTCATTAAATTTAGTAATCACTAAAATTTATTATAAATCAATTGGTTAATTTTCTGTCTTATAATTCCCATGATGTTTATCGAGATTAATTTCTTTGTTTATCTCGCGTCATAGTCTCAATCATCTAGGAAAATTATTATGGGAACTCCCTCTATTTACCCTACAAAAACAACAATTTATAGACCAGATAAAGCATGGGATGGTTATACATTATTCTCAGCGGCGAATAAGGGCGCTGTGCTTATTGATATGAATGGCAATGAAGTTCATGTTTGGCAGGACAGTGATGGCGTGCCTTGCAAAATGTTACCTCAAGGCAATCTGCTGAGCTATGAAAAGCCAAAAGAGGGTAATAAATATCGCGAATATACCAGGTTGGTTCAGCGGGATTGGGATAATAACGAAGTTTGGTCATTCGATCGTGTAGAGTCATTGACGGATGATGTCGGAAAACAATATTGGTCTGCAAGGGCGCATCATGATTTTCAACGAGAAGGAAATCCCGTCGGGTATTATACGCCTGGCTTGATATCCCCTGTTCATAATGGAAAAACATTATTACTTTGCCATCGAAATATTCAAAATCCTCAAATATCAGATAAGCCATTACTGGATGACGTCTTTGTTGAGATTGATTGGCAGGGAAATATTGTATGGGCATGGGCGTTCAGTGATTACTTTTCGGAGCTCGGTTTTTCTGAAACTGCTAAAAATGTCTTTTATCGTAATCCTAATCTCATCGCTGGTGATGTGGGGGATTATTTGCATATCAATAGCCTATCTTGGCTTGGCCCCAACAAACACTATGATAATGGCAATGCTGATTTTCATCCTGAGAATATAATATGGAGCTCTCGGGAAGCGAACATTATTGGAATTACCAGCCGTGAAACAAGAAAGATTGTATGGCAAATTGGGCCTGATTATACCCATGATAATATTAAACATTTAGGGGGAATTATTGGTCAACATCATGCCCATCTTATTCCTCAAGGGTTACCGGGGGCTGGGAATATTTTACTGTTTGATAATGGCTGGCAAGCAGGCTATGGGCAAGCAACGCCAACCTCGCTTTATGGATTAAAAAATGCGGGTCGTGACTATTCTCGAGTCTTGGAGATAGACCCGATCAGTTTAGATATTGTTTGGCAGCATTCTGCAAATGAGCAGGGATTTAAAATACCGACGAATCGTTTTCGATTTTATAGTCCGCATGTTAGCAGTGCGCAACGATTACTTAATGGTAATACTCTGATTACAGAGGGCGCGGATGGACGAATTATTGAAGTTACCAAGGAAAATAAAATTGTTTGGGAATATATTTCCCCTTATACCGACGAGCAATACGCATGGAATAACATGATTTATCGGGCTTATCGAGTCCCCTATGAATGGGTTCCTCAGTTGAATAAGCCCGAAGAAGTGGCATTGCCTGATATTGATATCTCCCAATTTCATATCAAGGCGAATAGCTGAGAGATTAATAATGTGGAGGGGGAGTCTCTTCTTCAGGGCGGGCAAGATGAGATGATTGCGACGCTTTCAACCTCTCCGCAACGATGCGTAAATGTTCTTGCATTTTTGACAGCTGCATTTGTTGTTCTGTAATCACTTGGTTAAGCTGCTCAATGGTCAATTCTTGGAAAGCAACTTTGCTTTCTAAAAGTTCTAAACGCTGTTCAAAATTGTCTGATGAATCCATTTTAGACTCTCCTTATGGGTTCTCACCATGAAAAAAACATCATAATAACCGAACATTACAAATCAACAGATAAGTTTTATTTAAAGGTGTAGGCGTTGAAACCTCTTTTTGTTAATGTGGTCTAAGATATTCTTATATTTTTTGTGTTAACTGACAGCTTGTTTTTTAAGATAAGGAACAGCTATCAATAAAAATGAGCCGTATGGCTCGAATAATAGCTATCGGAGATTAGGATGAAATCACTGTTTAAGGCAAGTCTATTAGCAACAACATTAGCATTCGCTTTTACTGCCCCACAAGTTATGGCAGAAGAAGCAAAAACACAAACGAGCGCTTTCAAAAATGCTGAAGAGCGTAACGCATACGCATTAGGTGCCTCTTTAGGCCGCTATATGCAGAATTCTTTAGAAGAACAAAAATCGATCGGTATTAATCTGGACAAAGCTCAATTACTGGCTGGTGTTCAAGATGCATTCAACGGCAAAAGCAAAATGACTGATGCTCAAGTTGAAGAAACATTACGTCAATTCGAAGGACAAGTGAAAAAAGCAGCTGAAGATAAAATCAAAGCTGAATCAGTAGCTAACGTGAAGAAAGGTGACGAATATCGCGAGAAATTTGCAAAAGAAAAGGGCGTAGTGAAAACTAAGTCTGGCCTACTGTACAAAATTGAGAAAGATGGCACTGGCGCAAAACCTAAAGAAGACGAAACCGTTGTTGTTCACTATAAAGGCTCTTTAGTCGATGGCACAGAATTCGATAGCTCTTATTCTCGTAACGAGCCACTGACTATTCCATTAAACTCAGTGATCAAAGGCTGGACTGAAGGTTTATCTAACCTGAAGAAAGGCGGCAAGATGACATTAGTTATCCCACCAGAATTAGCTTACGGTGAAAATGGCGTTCCAGGTATCCCTGCAAACTCAACGCTTGTCTTCGATGTTGAGTTATTAGACATCAAACCTGCTGCAAAATAAGATTTCACATCGTTAAAAATAAAAAAGCTCAGATTCGTTCTGGGCTTTTTTCATTGAGTTACGCAATCCAATGCTAAAAAAGCAGAGTTGTGTCATTCTCGATTAAAAATTTGCATTTAAAAATCTTATATTCTTTAAAACTTGTGATAAAACATACTCTCTTGCATTCATTCGCTTGACGGCAACGCCTCGGAGTTTTAACTTCAATAGATTCGTTTTTATTTTTAATCATCACATCCGTTGACTATGTACGATAAAATGAAGGCAAATGAGTCGAATAATGAATGCCTCATTGGTTGACGTGATGAATTTTATACACTTTAGAAGGATGACGTTGAAATGTCTGATGCATTACAATCCCAAGACCTCAGTGATATTAATATTCTTGATAACCAGCCGTTTACTGAGACTGACCACGAAATTTTAAAATCATATGAAGCTGCGGTTGACGGGCTCGCTATGCTAATTGGTGAGCATTGTGAAATTGTTCTTCACTCTTTAGAAGACCTCAAATGTTCAGCAGTGAGAATAGCGAATGGTCAGCATACAGGGCGTAAGATTGGCTCCCCTATCACTGACTTAGCATTAAGAATGCTTCATGATATGGCGGATGCAGAATCCAATGTCTCTAAAGCCTATTTTACGAAAGCAAAAAGTGGCGACTTAATGAAGTCTGTGACGATTGCGATTCGTAACCGTAAGCAACGTGTTATCGGCTTACTGTGTATCAACATGAACTTGGATGTGCCATTCTCTGAAATCATTAAGTCTTTTGTGCCAGAAGAAAAGCAAGACGTGACTTCGGATGTCAACTTCGCGTCTTCAGTCGATGACTTGGTTGCACAAACATTAGAATACACCATCGAAGAAGTTAGCAATGACCGTAATGTTTCTAACAACGCGAAAAATAAACAAGTGGTTCTGAACTTGTACGAAAAAGGTATCTTTGATATCAAAGATGCTATCAACCAAGTGGCTGACCGCCTGAATATTTCTAAGCACACCGTCTATTTATATATCCGCCAATTTAAGAGTGGTGAATGAGTAAAACAACCCCGCTAACCTATTGTTTGTTAGTGACTGGCCCCGCATACGGCACTTCACAATCAGCAAGTGCCTATCAATTTGCCAAGGCCCTTCTTAAAGAGGGGCATTTATTGAAGACGGTGTTTTTTTATCAAGATGGCGTTCTTAATGGCAATGCTTTAACTTCCCCTGCAAATGATGAATTTGACCTGGTCAAAGCATGGTGCCAACTGGCACAAGAATCGGGCTGTGAAATGAATGTCTGTGTTGCCGCAGGGTTACGTCGTGGTATTACAGATAAAGAACAAGCTAACGCGCTATCGCTATCTGCTCATAACTTATCTGAAAGTTTTACCATGAGCGGTTTAGGCAGTCTTGCTGAATCCATGTTAACCGCTGACCGCACCATCCAGTTTTAAACCTGAACATCATGAACGACGTCACTCTATAAGATAAGGTCTCTTGTGAAGAAAATAGCCTTTGTTTTTACGACTATACCACATGGTAGTGCCAGTGGGCGCGAAGGACTGGATGCATTATTAGCAACCTCGGCACTGACAGAAGAAATTAGCGTATTCTTCCTTTCTGATGGTGTATGCCAATTACTCGCTCATCAGCAGCCTAAAGAAATTTTAGCTCGGGACTATATTTCGACGTTCAAGATCTTACCTCTCTATGACATTGAAAATATTTACCTATGTTTAGAGTCATTAAAGGAAAGAGGTCTTAGCCAGCAAAATGAGTGGGTTGTGACACCTGAATTCTTAACACCCCAGCAGATCCAAGAGAGGCTATCCGCCTGTGATGTTGTGCTCAAATTTTGAGATTGTGTTCAAAATTTGATCTTGTGTTCGGATTTTGATCTATAGTAGGATCCTACCTATGCTATACACTCTAGCCACTTCTCCATTTAAATGTGATTTCTCAGCGCTATTGCGTTTAATCACCAATGAAGACGCTATATTGCTTTTCCAAGATGGTGTGATTGCCGCTGTTTCACAATCCAAATATCTTGCGGAACTACAAAATAGCGGTGCCCAAATCTATGCCTTGGATGCAGATATTCATGCCCGAGGGCTACAAGATCAGGTAGCTGATGACGTTTCTATCATCTCATATCAAGGTTTTGTAAAGCTAACTGAAGCTCATAAGCAACATTTTGCCTTATAAAGTCACTAAAAGTTGTATATTTCTTGACACCTGAGCCAGTCGGCAATAAAATTTCGCGTCCTCGTGTATCGTCATGTTGGCGAACGAGGTCAAAATCCGTGTTTACGAAGCAAAAAAACCAGGAGCTTTTTTAATAATGGCAACTATTAATCAGCTGGTACGCAAATCTCGTAGCTCGAAAGTTGTGAAAAGCAACGTTCCAGCACTGGAAGCTTGCCCGCAAAAACGTGGCGTATGTACTCGTGTATATACTACCACTCCTAAAAAACCAAACTCAGCATTACGTAAAGTATGCCGTGTTCGTTTAACTAACGGTTTCGAAGTATCTTCCTACATCGGTGGTGAAGGCCACAACTTGCAGGAACACTCCGTAATCCTGATCCGTGGCGGTCGTGTTAAAGACTTGCCAGGTGTGCGTTATCACACCGTTCGCGGCGCACTGGACTGTTCTGGTGTTAAAGACCGTAAGCAAGCTCGTTCTAAATACGGCGCGAAGAAACCTAAGGCTTAATGGATTTCCGTTAAGTAAGGCCAAACATTTTTAATCTTAATGTCAAAATACTCTCGTAGAGTTTTGGACAAACCTGAATTAACAACGGAGTCATATCCATGCCACGTCGTCGCGTAATTGGTCAACGTAAAATTCTTCCAGATCCTAAGTTCGGATCAGAATTACTGGCCAAATTTGTAAATATCCTGATGGTAGACGGGAAAAAATCTACTGCTGAAGCAATCGTATATAACGCACTTGAGCTCCTTGCTCAGCGTTCTGGTAAAACTGAACTTGACGCATTCGAATTAGCACTTGATAACGTGCGTCCGACTGTGGAAGTTAAATCCCGCCGTGTTGGTGGTTCAACTTACCAAGTTCCAGTTGAAGTTCGCCCGGTTCGTCGTAATGCCCTGGCAATGCGTTGGATCGTTGATGCTGCTCGTAAACGCGGTGATAAATCTATGGCACTTCGCCTGGCAAACGAATTATCAGACGCTGCTGAGAACAAAGGTTCATCTGTTAAGAAACGTGAAGACGTTCACCGTATGGCAGAAGCTAACAAGGCGTTCGCACACTACCGTTGGTAATCTCTTACCAATCTTAGTGATGTATCTCAGGGTAGCTTTCAGCTGCCCTTTATATGAAGAATTGAACGCCCACGAGAGAGGAAAAAATGGCTCGTCAAACGCCCATAGCACGCTATCGTAACATCGGTATCAGTGCACACATCGACGCCGGTAAAACCACAACTTCTGAACGTATTCTGTTCTATACTGGTGTAAACCATAAGATCGGTGAAACCCACGAAGGTTCTGCAACAATGGACTGGATGGAGCAGGAGCAAGAGCGTGGTATTACTATCACTTCAGCTGCGACTACTGCATTCTGGTCTGGTATGGCTAAGCAGTATGAACCACACCGTATCAACATCATCGACACCCCGGGACACGTTGACTTCACAATCGAAGTAGAACGTTCTATGCGTGTTCTTGATGGCGCGGTAATGGTTTACTGTGCGGTTGGTGGTGTTCAGCCACAGTCTGAAACTGTATGGCGTCAGGCTAACAAATATAAAGTTCCACGTATCGCGTTCGTTAACAAAATGGACCGTATGGGTGCGAACTTCTTACGTGTTGTTGAGCAGTTAAAAACTCGTTTAGCAGCTACTGCAGTTCCACTGCAATTACCAGTTGGCGCAGAAGAGTCGTTCACTGGTGTTGTTGACTTGCTGAAAATGAAAGCAATCAAATGGAACGATGAAGACCAAGGCGTTACCTTCGAATACGAAGATATCCCTGCGGACATGCAAGAGCTGGCTGAAGAGTGGCACAACAACCTGATCGAATCCGCTGCAGAAGCATCAGAAGAACTGATGGAAAAATATCTGGGCGGTGAAGAACTGACTGAAGCAGAAATCAAAGGTGCTTTACGTCAACGTGTTCTTGCTAGCGAAATTATCCTGGTTACCTGTGGTTCTGCCTTTAAGAACAAAGGTGTTCAGGCGATGCTGGATGCGGTCGTGGATTACTTACCAGCTCCTACAGATGTACCGGCAATTAACGGTGTTCTGGACGATGGTAAAGATACTCCAGCTGAACGTCATGCAAGTGACGAAGAGCCGTTCTCATCTTTAGCATTTAAAATTGCAACTGACCCATTCGTTGGTAACCTGACATTCTTCCGTGTTTACTCCGGTGTTGTTAACTCAGGTGATACCGTTCTGAACGCTGTTAAAGCGAAGAAAGAGCGTTTTGGTCGTATCGTTCAGATGCACGCTAACAAGCGTGAAGAGATTAAAGAAGTTCGCGCTGGTGACATCGCGGCTGCTATCGGTCTGAAAGACGTAACTACAGGTGATACTTTATGTGCAGTTGATGCACCAATCATCCTGGAGCGTATGGAATTCCCAGAGCCAGTAATCTCTGTTGCAATCGAACCAAAAACTAAAGCTGACCAAGAAAAAATGGGTATCGCATTAGGCCGCCTGGCTCAAGAAGACCCATCATTCCGCGTATCAAGTGATGAAGAGACTAATCAGACTATCATCGCTGGTATGGGTGAATTGCACTTGGACGTTCTGGTTGACCGTATGCGTCGTGAATTCAAAGTTGAAGCGAACGTTGGTAAACCACAAGTAGCTTACCGCGAAGCAATCACTGCTAAAGTGACTGATATCGAAGGTAAACACGCGAAACAGTCTGGTGGTCGTGGTCAGTACGGTCATGTCGTTATCGATATGTACCCACTGGACAAGAAAGACAAAGATGGTCTGCCAATGGACTACGAATTTGTCAACGAAATCAAAGGTGGTGTAATCCCTACGGAATACATTCCTGCGGTTGACAAAGGTCTGCAAGAGCAGCTGAAGTCTGGTCCATTAGCTGGTTATCCAGTAGTTAACATGGGTGTTCGTCTGCATTTCGGTTCTTACCATGATGTTGACTCCTCTGAATTGGCGTTTAAATTGGCAGCATCGCTGGCATTTAAAGACGGCTTCAAAAAAGCGAAACCAGTTCTGCTTGAGCCAATCATGAAAGTTGAAGTGGAAACTCCAGAAGACTACATGGGCGATGTAATTGGTGACCTGAACCGTCGTCGTGGTATGATTGAAGGTATGGATGACTTACCTACTGGTAAAGTTGTTCGTGCACAAGTACCATTGTCCGAAATGTTCGGTTATGCTACTGACCTGCGTTCTCAGACTCAAGGTCGTGCTTCATACTCTATGGAGTTCCTGAAGTACAATGAAGCGCCAAACAACGTTGCACAAGCTGTAATCGAAGCTCGTAACGCTAGATAATCGATTTTTATCGATTTAACTACTTTAATTTAAGTTCCTTCTTTATCGTGAAGAGGGAACTCCATAAGGAATAGAGTCGTGTCTAAAGAAAAATTTGAACGTTCAAAACCGCACGTTAACGTTGGTACAATCGGCCACGTTGACCATGGTAAAACTACCCTGACAGCAGCAATCACTACTGTTCTGGCGAAAACTTACGGCGGTAACGCTCGTGCATTCGACCAAATCGATAACGCACCAGAAGAAAAAGCGCGTGGTATCACCATTTCTACTTCTCACGTAGAATACGATACTCCAACTCGCCACTACGCACACGTAGACTGCCCAGGTCACGCCGACTATGTTAAAAACATGATCACTGGTGCTGCGCAGATGGACGGTGCAATTCTGGTTGTTGCTGCGACTGATGGCCCAATGCCACAAACTCGTGAGCACATCCTGTTAGGTCGCCAAGTAGGTGTTCCTTACATCATCGTTTTCCTGAACAAATGTGACATGGTAGACGACGAAGAACTGTTAGAATTAGTTGAAATGGAAGTTCGTGAACTTCTGTCTCAATACGATTTCCCAGGCGACGACACTCCAGTTGTTCGCGGTTCAGCACTGAAAGCGCTGGAAGGCAACCCAGAGTGGGAAGCGAAAATTGTTGAATTAGCAGGCTACCTGGATTCTTACATCCCAGAACCAGAGCGTGCAATTGACAAGCCATTCCTGCTGCCAATCGAAGACGTATTCTCAATCTCTGGTCGTGGTACAGTAGTAACAGGCCGTGTTGAGCGTGGTATCATCAAAGTTGGTGAAGAAGTTGAAATCGTTGGTATCCAAGCAACGGCTAAGACGACTTGTACTGGCGTTGAAATGTTCCGTAAACTGCTGGACGAAGGTCGTGCGGGTGAGAACGTTGGTGTTCTGCTGCGTGGTACTAAGCGTGAAGAAATTCAACGTGGTCAAGTACTGGCTAAACCAGGTTCAATCAAGCCACACACTCAATTCGAATCAGAAGTTTATATTCTGAGCAAAGATGAAGGTGGTCGTCATACTCCATTCTTCAAAGGCTACCGTCCACAGTTCTACTTCCGTACAACTGACGTAACCGGTACTATCGAACTGCCAGAAGGCGTAGAGATGGTAATGCCAGGCGACAACATCAACATGATCGTGACTCTGATTCACCCAATCGCGATGGATGATGGTTTACGTTTCGCAATCCGTGAAGGTGGTCGTACTGTAGGTGCGGGTGTTGTTGCAAAAATCATTGCATAATACCGCTCTTTCTGAATAAGAAAGAACCACTTTAGTAAAAAGGGCATCGACTGATGCCCTTTTTATACTCAAGTTTTTAAAATGTTAGCGTTTAAACCTAAGAACCTATCTCATCAATCGTTTTCATAATTATTGGTGAGATAGGCTCTGAAACAACGATTTACTGACTGTATTGAAAGCCCGATGCAGTTATATGAGATTTATTAAGGTTTTGCTCAGAAGTTATGGTATATTTTACCGCTGCCACGAAAAGAAATTTATTTTCGAAATAGGGTGGTGATTAAATTTACTGGGTATGCTGGCATATTCTATTGGTGTGCTCTGATTGCCATACTGCAAAGGTAAGGCAAGCGAGCTTTATACATACTTCATGGTAACAGGTTGAATTATGAGTGCGAATAGCGAAGCTCAAGGAAGTGGACGCAGTGCAGACATCTTCAAATGGGTAGTTGTCTGTGCCTTATTATTAGTTGCTATCGTAGGCAACTATTACTTCCGTCAATATAATCTCGCACTGCGTGCTTTTGCAGTTGTGGCTGTAGTAGCTATTGCTGGTGCTGTTGCTTTGTGGACCACAAAAGGTAAAGCAACTCTGGCGTTTGCGCGCGAAGCTCGCATCGAGGTGAAGAAAGTCATTTGGCCTACTCGCCAGGAAGCATTACAAACGACTTTGATTGTTGCTGCTGTAACGGCTGTAATGTCACTAATCCTGTGGGGATTAGATGGTATCCTAGTGCGTTTAGTTTCATTTATTACAAGCCTGAGGTTATTCTAAATGTCAGATTTACCTAAAAAACGCTGGTATGTCATTCAGGCATTCTCTGGTTTTGAAGGTCGCGTAGCACAGTCTCTGCGTGAACATATCAAATTACATAATATGGAAGAGTTGTTTGGCGATGTTATGGTTCCAACTGAAGAAGTTGTTGAGATCCGTAGCGGCCAGCGCCGTAAAAGTGAGCGCAAATTCTTCCCTGGTTACGTATTAGTTCAAATGGTCATGAATGATGACTCTTGGCACTTAGTACGCAGTGTTCCGCGTGTAATGGGCTTTATCGGTGGGACTTCAGATCGTCCAGCACCAATTAGTGATAAAGAAGTTGATGCGATTATGAATCGCTTACAACAAGTGGGTGATAAGCCACGTCCTAAAACGCTATTTGAACCAGGTGAAATGGTTCGTGTTAGTGAAGGTCCATTCGCTGACTTCAACGGTGTTGTTGAAGAAATCGACTATGAAAAGAGCCGCTTAAAAGTCTCTGTTTCTATTTTTGGTCGTGCAACTCCAGTTGAGTTAGACTTCGGACAGGTAGAAAAAGCCTAACAATTCCGAATAGCAGACTTGCAAAAGGCGCGAAATTTTCATACAATTTCGCGCCTTTTGTTTTTTATGCTTGGCATCATACTGTGCAAACGGTGTTTTGCGGGGCGTTAATGTAACGGGGAGCCTTAATCCATTAAGGCGTTATTACCCAATTTGAGGAAATATTCATGGCTAAGAAAGTACAAGCCTACGTTAAGCTGCAAGTAGCAGCTGGTATGGCAAACCCAAGTCCACCTGTTGGTCCAGCACTGGGTCAGCAAGGTGTGAACATCATGGAATTCTGTAAAGCGTTCAACGCAAAAACAGACAGCCTGGAAAAAGGTTTACCAATTCCTGTTGTTATTACTGTTTATGCAGACCGTTCATTCACTTTCGTAACTAAAACTCCACCGGCAGCAGTTCTGCTGAAAAAAGCGGCTGGCGTTAAGTCTGGTTCTGGTAAGCCGAACAAAGACAAAGTTGGTAAAGTGACTTCTGCACAGGTTCGCGAAATCGCAGAAACTAAAGCTGCGGATATGACTGGTGCTGACGTTGACGCGATGATGCGTTCAATCGCTGGTACTGCTCGTTCCATGGGCCTGGTAGTGGAGGACTAATAGAATGGCTAAACTGACTAAGCGCATGCGCAATATCCGTGAGAAAGTTGATGTAACTAAACAGTATGACATCAATGAAGCCGTTGCTCTGCTGAAAGAATTAGCGACTGCTAAATTCGTTGAAAGCGTTGACGTAGCTATCAATCTTGGTATCGATGCTCGTAAATCTGACCAGAACGTTCGCGGTGCAACTGTACTGCCACACGGTACTGGCCGTTCAGTTCGCGTTGCTGTGTTCGCACAAGGCGCAAACGCTGAAGCTGCTAAAGCTGCTGGCGCTGAACTGGTTGGTATGGAAGATCTGGCTGATAAAATCAAAGCTGGTGAAATGAACTTTGACGTTGTTATTGCTTCTCCAGATGCAATGCGCGTTGTTGGCCAATTAGGTCAAGTTCTGGGCCCACGTGGTCTGATGCCAAACCCGAAAGTTGGTACTGTAACTCCTAACGTTGCTGAAGCAGTTAATAACGCTAAAGCTGGTCAGGTTCGTTACCGTAACGACAAAAACGGAATCATCCATACCACTATCGGTAAAGCTGATTTCGACGCTGACAAACTGAAAGAAAACTTAGAAGCACTGCTGATCGCGCTGAAAAAAGCAAAACCAGCTTCTGCTAAAGGTGTTTTCATCAAGAAAATCAGCCTGTCCACTACCATGGGCGCAGGTGTTGCTATCGACCAATCTGGTCTGTCAGCAGCAGTTTAATTCCGTTAGCATTTGCTAATCGGCAATTAGGCTTTACCTTTGCGTCAAATTTGTATAAAATTTGACGCCTCGAGTTTGTTGGGTATAGAAATATGCTCAACAAACCACAAATTTCGGTATGGAGTCTGGCCTTTCCAGACCCCGTCCAAGACCGCAGGTGTAGTTTATTAGTTACTAGTAGCTACTTAATTTACCTGCGTAGACGGTGACAGAGATACCTAGAATTTAATTCTGGATTTCTATTCTGCTCACCGTGTTTTAGCGCTCTTACATAATGTTGTGTTTGAGTGATGTGAGTCCCGGGTTTTCCCGGTTAATCCAGGAGCAAGAAGCTAATGGCACTAAATCTTCAAGACAAACAAGCGATTGTTGCTGAAGTCAGCGAAGTAGCCAAAGGCGCGCTTTCTGCAGTTGTTGCTGATTCACGCGGCGTAACTGTAGCAAAAATGACTGAACTGCGTAAAGCAGGTCGCGAAGCTGGCGTTTATATCCGTGTTGTTCGTAACACACTGATTCGCCGTGCTGTTGAAGGTACAGCTTATGATGTACTGAAAGACGCGTTTGTTGGTCCAACCTTAATTGCTTTCTCTAACGAACATCCGGGCGCTGGCGCTCGTCTGTTCAAAGAGTTCGCGAAAGCGAATCCAGCATTTGAGATTAAAGCTGCGGCCTTTGAAGGTGAGTTAATCCAAGCGAAAGATATCGATCGTCTGGCAACTCTCCCAACTTACGATGAAGCAATCGCACGCCTGATGGCAACCATGAAAGAAGCCGCTGCCGGCAAATTGGTTCGTACTCTGGCTGCTCTGCGCGATCAGAAAGAAGCTGCATAAGCCCTTTCCTTCGTTGCTTTTTAACGTATAAACTATTTCTGAATTTTAGGAACACTTGTTATGTCTATCACTAAAGACCAAATCCTTGATGCAGTTGCAGAAATGTCTGTAATGGACGTTGTTGAACTGATTACTATGATGGAAGAAAAATTCGGCGTTTCTGCTGCTGCAGCTGTTGCTGTTGCTGCGGGTCCAGCTGAAGCTGCTGAAGAAAAAACTGAATTCGACGTTGTTCTGGCATCTGTTGGTGCGAACAAAGTTGCAGTTATCAAAGCAGTTCGTGGCGCAACCGGTCTTGGCCTGAAAGAAGCTAAAGATATGGTAGAATCAGCTCCAGCAGTTATCAAAGAAGCTGCAAGCAAAGACGAAGCTGAAACTCTGAAAAAATCTCTTGAAGAAGCAGGCGCTTCTGTTGAACTTAAATAAGTTCAATTTCAAGAACGCAGCTTAAGTAATTAGGCTGATGGCTGGTGATTTTTTAATCACCAGCCTTTTTGCGCTGTAAAGCGTGATGGGTGTTAACAGCTTTTCACGCAGTTTTAATGTTAACAAACAACCCTCCAATACTTCTTTCTATTTGACGACTTAATATACTGTGTTCTGCGCTACGACCCGCTCGGGTAGCTCGGTAGCAACTGCAACGCAATGAAATGATTTAAGAGTAATAGAAATGGGTATTCAGGAAAGTATTCATTTTCCATTTCTTCAAAAAACGCGTTCCTGTTCTGCCCTTAATCCAAAGGCGAACGATTTGGGTCACTGATCAACGAGCTGAGGAAACCTATGGTTTACTCCTATACCGAGAAAAAACGTATTCGTAAGGATTTTGGTAAACGTCCACAAGTTTTGGATATACCTTATCTCCTTTCCATCCAACTTGACTCGTTCCAGAAGTTTATCGAGCAAGATCCTGATGGCCAGAATGGTCTGGAAGCTGCTTTCCGTTCCGTATTCCCAATTCAGAGCTACAGCGGTAATGCTGAGCTGCAATATGTCAGCTATCGTTTAGGTGAGCCTGTTTTTGACGTTAAAGAATGTCAAATTCGCGGCGTGACCTATTCTGCACCACTGCGTGTAAAACTGCGCCTGATCGTGTATGAGCGAGAAGCTCCAGAAGGCACCGTTAAAGACATCAAAGAACAAGAAGTCTACATGGGTGAAATTCCACTCATGACTGAAAACGGAACTTTTGTTATCAACGGTACTGAGCGTGTTATCGTTTCTCAGTTACACCGTAGTCCTGGTGTATTCTTCGATAGCGATAAAGGTAAAACTCACTCTTCAGGTAAAGTGCTGTATAACGCACGTATTATTCCTTACCGTGGTTCATGGCTTGATTTCGAATTCGATCCGAAAGATAACCTGTTTGTACGTATTGACCGTCGCCGTAAATTACCTGCGACCATTATTCTGCGTGCAATGGATTACAACACCGAAGAAATCTTAAATCTGTTCTTCGACAAAACTGTATTCCAAATCCGCGATAACAAACTGATGATGACGCTGGTTCCTGAGCGTCTGCGTGGTGAAACTGCTTCTTTCGATATCGAAGCAAACGGCAAAGTGTATGTTGAAAAAGGCCGTCGTATCACTGCTCGTCATATTCGTCAGTTAGAAAAAGAAGAAGTTAGCAACATCGAAGTTCCTGTTGAATACATCGCAGGTAAAGTTGTTGCAAGAGATTACATCGATGAGAGCACCGGTGAGCTGATTTGTGCAGCGAACATGGAACTGTCATTAGATATGTTGGCACGTCTGAGCCAGTCTGGTCACAAAACAATTGAAACATTGTTCACCAACGACTTAGACCACGGTGCTTATATCTCTGAAACCGTTCGCGTCGACCCAACGAACGATCGCTTAAGTGCACTGGTAGAAATCTACCGTATGATGCGCCCTGGTGAGCCGCCAACACGCGAAGCTGCAGAAAACCTGTTCGATAACTTGTTCTTCTCTGAAGACCGTTACGACTTGTCTGCTGTAGGTCGTATGAAGTTCAACCGTTCACTGAACCGCGATGAAATCGAAGGTTCTGGTATCCTGAGTGAAGAAGACATCATTGATGTTATGCGTAAACTCATCGATATCCGTAACGGTAAAGGCGAAGTCGATGATATTGACCACTTAGGTAACCGTCGTATTCGTTCCGTTGGCGAAATGGCTGAGAACCAATTCCGTGTAGGTCTGGTTCGTGTTGAGCGTGCAGTGAAAGAGCGTCTTTCTCTGGGTGACCTCGATGCATTAATGCCACAGGATATGATCAACGCTAAGCCAATTTCAGCAGCAGTTAAAGAGTTCTTTGGTTCCAGCCAGCTGTCTCAATTTATGGACCAGAACAACCCACTGTCTGAAATTACGCATAAACGTCGTATCTCTGCATTAGGCCCAGGTGGTCTGACTCGTGAACGCGCAGGCTTCGAAGTACGTGACGTACACCCAACTCACTATGGTCGTGTTTGTCCAATCGAAACCCCTGAAGGTCCGAACATCGGTCTGATCAACTCATTATCTGTTTATGCACAGACCAATGAGTACGGTTTCTTAGAAACTCCATACCGTTTAGTCCGTGATGGCATCGTAACTGATGAAATCCATTACCTGTCTGCAATCGAAGAAGGTAACTTCATCATTGCTCAGGCTAACACCGTATTAAGCGACGATGGCCGTTTCATCGAAGAATTAGTTACTTGCCGTAACAAAGGCGAGTCAAGCTTATTCAGCCGTGAACAAGTTGAATATATGGACGTTTCGACTCAACAGGTTGTTTCTGTTGGTGCGTCACTGATCCCATTCCTTGAACACGATGACGCCAACCGTGCATTGATGGGTGCGAACATGCAACGTCAAGCGGTTCCTACTTTACGTGCTGACAAACCATTAGTTGGTACAGGTATGGAACGTGCAGTAGCGGTTGACTCCGGTGTTACTGCTGTTGCAAGACGTGGTGGTTTAGTTCAATACGTTGATGCTTCTCGTATCGTTATCAAAGTTAACGAAGATGAGATGTATCCGGGCGAAGCTGGAATCGATATCTATAACCTGACTAAATATACTCGTTCTAACCAGAACACCTGTATTAACCAGATGCCTTGCGTATCTTTAGGTGAACCAGTTGAACGTGGTGATGTGTTAGCGGATGGTCCTTCAACAGACCTCGGCGAATTAGCACTGGGTCAAAACATGCGCGTGGCATTCATGCCATGGAATGGTTATAACTTCGAAGACTCCATCTTAGTTTCTGAGCGTGTTGTTCAAGAAGACCGTTTCACAACTATTCACATTCAGGAACTCTCTTGTGTGTCTCGTGACACCAAATTAGGGCCTGAAGAGATCACTGCGGATATTCCAAACGTTGGTGAAGCAGCACTGTCTAAACTTGATGAATCCGGTATCGTTTATATCGGTGCAGAAGTGAAAGGCGGAGACATTCTGGTTGGTAAAGTCACTCCTAAAGGTGAAACCCAATTAACGCCAGAAGAAAAACTGCTGCGTGCTATCTTCGGTGAAAAAGCTTCAGACGTTAAAGACTCTTCTTTACGTATTCCTAACGGTGTATCAGGTACGGTTATCGACGTACAAGTATTTACCCGTGATGGAGTAGAGAAAGACAAACGTGCTCTGGAAATCGAAGAAACTCAGTTACGTGATGCGAAGAAAGACTTAACAGAAGAGCTGCGTATTTTTGAATCCGCACTGTTCTCTCGTATCCGTTCTGTACTGATCAGCGGTGGTATTGAAGCTGATAAACTGGACAAACTGCCTCGTGACCGTTGGTTAGAATTAGCATTAGCTGATGAAGAGAAACAGAACCAGTTAGAGCAATTAGCTGAACAGTACGACGAACTGAAATCTGAGTTCGCTAAGAAACTGGAAGCAAAACGTCGCAAGATCACTCAAGGTGATGACCTTGCACCGGGCGTACTGAAAATTGTTAAGGTTTATCTGGCAGTTAAACGTCAGATCCAACCGGGTGATAAAATGGCGGGTCGCCATGGTAACAAAGGTGTTATCTCAAAAATCAACCCAGTTGAAGACATGCCTTACGATGAAAACGGTAACCCAGTTGACATCGTTCTGAACCCGCTGGGCGTACCATCACGTATGAACATCGGTCAGATTCTGGAAACTCACTTAGGTATGGCTGCTAAAGGTATTGGTGAAAAAATCAATGCTATGCTTAAACAGCAGCAAGAAGTTGCCAAACTGCGTGAATTCATCCAGAAAGCTTACGATTTAGGTGATGATCCGCGTCAGAAAGTTGACTTAAATACTTTCTCTGATGAAGAAGTTATGCGTTTGGCAGAGAACCTGAGAAAAGGTATGCCAATTGCAACACCAGTGTTTGATGGTGCAAAAGAGAAAGAAATTAAAGAACTGCTGAAACTGGGCGGTCTGCCAACTTCAGGTCAGATTACATTGTTCGACGGTCGTACTGGCGAAAAATTTGAGCGTCAAGTAACCGTAGGTTACATGTACATGCTGAAACTGAACCACTTGGTTGACGATAAGATGCACGCCCGTTCAACTGGTTCTTACAGCTTGGTTACTCAGCAGCCGCTGGGTGGTAAAGCGCAGTTCGGTGGTCAGCGTTTCGGGGAGATGGAAGTGTGGGCACTGGAAGCATACGGTGCAGCCTATACTCTTCAAGAAATGCTTACAGTTAAATCGGATGACGTTAACGGCCGTACGAAGATGTATAAAAACATCGTCGATGGCAGCCATCAGATGGAACCTGGTATGCCGGAATCTTTCAACGTATTGCTGAAAGAAATTCGCTCACTGGGTATCAACATCGAGCTGGAAGACGAGTAATTCGTTCTGTGCCGGAAGGTTCGCCTTCCGGCCCGTGTAAGCACTGGGATTTGGGGAGAGTGGCTTCGAGCACTCACCTGACAGGTCTAACTCCGACAGGAGCCATTTTGTGAAAGACTTAATTAAGTTTCTGAAAGCGCAAACCAAGACCGAAGAGTTTGATGCGATCAAGATTGCTCTGGCATCACCTGACATGATCCGTTCATGGTCATTCGGTGAAGTTAAAAAGCCAGAAACCATTAACTACCGTACGTTCAAACCTGAGCGTGACGGTCTTTTCTGTGCGCGTATTTTCGGGCCAGTAAAAGACTACGAATGCCTGTGCGGTAAGTACAAGCGTTTAAAACACCGTGGTGTGATTTGTGAGAAGTGTGGCGTTGAAGTTACACAAACTAAAGTGCGTCGTGAGCGTATGGGTCATATTGAACTCGCGTCTCCAACTGCGCATATTTGGTTCTTAAAATCACTGCCATCCCGTATTGGTTTGCTGCTCGATATGCCACTGCGCGATATCGAACGCGTTCTGTATTTTGAATCTTATGTTGTTGTTGAAGGCGGAATGACCAGCCTTGAGCGCGCACAGATTCTGACAGAAGAGCAATACTTAGATGCGTTGGAAGAGTTCGGTGACGAATTTGACGCGAAAATGGGTGCGGAAGCAATCCAAGGTCTGCTGAAAAACCTCGATCTTGAGAACGAGTGTGAAACGCTGCGTGAAGAGTTAAACGAAACTAACTCAGAAACCAAGCGTAAAAAGCTGACTAAGCGTATCAAACTGTTAGAAGCGTTTATTCAATCTGGTAACAAACCAGAGTGGATGATCCTGAACGTTCTGCCAGTTCTGCCACCTGATCTGCGTCCATTAGTACCACTGGATGGTGGTCGTTTCGCTACATCGGATCTGAACGATCTGTATCGTCGCGTAATCAACCGTAACAACCGTCTGAAACGTCTTCTGGATCTGGCTGCGCCAGACATCATCGTACGTAACGAAAAACGTATGCTGCAAGAAGCGGTTGATGCACTGTTAGATAACGGTCGTCGTGGTCGCGCAATCACTGGTTCTAACAAACGTCCTCTGAAATCTTTGGCAGATATGATCAAAGGTAAACAAGGTCGTTTCCGTCAGAACTTACTTGGTAAGCGTGTTGACTACTCAGGTCGTTCTGTAATCACCGTAGGTCCATACCTGCGTCTGCATCAGTGCGGTCTGCCTAAGAAAATGGCACTTGAGTTATTCAAACCATTTATCTACGGCAAATTAGAATTACGTGGTCTGGCAACAACCATTAAAGCTGCGAAGAAAATGGTTGAGCGCGAAGAAGCGGTTGTTTGGGATATCTTGGATGAAGTTATCCGCGAACACCCAGTGATGCTGAACCGTGCACCAACACTTCACCGTCTGGGTATCCAAGCGTTCGAACCAATTCTGATCGAAGGTAAAGCTATCCAATTGCACCCACTCGTTTGTGCGGCATATAACGCCGACTTCGATGGTGACCAAATGGCGGTACACGTTCCTCTGACTCTGGAAGCTCAGTTAGAAGCGCGTGCGTTGATGATGTCAACCAACAACATCCTGTCTCCGGCAAGTGGTGAGCCTATCATCGTTCCTTCTCAGGACGTTGTATTAGGTATCTACTACATGACGCGCGACTGCGTAAACGCGAAAGGCGAGGGCATGGTTTTAGCCGGTCCTAAAGAAGCTGAGCGTGTTTACCGTTCTGGCCATGCTTCACTGCATGCCCGCGTTAAAGTTCGTATCACTGAAGAAGTGAAAGACAGCGAAGGTAACATTACGATTAACACTGGTTTAGTTGATACCACTGTTGGCCGTGCAATTTTATGGATGATCGTACCGAAAGGTCTGCCTTACTCGCTGGTTAACCAAGCGTTAGGTAAGAAAGCTATCTCCAAAATGCTGAACACCTGTTACCGCGTACTGGGTCTGAAACCAACGGTTATTTTTGCTGACCAAATCATGTATACCGGTTTTGCCTATGCGGCACGTTCTGGTGCATCGGTTGGTATCGACGATATGGTTATTCCAGAGAAAAAAGCTGGGATCATCGCCGAAGCAGAAGCAGAAGTTGCAGAAATTCAGGAACAGTTCCAGTCTGGTCTGGTTACAGCAGGCGAACGTTACAACAAAGTTATCGATATCTGGGCAGCGGCAAACGAACGTGTTGCTAAAGCGATGATGGAAAACTTGTCTACTGAAGCAGTCATTAACCGTGACGGTGAAGAAGAACAACAAGTTTCTTTCAACAGTATCTTTATGATGGCCGACTCCGGTGCTCGTGGTTCTGCAGCGCAGATTCGTCAGCTGGCCGGTATGCGTGGTCTGATGGCTAAGCCAGATGGCTCAATCATCGAAACGCCAATCACGGCGAACTTCCGTGAAGGTCTGAACGTTCTCCAGTACTTTATTTCTACCCACGGTGCTCGTAAAGGTCTTGCGGATACCGCATTGAAAACTGCGAACTCCGGTTATCTGACTCGTCGTTTAGTTGACGTTGCTCAGGACTTGGTTGTCACTGAAGATGACTGTGGTACTCACGAAGGTATCCTGATGACTCCGGTTATCGAGGGTGGCGACGTTAAAGAACCACTGCGTGAACGTGTACTTGGACGTGTAACTGCAGAAGATATCCTGATCCCAGGTACTGCAGATATTCTGGTTCCACGTAATACACTGTTACACGAAAAACTGTGTGACCTGTTAGAAGCTAACTCTGTTGACAGCGTGAAAGTACGTTCCGTAGTAAGTTGTGAAACTGACTTCGGTGTGTGTGCTCACTGTTATGGTCGTGACCTTGCTCGTGGTCATATCATCAACAAAGGTGAAGCTATCGGTGTTATCGCGGCACAGTCAATCGGTGAGCCGGGTACACAGCTGACGATGCGTACGTTCCACATCGGTGGTGCGGCATCTCGTGCGGCAGCAGAATCAAGCATCCAAGTTCGTAACACAGGTACGTTGAAACTGTTCAACGCGAAATATGTTACTAACTCAGAAGGCAAGCTGGTAATTACTTCTCGTAATACAGAACTGCGTCTGATCGACGAATTCGGTCGTACTAAAGAGAGCTATAAAGTTCCTTACGGTGCGCACTTAACGAAGGGTGATGGTGCAGCAGTGATCGGCGGTGAAACCGTTGCAAACTGGGATCCACACACCATGCCAGTTGTCAGTGAAGTATCGGGTATCATCAGCTTCTCCGACATGCTTGAAGGTCTGTCAATGACTCGTCAAACTGATGAGTTAACTGGTTTATCTTCAATCGTTGTTATGGATACCGCTGAGCGTACCAGTGCTGGTAAAGACTTACGTCCTGCACTGCGTGTAGTCGATGCGAACGGTAAAGATGTTCTGATCCCTAACACAGACATGCCTGCTCAGTATTTCTTACCGGGTAACGCAATTGTTCAGTTAGATGATGGCATTGCAATCAACGTCGGTGATACTTTAGCGCGTATTCCACAAGAATCCGTAGGTACTAAAGATATCACGGGTGGTCTGCCACGCGTTGCTGACCTGTTCGAAGCTCGTCGTCCGAAAGAGCCTGCGATCCTGGCTGAAATCAGCGGTATTATCTCGTTTGGTAAAGAAACCAAAGGGAAACGCCGTCTGGTTATCACTCCATTAGATGGAAGTGAGCCATACGAAGAGATGATCCCTAAATGGCGTCAGCTTAACGTATTCGAAGGTGAAATCGTTGAACGCGGTGACGTAGTTTCTGATGGTCCAGAGTCTCCACATGATATCCTGCGTCTGCGTGGTGTTCATGCTGTGACTCGTTACATCACGAACGAAGTTCAGGAAGTTTACCGCTTACAAGGCGTTAAGATTAACGATAAACACATCGAGGTTATCGTTCGTCAGATGCTGCGTAAAGTCACCATCGCGGATGCAGGAAGCTCTGAATTCCTCGAAGGTGAGCAAGTTGAGTACTCACGAGTTAAAGTTTCTAACCGTAAACTGGAAACTGAAGGTAAGATTCCAGCTAACTTTGAACGTGATCTGTTGGGTATTACTAAGGCATCTCTGGCAACAGAATCCTTCATCTCAGCGGCATCGTTCCAAGAAACAACTCGCGTACTGACAGAAGCAGCGGTAGCAGGTAAGCGTGATGAACTGCGCGGTCTGAAAGAGAACGTTATTGTTGGACGTCTGATCCCAGCAGGTACCGGTTTCGCGTACCACCAGGATCGTATCCGTCGTCGTCATCTGAGCGAAGCTGTGGAAGCTCCACAAGTTAGCGCAGATGAAGCAACAGCGAACTTAGCTGAACTGTTAAATGCAGGCTTCACCAGCGACAATCAGAACTAATTTCTGATTTACAAAATCGCTTAATAGAAACCGGTGTCGAAAGATGCCGGTTTTTTTTACCTACCCATTGCCAGCTATTCATCATTAAGGTAGCTCAGCGGCACAGGAATGCGGCGACTTTCTTGATTAGCCAGCCAATGTTCCATATCAAACAACCACCACTGATCAATAATAAGTTCATAAAAGCGTGAATGGCCGCCTTTTTGAAGTTGCTCAAGGGCAATAGAGGGCAACGTATTTTGAGCTTCATCGAAAAGTGAATGTTGATGAAATTCCCTATAAGCTTCTGCAGACTCATCAACCGATAATTCCCGTGCTGTTCCTATGAACTGAGCGCCGTCAAAACCGGCAGAATCAAACTCAGGTAAATGATAATTAAACAGCGTTCCACTTACTTGGGCGTGATGGCGAATATTTTGGGAATGCTGGCTTTGATGTGCGGAATACCAAAGAAATCGTAGAGGATTGAATAGAATTTTCGGCTCGACGGTGGTTGCCCACGGAATATTTTCGGGGCTGAGTGTAGCAAAAGTAACAAAACGGGTGGCGTGCAAAAGAATTAAACTGCGCTGCTTTAAACTCATGGGGTCTCCATTGTATGTATATAAGAAGAAAGCCCACTGTAGGGACTTTCGTGATTGGGTATCATGTTTTGAACTAATTTAAGGAATTGTTTTTGTTGCAGTGATAATGACAGTATGAGGACACTGAATATAATGAAACAGAGATGGGTCTTTTTCTAAAGATGAAGTTGAATGACAAAGCGTCGAGACATGGATGAACCCAGCATGTAAAAACGTATTCTCTAATGTTTGCATCGCATAATAGTAGGCGGTCAGTGTATAACGCTTTTGCCCTGTATAAAGTATCAAATCGACGCAGCTTCCATCATGCCGAGGTTTCGACTCAATTAATTGAAAACCATAAGGAAGATAATAATCGGGGTCGGCCGAAAAATCAGGAGATAGGGTTATTGCAATAATCTTACCTTGAGGGGTTAAGGTACGGTACATGCTTTTAAGTAGTGAGAGTAGATGTGTTTCATTGGTTGCATACGGAAGAACATAGATAGCGACCACAATATCAAATTGGTGATGAGTGAGGTCGTCTAATTCACTGAAATACTCAATATTTAATGGTTCTTTTATTTCATGCATTTGGGCGCTATTAATCATGCCAATTGAACTATCATACCCTACAACTTGCTGACATCTTTGGTTTGCTAACCAACGCGAAATCCCTCCTGCGCCACAACCATAATCCAGTATTTTTAGTGAACGAGTGTCACCTAACCAATTTTTTATCGTGGGTAATTCGAGTTCTTTTCGATATGGCCATTCCAAACTTTCATTATAGAGTTCGGCTAAATTATCAAATTTTTTCATTTTTTAGATAGTGTTCTAATTCGGTGTTAGTAAATGATTTACGTCATTATTAGAATAATTTTTGTATAACGAGATGCTTTTAATTGACTGTTTTCATGGTGATTAAGTATGTCAGTTAAAATTTTGAAGTAATATAGGTGAACAGTAACGCGATGAATATTACCTCATTTATTAGGGGATAATAATAATTGAAACGCTCCTGTGGAGAATTTATTGTTTTATTTTAAATCAATGTATTGTCTTCTTATCTTGCCTGGTAAAACATGAACAATAAAAATATTTAATTAATTTTATTTGTTAATATATTGATTTTTAATTGGATACTTTAATAAGTGTTAACGCATTGACATTTATTATTATGTCAATGCAAATACGAATAAATTAATAATACCGCCCTCGATTGAATCAATTAAGGGGTGATTAAATACGTTATAAAAGTATTATATGAATATATTATTCGAATATGAAAATCCAATAAATTAAATACTATGAAATTAACAGGAATATAAATATGGGTAAAAATACAGAAAGTAATGACATTGAAAATGATAATAAAATAACGTCTAACAGCATGATGCAAAATATGGCTTCGTTTGGGGCACCAAGTATTATGGTTAACCAAACTTCACAGCTGGTTACAGGAACGGGGGATATTGCCTTAGATTTGGTCGTGGTGATTGATACCAGCGGTTCCATGTCTGATGAATCTGCGGATCTTAGCCAACAAATTGACGCTGCTATTGAAAAAGCAGCAGCAAATTGTCCATCACATTTACGCGCCACATTCTTGGGGATACAAGGTGTTTGGACGGGAACTAAATTCGATCAATCGGTGAGTGATTATTTAATCTTAAAAGGAGTTAACGAAAGTAGCCTACAAGCACGTCCTCCATTTAAAGAAGCGGATGGTATTGACCATGCGGGGAACAAAGAAGATCTCTGCCGAGCCGTCATTGATGTAAGTCGATACTTTGACTGGCGTGATGGTGCTAGACGAGCCATTTTTGTCTTAGGTGATGAAGGCATGGAGGGCGGTGGTGGTCGACTTACCAGTGCGGCAATAGCCAAAAACAATGAAGCGATTGAAATTGCTCAACATGCTCATGTCAAAGTGTACACCTATCAAGGGACACCGGATGATGCGCCAACCAATCTTGACCGTTTCCCAAGCCTAGCTGATAGAGACAGAGTAACACAAGAATATGCCCGTTTAGCTGAGCAAACAGGTGGACGTTCTTATATCTACACCACGGGCATCGCCAATTTTGCTTTAGTCTTGCAAGAAATTCTTTGTGACAGCCTGATCCCGCCGACTATCCCAAATCCAGAGCGTTCGGACTGTGCGAATGTCTGTGACCAACTGCCGACTATCTTAGGAACAGTGAATACGCTAGCTGAAATTATCAATAAGGCGATAGATGCTTGCTGTGGTAACGAAAGTCATCATGGTCACCACTCGCATCATCATTCAGCTTGCCAGTGTCAAAAATAATAACAAACAGGCCTGCAATTGCAGGCCTAATACTATGAGAGTCAAACGAATATTTGTGAGAAAGCCTTTATAAATTGGGATTACTTGCTGGTATCTATGATAAAAAATGAATAAAGTACCTTGCTAATATGCCACTTACAACGTTAACCACAGCGTAGCAAAGGATAATATTTTGGCGCCTATCACCGAAGAAAAGCATGATGGACAAATTCTACTCGTCAGTAGCTCACGGCTAAATGATGAAACATCTATTATGTTTTATCGAATCGGAACAGATAAACCTGAATATGAAATTGAAATATATAGCCATGCTAGTCGTTCCAGCTCAGAAGATATTTTATGGTTAGATTATGATGCAGAGTATGGCTGTGGTGATGTCCACTCAGACACTTTTCTCAAAATAAATGATGGGGAAGAAGAGGGATTACCTTGTCACTGTTATTACAGCGGAGATAGCATTATTCTGCATGCACAGCTCCCGATTAGCACCCTTCACCTTATCCAGACATCGAATAGATTGCAATTAAGATTATCTATTTCAGGATTGACCACTAATCACGGTAATCACACAATATTGCTGTCCGACAAGATAAGAAATGAGTGGAAACAGATTATTGTTCTTCAATAGAATAAGACCCTCAATGGATTCCATTGGGGTCTTATTTGTGGTGTGCAGATTAAACTCTATGGATATATCCCAGAGTACGATTTAATAGAAAATTCCAATAATTGCACAGTGCGCGACAAACCCAACCATCAACGGTATGGCGGTTCGTTTCACCACATCGAATGGTTGAAGTTTGGCACCACTGGATACGGCGATTATCACCCCCGAAACCGGAGACATACCACGCCCCATATGCGAAGCTTGCTGCATTGGTAGGATCATCGCAATCGGGTTAACCCCCATACTGTGTGCAATTTGTGGGATTAACTCCACGAATGCTAAGAATGGTGCGTTACCAGAACCCATAATAATAGCGGCGGCTAACGTGACTAATGCAAACACAATCGCCATCGCAAATGGTGGTAAACCGACGGATTCTGCGCCAAGGATTAATTGGTCGATGGCACCACTGACTTTGATCCCGTGAGCAAACACACCCGCAGCAACTAACAGTCCGACTACGTTACTAAACGCATGCCCCATCCCATTTAAGAAGGTTTGGAAACCATTACACACTTGCTTGAAGTTACGTACTCGCACGGTTTCTAGTACCATACAAATCGCCATAGCAATCAGTACGATGGTCACAACGTCGAGGTGAATTCCCTCAAAAAACAGGTTGGAAGAGCCGACTGCCATAATGATTGGTAGCATCGGTAAAATGGCATAGTAGCCGGGCACCGATTTGGCTGTTGCTTCTTTGTCATGGGACTGCACCGCTTTACCAATTTCAGGGACGAAACCTTGTTTACGGTCACAATGACGTTGCCAGAAAATATGGGTAATACCGACCACCAGCACCGTGGCTAATGCCGCAGGCCCTTGGTAGTAAAGTACATATTCAACGACTGACATATCAACGGCTTTCGCACCACGGATAGCATCAATCGCGGTTGGTGTATAAGCAACCCCAAGGGATGTTGCGATAACCCCAGCGGCAGATGCAGGGGAGAGTCCCAAACCAATCATAATTGGGAACATGGTCCCCATTAACAGTACGGCTAAGCCTGTTGCTGACGGAATCGCTAACTGCAAGATACTCGCTAACAAGAATGAAAAAAATAGCAGCACATAAGGCGAACGCATATTTTTCAGTGGTTTAGTTGCTACGCGTACTACTGCTTCGTTGGCACCGATGTGATCCATATAGTGAGCAAAACCCATTAGCGCCATGATCATTAAACCAAGGTCAGCAGCACGGCTACTAAACAGGTCACGCATCACTTCAAACGGATCAAGCCAAGTAATGCCCGTGGTTGCGACGCTTTTCGGTAGGATAGGACCCCAGCCCAAGGCTAGGGTGAAAATCATCAACACTAAACCGGCAATTAACAGCACTGGTTCAGCTTTGTATCCCTTCAGAATAAAGCGTGCAACCAAAACAACGATAATTAGAACCGTTAGAATTGGGATCATGCTTTAGCTCCTGGCTTGAAACGTTCTGCTGTAATTTGTACCACTTGTTTTAAAACATCACTGGCGGCATACAGAGATTTCACTGGTAGATATTCATAAATCGAGTGGAAGTTATGAGCGCCAGTGAAAATGTTCGGGCAAGGAAGACCATTCTGTGAAAGTGCTGCACCATCATAGCCTCCACGCATAGGGATAACTTTTGGCGTGATCCCGCAAGCTTCATATGCTGCGTGAGCAATATCGATTGGATAACGGTTTTCACCTTGTAAGCTGTTGTACACGTTTGAGTAACGGTCAGCTAAGGTACAGGTTACGCTTTCTGGTCCCCACAGGTCTTCACAATGACCCGCCAATTTTTTCAGGAATGCCATACGAGCGCGGTAGCCCTCTTCGGTAAAGTCACGCACATCCATTTTCAGAACAGTGCGAGCGCTGTTACCTGACATCTGCTTAACCCAGTAATAACCTTCACGGTTTTCAGTATATTCAGGCGCTTCGCCACCGGGCAGCATTGCGATAAATTTCTGCGCCATTAGCAGGGAATTCACCAGTTTGCCTTTAGCGGACATTGGGTGAGCTGACTTACCTGTAAAGACGATTTCAACATCCCCCGCATTCCAGTTTTCATACACCAGCTCGCCAATACCACAGCAGTCTAGGGTGTAGGCAAAATCTGCACCAAACTCTTTTACATCAAACACTTTCGCGCCGCGTAGACCTTGTTCTTCATCAGGAACGAAGCCCACTTTGATATCCCCGTGTTTGATGTCTGGGTTTTGTTTAAAGTACTGCAACATATCCATAATCGAGGCGATAGCAGCTTTATCATCGGCACCTAATAGGCTGGTACCGTCGGTGACAATGATGTCATCACCAAGGTAATTTTCTAATTCTGGGAACTCACTTTTACGCAGGTAAATATTGAGTTCTTTATTCATGCAAATATCTTCGCCGTTATAAGGCAAAATTTGTGCTTTGGTGTCGTTAGTCTGCTCTGCGCTCGTATCTAAGTGACCAAAGAATGCCACCGTTGGCACTTTATAATCCAGGTTGGAAGGCAGTGTTGCGGTAACGATAGCTGTATCACGCAGTTTGATATCCTGTAAGCCTAAGCCTTCTAACTCTTGAACTAGCTGTTTGGCAAGAACGCGCTGGCCTTCAGAGGATGGCATGATGCCTGCGGCGCCTTTTTCCCTATTCGTGGTGGTGTTAATTTTTGTATAAGAAATAAAACGGTCAACAATATTCATTATTCTCATTCTCCAGCATCATCGTGATGCATTATTTTTATACTTTCATTATTGCAATGAAGATAAACATACTTCGTTGCAATATTCTTTTATCATGAATAATGCCAAAATAAATATCTGACCAGTTATTTTTTTGACTAAAGACACAGAGTGATTAAAAAAGAAGAATAGAAGTGGCAATATTTAATTATTAAATTAGAATGTGCATCACAAAATACCTGGTGGGAGATTTATTTATCTAATTGATATAAATGAGATATTTTTGGTTGCCTACCGCTGGTTATATTTAATACTAGATATTCATCTTTCCTAACTTAAATTGTTATTTAACGAAGATAATAACAATTTAAAATTCAGTTATACTATTATCATAATTTCATCGTAGTTTAAAAAACTATTAAAATATTTTTTAAATATTATTAATATTTTAATTCAGACTGATTGATGACGTATTCTTTTAGTTTTTGTGATCAGATTAATATTATTATTTAAAAATTAAACGTCGTATATTCTTAGTTCCATTTAATGGGAAATATTCTCTTCAATATTTCCCATTAAAAATGGAGCCATTAACGTCCTAAGTAGCCATCCCAATCTTTCCAAACAGGTTGTAGACCGGCTTGTACTAAGGCATGTGCGACTTGTGCTGCACTGCGGTTATCGTGGGGCGAGAACTGCTCTAACTCGGTTTTCGAATCCGCATAGCCTCCTGGTTGGGTTTTAGAGCCAGCACTGACGCTGTTAATCGCCAGTGGTACCACATGATCCCGAAAATAAGGGGATTCTCGGGTGGATAGCGACAATTCTACCGTTGGGGCAAGCAAGCGAAATGCACAGATTAACTGAACCAGCTCCGCATCCCCCATCAGCGAGGCGGGTTCGATTCCTCCCGCGCAAGGGCGCAAGCGTGGAAATGAAATAGAATAGCGGCTTTGCCAATAGTGTTGCTGCATATACAGAAGATGCTCTGCCACCATGTAACAATCCGTTCGCCAGCTACTGGAAAGCCCGATTAATGCCCCCAATCCAATTTTATCAACACCCGCTTGACCAAGGCGCTCTGGCGTTGCTAATCGCCAATGAAAATCCTGTTTTTTGCCTTTTAAATGATGAAGTTGATAAGTCGGCTCATGGTAGGTTTCTTGGTATACCATCACACCATCTAATCCTAAGGTTTTCAGCTCGCGATACTCTTCGGTTGATAAGGGCTGAACCTCCATCATAAGGGAACTGAAATAGGAGCGGATCACCGGGATATGGCGACGAAAATAGTCCATTCCGACTTTGGTTTGATGTTCACCTGTTACCAAGAGCAAACTGTCAAAACCGATTTGGCGGATGGTTTCGCATTCACGGACAATTTCGGCATCGTCGAGGGTTTTGCGCTTAATGCGGTTGCTCATCGAAAACCCGCAATAGGTACAGTCATTGGCACATAAGTTGGAAAGGTACAAAGGAACATAAAATCCAACGGTATGGCCGAAGCGTTGACGCGTTAGGCGCTGCGCCTTTTGTGCCATCGGCTCGATGTAATGCCGCGCCGCAGGGGAAAGCAACGCCATAAAATCATCGAGAGTCAATGTATCACTCTGCAACGCTTGCTCTACATCCGAGGCGGTTTTGCTATTGATCTGTAATGTGAGGTTGTCCCAATCTAACTGTTCCCAACGCTCCCGAAAGCTTTCAATCATTGCAGCGCCTCCAAAAATTGAGTCAGAGGACTAGATGCCTCCGCTCTCTGTTTGGGTGCCGCAAGTCCACTTTGGCGAGCGAGTTGTGCAGCTTCGACCGCCATTTTAAAGGCTTGTGCCATTAATATGGGCTGTTTAGCCACGGCAATGGCGGTATTGACTAACACCGCATCGGCGCCCATCTCAATAGCTTCGGCGGCATGGCTAGGTGCGCCAATTCCTGCATCCACCACTACTGGTACATTAGCCTGTTCGATGATGATTTGCAGCATCTCCTTAGTCACTAAGCCTTTATTGGTACCAATCGGCGCGCCCAGAGGCATCACGGCAGCGCAGCCCACTTCTTCCAGTCGCTTACATAGCACGGGATCCGCGCTGCAATAAGGCAACACCACAAATCCTTCTTTAACCAGTTGCTCTGCTGCGAGTAACGTTTCGATAGGGTCTGGCAATAAGTAACGGACATCGGGATGGATTTCGAGTTTTACCCAATGAGTGCCGAGGGCTTCACGAGCGAGACGCGCAGCAAAAATCGCTTCTTGGGCATTCTTGGCGCCGGAAGTATTGGGAAGCAATTTAACTCCTAACTCTTGAAGTGGCTGTAAAATACCATCATCTTGCCCACGTAAATTAACGCGTTTCATCGCCATGGTCACCAGCTGGCTGCCCGATGCTTGGATGGCTTGCTGCATTAATGTTGGATTGGCAAACTTGCCTGTTCCGGTAAATAAACGTGACTGAAAAGTGACATCAGCAATTTTTAACATCATTAACCCCCTGCGATAGCTTGAAACAGCAGAATGTTGTCTTGTTCATTCAAAAAATGACTTTCCCACTGGCTTTTAGGAATGATGACTTGGTTGATAGCCAGTGCTGAGCCGGATGTACTTTGCCCGAGTTGCGTTAATAGCTGGTGGACGGTAATGGGCGGTTCAACCTTCATCGGCTGGTCATTGATTATGATATGCATGTGACCTCTCGGCAGACAGGGCAATGTTTTGAACGGGTCAGCTGCAAGGTATTCCATTGCTGCTGCTTTCCATCAAACAGGCGTAGTTTTCCACTTAACGGGGACGGTAATCCCACCAGCAATTTGATGGCTTCTAATGCTTGTAACGTCCCAATCACTCCTACCACCGGACCTAAAACCCCCGCCGTGCGGCAGTTACGTTGTGGTTCTTCTTGGTCGGGATACAAACAGGCGTAGCAGCCAGATTGAAAAGGAGGCTCAAGAACCATCAATTGCCCACCAAAGCCAACGGCACTGCCGCTGACGAGCGGGGTATTGCTAATGACGCACGCGGCATTGACCGCATGGCGAGTGGCCATGTTGTCACAGCAATCCAGCACCAAATCCACCTGTTCCACTAAGGGAAGTAAGCTGTCCGCATCAAGCTTTTGTTGGAAAATGCGCGTCTTAGTATGGGGGTTAAGCTGCTTTAAACGCGCTGCGGCCAGCTGCGCTTTCGACTGGTTAATATCCTGCGTGTCATACAGCACTTGGCGCTGCAAGTTAGACACATGCAGGTCATCATGATCCGCTATCCATAATTCACCGACACCCGCTCCCGCAAGATACAAACTTGCAGGGGAGCCTAGTCCACCTAAACCGACAATCAGTACCTTGCTTTGTTTGAGTTTTTGTTGCCCTTCAGGGCTGACATCCTCAAGCAGTAATTGGCGGCTATAACGCATAAATTCGAGATCATTGAGCATGGTCGTTTTCCTTTAAGCGAGAGGTCGATTCAACCAGATCCAGCAATGTTCGCGTTGCACTTTGCCAGTCATCGGCTTGTGTGATGGCACTGACAACCGCTACACTGCCAACGCCAGTGGCGAGCACGGCAGGCACGCGTTCAATGGATATCCCGCCTATTGCCACTGTCGGATAGTCTGGCGTCTCCTCAACCATCTGTTTTAACGCTTCTAAACCTTGCGGCGAGGAAGGCATCTGCTTGGTTTGGGTTGGAAAGATATGCCCCAGTGCGATATAAGACGGACGCACCGTTTTGGCAATCGCGACTTCATCAGGATCGTGGGTGGAGATCCCCAGCCGTAGCTCCGCTTGGTGAATCGCTACTAGATCGGTAGTTTCCAGATCTTCTTGCCCTAAGTGTACGCCATAGGCACCCAGCTCTATGGCTAAACGCCAATAGTCATTAATAAATAATCGGGCATTATGCTGCTTACCAAGGGCTATTGCTTGCTGGATCTGTTCACGTACTTGGTGGTCTTGCTTGTCTTTGATGCGCAATTGCAAGGTGGAAACACCTGCATTTAGCAGGCGTTCAATCCATTCAACAGAATCCACAACCGGGTACAGACCGAGGCAGTGCTCGGTCGGTGGAAATGGACTATTCGGGAGATTAAGCGTTTTGTTCATCACTCACGACCTCAGCAATCTCAGCCCCATGATAGAGTTCGCTACCGTGAGCGCGGAAAGCTTCCGACATCTGCTCCATGCCCGCCTCTTTTTGTGCAGCATAGTCACGAACTTCTTGGGAAATCTTCATGGAGCAGAATTTTGGTCCACACATAGAGCAGAAGTGGGCGATTTTCCCTGACGCTTGCGGTAAGGTTTCATCGTGATATTTACGCGCGGTTTCAGGGTCTAGGGCGAGGTTAAACTGGTCTTCCCAACGGAACTCAAAACGCGCTTTGGACATGGCATTATCACGAATTTGTGCACCCGGATGACCTTTCGCGAGATCAGCGGCGTGGGCAGCAATCTTGTAGGTAATCAGCCCCTGTTTGACGTCTTCTTTGTTCGGTAAACCAAGGTGCTCTTTTGGCGTCACGTAGCACAGCATCGCACAACCAAACCAGCCGATCATTGCTGCGCCAATACCGGAAGTGAAGTGGTCATAGCCCGGTGCGATATCGGTGGTTAGGGGGCCTAACGTATAGAATGGGGCTTCGTGGCAGTGCTCTAGCTCTTCGGTCATATTGCGGCGGATCATCTGCATCGGCACATGCCCCGGTCCTTCAATCATCACCTGCACATCGTATTCCCACGCAATTTTGGTGAGCTCGCCTAAGGTATGCAGCTCTGAGAATTGGGCTTCATCGTTGGCATCTTGCACAGAACCCGGACGTAACCCATCTCCAAGCGACAGCGATACATCATAAGCGGCACAAATTTCGCAAATTTCACGGAAATGCTCATACAGGAAGTTTTCTTGGTGGTGGGATAAACACCATTTCGCCATGATAGAGCCGCCACGGGAGACTATGCCGGTCAGGCGCTTCGCCGTCATTGGTACGTAGCGCAGTAAAACGCCGGCATGGATAGTGAAGTAATCTACTCCTTGTTCGGCTTGCTCTAGCAGAGTATCGCGGAACATTTCCCACGTGAGGTTTTCAGCAACACCGTTCACTTTTTCGAGCGCTTGGTAGATAGGTACGGTACCAATTGGCACTGGGCTATTACGTAAAATCCATTCGCGGGTTTCGTGAATATAACGACCTGTGGATAAATCCATCACCGTATCTGCACCCCAGCGAGTAGACCAAATCAGTTTTTCCACCTCTTCTTCGATGGATGAAGTCACGGAGGAGTTACCGATATTGGCATTCACTTTCACTAAGAAATTGCGCCCGATAATCATCGGCTCAGATTCTGGATGGTTAATATTGGCAGGGATGATAGCGCGACCTGCCGCCACTTCTTGGCGTACAAATTCCGGCGTAATATTTTCTGGCAAAATAGCACCAAAGCTTTGCCCCGGATGTTGCTGCCTTAACACTTCACTGCGAATGCGTTCACGACCCATATTTTCACGGATGGCGATAAATTCCATTTCAGGGGTCACAATACCTTGACGAGCATAATGCAACTGAGTGACGCATTTGCCTGTTTGCGCTTTCAGTGGTGCAGGGCGGTGATTAAAACGTAAGTGATCTAAGCCCGCATCGGCTAAGCGCTGCTGGGTAAAGTCGGAGCTGAGATTTTCGACAGCAACAGTATCCGCGCGTTCACTGATCCACGGCGCACGGATTTTTTTCAATCCTTTGTGAACATTGAGTTCAGAGGCCGGGTCGCCGTAAGGACCTGAGGTGTCATAAACAGGGACGGCCTCGTTATCTTCAAATTTGGGATTATCTTTGTCTCCGCCGATAAGCGTTGGGGAGAGCTGGATTTCGCGCATGGGAACTTGGATATCATCCCGCGAGCCTTGCAGGTAGATACGTTCAGAGTTAGGGAATGAAACACCGGAAATGGTATTGATAAAGTCTTCTGCGGCATCACGCTGCTCTTTTCGAGAGCGTGCTGGTGCAGCTTTAGAGGAAATATCGGTACTCGGTATAACTGCATTATTAGCATTATTAGCATTATTGGACATAGCAATTTCCTGACATCGTCACAGGCTATACGGCGTAAAGCGCCAATAGCGGGTTTATCGAAAGAAAGTTGCTTGTCTGGAGTTCGGAGGAGTAATGGTAAGGCGTTGCGGCTAGTTTTTCGCCAAATAAATAAGCGAAAATTGCGCTGAATGATTACTCTTGTTCCCTTCGCGGGTATTAACCCGATCAGGTTCCGCGGATCCCGAATTAACGGTCTCAGCCTGATGTTTGCACATGCTAGGCACTCCGACAAGAATTAATCAGTATAAAGTTTCCCCGTCATTCTTCAAGCGATAAGTGCGTTGGCTTCTCTCGGCTACCCTAGTCACATACTTGTGTATGCTCCTAGGGATATCCTCGCTTGCCGCCTTCTTCTCACTCGAATAATTTAGGGGAAATCAGTGTATTGGGTAAAAATCCAAAACCTAGAAATTAAAAGTTAAAACTAGGTTGGCTAAATATGGGTTTTACAAACTCCACGAATATTGTGGCCAGTGATTTTCGTTGGCGGCTTGGAGAAGGCGCGGGTCGCCGTTGACGATAAATGTCTCATCGGCGAAATGACACATAGGTAGGTCATTGGCGGAATCGGTGTAGAAATAAATATACGCATCGGTGATTGGCTGGTGGGAAATCCACTGAGTTAAACGCTTAACTTTACCCTCTTTAAAGGTCGGGATACCGTCAACTTCGGTGGTGTAGCAGCCATTTGAACGCTTAATATCAATTCCCATCGTGACATCGGCGCCAAGGTGATCCGCGATCTTCTTCACGATAAAGGTAACCGTTGCAGAGATCACAATGATCGGGATCCCTTGAGATCGATATGAGGCGATAGTGCTTAATGCGCTAGGGTAAATGCGCGGAATGATAATGGTATCCACAAAATCATCTAACCACTCATCGACTTGCTCTGTCTTGATGCCAGCAAGGGTCTGCAAACTAAACTTTAAGTAAGTCACCATATCCAAATTGCCCGCGTTGTATTGCGCCATCATCTCTTTATCGGCTTCGACAAAACGCGGGTCGGTAATGATTTTCTTATCCCACAAATATTGCGTCCAAAGTACGCTACTATCGCCACGGATCAGGGTGTCATCGAGATCAAAAATCGCTAATTTGGTTTGTGTAGACGGGTTTTGCATGAGGTTCCTTTCGTTGACTAGCTCGTCGTTGATTAACTTAAAGCACGAATTTCATTTTTATTAAACATTAACTCAAGGCGTGTGCCTGGCTCAAATAAACGCTCGGATGAGCGGTTGAGCAAGTCTACGGTCATATCCCCCGCAGGCGTGTTCACGCTATAGCGAATAATATTCCCTAAAAGCTGGTGGTCAAGGATCACGGCATCTACAGGGGCGGAAATATGGCTGCCATATTGGCGTCCGACTTCGCGAACATAAATGGACTCAGGGCGAATGGCGAGGGTGCCTTGTAAATTGACGCCCAACATCCCATTGGCTTTTTCTGCTTCCACCAGATTGTAATGCCCCATAAATCGAGCCACAAATTCAGTGGCAGGCTGAGTATAGATATTTTCCGCGGTATCGCTTTGGATAATCGAGCCTTTGTTCATTAAGAAGATGCGGTCAGACATAATCATTGCTTCGTCTTGGTCGTGGGTGACGAAAATGGTAGTGAGCTTCAGCTCTCGCTGGATTTCACGAATTTGCTGGCGTAAGTGCTTACGAATACGTGCATCAAGGGCGGATAACGGCTCATCGAGGAGTAAAATTTGCGGCTTCATCACCAATGCACGGGCGAGGGCGACACGTTGGCGCTGACCACCCGAAAGCTGGTGCGGATATTGGTTCTCTTTTCCTTGTAATTCCACCATATCAATGACTTCTGCCACGGCTTTATCTCGCTCAGCGGGGGGCATCTTACGCATTTTCAACCCAAACGCGATGTTTTCAGCCACGGTCATATTTGGGAATAGAGCGTAGCTTTGAAACACCATGCCCACGCCGCGCTGTTGAGCTGGCTGCTGAGTGATATTCTGGCGGTTGATATACAGCTCCCCGCTGTCAGGCTGTTCAAGTCCCGCAATACAGCGCAGTAACGTGGATTTCCCACAGCCACTTGGCCCCAATAGCGTAATAAATTCCCCTTGTTCAATCGTAAACTGGATATCAGAGAATACTTGGTTCTGACCAAAGGATTTAGTTAGGTTTTCCGCAATGACGTAGCTCATCGTTCATCTCCCGCACGATTCAAGCGCGTTGCTAACCAAGTCAGCAGCAACGTAAATAAGAAGTAAGACATCACTAGCGCAGAGGTAAAGTGTCCGCTAGTTTGGCGCATATTAAACAGATAGATCTGCAAGGTTTCGAAACGGGTTCCCACTAAGATATTGGCGAATACGAACTCCCCCATTAAGAATGAGAAGGAAATCAGTAAAGAAACCAATAACCCTTTACGGATATTTGGCAGCACTATCATTAAAAAGGCCTTAAAGGTGCTGGCACCGAGTAAGTGAGCGGCGTCCATTAAGTCATGCAGATTGATTCCTTGAAAGCTATTCGCCAGTGCGCGGTACATAAATGGCAATGTAATGGTGAAGTAGGTGCCAATTAAGATCCACGGGGTACCGACCAACATGAATGGCTCATCCGCAAAGATTTGCAGTAAACCGACTGAAGAGACCACGGGTGGGATCGCAAAAGGGAGAATAATCAGTAAATCCATCAACCCTTTGAGGTTTGGAAAGCGGTAAAAAACGGCAAAAGTCATGGGTAAAATCACGAGCACGCTGATCAGCAATGTGCCAAAGCAGATCAAGAGTGATCGTCCAAATGCCATTAGAAATCGTGGATCTTGCCATAGTTGTAGATACCATTTGATGGATAGGGCATCAGGCATAATCGTCGCACCCCATGAGCTCGAAATGGAGTAAATAAAGGTGGCGATAATCGGCAGCGCAAGAATGGCGGCAACGGTACCAAGAACCATTTTATGAAACAGTAAACTCGGTGCTTTTGGGCTACGAATATTAGGATTTAGCATGGTAGCTCCGCTTTAATAACCAGTGGTGAATGGCGGTGATAAACCCGAGGATCGCAATCAGAACAACGGATAGCGCGGCTGCCATATTTGGCTCTAAGAACAGGTCGCCAGAGACAAGGCTGGCAATGCGGATAGTCACTAGGTTGTAGTTACCACTGGTGAGTGCGTAAGTACTGGCATAAGCGCCAACGGCATTGGCAACCAAGATAATAAATGTGCCTAACAGTGCAGGAGAAATGACCGGAATACCCACTTTCAGCCAATAGGTTAACTTGCTGGCTCCCATAGTTTTTGCGGCATCTTCCCACTCAGGTTTGAGCGCATCAAATGCGGGATACAGCAATAAAATCCCCAAAGGAATTTGGAAATACACGTAAATCAACATGAGTCCAGTCGCGCTGTAAATGTTGAATTCATCAATCCATCCCCAAGCTTTTAATTGCAGGGTAATTGCGCCGTTGAACCCAAGAATAATAACAAAAGCAAAGGCGAGAGGAACGCCACTAAAGTTACTCGCCATGGTCGAAAAGGAAATCATTAAACGGCGTACTTTTCCGCTCATTTTGTAGATAGAAAATGCCGTTAAACAGGAGATAAATAGCCCTATCAAACTACTAATGATGGAAAGCCATAATGTATTTTCAAATGCTTGAAGGTAGAAATCATTCGTGAATGTCTCGACATAGTTAGCTATCGACCACGCTTCTTCATAAATAAAGCTATTGAAAAACACCCAAATCATGGGTGCTAATTGGAATAAACAAAACAGGACGGCAAAAGGCAGGATTAAAAGTGCAGCTTGCCAATGAAATCGCGCAAATCGTTTCTTTAGCGTCATGACGTTATCTACCTGTTGGCCGGTAGGTTTGCAGGGGGCAGAGATATCGGCCATTAGCGTTCCCCTGCCAATAATTCATAGCACACTTTTTTATCTGGGTGAGAAATGCCCAAAAGATGGCAAACGGTGCCACAAATCGCCGTTTGTAGCATTTCACAATCGGTGTGATGAGAAAATTTATCCCCAATAGTGAATAATGGAACCGTGCGTTCTTCCGGCAAAATACCCCCATGACTCCGATCATTATTCATACCATGATCGCTCGTGACGATAATTTGATAGCCTTGTTCTATCCATGTCGGAAGATACCGAGACAGATACACATCCGCTTTACGTGCCGCATTACGATATTGTGAAGAATCAAACCCAAACATGTGCCCCGCATCGTCGATATTCATCGGATGGATTAACAGAAAATCAGGGTCATACTGGGTTCTTAAATATTCGGCATCCATAAACAGATGGTCATCAGGGTAGTGATCAACCTGATAAAAGCAGCCGTGCTGGATAGCCAGTTGTTCATCATGAGTGAAGCGATCGCGCTCAGGAACAAAAGGCGCTCGATTGTACAATTCACTGACCCAATGATAAGCCGCTGCGGCAGTCGTTTTGCCAGCTTTCTGTGCAAGAGAAAAAATGCTCTCGAAATGGGAAAGTCGAACAACGGCATTATTCACAATGCCACTTTCTACCGGGGGAACGCCAGTGAGAATACATTCGTATAATGGGCGAGACATGGACGGAAGTGCGCATTCTAATTTATAAAGAGTTGCTTTATCGGCTTCGATTAAACCATTGAGATAGCCCATACTCTGATGGGCTACTGAATAATTTAAACCGTCGAGAACAACAAGGATGACTTTCTCAGACATTGGTTTTTTGATTCCTAAAGACATTATTGGAGATTAATTAATACTTGCTGTTGCCACATTTTTGGTAATGTGCGAGATGATTTTTCCCACGCTTCACCATCTTTAATTGGCTGTGCATTTTTATATTGTTCGTCTGGCAGTAACTTCGCTTTAATATCCGCTGGCAGGGTTAAATACGGAGAACGGATTGGGCGGGCATAACCTTCAGCGAGGTTGACTTGACCTTTATCACTGAAAATAAATTCACGGGTTAATTTAGCCGCATTAGGGTTTTTCGCGTATTTGTTGATGATAGTGGTATAACCAGAAACCACCGTACCATCCGATGGGATCACCACGATGAAACGATCGCGGTTGATTTGATCACGGTAATTTAATGCGTTGAAGTCCCACATCAAGCCGACTTCCACTTCGCCTTTTTCAATGTTGGCTAACGTAGGGTCATTGACTGAAAGGCGCTTTTGTTTTGCAAGTTCAGCAAAAAATTCAATGGCAGGTTTTAAATTTCCTTCATTACCACCACGAGCGAATGCGGCGGCTAAAACTGCATTGTTTGCTTGAGCGGCAATACCGACATCCCCGACAGTGACTTTATATTGACCTTTGAGCAGATCTTCCCAACTTGTTGGGACATCTTTGACTAAGTCTTTATTGATCATAAACGCGATAGTGCCGGTATAAGCTAACGCCCAATGGCCGTCTTTATCTTTTGCCCAATCAGGAATTTGTGACCATGTCGTTGGTTTATAAGGTTGCGTGACACCTTTTTGTACTGCGACAGGGCCGAAAGAAGCACCCACATCACCGATATCAGCGGTAGCATTATTTTTTTCAGCCGCAAATTTCGCAATTTCCTGTGCGGAACTTAAGTCCGTATCTTGGTGTTTCAAGCCATATTGAGAAGCTAAATCCTGCCATGTGCCTTTCCAGTTTGCCCATGTATCAGGCATCCCAACGCTATAAACTTGGCCTTCTTTCTTTGCCGCTTCGATAAGCTTGGTTAAATCGCTGTCAGCCGCAAATGCCATTTGAGACGCGCTGAGTGACAGTAAAATTGCAGGTACGATAGCTTTCATCTTGTTTCTCTCTATAAGAGTCGCCGGATTGGTTAATTGGCATGCTAATTATTCAAGATGACAATCAATTGACGGTTATGTGACACTTTTTAGACGCGGTGACTTTTAAATGTCTAAAAAGTGTCAAAATTGCGAAAGGGTAGTGACGAATCAAACGGTTGTATGACAATCTATAAAACAAGCGTATCTTTAACCGCAACTCAGCATGCTGAAATAGAGAAACAGAATGAATAAACACACATTAGCAGGAACGGAAAGCGGCTGGTGGTTTGTCTGCTTTGCGGGGCGACTGTGGTTGCCCCAAGGAGATGTGCCTAGAGGTGCTGCACAGCAGTTCGGATTAACAGGAAAACTTGCGACGCCGATCGGTGAGTGGCAGGGGGAAATTGTTTGGCTGATCGCTGAAAAAATGCCATCAGATATGGCTTCGCCTCGCGTGGTGGCTTCTCAAGATGAAGGGCTATTTCGCCTAGCCGGACGGGGTGTTCAACTCGCGGAGTTTTATCGCTCTCATCGTTACTGTGGATATTGCGGAACGGCGATGCGCCACAGTTCAACGGAATGGGCATGTCTGTGCGACCACTGCCATGAGCGTTATTATCCGCAAATCGCCCCGTGTATTATTGTCGGTATTCGCCGCGATGATCATATTTTGCTGGCACAGCATCGTCGCCATTCACAAAACCCGCTGTTCACGGTGTTAGCAGGGTTTGTGGAAGTGGGGGAAACCTTAGAAGAGGCGGTCGCGCGCGAAGTGATGGAAGAGAGCCATATAAAAGTGCGCAATATTCGTTATGTCTCTTCCCAGCCTTGGCCATTCCCACACTCATTGATGATGGGCTTTTTAGCTGATTATGATAGTGGGGATATTCAAGTTGACCCCAAAGAGTTAGTGAGCGCTAACTGGTATCACTATAATGACCTGCCGCTGATCCCGCCGGGAGATACGATTGCTCGGCGATTAATAGAAGATAGCGTGGTGTTATGTCGTCAATTTGATGAAGATAACCAGTAATTGCGCTGGCGCTGATATTGTTTCCCTTTGCTGGTATAATATGGCGCCTTAGCCATTTGCGGCGGCCACAATAATAATGGAGTAAATAATGACTGAGTTGAAAAATGACCGCTATCTACGTGCGTTGCTACGTCAGCCTGTAGATGTGACCCCAGTATGGATGATGCGTCAAGCAGGGCGTTACCTACCAGAATATAAAGCAACTCGTGCAGAAGCTGGTGATTTTATTGCTTTGTGTAAAAATACTGAGTTAGCGTGTGAAGTCACGTTACAGCCACTTCGTCGTTTTCCATTAGACGCCGCAATTTTATTCTCTGATATTCTGACCATCCCTGATGCAATGGGGCTGGGGCTTTATTTCGAAACTGGCGAAGGCCCACGTTTTGAAAAGCCAATCAAGAACGCTGCCGATGTTAAAAACATCCCAATTCCCGATCCGGAAATGGAACTGGGCTACGTGATGGATGCGGTTCGTGCCATTCGTAAAGCCTTAAATGGCGATGTGCCACTGATTGGTTTCTCGGGTAGCCCGTGGACATTAGCGACCTATATGGTTGAAGGTGGTAGCAGCAAAGCGTTCACTAAAATCAAAAAAATGATGTATGAAGATCCAAATACGCTGCATTTACTGCTGGATAAGCTGGCAGATAGCGTGATTTTGTATCTGAATGCTCAAGTGCGCGCAGGCGCTCAATCCCTGATGATTTTCGATACGTGGGGCGGCGTGCTGACTAAGCGTGATTATCTGGAATTCTCCTTGCGCTACATGCACAAAATTGTTGATGGCTTAATTCGTGAAAATGACGGTCGTCGTGTGCCTGTGACCCTGTTTACCAAAGGTGGCGGGCAGTGGTTAGAAGAGATGGCGGCAACAGGCTGTGATGCGCTAGGTTTGGATTGGACGACCGAAATTGCGGATGCTCGTCGTCGCGTTGGTGACAAAGTGGCGCTGCAAGGCAATATGGATCCTTCAATGTTATATGCACCACCTGCGCGTATTGAACAAGAAGTGCAGCACATTTTAGCAGGCTTTGGTCAAGGTGAAGGGCATGTCTTCAATTTAGGTCATGGTATTCATCAAGATGTGGCGCCTGAACATGCGGGTGCGTTTGTGGACGCGGTTCACCGTTTCTCTCGTCAATATCATCAGTAGCCGCCAAGGCATAATCGAGGTAGAACTTGGTGTTTTATCTCGATTTGAACCTCTCAATGTGTGGTGTATTTACAGGATCTTGTAAGTACATCATTATCATCTATGATTAATCCTTATTAATAATGGTTCCGTGATGGCAATTGATACTCAGCAGTTGCGACAACAGCAGGTAGAGCTAGCTCAACAAGTCATTCTGAATGATGAATTTGTCCCGCCGCGTTTTATTGGTGGTGCGGATGTCGGTTTTGAGCAAGACGGTACCGTCACTCGCGCGGTGATTGTGGTGCTTTCATGGCCTGAGCTGCAATTGGTGGAGTATCAAATAGCACGGATCCCAACTCAGTTACCCTATATACCCGGGTTGCTCTCGTTTCGTGAAGTCCCAGGGTTAATGGCTGCGTGGGAAAAAATCCAACAAAAGCCCGACTTAGTGCTGGTGGACGGTCAAGGTATTGCTCATCCGCGGCGTTTTGGTGTGGCTTGCCATTTCGGATTGTTGGCCGATGTCGCAACGATAGGGGTAGCAAAAAGCCGTTTATGTGGTGATGATGTTGAACTCAATGCTGAACCTGAAAGCGTCGAAATGTTGAAAGTGGCTCAAGAGCAATTAGGATGGGTTTATCGCAGTAAGAAACGCTGTAATCCTTTATATCTTTCTCCGGGTCACAAAGTCAGTTTTATTTCCTCGCTAGAGTGGGTAAAACGGTGTATTCAGGGGTATAGATTGCCAGAACCGACCCGTTTTGCTGATGGAATCGCTTCGAATCGCACATTTTTTAAGCGAATGAATGAGAAAATTGGCTAATTATCAGCAAAATATGTGGCATTGGCAGATTTTCAGGTAAACTGCGAAGTATTGAGATTGATGAGTCAGAAATTATGTTAAGAAATCCTATTCATTTGAGGTTAGAGAAACTAGAAAGCTGGCAGCATATGACCTTCATGGCATCCCTGTGCGAGAGAATGTATCCTAATTATCAAATGTTTTGCCAGCAAACTGAATTTGCTGATGCGAAGGTTTATCGTGCCATCCTTGATTTAGTTTGGGAAACCTTGGTTATCAAAGATAGCAAAGTCAATTTCGACAATCAGTTAGAGAAGTTAGAAGAAATTATTCCAGTCGCCGATGACTTCGATATGTACGGTGTTTATCCCGCTATCGACGCTTGTATTGCTTTAGGTGAACTCATTCATGCAAAACTGAGTGGTGAAACCCTTGAGCACGCAATCTTAGTCAGTGAAGCATCGATTCGTACTGTTGCTATGCTTGAAATGACCCAAGCAGGGCGTGAAATGACCGATGAAGAGCTAAAAGTGGTGCCTGCTGTGGAAGAAGAGTGGGACATTCAATGGGATATTTTCCGCTTATTAGCCGCTTGCGAAGAACGAGACTTAGAGTTAATTAAAGGATTAAAATCTGACCTCCGCGAAGCGGGTGTCAGCAATATCGGCATTACTGTCGCGTAAATTTTGCACTTTTAAGTGCGAAAACGTGACTTAAAGCAGTAATGCTGTGTACTAAGACTTCACATTTACCCCTACTCTGTTCTACATTTAGGGGCGAGAAGAAGTGGCTATCGGGGGCGTGTATCAGGGGCTGTCTATCTGGCATATCCGACGCACTCGATGCTTTGCAAACGATAAACACACTGTGTAAGGATAATTTATGAACAAGACTGAATTAGTTGATGCTATCGCAGAATCAGCAGATCTGACTAAAACTCAAGCTAAAGCAGCTTTAGAAGCAACTCTGAGCGCAATTTCAGATTCTCTGAAAAGCGGCGAAGCAGTACAACTGGTCGGTTTCGGTACTTTTAAAGTTAGCCACCGTGCAGCTCGTACCGGTCGTAACCCACAAACTAAAGCAGAAATCCAAATTCCTGCAACAACTGTACCAGCATTCTCTGCCGGTAAAGCACTGAAAGACGCTGTAAAATAAGTACATTGTCTACGAGAATTATCAGAGGGGGTATGAAGTTACCCCTTTTGTTTATTCGCCAAAGGTTGCTGGTGTTGGGAGCAGTCTCAATACTAAGCGCCTGTTCTTCTAATTCGCCTCGACTCCCTGAGTTTAGTGCCAGCGGATTTATTGCCGATGAAGGCGTAATCCGAATGTGGAGACTGAATGATGCGAAGAGTCAGCCGTTGGTCTTAATGGTGGTGTATAGCCCCTATAAAAGAACCGACACCTCCGTCAATTTCTTCGAATATCGTGATGGTAAATTGTGGCAGATCCGCAGCCAAGTCCTCAATCAAGGGGATAACAACATCACTGAACAACTGCGCTTTAGTAAAGATAATGAAATTGTGTTTATGCAGCGCGCGCAAAATAATATCAAAACCCCGCTTTCCTCTGATGAAATTAACCGCTGGCGTTTTGAAGCTGACCGTATCCTGAATATCAATACCGCGTTGATAGTGGGTGGTGTAGAACTACATCAAGGGTATTGGAAGCAAGGTAAAATCACCACTTGTGATGGTGAAAAGCGCGATGTTACTTTCGAACCGTATGCACAGAAATGGCTAGATGATAGAGCCAAAGTCTGGATGAAAGAGCTGAATTTGGCGTGGCTGGAGTCGCCAGAGGGCACTCAGCTTTTGATGGTGGCGGATACCAACTTCTGCAATTGGCAACCTAGTAAAGATTCTTTGTAGGTCACCGCTCGTCGTCTTTCGAACCACAGCTGTATTGCTACGTTCGTTCACCCTAGTCACATACTTATGTATGCTCCTAGAGATTCTCTCTCTTGCAGCTTTGCTGTGATTCGAAATACTTAGAGCCATTGGCGGTGTGAAGGTCAAAGGCAAAACAAGTTCAAAAAATAAAAAGATAGAAAGATAGAAAGATAGAAAGATAGAAAGATAGAAAGATAGAAAGATAGAAAGATAGAAAGATAGAAAGATAGAAAGATAGGCAATAAAAAAGCTGATAAAAGTTTCCTCTTATCAGCTTTGGGATTATTTGTTTCTATTACTTAATGCGGGCGATAGCGCGGTAGCCGATATCGTTGCGATAGAAGCTGTCGGACCAATTGATGGTTTTGGCAACTTCGTATGCTTTAGCTTGAGCTTTTGCGATGTCGTTACCTAATGCAGTGACACACAGAACGCGACCACCGGCAGTGACGACTTCGCCTGCTTGGTTGAGCTTGGTACCTGCGTGGAACACTTTGCTATCAGCGGCTTCTGACGTTGGTAGACCCGAAATTACATCGCCATTGCGATAATCACCTGGATATCCCCCTGCCGCAATCACGACGCCGAGCGCTGGACGTTCATCCCAAAGAGAATCTTTACCTGCGAGTTCGCCTTTAGCACCCGCTAAACACAGAGCGACTAAATCAGATTGTAAGCGCATCATAATTGGCTGAGTTTCTGGATCGCCAAAACGGCAGTTAAATTCGATGACTTTCGGGTTACCCGCTTTATCAATCATCAAACCTGCATATAAGAAACCTTGATAACGGTTCCCTTCTTGATCCATCCCTTTAACGGTTGGATAAATGACTTGCTCCATGACACGTTGATGAACCGTATCTGTCACCACTGGCGCAGGTGAATATGCACCCATACCGCCAGTGTTTAACCCAGTATCACCATCGCCAACACGTTTATGATCTTGGCTAGTTGCCATCGGAATGACATTCTCACCATCCACCATGACGATGAAACTCGCTTCTTCGCCATCAAGGAACTCTTCGATAACGATACGATGACCGGCATCACCGAATGCATTGCCAGCCAGCATATCATGGACGGCATCTTTGGCTTCTTGCAGCGTCATTGCCACAATCACGCCTTTACCAGCAGCCAAACCATCAGCCTTGATAACGATAGGTGCGCCAACTTTATCTAAATAAGCCAAAGCAGGCTCAATTTCAGTAAAGTTTTCATAAGCTGCGGTCGGAATCTTGTGACGCGCTAAGAAATCTTTGGTGAACGCTTTCGAGCCTTCTAACTGCGCAGCACCTTGAGTTGGTCCAAAAATGGTTAAACCAGCTTGTTTGAATGCATCGACCACACCGATAACTAATGGTGCTTCTGGACCTACGATGGTTAGACCGATTTGTTTGTCTTTGGCAAATTGCAGTAAGCCATCAATGTCAGTTGCTGAGATATCGACATTTTCCAGTGCAGCTTCCAGTGCAGTACCCGCGTTACCCGGCGCAACATACACTTTATCTGCTAATGGAGATTGTGCGGCTTTCCATGCTAAAGCGTGCTCGCGACCGCCACCACCAATAATCAGTATATTCATAGAAACCCCTAGCAATTAGTGACGGAAGTGACGCATGTTAGTAAAGATCATTGCGATGCCATGTTCATTGGCAGCGGCAATCACTTCATCATCACGAATAGATCCACCTGGTTGAATAACGCAAGTAACGCCTACAGAGGCTGCGGCATCGATACCATCGCGGAATGGGAAGAATGCATCGGATGCCATTGCGCAACCAGCAACTTCTAAACCTTCATCGGCAGCTTTGATCCCTGCAATCTTAGCAGAGTACACGCGGCTCATTTGTCCTGCACCAATACCGATAGTCATGTCGTTCTTCGAATAAACAATCGCATTTGATTTCACGAATTTCGCCACTTTCCAGCAGAACAGCGCATCTTTTAACTCACGTTCCGTAGGTTGGCGTGTGGTTACGACGCGTAAATCTTCCGCTTCGACCATACCTAAGTCACGATCTTGAACCAGTAAACCGCCATTCACGCGTTTGAAATCTAAACCTGCAACAGGTTTACTCCACTCACCACATACCAGAACACGCACGTTTTGCTTGGTAGATAAAGAAGGTAACGCGTCTTCAGCAATAGAAGGGGCAATGATCACTTCAACAAATTGGCGTTCAATGATGGCTTCTGCGGTGGCTTTATCTAATTGACGGTTAAAAGCAATAATGCCGCCGAATGCAGAGGTTGGGTCAGTCTTGAATGCTTTATCATAAGCGGCATGGATATTGTCACCAATGGCAACACCACAAGGGTTAGCATGCTTAACAATAACACAAGCTGGCTCATCAAAGGATTTTACACATTCCAGAGCTGCATCGGTGTCTGCGATATTATTATAAGAAAGCGCTTTACCTTGAATTTGGTTCGCAGTGGCAATCGACGCTTCTTTTGGATTTTCTTCTATATAGAAAGCCGCATCTTGATGGCTGTTTTCGCCATAGCGCATATCTTGCTTCTTAATGAAGTTTAAATTCAGGGTACGAGGAAAACGACCTGATGGCTGAGTAGTATCACCATGATATGGGGCAACCAGTTCGCCAAAGTAGTTGGCAATCATGCTGTCATAAGCTGCTGTGTGCTCGAACGCTTTAATAGCTAAGTCAAAGCGTGTTGACCAATTCAGCGAATTTTTGTGGTTATCCATCTCTTCGATGATTTTGTCATAGTCATTACTGTTAACCACGATAGCCACATCTTTATGGTTCTTCGCTGCGGAGCGAACCATGGTTGGACCGCCAATATCAATATTCTCAACGGCGTCTTCTAATGTGCAATTTGGTTTTGCGACGGTTTGAGCAAATGGATAAAGGTTCACAACCACCATATCAATAGGTGCAATGTCATGCTGCTGCATGATGGCATCATCTTTACCGCGACGACCTAAGATCCCACCGTGAACTTTCGGGTGCAGAGTCTTAACGCGACCATCCATCATTTCAGGAAAACCTGTGTAATCTGAAACTTCAGTGACCTTAAGGCCTTGCTCTGCTAGTAATTTAGCGGTTCCACCGGTAGAAAGCAGTTCAACACCACGGTGAGAAAGCGCCTTAGCGAATTCAACAACCCCTGTTTTATCAGACACACTAAGCAGGGCACGGCGAATAGGACGAAGCTGTTGCATGAGATAGATCCCTTGGATTTGGATAAAGAAGCAATATCTATATATAAGTCACTAACAATTTCAGAGCATCAAAATAAAATCAATGCCGAATTTTCGCGCTAATTGTAGCGCAAACGTTTGCGTAATGCGCGAACTATTTTCACTATTTTTTCAGTCTGTGGATAAATCTGTGTGTAAGTAGGTATAAATAGGGGTTTTGCTGTGGAATGCAGCAGTTGAACTAAAAACCGTAAAAAATCTTAAAAAAAGGGTTGCAGGATTTCTGCGACTCCCTATAATGCGCATCCACTGACCGGGAACAAGCCAACGCAAAGCGCGATGGACACTGAACCGGCAGCGAGAGAATCTGAAAAGATTAAGTAAAAAAATACTTGACTCTCAATGAGGAAAGCGTAATATACGCCACCTCGCGACAACGACCTAAGTTGATAAAAACTGAGTCGAATTTCTCAAGAAATGTCGCACCGCTCTTTAACAATTTATCAGACAATCTGTGTGGGCACTCACAGGACACTATCAAAAAATATTTGATTTTAAGTCTTGAAGAGTGACTAACACGTTAATTCATATATATGAACTAATAGGTAATTTGGTTTCTTCGGAAATCAAACGACAGTAACATTCTTTGAGCATCAAGCTTTTTAATTGAAGAGTTTGATCATGGCTCAGATTGAACGCTGGCGGCAGGCCTAACACATGCAAGTCGAGCGGTAACAGGGGAAGCTTGCTTCTCGCTGACGAGCGGCGGACGGGTGAGTAATGTATGGGGATCTGCCCGATAGAGGGGGATAACTACTGGAAACGGTAGCTAATACCGCATAATCTCTCAGGAGCAAAGCAGGGGAACTTCGGTCCTTGCGCTATCGGATGAACCCATATGGGATTAGCTAGTTGGTGAGGTAATGGCTCACCAAGGCGACGATCCCTAGCTGGTCTGAGAGGATGATCAGCCACACTGGGACTGAGACACGGCCCAGACTCCTACGGGAGGCAGCAGTGGGGAATATTGCACAATGGGCGCAAGCCTGATGCAGCCATGCCGCGTGTATGAAGAAGGCCTTAGGGTTGTAAAGTACTTTCAGTTGGGAGGAAGGCGTTGATGCTAATATCATCAGCGATTGACGTTACCAACAGAAGAAGCACCGGCTAACTCCGTGCCAGCAGCCGCGGTAATACGGAGGGTGCAAGCGTTAATCGGAATTACTGGGCGTAAAGCGCACGCAGGCGGTTGATTAAGTTAGATGTGAAATCCCCGGGCTTAACCTGGGAATGGCATCTAAGACTGGTCAGCTAGAGTCTTGTAGAGGGGGGTAGAATTCCATGTGTAGCGGTGAAATGCGTAGAGATGTGGAGGAATACCGGTGGCGAAGGCGGCCCCCTGGACAAAGACTGACGCTCAGGTGCGAAAGCGTGGGGAGCAAACAGGATTAGATACCCTGGTAGTCCACGCTGTAAACGATGTCGATTTGGAGGTTGTTCCCTAGAGGAGTGGCTTCCGGAGCTAACGCGTTAAATCGACCGCCTGGGGAGTACGGCCGCAAGGTTAAAACTCAAATGAATTGACGGGGGCCCGCACAAGCGGTGGAGCATGTGGTTTAATTCGATGCAACGCGAAGAACCTTACCTACTCTTGACATCCAGAGAATTTAGCAGAGATGCTTTAGTGCCTTCGGGAACTCTGAGACAGGTGCTGCATGGCTGTCGTCAGCTCGTGTTGTGAAATGTTGGGTTAAGTCCCGCAACGAGCGCAACCCTTATCCTTTGTTGCCAGCGATTCGGTCGGGAACTCAAAGGAGACTGCCGGTGATAAACCGGAGGAAGGTGGGGATGACGTCAAGTCATCATGGCCCTTACGAGTAGGGCTACACACGTGCTACAATGGCGTATACAAAGAGAAGCGACCTCGCGAGAGCAAGCGGAACTCATAAAGTACGTCGTAGTCCGGATTGGAGTCTGCAACTCGACTCCATGAAGTCGGAATCGCTAGTAATCGTAGATCAGAATGCTACGGTGAATACGTTCCCGGGCCTTGTACACACCGCCCGTCACACCATGGGAGTGGGTTGCAAAAGAAGTAGGTAGCTTAACCTTCGGGAGGGCGCTTACCACTTTGTGATTCATGACTGGGGTGAAGTCGTAACAAGGTAACCGTAGGGGAACCTGCGGTTGGATCACCTCCTTACCATTGAAGTGTTTTTGTGAAGTGCTCACACAGATTGTCTGATAGAAAGTAGAGCAAAAAGCGCGTCTGCGAAGCTGACTGTAGTGTCCCCTTCGTCTAGAGGCCTAGGACACCGCCCTTTCACGGCGGTAACAGGGGTTCGAATCCCCTAGGGGACGCCAATTGCGCGGAGAATGAGTGAAAGACGTTCCCCACAAATAATGATTAAGCCAATTACGTTGTAGTTGGTTTAACAATTATGCTCTTTAACAATCTGGAACAAGCTGAAAATTGAAAACAACGCACATTGTTTATCGCTTAAACAATGTGAGAGTCTCTCAAAAATCTCAACTTGAAGATGTTCTCTGTTACGATGGTAAATCGTAATGAGCGAGCAGTCAGCCATTCAAGGCGGACAGCGCACAGCAAGCGCAGCATACATTAGTATGTGAGCATTGCGAGCACTGCCCAACACAGAATGGATGCACGCGCAGCCATTACTTATCAGAATGACACGAAAAGACACCTTCGGGTTGTGAGGTTAAGCGACTAAGCGTACACGGTGGATGCCTAGGCAATCAGAGGCGATGAAGGACGTGCTAATCTGCGATAAGCGTCGGTAAGGTGATATGAACCGTTACAACCGACGATTTCCGAATGGGGAAACCCAGTGCAATTCGTTGCACTATCGTTTGATGAATACATAGTCAAACGAAGCGAACCGAGGGAACTGAAACATCTCAGTACCTCGAGGAAAAGAAATCAACCGAGATTCCCCTAGTAGCGGCGAGCGAACGGGGAGCAGCCCAGAGTCTTAATCAGCATTAGCATCAGGAGAACGGTCTGGAAAGGCCGGCAGTAAAGGGTGATAGCCCCGTATCCGAAGGTGTTGGTGTTGTGAACTCGACGAGTAGGGCGGGACACGTGTTATCCTGTCTGAATATGGGGGGACCATCCTCCAAGGCTAAATACTCCTGATTGACCGATAGTGAACCAGTACCGTGAGGGAAAGGCGAAAAGAACCCCGGCGAGGGGAGTGAAATAGAACCTGAAACCGTGTACGTACAAGCAGTGGGAGCACCTTTATGGTGTGACTGCGTACCTTTTGTATAATGGGTCAGCGACTTATATTCTGTAGCAAGGTTAACCGTATAGGGGAGCCGTAGGGAAACCGAGTCTTAACTGGGCGAATGAGTTGCAGGGTATAGACCCGAAACCCGGTGATCTAGCCATGGGCAGGTTGAAGGTTGGGTAACACTAACTGGAGGACCGAACCGACTAATGTTGAAAAATTAGCGGATGACTTGTGGCTGGGGGTGAAAGGCCAATCAAACCGGGAGATAGCTGGTTCTCCCCGAAAGCTATTTAGGTAGCGCCTCGTGAACTCATCTTCGGGGGTAGAGCACTGTTTCGACTAGGGGGTCATCCCGACTTACCAACTCGATGCAAACTACGAATACCGAAGAATGTTATCACGGGAGACACACGGCGGGTGCTAACGTTCGTCGTGAAGAGGGAAACAACCCAGACCGCCAGCTAAGGTCCCAAAGTCATAGTTAAGTGGGAAACGAAGTGGGAAGGCTCAGACAGCCAGGATGTTGGCTTAGAAGCAGCCATCATTTAAAGAAAGCGTAATAGCTCACTGGTCGAGTCGGCCTGCGCGGAAGATGTAACGGGGCTAAACTATGCACCGAAGCTGCGGCAGCGATATGTAAATATTGTTGGGTAGGGGAGCGTTCTGTAAGCCTGTGAAGGTGACCTGTGAGGGTTGCTGGAGGTATCAGAAGTGCGAATGCTGACATAAGTAACGATAATGCGGGTGAAAAACCCGCACGCCGGAAGACCAAGGGTTCCTGTCCAACGTTAATCGGGGCAGGGTGAGTCGACCCCTAAGGCGAGGCAGAAATGCGTAGTCGATGGGAAACGGGTTAATATTCCCGTACTGGTGATAATTGCGATGGGGGGACGGAGAAGGTTAGGCTGGCCGGGCGACGGTTGTCCCGGTTTAAGGATGTAGGCAGGTGAATTAGGCAAATCCGGTTCACTATATGCTGAGGTCTGATGACGAGTCACTACGGTGGCGAAGTAGCTCATACCCCGCTTCCAGGAAAAGCCTCTAAGCTCTAGATTATCATTAATCGTACCCCAAACCGACACAGGTGGTCAGGTAGAGAATACTCAGGCGCTTGAGAGAACTCGGGTGAAGGAACTAGGCAAAATGGTGCCGTAACTTCGGGAGAAGGCACGCTGGCATTAGGTGAAGTGATTTACTCATGGAGCTGAAGCCAGTCGCAGATACCAGCTGGCTGCAACTGTTTATTAAAAACACAGCACTGTGCAAACACGAAAGTGGACGTATACGGTGTGACGCCTGCCCGGTGCTGGAAGGTTAATTGATGGGGTTATCCGTAAGGAGAAGCTCTTGATCGAAGCCCCAGTAAACGGCGGCCGTAACTATAACGGTCCTAAGGTAGCGAAATTCCTTGTCGGGTAAGTTCCGACCTGCACGAATGGCGTAATGATGGCCAGGCTGTCTCCACCCGAGACTCAGTGAAATTGAACTCGCTGTGAAGATGCAGTGTACCCGCGGCAAGACGGAAAGACCCCGTGAACCTTTACTATAGCTTGACACTGAACATTGAGCCTTGATGTGTAGGATAGGTGGGAGGCTTTGAAGCGTGGACGCCAGTCTGCGTGGAGCCAACCTTGAAATACCACCCTTTAATGTTTGATGTTCTAACGTAGCCCCGTAATCCGGGGTGCGGACAGTGTCTGGTGGGTAGTTTGACTGGGGCGGTCTCCTCCCAAAGAGTAACGGAGGAGCACGAAGGTTGGCTAAGCATGGTCGGACATCATGCGGTTAGTGCAAAGGCATAAGCCAGCTTGACTGCGAGAGTGACGGCTCGAGCAGGTACGAAAGTAGGTCTTAGTGATCCGGTGGTTCTGTATGGAAGGGCCATCGCTCAACGGATAAAAGGTACTCCGGGGATAACAGGCTGATACCGCCCAAGAGTTCATATCGACGGCGGTGTTTGGCACCTCGATGTCGGCTCATCACATCCTGGGGCTGAAGTAGGTCCCAAGGGTACGGCTGTTCGCCGTTTAAAGTGGTACGCGAGCTGGGTTTAGAACGTCGTGAGACAGTTCGGTCCCTATCTGCCGTGGGCGTTGGAAGATTGAAAGGGGCTGCTCCTAGTACGAGAGGACCGGAGTGGACGCACCACTGGTGTTCGGGTTGTCATGCCAATGGCATTGCCCGGTAGCTAAGTGCGGAAGAGATAACCGCTGAAAGCATCTAAGCGGGAAACTTGCCTTGAGATGAGTCTTCCCTGACCCTTTAAGGGTCCTAAAGGAACGTTTAAGACTAAGACGTTGATAGGTTGGGTGTGTAAGCGTAGCGATACGTTGAGCTAACCAATACTAATGAACCGTGAGGCTTAACCTGACAACACCGAAGGTGTTTTCGGGATGAGAGATTAAGTTGATTTTCAAAGAAAGTGAGAAGCCGGAAGGTGAAGGACACACAGCTTGTTCAGGATTGATATTCTGGTTTAAGAGAAAACTTAGACGGGAATAAACAGAATTTGTCTGGCGGCAATAGCGCGGTGGTCCCACCTGACCCCATGCCGAACTCAGTAGTGAAACGCCGTAGCGCCGATGGTAGTGTGGGGTCTCCCCATGTGAGAGTAGGGAACTGCCAGACATTAAATTAGCCGAGAAGCCACCCAATGGGTGGCTTTTTTGCGTTTGGGGGCCTAAAAAATAGGTGATAAAAGGCAAGATAGTCATCCTTTGAAGCGTGATTATCGAAACAGCCCCCTTCAGATCTCACTAATTTCGTTGTTCTTACTCTCTGGATGCCTGTATTTAAAGGCCACTATGCAAAAACTACCACCCAAAAATCATGATTCAAGAAATCATAAGTCTTAAAATCCTCTCTACTTCAGATCAAAAAAGTCTAAGCCATTTTAGCTATTAAGTTGTAATAAAAAGTCTGAATATCATTAAGTTACTAGTTTGCTAGACTTTTAATATTCCTAATACACCAACCATCGCTTGAAATTATTTCAACTTGCTTTGAAACGCTCGACAAGTAGAGTCACATTAGTTAGATTGTTTAGCATTCTAGAAGTCTAAACGTACAAAGTATATTTAAGGGGATGAACCATGCCAATTCGCCTGCCTGATGAGCTACCAGCAGTTAATTTCTTGCGTGAAGAAAATGTTTTTGTCATGACCACGACAAGAGCCAGCCTTCAGGAGATCCGTCCCTTGAAAGTACTGATACTGAACCTAATGCCGAAAAAAATTGAAACTGAAAACCAATTTTTACGGTTACTATCAAACACGCCATTGCAAGTCGATATCCAGCTTCTACGCATTGATCAGCGAGAATCTAAGAATACGCCAACTGAACACTTGAACAATTTTTACTGTGATTTTGAAGATATTAAACACCAAAATTTTGATGGATTAATTGTAACAGGTGCTCCGCTCGGCTTAGTTGAATTTGCTGACGTGTGTTATTGGGAACAAATAGAGCGGGTCATTGCATGGGCAAAAGAGCATGTGACTTCAACATTATTTGTTTGCTGGGCGGTTCAAGCTGCACTTAACGTATTGTATGATTTACCTAAATTAACCCGCAAAGAGAAACTCTCTGGCGTATATTCACACGAAACATTAGAGCCTTATGCGTTATTAACTCGCGGATTTGATGCTTCTTTTTATGCGCCGCATTCCCGTTATGCCGATTTCCCTGAAGACTATATTCGTCAGAACACAGACCTTGATATTTTAGCCAGCTCACCGGAAGCGGGAGCGTACTTATTTGCATCAAAAGATAAGCGTTTGGCCTTTGTCACGGGGCATCCTGAGTATGATGCGGAAACATTATCTCAAGAATATTGGCGTGATGTGGATGCCGGGATCACACCTGAATTACCGTGTAATTATTTCAAAAATGATGATCCGAATAATTCGCCGGAAGTTCGTTGGCGTAGTCATGGTCACTTGTTATTCTCCAATTGGCTGAATTATTATGTGTATCAGATCACACCATTCGATCTTACTCATATGGAACCAACATTAGATTAAAAAAACTCACTTAATGCCAGCTAACTGGTCATATCTCAGAATATAAGGCTGAGTAATCAAAATTATTTAGCCTTTAAATCAAAATTCCTCCCATTTTTTAGATGAATAAAAAATCAATTTTTGTCTGCTTACTCATTTTCTTTGTTCAAAAGAAAATTTCGACTTATACATAACTTCATGATTTAACTTATATTTAACATTTTATTTTTAGAGATAGAAATTAAGAACAAAATAATAAATTCATCTAATTACTTTATAATCAATATGATATGTTGATTATAAATTAAAATGGAAACCGTTTTTGATTTATTTGTTTTTTAAGTTTACTCTTAATTCATAGCCAGCCATGAATGAGGAAAAAACAATGGATCAGCAGTTATCTATTTCAGATTTAACCTTCAAGAAAGCATTTTCTCAGCAAGCAAAACAAATATTAAGTTCTGATTCTATTGGCTTTCTTTCTTATCTTGTCGAAGGTTTCTTGCCAAGAAGAGAGCAGCTACTCAAAGACAGAGTGCATCGTCAAAAAGAGATTGATGCAGGTGATTTACCTGATTTCATTATGGAATCTAATTCCATTAAAAATTCGGACTGGAAAATTCAAAATATTCCTGATGATTTACAAGATCGTCGCATAGAAATTACTGGGCCAGTTGATCGGAAAATGGTGATCAATGCATTGAATGCTAACGTAAAAGTATTTATGGCTGACTTTGAAGACTCTCTATCGCCATCATGGGAAAGATTGATCGACGGGCAAATTAACCTACGAGATGCGATCACTGGCGAAATCTCCTATACCAATGAAAATGGCAAAGTTTATCAGCTGAAATCTAACCCAGCCGTATTGATAGCTCGAGTGCGTGGACTGCATTTAGATGAAAAACATGTGCTTGTCGATAATCAACCGATCCCCGGTGGGCTATTTGATTTTGCTCTCTACTTTTTCAATAACTATCAGGCATTACTGGCGAAGGGTAGCGGTCCTTATTTCTATATTCCGAAACTGGAATCTTGGCAGGAGGCTCAGTGGTGGAGCGATGTATTTAGCGCTGCAGAAGATTATGTGGGCTTACCACGCGGCACTATCAAAGCCACGGTATTAATTGAAACACTCCCTGCGGTTTTCCAGATGGATGAAATTTTGTACCACATGCGTCATCACATTGTTGGGCTTAACTGTGGACGCTGGGACTACATTTTCAGCTATATCAAAACATTGAAAGAGCACGCTGACCGCGTTTTACCTGATAGGCAGTCGGTGACAATGACGCAGGAATTTCTAAGCGCCTATTCACGTTTGCTGATCAAAACCTGTCATCGTCGCGGAGCATTTGCGATGGGGGGAATGTCCGCCTTTATTCCAAGCAAAGATACGCAGGAAAATCAAGCCATTCTCGCCAAAGTTAAAGCGGACAAAGAGCTGGAGGCGCGCAATGGTCATGATGGTTCATGGATTGCACACCCAGGTTTGGCAGACACCGTCATGGCGGTTTTCAACGAAGCATTAGGTGAGCGAAAAAACCAGCTGAATATCCGACGTGAAAATGATGATGAAATTACAGCGCAGCAGCTACTAAAACCTTGTGAGGGCGAAAGAACCGAAGCGGGTATGCGCGCCAATATTCGAGTGGCGGTGCAATATATTGAAGCATGGATTTCAGGAAATGGCTGTGTGCCTATCTACGGTTTGATGGAGGATGCGGCAACGGCTGAAATTTCGCGGACATCAATTTGGCAGTGGATCCGTCATAGCAAATCACTATCGAACGGCATGAAAGTCACTAAAGAGTTATTTGAAGAGATGCTGGATGAAGAGTTGCAAGTCATCCAGAAAGAGCTTGGCGACCATCGTTTTCAAAGTGGGCGATTCAAAGAAGCTAGTGAGTTGATGCGCCGAATCACAACCCAAGATGAATTGATCGAGTTCTTAACTATACCGGGCTACCAATTGCTTGATTAGCCAACTTGAAGAATAGAGATAGCACTCAATTACCCTACAAAGACAGATAACAAGAAAGGATGTAAATCATGACAACATCGCGCTTAGAACAGATTGCTCAATTGGAAAATGAGTGGAAAAAACCACGCTGGAAAGGCATCACGCGCCCATATACGGCGGAAGAAGTGATCAAATTACGTGGCTCGGTCAACCCTGAGCATACATTAGCTCGTAAAGGTGCTGAACGCTTTTGGGCACAGCTGAATGGCGGCGCGAAGAAAGGCTACGTAAATGCATTAGGTGCATTAACTGGCGGGCAAGCATTGCAACAAGCAAAAGCGGGGATTGAAGCTGTTTATCTCTCTGGCTGGCAGGTTGCGGCAGATGCGAACTCGGCATCCAGCATGTACCCTGACCAATCACTCTATCCTGTAGACTCAGTGCCTAACGTGGTTCAGCGGATCAACAACACATTCCGTCGTGCGGATCAAATTCAGTGGGCGAATGGCATTGGTCCCGATAATAAAGAATATATTGATTTCTTTTTACCTATCGTCGCGGATGCAGAGGCTGGCTTTGGTGGGGTTCTGAATGCGTTTGAATTGATGAAGCATATGATTGAAGCGGGCGCAGCGGCGGTGCACTTTGAGGATCAATTGGCGGCAGTGAAAAAATGTGGCCATATGGGCGGGAAAGTCTTAGTTCCAACCCAAGAAGCAATTCAAAAATTAGTTGCGGCACGCTTAGCGGCGGATGTTTCAGGTGTTCCTACTATCTTAGTTGCTAGAACGGATGCGGACGCTGCTGATTTATTAACATCAGATTGTGACTCTTATGATGAGCCATTTATCACTGGTGAGCGTACGGCCGAAGGCTTCTTCCGTACCACGGCAGGGATAGAGCAAGCGATTAGCCGAGGCTTAGCTTATGCCCCTTATGCTGATTTAGTCTGGTGTGAAACCTCCAAGCCAGATCTGGAAGCTGCGCGTCAATTTGCTGAGGCAATTCACGCTAAATTCCCTGGTAAATTATTGGCTTATAACTGTTCGCCTTCATTTAACTGGAAGAAAAATTTGGACGATAGCACCATTGCTCGTTTCCAACAAGAGTTGTCAGATATGGGCTATCGCTTCCAGTTTATTACCTTGGCGGGGATTCACAGCATGTGGTTCAACATGTTCGACCTTGCCCACGCTTACGCGCAAGGCGAGGGAATGAAACACTATGTTGATAAAGTACAGGAATGTGAATTCGCCGCTATCAATAAAGGCTATACCTTCTCTTCTCATCAGCAAGAAGTGGGAACTGGCTATTTTGATAAGGTGACGACGGTGATTCAAGGGGGGAGCTCTTCAGTCACGGCATTAACAGGTTCGACTGAAGAAGAGCAATTCTAATCGGGGAGAAATATACGGTTCCTATTGCTCGGTGTATGTGTGTTGACATAAGTGTATCTTTTGAGTTTTCAGGCACGGAAGTGCCTGTTTTTTATTGGGAGAGTGAAGATGACCCTCGAAACTGAACAGATCATCGCTCAAACCATTTTGCAGGGCTTTGATGCGCAATATGGGCGATTTCTTGAAATCACATCGGGTGCTCAAGAACGCTTTGAACGCGGGGATTGGCATGCCGTTCAACACGCGATGAAACAAAGGATAAAGCTGTATGACCATCATGTGGGGCTTGTCGTTGCTCAGCTGCAATGTATGGGGCTAGTGCAATCGCTCAGTCCCTACAATTTGGCGAGGATCAAACAGGTCTATGCGACATTGCTACCGGATTACCCACGTTTTGAAATTGCTGAAAGTTTTTTTAATTCAGTGTATTGCCGACTGTTTCAACATCGAGAGTTAACCCAAGAAAATCTGTTTATCTTTACTTCACAACCTGCTCGGCGCTTTTGCACCTTACCGAGGCCATTAGCTCGCGAATATAAGCTTAATGGGAACATGGAAACGGTATTTAATGGGATCTTAAGCGGGTTGCCGATTCGCTTGGTGTGGCGAGATTTAGCCTTTGATATTGAATGTATTGTGGAAACACTAAGGCAGCGCTTCCCTGAGATTGTAGAGCAAAGTGCCCAATTACATGTGGCGAATGAGTTGTTTTACCGAAATAAAGCTGCATGGTTAGTTGGGAAGCTATATATCAATCATCAAGTTTACCCATTCTTATTGCCTATTCACCATAATGAAGACGGCAAAATGTATGTAGATGCGTGTTTAACTGGCTTTGATGACGCAAGTATCGTGTTTGGCTTCGCTCGTTCCTACTTTATGGTGTACGCCCCGTTTCCCGCAGGGTTAGTTTTCTGGTTACGTGAAATTTTACCCAGTAAATCAATCGCTGAATTGTATATGGCGATTGGTTGTCAAAAGCATGGTAAAACAGAATATTACCGAGAATATTTGGCGTATTTAAACTTTTCACGAGAACAATTTACCCTTGCCCCCGGTGTGAAAGGGATGGTGATGTTGGTGTTTACGGCGCCATCATTTGATCGAGTATTTAAGATTATTAAAGATAAATTTGCGCCACAAAAAGAGGTGACTAAAGCTCGAGTGCTTGAGTGTTATCAAATGGTCAAAGAGCACGACCGAGTGGGGCGCATGGCAGATACTCAAGAGTTTGAAAACTTTATTATTGAAAAGCGTTTTGTCAGTGATGAGCTAATGACCGAGTTACTGGCGGAGGCGCCGTCTCAGGTTGAAGATTTGGGGGATAAAATATTAATTCGTCATCTCTATATGGAACGTAAGATGATCCCGCTGAATATTTTCATGGATGAAGCATCGGATGAGCAGCTTTATCACGCGATAGAAGAATATGGTTGCGCCATCAAGCAGCTGGCTGCCGCCAATATTTTCCCGGGGGATATGCTATTTAAAAACTTTGGGGTAACACGCCATGGTCGGGTGGTATTTTATGATTATGATGAAATTTGCTATATGACCGAGGTGAATTTCCGCCATATCCCTGAGCCGCTCTACCCTGAACAAGAGCTCTCAGGCGAACCTTGGTACAGTGTGCGAGAGCAAGATGTTTTCCCCGAAGAGTTTGCGCAATTCTTATGCCAAGATCCGAAAGTCAGGGACTATTTGCAGATGCATCATCAAGATTTATTTAGCGCGGATTATTGGCAAAAACTGCAAAAACGCATTTTGGATGGGTATGTCGAAGATGTGTTTGCTTACTCGGAAGATCAGCGCTTTTGTCGTCGATTTTTTCGCACTATCTCTACGGTTTAGTTGATTAAAAGTGGGTCAATGACCCACTTCATGACTTAACAATTACAGAGCACCTTGCACTGCTTGTTGTGCTAATTCGGTGATTTTATCGTAGTTGCCATTTTCCAGAGCATCTTCAGGTACCAACCATGAGCCGCCAATACATAACACGCTGTCTAGCGCGAGATAATCACGGTAATTGGCGAGGGAGATCCCGCCAGTTGGGCAGAAGCGAACTTGAGAGAAAGGTCCTGCAATTGCTTTGAGCGCTTTCACGCCACCATTGGCTTCGGCTGGGAAGAATTTGAATTCTTTAAGCCCATAGTTCATGCCCGCCATTAATTCAGATACGGTGGAAATCCCAGGAATTAATGGAATACTGCCTTGATTTGCAGCCGCTAATAACTCGTCCGTTAAACCGGGACTGATAGCAAATTGCGCACCCGCTTGTGTCACTTCTGCTAGCTGTTTTGCATTGATGACAGTACCAGCGCCGACAATCGCTTCAGGGACTTCTTCAGCAATCAGTCGGATAGCTTCGATAGCGCATTCCGTTCTCAACGTGACTTCCAATACTTTGATACCGCCTTTGAGTAAGGCTTTTGCTAAAGGAACGGCTTGCTCGAGTTTTTTGATCACAATGACAGGAACAACAGGACCTTGTTTTAGAACATCTTCAGCGGTCATTTTCCAATTATTCATAATAAATCCTATTAAGCGGTATAAATTAAAAATTAATGCTGCAAGCACCTTCTTCGGCGCCAGATAAATGTTGTCTTAATGCACCAAACAGCTCTCGACCACAACCCACTCGTTCTGCACTCAGGTCAGCTTGATAAGGTTGACGAGCAGATAAAATTTGTTCGTCCACGAGAAGCTCAATCTCTCCCGTTAATGCATTAACGCGAATTAAATCACCATCTTGGACTTTTGCAAGTAAGCCGCCATTGTAAGCTTCTGGCGTGACATGAATAGCGGAAGGCACTTTACCCGATGCTCCCGACAACCGTCCGTCAGTGACTAACGCTACTTTATAGCCTTTGTCCAATAATACCCCGAGTGGTGGCATTAATTTATGTAATTCAGGCATGCCATTCGCAGATGGTCCTTGGAAACGAACCACAATGACGCAGTCTCTGTCTAATTCACCAGCTTCAAAACGTGGTGCAATATCATTTTGATTATTGAACACGATGGCTGGGGCTTCAATCACTTGGTTTTCAACGGGTACGGCTGAGGTTTTCATCACAGCGCGACCGAGGTTTCCAGACAGTAGTTTAGTCCCACCATGATGGGAGAAAGGATGATCAATATCAGCAATCACTTCAAGATCATAAGAATTTTTTGCCCCTTCACGCCAAGATAATTGACCGTTGTCCAACCAAGGTTCGAGGGTATAGCGTGATAGCCCAAATCCGGCAACGGTGTGAACGTCATCATGGAGTAAACCTTTAGCAAGGAGCTGGCGGATCAACAATTGAACGCCACCGGCCGCTTGGAATTGGTTAATATCGGCTTGGCCATTTGGATAAATACGGCAAATCAGCGGAACGACAGCAGAAAGATCAGAGAAATCATCCCAATTGATAATGATGCCAGCAGCACGTGCAATCGCCACCAGATGCATGGTGAGGTTGGTGGATCCCCCTGTTGCCAGAAGCGCTACAATACCATTCACAATGACTTTTTCATCAACCAGTTTACCAATCGGTAAATAATTTCCTGATTGCTCAGTAAGACGTGTAATTTGGCGAGCTGCAGCATGAGTAAGTTCATCACGTAATGGGGAATCAGGCGGAACAAAGGAAGAGCCAGGTAAATGTAGTCCCATCACTTCCATCACCATTTGGTTAGAGTTTGCAGTGCCGTAAAATGTGCAGGTACCAATGCTGTGATAGGACGCGGCTTCAGCATCAAGTAATGCATTACGATCCACTTTTCCTTCAACATATAGCTGACGAATTCTCACTTTTTCTTTGTTGGGCAAGCCTGTGCTCATAGGACCTGCGGGGACAAAAACGGCGGGTAGATGCCCAAAAGAGAGCGCGCCCATCATCAGCCCTGGAACAATTTTGTCGCAGATCCCTAAATAGAGCGCACCATCGAACATATTGTGGGAAAGGCCGATGGCAGTGGACATCGCGATAACATCGCGGCTCAGTAATGAGAGCTCCATACCATCTTGTCCTTGGGTAACGCCATCACACATGGCAGGAACACCAGCGGCTACTTGCCCAATGGCGCCATTTTCAAGTAATGCTTGTTTCAGCTGGTCAGGGTAGCGGTCATAGGGGCGATGGGCGGAAAGCATGTCGTTATAGGAGTTAATGATAGCGATATCGGAACGGGTCATGCTTTTGAGAATGCTTTTTTCTTCGCTTTGGCAGGCGGCAAAACCATGAGCCAGATTCCCACACGCTAATTCAGCGCGATGTACAGTACTGCTACGAGCCTGTTCAATTTTTTCGAGATAGGCTTTTCGAGTCTCTTTAGAACGCTCGATGATACGTTGGGTGATCTGTAAAATGTGGTCATTGACCTTCGTTGAAGGCGTGACGTCAGAAATATTTTTGCTCATGATAATGGCTCCATTATACAAACAGTATTCTTTATGTTACCGGTAACATTGTTCAATGAAAAAACAATTGTTGCAATGATAAAAATGAAGATTTCGACATATATGTGATCTGAATCAAGAGGAGGATCGGAGAGAAATTGGGAGTAATCGTGACCATTTCAGCCTAACAGAATGATAAATAATAACTATAATGAGTTAGTCGATGGCATTGAGATAAAAATCAAGTAGGGAAATATGGCTGGGTTGAAAAAACGTAATCCGCTTGGGTGGCTGTTAGGTATTTTTTGGTTGTGCTCAAGCAGCGTTCAAGCGACAGAAGTGCCTGAAGTGGTCTTAACCACTGGATCTTACGGCGTTTTAGAGAAGGTGATTTCAGCCAGCCAAGGTAGTTCTGCGGAGCAAAAAATGGCGAATGCCACTGCTATTTTGTTGGGCACCCCGTACAACAATCGCACTTTAAATATGGATGCATTCTCTGCTGAACGGTTAATCATTGATTTAAAAGCCGTTGATTGCATGACATTTATTGAGTATAGCGAAGCCTTTAAACATGCGGATGATGCTGAACAATTTGCCTCATATTTAGAAAAAGTACGTTATGTCGATGCAAAAGTCGCATTTAATCAACGTCGTCATTTCTTTTCTGATTGGGCGGAAGGGGAGCATAAAGTTGTCTCTGATATAACGGCTCAATTAAGCCCCCATACGGTTTTTGTTAATAAACAACTTAATAAAAAAAGTAACGGTGACCCTATTATTGCTACGGTTAAAATAACACCAAGAGTGATTAGTTATGTCCCAACTCGATTTATTGATAGAGCACTACTGAAGCAGTTAAAAACAGGGGATTACATTGGTATTTATTCCTCAGCATCAGGATTGGATGTTACCCATGTGGGGGTTGTGATTCGAGAAGGGGAAAAGGTGCTATTTCGCCATGCTTCTTCACAACGAAAAAATTTACGGGTAATGGATGTCGAGCTATTTTCGTATCTTCAAGGAAAAAGTGGAATTATGGTATTTAGATAAAGTCGGTTTTAAAGTTAAGCTATCTAATTACCTATTTTTTAATGTTAATTACGCCCGTCTTATTTTAAATAAATTTTAATTTTTAAAATAAACTTAAATCGTAAGTACAAGTGATTTTTAGTTACTAATCATTGCCATAACCGTGTAAATTGTAAGACATTATTAAATTAGAGATGTTTTAATAATAGTTTCACATGGTTAAAACAACTACTGATATTAAAAAAATATTTTATAAAGCAATGAATTACAACCCAGAGTAGTAAAGATTAAAAATTAAAATCATAATGACACCTTAAATTCCTATCAATAATAGTTAATTCGATTGTTTTTATCTATTTTAAAAAAAATAGATTGTTTTTATAATGCCCATTAATGTTTGATTAGATTCTTTATATTGAGGTGAGCGTGTACATGTCAGAAAAACAAAATATTTATGCTTTGCTTGGCAATCATCTTCGTAAAGCTAGGGTACGTAAAGGGTTATCAGGACAGGAGTTGGCGGCTATTATTCAGCTTAGCCAGCAGCAGGTATCTCGATATGAATTGGGTGTTAACAAGCTAAGTTTAGATAAATTAATCGAGATTGCTATTTTACTTGAAATTGATATTCATGAAATTACCACTATGATTGCACGTCAGTTTGAGAAAGAGAGGATTAATTCAAGTGAGCTAGCGTTAGCGAGTTTTTAATTTATTTTATCTTATTTTAAAATCTTATAGATTAATAAAACTACAATGATTAAATGATTTTAATTATTAATGCTATCTTTAACGTATTAATTAAATTTCATAAATCTGATGATTCTGCTTTTAAATGATAAAAGCAGATAACGATTAAATTCAATTAGATTATTTTTATAAAAGTATTCATATTTTGTTTTTTTGATTCATTTAATTTACGCTTTTTTTAATATTTGTTCATATTTAAGACGATTCTTTGCGCAAAGTTCTCATGGTTTTATCGAGGTCGGTGTGCTTAAATGTGCGACAATTCAACATGGAAAAAGGGCAGTTTTAAATGGCTAGGGCAATATGGATATTTGTCATATTCCTACTTGTCGGTTGTTCAACGACACCTTCAAAAACGGGTTACTATCTCGATCAGAGTTACCCGTCACAGAATACCAGCGAGCGTATTCAATTTATTGTTCTGCATTACACTGTTTCTGATGATGCCCACTCAATTAAAATATTAACGAAAGGAAAGGTGAGTTCCCATTACCTCATTCCTAGTCAACCTGCACAAAAAAATGGTCAGCCTGTCATTTTACAACTTGTTCCTGAGCGCTTGAAAGCGTGGCATGCAGGGGATAGCCGTTGGCAATATCATCACGGGCTTAATGATAGCTCGATTGGTATTGAAATCGTTAATGAAGGTTTGGTGAGAAAAAATGGTCAAGATATCTGGCCGCCTTTTAATGACTCGCAGATAGATGCGTTGATCCCGCTATTGAAAGACATTATGCAACGTTATGACATTCCTCCAGAAAATGTCATTGGCCATAGTGATATCGCCCCGCTGCGTAAACAAGATCCGGGTCGTGCATTCCCGTGGCAATCATTAGCGCTGCATGGGATTGGCGCTTGGCCAGACCCTCAAACCGTTAATAAGTATTTAGCAGGGCGGCAGATTAATGCATCTGTCAGTGTGTTAAACCTACAAAAAGCATTGAAATTTTATGGCTATGCAGGGATCCCACTGACAGGAAAATTAGATAAAGAAACGAAACAGACGTTACGTGCATTCCAAATGCATTATCGTCCACGGGATATTGATGGGCGGGCAGATGCAGAAACGGAAGCTATCGCTTTAGCCTTGATTGAAAAATATCGCAATATGCCGAAGTTCAAACAATCTTTGAAATCGAATAAATCGGAAAGTGCGTCCAATCAACAGGGTGATTAGCCCGCCAGTAACATGATTAATTTAAGAAGTGCGGGGAGATCCCGCACTTTTGCTTGCTAGCGATTAGCGCCATATTCATGGCTGATTTCTTTAGCGGCTTTGATCACCATCGCTCCCAGCTCTGTTACCCGATCATCGGTGATCCGCGAAAGTGGTCCAGAAATTGAGATCGCGGCAAATGCCTCTTTATGCTCATCATAAATACAGGCACCAATACATCTTAACCCCAGCGCATGCTCTTCATCATCATAAGAAAATCCTTGTTTTTTAGCTTGTTGCAGATTTTCTTTCAATGCTGATGGATTAGTTAATGTATGCGGTGTATAGGCATGTAAGCCTTTTTTGCCCAGTAATGGAATTAGCTGCTCTTCAGGCAAATTGGCAATAAACGCTTTTCCTGCACCCGATGCATGTAATGGCAGCTTTCCGCCAATTGGGGCAGACATGCGCATTAACGCATTACATTGCACCTGGTCAACAATCACAGCGTCATATTCTGTGTGATCCAAAATCGCTAAATTGACGGTTTCGCCAGATTCTTCCATCAAACGGCGTAATATTGGATGGACAAGGGCTAATAAATTACGACTTTCAAGGAAGCTACTGCCGATGATAAAGGCATGAGAAGCGATGACCCACAACCCAAGATCCCCTGTCTGGCGCACAAAACCGTGCTGTTCGAGGGTCATTAATAAGCGGTGAGTCGTGGAATTAGGTAAACCAGCTTGAAGGGCTAAATCGGTGAGGGCGATCCCCCCAGTTGATTCAGAAATGTATTCCAAAAGCGTCAGTCCACGGCTTAAGGATTGAACTTGTCCGGCAGCCGTAGCGCCACTCGCAGGTCCTTTTGCCTTCTTTATTTTTTTAGTAATGGGTGTAGCCGCCATCAAGTGTCTCCTGACAGGAATGAGTATTCGTTTCTATTATGAATGATTTCATTCAAAAATACTCATCGGATCAGCAAAAAGTCGATCTTTGGCAACCTGAAAAACTCTCATCATAACGACGAATTTTCTCTTCTGAAGTTATGGTAGGATGTGATTCATACAAATTTAGTTTAGTTTCAATTCATTGACGATTTAGCTGTGCGAAGTCACAGCATGGGGCAGATTAAGCCGAGGGATTATCATTTTCAGGAGGACAGTGCAGTGTCCAGCAAGAAAAACCAATTAGAACAACAATTAAAAAATAGAATTCTCGTCCTAGATGGTGCGATGGGAACGATGATCCAACGCCATAAACTCTCTGAAGAGCAGTTTCGCGGCGCGCGTTTTGCAGATTGGCCAAGTGATTTGAAAGGCAACAATGACTTACTTGTGCTAACTCAGCCTGAGATTATTCGCGATATCCATAGCCAATATTTTGCGGCAGGGGCGGATATTGTTGAAACCAATACGTTTAACTCCACCACCATTGCGATGGCGGATTATAAAATGGAAGCACTTTCTGCGGAAATAAATGAAACCGCAGCTCGCCTTGCTCGTGAATGTGCCGATGAGTGGACATGTAAAACCCCAGAAAAACCGCGTTATGTGGCTGGGGTTCTGGGACCAACAAACCGTACAGCATCGATCTCCCCTGATGTGAATGATCCGGCCTATCGCAACGTGACGTTTGATCTGCTGGTGGACGCGTATCGTGAATCCACACGATCGCTGATTAAGGGTGGTGTCGATCTGATCATGATCGAAACTATCTTTGACACATTAAATGCAAAAGCGGCGATTTTTGCCGTAGAAACTGAATTTGAATCCCTTGGGATCCACTTGCCTGTGATGATTTCAGGGACTATCACCGATGCTTCGGGGCGAACTTTATCGGGGCAAACTACGGAAGCATTTTACAACTCATTGCGCCACTCTCAGCCGTTATCATTTGGGCTTAATTGCGCATTGGGACCTGATGAACTGCGTCAATATATCGCTGAATTATCTCGTATTTCAGAGTGCTATGTTAGCGCTCACCCCAATGCAGGGTTACCGAATGCATTCGGTGAATACGATCTTGATGCCCAAAATATGGCGCAGCAGATCCGCGAATGGGCGGAGGCTGGCTTTTTAAATATCGTCGGTGGATGCTGTGGTACCACGCCACTTCACATCCAAAAAATGGCACAAGCCGTTGAGGGACTAAAACCTCGCCAGTTACCAAAATTACCTGTGGAATGTCGGTTATCCGGTTTAGAACCGCTGAATATTGGTGCGCAATCTCTATTTGTGAACGTTGGTGAGCGCACTAACGTCACAGGCTCTGCAAAATTTAAGCGTTTAATTAAAGAAGAAAATTACCAAGAAGCCCTTGATATCGCTCGCCAACAAGTGGAAAACGGCGCGCAGATCATCGACATCAATATGGATGAGGGCATGTTAGATTCCCACGCGGCGATGGTGCGTTTTCTGAATTTGATCGCGGGAGAACCTGATATTGCACGAGTGCCTATTATGATCGACTCCTCGAAATGGGACGTGATCGAAAAAGGGCTGAAGTGCATCCAAGGCAAAGGGATCGTGAACTCCATCTCCATGAAAGAGGGGGTAGATGCCTTTATTGAACACGCCAAATTAGTCCGTAAATATGGTGCGGCAATGGTGGTCATGGCGTTCGATGAAGTGGGGCAAGCTGATACCCGCGAGCGTAAAATCGAAATTTGCCGCCGCGCATACCAAATATTAACGGAAACGGTCGGTTTTCCACCTGAAGATATTATTTTTGACCCGAATATTTTTGCAGTTGCTACGGGGATTGAAGAGCATAATAACTATGCTGTTGATTTTATTGAAGTCTGTAAAGATATCAAAGATCAACTGCCCCATGCGTTGATCTCAGGTGGGGTGTCTAACGTCTCTTTCTCATTCCGAGGCAATGATCCGGTGCGTGAGGCAATTCACGCTGTTTTCCTGTATCACGCGATCCGCAATGGGATGGATATGGGGATCGTCAATGCGGGGCAACTGGCCATTTATGACGATCTTCCCGCCGAGCTAAAAAACGCGGTAGAAGATGTGATCCTCAATCGCCGAGAAGACGGCACTGAAAAGCTACTGGAACTGGCTGAAAAATACCGTGGAACAGGAGGACAGGAGCAGCAAGTTCAACAAGCGGAATGGCGCAGCTGGGAAGTGGAAAAACGGCTTGAATACTCGCTAGTGAAAGGGATTACGGAATTTATTATCCAAGATACGGAAGAGACTCGCCAACGTGCGTCAAGCCCGATCGAAGTGATTGAAGGCCCGCTAATGAACGGCATGAACGTGGTGGGTGACTTATTTGGTGAAGGAAAAATGTTCCTGCCCCAAGTGGTGAAATCCGCCCGCGTGATGAAGCAAGCCGTGGCGTACTTAGAGCCGTATATTCAGGAGCTAAAACAGTCGGGAAGCAGTGCAGGTAAAGTATTACTAGCGACGGTGAAAGGGGACGTACACGACATTGGCAAAAATATCGTAGGTGTCGTTTTACAGTGTAATAACTATGAAATCATTGATTTAGGCGTCATGGTGCCGTGTGAAACGATCCTAAAAACCGCCCGGGAACAAAACGTCGATATTATCGGTTTATCGGGTCTGATTACGCCGTCATTGGATGAGATGGTGCATGTGGCAAAGGAGATGGAGCGACAAGGGTTTACCTTACCACTATTGATTGGAGGCGCAACGACCTCGAAAGCTCATACTGCGGTGAAAATCGAGCAAAACTATTCAGGACCTACGGTCTATGTGCAGAACGCATCCCGTACGGTGGGGGTCGTCGCTGCATTACTTTCAGCAACCCAAAAAGCCGAGTTTGTTGCCCGAACGCGTCGTGAGTATGAGACGGTTCGCCTGCAACATGGGCGCAAAAAACCAAGAACGCCACCCGTTACATTAGAAGCCGCTCGCGCTAATGGGGTGAATATTGATTGGCAACAGTACCAGCCGCCGGTTCCTAAATTCCTAGGCGTTCAAGAAGTGACGGCTTCCATTAAAACATTGCGTGACTATATCGATTGGACACCATTCTTTATGACATGGTCATTGGCTGGTAAATACCCGCGAATTCTCGAAGATGAAGTGGTCGGGGAAGAGGCGCGCAAATTGTTGTCTGATGCCAATGCGATGCTCGACACGTTGGAAAGCCAAAACTTACTGACGCCAAAAGGGATTTTTGGAATTTTCCCAGCAAACCGCGTGGTGGATGATGTGGAAATCTATCGTTCCGATGCTCGGGATGAAGTCCAAGCGGTGGCACTTAATTTACGCCAACAAACGTTGAAAACCGATTTTCCGAACTACTGTTTATCCGATTTTGTGGCACCTAAAGAGAGCGGTAAAGCGGATTATATTGGTGCATTTGCCGTGACTGGCGGGTTAGAAGAGGATGAGTTGGCCCAGCAGTATGAAAATACCCACGATGATTATAATAAAATCATGGTGAAAGCCTTGGCTGATCGCTTAGCAGAAGCCTTTGCAGAATATCTGCATCAACAAGTCAGAATTCAGTATTGGGGCTATGCGTCAGAAGAGGCGTTGAGTAACGAAGAGTTGATCCGTGAGAATTATCAAGGCATTCGCCCTGCGCCGGGTTATGCCGCTTGCCCTGAACACACAGAAAAGGAAAAAATCTGGCAACTTCTGAATGTGGAAGACAAAATTGGTATGAAACTGACTAGCTCTTACGCCATGTGGCCGGGAGCCTCGGTGTCGGGTTGGTACTTTAGTCACCCTGATAGTAAATACTTTGCGGTGGCACAGGTGCAAAAAGATCAAATTGAAGATTATGCCAAACGCAAAGGAATGACTGTCGCAGAATTAGAACGCTGGTTAGCGCCAAACTTAGGCTATGACCCAGAAGATTGATTTGATCCATAAGATTGATTTTTCAGTTATTCGCCTCCATCTTATAGGTAGGAAATCTATTGGGAGCAAATGATGAGCTATGAATTTATAATTGAAGGAAAACTGCCGTCCTCGGTAGTTTATCCTTATCAGATCCAAAATAGCGCCGCGCCAGAGACATTTATGATGAGCGAAGACGCGGTGAGTGCCATGATGAGTATTTTGCAAATCATGGACAAATTGGATACTGAAGATTCATTGACGGAACATTGCTTTAACCAAATTTGGTTAAGAAGCGAGTTAACGCCAGCAAGAGCAGAAGAAATTTATCTGTTCTTGGAAAACCAAGAGCGGGTTGAGCCGATCCCTTCACAAGAGGAAATCGATGCGTTTTATCAAGCTCAACAAGCAGAAGATAAGTTACTCTCTAAAGAAAGTACCAAAGAAGGTATGGTTCCGGTTCATAAATTTGCGACCAATGATGGCTGGTTAATTACAGCGAAAGAGAGTGGATTAATTGCCGAGGTATTTTCAGAAGAATTAGTGGGTGAAAACCATTTTGTGGTTTCCCAAATATCGACGCTATGCAAAATTAGCCATCAAAAATTGGAATTGATTTTAATTGAGTGGGGTAAGTTTAATTTATTTGCCAGTAAGCATGGTGGATATCGCGTTAATTAATTTTGGGCATTAAGACAATTTAATTATTAATTAGAGGGTGATTAGCTCGTTTTATAACCAATTACGATAATCACCCAAATTATTTTCTTAAAAATTCACATCATTTGGTTATTTTCTGCTTATAGTCCTTATGATTTTTGTATGGGAATGATATCTTATATAGCAGTGGTCAATGCCAAGCTGTGAGTAAATGTCATGAAATTACCCTCTCTCTTATTTAGTTTCTGCATTATCTGTGCCCCTTATGTGCAAGCAGAGCCAATAGAGTCGGGTTCGTTTCATAACCAGCCAACCAAAGCGGCTGCTAACCAATCTTCCAACCCAATTATCACCCCTGTGGTTTTGACGCCTCAGGCGGACTCCGCTTTAGTTGAACCTTTACCTAAAGCCCTTGAAGTGACTGAGCCAAGCAACCTTCCAACCGATTTTCAAAGCAGTATTAAAGAGGCCAATGCGGGTAAAGTTGATGCCATGATTGACGTGGGTGTCGCTTATTTGGATGGCACAGACTTTCTCGATTCCGATGAAAATAAAGCCTATTACTGGTTTAAGAAAGCTTCTGATTTAAATAGCAATGATGGTGATTACTACATCGGGATGCTGGCACAGCGCAAAAAGGATTATGAGCAAGCGGGTAATTGGTATCGTAAATGCGCCGAAAAAGGCGATGCATACTGCCAATATGCGATGGGCTATTTATTTGAGCGTGGTTTAGGTGTCGAAAAAGACTATAAACAAGCTCGCGCTTGGTATTATGAGGCCGCAGAACAAGAGCAAGAGTATGCACAGTTTGCCATTGGGTTGTTCTACCATGATGGGCTTGGTGGTGATATTGACTACAATAAAGCTTTTACATGGTATGAGCGCAGTGCACGTAATGGCGTAGCCTCTGCCGTGAACAACTTAGCCGTGATGTATGAAAATGGCGAAGGCATGGAAAAAGATGAGGATACGGCGATTTACCTGTATCGCCAAGCCGCGAACATGGGCTCCCCAGTTGCACAAAAAAATATGGGAGACTTTTACAGCAAAGGTCATCCGCTCGTTGAGCAAAATAACTACCAAGCCGTTTACTGGTATAAGCGCGCGGCAAACCAAGGTGAATTTTCGGCTCAATATGCGTTAGCGCAAGCGTATGAGACAGGCGATGGCGTTGGGCAAGACCTGAGCGAAGCCTTCAAGTGGTACCAAATGGCAGCGGATAATGAATCTGCTGAAGCCGCCATGAAAGTCGCTGAGTATTATGAAAAAGGCCTTGGCGGCGTTAAACCGGATATGGCGAAAGCGACCCAGTGGTATATCGAATTAGCGGATTCAGATATTGTCGACGCACAATTAAAGTTAGCGAATTTATATCTGGCAGGTCAGTTGAAAGATGTTGAGATCCAGCAGATTGTGAAGTGGCTGGAAGTTACTAAAGAAGACAATATGGAAGCAAAAAACCAGTTAGCGATTTTTTATCTGACTGGAACTGGGGTTCAGCAAGATAGCCAAAAAGCACGGGAGCTTTTGGAGTCTGCGGCATTCAAAGAAAACAGTGATGCGCAAAATAACCTCGGCGTAATGTATGCCCGAGGAGAAGGTGGCAGTAAAAATATTTTCCGCGCTATTATGTGGTTTGAGCGTGCGGATAAACTGGGTAATGTGACCGCAAAAAATAACTTAGCATTATTGCAAAAAGACCATAATGCAAAAGCGAATATGCTGCAATATACAGAAAGTGTAAAAAATTCATTGCCTTCTAAAAAATGAATCACTGAAAGAATCCATTCCATTTCATTTAAAAGCCAATAACCTTATTAATACTATTGGCTTTTAATCATCTCTATCTATTTTGCTGTTTTCATCGTAATGACAAATATCATTTTGATATTCTTAAAAATTACTTTCTTACTCTTTCTTTTAAGATAATTACGTATTTCTACACCATAAAATTTATTAATCTTTGTGAATTAGGAAGCTATTTTTATTTAGCTAAATAATGAAGTATAGTTTTATTAACTGGTTCTTTGTTGAGTCTTTGTTGTAAATCTCTCCATTAGATTAGAACGAGTTTAGTTGTTTTTTGAGCATGAAAAAATGAGGTGTTAAATGAGCACTTATTGTTTTTTTATTAAATCTGACGAAGTTGTTGCGTTAGAGATGACTGAAACCCAAAATGCTACCGAGTTAGTGAATATGGGTTACCAAAAGCAGTTTGAAGAGATTGAGGCGAATAGCAAAGAATTAGCGTTAGCGCGCTTTGCAGATATTCGCGGAGAAGAGCTAAAAAGCACTTATGCTTTTGCAGGTGAGTCGACGTTTAGTGGGCTGATTACCTCTTTCCTAAGTCGTTAAATTTATTTTTATTAGCAAGTCAAACGGGCAATCAAAAGATTGCCCGTTATCGTTTATGGATTGCTATTATTTATGGTTAGCTATCCGCTATCACTCAAAAAGATTATTGTGCAGTGTGCGAACAATCTCTTCCGCGTCGTTACCTGGCACAAGCAGACAAATATTATGGCTGCTAGCACCGTAGCTGATCATACGGATATTAAAGGATTCCAACGCGCCGAAAATCTGTTTGCCGAGCCCGTTCACTTGTGAAAGTTGGTTACCAATAATCGCCACCAGAGCCAGGTTTTCTTCCACTTCTACACGGCACAGCGCGGATAATTCGGTCATTAAGGCATTAGTCAGCAAGCTACCATTAGTGCCTGTTGAGCCCGTTGTATCTAATGTCAGTGCGACACTCACTTCCGACGTGGTGATCAAATCCACGGAAATATTATGGCGCAGCAAGATAGTAAAAATCTCTGCCAGGAAACCACGTGCATGCAGCATTTTCAAACTGTGCAAGGTCAGTAACGTTTGTTTGCGGCGTAATGCGAGCGCTCTAAATTGCGGAGGGTTTTCCGTTTGGTCGCTGACAATCGTCCCGCCTGCTTCTGGGGCTTTACTCGAGCCGACGAATACAGGGATCCCCGCACGCACTGCGGGTAATAACGTGGCTGGATGCAGAATTTTTGCTCCGAAAGTTGCCATTTCAGCGGCTTCATCAAAGGCGATTTCATCGATTTTTTGGGCATTCGGCACCACGCGAGGATCGGTGGTGTAAATGCCGGGTACATCCGTCCAAATATCTACGCGGGATAGGTTCAATACTTCAGCCAGTAAGGCAGCGGTATAGTCACTTCCTCCGCGCCCTAGTGTGGTAGTGCGCCCTTTGGCATCACGCCCAATAAACCCTTGAGTGATAACAATCGATTCGGCTAAGCGTGGAAGTAATTGCTGCTGTGCGAGCACTTGTAGCTGTTCAAGATCCGGCTCAGCACGACCAAAGCTTTCATTGGTTCTCATCACTTTACGGACATCAAACCATTGTGAGGATGCCCCGCGCTGGCGCAATACTTCCACAAACAGTAATGTGGACATAATCTCACCGTGGCTGACCATTTCGTCCGTTAAGGCATCAGAAGTGGCAAGAGAGGCGGAATCAGCTAAATGAGCGATGTTCTCAAGTAGACGGTCGATTTCTTCGCGAATAACGTTCGCAGTTTGCAGGTGTTCGATAATGTCATACTGAGTCTGTTTGACTCTTTGCAGTAGCTCATTGCGTTTATCAGTGTCGCAGCCTTCAGCGAGTTCAATGAGTAAGTTGGTGATCCCTGCACTTGCAGAAAGCACAACCACACGAACTTGATCATTTGCCAGTACGATATCTGCACTTTTATTCATGGCGTCGAAGTTAGCGACGCTTGTGCCGCCGAATTTTGCGATAACAAACTGATTACTGCCAGCTACTGTATTCATTTTCCAATCCCTTTAATTAAACCGCCTATCTTTAAATAATGCATGAACCCAAAATAATTCCTGCGGCGCAGGCCGAATACGGCACGACATCAACAGCTTGAAATACGTTGGAGTAATAGATTTATCGACTTTGGCACGTATCGTCAATAATGAATCGAGGTAAATCAGTAATTCTAATGATGGGCAAATGATTATCGGTTTTCTCAATATCATTTTTGGGATGAGATGACAGTGGCCGTTAGGTTTGGGAGAATAGACCTAACAACAGCAGATTATGAGAACGCAGAAAACCGATAAGCTTCGTGTCCTCGGCGAGTTACAATCTATTATTATTTGAAATTGTTTTGGAGGTGTTATCCATGAAAAGTATCAATCCAAGCCAGACGGCGGCATGGCGAGCGCTAGAGCAGCATTATGCAGACATGAAAAATGTGCATATGCGTGACTTATTTGCACAAGATAAACAGCGCTTTACGAAGTTTTCAGCCACTTTTGATGACCAAATCTTAGTGGATTTCTCCAAAAACCGTATTACACAAGAGACATTGGACAAACTTTTGGCATTAGCCAAAGAAACGCAACTGGAAGATGCAATCAAAAGTCTGTTCGGTGGTGAGAAAATCAACCGCACTGAAGATCGTGCTGTGCTGCATACCGCATTACGTAACCGCGACAATACCCCAGTGCTGGTGGATGGCAAAGATGTGATGCCAGAAGTGAACGCGGTACTGGAAAAAATGCAGCAATTCAGCGCACGCATTATCAGTGGCGAGTGGAAAGGATACACCGGTAAAGCCATTACTGATGTGGTGAACATTGGGATTGGTGGTTCAGATCTGGGACCATTTATGGTGACTGAGGCGCTACGTCCTTATAAGAACCATTTAAATATGCATTTTGTTTCTAACGTTGATGGTACTCAAATTGCAGAAACATTGAAGGATCTCAATCCTGAAACTACGTTATTCCTGATTGCATCGAAAACATTTACGACGCAAGAAACCATGACCAATGCGCATTCAGCGCGTGAGTGGTTATTGACGTTTGCCAAAGATGAAAAACATATTGCGAAGCATTTTGTGGCGCTTTCAACGAACAGCGAACAAGTCGCAAAATTTGGTATTGATACCAATAACATGTTTGAATTCTGGGATTGGGTTGGTGGTCGTTACTCTCTGTGGTCAGCGATTGGTTTGTCTATCATCTTATCCGTCGGTTATGAGAATTTCGTTCAATTACTGAGCGGTGCTCACGCAATGGATAAGCACTTCACGCAAACGCCTCTAGAAAGCAATATCCCTGTTTTATTAGCGCTGATCGGCATCTGGTACAACAACTTTTTTGGTTCAGAAACTGAAGCGATTCTCCCATACGACCAATACATGCATCGCTTTGCCGCCTATTTCCAACAAGGCAATATGGAATCAAACGGGAAATATATTGACCGTAATGGCAATGCAGTCACTTACCAAACAGGTCCGATTATTTGGGGTGAACCGGGAACTAACGGGCAACATGCGTTTTACCAGTTAATTCACCAAGGGACAAAAATGATCCCATGTGACTTTATTGCGCCGGCAGTGACACATAACCCGCTGGGGGATCACCACGCTAAGTTGCTGTCTAACTTCTTTGCACAAACGGAAGCATTAGCCTTCGGTAAAACCCGTGAAGTGGTGGATGCTGAATTTGCTGCGCAAGGTAAAACTGTCAAAGAGATGGAATATGTGGCGCCTTACAAAGTGTTTGAAGGCAACCGCCCAACTAACTCTATTTTACTTAAAGAGATCACTCCGTATTCATTAGGGGCGCTGATCGCTATGTATGAGCATAAAATCTTTACCCAAGGTGCAATTTTGAATATTTTCACCTTTGACCAATGGGGGGTTGAATTAGGTAAGCAACTGGCGAGCCGTATTCTGCCTGAATTGGAAAATAGCCAAGCGGTAGAGAGCCATGATAGCTCTACCAATGGGCTGATTAATTGCTATAAAAACTGGCGTTAATGGCGTTTTTTTAAGCGACTAATAGCCTGTAATTGGCAGGCTATTAGTATCCTAATAAAATACGATTTTTAAGCTAACTCATTATAAATCAAATATTTTTCACAAAATTTTTACAATTTGTGTTGAATTAGCGACTTTTTATATAAATTGTTATCTATCTTTAACCTTGCACAATAACAACGTGCTATTCTATCGCCCAATAATTTAGATGAACGATGCTGGTTGTGGCTTTAATACGCTAGACGTTAACAAGCTTGAGTAGCAATCAGGGGATAACCATAATTACTATGGTGGAATTTGATTGAATGCCTGAAACGATTTTTACCTCTCACCCGATAAACTGGTTAGAAGAGGGCGACGAGAGTGTTCCTGAAAGTGTATTAGATTGGTTGCAAGAGCAAGGGTCGATGACCAAGCGGTTTGAGCAGCATAGTCAGAAAGTGACGGTAATACCTTATTTAGAACGCTATATCTCACTGGATATGCTCACCGCCGACGAACAAAAATGCTTACCAATTAGTGAGCGTTATTGGCTACGGGAAGTGATTATGTATGGGGATAATATCCCTTGGTTGATTGGCAGAACGCTGATCCCAGAAGAGACGCTCACTGATAATGACAAAAAATTAGTGGATATTGGGCGTGTCCCATTAGGGCGCTACCTCTTTAGTCATGAAAACCTAACCCGAGATTATATTGAAATGGGATCCAGCGCTGACCGCTGGGTACGCCGCTCCCTACTTAGATTGTCCCAAAAACCATTATTATTAACCGAAATATTTTTACCTGAATCACCTGCATATAGATAACTATCTAACATAATTCAAATAACGTTTATGGGTAAAATAGAAGCATAAAGGAGCACGATAACGTGGAGGGAAGTATGGCGCTAAGTAAATGGCATGCATACAGCCGTTTAATGCGTATTGATAGACCTATTGGCTCACTGTTATTACTGTGGCCAACCTATTGGGCGCTGTGGATTGCCGCCCAAGGCACGCCAAGTTTGCATATTCTGATTGTCTTTACGGCCGGTGTATTTTTAATGCGTGCCGCAGGCTGTGTTATCAATGACTTTGCTGATCGTAATTTCGATGGGCATGTAGAAAGAACTAAACACCGACCACTGCCTAGCGGTGATGTTACGGAAAAAGAAGCAAAAATTCTATTTGCTGCGTTGGTAGGGCTCTCTTTCTTATTGGTATTGAGTCTGAATACCATGACCATCTGGTTATCGGTCGCAGGCTTAGCGCTAGCGTGGATCTACCCGTTTGTGAAACGTGTGAGCCATTTGCCTCAAGTAGTCTTGGGCGCTGCATTTGGCTGGTCAATCCCGATGGGATTCTCAGCAGTTAGTGAGTCCTTACCACTAGTTTGTTGGTTACTGTTTTTAGTGAATATCATCTGGTCAGTGATTTATGACACGCAGTATGCCATGGTCGATCGTAACGATGATTTAAAAATTGGCGTGAAATCAACGGCGATTCTGTTCGGTCAATATGACAAGCTGATTATTGGTTTGCTGCAAATTGTGATGGTTGGCTTGCTGGTGGTGATTGGCTCATTAGCTAACTTAGGCATGGTTTATTATGGTTCGTTAGTGCTAGCCGCTGCGCTGTTTGTTTATCAACAGCAATTGATGGTGAACCGAGAACGAGCACCGTGTTTCAAAGCGTTTATGAATAATAACTATGTTGGCTTTATTCTGTTTATCGGTATGGTGATTAGTTATTTTTAACCGCTAAAACGGGATAAGAAAAAGGGTAATGCAGATGCATTACCCTTTTTTATTGCTGAATATCATTGAGTTGCGATATTACTCTTGCGAGGTTTCTGAGTTTTCATCAGCACTTTCCGGCGTATTTTTCGGCGCTGGTTTTGGTGCATAAAGTTCTTCAGTTTGGCTAACGCTCTCAATGGTCAGACGGATTTCCGGTGACATCAAGCGTGCAAGCACGGCGTACAAGTTCTTCGCATTCGTCGAGAAAATATCATTCTCGTTATTGTCGATATAGCCTTCTTCTTTGAGGGTATCGACCAGTGTTGAGAACACGGCTTTATCAAAGAATTCAGGGGCGTTAATACCGTGCAGAACGGACAGACGCTGCGCGAGCATACGACTCTCTTTCTCTAACGTATTGCGGCTGACTTCTGGGCTTGCATTGAGCAATGACAGTGTAATGGCGTAGCGTTGCAGTGTTTCACGAACACCAGCTGCCAGTAGCTGTAACGGACGGATACGGCGAGGATTTAACACCACCATATTCTCATCTTTCAAGCAGATCAGTTGTTGGTTATTCAGCTCATCAATCAATGTATCCACTGTTTCCGTAAGCGCATTTGCGTCATAACGCATAAACAGCTCAGCTTTCAGGAATGGATAAATCAGCGCAACTTGCTGGTGGATTGCATCACGGCTAATGCGCTCATGGTGCAGCACAATGCTGGCGATAAGCGAAGGCAGAACCAGTAAGTGATGAATATTGTTACGGTAATAGGTCATTAAGACGGCATTTTCGCGTGGCAGAATAATAATATCCCCCATGCTGTCTTTTTCGACTTCAAACTTGTTCATCTGCAAAGCGTGTTCAAGCAGCTCTTCAGCCGTTTTGTTCGGCGTAGTTGCATCGGCAGTGTAAGGTACATTGCGCAGTAGCTGTAGATAGCACTCGATTTGTTCAAGCAGTTGTTCACGGGTGAGCGAGCGCTGACGTGAAGCCAACAATGCCGTTGAACATAGGTTAATCGCGTTGGCAGCTGCCGCATTATTGATATTCACCATAATGTTATCGGCTAAGCTGCTGACGGTTGGGTTTAACCAGCTCGGGCGCTGTGGTTCAATCGGGTCGATAGATTCACGCCAATTTGGTACGCGGTTATTTAAGTACTGGGTCAGTGAAATTGGTTGCCCAAAGTTCACATAACCTTGACCCAAATTACGTAGTTTACGCAGACCACGTACCATGGAGAAGAAGCCTTCTTTCTCTTTCTCAGCGCCACGCAGCTCTTTTGCGTAAGTTCCTACTTCCATCACATGCTCGTAACCAATATAGATAGGAACGATGGTGATAGGGCGGGAGTCTCCGCGTAGCATCGCTTGTAGGGTCATCGACAAGGTACCGGTTTTCGGTTCCAGTAAGCGACCTGTACGTGAACGACCTCCTTCCACAAAGTATTCAATCGAATAGCCGCGAGCAAATAGCTCACTGAGGTATTCGCGGAATACGGTGGAATAGAGTTTATTACCTTTGAACGTACGGCGAATAAAGAACGCGCCTAAACGGCGGAAAATAGGACCGGCTGGCCAAAAGTTAAGGTTAATACCCGCCGCAATGTGTGGTGGCACCAAGCCTTGGTGATAAAGCACATAAGAAAGCAGCAGGTAGTCCATATGGCTACGGTGAGAGGGCACATACACAATTTCGTGACCATCTTGCGCCAGCTGGCGAACGCGCTCAGCATGTTGAACATTGATCCCTTGGTATAAGCGGTTCCATGTCCAACCGAGTACACGGTCAGTCAGTCGCACTGCTTCATAAGAGAAGTTAGCAGCAATCTCTTCCATCATCGCCACGGCATTTTGCTGGGCTTTTTGTAATGGGATTTTTTTACTGCGCGCTTCGTCTTCAACGGCTTTTTCAATCGCTTTAGAGGATAGCAGCTTATTAAATAGCTCATAACGGGCAGGCAGTTTTGGCCCGACCGCAGCTAAACGCTGACGAGAGTAATGAATACGTGCTACGCGAGCAAGTTTGTTGGCAATGATGGTATCAGTGCCATGCTCTTGTGCCATCTGGCCAAGAGAAATGCTCGGAGAAAAACGCACAAAACTATCGCGCCCTAACCACAGGACTGCAAAGAATTTTTGCACACCGTTTAAGAGTTTTAGCGGGGCAGGCTTATGCCCTTCGCGACCCGGCGCACGTCCAAACATGACGGATGCAGGTAGCATTTGAATATCAAGATTTGGATTGTTTTTATGCAAATCCAGATACGCATGGAATATTTTTACTGACTCTTTACGTGGATCTGGGGAGTAGTAGCGGAACACGCGCGGACCATCATCAATAAACACATAGGCTGGAAGCTTGGTGCCATTGATGTCGTTATCCACGAGCGGATCAGGTAAACCAATCGCTAAGCATTGTTGGCGAAGCGTGAGCAGGTCGGACTTTGAGTGATATGGCAAGACGTACAGCGTTGGCTTGCCTGGGTCAAGCTGTAACTCTGTTATCGGGTCCGTTGGGATTAGTTTACTTTTTACCAATAATTTCAGTGGTAAATTCAACGTGTTGTAATATATTTTACGCCATAGTGACATAAATGATTATAGCCTCTTGTTAGTAATGCTGCGCAATCATATCAGAAAGCAATGTTTAGATCTGTTATCGATAATTCACTTTGACTGCAAAAGTTGATTATTGTTTAGAAATTAAGGAAAAAATATGGCAAGTCAAACTAAGGGACTCACTCGGGTCATCAAAGCGGCTGGATACTCCCTTAAAGGTTTAAAAGCAGCATGGGTAAATGAAGCTGCATTTCGTCAAGAAGCGATTGCTGCTATCATTGCGATAATTATAGCTTTTTGCTTGGATATTAGCCAAATTGACAGGATTTTGTTGATTGGTTCAGTTGTGTTAGTCGCTATTGTTGAGTTAATTAACAGTGCAATTGAGGCGGTTGTTGATCGTATTGGCAGTGAATACCATGAATTATCTGGGCGAGCGAAAGATATCGGCTCCGCAGCCGTGTTCGTCACGATAGGATTGGCACTGTTTATCTGGGGAACCGTATTATGGGCGCGTTATTTTGCGGTTTAGTGGGCTAAAAACAGTAAAAGCGATAAAAAGCCAGAAATTCATCAACAAAAGCAGATTTTGGCTAATTTAACAGTTCCCAATACCCATTTACCTGTATATACTCACAGTCTGACTGTATAAACAAACAGGGGAATGGGATGAAAGCACTGACAGCTCGACAACAGCAAGTTTACGATCTGGTGCGTGACCACATTTCGCAAACGGGCATGCCACCAACACGCGCTGAGATAGCAGCAAGTTTGGGTTTTCGTTCGCCTAATGCGGCAGAAGAACATTTAAAAGCCTTAGCTCGTAAAGGGGTAATTGAAATTGTTTCTGGAGCTTCCAGAGGCATTCGTCTGTTGTTAGAAGAAGAATCCGAAGATTTAGGGCTTCCTCTGATTGGACGTGTTGCTGCCGGCGAACCATTGCTTGCGCAAGAACATATTGAAAGCCATTACCAAGTTGACCCAGAATTATTTAAACCACACGCAGATTTTTTATTACGCGTAAATGGTATGTCGATGAAAGATATCGGTATTATGGATGGTGATTTACTTGCGGTACATAAAACGCAGAATGTCCATAATGGGCAAATTGTTGTGGCGCGTATCGAAGATGAAGTCACGGTTAAACGCTTTAAGCAACAAGGTAATCGCGTTGAACTTATTGCTGAAAACGCTGATTTTGCACCAATCGTGGTTGATTTGCGCGAACAGAATTTTACCATTGAAGGCCTGGCTGTTGGGGTTATCCGTAACAGTGATTGGCATTGATGATGAGATATTGAGTCTGGCAGCAGACTCAATATCTCTATTTTTTGAATAGCCTTTCTTTATATAGCTATTTTCATACTGTTTTTCTTTATATAGCCATCTTCCATGTTGCTATATAGCTTCCTTTATTTTACTTCCTGTAGACCACTTATTCTATATCACTTCTTTTTTGAACTGACCGTGGCGTGATGGTTATGCTCACAGTGTTCATGATCTTGGCAATTGGAAATCTCAAAACATTTTTGACATAAACCATGGTTTTCTACCACCGTATGCCTGAGATGAAAATGATTTTCTTCCGCTAGTGTGCTAATCGCTTGTTCGATAGTCGTGCAGTCACTTTCGGTCACATTGCCACAATTATCGCAAATCAACATCACTGAAATATGGCTTGGATTATCCACATGGTGACAAACCACATAGCTGTTTGTGGATTCAATTTTATGAATAAATCCTTGTTCCATGAGGAACTCTAAACCGCGATAAACGGTAGGGGGTTTAGCCTGAGGCTCTATTTCACGCAGTAAATCTAGTAGATCATAAGCACTGATCGCACCGTGTTGCTGCGCAATTAATCGCAGAACAGTCTCTCTTTGTGGGGTCAAACGCACGCCTCGAGACTGACAAATACGTTCGGCCGTCGTAAGCAGCATGTCTTCACTGATTGTTTTCATCTTGTTTGGCCCCACCTAGATAGCTTCAAGTTTTTATTACTGTTTAGTTTACCATAACTTCCATTTCTGTTGTGTTTGAAATGGTGGTGATGAAATAAACAATTTTTTACTAAATTGAATACGCAATTTTAACTTTAATAAAGGCAACATTAATAAAAAATGAACTCCTTATTTAAGAGATGGTTTTTTCTATTTTAAATAAATCATTAATTGCTACATTTTAGTTAATCATTGGGTGTTAAATTTAACCAAATAAAAACAATTATTGAAATTCATTGTTACTATTTAGCGTTGATTTTAATTAAGACTTATCTTACCCCTTGTTTCTTATGTAGCGATTACTGACGCGAAAAAGACACTGGATAGATGTTAAATCTAATAAATTTACATCTGTTCGGTTTATTAAGTTGTATTTAAATATAAATATAGATTTTTATATTTATAGGTTTTTTGCAATATTTAGACATTTTTATAAATGCAAAATGAAGTCTTCATATAAATCTTTCTAAGTAATTCATCATTTCTTTAGATTTAATTACTCATTCAGTGGATAAAAGTTGTCTTTGTGCATTTTGTCGATATAAAAAACCAAGTCAACGCTTCATTTGGGTGGTTTTTGACAACATATGTCACGTATGTAGAATTGACATCAGAAAATATCACAAGGTAGTTATCAGAATTCATTTAGTGTTCTATATCAATTTTAATTAATTAATGAATGACTCAGTAATTAATTTAGAAGTGAGAATGTTGGCTTAATGATTTCTGTTTTTTAAATCACATAAATGAGATGGAGCTCGTTTATATAAAAAAATCTCTAACCTGAATGAAATTCATCAAGTAGGAAAGCTAGAGGAATTTTCAAGGGTGCACTGATTAAGTAAATAGACTTAATTTTGCATCAGTGGAAACAGGAAAGAGAAAAAGAGAAATAGCAGTTCCTACTCATTTAAAGGAAAACTTTTATGAAACTGAATAAATTAGCATTAACTCTAGCTTTAGGTTTAGGTGTTGGCGTTTCAGGTGTTGCTTTAGCTGCTGATCCAGTAGAAAGCTCACAAGGTGAAATCCGTTTTACTGGTTTCATTAACGACGTTCCATGTTCAATCGATGCTGACAACCTGAAGCAATTAGTTGAATTCGGCGAAATCGCGTTACACGAACTGACTTCTAACCAATTCCGTTCAGACAGTAAAGCGTTCGATATCGTTCTGAAAAACTGCTCTACTGAAACTTACAAAAACGCAAAAATCACATTTACTGGTTCTACAGTAAACGGTTTCCAAGGCTTCACTGGTGACTTACTGGGCTTAGGCGGTAAAGTTAAAAACGCTGGTATCGTAATCACTAACGGCGCTGACAAAATCGTTGAATTCGGTAAAGCATTCCCAGGTACTGGTGACGGCTACGCGTTAAACAATGGTGACGGTTCACAAACTACTCTGCACTTCGCAGCGTACGTTAAAGGTAACGAAGATCCAACTCAAAAAGCTACTACAGGTCGTTTTGACACTGTAGCTAACTTCAAAATTGTTTACCAATAATAGTCAGTTCCTATAGAGAACAATATGGCGTAGTCATACGCCATATTTCTTATATCGTCTTCACTGTATTTGTTTGTATAGGCGCATAGTTAATGAAAAGCATGAAGCTAAATCTAATTACAAAATTAATGCTTTTAATGTTAACGCCAATGGTTGCATTCTCTGAAGAGGCCGTTGATTTTAACACCGACTTCATTGATTCTGAAGGTAAAGAAAACGTCGACTTCAGTAAGTTCTCTCATGCCAACTATGTCCCTCCTGGGGATTACTCTTTAGCGATTGAAGTTAACCGCGCTAAAGTTTCTATGGAACAACCTATCACCTTTTTTAATCCTAATTACGACGACAAAGTTTCGTTGGCATGTATCACGCCTGAAATTTATGCATTATTGGGATTAAAAAAGGAGTGGAATAGCCAAGTCAAATGGCTAGATGATGGAAAATGTTTGGATATTCGCTCAGTTCCGGATATGACCATTCAAGGGGATTTGGCAAAGAACGTTGTACAGTTCAATATTCCTCAGGCCTACATGGAGTACTCAGACCCTGATTGGGACCCACCATCTCGTTGGGATGACGGGATTATGGGTGCATTTATTGACTATAACGCGACAGGACGCGTTGTTAATAGACAAACCGGCGATAAAGGAACGAAATCAGGTCTGACGGCCACAGGGACAATGGGTGCAAACTTCGGTGCATGGCGTTTGCGTGCCGATTGGCAAACTCAAAACGGTGAGCTGAATAAAGGTAGTAAATCATGGTCTTGGAACCAATTATACGCCTATAGAGCGATTCGTTCACTGAGTGCGCGTTTGACGATCGGGGAGCAATATTTAGCGTCAAACCTGTTTGACAGTATTCGTTATCTTGGTGCGAGTTTAGAAACCAACGAATCCATGCTGCCACCTCGCTTACAAGGCTATGCGCCTGAAATTGCGGGTGTTGCAAAAACGAATGCGACAGTCATGGTAAAACAAGATGGTCGTATTATTTATCAAACAGAAGTTAGCCCTGGTCCATTCCGTATTCAGGATGTGAACTCATTCGGTGGCGGTACGCTGGATGTAGTGATTCAAGAGCAAGATGGCACAACAAGCAGCTATCGAGTGGAAACCTCTCGACTGGGTACGTTGACACGCCCTGGTCAGCTGATTTATCAATTTGTGATGGGTAAACCGACAAAAGATGACCATGATACTCAAGGCCCTGCATTTAGCATGGGATCGCTCTCTTGGGGGGCGACAAACAATATCACGGTTTATGGTGGTTTACAGGCATCATCTGAATATCAAAACGTTGCATTTGGTTTAGGTCGTGACTTTGCGCCATTTGGTGTTTTATCGGGAAACATCAACATTTCTCGCGCGCAAATGGGGCGACTGGATGACAATGAAACGTTAACCGGTAACTCTTATAACCTGACGTATTCTAAGCAGTTTGATGAAATTAACAGCCAGATTACGTTTGCGGGTTATCGATTCTCTGAACGAAATTATATGTCAATGAGTCAGTTTATTGACCGTCGCTATAAAGGCGATAAGGTCGATAGCGGTAAAGAACTTTATACCATTATTTTTGGTACGGCGTTCCCGGATTATAACGCCAATATGTATTTGAACTATTCGCACCAAACCTATTGGAATAGAGCATCAACCAACCAGTATAACTTTACGCTTTCAAACTATTTTGATATTGGCAAAGTAAAAAATATCAGCCTGAGTTTAACAGCTTATAAAACGAAATCACGTGACCGTGATGATGATGGCGTTTATTTAAACCTCATGATCCCATTAAATAAAAATGAGTCGAGCATAAGTTATTCCAGTTCCTTTTCTGGGGGGAATAACTCTAATAACGTTAACTATTATAGCCGAATTGATAATCGCTCTTCTTACTCTGTATCTGCAGGTAACTGGGATAAAGATAAAGTCACGACCGCGGGTACATATAGTTACGATGGCGATAGAAGCCAGCTGAATTTGAGTGGTACCTATATTCAGGATAACCAAACCGCCGTTTCTATGCAGTTAAAAGGCGGTATGACGATGACACCTGAAGGTGGCGCGATACACCGTAATAACTCAGTTCGTGGCGGATCCAGAATATTAGTCGATACTAATGGTGTCGCAGATGTACCCATCTTAAATGGAGTAACACCAATAAAAACTAACCGTTACGGTAAAGCGGTGGTCACCAGTGTGATGGACTATAACCGTAATAACTTAAATATTGATCTGAAAAATGTGCCGGATAATGCAGAAGCGCTGCAATCCACACAGTATGCAACTCTGACAGAAGGTGCCATTGGTTACCGTAAATTCAATGTCATCACGGGTGAAAAATTAATGGGAATTATCAGCTTAGCTGATGGAAGCTATCCACCATTTGGGGCTTCAGTGAAAAATGCGAAAAAAATAGAAGTCGGAATTATTTCAGATAAAGGTTTTGTTTACTTAGCGGGTGTTAACCCATCAGAGTCGCTTGATGTGACATGGGGTGATGATACTTCATGCCATATTCAACTGCCTGAAAAATTAGATAGCAACATGGAGCATGATGTTTTACTGCCATGTAAATAATTAAAAAAAAATTTTTAACGTCAACGGTGAATATATGAATTTATTAACTAAACGCAATGCGGTCGCTATTTTAAGTGCCTCATTATTGGCTCAATCAGCTTATGCAGCCATTGCTATTGATAGAACTCGTGTGATTTACAACGAGGGCGATAAATCAGTGAGCGTAGGTTTAAGTAATGAACACAAAACCAGCCCTTATTTGGCGCAAGCATGGATAGAAAATGATAAAGATGAAAAAGTAAATTCACCTTTTATTGTGACTCCGCCAGTACACCGACTTGAGGCGGATTCAAAAAGCCAAATTAAAATTCAGTCTGTACCTGCTATCGCTAAATTACCGAAAGATCAGGAAAGCGTTTATTACCTAAACGTGCGAGAAATACCACCGCGCAGTGAGAAAGCCAATGTATTACAAATTGCGTTACAAACAAAAATTAAACTGTTCTATCGTCCCGCTGCGATTGCAACGAAAGATAGAATGGAAACTATTCCTCAAGAAAACGATATTAAACTGGTGAAACAGGGTAGTGGATATGTCGTTAAAAACCCAACCCCTTACTTCCTATCAGTCACTAAACTCAGCAAAGGTAAGACAGAAGTTGCCGATTTTGAACCTATTATGGTTCCACCACGTGGTGAAACTAGCTTAGGAAAAAATACAGGGGATATCGGGGCATCACCAACCTTAGTATATCTCAACGATTTTGGCGGTACGATTGACTTGAAATTTAACTGCAGCGCGGTTGAGTGTTCTGTCGTACCTAGAAAATAAGGTCTACCGCTATGATGTCTATTAAAAATTTAGCCAAGGTATTATTGATATCATCGACTCTTTTTACGTCAGGTGCCCTTGGATTTTCAGGCTACCTGTATGTAGAAATTAAAGGTGTCGTCTTATCCAAACCCTGCCAGATTAATAATGGACAAGCCATAGAAGTCGATTTTGGCGATGTCATGACAACGCGTATTGAAGGTGAAGTGTATAAACAGCCAATGGACTACACCATTACCTGTAAAGACGGCGTTCAGCCAAAATTGAATATGTATATTGACGGCACGCCCGCTGCATTTGACCAGCGGGTGCTTAAAACGAGTGTCGATAATCTCGGTGTCCTTTTTAAGGCGGATACCAGCGATTTCCCATTAAAAACTAGGCGTGCCTTTAACTTTGCATCACCGACTAAATTATTTGCGGTGTTGGTGAAGAAAAGCGGTACTGATTTGCCAGCGAAAGCCTTCACGGCTAATGCGACACTCAAAGTTGAGTATCAATAAGGGTGATAAACATGCGGGACATTTATAAGCTTATTGGGGTGTTTTTACTGTTTATCTTATTTCCTTTCTCTTCAATGGCGAGAGATAACGAAACAGACATTCTGATTAAAGGTAATTTAATCACGCCGCCACCGTGCCATATTGATAATGGTAAAGATATTGAAGTGGAGTTTGGTAACGTTTCCATTAAATCCATTCAAGGTAATGCTCAAAAAAGACAAGTGAATTACCAAATCCAGTGTGAAGAAAACAAGAACAACTGGGCCATGTATTTAACATTAAATGGCGCAAAAAGTGCATTTGATACTAATGGGTTGAATACAGGAATTACCAATCTTGCGGTTAAATTTCAACTGGGCGATCAAACTTTAGATTTAGGCAAAAAATATTTAATTAACCCAAGTAACCCTGGGGTACTTTGGGCTGTATTGGTTCGTGATGGTAATAAAGAGCTGAAAACGGGCGACTTTATTGCAAACGGAACCATGCTAGTGGAGTACCAATAATGAATAAGAAAATACGTTTTGGAATTTTATTTGCATTACTGGGAAACTTCGCTGTGGTAGCAACGATGCCTGCGCAAGCCGCGCAGAATAATATGAAAATCAAAGGGACGCTGGTGAACGCACCTTGTGTGGTGTTACCAGAAAATTCAAAGGTTGAAGTCGATTTTGGTGATATCCGACTGTTGGATATCTATGAGCCGGGATTTCAATTTCCGAATGAATCCTTCACGTTAGTGTTGTCAGATTGCGATTTGACCATTGCACAAAAGTTGAAAGTGAAATTCTCTGGAACTGAAAACTTATTGTTACCGGGTTCCCTTGCGTTGACGGGCAGTGATTTAAACCCTGGATTAGGTATTTTTATTGAGTTAACTGATGGAACCCCGATGAAAATTAACCAATTTTCATCGCTAATGCCGATCAGTAAAGCGGGTAAGAATGAATTACAGTTTAATTCATTTATCAAAGCGACATCGGATGTTGTGAATAATAAACAAGTGAAAGTCGGTAAAATATCAGCCACTGCAACATTTATATTTGAGTACGAGTAATTTTATTATCAAAGTTTATGGCTTTGATTTAATTAAGCTTTATTAAGTAAATAAAGAGAACTGAAATGGGAAAACGAATTCAAAGGTTATTTTTAATACCGTTGCTTTTTATAAGCTCTCTTGGTTATGGGTCGACATATTTTTCGTATGTTGAAGACATTGTCTCTTCAGGGAGTAGCCATACCTATTATTACCAATTTGACTATTGGAGAGCTAGCTCTCCTACGGAACCAAACCCATGTGTTTCTGTTCTGGGTTCTGGTGGCGCTAGGAACTGTTATTTTACGATTAACCATTTACATACAGCGCCAAATATTGGGGGAGCAGGGTCTCGTAAAGACTGGGAGTGTTCCATAAATTTCGCGACTTACCCGACGATGCAATCAATTATTGATGCAGCGCAAAATCAATGCGGTTTAAGTTTTCCTAAAAGAGGGGATAGTCGTCACTCCGGAGCGATTACAGCAGATGAGTGTGTCGGTATCTTTTTAGACACAAACCGCACTAGTAGTTCTGCGAAAATGCTACCCGGTGGGATCTGTGGTATTGCGCCACCACCTGCCGGTAAGTGCTATTTCAATTATGTTGCAAATAACCGAATGGAATTAGATCACGGTACATTGAACACTGGGGATCTGAATGGAAATACGCAGCGTGGATTCTTCTCGATTGTTTGTAACCAAAACATGCGAGTAAAAGTTTCTTCAAATATGTTGCAAGAGTATGTGAATTTACGTCCGAATGGTGAATTGATGTCACGAGTGACATTGAACGGTCAACCGGCTTGGTTTGGCACGATTATCAATGCAAGAGCAAATACGAATGAGCTTGTGACAGTAGAATCTGTATTGAAAACGAATGGTACGGTTGCAGCGGGTAACTTTAGTGGTGTAATTACACTGGTAATGACCATTCCATAATGTAAAGCGTTAAGAATTTTGTATTCGTCATTTTCCCATGTTGACGGTTTTGCCTACTTAAACGTAAATGTTGGTAGGCTTTTTTTTAATCTTTTTTATTTATTCTAAAATACGCATTTCTAATATAGAACTTATTAAGCTTTATGCTTATTCAACATAACAGGTGAAGGCAGAATAGGCCTCATCCTTCAAAATATAAACATTATCCTCCATTCTAGTCACATTTACATAATATTTTATTTTGTCTTTTTCCAATTGAATGAAATTGGTAAATACGTCATTAGGGGTGCTATCAGAGTTTGTCACTGATGAGGAATTCATCACGATTAAATAATTACCTTTTTTATCTACCGGTGTATAGGAAAAATAAATAGCACGATCTAATCGATAAATGGTTTCTTGGTTTTTTATATAACCATAAAAATTCATTCTGCCATTATGATTGTCTGAAACCTGTAATGACATTTTAGATTTAAGGATAATACCATCCGGTGTGCCATTTTCTTTTATCCAAACAATTTCAGAATGACAAAGTTTTACATCATCTTTATCTTTTGCAAAGGTAACATAAGTAATGGGGATAATAACCGCAGCTAGAGCCGCAGTAATAAGATACTTTTTCATTTAAATTCTCTGATCGTTAATAGAAACACAGTCAAACTTATTATTTTTTTCTTTACAAACGCTAATTGCAGCATTTTTATCGAATGAGTAAGAGGCATTGACATCTGAAAGAACAATAATTCGTTTTGGTTCTTCGCAGGCAATATTATATTTATCTAGCTTTTTATTAATAAAATTGAGATTGGTTTTTTTTGCCTGTTCATTCATTTTGATGGGAGATTGAAATACGCAATTATCTCGGCTTCCAAATGTTGTATAGCTATTCCTTTCATCATTATTTGGTTTTAGTGTATTGATAAATAAGTAAAATGATCCAATAAAGATGAATGAAATGATAGCGAATAAAAGCATCCTACCTTTTAGATTACTATTTTTAGTGGCAATGATTTCTGAAGTTGCAATGGGTTTCGTCTTTGAATTATCGGTGCTATTACTTATTGAAGTATTAAGTTCTAAAATTTCATTTTCACCCTCTGAAATAGCGACTTTTGTCAGTTCAGTATTTTGGGGTATTAGCAAATTCTTAGATGGGGTGACAAGTGTTTCTGTTATTCCATAATTATCTGAAGTGATAATTTCATTGGATACAGTTTGCTTGTTGTCATTATCCATTGCAATACTGGATAGATGACTATCAATTCTAAATCCTTTTTTGGGAACCGTAACAATTGTTTTTGGATCAATACCAACCAGCTCAAGCTTTTTCCTTATTTCGCTGATATAGGTGTTTAAATTATTATTTGATCCAACCAGACCATATTCTTCCCAAACATTTGTAAGAAGTTCGTCTCGAGTAGCAATACCTTTCTTTAAATTTAATAAAAGGATTTCACCAAATAATCGAGCGGCAGGTTTAGATAATTCAATATGTTGATCTGGATCATCTTTTAGAAAAATACGACTTGTCCTGTGCTCAAAAATAAACTTGTTATCGATTGTATAATCATGTTTTTCAATCATAGTTATCTTCTGCTCTCTGAAATTCAAATAATTCAATAGCTAAGCCACTATTAATTAGTGGCTTAATGTAATTTAAGTTAAATTTATTCTAGGGATTTATATATTTTTATTAATTTAATTATAGGTATAGTCTAAATAGGGATTGGAATAACTTCAAGTATTCGGAGATGAGCTTTTTTGCTGTAAATTAGCAAAAATATTGATTTGAATATCATATTGGAGTAATAAACTAAATAAAATATTATTGCTAGTTTATTATTATAAATATATTCGTTTTCGTTGTTATATCGGTAGATAAAACTAAATTTCTAGAGCGATAAGTAGAGTTATTTATAAGAATTATCCTAAGGGATTTCGCTTAATTCTATTTATAGGTCAAATTAACTGATAAGACAATTTATTTCTCAATTTATAAGGCAAGAAAGTAATATCTTGCCTTATAAAATTAAGTATTAGTATTTATATTCAATTCCTAGCCAATAGTTGCGACCTTCTTCTATATAGCCATCAGTATATTCATAAGACTTGTCGAACAGGTTGTTGACTGAGCTGTTCACAGATAGCCCATGCCCTAAGTCATAATCCACGCGGAGGTCAGTTTTGGCGAAGCCGCGTACCTTATCTTCACTGTCCACATAGTTAAATGCCCAGCTTCTGGCTTCTTCTGTAATCGTAATGCTCATTGGCTGATATGGGGTAAATTTCACCCAAGCAAACGCTTTGTGGGTCGGCAGCTCTGCAACATGGCGTACGCTATAGTGTTTCGGATCCGCGTGGATATAGCTGTAGTTCACACCTGCTTCCATCCAATCAGTGATTTGCCCTGTAGTGCCTAAATCCGTGCCGATATAATCCACTTTGCCGCTATTACGGTTTTGCAGTAATGCGCCACCTTTTTTATTTTCGCCTACATGGTGCGCCATAATGGCATCAGAAACGTGGTTATAGTAGGTGCTTGCGGTGTAGCTCCACACTGGAGTGAAATGTCCTTTATAAGTCAAATCAAAGGTTAGTGCACGCTCTGCATCTAAATGCGGGTTAATGAGGAATGAATCATCATTCTTCATTTTATTTTCGGTGTAGCGCTCTTTTTGTGTCGGGAATCGGCTTCTTTCGGATACAGAGAATTGAACGGTATCTTCATTTTCTAAATGGTAACGGGCCATCATTTCCCAGTTAAAGGCATGTTGGTTGTTATTGTCATAATGTTGAACGCCTTCCATTGCGCCGGTTTTTTTATTGTATACATAGCGTTTTCCATCATCACTATCACGCCAGTCATAGCCAATTCCGCCGATGATATCGAGCTTATCTGTCGCAACCCATTGGTATTCGGTAGAGACAGACCAGGTTTGATCTTTGTAACGGTCAAATGGGTTGGTTTTATTACTGCGAGAGCGGTGAACGTCTTCTTTCCAGTGTGCGGCAAATGACAGCATATCTAATTCACGTACAGTAAAGTCTGCACGCAAGTCTGCACCGTTGCTGTAGTCATCATAGCGGCTGTAGTTATAATTACCTTTTTGATAATCCTTGACGGATTTGTACTGGTGCAGCGTGTTTTTGAATGAATCGTGATAAACGCGGCTTTGCAGGGCAATACCGTCAGTGACTTGGGTGGTGCCATTAAAGTAGATGCTTTCTTTATCATAAGCTGGCCACTGCCAGATCTGCTGCTTATCAGAGTTGGCATTCGGCGCACTGTTTTTGTCACCATCTTGCTTAATATAAGTCACCACATACTCATCGGCTTCTCGTGGCGTCCAGCCCATTTTCAGCATCAAACGCTTATCATCGGTGGCGGAGTTAGTGCGGCGTCCATGCGTTCCCGCATACGGGTTATTATCATCAGAGCTAGGTAGACCCATAAAGCGCTGCTTATATTGGCTACCACTGACTTGAATAAAACCTAAATCATTGCGACCACCAAGGCGGGCGCTAACGTTATGGGCATTATCTGCACCACGCGCAAAGCCTTGGTTCAGGCTGATATTCGCTTCGAACGGTTTTTTTGGGGTCGCGGTGGTTAAGTTGATGGCACCGCCCATTAAGTTCGGACCTTGTAACAGGGACGTATACCCCGTAGAAAGCTCGACACTCGCCAGTTCACTGGTCATAAAACGCCCAAGGTCAAGGGTACCGTCATAAGGAACATAGGTCGGGATACCGTCGAAGAAAACGGGCACTTGGCGGCTGTCAAAGCCACGTACGTTGACTTGCGTTTCGTTACGGTTACCGGATTTTTGGATCGCCACGCCGGGTAGGGTGCTGAGAGCTTGAGCCACGTTGGTTTTATTGAGTTGCTTCATTTGCGACTCAGTGATCACGTTAGCATCAGCGGCGAGTGGGGTACTCCAGACTGACATCACATCGCGGCTCGCGTCAGCTTGTGCCTGATTATTCTCTGGAGAGGTCGTTGCTGCTTGCCCCTGTGTTGCGAATAACGCCATTCCTATCAAATAGGTAATTTGTTTTATTTTCATTATTAATAATTTCCAGTTAGTTTTTCCTGCGACTTATATCGATATATTTATTTTTATATAACGATGGGCGTCGCTTTTGCCATAAAACACCATCCCGCGGTGAGCCGCAGGATAAGGTTTTAAATCTCTATATTTGGGTCGTTAAGATTTAAATATCTGTACTTTGATGTCTCTCGGGTTTGCGTAATAGGGAGCTGAAGTGATCAACAGAGGAACACCCGCTTGGGCGAAACTTTCGATAGTTTGCAAGTTAACGCCACCGGCAATGGATAATCGGCAGCGGGATTTTTTCTCATTCACCAAGCGTTGTAATTGCTGAATCTGCTCCACAGGAAGTTTATCCAGCTGGACAATATCGGCGTTGGCATCAATGGCAAGCAGGGCTTGCTGATAATCATCGGCTTCAACGATGATCTGCTTCTCAGGCGCGGCCGCTCGTAACGTATCGACATGAGATTGCCAATCATCGGGATTTGTAAGGCAGTTGCGATGATTGGTAAACAGCAAGATAGTTTCTGCGCTGCCAGCACGATGGACAATGCCGCCACCAGCGAGGATCGCGGTTAACGCAAGGGGCTTGGTCGCGGGAATGGTTTTCCGTGTGCAAGCGAGCTGCCCATTAGGGTGATATTTTTTTAATATCGTGACCATTTGATGGGTGTAGTGACTGACGCCACCGCACCATTCAAGGACATTCTGGACTGCCTTCCACCCTTGATGCAGTGCTTCAACCGAGCCAGACGCGTTAATCAAGCGGCTTTGTGGCTCCACAATATCTCCGTCACGAAATAGGCATTCGCTGTGTATGCCCAGCTTTGTGAGCATACGCTGGGCGATATCCAACCCGCTGACGCAGCCGCCAAGCTTCGAGGTAAAGGTCATGGTGCCTTGCTGGGTGTGTAAGCCAAGGGCGCGGCTGGTGAGATCCCCATACTGGATATCGTCGAGAAGCAGCTGGTCAATTAGGGTGTCAGGCAAGTAAATCATAATGTCAGTTCCGCTTCATCCACCACATCCCATGAGACCATCGCCCAATCGCGGGATGGGAACGGCAGGGCTTTACCATCGGCGGTTTGTTTCTCGTAGTAAGCGCGCAGCTTTTCAGTTTCTTCTTCGGTGAGATCTTTGAGCGACCAGTTTACGCTGTCGATAAATGCATCCACGTTATCGAATCCACCTCGATTTGGACTTTTAATAAAGTCGACACGGGCATGGATCCCCATTTGATGCAGGACATTCACGGCATAGATATAGGTTGGCAGGCTAACCACTTCGCGCCCAATTTCACGGATAATTTTCTCATCAATAAATGTCGGGTTAACGGTGTGAGTGGTATACACGCGCAGGTTAGTTTGGCGGTTGAGTTTTAACATCGCAGCTTTTAAGTCATCCACGAGGGTAGAGCGGGAGGCCACCGAAATATCGGCTTTTGGTAAGTCGTCCCAGCTATCTTCCCACGCAAGGGTTTTAAATTGCGCATTGGTGACATTCATCTCTTTGGCGCGAATATTGGCCATTTCGAGCATACCTGCACTGTAGTCAATGCCGGTGACAGATTGAAATTGGTTAGCGAGATAAAGGCTAATAGAGCCAGGTCCACATCCCACATCCAGCAAGGTTTTTGCACCCGTAAAATCCATTAATTGGCGAAAGCGAATTAAATATGGGTCGTTCGGATTGGCACAGTTTTGCGCCATTTGGTGGGCTTTTTTATCCCAATGCTCTGGTTCTTTGCGTGTGCGTTGGGCTTGTTGCATATGCTGCTGATACATCGCGGCAAAATCGAGTTGGTGAATAAGCATGATCCCTGACCTTAACAAGTAAAATTGAGTGGAAGCTGAAAATGCGCCGTAATACTCGGTGCATCGATATTATAGAGTTCTGCCAAGTTAGTGAGCGTTAACATACTTTGAGTCGAGCCTTGCCGTGCCTGCTGTTGTTTGTTTAATAAAATCACATGGTCGGCAATGGCAGCGGCATGTTGGGGGTGATGGGTGGACATTAACACCGTGATCCCATGCTGCTTCAGTGTTTCGATATACTGTAACAGCCGAATTTGATTGCCAAAATCGAGGCTGGCTGCGGGTTCATCCATAATCAATAACTTGGGTTTTTGGACTAAGGCTCTGGCAATTAAAACCAGCTGCTTTTCTCCCCCGCTGAGGGTGCTATACAAGCGCTCTGCAAGGTGAGCAATGCCAAATTGGGTCAATTGCTCCATGGCACTGGCTTTCTCTTTTTCCCCCGGTACGCTGAACGCTGAGAGATAGGGGGTGAGCCCCATCATCACCATATCGACCACCGAAAACGTAAAGGGCGTATCGTGAGCTTGGGGTACGTAAGCAATCACTTTCGCGATGTCTCGCTGTTTCAGCCGGCTGATGGATTGCCCTTGCAAGCGTATATCCCCATCAATGGCAGGAAGTAACCCTAATAAGGTTTTCATTAAGGTGGTTTTTCCGCACCCATTCGCGCCCAGCAAGCAGGTCATCTCACCTTCAGGTAAATGCAGGTTAATGCCTTCAATAATGGCTTGGTGGTGGTAGCCAATCGCCACATTGTCTAGGGTTAAAATACTCATTTAACCCGCCTTGTTTGTAGCAAAATGGCTAAGAAAAAGGGGGCGCCCACGGCGGAGGTTAAGATCCCGAGCGGTAACTCAATGGCTGCAATGGTGCGAGCTAGCGTATCGGTGATCAGCAGTAAAATAGCGCCGATAGCCATTGCTGCAGGGAGCTGATAGCGGAAGTTAGCACCCACTATCATTCGCGTAATATGGGGAACAATTAGCCCTACCCAGCCAATAATGCCAGCTATCGACACCGTGCTGGCGGTAATCAGGGTTGCGCTAACAATCAAAATGGTGCGATTGAGCGTAACATTCACGCCTAAGCTTTTGGCTTCTTCATCGGATAAACTCAGCAAATTCATGCGCCAACGCAGCATCAATAATGGCACGAAACCCACGATCATAATGGGCAGCACTGACCATAAATCTTGCTGAGTAATGGAAGATAAACCACCGAGTAGCCAGAACGTGATAGAAGGAAGCTGCGTGTAGGGGTCAGCTAAAATTTTCATTAATGAGATGGCGGAGCCGCAAATCGCACTGACGGCAACCCCAACCAGCACAAGGGATAGAATAGGATCGTGCTGGCGGGCTAGACGAGCAATCAGATACACCACCGCCACCGTGATAAGCCCACCCACAAAAGCAAACAGTTGGATAGAAACCAGAGATTGTCCGAGAAATATCCCTAAAACCGCCCCGACGCCAGCGCCTGCGGAAACACCAAGAATATCGGGAGAAACGAGGGGGTTACGGAACATGCCTTGATAAGCTGCGCCTGCAATCGCCAGCCCGCCACCAATTAAGATGGCGGCTAAGACGCGCGGAAAGCGAATTTGCCAAAATACCGTATTGCTACGAGGATCATCGACGGGCGCTTGAGTAAACAAGCGATAGAGCTCTTCCAAGGTTAGTGAGTATTTACCACTGGTTAATGCCATCAGAAAAAAAAGTAGCAAAATAGCCATCAATAACAATGGCTTAGTTTTGGTATTGAGCCAGCTCGCCGTCATGACCTTTCCATTAGCAAGTCGACCTGCTCTTGAGTGAGCGATGAATGGTAGAACAGCTCAAAAAATTGTCTTAGATCGTGAGTCATCGTCTCTTCAACTGCTTTATCAAAGTGGCTCTGTAAGCGTCTCATGCCCAGTAAACGGTTGATCCCTGGTGGACCATCTAACCAACCGAATGGCATCCCACTGAATACGAACAGGTTATTCGATGAGATGGCTTTGAGTCCTGCCCATAATGGCGAATGAGTGATTAATTCAACAGATTCATCATATTGGGTGATGATAATATCGGGTTCCCACTGGTACAGCTGTTCCATGGAAACATCGGTCAAACCGTGGAACCCATCGATGTCCACCACATTACGAAAACCGAGCATTTCGATGGCTTCAGTATGAATGGAACCTTTTGTGCCGGTTTGTAGTCCTTTTGCACCTCTGGCGAGGTAAAAACTGAGGGGTTTTTGTTGTTGAGTCAGTGCAAATTGCTGCGCATTGCTAAGATAGCGTTCTGCTACCATACTCAGTTTTTCAGCTTGCTGATTAACATTCAATAGACGACCAAGTTGACGCAGCTGTTGCGGAGCATCAATCAGCTTACCGTCCATCAGCAAATACGGGATCCCCGTTTGTTTGGCGACTTTTTCCGCTTGGGAACGGTAGGTTTCATCGATATTGCCAGTATCGAGGATCAAATCAGGGTGATAAGCCAATAATTGTTCAAGGGATAACGTGCTACCTCGTCCCGCAAGACGACCATAAACAGGCAAATTCATCCATTGTGGCGCAAATAGTTCACTATTCCCTTTTTTCAAGTTAATAGAGGCAAAACCCACCATTTTTTCTGGGGTGAGGGCAAACATCAGTAAGTCTGCGGGCGGACCCGCCGTGATCACCTTTTGAATGTTACCATTTGCAGGTAAAGTACCGAATAATGCCTCTGCGACAGGGCTGCGACTAAATGCAGGTAAACTGTAGTATGCCGCAAGGACAGCGCAGGATTGGATAAAATGTCTTCTGTTCATTGCCATAATTAACATCGTTATACTTATATTTATATAGCGCGAAAATTAGCGAAGTCAGGCAACAGAGTCAACAGTAAAAATGAGATAGCACTGAAAAGTCGATGTTTCTGTGATTTAAAGCAATATCAAGGATTGATATCCACTGGCAGATCGCAGAACATAGCGAAATATAACGGCGTATTATAGATAATCTGGGATATATGAAGAATAAACGACCTTCTTTGCAAGATGTAGCCGACCGAGTCGGTATCACAAAAATGACGGTGAGCCGTTTCCTGCGAAATCCTGAGCAAGTTTCAGAATCCTTGCGCGGGAAAATTGCCAGTGCAGTGGAGGAATTAGGCTATATCCCAAACAAAGCGCCTGATATTTTGTCGAATGCCACAAGCCACGCCATCGGCGTTCTATTGCCATCATTAACTAACCAAGTTTTTGCCGAAGTGATCCGCGGTATTGAAGCCGTCACCGACAAACATGGTTATCAAACCATGTTGGCGCACTATGGTTATCGTGCAGAAAAAGAGGAAGAGCGCTTAACTTCGTTACTTTCTTACAATATTGATGGCGTGATTTTAGCGGAGCGTACCCATACCGAGCGCACCCTGCGCATGTTAAAAACGGCGGGGATCCCTGTCGTCGAAATTATGGACAGTATTTCGCCTTGTTTTGATGCCGCAGTCGGCATTGATAACTTTGAAGCGTCTCGCCAAATGACGCAGGCGATGATCGACCGTGGCTGCCGAAAAGTAGTCTATTTAGGGGCGAGGCAGGATGAGCGGACAATCATCCGTTTGGAAGGTTATGAAAAAGCCATGCTCGATGCCAAACTAACTCCGCGTAATTTAATGACTCAAGAGAGCTCCTCTTATTCTCTTGGCGCACAATTACTTCAAGAATGCCGCGTAAAATACCCCGATACTGATGGGCTATTTTGTACCAACGATGACTTAGCCATCGGCGCGATTTTTGAATGCCAGCGTTTAGGGATTAATGTCCCCAATGATTTGGCTATTTCGGGCTTCCATGGACACGATGTGGGACAGGTGATGACACCGAAATTAGCCAGTATCTTAACCCCTCGTGACCTTATGGGGCGCAAGGCGGCAGAAGTGCTGCTGGCAAGGATGCGCGGTGAAAAATTAGCACAGAAAAAATTCGATGTTGGTTTTAAGTTACTAACTGGTGAAAGTATCTAGTAAGGTTGCATCGAGTCAGCAAAACATTATTGCGATTACCATCACAATTCCGCTGTTTTCTTCACCTATCTAATTGCTAAATAAATATCCACTAGCAATAATGTTACCCGTAACCTGTTACCGGTAACATCCAGCCAGGGCACCGGAATAACAACCTAAATTAAATTTCAAATCTAGAATTAAATAACCTCTTTTCAACACCCGAGGAGTTTCCTATGAGTGATACCCAAAATCAAAACTACACATTTGTCTTAATGGGGGTATCGGGTAGCGGCAAATCCGCAGTGGCGAGTGGCGTTGCTCAGCAGTTACAAGCTGCCTTTTTAGACGGGGACTTTTTGCACCCGAAATCCAATATTATGAAAATGGCATCTGGACATGCACTGAATGATGATGACCGTCGTCCGTGGTTAGAAGCGCTGAACGGTGCCATTTTTGCAATGCAAAGAACCAATCAGGTTTCTCTGGTTGTGTGCTCTGCATTGAAAAAGAGTTATCGCGATATTCTTCGTGAAGATAATAAAAATCTCTATTTTATCTATCTGAAAGGCGATGCAGCAGTGATTGAAGAGCGTTTAAGAGCGCGTCGTGGTCATTTCTTTAAACCAGAAATGTTGAAATCACAGTTCGATACACTGCAAGAACCAGATACCCAAGAAGCCGACGCTTATGCGGTTGATATCCGTCCTGCGCTCAATGAGGTTATCGACAATACCTGTGCAACCATTCGTCAAATCATGACGGGAGATAAAGCATGAACGCACCAGTAGAAACATTAAGTACCTTAACATTGGTACTGACCGCCGTTGGCTCGGTGGTATTATTGCTATTTTTAGTGATGTACGCGCGTTTACACGCTTTTGTAGCGTTAATGATTGTGTCGATTGGCGCGGGTCTATTTTCTGGTATGCCAGTCCAAGATATCACTGCAACCATGCAAAAAGGGATGGCGGGAACCCTGGGATTCCTTGCTATCGTCGTCGCCTTAGGTGCCATGTTCGGTAAGATCTTGCATGAAACGGGCGCTTTGGATCAGGTTGCTCATAAGCTATTAGACCTTTTCGGTGAAAAGCGCGCGCATTATGCGGTGGGGATCGCCGGTTTAATCTGCGCACTGCCATTGTTCTTTGACGTGGCTATCGTGCTATTAATCGGCGTGGTATTTGCGGTCGCAAACCGCACTGGCCACAACGTAGTTCGCTTAGCAATTCCTCTGTTTGCTGGTGTGGCAGCAGCGGCAGCCTTCCTGTTACCGGGACCAACACCAATGCTGGTGGCGTCGCAAATGGGTGCAGATTATGGCTGGATGATCTTAATTGGTCTGTGTGCGGCTATCCCGAGCATGATTTTAGCGGGTCCACTGTTTGGTAGCTTTATCAGCAAGTTTGTTAGTATTGAAATTCCTGCTGACTACCAAGCACCACAAAGCACTAACGGCAAAATGCCAAGCTTTGGCTTCAGCTTAAGCCTCGTGTTGTTCCCATTACTGCTGGTTGGTTTAAAAACCATCGGGACTCACTTTGTGGAAAAAGGCTCGAATCTAGAAAACTGGTTAGAGTTTATTGGTCATCCATTTACTGCATTATTACTGGCATGTTTGCTGGCAATCTACGGCTTAGGCTTCCGCTACGGCATGGATAAAGAGCGCGTGATGGCGGTCTGTTCCGCAGCAATTCAACCTGCGGGTATCATCCTGTTAGTGACTGGTGCGGGTGGTGTATTCAAACAAGTGCTGGTGGACTCAGGTGTAGGTCCGGCATTAGGTGATTCGCTGATTGGTGCAGGTTTACCGATTGCTGTCGCGTGTTTCGTCTTAGCGGGTGCGGTGCGTGTTATCCAAGGTTCTGCGACTGTTGCTTGTCTAACGACTGTTGGTTTAGTCCTGCCTGTTATCGGTGAGCTAGGTTACTCTGGTGCACAACTGGCTGCATTAGCGATTTGTATCTCTGGTGGTTCATTAATTCTGAGCCATGTGAATGACTCCGGTTTCTGGTTATTCGGTAAATTTACAGGTGCAACTGAAGCTCAAACCTTAAAAACGTGGACTATCATGGAAACGATTTTAGGAACGACGGGTGCGATTGTTGGGATGATTTTCTTTACCTTCCTGTAAAACTGATTTCTTTCTATCTCTTCTGTAAAAAACAAAAGTCAGCTTACTTAGGTAGGCTGACTTTTTTGTATGTGAAGATAACGAAATAGGTTTATTTCAACATCTGATTAAACTGGCTATACAAAGCTTGGGCGCTTTTCTTATAACCATCCGCAGAGAAATGCACATTATCAGGACGGGCTAAACCTTGGGATGCCCATGCGCGGATAGAGCAAGGTCCGCCCATGTTCGCTTGCCAATCCCAAAACAGCGTATGTTCCTGAGCGGCAATGTTTTTCTGAATACGAATCACATCCATCAAATTCACCGGCATCTGTGCGCTACAACCCGCCGCATTACTGAATTTAATTGAGTCGCTAGGCCCCACTAGCATAATCACGGCATTAGGTGATTGCTGGCGGATCTGACGAATTTTATCCCGTAGATTTTGTTCGTAAGCCACTAAGTTCAGTGTGTCATTAAACGCTTCATTGGTGCCGAAGGCTAAAATCACCATATCTGGCGACATTTGAGCCAGCGTGGCACTCCACTGTGGTTGCCATTTATTCAGCATGTTGATGGTCGCACCGTTTAAACCGATAGCAGATAACATCACACCGGGTTTATTCGAACGGACTAACCATCCACCCACTTTGAGATTACTTGTTGTTCCAACTGACACAGTTGATGGCAATTGCGTGCTCACTGGCGCAGAGAATTGCCAACTATTTCCCGTGGCAGGTAAGGCAACTGTCGAAGATGAGGATGGCGAAACCTGCATCTGGGCACCATTCGAGCTTTGGTACAGTGCTTGTAAGCGATAACTATTTTGGACAGGCTGCAACGGTTTTAATAACACATTGCTCTTGCTACCTTGTGGCTCCGCTATCAATCCACCTAACGGGTAGTCAAAACGCTCGTCTTTGCGGCTACTGGAAAGTGACCAATCTGACTTATCACTGACGCGATTAATGGTGGCGGTGCGTTGACCCGGTACCGAAATTGGCGGTACAAAACCAGGACCTGCATCTCCATAACGTTGTTGGAACAATGCTCTTAATTCACCAGTGAAAAAATCTGCGGCCGTGTGTGAATCCCCTATCTGAACGATATGGACTTGTTGACCACCTTGGCGCAGTTTAGACGCCAATTGACTTAAATTGGGTTCACCGTTATTGACTAACTGCCCTTGCTCTGTAGGCGCTTGCCACTGAGTTTGCGACGTTTTGCCGCGTTTAGTATCAGGGGTTTGACAAGAGACTAAGCCTAATGACAGCAGGGTAATAACACTAGCTGTGAGTAGCTTGCTCTTGACCTGATTCTGGTTGTTCAGTTTCATGAGGTTCCTTGTCTTCCTCTTCGAAATGGATCAGTGAAAATACGCTTTCGGCAATCATTTGTTGCCCTTTACCACTGAAATGGATCCCATCACCACTGCGCAATTTTATAGCATTGCTACTATCCCCAATATAGTCGGAATAGTCGTCATTTTTATATTTAAAGACGTCATTAGCAGAAATGTACATTTCGCCATACTTCGCAACTTCGGTTTGGTAGAGACCGCGTAGGAACTTCATTCCATCGGAGAGAGTGTTTTTACGCATATTCGGTGGACCCACCCAAATCACATCGACATGATGTTGGCGTGCGGTGGAAAGAATTTCACTGATACGCGAACGATAGGTTTGCTCCCACTCTTCACTCTTGAATTTCACATACTTATAGCCCGATTGTGGTGGCATATCCCACGGGTCATTAGGACCTAAAAATACCACTAAGACTTTAATTTTCGGGTTATCGTTCAATGCTTTGGCAATGGTATCTGGCCAGTTAAAGAATTTAGGGTACGCGAGACCGGTACTCTGCTTACTTAAGTTAATACTCTCAATATTATACTTTTTCAACAGCATGTTTTTAACATGGGGAGCGACGCCCTGCATCATGGAGTCCCCAGCAAACAAGACTTGATCCCCTGCAGCAATATTGGCTATCTGTTTTTGAACAACAGGTCCTTCAGGCTGCGCAATAGTCACTCCTGCAAAGGTTCGACCTGGAATTTTAGCGCGAGCTTGAGGGCGTTTTAATAACTCAGGGAATGTGACCGATAAGCTCTCTGCGGGATGAATATAACCATTAACAAAGTGTAGCCCGACACGGAAATCTTGTGGGAAAACTAACGTTTCATGGTTAGCGGTCATTTGGGCGGCAAGTTTATCTTCAGCGGCTTTTTGTCCAGATGCGTGATAGGCAAAAGTTGCCCCTGCTTCTTGGACACCATCATGTAACGCGCTCCCGTAATCCCAGACAGGGTTTCCACTGATTTTCGCCCATGGGGTATCTTGGTGATACTTTTGCTGCCAGAATCGCTCTAAGGAGCTTTGGTTTAACCAAATCAGTAGCAAGCCAGTGATGATGACAATCAGCACCACTTGTCCGGTTTTTTTCAGGTTATTTTTAAACTCAGAAGTTAGCATAGATAAATCCTGGCATTCCTGAAGGTGAAAGCATAAACATAATCGTCAACACGATGGCTAATGGGATTGGGTAATAGTACCAAGCGATATCTTGATATTTCTTGGCAACATACTGGTAGCCTTGAACGAAATAAGGGTAGGCGAAGAACAGTAACCAGAATGCAATCAGCAAGCCGAGGTTCGCGCTAATTGAGGCGATAAATCCAGGCTCAATAAATTGATTGAGCATCACCAGAGCATCATCAAACGATGGGCTACGGAAAAAAATCCATGCAAAGCAGACAAAATGGAAAGTCAGAATTCGTGCAAGTAATTTTGAAACATGGGCGTTGGGAATTAAGTGGGTTCTCCCCAGTTTTTTCATTAGCTCAGTTTTGATATTAAAAATTACCGTCCCTAAGCCATGAATTGCGCCCCAAATAACAAATGTCATTGCAGCACCATGCCACAGACCCGAAATTAACATTGCGGTTAATACGTTGATATTTTTGCGTACAAATCCTTTGCGACTGCCACCTAATGGAATATAGATATAATCCATGATGAAGGTCGATAAACTGATATGCCAACGTTTCCAGAAATCTTGCAAGTTAGTGGCTAAATATGGGGCATTAAAGTTAAGTGGCACTCTAAAGCCTAATAGTAACGCAATCCCCGTCACTAAATTGGTATAACCGGAGAAGTTAAAATAGATATTCCACGCGTAAGCGTAGGTGGCAATTAATATTTCCCCTGCGCTAAAGCCTGCGGGAGCATCAAATACTGGATTAACGTAGTTTTCAGCGAGGTATGAGCTGAATAGAAACAGTTTTACCAGTGCTAAGCTAATTAACAAAATGGCGCGGCGAGAGTCGAGAATAACGCGGCTTTCAGCTTGGATTTGCGGTAAAAAGTTTTTTGCACGGTTAATTGGACCCGCAACGATACTTGGGAAAAAAGCCAAATATAATACGACGTCAAAAAAGTCGGCTTTTTCAATTTCTTTGCGGCATACAGAAACGGTATAGCTGACGGAATGGAAGGCGTAGAAAGAGAGCCCCAATGGTGCCAACAGTTCCAGTACAGGCAGTCCAACGCTAAATCCAAACTTATCGAGGGTTTGCTGAATAGTTTCCTGGAAAAAAGAATAATATTTAAACGCAGTAAAGCAGCCAATGATCCCGATAGCTAATAACGAATATACCCATCGATTAGATAACCAAACCGTTGCCCAGTTGGTGAGCAAATAGATAAATAACGTGTAGCCAAACAGAATATAGGCAAAGTCAGGGCTAAACGAGTAGACAAAGAAATAACTTGCTGTGATGAGCAACCCATTCTGCAATTTAGAGCTGGGTTGGCAGCCCCAATAAATAAGAAAAAAAACTAAAAAAGAGCCAAGAAACTCAAATGAGAAGAAATTCATATTAGACTCAGGTGTTATTTGTTATGGGTGACCATGATATTTATTCTTCCTCGGCTTGCAATCAGAATTTCGTCATATTTCGCGCCGTCGCGGTGTTGTCATCGTATTGCCACCCTAGTCACATACTTGTGTATGCTCCTAGGGATATCAATCCTCGACGCCTAGCGACAACACGAACTATTTAGAAATTCAACCGTAGATGAATTTTTCTTACCCAAAAACCCTAATTATTTAGAGTAAATCGAGGATAGAGAAAATAAGTTATACAAGACTCAAGACTCAAAGTTTAAGAAGTATAGCTGGGGTGGGGTGGGTTGTCATATTTCGAGTGGATGGGAAAACGTGCAAAAAAAATCCACTTTCGAAAAAGTGGATTTTTATACTGTGTACCTGGTGTGTAGATACTAAAATTAGCTGCGAGTCGCTGCTCTTTGTTGAGCTTGTGTAATCAATTCTTCGTTGCTCGCGTACATCTCTTTCAAATAGCGGTTATATGATGAACCTAACTCTGAGTACCCTTTCATATCGTTAATCAGCTTGACGGAGTCTAACTCATCTTGTGATTGACGCTGTTTAGCACGCGAGTGACGTAAAGACTCATACGCGTTATGGGTATTCATATTCTTCATATAGGCAGTCACTGTTGCTTCAACAGAAGCGTAAGCTGAGTAGCCTTTGATCTTTCCTTTGCTAACTTGGCAACCGCTACCACAGCGCATACCAAATAAATTTCCGTTTTGTAGAGCAAGCTGAGAAGTACCCCAACCAGACTCTGTAGCCGCTTGTGTCGCAACTAAATGCGTTGGCATGATGTCTACACGACTTAACAGCTTATCCCAATTAATACGTTTTGGGTTGCTGCAACTGATGCCATAACTATCGCAGATCTGGGTTAGGCGACGTAGCTCTTGGGCGCTCCATTTGGTGTTCGTGCGCACGGAAAGCAGCCAGTTACGCTCTTCCATAATCTGTTGATTGACTTTTTCAATCACCGGGACAATCGTTTTCAAAAACGCTTTCTTACGTGGAGTACCAGACGGGTATTTACGCATATCAGGCAGTGGTGTTTCTGCTTGATTTGAGTTTTGTGCCGACTTCAGTGTGAAGTCTTTTTTAAGCATCGTACTGGTACTGGTGGAGCCAAAACTGAGGCCCGAAAACAAAAGTAAAAATAAGAAAGCGAAGACGGCGTTTGTCCCCATCGTTCGAGAGGGCATTTGCTTCTCCTATGTTTCTCTGAACAAAAATCGAGCGAATGGTAGCAGAATAATTTTTCACGAGCTACCTTTATCCGACTCACATTAGGTAAATTTCTGTATTAGTATGTCATTAAATGTTGATTTATTTTAACTTAATGATTTTACATTAAAAATAATTGCGTTATTTATATTTTCAATGCTTTATTTATCAATTTTTGTTTTTGATTTCATCTTGCAATCATCTGATTTAAGCTAAATTAGATTGATTTTCAAACAATTAACAGGTGTATTGTAGGGTTATTATGCTTAAAAAATAACCGATCAGTGGTCTAAATTTTAAACAAAATGGGGTGTTTCGCATTTTATGAGTGGTATTGGTTGTTAAAAATACAGAATCAAAATCGACTTTCAATGTGTGAAAAGGACAAAAAAAATGCCGTTTTTTGACCTTTTGCCTCAGCCAAATATTACTATTAGTCGACGACTTTTTTAGTCGTAGAATGGCACGGTTTGCTGTTTCTGATCTTCAATTTTTGCATTCTCCGCGAGCCGTTTGAAATCATCAACTGTCCAATATGTCTCTGGGATAGGAAGTTGTGCCATATGATCGGTGGGTACTAAGCGAAACTGTGCGAGAGAGGATAATGCAAATCCTGCATATTCCGACGGCAAACTGAGTTTCAGCCCCAAAGTCGCTACAGCTTGGGTTGGTAAAAACGGATAGCGGCTATCGGTGGTGTCATAATCGCGTGTGAGCACTAAAAATTTATCTGGAACACGCTTCGCACTATTCCACCAAAGCCCATCAATTTTGTTAAATGCATCGCGAGTTAAGGGTTTTTCTTGAGCCCCAAGTTGATGTAGTGCAATGGGAAGCAGTGCTTCGAGAGATTGCGAGAATATCGCAAGTGACTCAGCACGACCTTGTAAAATCAGCGAACTTGCTAGTCTTGCTCCCACTAAGTTGGAATATAAGTCTTCGGGAGAGAAGGCAGATATCCCCTCCGAAAAGCCAGGAACTGATTGATAGCCATACCATTGTGCAATTTCATGCCAAGCAGCTAACTGAAATGCAAGTTTAGCTGCCAGATAAGCACTTAACGTATAGCGCTCTGCGGGGGACGCAGGTGGTGTAAAGGCTGAAAAATGGATTTGTCTGCTCGCGAGTTCATCGCTGAGGGTTAGTGTCCACTCTTCACCAAGTTTTGGGTAAATCTGGCTAAAGAGATATAACGTATAGTCGGCGGTATCTCGAACATGTGCAATATCAATAAACCCGCCATCTGTGGTATAGATAAGCCCCACTTTTTCGTTACTGATCCCCATTAGACCTGCGGTGGCGCCCAAGTAACTATCATTATAATGGTGCTCACCAAGATTATCGGCTTCCACTATGTTGTCGATGGTATAGAAAGGAACGGGGATACCTGCCACTTCCGCTTGCAGGTCATAGCCAAAAGCACAGCAGGCTCGAAGTCCTTGAGGGGCTTTGAGATCTTGTAGAACAGACCACGCTTTAGATGCTTCCTCGTTGGAAATCGTATCTAGATTAAGGTTCGCCGCAGGTAAGTTCAGCTCCTCGCGAGTTTGGCAGGCGACGAGCATAAGTAAAAAACATGAAGTTATTAGCAGCTTAAACATTAAAAAGACTCACCAACTTGGAAATAGACGCCCGTACTGTTGCGACCAACACCAAAATCCAGTCTCACATTCATCCGAGGCTTAAATTCAAAACGATAGCCTACACCGGCACTTGGTAGCCAGTGTCCAGCACCTAATTCTGAGGGAGAGTCGCTCATGGTCCCCGTGCCTAACCAGCCAACAACCCCGTGCCGCCAGTCTAATTTATGCCGTAACTCGATTTGACTAGTAAAAATATTGTTGTCCCGATAGCGCCCTTCATAGTAACCCCGCATGCGGTTACTGTTACCTAATAAAGAAAGCTGATTCCACGGCACATCTCCCGTGGTAAAGCGGGCATAGTTATCAACGGCTACGACGGTTTTCTCTGTGAGCTCATGGTAATAGGCATACTGCAACTGGGTCGCTTGAAAACGGGTATCACTACCGAGGTTCGGTGAAAAATAAGTATAAATAACCTCAAGTGTTTGCCCATGGTGTGCGTTGGGTAAAAAGTCTCGGGTGTCATAGCTATAGTAGGCGCTGACGCCTGAACTGATAACCGAACGCCCGCCAACTGATTGCGAAAAGTAAGCTTTTGCGCCTTCATCGGGATCGCTGGCATTGATCGACGAAAAATTCCAACCTAGTCCCACATAGGTGGCATCGGTTAGCTTATATAAAGCCCTTGGGGTAATTTTGAACTCTTGGGAATGGTATTTTTCTTTATTGCTCTCTTTTTTACCCGCTGCGTATCCTTTACCCCAATAATAAGTCGGTACATTATTGATGGTGCCAGATACAAACAGTCGCCATTGGTCGCTATCTACAAAGTTGTAGTTAGTGAAGTTGAGTCCAAAAGCCCCTGTGGATGATGCAAAACCACTTAATCCAATCGAAGAGGGCTGGGTTTTGGTGTCTTGTTTGTCGAGACGATATAAACCCACTAAAGCGGTTCCGACACCTAACCCCATTTCAGGAGTATAGAAAGGCCCCGGTAAGACGCCCCAGTCGATAGTTTTGGATTCATCAAAGCTGTTTTCGCCCCCAAGCTCGCTGAGCCAACCATCAATTTGCTCACGTTCAGGAAGGATTTGCGCTTGCGAGGAGAAGGCAATGATAAGGCTGAGCAGTGTCAGCCTACGCAGGTGTTTCTGTTGTAACATTAAAAACGGAACTCGCCTGAAATAAAGAAGCTGTTACGGTTATTAAAGCCCACTTCGGTCAGAACGTTAAAGTTACGAGTTAACTCAACGCGAGCACCGACGGTATTATTCCATTTATGGGCAAGGTGTTGTTTAACATCGAATTTTATATCCGTATATTTAGACATTCCATTAACGATATCTGATAATTCAGGAGGCATGTCAAGTTTGCTAACGTTACCTTTAAAGCGCTGGGTAATATCTTGGTACATAGCGCCTGTCCAAACTTGAACTTTGGTATTCCCTTGACCGGCAATTAAAGGTTCAAAAACGAATTCATAACCGATACGCGGTGTGACAACAAAGGCACTAATATCACCATCAAGGATATCGAGGTTGGTACGGGTATAGTTCATATCTAACGTACCGAAGAACTGATTATATGCACCTGCAAATGTGACACCTCCACCATAGGTTTTACCTTCAAAATCTAATTCAAAAGGAATGTCTTTTCCGAGAACTAATGGATTATTAGGATCAAAAGCAATACTAACACTATTTAAGTTGGTTTTTGATTTTCCTTTAGTTTTTCCATAGACACCATACATATTCATAAATGGCAAAACCCATGCATCTAATTTCAATGTATGGGTTTCATTTTTTTCGCGAGTGTACCCTGGATCTATTTTTATAGCATCTTGTACCCCTTGCCAATCAGGGGAGGTGAATTTAAATCCAATGCTATCAACGACAATATCCTGACGCAGATTCATATAGCCATAACTGACACCAAAAGGTTCTGGTAAGTCATAACCTCGAGCGCGTGCTTCATCTCCCCAAATAGGCAATACACGGGATTCAGTCGTGGATGAACGCGTGACGCCGCCTTCGCTATTATTTTTAGGGACTCCAGATTCGCTCATGCTTAATGAAAATAGTGGTGTGTCACTATCGGCAAAACTGGCAGGGATAGCCAGACAAGAGGAAAGTAGCAGCGCTGCGCTGTATTGAATGCGTGTCATAATGGACTCAATGATTAGTAGAATAGAATGAAGGAAACAATAAATTAATTAACTTACAGTTATCGACAAAAGTTTAGCATATATGGCAATTGATAGTATGGCTCATGGTGCTATTTTAATGATATTTCGCTACCTATGAACGCATATTATTATCAATATGATGGATGTGATTAAGATATTAAGAAGATGCTATTGAGGTACTAAAAAACGTGCTGAAACTCTGGGTATTTCAGCACTGAAATGCATTAGAGGAGTAAGAGCGGTATTATTTGCTGTTTTTCTGATGAAACTGAACACGCTCATGGAAATAATCTTTTAAATGCGCTTCCATGCTGTGAATTTTTTGTTCCAGCGCATTAATTAAGACATCATCATTATTCATATCAAAAACGCGCTTCATTGCGAGGTCATCAATATATTCTTTTTGTTTCTCAGATAAATCAGCCATGTTGTAAAGCCTCTATTTTCAAAACCTATATAAGAAAGGATTATTTCACCAACCAAAAGCCTTGGTGATGCTGGTTCTCATTGTGCCCTAGTGAATACGGGATGAAAAGTGGAATTACGTTGCATCAAATAATGATGATTAATGCTCCTAGTTTAAATATGAGAGATTAAACGCCTATCTGATTGGGTTAAGAATTATCACAATATTCTTATCGAATATAAGCTGATATCCTCCAGTAAGATAATAAATAACAGGGCAAAATAGTGAACAATAAACAACAATACCTTGATATTGCTGCTGGAAACGGGGAGAAAGAAGCCTCGATGATGGTGGCAATCCCTGCATCAGAGCTGACCTCCCTACAACTTGAACAGCGTCTGGAAGAGCAAACCTACTTTACTGAAGGGGAAATTGATTACCTGCCTGATGAAGAAGGCGGCGGTTTCTTCTTTAGCTGTAAACGTGGCGAAGAAGAGTTACGTTTTTACGTTTCGCTTGTGGAGAGCGACCCGGAATACACCATCAACCCGTATTTCGCGACAGATCCTATTAGCCAAGAACTTTACACGCAGGCAAGCAATGCGCCACAGGCCGTGGTGGTTGAATGCCTATTCCAAGAAAAGCCTCTTGTGAGCTACTTACAGCAGCTTAAAATTATCCAAATTTTAGTACCTAATTTATTACTGGGTTTGGATATTTCTGCCGCAGGTAAAGTCTTTACCCGTGAATGGCTTAACTTCCAGCTGATCGACGATTTAATGCCAAGCATTGATTCCCTGTATGTGGTGCATGCCATTTACGATCACGATGAAAACTCCGAAGATTCAGCGCCGACCAAATATTGGTTCCATACTCATGGGTTAGCCCGTTGTGGTTTATCGGAAGCGGAAATTATCATTCCACACCCGATTGCGTCTTATTATGGGATCCCTGAGTTGTTCTGGAGCTTTGTGAACAACAGCATTACCAACGGAAAAATCGACTTTAATGAGCCGATTTTCATTGGGCAAACACAAACCGGCTATGAATATTTAGTGGCGGTACCTTTTGAAGAAGGTCTCCTTCATGTAGGAACTTCCACACCGATCGATAACTTAAAACCGCTGGAAGAGATGAACTTCGAGTTTGGCGATATGAGCTCTGAGCGTTTTATGGGGGATTGGCACGACCGTGACGAATCTCACCAGCATCCATCCGTAATGTTATTCCGTGTCACGCAAGAAAACCCAACATTGGAAAGCTTCTTTGAAGGGTTTGAAGACCAAAATGCAATGATGTTTATGCGCACTGATGAAGAAACGGCGGATATGTCCAGCAAAGCCAGACTACGTTGGGAATACTTCACTCACATGCTCGATAACTATGGTCCAAAGCCAGTCGCACCGAAAAAAGGGCTATTTGCGAAGCTGCTCGGAAAATCGGAAGAAGAGGAAGAATCAGAGTGGCGCTTCTTAATTAAATGCGGCATTAGTTATCAAGATGAAGAGGGTGATGAAGGGCACGAACATATGTGGTTTGAGCCGTTGACATGGAACGGCGACCAGTTTGAAGGCCGTTTAATTAATCACCCATTCTATGTGGAAACCATGGAAGAGGGCGGTGTTTATCCGCTAACGCGTGACCATATCACGGATTGGACTATTTATTATCAGGACGGTAGCTATACTCCTGATACAATCTATAAACTTCTTAGTGGTGCTCAAGTGCATTAATCTATCTTGATTGACTAATGCGAATAGGGCACTGAATTCAGTGCCCTTTTTAATGAGTTAAATGTGACAATGACCCAACCTGAACTGTACCAATATGCCCTATTTTTACTTTCCAGACGCGATTATGGCAAAGCGGAGTTATTTGCCCGTATGAAGCGCCGTATGTATGAAAAAAATGAGGGGATTATCGATGAGCAGTTGATTGAAGGGGTGTTGGATAAACTGAGTGAGCAGCACTTTTTGGATGATGACCGTGTGGTATCACTGCTATTGCAAGGGTATGCGCGTAAAGGATATGGACCTTTACGGATCAAACAAGAAATGCGGCAAAAAGGATTTGCCGAGACATTAGTCGAACACCATTTTGCTGAGCTTGATGTCGACTGGTTTGAAAAGGCAGCAGAAGTACGCAGTAAAAAATTTGGGGATGAAATCCCAACTGACTTTAAAGAGAAGGGTAAACAAATTCGTTATCTGCAATACCGAGGTTTTTTTGGTGACATGATATTTGAGTTATTCTCGCGCTAATTTTTGCAGTTAATCTTACATTATTTATGATGGTCATTATGTAGATAATCACGCCATTTAATATCGCTTAAATTACTATTATTTGACTTTAGTTTAAATGTTTAATGCCCCTGAATTTCATTTCTTTTGCTTAGTCAAAAAATAATATTTTTTTGACTTGTGTTTTTATCTATTTCTAGATTAAAAATATTGTCCACTATGATCATTATCAGTGTATTTCGCTTTTTTTTTAGGCAGAGTACCACCAATAATTACAAAATGAGACGGGCAGGAGAAACACATGATTGAGCTCTTAATAGGCGTATTGGTCGCCGTTGGAGTTGGGCGCTATATAATAAAGGGTTACTCTGCAACTGGGGTATTAATGACGGGGGGTATTTTACTCCTAATTATTACTGCGTTAATGGGTAAAAGCATTTTACCAGAATCAGTGAAAGCAACGGGATGGCGCGTTACTGATATTCTGGAATACATCAAGTTCTTATTAATGAGCCGAGGTGGTGACCTCGGTATGATGATCATGGTGCTGTGTGGGTTTGCGTCTTATATGACTCACATCGGTGCGAATGACGTGGTGGTTAAAATTGCCTCCAAGCCATTAAAAATGATCAACTCCCCATACTTATTGATGGTTGCGGCGTATATTGTTGCTTGCTTGATGTCACTGGCAGTTTCATCGGCAACAGGTTTAGGGGTGTTATTGATGGCAACCTTGTTCCCTGTGATGGTTAACGTCGGGATCAGCCGTGGCGCAGCGGCGGCTATCTGTGCATCACCGGCCGCTATCATTCTGGCACCAACGTCTGGAGACGTTATCTTAGCGGCGAAAGCAGCAGAAATGCCTCTGATTGATTTCGCATTCAAAACCACACTGCCTATCTCCATCGCTGCCATTGTTGCGATGTCAGTGGCTCACTTCTTCTGGCAGCGTTTTCTGGATAGAAAAGAGCACGTTAAAACCGAAATGCTGGATGTGAATGAAATTAAAACCCACGCACCAGGTTTCTACGCGATTCTACCATTTACTCCAATCATCGGCGTATTAGTGTTTGATGGTAAATGGGCGCCTGAGCTACATATTGTCACCATTATTGTTGGCTGTATTATTATGGCTGCAATCATTGAGTTCATTCGTAGCTTCAGTGCAAAACATGTCTATGGTGGCTTAGAAGTTTGCTATAGAGGTATGGCTGATGCGTTTGCAACCGTCGTGATGCTGTTAGTGGCAGCTGGCGTATTTGCTCAGGGCCTAAGCACCATCGGCTTTATTAAAGGCTTGATCGACTTAGCACAATCCTTTGGTTCTGGCGCGATTGTGATGATGATTGCGCTGGTGGTGATCACTATGTTAGCGGCGATGACCACTGGTTCTGGTAACGCGCCATTCTACGCATTCGTTGAATTGATCCCTCACTTAGCGAAGCAAATGGGCGTCAACCCAGCTTACCTTGTCATTCCAATGCTACAGGCATCTAACTTAGGTCGTACATTATCACCGGTTTCTGGGGTGGTGGTTGCGGTATCGGGGATGGCGAAGATTTCACCATTTGAAGTGGTGAAAAGAACCTCGGTTCCCGTATTAGTTGGGCTTATCGTTGTTGTGATTGCCACTGAGATTTTAGTGCCAGTCTATTTGTAACAAAATAGGTATTTACCAAACAAAAATGGCTAGAAATTATTCTAGCCATTATGTTGCTGACAAAGAGGGATAAAAGCGTGGTTTTTCCCTCTTTGTGTTATCAGGCGAAAATCAATGAATTGATTTTCCTTGTTAATTCTACAACCCAAAAGAGCCATTTCCAACCCTGATGGGTTTGGAAATGGTCTGATGGCTAGAAATTATTCTAGCCATTTTTTTATCGATATTTATTTCGGTTAAAACTTAGGTTCAAAAGAAAAAAACTCTACGCTTTTTTGACGTGGTGTTTTGGTATTTTCAATCAAATGATAAAAATTTATTTGCGATTATTAACAAATTGTCATTTTTTTAAATTCAGATATGAGATCTACACCAAAAAGCCAGAAAGATTAATCAAAATAAGCTAGTTGCTCTAACGCATTTAATGCAAAATTCGCCGCATCTTTTTTTATCCATTTTAAAACGATGAAGTGACGGTATGAGCACAATAAAAACCGCAGTAAACACGACAGACAAACCTGCCAGTAAGTGGACTTATAAAGACTTCACTTGGGTATTATCTCTTTTTGGTACCGCCGTTGGTGCGGGTGTTCTTTTTCTGCCAATTAAAGCTGGCGCGGGTGGTTTCTGGCCATTAGTTGTATTAGCTTTAATTGCAACGCCAATGATTTGGTTAGCTCATAAAGGGTTAGCGCGTTTTGTTTTATCGGCTAAGAAACACGATGCTGATATTACCGATACTGTGGAAGAACATTTCGGTAAAACAGGTGCGAATATTATCACTTTTGCTTATTTCTTTGCGATTTACCCAATCGTATTAATTTACGGCGTGGGTATCACTAACACAGTAGACTCATTCTTAGTGAACCAAATTGGTATGGACCCACTGCCACGTTGGTTGCTGTCTGGTGTGTTAATTGCAGCAATGACCGCAGGTGTCGTATTCGGTCGTGACTTAATGCTGAAGCTCACTTCTATGATGGTTTATCCATTAGTCTTCATCTTATTAGCGCTGTCTCTGTACCTGATCCCTGAGTGGAATACGTCGATGTTAGAAGTCGCACCAGATTGGAGCGCAATGCCGATTGTTGTCTGGATGGCGATTCCTATCATCGTATTCTCTTTTAATCACAGCCCAATCATCAGCCAGTTTGCAAAAGACCAACGTCAGCAATTTGGCGACCAAGCTGTGATTAAAACTGACATGATCACTGGCGGCGCAGCATTTATGCTAACTGGCTTCGTGATGTTTTTCGTATTCTCTGTGGTTCTGTCACTGAGTCCTGCTGAGTTAGAAATCGCGAAGAAAGAAAATATCAGCGTGTTATCCCACATTGCGAACATTAACCCATCACCAATCCTGTCTTACTTAGGTCCTATCGTGGCATTCGCAGCTATCGTTTCTAGCTACTTTGGTCACTTCTTAGGTGCGCACGAAGGTCTGGTTGGATTAGTCAAATCGCGCTCTTCAGTTTCTGTGAAGAAAATTGAGTTAATCTCTTTACTGTTCATTGTAATCACCACTTGGATCGTCGCGATTATCAACCCAAGTATCTTAGGTATGATTGAAACCATGGGTGCCCCAATGATTGCGGCAATCCTGTTTATCCTGCCAGTTGTGGCGATGCGTATCGTGCCTGCAATGAAACCGTTTAGTACCTCTAAGCCAGCGCAAATCTTTACGCTGCTATGCGGCTTAGCATCAATTACCTCTGTGATTTATGGCGCGTTCGCGTAATTAAATTCAGTTGTACCGAAACCCATATTGCTTCGGCAATATGGGTTTTTTTGTTTCTAATGCGGTCTTATTTATTTTATGAATAACTTTAGATGAAATTATTTCAAGTCTAGATGGTTGTGCGAGGAATTTACTTGGGGGATATTGGAAAGGACTGCCGTGAAATAATAAGTACCGTGAAATAAAAACAAGAACCCATTCAATTGGCAGTGCGGGTATAACAAGGATAACTCAATGAAATTAGAAACATTATCAATCCACGCAGGCTATTCTCCAGACCCTACAACCAAGTCTGTCGCGGTGCCTATTTATCAAACCACCTCTTATGCATTTGACGATACACAGCATGGCGCGGATCTGTTCGACTTAAAAGTTGCAGGTAATATCTATACCCGCATTATGAACCCGACCAACGATGTGCTAGAAAAGCGCGTTGCTGCCCTTGAAGGGGGAATTGCTGGGCTGGCGGTGGCTTCGGGCATGGCAGCTATCACCTATGCAATTCAAACTATTGCCCAAGTCGGCGATAACATTGTTTCGGTGGCAAAACTGTATGGCGGTACGTACAACTTACTGGCGCATACTCTACCGCGCCTTGGTATCGAAACCCGGTTTGCTGAACACGATGATTTAGCCGCACTAGAAGCCCTGATTGACGAGAAAACAAAAGCCGTTTTCTGCGAATCTATCTCTAACCCTGCGGGCTTCATTGTTGACCTTGCCGCGCTGGCGGAGGTCGCTCATCGCCATGGCGTACCTCTGATTGTCGATAATACCGTAGCGACTCCGTATTTATGCCGCCCATTCGAACACGGTGCGGATATCGTGGTGCACTCGTTAACCAAATATATCGGTGGTCATGGCACCTCAATCGGCGGAATGGTGATTGATTCAGGTAAATTCCCATGGGCAGAGCACGCAGAGCGTTTTTCTCTGCTGGTTGAGCCGGATATCGCTTATCACGGTGTCAGCTATACAGAGCACTTCGGTGCGGCGGCGTTTATTGCGCGTTGCCGTGTGGCACCGCTGCGTGGAACGGGAGCAGCATTATCGCCATTTAACGCCTTCTTGATCTTACAAGGTCTGGAAACGCTCGCGTTAAGAATGGAGCGCCATACTGAAAACGCAGTGAAAGTGGCACAATTCCTCGAAAACCATCCGCAAGTGGCATGGGTAAAATATGCGGGGCTACCAAGCAACCCTGAGCACGCACTTGCGCAAAAATATATGCAAGGTAAACCTGCTAGTATTATGTCTTTTGGGATCAAAGGCGGGCAAGAAGCGGGGGCGCGTTTTATTGATGCACTGAACCTGATTGTTCGCTTGGTCAATATTGGCGATGCAAAATCATTAGCTTGCCACCCAGCATCGACCACCCATCGTCAATTAAATGATGCAGAGCTAGCTCGTGCAGGAGTATCGCGCGATATGATCCGTTTATCCATTGGTATTGAACATATCGATGACATTCTTGCTGACTTAATCCAAGCCTTGGATGCAGCCAAGTAAATCTTGTTAAGTAGCTACCGATAAATAAAGGTGGTTATTGTGAAGAATATATTGCAATAACCGCCTTTATTGTTACCTGCGTGATTAACTGTTGGGTTTTATTCTTCTTCCTAGAATTAATAACTATTCGTAAGCGGCACCGTTTTTTAATTTATTTTTCATTCTGTTAAAAATAAATGGAAATCGCTGAACTATTGTTTTTTAATCGAGTCTTAACAAGCAGCTCATCCTGTTATCTTAATGTTGAAATAAAAGATTCATTTATTGATTGTTTATCTCATATGGATGTATGAAATACGAAAATGTTTATTGGTTTATACTGGGTTTAGTCGAACTAATGATAATAGAACCCTGATTTTATTAATCAAAAGTGCCTGAAGCTTCGGCGCAAATAATAATTATTAAATATTTATGACAATAATGGTTGAGATTAAATGATGATGGCAAATAATAAAGTTGCCTACTTTAAGTGGTGCCTATTATTCGGTTTTGTACTCATAACCTATTTTCTTCCTCTCAATGGGCGCATGCTATGGCAGCCCGATGAGCTACGCTATGCAGAAATCAGCCGTGAGCTGATATTAAGTAGCCATTGGAGCGTGCCTGAGCTGCTTGGTATCCGCTATTTTGAAAAGCCGATTTTTGGTTATTGGGTCGGTTCTTTCTTCCAAATGTTATTTGGTGAAAACAATGTCTCGGTTCGGTTAGGTGTGGTGTTTAGCACCCTTATCAGCGGGTTATTTGTTTATCTTAGTGCAAAGATGGCATGGAAAAATAAAGATCTCGCGTTTAATGCGGTGCTTATTTATCTTTCCATGTTTATGATTTTGACCATTGGGGCTTATAACATCCTTGACCCAATTGTGACCGCCTTTATTACGATGATTATCTTCTTTTTCCAATGGGGGATAACCACGACACAACGCGCTCATAAATTATATGCCTATATTCTGATTGGCGTGGCATGCGGTTTAGGCGTTATGACAAAAGGCTTTTTAGTTTTAGTGCTTCCCGTTTTAGTGTGTTCCGTTAGCGCAATTTACTTTAAAAAGTTCAAAGACGTCTGCCTGTACGCATTAATTTCGATTCTTGTTGCCGTGTTAGTTTGCTTACCGTGGGCGCTTACTATTGCAAGCCTAGAGCCAGATTATTGGAGCTACTTTTTCTGGGTTGAGCATATTCAGCGTTTTATGGCGGATAACGCACAAAACAAATCTCCGTTCTGGTTCTATATGCCGATTTTGTTGGCGGCGGTGCTTCCGTGGTTAGGTTACCTCTTCTCATCCATTGCACACGCAGTTCGCGCGAGAGGCATGAACCTCTATTTCTTATTGTGGGCGGCGCTACCTTTCCTGTTTTTTAGTGTGACAAAAGGGAAGCTTCTCACCTATATTCTGCCGTGCATCGCACCCATCGCGATTTTGATGGCATCCTATTTGCAGCAGGTTTTAACTCAGAATAAAGTGGCTACCATTCGCCTGAATGCGCTGATAAACATCACGTTGGGTATCGCGGCGGCAGGGGCATTTATTGCATCACCTTATTTCCCTAAAATGAATTTATATCAAGGGGATGAAAGCTACAAAATGTGGATTGCCGCAGGGGCATTTCTGTTTTGGGCTGTGATGGGTGTAGTGTCATTTAACCGCAAATTCTGGTCATGGGCAGCCGCCTGTACGTTAGTACTCAGCCTCAGTATTGGGCATGTGATCCCTAAATATATTGAGAGCAATAACACCCCGCAAGGCGTGTTAACAAAATACCAAGATCAGCTACAAAACCGCGCGGTACTTTTAACCAACAATGTGGGATTAGGCACTGCGTTGGCTTGGGTACTCAAACGCGATGACATTACCATGCTGTATCAAACGGGTGAGCTAGGTTACGGGTTGAATTACCCTGATGCGGAAAATCGTTTTTACCGTTTAGAGCAGCTACCAAGCTTGCTGGCGAGCCAAAATAATCGCAACGTCGCAGTGGTGGTTGATGCTTCGCAAAATGAAGTCATTGATGCTTTACCGGGTACGCCAATCATTATTAAAGAAGGTAAGTTAGTGATGGCCTTCTATGAAGGTCAGTAAATTAACAGCCTGATAATAGCTTGAAGAAGAGCCGCACTACGAAAGTATGCGGCTCTTTTTTCTATTGATTAGCGTATCAATTCAAACATTAATTCAAACATAGCCGAGAACACTATTTACGCCATCGGTTTGTGACGTCGGAGTGCGTGTTCCTTACCGGATAAGGATGATAAATCATCATCATTGCCACACTGTTGCTCATAGGACTAGCCGCTGAATCCGCAGATTTGCTGTCATGAACTGACCGTTTATCATGAACGGTTCGCTTTTCCTTGCGAGCGGGGACAAGTGAAAGATGATTTAACGATGATAAATTCATGGTGCCGTCTCCTCAGAGTGTTTAATTAAACGGTTAGCTTCAGCCAGCTCATAACGTCTTGGGGTTAATGCTGTCGCGCTGTGATTACGTGCGAGCACGGAATAGATAGTTGGCAACACAAACAGGGTAAATAACGTCCCCACCAGCATGCCTGTGACAATCACCAAACCCAGCCCAAAGCGGCTATTTGCTCCAGCGCCAGTCGCGAACAGAAGAGGAACTAAACCGATAACCATTGCTGCCGTCGTCATCAAAATTGGGCGTAAACGGATTTGTGCTGCTTTTAAAATGGCATGGCGTTTATCTAACCCTTCGTTAGCTTGCAGCTCATTGGCAAACTCCACCATCAAGATCCCGTGTTTACTGATTAACCCGATCAAGGTAACTAAGCCAATTTGGGTATAAATATTGAGGGTGGCATAACCCAATGCCAGAGGAATCAAGGCACCACAGATAGACAGCGGAACGGTAATTAAGATAATTAACGGATCTACTAAACTTTCATACTGAGCCGCGAGCACTAAATAGATAATGAGCAGCGCCGCCATAAACGCGAAGGCGAGGGTGTTTCCTTCTTGTTTATATTGGCGCGAATCGGATTGCCAATCATGGCTAAAACCAGCTGGCAGCTCACTGGCTATCTCATCGAGATACGCCACCGCTTGCCCTATGGTAACGCCCGGTGCAGGGATCGCTTGGAAAATGGCGGCATTTTGCTGATTAAATTGAGACAATTTATTCGGCTCTACTTGCGTTGAAATATCCACCACCGTCGACAGCGGGATCATGCTGCCATCTTCGGACTTAACATAATGGCGGGATAACGCTTCAGGCGTCAGTCGCTGGCTGCGTAGGCTTTGCGGGATCACATCATAAGAGCGTCCATCCATGCCAAAGCGGTTGATATAATTCTCACCCACCAGCAACGTTAGGGACTCACCAATATCCTGCATACGAATGCCTAAACTGTTGGCTTTCGAACGATTAATGCGAACCTCAACCACAGGGTTGTTATAGTCGAGGTCGCTATCTACCACCATAAACAGGCCACTTTCACGAGCTTGCTGTTTAATTTCTTCCATGGTGCGATACAGTACCGGATAATCTTGCGGGCTTTTTAGCACCATCTGAATAGGCAAGCCGCCCGTAGAGCCGGGTAATGCAGGTAACTGGAACACAAAAATACTGTTACCTTCCACATCACCAACACGATTTTGTAAATCCGATTGGATCGCCGACGCAGGGCGCTCTCGTTGCTCCCAAGACGTTAAGTTTGTGCCTCCGAAACTGGCTGATGGGCCATCGGTACCGTTAATAATCCACGTACTTTCCGTTTCGGGTAGCTCCATAAACACATCGTGTAATTTACGGGAGAAACGCTCCACATACTCAAGGTTGGCATGCTGCGGAGATTTAATTGCCGTTAAGACGCTCGACTGGTCTTCAACAGGTGCCAGCTCCCGCGGTGCGGATTGATACAACATTGGCAGGCTGATCACGACACCGACAGCCAAAATTCCGGTGATCCAGCGGTTTTTCAATGAGAAATTCAGCACCGCCGTATAGTAATGGGCAAGGGTCTCGAAGAAGGTTTCTGCCATTCGCGCCATACGCCCTTCATTCTGTTTTGAGTTCAACATAAACGAACTCATCACCGGAGAAAGGGTTAACGCCACGATGCCAGATACAATCACCGCGCCCGCCAATGTGAGCGCAAACTCTTTAAATAATGCCCCTGTTAATCCAGACATTAAGCCAATCGGTGCATACACCGCAGCGAGGGTAATGGTCATCGCGATAACGGGACCTGCTACCTCTCGGGCGCCGATCAATGCCGCCAAAACAGGGGATTTCCCTTCCTCAATATGGCGATGCACGTTTTCCACCACCACAATGGCATCATCCACCACCAACCCAATCGCCAGTACCATCGCCAGTAAGGTCAGCAAGTTAATACTAAAGCCGAACGCCATCATCAATGCCGCTGCACCCAGCATAGACAGCGGGATGGCAAGGATAGGAATAATTACGCTGCGAATCGAACCAAGGCACAGATAAATCACGGCGATAACAATCAGTAGGGCTTCAACAAGGGTGTGGATCACTTGGTCGATGGAGGCTTTAATAAACCGTGAAGTTTCAAAGGCCATTTCCACTTTTACCCCCGGCGGCAGGGTTTTGATGATATCTGGCATTAACTTATTCATGCCATCTACAATCACCAGCGGGTTACCGGTTGGGGTTGCAAATAAACCTAAGTAAATGGCAGGTTCCCCGTTCATTAAACCGCTGGTTTCTGTAGATGCTGCCCCCAGCTCAATGGTACCCACATCCTTTAAGCGTACCAATCCGTTACCATCATTGCGGATCACCAAATCGCGAAATTCATCCACATTGGTTAAATCGGTGTTCACATACACGTTAGAAATGACAAACTCACCTTTCACCTTACCGGGAGCTGCTTGATAGTTATTTTGGCGCACCGCTTGGGCGACCTCAGCCGCTGAAATGCCGCGACCCGCGAGCTTATCCGCATCCAGCCATAAACGCATCGCCAGTTGTTGCCCGCCAAATACTTGCACTTTCGCTACGCCATCAATGGCGGAATACATTGGTTCTACCACGCGGGAAAGGTAATCGGTTAGTGCGGGAATCGAAAGTTCGGTACTGGAAAAACCAATATAAGCGACGGCAGTGGACTCTCCTGAAGAGAGCTCAATCACAGGGTCATAGGCCTCTTTCGGTAACTTATAACGTACTTGGTTCACCTTCGCCATCACTTGGGTGAGAGCTTGGGTTGAATCGCGGTTTAGCTCCATGCGCACAGTCACAAGGCTGCTGCCTTGAACGGATGATGAGGAGAGGTAATCAACCCCTTCAACGGAAGAGACCGCTTGGGCAATCGGCTGAGTCACAAACCCCTGCATTAATTTTGCCGATGCGCCCGGATATTGCGTGGTAATTGTGATGGTTGAACTTTCTAATTGAGGATATTGGCGAATGGGTAATTTACTCAGCGCAAACAGCCCGATCAATACAATTAAGGCACTGACGACTAAAGCCAATACCGGTCGGCGCACAAACAGGTCCGTAAATTTCATAGCACCGTCCTTAGGAACCTTGCGGAGTTTCAGATAATGTATTTTGAGCGATAGGGGTAATGGCAGAGCCATTATTCAGACGTAGCTGGCCAGAACTGACCACTTGGTCGCCCTCGGCAAGTCCGTGCTCAATTTCGATATTGCCATCAAAACGCTGCCCCGTTTTCACGGAAACGCGTTTGACCGTCATGGCGTCCCCAGTACCTTCAGCGATAAATACCGTATCCCCATAAGCGGTGTAAGTGACTGCTGTTTCAGGAATGGTCAGCACTGCATTGTTGGCTTGTCGCACTACAGTGACATTGGCGTACATACCCGCTTTTAGCTTGCCATTGCTGTTATCGAGCGTAGCTTGCAACGCAATTGTTCGGGATTTGCCAATCAACGGATCAATCGCCGTCACTTTGGCGGGGAATGGTGTATCGGGGTAAGCATCGACGGTGATATCCACCACTTGCCCTTGATGCAATTCCGGGGAGGCTTGCTCATCCAATGAGAAATTCAGCTTCAACGTTTGGGTATCCACAAGGCTGGCTATCGCTTCACCAGGACTAAGGTATTGGCCTTCATGGACTTGGCGAATACCAATCGTGCCATCGAAAGGGGCATAAATGGCTTTTTGCGCAATCAGCGCTTGGGTTTGCTGAATCAGCCCTTGTGCCATATCGCGCTCGGCACGGGTGCTATCCACCTGCGCTTCCGCCACTAAATGTTGCGCAGACAGAGAACGGGTTCTGTCATATAGGCGGGCGGCATTGCGGTATTGTGCTTGATAGCGAGCTAAATCCGCACGTTCTACCGCATCATTGAGCTGCACCAGTAATTGCCCTTTTTTGACCTGTTGACCGGATTCAAAACCAATTTTGGTGATGCGCCCACTGGTTTCTGCGGCTACAAACACCTGACTACCCGCTTCTAATTCCCCCACACCGTAAAAAGTGCGTGGAGCATTAGCCAAGGTGACGGGAGCAAGAGCCACTTTCACTGGAGGATACTGATAAGCCGCTTGTGGCTTATCGTCTGAGCTGGCGTAAGTCGAGTAAATGGCGGCTCCTCCACCTACGGAGAGAAGCCCTGCACATAGCAAAGTTAGCGTTTTTTTATTCATTATCATTGGCATCTTAAATTGACAATTAAAGAGGCTGGCACTATAAAACCTTAAGTTAAGTTGAGGTCAATAGGGGGAAAGAAGAAATGGTGGGTAAAACCATGAATACGATAAAAACGCGAAAAATTGCCGCTGAAAAGGTGGATTTTTCACGGGCACTGACGGTAGGAGAAGTGGCTAAGCACGCAGGCGTTCCGGTTTCTACCGTACATTTCTATGAGGCGAAAGGGCTGATTCAAAGTACCCGAACACAAGGGAATCAACGGCGTTTTCCACCTGTGGTTTTACGCTACATTGCCATTATCAAAGTGGCACAAAGCACAGGTATTCCCCTCAAAGAGATCCAAGATGCACTGGGGCAGTTTCCGGCAAACAGCAAGTTGACCGCGGAAGAGTGGAAAGGGATGTCAACGGAATGGAAAAGTTCATTAGATAGACGAATCAAACAGTTAACTCGATTGCGCAATGAGTTGGATCACTGTATTGGTTGTGGTTGTTTGTCTCTCAAAGATTGCCCATTGCGCAACCCTGAAGATATCTTAGGCCATCAGGGTTCGGGCGCCCAAATCCTCGAACGTCCTTAAATCACACTTTTCACTATCTGGATAGCCACGGCAAGATGTGGCTATTTGTTCTGTATTATCATCATGTTATTAAATAAATAGCCGCGCTGTGTGGATAATCTTTGCGCATATGGGCTACAGGCTTTTGCCTTTTTTGCGTAATGATTCGTCATGTTAATTTTTTGTGAACGAATGAGAGCAAAGAGGGCACAGTGATGAAAGGTCTGAATAATAAAATTGCCATCGTGACGGGTGGTGCAACCAAAATCGGTGCAACCGTGGCAAAAATCTTATGTTCCTATGGGGTCAAAGTCACCATTTTTGATATCGACAAAACCAATGGGGAAATTGTGGCGCAATCGGAGCCCAACATTGATTTTCTACCCGTAGATATCACTGATGACCAACAGTTAAAGCAAGGTATTGACCGCGTTGCGCAAAAATATGGTCAACTCGATTTTTTGGTTAATCTGGCCGCCACCTATCTGGATGACGGTCAAGCCTCTTCACGTCAAGACTGGCTAACGGCATTAAATATTAATGTGGTGAGCGCTGTGATGGCAGCGCAATTTGCCAAGCCCCATCTAGCCAAAGCGGGCAAAGGTGCAATTGTAAACTTCACCAGTATCTCCTCTTCGGTGGCGCAAACAGGTCGCTGGCTCTATCCCGCATCGAAAGCCGCCATGCTAGAAGTGACGCGTAGCCAAGCGATGGATTATGCCCCCGACGGTATTCGCGTCAATTCTGTTTCCCCCGGTTGGACATGGTCTCGGGTGATGGACGAATTGACGGGTGGCGATCGCCAAAAAACCGACCGTGTCGCGGCGGATTATCATCTTTTACAACGTGTTGGCGACCCTGAAGAGGTGGCTCAAGTTGTGGCATTCCTACTGTCTGAGCTAGCGAGTTTTGTCACTGGCGCAGATTACGCGGTCGATGGTGGATACTCCGCCATGGGACCTGAACAGGCGAAACCCGCCATTCCCCGTCTTGCTGAATAAGACACCCTGATTTTAATTTTATCGAGGAATTCACTATGCGTCGTATTGCAATCGTAGGTGGTGGTCAGGCGGGTATGCCATTGGCATTAGGGCTGCTGGACAAAGGTTATGACGTGACGGTTGCCACCAATCGTACTCCAGATGATGTGAAAAATGGTCGCGTGATGTCCAGCCAATGTATGTTCGATATTTCGCTGCAATTTGAGCGCGATTTAGGGATCAACTTCTGGGAAGACAAATGTCCGCCAGTAGAAGGTATTGGTTTTACTGTCCCGCATCCTGAAAAGGCAGGTGAAAAAGCCATTAGCTGGCGCTCACGTATCGATAATTATGCTCAAGCCGTTGATCAGCGTATCAAAATGCCTTATTGGCTGGAGTTATTTGCCGCTCGTGGTGGCAATTTGATGATTGAAGATGTGGGCGTAGCAGAGTTAGAAAAACTCGCTGAAACTCACGATTTAGTGATTTTAGCGGGAGGAAAAGGGGAAATCGTTAAGCTGCTAGAACGTGACCCTATTCGTTCTCCGTATGATAAACCTCAGCGTGCATTAGCGCTCACGTACGTTCACGGCATGCTGCCAACCCCTGAATTTTCACAAGTCTCCTTCAACCTAATACCGGGTGTGGGGGAGTACTTTGTGTTCCCATCTCTAACCAATAGCGGCGACTGCCACATCATGGTTTTTGAAGGTGTACCGGGTGGGCCGATGGATCAGTGGGGAGAAGCACGTACACCACAAGAACATTTGGCCTACAGCAAAAAAATCATCGATACCTATTTACCGTGGGAAGCAGAGCGCTGCCGCCATGTGGAGTTAACTGACGAAAATGGCATTCTGGCGGGGCGCTTTGCCCCAACAGTCCGTAAGCCAGTTCTCACGCTGCCATCAGGCAAAATTGTCTTTGGTTTAGGGGATGCATTAGTGACCAACGATCCACTGACTGGACAAGGATCGAATAACGCCACGAAAGCCAGCAAAGTCTACTACGACGCTATTTTAGCCCGTGGTGACAAGCCGTATACGGCGGAGTGGATGAACGACACGTTTGAGCAATTCTGGAAATACGGTCGCCATGTGGTGGAGTGGACGAATGCTCTATTGGCGCCGCCACAGCCGCATGTTCTTAATGCATTAGGCGCAGCGCAACAACTGCCAACCTTAGCGCACACCATCGCGAACGCCTTTAACTATCCGCCAGTTCTTGCACCATGGTGGCATGATGCCCATGCCTGCGATGCCTATATTCAATCGCTGATGCAAGAAGAAGTTCGCGCTTCGTAGGAGAAATCAGTATGTCGATGATTGCAGAGGACACGCTTATGTGCGAAAGCGAATGGGGTCATACCGAGTTTGAATCGAAAACCTTACGCAATTTACTAGGCTGCTACCCCACAGGGGTAGCAGTTGTGACCACTCGCACCCCTGATGGACGTGACGTTGGATTGACCATCAACTCATTTGCGTCACTGTCGCTCGACCCGCCTTTGGTGCTATGGAGTTTAGTTAACCATTCGCCCAATCTCGCGGTATTTCGTGATTGCCAACATTTCACGATCAATATCTTAGGCAAAGATCACCAAGAGTTAGCAATGCGTTTTGCTAATCCTCGAATCGAAAACAAATTCGAAGATGTAGCCGTACACATCACGCCAGAAGGGATCCCCGCCTTACACGGCGCGATCGCCACCTTAGTGTGTGAAAACCACAAGCAAGATCATATTGGAGATCACTTATTGATGGTGGGGCATGTACGCCGTATCGGCAGTGAAACAGGCAAGCCTTTAGTTTTCCACGGCGGCACATTTACCGCTCTACATGAAGCGCAATAGGCGCAGGAGATAGTATGGAACAGCAAACTTTGATGTCATTTGCCAGCGAGTTACAAAAAGGCAATATTCAGATTATCGACCTGACACAAACCTTATCGCCTTCATTTCCGGCATTGCAACTGCCCGCTGAGTTTGGGCAAGTGTGGTCATTCAAAATGGAGCAAATTTCCCGTTATGATGAGAATGGTCCCGCTTGGTATTGGAACAATTTTAGCTGCGGTGAACACACCGGCACCCACTTTGATGCTCCCATTCATTGGATCAGTGGTAAAGATCAGCCAAAAAACACCGTTGATACCATCCCGCTACACCACTTTATTGCCCCAGCGGTAGTGGTTGATGCAAGTAAAGAAGTCGCGCAAAACCCCGATTGGGTCTTAACTGTGGATTTCCTGCAAAAGTGGGAAGAGAAACACGGCAAAATTCCAAAAGCGGCATGGGTTTTACTACGTACAGATTGGTCGAAAAAGTCCGATAACCCAGAAGCGTATGTGAATATGCGCGAAGATGGCGCTCACACGCCGGGTCCTTCTCAAGAAGCGGTTGAATGGCTTATCCATCAGCGTGATGTCAAAGGTTTTGGGGTTGAAACTATCAATACGGATGCGGGGCAATCTTACAGCTGGCCAGTGCCATACCCGTGCCACACGCTAATGCACGGCAACAATAAATACGGTCTGCAATGCTTGAAAAACCTCGACCAACTACCGGCTACTGGAGTGGTGATCGTCGCTGCGCCCCTGAAAATTGAAGGCGGTTCGGGCAGCCCATTACGCGTGCTTGCGCTGGTGGGGTGAGGTATGGCGACCTTATCCAATCCCCAAGTGATCGTGGTCGGCAGCGGGATGAATTCGCTGATGTGCGCCGCCTTATTGGCGGTGCGTGGGAAATCGGTTTTGGTTCTAGAACGTAACGATCGCTTTGGCGGTTGTATTCGTACCGAAGCGTTATTTGAAGGCTACACTCACGACTTACTTTCATGCTGGTATTCACTGTTCGTTGGTAGCCCAGGCTACCAAGAGTTAGCGCCATTGCTTCAACAACAGGGTTTGGAGTTCGCGCAATGCGATTATTCCACTGGATTGGTGCAACCTGATGGCAAATCTGTGGCATTAAAGCGGGATATAGCGCAGGCTGCTAAGCAGCTAGATGCTATCGCCCCCGGAGATGGCTTAGCGTTTCGTCAAATGGCAGAAAAACTGTTTAGCGAAGATGCCGCACTGACATTTGGTTTATTAGGGCAAAACCCCTACAGCGGCGGCATGTTCAAGTTGCTGTTTTCCGAGTGGCGCAAACGCGGTGTTGATGGCTTGCTGGATTTTGCTAAATCTGGCATGGAAAGTTTTCGTCGCTGGTCTGAGCGGGAATTACAGCATGATTTTAGCCGTGCGTTGATGGCGCCGTGGGTGCTGCATACGGGGTTAGGGCCTGATGAAGCCAGCTCGGCGCTGATTGGTAAACTGACGTTTGCCGCGGTTGTGGCGGGTGGAATGCCCGTTGTCAAAGGTGGCAGCTATCGGATTGTCGATGCGTTTGCCAAAGTGATTGAGCAACATGGTGGTGAGTTACGTACCAACGCCCATGTGGAGAAGATCATTACACAAGGCAGCGGTAAAAATAGCCGTGCCACAGGGGTTCGTGTGAATGGGCAGTTTATCCCTGCGAGTGAAAGTGTGGTGTGCAACGTAACGCCAACCCAGTTATATGGCGGCTTGCTTGATGAGGTTTCACCACAAGTGAAGCAGCGGGCGAAAGGTTATCGTTATGGTCGCGGTGGGATGCAAATCCATTTTGCGCTAAGCGCGCCGCCGCCATGGTGCAATCCTGAATTACTGAATGTGCCGTTGGTTCATTTCACAGAGAGCATGGAACAAGTGTGCTTATCTGTCACGCAAGCCAATAATGGCTATCTACCTGATCACCCGACGTTTGGGATCGGTCAACCGACCACATTAGACCCAAGTCGTGCCCCTGAAGGCGGGTGGATCTTGTGGATACAAATGCAGGAACTGCCTCGCCATCTTAAAGGGGATGCAGCGGGAGAAATTGCGATCCCTGAAGATGGCCGTTGGAATGATGCGGTGCGTGAAGCAGTTGCCGATCGCATTCAGCAGCGTTTGGAAATGGTGATGCCGGGGGTGTCTGATTTGATAGTCGGTCGTAAAGCAATTTCCCCAGCCGATCTTGAGCGTTATAACTGCAATCTGGTGGGGGGGGATCCTTACTCAGGAACCTGTTCGCCAGATCAATTCTTTTGGTTGCGACCGTTTGCCGCTTCAGGGCAGACCAAAGCGCATCAAACGGCAGTCAAAAATCTGTTCCATATTGGGGCATCAACCCATCCGGGTCCCGGTCTTGGCGGGGGCTCTGGGTATTTAGTTGCTGAGAAATTAGCAGCGAAGAAAAAGCGGTAATAGAGAATGGGCCTGAATCAATTCAAGGCAAGACAAACACAGCAAACATACAAGTAAACATCAAAGTAAACATATAAAAAATATCATAAAACCACTACAGCGGCAGGTAAATGATGAATAAAGAAATGGTGAATAAGCTGCTCGTCGGCTCGTGCTTGGGTGCACTGTCATTTGGTGCTGTCGCAACAGAAGGGGGCGGTCTTGGGATCTACCCTGATGGGCTAGAAAACTTTATGTCTGGCGCACTGCCACCGCAAGGTGTCCATGTGTTGGTCTATGGTGGAAATGCCCACTATGACAGTGTTCGCGACAACAAAGGCGATAAAATTCCAATCCCTGGGTTTAGTGTGAATGTGAACGTACTCGCACCACGTTTTATCTGGGTAACTGACCAAAAAGTGTTTGGTGGCGATTTAGCGTTTCATACCATCCTTCCTTTGTTGGATGTGACGGCGAAGGCGGCGGGGAATAAAGAAACCAGTCGTGGACTCGGGGATATTACTTTTGGTCCCGCACTCGGTTTCCATCCTTCCGCTGACTTGCATTATGTCTTAGGGCTGGATGCTTACGCGCCAACCGGAAAATACAGTAAAACCGACCCATCAAGTTTAGGGAAAAATTACTGGGTATTACAGCCGGTGTGGGCAATCAGCTACATTCCTCCTGTCGGGGTGAATGCGGATTTAAAAATGATGTATGACTTTAACTTCCGTAACAATGATACGGACACGCGTTCAGGGCAAGCATTCCACGCCGATTATGCATTAGGCTGGGGCTTTGGTAATGGCTGGGTCGCGGGTGTTGGGGGTTATGGATTTATGCAAACCACCAATGACAGTGGTCCAAACTCAGCGCAAGGTAAGGCTCAAGCTTTCGCAGTCGGTCCTTCAATCCGTTATGCAAACCCACAAGGTTGGCTATTTACGGCGAAGTGGGAGAAGGATTTTTCTGTGAAAAACCGTCCTGAAGGTTCACAAATTTACCTCAAAGCGTCTATTCCGTTTTAATTCCTTCCTCCTCAATATTGGCAGCCTTTCGGCTGCCAATATTGAAGTACGTAATTCTTATTACCTATTTTCATTTTCAGGTGATAGTTGAGCCTTCCATATATGAAAAATGACCGTACAGCTTGCTAATCAGCCATACGGTCACTTTAACCTAGATAGGTTTTAATACGTGAATTTACGCTTTTTTCATACTTTGGCTTGGGCTTTCTCCGTAGCGTTGCTTATATTCTGCGCTAAACCGTCCCATGTGGGCGAATCCCCAGCGTAGTGCCACGCCAGTCACGCTGGTGGCTTCCCCTGACATCAATTCGGCTCTAACTCGCTCCATACGCAAATCACGTAAATATTGCATCGGGCTAATATCTAAAAACTCTTTAAAACCGGCATATAAGCTGCGCAAACTGACGCCAGCAATATGGGCGAGTTGTTCAACGGTAATCGGTTCATGGGCGTGTGCTTCGAGGTACTCTTGAACGCGGCGCACATGACGCGGGCGAATGGTGGCACGGCGCATACCAGAATCTTCTAAATAATTATGCTGGTGGGTGGAAAGTAGGGTAACAGAAACCAACTGCTCTACTTGGGTGGTTATCAGTTTATGCTGCAGTAAATCAGGTGTACGTGTAGCGCATTCAACCAAATAATTCATCAACGTACGCCATGCAATACAAGACTGCCAAGCAAACCCTAATTCAAAAACTAATGGTTTCTCTAAGGTATGCCCAAGCTGCCCAACTAACGTACGCTCTAATAAAGAACGAGAAATTCGTAGCATAAATTGGTCATTGTCACTGTTCCAACGCATCACCGTAGACTCTTCTGGGCTAAGCAAAGAAGCCATTTGTGGTGTGGATTCTAAAGTTTTCCCGCCACTTTCGATAATTGCACTACCTGATAATGGCATTTGCACCAGGAAAAAATCTTCCAGTTGTCCAGGGGTGATAGCGACATCTGCCCCATAGCGTAGCCGGCTGAGAGAAATATCCCCCATTGGAATGTAATGCATGCGAGCATCAAGACGCTGATGCTGGTTAAGTAACTGAAATTGATGAGGCTTCATCACACGCCCCACCATAGATTTAATCTCTTCAGGATCAGCAGAACTGAATAATAATCGCTCAGAAGAACAGAGTTGGTTCTCTATCTGAGGTGCAGGTGCGTAAGGCCATGAATTGCTCAACATAAGGAGGTGCCTCCAAAGTAAACACTGTGACCTTGATAGGTTGCCTAGCGAGTGTCGCGATAAGCTAGGATCCTCGAGGGTCACTATGGGATATTTCGATATCTCATTGTTATTTTTTTATTATCTTCGACTTATTACACAGGTCGATTTTATTAACATTTTATTAAACAAATTTTAACCAATTACGCTTCGAACATAGCATAAAGGAATTTGCTTACCTAGCCATATTTGTGCAAAAACTATCCAGATACTGCAAAAAAATAGAGAGAATTCACTGAATGTGATTTCTATAACAAACTAAAAAATAAAGTTATTCTTATTAATTTTTAGTTATAAATATATGATTTTTCATATTGTTTTGTATATTCACCTACCTATTGATTAAGCAAAAAGTTATCTATGGTGGCATTTCATTTTTTATTAGAGGAATACTCTAATACCCTTCTATTTGTAAGTGATAATTAGGATTATTCGTTGATTCATTAGGAAAGTTAGCCACAGCTTTCTTTGGCGAAGATTCTTATCCATTGTCCATTTCTATGACATTTTTTCATTGTTTTACAATGATTTTGTCCGCTCTATGCACCTCTTATCCACTCTCTGCAAAAATCTAATATGCATGATTAATCATGGATTGACCATTTATTAACAAATGAGATACAAGAAAGAAACACAAAAAAGATAACAACGTGCTGACGTTGACTGGTGAGGTTAAAATGGCTGAGCGCTCGTTTGTTCAAGAAGTTCAAAAATTACGGCAGGGTGAAGGCGAAGTCTTTAGCGGTGAAGGGATACTTGCCGTTACGAAAGCGTTACTTGAATCAGGGGTTTCCTATGTGGCAGGCTATCAAGGCGCTCCCATCTCCCACCTGATGGATGTGCTGGCAGATGCGCAGGATATCTTATCGGATTATGGTATTCGCTTCGAAAATAGCGCCAGTGAAGCTACTGCTGCCGCAACACTAGCTGCATCAGTTAACTACCCTTTACGTGGTGCAGTGACATTCAAAGCAACTGTTGGGACTAACGTAGCTTCAGATGCATTAGCAAACTTAGCTTCTGGCGGTGTACTGGGTGGTGCGTTGATCATAGTCGGCGAAGATTACGGCGAAGGTTCCTCCATCATGCAGGAACGTAGCCACGCATTTGCCATGAAATCCCAAATGTGGCTACTTGACCCACGCCCTAATTTACCTTGCATTGTTCAAGCAGTTAAAGATGGTTTTGATCTTTCCGAAGCCAGTAATACCCCAGTTATGCTGCAAATGCGTATTCGCTCTTGCCATGTTCATGGGCAGTTCACATGCTCTGATAATCAATATCCAAAATTTACGGTCAAAGACGCGCTAGAGAACCCAACTCGCGACGTGAGCCGCATCGTGTTACCGCCCGCCAGTTTTTTACATGAAAAAGAGAAAATTGAGGCTCGCTGGCCTGCTGCCATCAAATTTATTCAACAACGTGAACTCAACGAATTTTTTGCGGAAGATGCCGAAGATGTGGGGATCGCCTTACAAGGTGGTAACTACAACACGCTGATCCGCGCATTAAACCAAATTGGTCTAGCCGACGTTTTTGGTAATAGCAAAATCCCGTTGTATGTCATGAATGTGGCTTACCCGTTGATTGATGACGAATTTGAACGTTTTTGTCGCAATAAAAAAGCTATTTTAGTTTTAGAAGAAGGGCAACCGAATTTCGTTGAGCAAAACGTGGCAAATATTTTACGTCAACGCAATATTGACGTGGCGCTACACGGTAAAGATATGCTCCCGATGGCGGGAGAATATAACACCGCAACGGTATTAGCAGGGCTGCGCTCATTCTTCGAACGTTATGGCAAAATTGAGCCACAAGTGAAAGCGGCTGCAAATCAGATTCGTATTCCAACTATTAATGTCGCGGCTGTCAAAGCCGATGATGACCTACCTGAATATGTGAATGCGGCGGAACCGACTCTGAATGAAACGGTGCATGCACGCCCACCTGGATTTTGTACGGGCTGCCCTGAACGTCCCATTTTTACTGCAATGAAGCTAATTGAGCGTGAACTGGGTGAACACCATGTGAGTGCGGATATTGGCTGCCATTTATTCTCTATTCTGCCGCCATTTAACCTCGGTAACACGACGATGGGATACGGGCTTGGTGGCGCGGGTGCTGCTGCGTTAAATGCCAAAGCGGGTAAACGAGCGATTTCTGTGATGGGCGATGGCGGTTTTTGGCACAACGGGTTAACCAGCGGTATTGCTAACAGCGTATTTAACCGTAGCGATAACTTAACCATTGTTGTTGATAACAGTTATACCTCTGCAACCGGTGGGCAAGATATTTTATCGTCAACGGCGCTAAATTCTACCCGCAGCACTGGGCATGAGATTGAAAAAGCAGTTAAAGGCGTTGGGGTGAATTGGGTAAAAACCATCAAACGTACCTACGATTTAAAAGCCATGACGAATACGCTGCGTGAGGCACTGACGACGACAGAAAGCGGTCCTAAAGTGTTAATTGCGCAAAGCGAATGTATGTTGAACAAACAGCGCCGCGAAAAGAAAAAAGTTCGTGATGACGTTTCAGCAGGCAAGCGAGTTGTCCGTGAACGTTTTGGCGTTGATTCAGACACTTGCACGGGAGACCACTCCTGTATTCGTTTATCGGGTTGCCCATCGTTATCAATCAAACCTAACCCAGATCCTTTACGTACAGACCCTGTCGCGACAGTGATGGATAGCTGCGTAGGCTGTGGACTGTGCGGTGAGGTTTCCCATGCCGCAGTGCTGTGCCCTTCATTCTTTAAAGCTCTGATTATTACCAACCCAAATGGCTGGGACAAATTGCGCCACCGTGTTCGCGGTTGGTTTATTGGTTTCTTGCAGCGTCGTGATGCACGCCGCCGTGAACAACTGAGTTTCTAGGGGGGCACATGGCTCAATCTTTAATGACTTCTCAACCGTTAATGACCTCTCAATCGCTAATGGCCTTACAGCCGATCAAAATCGCCATCCTTGCGATGGGCGGAGAAGGTGGTGGCGTTCTCGCTGACTGGATTGTCAATCTTGGCGAAGATAACGGTTATTTTGCGCAAACTACTTCTGTGCCAGGAGTGGCACAGCGTACAGGGGCAACAATTTATTATGTTGAATTATTCCCTGGTGCTGATAACCCGCAGACCCCTTCACCTATTTTAGCGTTAATGCCAATGCCCGGTGATGTGGATGTGGTGTTGGCTTCAGAGCTGATGGAGGCTGGGCGTGCAGTACAACGTGGTTTTGTGACCGCGGAGCGTACCACGCTGATTAGTTCGACCCATCGGGTTTATTCCATCGCAGAAAAATCGGCAATGGGGGATGGGCGAGTGGATAGCCAAGCGTTGATCCGTCATGCGGGGCAAGCCGCCCGCCAGTTTGTGCATTTTGATATGGCACAAGCTGCGCAAGAGAGTGGCAGCGTGATCAGCGCCGTGTTGTTCGGTGCGCTGTTTGGTTCGGGGGTTCTGCCCTTTAGCCGTGAACAATTTGAAGAAACCATCGTTCGTGGTGGCGTTGGCGTGAAACCGAGTTTGCGAGCATTTGCATTGGGTGCTGAAAAAGCGGCTCAGCCTGAAGAGGCTTATCAAGCAGAATCTGCAAAAGCGGTAGAAAAAACACCAAAAAACAAACATGTAGCAGCTCTCCTTTCTCGGATTGAAAGTCAGTTTCCTGACCATGTTCACTACCTTGCGACCGAAGGCGTTCGTCGGCTGGTTGATTATCAAGACCCTGCATATGCCGAGACGTACCTCAATCGATTGCAAGGGCTATTTGCGCAAAAAGGCGGTGATGACCCGCGTTTACAGCGTGCGTTAGTACGCCACTTAGCGCTATGGATGTCCTATGAAGACACCATTCGCGTTGCGGACTTAAAAATTCGTGATAGCCGTTTTGCCCGAGTACGCAGTGAAGTCCAAGCGAAAGATAACCAATTGCTCGACATCAATGAATTTATGCATCCAAGAATCGAAGAGATTTGCGAAACGCTTCCCAAAAATTTAGGCAATTGGTTGATGAAACCACATTGGGTACACAAAGCCGTTCGCAAATTGACGCAAAGGGGACGAACAATCACTACCAGTTCCTTATGGGGATTCTTACAGTTATACGTGCTAGCTGCATGGCGCAGAGGGCGCCGCTCAACGCTGCGTTATCAGCTTGAAAATAATCGTATTGAAAAATGGCTAGCCACTGTGGCGCAAGCCGCAAGCAGTAACCCTGCTTTGGCAACCGAAATTGCGCAATGTCAGAGAGTGGTGAAAGGGTATAGCGACACCCATGCTCGTGGATTGCGCAATTTCCAAGTTTTGATGGAGATTGTTGAACGTCATGGTAGCCAGTTGGCACCGATAAATTTACGTGAATTACGTGAAGCGGCGCTGGCGGATGAACATGGTAATGAGTTGAAAAAATGCCGTCAGCGTTTGGCGATGGAATAAGGATAGCATCATGAGTTTACTGACATTTTCTCGAAACCATCGGATCAGTTTTTCAGAATGTGATCCTGCTGGGATCGTGTTTTACCCACAATATTTCGTGATGTTTAACAATCTCATTGAGCGTTGGTTTGATGAATTACTCCCTGAAGGATTTGCAGGGTACATCCTCGATCAACGTTTTGGTTTGCCCACAGTGCATTTAGAGGCGGATTTTAAAGCGATTAGCCGTATGGGGGATGACGTTCAGCTTGAGCTGCATGTCGAACGCATTGGCGGTAAATCACTGACTTTACGTCAACGCTGTACCAGCCTTGATGGCGAGTTGCGCATGGAAGTGACGCAAACCTATGTCACTACATCACTGATTACGCATCAGGCTATTCCTATCCCTGAAGCACTGTATAGCGCCTTAACCCAGCAGCAACCGGTGTAATGGCACAACGTAATAAAGGAGAAACTCCATGAATATCGTTTGTATCGGCGGCGGTCCCGCAGGGCTTTATTTCGGGTTGCTGATGAAACTGCAAAACCCAAGCAACCGTGTGGTGGTCGTTGAACGTAACCGCCCTTATGACACCTTCGGTTGGGGCGTGGTATTTTCTGATGCCACATTAAGTAACTTGCGCAAAGCAGACCCAGTCTCAGCAGAAACGATCAGTGCTGAATTTAGCCATTGGGATGATATCGACATTCACTTTAAAGGTAGCTGTAACCGCAGTGGCGGGCATGGTTTCATCGGTATTGGGCGTAAAAAGCTCCTCAATATCTTGCAAGATCGCTGCCTTGAAGTGGGGGTGGAATTGGTATTTGAAACCCAAGTGGCGGATGACCAAGAAATTGCACGTCAATATGATGCGGATCTGGTGATTGCGTCCGACGGGATCAACAGCGCAGTCCGTACTCGCTATGAAAATATCTTCAAACCCGATATCGACCAACGCCGTTGCCGTTTTGTTTGGCTAGGCACGAAAAAGATTTTCGACGCATTTACCTTCTTGTTCGCTGAAAATGAACACGGTTGGTTCCAAGTTCACGCGTATCAATTCCAAGAAGGGTTATCCACATTTATCGTAGAAACCACGGAAGAGACTTGGTTGAAAGCAGGTATCGACCAAATGTCTCAGGAAGATGGGATTGCTTACTGTGAAAAGTTATTTGCCCCATGGCTGGATGGTGAAAAACTGATTGCCAATGCAGCACACTTACGTGGTGCCGCGATTTGGATTCGTTTCCCTCGCGTGATTTGTGATAACTGGGTGCACTGGACACAACCAACAAGCAGTAAGGAAGTTCCTGTGGTGCTGATGGGAGATGCCGCTCATACCGCCCACTTCTCTATCGGTTCAGGAACTAAACTGGCTCTGGAAGATGCGATTGAGCTGTGCGAAAGCTTGAAAGCGACTCAAGGAGATTTGCGCAAGGGACTTGAGCACTACCAAAAAGTTCGCAGTGTCGAAGTGCTAAAAATCCAGAATGCGGCGCGTAACTCAACCGAGTGGTTTGAAAACGTGCAGCGCTATGAAAACCTCGATCCTGAGCAGTTTGCTTACTCTTTATTAACTCGTTCTCAGCGCATTTCTCATGAAAATTTACGTGTGCGTGATGGTAACTGGTTAACTCACTATGAAAACTGGTTTGCCGAAAAATCGGGTTTACCAGCGCAGGTGGCTAATCAAAAAGTCGCCCCGATGTTGACGCCATTTCGCTTGCGAAATGTGGAACTGAAAAACCGTGTGATAGCGTCTCCAACGTTGCTGTATTGCGCAACTGATGGGCTAGTCAGTGATTTCCATCTGGTACATATCGGTAGCCGCGCATTAGGTGGGGCTAGCCTGATTATGACGGAAATGACGGCAATTTCTCCTGAAGCGCGAGTGACGACAGGCTGCCCGGGAATTTGGAATGATGCGCAAGTGGCGGCATGGAAAAATGTGACGCAATTTGTACACCAAAAAACGGATGCGAAAATTGGGATCCAACTAGGACATGCTGGGCGTCGAGGCTCAACACAGCGCGGCTGGGAGCAAGAAAACCATCCAATGAAACAAGGTAATTGGCCATTAGTTTCCGCATCACCATTACCTTATTTACCTTCAATTTCACAGACGCCCACTGAGCTAACCGAAGCCCACATGGCAAAGATTATCGACCAGTTTGTGGCGGCAGCAAAACGCGCGGATCAAGCCGGTTTTGATTGGTTAGAGTTGCAAGCTGGGCATGGTTATCTGCTATCAAGCTTTATTTCTCCGTTAACTAACCAGCGTACCGATGGGTTTGGTGGGTCTTTAGAAAATCGTCTGCGTTTCCCGCTAGCGGTAGTGAGCGCGGTCAGAAAAGTATGGTCTGAGGATAAGCCTCTGTCTGTGCGTATCTCTGCGACAGATTGGGTTGACGGCGGCACAACAGTCGATGAGGCGGTATTAATTGGGCAGGCACTTCATCAAGCGGGCGCAGATATTATCGACTGCTCATCTGGCGAAGTATCCCCTCTTCAACAGCCTGTTTATGGGCGTATGTACCAAACCCCAATGGCGGATCGTATTCGCAATGAAGGATCGGTGCCGGTAATTGCCGTTGGTGCGATCACTGATGCGGATCAAGTGAATAGCATTATCGCGTCAGGGCGAGCAGATCTTTGTGCGCTCTCTCGACCACTTCTTGCCGACCCTGCTTGGTTACTCCATGAGTGTGCTCGCTTTGGGTGGAATTCAGTCTCGTGGCCAGCACCTTATGAGTATGGTCGCCAACAATTAATCCAACAATCGAAAAGCCGTTAATGGCGTAAATGCGAGAGGGGGAAACACCATGACGATTCAGTCCCATGACCAATACAGAGAAAATGTCGCAGGACGCGCAGATGTGGAAGATACACCAGAATTGTTGGCGTATTACAAACAGTTAGATGAACTCAAAACGGGCGCATTGTGGACGGTTGCCAACAAAATTGAGCCGTGGCAGCCAAAATCTCAATCTGTGCCTGTTTTATGGCGTTACCAAGATTTACGTGAGCATGTTTTGCGTTCGGTGGATTTGGTGACTCCGGAAAAAGCAGGTCGCCGTGTTATCTACTTAAACAACCCTGGTCGTCAAGATGTGGCAGCGGCAGTGGGTTGGTTGTATTCCGGTTTACAGGTGATGCATCCGGGAGAAGCCGCTTCGGCTCACGCACATTCATCATCAGCATTGCGTTTCATCATGGAAGGGCGCGGCGCCTACACCATTGTGGAAGGGCAAAAAATGATTTTAGAAGCCAATGACTTTGTGCTGACACCAAATGGTACTTGGCATGAACATGGTGTGGAAGAAGGTGGATTACCGTGTATTTGGCAAGATGGTTTAGATATTCCATTAGTCAATGCAATGGAAGCGGGTTTCTACAAAGTTCACCCCGATTTGCATCAAGCACAAACTCGTCCAATTGATTATCCCGTTGGCATGTGGGGAGCGACTGCATTACGTCCGCACCATGTGGGATGGGATAAGCCCTATTCGCCATTATTCAAATACCAGTGGGGACCCACTTATGAAGCGCTGCAACGCGCCGCAAAAGTAACGGATGGCTCAGTATTTGATGATGTTTTAATGAATTACACCAACCCATTAACCGGTGGGCCAGTGATGCCAACGATTGGGGCTAGTATGCAGTTATTACGCCCTGGATTTGTCGGCAAAGCTCATCGTCATACGGGCAGTTTTATCTACCAAGTGGCGAAAGGAAAAGGGTATTCGATTATTAATGGGCAGCGCTTTGACTGGCAAGAGCGAGATATTTTTTGTGTGCCATCATGGATGTTCCACGAACATGTGAATACATCCCAGAGCGAAGACGCGTGTCTGTTCTGTTTTAACGACTTGCCAGTGATGCACTCCCTTGGCCTCTATTATGAAGAGGCGCTTGTGGACAATGACGGGCACCAAAAAGTGATTAGCTAACTATTTATTTTTTATAACTTTTTATTCCGATGACTTATTTTAATTGTTTACGTGAAGATTTTAGTTAGGTCTGAGACCTGACTCAAGGAGAAAAACTATGCGTCTTATTACTTACCGTTCAGATGTTACCGCAGCAGCACGTTTAGGGGCGATTGTTAACGAGCAAGTCGTGGATTTAGCGAGATTAGCTGAAGAGAATGGTCAATATCTCCCTGATAATATGCTGGATTTTATTGATTTAGGTCCACAAGGGATCCGTGCAGGTACTGAATTATTAAACGCACATAAAGGGCAATTTCCTGCGGGAACTGCATGGCCAGTACAGAATGTAAAAATTTTAGCGCCAATTCCACGCCCAAGAAAAAACATTTTTGGGATCGGTCTGAACTATGTTGAGCACGTTGCTGAGTCGAGCCGTACTCTGGATACCTCTAAAGATCTACCAAAAGAGCCGGTTATCTTTTCTAAGCCGCCAACAACGGTGATTGGACCGGGTGATGCGATTGAACATAACAGCCAAATTACTCAGCAATTAGATTGGGAAGTGGAGTTGGCGGTGATCATGGGGACGCGTGCTAAAGGGGTTTCTGAAGCAGATGCCCTGAACTATGTGTTCGGTTATAGCTTAATGATTGATATGAGTGCACGTGATTGTCGCCGTGCAGGTCAATGGATTTACTCTAAAGGGCAGGATACCTACGCCCCATTCGGTCCTTGCATTGTGACTGCCGATGAAATTCCTGATCCTCACTCACTAAACCTGAGTTTGAAAGTTAACGGTGTAACCAAGCAAGACTCCAATACTCGCCATATGCTGTTCAATGTGAATGCGTTGATTGCTGATATCAGCAAAGGCATTACGTTGGAACCGGGGGATATTATCGCAACGGGCACACCTGAAGGGGTTGGTGCGGGTCGTTCCCCACAAGAGTGGGTATGGCCGGGTGATGTAATTGAAGCGTATGTCGAAAAAATCGGTGAGTTACGCCACCCAGTGGTTGCGGTATAACTCAAGGGAGATACTAACATGTTGAATCTACCTCAATTTAAGGCAGCGGCTGTACAGGCCGCCCCTGTATTCCTCGATACCGATGCTACCGTTGATAAAGTGTGTCGGTTGATTGAAGAAGCAGCGGATAATGGTGCCAAATTAGTGGCATTTCCTGAAGTGTTTGTCTCTGGCTACCCGTATTGGAGTTGGGTAATGAACCCGATTGATGGCAGCCCTTGGTTTGAAAAACTGTGCAAATCTGCCATTGAAGTCCCTGGACCTGAAATTAAAAAAATCGCCCAAGCCGCCGCTCGTCACCATATCAACGTGGTTGTGGGGGTGAATGAGCGCAATCCGAACGGAATTGCCACGTTATACAACACGTTAGTGACGATTTCTGATGAAGGTAAAATTTTAGGACGTCACCGTAAATTAGTCCCAACGTGGGCGGAAAAATTGACGTGGGCAAATGGGGATGCCTCCTCGCTGAAAGTTCACCAAACCAGCATTGGTCCTTTAGGGGCGTTGGCATGTGGCGAAAACACCAATACATTGGCACGTTTCTCGTTGCTGGCTCAAGGTGAGTTGGTTCATATTGCCAGTTATATTGCACTGCCAGTGGCACCAAAAGACTATGACATGGCGGATGCGATTCGTTTACGTGCCTCTGCTCATTGCTTTGAAGGCAAAGTATTTACCATCATTTCTTGTTCGACAGTCTCTGAAGAAATCGTTGAAGCCATGGCGGCGTCGCATCCCGAATCCCGTGAGTTGCTTGCGCGTCCAAATAGCGCATTTTCCGGCATTATTGGTCCTGATGGACGAGTAATTGGGGAACCATTGATTGATAAAGAAGGCATTGTTTACGCTGAAATTGATTTGAATCGCTGTATTCAACCACGCCAAATGCATGATATTACAGGGCACTATAATCGCTTTGATATCTTTGACTTACAGGTTAATCGTCGCCCATTAACGGCTGCTCGTTTCCATCATGGTGGGCAAGATGTCGATGAACTTAATCAGTTTGCTGAATCGGATGACTCTTCAGTGGAGAAAGGGCTATGAGCTTAGCGCGTACGTTTCGTATTGGGCAGATTGTGCCTTCATCTAATACCACCATGGAAACTGAAATTCCGGCTATATTACGCGCCCGTGAAGCGATGTTTGCAGAGCGTTTCACATTCCACTCTAGCCGTATGCGTATGCAGAAAGTGACTAAGGATGAGCTTGCCAAAATGGACTCAGACAGTGACCGCTGTGCTATTGAACTGTCAGACGCCGATGTCGATGTATTAGGGTATGCCTGCTTGGTTGCCATTATGAGCATGGGGAAGGGGTATCACCGAGTTTCGCAAAAACGCCTCCATCAATGCACCATAGATAATGGGCATCCAGCGCCGGTTGTCACTAGTGCAGGGGCATTAGTCGAAGGGCTGCATGCCATTGGCGCGAAAAAAGTGTCGATTTTGACGCCGTATATGAAGCCATTAACGCAAATGGTTATCGACTATATTGAACATGAAGGTATTGAAGTGGTTGATAGCATCTCATTGGAGATCCCCGATAACCTCGAGGTGGGGAGACAAAACCCATTAGCACCAGTGGAAATCACCAGAAAGCTAAATACCAATGTGGATGCGATTGTGGCATCAGCTTGCGTGCAAATGCCGTCATTACCGTCGATTCAACTTATCGAAGATAGAGTGGGCTTACCAGTATTGTCTTCGTCTGTGGCAACAACTTACATGATGCTAAAAAAATTGGGACTTGATACGCGAGTGGATGGTTTTGGCTCACTACTTAGCGGAAGATTTTAGTTAAATTATGTTAAGAGTTCGATTTCCTTCTGCTACTCTGCTAGCTTCTAATGTCATAAAACCAGAAGCAAGAAAAGAGGAATTGATGCCTGAATCGAAAGTCTTCGTTGATAATTACCTGCCTGCTCTTTTGGGGCAGGCATGGATGCTAGTTTCATCTGAATTTCATGCGGTTGTAGAAGCCAATGGGCTATCGGTGTTGGAGTGGCGAGTGCTTTCTACATTGGCCAATAATGGTTCGATGGGGATCACTGAGCTGTCGCAAAAAACAGTCAGCAAGCAACCAACAATCACGCGGGTATTACAACGATTGGAACAACAAGGGCATGTGATCCGTCACAATAACCATACAGGAAGTGACCGCCGCGTGACTTTAGTGAGTGTGACTTCTAGTGGCGTTGAGCTAGTCGAAGGGTTATTGATTGCTGCGGAAGAGCATGAAAGGCAAGTTTTAGCGCCTCTTGGTGTTCGTAAAAGCAAAATGCTCAAGCAGGTTTTACAAGAATTAATTGATAGACATAGCCCAGAAATCAAATAGATAAGTTGCATTAAAATACTCGGAATTATCCGTTTTTGATGAGTGATAAGGGTTTATACCAGAAGAACAGATTAAATCCTTATAAAACACGAGTATATTGAATGGATATGTAATGTATTGGAAATTAAGTAATATCCTGTAACACAATGATTGCTATCGTAGTTTTTGATTTATTTTGTTTTTTTATTTGGTAATAAATTGATGCTTTACATTGATTTGATTTATCTATTTACTGCAATGCAGATAACTAAGATAAACCATTATGGAGCACTCAATGTCAGTAGTGACACTTGTACTCGTTTTTTTACTTGCAGTCATCGTGAGCGTATTTGTTTCCCGATTACTTAAAGACATCATTCCATTGCCAATTATCCAGATAGCGTTAGGGGCTGCCTTATCGTTCTACGGATTTACAGTGGAATTCGAACCACATCTTTTTCTCTTTTTATTTATTCCTCCATTGCTATTTCTTGATGGATGGCGAATTCCAAAAGAAGCCTTATTCCAAGAAATTAAGCCAATTATGTCATTGGCGATTGGCTTAGTGGTCGTCACCGTTATTGGGATGGGGTTCTTTATCCATTGGCTGATCCCAACGATTTCACTGGCGGTTGCCTTTGCACTGGCAGCTATCCTTTCCCCAACTGACCCTGTGTCGGTATCTGCAATGACAGTGAATTCGCCACTACCATCGCGTATGGCGCACATTCTTGAAGGGGAATCTCTACTCAATGATGCGACGGGCTTAGTATGCTTTAGCTTTGCGGTTGTGGCTGCGCTGACAGGGGAGTTCTCTCTGACATCTGCTGCGGGGCAATTTGTGCTGGTGGCATTTGGTGGGATAGTGATTGGTTTATTAGTCGCATGGGCAATTGGCTGGTTAAACCAATTCTTAGTCAAGCGCACAGGTGAAGAGCCAGCTATCCAAATTATGATCAGCCTGTTAATGCCTTTTACCGCGTATCTGCTGGCTGAACATTTACATGTTTCCGGAATCCTTGCTGCCGTTGTTGCGGGTATTGCGATGCACTACGAAAAAATCGCAGGGCGTATGCAAGCGGCGACTCGAATGCAAAGTAAGGCAGTTTGGGACACGGTACAAACAGGTTTGAACGGCATGATCTTTATTCTACTGGGTGAGCAGCTACCAGGGATGTGGACCAATTTGCCTCAGGTGGCCGAAGCTGCAGGTGCTAGCCATCCTTGGATGCTGTTTGTGTATGTTGCCGTTATCACCATTGCATTAGGTGCACTGCGTTTTGCTTGGGTATGGATATCAATGACCCTGACAGTTTTCCACAATCGTCGTCGTGGAAAGCAAGCGGATGAAGTACGTATTCGCATGATGGCGGTGATGGCAACGGCGGGAGTTCGCGGGGCAATTACGTTAGCCGGTATTTTAACGTTGCCATTCTTAATGCCCGATGGATCATTATTCCCTAACCGTGATGTGGCTATCTTCCTCGCGATGGGGGTGATCCTGTGTTCGCTGTTAATTGCCAGCATCGCCTTGCCGATTTTAACCAAAGGTTTAGTGCAAGATTTACCTTATGATAACGATGAAATTCGCGCTCGTCTGGCACTCAATGAAGCAGCAATGGCACATATTCGTGAGCTGATGAACCACCCTTCTGATGATATGGATGAAATTGCGATGCGTACCGAAGTGGGTGCTCAGCTGTTAGAAATTTATGGTCGTCGTTTAGATAATACGGATGAAACAGAGTCAGATGTGTTTGATTTACATCGGATGATCGAGATGGAACGTTCGATGTCAGATTCGGCTCTGAAGGCGAAGCGGGAAGCGTTATATCAAATGCGTAAAGGGAAAAATATCAATGAGCGAGTGTACCATCGCTTACGTGATGAGCTTGATTTAAAAGAAGAAACATTAAATCACCATAAGAGTTCAAAACACTAGTTTCTAATTTACGACTAAAGGGCTTAAGGTAACTTAAGCCCTTTTTATATACTCATTGAAAAAAATTTTATTGCTGATAATGTAATCTCTAATTATATTCAGGAAAAAATTATGTCACAGCATGTAGCTCACCTCATTATTATGATGACCATCACTTAACTGGTGGTAGTTTGCTACATCCTCAACCCGCCAGATAAGGCGGGTTTTTTGTCCTTGTCTGGTTAGTATTCAACAAGGAGCCCTCTATGAATCTTTTCGACAATACTCAAAAACACACGCAAGAACTTGAAGCCCTAATTGCCAGCGCAGATCGCGCCATCACAGAAGAAAATTTCAGCTATTTAATGGATTTTTATTCTGAGAATGGCTCGTTAGTGGTGAAAGACGGTTTACATGTCCATGGAAAAGAGAACCTAAAGAAAGCATTTTCTGCTATCGCTGAATTTTTTAATCACAGCCTGCAAGTATCTCAAGGTACGGTAAAAGTTATTTTTGGTGAAGATTGCGCCTTAGTCTTAGCTGAAACTATTTTGAGTGCGCAAATGCAAGATGGTACGCCGTTTAATACTGTGCGAGATGCCACCTACGTATTTAAACTCATCGATGGTAAGTGGCTATGTGTGATTGATAATTCTTATGGAACTTCACTGCTCAAATCCTAAGGAAAGCTTTGTCTCATTCACCCGCGTGTGTCATGAAAAAATAGCGATATTCAGTTTACGTAATAAATGGTTTTTTATTGTAATTATTCAGTTTTACTGTTGTCTCTGGAGTTAAGTCTAAGGTTTATACTCGGGACAAGAATAACAGTGGAGGATATTTATTATGTCAATTTTCAGCTGGTTATTTAACCTCGGCAGAAATCGCTATAACTCGAAACGCGATAACCAATATTGGGGTCATTCAGGGCATGGCAGCAGTTCCAAGCATGGTTCTCGAGGTAAGCATGGCGGGAGTTATCAGCACAATGATGGTCGAGGCGAAGACAACTATTTTTCACACGGACAAAACATCCAAAAAATAAGATGCCGACAATGCAAAAGTGCCGTAGACCCAAATGCCAATTTTTGCGGTGAATGTGGAGCATCAATTTAAGGAAATAGAAAAGGTATTTTTGATTCAGGAGGAAGCATGGCGGAATCGTTTTTTTCTCATAAAAATCATTACCAGCTCTACGTTAAGAATTTCATTGCATCACCAGCTTCGATGGGAACGGTGTTCCCATCATCTCGTTGGTTATGTCATACCATGATTGACAATATTGACTGGGCTCAATGTCATCAAATTGCAGAGATTGGTGCGGGTAACGGCGTCATGACTCGCTATATTGTGAACAAAATTACGACGCAAACACGTTTAGATCTCTATGAAATTAATCGTGATTTTATCGATATTTTAAATCAGATTGATGACCCGAGAGTGGCTGTTAATCCATGTTCAGCAGAATATTTATTGGGTGATTATGATTTGATTATTTCAGGAATTCCTTTTCTGTCCCTGAATAAAAAAACCAGCATGCGAATATTAAAACAGGTGCGTCAGAGCCTATTAAAGAATCAGGGTAAATTAGTGCTATTTCAGTATACCCAAGGTTGTGAACCGCTATTTTCACGTTATTTTTCATTCACAAAAGAACGTGTGTATCGCAATTTTCCACCTGCATGGGTGTATACCTGTGTCCCCAAATAATGAATCTTAGGCCAGTGTGATAGAAACTGGCCTAAGACTTTTTACGTTATTTAGGGCGATACATTTCGAGTTTTTGTTGCTCTTCAATCCAATAATAATCCGCAGGTCCGCCTGCCCGCATCAAAGGTTTTTGGCGAGCACTGTTATATAAGCCTTGCTCTAAGGTAGCTTCATCGATATGCACCATTACCACTTCTCCCATGATCATCCACGTATCCAATAGGCTACCGTCAGCGCGTTTTAATTGCTGATATTCAGTGACTACACACTCCATGGAAACAGGCGTTTGGGCGATGCGCGGAGGCGTAATCAATGTGGACGGTAAGGTGGAAAGCCCAGTAAGGTCAAACTCACTTTCTCCACGAGGTAACATTGCACTGCTTGAATTGACCTGCTGCCCAAGCTCAAGAGTTGCAAGATTATAAACGAACTCACCTGTTTCGATTGCATTGGTGACGGAATCTTTTTTCCCAACGCTCGAGAAGACCAAAATGGGCGGTGAATAATTAAAGATATTGAAGAAGCTATAGGGCGCAAGATTGGTGTTACCTTGCTTATCGCATGTGGAGATCCAGCCAATAGGGCGTGGACCAATTAATGAGGGTATCGGATCATGGGGAAGCCCATGACCTTGTTGCGGTTGGTAGCTGTAAAACTGAGTTGTCATTATTGGCTCCTTTTTTTGTTATCCTAACGGATTAATTTATTCTAGTTAATATTAGAAAATGAAAAGTGCACGATATGCATAGTTTAAGCATGATATGGATAATGGAAAATTTATCATGATTAATATGACTTATTTTGATGAATTTAAATTATATTTAAAGTTTTATTGAATGAATTTATAAAACACAAAATATGAGTTATTTAAGTATATTTTTATTTCTCATTAAAATATTAAGTTTTTATGTTTGATATTCTTGATTTTTTATTTTTAATAAATTTAAATAAGTTATTATATGCGATATTTATAATTGGATAATTTTCTTTTATTTAAATTGAAATAATGTTTTTTTTAAGGGGTATCATGATTAAGATAAGTGAATATTTAAATTACTAGCTAATTATATTATATAGTCTTATTTGTGTAACCTATTGATATTTAATTTTATATAAATCAAATTCAGATATTAAAACGATCAATAAAGTTAATTTGATAGGTATTAACTATTAAATCATATATTTTCGATCGATATAAACGTATTTACAGATTTATTTCCTGTATCTATATTTTAATAAATTAAATTTCCTGCACTTTGGATATATCCATTTTTTATTACGCTATTTGCTCAATGAATTGGCTATCTTTGAGTAAATGAAATTAAAGCTATTTAAACTGGTTTTAATATGATGAAAAACAAATATCGATTACGTGAAGAAGTTGGTTTATTTATTCGGGAAGCACGGCTTAATTGCTCATTAACAGGTGAGGAATTAGGGCGTATGCTTCATATTAGTCAACAGCAAATATCTCGCTATGAACGTGGTATTACGAGTGTAAATATAGAAACGCTTGACGCCATATTAAAGAAATTAGGTAAGGATTGGTCTGAATTCTTTTTCAAAGTTATTGCTAACTATTCAGATGAAATAGCAGAGATAAAATTACAAGATAATTTTTTATTTCAAGATAAAAAATCAAAATATTCCTATTACGATAAATTAAAATTCAAAGCCTTACATGATCTTTAATCATGATTAATTAAATTAACATGTTCTTTGGTGATTATATAATTAATTGTTATTTAATGTTTTTCTGTTCCATTAATTATTTAATGGTGTATTGCGTTTCTCCTATTTTTAAACGAAAGGAAAGTCATTATATGAAACTTAATCAGTTAGCAATCATTACACTGCTGGCAACATCAGCGACTTCTTTTAGTGTAATGGCAGAGAATACAGGTACGGTGAATTTTATCGGTACAGTGGTGACTTCACCCTGCAATATTGCACAACCATCGTTAAAACAAACTATTGATTTTGGTCAGCTTTCTCGCCGTGGTTTAGAGAATGGCAGAACGGCTGAAGTGAATTTTAATATTGAATTAACAGGGTGTGATTTTTCAGATTACACCAAAGATGGTACAGGGGCGTCAGCAGCAGTGAAAAGCATGGAGTTAGTCTTTACAGGGCAAAATTACGCCGATGCGGGTAACACTTTGCTTTCAACTTCTCCGGGCAATGTAAACAACGTAGGTATTGGTATTGATGGTTTTGAATTTGGCAAAGCTAAGGATATTTTATCGCGAATTATCAATAAGAAGGGGGATAACACCTTAACCTTCACAGCATTAGCTAAAGCTATTGATACCACAAAAGATGTCGCTGAAGGTAAGTTTAGCGCCGTAACTAACTTCCGAATTACCTATCAGTAAGCATCTGAGTCTACCGCCAGTGAATAACTGGCGGTATCAATACGGAGTTGAAGGAGAAAGTTGAGGGAGACAATTGTGATTGTTTATCAACGGGTAACTCGCCAATTAGCTCAACTGATGACGATAACCATTCTGACGTGCCTGATGATTTCGGGGGCGGCGGCGAATAAAAAAATAGAGCTTGATGGCAGCGCAACATTGAAAGGTATTGTTATCGCTACACCGTGTTCGGTTGTAATTGAAAATAGATTTCAAACGATTGATTTTTCACCTTTGGCAATCCCCCTGCTTGGTACAAAGTTGCAGCGTGAGCAGCATAACCAACCTTTTATTATTGAGTTACGAGACTGCGGAAGCCTTTACTCTTTACTCGACAGTAAAACATGGTCTATTCGATTTGCAGGGGAAACAGCGGAACACATTGATGCATTTGTACTAAGAGGCGCATCACAAGGTCTTGGGGTTTCTGTCCTTGATAGTCGTTTTAATACATTGATTCCAGGGCAATATTACCCTTTGGTAAATAATGTATTACAGCAAGACAAATCAGGGAAAGCGCTCTATCTACAGTACTTTTTACGTCTAGAGCTAACTGGGCGACCTATTCAAGCGGGTAACTATCAAGGGTTAATCCGTTTTTTTATCGATTATCAATAAATTGCAGATAAACATGATCTCGAAGTCATTTTCGAGAGGGGCACACTCGTCGCATTTGGGATGGTATAGAGCATGATGTTCAAACATAGCAAACTAAGACAGACGATTTTATTGGCGCTAAGTATGGGAATTGGCAATAGCTATGCTGCTGAATTTAATACCGATGTGTTAGATGCCGAAGATATGAATAACATTGATATGAGCCAGTTCTCTGTTGCGGGATATGTTCCACCTGGAGACTATGTTTTGACTGTTTTTGTTAATGGTCAGCGTTTAGGCGAGCCGCGAGATGTTGCTGTTTTTGATGATAAAAGTACAAAAAGTGTAGGTTCTCAGCAAGTGTGTCTGGCACCTCAGTTGCTGGATTTTATGGGACTAAAAAAATCTGCGGAGGAAAAAGTCACATTATTTCATGATGAAAAATGTTTGAATTTTTCGGCTCTGGCTGGGGTACAAACCAAAGTGGACTTGCCTTCTATGTCCCTAAAAATGACCATTCCCCAAATGTGGATGGAATATCGTGATCCTTATTGGGTTCCCCCAAAATTATGGGAAGAGGGGATCAATGGTTTGTTTGTGGACTACAGTGCGAATATTTCTGCCACAAAAGAAACCGATGGCGACAAGCGCGTTTATTTATCTGGTAATGGGACATCGGGCATTAACATTGGGGCTTGGCGGTTGCGTGGTGACTTCAATGGGACTTATCAAAAGCAACATGGGGGCAGTTATTCGCAAGAAAAACACAACTTTGATTTCAGTCGGTTATATGCTTTTCGATCATTGAAAGAAAGCGCTGCTTTGCTCACGCTCGGGGAAAATAACTTTTACTCGGACGTGTTTGATTCTTGGCAATACACGGGTATTTCGATTGAAAGTGATGATCGCATGTTGCCGCCAAAATTGGTGGGATATGCCCCTGAAATTATCGGTGTGGCAAAGACTAACGCCATTGTGATCGTTCGGAGTCAGGATCGGATCATTTCAGAAACTTCGGTGCCACCGGGACCTTTTCGCATTCAAACCCTTGATAGCGGGATCCGTGGTGTGCTGGATGTGACGGTACGTGAAGAAAATGGGGAAGAGAATAAATTTAGTCTTAGTACTGCATCGCTGCCCTATTTAACTCGTCCGGGTCGGGTAAATTATAAAGCGGCGCTGGGGAAAACACGTTATGACAATCGACATTTAACGGGAGATCCCGTCATTAGTGGTGAATTGTCATATGGTGTATCAAATGCGTGGTCGTTGTATGGGGGAACTCAACTTAATGCCTATTACCAAAGTGCCGCTTTAGGGATTGGGCGTGACTTGTTCTCTTTTGGGGCCGTCGCGGTGGATATTACCCAATCTTTTGCTGATTATTCAGATGACGATAAAGGTCACTTACAGGGGCGCTCTTACCGTTTTAATTATGCGAAGTCATTCGAGGATCTTCGTACCGATATTACTTTTGCGGGCTACCGTTTTGCAGATAAAGAGTATCGAACGTTAATGCAATATATGGATGAGGACAGAACTGGGCATTCACCGCAAGCCACCAAGGAAAATTACCAAGTCTACTTAAATAAATATTTTGATGATTTTAACTTCTCGTTAAATTACCAGTACAGCACCTATTGGCAGGATGACCCACAAACCCAGTACGGTTTATACGCCAATACAAGCCTGAATTTTGCTTCCCTTTCCCAATATAGCGGCAATATTGCTATCTCCGCGACGCGAACGGAGCGAAGTAACGGTTATGAAGATGATGCCATTAACCTTTATTTGACGATCCCGCTGTACAGCGGACATAGCTTGACGTTTTCTGAGTTGTACTCTCGTTCCAATAAAAAGAATCAATATAACCATAATGTGGGATATAGCGGTTATGGGGAGAGGGATAATTACAGCCTAACGATGGGGTATAACCACGGGCAAGATGTGGATAGCCAAACGAGCTTGAGCGGTTTTTATTCCCGTGACCTCTCGGATGCCAGTGTGTCCATTAATGGCAGCTATGTCCCTCATCAATACCGCAGTATTGGGGCATCGATTAATAGCGGGATCACAATAACGACCAAGGGAGCCGCGCTGCATCGCTCTGCCCACGGTGATACTCGCTTAATGGTGGAAACTTCAGATATTGGCGGCGTACCACTGAATCATGGCGTTACAAAAACCAACCGCTTCGGTTTAGCGGTGATCCCAAATGTGAATAGTTACCGTAAATCCTCGGCTTCCATTAACACCAGCAAATTACCTGAAAACATTGAAGCGCTCAGTGCCACCAGCGACATCACGCTTACAAAAGGCGCGATTGGCTATCGAAGTTTCCCTGTGATGAAAGGGGAAAAACTCTTCTCGGTGATCACCTTACCGGATGGTAAAAAACCACCGTTTGGTGCCAGTGTGCGTAATGAGGTGAATCAAGAACTTGGGATAGTCGGAGAAGAAGGGGTGACCTGGTTGGTGGGGATCGAGAAGAATACCGCGTTGTGGGTTTATTGGCGTAACCAAAAACAGTGTCAGATAACGTTGCCAGACAGGTTAACCACATCCTCTTCAATGCTGTTACTACCATGTCAAAAATAACTGGCATGTCAAAAATAACGAAATTTTTATTCTCTTTAATCTATGAGGTTGATTATGTTGAATTTTAAACCTATTTTTGCAGCATTGATAAGCGGGCTTATTGGAATACCACAAGCCTCTTATGGCGCGGTGACTCTGGATAGAACGAGAATTGTTTTTCCGGGTAATGAAAATTCTATTAACGTGCGCATCGCGAATGATAATCCCGAAGAAGCCTATTTAGCGCAAAGTTGGATTGAAGACCTTCAAGGTAAAAAACTCACTCAAGGCGCGATCCTTGCCACGCCACCATTACAGCGGATAGAAGCCAATAGCCACAGCCTAGTGCGCTTGAGCAAAACGCCATTATTAAGCCAATTACCCGATGATAGAGAGTCCGTTTTCTATTTCAATTTGCGTGAAGTTCCGCCGAAATCCACGGAAGAAAATACACTGCAAATTGCGTTGCAATCCCGCGTCAAATTGTTCTATCGCCCTGAAAAAATCCTCGAAGCTTCTCAAACCAAATGGGCACACAACATTACGTTGCAAAAAACGGCCAAAGGCTACCGTTTGAATAACACCACGCCGTTTAACTTAACGGTGATTGGGGTGGGGAATAGCAAGAAACAGTCGGAAGAGAGCAGCTTCGAGGTTGTTATGGTCGCCCCTAAATCCACATTCGAGATTAACAGCCACACGCTGGCCACCCCTTATCTCACTTACATCAATGACTATGGCGGCAAGCCAACACTGGTATTTCGTTGCCAAGGAGACACCTGCACAGTCTCCGGGGAACAGTAATAGAACCAAGGCATAAAAGGGGAGAATGAGGATGAATATTATCCGGTTAGCTATCGGGATTATCACAATGACCGTAAGTGCTTGGGGGCAAGGAGAGGAATTTCTAGGCAGCGTGCCACCCACTGAATCCCATTATGAATCTTCACAGGCGGGCTGGTTTTTGGTGAATGCCACGCTATTCAATGCCCCGTGTGGTTTAACGGTAGGGAAAACGCTGACGTTGACCCATTGCGGCGCAGGAGTTGCATTCAGTGAAAATAAACATGGAGCAAAAACACCGGCAATTTTGCTCGTGGTGGATATGTTAACGGGGGAAGAAACAGTGCGTTACCCCGTGGCACTTATTGATGGAAATAACCCCGTTCAGCTTCCTTCTGTGATTGAGAGCGCGCATCCACTGCGACTGGAGGTGAGTTATGAGTAAGGTAACCCTGTTTTGGTGGCTGCTAGCGCCCCTTTTCTGGAGCTTTTCGACTCAAGCTAATGCGCAATTTCTGGATGTGGAATTTAGCGGAGAGTTAGTGCATTTATCCTGCAAAGTGAGTGCAGGTTCCGTCAAAAAAGAGATTCAATTAGAAAATTTACGTATGGAGTCTCTTAATCTGGGGGAGACCAGCGTTATCACGCCGTTTTCCATTGAAATTGACCATTGCCAGCATGCGGAGCTGGGAAAGCTCATCAAGATAACGTGGCATGGAACGCAGCTAGTGAATATTGATGGGGATAACTACCTTATCACTCAAGGTGATAGCGGCGTAGTACTGGGGATCATGGATAGTAAAGATAAACTCATTGATTGGGATGAGCCTATTGATGTGGGCAGCGTTGCAGTGGTGAATGATGAGCAATCTTTGTCCTTTGGTGTGGTAGCGCGCAAACCTCCTTATGGTTACGTTGGCACAGGGAATTTCTCCGGTTGGGCTACATTTTCCGTGGAGTATAAATAGTGAAGCAAATCAATAAAATCAGGAAGTATTGGTGGGGTTTTCTGATATTTATCTCACCGGTGGTTAATGGGGATGTGTTTGTGGATGTCGTGGCCACAATGGTCGACCCTGCTTGCCACGTACGCAGTGAAAATAACGACTCACCACTGCAAATTAATTTTGGGGTGGTTGAAATTAATGGCGCGCCAGGGGTTTCGTTGACCAAAGATTTTCCGGTGTATATCAGTGGGTGCTCAGGGAGAAAAACGTTGTCGGTGTTACTCAACCCAAAAGGTTATGGAACGGAAGAGTACCAAGGTCGCCAAATTTTATCCACCAGCGCAAAAGGGTTGGGGATCGATTTTTTTGATATCACGGATGGACTAACATTTCCTTTAGAGCTCAATCAAATACAAACTATTACACCACAACCTATCAGCGCGACGGAGCACCGTATTAATCTTCAAGCAAAGTTGGTGAACACTCGACCACTAAGCCAATTACCCGCAGGAAGATTTACGTCGGCCATGATGATCTCAGTCACTTATCACTAATGGGAACAGCAATATGTTGACAATTAAATCCATAGCGCGGGCAGGTTGTTTAGTCGGAGGAATACTGTCAGCGATGATGGCTCATGCAGATTATGCGGCACAAATTATCGATCCTAATACGGGCTATACCATACGCGTGAATAACAGCAGCACGCTGGCGGATCACCCTGATAGGGGGTCTGACGGTCAAAATTATTATCAAGTTGGAGAGCCTTTTGTGGTAGATAGTAACCTTGCGGAACCGACCGGTATGGTGAAGTGTGTCGGGCGCCGCTGGGGAAGTACAAGCACGCAAATTCTGCCAGCAAATGCGTTTCATCGATTATTCATGTATGTGCCTGAAACGGGGTTTTCGATTGCAGGACTCAAAGCGTATCGGTTGAACGCCAACCTCGTGATGACGGTGCAATCCGACATGATGGAATGGACGAACCGCAGCTCCGGTGTGTGCTCAATGTCTTATGCAGATACACAATTTGAGGTTCCTCGATTTAATAACCATTTTCCTATCACCATGACGTTTTATATCAAAGAGCAAATTATCGATGGGCAGTTGATTATTAGTGAAATGCCATTAGCGGGTTACGTGCGTGCATTTACCAATCCAAAAGTGGCGCCACCTTATGATAGCTGGCCGCTTCACGAATCTTCTGTGCCATTACGCTTGGCGGCTTCGCAAATTAATATCGGTGCAAAATGCACATCCAGTACCAGCAGCGGGGAAAAAGGGATACTGAACCTACGCCATGGGCAGTTAAACAGCTTGTACTATGATAACCGCGCTAGTGGTCAAGTTACCTACAGTTGCCTCTTCCAGTCGGCAACTAAAGTACGTTTACGCTTGGATTACACGCAGGATGATGATCCTCAAAAGCGTTTACCGATGAAAAATGAGGCGAATGATACGATCTACAGCAATTTGGTGATTACGGATCTTGAAACGGGACAATCCGGCAAAGAGATCAACGCAGAAATTCACAGCCTGAAAGAGTTCGAAATCAGTAGCCACCTGCAAGGGGAAAATGCCCAAGCGGGTGACTATCGTGGTTCTGCATGGCTGATTGCCACCTTGGATTAAGGTTAGGATTCAATACGCTGAATAAAACTCGATGGGGTTTGTCCGAGCCATTTCTTAAACATGGTTGAGAACGAACCCACATTGCTGTAACCAAGATCAAACGCCACTTCAGTGATCGATTTACCTGCTGAAATTTGGCTAATGGCACTCAGTAAGCAGGCTTGTTGTCGCCAATCTGAAAATGACAAACCCGTTTGCGCCCCAAAAAAGCGGCTAAATGAGCGGTCGCTTTTGTGCAGTTTTGCAGCCCACTCTTGGGGAAGCGAGGTAATTTGCGGTGATTTTAAAAATTCGCGGCACAAGGCTGCGAGGCTTTCATCTCGCGGGATCGGGGCAAAGAATGGTAGTGGCTCGGCGCGCGCCACTTCATGGAGGATCAGCTGCATCAATGAGCCATCTCGTCCGTTAAGATCATATTCCAGTGGCACATCAACCGCTTCTAATAGCAATTGGCGAAGTAAAGGCGTGACGCGCAAAACTTCGCATCGATTGCCTTGGCGGGGCGCAGCCGCAGGTTCGATATATAAACTGCGAGTGCTGACATTCAGCATCCGTGTTTCATGGGCTGTATTCTCAGGGATCCACACGCCACTGTCGGGGGGAATAACCCACTCACCATCTTCAGTACTCACCTCAATTAGCCCCGTTGCCCCATATAAGAATTGAGCGCGGCGATGCTTATGAGAATCCAACAGCACGTTGGGTAAGTAATCTGTCGCGAGTGCGATAACATCCCGAGCGACACTATCAATGGTACTCAGTGGAATATTTCTCATTGTAATTTTGGTTACCGTCGTTTATTGGCTGAAATTCAAACATAACGAATTATTTTCTGAATATAGGCAAAATTTATTGATATAACCACATGTTTCACGCGGTTGGCTGAAATTCCAATGCCTTTGGCGGTTTTTCAAAAGTTGGCTCAGTGGGAAATGTTTACGCTATCGCGGCAACCTAATGTATGCCAGAGGTAGAGTTATCATGAAAAATTATAATGATCAGAGTGAACATCTGATTGAACCATTGACCCGTCGTCGGTTTATTCAAGGCAGCTCTGCACTCATGGCTGTCCCATTTATTGCCACGAACACGGTCGCTTCAACACCAGAAAACTCCAATATTATCCCTACGACCACCTTACCGAATGACGGTGAGCGAGTGGTTTCCACATGCAGCAGTTTTGACTGCGGCGGAAAATGTGATATTCGCGCCCACGTTAAGCAGGGTGTTGTTACGCGCATCAGTACACGTCCTGACGGGGATCTTGATGAAGAGATGCCGATTATGCGTGCTTGTGTGCGCGGACGCAGCTATCGCAAATTTGTCTACCATCCGAACCGCTTAAAATACCCAATGAAGCGAGTAGGCAAACGCGGTGAAGGGCATTTCGAACGAATTAGCTGGGAAGAAGCCACCACGCTGATTGCTGAAAATATGCAGCGAATTAACCAGCAATATGGTCCTGCATCGCGATTTGTCAGCCTAAGTACTGGGGTGACGGGCGGCATTTTTTCAGGGGCGAATATGTTACGCCGCCTGTTTAATTTGACGGGGGGATTTCTCGAAAATTACCACTCTGTCAGTAACGGCAACACTATGGCAGTGACGCCCTACACTTATGGCACCTCGGCGAGTGGCAGTACGTTAGACACATTGGAAGAGACTCCGCTGGTGATTTTATGGGGACATAACCCAAATGAGACTATTTTCGGGCATACCAACCATTACTTCCAAAAAATGAAGAAAAATGGCACCAAATTTATTGTGGTGGATCCGCGCTACTCCGATACCGCGTCTTCGTTAGCGGATCAGTGGATCCCGATTTTGCCTACCACCGATAACGCCATGATGGATGCCATGATGTACGTGATCATTAGCGAAGGTCTGCATGATCAGGTATTTATCGATACCTACACCGTTGGCTTTGATGAGCACCAAATGCCTGATGGTGTACCGGAGAATGAATCCTTAGTCGCCTATTTGATGGGAAAAAAAGATGGTGTGGTGAAGACCCCTGAGTGGGCGGAACCCATCACCAAAGTGCCTGCGCAAACCATTCGCCAACTGGCTCGTGAATATGCCACAACCAAACCCGCTGCCTTGATGCAAGGGTGGGGACCTCAGCGTCATATTTGTGGAGAACGCTCTGCGCGTGGTGCGACATTGCTGGCAACCATTACGGGAAACGTCGGTGTGAAAGGGGGTTGGGCTGCTGGTTATGGCATGGCCGTGACGCCTGATCTTCGTAAAACACTGGCGGGTCCCAGCCTATTTGAAAACCCCGTTAAAGCGAAAATTAATATTACTAACTGGGTACAAGCCTGTGAGGATGCCAGCCTAGTCACACCGGATAACGGCTTAAAAAATGCAGAAAAACTGGATACCGAAATCAAAATGATTTTTTCCCTTGCGGGAAATTACATGACGAACCAGAACCCCGATATTCGCCATGCCGCCAAAGTGCTGGAGGATGAAAATAAGGTTGAGTTTATCGTCTACAGTGATTTGTATATGACGCCAAGCGCCAAATATGCCGACATCTTACTGCCTGAAACCAGCTTTTTAGAACGCTGGAATGTCGGCGGGACATGGGGTACAGGGAACTACATTATTCTGTCTGAAAAGGTCGTGGAACCTGAATTTGAGCGCCGCAGTGATTATGAATGGCTCTGTGATGTGGCAAACAAATTGGGTGTGGGTGAAAAATTCAGTGAAGGGCGCACGGAAAAGCAGTGGATTGAACATCTGGTCAATGATGCTCATGAAAAACGTCCTGAAGATGGAATTCCCACCTTTGATGAATTGCTGGTTAAACGCCGCCATCTTTTGAAACATAAACCCCACACGGGGCATGTGGCATTTGAGAAAAATATTAAAGATTTAGCCAATAACCCGTTTGAAACCCCATCGGGCAAAATCGAGATTTTTTCGAAACGTCTATATGACCGTAATGACCGCGATATTCCCGCACTCTCTCATTATGTGCCTGCGATTGAAGGCCCTGAAGATGCTCTAACGCAGCAATATCCGCTGCAATTGATTACATGGAAAGGGCGCAACCGCGCGAATTCCACTCAATTTGCGAACCCGTGGTTACAAGAGGTGCAGCGCCAAGAGTTGTGGATCAATCCGATCGACGCGAAACGCCGCCACATTGCTGATGACGATCGCGTGAAAGTGCATAACGATCGAGGTGTCACGATGGTACCTGTCAAAATTACCTCGCGGATCATGCCGGGGGTGGTGGCACTACAAGCGGGAGCCTGGTGGCAGCCAGATAAAAATGGTGTCGATCAAGGGGGATGCGCCAACGTTTTAACGTCAGCGCGCAGTACGGCAATGGCGCACGGTAATGCCCATCAAACCTTATTGGTGGAGGTAGCAAAAGCATGAGTAAATTCCACGTTTATCCCGCAGTGAGCGACAAACAACTCGGGTTTTATATTGATTCGGCACGCTGCTCAGGGTGTAAAGCGTGTCAGGTGTCCTGCAAAGATAAAAACAATCTCGAAGTTGGACGTAAATTTCGTCGAGTTTACGAAATTACGGGTGGGGAATTTATCGAAAATGGCTGCGGTAGCTGGGAGAACAATGTGTTCGCCTATACCTTGTCTATTTCGTGTAACCATTGTGCTGACCCAATGTGCGTGAAAAACTGCCCAACCACGGCAATGCATAAGCGTGAAGGGGATGGCATCGTGATGGTGAATACGGATAAATGCGTGGGGTGCGGAACTTGCGCGTGGTCGTGTCCATATGGTGCACCGCAGATGAATCCTGAAACCAAGCAAATGTCCAAGTGCGATTTCTGTATTGATTTACAACTGCAAGGGCAGACTCCCGTGTGTGTGGCGACGTGCCCACTCGGTGCGATTCAGTTTGGTCCCATTGATGAGCTGCGCGAACGGTTTGGTTCGCAAGCGGATGTGAAAGGGCTGCCAGACTCATCCATTACTCACCCTAATTTAGTGATCCACCCGCACCAAGGGGCGGGGCGTCATACCGTGATCCAAGGAGCGAAAAAATGAATGAATGGCCACTATTGATATTTACCTTGTTGATGCAAGCCTCTATCGGGCTAAGCGTGATGCTGGGGATTTGTGCAAAAAGATTGGCGACGACTCTGGGTGGAAATATTCCTTCGAGCTTTCTGCTGCGCTATTTATTTATCGCTTGTGTGCTAGCGGGAGTGGGGTTGCTCTCCTCCATTACACACTTGGGAGTGCCACTTAATGCGCCTAATTCGTTATTAAACATTTTCTCCTCTTGGCTCAGTCGTGAAGTGGTTTTTACGGCAACTTACTTTACGTTCTTGGGTCTCACTTTTTTGTGGATGTGGTTTAAAAAACGCCTGTCCTATGGGTTACTGGGGCTGGCGATTATCGCGGGGCTGTGTGATGTGTATGCGATGGGATCGATTTACCGTTATACCTCCATGTTAGTGTGGATGAATGACAATACCTACCTGATGTTTTATGGGGCGATGTTGACCCTAGGGGCGGCAGGGTACTATTTACTGGTTAGCTTCCTATTGAAAGATAAAGGTCAAAATAGGGCGCTTGCATTATTGATGGTGGTGGGAGTGAGCTTAGTGGTTCGTTTGATTTATCAACCATTCTACGAAAACTATTTGCTGGAAACTGCTTACACTAATGAATCCGTTACTTTTCCCATTGATTCAATTAATGCTTATCAACAAATTTGGTCACTGCGTTTAGCCAGTTGGGTGGTTGGGTTTATTGCCATTGTGGCTATCGGCATGGGAGCATTTTGCCGAATTAAAGGCGAGGCACAGGGTGTTCTGGTTGGGCGTAGCCAATATGTTCTTGTGGTGGGCTGCGTTTGTGCTTTGATTGCTGAATTTATGCTGCGTTACTGTTTTTATACAATCCATATTTAAAAATGAATAACCGAGCCAGATAGGTTCGGTTATCTAATTTACGCTTAAAGCATGGGTGACTAAGCTACCTTGATCATTGATATACACTGCAATAAGTTTGCCATTTTGCCGATGACTTCCTTCTAGCTTTTCGGTTGAATATGGTGGGATCATAATGCTTTTCGCGATGGGGGTATTTTGGTTATTTTCATAATAGAGCTGTGAAATATTCAAAAAATAAGGCGTGGGATTTTTAATTGAAAGCTGACTCTCGGAATGCAACGCACTCACGTTATTGATAAACGACTCTATGCCATTGGCAAGCGCTGCAGGTCGATAAAAAACTTTGATACGAATTTGTAGCGCCAGCTGGATAATATTCATTCCTTCTTTATTTTGAGGTTTTGGTGAAATATCAAGTACATTCAGGTAAAAAACGGATTCTCTATCTTGTGGTAAATCCCCACCAATAAATCGAATCCGTAATTGCGTACCATCATGAGCGGCGATTTTGGTCACTGGGGGGGTCACAATAAACGGTGCCTCTGTCGTTTCAGGGGTGGAATGGATATTGCCCTCATCAATCCAACTCTGGACTAAGCTTGCGTGTTCACTGTCATTAACGGCTTGAATATTGGCAGATTTTTGGTCGCTTAAGTAAATCAGACGCGTTTTTTTGAGCATTAAGCTCGCGTGCGTTTGTGAGCTAAGAAGAAGCAATATTAAACCGTAAATAATTCCTTGAATATACTGCATTTCTCATCCTTCTAATTGTATGACATGACCACCGTTGCGGTGCTGGATACAGGGCCTTGCGTCACGATGGCAGGGGTATAAGGGTAATAGTAAGCTCCCATGTTGAGGGTAAATGATGGGGAAATGGGACTTCCTTTTGCCACAGTGAAAATAGACGTTGCGGTACTTTGTGCTGACACGCTATTGGATAGAGTGATAGGCGTATTAGGATTACTCGCCATAACGAGTCTAAAACCTACACCGGCAGCGCCTTGGCTGGCAGTGTTATTCATGGTGGTTTTATCTGCTGGGAGTAAGCTGCTGCTGGATAAGAAAATACTGATATCCCTTGATGCGTTGCCTCCCGCAAGAAAATCACTGCAAGTGAAGTTGAGATTAAAGGGAGTGTAACCTGCGTGCGTTGCTGATTTGACGGTACTGATGCTGACAGGGGGCAGAGTGACGACTAAACCTTGGTTTGAAAAGTTACAGGTGGTGGTAATAGGGCTATAAGTCACTTGAACGGGTTGCAAATAGATATCATCAGGCTGAGTTGTCCATACAAATCCCAGTAAAAATGCTAAGAGTCTAGCCACCACATCAAGAAGCCATTGTACAAGACCTAAAGTGGATGCATCTGAAGCAAAAACAACGGGGTTAATGGTTGCGGTGCTTCCTGCAATTTCAATATAGTTCGAGCTTGGTTTGACGGTCACCAGGGTAAATTGCATGGTGAAATTTACATTGAGTTCATTGGCATTGTGGGTACCGGGGGACAAGTTTGACACATTATTTTTTTCTAATTGGGTGACGGTGACTTCGACTAATTGCTTACCCCCATTAAATCCCACGGTCGCTTTTCGACCTTGAAATGGTGAGGCAATACCTACGACATTGGGGAGTAATCCATTATTGGTACAAGTAAATGTACCGGAAAATATGGTTCGAGAGTCTTTGGTCACGACAGTCGATGAGCTGGTTAAATCGTTTGATAAATTAAAAGCAATCGGGGATGCCGTGACGGTTGACGCTTGTCGACAGTTAGCGGAGGCATACTGGCTGACGGCAAGTAAACTTGAAAATAATAGTGCCAATGTGGTTTTTTTCATTGGAGTTTCCTTTATTGACAGCGGTTTTTACCTTTATCCATCGTGTTAACTGGTTGATGGATCACGCACTCTTTTTCCCCTTTCAGCTTGATGTGTAAGGCTGAAGGTAGCTGTTCACTCTTAAGGTACAGCACGCCAGATTGCCCAACATATCCAATATTTTGCTGTTGTGGATCGACTACTTCAGTACCGAATGGCAGGCTGTGACCATTCGCTAACTCACCGCGTAAAATAAAGGTTTGTCGAGTGTCAGTTTCTAACTTGATGTAGTTAACTGCGCCTTGGTACGGGCTGATATTTGCCATATTTCCGAGCACTTCAGCGCCAGCCGTATTTTCGGTATCAGACAGGGTATATGAGTTAGCGCGATAAGGGGTGCTGTTGGTCACTAGTACCACACCGCGCTGATTGGTTAGCGTGGTTTTATCATCATTCACCATCATATTATTGGCCATTGGGGCATCAATGATGGTGTAAGTATCTCCAGTATCACCCGATAAGGCGATATGGTTAGGAATGGCGACCAAGGTACCTCGAGCGCCTAACCCTGCCTGACGATAATCATTCGCTTCGGTATAAGAACCGGATAATGTGGTGTAAGGGTGTTTATAGGTAATATTTCCGCCGAGGACATTGTTGCCCCCAGACTGATTTGTGCCTGTTACGGTGTAATTAATTTGGTTATCTTTCCCCGCGATGCCACTGACACTCAGGGCCGTTTGTTCATAGTGAGAGTCAGTAAAATAGCTGCCTAAGCTTACGTTAGCACGTTTTTCGAATAAGCTAATGGGAACGCTGACATTCATATAAACCCGGGTTTCTTCTTTATTATCATAATTACGCACCCGTGATACGGATACGTTGTAGGAAATGTCGTTGTAGTTGTTGGCATAACCGACTTGATATTCTCGGCTACTGCCGTGAGTGTTCCAGTAATCACGATGAGTTCCAGAAACAAAAACAGAGCCATAATCGTCGCCAAGCTGCTGATTCAAGTTAATGGTGAAGGTATTTTTCGCTCGTGAGCCACGTAGGGCATCGAAGTTGCTTAACGAAAGATCTGAATTGTTATTATTATTGCCAATTGGGTTAGCATTTTGGTCTTGATATCGCTGCCATGCTTTGTAGTTATCATGAGAGTAAATTGAATCAACAAAGCTATAGTAGCCGCTAGTGGAATAGCGGTATGTGGCGAGAGTTAAACTGGTTGAAGTGGCATCAATAAATTTACTGTAGGTTAAACGATAGCTTTGACCACTCTTATCTCCACTATCCAATTGAGTTTTGGCGTGAGTGACGTCCGCGGAGATAGCACCAAAGCGAAAGTTCCAACCACTTCCAATGACGGCGGAATAATATTTCTCACTGAGTAGAGCGCCTGAATAGAGCGTCACCAAGTTATTCAAGCCGTAATGATATTCGCCTTGAATAAATTTAGGTTGGTATGAGGTATTGTCGATTTTTGCTTGCCCAGCAAGAACGTTATAGTTAGAAACACCCTCTTTAAGCATGTCTGGTACAGCAGAGTAGGGAACAGAAAATGACTCTTTTCGACCATCGGCTTCTTGTATTACCACCAATAAATCACCGCTTCCCGCACTAGGTTGAATATCGTTAAATGCGAACTCTCCTGGCGGCACGCTTTCTTGATAGACCAAATACCCATTTTGATAAACGGTGACTAAGGCATTGGTTTGTGCGACGCCCCGAATAATAGGAACAAAGTTTTGGCTTGAGTTTGGCAACATGCCCACTTCCGTTGCGAGCATAATGCCTCGCATACGAATGCTATTAAATAGCGCTGTTGGTGTATAAAAATCGCCAGCCTTTAGCCCTGAATTAATCTGGCTGATTGGGCGGTATACATAGCGGGTGTTATTGCGCCATTTTTGCGAGCCATGGGATGAATAGCGATAACTGGATTCATCACGAAATTGCCACGCACCTAAATTGACACCCGAGTTGAGGGTGGCATAGAAATTCTCATTATTTCTCTTTTCGTGTTTCTTCTCTTTATAAGTGTAATAGTTTGTATTATAAGCAAAAATAATGGCGGGTACGCCATGTTGCCACAAGCTGGGATCGACATAACCAGATTCAGATTGTTTAATCGACACTTGTGGAACGGTAATGTTTAGTCGTAATTCGCTGATTTTAAATTGGTAATGTAGATTGGGTGCCAGTGAGCTGAGCTGAACATATGCATTATTCTCAGGCTGATCTACTTGGTTAGGTGTGGTTTTTAAACCGAGCTTAGGGACATCACTTTGCGCAAGGCTGATCTGCTTACCATTGTCTTCAACATTGATGTCAAACTGCCCTTTCCAAACCTGATTAACATAGATATCCGCAAGCTGTTTGCCCGCTGGAATTTGTCCATCAGAATAGAAACGAGAAATATCTCCTTTCGCAGATTCACCCACCAAAAGGGAGGTATCGAATTCATCTGCAAATGCATTTTTTAGATAAGTCTGTAGCCCTATTAAAATAAGGATGTAGAGATAATTTTCTTTTTTCATGATGGTTTCTTCTGTTAAAGCTGAAGGTTTTTAGATTTGAAAACACCATAATCATCAACATAAGTCAGAATAAGATTGCTACTTTTTAACTGTTTTTTTAAAGGCAGTGTTTTGGATGTGTGTGGTGGAACCATCTCTGAATCAACAAGCGCTGTTTTTTTATCTTCAGACGTTGTAATAGCAGCAATAGTAAAATGGTATTGGGAGTTATTATTCACGACAATACCGTTATTATTTAGCTGGTAATTAATATTGTCCGTGATATTTTCAGGTAATTCAGTTAATCCATTAGGTCGATAAAATAATTTTATTCTTGAACGCGCTGCTAATTGAATGACATTTTTCCCTTTCATTGAATCAGGCGCTTTAGGAATATCTAGGACATTTAAATAAAAAACACTTTCAACATTATCTGGAAGTTTTCTATCTGTTTTTTTAATTTTTAATTGTTGACCTTGTAAACCCTCTATTTTGATAATAGGAGGATAAAGATAAAACGGTGCATCTGAATTTTCAGGTGTTGAGTTTATATTACCATCATCAATCCATGATTGAACTAATGACGGTGTGTTACTGTTATTAGTTAATTGCACAGACATGCTTTGTGCAGCTTCTGGATATATAATCCTTGTTCCTGTAATAATAACGTTTGAAAATGTTTCTTTAGAAAATAATAAAAGAAGTAAGAATAATAATTTTATTTTCATAATAAATTCTCACTAAAAGCTAGGTTCAGAGGAACCTAGCTTGAGTTTATTGTTATAGATATGAAACGGTATAAACAACGTTTGATTGCAGCGCACCGACAGATGCGGCAGTCGCATTTGTTTTGTAGTAGCTAGCAATTAAGTTCAATGTTGCACCAGCAGCTGAAGTGGTATTGGCTGCGGTTAACTGAGTATCAAAGGTCGTATTTAATGGAATAGCAACGGTTGGTGATCCAGTCTGTGACAAGCTAAAGCCCACGTTACGAGCAACGGCCGGATCATTTTCGTTCACTGTTGTATTCATTAAATACAGGCCTGAAGGCGAAATATTACTTGAAGAGAAGTGAAGTTTTAATGTCCCTGCTGGCGTACCTCCACCAACAATTGCACAGTTTGAAAAGGTAAGCCCAAAGGCTTTTTGGTTTTTTGTAATAACTGTACTTGCCGTTGTTCCTGCATCAGAAGATATAATCGGATCTAAAGCAATCGACATATCAGCGCTGTTATTACCATTAATCGTACAGGTAGTATCACTAATTGCACCGGAGAAAGAAATAATACCTCCAGGGCTATTTGTGGCAGCAATTACTGAGCCAGATAACACGGATAAGGACAGTATTGATAGAGAAAGTATATGTCTAGGCATAATTAACCCCATCGAGGTTCTCGATTAATTAAAATAAGTGATTTTTTTTGCGAGTCAGAATTAACTAGCTTTTTAAGCTTAGACAAGGTTTAAAGATCTTCAAGATATGTAAAGTGGAATTAATGGGTTTATAAATCCAATGATTTCAAATTTTCAGATTAAAATTTTGTATTTTTTGTTTTTTATTATTTAATGTGCTGAATTTTTACTTGTAATGAGTGATGTTACTTAGTTAAGTATAGATAATATAAGGAATATTTTATTTTGTGATTTTGTTTCTATTTTATTTTTATTCTGGATTTTTTTGTTTCTATTTATCTTCAATATTTAAACAAGTAAAAAGAGTATTATTCTTTTTCTAATATTTTTGTTTAATTAATTAAAAATTTATTGAGTGATTAATCTTGTTAATTATGTGGTTAATTTTTTGATGGGATATTTTTCAATTGAACTGCACATTGAGTCGTTGGGTTCAAAAATTTAGTTCAAAAAAAGAGAGCACAGACGCTATTTTTGAATAAGAAATAGTGGATTAAAAATAACTAGAATTACCTTGATATAGATGAATAAAATGAAAATTAAAACAATTCTCATTTCTGATTTTTGAACCATAATGATAAGTAACATAACGTAGAGAGATGGGGTGCAAAATGGTCGGACTTTTCAATCGTTGTTTGTCACATGAAGATGCAGGAAAATTGCTGTTGCGCTTAGCTGTGGGTGGGTTAATGCTATTTCACGGAATGAGCAAGCTGCTAACAGGTGCGAGTGGCATCAAAGGGTTGTTAGCCTCTTATGGTTTACCTGAATTTATTGCTTACGGCACAATTTTGGGTGAAGTGGTTGCTCCTATTTTCATTGTGTTGGGTATTTTAACCCGACCATCTGCATTGTTAGTGGCGTTCACGATGATTGTTGCATGGTTAATGGTGGGGTTAGATAAAACGTTCTTACTGGATAAAACAGGGGCATGGGCGATTGAGAGCATCGTTTATTTCTTTGTGAGTGCGCTGGCGATTGCGTTACTGGGGGCAGGGAAATTCTCTGTGGTAAAAAGTGAGAATTGGCGATAAATAGCGTGGAATAGTGAAAAGGGCATCGAAATCGATGCCCTTTGTTTGATAACGGGAAACGCTATTTAGTACTAAATTCTAAGATGGTTTTCTGTAAGAACGCATCTAACAGGCGACTATCTTTACAAGACGGTTCTGGAAATTGGTAGCGTTCCATGCTGTCTATGGTTTCTTGGATTAAGGCATCAATAGCGGGTCTGCGCGCGCCATATAGGCTTTCTTTGCCTCGACCTTTTATCTCTAGCAGCGTATTAATTTCCGTTAATACATTCTTTTGTCTGACACATGCCGCGACTAAATCACGAAAAGCCATCGGTGGCATATTTTTATGGTTCTCTATCCATCGCAAAGCTAATACTGACCGTAAGATATAAAAGTATTTTTTTAATTTCACTTCTTCGCCCTTAAAATCAGAGTATAAGTTCCTTTTACTGATAGAAAGATAGTGATAACGCGCTTTTAACGGTGAGTAAAATTGTTCAGCCAATGATTCTAACTGAGCAAAAAAGTCCTCATCTTTATGATAAACAATCGGCGACTGTAACCATTCAATTAATGCGGGGTTAGAATTACGCATCAGTTTTAAGGCTTTTGATAATTCCCAACCAGACACATCTAGCTCGTCGTCAATCGGCTTTTCTATCACATCACGCTTTCTATCGAGTGTCAGATACCAATCGAGGGAATGCACATAGATAAAGCGCACATCATAATCACTGTCTTGTGAGGCAAATCCCCAACCACGACTACCGGATTCACAGGCAAATAATATTTTGACTTGGTGAGTGCGTTCTATCTCGCTTAATGTTTCACGTATCCTTTCTTGCATAAGCATGGATACGCCATCACTCATTTTTTCCATGCTGTTACTTTTCATTTGAACTCCTAATTGGGGTAAATTACCCCTTCACACACACCACTTGGCGTAATGTATGCACAATTTCTACCAGCGACGATTGGGCTGCCATCACTGCATCAATGTCTTTATACGCCATTGGAATTTCATCGATTACATCGCTATCTTTTCGGCATTCAACATGGGCGGTGGCTATCTTTTGGTCGCTCACGGAAAAACGTTTTTTGGCTTCTGTTCGGCTCATTACGCGTCCTGCGCCGTGGCTACATGAACAAAAACTCTCTTCGTTTCCTAGACCGCGAACAATAAAGCTTTTGGCTCCCATTGAGCCTGGAATGATCCCCATTTGCCCTTTTTGGGCAGATACTGCCCCTTTTCGAGTCACCAAAATTTCTTCACCAAAATGCTGCTCTTTCTGCACATAGTTATGGTGGCAGTTTACGGCTTCTTGCTGCGTCATAAACGGTTTGGTGATTTCTTTCGACAGTGCTTCCAGCACGCGATGCATCATCACTTCACGGTTATGACGGGCAAAATCCTGCGCCCAACCTACGGCTTCCATATAGTCGTTGAAATATTGGCTTCCCTCTTGAAAGTACGCCAAATCACGGTCTGGCAAATTGGCGATATGTTGCTGCATATCTTTTTGCGCCAAGGTAATAAACAAGTTACCAATCGCATTTCCCACTCCGCGAGACCCGCTATGTAGCATCACCCAAACGCGGTCTTGCTCATCCAAACACAGCTCAATAAAGTGGTTCCCTGTTCCCAGCGTCCCTAAGTGGTTGTAATGGTTTGTCCCACGTAGCTTCGGGTACTTATCGCAGATGCGTTTGAACTCTTCATCCAGTTGCGCCCAGTGGGTATCCACAATATCAGGGGCACGATGCCAAGCGCCTTTATCTCGACCGTGTCGATGAGTGGTTCGCCCATGAGGTACTGCCGCTTCAATGGCAAAACGAATATTTTGCAGGCTATCGGGTAAATCCGATGCAGTTAATGATGTACGCACCGCAATCATTCCACACCCAATATCCACTCCAACCGCCGCAGGGATAATCGCCCCTTTGGTTGGGATCACGCTCCCGATAGTGGAACCTTTACCCACATGCACATCCGGCATCACTGCGAGGTGTTTAAAGATAAACGGCATTTTTGCGGTGTTTTGCAATTGGGTCACTGCCGCAGGGTCAACAGGGACTCCGTGAGTCCACATTTTTACTGGCGCACTATTGGGCTGCATAATTTGGTTAAAGTTATTGTTATTCATTGTTATTCCTTAATTTTTACCAATCCGTTTAATACTTGATCCAATCCACCATAAACGGAAATTTGGTCGATTCGATGTGCAATACTTTCTAAGGTTTCGAGCTCTTTCAAACGCAAGGCAACGGGGTTGTTTTCCATCACTTTGGCGGTATTTAACAGTGAGCGCGTGGCGGCAGTTTCTTCACGGCGACGGATCACGTTGGCTTGTGCTGATTTTTCGGCTTCTACTACCTGAGACAAGATGGTGCGCATGTCTCCCGGTAAAATAATGTCTTTCACGCCAATGCTATCGATTTCTAAACCGAAGGTGAGGGCGGTTTGTACCACATGCTCCATCATCAGCTGGTCGATTAACTGCTTGTTTTCCAACAGTTCATCTAAGGTGCGTGTGCCGATAATTTCACGCAGGGCAAATTGCAGCTCGCGATATAAATAATCTACCGGTTGGCTCAATTTGGATAACGCCAACAGGATGTCGGCATAGCGCCAGTTTGCCGATAAGTTAACACGCAAAGTGACTTTATCTTTGGTCAAAATCTCCTGACCGCTGACTTCCAATGCCTGTAACCGTGTATCAATCACGTCCACTTCAGGTTTACGGCAAATCTTCCAGTAGCCGTAAGTGCCGGGCTGTAAAATGGCTTGAATTTCACCATCTAATTTGAAGATACCTACATGCCATGCAGGAACTTGGCTGATTAACGCCAGATCGGTACCTTTGATGCGTTTTTTACCCGCCAAACGCGCCAGTAGTGTTGGGTTGATAACCACATCGTCCGTCGATTGAGTTTCGATGTGCAACGTATTGCCCGTTTTCCAGTACAGTCGGCGCGTCGCGGGCGCTAAAATTTCATTCAAGCTGTTATGCAAATACACAAAGCCCATTTCATCATCTGCAAGAGTGATATCCACACAGTATTCTTCAACCCAATCAGGGTGAAACTGGCGTAAATGCTCAGCAAGTTTCTCTTCAATTGGGTCATTATTTAGTTCAAACAGTGAAACGGTCAGTTTATTAAACCAATCATTAAGGCGATATTCGCCAGCCACGAACAGTTGCTTGAAGTCGCCTTTGTTTGAAGTCAGTGCAATGTATCCCTGTGCCACGTTAATTTTTGTCATTGTTATTTTCCTTTTTATTTATTGAGGTGTTATCGAAATCATCGACGAAGCGAGGAGGGAAACAATCGAGCGCCATACGGCTGTCTACTGTTTTGCTCAATGCCCGGTGCGATGACTCGGATAACACTGTGTGGCGAAACGGCAACCACGTTTTATTCATTTGGTTTTGAATGTCGGGACTCGAACCCGATAGCGCATGCTATTACCAGATAGGTCTTACCAACGGCGGAATACAGACCATGAAGTGGGGCTAGCCACCATGTCTGCACCGGTAGAACTGAAGTTCTGACAAATTCCGGTAGTGGACAGTCAGACTATTGCCAGATGCGTGCCAACTTTCTAAAAATGCCATTAAATATTTTTAATTAATTGATAATTAACATTTAATTATTTTTTTGATTTTTCCGGTGCCATTGTTTATCAGAATGACTTATGCTTATTTATATATTTTTATATCGTAACTTATAAATATTTATAAATATGAATCAAAAAAGAAAAGTGGTTATTGGCGTATTGGGTACTGTGCTTGATAGACGCGGTAAAAAAGCCAATCGCTGGAAAAAATGGCGTCCTACTGTGGGACTGTGCCAGCAAGCAGATTTAGATATTCACCGTTTTGAGCTAATTCATCAGGTGAACGACTACTCGCTCGCGTGCCGGGTGAAAGAAGATATTGAGCAGGCATCACCGAAAACTGAGGTGATACTGCGTGAAGTGGATATTGCGGATCCGTGGGATTTTGAAGAGGTCTACACTTCACTGCTGGATTTTTCTGCGAACTACCCTTTCGATACAGAAAACGAAGAGTATTTGGTGCATATCACGACAGGCACCCACGTGGTACAAATCTGTTGGTTCTTACTGACGGAAGCACACTATTTGCCTGCAAAATTGATCCAAACTTCACCGACTCGCGGGGAACGGGAAACCGATCCTGTGGGTATGTATGCGGAAATTGATCTTGATTTAAGCCGTTATGCGCAAATCACCAGCCGCTTTGATAGCCAGCAGCAAACTCAGTTGGCATTCTTAAAAGCGGGGATCGCCACCCGTAATCAGGCATTTAATACCATGATTGAGCAAATCGAGCGTGTGGCACTACGCTCTAAAGCGCCGATTTTGCTCAATGGTCCAACGGGGGCAGGAAAATCATTTCTGGCTCGGCGAATTTATCAGTTACGCCAAGGGCGCCATCAAGTCAAAGGGCGTTTTGTGGAGATTAACTGCGCCACCTTGCGCGGCGATAATGCGATGTCCACGTTATTTGGGCATGTGAAGGGTGCATTTACGGGCGCGCTTAACCCACGCCAAGGGTTACTGAAAGAGGCCGACGGCGGCATTTTATTTTTGGATGAAATTGCCGAGTTAGGGCTTGATGAGCAGGCAATGCTATTAAAAGCCATTGAAGAAAAAAGCTTTTTCCCATTTGGTTCGGACAGTGAAATTCAAAGTGATTTTCAGTTGATAGCTGGCACCCATCGTAACCTTGCCGCGTGGGTGGAAGAGGGAAAATTCCGCGAAGATTTATTCGCCCGTATTAATATGTGGACGTTTGCGCTGCCAGGGCTGGCGGATCGCCGTGAAGATATTGAGCCGAATATCGATTATGAGCTGGCAAAATTCTGCCAAGCAGAGCAGAGCCAAATCCGTTTTGATAGAGAAGCACGTCAGCACTATGTTCAGTTTGCTTGCTCCCCTAAAGCCGCATGGCGAGGCAACTTCCGTGAATTAGGCGCTTCAATTTCCCGAATGGCAACCTTCGCTGAACGTGGGCGTATTACGCAATCTGTGGTGGAGGAGGAAATTCAGCGTTTAAGCCAGCAGTGGCAGCCGAAATCTAAACTACAGCTACCTGAGCACGTCGGGGAAATCGACCTGTTTGAGCAGCAGCAGTTAGCCACCGTACTGGATGTGTGCCGAAAATCGTCTTCTTTATCTGAGGCCGGGCGCACGCTATTTGCGGTGTCTCGCCAACAGAAAAAGCAACCGAATGATGCAGATAGGTTGCGAAAATATTTAGCTAAATTTGGATTGGATTGGGATAAAATCAATCAGATTTAAATAATAACAAGGATAAAACAAGGAATTATGATGGAGCTGACTTTCTTGGGTACTAGCGCAGGTGTGCCAACAAAAGAGCGCAATGTCACCAGTATGATATTAAATTTAGTCGGTATCCGTAAAAGCTACTGGCTCTTTGACTGTGGCGAAGGCACTCAGCACCGAATCTTAAACAGCCCCTTTAAAACACCCAAAATCGAGAAGATTTTTATTACTCATTTACACGGTGACCATATTTTTGGTTTACCGGGATTGCTGTGTAGCCGCTCGATGGGGGGAACGACGGATCCCTTAACGCTATATGGACCAAAAGGGCTGAAACAGTACGTGGAAACCGTCTTATCAGTGAGCGACTCCTATATGACTTATCCTCTTGAAATTGTAGAAATTGAGGCAGGTAAGTTATTTGATGATGGGGAGATGATCGTCACTGCGTATCGGTTGGATCACCGCGTAGAATGTTATGGCTATCGTATTGAAGAACATCCAAAACCGGGGGCGCTAAATGTGCAAAAACTGGAGCAAGATGGGATCCCTCGCGGGCCTTGGATGCAGGCGCTGAAAAAGGGCGAAGTGATTGAGCTAGAAGATGGTCGTACCGTGAATGGAGCTGACTACCTTGGTGAGCCAGTTGCAGGTAAAGTAGTGGCGATGTTTGGGGATACCATCCCAACGCCAGATGCGTTGTTATTGGCAAAAAATGCCGATGTGATGGTGCATGAAACTACACTAGAAGTGGCGCTAGAGGCGAAAGCCAATGAACATGGGCATTCTTCTACCCGACAAGCGGCGCAACTTGCCAAACAAGCAGGAGTAAAACGGTTTATTGCGACGCATATCAGTGGGCGTTATGGGTCGGATGACATTCCGCGTTTACTGGCGGAGTGCCAAGCTGAGTTTCCTGAGACGCAGATTGCGGAAGATTATTTGACGGTGCGGATTTAGTTTTTAAGCAATCGACACGCATAAGGAAAACGTGTCGAAAAACTGACGAAAAATATACATATAGGAAAATTGTGTCGACTCAATCGATACATAGATATGAAATGTCGATTTTTATTGTAAAAATCGACATATAAAGAAGAAGGGATATATTGTACTAATAAATCACTTTCACAAATCCATTACGGCAATATGTTTCGTATTCATCACTGAGTTGCCGATTTGTGACAATCACATCAAACTGGGATAGTTCGCCCATATTGGCGGTCGCCACTTCATCAAACAGATTGTAAGGTGCTAATAAAATCTTACGGATAGATTTTTCCATGCCTTTCTTTTTCATCGGTAAATCATCGAGATTATAGCAAGTCACCCCATAAGCACTGTGAACCCCAGTGGCGGACATAAACGCTTTTTTGGGGTTAATGGAATCTAATAACGAAGGCAGCGTTGGGCTGTAAAAAGAATCACTTTTTGGGCGGTATTCCCCACCGCACAGTAGCGCCGTGGCATTTTTTTTCTGGCTCAATGCGAGAAAAACGTTATGAGAATAACAAATTCCGGTAAAGCTAATTTCTTCTGGGATTAAGGCTATTAAGGTCGCCATTTCGATGCCATTGTCGAAAAAGATCACATCGTCTTCACTGACCATACTGGCGGCTAAATTAGGAATATATAGGTCTTCAGTTTGATCTGGCGTGAAAATATCGGCATGGGGTTCGTGAGGAGCTAAAGCGGTAGGTTGAGTGACAGAAACAATATAGCCACCAAGCAGTGACATTGGGATAGGACCTTCGGTGTCCGCATTGAGATCTCGGCGAATGGTCATTTCAGAGACTTCGAGTATTCTCGCGGCTTCTTTAAGATGAATGCGTCCTGAACGTTTAATACATTCACTTAATCGGCGAAGGCGTTCTTTTTGTTTAGTTTCTATCACCCTGCAATCCTTTTTATGATGGCGCGGACGAACCGCGCCCCGTTGTTTAGTAGTCACTTGGAGTGGTATTTTCTCCCGTCACAATAGCGACACTCGCACTTGCACCAACGCGGTTAGCACCAGCTTCAATCATCTTAATTGCGGTTTCACGCGTACGTACGCCACCGGATGCTTTGACGCCAATTTCATTACCAACCACTTTGCGCATTAAAGCGACGTGATGCTCAGTGGCACCCATTGTACTGAATCCTGTTGAAGTTTTCACAAATCCAACGTTAATTGTGCGGCAAATTTCACAAACCTGTGTGATTTCTTCATCAGTTAACAGGCAAGTTTCGAGGATCACCTTTAATGTTGCCTTACCACAAGCCGCAAAAACAGCTTCGATATCTTGGCGAACAAAGTCTAAATCACCGCTTTTCAGCATGCCTACGTTGATGACCATATCCACTTCATCGGCACCACGGCGTACTGCTTCAGCAGCTTCAAACGCTTTGGCTTCTGTTAAACATGCGCCTAATGGGAAACCAACAACACAGCACACCATCACATCGCTATCTTTTAAACATTCGCTTGCCAATGGCACATAGCCAGTGTTAACACACACAGAGGCAAAGTGATGCTCTGCGGCTTCTGCACATAACGTTTTGATATCGTTAACTGTTGCATTGGCAGCCAATAAAGTGTGATCAATATATTTCGCTAAATCTTGCATTTTAAACCTTCCTATATGAAGTTTTTCAGAATAGATGTGGAATAGGTAACAAAGAATGAGGAAATGTGGCAGATATAACACTTGATCATTCGTTATTCGAGATCCTAATCACAAATGATATTTTTGCAACATGATAATGTTAGGATTATATCATTATGTGATTTATTTAACACGAGGGACATTATGGATATAGCAGTTATCGGTTCAAACATGGTCGATTTGATCACTTACATTGATCAAATGCCTAAAGAAGGGGAAACCCTCGAAGCCCCAGCCTTCAAAATCGGCTGTGGCGGTAAAGGGGCAAACCAAGCTGTTGCCGCAGCAAAATTAAACTCCAAAGTGATTATGCTAACTAAGGTCGGTGACGACATTTTTGCGGATAACACTATTCGTAATCTTGAGTCTTACGGCATCAATACGCGTTATGTAGAAAAAGTGCCATGTACCTCAAGCGGTGTTGCGCCAATTTTCGTTAACCAAAATTCGTCTAACAGCATTTTGATTGTCAAAGGGGCGAATAAGTTTTTATCCCCTGAAGATATCGACCGCGCTGCGGAAGATCTGAAAAAATGTAAATTGATCGTATTGCAGCTGGAAGTGCAGCTGGAAACGGTTTACCACGCAATTGCCTTTGGTAATAAGCACAACATCCCTGTATTGCTTAACCCAGCGCCAGCACAACGCGCACTGGATTTAGATTACGCATGCCGTTGTGATTTCTTTGTACCGAATGAAACCGAGCTAGAAATTCTGACCAATATGCCTGTGGATACCATGGATAATGTGCGTCGTGCGGCTCAATCCTTGTTAGACAAAGGCCTGAAAAATCTGATTGTCACTTTAGGTGATAAAGGTGCGCTATGGATGACTCGCGACAGTGAGCTATTCATTCCCGCTATTAAAGTGAACGCGATTGATACCAGCGGGGCAGGGGATGCGTTTATTGGTTGCTTCTCTCATTACTATGTTCACACCGGAAATATTGAAGAAGCGATGAAAAAAGCGGTTCTGTTTTCAGCCTTTAGCGTAACGGGAAAAGGCACGCAATCGTCTTACCCAAGTATCGAGCAGTTCAGTGAGTTTGTGCAGTTGAATAATTAGTACGCATCATCTTTCAAGCACCAGAAGCATTACCTGTACCCACAATATTTGCTCTGAATTTGAATGATGTTGAGCATGACCGGTTGAAATGAAGGTTGCCATTAGAGCAAAAAGCCCGTTTAGCCGGTTAAAAATATAATAAAAATTATTAAGGGTTAATATGAACATCAAAAATATAACTCAGTTACCTGATGGGTACCTGAATAAGACACCTATATTCCAATTTATCCTACTTTCCTGCTTATTCCCGCTCTGGGGATGTGCAGCAGCACTGAATGATATTTTAATCACACAGTTTAAAAGCGTTTTCGAACTCAGTAACTTTGCCTCTGCATTAGTGCAAAGTGCGTTCTATGGCGGTTACTTCTTGATTGCCATTCCAGCTTCACTGGTTATCAAAAAAACCAGTTATAAATACGCGATTATGATCGGACTTATTTTGTATATCGCGGGTTGTTCCATGTTCTTCCCTGCGTCTCATATGGCGACTTACACCATGTTTTTAGCCGCGATTTTTGCTATCGCGATTGGTTTAAGCTTCCTTGAAACCGCAGCGAATACTTACAGTTCGATGATTGGTCCAAAACAGTACGCGACTCTGCGTCTGAACATCAGCCAAACCTTCTACCCAATTGGTGCCGCAGGCGGGATCTTATTAGGTAAATATTTGGTCTTCTCTGAAGGAGAGAGCCTACAAAATCAAATGGCAAACATGGATGCGACTCAAATCCATGAATTCCGTTTAGCGATGCTGGAAAACACCCTTGAACCATACCGTTATATGATCATGGTATTGGTTGTTGTGATGATCCTGTTTTTACTGACTAAATTCCCGAAATGCAAAGTGGCAGAAACGGCGGAACATAAACGTCCTTCTGCACTGGATACCTTAAAATATTTAGCTAAAAACAGTCGCTTTAGAAAAGGGATCATTGCCCAGTTCTTATATGTGGGAATGCAAGTTGCCGTTTGGTCGTTCACCATCCGTTTAGCGCTGGAAATGGGGGATATCAACGAGCGTGATGCCTCTAACTTTATGGTCTACAGCTTTGCCTGTTTCTTTATCGGTAAGTTTATTGCCAACATCTTAATGACTCGCTTTAACGCGGATAAAGTACTGATTATCTATTCGATTATTGGTGTGCTGTTCCTGGTGTATGTGGCCTTTATGCCGAGCTTCACTGCGGTGTATGCAGCAGTACTGGTGAGCATCCTGTTTGGACCGTGCTGGGCAACTATCTATGCGGGCACTTTGGAAACCGTCGACAACGAGCATACTGAAATGGCGGGTGCAGTGATTGTCATGGCGATTGTTGGTGCGGCAGTTGTACCTGCTATCCAAGGCTATGTCGCGGATATCACTCACTCTCTGCAACTCTCTTTCTTAGTTTCCATGTTGTGCTTCGTCTACGTGGGCATTTACTTCGTTGGCGAACGTCGCTTTAAAGCTAAACAACAAGCCAAATAATTAACTGTGACTCAGGGTAGGCGCTACACCTACCCATCTTTACCTCAAACCGTGAGTATGACAATGAACACAATTATCCCGTTACATAAACGCTTATTTACGGAAAAACCGACCTTAGTTTTGAAAAATAGCCAGTTTTCCGTTTCCGCATTTGTCTATCAATCTGGCGTGCAAGGGCTGCGTGTTGAAAACTCGCAGGGGCATTTAACCATTTTGCCATTTTTAGGGCAGATGATTTGGGATGCTGAGTTTTGCGGGCAAAATCTGAAAATGGAAAATATGTTTTCAGAACCTAAGCCTGTTCCAACCGTGATTGAAACCTATGGCTGTTTTGCTTTCCATTCTGGATTAATCAGTAATGGTTGCCCATCGCCAGAAGATAACCATCCATTACACGGGGAAATGCCCTGCGCACCAATGGATAGAGCATGGCTTGAATTGACAGCAAACAGTCTTAAAGTGTGTGGTGAGTATGAGTATGTGATGGGCTTTGGGCATCGTTATCGTGCCGCGCCATCTGTACAATTAAATGCGGACAGTGCGTTGTTTGATATTCATATGTCCGTGACTAACTTGGCATCCGTGCCAATGCCGCTCCAATATATGTGCCACATGAACTATGCCTATGTGGACGACGCCACTTTAACGCAAAATATTCCTGAACAGGCGATTAAGCTGCGTGAATCCATTCCGGGGCATGTGCATCCAACGCAAAAATGGCTCGATTTTAACCAAGCGCTTAAGTCCGGCGAAGTGACGCTGAATCAGCTGAATCAGCCGCAAATGTGCGACCCTGAAATTGTTTTCTTTATGGACAATTTGAGCCAATACACGGCAAACCCTGAATTTAAGATGACTTCGCCAGCGGGTAATACCTTTGTAACCCGCTTTAAAGCCAATGAACTGAATTATGCGACTCGCTGGATTTTATATAATGGCGATCAAAAAGTGGGGGCATTCGTGTTACCAGCAACCTGTCGCCCTGAAGGGTTTATTGCTGCGAAAAATAACCAAACGCTGATTTGGTTGGAGGCGGGGGAAAACCGTCAATTTACCGTGACGACGGGTGTTGAACAGTAAATTTTGTTTTTTAATTTTTTATGAGGCTGCCAATACGCAGCCTTTTACTCATATTGCTGGCACTCTTCTTGTAAGTCATCGAGCACGCTCTGAGCATCAAATATCGGGGTACCCTTACCATTAGGTAGCATCATAATTGCCGTTTTAATATTGGCGCTCGCCATGTCAGGTAATATTTCCGCCATTAAATGTTCCAGTGTCATAGGAAGCGGGTAACATCTGCTCCATTCATCGGTTAAGCATAATTCGGCATACTCTTTTGCGACCCACAGAGGTAAAAATAAACACTGGCTATCATCTTGTGCCGTGACTAAACCCTCATGGTTACCCAATGTCCATACTTGCTCCCAATCTGCAACCTTGCCGATAAAATAGTCATATCGTTGATGAGGATTCAGTAGTAGAACATTTTGAATTTCTTGTTTTTTAGGTGAGAAATAGACATTGTTCATTATTAGACTACCTGAAAAGTAATTGATAATTATTGAGAAAATTAAATGAATAATTGATATCTTAGCAGTTATTCACTCACTATTTAGAGTGTTATATTTTACACAGCAAATTAGTTTTCAATGTCAGTTTAGGGCAATAAACATGATAGAAGCATTACTTGAAAAATATGCCATTGGCATGACCATCATTGCCGTCTGTTTAGCGTTGTATTTGCTTTTTGAAGTTTTACACAAGCGGCACAAACATAAGCGAAAAAGCATTTTGGTGCATGTGATCCAAACCATGGTGCTGTGCGTGATGGTGTTGGTGACAGCTCAATCTGTAGATATGGCAGCCAGTGACTTTGATTTAACCTTTATTTCAACACCACTGATTAATCTAGTCGCCATATCGGTGATAGCATTGATTATCACGCGAAAATTCTTTCAGTTGGTTAACCGCCTAGAGAAAAAACAGATTAAAAAAGGCAGTGACCCGACTTCCGCGCGGATTATTGCACGAGTATTTAAGACTGCGGTCATCGTCATCATTATGCTGTTATTTGGCGAACATTTTGGCATGAGTTTGTCAGGATTAATGGCATTTGGGGGTATTGGCGGTATCGCCATCGGTATGGCGGGTAAAGATATCCTGAGTAACTTTTTCTCAGGGATCATGCTCTATTTCGACCGCCCGTTTAATATTGGGGATTGGGTCAGCTCGCCGGATAGAAATATTGAAGGGACAGTCGTCGAAATTGGCTGGCGGATCACCAAGATTGTTACGTTTGACCATCGTCCGCTTTATATTCCTAACTCGCTATTTTCTTCCATTAGTGTTGAAAACCCAGGGCGCATGACTAACCGACGGATTAAAACAGAAATCGGTTTACGTTATGAAGATGCCGACAAAGTCAGCGCGATTGTGGACGATATTCGCACCATGCTGAAGCAAGATGAAAATATCGATACAGGGCAAACCTTGCTGGTCTATTTTGATGCGTTTGCGGATTCTTCCCTAAATATTATGGTGTACTGCTTTACGAAAACCACCGTATGGGCAGAATGGCTGGATGCGCAGCAAGCGGTCTATTTGAAAATTATTGATATAGTTAAGCGTCATAATGCGGACTTTGCATATCCATCTCAAACTCTGTACGTAGAAAGAAACAAGTAACCTCGTCGTCTCGAAAAATTAACCGACTGATCCACTGTCATTATTGTCTGTTTCGGTCGGTTAATCTGCAAATAATCTATTTTTCATGGTTTATGACTAAAAATCCGGTGAGGTTATCCGGAAATTTTTATACTATTAACCAGTAAGTTATAAAAAATATTCACTCTAGGCAAAACTGAATAATTTTGCATTAATTCTGACTATTTCAATCTCAGTATCTATCAAGTATATTGAGCCCCTCTTTACCTCAGCTAACCAAGAGCCAGACTGCTATGAAGAAAATCAATGTGGCATGTAGCCAGGGGGTCGCTATCTATTTTACGGGTCAATTCCAGTGGGTAGATATTCGCGATGCACAGTTAAATAATATCGCTGCGGTTGTGCTCTCTGAACAAGATGCCAACCAAGGGCTGTGGAAGAGAGTTGCAGACAGTAAACTCAGTATTCCGCTGTTTGTCATTAGTGACAAGCAGCTACCAGACAATGCACCAACACCTGACTATTTGACCGCATTATTACTGCCAGCGCCTGCTGCGCGTGAAGAGAATAGCCGTCAATTACGGGATGCTGCAAACCAATACCTTGAACAGTTATTACCGCCATTCTTTGCGCGAATGATGGATTATGCTGCGGGTCACAATGTAACGTTTGCCTGCCCAGGACACCAAGGTGGACAATTTTTCCGTCGTCATCCAACGGGTGAACAGTTCTACCAATTCTATGGTGAAAATCTCTTTCGCACTGATTTATGTAACGCTGATGTGGCGATGGGGGATTTGCTGATCCACGAAGGTGCGGCAAAAGAAGCCCAAAAATTTGCGGCGAAAGTGTTCAATGCAGATAAAACCTATTTTGTGCTTAATGGCACGTCGTCATCCAATAAAGTGGTCTTAAATGCCTTATTAACACCGGGTGATTTAGTGCTGTTTGACCGCAATAACCATAAATCTAACCATCATGGCGCCCTGATCCAAGCAGGGGCAACACCCGTTTATTTGGAAACAGCGCGAAATCCATTTGGGTTTATTGGTGGGATTGATGCTCACTGTTTTACCGAAGAATACTTAAGAAACGCGGTGAGCGAAGTGATGCCGGAAAAAGGGCAGGCAGAAAAACCGTTCCGCCTTGCCGTGATCCAGCTCGGGACTTATGACGGCACAGTCTACAACGCGAGACAAGTGGTGGATAAGATTGGGCATCTTTGCGAATACATTCTGTTTGATTCTGCGTGGGTGGGTTACGAACAATTTATCCCGATGATGCGCCAATGCTCGCCGTTGCTGCTGGAACTGAACGAGAATGACCCCGGTATCATGGTGACGCAATCTGTTCATAAGCAGTTGGCGGGTTTTTCGCAGGCTTCGCAGATCCATAAAAAAGATAACCATATCAAAGGCCAAGAGCGCTTTGTTTCCCATAAGAAACTGAATAACGCGTTTATGATGCACGCCTCTACCAGCCCGTTTTACCCACTGTTTGCTTCATTAGATGTGAATGCGCGCATGCACCAAGGGGAAGCGGGGGAAATGATGTGGATGGAGTGTGTGCGACAAGGGATTGAGGTCAGAAAATCCATTATTCAACACTGCCGTCACTTTAGACCGTTTGTGCCTGAGCGAGTGGATGGAAAGCCGTGGCATGAATACCCAACAGAACAAATTGCATCGGAGCAGCGTTTCTTTAATTTCATTCCGAAAGAGCGTTGGCATGCGTTTGAGGGTTACGCGCAAGACCAATATTTCGTTGACCCATGCAAGCTGATGCTGACGACGCCGGGGATTGATGTAGAAAGCGGCGAGTATGAGTCTTTCGGGGTTCCTGCGACGATTTTGGCACATTTCCTGCGTGAACATGGGGTGATCCCTGAAAAATGCGATTTAAACTCGATTTTATTCCTGCTAACACCAGCGGAATCACGTGAAAAGCTGGAATTGCTGGTTTCTCACTTAGTACGTTTCGAGCAGCTTCTGGATGAAGACGCATTATTTGAAGACGTTTTACCATCCGTGTATCAGCGTTATCAGGAACAGTATCAAGGGTATACTCTGCGTCGATTGTGCCAAGAAATGCATCAATTAAGCGTGGATTTTAATATTAAACAGCTACAAAAAGAGATGTTCCGCAAGGCGCATTTCCCTGTAGTGAAAATGAATCCACAACAGGCACATCTGGAGTTTATTCGCGGCAATGTGGAATTACTGCCACTGGATGAGTTAGAGGGGCGAATTGCCGCAGAAGGGGCGTTACCTTATCCGCCGGGCGTGCTGTGTGTGGTACCGGGGGAAGTCTGGTCAGGGCCTGTTCTTCAGTATTTTAAAGCGCTGGAAGCGGGAATTAACGCCTTGCCGGGCTTTGCACCAGAGCTACAAGGGGTCTATATTTCAAAAAATGAAAATGGACCAAAACGCGTGTATGCGCATGTTTTGAAATAAATTTCTCCGTATTCAGACATCGAGCATAGATTTTGCCGCATGAGATAGCTAAATTGGGATCCGCAAAATGTGGATCCCGATTGACGATAAGGCAACCCTATGACGAAAAAGATTATTTTAGACTGTGACCCAGGGCATGACGATGCCATCGCTATGCTACTGGCTTACGGTAATCCAGACATCGATTTACTCGCCGTCACCACGGTTGCAGGCAACCAAACTCTCGAAAAAGTCACCCGTAATGCCCGTGCGATTGCTGAAATGGCGAATATTCGCGGCATTCCTTTTGCTGCGGGTTCAGCGCGTCCATTAGTGCGTGAAGTGGAAGTGGCGCCCGATATTCATGGGGATTCCGGGTTGGATGGTCCTGAGCTCCCAACCCCAACGTTAGCGTTGGATGAGCGTCATGGGGTGAATTTGATCATCGATACCATCATGTCCCACCCACCAAAAACCATTACCTTAGTTCCTACGGGGGCGCTGACCAATATCGCGTTAGCGGCAAGGCTAGAACCTCGAATTGTGGAGCGAGTGAAAGAAGTGGTGTTGATGGGCGGTGGCTACCATGTGGGAAATTGGAGTCCAGTCGCGGAATTTAATATCAAAATAGATCCAGAAGCCGCACATATTGTTTTCAATGAAAAATGGCCGCTAACGATGGTTGGTCTGGATCTCACTCACCAAGCACTGGCAACGCCAGAAGTCGTGGCGAAAATTGCTGAAATAGACACGAAATGCTCACAGTTTGTCGTCGAATTACTGGATTTCTTCGGAAAAATGTACAAACAAGCCCAAGGTTTTGATGCGCCGCCAGTGCATGATCCTTGCGCTGTTGCCTATGTGATAGACCCATCAGTAATGACCACCCAAAAAGTCCCTGTGGATATCGAATTAACGGGAACGCTGACCCTTGGTATGACGGTGGCAGATTTTCGACATCCTGCTCCTGCGGATTGCCATACCCAGGTTGCCGTGAAATTAGACCGCGACAAGTTTTGGCAGATGGTTATCGACGCACTGAAAAATATTGGTTAATGGAATCGTATTTAACATGAAGAGTGAATTAGAACAGATGCCTTATGAGGCATTAATTGAACGCAGCATGAACTCTCTGGAATTGAAAAATCAGTTCCATTGCGATAATTGGAAATTGGATGAAGCCAGTTGGTCGGTGGATCAAGATGAAGGCACCATTATTTTCCATGCACCGGACAATATAATGGTAACGGCACCCGTGCAAATCATTGGGACTTATGACCAAAATGTCGGTAGTTGGATGTGGGGCTGGGCGAATAGCTCCATTGATGAGTCATTAATGCGAGATGCGATTGCGGTTAAAGCCTACGGCGAGCGCCAAGATAATAGTTTGCTGACTTCCCGTGTGAGCGATATCGAAGAGTATGATGCATGGCAGTTGGCGGCATTGGCTTGTGAGTTAAATGAGCAACAAGGTGTTTATCGCGGCGTTGCAGGTAGTACACTGATTTTTATGACGTTCGGCCAAGTTTCCCTTCAAAAAATGTAAGCCAAAGGCGCCTTTTTTATCATAGATAACAAGGGCGTTTGGTTTCAGTCTATTTATTCTTGTTAACTCAATGATTAGCTTGCTAATTTTTATTCGGAAAAAGTGTTTTTCTATATGCGTTATATTCAGAAATTCAGAAAGTATTGGAATGCGAATATTTTCTATTTTTTCTTCATGAAACGCATAAGGAACCTTATATGTACGAAGGTCAGAAACCAGATAAAGTATTACCTGAGAGTGCACAACTGCAATGGGTTATCCAAGGAATGGGGGCTTACAATACCCTTAAGATCACGCTAGAAAATCACATAACGAATATCACGAACAAAGTAGATAGCAATCATGAAACTCTGAAGGAAAAACTGGACGACAGGCATGATTCTGTGCTGGCAAGAATGGATGATAGATGTGGTGTTTTGCAAGAAAAAATAGATGATTTGCAAATAAAAATGGACGAACGATGTGATGCTTTACAGACAAGGATGGATGAACGATGTGGTGTTTTGCAAGAAAAAATAGATGATTTGCAAATAAAAATGGATGAACGATGTGATGCTTTACAGACAAGGATGGATGAACGATGTGATGCTTTACAGACAAGGATGGATGAAAGATGTGGTGTTTTGCAAGAAAAAATAGATGAACGATGTAATGCCTTGCAAGCAAGAATGGATATTCTATGCGGTGCTTTGCAAGAAAAGATAGATGATAAATATAATATATTAGTTCAGTCTATTCTGAGATCGGAACAATCAGTTCTTAACCAGATTAAAGATATGCAATCCGCTAATTTAAAATGGTTTATTGGGATCATCACGGGCACTGGCATTGCATTTTATAAAGTATTTACCATGACTCCATAAGATTGAAATTCAGCCAACGTCTTCTTGCTTTTTAATTATTTGAATATTGATAGACTATTCTTAAAACAAAAATCCCAAAAAGTTGCTTAACTCCTCGAAAACGACCTGCACAGTTTATTATGACAAAAGAAAGCCAGCTGTTAAAATGCGGCTTTCTTTTGCTATTTCACAACAGCATAAGCCTTAAATTCGATATCAACGCCAAAAGACCAACATGCAACAAAATCAAACGATAGAACAAAATACACCATCAATAACAGGTGGTTACAAAAATCTTAACCGCTTCTCGGTTGCGCCTATGCTCGATTGGACCGACCGCCATTGCCGTTATTTCCATCGCTTATTAACGAAAAATACGTTGCTGTACACCGAAATGGTGACGACGGGCGCGATCATTTATGGCAAAGGCAATTATCTTGCTTATAGCGAAGAAGAGCATCCTGTTTCCTTGCAATTGGGTGGCAGTGACCCCGCAGCTTTGGCGCAATGCGCAAAGTTAGCACATGAGCGTGGCTACGATGAAATCAACCTGAACGTCGGTTGCCCATCAGACCGCGTACAGAACGGGCGTTTTGGTGCATGTTTAATGGCGGATGCTCAGCTGGTCGCTGATTGTGTCAAAGCGATGCGTGACGTGGTGTCTATCCCTGTAACGGTGAAAACACGCATTGGGATTGATGAGCAAGATAGCTACGAATTTTTATGTGAATTCATTGATACCGTCTCCACAAAAGGGGACTGTGACATGTTTATTATCCATGCTCGCAAGGCGTGGTTATCAGGGTTAAGTCCAAAAGAAAACCGTGAAATTCCCCCACTAGATTACCCTCGCGTATACCAATTAAAACGTGATTTTCCGCATCTCACCATGGCTATCAATGGGGGCGTTAAAACTCTCGAAGAAGCTAAAGAACATCTAAAACATTTAGATGGCGTGATGGTGGGTCGTGAAGCGTATCAAAATCCATCAATCTTAACCGCGGTAGATAATCAATTGTTTGATGAAACAATGCCCATTGTCGATAGCGTTGCTGCTGTCCGTAGCATGTATCCATACATCGAAAAAGAGCTGTCTAACGGGGCTTATTTAGGGCATATGACTCGCCATATTTTAGGGATTTTCCAAGGAATTCCGGGGGCTCGTCAATGGCGTCGCCACTTAAGCGAAAATGCCCATAAACAGGGTGCTGACTTATCAGTGGTTGAACAAGCGCTCGCGTTTGTGACCCGTGGCGAGTAAATATTACTTAAATGAAATTGCGATTTTGGCTGATGCGGGCTGAGTAGGATTATCTGCATGCTATGATAAAACTCATTAATGAATGAGGAAGAAGCAGATGAAAATATTAATAGCAACCTCTTTGCTGCTGTTAGTTGCTGGATGTTCGGGGTCAGGTGGGCAGATGCGAGAACCACCAAAGCAAGATCCCTATGAGGGAACAGTGTTAAACACCATTAAAGAGAACCAGCAGATCTACAAAGAGCAGCAAGCACGCAAAGGGCACTATTAATTCGTGCAACTGAAGTAATTATTTAGTGCAACGGAAGTGAGTAAAAATTACCGTTGTTAGAATTTTAAAAGCGCCAGTTATTGATAGCTGGCGCTTTTTTATGAATTAAGGAATGAGCAAGCTTGAGCCTTGAGTCTTACGTTGTTCTAATGTTTGGTGCGCCTTTTGGGCATCTTTCAGCGCAAAAATTTGAGATGCCGGTACATCCACATTCACTTTGCCACTTAAAATCATGTCAAACAGGGCTTTGCTGGCTTGGTCTAACTCTTCTCTGTTAGTGACATAGCCACCTAATGATGGGCGGGTCACATACAAGGAGCCTTTTTGATTTAAGATCCCTAAGTTAACTCCAGTTACGGCGCCAGAAGCGTTACCAAAGCTCACCATCAAACCGCGACGTTTCAGTGAATCTAAAGAAGCGAGCCACGTCGCTTGACCTACGGAGTCATACACGACATTCACTTTTTCACCGTGAGTGATTTCTTTCACTCGCTCAGCAATATTTTCAGTTTGGTAATTGATGACTTCCCATGCACCTGCGGCTTTCGCACGCTGCGCTTTTTCTTCAGAGCCAACGGTACCAATCATTTTCGCGCCTAACGCTTTTGCCCATTGGCAAGCAATTAGACCAACACCACCCGCCGCAGCGTGGAATAAGAAAACTTCATCTTTTTGAACTTGATAGGTTTGATTGAGCAGATAGTAAACTGTCATCCCCTTAAGTGAACAGGCAGCTGCTTGTTCGAAAGTGATACCATCGGGTAAGTGTGCCACGGCATTGACAGGTACATTATGAACTTCACTGTATGCGCCTAGCGGACCTTGTGCATAAACTACGCGATCACCTGGTTTGAAACCGGTGACTTGGGAGCCAGTTTTAACCACGACACCCGCCGCTTCGGTGCCGAGTCCACATGGCAAACTTGCAACTGGATACAGTCCACTGCGTACATAGGTATCAATAAAGTTAATACCAATTGCACGGTTTTCGATTTGGATTTCGTTTTCAGCTGGCGCATTCGGGGAATAGTCGACAAAATTGAGGACTTCAGGACCACCATGTTGCGAAAATTCAATACGTTTTGCCATGATCATCTCCAATGAGTGAGTTTGTTTTTATTAACAGTATCAATTGCCCCATCATAACGCGATGCTTTACTGAGAAGAATTATCGGTTTGTGCGCTGCGTTAAGATTGTGCCTGCAATAATATCTTGTGCAGATAACAATAAAGACGCCACATGACACCTAAGATTGGCGTATACTAACTGTTGGTTAATTATAGACGTGGATATTTCAAGTATGGCTAAAAAACCCTCCTCAGATTACAAGACAAACCCACCGCGCGATCAGCAAATGGAAGGTTTAAAACTTCCGCCGCACTCTATCGAAGCGGAACAGTCTGTATTGGGGGGACTGATGTTAGACAACGAACGCTGGGACACGGTCTCTGAGCGTGTCACGTCAGCTGACTTTTTTAGTCGTCCTCACCGCACAATCTTTGCACAAATGCAGATCCTGCTGGAGCAGGGTAAGCCTATTGACTTGATCACCCTGTCAGAATCCCTTGAACAGCAAGGAGAATTGGACAGCGTCGGAGGCTTTGCTTACTTAGCGGAATTATCGAAAAATACCCCAAGTGCGGCGAACATTAACGCTTATGCGGACATCGTGCGCGAACGTGCCATTGTTCGCGATATGATCTCTGTCGCCAATGATATTGCTGATGCAGGGTATGACCCACAAGGTCGCAGTAGCGAAGATTTACTCGATTTCGCAGAAACCAAAGTTTTCCAAATCGCAGAATCTCGCGCGAATAAAGATGAAGGTCCGAAAGGGATTGAAGCGATTTTGTCGGAAACCGTTGAGAAAATAGAACAGCTTTATCAGCAGCCTCATGATGGTGTCACCGGTGTTTCTACGGGTTATCAAGATTTAGATAAGAAAACCGCAGGGTTACAAGGCTCAGATTTAATTATTGTTGCCGCGCGTCCATCCATGGGTAAAACCACCTTTGCGATGAACTTGTGTGAAAATGCGGCGATGACTGAAGAAAAACCAGTACTTATCTTCAGTTTGGAGATGCCCGGCAACCAGATCATGATGCGTATGCTCGCATCACTGTCTCGCGTAGACCAAACCCGTATTCGTACGGGGCAGCTTGATGATGAGGATTGGGCACGAATTTCGAGCACCATGGGCATATTGATGGAAAAACGCAATATGTACATTGATGACTCATCGGGGTTAACGCCAACGGAAGTGCGTTCTCGTGCTCGCCGAATTTACCGCGAACACGGGGGGCTAAGCCTGATTATGATCGACTACCTTCAGTTAATGCGTGTGCCAGCGTTGTCGGATAACCGTACATTAGAAATCGCCGAAATTTCCCGTTCCCTCAAAGCGTTAGCGAAAGAATTAAACGTACCAGTGGTGGCGCTTTCTCAGCTAAACCGTAGCTTGGAGCAACGTGCAGACAAACGCCCAGTAAACTCCGACTTACGTGAATCAGGCTCCATCGAGCAAGATGCCGACTTAATCATGTTTATCTATCGTGATGAGGTCTATCACGATAACAGCGACCTCAAAGGGGTCGCAGAAATTATTTTAGGTAAACAACGTAATGGTCCGATAGGGACGGTGAGGCTGACGTTTAATGGGCAGTGGTCGAGGTTTGATAACTACGCCGGCCCGGCTTATGACGACGAGTAATCTCGTCATACTTCACACTGTGGCGTTGTTGGCTGCGTTCGCTAACCTGAGTCACATACTTTTGTATGCTCCCCAGGCTTAGCTTCTCTTGCCGCCTAGCCACAGTGCGAATTATTTAGAGCTTATAGAAAATTGAAGATTGAAGACTGAAGACTAAATAAGTTAAATTTTAAAATGAATAATTAAGAGGAAGAAATGAAAGCGGCAACCGCATTAATAAACCGCCGCGCTCTGCGACACAACCTGCAACGCGTGAGAGAATTGGCGCCGAATAGCCGTCTGATTGCAGTTGTTAAAGCAAACGCTTATGGTCATGGATTAATTGGAGTTGGCACCGAAATTCAAGGAATTGTCGACGGTTTTGGGGTGGCGCGTTTAAATGAAGCCCTGCTGCTTCGACATCAAGGCGTGACAAAACCGATTGTTTTATTAGAAGGTTTCTTCGAAAAATCCGATTTGAAGTTGATGGTGGAATACAACATCGATACGGTGATCCACTGCATTGAACAACTGGAAATGCTGGAAAATGCCCAGCTCGCTAAAAAAATCAAAGTATGGATGAAACTCGATACTGGCATGCATCGCCTTGGCGTACTTCCTCAGCATGCGGAAAGTTTTTACCAACGTCTTCAAAGCTGTAGCAACGTGGATTTACCTATCAACATTGTCAGCCACTTCTGTCAGGCCGATGCGCCTGAACTCCCAACCACCAAAAAACAAATCGAATGCTTCCAACAGTTTGTCTCTGATAAACCGGGTGAAAAATCCATCGCGGCATCCGCGGGGATCCTTTTATGGCCAGAAGCCCATTATGACTGGGTTCGCCCCGGCATTATGATGTATGGCGCCTCACCGCAAGAAGGCAAAAGCGCTGCAAGCTTTGGTTTATTACCCGTCATGACTTTAAAATCCAGCCTAATTGCAGTGAGAGAGCATTCGGTAGGGCAGTGTGTTGGCTACGGCGAAACATGGTGCAGTGAACGCAATACCCGCCTTGGGGTGGTAGCGATTGGTTATGGAGATGGTTATCCGCGTAACGTACCATCAGGAACACCCGTTCTAGTAAATGGGCGAAAAGTACCGATTATTGGACGAATTTCCATGGATATGACCGTCGTGGATTTAGGACCAGATGCCACCGATAAAGTGGGGGATGACGTCATTCTATGGGGAAATGCTCTGCCTGTGGAAGAAATTGCCACACAAACAGGCATCATTAACTATGAGCTTTTGACGAAATTGACCTCACGAGTCGCAATGGAATATGTAGACGAATAGGTTTTAAAGGGTTATTTTCACAAGACAAAAGTAATAAAGAAAACCTACAAGTAGGAGATATCCTGTGTACCAACATGTTGATGCTTATCCGGGCGACCCAATTTTATCGCTGATGGATGAATTTAATAAAGATACTCGTGAAGGCAAAATTAACCTGAGTATTGGTCTTTATTATGATGCAGAGGGGAAAACCCCTGAGCTGGAAACCGTCGGCACAGCGAAAGCTGCACTGAGAAAACTTCCGGCAAGTGCATCGCTTTATCTGCCAATGGAAGGTTTGAAAGATTACCGTACTGAATTACAAAAATTGGTGTTCGGTGAAGATTGTCCGCTAATTGCTCAAGAGCGTATTGCTACCGTACAAACCATCGGTGGTTCTGGCGCACTGAAAATTGGGGCTGATTTTTTACACCATTATTTCCCGAATTCAGAAGTCTGGTGCAGTAACCCAACATGGGAAAACCACGCCTCTATCTTCTCTGGCGCAGGCACGAAAGTGCATTACTACCCTTATTTCGATGAAAAAACCAAAGGGGTTAAATTTGATGAAATGCTGGAAACCTTCAAGAAGTTACCAGAGAACAGCATCATCTTAATGCACCCTTGCTGCCATAACCCAACCGGCTCGGATTTAACCCCAGCTCAGTGGGATGAAGTGACGAAAGTGGCACTTGAACACAAATTGATCCCATTCTTAGATATCGCATATCAAGGTTTTGCGGAAGGTATCGATGAAGATGCTTATGCAATTCGCACGATGGTAAAAGCGGGTCTGCCAGTATTCGTCAGCAATTCATTCTCGAAAATCTTTGGTATCTACGGTGAACGTGCGGGTGGTTTATCTGTTATCTGTAAAGATAAAGATGAGCGCGACCGCGTGTTGGGTCAATTGAAAGCGGGTGTCCGTCGTCTGTATTCAAGCCCACCGTCTAACGGCGCAAAAATTGTTGCGGCAGTACTGACTGATAGCCAACAAAAAGCCAAATGGCTGGACGAAGTGGAAGAGATGCGTTTGCGTATTTTAGATATGCGTACTGTTTTGGTGGATGAGCTGAAAAAAGCACTACCAAACAAAAACTTCGACCACTTGTTAAAACAGCGCGGTATGTTTAGCTACACGGGTTTTTCTCAACAACAAGTTGACCGTCTGAAAGATGAGTTTGCGGTTTATTTAGTTGGAACAGGTCGCGTGTGTATGGCAGGTGTAAACCGTCATAACGTGAAGCGTATCGTGGAAGCGTTCGCGGCAGTTAGCCAGTAATCGTTAGTAACGAACGGTTATATAAGCATTAAAAAGGGGAACTGAGTTCCCCTTTTTCTATTTTGATTGGCGGTTTCTGTTAACTATTTTTACTTCAGTTAACTCAGTAGCCACGCGCTAAGATAGGCTTCAAGAAACGCGCAGTATGGGATTTTTCACACTCAGCCACTTGCTCAGGGGTACCTGAAATTAAAATCTCACCTCCACCGCTACCACCTTCTGGGCCTAGGTCAACAATCCAGTCTGCCGTTTTGATCACATCCAAGTTATGCTCGATGACGACGATGGTATTGCCTTGATCACGCAATTGGTGCAAGACAACAAGCAGTTGCTGGATATCGGCAAAGTGCAATCCGGTGGTTGGCTCATCCAAGATATAGATGGTCTGTCCGGTGCCGCGTTTAGACAACTCGCGAGCTAATTTTACGCGCTGGGCTTCACCGCCGGATAAGGTTGTCGCAGATTGACCTAAGCGAATGTAGGAGAGACCCACATCCATCAGCGTTTGCAGCTTACGCGCTAGCGCAGGCACGGCATCAAAGAATTCGCGGGACTCTTCGATGGTCATATCCAACACTTCATGAATGCTTTTACCTTTGTATTTGATTTCTAAGGTTTCGCGGTTATAGCGCTTGCCCTTACATTGGTCACACGGCACATAGACATCGGGCAGGAAGTGCATTTCCACCTTAATTACACCATCCCCTTGGCAGGCTTCACAACGACCGCCTTTCACGTTAAAGCTGAAACGCCCTGGGTTATAGCCGCGAGTCCGTGATTCTGGTACACCCGCGAACAGCTCACGAATTGGCGTAAAGATACCCGTATAAGTGGCTGGGTTCGAACGTGGGGTGCGTCCAATAGGGCTTTGGTCGATATCGATCACTTTATCGAAATGCTCTAAACCTTCGACATTGGTATACGGCGCAGGGTTAATCACTGTTGCCCCATTTAACTGGCGCTGAGCAATTGGGAATAGCGTATCGTTGATGAGCGTGGATTTACCGGAACCAGAAACCCCTGTAATACATGTAAATAAGCCAACAGGAATATTCAGGGTGACATTCTTCAGGTTGTTGCCTGTTGCGCCCATCACCGTCAACACTTTATCTTTATTAAATGGAACCCGCATTTGTGGGATATCAATCTTGCGCTCACCACTTAAGAATTTACCCGTTAAGGATTCTGGGTTAGCAACGATATCTTCCAATGTACCTTGCGCCACAATTTGACCACCGTGAACACCGGCACCTGGACCAATATCAATCACATGGTCAGCAGCGCGGATCGCATCTTCATCGTGCTCAACCACAATCACGGTGTTCCCTAAGTTACGTAGGTGAATCAGGGTTTCCAGTAATCGGTCATTATCGCGCTGGTGGAGCCCGATAGACGGTTCATCCAGCACATACATCACACCGACCAGACCCGCACCGATTTGGCTTGCTAGACGGATACGCTGGGCCTCACCGCCGGATAATGTTTCTGCGGAGCGTGAAAGGCTTAAGTAATTGAGTCCCACATTCACTAAGAACTTCAGACGGTCGCTGATCTCTTTCAGGATTTTTTCGGCAATCTTGGCGCGTTGCCCACTGAGTTTTAAGTTTTGGAAAAACTCCATTGCATGACCGATGCTGTAATCTGCAATTTCAGGCAGGGTGGTATTTTCCACAAACACAAAGCGAGCTTCTTTACGCAGACGGGTTCCGGAGCAAGTCACACAAGGGCGGTTGCTAATGTATTTTGCTAACTCTTCGCGCACCGCGGTGGATTCCGTTTCTTTATAACGGCGTTCCATATTGTTAAGCACACCTTCGAACGGATGGTAGCGTACGGTAATATCTCCGCGATCATTACGATATTTGAATTCAATAGTTTCTTTGCCTGAACCATACAAAATTACTTTTTGAATAGCTGGGCTGAGTGAGTCATAGGGGGCTTCAACATCAAACTTATAGTGTTCGCCCAATGACATTAGCATCTGAAAATAATAGAAATTACGACGATCCCAGCCGCGAATAGCCCCGCCCGCAAGGGAAATTTCGGGATTTTGAATCACACGCTCAGGATCAAAAAATTGCTGAACCCCTAAGCCGTCGCAGCTTGGGCAAGCCCCTGCTGGGTTGTTGAATGAGAACAGGCGTGGCTCTAACTCCATCATACTATAGCCACAAACAGGGCACGCAAAGTTAGCAGAGAACACTAATTCTTCGGCTTTTGAGTCATCCATATCAGCGACAACAGCGGTGCCGCCAGATAACTCGAGTGCAGTTTCAAAGGATTCTGCAAGACGCTGGGCGATATCGTCGCGTACTTTGAAACGGTCAACCACGACTTCAATGGTATGTTTTTTCTGTAACTCGAGTTTTGGTGGATCGGATAAATCACAAACTTCACCATCAATACGGGCGCGAATATACCCTTGGCTCGCTAAGTTATCGAGTAACTTAACGTGCTCACCTTTACGTTCTTTTACGACCGGAGCCAGCAGCATCATGCGGCGATCGGTCGGCTGTGCGAGGACGTTATCCACCATCTGGCTAACGGTTTGTGCCGCAAGCGGAATATCATGATCAGGGCAGCGTGGCTCACCTACACGGGCAAACAATAGACGCAGGTAGTCATGGATCTCGGTGATGGTCCCAACCGTTGAACGTGGGTTATGAGAAGTGGATTTCTGTTCAATGGAGATAGCAGGCGACAGCCCTTCGATATGGTCAACATCCGGCTTTTCCATTAAAGAAAGGAATTGACGAGCATACGCGGATAGTGACTCAACATAACGACGCTGACCTTCAGCATAGAGGGTATCAAAGGCAAGGGAAGACTTCCCTGAACCAGATAGCCCTGTAATAACTATCAGCTTGTCTCGGGGGATGATGAGATTGATATTTTTTAGGTTATGCGTGCGTGCGCCGCGGACTTCGATATTCTCCATTTACCACTTCCCGAATGAATTGATAGTGAACAAAAATGAACTTGGTAGTCTTAATTAACGAGCCAGTATTAATAAACGATTTAGTATTGCACAAAATTTGCTGAATGGATATACAGTATATGTGCTCTTTATATTTCATTCCATAGGGGACTGATAGCAACTTATCTGTGACGCCAATAATTAGCGTCTATACTAAAAAACAGTAATGCAGATTTCACTTAAATTTGGAAAGCGCTTCGCAACTTCTCATCAGCAATCTCAATTTATGGTGCAATACAGATAGGTCGTGGTAAACTTCACGGTCAGTCCAGAGATTAAAAATTCAATGCATCAGGAGTAATAAATGGCCACCAGAGGCGTAAATAAAGTAATTCTTATCGGTAACTTAGGACAAGATCCAGAAATCCGTTATATGCCTAACGGCGGAGCTGTCGCTAACCTGACTCTGGCAACTTCTGAAAGTTGGCGTGACAAGCAAACCGGTGAAATGCGTGAAAAAACCGAATGGCACCGTGTTGTGATTTTCGGTAAATTAGCCGAAGTTGCTGGTGAATACCTGAAAAAAGGTTCACAAGTTTATATCGAAGGTTCATTGCAAACCCGTAAATGGCAAGACCAAAGCGGTCAAGATCGCTACACCACCGAAGTTGTGGTAAATATCGGCGGTTCAATGCAGATGCTTGGCGGTCGCGGCGGCGATGCCCCATCACAAGGTCAAAGCGGCGGACAAGGCGGTTGGGGTCAACCACAACAGCCACAAGCAGCACAACAATTCAGTGGCGGTGGCGCAGCACCAGCGCGTTCACCAGCGCCACAAACCAATGAACCACCAATGGATTTTGATGACGACATCCCGTTCTAATTTCTAAATTAGAAAATCAAAATCATCGATTAAAGCCCTTAATTTTAAGGGCTTTAATTTTTTATGAGCAATTTCAATTCAAATTATCACAACTCAACAACATTCTGTGATATGCCTCTCATTTGAAATCCACAACCAAGAAAAACGAAAAAAAGGGTTGTGAAGGTTAGGGTTTTATGGTTTCTTAGATGCAGCAAACACAAAAATGAAAAATCAGACAGAATTAAATTACAGGAAACTCTCGTGAAAATGACTGCTAACCGTTCAAACCTACTACTTACCGCGCCACTAGCCGCGGTAGTCGTGCGTGTGGTGGTGGTCGTGGGCTTAGCGCCGTAACGGGAACAAATCACGCGATTTAGAAACCCCGCCGGCGCAAACCGAGCGGGGTTTTTTTATGACCTAAAACTCGGATCCGCAGGCTAGTGAAGGAATAAAAAATTATGAGCGAGTCGGGCACAACATCACCACAAAAAAACTATTTTACAGGCGCAGAATTGATCGTCCATTTGTTGGAAAAACATGGCATTACCATCGTTTCTGGTATCCCCGGCGGGGCTGCATTGCCATTCTACGATGCGCTGGGGCAGAGCAAAAAAATTCGCCACATACTGGCGCGTCACGAGCAAGGTGCGGGTTTTATTGCACAGGGAATTGCACGTAGCACAGGCAAAGCGGCAGTGTGTATTTCCTCAAGCGGTCCCGGTGCCACTAACTTAGTGACAGCCATTGCGGATGCTAAGCTGGATTCAATTCCACTGGTATGCATCACTGCGCAAGTGCCATCTTCGATGATTGGTACCGATGCGTTTCAGGAAGTTGATACTTACGGTATTTCAATTCCGATTACGAAACACAATTATTTGGTGCGCAGCATTGAAGACCTGCCTCGTGTTATCTGCGAAGCATTTCGTATTGCTGAGTCTGGGCGTCCAGGACCTGTTTGGATTGATATTCCAAAAGATGTACAGACTGCGACCATTGAGTTAGATGTGCTGCCAGAGGTTTTACCGAAAGATAAAGCCCCAAGTTTCGATATGGAAAAAGTAATTCAAGCGGCGGAAATGATCAACCGTGCGAAGCGTCCTGTACTCTATTTCGGTGGTGGGGTGATTAGCTCAGATTCAACCGCGACGGCTATCGCTTTTGCGGAAAAAGCCTCTTTACCAACGACAATGACCTTGATGGCGCTGGGAACGATCCCAATGCGTCACCCGCTGTATTTGGGCATGTTGGGTATGCATGCGGCACGAAGCACGAACATGATCATGGAAGAGTCTGATTTACTGATTGTTATCGGTGCTCGCTTTGATGATCGCGCCATTGGTAAAGCGGAAAAGTTCTGCCCGAATGCCAAAATTATTCATGTTGATATCGATAAAGCGGAAATCAGTAAAATCAAACGTCCAGATATTGCTATCCATGCGGATGCGGGACAAATATTGGAGCTGTTGCTGCCATTAGTTGAGCGGAATGATCGTCAAGAGTGGGTTCAGCAAGTTAATGATCTGAAAAATAATTATCCGCTGAATTTAGCCAATGCGGATGATCCATTAGATCATTACGGTTTGGTATTAGCCACCGCGCGCGCCGCAGGGGAAGAGGCGATTGTCACGACGGATGTTGGGCAACATCAAATGTGGGCGGCGCAAGCTTACCCATTATCACGACCTCGCCAATGGTTAACATCCGGTGGTTTGGGCACCATGGGCTTTGGTTTACCGGCAGCCATTGGCGCGGCATTGGCTCACCCAGATAAAACCATCGTTTGTTTTTCTGGTGATGGTAGCTTGATGATGAATATTCAGGAACTGGCGACAGCGGCGGAGCATCAATTAAACATTAAGATAGTTTTAATGAACAACCAAGCGCTGGGCATGGTTCATCAGCAGCAAGATCTGTTTTTTGAGAATCGTATCTTTGCAGCAGCTTACCCGTATCAGACCGACTTTATTAAAATTGCCTCTGGGTTTGGTTTCCAAACGTGCGATTTAAATAATGAATCCGACCCTGAAATGGCGCTGGAAGCGATTATGAACACTAAAGGACCTTGCTTAATTCATGCCCTGATTGATGTCAATCAGAAGGTATATCCAATGGTTCCTCCTGGTGCCGCTAATATTGATATGATCGGAGCGTAATTATGGTATTTGAACATCACCCAATCGCCTTAGAATTAATTGTTCGCAACCATCCGGGCGTCATGTCACATATTTGTGGGTTGTTTGCGCGTCGGGCCTTTAACGTGGATGGTATCCTATGTATGCCAATTAAAGATAAGGACGAAAGCCGAATTTGGTTATTAGTTCAGAAAGATGAGCGTTTATCGCAGATGGTCAACCAAGTTGAGAAATTGGAAGACGTCCGCGAAGTTCGTTTTAGCGATGACTTGCGTGTGTTTGAAACCATGCAGGATTATTTGCAGTAATTCTGAATGAATGTGGTCAGCCTACAAGGATTGTGGGCTGACTTATTAAACTCCATCACTCAAATGTGAATAGGTCATCACGACGGTGGCGTGTACATCCCCCTCAATACATAAGTAAGCGTGAGGAAAGTCTCCGCTGAAAGCGTAAAAATCTCCAGCCTCAAGAACGACATTTTGCTCATCGTCTAAGCGCAGCATAAGGGAGCCCGCGTGTACCATAATGTGTTCATGGGTGCCGACCATATGCGCGGGGCTGTTAATAATTGCACCTCGTTTCATACTGAGTTGCCAAATTTCAGAGACGTTTCCCATACTGATACGGAATTTAAATTGCTCTAAATAATCGCCTTCAAGCTGTGTGGCCTTCACCAAATAGGGATAAGATTCATTTTGGCGTGTAAATAAGTCACTGAGCGGAAAACGTAGCGCAGCTGCAATGGACTCTAAGGTGTCGATGCGCGGGTTTGAATCCCCTGATTCCAACTTAGAAAGAGCGGCTTTGGAGATCCCTGATAAGTGGGAAAGCTCACTCAGAGAAAGGTTTCTCGCCTGACGCAACAGACGTACTTTCTGGCCAATTTTTATATTTATTTTATTTTCCACGACACTGTCTTCCACAATATTATTTTTATAAATTCTCATTTCTGCTGCCAATTCTAACATCTTAAATATGAAATGTCAGAAACCCGATATTATGAAAATAATATTTTGCTGAATGCGAATAAATGGAAAAATAATCTAAAAATTATTTTTTAAATACACAGTTATAAAAATAAGATTTATTGTTTTTCAGTGTGTTATTTTGTTGAATAAATTCATGATATAATTTAGTTTGTATTATTCTAATGACTGAATGTGTCACAGTGTTTTATTTCAAATAAATAATATCTTTTCGGAGTTTATATCTGACAATTAATCCTAATTGAGCAGATTAATACAAAAATGAGCCCTGCTAATTCGAGTTTTCAACATTTTCGACGTTCTGCTTCTTTTGCTATTTTTACGATTACAACCAGCATTGCCGTTATCGGCATCGTGATTGGTCTCAGTATCCCGATGGTGGCGCTGCGACTGAATAATTTTGGTGTGAGTGAATTGTACATTGGCATTATCTCTGCGGCTCCTGCCTTGGGAATGTTTTTGATTGCCCCTGTGGTACAGCGTATTGTGAAGTGGTGTGGAAAGCGCAAAGCTATGTTAATCGCGACGGTGATCTCCGCCATTAGCTTACTGCCACTACTAAGTTCATTGCCTTTATGGCTACTTTTCCCTTTGCGGTTGATTACGGGACTTGCAAGTGGTGTGATGATTTGTTTGGGGGAAACGTGGATCAACGAATTATCCCCTGAAAACAAGAGAGGGCGGATATTGGCTATTTACACGACGGTATTTACTGTGAGCCAATTATTAGGTCCGTCATTTATTGCCTATTACGGTGTGGAAGATAAATCGCCTCTGTTTATTTGTACCTTGATTCACTTAATTTCTGTGGCTTTATTCCTACTGATGGATCAGAAAGTGGGAGATAGGCTCGCAGAAACGGCGTCAGAATCTAACTTTTCAATTGTGCAATTCGTGAAAGTTGCCCCTGGAATTTGTGCCGGAATCCTATTTTTTGCTTTTTTCGATGGCACTATCTTGTCGATGTTCCCAATTTACGGGATGGGCATGGGGCATACCGAGGCGGTTGCGGCGATGATGATCAGTGCAATTTTGGCAGGAGATGCGATTATGCAGATGCCGTTTGGTTGGTTAGCTGATCATATGAATCGCGAAAAATTGTATCGTATTTGTGGCGTGGTGACGTTAGGAGCCAGCATGCTGCTGCCATTCTTAATTACTCACACTTACTTTATCTGGGTTTTATTGTTTGTGTTGGGGGCGACAGCTGGCGCCATTTACACCATCGCTTTAGTGCAGATTGGTCAATACTTCAGAGGGAATGAGCTGATTATTGCTAACGCCGCAGCGGCAATGTTATGGGGTATAGGTAACCTTTCTGGTCCGTTATTGGCAGGGGCTGCAACGGCGATTTCGCCATCAGGTCTGCCAATATTATTGATTGGAATAGCGGGGCTATTTTTATGGTTTACCCGTGAAAAATATGGTGCTCAAGCCATTGAGCAACAAGCTCAGTAACGTCTTTTTATCACTAATGTATTAAAAAATCCCCGAGTTTTGTCTCGGGGATTTTTATTCGCAACCAACTATTCTATTACTCGATAAACCACTAAATTTTCGCGAAATTCATCAGGACGATGATTTGACCAAAACAATTCCATGTCTTCAGGAGCGGGTTGAATTTCTTTGGATAATACAATCAGCCATCGGCACTGTTGTGGTTTTTCAAATTCCATCTGTCTTTGATGCAAAATACCGGTGTAGTAATAGAGCATCGGTGCTTCTGATTCCCCAAGGTTTTCGGAAGCCATGCAGTCATTTTGGGTAAATTGCCCTTCTAAATGATGTCGAAGATCCAGGAAAACCCCTTCGTAGCCTTTTGAATAATCAATCCAACCAACAAATAATGTGAGAATAATGCTCCACACACTCACCATTCCCAGTGACCAGTTTCTTATCGCTTGGAAAGCGCTGCTTGATGAGGAAATAAGATGATTGCGGAAGAACCAAAAACAGGTAATAAAAATACCCGCTATCAACGCAAATACAGAAAAATGCATTTGGTAATCAAGAGGTAGCCAACGACCAAAAACAGGCAACCATTGGGCGTGATGACCCGTTAATACGATAGCGTAGCAAGCCCACAGAAAGAGAATTACCCCAGACCAGAAGAAGGCGGCGAAGCGTGCGAATGCGTTTAAGACTTTCTCTGAAAACCAGCCAAGAGCCTGTACAGCGAGGAGCGCCATCGGAGCAATAAAGGGCAGTAAATAGAGCGCTCGCCCACTGGCAGACATTTGCAAGAATACCACGCCAAGGACAGGAAATATGGCAATCAAATATTCATTATGATCACGCAGGCGTCTGAGCGGATGACGTAACAAATAGGCAGTTGCCAGTAGCCCAGCAGGAAGCGCAAAAAATGCGACTGCAGAAGGAATACGCGTGAAATTGGCTTTAGCCCCTAACTTCTCAACGGAGAATCCAAGGAAGCGACCAATGTTATTTTCCCAAAACCAAGTCACGAACAGCTCGGGATGCTGTACATACAGCATGACTGGCCAAGGTAGAATTGCAATGAGGGCAACCAAACCCGCGAATAGTGCGGGTAGCCAAAACTGTTTAGATCGGCATTGAATAAGAAATACAGGTGCCAAAAATAGGCTGATCCACAGAACGCCGGGAATAAACACGCCTTTAGATAAGGTGGTGATAATGGTGCCAAGGCACAGCCAGAAGGCGGATGCAGCAATTTTTTGTTGCTGAATTAACCCTAATAAGCCATATAAACCGATAGTTGCCCCTGTAATTAACGAAACATCGGTGAACATTTCATGGGTGTGACGTAATATTCCTGGTGCACAAACATACAGTGCAAAGGCTATCCAAATACGGGCATCAGAAAAGCTGTCGGATTTAAAAAAGCGACGAGCTAATAAAATAAAAAATGAAAAATTAATAATAGAAAAAAATAAGCTCGCACTGCGTGCGGCATCGTATAACGGCATCATTCCCGATAATAAATGAGCAAAAACCGTCGCCGTCCAATAATAGAATGGCGGTTTTTCCATAAAAGGCTCACCCGCATTGGTAGGAACCAGCCAATTACCCGTTTCATACATCGTTTGAATAATACCAAAACTGTAGTTTTCATCCTGCTTCCATGGACTATGCCCATAAATCCCGGGAAGGAGATAAATCAGTAAAAATACAGCAAAAAGTATTAAGGCACTTTTTGGTATTGTTTTAATTGAGGCTGTAATGGTTGACATAATATTTATAGCGAGTGTTAAGTATTATTAAAAAATATATTTATAAAAATAATCACCAGGGAAATGAGTTATTTAATTAGTATTAGAAAGTAAATATGTTCATAAACAGACTATTTATTAAAAACTCAATATTAGTGGGGATTTTAGCAACACTCTCACGCGTATATTTAAACAAAGAGTATATAGAACGGAATATGACTGACTTTTATGGAAGATTGTAAGAATATGACACAGTTTTTATGGTTCATGGTTAAAAAATGGCCAGCCATAAAACACTTGATCAATTCCCCCCTTTCGAACGATAATTACGCTCTTCACAATTCGCCTCACTTTGTTCTAAAAGCCAAACGTTTGCGCACTGTTCCTAGAGAGTCATTCTGTTCACCAGTTATCTCGGTTCAGTGAACATTTATCAAAAAGGTAATCGTTTACGTGAGTTTCAGTTTGAGGTGATATTCGCTAAGTTATCAAGCAAAATTGAATAAATGCTTATAAAAAACTTAGCAAAAATAGTGACATAGAATTTTCTAAAATTAATAGCAGAGGTATACCATGGCAGGCCAACAGGCTTCATCCAATTGCAAATTGGATTCATATTTTAAGATCACAGCGCGTGGCTCATCAGTGCGCCGCGAAATCATTGCGGGATTAACGACATTCTTAGCGATGGTTTATTCTGTCATCGTGGTGCCGGGTATGTTAGGACAAGCAGGCTTTCCACCTACTGCTGTGTTTATCGCAACCTGTTTAGTGGCAGGTTTCGGTTCTTTATTAATGGGGTTATGGGCGAATCTGCCAATGGCAATTGGCTGTGCAATCTCATTAACCGCGTTTACTGCCTTTAGCTTGGTGTTAGGGCAACATATTAGTATTCCAGTTGCGCTGGGTGCCGTATTCTTAATGGGGTGTTTATTCACCATTATCTCTGTGACAGGTATCCGTAGTTGGATTTTACGTAACATGCCAATGGGCGTGGCTCACGGTACGGGTATTGGTATCGGTCTGTTTTTATTGTTGATAGCAGCAACGGGCGTTGGCTTAGTGGTTAAAAACCCAAATGCAGGTTTACCTGTTGCGTTGGGTGAATTCACTTCATTCCCTGTTTTAATGTCTCTGATTGGTTTAGCGGTAATTTTCGGTTTAGAAAAACGCCGTGTACCAGGTGGGGTGTTATTAGTCATTATCGCGATTTCGATTATTGGTTTGATTTTCGACCCAGCCGTTAAATACCAAGGTTTCTTTAAACTGCCTTCATTCGGTGAAGATGGTTTAGCGCTGATGTTCAGTATGGATATCATGGGCGCACTTCAAGCGGCGGTTCTGCCAAGTGTTCTGGCATTAGTGATGACAGCAGTTTTTGATGCAACAGGGACTATCCGCGCTGTTGCGGGCCAAGCGAACTTGCTGGATAAAGACGGTCAGATTATCGATGGTGGAAAAGCATTAACCGCTGACTCTGTCAGCAGCATTTTTGCTGGGGCGATCGGCGCATCACCCGCTGCGGTATATATTGAATCCGCAGCAGGAACTGCAGCAGGCGGCCGTACAGGTTTAACCGCCGTAGTTGTTGGTGTTTTATTCTTATTTATCTTGTTCTTATCGCCATTATCTTATCTGGTACCTGCCTATGCGACAGCACCAGCGCTGATGTATGTGGGTCTGCTGATGCTGAGCAATGTCTCGAAATTGGATTTCGATGATTTTGTGGATTCGATGTCAGGTTTACTGTGTGCGGTATTCATCGTATTAACCTGTAATATCGTCACCGGTATTATGTTAGGTTTCGCATCACTGGTTATCGGGCGTATTTGTGCGGGTGAGTGGCGTAAACTGAATATTGGTAGCGTAGTTATCGCGGTTCTGCTGGTAGCGTTTTATGCTGCCGACCTCGCTATCTAAAGGTAATTCTAATGATAGGGCGGCAGCTGCTGTCGCCCTTTAACGGATTGTTGCGATTCGTTCTAAAGTCCAAATTATTTTCCCGTCAGATAGCCTGTTAAGGATAGAATAGTGCTAAGGCGGTAAATGAAGTGAAAATGCCTATTTTTAACCAGTGGCTGCCTTGACTGAAAATCTCATGGTCTGGACGGTGCTATCTCTTACTATGCGGCGGCAGGCAAATTTTGGGTTCTCCCGTTATACTTTAAGCTGCGATATTTAGGGTATGCATTAGTTAATAAGTAAGGGCAACATGGAAATTTTCTTTACTATTCTTATTTTGATCTTGGCTGTCTCTGTTTCTGGTGTGGTGACGAAAGTCATTCCCATCCGTATTCCCCTTCCTCTTATTCAAATTGCTATCGGTGCATTATTAGCGTGGCCTCAGTTTGGGTTACACGTCTCTTTTGACCCTGAACTCTTTATGGTTCTGTTGATTCCACCGCTGTTATTCGTCGATGGTTGGAAAACTCCTACCCGTGAATTTTTCCAGAATGGACGAGAAATTTTCATTCTGGTATTAGTGCTAGTATTGGTAACCGTTATCGGGATTGGTTATTTGATTTACTGGCTGATGCCTGGTATCCCGCTTATTGCCGCCTTTGCGCTGGCTGCTGTACTTTCCCCAACAGATGCGGTGGCATTGTCCTCTATCGTCGGGAAAGGGCGAATTCCCAAACGCATGATGAGCGTACTCGAAGGGGAAGCATTGATGAACGATGCTTCCGGTCTGGTGGCGTTGAAGTTCGCCGTGGCGATTGCTATGGGAACGATGGTCTTCAGCGTATCGGGCGTCACAATCGAATTCTTTAAAGTCGCAGTCGGTGGTTTGTTGGCAGGTGTTGCTGTTACATGGTTATACAGCAAGTCTCTGCGCTTAATGAGCCGCTGGAGTGGGGATGACCCAGCAACGCAAATCGTCTTCATGCTGCTGTTACCATTTGCCTCTTACATGATTGCGGAACATATCGGTTTTTCAGGTATTTTGGCAGCGGTTGCTGCGGGTATGACTATCACCAAATCCGGCGTTATCCGCAATGCGCCTTTGGCGATGCGTTTACGTGCTGATAGCGTTTGGTCGATGTTAGAGTTTGTCTTTAACGGCTTAGTGTTCATTATGCTCGGTCTGCAATTACCGGGGATTTGGGAAACATCGGTTATTCAAGCAGAACTCGACCCAAGCGTCGAAACCTGGATGCTGTTTACCGCGGTCGTTATCATCTATTTTGCCTTGCTGATTTTACGTTTCTGCTGGTTATGGTTGATGAAGAGATTCAGCCGTCTGTTCCTGAAAAAACGCCCATTACAGTTCGCGAGCTATACCGTCCGTGAATTGTGGTTAGCGTCGTTTGCTGGGGTTCGCGGGGCGATTACCTTAGCCGGTGTGCTCTCGGTGCCACTATTTTTAACCGATGGTTCTCCGTTCCCTGCAAGGTACCAGCTAGTATTTATCGCCGCTGGGGTTATTTTATTCTCCATTTTTGCGGGCGTTGTGGCGTTACCACTCCTGCTGCGCAATTTTAAAGTGGGGGATAAAGAGGCGGATATTAACGAAATCCGTATGGCGAAAGCAGCAATGGCTGAAGTGGCAATTGTCAGCTTGAACAAGATGCAAGAGCGTTTATCTGCGGATGTGGAAGAGCAATTAGACTCGGAAGACATCAACGAGGTCGCGACAAGGGTGATTGGTCATTTACGTCGTCGAACCGCCGACCAAGACGAGATGGAACACAACTTGCAGATTGAAGATCTTGAACGGCGTTTTCGTTTAACGGCGCTACGTGCAGAACGCGGTGAGCTCTATCACTTACGTGCAACACGGAAAATCAGTAATGAAACCTTGCAAAGCTTGCTGGTGGATTTGGATTTATTAGAAGCCGTGCTGATTGAAAAAGAGCATTAAAACGAAAAAACGAGTATTCTACAGGCATCTTGTTTGTTAAATCATTGTGCTTGAGAGTGAACAACAATGTGGTTACTCGTTTTCACGACGCTGCTCTGGGCAGCGTCTTTTAGTTTAATGGGGGAATACCTCGCAGGGCAGGTGGATAGCTGGTTGTCTGTGCTTATCCGCGTGAGTTTAGCTTCTCTGGTATTCCTACCTTTCCTGCGTTGGCGTAACTTCAGTGCCAAAGTGATCTCACTGTATATGCTGGTGGGCGCTTGCCAGCTGGGGATAATGTATTACTTTGTTTTCCAAGCCTATAAATACCTGAGCGTGGCAGAATTTTTGCTATTTACGGTATTAACCCCGCTGTATGTCACGTTAATTTACGATCTCTTAGAGCGCCAACGCCTACGTAAAGGCTACCTGTTTAGCTCGATATTAGCCGTGATTGGTGCTGCCATTATTCGTTATGACCACCTCAGCGAATCATTTTGGATTGGATTGATGTTTGTACAGCTCGCCAACATCTTCTTTGCACTTGGGCAAGTAGGCTATAAGCGCTTAATGGAAGTGCACCCGATTCCCCAGCATCAAGCCTTTTCATGGTTCTATCTCGGGGCGACGTTGATTGCCTTGATGGGATGGCTACTGTTTGGGAATAAGGCGATGGTGCCGACAAGCCAAGCTCAATGGATAGTTTTACTCTGGTTGGGTGTGGTTGCATCGGGGATAGGCTATTTTCTGTGGAACTATGGTGCGACGAAAGTGGATGCCGGAACCCTCGCGATAATGAATAACATGATGGTTCCAGCAGGTTTATTAGTGAACTTTGCCATTTGGCAGCAACATCCTAATTGGCTCAGTTTCACCATGGGGTCGAGCCTGATAATTGCGTCTCTGTGGGTGCATAAGCGCTGGATCCTCGCACCGGCTTCACGTAAGACAAATTCTCCACCGCGTGATCAGTAGCGGTATTGGTAAATGTTTCAATGGCTGGCTGGCGCTGTTCTCCTTCACGACATGCAGCGTACAGTCGGCTCCATAACCCACTTCCTAACGTTTTCGTCGTAATCAAACCTTGCTTTTCAAAGGAATCCACCGCCCAGTGTGGGAGTGCCGCAATTCCCATTTTAGCCGCCACCATCTGAATTAAAATCAGCGTATTGTCGACGGTTTTAATATTAGGTGAAACACCCGCTGGCTGTAAGAAATGACGCCAGATATCAAAACGTTGACGCTGAACTGGATAAATCAGCAATGTCTCTTTGGCAAGATCATGAGGCTCAATTAACGGTTTTTTAGCTAAAGGGTGATCATTCGCCACGACCAGTTTCACTTCATAATCAAACATCGGCGTGTAGTGCAAATCTTGATCCGCAAGAATATCAGAGGTCATCACGATATCTAATTCTCGCGAAAGTAACTCGGGTTGCGGGTCAAAGGTCACGCCAGATTTAAAATCTACGGTCACTTGTGGCCATGCTTGTCTAAACTGTTGCAATGCAGGGGTCAGCCACTGAATACAGCTGTGGCATTCAATTGCGATACGTAGCGTACTGACCGTCGGTTCATTGCAGACACGAATGGCATCTTTCACCATTGGCAAAATACGTTGCGCTAATTGCAGGAGAACTTCCCCTTGCGGCGTGAAATGGACGGGCTGAGTTTTACGAACAAATAGTTTGTAGCCTAAGCGATGCTCTAAATCACTGAATTGGTGAGATAGCGCAGACTGAGTCTGGTGCAGGTGCGTCGCAGTGGCAGCTAATGATCCGTATTGGCTGAGCGCCTGCAACGTTTTTAAATGTTTTAATTCGATCATGAGAAACCTTCAAGTAGACGATGAATAATTTGCGCTTGTGCTTTATACAGTACCTGTTGATTATAGATGTGTAAACATCTAGACGGCTAAATATTTTAAGGGGTCAATATGTCTGTTATAAATCATACACTTGGTTTTCCACGTGTCGGTCTGAAAAGAGAACTCAAACGTGCACAAGAAGATTATTGGGCAGGCAAAATTGACCAATCTGCACTTCTTGAAACAGGTTACCAACTACGTGTTCGTCACTGGGAACAACAAAAAAATGCAGGTGTAGACCTGCTACCCGTCGGTGACTTTGCATGGTATGACCAAGTTTTAACCACTAGTTTATTACTAGGAAACGTTCCACCGCGTCATCAAAATGAAGATGGCTCTGTCGATTTAGATACCTTATTCCGTGTAGCTCGGGGTCGTGCGCCAACAGGCAAGCCAGCGGCAGCGGGGGAAATGACGAAATGGTTTAATACTAACTATCACTATATCGTGCCAGAATTCCAGCAAGGACAAGAATTTAAACTGTCGTGGAATCAACTGTTTGACGAAGTCGACGAAGCATTAAAACTCGGTCATAACGTTAAACCTGTCGTCATTGGTCCAATTACCTACCTGTGGTTAGGAAAAGTGAAGGGACCAGCCTTTGACCGCCTATCCTTGCTGAAGGATCTGCTGCCTGCTTACCAAGAAATTCTTGCTCGACTGGCTGAAAAAGGCGTGGAATGGGTGCAAATTGACGAGCCAGCACTGGTACTCGATTTACCTATTGAATGGCAGAATGCTTACCAACAAGCGTATCAATCCCTCGCAGGTAAAACTAACTTACTGTTAACCACCTATTTTGACGGTATTAGCCATCACTTGGATGTCATCAAACAACTGCCAGTGCAAGGATTGCATGTGGATGTGGTTGCGGGTAAGGATGATATCGCAGCATTGCATCAAGCGCTTCCTGCGGACTGGGTGCTTTCGCTCGGATTAATTAATGGCCGCAACGTATGGAAAGGGGATTTAGGCGAGAAATTCCAACGGGTGAAACCGCTGCTAGGAGAGCGCGCTCTGTGGATTGGTTCATCTTGCTCGCTACTGCATAGCCCAATTGATTTAAATGATGAAACGCGTCTGGATGCCGAAGTGAAAAGCTGGTTTGCATTTGCGCTGCAAAAATGTGAAGAACTGGCGCTATTGACGAAAACACTCAATCAACCAACGGCAGAAAATATCGCAGCGTTAGAAACCTATAGTGCACCAATTCGTGATCGACGCACCTCTTCTCGAGTCAATAATGCACAGGTCGCTCAGCGCTTAGCGGCAATTAACGCGAAAGATACCGAGCGTACTCGCCCTTATGTAGAGCGTGCTGAACTTCAGCGCCAACGTTTTAATCTGCCATTGTGGCCAACCACGACAATCGGCTCTTTCCCGCAGACCAGTGAAATCCGTTCTTTGCGCCTTGATTTCAAAAAAGGGAATGTAGACCAACTGAATTACCGCACCAGTATCAGTGAGCACATCAAACAAGCTATCAAGGAGCAGGAGCTGCTGGATATTGATGTCCTCGTGCATGGTGAAGCTGAGCGAAATGACATGGTGGAATACTTCGGTGAACACTTTGATGGTTATGTCTTTACGCAAAATGGTTGGGTACAGAGTTACGGTTCTCGCTGCGTGAAGCCACCTGTGATCATCGGTGATATTAGCCGCCCAGAAGCCATTACCGTGGAGTGGGCCAAGTATGCGCAGTCGTTGACGGATAAACCGGTGAAAGGAATGCTGACAGGCCCGGTGACCATCCTGTGTTGGTCATTCCCTCGGGAAGATGTCAGCCGTGAAACGATAGCCAAGCAAATTGCGCTGGCATTGCGTGACGAAGTGGATGATTTACAAAAAGCGGGTATTGGCATTATTCAGATTGATGAGCCAGCGTTACGTGAAGGGTTACCGCTGCGTCGCGATGAATGGAATGACTATCTGACTTGGGCGGTGGATGCCTTTAAATTAAGTGCAGCCATCGCCGATGATAAGACGCAAATTCACACCCATATGTGTTATTGCGAGTTTAATGACATCATGGATTCGATTGCTGCGCTAGATGCTGATGTTATCACCATTGAAACCTCGCGCTCGGATATGGATTTATTAGATGCATTCGAAGATTTTGATTACCCAAATGAAATTGGTCCGGGGGTTTATGATATTCACTCGCCTAACGTCCCAAATGTAGAGTGGATTGTAGCGCTATTACGTAAGGCTGCACAGCGAGTGCCAGTGGAACGTTTATGGGTGAATCCAGATTGCGGTTTAAAAACCCGCGGATGGACGGAGACTCGCCAAGCACTGGCAAACATGGTGGAAGCGGCGAAAAAACTGCGAAATGAGTATCAAAGCTAGTAACGGGTTAGTTTAGTAAAAAGCCCACTTTAAAGTGGGCTTTTATTTGTGCCAAAGACTGGGCTTAACCGAACAGTTTTTGTTTCAGTAAGTTCATGCCAATTGAGGCTAAATCGATATTTTCTGGTAGCACACCATTCGGGCTCGCGCTATCTACGATAGTCGGTAAATATTTAGCGACCATATCTGTTGCTTGTTGTGGATCTAAACCAACGCGTTGAGCGAGTTCTTGGATCCCTGAATCACCGAAAACTTGCATTAACTGGCTAGCATTAACTGGCAAATTTTCACCTTCAGCAACCCATGATGAAACGATCCCGCCTAAGCCTTCAGTGTTAAATTTATCGACGACACCTGAGAGCCCGCCTTGCTTTTCAACCCAATCAATAACAGATTGAAACTGTTGCATTTTATCGCCTGCAACCATGCCTAACACTTGATCAAACAGACCCATTTTGACTCCTCGATAACGTAATTGATGCGTTCAATACCAAGTATGGAACATTTTACAAAAAATAATAGGCGGCTATTTTGGGGAATTTACTCAACAGGTCAATGAAAATCAGAGACAAAGAGGGAATTTAATAGGTATAAAAACCAGCAGATCAGAAAACAACCAAATCGGTCACAATTTTTATCACACTTTCTTGTGAAGGGTAGCATAAGAATGTTAAATATAAAAATTCATATATATCAGTACATTAATAATTAATTGTTTAAAATTTATATTATCTTTAGTGTGATGGTAGTCATGTGTTTGTGAATTTGGTTATGTGAAAATTCACAATATTCACCAGAATTCACAGTGTTTACCAAAACTAACCGTATTCACCAGAATTTATCATTTGTTGGAACTGACAACATCAGGGGGCTAGATGAAAAATACCGTTAACCATGTTGGCGTTATTGGTCTGGGTTCGATGGGGATGGGGATCGCGCAATCACTAATAAGAAATAAGATCCCAACCTATGGGTTTGATTTAAATCCACAGGCATGCGAGGCGCTACTCGAATATGGGGCGCAAGCCACAGGGCAAGATGCCGCGCAGTATGCACAACAGCTAGACGCGCTACTTATGGTGGTCGTCAATGGTCGGCAGGTTGAGGCGATTTTATTTGGTGGTGAGAAGCCACTGGTAGAGAAGCTTCGTCCAAATACTGTCATTGTGTTGCACAGCACACTGGCTGCGGAGCAGACAAAACAGATCGCGCAGCGCCTTGCTGAATACCAGCTTCCATTAGTCGATGCGCCTATATCTGGCGGAGCGATTAAAGCGGCAGAAGGTAAACTGACCGTTATGGCATCGGGTTCCCCTAAGCTATTCGCTCAGCTTTCTACGGTGTTTGATGCAATTTCAGAGCGTCTCTATCGTGTCGGAGATGAAATCGGTCTTGGCTCCACAGTGAAAACTATCCACCAGCTATTGGCGGGGGTACATATTGCGGTTGCAGCGGAAAGTATGGCGCTGGCGGCAAAAGCGGGCATCGATTTAGATGTGATGTATGACATCGTCACCCATGCAGCTGGCAACTCATGGATGTTTGAGAACCGTATGCAGCATGTGCTTGATGGAGACTATACCCCTAAATCGTCAGTCGATATTTTTGTGAAAGATCTCGGTTTGGTGATGCAAACCGGAAAAGCGCTGAATTTCCCACTGCCACTGGCAGCAACGGCGCATCAAATGTTTATCTCAGCCAGCAATGAAGGTTTTGGTTTACAGGATGATAGCGCCGTTATCAAAACCTTTAAGGGCATTACTTTACCGGAGAAAAAGGCATGACAGTGAAATTAGGTGTGATTGCTGATGATTTTACCGGCGCGACAGATATTGCAGGCTTTATGGTGCAAAACGGCTGGAAAGTGGTGCAGCTACTGAATGAGCCGAATGAAAACACTCCAATCCCTCAAGATGTGGATGCCATTGTGGTGAGCTTGAAAAGCCGTTCTTGTCCAGTAGATGAAGCCATTAGTGCCTCGGTAAATGCATGTCGCTGGCTGAAAGAATCAGCGAAATGTCAGCAGATTTTCTTTAAATATTGTTCAACCTTTGATTCAACAGAGAAAGGCAACATTGGTCCAGTAACCGATGCACTGATGAAGCAGCTGGGTACGTCATTATCATTAGTATGCCCTGCATTGCCCGTTAACGGTCGAACCGTGGTACATGGGCACCTGTTTGTTAATGGTCAATTGCTCAATGAAAGTGGAATGCAGCACCACCCAGTCACACCAATGACTGATGCCAACCTAATGCGCGTAATGGAAAAACAGTCAGCCGGTAAAGCAGGGCTGATTAATCTTGCGACAGTGCAAAAGGGCAGCGCCGCCATCACTGAACAGTTAGAACAGCTACGCCAGCAGGGTATCAGTTATGCGGTTATGGATAGCTTCACGATGGATGATTTACTGCCTATTGCTCAGGCTTCGCAATCACTGCCTTTATTAACGGGTGGGTCAGGATTGGGGGCTGCCCTTGCGAATATTGATAGCCAAGTGGCTTGGGGACAAGGGGAAAGCCGTGGCAGTAAGCCGACAGGGAAAGACAGAAAAACGGTCATTCTATCGGGAAGCTGCTCTCTAATGACCAACAAACAAGTACAAAGCTATCAGCAAGTTGCACCTAGCAAAGCGCTAGATGTGGGTGAATGCATCAATAATTCAGATTATGCAACCGTATTGGCACAATGGGTTAAAGACCAGAAAATCACTGGGTTAGCGCCTTTGTTATATGCCACCCAACCACCAGAGTTATTGAAGCAAACGCAGGAAAAATACGGTGCCGCATTATCGAGTACCGCGGTAGAAAATGTGTTTGGGCAAGTAGTGACGTTACTTCAGCAGCAAGGTTATAACACTTTTATTATCGCGGGCGGCGAAACGTCTGGAAAAGTGGTTCAAAGCCTTGGAACTGAACAATTAAGTATTGGCTCACCTATCGCGCCGGGTGTGCCTTGGGTACAAGACTTAGCAAGCGGTAACTGGTTAGCACTGAAATCAGGCAATTTTGGTCAAGAGAATTTCTTCCAGTTAGCACAGGAGATGGTTAATGAGTAATGAAAAGGCGCTACGCCAAGAGTTAGTGGATTGGGCGAAGTCAATGTTTAATCGCGGATACAGCAGCGGTGGTGCAGGCAATATCAGCGCACGCTTGCCGGATGGCTGTATTATTGTCACCCCGACTAACTCGAGCTTTGGCGATTTAGATCCTGAGCGCCTGAGCAAGCTCGATGCGCAAGGTAACTGGATTGATGGTGACAAACCAACAAAAGAAGTTTCCATGCATATGGCAATGTATTTGCAGCGTCCAGATTGCCAAGCGGTGGTTCATCTGCATTCACCTTGGCTAACGGCTCTATCCTGTTTGCCGAATTTAGATACCGCAAACTGTTTACCACCGATCACACCTTATTACGTGATGCGTGTGGGCAAATTACCTTTGATTGAATATTTACCACCGGGTGATGACCGTATTGGTGAAGAAATCGCAAAATTAGCACCTCATCATAATGCGATTTTACTCTCTAACCACGGCCCTGTTGTTGGCGGAAAAACCTTAAGGCAGGCGTTTTTCAATGCGGAAGAATTAGAAGATACCGCGCGCCTATACATTACATTGCGCCCACACGGCTTCACCACGTTAACGCAAGAGCAGGTTCATGAGCTCGAAAGCCGTTATCCACAGAAATGAGGCGATAGACATGGCTAAATTTGCAGCAAATCTCAGTATGATGTTTAACGAAGTTCCGTTTATTCAACGCTTTGAACGTGCCGCTCAGGCTGGTTTTAAGGGCGTTGAGTATCTTTTCCCTTATGAAGAAGATGCGGATGTTATTGCGGGTGAATTGAAAAAACATCAACTTACCCAAGCATTATTTAATATGCCTGCGGGGAATTGGGGCGCTGGCGAGCGTGGAATGGCGTCTATTCCTGGTCGTGAAGCCGAGTTCGCTCAAGGGGTACAAACTGCCCTGAAATACGCTTTAGCATTAGGCTGTAAACAAGTGCATGCCATGGCGGGTAAAGTGGATGAGAAATTCACACCTGAAGAGCAAAAAACGTGTTTTATTAAGAATATACAGCATGCAGCGGATGTGATGGCTGAGCACGGAATTCGTGTGCTTATCGAGCCGATTAATACCCGCGATATGCCAGGGTATTTCTTAACGACCCAAAAGCAGGCTGAAGCGCTGTTACCTGAAATCAATCGCGAAAACGTGTTTATTCAATTGGACTTGTATCACTGCCAGATTATGGAAGGTGACTTATTGAAAACAATTGAGCGTCTTTGGGGTAAATTTAGTCATATTCAGATAGCATCAGTACCTTTTCGCCATGAACCTGATAGCGGTGAAGTCAATTATCCATGGATTTTTAATCAACTCGATGAAATGGGATATGAAGGCTGGCTGGGATGTGAATACCACCCAGCAGGACGCACCGAAGACGGTTTAGGCTGGCTAAAGCAAGCTAATTCCTAGGAGAACCGAATGATCCCTTCCGAACGTCGTGATTTTATTTATCGCTATGTCTATGAGCACCAAACTGTGTCTATCAATGACTTAGTGGGTTTAATGAATGTCTCTCATATGACGGTTCGACGTGATATTCGCATGTTGGAAGAGGAAGGGAAGGTTGTCGGAATTAGTGGTGGTGTTCGGTTAAATGATGCGTTACGCCAAGAGCTACCGTGGAGCGAAAAGGCAAGACTTCATCATCAAACGAAACGCGAAATCGGTCAATTTGCCAGTTCACTAGTTGAAGATGGTCAGGTGGTTTACCTCGATGCAGGCACCACCACGTTTGAAATTGCCCGCGTATTGGGTGAGCGTTTTAATCTCACTATCGTGACCAATGATTTTTCCATCATGCAGTATTTGATGAATAAATCACAACTTAACCTGTACCACACTGGTGGGCAGGTTGATAAACGCAACCATTCCTGTGTTGGCAATACGGCGGCCGCTATGTTGCAAACACTAAACGTGGATATTGCGTTTATTAGTACCAGCTCATGGGATTTGCAACATGGGGTTTCCACACCGCATGAGGAAAAAGTCCAAATAAAACAAACATTATTGGATGTCGCTCGTCGGTGTGTACTGGTTTCAGATAGCAGTAAATTCGGTAAATACGGTATGTTCCGTGTCTGCCCATTAGATCAATTGCACGACATCATTTGTGACCAACATTTACCGTCTGATGTGGTGCAACGGATACTCGAAAAAAACATAAAACTTCATTTAATAAATACATAAAAAACATCTTACCTACTGATGCATAACCCGGCAGGGTTATAGCAAGGAGAATGACAATGAAAGTTATTATTACTGGTGGCGCAGGTTTTCTGGGCCAGCAGCTAGCCGCTGCTTTGCTTAAAAACAACCAAGGATTAAAATTTAACCAGCTCGTTTTAGCGGATATTCAATGCCCTACATCGCCTATTGAAGACCCTCGTGTGAGTTGCGTTGCATTAGACTTAACCCAGCCAGAAGCCGCAGATAAGCTGATTGATGCGCAAACTGACGTGGTATTCCACCTTGCGGCGATTGTCAGTAGCCATGCTGAAAGTGATTTTAACTTAGGCATGAAAGTGAATTTCGATGCGACTCGCCAATTGCTTGAAGTCGCTCGCGCGAAAAACCCTGCCATCAAGTTTTTATTCACCAGCTCCCTTGCGGTATTTGGCGGTGAATTACCCGATGTGATCACCGACTTGTGTGTTGTTAACCCGCAATCTTCTTATGGTGCTCAAAAAGCCATGTGTGAATTGATGGTGAACGACTATTCCCGTAAAGGCTATGTGGATGGACGCGTGATGCGCTTACCTACCATTAGTATTCGCCCTGGAGTCCCGAATAAAGCAGCATCTTCTTTTGCTAGCGGCATTATCCGCGAGCCTCTAAATGGGATTGAGAGTGTTTGCCCAGTGTCTCCAGAGTTGGCGTTATGGTTATCTAGCCCAGAAACGGTGATCAACAACTTCATCCATGCGGTTTCAATTCCAGCAGAGAAATTTGGTCTTTCACGTACTGTGAACCTGCCGGGGATCACCGTGACAGTGCAAGAGATGATTGATGCCCTGCGTGATGTCGCTGGTCAACAAGCGGTTGATTTAATTCGTTTTGAGCCTGATGAAGCCGTCAACCGCATTGTGGCAAGCTGGCCGGGTAAATTCGATATTCGCCGTGCACTGGATTTAGGTTTTAAAGCTGATGGGTCATTTAGCGATGCGATCCGTTCCTTCATTAAGCACCACGGCTGTGCAAAATAGGAGATTAAATAATGTCCTATATTCCTATTATTGGCCTCGCGGTGGCCATATTTGTCCTTATCTTTTTAGTATTGCGAACGCGGGTTCACGCCTTGTTAGCGATGTTGATTGCGGCTGCAATCGCAGGGTTATCAGGGGGATTAACTGCGGCGGAAACCGTCACCGTTATTACAAAGGGCTTTGGTTCGACCCTCGGTAGCATTGGTATTGTTATCGGTCTCGGGGTAATGATGGGAAGGGTGCTGGAAGTGTCCGGTGCTGCTGAGCAGATAGCTTATAGTTTTATCAAATGGTTAGGTAAAAAACGCGAAGAGTGGGCGCTGGCAATTACCGGTTATATTGTCAGTATTCCTATCTTTGTAGACTCTGCATTCGTCATTTTGTATCCGCTGGCAAAAGCGTTAGCGAAGAATGGAAAACGCAGTATTTTAACTCTTGGTGTTGCATTGGCGGGTGGTTTAGTTGTTACCCACCATACTGTGCCGCCAACTCCAGGTCCTCTCGGTGTTGCCGGGATCTTCGGGGTTGACGTTGGTGCTATGATTTTAGCGGGTATGACGCTGGCAGTGCCGTGTGTCATCGGGATTGTGTTCTACGCCAAATGGTTGGGAACTAAATACCCTGAATTCATGCCAGATGAAACGGGCAGCGAAGATTTAAAAGAAGTGCATGCGCGTTACATGGAAGAAAAAGCCAACAAACCATTACCAAGCTTATTCTTATCATTGTTACCAATCATCACGCCAATTCTGTTGATTTTTATTAATGCTATCAACGGATTATTACTGAAAACTGCCGCATTCCAAGGCATGGATGATAACTGGTATTTCCAATCATTCCAATTCTTAGGGGCACCGATTATCGCCTTATCCATTAGCGTCCTGATTTCGGTTTATACGTTAATGCCAAAAGCGTCGAAAGAAGAAGTTATCGACCGTATGGAAGAAGGTTTGCAAGCGGCGGGTATCATCTTGCTTGTAACTGGTGCTGGTGGAGCATTAGGCGCAGTATTGCGTGACAGCGGAACGGGAACAATTCTTGCGGAGCATGTCGCGAATTTACCGATTACACCTGTATTAATCCCGTTTATTATCGCGACATTAGTGCGTTTAATTCAAGGGTCAGGAACGGTAGCAATGATCACCGCAGCTTCGATTTCTGCGCCAATCATTAGCCAAATTCCTGATATCAACTTATTAGTTGCGGCCCAAGCGGCAACGATGGGATCTCTGTTCTTCGGTTACTTTAACGACAGCCTTTACTGGGTGGTGAACAGAATGATGGGGATCAAAGACGTTAAACAACAAATGATTGTTTGGTCTATTCCAACAACAATAGCTTGGGCTATCGGGTTGGTTGGGGTCTTGATCCTTGATGTCGTGCTGTAAATTTAGCATATTGATATTATAGTGTTTTTTTCTTCTGCCTAATAAAAGCGCCCATTCGGGCGCTTTCTTTCGATAATCACAAACATTCATCTATACTGGGTGTATCTCATTATTCACATTCATCTCAATAAGACTTATTTGTGATCGCGATCTCGTTTTAATGAAATTCAAGTGAATCTGTTTCCATTAAAGTAGATATTGGTCACTAAATTAATCAAAGCTAAGCGCTATATTGACAATAATGTACTAATTCAATGATGCCATTGTGTAAAGGAGTTTGATATGTCTGACGTTTTCCACTTAGGTTTAAAAAAGAGTGACTTACAGGGTGCAACCGTTGCTATTGTTCCTGGGGATCCTAACCGTGTTGAAAAAATTGCACGTCTGATGGACAACCCTGTACATCTGGCTTCATTACGCGAATTCACCTCATGGCGTGGCGAGCTTGATGGCAAAGCTGTGATTGTCTGCTCAACCGGTATTGGTGGTCCATCAACCTCTATCGCAGTTGAAGAACTGGCTCAGTTAGGTATCCGTACTTTCTTACGTATTGGTACAACAGGTGCAATCCAAGAAAACATCAATGTGGGTGATGTACTTGTCACCACAGGTGCTGTTCGTTTAGATGGCGCAAGCCAGCACTTTGCACCACTGGAATTCCCAGCAGTCGCTGACTTCACTTGTACTAATGCGCTGTATGCTGCGGCGACAGAAGCGGGTGCAACCGTACACGTCGGTATTACCGCATCTTCCGATACCTTCTACCCAGGTCAAGAACGTTACGACACCTACACAGGTCGCGTAATGCGCCATTTCAGAGGCTCAATGAAAGAGTGGCAAGACATGGGCGTGATGAACTATGAAATGGAATCAGCAACACTGTTAACTATGTGTGCAAGCCAAGGCCTGCGTGCGGGTATGGTGGCTGGGGTTATCGTAAACCGTACTCAGCAAGAAATTCCAAATGAAGCGCTACTGAAAAAAACAGAAGGTAATGTTCTGAGCATCGTTGTCGAAGCTGCTCGCCGCCTGCTGTAATCCTAATTAGCTGACCCGTTTACTGATTTCACTCGGTTGTGGATTTTCGGTAAACGGGTTCAGTTATCATCCTTATACCCATGTATCTTAAATATTCTTGTATATCTAAATGATCAGCGCTAAATTTATTTTCTCGCGTTTTTCTTATTCCCTTCATCTATGAATCTGTTATTGTCATTTAAAACAATTAATAGAAGCCTCTTAAGTTACTCAAATTACAAGTAATTGATGATTTCGTTTATTTTTAGTTTGAGCAATGACAGAGCTAAAAAGGGAAAACGTATGTCAACCAAACCTTACCTTCACCCCTCTGTGCTGCCTTTAACCGGTGGAATTAACTTTCGTGATTTAGGGGGAAAAAAACTGTCCAATGGCGGAAAAATAAAGCCCGGTGTTTTATTTCGTTCTGGGGCGCTCGACCGCTTAACCCAAGATGATGAAAAAGTCTTACAGTCACAAAACCTTTTCCAAATTATCGATTATCGCGATGAAGCTGAAATTTTAGATAAACCAGATGTGGTGTGGAGTGGTGCTCATTATGTGCATGCCCCTGCAAACCCGCTGGCAAAAGAAGTGAGTGCAAACCTTGATAAACTCACTCCTGAAGTGCTGGAACAGTTTGATCCTCAAGCCTTTATGTTCCGCCTCTATGAGTTGCTTCCGTTGAACAATGCCGCTTATCACCAATTAGTGAACATGTTGAAGCAGCCAGAAAAGGGTGGGCTTGTGCAACACTGTGCAGTGGGTAAAGACCGGACAGGGGTTGGCTCGGCTCTCGTGCTGTTTGCGCTGGGCGCAGATGTGAATACTGTGATGGATGATTACCTTTTAACGAACGAGACGTTAGCGCCATTTCGTAACCATTTACTCGAAGAATTTTCCAAGACCATGAGTGAAAATGTGGTGAAAAAATTCGAGTATGTATTTTCTGTTCGTGAAGAGTTTTTACAAACTGCATTGAAAAGCATAGAAAATAACTATGGAAGCGTGGATAACTGGCTAGAAAAAGACTTTGGTTTAGATAACGCTCAGCGCGGTGTACTTCAAAGTTACTTCCTCGAATAAACCTCTGCGGAATTGAAGTTGCAACGCGTCAGTTTTGTTGCAACTTTATTTACTTCCAAGAACTATAATATGTTTACTTAGCTGAATAATAGTTACTTAGTCGACTTATAGTTAACAAATCAATCTTAAACTGTAGGAATTCGCCCTTGAGTATTAATGAAATTGTCACGGTCATTACAGAATTCACTCGCGCTCACGAAGTGTGGGCGATCCCTATTGTTTTTATTCTTGCGTTTGGTGAATCCCTCGCGTTTCTATCGTTATTGCTCCCTGCGACCGTTATTTTGCTTGGTCTGGGCGCATTGATTGGTGAAAGTGAAATTGCCTTTTTCCCGATTTGGTTAGCCGCTGCATTAGGTGCATTTTTTGGGGATTGGGTCTCTTATTGGTTTGGTTTTCACTATAAAGAAAAAGTTCGTGAAATGTGGCCAATTTCCCGCAATCCTGAAATGATCGACAAAGGACATCGATTCTTTGAGAAGTGGGGCGTTTGGGGAATATTCTTCGGTCGATTCTTTGGACCATTACGCGCGGTGGTACCGCTTGTTGCAGGGATTTGTGAAATGCGGCAACGACATTTCCAAGTCGCTAACTTAGCCTCTGCGATGATTTGGGCATTTGGTATTTTAGCCCCCGGTGCGCTTGGTTTACGTTGGTTTGCGAGCTGGATGGGATAAGCTGCGAAGCCGCTCGCAAAAAGTAGCCGTTGGGAGATTTACCTCTGGACACTTATACAGTATCCCATTACCTTACTCTAGATTTTAAAAAGTAAGGATTGATTCGTGGATACCTCTCTTTTATATGCAATTATTGGCGCCTTAAGTGGCATTTTGGTCGGCGGTTTAGCGGCCTGGTTTTCTATTGTCCAAAAAATAGCGGGAAAAGAGCGAGAGCTACAAGAGGTATACCGCCAATTGGCGGCGAGTGATGAAAAAAATGTGCATTTAGCGCTGTGGAAAGAGGAATGTGACAGGCTCGATCAGGAGCTACGTACACAGCGAGATATTAACCGCGAACAAGAAGCAGAGCTGCGGGAAGTGATGACCCGCTTTGAACAGACGCAACTTGCCAATGAAGAAAAACAACGGATTTTACAAAATAGCGAGCAGCGCCTTACGGCTCAGTTCGAAAATCTAGCTAATCGTATTTTTGAGCAGAATGAACGTCGAGCATCCGAACAACATCAGAAAAATTTAATGGCGATGCTGTCACCGTTTCGTGAGCAACTTGAAGGGTTTCGCCAACAGGTGCAGCAAAGCTATGGCGAAGAAGCCAAAGAGCGCCATACACTCACTTATGAAATCCGCCAATTACAGCAGTTAAATAATCAAATGACCAAAGAAGCGGTCAACTTAACTCGAGCCCTAAAAGGAGATAACAAAATCCAAGGGAACTGGGGGGAAACGATTTTAACGCGGATTTTAGAAGTTTCAGGGCTGCGAAAAGGCAGTGAATTTGAAACTCAGGTGAGTATCAACACCGGCTTCAATAGCCGATACCAACCCGATGTGATTATCCATCTTCCTGAAGGCAAGGATGTGGTGGTCGATGCGAAAATGTCGCTGGTGGCTTATGAACACTATTTTAATAGTGATGACCCAGAACAGCAGCAGCAAGGCATAAAAGAGCATGTGGCTTCCATTCGTAACCATATGAAAATGCTCAGTCGCAAGGACTACCATCAATTACCGGGAGTTCGCTCTTTAGATTATGTGCTCATGTTTATTCCGATTGAGCCTGCGTATTTATTAGCATTAAAAGAAGCACCTGAACTACTTGATGAAGGATTAAAACTGAATATCATGTTGGTTTGCCCATCTACCTTGCTGGTGGCAGTGCGTACCATTAATAATTTATGGCGCTATGAACGGCAAGAGCAAAATGCTCAAGAAATCGCAGATAGAGCCGCTAAAATGTACGATAAGCTGCGTTTATTTATCGATGATATGCAGGTATTAGGCTCGAGTTTAGAGAAAGCAAATCACACTTATTCTTCAGCCATGAAGCGCCTTGCTGAAGGCCGAGGTAATTTGCTTGCTCAAGCGGAAAGTTTTAAAGAGTTAGGTGTGGAAGTTAAGCAATCTATAGACCCTCAGCTAGCTGAGCGGGCTGACAAGTCTAATTGTGCGGAATCTTAGAGTTATAATAGGGTTTTCACTCAAAGGCTGGTACACTTCACAAAAAAGTTTGAACGATTAACAGGCATAATAGAAATGACCGAACCAACAAAAGAAACCATCGATTTTGGTTTCCGTACTGTAGAGAAAGAAGAAAAAGCTGGCCTAGTAGCAAATGTTTTTCACTCTGTAGCCTCTAAATATGACCTGATGAATGACTTAATGTCTTTTGGTATTCATCGTATCTGGAAACGTTTCACAATCGAAGCGAGTGGTGTGCGTCGTAATCAACGCGTACTTGACCTTGCTGGTGGAACCGGTGACCTCACTGCAAAATTCTCTCGCCTTGTGGGTGAAAAAGGTGAAGTGGTTCTCGCAGATATTAACGATTCAATGTTAAAAATGGGACGCGAGAAACTGCGCGATTTAGGCATTGTTGGTAATGTTAATTACGTACAAGCTAACGCAGAAGAGTTGCCATTCCCTGATAACTATTTTGACTGTATTACCATCTCTTTTGGTTTACGTAACGTCACCGATAAAGATAAAGCATTACGCTCCATGTTCCGTGTATTGAAGCCGGGTGGACGCCTGTTAGTGCTTGAGTTCTCTAAACCAATTCTTGAACCACTGAACAAAGCTTACGATGCTTACTCATTCCATATTTTACCGCGTATCGGTCAAGTGATTGTGAATGATCCTGAAAGCTATCGTTACCTTGCTGAATCTATCCGTATGCACCCAAATCAAGAAACCTTGAAAGGGATGATGGAAAACGCAGGTTTTGAGCAAGTCTCTTATGACAATATGACCGGTGGTATTGTTGCATTACATAAAGGGTTTAAATTCTAAGATGGAAGCACCATCAGCGCATATTGAAAATCCTAATACTGTTTTATATTCCTTGATGACGGCATTAATGGAAACCTCCTTGAACCATATGTTGTTCAAGGAAAAAGTCTTGCAACCTGCAAGAATGCGTTTAGCAGGTAAAGTGATGGGGATTGAGCTTAAAGAGCTGAATAAAACTCTGACACTTATTTTTGCTGAAAATCATGTAGATGTATTAAGTGAATGGCAGGAACCTGCAGATTGCACTATCAAAACGTCACTGTTTACGTTGATTAAGTTGAAAGATAAGCAGCAGCTTTCACAACTTATCAATAATGGCGACATTGTGATTGAAGGCGATATGCAAATTGTTCAACACTGGTCTTCATTACTGGATTTAGCTATCTGGAACCCAGCTCATTATTTATCGCCTTATATTGGTGATATTGCGGCAGAAGGCATCAGTAAAGTGTTGGGTAAAGGAGCTTGCCTCGCTTCTCGATTAGTTAGTCGTCAAAAAACATACGTTAAAGACATTATTCTGGAAGAGTGGAAAATGGCACCAAGTCAGTTGGAATTAGTGCACTTTAGCGATGAAGTTGAGCAGGTTTCAAATTCAATGAGTCAGTTAGAACAACGACTCAATCAGTTGGAGGAGAAGAATGACTCCCGGTGAAATAAAACGTCTTTACTTCATTATTCGGGTATTTCTCTCTTATGGACTAGATGAGCTGATCCCTAAAATTAAGCTGACATTGCCTTTAAGAATCGGGCGGTTAGGTTTTTTCTGGATCAAAAATAAACACAAAGATAAAGATCTTGGTGAACGGCTACGTTTAGCATTGCAAGAATTAGGACCGGTTTGGATAAAATTTGGTCAAATGCTTTCGACCCGCCGAGATTTATTCCCTCCTGCAATTGCTGATCAATTGTCATTGTTACAAGACAAAGTGGCGAGTTTCGATGGTAAATTAGCCCGTCGTTATATTGAAGAGTCACTCGGTGGTCCATTAGAGCAGTGGTTTGATAACTTTGATGAGCAGGCTCTTGCCTCCGCATCGATCGCCCAAGTTCATACTGCAACATTGAAAGAAAATGGCAAAGATGTTGTTTTGAAAGTTATTCGCCCTGATATTTTGCCTGTCATCAAAGCGGACATTAAGCTGATGTACCGTATTGCCAATTGGGTTCCTCTTCTTCCTGATGGACGACGTTTACGTCCTAAAGAAGTTGTGCGCGAGTACGAGAAAACCTTGATTGATGAGCTAAATCTTCTTCGCGAATCTGCTAACGCTATCCAGTTAAGACGCAACTTTGAAAACAGCTCTATGCTGTATATCCCAGAAATTTACCCTGATTATTGCCGTGAAAACGTGATGGTCATGGAGCGTATCTACGGTATTCCTGTTTCGGATATTGCGGCATTAGAAGCGCAAGGTACGAACATGAAATTACTGGCAGAGCGGGGCGTAAAAGTCTTCTTTACTCAAGTATTTCGTGACAGTTTCTTCCACGCAGATATGCACCCGGGCAACATTTTTGTTAGTTACGATCATCCAGAAGATCCGCTCTACATTGGTATTGATTGTGGGATCGTGGGTTCGCTTAACAAAGAAGATAAGCGCTATTTAGCTGAAAACTTTATTGCCTTCTTTAATCGTGACTATCGTAAAGTCGCTGAATTGCATGTGGATTCTGGTTGGGTTCCGCCAGATACTAATGTTGAAGATTTTGAGTTTGCTATTCGCACCGTTTGTGAGCCTATCTTTGAAAAGCCATTAGCTGAGATTTCATTTGGGCATGTGTTATTGAATCTGTTCAATACCGCTCGTCGATTTAATATGGAAGTTCAGCCGCAATTGGTGTTATTGCAGAAAACCTTATTGTACGTTGAAGGTCTTGGTCGTCAGTTATACCCGCAGTTGGATTTATGGAAAACAGCAAAACCATTCTTAGAGGATTGGATCCATAGCCAAGTGGGTATTCCGGCTATTACCAAAGCGTTAAAGGAAAAAGCGCCATATTGGGCAGAGAAAATGCCAGAAATCCCTGATTTGATCTATGGGGCATTAAAGCAGCACCGTTTCTTGCAGTCCAATATTGAACAGCTTACACAAGAGTTAAAGCACCAACGCACTAAACAACGTAAATCACAGTACCTATTAGGAATTGGGGCGACCTTTATTCTTTGTGGTAGCTTATTCTTTATTTCTGACTTAACCCGAATTGCAGCAGCATTTATGGCTGTAGGTGCATTGTCGTGGCTTGTAGGTTGGTGTAAAGGAGAGGATAATTAAGTAGACTTTGTTTTGCGACAAGTTTATAAGGCTGTGATCATTTCCGTATTTAGCGTTGGTTGTATATAATAGAGTTAGTTACAATTGATCCCAAAACTATAGAGGTATTAACAATGGAATCAACTTTTGCAATGGCTGCTTTCGGTAGTCCTTGGCAATTAATTATCATTGCTTTGCTTATCATTTTAATTTTCGGCACCAAGAAATTACGTTCTTTAGGTTCTGATCTGGGCGAATCACTTAAGGGCTTCAAAAAAGCAATGAGCGATGATGAAGCTGCAAAAGCGAAAGCAGAGCAAGAGAAGCAAGATGCTGATTTTGCACCGAAAAACATCACTGAACAACAGGCTCCTGAGAAAAAAGACAGCCCAGTTGAGAGCAAAAATAAAGAGCAGGGATAAACCGTGTTTGACATAGGTTTTAGTGAACTACTGCTAGTTGCGATCATCGGTCTTGTGGTATTAGGCCCCCAACGTCTACCAGTGGCAGTGAGAACTGTTGCTGGTTGGATTCGTGCTATGCGCTCTATGGCTGCTAATGTCCAGAATGAGCTATCACAAGAACTGAAATTGCAAGAACTGCAAGAGACTCTTAAAAAAGTTGAAGAGAAGGCGGGTTTGGAAACTCTTTCTCCGGAACTTAAAAAGTCGATGGATGACCTGCGTCATGCTGCTTTGTCTTTACAAAGCGGTTATCAGGCAACAACCAATGATGTCCAATCTGAGTTGAACAAAGCAAAAGAGATCACAGAAAACTACGATGCTGCGGTAAAGGAATCCCATGCTAGTTCTTCGCAAACTCAAGAGTCAGATCCTGATCCTGAGTATGCTGCTAAGATGGCTGCCGTTGTTGAAGAAAAACCTGCTTCAGCAACACCAACAGACTCTAAGCCACTCGATGCTAAAGTAACAAACTCCAATCAAACAGAAAGTGAAAAATAACACATGGCTGTCAATGATGCTCAACCACTTATTAGCCACCTGATTGAACTAAGAAAGCGGCTACTAAACTGTTTGATTACGGTATTAATCGTCTTTGCGGCGCTCGCTTATTTTTCAAATGATATTTATCGCCTTGTTGCTGCGCCTTTGATTGATAAGCTGCCTGTTGGTTCTCAAATGAGTGCGACAGACGTAGCATCGACGTTTTTTACTCCGATTAAACTAACCATGATGGTATCTGTATTTGTTTCGATACCCGTCATTTTGTACCAGGTCTGGGCATTTATCGCGCCTGCGCTGTATAAGCATGAACGTCGATTAATGCTGCCGTTACTGGTATCAAGTAGCTTCCTATTTTATTTAGGAATGGCTTTTGCTTACTTTGTGGTATTCCCGTTAGCTTTTGGTTTTTTTGTAAAAACAACACCAGAAAGTGTTAACTTTATACCTGATATCAGCAAATACCTCAGTTTTGTCATGACATTGTTCATGGCATTCGGGGCTGCGTTTGAAGTACCAATTGCGATTATTTTACTATGCTGGACTGGCGTAACGACTCCAGAATCACTTAGACGTAAACGTCCATATATCTTAGTGGGTGCGTTTATTGTCGGGATGTTCCTGACTCCGCCAGATGTTTTATCACAAACTCTACTTGCAGTACCGATGTATTTGCTGTTTGAGCTTGGGGTATTACTGTCTAATTTCTATGTTGGCAAAGGTCGACGTAGAGGTGATGACGAAGAAGAAGAGCCTGAAGAATAATCACGGTGACAACATTATTGTGAAATAAAAAGCCCATTCAATCGATGGGCTTTTTTTATGCCAGTTTGAAGCAAACATATCGTGAAAAACTTATTCAGACTCTTTTCTAAATTGCGTATTATCAATGACTTTTGCGACAGTGGTATTTAAGATGTTAAGCAAGAGGATTGAGCGCGACTCACCATTTGGTTCATTGAAGATGGCCTTAACGCCGGCAAAAATACCTTCAGTAATGACAACACTATCTCCCTGAGAGGGGAGATCCGGTGATTGAGTATGGCTGACGGGCGTTTGTTGTATGAGTTCAATTATCTCTTCAGGAACTTCAGCCGGTAATGCGCCAAAGCGAATAAAGTGGCTGACGCCGCGTGTAGATTGGATGGTGGTTGTATGAATTTGCTCATGGTCGAATTTCACAAACAGGTAATTGGGGAATAACGCTTCAGTAATAACTGTGCGCTTGCCTCGAACGACTTTCTCCATTTCAGTCATTGGAGTCATACAAGTCACATGCTGTCGAGTTAAGTGCTCAACCGCTCTATCCAGTTGCCCTCGTTTGCAATACAGCAAATACCATTTTTCCATTTTTTGATCCCATCCAACAAATTTATGCTCATGATAACAAATTAAGGCATAAGAATGTGACTAATGATGAGTTGCACAATATTATTCATCTACACAAGTATAGATTAATTCGATAGTTACGAAATTAGATACACAATAAACATAGCAGTTAATACACTTTTTGTAGGAGACACCATGGATATCTTTTTACTGAGTAATGGCAAACTTTCCGGCAACCCTGTATGGCTAAGTTACGCATTACCAAGAATTAGCGAAATGATTGAACGTAAACAGATTAAGTCAGCAGTATTAGTGCCTTATGCTGTTTTACGTGGTTCTCACGATGAGCGTGCAGAGCAGTTAAGCGATGCTTTAGGCATTAAGGTAACTTCGATTGAACATTTTGAAAGCCCAGTCGAAGCCATCGAACAAGCAGAATGTATTCTTGTGAGTGGCGGTAATACATGGTGGTTAAACAAATGCTTGCATGAGAATGGCTTAATTGTTGCTATCCAACGTGCAGTACGTGAACGCGGTGTACCTTACATTGGTTGGAGTGCGGGTTGTAACGTGGCGACCCCAAGTATTCGTACAACGAATGATATGCCTGTGAGCAATGCGGTTATCATGCCGTCTTTAGGGCTGTTTCCAATGCAAATTAACCCACATTATATCGATGCGCATATTTCTGGGCATATGGGTGAAACACGAGATGAGCGCTTACAAGAATTCTGTGTTATTAACCCTCATGAAGTTGTTGTCGCGTTACGCGAAGGTAGCGGATTACAGATCAAAGGAAATGAATTAAGCTACTTCAGTGGTAAAAATGAAGGTTTCAAGCTGTTTCAGCACAACAAAACATTCCCTGAGCAATTTGATACCGTATCATTAAAGGATTATGTTCCGTTTGATTGCAAGTAAAGTGATATACTTAATCTGAAGATATTGATTATTAAGTATGTTTAACAGCAACTTGTAACCTTGGCTGGGAACCTTATAATGAGGTTCCCCCTGTAATAGTAAAAGAAGATAATGAAATACCGTGACCTTAGAGATTTCATCGCGCAGCTTGAAAAGCAAGGCGAACTAAAACGCATTACGATGGAAGTCGACCCTTATTTGGAAATGACTGAAATCGCAGATCGTACACTAAGAGCAGGGGGACCAGCCTTACTATTCGAAAACCCTAAAGGCTATAATATGCCCGTTCTGTGTAACTTGTTTGGTACAACCAAGCGCGTTGCTATGGGAATGGGGCAAGAAGATATTAAAGCCTTACATGATGTGGGTAAGTTGCTCGCTTTCTTGAAAGAACCGGATCCTCCTAAGGGTTTTCGTGACTTAATGGACAAGTTGCCGAAATTCAAACAAGTGCTGAATATGCCAGCTAAACGCTTAAGCTCAGCGCCTTGTCAGGAAGAAATTTGGGCAGGTGATGATGTTGATCTGACTAAGATCCCCGTTATGCATTGCTGGCCGGAAGATGCTGCGCCACTGATTACTTGGGGTTTAACGGTCACTAAAGGTCCCCATAAAGAACGCCAAAATTTAGGTATCTATCGCCAGCAAGTCCTTGGCAAAAATAAAGTTATTATGCGTTGGTTATCTCATCGTGGTGGTGCGCTGGATTTCCAGGAGTGGTGTCAGGCACATCCAGGTGAACGATTCCCAGTCGCTGTGGCGCTAGGTGCTGACCCCGCAACGATTTTAGGCGCAGTGACACCAGTTCCTGATACGCTATCTGAATATGCTTTTGCTGGGTTACTCCGAGGCAATAAAACGGAAGTCGTAAAGTGTATTTCTAACGACTTAGAGGTTCCTGCAGGGGCGGAAATTATCCTTGAAGGATATATTGAACCGGGCGAAATGGCACCAGAAGGCCCTTACGGTGACCACACTGGTTATTATAATGAGATTGATGACTTCCCAGTATTTACTGTGACTCATGTGACTCAACGTCGCGATGCGATTTATCACTCTACCTATACAGGCCGTCCACCAGATGAACCTGCAGTATTAGGGGAAGCCCTGAACGAAGTTTTAGTGCCTATTTTGCAAAAGCAGTTCCCTGAAATTGTGGATTTCTATTTGCCACCAGAAGGTTGTTCCTATCGTCTGGCGGTTGTTACCATGAAAAAACAGTATGCAGGACACGCAAAAAGAGTAATGATGGGCGTCTGGTCTTACCTGCGCCAATTTATGTATACGAAGTTCGTGATTGTTTGTGATGATGATATCAATGCTCGTGATTGGAAAGATGTTATTTGGGCCATCACAACACGTATGGATCCTGCTCGTGATACTGTCATGATGGAAAACACGCCGATTGATTATCTCGATTTTGCATCACCGATTTCTGGGCTTGGTTCCAAAATGGGAATGGATGCGACCAATAAATGGCCGGGAGAAACCAACCGTGAATGGGGACGCCCTATTGTCATGACGCAGAGTGTCAAATCCCGCGTAGATGATATCTGGGAACAGTTAAATATTATTGAAAAGTAAGAGGAAAATCATGGCAACTTTGAGCTGTAAAGTCACATCTGTTGAATCTATCACGGATACAGTTTATCGGGTTATTTTGTTGCCAGACGGACCTTTTCATTTTAAAGCGGGTCAATATCTTATGGTCGTTATGGATGAAAGAGACAAACGACCATTCTCTATGGCCTCTACTCCCGAAAATAATCAATCTATCGAACTGCATATTGGCGCGTCGGAATTTAATTTATACGCTATGGCGGTGATGGATCGCATTTTAGAACAGCAACGTATTGATATTGATATTCCTCACGGTAAAGCGTGGTTCCGCGAAAATAGCCAAAACCCGATGATCTTGATCGCAGGCGGTACCGGCTTCTCTTATACCCATTCTATTCTATTGGCTGCTTTGGCTGAAAACCCTCAACGGGATATTACTTTCTATTGGGGCGGTCGCCAGTTAGAGCATTTGTATGACCTCGGTGAATTGCAGGCTATTAGTGAGCGTTATCCTAATCTGAAAGTGGTTCCTGTTGTCGAGCAACCGGATGAAAATTGGCGTGGAAGAACAGGAACTGTTTTGAGTACCGTGCTAGAAGATTTCGGTGACTTATCTGGGCATGATATTTATATTGCGGGTCGTTTTGAGATGGCGAAGATTGCGCGGGATAGGTTTTGTAATGAGAGGGGGGCAAAGTCCACCCAGTTGTTCGGCGATGCCTTCGACTTTTTGTGATTTGAGTATCCCCGTCATATTTCAAGCCACAGGGGTGTTAGCTTCATAAAGCTACCCTATCACATACTCCAGTATGCTCAAGGGATAGCTTTACTTGCCGCCTACCTGTGACCTGAACTATTTAGGGGATGGACTGAGTTGTATTCAATATTCTGGTTGATTGGTTGATTGGTTGATTGGTTGATTGATTGATTTCACTGAGCTGGTTCGTGGATAAAAAAATCCCGCCCCTGACTAGGCGGGAACATTGCAAGATACGACAATGTAACGGCAAAATGAATTAGACTCTTTCGATAATTGTGGCGATGCCTTGCCCAAATCCAATACACATTGTAGCTAAACCAAACTGCTTATCATGTTGTTCTAACTGATTAAGTAACGCAGTTGTGATCCTTGCGCCAGAGCAACCGAGAGGGTGCCCTAAAGCGATTGCTCCACCACTTAAATTCACTTTCTGATCCACTTGGCTTTCTGAAATTTGCAGCCCTTTTAGGCAAGCAATAGACTGAGCCGCGAAAGCTTCATTAAGTTCAATAATATCAATATCATTCAACGTCAGCCCCGCACGCTTTAATGCTAATTCAGTGGCAGGAACTGGCCCAAAACCCATGATTGAAGGATCGCAACCAACCACGGCCATGGCGCGAATTTTTGCACGAGGTTTCAATCCATGCAGTTTGGCATAAGACTCACTGGCAAGTAGCATGGCTGAAGCACCATCGGACAGTGCTGACGAATTACCTGCGGTCACGGTACCACTGACAGGGTCGAAAGCGGGTCTTAATGCAGCAAGTCCTTCCAAATTGGCATCAAAACGGATGACTTCGTCATAGTTCATTGAAATAAGTTTGCCATCAGCGTCATGTCCTGAAATCGGAACGATTTCACTGCTAAATTTACCATTCTTAGTTGCCGCTGCCGCGCGTTGGTGAGATCTCAATGCAAAGGCATCTTGTTCTTCGCGACTGATTTTATACATTTTGGCAAGCATTTCGGCAGTTAAACCCATGGCTCCAGAGGCTTTTGCTACGCGTAATGTGAGCTTTGGATTGAAATCAATACCGTGAGTCATTGGAACATGACCCATATGCTCAACACCTCCAATCAAAACGGAATGTGCATCTCCAGTCATAATGAAACGGCTTGCGTCATGAATGGCTTGCATCGAAGAACCACATAGGCGATTGACCGTGACCGCAGGAACTGTATGAGGAATATCAGTCAATAAAGCGGCATTTTTTGCGATGTTAAAACCTTGCTCTAAGGTTTGCTGAACACATCCCCAAATAATGTCATCCAACTCTTTCTTTTTCGCATTGGGATTGCGTTCAAAAATTGCATTCATCAGGTGTGCAGAGAGGTCTTCTGCTCTTACATGACGAAATACACCGCCTTTGGAACGGCCCATTGGTGTGCGTATACCATCAATAATGAAGACATTTTCCATAGGATTAACCTCTCGCAACTTTTTTAACATCAATAGCCACAACCGGTGGCTGCGGATAGTATCTGGCGTTAGTGGCCGCTTTTTCTTTCAATCCATTTGGAACTTGATAAAGCGGGCTTAAATGGGAGTAGGACTCCGCAGTTTTGACATAAGACTGGCTACCGAGTGTATCAAGATAGCAGAAAACACCTCCGCGGAATGGCGGGAAACCAAGTCCATAAACTAGCGCAATATCGGCATCTGAAGGGCTTTGAATAATGCCTTCTTCAAGGCAGCGAACCACTTCGTTCACCATTGGCGCCATCATTCGAGCAATAATTTCATCTTTAGTAAATGAACGCTTACTTTGGCGAATCGAACTTAATAATTCATCGGTTTTTGGGTCATCAATTTTCTTTGGTTTTCCTTTTTTATCTTTTTCATATTGATAAAAGCCTTTGCCATTTTTCTGACCAAAACGTTGTTGTTCAAACATAATATCGATGGCGTTCTTACCGACTTTTTGCATTCTTTGCGGAAATCCTTGAGCCATGACTTGCTCTGCATGAAATGCGGTATCAATCCCGACAACATCAAGTAGATAAGCCGGCCCCATTGGCCAACCAAATTCTTTTTCCATGACTTTATCGATTTCTCTAAAATCGGCGCCATCTTGAAGTAATAAGTTAAACCCAGCGAAATAAGGGAAAAGAACGCGGTTAACGAAAAAGCCAGGGCAGTCATTTACAACAATAGGGGTTTTTCCCATTTTATTCGCATAAGCAACCACTTTAGCGATGGTGGCATCACTGGTTTTTTCACCTCGAATAATTTCGACCAAAGGCATGCGATGAACAGGATTGAAAAAATGCATACCACAGAAGTTTTCTGGGCGTTTAAGAGAGTTCGCTAGTTCAGTGATTGGAATAGTTGAAGTATTTGAAGCCAGTATAGTCTCTGATGTGATTAGTGATTCCACTTCGGATAACACGGTGGCTTTTATTTTAGGGTTTTCAACGACAGCTTCAACGATCACCTGAGAATTATCAATGCCAGCATAAGATAAAGACGGATGGATAGAGGCTAAGGTTGTTGCCATATTATCTGCAGTGATTTTTCCTCGTTCAAATTGACCATTAAGCAGCTTTCTAGCTTCATCGATACCTAAATCTAAGGATTTCTCATTGATATCCTTCATCAGAACGGGAACACCCTTGCTCGCAGATTGATAAGCAATACCTCCACCCATAATGCCTGCACCCAGTACAGCTGCGTGTGCCGGTGCAGTAGAGGAACCTGCGATTTTTTTACTGGTCGATTTAACCTGTTGATCATTCAGAAAAACGCTAACTAATGCACGAGCAACATCACTATGAGCCAGCGGGACGAAAGCAGCAGTTTCATGTTTCAGTGCCTCATCTCGAGTGCAGTTTGCAGCTTTCTCGATAGTATTGACTGCACTCATTGGTGCTGGATAGTGTTTTCCAGCAACTTGATAGACCATACCTTTAGCAACGTTAAAGCTCATTGCTTGCTCTAGTGCGCTAAGTTTTAGCGGCTCAAGTTTTGGCTGCCGTGCTTGACGCCAATTTAATACGCCAGAAATAGCTTGTTCGATGATGTGCAAGGCTGCCTGTGGTAATTTTTCAGTTTCGACAATCGCATCCACTAAACCGAGTTTCAATGCTTGAGATCCACTAACATCTTTACCCGCAGTGATAATTTCCAGAGCGCTATCAAGACCAATAAGTCGAGGCAAACGGACTGATCCGCCAAAGCCAGGCATAATTCCTAACTTTGTTTCAGGTAAGCCAATTCTGGCATCGGGTGACGCAATTCTAAAATCGGTAGCGAGTACACACTCACATCCACCGCCTAGGGCATAACCATTAATTGCGCTAATAGTTGGAACAGGGAGATCTTCAAGGCGATTAAATATACTATTCGCGTAACCAAGCCAGTCACTGAGGGTTTCTTTGGATGCTTCGAATAGAGATAAAAATTCTTTAATATCTGCGCCAACAATAAAAGCGGGTTTATCTGAGCGCAAAATAACGCCTTGTAAATCGCTTTGTTGTTCGAGTACTGCAACTGCTTCATCAAGTGAAGCGACGGTATGAGTATCCAATTTATTGATTGGTCCTGATGAGTTAAACACCAGTTCTGCAATACCTTTTTTCAACCATTGAATAGAGATTGTCTCACTTTGATAAAGCATGCTGTTCTCCTTTATGTGGCGGTCTTATCTGGTATGACCAGATGAAAATCAGTGTGACGATAATGTTAATTAAATGCAAATGATTAATAACAAAACTGGAAGGCGGCTCACAGGAATTAAGGTAAATAACACAAGGTGAAAATGATATTTCTATTAATAATCAATGCATTAATCTTATCTTGTCATTGAGTGCATACACGTTATTAGCAGAACGTGATAAGCTTGATTTTTCTAACTAATACTGAAAGGTTGAACGAAATGGAAAAACTGGCTGGACTCTACGCAGAACATATTAAAACGCTACAAAAAACGACTCAGCAAGTTTTGCAACGCAGTAAATTAGATGCCATCTTGATTCATTCAGGAGAGCCAATTCGCATTTTCCTCGATGATAGTGACTACCCATTTAAAGTGAATCCACATTTCAAAGCATGGGTTCCAGTGACGGACGTCCCGCATTCTTGGTTATTAGTCGATGGAGTGAATAAACCGAAGTTATGGTTTTACTCACCAGTTGATTATTGGCATAGCGTTGAACCTTTACCAACTAGCTTCTGGACGAAAGAAGTTGAGCTTATTCATCTGAAAAATGCGGATGAAATTAAAGGCTTTTTAGCGAATTTACCGAAAGAGCATCTAGCTTATATCGGCTCCTCTGCAAACAAAGCCGAATCTTTAGGTATTTCGACACACAATATCAACCCAAAACCTGTACTCGATTATTATCACTATCACCGTTCATATAAGACAGACTATGAGCTGTACTGCATGCGCGAAGCCCAAAAAATGGCGGTGAATGGTCACTTATCAGCTTTCGAAGCTTTTCAAGCTGGGGCAAGTGAGTTTGATATTAATATTAGCTATTTAGAAGCGACAGGGCATCGTGATACGAATGTGCCTTACGGTAACATTGTAGCTTTAAATGAAAATGCAGCCGTGCTTCACTACACTAAATTACAGCAAACGGCTCCGAGTGAATTACGTAGCTTCTTGATTGATGCTGGTGCTGAGTATAACGGTTATGCCGCTGATATTACTCGTACTTATGCCGCTAAGAACAAAAGCGAATTTGCAGAATTAGTTGCAGATTTGAATACAGAACAACTCGCTTTGATCGCTTCAATTAAAGCTGGCGTGCGTTATACCGATTACCATGTAGATATGCATCACCGTATTGCGAAATTACTTACTAAGCATGGAATTGTGAAAGGGATTAGCGAAGATGCTATGGTTGAAAATGGTTTAACAACACCATTTTTACCACACGGATTAGGTCATCCATTAGGTTTGCAAGTTCATGATGTAGCAGGTTTTATGCAGGATGAAGACGGTACTCATTTAGCAGCGCCGAAAATGTATCCATTCTTACGCTGTACTCGTATTTTGGAACCAAGAATGGTGTTAACTATCGAACCGGGTCTTTACTTTATTGAGTCCTTGCTTTCTGCCTGGCGTACAGGGGAGTTCAGTCAGCACTTTAATTGGGATAAAATCGAGCACTTCAAACCTTACGGTGGTATTCGAATTGAAGATAATATCGTTATCCATCATAACCATATTGAAAATATGACTCGAGATTTGCATTTACCGTAATGAAAGCGTACTCAATTCCGGCAGAAACGATCTCTTTTTCGGAAGAGATCAAAAAAAGCCGTTTTATTACTTATATCGCTCATACCGAGGGTATTGACGCTGCGAAAGATTATATTCAATCGATTAAAGCGCAATACCCCGATGCCCGGCACCATTGCTGGGCATTTGTTGCGGGGCGACCTGATGATTCCCAGCAATTAGGTTTTTCCGATGATGGAGAGCCTACGGGAACGGCAGGTAAACCCATTATGGCGCAGCTATTAGGTAGCAACTTAGGTGAGATCACTTGCGTTGTTGTGCGTTATTTTGGTGGAATAAAGCTAGGTACGGGTGGGTTAGTCCGTGCTTATGGCAGTGGGGTTCAGCAGGCGCTGAAGTTGCTCCCAACACAAACTAAAGTCCCTCAAAAAATCTTCAATGTGGTATGTGATTACTCACTTATCAATGGAGTTGAGCAATTATTAGCTCAGGTAAATGGTACTATATTGCTCAGTGATTATAATGAGTCTGTATCTTTGCAAATTTCTATTCCTGCTACTTGTGAGCAGGAGGTCAATGATAAATTACGTGATATCAGTCGTGGGGAAGTTACTCTCTTAGAACCGTCACAAGAGCAAACAGCATAGCAAGGAACCGGCCGAATGCATTTTCGCGCAATAACTCGTATTGTCGGGTTACTCGTCATTATCTTCTCTTTTACTATGGTCATACCTGGTATTGTCGCACTGATATATCGCGATGGTGCGGGACGAGCATTCAGTCAAACTTTTATAACGGCGTTGCTGATTGGGCTTTTTTTATGGCTGCCTACGCGAAATAGTCGACATGAATTAAAAGCAAAAGAAGGTTTTTTAATTGTTGTTCTGTTTTGGACGGTGCTAGGGAGTGTCGGGGCACTGCCGTTTATCTTCTCTGAAAAACCCAATTTATCTGTTACAGATGCCTTCTTTGAGTCCTTTTCTGGGCTAACAACCACCGGTGCAACAACTCTGACGGGATTAGACTCTCTTCCGAAAGCGATCTTATTCTATCGGCAGATGCTGCAATGGCTTGGAGGGATGGGGATCATTGTACTCGCCGTCGCGATTTTGCCTCTCTTAGGTGTCGGGGGGATGCAGCTCTATCGTGCAGAGATGCCGGGGCCATTAAAAGATAACAAAATGCGTCCGCGAATTGCGGAAACGGCAAAAACCCTTTGGCTTATTTATGTGTTGCTAACTATCGCGTGTGCGATTGCATTATGGATCGCCGGTATGGATGTGTTCGATGCGATATCACACAGTTTTTCAACCATCGCGATCGGTGGGTTTTCTACTCATGATGCCAGCATAGGCTACTTTAATAGTCCTGCCATTAATACCATTATTGGCGTGTTTCTAATTATCTCGGGTTGTAACTTTGGCTTGCACTTTGCGGTTTTAACGGGAAGAAGCCTCGGAATTTATTGGCGCGACCCTGAATTTAGAATGTTCATCAGTTTCCAGTTTGTTCTAGTCGTGATCTGTACCGCGGTGCTGATGTATCACTCCGTATATGCTGGCTTTGGGCAAACGTTGGATCAAGCCTTTTTCCAAGTGGTCTCGATGGCGACCACTGCGGGTTTCACCACTGACAGTTTTTCTGGCTGGCCGCTGTTCTTGCCAATGCTTCTACTATGTGCGGCGTTTGTCGGTGGTTGTGCAGGGTCAACGGGTGGGGGATTAAAAGTGATTCGTATCCTTTTACTGTTCCTGCAAGGTTCCCGAGAGTTAAAACGATTAGTGCATCCTAATGCGGTCTATACCATTAAATTAGGACAAAGGGCGCTGCCAGAAAGGATCATTGAAGCTGTCTGGGGATTTTTCTCTGCTTATGCTTTAGTTTTCGTGGTTAGCTTGCTGCTTTTAATCGCCACTGGGGTGGATGAGTTTTCTGCATTCTCAGCGATTGCGACAACGTTGAATAACTTAGGCCCTGGCTTAGGTACTGTTGCTGATAACTTCACGACAATGAATCCTGCAGGTAAATGGATTTTAGTTGTCACGATGCTGTTTGGTCGTTTGGAAGTGTTTACTTTATTAGTATTACTGACCCCTACTTTCTGGCGTGAGTAATATAGCTGCGCCGCTAACGTATATAGATAGTAACGATTAGGAATAAAAATGAGTTATCTACTTTTGCACTCAAGCACCGATGGGCAAACCAAAAAAATCATACTTAAAATGGCAGATCAATTACGTCGCGCTGGGCGTGAGTGTGATATTCGTGATTTGAATTCAGATAAAAGCTTTAACTTATCTGCTTACGAAAAGGTGCTAGTGGGAGCTTCTATTCGTTATGGACATTTCAATAAGCAGTTAGTACGTTTTGCCACAACCCATCAGACTCAGCTTAATTCGATGAAAACGGGGTTCTTTGCCGTTAACCTTACAGCAAGAAAAGAAGGCAAGAATACCGTTGAGACGAATGCCTATACTCGTAAGTTCTTAGAGAAGTGCCCATGGCAGCCGACCGTGAAGTCTGTTTTTGCAGGCGCGCTGTTTTACCCTCGCTATAAATGGTTTGATAGAGTGATGATCCGGCTCATTATGAAAATGACAGACGGACCAACCGACCCAAATACAGAAATTGAATATACCAATTGGGATAATGTTGCGGCTTTCGCAACTGAATTTGATAATCTCTAGCTCGATATTTAAACAAAACGTGGTTGTTTTGCACGATTTGTTTAAAAAGGAAACGGTTGAATAAAAATATTCAAAAAACACTTGCGAGATTTTTCGAGCTCCCTATAATGCGCATCCGTTGTCACGACAAACCGGCTCGAAGAAAACCTCGAAGCCCCGTGATAACAGAGGTGAAGAAAGAAAATAGTTGAAAATAATCGCTTGACTTTCTAAATAAAAAACGTAGTATACGACACCTCGCGACAACGACCTAAAGTCGATAATCAAAAGATTAAGTCGCACCGCTCTTTAACAATTTATCAGACAATCTGTGTGGGCACTCACAGGACACTATCAAAAAATATTTGATTTTAAGTCTTGAAGAGTGACTAACACGTTAATTCATATATATGAACTAATAGGTAATTTGGTTTCTTCGGAAATCAAACGACAGTAACATTCTTTGAGCATCAAGCTTTTTAATTGAAGAGTTTGATCATGGCTCAGATTGAACGCTGGCGGCAGGCCTAACACATGCAAGTCGAGCGGTAACAGGGGAAGCTTGCTTCTCGCTGACGAGCGGCGGACGGGTGAGTAATGTATGGGGATCTGCCCGATAGAGGGGGATAACTACTGGAAACGGTAGCTAATACCGCATAATCTCTCAGGAGCAAAGCAGGGGAACTTCGGTCCTTGCGCTATCGGATGAACCCATATGGGATTAGCTAGTTGGTGAGGTAATGGCTCACCAAGGCGACGATCCCTAGCTGGTCTGAGAGGATGATCAGCCACACTGGGACTGAGACACGGCCCAGACTCCTACGGGAGGCAGCAGTGGGGAATATTGCACAATGGGCGCAAGCCTGATGCAGCCATGCCGCGTGTATGAAGAAGGCCTTAGGGTTGTAAAGTACTTTCAGTTGGGAGGAAGGCGTTGATGCTAATATCATCAGCGATTGACGTTACCAACAGAAGAAGCACCGGCTAACTCCGTGCCAGCAGCCGCGGTAATACGGAGGGTGCAAGCGTTAATCGGAATTACTGGGCGTAAAGCGCACGCAGGCGGTTGATTAAGTTAGATGTGAAATCCCCGGGCTTAACCTGGGAATGGCATCTAAGACTGGTCAGCTAGAGTCTTGTAGAGGGGGGTAGAATTCCATGTGTAGCGGTGAAATGCGTAGAGATGTGGAGGAATACCGGTGGCGAAGGCGGCCCCCTGGACAAAGACTGACGCTCAGGTGCGAAAGCGTGGGGAGCAAACAGGATTAGATACCCTGGTAGTCCACGCTGTAAACGATGTCGATTTGGAGGTTGTTCCCTAGAGGAGTGGCTTCCGGAGCTAACGCGTTAAATCGACCGCCTGGGGAGTACGGCCGCAAGGTTAAAACTCAAATGAATTGACGGGGGCCCGCACAAGCGGTGGAGCATGTGGTTTAATTCGATGCAACGCGAAGAACCTTACCTACTCTTGACATCCAGAGAATTTAGCAGAGATGCTTTAGTGCCTTCGGGAACTCTGAGACAGGTGCTGCATGGCTGTCGTCAGCTCGTGTTGTGAAATGTTGGGTTAAGTCCCGCAACGAGCGCAACCCTTATCCTTTGTTGCCAGCGATTCGGTCGGGAACTCAAAGGAGACTGCCGGTGATAAACCGGAGGAAGGTGGGGATGACGTCAAGTCATCATGGCCCTTACGAGTAGGGCTACACACGTGCTACAATGGCGTATACAAAGAGAAGCGACCTCGCGAGAGCAAGCGGAACTCATAAAGTACGTCGTAGTCCGGATTGGAGTCTGCAACTCGACTCCATGAAGTCGGAATCGCTAGTAATCGTAGATCAGAATGCTACGGTGAATACGTTCCCGGGCCTTGTACACACCGCCCGTCACACCATGGGAGTGGGTTGCAAAAGAAGTAGGTAGCTTAACCTTCGGGAGGGCGCTTACCACTTTGTGATTCATGACTGGGGTGAAGTCGTAACAAGGTAACCGTAGGGGAACCTGCGGTTGGATCACCTCCTTACCATTGAAGTGTTTTTGTGAAGTGCTCACACAGATTGTCTGATAGAAAGTAGAGCAAAAAGCGCGTCTGCGAAGCTGACTGTAGTGTCCCCTTCGTCTAGAGGCCTAGGACACCGCCCTTTCACGGCGGTAACAGGGGTTCGAATCCCCTAGGGGACGCCAATTGCGCGGAGAATGAGTGAAAGACGTTCCCCACAAATAATGATTAAGCCAATTACGTTGTAGTTGGTTTAACAATTATGCTCTTTAACAATCTGGAACAAGCTGAAAATTGAAAACAACGCACATTGTTTATCGCTTAAACAATGTGAGAGTCTCTCAAAAATCTCAACTTGAATGTGTTCAACTGGCCGTCGGGTCAGTTGGTAAAGACACCTTCGGGTTGTGAGGTTAAGCGACTAAGCGTACACGGTGGATGCCTAGGCAATCAGAGGCGATGAAGGACGTGCTAATCTGCGATAAGCGTCGGTAAGGTGATATGAACCGTTATAACCGACGATTTCCGAATGGGGAAACCCAGTGCAATTCGTTGCACTATCGTTTGATGAATACATAGTCAAACGAAGCGAACCGAGGGAACTGAAACATCTCAGTACCTCGAGGAAAAGAAATCAACCGAGATTCCCCTAGTAGCGGCGAGCGAACGGGGAGCAGCCCAGAGTCTTAATCAGCATTAGCATCAGGAGAACGGTCTGGAAAGGCCGGCAGTAAAGGGTGATAGCCCCGTATCCGAAGGTGTTGGTGTTGTGAACTCGACGAGTAGGGCGGGACACGTGTTATCCTGTCTGAATATGGGGGGACCATCCTCCAAGGCTAAATACTCCTGATTGACCGATAGTGAACCAGTACCGTGAGGGAAAGGCGAAAAGAACCCCGGCGAGGGGAGTGAAATAGAACCTGAAACCGTGTACGTACAAGCAGTGGGAGCACCTTTATGGTGTGACTGCGTACCTTTTGTATAATGGGTCAGCGACTTATATTCTGTAGCAAGGTTAACCGTATAGGGGAGCCGTAGGGAAACCGAGTCTTAACTGGGCGAATGAGTTGCAGGGTATAGACCCGAAACCCGGTGATCTAGCCATGGGCAGGTTGAAGGTTGGGTAACACTAACTGGAGGACCGAACCGACTAATGTTGAAAAATTAGCGGATGACTTGTGGCTGGGGGTGAAAGGCCAATCAAACCGGGAGATAGCTGGTTCTCCCCGAAAGCTATTTAGGTAGCGCCTCGTGAACTCATCTTCGGGGGTAGAGCACTGTTTCGACTAGGGGGTCATCCCGACTTACCAACTCGATGCAAACTACGAATACCGAAGAATGTTATCACGGGAGACACACGGCGGGTGCTAACGTTCGTCGTGAAGAGGGAAACAACCCAGACCGCCAGCTAAGGTCCCAAAGTCATAGTTAAGTGGGAAACGAAGTGGGAAGGCTCAGACAGCCAGGATGTTGGCTTAGAAGCAGCCATCATTTAAAGAAAGCGTAATAGCTCACTGGTCGAGTCGGCCTGCGCGGAAGATGTAACGGGGCTAAACTATGCACCGAAGCTGCGGCAGCGATATGTAAATATTGTTGGGTAGGGGAGCGTTCTGTAAGCCTGTGAAGGTGACCTGTGAGGGTTGCTGGAGGTATCAGAAGTGCGAATGCTGACATAAGTAACGATAATGCGGGTGAAAAACCCGCACGCCGGAAGACCAAGGGTTCCTGTCCAACGTTAATCGGGGCAGGGTGAGTCGACCCCTAAGGCGAGGCAGAAATGCGTAGTCGATGGGAAACGGGTTAATATTCCCGTACTGGTGATAATTGCGATGGGGGGACGGAGAAGGTTAGGCTGGCCGGGCGACGGTTGTCCCGGTTTAAGGATGTAGGCAGGTGAATTAGGCAAATCCGGTTCACTATATGCTGAGGTCTGATGACGAGTCACTACGGTGGCGAAGTAGCTCATACCCCGCTTCCAGGAAAAGCCTCTAAGCTCTAGATTATCATTAATCGTACCCCAAACCGACACAGGTGGTCAGGTAGAGAATACTCAGGCGCTTGAGAGAACTCGGGTGAAGGAACTAGGCAAAATGGTGCCGTAACTTCGGGAGAAGGCACGCTGGCATTAGGTGAAGTGATTTACTCATGGAGCTGAAGCCAGTCGCAGATACCAGCTGGCTGCAACTGTTTATTAAAAACACAGCACTGTGCAAACACGAAAGTGGACGTATACGGTGTGACGCCTGCCCGGTGCTGGAAGGTTAATTGATGGGGTTATCCGTAAGGAGAAGCTCTTGATCGAAGCCCCAGTAAACGGCGGCCGTAACTATAACGGTCCTAAGGTAGCGAAATTCCTTGTCGGGTAAGTTCCGACCTGCACGAATGGCGTAATGATGGCCAGGCTGTCTCCACCCGAGACTCAGTGAAATTGAACTCGCTGTGAAGATGCAGTGTACCCGCGGCAAGACGGAAAGACCCCGTGAACCTTTACTATAGCTTGACACTGAACATTGAGCCTTGATGTGTAGGATAGGTGGGAGGCTTTGAAGCGTGGACGCCAGTCTGCGTGGAGCCAACCTTGAAATACCACCCTTTAATGTTTGATGTTCTAACGTAGCCCCGTAATCCGGGGTGCGGACAGTGTCTGGTGGGTAGTTTGACTGGGGCGGTCTCCTCCCAAAGAGTAACGGAGGAGCACGAAGGTTGGCTAAGCATGGTCGGACATCATGCGGTTAGTGCAAAGGCATAAGCCAGCTTGACTGCGAGAGTGACGGCTCGAGCAGGTACGAAAGTAGGTCTTAGTGATCCGGTGGTTCTGTATGGAAGGGCCATCGCTCAACGGATAAAAGGTACTCCGGGGATAACAGGCTGATACCGCCCAAGAGTTCATATCGACGGCGGTGTTTGGCACCTCGATGTCGGCTCATCACATCCTGGGGCTGAAGTAGGTCCCAAGGGTACGGCTGTTCGCCGTTTAAAGTGGTACGCGAGCTGGGTTTAGAACGTCGTGAGACAGTTCGGTCCCTATCTGCCGTGGGCGTTGGAAGATTGAAAGGGGCTGCTCCTAGTACGAGAGGACCGGAGTGGACGCACCACTGGTGTTCGGGTTGTCATGCCAATGGCATTGCCCGGTAGCTAAGTGCGGAAGAGATAACCGCTGAAAGCATCTAAGCGGGAAACTTGCCTTGAGATGAGTCTTCCCTGACCCTTTAAGGGTCCTAAAGGAACGTTTAAGACTAAGACGTTGATAGGTTGGGTGTGTAAGCGTAGCGATACGTTGAGCTAACCAATACTAATGAACCGTGAGGCTTAACCTGACAACACCGAAGGTGTTTTCGAGATGAGAGATTAAGTTGATTTTCAAAGAAAGTGAGAAGCCGGAAGGTGGAGACACAGCTTGTTCAAGATTGAAGTTCTGGTTTAAGAGAAAACTTAGACGGGAATAAACAGAATTTGTCTGGCGGCAATAGCGCGGTGGTCCCACCTGACCCCATGCCGAACTCAGTAGTGAAACGCCGTAGCGCCGATGGTAGTGTGGGGTCTCCCCATGTGAGAGTAGGGAACTGCCAGACATTAAATTAGCCGAGAAGCCACCCAATGGGTGGCTTTTTTGCGTTTGGGGGCCTAAAAAATAGGTGATAAAAGGCAAGATAGTCATCCTTTGAAGCGTGATTATCGAAACAGCCCCCTTCAGATCTCACTAATTTCGTTGTTCTTACTCTCTGGATGCCTGTATTTAAAGGCCACTATGCAAAAACTACCACCCAAAAATCATGATTCAAGAAATCATAAGTCTTAAAATCCTCTCTACTTCAGATCAAAAAAGTCTAAGCCATTCTAGTTATTCTATTGTAAGAAAATATCTATATATTAATTGGTTATACTATCTGTTGCTTATGAAAAGACTATCTGGTAACAGAGAAAAAAGGAATACGTTATGGCTGACGTAATATAAAAGAAGGATTAGGAAGAAAAATTCAGTAACGGGTATTTTTCCCAGATTTTCTTGAACCACGGAGTAAATTTTTCAGGATGAGTACTGATTTCTTGGGCTAAAGTTTCAAGGCTAATCCAGCAGGTAGCACTGACTTCTTCAGGATTAGGAATGACTTGATTGTCATAGTAGCCCACAAATAGGTGGTCATACTCATGCTCAATTAGCCCGCCATTCACATCAGCTTTATAAATAAACTCACCAACATGAGTTAATGAAGTTGAAAACCCGAGTTCTTCTGTTAAGCGGCGTAAAGCTGCATCATGGGTATCTTCTTGCGGCCTTGGATGGCTACAGCAGGAATTTGCCCACTGCCCAGCGGAATGATATTTATGAAATGCGCGTTGTTGAATGAGTAATTCGTTCTTACGGTTATAAATAAAGATAGAAAATGCACGATGTAGGCAACCTTGCTGATGAGCAAGTAGTTTTGGCATGCTACCAATTGGCGTGTCTTGTTCATTAACTAAAATAAGTTGTTCTTCTATCATAAGGATAATCTGTATCAGTAAGAGTCAAAAGCAAGCTTATTATAACTGGAAAAAAATGACTTGTAGATTAGAGCTATTAATAGCCCTTGCTAATTTATACAGTGAGATTGATAAGTGCACTCATAGCTAGATGAATCAATCATTTAGCTATGAATGAAGACGGTATGATGAAAAAATATTATTTTTGTTGGAGCACCCAGACAGCAGCTTCGACTCTAGATTTTAGATTTAGTTTTTTAAGTAAATGTTTTACATGTACTTTTACTGTGCTCTCTGCGATATCTAAATTTCGAGCGATCATTTTATTTGATAATCCTTGAGCGATAAGCTCTAAAATGTCGGATTCTCGTGGTGTTAGTGCGATTGCATCGCTTTCATTTTGTGATTGGTTTTCTCTTAATGATTCAGCAAGGACAGAGGTTAATGTCGGGCTAACCACCATTTTTCCACTTGCGGCTTCTTTGAGTGCGATAATCAGTTCTTCAGGCTCCATATCTTTTAGCAAATAACCATCAGCACCTCGCTTAAGCGCACTGATCAAATCATCACTATAATTCGATACGGTAAAGAGAATAATTCTGCCTGAGAGTTCACGTTTTCTGAGTTCATCTAGGGTTTCAAAGCCATTCATTCCAGGCATATTGAGATCTAAAAGGATCAGGTCAGGATCTTGCTCTTCTGCTATCTGAATACCTGTTTTTCCATCTCCAGCTTCACCGATAACTTTAAGTGAAGGCTCTAAGCTAATCAGCTGTTTTACACCATTTCGGAGCATTGGGTGATCATCAATAAGTAGGATCGTTGATTTTTCGGTCATTATATTTTTAGTCTCCATGAATGATTTGATCCGGTGTTCTAAATATCAGATGTTTTAGATGTCAGATAAGGGGAATGTGACTTTCACTTCGGTTCCCCCTCCGGCACGTTGAGTAATGTAGCACTCGCCATTCAGGCTAAGTGCTCTTTCTCTCATAATAATGAGGCCATAATGGTTAAGTTTATTTGGATTGTCATCAATACCATTGCCATTATCATCAATTGTAATGGTGACAGTGCCTCTATGTTGGCTTAATGAAACTTTAGCCCAAGTTGCATTAGCATGCTTCAGAATATTACTTAGCGCTTCACGAATTATTTGTATTATGTGGATAGATTGGTGTGGTGAGATACTTTTCGCTGGAATTTCATAATGAAGCTGAATATTAAAGCCAATACGCCCACTAAATTCACCTAAAGTACTTTTGAGTGAAGGTAATAGACCTGATTCAGTGAGTTTCAAGCGGAAAGTCGTTAATAATTCCCGTAACTGGCTGTATGCAGTATTAATTTCTGTACGCATCTCATTGAGCAAATGTAGAGTTGTTTCTGGTAATGGTTCTGGTTGCATTTGCAGATAGCTAATTTGCATTTTTAAACATGAGAGTGATTGTGCGATAGAGTCATGAAGCTCTCTAGCAATAGCGGCACGTTCATCCATGATTAGCAGCTGCTGCTGTTGCTCTATCTGTTGCTCCATGGTGAGCATACCTGAAATCTGTTTCGCTAGCATAAGAACCAATCTGTTTTTTTCATCAGAAAATGGTTGTTTTTGCTCAATTTCACCAATAATTACACCATATCGGTGCATGTTATCAGAGAGATCCCACTGTAACGTTTGATATTCTTTTGCTGGATCATTGTGTAATGGATGCTGATTAGTGGAAGATAGCTTTGTTTTATCTATTTCGAGATTGGTCGTGGCATAAGAGATTTCATGAAAATATTGTTCATTGCTATCTTCATATAATTTGAGGCGCAAGTTCTCTAGCTGCGTAATGTTTTTCAGCTCTGCGAGAACTTTTTGTAATCTTGAATAAAGCGTTTCCGATGAGTGTAATATTTGATTTGATTGATAAAGATATGACAAAACACGGTTTTTAGCGAGTAAGTCCGCGGTTTTTTCGGCCACACGTTCTTCGAGTTGGTGGTAACTTTGCGCCAGCTCATCAGACATATGATTGAGGGTTTCACCTAGGGCATTGAGCTCATCTTGCTTATTATTCTTCATGGGATAGCGCTGAGTAAAGTCTTTACGCCCAATAGCATTAACCATAGAAAGCAGTTTCATCCATGGGTAATAAATTTTTCGTCTTAAATGCCAGATTGTTCCCATCAACAGTAAAAAGACTAAGCTAATAAAAATCAGCTGAGTCATTGCAACGTAAGCGATTTTTTTCTCAGTTTTATCATCAATGTTATGAACTAACTCATTGAGCATATTAACAAAAGTAATGACTTCATAACGGGCATCATCAGGTGAAGATGCTTTTGTGAGTGCGGGTCTTAAAGTGTTTAGCCAAAATTCATGTATTTTATTAAATTCAGGTGTAAGGTTTTCAATTTTAACCACTTGGGTGAGTTCGGGGCTGAGTAAGTCTTTCTCTAATTCATCAAGATAATTCTGACTATGCTGGTTTATGGGCGTTAAAGAAAGTAGGCGGTAACTTTGCATGCGCAAGGAACCTGATGTGTTAATGGCATGAGCATTGCCTTGTACACTGATGATCATACGGTTGGAAATTGTCATACCGATAATGCCTAAAACAGCAATAAGTAGCATTAACCCAATAACCTGGTTGATGATCGAAAATCGTCGGTAAAGTGTCGGCATTCTCTCTTTTTCCTGATACAAAATAAACTGACTATTACCATAATGTATTTAAGGATATTAGTCAGTTTTTAGCTTTATTTTGTTTTTTTAAATCGAGCAAAAAAGTTAATAATGAAAACAATAAGTAAACCGATAACTAGACCAAAAATTAAATTAAGAATGGAAGGAGTCAAAAATTGTAGTGTATTACCAACAACACCGATGCTGCCTGTCTTTTCTGCCATTTTTTCGATCCATAAATGCAGATAGGTAATTCCGTGAGTGAGTATCCCCCCTCCGACCATAAACATCGCGGCCGTTCCTACAACAGATAATGTTTTCATTAAATAAGGGGTTACATAAATTAACCCATTACCGCATTTACGCAGCAAAGTAGAGGCTTTTTTCTGTAGATAGAAGCCTAAGTCATCTAGTTTGACTATACCAGCAACTAATCCATACACCCCGACAGTCATAACAATGGCAATAATTGATAAAACTGCAAATTGGTTTAGGAGCGTTGTTGAAGAAACGATACCTAAAGTAATAGCGATAATTTCCGCCGATAAAACAAAATCAGTACGGATTGCACCTTTAATTTTTTGTTTTTCAAATGCCGCTATTTCTTGTTCTGAACGCTGAGCTTCTCGTGCTGCTTCTGATGGTGAGATTTCATGTTTGTGTAGATACTTATGGGCAAGTTTTTCAGCGCCTTCAAAGCAGAGATATGCGCCTCCAATCATTAATAATGGTGTGACTGCCCACGGAATGAAAGCGCTAATCAGTAATGCTAGTGGGACTAAAATGAGTTTGTTGATGAATGAGCCCTTTGCGACAGCCAAGACGACAGGGATCTCTCTTTCAGCGCGAACGCCTGTGACTTGTTGCGCATTTAAAGCGAGGTCATCACCCAGAACACCAGATGTTTTTTTTGCCGCCATTTTTGTCATCACGGACACATCATCTAAAACTGCTGCAATATCATCTAATAAGGCAAGTAAGCTACTTCCAGCCACAGGAGGATCCTTTTGTTAAGGTGAGGTATAATTGACATTTCTTAGGTAAGATAAGTCAAAATTAGTTCACAGCGATTTGATAATTTGAGTAATAATCGGGATAGGTAAAGTTGCTCTTATCATAACAGCTTTGATTTGATTATGAATTTTTCATGAAAAACAAGAATATATTTTGTCATTATCATCATTTTTAATGAGCGTAAGGTTAATCCATGTCCCTTCAGCCTGTATTGAGTATCGTTGTTGCTGTTTATAACGGCGAAAAGTTTTTACCCCATTTTTTTGACAGCTTAATTGCCCAAAAGCTCGAAAACTGGGAACTGATCGTTGTGAACGATGGTTCAACAGATGATAGCGAATCAGTCATTCGTCAATACGAAGATAAGTTTGAGAATTTCAAAGTACTCACTCAGGAAAACGGTGGCGTTTCCGTTGCGCGTAATACCGGAATGGCTGTCGCAACAGGGAAATACATCACTTTCCCTGATATTGATGATGAAATTGATGCCAGAATGTATGGTCGTTTATTAGAGATTGCCTTAGTGGGGGATCTGGACGTAGCAACTTGCAATGGTACTTATGTGTACACCAATGGGGATGCGCCAAAAGCTATTTTTCCGCCAAATAAAGTGCCTTCTACTGGCGTGATCACGGGCCCTCAATGGCTGCAAATTGGCTTGAGCTCTCGTAAATTTCTCCATGTAACTTGGTTGAATCTGTATCGCTTGTCATTAATTAGAGAACACAATTTTTCCTTTGAACCAAGATTACACCATCAAGATATTCCTTGGACTACCGAAATGCTGCTCGTTGCTAAACGAGTGCAGTTTATCAATGAACAATATTATGAATATCTGATCCATAACCAATCCGTTTCTCACTCTTTAACCGGAGATGAGCGCTCAGTACGTAAGATCAATACCTATCTGAAGATCTTAGATATGTTGATGGATATCTATAAGCGCCATCCTGAAGAAGTGAAACAAGCACCGGCTTGCTTATGGCAAGTGGGGAAAGAAGGCTTAGGGGTTGTTTTAGCGCTATTAGCCATCAAGTCACCGGAAACGCAAAAGCAGATGGTTCAGCTGTTTTTCGATAAAGGTTACTGGGATATTGTTTGGAAGCATGCCACAACGCTGAAATTAAAGTGGCGTTTGATCCGTCGTTACAGCAAATTGAAGGCCATTATCAATAAATAGTTCTCTAGCAGCCTTTCGGGGCTGCTCTCTTTTATTACTCCTGTACTTTCTTCGAACCCCTTCAACTTATTAAATAATTGATAAAATATTATTAATATCCATGGCATATATTGTGATTTAATTAACATATTAATAACAAAAAAATTGAGCTTCCTCTCAGAATATGGTCTTTATAGGGTTATAGTTCGCCTGAATATACACGGTGATAAATTATTAATAAGTTAATGAGTGAGGGCTGAATGGATCATTATCTGCATAAATTACCTGACCTTATTGACTCCGTGGCAACCAACCAGTTTTACCCCAATTTGTTGTCATGGCTGTCCTCTTTTGTGGTCTTTGATAACGCCATTATTTATGCCTTTGAAAAAGAAGGTGCGCCGCGTTTTCTGTCGAAAGTTGAGAAGCGCAATAGTGACAGTATCAATCGTATTTATCAGCGTGGCGCTTATCTGATGGATCCTTTCTATCAAGAACTACAAAAAGGTGGCAGCTCGAAGGTGCTGACATTGAAAGAAGTTGCACCGAAAGGGTTTTATCATACTGATTATTATCTTAACTTTTATCGTAAGACCGGTTGGTGCGATGAGGCGGGGCTGTTGCTGGAGCTATCGGCCGATAAACAATTAGGTATTTTCTTTGGTAATGAAGACCAGCCTTTTCTTTCAGACGAAAATAAACAAGCCTCATTAAAAGAAGCCTTTGATATTATTCGAAGTATCGCTCGATTACATAAGGAAGTCGTGCCTAACTCAGTATCCAGCCATTACCGTAATACTGACTTACAAACTTGCTTTGGTTTGACGCCAAGAGAGTGTGAGGTCGTTGAATTAATTTTGGAAGGTAAAGGCTCCCCACAAATTGCCGAGGCGCTGTTTATTAGCTTGGGTACTGTCAAAAATCACCGCAAGAATATCTATCAAAAATTAGAGATTAACTCTCAAGTTGAATTGTTTAATTTATTAATGACTCCAATAAAACAGTAATTGAGTAGAGTTAGTGTATTTCTTGTATATATCAGATGGTTAAACTAGACAACCTTGATAAAGCTTTATTTTTCAATTAGTTGTATTTTTCTCTTGGCAATGAAATACTCCTTGCCTTCATCCTTTACTAAAATATGTAATAATTTCTATTAATATAATAATAAATATTTATCCTTTTGAATTAAAACATAAAAGGTTTAAATTGATTTAATCTTATTTATAAGTAAATATTGTATCCACGTCACAAATGTTAACTTTATGTTTCGAATATCCCTAAAGGGCTATGTAACTGTTAATGATTGGTTAAGATAATCAAGGTTATTGCAAGATACTAGATAGGGTATCCATTATGAATAACCAAGTAGAATCATTAACTTATTACTCAGCAACCAAAAAATATGATCTGCGTTTCCCAACCTTGAAAGAAGACATTGATGTGGATGTCGTGATCATCGGTGGTGGATTCTCAGGGATTAATACCGCATTGGAATTGTGTGAAAAGGGAATTACCAACATTGCTATCTTGGAAGGTCGCCACCTTGGGTATGGCGGTACAGGACGTAATGGTGGGCAAGTGATGGCTGGTATTGGTCATGACCTCGATGCGATTAAAAAACACGTTGGTTCTGAAGGTTTAGAAACGATTTTTAAACTGAGCAACATGGGCGCGGGGATCATGCGTGACCGTATCGCCAAATACAACATTGATGCGGATTTTTGCCATGGTTATGCCTACTTAGGTAGTAACAAGCGCCAAGAAAAAACATTGCGCAGTTGGCTTGCAGATTTTAAAGCCGTCGCGCCAGATGAAGAAATTGAATTTTATACAGGTTCAGATTTAAAGCAGATTATCGGCTCTGACGCTTATACATGTGGAATCAAACACATGGGAGGCGGACATGTTCATTCACTTAACCTGTTACTGGGGGAAGCGAAAGCGGTGAGTGAATATGGCGCAAAAATTTTTGAAAACAGCCAAGTTTTGAATGTTGAGTACGGCGATACAGTAACGGTTCGTACCGCGATGGGTTCCGTGAAAGCGAAAAAAATGTTGTGGGCGTGCGATGGCTTCTTGAATGGTCTTGAGCCGACGTTATACCCAAAAACAATTAACACCTATGCTTATCAGTTAATGACGGAAGAGCTTTCCGATGAATTAATTGAACGCATTAGCCCAATTCGCGGGGCATACAGCGATATTCGCCCAGTCATCGATTACTACCGTGTAACAAACGAAAATCGCCTGCTATTTGGTAGCTCGACGTACTTTTTAGAATACATTCCATCCGACTTGAAAGAGTGGAACCGCAAATTGATGCTGAATGTTTTCCCATACCTGAAAGACGTCAAAATCGAGCTGGCATGGGGAGGGCCAATGGCGTGTAGTGCTAACTTATTCCCGCAAATTGGCACGATCCCTGGTCATAAAAACGTGTTCTACGTACAAGGCTATTCAGGCTTTGGTGTTACGCCAAGCCAGATCGTGTGCAAGGTGCTTGCTGAGGGAATGGTTGAAGGCTCCAGCCGCTATGACCTGATGAGTTCGATTCCTCATGCTGACATTATGGGGAAAGACAGCATGCGTAATGCCATTGTGTCACTTGCCAAGTGTTGGCATCAGTTATCAGGATATTGGCAAGGTCGCCGCTAAGTTTTCCTAAATTTAATGTCCATTTTTGATTTTATTACATAAGAGAAGGTAAGAAAGATGATCAGCCCATTACTGTTAAACAAAGCACTTCCTGAATTACTGAACATTGGTAGCGTGAGCAATTTAGGTTCTGTGGTTGTTGAAGGTGATCCACAAGCAAGCGTGGCGATGATCCACGGAGAGCCAACAGATAATCTGACTTGCGGTATTTTTGCTTGTACAACAGGCAAATTTAAGATGGTTTACCCATTTGATGAAATGGCAACTGTCCATGAAGGTTCGGTGAAATTAACCGACGTAAAAACAGGCGTCACCGTGGAATACCATAAAGGCGACTCTTGGTTTGCAGCCAAAGGCACTGAAGTACTTTGGGAAATCAGCGCACCACGTTTTGTAAAACACTATTTAGCCTGCGTGAATGCGTAATTCGATAAATTAACGAGGTGGAGATAACGATGAGTGAGTTAACCCTGTTACCAGAAGTTAGAGAATTCTTGAACCGTCAACACGGTCATTTTATTAATGGATTGGCTGTTTCTGGCAAGGGAGATGCTTATTTTGAAGTCGTGAATCCAGCCACCGAGCAAGTGATTGCGAAAGTGAAAGAAGGAACTTGCGAAGAAGTTGATGCAGCGATGAATGCGGCATATGCCGCATTTAAAGGCTCATGGGCAAATACCACGCCGATGGAACGAGGCAACTGTTTGAATCGTTTAGCAGATTTGCTCGAAAAACACTTAGAAGAATTAGCGCAATTAGAAACCTTAAGTTCTGGGAAAACCATTCAGTTATCACGTTTTCTGGAAGTTGGTTCAGCGGCACAGTTTTTACGTTATTTTGCGGGCTGGGCAACTAAAATTAGCGGTGAAACCCTGAATGTTTCTTTGCCATCATTTAATGGCGAAAAATACTCGGCATTTACCCAGCGTGAGCCTGTCGGGGTGGTTGCTGGGATTATCCCATGGAACTTCTCCATTATGATTTCCATTTGGAAATTAGCGGCTGCATTGACATGTGGCTGCACGATTGTACTGAAGCCAAGTGAGTTTACCCCTCTGACCATGTTGCGCGTGGCTGAATTAGCCAAAGAAGCGGGTATTCCTGATGGTGTAATCAATATTGTAAATGGTGGTGGTCGCGAAGTGGGACCTGCTTTAATTAGCCATGAACTTTGTTCGAAAGTGACCTTTACAGGCTCAGTGCCGACTGGATTGGCGGTAGGGCGCTCAGCGATGGAAGGCAAACTGACTCGCGTCACATTAGAATTGGGCGGTAAAAATGGTGCAGCATTCTTAGCGGATTTATCCGTGGATAAGATTGTGAGCGGCATCATTGAAGCGGGTTATTTAAACCAAGGGCAAATCTGTGCAGCGGCAGAGCGTTTCTATATTCCATCTAAATTGATGGATACGGTTCTGGAAGCGCTAAAAACGCGTTTATCGGCAATGAAGGTTGGCTCGCCATTGGATGAAACCACAGAAATGGGACCATTAGCCAATAAAGCTCATTACGATAAGATCTTAAGCCTATTTGAAAAAGCACGCCAAGATGGCAGTGAAATTGTCTATGGTGGGCAGCCAATTGCTGGTGCGGGTTACTTTGTTCCGCCTACGATTATCCGAGCAAATGGCCCAGATGATGTGTTAATGAAAGAAGAGACATTTGGTCCTATCGGCACTTTCTTGGCTTATGATGATGAAGATGAGCTGATTACGATGATGAATAGCACGCCATTTGGCTTGGCTGCGAGCGTATGGACAAATGATCTTAGTAAAGCAATGCGCATGGTCTCACAAATTGAAGCTGGAACTGTTTGGGTGAATATGCACACCTTCCTCGACCCAGCAGTACCTTTCGGTGGTATTAAGTCCTCTGGAATTGGTCGTGAATTTGGTAGTGCATTCATCGAGCACTACACTGAATTAAAGTCCGTCATGGTGCGTTATTAGAGCGTTAGTGGTTTTGTTTTTTCTGTAAAGCAACAGTTTTCCCGGCCAATGCGCCGGGATTTTTTATAAAATTTTATCTTGGCGCAGTATAAATCCGGAGGAAACTAATTCTGTCCGGTTGCTCACATTGGCTTTGGTAAAAATATTGCGTAGATGGGTTTTTACAGTGGAAAGCGAAACACCCAACAGCAGCGCAATACGCTTATTACTGGCGCCTTCTCGCACTAAATGAATAATTTCTTGCTCTTTCGGGGTATAGGAAACCAGAGAATCGGGTCGCACATCAAATGTCATAAGCTCCGCAATTGGTAAGATTGCATTGAGCCTAATCACCTCTTCCGGCGTAAATGGCGTATCGCGTAGCACGGAAATTCCCGCCACAATCTTATTTTTACGGCGAATAAAAATCTCTGCCATATCTGCGATATGGTTTGGCTGCATAAAATCATGGAAGAAGGTTTGATCGTGCTGACGCATTTCCACTGGCATCTTCACTAAACGGAGATCCTCACCACGAAAATGGTCGGGATGTAGAGGGTCGTGCTGGAAAAAGGCAGAGAGATACTCTTCATGCATACGTGCAGAAATTCCATATAGTACATGGTTTTCTGGCTGCCAGTGCTCATTTACTAGATAATAAACCGCCGCAGAAATAGGAATGATATGGGCAATTGTATTTAGGCAGCAGTCGATTAAGCCCTGTTGACTCTCACTAAATAGCGGTTGAACCATCATCATACCCCATCAAAATATACAGCTTACTATCATGCAATTTAATTCGATTAACATAAAATAAACATGTTAATAACGTGAGCGTGGTTACACTATTTAAAACTTGTTTTTTATCGTTTAAAGGGAGTTTACTGCCTTTGGGTATCTTTTGTAGTGTGTTTGTTAATATGTTAATGAGGTTATTTTTTACTAACCATTGATATTTCAATGATTATTATATTATTTGAGTTTTAAAAGGGTACTTTTCGTTTTGGGCTCTGTGTGCTCCCCTCTCTCTGGGTATCGTTCTAAAGGACGATGGCGAGATGTTTAGGCTTATTTCTATAGTGAGAATGCAGTCACTTCATTTTTACAAAAAATTCACAATTTGGGCTGTGAGCAGAGAGAGGGAAGCAAAATGAATTTATCCTCAAAATTAACATCACACATTGAAAAAGGTAAGGTTGGCTTTCCAACAACGCTCGCTAGTTCGGTTGGCGTGATTATGGCAAGCCCTGTGATCCTCACTGTAACCAGTGGTTTTGGGATCGGCGGTGATACTTTTGCCTTAGCTGTTTTACTGAGCTTTATCATGATGCAGGCTCAATTAACCACATTCTCCGAAGCGGCGGCAATTTTACCGACCTCCGGTTCTGTTTACGACTATATCTCCTGCGGTATGGGGCGCTTTTGGGCGATTACAGGGGCACTGTCTGCCTATCTGATAGTTCACGTTTTTGCAGGTACAGCAGAGACCATTTTGTCCGGTATTATGGCGTTAGTGAACTTTGAAAGCTTGAATACAGTGCTGGAAACCAATAACTCCTCTTGGATGGTGGGGGTTGGTTTAGTTGTGGCATTCGGCTTATTGAATGCATTTGGTATCGAAGCTTTCGGCAAAGTGGAAGTGGTGCTCACTTTTGCAATGTGGAGCACGTTGGTGATTTTCAGTATTTGTGGGCTGCTAATGCCATTCCATGTTTCCGCAGAAGGCTGGTTTGGTCAAGGGCTGAATATTTCTGACCCGACCCTTGTTCTTAGCTTTGTGGGAATGGCGATGTTTATGTTTGTCGGCTGTGAGTTAGTGACACCGATGGCGCCGGAAATTAAAAATTCAGCCAAAGTGATCCCGCGTGCGATGGCGATTGGTTTATGTGGCGTGGCATTCTGTATGTTCCTGTTTGGTGCGGCACTGACAAACCAAGTCGAAAACGTGATTGTTGACCCTCAAAATGGTGTGAGCCTATTAGAAACACCGATGGCTATTCCTGCGTTTGCTGGGCAAATTATGGGTGACTTCGGTAAATACTGGATTGGAATTGCATTATTGCTGGCGGGTGGGGCGACCATTAACACCTTAATGGCAGCGGTTCCGCGTATTCTTTACGGTATGGCGTTAGATGGGGCATTACCAAAAGTATTTGCCTACTTACACCCTCGTTTTAAAACGCCTGTGTTCGGTATTTTAGTGGCGGTGATGATCCCATGTTTACACGCATTTGCTATCCAAGGGGATTTAGATCGCATTATCCCGTTGGTGCTGGCGGCTGTGTGTTCGTGGGGAACGGCGTACTTATTAGTGACGATTTCTGTGGTGCTATTGCGTATTCGTCGCCCTGATTTACATCGTGCTTATCGCTCACCATTCTTCCCTATCCCTCAAATTATTTCGAGTGTGGGGATTATTCTAGCGATTGTTTACATCACGCCGCCGGGCATGAATAAAGCGGACGTGTATATTCCATTTGCCATTATGTTGGGATTAACCGCGAGTTATGCATTAGGTTGGACCGTGTTAGTGCAGAAAGTGAATCCATTTAAGCCCGTTCCGGTTGAACAAGTATTGTCCAACTCATTTGACGATGACAATGCAGAGGAGGTGGAACTTGAGCCTTTACGTAACCTTGCCTAAGTCACCATGGTGGAAAAGGTTAACTCAAAAACGCCTCCCGACAGGGTATCAAGCGGGGTTAACTTTAAATCGGATTGAGAAAGATATCGCTCCTTATGTTTGTGAGTGGGGGGCGCCTGGAGTGTTGCTCATCCAATTGCCTCAAGGTATTAAAGTGGAAGTGACTGAGCGTGTGAAAACCTTGTTTATGGCGTTTATTGTGCATAGTCGCTTTGCAGTTTCGGGAAAATGTGACAGTGCGCTGGTGGCACAGATTGATGTGAAAACAGCAGGGTCAGCGCGGAAAAAACACGTTCAGTTCACGACTCAACAAACAGATGGGAAATTTTTGGTCGAAAGCTTAGAGCAGTACCCCGTGATCCGCCAAACTTTCGAAGAGCTAGATTTCACTCACTGTCATATTGCTGTCAAAAATGGCGTTTGGCGTTGCGAAATTGAGCCTTACACTGCTTCTGAAATGGTTAGTCGGATCCCTGCTGCTCGGCGTTATTTACGTTTGACTGATCAGCAGCGACATCGCTTATTAAGCGCACTACAGCTGATTTCTCAACTCATGAGCCAACAAACACCTCATCAATAATTTTTTCTCATCGATAACGCCCTGATTGGGCGTTTCGCTTTTATGATTGTTATGTTTATGGCTGCTATGTTTATGACAATCATCTTTATATCGACATAAAACCGTCATTCAACTGTCATCTGGCTGCTCTAGCATGCTGGTCAATTATTCGAAGTATATTCACTCTTCTTTTTATTGATTGGCAAGGATAAAAGTTATGACAGGTAATTTTATGAAATCTATGTTAGCCGTCGCTGTAAGTACGTTAATTTTAGGAACTGCAATCCCCGCTTATGCCGCGGATAAAAATGATGCAGTTTCAGAAAGTCGCGCTGCAAAAGGGGATATCACTAAGTTTGGTGGTGCTCGCCGTTTATCGACTGAACAGACGGATATCATGAAAGCGGCACTGCATAATGGTCAAGCAAAGAACGTCATTTTATTTATCGGCGATGGTATGGGGGATTCTGAAATTACCGTCGCACGTAACTATGCTGAAGGGGCTGGCGGTTTCTTTAAAGGAATCGATGCATTGCCAATCACTGGACAATACACCCATTACGCATTAGATAAGAAAACACAAAAACCAGACTATGTAACTGATTCTGCGGCATCTGCAACAGCATGGTCATCCGGTGTGAAAACCTATAACGGCGCTTTAGGGATTGATGTATTCGGTAAAGACCATGACACATTGATTGAAATTGCGAAACGTAATGGTAAAGCAACGGGTAACGTGACGACATCTGAAATCCAAGATGCAACGCCAGCGGCTCAGTTTTCTCATGTGACGGGGCGTAAATGTTACGGTCCTGAAGAGACCAGTGAAAAGTGTGCAACCAATGCGCTGGAAAATGGCGGTCGTGGTTCTATCTCTGAACAGTTAATGATCACCCGTGCCGATGTCACATTAGGTGGTGGTGCGAAAAGCTTTAAGCAGGAAGCTAAAGCGGGTGATTACAAAGGGAAAACCTTGGAAAAACAAGCGGAAGAGCGTGGATTCACTATCGTCCGTGATGCTAAGTCACTCGATGCAATCAAAGAAGCTAACCAAGATAAACCTGTGTTAGGTCTGTTCCATGATGGCAACATGACCGTGGCGTGGGAAGGCCCAAAAGCTACTTATCACGGTAACTTAAATAACGCAGCATTAGAGTGTAAACCGAATTCTAAGTTAGACCCGAATGCACCGACATTAGCGCAAATGACTGAAAAAGCGATTGATTTATTGAAAGTAAATCCGAATGGCTTCTTCTTACAAGTTGAAAGCGCTTCTATCGATAAGCAGGATCATAAAGCGAATCCATGTGGTCAAATCGGTGAGACTGTCTCGCTGGATCAAGCGGTACAAGTGGGATTAGATTTCGCTAAGAAGCACGGTGATACACTGGTTATCGTGACCGCTGACCACTCGCATTCTAGTCAAATTATTCCAGACGGAACTAAATCATCAGGCTTAACTCAAGCGCTGATTACTAAAGATGGTACCGTGATGACCGTAAACTACGGTAACTCTGAAGAAGAAGATTCACAGGAGCATACAGGTGCTCAGCTACGTGTTGCGGCCTATGGTCCACACGCCGCGAACGTGATGGGTCTGACTGACCAAACCGATTTGTTCTTTACCATGCGCGATGCGATGGGATTGAAGCAATAAACCAACCCCTGTAGTTAAAAGTTCTCTGCGGCAGGATGCTACAGAGAACTTTTTTGTTTATAAAGTCCAATAAATCCTCATTAAGTTTCCTTCTTCATGCCCTGATTTCTTTTTGATTGTGTAGCCTGTATGCTCTCTATGTATCCGATTTATATAGCCTTTATACAAGCATTAAGAGACTAATAAAAATGAGAATAACACGCGAGCTCACGCGGGATGAGATCCCAAATGTGTGGTCGATTGATAGAACTGAATTGATTGAACACCTTTATCTTCACCAACAAGGAGAGTTAGTTCTTTCTGCTCAACGCTTTGATATGAAAGGTTGGCCGGAAGGTGAAACGGATGCATACACCCCGCATTTGCTGGAAAGTTATGATAATGGCGCTGTTTTCTTTGGTATTTTTGATGATGAAAAACTGATCGCCGCAGCGAGTTTAGATAATGTATGGCGAGGGGAAAATCAGGATCTGTTACAGCTCTCTTTTCTTCATGTTAGTTACCAATATCGTGGTGAAGGGCTGGGCGGCCAGCTTTTCAAACTTTGCCAGCAGAGGGCGTTGGAGAAAGGCGCTGGTGGGTTGTATGTTTCTGCAACCCCTTCCGAAAATACGGTGCATTTTTATCAATATATGGGCTGTGAACTACTCGAAAAGCCCGATCCTGTGCTGTTTGCGCTAGAGCCTGAAGATATTCACTTTATTTGTATTTTTGAGTGATGTTTTTACTGTGGGGGAAATATTTTCCTCACAAAAATTTGATTGATTTTTATAGAAACGCAGATATGATTGATAATCATTATCATCTTTAACAAAATTATAGACTAATTATGAGTTAGCTAAAGACTCGTTAGCTATAAATGGGAGGCGTTATGGGAACTAGCGTATCAAAAGCAACAGGGTTGCGGCGTATTGGCGCTGGTTTGTGGGGCGTCTTCGCGGTGGTGTTACTGAGTATTATGTATTTGCTGAGCAATATGGGGTTTGATCCACTGAAAGTGGCAATGATCACCTTGATGATTGCGACGGCAGGCATGCTGTTTAATCGTGGCTCACGGCGTTTACTCATTATTCCAGCAGTAATGTCTTTAGGCTGCTTCTTGCTGATTTTTATTATGCGAAGCTAAGATTGTTTAAACGATATTTAGGTTAGGAATGTTGGTGGGCGAATGGCTATCGAGGATTGAACCTTTGAAGATTGAATTCTTGAAGATTAAGGTTACGAATCATTAACAGTGGTGCGAAAGGGGGGACTTGAACCCCCACGTCCATAGGACACTAACACCTGAAGCTAGCGCGTCTACCAATTCCGCCACCCTCGCAAATACTGTCAAAATTCTTTCTATTGATACTTGTGTATATCATGCTCAATACATAGATAATTGAAATTATGATATGAGCTTTCTTACTCAAAAGAATTTCAATTAGATAAAGGCGACAAACGCCGCTATTCCGTTGAGCATAGATAACTATGTGATACGGATAGCGAAGAGCAGTCAACGCATAGATAATTGAAATTATGAAGAGTAAGTGGTGCGAAAGGGGGGACTTGAACCCCCACGTCCAAAGGACACTAACACCTGAAGCTAGCGCGTCTACCAATTCCGCCACCCTCGCAATACTAACTCTTTTGCATAATTGCTCATGCATCAATAGTACGGTGCGGATTTTAGGCTAATTTGCGCAGACGTCAATAAATTTTTATCCGCGTAATTTTGTTTGATGAAAAAACGGTCAACTTAGAAAGTTGACCGTTAGAAACAAAATCGACAATGAGATAATTTCGTCGTTTTAGCGCTTAATGGCTTCGTAAACTTTGAATTTACCTGTCTTAGCCAGAACCACATGACCGCCAAACGCTTTATCCAGTAAGTCAGGATAAGGTAAAAATGCATTCGCCACGATCCGTAAGCGCCCACCTTTTTTCAGGTATTTAGGGGCTTGGAAAATAAGCGTTTCTACCGCGTTATAACTGGTGTTGATCCCATCATGGAACGGCGGGTTAGAAATGATCCAATCAAATTTATCATCAAGATCGGAATAAACGTCGCTTGGGATCACTTTTCCGGTCAGGTTGTTGGCTGCTAATGTTGCTGTAGCTGAATCAATCGCGGATGCGCTGACATCACTCAGGGTTAAGGTGACATCTGGATTTTGTGAGCCGATAACCGCGGCGAGTACGCCGTTACCGCAAGCCAGATCAAGCACATTACCGCTCATTGGCTCAGTCAATGTGGAGAGCAGTAAATCACTGCCGATATCTAACTCGTTATGGCTGAATACACCTGGAAGTGCATGAATTTTCACATTATCAACCTGATAGTTACGCCACCAGCGCTTAATATCAAATTCGGTTGGTTGCTCTAATTCACCGTAATAGAGCCCACAGCGGCGTGCGGAATCAATTTTTTTCAGTGTCGCAATCCCTTCCATTATCGCTTCGGCACTTTTTACGCCGCTGCGGTTTTCGCCGACGATAAAAATTTGGCTGCCAGCAGCAAGATGGGTACATAAATCATCAAGTTGGAACGCGGCTTCTTGTTTGTTCTTAGACCAAAAGTAAATTAAGGTGTTGCAAGGTTTAACGAATTCCGCGGTTGCTGTTGAAGCAAACAGAACATTTTCACCCAATGCCGGCTGTAAGTTTTTCCAGCGATGGTACTGGTTAGTGAGCACGCGCACGCTGGCGGCTTCTAAAATTGCACCAAGTTCATCCTGAATATCGCCTGCCAAAAGAACATGACGATCGGTAAAGTGCTCTAAATGGCGTTGAATAACTTCGCTGGCGGGTGTCAGTAATGACATATTCTGTCTATCTCCTAAAATGAATATAACCACGCGGACTACCTTACCAGAAAAAAGATAAATAGCATTGCTGTTGGCGCTATTAATCCCCTTTGATAAGATGTGGTTGTTAACTAACGACTGGGTAAAGCAATGACACGACGTGACAGACTTTTAGAACAAATGGGGATCACTCAATGGATGGTGAGAAATCCGACTGTGTTACGTGGTGAACGTGGTGTACGCATTCCTGAGTCGACTAAGCTTATTATTATCACTGATGAGAACCTTGATTTAAACAGCCAGCTGTTAAAAGATATTTTTCTCACAATGAAGATCGATGAGATTGACGTTGTGTGCATTAATTCCGATCAGCTCAAACTCATTCCAACACCAATAACAATACCTTGTTGGGTGATAGGGGATGGCATTCATCCCGAAGGTTCAAAAGTCACATTTCTTTCTCCTGTTTTGTCTGAACTGATAGCAAGCAGCAATGCTAAACAGGCACTATGGAAACAAATTTATCAATATGATGAAAATTTCAACACTCAAGCAATCTGATCTCGCGACAGCCTTCTTAATTGAAAAGTTAAGTCATGATTTTCCATGGACTGAGCGAGTTTTTTATGGAAACCAAGGTGAAAAATACCATAATCTAAAAATATCAGTTAATAATCAAATTGTTGGGTATGCAATAACTCAGTATGTATTAGATGAAGCTACGCTGTTCAATATTGCTATTCACCCTGATTTTCAAGGAAATGGCTATGGACGAATGCTATTAGAAAGATTAATTCACGATCTTGTTAATCGAGGGATTTCAACGCTGTGGTTGGAAGTGAGAGAGTCTAACGCTTCAGCCATTCATCTGTATGATAAACTTGGTTTTCAACAGGCGACAGTACGTAAAGACTATTATCCGACGAAAACGGGTCGAGAAGATGCGTTAGTACTGGCATTAACCTTGTTCAGCGAAGACATGTTTAGCCAAAAAGCGTAATACATTTTTCTAAAGAAAAACCACGGTAGCCTGAAGTGACCCGATAAAGTCAGCAGCTACCGTGGTTTTTTTATGCCTTAATGAACCTATAATTTACGATTTTTCTGTTTCCGTGAAGATAGGTTTTCTAAGGCGACCAACTTTTTCTCTCAGGCTCCTTTTTACTTTGACCGTGGTTTTGACTTCTTCATTCAAACCTTTATAGGTTGAGTAGCACATAATCAACATTAATACCGAAAGTGGAATTGCTGTGGCGACAAGTGCGGACTGCAAACCCGTTAGCCCTCCGGTCATGATAAGCACGATAGCAATTGCTGCAATTACCACTCCCCAGATAGTTTTGGTCACATGACTTGGATTTGGGTTACCATTTTCACTGACCATACCTAAAACGAATACCGCTGAGTTTGCTGACGTAATAAAGAACACCATCACCAAGACCATGGCTAAAATACTAATTAACGTCGGTGCTGGGAAATAATCTAAGAATTTAAACAGTGCAGACGTGACATCGGTTTTGACAGCATCCGCCAAGGCCACTTCACCGAGATTTTGGATAATATGGATGGCTGAGCCGCCCATCACCGCAAACCAAGCAAATGAACCTAATACCGGAATAAATACGGCACCAATCATAAACTCTTTGATTGTACGACCTTTGGAAATACGCGCCACGAAGCTACCCACTAATGGCGCCCATGCAATCCACCAGCCGAAGTAAAACAGTGTCCAGTTAGCAATCCAGGAACCATCATTATAAGGCTCAGTACGAAATGACATGCTGACGAAATTTTGCATGTAATCTCCGATACCTTGGAACAGTACTTTCAAGATAGTTTGTGTTGGACCGGCAAACAGAATAAACCCCATTAATGCGAAGGCAAGCAACATGTTGAGGTTAGAAAGATGCTTGATGGCGCCCTGCAATCCTGAAATGGTAGAAGCGATATAAATCACAGTCACAACGGCAATAATCGCGATTTGAATATAAATACTAACAGGCAAATCCCACAGATAATGCATTCCGCTGTTGACTTGTAGCGTACCAAACCCAAGGGATGTGGCGATACCAATCACAATGGATAACACGACCAGTACATCCACCCATTTTCCAATTGATCCTTTGATACGATCGCCAATTAATGGATAAAACACGGAACTTAATGAGGATGGTAATTTTTTTCTGAATTGGAAAAAGGCCAAAGAAACCCCGACTAAGGCATAACACGCCCAAGCCGAAACACCCCAATGCAGATAGACATATTGCATCGCCGTTTTTGCGGATTGCTCCGTCATCCCAGGTCCCATTGGTGGGCTGATATAGTAAGAAACGGGCTCTGCGACGCCCCAGAATACTAAGCTGATCCCTATGGATGCGCTAAACAGCATGCCGACCCAAGTGGCAGTGTTGTACTCCGGTTTGTCATTATCATCGCCTAAGCGAATATGACCAAATTTCGAAAATCCAAGGTACATACAGAAGCTAAAAAAAATGAATACAGCACCAAGGATAAACCAACCTAAGTTGTTATAGATAAAGCTCAGTGCAGAGTGTGAAAATGTTTCCAGTTTATCGGGAATAAAAGCCCCTAAGCCGATGAGGATCAGGCTAAAAGCGAGGGATACGTAAAATACAGACCTTTTATGATTCATCATACCTCTTCTCCAGTTGCTCACTTCTTTATTATCTCTTTTATTGAGTCGTTATTTTGCAGGTGATGCTTACTTTGGGTTTACAAAGAATAGCCGTGCAAAGATTGCATAGTCAACAAATAATTAACCAAGCATTAACATTGCGTTTGTGTATTTATTTTTTATCTGATTGAATTTTATGGTTAATAATTTTTTTTATAAAGCCTGATGATATTTTGTTTGATCATTATTGCGATCTTCGTTAACATCCGATCAAAATATGTTAACTATAAGTTTACAAAAAGAGAGGGCAATTATGAGCAATGCAGCTAAAGTCATTTCGATTAATGATCACCTTGATATAGATAATGCATGGACTATCCCTGCACGTTATTACACATCTGAAGACATTTTTGATTTTGAAAAAGAAAAAATTTTTGCTAATTCATGGGTTTGTGTTGGTCATGTGAGTGAGGTAAAAGAAAAAAATTCCTATATTACACGCCAACTAATTGGTGAAAGCCTTGTGATTGTTCGTGGTCGTGATGATGTTCTGCGCGGTTTCTACAATGTTTGCCCACACCGTGGTCATCAACTAATTAGTGGTGATGGCGGGAAAATGAAAAATGTGATTACCTGCCCTTACCATGCTTGGGCATTCAAGTTGGATGGGCAGTTGGCGCATGCAACCAACTGTGAAAACGTGAACAACTTTGAAGCGGATGCTATGTCATTAAGTTCTTTCCATGTGACTGAGCACGCAGGTTTTATCTATATAAACCTGACGGAAGGTGAACCTCAGCCAATTGAAGAGCAGCTACCTGGTTTAGCAGAAAAAATGGAAGAAGCGTGCGCGGTTATCAATGACCTGAAATTAGCAGCGCGCTTTGTTAGCCATACCCCAGCTAATTGGAAAACCATCGTTGATAACTACATTGAATGCTATCACTGCCCGACTAACCACGTTAGCTTTGCCAGTTCGGTGGATGTGAATGTGTATGAGCATTTGCTTAAAGATAATTGGACGGTACAAATCGGCAAAGCCAAGCCATCTGAATCTTCTTATCAGTTCGATGAGTCAGTATTAGACCCGCGCTTCTTTGGTTTTTGGATTTGGCCAAGCACCATGTTCAATATGCCTCCTGGCGGCGATTTTATGACGGTGATTTATGAATTCCCTGTGAATGCGGGTGAGACATTGCAGCATTACGATATCTATTTCCTGAATGAAGAACTGACTGAATATCAGAAAAATTTAGTGGAATGGTACCGCACGGTATTCCGCCCTGAAGATTTACGTTTGGTGGAAAGTGTACAAAAAGGTCTGCGTTCCCGTGGATATCGTGGTCAAGGGCGCATTATGGCTGATAGACAACGCAGTGGGATCAGTGAGCACGGTGTTGCTCATTTCCACAAAATTGTGGCTGGCGCTCATACGGAATAATCGCAAGGGATGGGAGATGTGACGATGAACAGGTTAAAACATGCCGCGCTATTTCGCCAAGCCTGCTATATCAATGGTCGCTGGGTGGAAACGGAGAAAACAATTCCCGTGACAAATCCTGCCTCTCAAACTGTGCTGGGCACCATTCCCAGCCTAACAGCAGCGCAGGTTGATGAAGCCATTGAACAAGCCCATGCCGCGATGGCGGGATGGAGCCAATTAACTGCGAAAGCGCGCTCAATTATTTTGCGCCGTTGGTTTGAGTTGATTGAGGCAAATATTGATGATCTTGGGTTGTTGATGACTCTTGAGCAAGGTAAGCCGTTGCATGAAGCAAAAGGCGAAATTCGTTATGCCGCCTCTTTTATTGAGTGGTTCGCAGAAGAAGGAAAACGTGTTTATGGGGAAACTATCCCACAAACCGTTGGAACTAATCGCCTTTCTACGATTAAGCAACCTATTGGCGTATGCAGTGCGATTACGCCATGGAATTTCCCTGCGGCGATGATCACACGCAAAGCGGCACCCGCACTTGCAGCAGGGTGCAGTATCATCATCAAGCCAGCTACAGAAACACCATTTACCGCATTGGCACTGGCTCAACTTGCCGATGAAGCGGGGATCCCTGCGGGTATTTTTAACGTGGTGACTGGAGAATCACGTTTTTTGGGGGAAAGGCTGACCAAACATGCGCTGATCAGTAAGTTTTCTTTTACGGGTTCCACCCAAGTGGGGCGTGTATTAGCGGAGCAATGTGCATCGACTATCAAGAAAACATCGCTTGAATTAGGTGGAAACGCACCATTTATTGTTTTCGAGGATGCGGATATTGATAAAGCGGTCACTAGCGCCATTCAAGCCAAATTCCGTAATGGTGGGCAAACCTGTGTCTGCGTTAACCGTTTTTATCTTCATGATGTCATTTTTGATGAATTTGAACGAAAGTTTGTGGCACAAGTAGCCAAATTGAAAGTCGGTAATGGCGTGGATGCTGGTGTGGATATTGGACCGATGATCACCATTAAGGCAATTGATGGTATGAACCAATTACTTGAGGATGCTCTCGCTAAAGGCGCCCGTCGAGTGACATTAGGTTCTGAAATTGAGGAGCATGGCCACTTTATCAATCCGAAAGTGCTGGTGGATGTCGATGATTCAATGGATATCGTCCACGAAGAGATCTTTGGCCCTATTGCTACATTGATTCGATTTAGTGATGAAGATGAAGTTCTCAGCCGTGCCAATAACACCATTTATGGTTTAGCCGCTTATTTCTTTTCTCGGGATGTAAACCGTATTTACCGAGTGGCTGAAAAGCTGCAAAGCGGAATGGTTGGGATCAATACCGGTTTGATTTCAAATGAAGTGGCTCCGTTTGGTGGGGTTAAACAGTCGGGGTTAGGTAAAGAAGGTTCCCATTATGGTATCGATGATTATTTAAGCATCAAATATCTGTGCCTTGATATTGCGTAACGGAAAAAGGAACTGTGATGAGCCAACAAAAAATAGCGGTGAATGTTAGCCGAATTGAACAGGTCAGCCCAACCATTAAAATGTTCGAATTCGTGGCGCAAAAAGGACAACTTAGCCCGTTTAGCGCGGGGAGCCATGTCACGGTTCATATGGATGAGCAAATTGGGCTACAACGTGCTTATTCATTAATAAGTGACCCTCAGCAGTGCGATCGTTACTGTATCTCTGTTTTGCGTGACCAGAACTCGAAAGGGGGCTCTGTTTTCATGCACGATAACATTGCGCAGGGGGATGCACTCTATTTATCCCCTGCGCAAAATTTTTTCGCATTAGCGCAAGCGCAGAGCAGCAAACATATTTTGATCGCTGGAGGGATTGGGATCACACCATTTTTATCCTACTTGTATGAGCTTGAGCACTCAGGAATGGATTTTGAGCTTCATTACGGGTTCAGTGATAAAGCGACGGCGGCGTTTGTCGATGAATTACAGGAACGCATTGGCTCCCGTTTATACACTTATGATAAATCCCAAGCTCAACGGATGCCTGTCGCCACATTAATCCAATCCCAACCTAAAAATAGCCATGTGTATGTGTGCGGGCCTGAAAGATTGATTAATGACGTGATTGAACAGGGCAATCAGCACCTTGGTAGCGCACAAGTGCATTTTGAAAATTTTGGCGAAGTGGCGAGTGAGGGGGATTCTTTTGAAGTGCATTTTCAGCGTTCAGGATTCAGTTTACAGGTTGCGGAAGACCAATCCATTTTGCAGGTTATCGAAGCGGATAAGCGTATAAAGGTGGAATGTATGTGCCGCAATGGCGTTTGTGGAACCTGTGAAACGGCAATTTTGGAAGGGGAAGCTGACCATCGTGATTTGTATCTTGACGATGATGAGAAAGCGGAGCAAAAAACTATGATGCTGTGTGTTTCTCGGGCGAAGGGGAAGCGGCTGGTGTTAGATTTATGATGGTGAATGTGTAGATTGATAGTGGAAAGCCCCAGTTTAATCACTGGGGTTTTTACTGATATTTACGAGGGTTTTAGTTCAAACATCAAGAAGGATTGATGCTCATCATTAAGATGATGATAGGCGGTGATCTGCTTGTCCTGAAACACAATTTGCCCACGACCTGTTTGGATAACATCGTCGAGCCACGTTTTATGATTAATGGCTAACTGATAGAGAAGGCGCTGTAAGGCTAAATAATCAATATCTGTTGATTGGCTTTTAAGATTGCTGGCGAGGATTTCTCCGGCTTTGTCGGTAAAGGCAACCAAATGTTGGAAGTGTGTCAGTAACACATCAAAGTAGCATTTGATTTTTCGTAGACGTAACTCATTGTTTTTTCGCTCAGTATTATCCAAGCTGATCCCAACTAATTTTGTGACTTTGCCGTTAGGTCCTTTAACGCCCGCGGCTCTGGATGTTATCCAGCGGTAGTCACCTTCCCAGTTGATTTTAAAATCCATTTCATGAGCACCGCCTTCTTTAATAATTTTGGAGTAACCATTGACCAGCTTATCTTTGGATGCCGGATCCATTAACGCCCAGAAATCTTCGTTGGTGGTGATTTTTATGCCATACACCGCTTCAACGTTATCGGAATAATTCAGTTCGCCAGTCAATAAATCCCATTCCCAAGTGACTATCTCCGCCGATTCTTGTAAATGTACTTCATTGATATTGCGTGTGCCGCCTACGCTGGACTGGGGATGTTGGGATTGCGTGTATTCACCATACTTGAGCCAAATCTTATCGACATCGAGTAAGTCTGCCAGCTTATTGAGGTTATCTTCGTCAATCATGCCGCCTTTTGTCCATTTATTGACGGCAGTACGGGAAACACCAAGCTGTTCCCCAACTTTTAACTGGCTCATTTTTTTCTGTTTTAATAGCTTGAGTAAGCGCTCTTTAAAAGTCTCTGGTTCGGTCATTAATGGGCATCCAATTGGTTATATTCATCCCCAAAGATGGGTGGTAAATGGGTGGCGAGATACTTTTCAAGATTTTCAATGAAAACTCTAAGACTAGCACTATTACGTAAACTACGTGAATAGACAGCAAAAACGTCAGCACCTTGATGCCATTGTGGTAGAACGCGCACTAATTTTCCTGACTGAAGTTCAGGAAGTACACTCCAAAGTGAACGTAATAAAATTCCTTCACCGCTGAGACACCACTGTTTGGCGACTTCACCGTTATTGACCATTAATTTACTATTCGGTGTGATGGTCATGCTTTCTTGTTGGTGCTCTAGTTTCCAGATTGCGGGAGCTTGATTGCGCTCTTTGATGGCAATGCACAAATGTTTCTGCTCTAGCTCTTGGGGCAAAGAAGGCTGTCCATATTTTTGAATATACGCAGGTGAGGCACAAAGTACTCGGCTATTGCGGGCTAACCGGCGTGCAATAAATTGATCCGAAATGGTGCCGCCAATGCAGATATCAAGATCGATGTTCTCACTGATGATATCGACAGAACGGTCCGTTAACGTCAGATCAATACCTAAAAGCGGGTAATCAGCACGTAATGCCAGAATAAAGGGATTCAGATAGGTGCTACCAAAGCCTGTACTGCAACTGATACGCAGCTCTCCGCTGATCTCCTCGCGGCAAGCTTGTAATTCTCCCTGCATACGTTCCAATTCTTCCAGCAACCGCTCACTACTACGCAGAACAATTTTCCCTTCCGGGGTCAATTGAATGGCGCGAGCATTACGGAAAAACAGCGTTTGCCCTAAGTTTTCTTCCAGTAATTTAATGCGTTTCGATATATAGGCTGGAGATACCAATAGTTGCTCTGCCGCTTGAGAGAAGCTCATCAATCGGGCGGCGGTGACAAATACACGGATATCTTCAAGCAAAGGTAGCTTGTTCATAGTTTGTAAACCTAGGGATTACAGTTCATGCCTATACTTTATCACAGCAAGCCATAAACTGGAGGACATGCATAGATAATAATAAGGGCGTTGAAAATGGCACAATTCAATATAGCAGTCATTCCGGGTGATGGAATTGGAACGGAAGTGATCCCTGAAGGATTACGTGTTTTAGAGGCAGCGGCGCAGAAGCATGGTGTAAAACTTAACTTTACACACTTTGATTGGTCGTGTGAAACCTATCATCGTACAGGACGCATGATGCCGGAAGATGGCTTAGAGCAACTGAAAAAATTTGATGCTATTTTCCTTGGTGCCGTTGGGTTTCCGGGGGTTCCTGACCACATTTCCTTATGGGGCTTATTACTACCAATCCGCCGTGCGTTTAATCAATATGTGAATCTGCGCCCAGTTCGTTTATTTGAGGGGATTAAATGCCCATTAGCGGATAAAAAACCAGGGGATATTGATTTTTATGTAGTGCGTGAAAACGTAGAGGGCGAATATTCTGCAATTGGCGGGATTCAGTATGAAGGGACGGAAGATGAAATGGTGTCCCAGCAAAGTATTTTTACCCGCAAAGGGACTGACCGAATTTTAAAATATGCTTTCGAACTTGCCCGTTCTCGGGATAAAAAACATTTAAGTTCAGCCACGAAATCCAATGGATTATTCCACTCCATGCCGTATTGGGATAGCCGTGTGGCTGAAATGGCAAAACAGTATCCAGATGTGAAAGTCGATCAATTCCACATTGATATTTTTGCGGCTAACTTAGTGAGAATGCCGGAATTTTATGATGTGATTGTGGGATCAAACTTATTTGGGGATATTTTGTCGGATCTTGGTCCTGCGTGTACGGGGACGATTGCCATTGCACCGTCAGCGAATATCAACCCTGAAAAACAGTTTCCATCGATGTTTGAACCGGTACACGGTTCTGCGCCAGATATTGCTGGGAAAAATATTGCCAACCCAATTGGGACTATCTGGGCGGCAGCGATGATGATGCAGCATCTCGGTTGTCAAGAAATGCACGATACGATCATGTCAGCGGTTGAAACGGCGATTCGTGAACGTCGTCACTTGACTCGCGATATGGGAGGAAATTCCAGCACACAAGAATTAGGACTAGAAATTGCTCAGTTAGTGGCAGCGTCGATGTAAATTTATTGGGCTCCATCCAGTGGGTGGAGCACCTAACATTTCAGGCTCTGATTGTTTATAACCCCAAGATCTGCGAAAATAACCGCCAATTACGATTAACAATACGGATTTGCTGCGCTTAGAGCCACCTCGAGCCTCTTCCTGATGCCCATACAAATCTGGATATAGACGAAAAGAACGGTTAAATGACAGATCAGAATTTTCTCCATGAAGTTAGCACCCGTAGAACGTTTGCTATCATTTCTCACCCTGATGCCGCCCAGCCTTTCAACGCTTAAAACCACCTTTCATTGCACACCACAATCACATCTCTACGTACTGAATTTAAAGGCTTTTTGTCTTTTTCTCGTTTCTTTGCTTTTCAATGATGTTCAAGCGTAACCTCGGAAAGTGTGTACAAACTTGAGTACAAATTCCGTTTTAGAGGCCTTTGGCGAAATTTCCATGACACAAATCTGGCTGTAGGCCTTGCTGTTACTGGTTTTGATGAAGAAAGTACCTCCTGCTTTTGGCACTTTGGTTTCGACATTACAAAAGCGGAATAAATGCGATCATCTCTAGTTTTTTGTTTATAAGCTTATGAATTTAAAGGGTTCGTTATTGTGGTTTTTGGTGTGTCATCGTTGCGAGTGTACAAACAGTGTGTACAAATTTTTCTCGTTAGGCATGTTGATTGCTATTCATGACACAAACCGCCTTGTAGCCCTTGTTATTCATAGGTTTGAGCTGAAAAGTACCTAATAGCAACATTTGTGTTTTGATAAGGCTGATCTTCTGAACAAATCATGCATCTTTCTGACCATCAACAAGTGATGAATCAGGCGATGATAGCTTTACATTGATTTTCAGGAGAATGCAGATGACAGCAGTAGCGCACCAGGTAACCCCTTTTCTAACGTCTTACGAAGTGATGGCTCGTTACCACATTAGCTATACGACGCTCTGGCGAAGAATAAAAGATGGCAGCTTGCCGCAACCTCGTATCAACCGAAATACACGAAACAAGCTGTGGCACATTGAAGACTTGGAGGAGTATGAGAAGAAAGAGGACTGAGCCTCTTTCTTTTATTTTACTGTCCGAAACGCCAGTTGAATGGAAAGCCTGTCGGCTCGATGATGGTTTCTAGTTGTTGATACCAAACGTCGTAAGCATGACGCATTTCATCCAGGTACTGATATTGGTTATAGATAGCATCCAACCCTTTTTTGCTGTGGCCAATCATCAACTCGGCAACTTCTTGCGTCGTGATGGCAGACATTCGCGTTCGCATCGTTCTGCGAAGATCATGCATAGACCAGTGTTCCATCTCAATACCAAGCGATCTGCGAGCCCAGATTTTCACATTGTTAGGAATAGTGGTATCAAAGCCATTTGTGGCAAGCTCTTCTTGTCCGTTCGCGGGAAACAAGTAGGTTGATTTGCTCATCTGCATCGCCAGTTCAATAAGCTCAATAGCTGGCTTAATCAATGGCCGCATGATCGGCGCTCCAATTTTCTCACCTTGTTTGCGGATCTCTATGGGCACTGTCCACATTGCAGATTGCAAGTCAAAGTGATGCTTTTCAGCTTGAATGAGTTCGCCCTTGCGCCCTCCCAATAAGAGAAGCAGTTTTATGTAGATGCGATTCTTCTCAGTGATTTTTGACTCATGCAAATACCGCCAAAGTATCCTGATTTCGTTGTCGTTTAGCACCCGAGTTCGTTTGCCTTTCTTGCCGCCGACTTTCTTTGCAGTGATTCCAGCGGCAGCGTTAATTTCCAAAATCTGTTCATCTATCAGCCAGTCATAGAACTTATGCAGTACAGACACTAGGCGTTCTGTGTTTGAAGGGGACGACTCCGAAACCTCACGAAGACAGTTACGCAAGGATAATTCATTGATGTCAGTTAATGGGTACTTGCCAAGTCGGGGCAGCAAATATATTTCACTGCTGCGTTTTTGGTAGTGCCACGTTGTCTCCTTTAGCCCTTGCTTACCGGCAGAGTCTATCCAGTCTCGAAAAATCGATTCGAAGCTTTGATTGGCAGAATACTTGGCCCGTTCCTGCTGTAGGTAGAGCTTGGGGTTTCTGCCCTGGTCGAGTACAGCCCTTAACCTATCCAGCTCATTCCTAGCTTCAGCAAGCTTCATAAGTGGGTAAGTACCTATGTCTACCCGCTGTTGCTTGCCATCGAAACGATAACGAAACTGAAAAACAATTTTGCCCTTGGGCGATACCCGAGCACTTAGCCCATCTCGGTCGGCTTTTACTACGGTTTCTTTTGCTTCTTTATTTAACCTGGCATCGAGCCAGCTAACTGATAACGCCATGTTATAAGCCCAGCCCTAGTTTTGATTTTAATGATTGTTTACGTGATTCTGCTTTGGGTTCTGGCGCTGTACTCATAGAAGTCACTTCACCATCTGGAGCATGGCCATCCACCGGTGCAGATGTCGTGGATAGATTGGGTTGGCTCATGTGAATTAACCCAAAGGTGGCCATCATCCGCAGACGCTCAGCGCGTTCCCGTGGTGGCGTCTTTTCCAATTCTTTGAGTAGTTCTGGGTGGCTCCCTGGGGGAATGTTGACGACAACTCTCATGATCATGCCCCATAAAACCAGAAGCCTCGGACGTTCGCCAAAACAGACTGCTCAGGCACGATGATCTTGCTTCGTGAAAAAATCTCCTTGGCCGCTTCCTTATAAGCCAAGGCTCCACCTCCGGCGATCAATACCAAGTCCGCATTAATGCTTTCGTCACGCATGGATTGACGCATGGCTGTAAGAGCAACAGGCGCTACCTTTTTCATGGCAGCATTCAGATAAGGTGAAATATCGACTTTTTCTCCAAATAGCAGGACCTGTAAGTCGCCGGTTCTCATGGCTTTTTCAAGTCGATCCATTCCGACTTTGGCACCATGATCTTCCGAAATCAGCTTATCGATGGTTTCCAGTAGCACGGACATTGCCTGAAGACTGGTTCCTGATGAGCTGTAGCGAATTTCTCCGGCCTCAAGGGCAACCCAATCAACAGAAAAGAAGCCGGGATCAATGACGACGACACGACCTTCTTCAATCAAGCCCAGATCACCACCCGTTTGAACCAGATCCATATAGGCACCGGCAGGCTGTGGTAGTACTTTGACGTCATGAACGGTGATGCTGCGCTTAGGCGTCACTTGATGGACACCTTTTAAACGCTGCACAAGGTCAGACTTACGTTGTGGTTCATGAAACTGGGAAACCGGTAATCCAGTGACAACCAAATCGATGGATTCTGTTTCAGCCATTAACAAGGCGGCATGAAAAAGTGCCTTATAGGTTTTTGTGGTGGGATATTCCGGGTGAAGCTCTCGTTCCCAGCCTTGAAGGCGTCCAGCAGGAACACCAGCGGCCCAGCGCTCATTATCGACAGAGACATACAAACAAGTTTCATCATCGCCTCCACCGATACGCTCCGGCATACGATCCGCTGGACCGGCACCCGCAGGTAGAATAATGGTTTTCGGTTCACTACCTGATTGGCCAATTGCCAGCTTCAGGTTTGAGTAACCGATATCTACGCCTAGTACAAACATACTTATCTCCTGTGCACTCAAAGTGCTCTAACGGTTTTCAATCAACCGCGCTGTTCACGCTTGGGCATTTCCAAGTGCTCTGGCGGTTTACTCAAATGTCATTATCAGGATTCGGTGCACTGGCGGTGGGCAGAAAGGTGACAAATCCTTTCATCTATCTGCCTATTGCATTTTTGCAAAAGTATGAGAATAGGCTCTGTTTGGCGGCTGGTGACCTAGCCAAAAAAATTGAGACGCCAAACGTCGTTTGCATTCTGGCCTGAACTTGCCAAACGGTTTGTATCTTCATGGCGATACGTCTTTTTAGGTGTTTTTAAGTGAAATCAGCCTGTATCCCTTGTCGGGTATGGGATTGAGCGAGTCGATTTATATCGAGACGCCAAACAGTGATTGTGACGGCAGTTTTACGTTTGGCGTTTCGATCCAAAAGCCAAACGGATAGTGGTTTTGGCTTTAGGGGTTAATTGGATGGGGAAATTGGTTTGGTAGAAATCGTCAATGAACAATGGAAAGCAGATGTATCAGATTTACTTCAGCAAGAAACGGACAGGCTAAAAGCGCTGGCACGAGCTGAAGTTGATGACTTTTGGGTTACCCATTACAAGGTTCGAGAGAATGAGCCCTTTAAAGACTGGGGTCTGCTTGGTGTCCGTATCAGAGACTTTAAGTATGGCTTTGGCATAGAGTGGTATATCAACAGTTTTCACGGTCAACGAGGCAAACGCGTGGTCTTTAGCAAGGGGCTGCGTATCTCAAAGACGAAGCTGAGATACGCATTTTTAGACTGCCAAGGTTTGGCCAAAGAATGGGAGCTAGCGCTGGCCATGGAGAAAGAGGAATTCTTCAGTGATATTCGACGCCAGGTTGATAAGCTCAACATGCTGCGTCGCAGAGTGAATGCGTATTGAGTCAACTGCGCTACTTCACTCGCGGTAACTGGTCCCAGCGTGTTGTATAAGCGGGAGACAAATGCTCTCGCTTCATCGACCAATCTTTCTTGAGTCCTTGTCCAGCAAAGAAAACCTTTCCGGCACCGCTTTGGTTAATGGTGTCCAATACAGACATTAGCTGCTGGCTATTAGAGCGGGTCGATACGTCATCGAATAGTCCTGGTTGAAACATGCCAGGATCGTAAAAGTCAGACAGCATGACGCCCGCTTTGGCATAACGAAAACCATCCTTCCATATCCGCTTGAGTAAGTGATTGGCCAGCTCGATAAAATCCCGCGTGTCGCAACTGGGGATTAGCAATTCACCCGATGCAGAGTTGCTGTACTGCGGCTCGTTGTCCTTAAAGGGGCTGGTACGTATGAACACGGTCAGCACTTTGGCTTGCTGCTGTTCTTTGCGAAGTTTCTCAGTGGCGCGGGTTGCGTATTCGCATACGGCTTCACTTAAAAATTCAAAGTGCGTCACTTTTACGCCAAATGAACGGCTACAGACGATTTGCTTCTTAGTTGGCGGGATCTCTTCAAGTTCAATGCACGACTCACCATTGAGTTCTCTGACGGTTCTTTCTAAAACCTCTGAAAACTGGTCTCTGATGGCTCTAGGAGAGGCATTGGCGAGATCTAAGGCTGTGGTGATACCCAACGCATTTAAACGCTTAGAAAGCCGTCTACCAACGCCCCAAACATCATCAACCGGGACTAATGCGAGCAATCGACGTTGCCGATCTGGATTGGTCAGGTCTACAACCCCCTGAGTAGCTGGATATTTTTTGGCGGCATGGTTAGCCAGTTTGGCGAGTGTTTTAGTCGGTGCAATGCCTACACAGACGGTGATCCCAATCCAGTGGCCTATGCGCTCTCGCACTTGTTGTCCGAACTCGACAAGAGATATGGCAGACTCAATACCGGTTAAATCCAAAAACGCTTCGTCAATAGAGTAAACCTCTACTCGTGGTGCCATCTCCTCCAAAGTGCGCATCACTCGACTGCTTAAATCTGCATACAGCGCGTACAGTTGGCTAAGAATTCCCGCTAAAAATAGACGAGTAAGTGAGCAACCATTCTGCCGCATGGGTTGCTGGCGTCTAACACCAGAAAAATCACCCAGCCCAACCCGCTGTCTATTTTTTAAGGTGGGCATTCATCTACATGTCTAATTTTTTACCAATTTGATCGCTAAGATGTACTAATTTGATTACCGAGGGAGACTGACGGACTAATTACTTAGGGGCTTAATCGTACAATCTCCACTCGACACCACACAACTCACTTCTGGACATTTCTGAGTTGCATTTTAGCTAATTTAGAAAAACATGAATTAGATAAAGTATGGAAATTTCAAATCAATATGAGGCGGACATGAAGAAATTGAAAAAAGTAGCTTAACTGGGTTGGTCAATTTTGGTTGACCACGTCATGTTCCGGTGAGTACGCAAGTCATTGGCGCTAACGAATATGAAGGTCACTTTGCTTTTGACTTACTCTATAACAACTCTTCAGATATACAGCCTAATACCTTATCGACCGATACGCATGGTACCAATAATGTTAACTTCGCTATATTAGATTTCTTTGGTTACACATTCGCCCCTCGATACGCGAAAATGAAAAAGGTGTTTTTTGAGCTATTTGAAGTGACTGAAGAGAACGGAGGCCGTATTCAATTAAAGAAAGATATTAATCATAAGCTAATTGCTGAAGAATGGGACAATATTCAGCATATTGTTTGTTCATTGAGTCGTAAAACCACCACTCAAAGCACAATCATTAGAAAGTTGAGTAACGGCAAGAGCCGAAGATTGTCAGCATTGCATGAGTACGACCGTTTAATTAAATCTATTTATGTTTTGGAGTATGTTGATAATTCAACGTTGCGTCATTACGTCCAGCAAGCCTTGAACAGAGGTGAAGCATACCATCAGTTAAAACGTGCTATTACTTCAGTTAATGGCAATAAATTTCGTGGGGGGAATGATTACCAAGTATCACAATGGGGTTCTAGGGATTTTCCCCTCTAAAAAGACTTAATCCTCTGTAGACCACACCAATAAATGGCTGCGGAGGTGGGTTACTACTTATAAGTGTGGCAAATTAGGTAAATATCGTACATTTAATACGGAACAGCCCTGATATGGCCATCAAAAACGAAATTACTATTCTCACGAGAGCAGAACAGGCAGATCTTTATTCCCCACCCATTTTTTCAATCGAAGAACAACGTCTGTACTTTTCTCTGAACGATGCGGAATTGGCAGTTTTTCGGTCAATTCGTCTCAGAGCTCATAGATGTTACTTTGTCGCGATTTTGGGATACTTCAAATCAAAGCCCGTCATCCTAGATATCGCTTACTCGCAGGTTTCTAAGGATTTAATGTTCATCAGTAAAGAGCTGCTTGGCGGCAAGGGGCTCAGACCATTCACTCCCTCACAAAAACAAAAAGATCGACTCTACGCAAAAGTATTAGACCTTGCTGGTTATCACAAATGGGACGAAAGTCAGCACTTCAATTCTCTTTTCGACCACCTTGTTCAGGTGGGCAATGCCTGGCTGGAGCCGCGTTACCTCTTTGATACTGCTATTGAATTCCTAACCAGTCACAGCATTGCTATCCCTAGGTACACCGTACTCCAGAGACTGATAAGCAGAGCGATGCAGCAGGTCAGAAAAGACCTGGCGCACCAACTTAATCAACTCACCAGTCCTGAACTTCACGTCTTTCTGGACAGCATAACAGCCATTGATGACGGACTAAGCCTGAACCAGCTCAGAGGCGGTGCAAAAAGTCTGACCGTACCTGAACTTAAAAAAGAGCTTGCCCTTTATCATCAGTTAGCGCCATGGCGCACGCAAATCAATGGCGTTATCGATGGGCTTAATCTGTCTCTTAAAAATCGACAACACTTCGGTGAGCTCATCAACTATTACGGTAGTAAACTCAAACGATTCAAACGCGCACAGCAGCATCTATGGTTGCTATGTCACCTGACAGAGCGGATACAACTGGCACTGGAACGGTTAACTGATGGGTTCATTTACCATATCCGCAAGCAACAAGAAGCTGCCAACACCTTTGCACAACAAGCAGTGTTCCTGTCCTGGCAGTCAGCCGCGGACAATGTCACGAAAGCGGCAGAGTTACTGCATCTGTTTGTGGATGAGAACATTGATGATAATCAACCCTTCTCAGTAGTCAGACAACAGGCATTGAAGGTCATGAATGACAGGGATATCCAGACCCTCTGCCTTTACCTGAAAAAACAGAAACGGACCGTGGAAGAGTACCAGTGGCAACATTACGATGAACAATGCAATCTCCTGGAGCAACTGTTAAGGCAGGTGTTCTTGTGCCTTGAATGTGAGGCCGGTAAAGGCTCAGAAGCCGTCGTCGCCCAACTTCAACAGATGCAGACGGAAATCGCATTCGGTGGACCACTGAAGACGATGGATACGTCGCTCATCCCGAAAAAGCACCTCCCATGGTTGGTTAAACAGGATAACGTTAACCCGCAACGTTACGAATGGCTGCTCTACCGGCAGTTAACCTCACGACTGAATGGACGCATTTATTTGCCAAATGTTACCAAATACCGCGCACTGGAAGACGACCTGATCCCCCAGACATCGCAGGATACCTTGCTGGCCTCATCAACACTGGACAGACTAAAACAGCCCGCAGAGTTATTGTTACAGGAGAAACAACACCGGCTGGAAAGTGCACTCAAAGACGTTGCTCTCCATATTGATGAGGGAGACAATCGAAATGTGATCATGAAAAATCGTACCGGTACCCGCTGGCGTCTGCCGACCAAAAGCGCTACATCTCTGGTCAACAATCCCTTTTTTAAGCGAATGCAACCGGTCGGTATCGCGGATGTACTGCGGTATGTAGAGCGCGAAACCGGGTTCATGAAATGTCTGACTCATGTACTTCCGATACAAAAACAAGGGTTCACTCATCAGGATGATTTACTGGCCATTCTGATTGCCAACGCCACTCACCGTGGTGTGTATGGCATGGCGCAGATCTCCGATCGAAGCTATGAACACCTGAGTACGGTGCAGGCCAACTATATCCGGCCTGAAACGCTGCATGACGCCAGCGACGTGATCAATAATGCGGTTGCAGCGCTACCCATCTTCCGCCACTACCATATTCAGGAGGACCAGCTGCATGCCAGTGCGGATGGTCAGAAATTCGAAACCCATCTGGAAACCTTTAAAACCCGGTACTCCTCTAAGTATTTCGGCACCAACAAAGGGATCACGGCCATGACACTGGTGGCCAACCACAGCGCCCTCAATGCTCGGATCATCGGTTCCAACGAGCACGAATCACACTATATTTATGACCTGTTACAATCCAACAGCAGTGAAATCAAACCTGACGTACTCTCGACAGATACACACGGTGTCAATCATGTTAACTTCGCCTTACTGGATCTATGCGGTTACAGTTTTGCACCGCGATACGCGCAGTTCAGTAGTGTCATCAATGATCTGTTTGATGTGACTGAAAGTGAACAAGGCAGCACCATACTGGCGCTAAAGAAGCCTATCAGAACGAATGTTATTACAACGGGATGGCAAGATATCAGGCGTATTGTTCTGTCACTTCAGACAAAGCGGACGACACAAGCAATGCTGGTAAGAAAGTTGTCTGGTTACCCTTCTGGACACCCAATATTACAGGCTCTGACGGAGTATAATCGACTGGTTAAAGCGCAATATTTACTTGACTACATCGACGATGCCAGTTTGCGGCAGTATGTGCAACGTGCCCTGAACCGGGGAGAAGCATGGCACTTCCTTAGACGAGCCATTGCGTCGGTGAATGGTGATCAGTTCCGTGGCAAAAACGAGTCTGAAATCGCTATCTGGAATGAATGCGCAAGATTGCTTGCCAACGCGATCATCTACTTCAACTCCGCGATACTGAGTCATCTTCTGGGACACTTTGAAGCGAGAGGAGATGAAGAGAAAGCGGGTATCACTCGTGCTGTTTCGCCCGTTGCGTGGCAAAATATCAACTTAAGCGGAACGTATAACTTCACTAATACTGGGAAATTGCCCAATATTGGCGAAATAACAAGGCCGATAGTGGATGATTAGGCTCCAAGCTGAAAGTAAACCACCTCCGCAGCCATTTATTGGTGTGGTCTACAGAGGATTATGTCTTTTTAGAGGGGAAAATCCCTAGAACCCCACCTTGAGACAGAACGCGCCTTGGTCAGAATCCCAGTCGCTGGGCGGGTTTGCGCCTACGCTCTTGACCCCCACGAGGTCTGGAAAGGGTACGACAACGCCAAAGAATACGCGGCCTTCGTGACCAAGACGCTGGTCAACAAGGACGGCGATATTAAGCGCCGGATCATGTCGATGTTTAGCCCAGAGGAACGCCCAGACGACAGGGAGTGACGGGCACTGGCTGGCAATGTCTAGCAACGGCAGGCATTTCGGCTGAGGGTAAAAGAACTTTCCGCTAAGCGATAGACTGTATGTAAACACAGTATTGCAAGGACGCGGAACATGCCTCATGTGGCGGCCAGGACGGCCAGCCGGGATCGGGATACTGGTCGTTACCAGAGCCACCGACCCGAGCAAACCCTTCTCTATCAGATCGTTGACGAGTATTACCCGGCATTCGCTGCGCTTATGGCAGAGCAGGGAAAGGAATTGCCGGGCTATGTGCAACGGGAATTTGAAGAATTTCTCCAATGCGGGCGGCTGGAGCATGGCTTTCTACGGGTTCGCTGCGAGTCTTGCCACGCCGAGCACCTGGTCGCTTTCAGCTGTAAGCGTCGCGGTTTCTGCCCGAGCTGTGGGGCGCGGCGGATGGCCGAAAGTGCCGCCTTGCTGGTTGATGAAGTACTGCCTGAACAACCCATGCGTCAGTGGGTGTTGAGCTTCCCGTTTCAGCTGCGTTTCCTGTTTGCCAGCCGGCCCGAGATCATGGGGTGGGTGCTGGGCATCGTTTACCGCGTCATTGCCACGCACCTGGTCAAGAAAGCGGGCCATACCCACCAAGTGGCCAAGACGGGCGCGGTCACCCTGATCCAGCGTTTTGGATCGGCGCTCAATCTGAATGTTCACTTCCACATGCTGTTTCTCGACGGTGTGTATGTCGAGCAATCCCACGGCTCAGCGCGTTTCCGCTGGGTCAAGGCGCCGACCAGCCCAGAGCTCACCCAGCTGACGCACACCATCGCCCACCGGGTGGGTCGCTATCTGGAACGGCAAGGCCTGCTGGAACGGGATGTCGAAAACAGCTATCTGGCCTCGGATGCGGTGGATGACGACCCGATGACACCCCTGCTGGGGCACTCGATCACTTACCGTATCGCTGTCGGTTCACAGGCGGGGCGAAAGGTGTTCACTTTGCAAACTCTGCCGACCAGTGGTGATCCGTTCGGTGACGGGATTGGCAAGGTAGCCGGGTCCAGCCTGCACGCCGGCGTGGCGGCCAGGGCCGATGAACGCAAGAAGCTCGAACGGCTGTGCCGGTACATCAGCCGCCCGGCGGTATCCGAGAAGCGGCTGTCGTTAACACGAGGCGGCAACGTGCGCTACCAGCTCAAGACGCCGTACCGGGACGGCACCACGCACGTCATTTTCGAACCATTGGATTTCATTGCAAGGCTGGCCGCCCTGGTACCGAAGCCCAGAGTCAACCTAACCCGCTTCCACGGGGTGTTCGCACCCAACAGTCGGCACCGGGCGTTGGTCACGCCGGCAAAACGGGGCAGGGGCAACAAGGTCAGGGTGGCTGATGAACCGGCAACACCAGCACAACGGCGAGCGTCGATGACATGGGCGCAACGGCTCAAGCGTGTTTTCAATATCGACATCGAGACCTGCAGCGGCTGCGGCGGCGCCATGAAAGTCATCGCCTGCATTGAAGACCCTATAGTGATCAAGCAGATCCTTGATCACCTGAAGCACAAAGCCGAAACCAGCGGGACCAGGGCGTTACCCGAAAGCCGGGCGCCACCGGCTGAGCTGCTCCTGGGTCTGTTTGACTGACGAGCCTGAAGGCCAACGATACCAATCAAAATGCTGCGTTCACAGCGCCGCGGCAGGGATCCGCCGTGCTGGTTGTCGGAAAAGGAGCCGCTAGTGGGAAAGAGGAGGGTAAATTTTCAGCGTTGCTGGCTCCCCGTCAGCCGGATTGGGTTGCATCGCAGGGGTGTCGAAAGAGTCAACTGCGGTCCAAAGCTGTTGGACTTGGGTGAAAAGGGCGTTTATTCTTCCTATACGTGCCGCGTTCCAGGCGGCGACTATGAGGGCTATGTCGATGCCCATGTGCGCCGGCTGGAGGCGCTACGCCGGGCCGGTATCGTCGAGCGGATCGACGCCGACCAATGGCGCATCCCCGATGATCTGGTCAGCCGTGCCGCCGCCCATGACGCCGGCCGAGACAGTCAGGCCAGCGTTCGCGTCCTTTCCCCGGTCGATCTGAACAAACAGATCGGATCGGACGGCGCGACCTGGCTGGACCGGCGGCTGATCCACGGCGAGACGGCCGACCTTGCGCCAACCGGCTTCGGGCAACAAGTCCGCGAAGCCATGGACCAGCGCCGCGAGCACCATATCGAACAGGGCGACGCCACCCGCAGCCGGGACAGCCGCGTCTTCTACCGGCGCAACCTTCTCGCCATCCTGCGGGAGCGCGAGGTAGCCGGCGTCGGATCGGATATGGCTTTGAGTAAGGGCCTGCCGTTCCGCGCCGCCACGGACGGCGAGAGCGTCAGCGGCAAGTTTACCGGAACCGTGCATCTATCGAGCGGCAAGTTCGCCGTGGTCGAGAAATCCCATGAGTTCACCCTTGTCCCGTGGCGGCCGATCATCGACCGCCAACTCGGCCGCGAGGTTATGGGCATCGTGCAGGGCGGGTCGGTGTCGTGGCAGTTAGGGCGGCAGAGGGGGCTGGAACGCTGAGTGCGCCCATGCCGCATTGCGAAGCAAAAGATAATCGGATAAAATGTAGCAATTCATATTCGTAAGCGTGGAGTAATCAGATGGGAAATTCCAAGTCAGCAGACAAGTAAGCCGCAACAACCAGTATTGTTGTTGCGGCGCTCTGTAAGGCTAGTCTCATCTGATTGCTGACGAGCAGACGTCGCCCGGTATTCCTTAATCGAGGGTTGATTCGTCATGACCACCACACGCCCCGCGTGGGCCTATACGCTGCCGGCAGCACTGCTGCTGATGGCTCCTTTCGACATCCTCGCTTCACTGGCGATGGATATTTATCTCCCTGTCGTTCCAGCGATGCCCGGCATCCTGAACACGACGCCCGCTATGATCCAACTCACGTTGAGCCTCTATATGGTGATGCTCGGCGTGGGCCAGGTGATTTTTGGTCCGCTCTCAGACAGAATCGGGCGACGGCCAATTCTACTTGCGGGCGCAACGGCTTTCGTCATTGCGTCTCTGGGAGCAGCTTGGTCTTCAACTGCACCGGCCTTTGTCGCTTTCCGTCTACTTCAAGCAGTGGGCGCGTCGGCCATGCTGGTGGCGACGTTCGCGACGGTTCGCGACGTTTATGCCAACCGTCCTGAGGGTGTCGTCATCTACGGCCTTTTCAGTTCGATGCTGGCGTTCGTGCCTGCGCTCGGCCCTATCGCCGGAGTATTGATCGGCGAGTTCTTGGGATGGCAGGCGATATTCATTACTTTGGCTATACTGGCGATGCTCGCACTCCTAAATGCGGGTTTCAGGTGGCACGAAACCCGCCCTCTGGATCAAGTCAAGACGCGCCGATCTGTCTTGCCGATCTTCGCGAGTCCGGCTTTTTGGGTTTACACTGTCGGCTTTAGCGCCGGTATGGGCACCTACTTCGTCTTCTTCTCGACGGCTCCCCGTGTGCTCATAGGCCAAGCGGAATATTCCGAGATCGGATTCAGCTTTGCCTTCGCCACTGTCGCGCTTGTAATGATCGTGACAACCCGTTTCGCGAAGTCCTTTGTCGCCAGATGGGGCATCGCAGGATGCGTGGCGCGTGGGATGGCGTTGCTTGTTTGCGGAGCGGTCCTGTTGGGGATCGGCGAACTTTACGGCTCGCCGTCATTCCTCACCTTCATCCTACCGATGTGGGTTGTCGCGGTCGGTATTGTCTTCACGGTGTCCGTTACCGCGAACGGCGCTTTGGCAGAGTTCGACGACATCGCGGGATCAGCGGTCGCGTTCTACTTCTGCGTTCAAAGCCTGATAGTCAGCATTGTCGGGACATTGGCGGTGGCACTTTTAAACGGTGACACAGCGTGGCCCGTGATCTGTTACGCCACGGCGATGGCGGTACTGGTTTCGTTGGGGCTGGTGCTCCTTCGGCTCCGTGGGGCTGCCACCGAGAAGTCGCCAGTCGTCTAACCGACGACTGGTAGCAGGCCCGCTCCGATGCGGCGCACTAACCATCGAAACCTCGTGAATGTCGGTATCCTGTCTGGCAGGATACCGCTCATTTCCCTTGTTCAGTTCATCGCCGTCGCCGAGCATCTGAATTTTCGGCATGCGGCCAAGGCACTTGGTATCAGCCAGTCGAGCGTCAGCGCGCGTGTGAAAGCGCTGGAGGATAACCTTGGTGTCCTGCTATTTGAGCGCCATGCGCGGGGCGTTCGGCTAACAGACGCAGGCAGGCACTTCATGGAGCGTGTCACGGCGGGTGTCGATCAACTCGATCACGCAGTGAAGACCGCGGAGTGACGGGCACTGGCTGGCAATGTCTAGCAACGGCAGGCATTTCGGCTGAGGGTAAAAGAACTTTCCGCTAAGCGATAGACTGTATGTAAACACAGTATTGCAAGGACGCGGAACATGCCTCATGTGGCGGCCAGGACGGCCAGCCGGGATCGGGATACTGGTCGTTACCAGAGCCACCGACCCGAGCAAACCCTTCTCTATCAGATCGTTGACGAGTATTACCCGGCATTCGCTGCGCTTATGGCAGAGCAGGGAAAGGAATTGCCGGGCTATGTGCAACGGGAATTTGAAGAATTTCTCCAATGCGGGCGGCTGGAGCATGGCTTTCTACGGGTTCGCTGCGAGTCTTGCCACGCCGAGCACCTGGTCGCTTTCAGCTGTAAGCGTCGCGGTTTCTGCCCGAGCTGTGGGGCGCGGCGGATGGCCGAAAGTGCCGCCTTGCTGGTTGATGAAGTACTGCCTGAACAACCCATGCGTCAGTGGGTGTTGAGCTTCCCGTTTCAGCTGCGTTTCCTGTTTGGGGTCGTTTGCGGGAAGGGGCGGAATCCTACGCTAAGGCTTTGGCCAGCGATATTCTCCGGTGAGATTGATGTGTTCCCAGGGGATAGGAGAAGTCGCTTGATATCTAGTATGACGTCTGTCGCACCTGCTTGATCGCGGCCGCGATAGCTAGATCGCGTTGCTCCTCTTCTCCATCCGCGTTCCAAGCTGCGGAAAGGCACCCATAAGCGTACGCCTGGTCGAGCAGGCGACGCGGATCGACGTCCAGCGCACGAGAGAATGCGTCCGCCATCTGTGCAATGCGTCTAGGATCGAGACAAAGGTCGTCTCTGTCAGCCGGATCGTAGAACATATTGGCGGCGCCAAAGCCCACTTCACCGACCAGACCGACGGGATCTATCACCAGCCAGCCGCGACTGGAGAACATGATGTTTTCATGATGCAGATCGCCATGTAGCCCACGCAGTTCCGAGGCATTGCTCATCATTTGATCGGCTATAATCGCCGCGTGGACGTAGTCAGTTTGACAACCTGCGTTTTGATCATCGCGCGCCCGCTGAAACAAAGCTGCAAAGCGATCCCGGATCGGGAGAAGGGCAGAAGGCAGGGGTTCCTCAGATGCGGCATACAGCTTCGCCATTAGTTCCGCTGCAATTTCGGTCGCCTGGTAGTCGCCGTGCTCGGCAACGATGTGAGAGAGCATTCGCTCCCCGGCATATTCGAGCAACATCAGATTGTTCTCACGACCGAGCAACCGGACTGCTCCCCTCCCATTGCGCCATACCAGATAGTCGGCCCCGCGCAGTTCATCAGCAATGTCTTCTATAGGTTTCAATCCCTTGACGATTGCAGGAGTCCCGTCTGGCAATGAAACTTTCCAAACGAGGCTGGAAAAGGTGTCCGCAATGAGAACAGGTTGCGAAACGTGCCAATGAGCAGGAAAAACAGGCGGCATGAACATCAACCCCAAGTCAGAGGGTCCAATCGCAGATAGAAGGCAAGGCGTTCGCGGTCGGGGGCTTCGATCCCCAATACATTGAATAGGACAGCGAAGGCGCGCTCTGCTTCATCTGGCGCTGCCCAGTTCTCTTCGGCGTTAGCAATCATGAGTGCCAAATCGGCATAGCGATCTGCTGTTCCGAGCCGCCCAAGGTCGATCAGACCCGTGCATTGAAGAGTTTTAGGGTCCACCATGAAGTTCGGCATGCAGGGATCACCATGGCAAACAACCATATCGGTGCGCTCTTGGTCGAGCCGCACCGGTAGCTCTCGTTCGACACGAGCCAAAAGATCGAGCTGCGGCGTACTCTTGTCCTCGTCCGGTAAGAAGTCGGGATTGACGGCATTGCGGGACACCACATCAACGGCGCGTCCGAACATTCGCGACAGCCTGCGCTCAAACGGACATTGATCAACCGATAGGCTGTGAACAGCGCCAAGTTGCTGCCCCATTGACGGCCACGCTTTGAGCAAATCCGCTCCAGACAGATCAGCCGCCGGTACTCCCGGAATTGCCGTTATCACCAAGCATGCACCCTCCTGTTCCTCCTGCCAGTTGATGACCTCGGGGCAAGCCACACCTCGACCTTTGAGCCAAATGAGGCGGTCACGCTCTCCAGCGAGCTCACCGCGGCGGGAAGCAGGTGCGATTTTCGCGAAGGCATGCCCGTCACCACGTCGAAAAACAAAATCACCAGATTCTCCGCCTCTGACAGGCAACCAGTCAGAATGCGATTCACCAAAAAAAATATTAGTTCGATTCAATGGAGGTTCCTTCAGTTTTCTGATGAAGCGCGAATATAGAGAAATATCCCGAATGTGCAGTTAACGAATTCTTGCGGTTTCTTTCAGCGCCGCCAATACCGCCAGCCCGTCGCGCAAGGGGCGCGGCTCGTGTGTGCGGATGAAGTCAGCTCCACCTGCGGCGGCGGCAAGCTCTGCAGCGAGTGTCGCGGCCCCGACATCCCCCGGACCACGGCCTGTGAGCGCGCGCAGAAAGGATTTGCGCGAAACAGACAGAAGCACCGGCAAATCGAAGCGCAGCCGCAATTCATCGAACCGCGCCAGCACCGAGAGCGAGGTTTCGGGAGCAGCCCCCAGAAAAAACCCCATGCCGGGATCAAGGACAAGGCGGTTGCGTTTGATACCGGCACCCGTCAGCGCCGCGATGCGCGCGTCAAAGAACGCCGCAATGTGATCCATGATGTCGCCAGCGGGTGCCTCGCGCCGATCTGCCTGCCCGTCTTGCACCGAATGCATAACGACGAGTTTGGCAGATGATTTCGCCAATTGCGGATAGAACGCAGCGTCTGGAAAACCGCGAATATCATTGAGATAGGCCACACCACGCGACAAGGCATAGGCTTGCGTCGCGGGTTGATAACTGTCGAGCGAGACGGGAATGCCATCTGCCTTGAGCGCGTCCAGCACCGGCGCGATACGCGCGATTTCTGTGTCGGACGAAACAGGCGCGGCGTCGGGATTGCTGGATGCCGGACCGAGGTCGATCACATCTGCCCCCTCGGCCATCAGCTTACGCGCCTGCGCAATGGCTGCGTCTGGCGCCAGATACCGGCCTCCATCGGAGAAACTGTCCGAGGTTATGTTGACGATGCCGAATGATCTGATTTAATGGCACCGCACACTTTTGTGAAGGATAATTAGTCCAACAACAAAGGTGTGAAAATGACCCAACGAAGAAAACCTAGAAAATATACTGATGAGTTCAGAGAAGAAGCTGTAAAGCTAGTCACTGAACAAGGTTACAGTGTTACTGAAGCAGCCAAATCATTAGGCATAACAACTAAGCTGCTTTACAACTGGAAAGACAAACTAGCCAAGCAAACTTCAGGCGAAGCATTAAGCAAAGATGAGAGAGCTGAACTGGTTAAGCTCAGAAAAGAGAATAAACGCTTACAGATGGAGCGTGAGATCTTAAAAAAGGCGAGTGCCTTCTTTGCGAAAGAAATGAAATAAAGTTCGAATATATTAAAGAGCAGCAATGGCGCTTTCCAATTAGCGTTTTGTGCGAGGTTCTAGAAGTGAGTCGGTCAGCCTATTACGCATGGCTGAGGCGACCAGCCAAGATTATTAGTGTTGAAGAGTTAATGCTTTATCGTCGCATGAAGAGGTTATTTGATGATAGCCGCAGTAGTGCTGGTGCCAGAACCTTAATGAAGTTGCTACGCAAAGAAGGCTTTAAAATTGGTATTTGTCGGGTTAAGAGCTTGATGAAAAAGCTCGGTTTAGTCGTTAAACAGCGAGTGGCTTATAAAGTGACGACTATGCGCAAACATAGCCATGCGGTTGCTGATAACTTATTGAAGCGCCAATTCAATCCAGCCAGAGCAAATCAGGCGTGGGCGGGTGATATCACCTATCTAAGAACGCATCAAGGCTGGATGTACCTAGCTGTTGTGATGGATTTGCATTCTCGCCGTATTATTGGCTGGGCGTTGAGTAAACGCATGACGGTTGATTTAACCATGAGAGCGATGCAAATGGCTATCAACCTGCGTCAACCCAAAGCAGGCTTGATCTTCCATAGCGACAGAGGCTCACAATACACCAGTAAGCGTTTTCAATCATTGCTATGGAGCAATCGAATTACGCCATCAATGAGTGGTTGTGGAGCATGTTTAGATAATGCTGTGGTTGAAAGGTTTTTCGGCAGCTTGAAAAATGAATGGCTATTAAATGTTTACCATTTAACCAGAGAAAGCATGAAAACTGATGTAGAGAAATACATCAAATACTACAACTCAGTTCGGCTTCATACTTCATTAAATGATATGTCGCCAATTGAGTTTGAAAGTGTAAGGAAAAAGTGTGCGGCCTAGCTTGACCAGATCAAAAAAGACCTAAATACATTGTCTGCACATTTAGGTATTAAATCTTTGAATCTAATTAACCAGCAACGCCAGATTGAACCTTCACACTATCGTGTCGGAGGTCCACTATGTTCAAAAACCTATTTTTTCAAGCCAAAGCACTACCAGAACTGTCATCGCAACTGGATGCAGAAATTCCACGCTACCCGCCATTCCTGAAGGGGTTGCCAGCTGCGTCACCCGAGGATTTGCAGTCCACACAAGACGAGCTAATTGCCAAACTGCGCCAGGTACTTGGCTTTAACCAGCGTGATTTTCAACGTCTGATTCAGCCCTGCATTGACCATCTTGCTGCTTATGTTCATTTGTTGCCAGCTTCTGAGCATCATCATCACAGTGGTGCTGGCGGTTTATTACGTCATTCGTTGGAAGTTGCTTTCTGGGCGGCACAAGCAGCTGAAGGGATCATCTTTGTTGCCAGTGGCACTCCAGTTGAGAAAAAAGAGCTAGAGCCAAGGTGGCGTGTTGCGGCGGCTCTTGGCGGTTTGTTCCATGATATTGGTAAGCCCGTTTCAGACTTGTCCATCACGGATGAAGATGGACGCTATCAATGGAACCCTTTTTTAGAAACCTTATCCCAGTGGACCAGTAACAACAGCATTGAACGCTATTTTATTCGCTGGCGCGACGGACGGTGCAAGCGGCACGAGCAATTTTCAATTTTGGTATTAAACCGGGTGATGACACCTGAGTTGCTCGCCTGGTTAACCCAGCCGGGCCCTGAAATTTTGCAAGCCATGCTAGAGGCAATTGGCAATACCGATCCCGAGCATGTCCTGTCTAAATTGGTTATTGAAGCTGACCAAACCAGTGTCCAGCGAGACCTGAAAGCTCAACGAATTTCCGTTGACGACAATGCCCTTGGTGTCCCAGTTGAACGCTATCTTCTTGATGCCATGAGGCGATTACTTGCCAGTTCGCAATGGCTGGTCAATCAGCGAGATGCCAGAGTTTGGATCCGAAAATCGAATCAATCAACCCATCTTTACCTGGTTTGGAAAAGCGCGGCTAAGGACATCATTGAGCTGTTGGCCAAAGACAAGATACCTGGCATTCCAAGAGATCCCGATACCCTTGCGGACATCCTTATTGAGCGAGGATTGGCCACTAAATCCGCCTCGAATGAGCGATATGAAAGCCTTGCCCCGGAAGTGCTGATCAAAGACGACAAGCCAATCTGGTTAGCTATGCTACATATAGTTGAGGCCGATTTATTGTTCAGCTCGAATGTACCAAGTAGCGTGAGACTGTTTAGCAAATCTGAGTGGGAAGCAACACCGCAAACACAAGCAGAGCCACAGAGTCGCTCCAGTGAGCAGCCAGGCTTGCCTGACGCGTCATCATCAATCGAACACGGCAATTCGTCTGAGTCGCCATCGACAAAATCGTCCGACCAAGATGATGAACTTCGTCTTGCTAGTGATGTTAATAACCCCCAGGCAAATGAAAATGCTCCAGGTGATGGATGTGAAAACCCTAACAACTCATATGATGGCGCTATCTCAAATAACGTAAACCAGCACGATGCAGAAGCATTTAATCTGCCTGAATCTTTGGCATGGCTCCCAGAGGCCAGTAGTGCGTTGGTTATGGTTGATGAACAGATAATGATCCGCTATCCCGATGCCGTAAGACATTGGTGTGCTCCCCGAAAACTACTTGCTGAACTCAGTCGATTAGATTGGCTTGAACTAGATCCGGCAAACCCGACGCGTAAAGCCAGAACTGTGACTACGAAAGATGGCGTTCAGGAGCAAGGGTTGCTGTTGAAAGTATCGATTTCTAAAGGGCTAACTGCACTGATAGACCTTCCCAAACAAGACGCAGAACCGGCGGCAGCAATTCAGAACGAAGAGGCTTTACAGCGTCCGAGTCGAACTAAGACAACTAATGCCCAAGCAAAAGAGCCCGCCACAAGAGCGGAGCGTAAGCAAAAGCCGATTGGGCCCAATGCGAACTCAAGTACAGACCCCAAACACGCGCAGCGGCAACAGATGGTTAATTTTGTGAAAGATTTGCCCATCTTACTGACCGATGGCGATTACCCATACGTGGATCATAGTGCCGATGGTATTCGCGTCACAATTCAAACCTTACGCCAAGTCGCCAAGGAGCATGGCATTCCAGCCGGGCAATTGCTTCGGGGGATCTCGGCCAGTGACGAATGCCAGTTTGATGAGGGGGAAACGGTTCTGTTTACCGCTCGCGCTGAACGTTAATCCATTTGAAATTAATCGGATTGCAAACGGTTATTTTGCGGAGCATGAATGAAAGAAAACGCATACGAAATGCCCTGGCGCACGAACTATGAAGCCATGGCAGCAGCAGGTTGGCTGGTTGGGGCAACTGGGGCGATTGCCGCAGAAATGCTGACTGAGCTACCACCTGAGCCATTTTGGTGGATGACAGGGATTTCCTCGGGCATGGCGTTGTACCGCCTTCCTGAGGCTTATCTCCTTTATAAGTTGCAGATGGGGCTAAAAGGCAAACCATTGGCATTTATGGAGCTGTCGCATTTGCAAAAGGTGATGGCAAAACATCCTGATGAATTGTGGTTAGGGTATGGCTTTGAGTGGGATCAACGTCATGCTCAACGCGCTTATGAAATATTAAAGCGGGATAAGCAAACCTTGCTTAACCAAGGTCACGGCAAACAAATGGGTTCGACCTGGATTCATGGTGTTGAGCCCAAAGAAGAAGATGTGTACCAGCCAGTTGGTCACACTGAAGGGCACACCTTAATTGTCGGCACGACCGGTGCCGGGAAAACCCGATGCTTTGATGCGATGATCACTCAGGCCATTTTGCGTAATGAAGCCGTGATTATTATTGACCCTAAGGGAGACAAGGAACTTAAGGATAATGCGCAGCGAGCTTGTATTGCCGCCGGTAGTCCTGAGCGCTTTGTGTATTTTCATCCGGGTTTTCCAGAGCATTCGGTACGGCTTAATCCCCTTAGAAACTTTAACCGGGGTACTGAAATCGCCAGCCGAATTGCGGCATTAATACCATCTGAAACCGGTGCTGATCCATTTAAAGCTTTTGGCCAAATGGCACTGAATAACATCGTGCAAGGTTTGTTGCTTACTTCACAGCGTCCTGATCTGAAAACACTGAGACGATTCTTGGAAGGTGGCCCAGAAGGCTTGGTAGTAAAAGCCGTCACGGCCTGGGGGGAGCAGGTGTATCCGAACTTTAGTGTGGAGATCAAGCGCTTTACCGAAAAGACCAACACCTTGGCTAAACAAGCCATGGCGATGCTGCTTTTCTACTACGAACGCATTCAGCCCATTGCCGCCAATACCGATTTAGAGGGGCTATTGAGTATGTTTGAGCATGACAGAACCCACTATTCCAAGATGGTGGCCTCATTGATGCCGGTACTCAATATGCTCACTTCAAGTGAACTAGGCCCATTGCTATCACCGATTGCAAACGATGTGGATGACAGCCGGTTAATTACGGATTCTGGCCGTATTATCAACAATGCCCAAGTGGCGTATATCGGCTTGGATTCATTAACCGACGCCATGGTTGGCAGCGCCATTGGTTCGTTGCTTTTATCCGATCTCACCGCCGTGGCTGGTGACCGCTATAACTATGGTGTTGATAATCGTCCCGTAAATATCTTCATCGATGAGGCGGCTGAAGTTGTCAACGATCCCTTCATTCAACTGCTCAACAAAGGCCGTGGCGCAAAAATGCGTTGTGTGATTGCTACTCAGACCTTTGCTGACTTTGCCGCTCGTACAGGCAGTGAAGCTAAGGCTCGCCAGGTGTTAGGTAACATCAACAACCTGATAGCTCTTCGGGTGATGGATGCCGAAACACAGCAGTACATTACCGACAATCTGCCTAAGACTCGGTTGCAGTACATCATGCAAACTCAAGGTATGTCGTCCAACTCGGACAGCCCCGCGTTGTTTACCGGCAATCATGGCGAACGCTTGATGGAGGAAGAAGGCGATATGTTTCCACCGCAGTTATTAGGCCAGCTACCTAACCTGGAGTACATCGCCAAGCTTTCAGGTGGCCGTGTGATCAAAGGTCGCATTCCTATTTTAACCAGCTCTACACAGGCAGCATAAGGAGTCTGTATGCATCATTCTGTTTGTCTGAAAATGACAACACTTACCAGTCAAGAAATGCTCGCTCAGTGGCAGCAACATAACCCCCAGTTCAAGGAAACCATAAGACTACTTGAAACCGACTGGCCTCATGCTTTGGCTTCAGTGCACTGTTTGGCGGACTACTTAACGGATGCGTTCACGTTAGATGGCCATTCCATCTTTGATTTGTGTCTGTGCAATGGCTTGGGTAGTTATGAAGAAGTCAGTTGTGATGATGACAGTGTACGACTGTGGCATTTCATTGAGGCGCTGACCTGGACTGCCGCCAGTGCTTTAACTGGGATTCGCCTGCGTGATCCTGACCATTTCGAGTGGGCCGCCGTGGATGGTGTGTATTTCTACTCCTGGATTCGTAATCGTCCAAATCGGATGGCGTATTTGGCTGAAGGACGCATCGATGTGCGTTATGTCAGTGGCCATACGACGACAAAGCGGCTTCAACAAGTGATTAAAGCCCGGATTATGACGCCAACCGTTGCAGCCATGCTGGCGCGAGTAGAAGAGGAAGTTTGGCATGAGCAAGCATAAGTCGGTTTGGCTGCTGTGTCTGGCGCTGATGCTGGAGATTATTGCCATTGGCGTGTTAGTGCCCGGTGATTGGACTGGCCGGGTTATTAGTAAAGAGAAACAGATGATCCAAAATCAATTGGGCGCACAAACAAGCTATTGGATTGGTCAAACTAGCCATGGCTGGTATCAGTCATGGATTGTGGATACGCAGATGGAGCAATCTGTGCGTGATTTTCTAATCCCCACTGAAGAGCAACGACAGCGTTCTAAAGGGATGGAGAACATGGGAGGCTTTTGGTTTGTGTGGGTAGAAGACCGTATTCAGGCATTTTTTGATGTGTTGTACCAAGTGTTTACTCGATTTGCTTTACTGATGGTCTGGTTGCCCTTTGCGCTTATTCTCATGTTACCGGCGCTGTGGGACGGCTTGATGACCTGGAAGATTAAGAAGACAACCTTTGATTTTTCGAGCCCAATCATTCACCGCTACAGCATGATTATCCTGGGCTCAGGTGTCATTTTGCTGTTTATGGGATTGTTCGCCCCGCTGGCTATTCCACCGGTGGTGTTGCCGTCGCTGATCATCGGTTTGGCATTGATGGCGGGGTTGGCGTTAAGTCACTTGCAGAAGAAGATTTAGTTTACATTTTAATCTCAGGTTAACAAGTTGGTGGCAGGTTGACAAATTTTAAAATTAGCATATTATTGTCCATGGTATCTAATCCTATTGCTTTACTACCTGAGGTAACAAATTTGAACACACCGATGACACTAAACCCTAATTTTAAAGAAAGTCAGCTGATTGAAGTTGCTCAACTTTTAGCAGATGTTCGAGCAGAAGTTGTAGATTTACACAACAGAGATTTGGGTGACACCAATAAATCATTGGGCATAAGGTCCTACGAGTGTTGTTGTACACATTTAGTAAGGAAGTCACTTGAAGTTGATTGGCTTAAGATACTGACCCCGAAAGGGAGGTTTACGTTTAGTATCGCTGACGTTCCAGTTCGTTTCTGGAAAGGTCAGCCTGACAAACTCCCATCAGGGAAACTGATACGTTCCCATGAAGCTATGATGCAAATGGAGTTATTTTCAACACAAGATAGTCCGTCAGAGATCATTTGGTTTTTTGTTCTGAGCACTGATCAAACTAAATGTGTAGATCGCGCCTTTTTCGTTGGTTATAGCGATGTTGGTGAAATTGTAGTCAACTGGGAAGTGCCAATGAATTCTAAGGTTACGTTAATAACAGATACTGATGAGAATGTTTCTCATGGTGTTGAACTTGAATCGGCTGTTTCTAAAATCAAAATTAAGAAAAAGTCGAAAAATGCAGTAAATCATGAATAACGAATTTTTTGGTGAAAAACTAAGACTGGCGAGATTGATGGCCGGAATTACTCAACAAGAACTTGGTGAGTTAGTTGCGGTCAGTCGTCAGTTTATACATCAGCTTGAAGCAGGTGTTAAACCACCTGCTGAAGACCTGCTTTTGGCATTGGCTGAAGTATTAAAAGTGAAAAGTGATTTCTTTTTTAAGAAACCACAAAATGATGTTAAGTATGAGCAATGCCACTTTCGCAAGCGCAAAACAACACCAGTTGGACTTGCAAATCGAGTATTGGCTCTCGGCACCATTTTTGAACTATTAGTTGAGATTATTGAAGATCATCTTGAGTTGCCTGTTGCCAATTTTATTGATTTTGAAGAATCAGATCTGAGTGCGGAGGCTATCGAAAGAGCTGCGGAGCAATGTCGTATTAACTGGGGTTTGGGTTTGGATGCACCAGTTACAAACATGGTAAGAGTACTGGAGAATAATGGCGCTGTAATCACTTGCTTTGATGGTGTTTCAGATAAAGTTGATGCGTTATCAATGAATCGAAAAAGACCCATCATAGTAAGAAATAATGCGAAGGAAAGCTGCTGTAGAATGCGCTTTGATTTGGCGCATGAATGTGGCCATTTGGTTTTGCATCAAGGTGTAGAAACTGGGTGTGCTAAAACAGAGAGAGAAGCTGATGCTTTTGCAAGTGCGTTTCTTTTTCCACGTAAGGCTTTTCTGAAAGAGTTTCCTCAATGTGTGGGACCAGTTCGAATCAGGTGGGAGAAAATCTTTGCATTGAAACTTAGATGGCGTGTTAGTGCGAGAGCAATAATTTATCGAGCTAATTATCTTGGGTTAATTTCGTCGCAACAGTACAGAACCGCCAATGTTTATTTGAATAAATCGGGTCAATCGAAAACAGAAGACTTAGATGATCAAATACCAATGGAACAGCCAGAGCTTTTATCAGCTGCAATAGATCAGCTTAACGAGCATTTGGGTATTTCGATTTTTGATATTGCAAACGATTTAGGTGTTTCAGAGCAGATAGTTGCTCAGTTAACCAGTTACGATTTGACTAAGCAAATCAATAAGTCAAATGTCAGAAATATCAATTTCTAAGACAACCACCTCCCTAAAACAGATGAACTAGCGCTCGGTAGTTCAAAACCTTCAAGAATTCGATATCTACCTGACCACAGCCCTGAGTTATTTCGGGGCATTCTTCACTTCTCAATTCAAACAACGAGGAGTGACTATGGAACCTGTGAGTATTCCGTCCTATATCGATGACCCGCCGCACTTCCTGCTTTGGAGTGCCGATGAGATGGCTCCCATTCTGTTGGGGCTAGTGATCGGCATTTTTACCGGTAATGCCTTGGTTTTATGCCTGTTGGGGTTGGTGACAACCAAGCTCTATCGGCGTTTTCGTGATGGTCGCCCTGATGGTTTTATTCTTCACGCCATCTACTGGGCTGGACTGTTGCCAACCAAAGCCAAGACGATCCCTAACCCATTTATCAGGAGCTATCTGCCGTGAAGTTCGACGTGTTTTTAAAATCATGGCAAGGCACGCAATTAGAGAACCGATGGCAGCGGTTCCTGATTGCAGTGCTGGTGCTATCTAATTTGCTGCTTGCGGTAGCGGCATTTTCTCGCAATACCGTGGTAGCTATTCAACCACCAACCTTGTCTGAAACGGCTGAAGTGTCACGAAACCAAGCCACTCAACCTTACCTTGAATCCTGGGGACTCTACCTGGCTGAGCTTATGGGCAACGTGACGCCGGGTAATGTGTCTTTCATCCGGGTTGCCATTGAGCCGCTACTTTCTCCAGCGGTGTACCAGCAAGTGGTCGATGCACTGGAGATTCAGGCAAGACAAATCCGCGAAGACCGAGTCACGCTCAAATTCCAACCCAGACAAGTGGAGTATGAGTATGAAACCGGCCATATCTTTGTGACCGGTTATTCCTTGGTCTCTGGACCATCTGGAGATGAGCAGCGCCAAACTCGCACCTATGAGTTTGATATCGATATTGAGCAATACCGTCCAAAACTTAGCTGGATGGATACGTATGAGGGGCAAGCTAGAACGAAGCGCGTTCGTGAAAAGTTGACCCAAGAGCAAAACCGGAGGGTGAATGATGCGAACCAAAATTAGTCGATGGATGACACCAAGCTTAATCGCAATGAGCTTAAGTGGCGTCCTATTATCTCAAGCGTCGTATGCGGACGTGGAATTGCCGATTGTGCCAGCCAGTGTGATGAAGCAGTCTGCTACTGCAAATCCATCGGTTCAAAGCAATACGGTTGCAACGGATGCGCCAACAACGCTACTAATGACACCGGGAGTCAATGAACTGATCCCTGTGGCACTTGGCCATCTGAACCGGATTGTGACGCCGTTTGAATCGCCTCAGGTGAGAACAACCAGTGATGCTCAGACGCAAATCAAGGGGAATGTAGTATATGTGGCCACGGACAAAGAATCACCGGTTTCACTTTACATCACTCCGACTGGTCAGGAAGCGCCTGCGTTATCTGTCACCTTAGTACCTCGTCGTATTCCACCGCGTGAAATCACCTTAGCTATTGATGGTCAGCAGTGGCCCATTAAGGGCGTCGTGAACCGAAAAGCCGCCACTTGGGAAACGGCTCAGCCATACGTCGATAGCTTACGTGATTTACTCAGACGCCTTGCACTAAATGAGTTACCACAAGGCTATGACATCCGTTTAGCTGGCCAAACTGACACAAGCCCGAAATGTTTTCAGCCGGGCTTAAAGTTTGGTTTTAAGCAGGGGCAAATTGTGACGGGACATTACTTCACCGTCTATGTAGGACTGGTTGAAAGCTTTGCCGATGAGCCGATAGAAGCCAGTGAAATAGCCTGTCATGCACCAGATATAGTGGCAAGCGCCTACTGGCCTCGCAATATCTTGTTGCTGGGTGAAAAGACTGAGTTGTATGTGGTTGTTCGCAATCATCGTGAAGAAGCGTTGGAAAGTCAGCGACCTTCGCTTCTTGTGGGAGGTGAATAACGATGAAAGCACAATGGGAACAAATGAGCCCGAACATGAAGCGGGGCCTATCGGTTGCCGGTATTGCTGGTGGTCTCGTCTTTATGGTGATGGTGTTTTCACCTACTCCTGACGATGGCTCAAGCAGTCGGAACCGACAGGAAACGATCCGGCACATTCTTACGGATACCAATACTCGTGATGTTGGGGTCGATAGTTTGGCTGCGAACGTAAAACTACTCAGTGAGCGCAATGAACAGTTACGTCGTGAAGTTGAGCGCTTGCGTCGTGACGTCGATTCAGGACGGCTAAGCCCAGGTTTGCCTTCTATACCAAGTGAGGTCAATGCGGAGTTGGCTCGCCTTCGAGCGGAACTTGATGATGTTCGCGCTGGGGGAGATTCAGTAGTTGAAGGCACAAATAGCCGTTTTGAAGTGCCTTTATCTGCCATGGAATTACCCAAAGACGAAAAGCCACTGCCGTCTAACCCAGACGACTATTTTGCCAATGCGCCGCTGCCTGATCCGCTCTATCAGCAGCCAGCCAATGGCCAAGGTACACGAGCACGAGATGTTCCATTGCCGCCAATCACGATTCGTATGATTGAGCCTGAAGTGGTTGCTGAACCAGAGGTTGTTGTGCAAGAAGCGCCGCCTTTGTATCTACCGGCGGGCAGCATCATCTCAGGTACTTTGATCACCGGTTTGGATGCACCTACTCACGAGTCCGCAAGACGCGAGCCTTTTCCTGCATTGCTGAGGATTCAAAAGGAAGCCATTTTACCCAACCGATTTAGAGCGGATATCAAAGAGTGTTTCTTGATCGCCGCAGGTTACGGTGATTTGAGCTCTGAGCGTGCTTATTTGCGAGGCGAGACCATTTCATGTGTGAGAGAAGATGGTGGCGTCATTGAAACGCGACTGGATTCTTATGCCGTGGGTGAAGACGGCAAAGCCGGTATTCGTGGCCGATTAGTGTCGAAACAAGGCCAGCTGGTGGCCAAATCGATGATGGCCGGATTCCTTCAGGGCTTGGCTGGCGCATTTGATGTGAATCCTGTACCAACGATTCAGACGGGTAATGCCGGTGATACTCAGCTGTACCAGCAAGTCATGAGCCAAGAAGCATTACAAGGCGCTGCGATTAAAGGCACAGGTAAAGCATTGGATCGAGTGGCCAAGTTCTATTTGGACATGGCTGAAAATATGTTCCCAGTCATAGAGGTAGACGCTGCAAGGAAAATTGAAGTCATAGTCACTCGTGGGGCCTCGTTGTCATTGGCCACTTCACAAGGGGTAGGTGCAAGAAGATGAAAAAATCCTGCATGTTGCTAACCGATCGAAGTCCGCTTCAGACAATAAGATGTGTATCCAGAGGAGAGTTAACCATGACGACATCAATGCAGAACAACCCAAAGCACCAGTCAAAACAGTGGTCTAAAGCTGGATTACTTTTATTGGCAGTCGGCTCAACCTTATTGTCTGGCTGTAGTTCATTGGGTCTTGGGAGTAGTGAATATGGATGCCCAGGTATGCCTGACGGTGTGCGCTGTTTATCCGCTCGTGAAGTCTATGAGCTTACCAGTAATGGCGCTGCACCCAAGACGATTGATGCTGTGGCGACTCGAATTGGTTCTCCCTCTGGGTATTCACAATCTGATTTAGAGACAGGACTGCTGAGCCATCCAGCATTACCTGAGACGCAGCAATCTGCACCTATTCGCATTCCTTCAAGGGTGATGCGAATTTGGATTGCGCCTTGGGAGGATGACCGTGGAGATCTGAATTTATCCAGCTACGTGTTTACCGAAATTGAACCGCGCCGGTGGGATATTGGGGTGTCAGCACCTCGAACGGTTTCGCCTGTGCTACGTCCACTTCAGACTCAGAGCGATTCAACCTCAGCGGGAGCTGATGGTAAGCGCGATAACTTGAGTATCTACGGAGAAACTAACGAATGACAAATGCAGTTCGCACCATTCAAACTCAGCGCCTAATGACCATTGGTGCGCTTGGTTTGATGGCGTTAATGATTTCGGAGCCCTCATTTGCGGGCACCGGCGGTGATGCTTTCACCGATGTGTGGGATACCCTAAAAGATTGGACCCAAGGTACTTTGGGACGGATCGTAGCGGGAGCCATGGTACTGGTGGGTATTGTGGGCGGTATCGCTCGCCAAAGCTTGATGGCCTTTGCCTTGGGCATTGGTGGCGGTATGGGTCTCTACAACACACCAACAGTCGTTGAAAGTGTTATGTCTGCAACCTTACCTGTTGTTGCCAGCACTCAAGAAGTCATTGGCACAACAGTTCCAGCAATCAGCGTCGTCTTACTGGGCACCTGAATGTGAGCCATATTAGGCAGTTCACTTAAGGCAATCAAACTTAGGTATACACAACATCGGGTTATTGGTGATGTTGTGTAGACCTTTTCATTTCAGCGACGCCACATTAACGAACTTGGTTTACATTATTTTGTATATTAATACCTAAGGTGTTAAAATTCCTATCGTAATAAACTATATGGTTTATACTGTTCGTGATATTCATACTTTGGGTGTTAAAATGTCATCTAAAATAAACTGGCTTGTTGCTCATACTTCTCCTGGTGCGCTAGTACTTCAGCAATGGCTGACTGAAAACGGCGTGAGCTACTCGTTGGCTCAAAAGTACGCGCAGAACGGTTGGCTGAAGAAGCTTAGTTCTGGTGTGTACTATCGTCCAAATGCGCAGGGCGATATAAAGCCAACTTGGGTTGATGCCATTCAAGCATTGGATGTGCAATTGGGCGTTCCAGTTCATTTGGCTGGATTGAGCAGCTTAACTCACCAAGGACTGAGTCACTATTTGCAGCTGAACAAAGAGCAAGTTTGGATTTGCGTTAAAAACAAGTCGTCCTTACCGAAATGGTTTCGTGAATTCCCTTATCAGAATTGGTTTTACTGCGGAAACCATAAGCTTGAAGTGAATCCCGAGAAAGATTTGAAAAGGATCACGGTTAAAGAGAAAGAGCTCACTGTCAGCTGTGCAGAACTTGCTGCCTATGAAGTGGTAGATGCGATTGGAAAGCTGATTTCATTTGAGCATGTCGCAGAATTATTTCAGGGTTTAGTCAATCTTAGCCCTAGAAAAGTACAAGATATTCTTGAACGAAGCAGCTCTGTTCAGGCAAACCGAATATTTCTATTTCTGGGTCGATACTACGATCACCAGTGGGTCAATCGCATAGATGAAACAAGAATTAAATTGGGGGCAGGAAAGCGGCAGGTTGTCGAAAAAGGACGTTTTGATGAGCGATATCAAATCACAGTGCCAGAGATATTAAGCGTCAAAAAAGGTGAACAACATAATGGATAAAGATAGCCCATATTACAAACAGGTTTCTTTGCTCATAAGAATGCTGCCTGTGGTAGCAACAGAGACGGTTTTTGCACTTAAAGGTGGCACCGCCATTAATTTATTTGTGAGAGATTTTCCTCGGTTATCTGTAGATATTGATCTTGCTTATCTTCCACTTGAACCAAGAGATGAGGCTTTGATTAATGTCAGGGCTGCATTGCAGCGCATTACAGACAGAATCAATACTCAACCAGATATCAGAGCGGCATTTCAGGATAATAAAGCTGATGAACTGAGAATAATTGTATCAAGTCCGGTTGCGACGATCAAAATTGAAGTGTCGCCCGTCGCCAGAGGTACATTGCATAGTGCAGAAATAATGGCAGTTCAAGAGTCTGTTGAATACGAGTTTGGTTATGCTGAGATTCAGGTAGTCAGTCTTCCCGATCTGTATGGTGGGAAATTGTGTGCTGCAATGGATCGCCAACATCCTCGCGACTTATTTGATGTGCGTATGTTACTTGGCAGTGAAGGGGTTTCGAGAGAGATTTTAGTGGGTTTTTTAACCTATACATTAAGTCATCCTCGGCCTATTAATGAAGTCATGTCGCCAAACTGGCAGCCGCTGAATGAGAAATTTCAGGCAGAATTTGATGGAATGACTTTTGAAAAAGTTGAATGCGAAGACTTAGCTTCTGTTAGGCCTATGATGTTAACTTCGCTGCAAAAACATTTCACAGAAAGGGATTATGCTTTCCTTATGTCATTCAAAAGAGGGCAACCTGACTGGGCATTGTTTGACTATCCTAATGCAGCAGACTTGCCAGCGATTCGTTGGAAGTTGCAGAACATAAACAAATTGGCAAAGAATCAAGCAAAACATCAAGAGCAATTAGATAAATTGAAGCAAGTGCTTGATGATTGGCTTGTTAACGCAAACGCCGAGTAATTCGTTTATAACAAACCTCAACGAGCTATAAGCCCCCTAGTTAGATTGCGATTTCTTCAATCTATCTAACCGAGTCCACATAGGACAACTGCATAGACTGGAGCCTCGATTTACATTAACGAGGACTCCTCATGCGAAAACTATCTCCAATTATTCTGGCGCTTGCGCTGTCTCCTTTGGTTCAAGCTGAACCTGTATCTGAAGTGTCGCCCGTTGGCAAAATTGACGGCATGGTTTCTTTACCTGTCACGGGTATGAAAGCTGTCGAAAGCAATGGCCGTATTGTTTTCATGTCAGATAGTGGCCGGTTCGTCATTGATGGCACGCTCTATGATGCCTGGTCCAAAAAGCCACTTACCAGCCTTGAAGAAATTCGAGAAGCGGGAAACACTCTGGATTTAAGTCGCCTTGGCTTAAAAATGGATGATTTGAACCCACTGACGCTGGGCGAAGGCAAAAAGAAAGTGGTGGTCTTTGTTGATCCACGATGCCCGCACTGCCATGAGCTTTTGAAACAAGCTTTACCGCTAACCAAAGAATACACCTTCCAAATACTCCCTGTGCCAGTGCTTGGTCCTGATTCAGAGCGTCAGGTTCGCCAGCTTGGCTGTGCGCGTGACAAAAAAGCGGCCACCGATGCATTGCTGAATGGCCGGATTGGTAACCTAGAACAGGATGATGCCTGCAACTTAGAACCAATGCAGCGTACCTTGGTGACGGCTCAAATCCTGGGCATTCAAGGTGTGCCTTTCATCGTCGCCAATGATGGTCGCATCAGCCGAGGCCGTCCTTATGATCTTTCTGCTTGGTTGGAGGGGCGTTAATGAAAGCCTCTCTGTATTCAGGGCAACGCGCTTCAGAGCTCTTGCCAGTATTGGCCTATTCCGACGATGAGCAACTGTTTTTCATGGAAGACCAGAGTGTTGGCTTTGGTTTTCTATGTGACCCATTGCCGGGTGGTGATGAGTCTGTTGCAGACAGGGTTAATGTTCTACTCAACAACGACTGGCCAAAAGACACTTTGCTGCAATTTGGCCTGTACGCATCCCCTGATATTCAAACCGACCTTCAGCGCATGATGGGCTTACGGCATCGTCAATCCGATCCATTGCTTAGGGCGTCGATACGCAAACGTGCGGATTTCCTCGATGGGGGCACGGTTCAACCGATAGAAGAATCGACCCAGACTCAGGTACGCAACTTTCAACTGATCGTCACCTGCAAATTGCCTTTGGAAAGTCCTATACCGACGGATCGTGAGTTGAGTCGAGCATCCGCGCTTCGGGCTTCTTTCTCGCAAGCGCTGGCAACGGTTGGTTTTCGCGTCACTGAGATGACTGACCGAAACTGGCTCGCGGCATTAAGTGCGCAGCTTAACTGGGGAAAAGATGCTTCCTGGCGCAATCCATCACCAATCCGCAGTGAGGCAGATAAACCACTTCGAGAGCAAGTGTTGGATTATGACAGAGCTATCAAGGTGGATAGCCAAGGTCTGATGCTGGGCGATTACCGAGTTAAAACCTTATCGTTTAAGCGCTTGCCTGAGCGGATCTGGTTTGGTCATGCCGCAAGTTTTGCGGGCGATATGATGACGGGCAGTCGCGGTTTACGCGGCAGCTTTTTGCTGAATGTCACCATTCACTTTCCCTCAGCCGAGGCGATGCGATCTCGTTTAGAGACGAAGCGTCAATGGGCGGTCAATCAGGCCTATGGCCCGATGCTCAAGTTTGTGCCGGTGCTTGCAGCCAAGAAAAAGGGATTTGATGTTCTTTTTGAAGCCTTGCAAGAAGGTGATCGTCCTATTCGGGCAAATATGACCTTAACGCTGTTTTCACCAACAGAAGAAGCGTCGATCAGCTCTGTTTCAAATGCTCGAACCTATTTCAAAGAACTCGGATTTGAGCTGATGGAAGACAAGTACTTCTGTTTGCCCATTTTCCTGAATGCCTTGCCATTTGGTGCTGACCGCCAGGCGATGAACGATTTGTTTCGATTCAAGACCATGGCGACACGGCATATCATCCCTCTGTTGCCTTTGTTTGCGGATTGGAAAGGCACTGGCACGCCGGTGATTAACTTTGTTTCCCGCAATGGCCAGATCATGAGTGTGTCCCTTTATGACTCGGGCAGTAATTACAATTGTTGCATCGCGGCGCAATCGGGATCGGGTAAGTCATTCCTGGTGAACGAAATCATCTCCTCCTACTTATCAGAAGGCGGCCAATGCTGGGTGATTGATGTTGGCCGCTCTTATGAAAAGCTGTGTGAAGTCTATGACGGTGAGTTCTTACAGTTCGGGCGGGACAGTGGCATTTGCTTAAATCCGTTTGAAATCGTTGAGGACTATGACGAAGAAGCGGATGTGTTGGTTGGGTTATTGGCCGCAATGGCCGCTCCCACGCAGTCATTAACCGATTTTCAGATGGCCAACCTAAAGCGTCAGACCCGTGAACTGTGGGAGAAAAAAGGTCGTGCCATGTTAGTTGATGATGTGGCAGAGGCCTTGAAAAATCACGAAGACCGACGTGTGCAAGACGTGGGTGAGCAGCTCTATCCGTTTACGACACAGGGCGAATATGGCCGATTCTTTAATGGCCACAACAATATTCGCTTCAAAAACCGTTTCACCGTTCTGGAGTTAGAAGAGCTTAAGGGGCGTAAGCATCTACAACAAGTAGTGTTGCTTCAGCTTATCTACCAAATCCAACAAGAGATGTACTTAGGTGAGCGTGATCGTCGCAAGATTGTGTTCATTGACGAAGCCTGGGATCTGCTGACTCAAGGTGATGTCGGTAAGTTCATCGAGACGGGTTACCGTCGATTTCGAAAATATGGCGGCAGTGCTGTAACGGTAACGCAGTCGGTCAACGATTTGTATGACAGCCCTACAGGTAAAGCCATCGCTGAAAACTCGGCCAATATGTACCTGCTTGGCCAAAAAGCTGAAACCATCAACGCGCTCAAAAAAGAAGGCCGCTTGCCACTAGGTGAAGGCGGCTATGAATACCTGAAAACGGTTCATACCGTCACTGGTGTCTATTCCGAAATTTTCTTTATTACCGAAATGGGCACCGGGATTGGCCGCCTCATCGTCGATCCGTTTCACAAGCTGTTGTACTCGTCCCGTGCAGAAGATGTAAACGCGATTAAACAGTTAACGCGCAAAGGCCTTTCTGTTGCTGATGCCATCTCCCAGTTGTTAAAGGAGCGAGGCTATGAATAAGTCCACGCTTTGGCCATTTATGGCCTCTATTACTTTGTCTGTTGCTGGTAGCGGGTTAATGACCAGCTGGCTCTTAATGAAAACACTCGAACCCATCCACAGCCAGTTGGCGTTAAGTACGCCCATTGCAGTCGTGGATTTTGGGGAGGCGGTGTTGTCACTGGGCCCCAATGCCAGCGAACAGGAAATCGAATCTAGGTTGCTTCAGACCAATCAGCAAATTGAAAAGTTAAAAACGGCCGGTTTTATCGTGCTGGATGCCCAGGCGGTGGTGGGTGCTGATGAGTCCGTATTTGTGCCAGTAGGCTCAAAGGAGGTGTCTCATGCAGATACTCCGTAAAAGAATGCCTTGGCGGCCATATCTCATCCGGTTGACTGTTCTTGCGTTAATCATGGCCTTGGTAGGCACCTACGCCATGATGCGCTACCGAATAGGTATTGATACCCAGCAAGAGCGCTGCCTTCCTGATACCACGGTATATCTGATTGACCTATGGAATAAAGAGCCCGTTAAGGATGGTCTGTATGCCTTCCACTCAAAAGGACTCGCTCCGTTATATAACGACGGTACTCGGATGCTGAAACGCCTAACAGGGATGCCAGGGGATGAAGTCAAGGTGACGCCTGAGCATGTGCTGGTGAATGGTGCTGAAGTCTCTACCGGCATGACATTAGCCCAGCGTCTTGGTGTGGCTGAAACAGAATTTAGCCGCTCATTGACGCTGCAAGAAAACGAGTATTGGTTTTCCGGCGAGGCTGCAACGAGTTTCGACTCCCGCTATTGGAATGCCGTTAAGCGCGAGCAGATTGTCGGTCGCGCTTGGCCGCTTTGGTAAGAGGTAGATGATGCAAAGACTATGTCTCTTATTTTTGTTGGTTGCTCCATTGTCTTGGGTTCAAGTGTCCTGGGCACAAGAGCCTTTTCTGTTGTCTGACGAAGACAAAAAGATCGTCGAAATGAGCCGCAGCATTTTACAAAGTGCTGTGGATGGTTCATCTGAATTTATCGAGCCTTTTGCACCGGTTGAACAACCTGTGTCGCTCAAACACAACGATGAATGGTTGATATTTGCGTCGTCCTCATTGGGTGATTCGTCACTGAAGCAACTATTTAAAGAGGCCAGTGTTACCGGTGCTATTGTGTTGTTTCGGGGAATTCCTGAAGGAAAGACCTTGGGGGCGGCTATCCGTGATTGGCATACCCTGATGGCGGGACTTGATCCTGTTCCTCAGGTTCGAATCGATCCGAAAGCCTTTGTGCACTGGCGGGTGACTAGCGTGCCTGCCATTTTTCGCATAGACGATGACAAGGTGACTGCAAGTGCACTAGGGGTTTACAGCAAGGACTGGTTGCAACGCCAAATTGAAAGCGGCAATACCGGTTCATTGGGTCAACGCGGTCCGATTCATTCGATTTTAGAACCGGATTTGATGCAAGTGGCGATGCAGCGATTACAGTCGATTGACCTGGGCGCATTAAAGAAAAAAGCCATTGAGCGTTTCTGGTCTCGCCAAACATTCACTGACTTACCCAAAGCCACGCAGTATCGGATAAGAACGGTTGATCCAACCATCGTCATGCAGCGGCCACTATTGGATGCCAATGGCCGAACATTGATCCCAGCAGGAACGCGTATTAACCCGCTCAAAGCCTTGCCATTTACTCAGCAGCTCGTGGTGTTTAATGCGTCGAACGCTGAAGAAGTGGACGCAGTAGCGCATTGGCTTGAGGGCCAAGATAGGACGCTGCGCCGCATTACGCTTATCACCACGCAGCTCGACCGTGCTCAAGGTTGGAATAGCCTCAATGCGCTCGAAAAGACATTGGACAGTCCGGTTTATCTTCTCAATGCCTCGCTAAAGCAGCGCTTTGATTTGCAAGTCACCCCATCGTTTGTTCAAGCAAAGGGACTCGCGTTTGAAATAGAAGAAATTCCAGCAAAGGAGCTTGTTCATGAAAAAGCTCAATAATACGTATCGTCTGTTGCGGACTCTCGTTGTCATGTTTGTCCTTGGCGCATCTATTCCTGCAAAAGCCGAACTGACCTGCCCAGACGCGGGGTTATTGTCGGGTAAGTTGCTGACGGATGTTTGCTGGTCATGCATTTTTCCTATCCGAGTTGCGGGTCTTCCTCTTGGCTCTGGCAGTGTCCCAAGCGGCGCATCAAACAAGTCATTTTGCTTATGTGAAGACAACTTAGGTGTGCCAAGGCCAGGTATTGTTACCAGCATGTGGGAGCCAGCGCGTTTGATTGAACTGGTCAGAACGCCAGGTTGTTCGCCTTCACTGGGAGGGATTCGTTTACCGTTAGGTGATAGGCGATTGCAAGGTGGTCATGGTGAAGGTGAATACGATACCGGTGATCTTGCTTTCTACCATTACCATTATTACGCCTTTCCGCTTTTGGTCATGCTCGATTTGTTCATGGATGGCAATTGCAATGCCGATGGTTACATGGACTTTGACTTGATGTATTTGTCGGAATTGGACCCAACATGGCTGAACGATGAACTGGCCTTTTTTACTCAGCCTGAAGCGGCTGCCGTTGCCAATCCATTGGCTATATCTGCTTGTACCGCTGACGCTGCTTCATCAACGCTTGGTAAACCCATCGACCAGTTGTTTTGGTGTGCTGGCAGTTGGGGCCATCTCTACCCGTTATCTGGCCACACCTTAGCCTTTGGCTCATTAGCAGAAAACACCAGCCATTTAGCGGCGCGTGCAATCGCGGCTCAACACAGGCGTGGTCTTGCTAGGCGAACAATGGGGAACAGTGCGCTATGCCGACCTGTTGTCGAACCCATGCTGCCGAAATCCCAATACAAGATGAGTATGTTCTTCCCTGTACCGGAAACTGAAAGTGCACATGTCATCGGTGAAAGCACCATGAAATGGGGAGAGTGGCGAACGATCCCCGGTGCCGGTGAAGATGCGCTCTACATTTTGTGGCGCTGGCAAGACTGCTGTAACTCGGGAGGTTAACTATGAAACCAACATTTTTTACCCGAGTGTTAGCGGGTATTTTATCTATCACTATGGCGTGCTTGCCCTTACATGGTGTGGCCGCTGATGTGCAGCGCCAATCCGGCCTAAGCGGACAACAAGAAGGTAAGCAATTGCTGCAAAACTGGACGATGCCCGCACTCAATGGCAATACATTGTCAGTGCCGAATGGCAGTGGTAATGAGTCCATTAACCTGCAAGAGCTTTTCCCTGGTATGGATCAAGGCTCATTGGATGTCTTAACGGGCGTTTATGGCTCTGATGCCAGCATGAATCAATTGGGGACGCAGCGCCAAGAGAGCATGGCATCCGAAAATGGCGCTACGGGTGAGGCGTTTCGCTCGCTCCAGCAAATCAAAGACAGGTCTCGGCCAGATATGGTCAATGATCCGCTTTGGGCATTAACCGATGCGGTTCAAACTGACCCAAATCTATTAACTCAAAGCTTCCCAGGCTGTGAGTCTCAAGGTGAAGGCAGCCCAAACTACCAGCAATGTGACAGGCTCAATACAGCGGTTAACAGCTGCACTATCACTCACGATTACACGGCAGGTATCATTGAGCATGTTTCAGGGCCGATGAACCTTCGCTCTTGTGGTGAAGGGTGTCTTGAAGTTTGGATAGGACGAATTGGTGACAACTACTGGAGTGGTAGTTGTAAAGTGTTCGAACAGGCCATCACACTCAAAGTCGTGAATCCCGATGCGATTACCTCAGCCGTACTTGAGTACGCCAAATGGGATGACTACATGCAAGTGTGGCTTGGTGATCAGAAAGTCTGGTCTGGGCCGAACAATAATTTTCCACCAGAAACGGCAGGTCGCTGCGAGCTCAGTACCAGTTGGGAGCGCAATCCTAATACCGATCTAACGGCCAAGCTAAAAGCGGTAGAGCCCGGTTTAGAAGTGCCAGTCAAAATTCGCGTATCGGTCACTGGTAGTGGTGAGGGGTATGCACGCATCAAGGTACGCTTTGATCCAACCAAGGTGGTGATGAATGATAGTTGGTCACCACAGTCCTGTATCGAACAAGCCGCGGATATCCCGGCTAAGTTTTCAGACTACAGCATTCAATGCACGGATCAGCCGTCTTCAACCAACGGATGTACGGTGGTCAATGGTGTTTCAGTTTGTGAATCCTATTTTGCCCCAAGCCCAGTGGCTGGCATATCGCCTTTGTGTCGTCGTGTACAAGTCAGTGTGGATGATGAAAGCTATAAGGGGATTGAAAATCAGGCCTGCCAAGTGCTTGAAGCGAACCCTTCATGTGGCTTCATGTCGTCAGAATGTGCCGAAACCAATGATAAAGGTGAATGCATTCGTTTTACCGATACCTATGACTGTGGATTGCAAACCAGCGATCCAAAGTGTGTGGTATCCAATCTTATGCCGAGTAGTTTTGAGGCCTGTGAGCCTACTCAGACGATTACGCCATTTACTGAAACCAAGCATGTACCCGATTACCAGGTGTGCGAGAAGATCAGCACGCTTACTCAGTGTCAGTTAGAGCGACGTGTATCCGCTGAAACCCATCAACAAAGCTGGTCCATTGAGCGTGGTTGCTTTAGCTCCGAAACGCTCAGTTTTGTTCCACAGCACAGCAGTACTATGCAAACTGGAAACGCTACGCTGAGGATTTTTGATAATCAAAATACTGAGATAAAAATCACCGAGTCGCCATCCAAGGCAAATGGCTGGAAAACGACACTCTCATTGACGGGCAATAAGGAGACGGTGACTGAGACGAAACCGTCCATTAAATACCCTGAAATGACCTGTCCAAAAGGAACCTTGGTTGGCTCATTGTGTAAAGTCGTCAATGGTTCGATTATTTCGTGGCATGAACCCCAGGAGGTCACTCGTTCCAGATGCGATTCCGGCTGGAACAAAGTCGATTTCGACACTTGCAGCCGAGAAGTTCAGAAGTGTTTGGCTCCTGCGAAACTGAGTGCTTCCTTGACCTTCTCCGGCAAGTACTTAGAGCAAGACGTTGTTCATCAATCAAGTGATCCGGGCATAGACCAATGCTTGATGCAAACGGATCAGTTTACTGCGGTGCAGTGGCAGTGTTTGGATACGGGCACAAAACGAATCGACGGGTTAACGGTTGGTAGTAGCGAGTTGGCGAAGCTTGGAAGTCTTTATCCGGCTGTTGTTTCGTCTCCTGCTCATTTAACCAGTCGTGGCAGCTCTGATGGACTGGGGCTCTCATGCTGGAGGGCAAAAGCGACCTATAATGCCTCGACTGCTCACCCAGAGTTCAACATGGGCAGCTCAGATAGCTGGGTAGATGCCAATGGTAATACACAAACCATCGTCAATAACGGACAAAACACGACCACCAATACGTGTGCCGCGCTAGAGCAAAATCCGGCCTGCCAGTACGTCAGAACCGAATGTACTGAGGGCGGGGCTGGTCATGAAGGCTTCTGTTATATCCAAAGTTTGGTGTATGACTGCGGACAAAGCGTTGAAGTGCAAAACGCTCGAATGGAAACTCAATACAACTGTGAGGGGCCAGTTCGCTGTATGGGCACAGATTGTTTAGAGCCAGAGTCAATCAAGCAGGCTAACTTTGCAGAGGCCGCTGCGATGCTTAATGCGGCGCAGTTTATGACCAATGATATGTCATGCACAGGAGCTGATGGCCAAGATAACGTCGAGTGTACGGTCTTTAAAGGTAATGCTGGCCAGTGCAAAAAAGCCGTTGGCGGCATAGTGGATTGCTGTGAAAAGCCAAGTGGCGTGTCGCTATCGGATTACATCACGATGATAGTTGCGGTCAACAAGCTTGATACGGCAGTCATGGCCATGAATCCGTCTTCGGCAATCTATGGTTCGTGGAATACGCTCAGGGAACCAATCACCAGTACCTGGAGTGCGGTTAAAGAGCCTTTTGTGTCTGCATGGGACTCTCTCATGGGGGCTGGGCCATCAACGGCTGCTGGCGCGGGAGCGGAGCAAGCTGCGACTGGCTTTATGCAGGTGTTGACCAACAAAACGGCTGAGTGGGTAGGCTCTACGTTTGGTTCGGGGGCGCAATCGGCACTGTTTAGTAACGTTGGTGGTGCGGTTGGAGCCGATGGTGTCGTTTCGGGTGGTAACTTTGCCCTGGGGGGCGCTGCGGGCGCGGTTCTGAGTACGGTTATGACGGCCTACATGATTTATTCAGTCACTATGATCCTCATTCAGCTTATCTGGAAATGTGAGCAGAGCGAGTTTGAAATGAACGCCAAGCGGGTATTGAAGAGTTGCCACTATGTAGGCTCTTACTGCAAGTCTAAGTTCTTAGGTGCCTGTGTTGAAAAACGGCAGTCATATTGCTGTTTTACTTCGCCACTTTCACGGATCATTCAAGAACAAGTACGCCCTCAATTGGGCCTTGGTTGGGGCAGTGCCAAGTCACCAAACTGTGAAGGTTTGACCGCGAGTCAGTTAAACCAGGTAGATTGGAGCCAAGTCAATCTCGATGAATGGATAGGTATCTTGTCGATAACAGGCAACCTACCCGAAGTACCGTCACTGGATCTGGAACGACTCACAGGCTCAGGAAGTACGCTAAACGTTGATGGAAATCGTCAGAGTGCCGCAGATAGAGCCATTGAACGGCTAAACGGAATGGATGCCCAGAAACTTCGCCAGGAGGCAACGGAAGAAGTCTCGGGGAACAATTAGAATAAATTGCTCCGTTAGCCCCGTTTTGCAGGACTAATGGAGCAGAAAAAATAATCAATATGCATTTATGTAACTGCGACAAATTTGCAAAAATGTGTTTGTAGTAGTTTCGATAAATAGAGTTGGACATCGGACAGATAGCTATGAGCGAGGAACTGACGTGGCCAACCAAAATCGACCAACCCAGCTAAGCCACTTTTCTCAATATCTTCATTTTTAATTCATACATATTTGGGCTTGGATACCTCAAATATGTATGCAAACGTTCTGTATTGTAAAATGTCATGCTAAGCTCGAAAGCACGATTGAACACCTTGGTGTCGAGATTGAAGATGTACTAAGGATTTCAGATAGTTGTGACGGATGATTCAATGCCAACGGCTTAAGTTGTAAATATTCATGGCAGACGTTTGTGTCCCCAACGCTATATCTTTCACACAAATATGAGAAGTGTATTTATGACTATTCAGCAAATTAAAGTTGGCAGTGTTCCTGATATTATTGAGCTAACACCAAACTCCAATGAGCAAAGTGATTCTTATCCTTTTATCCTATCAACGAATACTTCATGGGGAGAACAGGGTTCTAAAATATCAATAGAGAAATTACGCCAAAATATTGAGCCTTGGTTAACAGCACTTTTTCAATCCGAACATTTAAATCTATTGATCGGTGCGGGTTTAAGTACGTCTATTCAAATGTCGGCTACAGGCGTGCCACCCGTTGGAATGGGGTGGATCAGTGATCTAGCGGTCTGTCAAAGCGAAATAAATGAATTCGCTACAAAAGCTGCCAAATCGGCTGGTCGCGCACAAGGAAATATAGAAGATCAAATTAGAGCTATTAATGAACTTATCAAAGGTCTTGAAATTTTAACAGTGTTGGATAGCCCGCAACCTGAAAACCCCCCGGCTCCATATGCAGCCTATAGAGACCTAAAAGCTGATTTAGCTGCAATTAAGGGGGAATTGTCTCGATGTCTAGGTGAGTTTTCAAAATCTGTCAGTACAGGAGAACACTTAATTAAAAGTGCTGAAAAAAAACGAAAAGAGGAAACTTTCAATTATCTTGTGAGTTTCTTAATGAGCTTTGCAAGTAGAACCGCTACACGCGACAGATTGCATATTTTTACAACGAACTATGACCGAATTATCGAGGTTGGTGCTGAACTTGCTGGTTTAAGACTCATAGACCGTTTTGTTGGAAGTATTGCTCCCGTTTTTAGATCCTCAAGATTAGAAGTTGATTATCACTATAACCCTCCGGGAATACGTGGTGAACCAAGATATTTGGAAGGAGTGGCACGTTTTACCAAACTTCACGGTTCTCTAGATTGGCACGAACAAGATGGTGCGATTAGGCGCTTTGGCCTACCTTTTGGAGCTCGCTCTGTTGAACCGTTTCTAGAAGCAGAGGGGCACGAAAGCGATAGTTATGAACAACTTATGATTTACCCTAATTCAGTCAAAGATAGAGAAACCGCTGAGTACCCCTATGTAGAGTTATTTAGAGACTTAGCAGCAGCGACTAGCCGTCCAAACAGTACATTAGTCACGTATGGCTATAGCTTTGGTGATGAGCATATAAACAGAGTAATTGAAGATATGCTTACCGTTCCATCTACCCATCTAGTCATCATTGCTTTCGGAGATCCGCTAGAAAGAATTATGAACTTCATTGGTAAAAGTGGAAGAAAAGCTCAAATCACTTTACTAATGGGTGACCATTTGGGGGATCTAAAAACTTTGGTTGATAACTATCTACCTAAACCAGCCATAGATAAAGCATCAATAAAGATGGCCGAATTACTAAAACAGCGAGGCTTTATCCAGTCAGAACACTCAGGTAATGCAACTACCACCGAGGTAACATCATGAGTTACTTGCCTATAGAAAGACTGGAACAGTTACGAATCGGAACCGTTGGTTTTGTATCGCCTAGTGAAATTAGAGTTTCCTTAGAAATTGATTCCCCAGACTCAGTCTCTCTTCAAGGAGGCTCACCTCGCAACTTTCCTCGAATCAACAGTTATGTGCTTATAAACAGTGATGATGGATTTCTAGTTGGTCAAGTTGAGTGGATCGCAGTAGAACACTCGCCATACCCCAAAAGAAGAGGCTTGCAAGATTTTGGCTTGATAGACTTACCTTTTCCTCTAAAAAAGCTCAGTATCAACCCCGTTGGTACATTGAGAAGCGATAGAAAAAACGATGGTTTCAAATTCACCAGAGGAACAGATGCATTTCCTTCAGTTGGTGATTCAGTGCTTTTACCTACTGACCAACAATTAAACTCAATAATCGAATCAGGTGAAAACAGAAGGGTTAAAATAGGAGATAGTCCTCTAGCTAACAATGCAGAAATAAAAATCGACCCCGATAAGCTTTTTGGGCGACATATAGCTGTTTTAGGCAACACAGGTAGTGGTAAATCTTGCTCTGTGGCGGGACTAATTCAATGGTCACTGGACGCAGTTTTACAACAGGGCCAAACTCCGAACGCTCGATTTATAATACTTGATCCTAACGGGGAGTACAGCCGAGCATTTGGTCCAAAGTCAAAATATAAGGGGAATTTATTGCGCGTAGAGGCTAACTCTGATTATGGTGAGTTAGAACTTAAAGTACCATCATGGCTATGGAACAGTTCAGAATGGGGGGCGTTCACTCAGGCAAGTTCAAAAGTTCAACTCCCATTACTACGACGAGCTTTGAGGGCGATGAGAAATGATGTGTTGTCAGAAGATGATGTGACAATTCAAGCAAAACATTTTTGCGGAATACTTTTAGTTTCAATAAGGCAACTAGCAAGTCAAGGGCAGATATATGTGAATGGTGGTCATGCCAAAGGCTTAGTTGAAAGTTTAACGTCATGGGAAACTAGCCTCATAACATTAAACGAAAAAATCCACAACCAACCTTTCAATAGTGTAATAAGCACGATAAATACTTACCTATCTTCCAGAAGAGGAGCACAGTGGCCTGCTAAGCCTGAAGTCAGTGATACTGATAAGTTGATTTCTGAGTTAAAAGAAGCTCATGTTGCACTTGGTGGTGATGAACAAGAACTTCTCCCGAAAAGTGAAGATACGCCTATTCGCTTTGAAGGTGATGACTTCGTCGCCTATCTCGAAGCTTTAGCACAAGAAACGGGAACTGAGCAGTTCATGGAATTTCTTTTGACTCGAATTCGCACAATGCTAGGTGACACCCGAATTAGTGCAGTTACTAAAGATTCTGAGGAACCAATAAGTTTAACTGATTGGCTAGATACTTTTCTTGGGAAGGATACTCATGGTGCTATCACTGTTATCGACCTATCACTAGTTCCCAATGAAATTATCCATCTTGTAACAGCAGTAATCTCTAGAGTGACTTTTGAAGCTCTTCAACGATATCGGAAGATGAATGGAAAACCATTACCAACAGTAATGGTTGCAGAGGAAGCTCATACATTTATCAAACGATACAAAGAAGAAAGTGAGAGTCAATCAGTTTCTGATGTGTGCTGCAAAGTATTTGAAAAAATCGCTCGCGAAGGGCGTAAATTTGGTTTGGGACTAGTAGTATCATCCCAACGACCTTCTGAGTTATCTCCTACTGTTCTTTCTCAATGTAATACTTTTTTACTGCACAGAATTAGCAATGATAGAGACCAAGAACAAGTTCATAGGCTTGTTCCCGATAACATGAGGGGGCTATTAAGAGAGCTACCATCGCTACCATCTCGACATGCAATTTTACTCGGATGGGCTTCAGAACTACCGGTGTTAGTTCGAATGAAAGAACTTAGTGAAGAGCAAAGGCCTCAGTCTGATGATCCTGACTTTTGGGACGTATGGTCTAACTCCACAGGTGAGCCTCGTGAAGTAAACTGGCAGCCAATCGTTGAAGAATGGCAAAACAGAGATTAATTTACCAGCCAAATTAGCGCCAAATAGATGCTTAACAATACGAATAAGATTAACTTTCTATGGCGCATTTGTTCCAAAGCGATGAGTGGCGTGAACTATTAGTGGTGTGCGAATCAATAGGCTATTACGCTAATTTCGATAAACGGGTACTTTCCAAAGTGACTTAGGGTTCCTTTCTGACAATTTATTAAATGCATAGATATTAACGACGCTATACGAGAGAAATTTGGGGGAATTACGATTGATTGAAAATTCGACTTAATTCGACAAAGCTGATGATGGTTCAAAAGCGAGTCAGATCCGAACGTCCACTTTGGCAGTTGCCGACTATCAGATTAATTTTAGTAATGTTAATCTGATTTTCGCTAAAAGAACCTTGTCCAACAAGTTTGTCTCAGCTAGTTTCAATTAACAGCTATTTGACACATGGCAGTTAGAGTTACCTTGAATAGTTTTAATCTTAAAATCACGCACTTTTTCCCATTCGTCAACAGGGTCCATTCTTGACCAAGCTTCAAATAGCTGAGTTTGTTGCCTACTGAGTCTTAGGCCGTATTGATCTCGCATGTAGAAATAAATTCTAGCAATATCACCCTGACGGTTAGCTGGTGGTTCTGCTCGACGGTCTTTGAAATCAACTTCGAAATCACATTGACCATAGGATCTTGGTTCATTCGGAATCATGCCAAATCGAAAATTTGACCTATCCCCATTGAGCTCTCCTACAGATGGTACGAGGTTATGGAGATCCGAAACCATTTTAGAAAACTCAGGATCATTCTTTTCGCAGTTCCGACGACCACCATTTTGCCAGCATTGGCGTTGATGGCCAATTTCCCAAGCTGAGACTACATGTTCCCACTCTAAGCGTTCACCTCGTTTCGGTTGCTTTCTTGGTTCATATCCGCAAGATGCAGCATCAATCGCACCATCATTGCTATAGCTACATCCACAGTAAAACGTACTCTGGTTGTCTTGGTAAATTTCTCGGGCAAATCGTTTTGCCTGACTGAACGATGTGGGGTGTTCTGCAATTGCAGGTATAGCGAATAACGCTATAAAGAAAGGGTATACGGATTTAATGGTTGATGGGGCACCTTCACCCCACCAACCTGATACCACCCTCAGATGGTTGATAGATCGACCCCGTAGTTGAGTTCCTCTGCGAAGTCCGGCAGTCCGTAACCGATGGTTTTCTTGTAGAACGGAGAGACCTTCGCAGTCGGAGCCTTCTTCTTGTGCTTCGTAGTGTAGAGCATTCGTGCCCGCATCACCTCGAAGGAGTAACCTCGCCCTTCACGGTTCTTGTCCTTGGCCAGTCGGTTGATGGACTCCGTGTAAGCATTGGTGACGGGCATGTCCGTCTCGAAGTAGGTCATGATCTCTTCGCGCCAGTTGCCCACAGCCCTGACCAGATCGCTCCAGACTTCCTTCTGGCCCTTCGGAATGGTGGCTATCCAGTCGTCCAGGGCGGTTTCTGCCTGGGGTCGTGTGGTGGCGTCCCAGATGCCGTAAAAGCGTTCCTTGTGCTCGTAGGCGGCCAGCAGTTGCGGGAATGCGCCTGTCCAGGTCTCCATGATGAAGCGTTCCCGGTCTGAGACTTCGTGAGCGCGTTTCAGCAGGATTTTCCGGTCTCCCTTGAGAGTCCGGCTCTGGGACGGTTTCAGCTCCTTTCTGGAGCCCTTGCGCACTCTCTAGGGCATCGTTGGCCATGCGCACCACATGGAACTTATCGACCACGATACGGGCCTGGGGCAGCACAGCCTTGACCGCTGCCCGGTAGGGGTTCCACATGTCCATGCTGACGATCTCGACCTTCTGCCGGTCTTTCAGCTTCATCAGGTAGTTGGTCACCACGTCCTGGCGGCGGGTGGCCAGCAGGTCGAGCAGGGTTCGCTCCTCAATGTTGGTCAGAATGCAGCGGTAGCGCTTGTTCAGGTATAGCTCGTCAATGCCCAGGATGCGGGGCGTCTCGAAGCGGTGCCAGCGCCCCAGGAACTCGGCGCGGGCGTTGAAGATGTCGCGCACCGTCTTCTCGTCCAGGCCGGTCTGTGCCGCCACAAAGGTGTAGGGGTGGTTGAAGGATTCCTTCTCCACGTACTCATGCAGCCGCAGTGTCATACGGAATCCGTCCACCATCTCCGGTAGCTAGGGCCTGAATGTTGTCTTGCAGGCCCGGCAGGTGTATCGGCGGCGGACCACCCAGAGAGTGACCCGCTTGCTGTGGATGGGCAGATCACGATAGGGAACGTCACGCTTGCCGAACCGTACGAACTCACCCTGCACGCCGCATTCCTCGCAGGCGATGGGATCGGGCACGTCCACCTGGAAGTGCATTTCGTCGTCGGTTGATTTGCAGCCCAGTACTTGGTATTGCGGCAGGTGAAGGATGTTGTCGGGAAGTTCGGTCATGGTGTTGTATAGGCGTAGGTGTCAGTCAGATCCATCCGACTCGGCATTGGTGTTTGCTTTTTTACCCAACAAGCTGCTGGAAACGAAAAGTAAGGCACCGAGGACAATTGCAATATCAGCCAGGTTGAAGGCCGGCCAATGCCAGTCTCGCCAATAGAAATCAAAGGAATCCACAACATAGCCGCGAAAGACCCGGTCAATCAGGTTGCCCATGGCGCCACCGAGGATAAGACTGTAAGCGATGGCTTCTCCTTTATGACGATTTTCAAGGATCAGCTTGATCAGAAAAATCGAGACCACTACCGCGATTCCGATAAAAAAGTAGCGCTGCCAGCCTCCACCATTCGCAAAAAGACTGAATGCGGCACCGGTGTTCCATAGGTGCACCCAGTTAAAGAACGGGGTCACCGAAACATACTCGCCATAGGCCATTGATTGCTGCACCAGCCACTTTACAGCCTGATCAGACGCTGCCAGCAGGCCCGATATGGACAATAGGGCATACGGCGAGAGCTTTTTGCCAATAATGAGCATTATTTAACCCTTCAACGCCAAAATGCGTCTGGCACCGTTAAGTACAATGCCCCCCGCGATGGTGCCGATAATCAGATCCGGATAATTGGACCCGGTCCACGCGACCAGGGCGCCGGCGGTGATGACCCCCAGGTTGATCACCACGTCGTTGGCCGAGAATATCCAGCTTGCCTTCATGTGCGCCCCGCCTTCCCGATGTTTGGATATGAGCAGCAGACAACTGGTATTGGCAATCAATGCGACGAATGCGATAGCCATCATCACCAGCGATTCAGGCTCACTACCGAATACAAAGCGCCTCACGACCTCTACGAGTACGCCAACAGCCAAAACCAGTTGGACCACACCAGCAACGTGCGCAACACGGACCTGCCTTTTCACGCTATGCCCAACCGCATAAAGAGCGAGTCCGTACACTGCCGCATCAGCAAAATTGTCCAGGGACTCTGCAATGAGGCCAGTTGACTGAGCCATCAGACCGGCAGTAATTTCCACCACGAACAGAAGTGCATTGATGCCGAGCAACCAGCGCAGGGTCCCGGATTCTTGCTTAGCAGAAGCTGCCGAAAACTCGGCGGCCTTGATGGTCTCCGGATTTGCAGCGACGGTTTCCTGAAGCGAGGCGCCTAGCCCCAAGGTCTTCAGTTTCGAGGTGACGGGCTCGACCTCGCCGTCATGCACGACCTTCAGCCGGCGGTTCGACAAGTCGAAGGACAGCGCCCGAATCTCCTCAAAGCCGTTCAGGGCTAGGCGAATCATTCGTTCTTCTGATGGACAGTCCATCTTCGGCACGGCATAAACACTGACCCATCTCCCTGGCGCCTCGGAGGAGGCCTGTATATCGGTATCCGCTGCGGACGTTGCATCACCGCCACAGGCGCCACCACAGGATTTGCTCATGATACGACTCCACTTGAACAATGTTGTGGTACCATTTAAAACTATAAAGCTACTATAAGGTCAATAGAGTAAAGAATCCGTTGGGGAGGAGGCTGATGCGCATTGGTCAGTTGGCGCAGTTGGTAGGGGTCGAAACACAGACGATCCGCTTCTATGAACAGCAGGGCTTGTTGCCGCCGCCTGATCGGCAGGACAACGGTTACCGTGTCTATACCGAGAAGCATGGTGAGGGGCTGGCCTTCATCCGTCGCTGCAGAATCCTGGGCCTGTCACTGGCTGAGGTTCACGAACTACAGAGCTATCAGGACGACCCTCATCAGCCTTGTACCGCCGTCAACGCCTTGCTCGATGATCACATCTCTCATGTGCGGTCGCAGATAACCGCTCTGCAAGCGCTTGAGAAACAACTCGTTTCACTGAGAGCGAGTTGCAACGATGACCGGGAAGTTGAGGCGTGTGGGGTTCTTGCTGGAATTAGCGAAGGAAACATGCACCAGCAGTAGGTGAAGCATCAACCAGATAATCCGATGAGATGCCGGTCTGTCTCACTCTCATGCAAAGGTAAGATCAACCATTTAATCCGCTTACCCTGAAATGTAAGGCCTTTGAATAAGACAAAAGGCTGCCTCATCGCTAACTTTGCAACAGTGCCCCTGCGTGCGCTGCTGCCATGTCCACTACCTGACGCCGGTGATGGTGATGGCCTCGCCGGAGCGGGAATTTCTTAACCTCGACGAATTTAGACGATCGGCGGGCGAGGGGATGTCGTGGCAAGGTCCGCCTTGCGCTGCTCCGCAAGGGCGACACCAGCGGGTTCGTCGGCGGCCACGCCTAGCGCGACCGCAACCAAGCGTCGAAAAAGTATACGCTCGTCACCCGCCGTCTCCTGTGCTGAGAGTCTCAGGCCGATCGGCCGGCAGGGCTCAATGTCAGCAAACGCGTGATGAGCGGTGGCCTTCAACAGTGATAAGGCGGCACCAGAGAAAAATCACTCAGGGTCAATGCCAGCGCTTCGTTAATACAGATGTAGGTGTTCCACAGGGTAGCCAGCAGCATCCTGCGATGCAGATCCGGAACATAATGGTGCAGGGCGCTGACTTCCGGTGCCAGCAGATATTTTGGCAGTTTGCCTTGGATCAGAGCCATCTGACGCAGGGCTAGTGCAGCCGGATAGTCAATAGCTACCGGCAGCGGTGCGGACTGTTGTAACTCAGAATAAGAAATGAGGCCGCTCATGGCGTTGACTCTCAGTCATAGTATCGTGGTATCACCGGTTGGTTCCACTCTCTGTTGCGGGCAACTTCAGCAGCACGTAGGGGACTTCCGCGTTTCCAGACTTTACGAAACACGGAAACCGAAGACCATTCATGTTGTTGCTCAGGTCGCAGACGTTTTGCAGCAGCAGTCGCTTCACGTTCGCTCGCGTATCGGTGATTCATTCTGCTAACCAGTAAGGCAACCCCGCCAGCCTAGCCGGGTCCTCAACGACAGGAGCACGATCATGCGCACCCGTGGCCAGGACCCAACGCTGCCCGAGATGCGCCGCGTGCGGCTGCTGGAGATGGCGGACGCGATGGATATGTTCTGCCAAGGGTTGGTTTGCGCATTCACAGTTCTCCGCAAGAATTGATTGGCTCCAATTCTTGGAGTGGTGAATCCGTTAGCGAGGTGCCGCCGGCTTCCATTCAGGTCGAGGTGGCCCGGCTCCATGCACCGCGACGCAACGCGGGGAGGCAGACAAGGTATAGGGCGGCGCCTACAATCCATGCCAACCCGTTCCATGTGCTCGCCGAGGCGGCATAAATCGCCGTGAAGATCAGCGGTCCAATGATCGAAGTTAGGCTGGTAAGAGCCGCGAGCGATCCTTGAAGCTGTCCCTGATGGTCGTCATCTACCTGCCTGGACAGCATGGCCTGCAACGCGGGCATCCCGATGCCGCCGGAAGCGAGAAGAATCATAATGGGGAAGGCCATCCAGTCTCGCGTCGCGAACGCCAGCAAGACGTAGCCCAGCGCGTCGGCCGCCATGCCGGCGATAATGGCCTGCTTCTCGCCGAAACGTTTGGTGGCGGGACCAGTGACGAAGGCTTGAGCGAGGGCGTGCAAGATTCCGAATACCGCAAGCGACAGGCCGATCATCGTCGCGCTCCAGCGAAAGCGGTCCTCGCCGAAAATGACCCAGAGCGCTGCCGGCACCTGTCCTACGAGTTGCATGATAAAGAAGACAGTCATAAGTGCGGCGACGATAGTCATGCCCCGCGCCCACCGGAAGGAGCTGACTGGGTTGAAGGCTCTCAAGGGCATCGGTCGACGCTCTCCCTTATGCGACTCCTGCATTAGGAAGCAGCCCAGTAGTAGGTTGAGGCCGTTGAGCACCGCCGCCGCAAGGAATGGTGCATGCAAGGAGATGGCGCCCAACAGTCCCCCGGCCACGGGGCCTGCCACCATACCCACGCCGAAACAAGCGCTCATGAGACCGAAGTGGCGAGCCCGATCTTCCCCATCGGTGATGTCGGCGATATAGGCGCCAGCAACCGCACCTGTGGCGCCGGTGATGCCGGCCACGATGCGTCCGGCGTAGAGGATCCACAGGACGGGTGTGGTCGCCATGATCGCGTAGTCGATAGTGGCTCCAAGTAGCGAAGCGAGCAGGACTGGGCGGCGGCCAAAGCGGTCGGACAGTGCTCCGAGAACGGGTGCGCATAGAAATTGCATCAACGCATATAGCGCTAGCAGCACGCCATAGTGACTGGCGATGCTGTCGGAATGGACGATATCCCGCAAGAGGCCCGGCAGTACCGGCATAACCAAGCCTATGCCTACAGCATCCAGGGTGACGGTGCCGAGGATGACGATGAGCGCATTGTTAGATTTCATACACGGTGCCTGACTGCGTTAGCAATTTAACTGTGATAAACTACCGCATTAAAGCTTATCGATGATAAGCTGTCAAACATGAGAATTCGCGAATGAACAAGCTCCAACGCGAGGCCGTGATCCGAACCGCGCTCGAACTGCTTAACGACGTGGGCATGGAAGGTCTAACGACGCGCCGACTGGCTGAGCGCCTCGGGGTGCAACAGCCAGCGCTCTACTGGCATTTCAAGAACAAGCGTGCGTTGCTCGACGCACTTGCCGAAGCCATGCTGACGATAAATCACACGCATTCGACGCCAAGGGATGACGACGACTGGCGTTCGTTCCTGAAGGGCAATGCATGCAGTTTTCGACGGGCGTTGCTCGCTTATCGCGATGGCGCGCGTATTCATGCCGGGACGCGGCCAGCCGCGCCGCAGATGGAAAAAGCCGACGCGCAGCTTCGCTTCCTTTGCGATGCTGGCTTTTCGGCAGGTGACGCGACCTATGCGTTGATGGCAATCAGCTACTTCACCGTCGGCGCTGTTCTTGAGCAGCAAGCTAGCGAGGCAGACGCCGAGGAGCGGGGCGAAGATCAGTTGACCACCTCAGCGTCTACGATGCCGGCGCGCCTACAGAGCGCGATGAAAATCGTCTACGAAGGCGGTCCGGACGCGGCATTCGAGCGAGGCCTGGCTCTCATCATCGGCGGTCTTGAAAAAATGAGGCTCACTACGAACGACATTGAGGTGCTGAAGAATGTTGACGAATGACAGGGGGCGGCAGGTGCGGAGGGCGCGGTTGCTTCGTCATATGAAGCAAAGTCACCTAGCTGAATTAATGGGTGTGGATCAGGCAACCGTGTCGCGCTGGGAGCGGGGCACCCTTGCATTGTCGGATGGGAGGTGGTCAGCGGTTCTTCAATTGCTTACCGGGCCTTCCGATTCATCGTACGACGCTGCGCTGAAGCGTCTGGTGCAATCCTCCGCCCACAAAGTCCATCTGGTAGCGACCGGACACATTGTTTGCTCGCGGCATCTCCGGCCAGGCAAAGGGAATTGCGGATTGACCTAGCCGAACTCCTTGGTAAATCGCTGCGTGTTTATGCGTCCCCGAGATAGTTGCGGCCGACTCTGCGCTTAATGGGCTCGGTTGGCATGAGGGGCGGCTGGGGTCACTCGAGGTGGATACCGGCCCGAACTGGAGCGAGGAACTTCCATACTGCCAAGGCGAATGCTGTGGGAGCGCATCATGCTCGCTGATGGTAGCCCGGCACTACTTGTTACCACCACAGCTTAATGCGAAGGGTGCTCCTGTTCTTGTGCATATTTTATGCGCTGCTGATTGTGCATCGAACTGATAACCTCAACGGGTCTGCTTTGTAGTTCACCACACCCCTGACGCGCGCGTGCCGGATAAGCAGAACTATGGTGCCGATGGATGTCAGGAACACTCGGCCTGGTTCGTAACTAGGTCGTCCTGCGCGATCCTGCGGCTAGGGCCGGAATCGTGCTCGCCAGTCAGGCGCTGATGAAGCCTATGGGCACTGTTGCAAATAGTCGGTGGTGATAAACTTATCATCCCCTTTTGCTGATGGAGCTGCACATGAACCCATTCAAAGGCCGGCATTTTCAGCGTGACATCATTCTGTGGGCCGTACGCTGGTACTGCAAATACGGCATCAGTTACCGTGAGCTGCAGGAGATGCTGGCTGAACGCGGAGTGAATGTCGATCACTCCACGATTTACCGCTGGGTTCAGCGTTATGCGCCTGAAATGGAAAAACGGCTGCGCTGGTACTGGCGTAACCCTTCCGATCTTTGCCCGTGGCACATGGATGAAACCTACGTGAAGGTCAATGGCCGCTGGGCGTATCTGTACCGGGCCGTCGACAGCCGGGGCCGCACTGTCGATTTTTATCTCTCCTCCCGTCGTAACAGCAAAGCTGCATACCGGTTTCTGGGTAAAATCCTCAACAACGTGAAGAAGTGGCAGATCCCGCGATTCATCAACACGGATAAAGCGCCCGCCTATGGTCGCGCGCTTGCTCTGCTCAAACGCGAAGGCCGGTGCCCGTCTGACGTTGAACACCGACAGATTAAGTACCGGAACAACGTGATTGAATGCGATCATGGCAAACTGAAACGGATAATCGGCGCCACGCTGGGATTTAAATCCATGAAGACGGCTTACGCCACCATCAAAGGTATTGAGGTGATGCGTGCACTACGCAAAGGCCAGGCCTCAGCATTTTATTATGGTGATCCCCTGGGCGAAATGCGCCTGGTAAGCAGAGTTTTTGAAATGTAAGGCCTTTGAATAAGACAAAAGGCTGCCTCATCGCTAACTTTGCAACAGTGCCAATTTATGAGTAAAGGATTATGTCCACGATAAGCACCTGGGTCGATTCCTGGGAGGCGGCCATGAGGGTAGGGAAGCGCCGTCCCGTCAAGTCAGCGTAATGCTCTGCCAGTGTTACAACCAATTAACCAATTCTGATTAGAAAAACTCATCGAGCATCAAATGAAACTGCAATTTATTCATATCAGGATTATCAATACCATATTTTTGAAAAAGCCGTTTCTGTAATGAAGGAGAAAACTCACCGAGGCAGTTCCATAGGATGGCAAGATCCTGGTATCGGTCTGCGATTCCGACTCGTCCAACATCAATACAACCTATTAATTTCCCCTCGTCAAAAATAAGGTTATCAAGTGAGAAATCACCATGAGTGACGACTGAATCCGGTGAGAATGGCAAAAGCTTATGCATTTCTTTCCAGACTTGTTCAACAGGCCAGCCATTACGCTCGTCATCAAAATCACTCGCATCAACCAAACCGTTATTCATTCGTGATTGCGCCTGAGCGAGACGAAATACGCGATCGCTGTTAAAAGGACAATTACAAACAGGAATCGAATGCAACCGGCGCAGGAACACTGCCAGCGCATCAACAATATTTTCACCTGAATCAGGATATTCTTCTAATACCTGGAATGCTGTTTTCCCGGGGATCGCAGTGGTGAGTAACCATGCATCATCAGGAGTACGGATAAAATGCTTGATGGTCGGAAGAGGCATAAATTCCGTCAGCCAGTTTAGTCTGACCATCTCATCTGTAACATCATTGGCAACGCTACCTTTGCCATGTTTCAGAAACAACTCTGGCGCATCGGGCTTCCCATACAATCGATAGATTGTCGCACCTGATTGCCCGACATTATCGCGAGCCCATTTATACCCATATAAATCAGCATCCATGTTGGAATTTAATCGCGGCCTCGAGCAAGACGTTTCCCGTTGAATATGGCTCATAACACCCCTTGTATTACTGTTTATGTAAGCAGACAGTTTTATTGTTCATGATGATATATTTTTATCGGCACTGTTTCAAATAGTCGGTGGTGATAAACTTATCATCCCCTTTTGCTGATGGAGCTGCACATGAACCCATTCAAAGGCCGGCATTTTCAGCGTGACATCATTCTGTGGGCCGTACGCTGGTACTGCAAATACGGCATCAGTTACCGTGAGCTGCAGGAGATGCTGGCTGAACGCGGAGTGAATGTCGATCACTCCACGATTTACCGCTGGGTTCAGCGTTATGCGCCTGAAATGGAAAAACGGCTGCGCTGGTACTGGCGTAACCCTTCCGATCTTTGCCCGTGGCACATGGATGAAACCTACGTGAAGGTCAATGGCCGCTGGGCGTATCTGTACCGGGCCGTCGACAGCCGGGGCCGCACTGTCGATTTTTATCTCTCCTCCCGTCGTAACAGCAAAGCTGCATACCGGTTTCTGGGTAAAATCCTCAACAACGTGAAGAAGTGGCAGATCCCGCGATTCATCAACACGGATAAAGCGCCCGCCTATGGTCGCGCGCTTGCTCTGCTCAAACGCGAAGGCCGGTGCCCGTCTGACGTTGAACACCGACAGATTAAGTACCGGAACAACGTGATTGAATGCGATCATGGCAAACTGAAACGGATAATCGGCGCCACGCTGGGATTTAAATCCATGAAGACGGCTTACGCCACCATCAAAGGTATTGAGGTGATGCGTGCACTACGCAAAGGCCAGGCCTCAGCATTTTATTATGGTGATCCCCTGGGCGAAATGCGCCTGGTAAGCAGAGTTTTTGAAATGTAAGGCCTTTGAATAAGACAAAAGGCTGCCTCATCGCTAACTTTGCAACAGTGCCTTCTACGGCACGTTTGAAGGCGCGCTGAAAGGTCTGGTCATACATGTGATGGCGACGCACGACACCGCTCCGTGGATCGGTCGAATGCGTGTGCTGCGCAAAAACCCAGAACCACGGCCAGGAATGCCCGGCGCGCGGATACTTCCGCTCAAGGGCGTCGGGAAGCGCAACGCCGCTGCGGCCCTCGGCCTGGTCCTTCAGCCACCATGCCCGTGCACGCGACAGCTGCTCGCGCAGGCTGGGTGCCAAGCTCTCGGGTAACATCAAGGCCCGATCCTTGGAGCCCTTGCCCTCCCGCACGATGATCGTGCCGTGATCGAAATCCAGATCCTTGACCCGCAGTTGCAAACCCTCACTGATCCGCATGCCCGTTCCATACAGAAGCTGGGCGAACAAACGATGCTCGCCTTCCAGAAAACCGAGGATGCGAACCACTTCATCCGGGGTCAGCACCACCGGCAAGCGCCGCGACGGCCGAGGTCTTCCGATCTCCTGAAGCCAGGGCAGATCCGTGCACAGCACCTTGCCGTAGAAGAACAGCAAGGCCGCCAATGCCTGACGATGCGTGGAGACCGAAACCTTGCGCTCGTTCGCCAGCCAGGACAGAAATGCCTCGACTTCGCTGCTGCCCAAGGTTGCCGGGTGACGCACACCGTGGAAACGGATGAAGGCACGAACCCAGTGGACATAAGCCTGTTCGGTTCGTAAACTGTAATGCAAGTAGCGTATGCGCTCACGCAACTGGTCCAGAACCTTGACCGAACGCAGCGGTGGTAACGGCGCAGTGGCGGTTTTCATGGCTTGTTATGACTGTTTTTTTGTACAGTCTATGCCTCGGGCATCCAAGCAGCAAGCGCGTTACGCCGTGGGTCGATGTTTGATGTTATGGAGCAGCAACGATGTTACGCAGCAGGGCAGTCGCCCTAAAACAAAGTTAGCCATATCGGGAGTTAAATTGAAAATTTCATTGATTTCTGCAGTGTCAGAAAATGGCGTAATCGGTAGTGGTCCTGATATTCCGTGGTCAGCAAAAGGTGAGCAGCTAATCTTTAAGGCGCTCACATACAATCAGTGGCTTCTTGTTGGAAGGAAAACATTTGACTCTATGGGAGTTCTTCCAAATCGCAAATATGCAGTAGTGTCAAAGAATGGAATTTCAGGGTCAAATGAAAACGTCTTGGTTTTTCCTTCAATAGAAAATGCTTTGCAAGAACTATCTAAAATTACAGATCATGTATATATTTCGGGTGGGGGGCAAATCTATGAAAGCCTTATTGAAAAAGCAGATATAATTCATCTATCTACTATTCATGTTGAGGTTGAAGGTGATATTAAATTCCCTATATTACCTGAAGGTTTCAACTTGGTTTTTGAACAGTTTTTTGTGTCTAATATAAATTATACATATCAAATTTGGAAAAAAGGCTAACAAGTCGTTGCAGCACCAGTCGCTCCGCTCCTTGGACAGTTTTTAAGTTGTGGTTTTATGGTTTTGCTGCGCAAAAATATTCCATAAAACCACAACTTAAAAACTGCCGCTGAACTCGGCGTTATGCTGTGACCCGGGTTGTTGGCGAAGCGAACGTATGGCGATTAAAGTAATAAACGCAAAGGTAAAATAATGACGTGGAGAACGACCAGAACACTTTTACAGCCTCAAAATCTGGACTTCAATGAGTTTGAGATTCTTACTTCCGTAATTGAGGGCGCCCGAATTGTCGGCATTGGCGAGGGCGCTCATTTTGTCGCGGAGTTTTCACTGGCTAGAGCAAGTCTTATCCGCTATTTGGTCGAAAGGCATGATTTTAATGCGATTGGTTTGGAATGTGGGGCGATTCAGGCATCCCGGTTATCTGAATGGCTCAACTCAACAGCCGGTGCTCATGAACTTGAGCGATTTTCGGATACCCTGACCTTTTCTGTGTATGGCTCAGTGCTGATCTGGCTGAAATCATATCTCCGCGAATCAGGAAGAAAACTGCAGTTAGTCGGAATCGACTTACCCAACACCCTGAACCCAAGGGACGACCTAGCGCAATTGGCCGAAATTATCCAGCTCATCGATCACCTCATGAAACCGCACGTTGATATGCTGACTCACTTGTTGGCGTCCATTGATGGCCAGTCGGCGGTTATTTCATCGGCAAAATGGGGGGAGCTAGAAACGGCTCGGCAGGAGAAAGCTATCTCAGGGGTAACCAGATTGAAGCTCCGCTTGGCGTCGCTTGCCCCTGTACTGAAAAAACACGTCAACAGCGATTTGTTCCGAAAAGCCTCTGATCGAATAGAATCGATAGAGTATACGTTGGAAACCTTGCGTATAATGAAAACTTTCTTCGATGGTACCTCTCTTGAGGGAGATACTTCCGTACGTGACTCGTATATGGCGGGCGTAGTAGATGGAATGGTTCGAGCGAATCCGGATGTGAAGATAATTCTGCTGGCGCACAACAATCATTTACAAAAAACCCCAGTCTCCTTTTCAGGCGAGCTTACGGCTGTTCCCATGGGGCAGCACCTCGCAGAGAGGGTGAATTACCGTGCGATTGCATTCACCCATCTTGGACCCACCGTGCCGGAAATGCATTTCCCATCGCCCGACAGTCCTCTTGGATTCTCTGTTGTGACCACGCCTGCCGATGCAATCCGTGAGGATAGTATGGAACAGTATGTCATCGACGCCTGTGGTACGGAGAATTCATGTCTGACATTGACAGATGCCCCCATGGAAGCAAAGCGAATGCGGTCTCAAAGCGCCTCTGTAAAAACGAAATTGAGCGAGGCATTTGATGCCATCGTCTGTGTTCCAAGCGCCGGCAAGGACAGCCTAGTTGCCCTATAGGAAACCGGAAATGAAAATGAGGGAGCATAACCTGCGAATCCACCGGACGGTTTTCAACCGCCGGTGATCAGCGCGTTAGACATCATGAGGGTAGCGGTGACCATCGAAATTTCGAACCAACTATCAGAGGTGCTAAGCGTCATTGAGCGCCATCTGGAATCAACGTTGCTGGCCGTGCATTTGTACGGCTCCGCAGTGGATGGCGGCCTGAAGCCATACAGCGATATTGATTTGTTGGTTACTGTGGCCGTAAAGCTTGATGAAACGACGCGGCGAGCATTGCTCAATGACCTTATGGAGGCTTCGGCTTTCCCTGGCGAGAGCGAGACGCTCCGCGCTATAGAAGTCACCCTTGTCGTGCATGACGACATCATCCCGTGGCGTTATCCGGCTAAGCGCGAGCTGCAATTTGGAGAATGGCAGCGCAATGACATTCTTGCGGGTATCTTCGAGCCAGCCATGATCGACATTGATCTAGCTATCCTGCTTACAAAAGCAAGAGAACATAGCGTTGCCTTGGTAGGTCCGGCAGCGGAGGAATTCTTTGACCCGGTTCCTGAACAGGATCTATTCGAGGCGCTGAGGGAAACCTTGAAGCTATGGAACTCGCAGCCCGACTGGGCCGGCGATGAGCGAAATGTAGTGCTTACGTTGTCCCGCATTTGGTACAGCGCAATAACCGGCAAAATCGCGCCGAAGGATGTCGCTGCCGACTGGGCAATAAAACGCCTACCTGCCCAGTATCAGCCCGTCTTACTTGAAGCTAAGCAAGCTTATCTGGGACAAAAAGAAGATCACTTGGCCTCACGCGCAGATCACTTGGAAGAATTTATTCGCTTTGTGAAAGGCGAGATCATCAAGTCAGTTGGTAAATGATGTCTAACAATTCGTTCAAGCCGACCGCGCTACGCGCGGCGGCTTAACTCCGGCGTTAGATGCACTAAGCACATAATTGCTCACAGCCAAACTATCAGGTCAAGTCTGCTTTTATTATTTTGGGTATACGGATTTAATGGTTGATGGGGCACCTTCACCCCATCAATCTGATACCACCCTCAGATGGTTGATAGATCCACTCCGTAGTTGAGTTCCTCTGCGAAGTCCGGCAGTCCGTAACCGATGGTTTTCTTGTAGAAAGGAGAGACCTTCGCAGTCGGTGCCTTCTTCTTGTGCTTCGTGGTGTAGAGCATTCGTGCCCGCATCACCTCGAAGGAGTAACCGCGCCCTTCACGGTTCTTGTCCTTGGCCAGTCGGTTGATGGACTCCGTGTAAGCGTTGGTGACGGGCATGTCCGTCTCGAAGTAGGTCATGGTCTCTTCGCGCCAGTTTCCCACTGCCCTGACCAGATCGCTCCAGACTTCCTTTTGGCCCTTCGGGATGGTGGCTATCCACTCGTCCAGGGCGGCTTCTGCCTGGAGCCGTGTGGTGGCGTCCCAGATGCCGTAGAAGCGCTCCTTGTGCTCGTAGGCGGCCAGCAGTTGCGGGAACGCGCCTGTCCAGGTCTCCATGATGAGGCGCTCCCGGTCTGAGACTTCGTGAGCGCGTTTCAGCAGGATTTTCCGGTCTCCCTTGAGAGTCCGGCTCTGGGACGGTTTCAGCTCCTTTCTGAGGCCCTTGCGCACTCTCTCTAGGGCATCGTTGGCCATGCGCACCACATGGAACTTATCGACCACGATACGGGCCTGGGGCAGCACAGCCTTGACCGCTGCCCGGTAGGGGTTCCACATGTCCATGCTGACGATCTCGACCTTCTGCCGGTCTTTCAGCTTCATCAGGTAGTTGGTCACCACGTCCTGGCGGCGGGTGGCCAGCAGGTCGAGCAGGGTTCGCTCCTCAATGTTGGTCAGAATGCAGCGGTAGCGCTTGTTCAGGTATAGCTCGTCAATGCCCAGGATGCGGGGCGTCTCGAAGCGGTGCCAGCGCCCCAGGAACTCGGCGCGGGCGTTGAAGATGTCGCGCACCGTCTTCTCGTCCAGGCCGGTCTGTGCCGCCACAAAGGTGTAGGGGTGGTTGAAGGATTCCTTCTCCACGTACTCATGCAGCCGCAGTGTCATACGGAATCCGTCCACCATCTCCGGTAGCTAGGGCCTGAATGTTGTCTTGCAGGCCCGGCAGGTGTATCGGCGGCGGACCACCCAGAGAGTGACCCGCTTGCTGTGGATGGGCAGATCACGATAGGGAACGTCACGCTTGCCGAACCGTACGAACTCACCCTGCACGCCGCATTCCTCGCAGGCGATGGGATCGGGCACGTCCACCTGGAAGTGCATTTCGTCGTCGGTTGATTTGCAGCCCAGTACTTGGTATTGCGGCAGGTGAAGGATGTTGTCGGGAAGTTCGGTCATGGTGTTGTATAGGCGTAGGTGTCAGTCAGATCCATCCGACTCGGCATTGGTGTTTGCTTTTTTACCCAACAAGCTGCTGGAAACGAAAAGTAAGGCACCGAGGACAATTGCAATATCAGCCAGGTTGAAGGCCGGCCAATGCCAGTCTCGCCAATAGAAATCAAAGGAATCCACAACATAGCCGCGAAAGACCCGGTCAATCAGGTTGCCCATGGCGCCACCGAGGATAAGACTGTAAGCGATGGCTTCTCCTTTATGACGATTTTCAAGGATCAGCTTGATCAGAAAAATCGAGACCACTACCGCGATTCCGATAAAAAAGTAGCGCTGCCAGCCTCCACCATTCGCAAAAAGACTGAATGCGGCACCGGTGTTCCATAGGTGCACCCAGTTAAAGAACGGGGTCACCGAAACATACTCGCCATAGGCCATTGATTGCTGCACCAGCCACTTTACAGCCTGATCAGACGCTGCCAGCAGGCCCGATATGGACAATAGGGCATACGGCGAGAGCTTTTTGCCAATAATGAGCATTATTTAACCCTTCAACGCCAAAATGCGTCTGGCACCGTTAAGTACAATGCCCCCCGCGATGGTGCCGATAATCAGATCCGGATAATTGGACCCGGTCCACGCGACCAGGGCGCCGGCGGTGATGACCCCCAGGTTGATCACCACGTCGTTGGCCGAGAATATCCAGCTTGCCTTCATGTGCGCCCCGCCTTCCCGATGTTTGGATATGAGCAGCAGACAACTGGTATTGGCAATCAATGCGACGAATGCGATAGCCATCATCACCAGCGATTCAGGCTCACTACCGAATACAAAGCGCCTCACGACCTCTACGAGTACGCCAACAGCCAAAACCAGTTGGACCACACCAGCAACGTGCGCAACACGGACCTGCCTTTTCACGCTATGCCCAACCGCATAAAGAGCGAGTCCGTACACTGCCGCATCAGCAAAATTGTCCAGGGACTCTGCAATGAGGCCAGTTGACTGAGCCATCAGACCGGCAGTAATTTCCACCACGAACAGAAGTGCATTGATGCCGAGCAACCAGCGCAGGGTCCCGGATTCTTGCTTAGCAGAAGCTGCCGAAAACTCGGCGGCCTTGATGGTCTCCGGATTTGCAGCGACGGTTTCCTGAAGCGAGGCGCCTAGCCCCAAGGTCTTCAGTTTCGAGGTGACGGGCTCGACCTCGCCGTCATGCACGACCTTCAGCCGGCGGTTCGACAAGTCGAAGGACAGCGCCCGAATCTCCTCAAAGCCGTTCAGGGCTAGGCGAATCATTCGTTCTTCTGATGGACAGTCCATCTTCGGCACGGCATAAACACTGACCCATCTCCCTGGCGCCTCGGAGGAGGCCTGTATATCGGTATCCGCTGCGGACGTTGCATCACCGCCACAGGCGCCACCACAGGATTTGCTCATGATACGACTCCACTTGAACAATGTTGTGGTACCATTTAAAACTATAAAGCTACTATAAGGTCAATAGAGTAAAGAATCCGTTGGGGAGGAGGCTGATGCGCATTGGTCAGTTGGCGCAGTTGGTAGGGGTCGAAACACAGACGATCCGCTTCTATGAACAGCAGGGCTTGTTGCCGCCGCCTGATCGGCAGGACAACGGTTACCGTGTCTATACCGAGAAGCATGGTGAGGGGCTGGCCTTCATCCGTCGCTGCAGAATCCTGGGCCTGTCACTGGCTGAGGTTCACGAACTACAGAGCTATCAGGACGACCCTCATCAGCCTTGTACCGCCGTCAACGCCTTGCTCGATGATCACATCTCTCATGTGCGGTCGCAGATAACCGCTCTGCAAGCGCTTGAGAAACAACTCGTTTCACTGAGAGCGAGTTGCAACGATGACCGGGAAGTTGAGGCGTGTGGGGTTCTTGCTGGAATTAGCGAAGGAAACATGCACCAGCAGTAGGTGAAGCATCAACCAGATAATCCGATGAGATGCCGGTCTGTCTCACTCTCATGCAAAGGTAAGATCAACCATTTAATCCGCTTACCCTAAAGAAAGTAACGAAAAAATTAGTTCTATTCATGTAGCTTGGCCAAAAATGACAGTTAAATTCATTTTAATGATTTTGATAGAAAATACAGCAAGATGAAGAGCCCCTTCGAGAGGGGCTGGTTGATGGGAGCCTAGTTGGCTAGTTGGCGGGGTTATCTGTTTCCTCTTCAGTGATATCGTCATCGGTTGAAGGCACCGCTTGCTCAACTTCTGCTTCTTTACCCTTAGCTTGGGCTGATTTTCGTGCTCGAATTTCGATATCAATAATGCGTCGTGCAAGTTTGATAATGCGCTGTTGCCATGCGTAGTTGCCATCAACGCGTTGCTTGTTGCTAAGCACGCTAGACAACCAGAGAGTGTCCATTGAGATCATTAACGCATCGAGTTTGCGCACTAAGCCGACAAACTGGCCAACCTGAGGCGAGCTTATTTTGGCGTTGAAGGTAATCGGGTCGGTGTAGTCAGGTACTTCATCGATACCGTTGGACTCCATCAATTTGTCTAAACGAGCTTGTTCGTTGTCTACCGCCTTAGCGCAATCCTCGATCAACTGGCTAATGATCTGTTCCACTTCATCAATTTCGTTCTCATCGCCGATGATGCGCAGGATGACATCGATTCCGTAAAGCGCACTGACCGTCCGTCTAAAAACACGGTCAACGACACGTTGCGCCTGTAAGCTATTAATTGTGAATGATTGTTCAAAGATGGGTTTTGAGTAATTGGGTCTTGCTTGGGCCATAAGTTTGCTCCTGATATGACAATAATCAGTCCCTAGCCTAATCCTCTGTGCGGTAATGGCCTTTCAGCTAGGTGGAAGAATTGAGCATCTTTCTAACTATCCTGTCTGGATAAGACGGTTACACTGACTATCAAATATTGCTGATCTGTTTCAGTGATATCTGCGCCTGAGAGCATGAGCTCAAAGGAAGCCCGCCGCTGAGTTTTCTCAGTGGTACTAAGAGGTAGCTAGCCTCCTTAAACAAATAGCCTGCATGTTTTTACATGCGCAACCATGCGTTCCTTACGGTTCGCCTTTTCACCACCCAACTGGGGGAGTTTTCCCCAGTTGGGGTGACTCCTTCACAACCAAATTAAGGAGTCACCAATGGAATATATCTTCGGATTTATTATCCAAATCGCAGGCATTATGTTGCTTGCAAAACTGAGCTGGTCGCTTTTGCGATTACTTGCTCGTCAAACCGTGCGCCCGTTTCGATTTGTACTTACTCAAATCAAGCGATTGCTCACACCAACATCAAAACGTCGTCCAATGGCAGTGCCTAAAGCTCCTGGTATGCCCCGTTTGACATCTGCGTTTTACAAAGAGCCACATCAGTACGACATGGCTTTACTCGAAATACCAACCTATCTGCGTCGTCAGTCTTCTTTGCCCAGTCGGGTAGAAGCAACTGTGTGCACAGAGTTCAACTAAGACGAGGAGAACATCATGAAAAACCAAGTAACACTCATAGGCTACGTTGGCTCTGAGCCAGAGACGCGAGCCTATCCATCAGGTGATTTAGTGACCAGCATTTCACTGGCCACTTCTGAGAAATGGCGCGACCGTCAATCCAATGAGCTCAAAGAGCATACGGAATGGCATCGGGTCGTTTTTCGAGATCGTGGTGGATTTAAGTTAGGGCTAAGAGCAAAAGATTTGATCCAAAAAGGAGCGAAGCTTTTTGTTCAAGGGCCTCAGCGCACGCGCTCATGGGAGAAAGATGGCATTAAGCATCGATTGACCGAAGTGGACGCGGATGAGTTTCTGCTTCTTGATAGTGTGAACAAAGCATCTGAGCCATCACCGGCGGATGATGCGAGCTCCCAAGCTAATTGGGCACAAACTTATCCTGAACCAGATTTTTAACCGAGCGATAACGCTTTAACCCAGCCGGGAGTACTTTCCCGTCAGGGGCAGACTCCCACTTTGATTGTCGGAGTCCATAATGGAAAAACCAAAGCTAATCCAACGCTTTGCTGAGCGCTTTAGTGTCGATCCAAACAAGTTGTTCGATACCCTAAAAGCAACAGCATTCAAGCAACGTGACGGTAGTGCACCGACCAATGAGCAGATGATGGCGCTCTTGGTGGTTGCAGATCAGTACGGTTTGAACCCTTTCACCAAAGAGATTTTTGCGTTCCCTGATAAACAAGCTGGGATTATCCCAGTGGTAGGTGTCGATGGATGGTCTCGCATCATCAATCAACACGACCAGTTTGATGGCATGGAGTTCAAGACTTCAGAAAACAAAGTCTCACTGGATGGCGCGAAAGAATGCCCTGAATGGATGGAATGCATCATCTATCGGCGCGACCGTTCGCACCCAGTCAAAATCACTGAGTATCTGGATGAAGTCTATCGACCGCCTTTTGAAGGTAATGGCAAAAATGGCCCTTACCGTGTAGATGGTCCATGGCAGACGCACACTAAGCGAATGCTAAGACATAAATCCATGATCCAGTGTTCCCGCATTGCGTTTGGCTTTGTGGGAATTTTCGATCAAGACGAAGCGGAGCGAATTATCGAAGGCCAAGCAACACACGTTGTTGAGCCATCTGTGATTCCACCCGAGCAAGTTGATGATCGAACCCGAGGGCTTGTTTACAAGCTTATCGAGCGGGCGGAAGCTTCAAACGCTTGGAATAGTGCATTGGAATATGCCAATGAACATTTTCAAGGTGTTGAGCTGACGTTTGCGAAGCAAGAAATCTTTAATGCTCAGCAACAAGCAGCCAAAGCGCTCACACAGCCTTTAGCTTCTTAGCGCCACGCATTCATTTTACTAACCCTGGCGGGATTATTCTCCCGTCAGGGGGAAGGTCTCGTCTTTTTTTTGGAGATCTTCCATGACTAAATCAGCCTCACTTTTTCGCTTGGTATTGGTTGTTGCCCTTGTCTTAGGTTCGATTCAAGCCGGTAAAGCGGCAATTGATTCGGTTCAAGCAAGTGTTGTTCAGCACCAAACAGCGTTAGCACAAGCTGCAAAGTAACCACTTAACCCTGAAGGGGAGTTCTCTCCTTCAGGGGAGTCTCCCTTCAAAGGAGGCAATATGAAGGTTATCGACCTATCACAACGTACTCCTGCATGGCACCAGTGGCGCATTGCAGGGGTTACGGCATCTGAAGCCCCAATTATTATGGGGCGTTCACCCTACAAAACACCTTGGCGATTATGGGCAGAAAAAACCGGATTCGTATTACCGGAAGACCTGTCGAATAATCCAAATGTGCTTCGTGGTATAAGGTTGGAGCCTCAAGCAAGGCGAGCATTTGAGAATGCGCATAATGACTTTCTTCTGCCGTCATGTGCAGAAGCCGATCATAACGCAATCTTTCGAGCCAGCTTTGATGGCATCAACGATGCGGGCGAACCCGTTGAACTGAAATGTCCTTGCCAGTCAGTTTTTGAGGATGTGCAAGCTCACCGAGAACAAAGCGAGGCGTACCAGTTGTATTGGGTGCAAGTACAGCATCAAATACTGGTCGCCAATAGCACGCGAGGTTGGTTGGTTTTCTATTTTGAGGATCAACTGATTGAGTTTGAAATACAGCGAGACGCGGCGTTCTTAACTGAGTTGCAAGAAACAGCGCTTCAGTTTTGGGAGTTAGTACAGACCAAAAAAGAGCCGTCAAAATGCCCTGAGCAAGATTGTTTTGTTCCCAAGGGTGAAGCCCAATACCGTTGGACATCGCTGTCTCGACAGTATTGCTCAGCACATGCCGAAGTGGTCCGACTGGAAAATCACATTAAATCTTTGAAAGAGGAAATGCGAGACGCCCAGTCAAAATTGGTCGCCATGATGGGTAACTACGCTCATGCCGACTATGCTGGGGTCAAACTCAGCCGCTACATGATGGCGGGCACGGTGGACTATAAGCAATTGGCCACCGATAAGTTAGGCGAGCTGGATGAACAGGTTTTAGCCGCTTACCGAAAAGCGCCACAAGAGCGGTTGCGCATTAGCACCAATAAGCCAGAGCAGCCCGTTGAAACACCAATCAAAATCAGTCTTGAGCAAGATAACTTGGTTCTGCCAGGTGACTCGCCGAGCTCATTTTACTTTTAACGTTCACTTGGAGCCGATTTCGGCTCCTTTCTCATGCGCTTACATCGAGTGCATCAGAAAGCAGTTTCACTCGTAGCCAATGCTGGGTACGAATGATAGAGCGAGCTGAACTCTTACATACACAGCCATACCACAATCAACACACCACCCGACGGGGACTTCATTCCCTGTTGGGGCATGGGGCCTCGTTAAAACTAATGAGGTTTACCATGACAGAACAATCCCCATTTTTGGTTCAAGTGAATCAAGCGTTTAATGTCCCGGCTCCTGATGCTTTCGTTCTGGAAGGATTTAGTGCCGACACTACCCATCCAAACATTCCCGTTCGCAAGGACGAGTATGTTTTTAGAAAAGAAGACTTACGTGACGTATTGGCGTTCTTGTCTCACCCAGACGGTGACGGTTTGTATATTACAGGCCCCACTGGATGCGGTAAGACCTCGCTAATTTGCCAAGTTGCTTCTCGATTGAATTGGCCTGTTCAGCAAATTACTGCGCACGGTCGATTGGAGTTGTCCGATCTTATCGGTCACCACACACTGGTTAATGGCAACATGACCTTTGTGTATGGGCCGCTGGCACTGGCTGTCAAGCATGGCCATTTGCTGATCATTAATGAAATGGATCTTGCTGAGCCTGCTGAACTGGCTGGGCTCAATGACATTTTGGAAGGTGCCCCGTTGGTCATCGCACAAAATGGCGGTGAGATCATCATGCCACATACCAAGTTTCGTTTTATCGCTACCGGCAACAGTGCGGGCAGCGGTGACCAAACGGGCTTGTATCAAGGTGTGCTCCAACAGAATTTGGCTTTTCTTGATCGCTTTAGAATCATCGAAGCGACCTATGCAGAGCCTTCTGTAGAGGAAGCCATTCTGGAGAACGTTGCGCCGGGCTTGCCAGAAGTCTTTCGCCAAAAAATGGTGAAAGTGGCTGGTGACATTCGTCGTCTCTTTATTGGGGGCGCGGATGGTGGTGCTGAGCTTAGTATCACTATGTCCACTCGGACCTTGGTGCGCTGGGCAAAGTTAACACTTGCTTTTAAAGGCGCTCCTAACGCAGTGGAGTATGCACTGGTTCGGTCTTTGACGGCTCGTGCTGAGTTGGAGCAACGAGAAGCCATTCACCGTATTGCCGCTGATGTCTTCGGTGACCATTGGGAGGATTGATGATGGATAAGTGCTTTGCTCTTTACCGTTACCGTCATTCTGATGGGACAGCCAAAGAATGGGCCATTTACGTTGGATCGGATACCCAGGAGATTGAAGTTCGGTTTGGAAAAGCCGGTCAATTGTCGCAGCAGCGATTGATTGATTCGACTGATCCTAACGCTGAAGCAGACCGACGAATCAATGAGAAAATCAACAAGGGTTATCGATTGGTTGGACAAGTCGGCATTGATCATCAAGGGCGGCCATTTGAACTCTCAAATGCGCTAGATAGTGTCGCGTGCGTCAATAACGTCAGTTGGGAGTTTCGTACTCGCAAGGACGTCAATGGCCAAATATCGCTGGCGAAAAAAGCGTTGTTCGATATGGCAAAGCTGCTTGAAGCCTATGGCTTGGCTGTTATTGATGATAACCAAGTCAGGATTGGAGAATGGTCATTAGGGTTTTGCAAAAGCGGATTACCTAGTACCAATCAAATCAGCATGGTGTCAGGTGAAGGCGCTGGCATTGTTAACACTGATGATGGCCCGTGGCCATTGTTGCTGTTACTGGCTTTTAAGCGTCAATTACCACCACTGTGTTCGCTCACAGTAGCGAGTCCTGAAGGGATAGAAGTATCCGACCAACTGAAGTTGGAAAAAGATGTATTGCGGTTGCTAGGCAGTGATTTAGAGCGGGTTCGCCCGATAGCTGAAGCACTGGACTTAATGCCTGTGAAAATCGATCTCAACCAATCGTCGCCTGATTCGCAAAATTACTATTTCTGATAGTGGTATTGCCATTAGCGCGTCAACTACTACCACCCAAACGGGGGCCATTGCTCCTGTTGGGAGTGGTGCGTCCCCATCTCGCATGAGGATGCACTATGAGTATTCAAACCCTCGACAAACTGTTGATTTGTCACATCGACTGTTCCATCTGGAGCGGTAGAAAAAAGCTAAGGCCTGAAGATTTCAGATTAGCCAATGGCAGCCAACTTCCACCGAAGGATGTTGCCAGCTTAGGGAGTAAAAAAATTTGCGACCCAGAGGCATTGGCGAACTTTGAAAGGCTTAAGAAAGAAGCGCAGCGCTTGTGTGAGCAAGTCGGTGTGCGGTTTTTAGGTGGCTATGCCGTCCCTGAAGACCGAATTGATCAGATTGTTCCAGAGCTTGACAGGATCGGTCAGGAGTTTGCGCAGTGCAAGCAGTTGTTCTTGGACAACTATGATCAGGTGACGTTTGACTGGGTTGCGAAACACCCGGAATTTGCAGATGCAATTCGGCGTGCGCTGTCACCCATCGAAGACGTGGAACAACGGCTTCAGTTCGATTATGCCATCTATCGAATGCAACCGGCTGAACAAGCTGGTGGCTTAGATGACAAGGTCAATGGCATGGGACACACCCTATTTAGGGAGGTGGCTCGTGATGCTAATGAACTGTTTGAGCGTTCCGTTGCAGGAAAGAATCAAATCAGTCAGCGTGCCCTTAATCCTCTCAAGCGATTAAGAGACAAGTTGGATGGTTTGTCATTCCTGGATCATCGAGTTCAGCCGATGGTTGAAGCGATGGACAATTTATTTGTTCGTCTGCCGAAGACCGGCCCTGTGACAGACAATCTCTATCACGAACTGATGGCGACCATTTTAATTTTGTCTGATCCAGACAAGATGAGAATGCACGGTGAAGGTCAATTGGATATCAGACAACTGATGCCCAAACCTGAACCTAAACCCGCACAGCCAGTATCTGCTCAGGCAGATAACTTACGTGCAATACCACAACCAACCGTCAGACCAAACCTTGGTTCGACTGTACCAAACTCATTTTATTTCTAACGTCCTTGAGGGCATGTTGCCCTTAAGGGCGCATGTCCTCTGAACTATGTAAGAGGAAATTATGCAATCAACCATCCATAACCCCAGCCAACTGAACCAGTTTGAACCGCATTTTCGTGGTGTGACTGATGCGGTTGAAAGTGAATCGATACCAGAAGTGGCGTGTTGTCGAACGTTAGTACAACGATCGTACTCAACACATAGTGTCGTGATCCCCAAGAACCCTGTATTGATCGCAGATGCGGACGGGCAAGGTGTTTGGGTAACGGCCATGGTGTTTGTTCCAAACATGGCATTGCAGCAAACCGCTCATGAGCGGGCCTGGCTGCAATATCAACACGAGGTGTCTACTCAGTTACAAGACCAGTATGGTCTGACATTGGATGACATCCTGAGTTTAGACCAGCTTAAAACGTCATTTGAGCAGCACGAGAGTACCGCTCAATTGGTGGCTTGGTTAGGTCAAAAATACGACCTGGTTAAGCTAAAAGCACAGGTTTAAACACTTACATTCCCAGCGGGGAAACGCTCCCGCTGAGGGAGTATTCCCCCTAATGATTAGGAGACTCCCATGAATCATCCATTAAAAAATGCACTGCCAATCGTTGCCGCCGCTTATGGCGAAAAGTTTGGTGTGAAGGTGCTTATTCAAGGACAAGATGCGTTTACCGATGGTGAGCGGATTGTGATCCCAACAGCAAACCCAGACGACCCACACTATCAACAAATAGCTTGGGGTTATCTGGCTCATGAAGCGGCGCATATTCGGCATACCAATTTTGACATGGTGAAGAAGGCGTCGTCTAAGCCGATCCGTAAGGCACTTCTCAATATTATTGAGGATGTGCGCATTGAAAACGAATTGGCAAAGGATTACCCCGGAACCCGGCGCAGTATTTCGCAAGTGATTGAGTACATGGTGGACACACAGCAAATGTGTGTACCTGAACAGCCTGAGCCTGCATCTAACTTGCAAGCCTGGTTGTTGTTTCGCTTGAGATGCCATTTTCTGGGCCAGAAAGCGCTGACGCCTTTGTATCAAGCTGTTGATGAAAGAGTGAGACAACTCTTTCCTGCCGCAGCGATGAGCCGGTTAAGCGCCATGCTGACAGCAGTGCCTAGCCTGGCATCTACAGGTGAAGTGCTGAAACTTGTCGATGCCATCGTTGCCATGTTGGAAGAAGAATCTCGTCCACCACAGGATGAGTCTGATGCTGATGGCGGTGATGACATTGGACAAGATGCGAGTAATGACAGCAATAGCAGTAGTGACAGTCAAACCCCGGAAACAAGTTCGTCTGCAACAGGGGATGCTGCTGAAACGAGTGATTCAGATAACTCTGATCAAGCTGATAATTTGCGACAAGCCTTAGAGGCCAGTGCCGCTCACTTTGAACCCGATACCTTTGCACAAGTGGCAGAAGTGTTGTCGGAACAAGCAGAAGGACATCAGGGCGTCACTCCACTCAGTTTGCCCCAAGCAGAGCAAGCTATGTTGGGTGATGAGGCTATCTTGACCTTATCGGCGTCTGAGTCGGCTCAAATTCGAGCCCGACTTAGGGGCATGGTTCAGTCCAGTCAGGACAATCGGAATCATGCCAAACGGTACGGTCTTCGAGTGGCAACTCATCGTCTTGCCGCTTCACAAGCAGGTGAGTCGAGATTGTTTATTCAAAGGCAGCCCCGCATTGCGCCTAATGCTGCTGTGCACTTGCTTGTCGATATATCGGGCTCAATGGGTAAGCCCATTGGCGAAGGTAATCGCAAGTATTTTCATGTTGCCAATGAAGCCGCTTTGGCTTTAGCCATGGCATTGGAAGGTATACCGGGTGTTGTACCTGCGGTCAGTTATTTTCCTGGTATTCATCAGGAAGTTTCTATCGCGTTATTGCCCAAGCAATCGGTTCGACATCGGGCCGCCTGTTTTGACCAAAAACCAAGAGGTTGTACGCCTATGGCACAAGCTATGTGGTTTGCGGCAAACAGTTTGTTGGCACAAAAACAGAAGCGAAAGCTAATGATAGTGCTAACGGATGGTGACCCAGATGATTGGGCTGCCACGCATGACATTGTTGACCGGTGCAGACGCAGTGGCTTTGAGCTGCTGGGGATCGGGATTCAAACACGCAGTGTTGAGAAATTCTTTCCTCGAAGCATCGTGATTAACGACGTCAAAGATCTGAAGCGTGAGTTATTCGAAGTAACACAACAACTGATAATTCAGTAACCACATCCATTTTACCACCCTGCGGGGACGATTCCGTCCCCGCCTGGGCATGGGTTCGTCTCCGTTTTTTTTGGAGACTCCTATGAAAAACAGAAAGTTCTTAGCTGGCGAAGAAGCCGGTACTTACATCGTTCCTGAGCAAGTGACTGAAGCGGATATCTTAGATATGGCGCTCAAGCTTGCCCGTGGTCGATTGAGTAAAGGTCGAAAAATTGAACAGCCATCGTCGGCGTTCTCATACCTGCAAACACTGATGCACGAGTATGAGCACGAAGTCTTTGGCGTACTGTTTCTTGATACAAAGCATCGCGTTATTCGATTTGAAGAGCTGTTCAAAGGCACTTTAGATGCAGCGAGCGTTTATCCAAGGGAAGTAACAAAACGAGCGCTAGAACTTAATGCGGCAGCAGTGATACTGGTTCATAACCATCCATCGGGTGATCCTGAACCCAGTGAAGCTGATAAACGCATCACTCATCGACTCCGTGACGCCTTGTCACTTGTTGATATTCGAACGCTTGACCATGTCGTGGTCGCATCCGAGGGCTGCGTTTCGCTTGCCGAACGCGGTTATCTTTAATGAATGGGCGCATTGCCCATTCTCCTTCATCACAAAAGCAGTCCTATCAACACACGTCATCACAGCTCGAATTTCTATTTGAGTTTGATGATGCCCCAGTCACTTGGTCTGACACGGAAATCTGGCAGTTACGCGAAGGCATTCTATTGGATGCGATCCGTGTATTGCTGGACGGTCGTGTCAGTACTCGATTGCGAAGGGATGTGTTGTCGTGGATTCAAAATGACGAATTAACGCCATTTTGCTTTCGTGTTTGCGCGATGGCTGCGGTTGTCGATCCTGATGTGCTTCGTGATTCCATCATGTGGCTATTAAGACGACATGGTATCCAGCTTGACTAACGTTCCTGCATTAACCAAACGGCTCAATGCAGGACCCAAGCTGACTTTTACCACCAGTGGTAGGAGTCGGCTTTTTACTTAAGGAGGTTATATGGCGTTACCTTTACAAATTGAAACAGTAAGGCCATATCTTAATGGCCAATGGCTTCAAGTATTAGCGGTATTGGTGCCAGAACTTGATGCCGCCATTGCTCGAAAGGGCCGTCATGTGGCTTGTCCTGTTCATGGCGGTCGTGATGGCTTTAGGCTATTCAAAGATGCTGAATATACCGGAGGTGGCGTTTGTAACACCTGCGGTATCTTTCATGATGGTTTTGAACTGTTGTCTTGGATTAATGGATGGAACTTTGCTCAGTCTATTGAAGCAATCGGCCAGGTTCTTGGTATTCAACCCGGACAAATACAAGCGCCTATTCGGCCAATACCGAGTAACGCAGTTGATTGGAAGGCTAGAAAGCAGGACGAGGACAAAGCGATTATCCATCGCTTGAATCAAACCTGGGGAGAAACGTTTTCTCTTGCAGATACTCGTGCGCAACCAGTTTGGAACTACATGCATCGTCGTGGCATTGTTACCCGGCTTCGTCCTGAATGGGATTCGGTGCTGAGGTATCATCCAAACTTGCCTTACCATGATGAAGATGGCTTGTTTATCGATAGCTACCCAGCGCTGCTAGGTAAAATCGTTACTCAGCAAGGGCGTTCGGCCACGTTTCATCGGATCTACCTAAGTGAAGATGGATTCAAAGCGCCGGTTGAAAAGCCTAAAAAGATGATGCCGATACCAAGTGACAGAACAATCACTGGTGGTGCCATTCCGATAGGTGAGCCTGGTGAGGTATTAGGTGTTTCTGAAGGCATCGAAACAGCTTTAGCGGTTACCAGAGCTACGGGACAGACATGTTGGTCGGTTGTGAATGCAACGCTACTGGCTAGGTTTGAACCACCAAGTAATGTGAAAATGCTGTACATCTGGGCAGATCACGATCTCTCTGAGACCGGCCTGAATGCAGCGAATGAACTCAAGAAAAAAGCCTGGCAAAAAGGCATTCTGACACAAGTTCTGATCCCTCCGATACCAACGTCACTTGGCGTGAAAAGTTGGGATTGGAATGATGTGCTGAATGTTTACGGAGCCATGGGCTTTCCGAAAGTTCATATCTGATCTAAGGGGCTTCGGCCCCTTTTTTTGCGCCTTGCATATTTGAAAAATCATGGAGAATGAAAAATAGATAACCAATAGGAGAAACAAACATGATGGTATTAACCCTGTTAACAAAGCAGATTGATGGTGAGTTTACGGTTTACTGGAAGACCGGCCTTCGAAGAGGTGGTGAACTAAAGGTCGATTTAGGTGAGCAATACGACAAGCTAACTGAGCAGCAAAAGCCAATTGCAGCTGAGCTCTATGCGATTCATCACCTACTGTCAGTGAAAGAGGTGATGGGGAGTAACCGAAGCGGTAATGGGCTTCAAATCCGGGTCAGTAAAGGAGCTATCAAAAAGTTACAGAAACAACGCTCAACTCAGCATTCACTTTACAGCCTGACTAGGTTTTTGCTCACTCGATACCAGGAAGCACAGATATCGGTAGAGAAACGGGAAGATTGGCTCTCATATTCCTTCGAAGAATACAGCGTCGATAATGCTACCGTGAGAGAAATCGATGAGGTCATCAACGTTCCGAACATTGGGCCTGTCGTGGTGACTCGTCATGCACTGGAAAGGTTTGTGGAACGGCTTTCAGGCGGTGTACCTAAGCATCCTTGGAAGGCTTTGTGCGCTAAATTGTGTAGCACAGAATTGGCAAAATCTTTATTGCCAGAATGTATAGCTTCAAAGAAAGCAAAAAAATATTTCGTACAGGCAGAGTTTTGGTGTCATGGGAGCTCTGGTATGCACTTTGTGATGGTGCCATCAGCCAAAGCACTTACGTTAGTAACAGTGTTTAATAGATAGTCAGAAACACACACGATTCCTTCATCTATCTGGCCAATCGCTCTTACGGGGATCTTTAGCATGTTAGCTCTGTGAAATTTCTGGAGCTGACAATGAGAACGCCTTTGTTACCTTGGTTCATCCTATGGGTGACCATCCCAATCATTATTTTCTTTCTATTCATCTTGCCCGCCTATGCTAGTGATGGGCAATTCTATCAGCGTGGTCAGGAAGGTTGGTTTTGGTATCAGGTCATTCCCGAGCCAGCCGAGTCTGAAGACCTAATGAAGCCGAAATCTGGTGTTGTGGAGCCCACTAAGGACGGGCTAAAGCCTTTCAGTGCTGCCTGGTTTCGTGAGCACATGCAGTCGTTCATGGACAAGGCAATTGATGAGCCGACGAATGAGAACGTCAGAGCCTATCTGTATCTCCAGCGCGTCATGATGGATAAGGGCTCACAGTTTGCTGATGTTAGTCAGCAGGTGGTCATGGGCGATCCTGTTTTGGATGAAATCAGTCGCAGACCCTTGGCGACCTATGCTGCCAATCGGATGGATCGAGAAGCTGGCACTCAACGTGATGTAGCTTTAGGTGAAGTAGCGAAGCGGGCTGGTTTGTTCTTTTTCTATCGTTCGGATTGCCCTTATTGCCATGCTCAAGCGCCTATCATCGAATCTATGGCCTTGAACTATGGGTTCGAGGTGTTTGCTATTGCTGTCGATGGCTTGCCTTTACCCGGTGGAGAGTTTCCCAATTACAAAGTCGATTCAGGACAAGCCCAATCCTTGTCCGTTACGACTGTCCCTGCCGTGTTCTTAGTTGACCCGCCTAACGTTATTACTCCGATTGGACAAGGCGCAATGAGCCTTGATGAGCTCAATAATCGAATCATTCTCGCAGCCCATCAAGCCGGTTGGATTGACGATCAAACTTACTATGCCACCAGACCTGTTCAACCCGGCGTGTCACTCGCGATGTCAGCCCAAGAGCTTAACGAAAAGATATTACAGGACCCTGAGTTCCTTGTTCGCTATCTGCGTGCACAAGGAGGGTTATAACAATGAAAAAAGTAATCCGAGTATCGCTAATCGCCTGTGCGATTGGTTTTTCATCTATGAGCCAAGCAAGCTTGCAACAGGAGATGAACCAGTTGTTTGGTTCAATGACCAACACCACTGCGCCTGGTGTATTCGAGAGTCAGCGGCGTGGCGTTATATCTGGAGGAAGCGTTGTTGTTCGTAACAGGATCATGAACGAGAACCTCGTCTCTATGGTGCCACCGTCATTCCAAGCCGGTTGTGGCGGCATTGATATGTTCGCGGGAAGTTTGTCATTTGTTAACGCGGATCAGTTTGTTCAATTACTTCGCTCTGTTGCTGCAAACGCCAAGGGGTATGCATTCCAATTGGCGCTCAGTGCTATGTGTGAGAAATGCTCTCAGCACATGGAGACACTGCAAAAGAAAATCCAGCAGTTGAACGAGTATTTTGGTAATTCCTGTCAAATGGCTCAGGGAGTCGTGAACGATACCCTGGCTGCTTTTGGTAAAAAGGGGCAAACAGAAGCCAGCATGTTGAGCTCACTTAAAGGGGCTGGGGACATTTTTACCAGTTGGAGTGAGTCCAATGGTAAGAACCCATATGAGAACGCTTCGAGTGTCGCGGCATCTGATGTAAACAGAACGATTAAAGGTAATTTGGTTTGGCGAGCACTGAAACGTCATTCGGCATCAAGCTGGTTTGCATCGGGGGATGACCGTTTTCTTGAAGCGGTTATGTCCGTGACGGGCTCGATCATCGTTGGTGATTTAGCGAATGCGGCTGATGGTCAAGGTAAAGCCCCGAAACTGACCAGACTGAATGGCAATAAAGTGACTATTGAACATCTAATTCATGGCGGTAACGTCGCTATGTACCGATGTGACACAGTGACGCAAGACGGTTGTCTGAACCCAATAATCACTAACGTGACTCTTACCGGGTTATCAACTCAGGTAGAAAATTTACTTCTTGGTACAGGTTCTAGTAACGGCATTATTTTTAAGTTTGCTCGAAATACAGGGGCTGCTAGCGCCACCGAAAAGGCTTTTATGACCTCGGCTCCTGCCAGCATTGGGGGCATGATTCGAACTCTTTCTGCATTAAATGAAGGGGCCGCTAGGTCGTTTGCTTCACGAGCGGCACCATTTATTGCTGTTGAGATGGCCCGAGCATTAGTTGAAGACATGCTCAATGCAGCTAGAAGTACCTCCGGTGTGGAAGATCATGCCTATGCGAAGTTATTAACGGAAGACCTTGAACGTGCACGTCGCCAAATCAATGAGGAGTACGCCGCGTTGCAGCGAAGATACGGCTCAGAGCAAGAGTTGCTGGCACATTTTAACCAGGTGATACAGACCATTCGCAAACAGCGTTATTACACCGTTAAATCTACGGCGCTGGGGGAATAGGTCATGTGGGAAATCTATTCCATCGGGGATTCGGCTTTTTTAGAGCAGGTCCTGAACGCTGTCGCGATGATCACTGGTACAGGCGATTTTACTTCAATGGTTCGCATTGGCTTGCTCATTGGGGTATTGATGGTCTCTGTCCAGGCCTTAATGCAAGGCGGTCGTGGGATTAACTTTCAACACGTTTTAGTCTCATGGCTAGTCTTTGCAACCATGTTTGGACCCAGTACCCGAGTGAGCATTGAGGATGCGTACACCGGACAAGTTCGAGTGGTTGATAATGTGCCCATCGGTGTTGCTGCCGCAGGTAGTACGATTTCGACTGTTGGCTTTCAAATCACGCGATTGTTTGAAACCGCCTTCTCAACTCCCGCGATGACGGAATACGGCTTTGCATCCAGTTTACAGTCACTGATTAAAGTGAGAAAACAGGTGATGGATCGCTCTGGGTTGGGTGATGCAAATCGTGTCGGCGGCTCGGACATCGAGCAATCGTGGTTTAACTACATCAAAGAGTGCACCTTGATTGGTATCGACATCGGCCAAAAGAACCTCGATCAGGTGCTGAGTGATCCTAACCCGATGACAGCGATTAGGTTTGATTCGCGCATTTATGGCACTCGAATCATGCTCAGTGGTAGCAGTAGCGATCTGGACTGCACCGATGCCTATAGCCAACTGAAACTCATGACAGAATCAACCTTCATTCCAAGGCTTAAACAGGTTCTGTCAGCCTCATTGGGGACTTCGTCAGCAACGGACACTGATGACGTGATCCGAAATGCACTGAATAACCTTGGTTTGGCTTCGGTTAACACCCAAGAGTATATGACCGCGTCAGTGCTTTTGCCTATTTATGAGCAAAGCGTGACGGGCAAGTATATGGATGATCAAGCTTTCACCGCAGCCGTTATGGTTAACCAAGCGATTGAGCAGCGTAATACGCAATGGGCGGCGGAGCAGACCCTGTTCCAGAGTATCGTTCGTCCGATGATGACGTTTTTTGAGGGGTTCATTTACGCCATCACCCCATTGATGGCCTTTGTGATAGCCCTTGGCCAAATCGGGATGCGAATGGCTGGGAAGTACTTGTTAATCCTGCTTTGGATTCAACTTTGGATGCCTGTCATGGCCATCATTAACCTGTATATTCATTTAACCGTTGCAGGGAAAATGTCTGCTCTTGATGCCTTTGCAGGTACAGAAGTGCCATCTTTTGCTGGGATGATGCAGATGGATTCAGTGCTGCAAACCTGGATAGCTACTGGCGGCATGTTGGCGTCGAGTGTTCCGGCGATTTCGCTCATGCTCGTTTATGGCTCAGCAATAACCGCTACCCACTTGGCTGGGCGTCTACAAAACGGTGATGCCATTGATGAAAAGCTGGCAAGTCCAGATGTCGCGAAAAATGCCCCGGTAATGCAATCACAGTCAATGTTCCAAAATTCAGCCCTCACTGGTTCTGCTATGACCGGCGCGTCAAACCTACTAAGCAGTTTCTCTGTCGGAAACGCAGTGGGTTCAATGGTCGGCTCTGCAAAAGAATCCATGACTCAGGCAACTCAAGCCTTTAGCCGTCAGGTTGGCAATACCATGAGTCGAACCTTTGGTGAAAAGCTAAGTTACGACAACCTTTCTTCGGTTGGACGTCAGATTGGTTCTTCTAACTCCGCATCTAGCGCCGTTGTTAATCAGGTTACTGATGACCTGCAAACTCGGTATGGTTTTGGAGACGATAAAAAAGATGCTGTACGTGGCTTGGTATCGGGCGTGCTATCGGGAGGCCTAAGGGTCGGTGGCGATGGAACCATTACTAATCCCGGTGAGAAAGAAGTTGCTGATAAGGGCTTTCTTGGAAGGCTTCTTGGTACTGGCGGCAATGATTCTCCACAGGGCAACTTGCCAGGAGTCGATAAGCCAGACTCATCTCGTGTACCAAAACTATCAAGGGTACGAGCAGGGCTGGATTTAGGTGGTAACTTTAGTGGCCAAGTTGAGTCGTCAGAAGGCAGTTCTCGATCTACGACCGCAAATACGCTCACTGGGGAGATGCAAAGCTTGGCATTAAGTGATTCACGACGTGCTGAGTATCGCGATGCGATGGTTAAGGACCTTTCAGATTCAAGACGTTCTGGCGTTGAAATGTCGTTGTCTAACCAAGACTATCAGTCACTTCAGAGTTCAGCACAAGACGTTGTCACGGCATCAAATCGCTTTAGTGAGCTTGATCAGGCCAGCTACAGTCTATCAGGACAAAGAAATACTGATGGTGCGACGTTAACCCGATTAGCGGCGGACAATCCTGAAGTCATGGATTATTTAGGTCGCTATATGAACCAGCATGTTGAAGCAGGTAACCGTTTACGTGAAAACCTTCCAATGTATCAGCGCTTGCTACCTGATGATAATCAGGCGTATGTAGCGGCAGCTATGGAGTCTTTAACCTATAGCAACTCTTCAACGCCCGCTGAACGCGACAATGATTATCAAGCTGCAATGACGGTTATGGCCATGGCTACCGGAGCCGATTTACGATCAATTCAGCCGCGCTCAAATGAAGGCTTGTCATCAACTGCACCTACTTTTGGTGGTACTCAAAGCCAAGTTGAATCGGGTGTATTGGGCGGCTACGAGGATGCAGCAACAGTTCAAACTCAGTTCAACGCAGCTCAATCGGCTTACCAAACCAATCTGTCTGGTATAGATGGACAGTTGAATGCGCATCAGCAGCAAGCTCAGCAGGCCGTAGCTACTGACACAAGTACCTATCAATCTGGACTAAACAGTGAAGCTGGATCTCAGTGGCGATCACGCATTATGGCTGATGATAGCGGAGTTTCTGGTGCTGAAATGTTCTTCAACAGCGCCAGTGCTATTGGTGATTTCAGTGGCAAGCATACTGATGCAGCTCTGCATACCTTGAATCACTTTGGCGAAGACTATGAGAGTTACAAAGAACAAGCGCTTGAAGATCCTGGCTCACGAGGTTTCTTGCACAACGCAACGGTGGCCAGCAAATCAACCTGGGATGGGTTAAAAGCCGCCGTTGATGCCGGAACCTCTTTGGAAAATCCATTGACGGCGTTTAATGATGCATACAGTGGATCGAGTTCGCAGTATGCCTCCGAAGTAAACTGGGGCACTAAGTCTGAAGCCATGTTGGCGGGGGCATTTGGTGCGGCAGTTAACAATCGATATGGTGAGTTCTTAGAACAGTATGCCGATGATTTCAAACAGGAAGCATACAGCGAAGGGCAGAGAATGGGATTGACCCCGATTCAAAGTCAAGTGTTCGCTCAAGCTTTCAATGAAGGTTTGGCGGGACGCGTATTCAACTCTGAAGACTCATCGAGTTGGTCGCCTGAAATGCTAGGTCTAAGGGAGCAAATGCTAAATGAGTATCGTCAAAAGGATGAGAGTGGCGCTTACATCCCTGACAGTGTGTCTGAAGAAGATAAAGCATTTGTGGATAAGCAGATAGCGGTGATCTCAAATGCATCGCTTGCGGGAGATTATGCTCAGAACAACTTGATCGATATTAGGGCTTATAACCAGGCATCAGGAAGGAACTGAAAATAGAAGGTAGCCAGCTTGTGGTTGGCTGGCTATTTTTTTGGCTTTTTGGGATACCTTGGATAAAAGCCATCAAAAAACGAATGGAGCTTATACCAATACCATTTTTCTTCAATGCTCAAAGTTCTACCCGAATCTTTAACTTGGCTACTCAAGAATCTAATTCCAGTACAAATAGCTAAGAAAGAGAGTCCCAAACCAACAATTGTCCAACTCGCTTGCCAATATGCGATTGCTACAAGCATAGTGATTATGGCTATAAGTCCGATGGGATTACAGGTCGCTTTGAAACCCAAGTAGCTGAAAAAAACGACGGTGCAGAACAGAAATGGCAAAGCCGCTAACTTGGCAGATGCCGTTAATATTTCTGAAGGAAAGAAATGAGCCGCAGCCAAAGTCGCCAGAAAAAGCCCCAGTGATATAAACCAGCAGCGTGCTGGTAAAGATTTAAGTAAGTTTGTCATCTTCTTAGTACTCTCAAAGTGCACGGGAGGTGCACAATCAAATCATGCATCTGCATGTTAGTTCTCAAAAAGTGCTCTAGTGGTTTGCTCGGCCATAATCTCACACACAGGACATTTAAGCTGAATGCGCTGTTGTGATACCGTCAAATACAGACTGCCGCATCGACACCGGTGTAAGGATGCAAGCTGTGATCTTAAATCACGAGCTAGAACCCAACCTTCATTGATGGTCAGTTTTTTCCAGGGGATCTCAGCTGGAAGATCTGCTTCTTTTCTTGCAACCAAATACGCATCGTAAGCCTTCATCAAAGCATCGATATTTAATTGCTTGTAGACATTATCACCACCAATATTGACATAAAGCGCCATAAGCAGGGAGCCTTCAACTAATGCTCTTCTGCTTTTGACGATGGCATCAGATTCTGGCAATTGACCAGGACAAGGTGACTTGCCAGTCACTTCTTTGTGGAGCCTTCTGATAATGTGGATTGGCAAACCTGTATCGAGCGCGATAATGGTTGTTCGAAATCCGTATTTAATAAGCAGCGAGGCTCGGGTAAATAGCTCACTTTTGGACAGGTTATCAATCATGCATCCCCCTTGTTGTTTAGGGTTGATAATAAATAAGCGATTCTTGGGATACCTGTGCCTTTGCTCTTCACCATCTCAATCAGTTGGCTTTGGTTACCCCTTGGTTGAAACAGCATGAATGATGAGGTCGCCACTCGTTGCAGGTCGTCAACACCAGCATTAATCAGAGCATCAACCACGTCGCGTGTAAGTCCAAAGCGCAAGACGGCCTCTTGCGGATCAATTCGCGCCAATTCTCGTGCTGCGTGTAGGTACGCCAAATTTAATTGATAGAAGTCTTGTTGATTGGTTGTCATTGACGGACCTCCAGTTCATGTAAAATATTGCGATAGATAGAAAGCACTCTTTGCCCATACCAGCGTGCACGCTCTTCGTTCCAACTGTGATAGCGGCCTATGCCAAGCTCTAAATCATTTGGTGAAGACTTGATTGCTTCGGCCAAAATACTTGAGCCGACCGTAAGGTTGGTGATGGGGTCTAGCAGTTCCGCTGCTGAGCTCACCCGATGCCCATGCCAATGCAAATTGATTTGCATAAGGCCAATATCGAGCTGATATTTTTCAGTCTCTTGCAGTGCCTGGTTTAACAGTTGCTCTGCTTCTGTCTTAGATTTGGCGTAGGTTGCGTTTGAACCATTGCGAATTGCGTATGGCCATGGACTGGTCATGTTGAGACCACGATGTGAGGCCGACTCAGCCAAGGCAACGGCGTAGAGCATGACTGGATCAATACCAACGCTATGTGCTGCTTTTTCCCACTGATAGCCCGGAAACGCATAGACTGAAGTGCTTGCGGACATGGCTATCACTAGGGCAATGGTTTTTGCTTTAATCGTTTTCATTTTTGTCCTCTAATTGATTTCCGAGAAGCGCCTGAATGGCTTTCGGGCTTATTCTTTTTAATGGCACTGCGCTAAAGTCGGCGATGCCTCTCGTATAAACTTGTGCCGCTTTTGACCAGTCGCCTACGGCAACCGGCGCTTGCATATCAAATCCTTTTTGCTGGTTCTGATGGTCTGCAATACCCTGTAATAGCCTTGGGTATTCACCCACTTCGTCCCGCAGCAAGTAAGCCTGGTAGCGTGTTAAAAACTCTTTTTGCTTAAAGGGGTATTCCCTGTCATCAACCTTGCAGAGTTCAACCCATCCACCCATGTCTGAAATCACGCGGTGGATAAGCGCATCGTCAAACATCACGGATGTCCAAGCGCCAACCTGACGAACAGCCTTGTCAACTTTGTTCCAAGCAACCATGGCTCTTGAACCTGAGTTGCCGTCGATATGCTTGATGACGTCAGCGGGCTTTGGAAAAAATTGCCCAGTATCCGGTGATTGAATATGCCGAGTCAGACCGATTCGCACTTCTTCAATGCTATAAGCACGAAGGGCTTCAAATGCGATGGATAGCAATTGCGGTGATACGCTTTTGCCATACATGGCCCAAGCTGCTCCCCAAATTTCAGCAAACTCGCGTTTATCAACCTCCTGCACTTGAACGAACCTCCCGAATACCTGGTCCGGCCCAGCTTTCAGCAATGCGGCGATTGCTTTCTTCAATATTCAATTGGTGATTGCTGCCCTTTAGGCTCGTCGATGATTGCTGTACTTCATCAATGCGAACGTACTCGTCTTCCCATTGCCGGTTTAAAAGCCAGTTATGTGGCATAGGGGTCTTAGTCCGATCTTGATACTGCAATCGGTTGTCTCGTTGCTCTTTCCAGCGTGTTAGCACTTCCAAGGCGAGTTCATGGTCTTCATTGAGGCCCATGCGTAGCCATTCTTCTTTGGCTTTCGCTTTTTTTTCTTTGCGTATTTGTACATCCCAGAAGTCTTCAAACTGTATCTGGTCAACAGTTTTAACTGTTGGTTTATTGCTTCTCTCAGAGTCATCCGACCGTTGAGAGTCCCTTACCGGGTTGCCATCAGGCATAAACAATGATGAAAATTCTTCTGGAAGCCGAGCTTGAAAAGCGGCAAGAGATTTCAAAAGCGATGCCATACCAACGAAGTCGGCAGGTACATCTTTAAGCAACCGAAAGGCTGCCTTACCTTGGTTTGGGTTTTCGATTGGGTTGTGCTTCAGAAAGCTTCGAATCAAAGTCCAACCAGATCCCTCGCAACGAATCAGGAACTGATCTTGTTCTAACTCACTTAACGCCTTGGCAACCTGTTGCTCATCCCAGTTCAAGTCAGAAGCAACGTAACCAATCGGCAGTCGAAAGCAGCCAAGCAAATTACAATGTGGGCATGTAAGCAAATACAGTCCTAGCAACTTCGCAGAGTCACTCCAGGACAAAACGTTTTGCTTTAGCCAAAAGCGGGTATAGACCTTGCCATAATCACGCATGGAGGTACTCGCTTCTGTGTTTACGTAAAATGCTGACCATTACTTGCCCTTAATCCTACTGGTTACTGGCTTTCAGCTCGCTTGGGCATTCGGGATAGATGTCCGGTCTTAACTGAGATCGGGTTACCTGTCCTTGCGTAGCTTGTTCGATGGGTAAAACGAATTCAGCGGGAACACGCCCTGATTTATTCAACCAAAACCAGACGTTTTGCTGTTTTGAGTTGATGGCTCTTGCTAATGCTGATTGCCCGCCGACCAAGTCAATGGCACGGCGGAGATGTTTTTGTGTCGTTTTGAACACTTCCATACCGTCTCCTATTACAATAATAACTGTTACAAGATTGAATGTTACAGTTTAAACTGTAGATAAGTCAACAGTTAAAATTGTTGAAAGACTACAGTTTTATTTGTAGAATGCGGGCTTATGAAAACTTTATCCGAACGACTAAACCATGCCTTGCAGCTTACTGGGGTAACTCAGTCTGAGTTGGCTCGTCGCATTGGTATCAAACAGCAGTCGATCAGCCAGATTTGCTCTGGTAAATCGGCTAGGTCTCGTTACACCATGCAGATCGCGGAGGCGCTTCGCGTGAATGCTCATTGGCTCGCCACAGGTGATGGCGAGATTGGCTTGGGGGTCGGTAATGTAGAAGTCGGGCCTGATATTAAGGGAAGAATTCCTCTCATTAACTGGGTTCAGGCCGGTGATTGGACTGAAATAGCGGAGGGATTTGCCCATGAAGATGCTGAGGAGTGGCGTGAAGTCACTGGGAAAGCACATGAGGGTTGTTTCGCACTTCGCGTAAAAGGCGACAGTATGGAAAATCCAAGCGGAAAAAAATCCATACCTGAGGGGGCAGTGATCGTTGTTGATCCTGAGTTACCTTACTCTTCAGGTTCATTGGTTGTTGCGCGTTTGGATGATTCGAAAGAAGCAACCTTTAAGCAGTTGGTTATTGATGGTGAACAGAAGTATCTAAAACCTTTGAACCCGCAATACCCTGCAATACCGATCAACGGCAACTGCACCATCATCGGTGTAGTACGACAAGCTATCATCGATTTCTGGTAGCGAAGGAATTTGTGGTTTAGCCACAGTTGTTCATTAGCTGAAGAAGCAACGATTGCAAACAGCTACAACTGAGCATTGGTGCACGCTGAGAGTAAATGGTAACCGATTAGATAACCATTGATTGTTTATAAAGTCAAGATCAGCGAAAATAGCGGCCAATTACGATTAACACGACGGATTTGACAAGCGAAGAACTGAAAAGAGAGTACTTCCAAAAGTGTGTACAAATCCGTGTACAAACTAAAAGAATTTATACATGGCAAACCAAGATTTTCTTAATGAAATCAATAAGCGAAGGACCTTTGCTATCATCTCTCACCCCGATGCAGGTAAAACCACGATCACTGAAAAAGTATTACTTTTCGGACACGCAATTCAACGCGCGGGAACAGTAAAAGGTCGCGGTTCTAACCAGCATGCCAAATCAGACTGGATGGAAATGGAAAAGCAGCGTGGTATCTCAATCACCACCTCTGTGATGCAATTTCCCTATAATGATTGTTTAGTGAACCTATTAGATACCCCAGGACACGAAGACTTCTCGGAAGATACTTATCGTACACTAACCGCCGTTGACTGTTGCTTAATGGTTATCGACTCCGGTAAAGGGGTTGAAGATCGTACTCGTAAGCTGATGGAAGTTACCCGCCTGCGCGATACACCGATTCTGACCTTTATGAACAAATTGGACCGTGATATTCGCGATCCAATGGAGCTATTAGATGAAGTGGAAAATGAGCTGAAAATTGCTTGTTGCCCAATCACATGGCCGATTGGCTGCGGTAAATTATTCAAAGGTGTTTACCACTTACTGCGTGACGAGACCATTTTGTACCAAACAGGTCAAGGTCACACAATTCAAGAAGTTCGCATCGTTAAAGGGTTAAATAACCCTGAATTAGACGCGGCTGTTGGTGATGAATTAGCTTCTCAGCTTCGCGAAGAGCTGGAGTTAGTTCAAGGGGCTTCCCATGAGTTTGACCACGATGCATTCTTAGCGGGTGAACTGACCCCTGTATTCTTTGGTACCGCCTTAGGTAACTTCGGTGTGGATCATATGCTTGATGGCCTCGTTGAGTGGGCGCCTGCACCGCAGGCACGTAAAACTGATGTGCGTGAAGTGGAAGCCACTGAAGAGAAATTTACCGGCTTCGTTTTCAAAATTCAGGCGAATATGGATCCAAAACACCGTGACCGTGTTGCCTTTATGCGTATCGTCTCGGGTACTTATGAAAAAGGGATGAAGCTACGCCAAGTTCGCATTAAGAAAGACGTGGTGATTTCTGATGCGCTGACCTTTATGGCGGGTGACCGTTCTCAAGTTGAGAATGCGTATGCAGGGGATATCATCGGTTTGCATAACCACGGTACTATTCAGATTGGGGATACTTTCACCCAAGGTGAAGAACTGAAATTTACAGGGATCCCGAACTTTGCTCCTGAATTATTCCGCCGTATTCGTCTGCGTGATCCGCTGAAGCAGAAGCAGCTACTGAAAGGTTTGGTGCAGTTATCCGAAGAGGGTGCTGTGCAGGTCTTCCGTCCATTAATCAATAATGACTTGATTGTGGGGGCGGTAGGGGTGCTCCAGTTTGACGTGGTGGTTTCTCGCTTGAAGAGTGAATATAACGTTGAAGCGATTTATGAAGCGGTTAACGTTTCTACTGCTCGCTGGGTTGAGTGCGATGATGTGAAAAAATTCGAAGAATTTAAGCGCAAAAATGAGCAGAACTTAGCCTTAGATGGTGGTGATAATTTATCGTATATTGCACCAACAATGGTTAATTTGAACTTAACCAGCGAACGTTATCCTGAAGTGAGATTCCGCAAAACGCGCGAACACTAATCATTATCTCTAATTAGTGCATTTATATCGAAATGGTCAACTGAGTTGGCCATTTTTGTTATTTATTCAATTAATCATTAATATTTTCAATGCCATAACTAATCGAATCGATATTTTTTCGCGATAGGTATGCTGCTATGATGGCGGTGGGTGCTTGGATCATTTTGGTTCAAGCAGACATTAAGTTGTGAGACCCAAAAGACGAAAGCCCCGAGTTCCATTAACAGTAACTCGAGGCAGTCTCCAACCCAACAATTGGATTCTGTCTCCTTTTTGTACAGGAGTCAAGAGGAATGACCAAGTTTGCTCTTATCGGGCTAATGACCGTGTGCGCCACGGTATTGTGCCTTTCACTGCTGCTGCGGGACCGACTTTGTTCGGTTAATGTAGTCAGTGGAAACACAATGGTTCAAGCTACTCTGTTATGCGTTGAGTAGTCTGGTGGGGGAGTCATCCCCCACATTTCTCTCTGATTGTGGGTTAGGTGGTACAGGCACCCTTTTTCAAGTCAGATAACCCTTAAAAAATCCCATTTCCTATCGATTAGCTATAATAAATAGCCATTAACGATAGTAATCATTAAAAATGAATTTAATATCATATGGTTAGTTAATTGAATCGATATTTTTTCTCGATGAGCATACTGCTATGATGGCGGTGGGTGCTTGGATCATTTTGGTTCAAGCAGACAACAAGTTGTGAGACCAAAAAGACGAAAGCCCCGAGTTCCATTAACAGTAACTCGAGGCAGTCTCCAACCTAGACAATTGGATTTTGTCTCCTTTTTGTACAGGAGTCAAGAGGAATGACCAAGTTTGCTCTTATCGGGCTAATGACCGTGTGCACCACGGTATTGTGCCTTTCACTGCTGCTGCGGGACCGACTTTGTTCGGTTAATGTAGTCAGTGGAAACACAATGGTTCAAGCTACTCTGTTATGCGTTGAGTAGTCTGGTGGGGGAGTCATCCCCCACATTTCTCTCTGATTGTGGGTTAGGTGATACAGGCACCCTTTTTCTATTTTTCTCATCGATAGATATTAGACAATTATTTTTAATTTCTTATTCAAATCATCTAATTAAGATTAATTATCTCAAAACTGAAAATTACCTTGAGTCATACTCTGTAAGATGAGTTATTTGACTTTATTTTTACCTGTTTTTTACTTAGGCTATGACATTGTTAGTTTATTAATCATACCAAGAGGAAGGTTCCAATGAAAAAGATCGCCGTTTTACGTTCTTTAGGTGTCATTGGATTGAGCTGGGCACTTTTTGCTTGTAGCTCATCATCTGATAGCGCCTTGAAAAAACAAGCTTCAGAAACTTGGGACAGCGCAGCTAAAACTGTTGAAATGGCGGGAAAAGATACAGGTAATGCCATCTCTAGTGGTGTGAAAAGTACCGATACCTATATTGATGATTCGTCCATTACTGCGGATATTAAAAGCAAACTCTTAGGTACCAGTGGGCTCCCAAGTAATAGTGTGTCGGTGAAAACTGTTCAGGGTGTGGTTTACCTCTCTGGTTTTCTCAAATCTAGCGAGCAGATAAATCAAGTTGTACAGATTGCATCGACCGCGAAAGGGGTAAAATCAGTACAGAATGGTTTAGTTCTGACGAACAAGTAATTTCTTTTAAATGGGCTTTCAGCCGAAAGCTCATTTTACTATTTGCTCTCCCTGAGAAAAGCGGTTTAATGAGAATCATTTAATTTAATCATATTTATAATGGGATTGATTAAATACACGTCAATATAGAGAAAGGGTTACTATGGGAAAGCATGTTCCAGTCACTTTAGGCACGATTGAGCCACTCGCGTTTTCTGATGAAATTAACGGAAGAAAAACTGCCCTTATCTGCGAAGGTGGCGGTCAGCGTGGTATTTTTACGGCCGGTGTATTGGATGAATTTCTGATAGAAAACTTTAACCCTTTTGATTTGATGATAGGGACGTCTGCGGGCGCCCAAAATTTATCCGCTTATATTTGTGGTCAAGCAGGATATGCCCGCCGAGTTATTACTCGCTATACCACAAATCTTAATTTTTTTAACCCGCTGAGATTTATTCGTGGAGGAAACTTAATTGACCTTGATTGGTTGATTGAAACGACGGCTAAAGAGTTTCCACTTAATATGGATGCAGGGCTTGAATTATTAGATTCTGGTCGTGAATTCTATATGGGAGCCAGTCGTAGCGATGATTTTTCAGCAGCATTTTTACAGCCTGATGCGGATTCTTGGTTGGATATCATTCGTGCCTCTAGCGCCATTCCAGGATTTTATCGAACTGGCGTAGAGTTTAGCGGCGTGCGATACCACGATGGAGGAATAAGCGCAGCGATCCCTGTCGAGGAAGCTTATCGTCGTGGGGCTGATACGATAGTTGTGATCCGCACTGTACCTTCTCAAATGTACTTTACGCCTGAATGGGTAAAACGAATGACACGCTGGCTGGAAGGTGATAATTCGGCGCTGCAACGCATGGCGGCCATGTTAAAAGTTCACTTGAAGAGTTATCGAAAAACCCAGGAATTTATCGAAAATCCACCCGATGGCGTGCAGATTTTTGAAATATACCCACCAACACCACTGAAAAGCAGTGCTTTAGGCAGTAAAATTAGTGCCTTAAACCAAGATTACCATGTCGGACGGCGCTGTGGGCGTTACTTTATTGCGGCATTAGCTCAACAGTTTGCGAGTAATGATGCTGATTTCGGTCGATTTTCTAAGAACTCGAATTCATTAGAGTTGATGCATATGGAAGATCAGCGAGAGTCTTTATTAGCAGGAAAAACAGTTGAGGCAGCAAGTGCTAGCGCCCTGCAAGGCAATCCTGCTCATGAGTGATAATATTCGATTTATTGACACCCACTGTCATTTTGATTTTCCCCCGTTCAGTGAGGCACTTACAGAAAGTCTAGAAACCGCGAAGCAAGGTGGAATTACGGATATTATTATTCCTGCGGTTAGTCAGGATAACTTTCAACGCATATGGAATTTAGCGCATGAGTATTCTCAACTCCATGCAGCAATGGGATTTCATCCTCTATATTTAAGTCAGTTTCAAGAATCACATTTTGAAAAACTGACGGATTTTCTGATGCGTAAAAACCAGAAGTGCGTGGCGGTAGGAGAGATTGGGCTTGATCTCTATATGGAAGATCCTCAATTTGAAAGGCAGCAAATATTACTTCAACGCCAGTTGAAGCTAGCTAAGCAGTTTGACTTACCCGTTATTCTGCATTCACGAAAAACCCATGACCAGTTGGTTGCGATGTTACGTCGCTATGAAGTCCCCGCACGTGGTGTAGTGCATGGTTTTGCTGGCAGCCTTTCTCAAGCCGAAAGTTTTGTGAAACTGGGGTATTACATTGGTGTTGGCGGGACAATCACTTATGAGCGCGCGAATAAAACCCGCCAAGTTATGGCTCAACTCCCGCTAAGTTGTCTTGTGTTTGAAACCGATGCACCGGATATGCCTGTATCCGGTTTTCAAGGTGAGCCTAATCGGCCTGAGCGTATTCAATGGGTATTTCAATCTTTGTGTGAGCTGCGCCACGAATCTCCGGATGAAATAGCACAACAACTTTACAACAATAGCCGGACGTTATTTAATCTAATTTAGACTATAATTAGTCAATTAATAATTATTTCTTAAGTATTTTATGTAGTTATCCGAGTAAATCCATTCAGCTTTTTACCTCTTCTACTATCGCTTTAGTGCTTTTCCAGACTAAACTGATCTTCTATTGTGATTTTCGTCACAATATTTGAATTTATGTTACTTATTGCACTTTGGATTTGTGATGAATGTTGGGGGTTATTAATGATGACTGGTTATAATCATCGAACTAAGATTCGTGGAATCTTGCGAGTTTCTTTATACATTAACCTAGAATTAAGTGAACAGGGATACTTCCATGCAACTCATTTTGAGTATTGTTGGGATGGCGGTGCTTATTGCGATAGCCGTTCTCTTCTCCAGCAATCGTCGCGCAATTAGACTTCGTACAGTCGGCGGTGCTTTTTTAATCCAAGTCGCTATCGGCGCATTCGTTCTATACTCCCCAGCGGGACGTAGCGTTTTACAAGGCATGTCCGACGGTGTTTCTAAAGTTATCGGTTACGGTCAAGATGGGATGAGCTTCATCTTTGGTGGTCTAGTTTCCGACAAAATGTTTGAATTATTTGGCGGCGGCGGCTTTATCTTTGCTTTCCGTGTATTGCCGATCATCGTCTTCTTCTCATCTCTGATTGCAGTCCTGTATTATCTCGGCATCATGCAACTGGTCATCAAAATTCTAGGTGGTGGTCTGCAAAAAGTACTGGGAACGTCAAGAACCGAATCACTGTCTGCAACCGCGAATATTTTCGTCGGTCAAACTGAAGCGCCTCTGGTTGTTCGTCCCTATATTTCTACCATGACTAACTCTGAGCTGTTTGCCATCATGTGTGGTGGTTTAGCGTCTGTAGCGGGTTCAGTATTAGCGGGTTATGCGCAAATGGGTGTTCCAATGGAATATCTGATTGCGGCATCCTTCATGGCGGCACCGGGTGGATTACTGTTTGCTAAGTTAATGGTTCCTGAAACTGAAGTTGCTAAAGATGATGTGGATGCTAAAGATTTAGTGGCAGAAGAAGATCGCCCAGCGAACATCATCGATGCAGCCGCATCTGGTGCAGCATCCGGTATGCAACTGGCTCTGAACGTGGGGGCAATGTTACTGGCGTTCATCGCATTAATTGCATTAATTAACGGTATTTTAAGTGGCGTGGGTGGCTGGTTTGACTATCCGCAATTATCCCTCGAATTATTACTAGGTTGGGTATTTGCCCCAATCGCATACCTGATTGGTGTGCCGTGGAGCGAAGCGACAATTGCCGGTTCTTTCATCGGGCAAAAAGTGGTTGTAAACGAATTCGTTGCTTTCATGAACTTCGGCGAATATATGAAAGCAGATGCGGATGTGATTGCGGCGGGCAAACAAGTTCTGTCTGATCACACTAAAGCGATTATTTCCTTCGCGCTGTGTGGTTTTGCGAACTTATCTTCTGTGGCAATTTTGCTGGGCGGCTTAGGTGGAATGGCACCAAATCGCCGTAGTGATGTGGCTCGTTTAGGTATGAAAGCTGTTATGGCGGGTACACTCTCTAACTTAATGAGTGCAACGATTGCTGGCTTCTTCTTAACATTAGCTGCAATGACCGCAATGTAATCCCCCTGTTTGTGTAGCGGAAAGGCGATTGGTCTTTCCGCTGTCATTTTCTTCTGCGATATTCTTTTTCTGGTTTTTATCGTAACTCTTACTTTTTCAACTATTCTTAACGTAATCAATTTAAGACGAGAAGGCTGCAGCCTGTATAATGGCTGACAAAGAGTGAGCAATTACCTATGGAATTGTGATATCGTTCACGAATATATATTTAATAATGTAACGTTCAGTCGATAAATGTGATTTGTAGCGCATAAAATACCCCAGTTACGTGGTCAAATAGGTAACAGTAAGTTGCCACGGAACTGATAGTTCATAGAGTCAACTGGCTCTAGGGCATCGTGCGGTGAGATGGATCTCAGCTGCTGAGTTTGGAAAACCTAACTAGCATCTTTATGGAACAAGCCCGCTCGCCAACAAAGAACGTATCGTTCTGAAAGAATTAACATCGTTGGAGAGTTATATGACTGATTTAAAAGCAGCAGCGCAACGCGCACTGACCCTGATGGATTTAACCACGTTAAATGACGACGACACTGACGCAAAAGTGATCGCCTTATGTCACCAGGCAAAAAGCCCAGCAGGTCACACCGCTGCTATCTGTATTTATCCTCGTTTTATTCCTATCGCACGTAAAACTTTACGTGAGCAAGGAACGCCAGATATCCGCATTGCAACCGTCACCAACTTCCCACATGGTAATGATGATATAGAGATTGCTTTAGCAGAAACTAAAGCTGCCATTGCTTATGGTGCGGATGAAGTTGACGTTGTATTCCCATACCGTGCACTGATGGCTGGTAATGAAAAAATCGGTTTCGATTTAGTGAAAGCATGTAAGGATGCTTGTGCGGCTGCAAATGTATTACTTAAAGTGATCATTGAAACTGGCGAACTAAAAGATGCCGCTTTAATCCGTAAAGCGTCTGAAATTTCAATTAATGCAGGTGCTGATTTTATTAAGACATCTACAGGTAAAGTGCCTGTGAATGCCACTTTAGAAAGCGCAGAAATCATGATGCAAGTCATTCATGATATGGGCGTTGCGAAAAGTGTTGGTTTCAAACCTGCTGGCGGCGTTCGTACCGCTGAAGAAGCAGCACAATATTTAGCCTTAGCAAGCAAAATCTTAGGCGATAACTGGGCTGATGCTCGCCATTTCCGTTTCGGCGCATCTAGCTTATTAGCGAATTTATTAAATACGCTGGGATTTGACGTTAAAAAATCTTCCAGCAGCTATTAATAATCGCAATTATTAGTGACATCAGACTGTTGCCCAATCTCACTTGGGCAACAGCCGTGACTATTTAGCCGAAGAATTCGATGTGAATTAAGGAGCCTATTGTGTTTCTCGCTCAAGAAATTATTCGTAAAAAACGTGACGGCAAACCATTAAGCGAAGAAGAGATCCGCTTCTTCATCAATGGTGTGCGTGATAACACGGTTTCTGAAGGTCAGATTGCAGCCCTAGCAATGACCATCTATTTCAATGATATGACAACCCCAGAACGTGTTGCGCTAACGCTAGCGATGCGTGACTCAGGTACCGTATTAAATTGGAAATCACTGAATCTTAATGGCCCACTCGTGGATAAACACTCCACCGGTGGCGTGGGTGACGTGACTTCACTCATGTTGGGACCTATGGTTGCTGCATGTGGTGGTTATGTTCCGATGATTTCCGGTCGCGGCTTAGGTCACACCGGTGGAACACTTGATAAGCTCGAAGCTATTCCTGGGTTTGATATTTTCCCTGACGATGAGCGTTTCCGCGACATTATCAAAAATGTCGGCGTGGCGATTATTGGTCAAACCAACTCATTAGCGCCTGCTGACAAGCGTTTCTATGCGACTCGCGATATCACGGCGACTGTGGATTCTATTCCGCTTATCACCGCGTCTATCTTAGGTAAAAAATTAGCCGAAGGGTTAGATGCGTTAGTGATGGACGTTAAAGTGGGTTCTGGTGCATTTATGCCAACCTACGAAAAATCAGAGCAACTGGCTGAATCTATCGTGCAAGTCGCCAATGGAGCAGGCTGCAATACCACCGCATTATTAACTGACATGAACGAGGTACTGGCATCTAGCGCCGGTAATGCCGTTGAAGTCCGCGAAGCCGTGCAGTTCTTGACGGGCGAATACCGTAACCCACGTTTGTTCGAAGTCACCATGGCGTTGTGTGTGGAAATGCTAGTGTCAGGTAAGTTGGCGTCGGATCGTGACGATGCGCGTCAGAAATTACAAGCGGTGCTGGATAACGGTAAAGCGGCTGAAGTGTTTGGACGTATGGTCGCAGCACAAAAAGGGCCAAAAGATTTTGTTGAGAATTACAGCAAATATCTGCCAACAGCTGTCCTCAGTAAAGCCGTTTACGCGCCTCAAGCGGGAATTATCACACAAATGGACACACGAGCACTGGGTATGTCTGTGGTAACGTTAGGGGGTGGTCGTCGTAAAGCTTCAGATTCTATCGATTACAGCGTTGGTTTAAGTGATATCGCAGCATTAGGTAGCAAAGTTGATACCCAAACTCCACTTGCGATCATTCATGCCAATAGCGAAAAATCATGGGAAGAGGCGGCGAAAGAAGTTCGCGCTGCTATGATTATTGGGGATAAAGCCCCAGAAGCGACACCAATGGTCTATCGTCAAATTAGTGAATAAACCGATATCCGCATCTTTCACAGAAGGGTGCGGGTTAGATGACGCGATGAACAGATAAGCTGTATCGCAGGAGAATAAATATGAAACGCACATTTATCATGGTACTGGATTCCTTCGGGATCGGCGCTGCAGGTGATGCCCACAAATTCGGCGACGAAGGTTCGAACACTCTGGGTCATATCGCAGAAGCTTGTGCTCGCGGGGAAGCAGACAAAGGTCGTAAAGGTCCATTACACCTGCCGAACTTAACAAAATTAGGTTTAGGAAAAGCAGGGGAAGAATCAAGCGGAAAATTCCCTGCGGGTCTGGATCCAAATGCAGAAATTATCGGTGCATATGGTTATGCAAGCGAGTTATCTTCAGGTAAAGACACGCCGTCTGGTCACTGGGAAATTGCGGGCGTTCCTGTTCTATTCGATTGGGGCTATTTCGAAAAACACGAAAACAGTTTCCCACAAGAATTGCTGGATACACTGGTAGAAAAAGCCAACTTACCGGGTTACTTAGGTAACTGCCATTCATCGGGTACGGTCATTCTGGACCAATTGGGTGAAGAGCACATGAAAACTGGCAAGCCAATTTTCTATACCTCTGCGGACTCTGTATTCCAAATCGCGTGCCATGAAGAGACTTACGGCTTAGACAAATTGTATGAGCTGTGTGAAATTGCCCGTGAAGAGTTAACCAAAGGTGGTTACAACATCGGTCGTGTCATTGCGCGTCCATTTGTTGGCGACAAAGCGGGTCACTTTGAGCGTACGGGGAACCGTCATGACTTAGCGGTAGAGCCACCAGCGCCAACCGTTCTGCAAAAATTAGTGGAAGAAAAACAAGGTGAAGTGGTATCTATCGGTAAAATTGCCGATATCTACGCACACGTTGGTATCACCAAAAAAATCAAAGCAACAGGTATTAATGCTCTGTTTGACGCAACCTTAGAAGAGATGAAAATCGCGGGTGATGACACCATCGTTTTCACTAACTTTGTAGATTTTGACTCTGCATACGGTCACCGTCGTGATGTTGCTGGTTATGCCGCAGCATTAGAATTATTCGATAGCCGCTTACCTGAAATGCTGAAACTGGTTAAAGAAGACGACATTCTGATCTTAACCGCTGACCACGGCTGCGACCCAACTTGGCCAGGCACAGACCACACTCGTGAACACATCCCAGTGCTGGTTTACGGACCAAAAGTTAAACCTGGTTCTTTAGGTCACCGTGAAACGTTCGCGGATATTGGTCAGACAGTCGCGAATTATTTTGATTTATCACCGATGGAATACGGTAAGCCGATGTTTTAAGCTTGCGACAGGGTGATTTGAAAATAAGGCAGGAAACTGCCTTATTTATTGTGCACAATTTTAATGATTAAAAGGGAATACGAATGGCTACTCCACATATTAATGCAGAAATGGGTGATTTCGCAGACGTCGTACTGATGCCGGGTGACCCACTGCGCGCGAAGTACATTGCAGAAACTTTCCTTCAAGATGTTCGCCAAGTGAATAACGTACGCGGTATGTTAGGTTTCACAGGGACTTATAAAGGTCGTAAAATTTCCGTTATGGGTCATGGAATGGGTATTCCTTCATGCTCCATCTATGCAAAAGAGTTGATCACTGATTTTGGCGTTAAAACGCTGATCCGTGTTGGTTCATGTGGCGCAGTCATGGATGACGTGAAACTGCGTGACGTGGTTATCGGTATGGGCGCATGCACAGACTCTAAAGTGAACCGTCAGCGTTTCAAAGACCATGATTTTGCGGCAATTGCAGATTATGACTTAGTGCATAACGCTGTTGAAGCGGCAAAAGCGCGTAACGTAAACGTTCGTGTTGGTAACCTGTTCTCTGCGGATCTGTTCTATTCTCCAGATCCAGACATGTTTAAAGTGATGGAAAAATACGGCATCCTTGGTGTGGAAATGGAAGCTGCTGGTATCTACGGTGTGGCTGCTGAGTTTGGTGCCCGCGCACTGACTATTTGTACCGTTTCTGATCACATCAAAACTGGCGAACAAACAACCTCAGAAGAGCGTCAAACCACGTTCAATGAAATGATTGAAATTGCACTGGATTCAGTTCTGTTAGGCGATAAATAATCGTTGATTAGCGCTCTAATCTGAATACAAAAATGCCACTTTAAACGTGGCATTTTTGATTTATAAATCTGCTTAAATTTTTGATTTAATTCGACTCATCACAATAGCATCCACATACTCACCATCACGAAAAGCATAATCGCGTAAAATCCCCTCTTGCTTGAAGCCAAATTTCTCATATAGACCCAAGCCGCTACCATTAGAGGCAAAGACTTCTAATTCAATGCGGTGAACATTCAGCCAATTGTCACAATAATCCACCATAACTTGCATTAATTTCGAACCAATTCCTTTGCCTTGATAAGCCTGACTCACGGTAATACCGAAACTCGCCACATGTCGGCGGCGTATTTGAGCTGGTTGATGCACGACAAGTAACCCAACCACTGCGTTATCGAGTGTGGCGACAAATTGAGTCACCAGCGGATCGTTGGCTCCCAGTCGTGCTTCCCAGGTTTTTTCAGTGGGATAAGGCAATTGCAAAGTGTTGGCATAAGCGGAGTAATCCGCGTGCATTTGTGTGATAGCGTGGACATCGTCCAAGGTGGCTCTACGTATTATTACGTTGTTCACAAATTTTTCCTTTTATTATCGTTTTTTAGAAGAATATTAATCACATTAAAAGCAATGTATGTCAACGAAGTAAATGATTTATCTCCTTGGATTAATATAAGAAATATTAATTTTTATATGGGAAATATATAAGTGGCGATATTTGATATCGTTGAGGAATTTAAAAAAATATTATTATTTCTATTTTATGTCATTTAAATTAAGGAAGTGAGTATGTCTCTTATTGAACATAGTTCAGTTAAAAACAACAACAATATTTCCCTGGAAAAGTTGATGAATTATGATATTCAGCAAAATCCTGGGTTCAAAAATGCATTGAATGCAAAGATTGGATGCTTTATTTTATCTATTAAAAATAATCTTGATTCAATCAGTGAAATGGTTTTCCGTAAAAAAATAATTAGAAGCTATCATTCAGTTATTGAAGCCATTGAATTTAAGTCAGCGAATAATGATATTTCAGGAAAGTCACTAAGAAAAATAGAGCGTAAAGTTATAGAAATTAATAAAAAATACTCTTTCCTAGATAGTGTGGATATTAAACAAGCAATCATATCTAAAACGAGAGAAGCTAATAAACCTGTACGTGATAAAATTAGCGATATGCTTGATCGTAAATTTGGAATTAATATTTATTATAATAAAGAGCATCCTAGTGCTGAAATGAACTTAGCTGAAAATAAAAGATATATTCTCAGTAAAAATATTGACATTCTTCCTTCGATTGAGGAAGTTGATGAGGAAGAAGGTAATGAAAATAATGCTTTCATTTTTGAAGGTGAAAGAAATGGAATAACTAAAGATCTTTCTAACTTGCATGAGAATTATAGCGATAAAATTAATGAATTATATTTCCATGATCGTTTTATAGTTATGAAAAGCTTAATTAAATAATTTTTAATAAAGTAATTTTACCATTTTCAATAGAGCTTGTTTCTTAATTAAGACCAAGGATAAGCTCTTTTTTAAAGCTAAACTAGTTTATACAAAAAGGAATATATATGAGAATTTTTCAAACTAAACTGCAAGATTCTATATTAATGAATTATTCATTAAGCGATATGGTAAGGGAAATAGTCAAAAAACCAACAGTTTTCAAAGGGAGAAGTTATATTATCATCAATAAAATAAAAACAATTAAAAACAATAGCACGAATGGTTTGAAAGAAATAAATGAAGCATGGGATATTGCTAAGAATGGGAGTAAGGAAGCGCAAAGAAAAACTAACAAGTACTTTATGGAAGGAACGAAAGCAAGTGAAAATTATTTTCTTAAGCCTACTGAACAGCCACTTTCTACTCAAGAAGTAAAAATAGAGAAAAGAAAAAATATTCTTGATAAAGAGGTTGCTCGAAAAGCATGTGATGATGATTTTTCTAATCATTCAATTAAAAAAATTACGCCAATAGAGGGTGATGCTAAAAATGATGTCACTATCGAAAAGATGGGACCTTGTGAAGGTGTGATTGATAAACCGAAGAATGAAGTCGTTGGTGAGAAGGCAAATAGCTTTACCAGAGGGTTCTCAATAATAAAAAATAAATTAAATCATCAGAATTCAAGTGAAAATGAACCTAAACCTCAAAGAATTCTTCCTAGTGATACGATAGAGGAAGCAATTAAAAAAAAAGTGGCTTTTAATGGGATTTCGGATAGGTCATTAAACTTAATTAAGTCTAAAATTAAAGCGAAATTTAATGAGTTAAAGTCAAGTAAAACTCCCGAACTCTTTGAAAGAGAAATGTTTAATGCACAGGGAGTACTAAAAAAATACGATAATGAATTAGTTTGTGGAAAAATTAATAATATTATTAATAAATATTTGGATAAACATGAAATCCATATTAGAGAAAGTAAAAGTCCAATAAGTCGAGTCTGGTATGCAATAAATTCCGTAAATTCATTACAAGATATTACACCACGTAAGTTAAATGAGTTTAAAATGGCAATCACAGATTACTTGAAAGAAGAACCAATTGAAAATATTGAAAAGTATTCATCCGAATTAATGCAGAAAATATCAAATTATACACATAAAAATATTGTTGAGCAGGTTAATGATTTCATAACGGCTTATTCGGGAGGTAGAGTAAACGAATTGAAGGGATATGAAAAAATCAGTGTTGAAAGTAAATCCGAGTTATTGAAACCTAAAGAAAATATCGATGCAGAAGAGTTAATGAAGAGTTTAAGTTTAAAAAAGATAATTTCACATGTGTTCAAGAGAGTAATTAATAATGTACGAAGATTTTTTTCCAAAAATTAATTATGAATTTTATTTTTTTAAGAATACGGTGAAAAACAAATAAATCAGCCCGTTGTATTCACGGGCCGATTCTTTCTCAGATTAAGGCGTCATCATAAATACTTTCTGATTTTGACCTAAGTATTTACTAGCTAATTGATTTATCTGTGGGAGTGTTAAGGACTCAATCACTGCACGTTCTTGCGTGAGGCGCTGATATTGCCCATCATCCGCCGCAACTTGCGCGAGGGCTTCAGTCCAATAGCTAGAGCTATCCGTGACTTGAGCATTTTCAGTGAGCCAAATATTTTTGGCTTCCATTAACTCTTTTTCCGTTACGCCCGTTTGGCGCAGCTGCGCAACGGTATTGCGTGCCAACGTCACCATTTCTGAAGCGCGTTCAGGCGCTGTGGTGAAATTTAAGCGTCCGGTGTAATACGGTTGTGGTTTTTTGGCTAACATTTGCGAGAAACTAAGGGCATAAATACCGCTGGCTTTTTCACGCAATTCGCTACGTAGGCGTTGACTAACAATGGTATCAATCAATTGCAGAGCCAGCTGATCTTGCTGAGACCACTGGGCAGGTGCAGCAAATTGAATGCTTACCATGCTCTTATCGCTGCTACTGATTGGATACTGCTGATTAAAGCTCGCCATCTTCGGCATGATCCCTTGGTTGCGCCATGCCAGTTTTCCATCATGGGCAGGTAGCGTCGCAATCCACTGCTCCAATAATGGTTTCAGTTCGCGGGCATTCATTGCACCAGTGATCACCAGCGTCATATCTGACGTGGAGGTGAGTAATTGGCGGTTCGCTTGTTGAAGTTGCTGAGCGGTAAATGTCTTCCAAGCTCCTTCAGGGGAGATCACTAACAGCTCACCATGCTGGTAACTTTGCTGATTAATATGGTCGAGGAAGGTGCGCTCTACAGGCATTTTCGATAAGTTCAGTGCGAAAGCCTGCTTTTGCTGCTCGAGTTTCTCTCCACTAAATTGCGGTGCGGTCAGTTTTAAATTCAGTAACTGCAACGCCGTTTCAAGATTATCTACCGGGGTTTTGCCGCGATAACCGTGGTTGAGTAATTCGCTATAAGGGCGAACGCTGACCTGATTTTGTTTCGCCAACAATGCTAAGTCGCGGGCGCTGTAATTGCCATAACCGCTGCTTTCTGGCAGCTTCATTGCCCAATCGGTTAAGCCTGCGGTTTGCAGGGTTTCAAGGGAACGACCACCTGGTAGCTGTAAGTTAAATTGAATATCATCTTTAAGATTTTTATCCGTTTTAACAATCACCTTGATGCCATTACTGAGTGTCCATTGTTCCGTTTTTTCGATAGGCAGTGACGCTTGCTCGGTAATTGCGCCTTTTGCCACAACAGGTAATTTCAAGCTAATGGCTTGCGAGCGCAGCGTGAACGGTCCCGGTTGTGTTTGGCGAATACGTTGCCACTGTTCACTGAACGTTTGTTTGTTTACCGCCTTTTCATCGGTATCAGGACCAATCAGCGCTAAGCGTGGGGATGCCACTTGTAAAAGGCTAGCCACATGGCGCTGTAAATCTTGAGGCTGGATATTTTTGGTTAATTGGTAGCTATTATCCAACTGCTGGCGTTTGTTCCACATCGGCATCTCATATTCGAGTGCAGTGGTCAGTTGCCCTGCTAAGTATTCATTACTGTAACGCTGCTCGGAACCAGCTTGTTGGCTAAGTTTCTTCAGCATGCCTTGTTTGGCGCTATCCAGCTCTTGCTGAGTCACAGGCTCGGTCGCTAAGCGTTGCAGTTCAGTAAACAGAATTTCGGTTGCACCCGCATAATCATTGCCTTTTGGATGGATGATCATGAGCTGCTGAAGGCGCTGGTTATCTAGCATTGCCCCTTGTTCATTAATACTAATGGACGGCAAAATGCCATTATCGACCATCACGGAAAAACGTTGATTTAAGATGGTTAACCATAAATTATCCATCAGATCGTCAGTTTGACCTTGGCGAGTATTCAGCGGTGCGGAGACATTTTTTTGCAGTGAAAACTGAACGTAGCGCGCACCTTGTTCTTTATCAAATACCCCTTGAACGAGCATATTGTTGGAATCGGTAAAGCGCTTCCATTCTGGAGAATCTTGGGAAATTTTTTCCGGTTTCGGTAACGCAAACAAGGTTTTTACTTCATCACGTACTGTCGATGTACTGAAGTCTCCAATAATCAATAAGCTCATGCGCTGAGGCTGATACCACGTTTTGTAGTAGGCTTTGGCTTGTTCAATAGGGGCTTGGCGAACCACATCAAGAGAGCCAATAGGGTTACGCTCTGCGTAGCGGCTACCGTGGTAACGCAATTTTTCGAGGCTGTCATTAATACGATAGCCCATGCCTTGACGTAAACGCCACTCTTCAATAATGACGGGGCGCTCTTTTTCAAATGCTTCTGTATCGAAGGTCATATTAGCCGCCCAATCCGCCATCACTTGTAACCCTGTGCTGACTTGCGCTGGCGTGGCATTTGGCAATGATAATTTATATAGGGTGCTGTTGATGCTGGTGATCGCATTGACGTGGCTACCGAGTTTAAGCCCTTGCTGCTCTAATTGCTTAAAGCCAGTGGTACCAGGGAAATGCTGGGTGCCTTTAAACGCCATATGCTCAGTGAAGTGAGCTAAACCGAGCTGTTGCTCAGTTTCTTGCAATGAACCCGCATTGACCAATAAACGCAGCTCGACCCCGGGTTGATTACGCTGAAGCAGATAAACTTGCAGCCCATTATCGAGTTGATAATGTTGCAGATCTTGGCGTACTGGCAGCAATGTTTGATCGCCAGATTGTCGAGGTGCGCCGTTAACACAGCCTCCTAAAAGTGCCGCAACGGCGGCGACCAAGGTGATTTTACGAAGCATATTCTGGGGCTCCTGTCATAAATGGGGTATTTTGCGTTGTTTCAGATAAACGCAGATGCTTGTCAGCTAATTGGTCAATAAAGCCTTGGTGGCTAACCAAAATGATGCTGCTGGCGGGAAGCTGAGCTTTCAGCATATTCAGTAAAGCGAGTGCACTTGGCTCATCAAGAGCGGAGGTCATTTCATCCAATAGCATTAACTTCGGTCGATTCAGAAGCAGTCGCGCAAACATAATGCGCTGCTGTTCACCGCCAGAAAGCCGGTTGTTCCAATCGGTTTCCAAAGCCAGTTGTGAATGAAGTTTTTCCAACCCAACAAGGGTCAGCGCATATTTCAGATCCGAAGCTGCAAATTGGCTGGCATCTTGTGGGTAAGCCAATAAATTATCTAAACGGCTTATTGGTAAATAAAGCCGTTGTGGGATCCACATGACGTTATCTGTACGAGTAATTTTGCCGTCAAAGAACGGCCAATGACCGCTTAATGTGCGCAGTAACGTGGATTTGCCAATACCAGAACGACCGGAGATCAACATCAGCTCACCGCTGTTGATGCTAAGAGAAACGGCGCTTAGTAGTGGGCGATGATCTGCCGTAAACAGGCTCAAGTTTGCCGTTAATGGTAGGCTATCTTCGTTGATAGTGGCTTCTGGGGTTTTATCGTTTTCCAATAAAACCACGAAGTTATACAGACGCGCGATGGTGGCTTGCCATGCTGCAATCTCTTTATAGGCAAAAATAAACCAGCCTAATGAAGTCGCTACGCTGGTGAAGGCTTGGCGTAGCTGCATTAATCCACCCAGCATAATTTCACCCGCTAAAAACTTAGGTAATGCGAGTAACACAGGGGCGAGGGCGGTCACTTGCTGATAGCCAACGGTATAAAACGATAAATTACGTTCACAGCGAATTAACTGGTTCCAGTTACGGATAATTTCGCTAAAGCGTGCCATCAGCTCTTTGCGGTCTTGTGGCTCACCCCGTTGCCCTGCGATAGCGTCCCCATGTTGGCGGCAATTGATTAACGAGCTACGGTAATCTGCTTCACGGCGCTGTTTATCCATATGCAGGCGGCGCAGTGGGAAACCAATGAGCTGGGTTAGCGCGATGCCGATGATGGTGTAAATAATACAGGCCCAGAACATATAGCCTGGAACGGTCCAATCGCTATCGGCGAAATTAAATGAAAGGCTTCCTGAAAGCGTCCACAAAATTGCAGCAAAAGAGATCAATGTCAGCATTGAGTGCAGGAAGGTGACTAACAGATTCAGTGTGGATTCAATCAGTAAGCGAATATCTTCTGCGATACGTTGGTCTGGGTTATCTGGCTCTTGGGAGGCGAGCCTCAGCATATAGTGTTTACTGTTGCCCGAAAGCCAGCGACCAAGTACTTGCTCGGTCATGCCTTTACGCCAACGGATAATTAGCATCTGCTTGAGGTAGGTACCCATCACCACCACAAAAATCAGCCCGCTGACTAAAATTACAAAGTATTGCAGCAGCCCATACAGTGCTTGTCCGTCCAGCTTTTGCAGGGCGTTATAGAAATCCCCGTTCCACATGTTCATTTTGACATTGAACCAAACGGAAGAAAGGGTAAGCCCTAACGAGGCAAACAGCAGCACCCAGCACAAAAGGGCAGCACGCTGCCCCCAAAAAGGTTTAACTAAATAGAGAAATTGTTTAATGGTCTTCATGACTCGATTTCTTGGTTATGTGTTTGACATTGCTCACGGCTATCACTTAGAGATCGTAATTCACTTGCAGCCAGAACTGACGACCCGGATCATAAGATTTGATCGTGCGGTCATCGAACATAAAGCGGTCTGCAATATTTTTATTATTCAGTACGTTATTCACTTCAACCGAGAATCCAAAGCCGTAAGCAAAATCAGGTTTCCAGCCTAGGCGGGTATCCCATGTGTATTTGCTCGCGAAGTTTTGCTTGGTGTATTTGCGTAACTGACCATATTCAGGATCGGTGTAGTAAGCGTTGTCATAACGAACCGCTTGGTCACGAGAACCCCACCATTGAAGGCGGTTGTACCATGTGACGTCATACTCATCCCAAACACTGGTCATCTCTAGGTTAAGCTTAATCGGCGAGTTAAAGCTGGTGGATGGCAGTTTTGATGAATCAATCACTTTGCCGTCGTACCACACTTTGTTGAGGTTAACTTTGTTACCTGGATCGAATGAGTTATAGCCAGAGTCTTTTGGTGTATTACTTTCGCTTTGCTGCCATGTGAACGAGGCGGTCATGACATGGGATGCCTCTGCCCATTCCCACGGTTGGCTATTGTTGACGGATAATGTAACCGTATCGTGAGAGCTGCGCCCACCGTTGTCGTACATACGGATGCTACGTTTATTAGCATCGCGGCTGTTGTATTTGGTGCGGGTACGCACTTCGTCATAGCCTTCACGGTGAACATACTGTAAGCGCCAAGTGGTCGATAAGATTTCTTGTTGCAGTGCGAGGGTTAGCTCATCGTTATAAGGGGTTTTAAGAGAATCGATCCCTTCGTAGTCACGGGCATCATCCCAATCGTTTTTGCTAGGATCGACATCGCACATAAAGGTACAGTTTTGCATTCCCGCATTCTGCGCACCATACAGGGCATAAGTCAGCATTGAGCGACCGTAATAACGGTTTGCCCCTGCTATTAGTAGGGTTTGCTTATCGCCAAATAGGTCATAGGTACCTGAAAGACGAGGGGCAACGTTAGTACGATTAACAAAGTCATCACGATCAAGGCGAACGCCGGGACGTAAGGTTAATTTGCCATATTGCAGATTATCATCGAGGAAGATAGCGTAATTGGTGTAATCAGCCGAGTGTGTGCCAGCTTGGAATCGCGTGATATTTTGGGCCGCCCCAACCCATTGGAGATCATCCGCATTGCCCACAAAACGATAACGATAATAGTCTTTATCACGCTTATAGGTGCCTTTGGTATACGCAATTTCGGAACCCAGTGTTGGCTGGTGGGTTATTCCGAGTCCATCTACCATTGAATTTAAACGCATTACCGCTTTTGCAGAATGCATTCTTTGCTCTGTGGTTAAGTCACCTTGACCACCACTGCGTAAGGATTGTGGGTTTTTCCAATCGCTATAATCCAGCAGCTCCACATAATCTTTCTGATCATTTTTACGATCATCTTTGAGATCTTGTGTGCTGGCGGTTAACTCTAATTTCCCGATATCAAATTCATGCTTGAATACACCAGTAAACCCAAGACCATCATGAGTGCTGTCATAGCCTGAGTTTAATACTGAGCTAGCGAATAGATAGCTATCGTATTTTGCATAGTTTACAGAAAGGTCAACAGAGTCCCGTGGAGTCAGATCCATCGTATATTTCAGGAAAAAGTTATCAGAGTCACGGCGTTGTTTTCTGGTGCCTTCTGCGGAATAAATTTCTTCTAGTTCACCGCTACCATTGAGTGTCACTCCCGTTCCACCCGTCACCGTCATCGGAATCGTCGAACTACGGCGAGATGCGGAGAACACCACACCTGAGTTTTCTGTCACACCCAATTCAAACCAGCCACCAAAATCATTTTTATCGTAACGATCTTGGAAACGAGCAGGGTTGGCAGTGTCATTTTTGGTGGTATCAATGGGCTGGCTCGGATCGTTGAACAGATTATTCCAGCCAGAACGGGTTAAGCGGTAGTAAGCGTGAGCGCTATTTTCCCCTTGCCAACGACGACTGTTTACCTCAACGGTTCCTCCCGTAAAGCCACCGAATTCCACAGGGATGTTGTTATCATAAACGGCCATGCTATCAATCAAGCGACTGTCGATGTAAATCCCTTGGTCGCTGCTACTCAGTCGTGTGGCGGTTTCACCTAAGCCACTGTCGGCAGGGTCAAAGTCATTGTTGAAGCTCACGCCATCAAGGCGATAGGCATTTTGGTAGCTACTGGAACCATGAATAGAAATACGCGAAGGCTTAATTTCCCCTTGGTTCATGGAGTTGCTATCGTTATTCGCAAACTGCACGGCAGGGTTAGTTTTCATTAAATCGGTAATATTGCCGTCACCAGTATTTTTTTGGCTGATTTCTTCTGAGGTGACGTATTGCGGTGCAGACATGACGTCCATGGCAGGGTGATTTTGCACCACGCCCGACACTTGGGTTTCAGGTAAAACTAACGTGCCTTGGTTTAAGTTTTGAGGACGAATAACCAGCATGCCGTTTTCGTTAACCAGCTCTAACCCGCTACCAATAAGAATTTTTTGTAATGCGGTTTGCGGGGTATAGCTGCCAGAAAGGGCGGGTGCGCGTAGCCCGTTGAGCTGGCTTTTGTCATACAGCAGTGAAACTTGACCTTGGCGACTGATTTGATCAATAGCGCTCGCAAGACCTTGTTCGGGTAACGAGAAAGTAATTTCTTGGGCGATAGCAGATTGGCTGACTAAAGCACTGGTGACCGCCAGTGACAGCGCAATCGGCTTGAATCGGCCGAGTGTGAATTGAATTGCCATGGATATCCCTTATTCTTAAGCTGCACGAAAAATGTGCTAAAAAGTCATCAATAAAATGAAGCTACTTAAGAAGAGGGAGAAATGAGAATTATCCTCACCTGCAAATGAAAATATTTTTTATTTATTTTTTTTGTTTTGGATAATCAGTAGGTTATTTTTATCCTGATACACGACTTGCACAGGAAGGAGTGAGGGAAGTGCCTGAAAAAAGGCATCTGGCTGCTGAAGGTTAATGCGTCCGGATATTTTCCGGTTGGCTAAATTGCTCGGAGAGAGTTCAACCTGAAAGTCGGAATAGGTTTTTAATTCAGACAAAACTTCACCGAGGGGCTTATCCACAAAGCTGAGCTCACCGAAACGCCATCTTGCCACCTCTTGCGGGGAGACTGAATTGAGCGCGATTTTTCCATTGATGCTCGGGCTTAACGCCCCTTGTCCGGCAAGCAGTAATACAGGTTTTTGGCTGTTGAGGCTTTGAAAACTCACAATGCCTTGGCTGACACTGACCGCCACCTGCTCGCCTTTTTTATTCACTTCAAATTCCGTTCCGACGACCTGAATTCGCCGTTGATCGACATTGATAACGAACGGGCGATAAGGGTTGGATTTCACTTTAAAATAAGCGGAACCTTGGTCTAAGTAGAGCTGGCGGATTGGCGTTTCATAAGCGACTCGAATGCGGGTATCGCGATTGAGAAACAGCTGAGAGCCATCTGACAATGTCACTTCTTTGGTGGAGTCAGTGGAAACCAGCGTCATGTTATTGAGCAACATGGAGGGAAGCTGGCTGTAAGGTAAAAACAGGACGGCAGCAATAAAACAGGCGGCAACTAGATGACCGAGAGGCTTCCAAAACGATGAAAAACCAAATTTTGACGCTGTCGATTTAACAGGCGCAGGGCGCGGAACTTTTTCAATATCTTGCCAAATCCCCGCAATTGCTTCATAGGCATCCTCATGGGCTTTTGAAGCACGTAACCAAATTTTAAATTCTTGAGATTGTTGGTCACTGAGCTGTTGACTATGAACACGGGTAAACCACAGCGCCGCGTCTTCGTCGATGCGTTGTTGCTCGACTGACGAGGTATTTTCTGGCTGCTGGGTTTGGTTGTTTGCCATTACGGATGATTGCTCTTATCGTCTAGATATTTTTTACAATGCACTAATGCCGCTGCAATATGTTTTTCCACCATACTGATCGAAATTTCCATACGCTCTGCAATTTCACTTTGAGATAACCCATCAAAGCGATACAGCAAAAAGGCTTCTTTACGCCGTGGAGGCAAAAGATCAATCGCCTCGCCAAGTCGCGCAATTCGCTGTTGGTGCTCTAAAATTTCGCTAGGGTCGGCGGTGGTTTGCTCAAAACTTTGTTCATGCACCACTTCATCAATCGAGGTATGGGACTGGCTCTGTTGATGATTCCGTCGCCAATGGTCAATTAACACATTGCTAGCGATTTTAAACAGATAAGCACGGTTCTCCTTCACAGGATCCTGCGCTTTACGGTTTAGCCATAGTGTAAACACATCCTGTGATAAATCATCCGCATCGTTACTATTACCTAGTCGACTGCGGAAAAATCGCACAAGCTGACCGTAGGTTGATTGATATGCGCCGCTGATTTTGCGGGCAAGGGATTTATCGATAGTCATTTTCTGGTGTCAAAAGTGAAAATAGTTTAATAATTAGCTCAAATTGACTTTATAAATTAAATCAATACCTTGTAGTTACTATTGTTATTTTATTAATAATAATGAATATCATTTTGATTTGTATTATGCCTATAATCAGCGAAAAATAAAGATGTGAGGCAAAATATGAACAGCAGTGTGGGGCAGCTGGGAAGCCCAATTTTTCGTCCTCTGGGCGGTTTATGTGGAAGTCTTGTTTTCCATGGAATACTGGCAATGCTTTTTATTGGGTGGTTTACATCAAACCTACCCAAAACTGGGGTTTTACCCCCCGCAATTTCTTTACAATTAGGGCTTTATCAACTGGAACAGCAGCAGGAGCCTGAAGTTAATAATGCGCCTAAACAGCAGATGGCAACACGAGAAGAAATTGAGCCTGAAGTTGTTGAAAAAGCAGAGAAGTTACCCCAAACACCACTGGTTGATAATGGGACATTGACGCGCGTCACCGAGAAAAAACGCCCGCCAAAGAAAAAGCCAGTTCAAGAGAAAAAAGTAGTGGAAGAAGCTCCCGTTTCGACTCAAGAATCCGAAGTGACGTCGGTGCCAACTTCTGGCAGCGCTTCGAATAGCAGTGCGAATTTTGCGAGCAGTGCCGTTGCACCCGTCAGTGGTCATCATGGGTGGGAAAGTGAAGTTCATCAACGATTAGCGAAAGCAAAGCGATACCCACGCGCTGCATTGCGTTTTCGTTCAACGGGCGTTTCTCAAGTCAAAATTATTGTGGATAATCAAGGCCAGTTAGTGAGTGCTAGCTTGATTAATTCGTCAGGTACCAAGCTCCTCGATAAAGAAGCGCTAGCGACTATCGAACGCGCAGCACCGTTTCCGATGCCACCTGAGACTTTGCTAGCCAACGGAAAAGTGGAACTAATTGCACCGATCGTGTTTGATACGACGTCAATCTAGGTGGAATTAACGGTTATTGTTTTTCTGTAAACTTGCGCGCCACCCGTCTTGGTCGATGTGGACTTGGTTCTTTACGGCGTTTGGCGTGTGGTGATTTTAAGGGGCTACGTGTATTTTTAGCCCCATTTGTCCCTATGCTCTGTTCCTCGGGCTTATCTTCACTCTCTTCCGCGTTTTCGTCAGGTTCGATAATCAATTGCTGCTGACCTTTCTTTTTCTTCAGGCGCATTAGGGTGTTCGCCAAAATAAAGCCAATACACAAAGATAATAAAATAAATACGCGCATGATATTAACGGTGTTATCGGCTTGCTGAAGATCAGTAGTGAGCGACTCAGTATCGATGGTCAGGCGTAAATAGCCTTTAGGTTCTTTGGCGCCTTGAACGGGAACCACTAATTGATACTGAAAATTCTGTAGTCCAGTGTTTCCTTCGAGGGAAAGTCGCTCTTTGACCGTGGCGGGTTCCCCCACTTGGGTGACTAACACGCCTGCCGCCGTGTATAAACCGACATCCAAAATATAGTGATCTTTAGCTAGATGATTTAAATTGGCATTAATTCGTTCTAAATTAAAATCTTTGCTGCCGGGAACCACATAATCGGATAAGCTGAATGCCACTTGCTCAGCTAATACTTGAGTTAATTGCTTAAATTGCTCTAGTCTGCTCTGGCTTTGGTTATAACCTAAATATGAAACCCCGTGCATTAGGAAGGTTATCAGCGCAACGCAAACAATGATAATAACGGTTTTGTGCAGCCTAAATGGGAGTTTCATAGGAATAATCGTGCTCTTTGTCTGTTTTATCGCAATTAGCAAAGTTATGAAGCGTTAACTTGCTGGAAAATTTAAGTATAGTAATTTTATGCAGGGTATACATTATAAAAAAAGTTGTATCCACAACAGGAGCTAATTTTCATGCCAACGAGTTTGACCTACTGTTATCTGCCTGATGAAATTCAAAAATGGCCGGGTTTACCCTTATCGCTAAGTGGTGAAGAAGTGATGCCATTGGATTATCGTGCAGGGGACACTGGGTGGTTGTTATATGGTCGCGGCTTAGATAAAGCACGTATCAGTGATTTCCAGCAGCGTTTAGGGATAGCGATTGTGATTGTTTCCTCTTGGCGCATTGATGATTACCAAGTTGTGCGCATCGCGGGCAGCATTACCCCTCGCATCAAAAAATTGGCAGATGAAAGCCAATTGGATGTGGTGCCACTCGGTAAAATCCCACGTTTACGATCCCCTGGGATCTTACTCATGGATATGGATTCCACCGCGATCCAAATCGAGTGTATCGATGAAATCGCCCGTCTGGCAGGAGTCGGCGATCAAGTCTCTGAAGTGACCGAACGCGCCATGCAAGGGGAGCTCGATTTCACAGAAAGTCTACGTGCTCGTGTGGCACTGCTCGAAGGTGCCGACGCGGCTATTCTCGACCAAGTGCTCGAAACCTTACCGTTAATGCCGGGGTTAACCAGCTTAGTTCGTAAGTTACAAGCGATGGACTGGCATATTGCTATTGCTTCCGGCGGATTCACTTTCTTTGCCGATAACCTACGCCAGCGATTAAAACTGGTCGCGGCCGTTGCTAACCACCTTGAAGTCAAAAATGGCAAACTGACAGGTAAAGTTAAAGGGGCGATTGTCGATGCAAAATACAAAGCGCAAACCCTCGTTAAACTGGCAGAAAAACTGAATATCCCAATGGAGCAAACCGTCGCCATCGGTGACGGAGCAAACGACTTGAAAATGCTCAGAAAAGCAGGACTGGGGATAGCGTATCATGCAAAACCAAAAGTGTTTGCAAGGGCGAAAGTGGGGATTAAGCATGCGGATCTGATGGGAGTGTTATGTGTCCTTAGCGGAGGCCTCAAGCACGAAGAACGCTAAAATCTTCTTCATTCTTAGCGTGACAACGTTGTTGGCTGCTCTTAGCCACCCTAGTCACATACTTGTGTATGCTCCTAGGGCTGTCTGCGTTTGCCGCCTAGTTGTCACGCGAATAATTTTGAAGATTAGAACTTGTGTCAGTTAAAGATTTAAAGATTTAAAGATAAAGCGTTAAACATTTTTTTGGGTGATTAAGGAGTGGCTGTGGCGAAAGGTGCGAAAAGGGCATTTGTGTGTAATGAGTGTGGGGCGGATTATCCGCGCTGGCAGGGGCAGTGTAGTGCCTGTAATGCATGGAATACCATTACGGAAGTGCGTTTGGCATCGACGACTGCGGCACGTACGGATAGGCTGACGGGCTATGCCGGTAATGCGGCGGGCGTCAGTAAAGTCCAAAAACTCTCTGAGATTAGCCTCGAAGAACTGCCACGCTTTACCACTGGATTTAAAGAATTTGACCGCGTGCTAGGTGGTGGGGTTGTGCCAGGCAGTGCCATCCTTATCGGGGGGAATCCCGGAGCGGGGAAAAGTACCTTACTGCTGCAAACCATGTGCTTACTATCGCGGGAGATGAAAACCCTGTATGTCACGGGGGAAGAATCCTTACAGCAAGTTGCCATGCGTGCCCACCGATTAGGACTACCGACTGATTCACTCAATATGCTGTCGGAAACCAGTATTGAACAAATCTGCCTGACCGCAGAGCAAGAGCAACCCAAGCTGATGGTCATCGACTCCATCCAAGTGATGCACATGGCGGATATTCAATCCTCGCCGGGCAGTGTGGCGCAAGTGCGTGAAACCGCGGCATATCTAACTCGCTTCGCAAAAACTCGCGGCGTGGCGATTATTATGGTGGGTCACGTCACCAAGGATGGCTCATTAGCAGGACCTAAAGTGCTTGAACACTGTATTGACTGCTCCATTATGCTCGATGGTGATGCCGACAACCGCTTTCGTACCTTACGCAGCCACAAAAACCGCTTTGGTGCCGTCAATGAGCTGGGCGTATTTGCCATGACGGAACAAGGCTTAAAAGAAGTCAGTAATCCGTCCGCCATCTTCTTAAGTCGTGGAGATGAAATTACCTCGGGCAGTTCTGTGATGGTCGTTTGGGAAGGTACGCGACCATTGCTGGTGGAGATCCAAGCCCTTGTCGACCACTCTATGATGTCGAATCCGCGCCGTGTTGCGGTGGGGCTGGAACAGAACCGTTTAGCGATTTTGCTGGCGGTATTGCATCGCCACGGTGGATTACAAATGTCCGACCAAGACGTGTTTGTGAACGTCGTGGGCGGGGTAAAAGTGACGGAAACCAGTGCTGACCTCGCGCTGCTATTATCGTTAGTTTCAAGTTTTCGTGATCGCCCATTACCTCGCGACCTTGTGGTATTTGGTGAAGTGGGGCTGGCTGGGGAAATTCGCCCAGTCCCAAGTGGGCAAGAACGTATTTCCGAAGCCGCAAAACATGGCTTCAAGCGGGCCATTGTGCCTCACGCCAATATGCCGAAAAAGTTACCTGCCGATATGAAGGTTTATGGGGTGAAGAAGTTGGCGGATGCGCTTAGTATTCTCGATGAATTCTAAATTATCGTCATGCTCCGCGCTGTTGCTTGCGCTTGCTAACCCTAGTCACATACTTTGTGTATGCTCCTAGGGATTAGCGGCACTTAGCGCCTAGCGACAACACGGATCATTTAGATAATATAATGTTCAGATAATGATGAGATAGCGAGAGAAAAGATTCTCTGTTAAAAAGGGAATAAAAGCGAAAGGATAAATAATATGGCTGAATTTGACTATCTAAAGAGTGCCATCAAAGGTGCGGGTTACACATTGCAGCAAGTAGCGGATGCGACCGAGATGACCAAAGGCTATCTCAGCCAGTTAATTAACGACAAAATTAAAAGCCCCAGTGCGCACAAAATCGCGGCGCTTCATCGCTTTTTAGGCTTAGAGTATCCGCTTCAACAAAAAACCATTGGCGTTGTTTTTGGTAAGTTTTATCCGCTCCATACGGGGCATATCTATTTGATTCAACGAGCTTGCAGCCAAGTGGATGAGCTGCACGTGATCCTCTGTCACGATGAGCCTCGTGATAAAGAGCTGTTTGTGAATAGCTCCATGTCACAACAACCTACTGTCAGTGACCGCCTGCGCTGGTTATTACAAACCTTTAAGTATCAGAAAAATATTCATATTCACTCCTTTGATGAGCAAGGAATAGAACCCTATCCTCACGGTTGGGAAGTGTGGAGTGACGGGATGAAAGGCTTTATGAAAAAGCACAACATCAACCCGAGCTTTATCTATTCCGGCGAGCCTCACGATGTGCATCGCTATAAAAAATACCTTGGGATCGAAACTATTCTTATCGATCCTGAACGCACATTTATGAACATTAGCGGCAACCAAATTCGCCAAGCGCCATTCCGCTATTGGGAATATATTCCAACCGAAGTGAAGCCATTCTTTGTGCGTAAAGTGGCGGTGTTAGGCGGCGAATCAAGCGGTAAATCCACCCTCGTCAATAAATTAGCCAATATCTTTAATACTACCAGTGCGTGGGAATATGGGCGCGATTATGTGTTTAGCCACCTTGGCGGTGACGAGATGGCGCTGCAATATTCTGATTACGATAAAATTGCGTTGGGTCACGCTCAATATATTGATTTTGCAATTAAATATGCGAATAAAGTGGCGTTTATTGATACGGATTTTGTCACCACGCAAGCATTCTGTTTGCGCTATGAAGGGAAAGAGCACCCATTTGTGCAGGCGCTGATCGATGAATACCGTTTTGACCTTGTTATCTTGCTGGAAAATAATACTCCGTGGGTAGCAGATGGTCTACGCAGCTTAGGCAGTGATAAAGATAGAATGGAATTTCAAACATTACTGATTGAAATGCTGAAGAAAAATAATATTGAATTTGTGCATGTGGAGTCGTCAGACTACGATTCACGCTTCTTAGAGTGCGTTTCTTTGGTTCAGCAATTATTGATGCTGGATGATTCACTTTCCGCATAAAAAAATGGCACCCAAGGGTGCCATTTTTGATCGTAATAGACGAATTATTTAGTCATCTTTTTGTACTTGATGCGGTGTGGCTGCAGCGCATCCGCACCTAAAGTGCGTTTCTTGTAATCTTCGTACTCAGAGAAGTTACCTTCGAAGAAGGTGATATTGCCTTCATCTTGGTAGTCGATGATGTGCGTTGCGATACGGTCAAGGAACCAACGGTCATGGGAAATAACCATTGCACAGCCCGGGAATTCTAACAGGGCGTTTTCCAGCGCACGTAAGGTTTCAACGTCGAGATCGTTGGTTGGTTCATCGAGCAGCAATACGTTACCGCCAACTTGCAGCAGTTTTGCCAGATGTAAACGACCACGCTCACCACCAGAAAGCTCGCCCACGCGTTTACCTTGGTCAACGCCTTTAAAGTTAAAGCGGCCGACGTAAGCACGGCTTGGGATCTCAAAGTTGCCGATACGCATGATGTCTTGGCCGTTGGAAATCTCTTCCCATACAGTTTTGCTGTCATCCATTGCATCACGGAACTGATCCACAGAAGCAATTTTCACGGTATCACCCAAGGTGATTGAACCAGAATCTGGCTGCTCTTGACCGGAAATCATACGGAACAGGGTAGATTTACCTGCACCGTTTGGACCGATGATCCCGACAATCGCTCCTTTCGGGATCGAGAAATTCAGGTTGTCGATCAGAACGCGATCACCATAAGACTTGCTCAGGTTTTCCACTTCGATAACTTTGTCACCTAAACGCGGTCCAGGTGGGATAAACAGTTCGCTGGTTTCATTACGTTTTTGGTATTCCACGCTGTTAAGCTCTTCAAAGCGAGCCAGACGCGCTTTACCTTTGGATTGGCGACCTTTCGGGTTTTGACGGATCCACTCAAGTTCTTTCTCAATGGATTTACGACGAGCCGCTTCTGTTGACGCTTCTTGCGCCAGACGCTCATCTTTTTGTTCCAACCAAGAAGAGTAGTTACCTTCCCATGGAATACCTTCACCACGGTCAAGTTCAAGGATCCAACCTGCAACGTTATCGAGGAAGTAACGGTCATGGGTGATCGCCACAACGGTGCCTTCGTAGTCGTGCAGGAAGCGCTCTAACCAAGCAACGGATTCAGCATCCAAGTGGTTGGTTGGTTCGTCGAGCAGCAGCATGTCTGGTTTTTCCAGCAGCAGGCGGCAGATAGCCACACGGCGGCGTTCACCCCCAGACAAGTTGCCGATAACCGCATCCCAAGCTGGCAGGCGCAGTGCGTCAGCAGCACGTTCCAGTTGGTTGTCTAAATTATGACCGTCTTGTGCGGCAATAATCGCTTCCAGCTCGCCTTGGATTTTCGCAAGCTTGTCAAAATCAGCGTCTGGATCGGCATATTGTGCATACACTTCGTCTAAGCGAGTTAAAGCATTTTTAACTTCACTGACCGCTTCTTCAACGGCTTCACGAACGGTATGTTCCAGATTCAGTTTCGGTTCTTGTGGCAGGTAACCAATTTTAATACCTGGTTGAGGGCGTGCTTCCCCTTCAATCTCAGTATCAATGCCAGCCATGATGCGCAGTAATGTTGATTTACCCGCGCCGTTGAGACCTAAAACACCAATTTTCGCCCCAGGGAAGAAGCTCAGAGAGATGTTTTTTAAAATATGACGTTTCGGGGGAACTACTTTTCCCACTCGATACATACTGTAAACGTATTGAGCCAATTTATTTACCTTTTGTTTTATAACATAATTTTTAATCGCATCGCTCGGTTATTCACTTTGTAAGAACTCATAAATTCAAGGCGAATAGTGAGATTCCAAAAGCGAAAGTGTGTAAAACGAGCCACTCAAAAGTAATTGCGTCTAACTGTAATTGTTCCTGCCTTTATGTCAATAACTTCCCATGCAAGTGATGACAATTCAGGGGGCTATCACCTCATCATGCAATCAATATTAATTCATTATTGATGTCGATTATTACATATAACAAAAGGCTCGAAATAGGTGTTGAGTAGGGTTGGGATGATAATTGATGGGATCTGAACTGCAAACGGCTAGACCCCAATATATGAAGTAATGGTATTAAAGATAAGTGAAGTAAACCTCAGACATTTCACATTCGATACCATTTATAATAGCTGTAGAACGTTCGCCAATAAGGTTACTATTTTCATCAATAAAATCAACAATGTCGAAATCTGTATTAATTCGCTCAACACCTAATTCTTGTAACGTATATATTTCACCTGCATGAGATATGCCGTCCATTTGATGATTTACCCATATGCGCAATGAAGCGTAAATTTCATCATTTTTGTCGATATATCCTTTTTTGTCTTTGTCCAAATCAACAAGTTTAAAGAAACCTTCCATGCGCTCAGAGCCACCAAACAGATCATTAACGCTAGTTACGTTGTCAATACCTTGTTTGTTGTAAACTAAAAAACCAGAAGTTGGCATAATCCACGCGGAGGTAACGTTATGGCCAATTCCTAATAAATCAAACTGAACGGATTGATCAAAAATTGAGGTCGTTTTTATGCCACAGCCGTCTAGATTAATAACAATCGGTGAAGCAACAGTGAGGTTCTTAACCACAAATTCCTGAACTTCTAGTTCGCAAGTTCCCTGTTCCATAGTAAAATGCTTGGCAACATCCCATGCATCCGTTGATTTAGTGTCAAGCCATTTCCCCCCTGAAATTGTAGTTGGCACAACAGCATCTATACACGGTTGAGCCCAATTAGGTAATTGTTCAGGTCTCCATCTATTAGGGGTTAATACCACTTTGCGTGCTTCTTTAATTTGATAATTATCGCCAGAGCAAAGAGCATTACTTAGGTTTGCATAAATACTCACTGCAGTATTTGGTTGTAAATAATTAGGCAATTGACTACGCCCTAAAGTAGTTTGATTAAATACTTGCATTCCAAAGTCAACACAATTGCCACAAGCCAGCGCATATTTCATATTACCAATACTAGATTCATGATGTGCTTTTTGGGCATATTTTAACGCGTTCGTAAAATCATTAGATGACAACTTTGCGTAACTGAAATGATGCGGTGATTTTGCATCGATTTTACGTCGATTATCACTTTCTTCATTAGATACACCAGATGGGCGATCTTTATTTTTTAGATTTGCACCAAAAGTTCCTTTATTAACACCATTACCATCGATAAAAGTAAAATTAACATGCCCTGTTGCAGATTTAACGCCTACATCAGAGTAATTAGCCTCAAACTGATTAATACGGATATATGGTTGAGCCATAAAAAAAATCCTTATTTTTTATTGCGAATAAGTAATATTGATTGCATCTTTTCATCTACAATCGACGAGTAAGTTTCTGGATTTTTTGTATCACAATCTAGAATGTAACGTGCCTCACCTCCTGTTCTGCCTAAGTATGAAATGTATGGATATTTTAAGTTGGTAAATTTTTTTGCATCTTCAACAGAGGTTAAAAATGCACAAGGGTTTTCCATGGCATTAATGACTAGTTCTCTTTGTTGTAAATTATCAAAAATAAAAGGTGCTATTTTGAAAACAAAACAAGAGGTTGGTGTGTCATTGATGCGATAGTCATTACAACTGTTTTGCCGAATTAGAGGATTTGGTTCAGTGATATATTTGACTGTTACTCTCATTGTGGGAGTTATAATTGTATTAGGATCATGAACATCAATTTCTACCATCTCACCGTTTTTATTTATGAAATGCTTAGTCTCTAATAAAGTAAATGAATCGGATTCAACTAACGAACACCCTCCAATTAAGGCAGTATTTACAACTTCATCCTTTCCATTACATAAGTGTTGAGATACTTTTTTGTTTTTATTATTTTTTATTAAGCCAGTTGCATAAGCTGCGTAGATGTTTTTACCAGTAATATTTTCCATTAATGCAGATGTAGCGGCATCCTGTACCGCAATAGAAGGGATAAATCCAAACGAATCTCCTTTATGCATCGAGTATGCATTTGTAAAGAAAGGAATTAGCACAATACTGAACATTAATACATTAGGCTTACAACTAAAATTCATATACAAATCCACTTTTAGTTTGTCAAAAAAGCATAAAAAAATATTACATATAACACCCGTAAATGGAAATGATTATCATTACAAAATTTAATTTTGTTCAATAAAAATGAAAAGATAATAAATAACTCTATCTCCCTACTTTAATTGAGACATTTCGACTTTGAATTTTCTAACATGCCAAGCTCAACAAGTTTTAAATATTCACTATCTGAGTTTCTGTCAAACCTGCTTCTTGAATATGACCTTTGCAATAGTAGGGCAGAAAATCTAATTATAATTATCTTATTTTAGGGAAAGTCGGCAGAGGCCTATACCCGATTGCCCCTAGGCTGGTCTAGGTTATCCGTGTTGTCAGGGTTAACGAATCGAATAAGTAAAAGATTGTAAACCCAACCATTTCAAGAAATCTCCTCTGTCGCTGGCTGAAAACTTTAGGTAGCATTAACATTATTGATATATCTAATGAATGCTTTGAGTATGTTTGAGGTCAATCTCTAACAAGATTTAAGCGATGGAGCGAATAAATATGAAAGGTTGGTTAGCGGCAGTTCCGGTCACTATGCTGTTGGTATCCACAACAGTTTGGGCGGATTCTTTACAGGCACAACGTGAACGTTATCAAGCAATTAAAGTCGCTTGGGATGCCAATAAAATGGATGAAGTCGAGCGTTTATTGCCAACCTTACGTGATTATCCGCTGTATCCGTATTTAGAATACCGCGAGCTGTCACAAGATTTAGATATTATCTCACCAAAACAAGCGCAAGAATTTATCGATACATACCCAACGTTGCCTGTGGCGAAAACTCTCAAAAACCGGTTTGTAAATGAGCTGGCGCGTCGCCAAGAGTGGACATCGTTATTGGCATTTAGCCCTGAGCCGCCACAACCTGCGGAAGCGCAATGTAATTTCTATTTCGCGAATTGGGCGACAGGAAATAAACAAGTCGCGTGGCAGGGCGCTGAAAAAATGTGGCTTAATGGTAATTCCATGCCAGCAGCATGCGACAAACTGTTTACTGAATGGGAAAAAGCCGGATATCTTTCAACGGATATGATTTTGGCGCGTATTCACCTTGCTATCAAAGATGGTAATACGTCAACGGCAACTTACCTCGCGAAACGCTTACCAAGCAGTTACAAAACTATCTCTGATGCGTTGGTTAAACTACAAAATGACCCCGCTTCGGTTGTCACGTTTGCGAAAACATTGACGCCGACCGATTTTACGCGTCAAGCCACATTAGCTGGATTTAGCCGCTATGCGCGTCAATCCCCTGATGCAGCCCGTACTGCATTAGCAGGGATTAGCTCTGCCCAGAAAATGAATATGGCAGAAAACCAGCAAATGAAAGACAGCATTGCGTGGCAATATATGGGAGTTGATGTCACTCCTGAGCAGGCAATGTGGCGTGATGAAGTGATCCGTGAAACCAATTCTGCCGCCTTAAAAGAGCGCCGTGTACGTTTAGCGCTGGGAGAAGGGGATAAAACGGGATTAGCGTCATGGTTGCGACAACTACCGAACGACGTAAAAAATAAGGAAGAGTGGCAATATTGGCAGGCTATCACCTTGATTGATCAAGGTAAAACGGCTGAAGGTGAAAGTATACTGCGAGAGCTAACGTCGAAGCGTGGATTCTACCCAATGGTTGCCGCTCAGCAGTTAAAAATGGATTACCCAGTCATGGTGAATAAAGCCGTGAAACCAGACTCCAGTATTCATAGCATGCCGCAAATTCAGCGCATCCGTGAGCTAATGTATTGGGAGATGGATAATCTGGCGCGCTCCGAGTGGATCAATTTGGTCTCTTCCATGTCACCTAATCAACAAGAGCAGCTCGCCCGTTATGCCTTCGATAATAAATGGGCAGATCTGAGCGTTCAAGCCACGATAACCGCAAAACTGTGGGATCATCTTGAAGAGCGTTTCCCGCTGGCATGGGAAAAACAGTTTGATAATTACACTCGCAGTAAAATGATCCAAAAAAGCTATGCGATGGCCATTGCTCGTCAAGAAAGCGCATGGAACCCGCAAGCGCAGTCTCCAGTTGGCGCGACAGGCTTAATGCAGTTAATGCCTGCGACAGCAAAACATACGGCGCAAAAACAAGGCATCACTGGTTATGTGAACGCAGGGCAACTGACTAACCCTGTGATGAACATTGAGTTAGGTACTGCGTATCTTGACGATGTTTATCAGCAATTTGGTAATAACCGTATTTTAGCCAGTGCGGCGTATAATGCCGGCCCATCACGAGTGACTCGCTGGTTAGGTAACAGCGCAGGGCGTATCGATGCGGTGGCTTTTGTGGAAAGTATTCCGTTTGCAGAAACCCGTGGTTATGTAAAAAATGTTCTCTCTTATGATTTGTTTTATAAACATTTCTTAGGTGAAAAAGGCAATGTGTTATCCGTGAACGAATGGAATATGAAGTATTAATTTGTATGGCGTTTCATCTTGTTGGTCGGTTTGGTTTACCTCCAACAAGATGAGCGCTGTATTTTTAACTATACGAAATAGTGTTCTGTGCTATTATTTGTACTAGTTTAATAGTATGGAAGGGTAGAATGATGACTGTAGAATATAAACCAGACCCGGCGTTAACCGCCGATGAAAATGCGGATTGGCAACGTTTTGTGGAACTGCTACAAATGGCCTTTGAGCAAAATATACAGGATTCGATTCTTCAGCTATTACTCACACCGGATGAACGGACGGCTTTAGGGACTCGCGTTAGGATTGTTCAAGAATTAATGCGCGGTGAAATGAGCCAGCGTGAATTAAAAAATGAGCTCGGTGTAGGCATTGCCACCATTACTCGTGGTTCAAACAGTTTGAAATCAGCCCCTATTCCGGTAAAAGAGTGGCTGGAATCTAAGCTACTGTAGTTTTTGATTATCTTTTATAGCAGCCAATGATTATTCTCTAAAAATAAATGTGGGGCTCTTATTGCTAAGAGCCCCACATGCATTTTAAATCGTTTTGAGTATAATTAGTCTTCTATGTGATTTAGCTCTTTATAAATTTCGTGTTTAATAGGAACTAAAGCCAGTATGAGTGCTTGTTGATAAACGCTGGTGCGCGTCAATACGCCATTGGTGAAGAAGCCAATCGCACCGCCTTGTTGTTTGATATTATCAATACCAGTAAGGTCAGCCATTTCATCACCCAGCTCACGACCTTCACGGATCCCCGCAAGCACTTTTTCTGGGATCATAATACTGGCAGAGCGTGATTCTCCACGGATTTGATGGTGCTCAATCACAATCCATGCAAATGTCATGTCATCTTCAACACCCGCCTCAATACCTACCCAAAAGTCAGCTTCTGGGCGTACTTGGCGTGATGCCATCACACGTTGTCTTGCTCCTGTACGGGTTTCATTATTACCGATAGGTTGCTGTGGAACACTGCTATCGACATTAATATCTTCAATTTGATAACTGCCAGGCCCAAAAACGGCATCGAAAGCAAGATGAATCGCTTTAATTTTGGCTGGATTCGTCGTTGCAGCTATAACTTGGTACATTAATTATTTTCCTTTGAACACATACTTTGTACAGTAATAACGGAACACATCTATGTTACAGGTTTATCTTGTTCGCCATGGCGAAACTGAATGGAACGTTGCACGTCGCATACAGGGACAATCTGATAGCCCGCTGACCTCACTTGGTCGTCAACAGGCCATGCAGGTTGCTCAACGGGTTAAATCCGAAGGTATTACCCATATTATCACTAGTGATATGGGACGCACACTTGAAACTGCACAAATTATTGCACAAGTGTGCGGGTGTGAAATTATCACAGAACCGCGTCTGCGTGAATTAAATATGGGTGTCTTGGAGCAACGAGAAATTGGCTCGTTGTCTGAACAAGAAGAACAGTGGCGTCAAAGCCTTATAAATGGTGTCGAAGGTGGTCGTATTCCTGAAGGGGAATCGATGGATGAACTTTTCACGCGTATGTTTGCGGCGTTAAATAATTGCCTTGAACTACCTGAAGGAAGCCGTCCATTATTGGTTAGTCATGGCTTGGCGCTCAGTACATTATTAAGTCGTATCTTAGGTGTACCTGCAAACTCTCCACGACGTTTACGTCTGCGTAACTGCTCGCTATCTCGCGTTGATTACCAAAATAGCCCATGGTTAGCCAATGGCTGGATTGTGGAAACCGCGGGGGAGGTGACACATCTTTCTCAGCCTGCTCTTGATGAACAGCAAGGTTAAGAAATAAATCAGCGAAAAAGAAAAAAGGCGTTTCAGTGTATGAAGCGCCTTTATTTTGGGTGTTTCAAGCCCTTGAAAAGACACTTTAAGAGGTTTGGTGGCTTGTGCCCCTATTAGGACTAGTCAATATCTCTAATCTAAAACTGCATGGGCCTCTATCTCTATCAGCCATTCGGGTAATGAAAGCCCTGAGACGATCACCCAAGAGGACGCTGGTGGGAAATCACCAAATTTTTCTTTTAGTGCATTTGCAATATCAAGCTGCTCTTCATGGCTATTAAAACCATTCTTAATATAAATACGCAACATTGTTACGTTGGATAAATCACCGCCAGCTTCACGTAATACATGCTCAATATTAATCAACGATTGAACTGTTTGCTCATACATTCCACCGGCCACGGTTTCTTGTTGAGCATTAACACCAACCTGCCCGGAAAGGAATAATTGGCGTGTTCCTGTTGTTTCTATTGCTTGGCTAAAGCCATACTGTAAAGAATTAAACACAGAAGGAGGGTTTATTAATTTTTTAGTCATTGTACATTCTCGGAATAAAAATAGAGGATAAGCATAAGCCCGCATAATACTCTTTGCTAGCGTCAACTCTCACACTCCAATGCAACCAGTGTTTTTTGAAGACTCAGCCAGCCATTGAGTCGCTAAAATAGGAATTTCTAGTTGGCGAATGAAAACACATGACTGATTTTTGCGTAAGTGAAGAGAGTGTCTCTTATTTTAAGATATATTTGAGGGCTGAGTTTTGCTTTCTAGTTGCAAAGTCCTTGTCCATTTGAATAGTGGCTAACTCGATCATTTCTATGTTGTTAGCTCCAAATGTGCTACTCCTACCGTTCACAATTGATCACCTTAAAACGCCTTGGTAGAGTGAAGAATTTGAGGGAGATAAATATGCATATCCATCTAAAGCCTATAGATAAATCAAATTATGAATCTATTATCATGCTTGAAGTTACTGAAACCCAAGAAGAGTTTGTCGCTTCTAATATGTTTTCTTTGGTAGAAGCGGCTTATGATGAAACCCTTACTGTTCGAGGTATTTACAATGGTGATATACCTGTTGGTTTTTTTATGTGGAAAAAGGCCTCAGATCTTAAAATAGAGATTTGGCGTTTCATGGTGGATAAATCGCATCAGAAGCTTGGAATTGGGCGAAAGGCGTTAGAGTTAGCTTTAAACGAGATTAAACAAGACACACTGATAAATGAAATTGAAATCTGTTATGACCCATTAAACCCTATAGCGAAGCCTTTTTATGCTTCTTTTGGATTCAAAGAAATTGGATTAGATGATGAGGGAGAAGAAATGCTCGCTGTTATTTTGTTTTAGCTTTCTCTTTCTTGTTAGGCTGTATACCACATCACATCAATTGTTGGGCTGACAAAAAGCAACAACAGCTTGTGTCATTTCTCCTTACACCTCGACTGAGAGGGAGCTGAAGTAGCCTTCACGTTAATAAATCAAACAGCGAAAAAGAAAAAGGCGTTTCAATGTATGAAGCGCCTTTATTTTGGGTGCTTAGTTATGACGGCTTAATTAGCTTCAGGCTTTTTGATGGGAACATAATAGCTGAATGCTTCAATGTGAGTTCTTGGATCCGTATCCGTTATCTCATTGTGCGTCACATCCTTGATTTTGTAGTGTTCTACATCATAGCCTGGACGGCGAGTGAGATTCAGTTTTGGCAAGTAGACCCCATAAACATGGTAAAGGAACTCCTGCATTCTTTCTCTCGTCGTCTCACCGCGATAATTAAATTTCACATATTCGCCTGCGGGGATCGTAACATGGCTATATTCGGTGTTACTAAAGCTCGCATCTTCGGGTTTCACTGCGGTGGTGTAAAACACAGTTTGCTCATCATCTTTCTCGGCACTATGAATCGCATGATGTAAGCCAAAGACTTCAGAAGCCACTTTGGTGGTGTGCTCTAAATAATAGCGCCAGAAAGACTGACGCATTTGCGAGCAGGCAGTTGACCACTCTTCAAGCACATAGGAACAACTTTGCTCCAAACCAACCAATGGCTGCTCGACCATCGTGACAAATTCATAATCCAATGGAGAATGTTCATCCAACACGATCGGTGGACAAATACCGGTTGCGCACCATTCTTCAGTGCGGCGATAAAATGCAGGCGTCAAATTGAACTGTTTTTTAAAAGCGCGAGTGAAAGTTTGTTGTGAATCAAATCGATACTGTAATGCAATATCAAGAATGGGACGGCTCGTTAAGCGCAGTGCAACCGCGGCACGAGATAGGCGTCTAGCGCGAATATAAGCACCAATTGCTTGGTCGGTCACATCCTTGAACATTCTCTGTAAATGCCACTTTGAATAACCCGCTCTCGCGGCAACATTATCTAATGACAATGGTTTATCAAGGTTATCATCTATCCAACGAAGAAGGTCGCGAATAATATTTGTTTGATCCATGGATATCCCCAGGCAATACGACTCACAGAACAGATATGAGTAATCAATGAGTGGCTATTCTATAACAACTTACCTTTTTCGTTTATAGTAAATGAGTTGTATTTAAGAATTAGTTAATAAACAGAATTATTGCCGTTTAGGTTATTTAAAATTCAGATGTTAAGCTGAAAAGGGAATACTGTATGCGTTCTTCCAAATTTAAAAAAGGTATTGCGAAAGGTAATACACTGAAAAACCTCATTTTGGGATCAATGTTGTCTGCACTATCTTTTATGGCAGTCGCAGAGGAAATCGGCTCAGTTGATACTGTATTCAAGGTGTTTGGACCTGACCATAAGATAGTGGTAGAAGCCTTTGATGACCCGGATGTGGACAATGTGACTTGCTACCTAAGCCGTTCAAAAACGGGTGGGATTAAAGGTGGGCTTGGATTAGCTGAAGATACCTCGGATGCTGCCATTTCTTGCCAACAAGTGGGTCCTATTGAGCTAAATGACCGAGTGAAACGTAACCCGAAAAAAGGTCAGGTGGTTTTCCAAAAGAGAACGTCACTGGTGTTTAAAAAGCTCCAAGTGGTTCGTTTTTACGATCCAAAACGTAACGCGCTCGTCTATTTGACCTATTCCGATAAGATGATCGACGGCTCGCCTAAAAATGCGCTAAGCGCCGTGCCAATTATGCCGTGGTGATAGTGCTTTAATATAAAAATCGCCACTGATTATGTTTAAAATGAGTGGCGATTTTTGAATGACTTTCAGTTTTAATTTTTTAGAATTGGAATAATGTTTTGGTATTTTAAGTTCCAATAAAAAACCGGCTTGCGCCGGTTTTCATTAAATCAGAATGAAATCACTCGTCTAAATCACCGCAGAAACGATAGCCTTCACCGTGGATGGTGGCAATGATTTCTGGGGTATCTGGCGTAGACTCAAAGTGCTTACGAATGCGACGGATAGTCACATCGACTGTTCTGTCATGAGGTTTTAACTCACGGCCAGTCATTTTCTTCAGTAAGTCTGCACGAGTTTGGATTTTGCCTGGGTTTTCACAGAAGTGAAGCATTGCACGGAATTCACTACGTGGTAATTTGTAGTGCTCACCAGCAGGGCTCACTAAAGAACGGCTATTAATGTCTAATTCCCAACCATTGAACTTATAGCTCTCAACCAGACGGCGCTCTTCTGTACCGCCCGCTAAATTCATAGTACGGGACAGTAAGTTACGTGCACGGATAGTCAATTCGCGTGGGTTGAATGGTTTGGTGATATAGTCATCAGCACCGATTTCAAGACCAAGAATCTTATCAACTTCGTTATCACGACCAGTTAAGAACATTAATGCGATACTTTCTTGCTCACGTAGTTCACGAGCCAGCAGTAAGCCGTTTTTGCCTGGTAAGTTAATATCCATGATCACTAAGTTGATGTCATGTTCAGAAAGAACATTGTTCATTTCTTCACCATCGGTGGCTTCATGAACAACATAACCTTCCGCTTCAAAGATACTTTTCAGCGTATTACGTGTGACAATCTCGTCTTCAACGATCAAAATGTGTGGGGTCTGCATATTTGCTACCTAAAGTATTAAAATAAAAATACTGAACCCATAGGCCGTTTCCAGTTAGGTGGTTGTTGGTATGATTATCTGGAAAAACACGTCTATGAGTATAAATTTGTCTTTACATTTTTCAGTGACTTAGCGTTGCCTATCCATTAGGCTGAAGGTCATAAAACTCACCAAAACTTAAGCACTTTCCCAATATTGGGCTGTTAACAGCAATATAACAGCTAATACTGCATTTACCACCTAAAAAACTAACTTTTGTTGATACATATCAAAATCAATTGTAGCACGTTAACAATGATTGTTAGGCAGATAATTATACCAAAATTATTTGTTATAGAGATATCGAATAGACGATAAAAATAAGAGAAAAAAAGAGAGATAATGCACGTTTTTCATCGTGATACCGTACAGAAAGGTCGATATGAATAGGGATGAAGATATTTTGATTTAACTTAAGCTAAGTCACGTAAGTGATTTTTGTGTCTTTAGAACACCTTAAAATTGTCAGAGAGTAAAATTTCGTTTAGCACATCAAAATCGCGTAAAAAAAGTATTTTTGGTTTTTTATAAGAAAAACTAGGTGATTACACTTACTTGCTTTGCGTGAATCTATTTTGTTTTACAAAAAAATAACAAGACTCCTCAGAACTATCTGAATTAATGTTTGCATGCTTATAATTAACTAAATGACTATTTGGTTTCTTATGTGCAATTTTGATCTGAAACTAAGTAGGTTTCTTTAAGGTTGGTGCAAATCTTGATCAAGATTAATCGAAGAGAGAAAGATAGGACATCAGTGGCAATTTATTTCAAATTTACTGTTGAGAAATACGGTTAAAATACCGTCATCAAATTTGGTGTTTGATTGTTTTTTGTACATGGGAGGCGCTAATTTTTTAAATAAAATTAAAATCTATTAATTTTAGAATTAATGAATTTTACAACTGGAATATCTAGGCTAGCTCTCTTTTTATGAAGATGTTTTTGATGAATACAGTGGATCTCCGAGCTGAATTACTGCTTCTTTTGAGGTCATAAATACAAATAAATTTGACATTATTGTGTGATTACTTTAACCGTATAGGGAGAAAACGAAATGTTCCCTACGAGACAAACAAATTTTATGCGTAACATCAGCCTGACTACGATTATTACCACCACCACCGTAACCACAGGAAACGGGGCGGGCTGACGCATCCAAAAAATAAAAATGAAAAAGCCCGCATCCTAAAAAGATGTGGGCTTTTTTTTGGCGCTAATTCAGGAGAGAAATACCATGCGTGTGCTTAAATTTGGCGGTACTTCAGTCGCAAATGACGAACGGGTACTTAATGTTGCTGATATCGCGGAAAGCAAATTGGCAGATGGGCAAGTTGCGTTGGTGCTATCTGCACCCGCGAAAATCACCAACCATTTGGTGGCAATGATTGAAAAAACAGCAGCAGGTCAGGATGTCATCACGCATGTTAGTGATGCGGAAATGATTTTTGCTAATCTCTTAAAGGGATTGAAAGAAAAGCAGCCCGGGTTTGAATATGACAAACTGAAAAAGCTGACTGAACACGAATTCGCGCAAATCAAACAAGTACTGCATGGTATTACTCTTCTAGGACAATGTCCTGATAGCATCAACGCCTCTATTATCTGCCGTGGTGAGAAGCTCTCTATCGCCATCATGGAATCTGTATTAAAAGCTCGCGGTCACAAAGTCACTGTGATTGATCCGGTGAAAAACTTGCTGGCAAAAGGTCACTATCTTGAATCCACCGTTGATATCAATGAATCCACTAAACGCATTGCAGAGCTGAACATTCCTAAAGACCATTTCGTGTTGATGGCAGGCTTTACGGCTGGAAATGAGAAAGGTGAACTGGTGGTGTTAGGACGTAATGGTTCCGACTATTCGGCTGCGGTATTAGCGGCATGTTTACGTGCAGATTGCTGTGAAATTTGGACAGATGTTGATGGGGTTTATACTTGTGACCCACGTTTAGTGCCTGATGCCCGTTTACTCAAAGGGATGTCATACCAAGAAGCGATGGAGCTTTCTTATTTTGGCGCGAAAGTCTTACACCCTCGTACTATCGCCCCAATTGCACAATTCCAAATCCCTTGCCTGATCAAAAACACCACTAATCCAAGTGCACCGGGTACGCTGATTGGTGATGGTCAAACGGATGTTAGTACACCAGTGAAAGGGATCACTAACCTGAATAATATGGCGATGATCAACGTCTCAGGTCCGGGTATGAAAGGCATGGTTGGTATGGCAGCACGTATTTTCTCGGTCATGTCCCGTAAAGGGATCTCCGTGGTGCTGATCACGCAATCATCGTCGGAATACAGTATCAGCTTCTGCGTGCCGCAAAATGAGCTACAGCGCGCTCGTGGCGCATTAGAAGAAGAGTTTTATTTAGAGCTTAAAGACGGGGTATTAGACCCGTTAGATGTGATGGAGCAACTGTCCATCATCTCCGTTGTTGGGGATGGTATGCGTACATTAAAAGGCATCTCCGCACGTTTCTTCTCAGCATTAACCCGCGGCAATATCAACATCGTTGCTATTGCGCAAGGCTCGTCTGAGCGTTCAATCTCTGCGGTGATCGCCAATGAGTCTGCCACTTCAGCGGTGCGTTTATGTCACCAAATGCTGTTCAATGCTGAGCAAGTGATTGAAGCCTTTATTGTCGGAGTGGGCGGCGTCGGTAATGCGTTGATCGAACAGATCCACCGTCAACAACAGTGGCTGAAACAAAAACATATTGATCTACGAGTCTGTGGGATAGCGAACTCAAGAGCGATGCTGATCAATATGCAAGGAATTGACTTAGATAATTGGAAAGCTGAATTAGCTGAAGCCAAAGAAGCGTTTAGCCTCAGCCGTCTGATCCGTTTAGAGCGTGAGTACCATTTTTTAAATCCGGTGATCATCGACTGTACGTCTAACCAAGAGATCGCAGAGCAATATGCTAGCTTCTTAAAAGATGGCTTTAACGTCGTCACGCCGAACAAAAAAGCCAACACATTGTCGATGGATTATTATCATCAACTTCGTGCTGCCGCCGAGAGCTCAAAACGTAAATTCCTTTATGATACCAACGTAGGGGCGGGTTTACCGGTTATCGAAAACCTACAAAACTTACTGAACGCAGGGGATGAATTAGTTCATTTCAGTGGAATCTTGTCAGGATCCTTGTCATTTATTTTCGGTAAATTGGATGAAGGAATGTCCTTATCAGAAGCGACAACGTTAGCGAAGGAAAAAGGCTTCACCGAGCCAGATCCACGCGACGATTTATCCGGCATGGATGTGGCGCGTAAATTACTGATTTTAGCCCGTGAGGCGGGTTATGAATTAGAACTTAGCGACATCAATATTGAATCTGTACTTCCTGCTGATTTCGACAGTTCAGGCAGTGTTGCCGAGTTTATGGCGCGTTTACCACAACTTGATGCCCAGTTTGCTGCGCGGATAAAAGCGGCAGAAGCAGAGGAAAAAGTGTTACGCTATGTGGGTCTTATCGAAGAAGGTCGCTGTCAGGTGAAAATGGTTGCCGTTGATGGAAATGACCCACTGTTTAAAGTAAAAAATGGCGAAAACGCACTGGCATTCTACACACGCTACTATCAACCAATTCCTTTAGTTCTCAGAGGTTACGGTGCTGGTAATGATGTAACTGCAGCGGGTGTATTTGCGGATATGCTGCGTACCCTATCATGGAAATTGGGAGTTTAAGAAGTGATCAAAGTTTATGCACCCGCTTCAATTGGTAATGTGAGCGTTGGATTTGATGTGCTAGGCGCAGCAGTCTCTCCGATTGATGGCTCACTGCTCGGTGACTGTGTCAGCATTGAAGCGGCAGAGACATTTTCATTAGAAAACCAAGGTCGATTTGTTTCTAAGCTACCGAAAAAAATGGAACACAACATTGTTTACCAATGCTGGGAACTGTTTTGCGAGCGTCTTGGTAAAAAACTGAACGTGGCAATGACCCTTGAAAAGAATATGCCAATTGGTTCGGGTTTAGGTTCAAGTGCTTGCTCCGTCGTCGCTGCACTGATGGCACTCAATGAGTTTGCAGATAAGCCATTTGACCAAACCGCACTGCTTGGCATGATGGGCGAGCTAGAAGGGCGTATTTCAGGCAGTATTCATTATGACAACGTCGCGCCATGCTACTTGGGGGGCTTACAGCTGATCATCGAGCAAAATGGCATTATTTCTCAGCCCGTCCCTGCGTTTGAAAACTGGTATTGGGTGATGGCCTATCCGGGTATTAAAGTCTCTACCGCAGAAGCGCGAGCCATTTTACCCGATAGCTATTCTCGCCATGATATTGTAAATCATGGGCGCTATTTATCAGGCTTTATCCATGCATGTCATACTCATCAGCCTGAGCTAGCGGTCACGATGATCAAAGACGTCGTCGCAGAGCCATACCGTACTCAGTTGCTGCCAGGTTTTGCGAAGGCACGAGAATATGCGAAGCAAATTGGTGCTCTGGCATGTGGTATTTCGGGATCAGGACCAACAATTTTTACCATTTGTGATGATAAAAAAATCGCAGAAGAGATGGTGCAGTACCTACAACAACATTACATTCAAAATGATGAAGGCTTTGTGCATATCTGTCGTTTAGATATGGCGGGTGCAAGGACAATAGGGTAAACGATGAAACTGTATAATTTAAAAGATAACAACGAACAAGTCAGCTTCGCGCAAGCCGTGAAACAAGGGTTAGGTAAGCAACAAGGGCTATTTTTCCCTCAAGACTTACCTGAGTTTAGCGCCAGTGAAATTGATGAATTACTGAAGTTGGATTTTGTCACTCGTAGTAGCCGTATCTTAAACGCGTTTATCGGAGATGAAATTCCAGCTGAGCAGCTCGCTGAGCGTGTTAAAACGGCTTTTGCATTTCCTGCACCTGTTTCCAAAGTTGAAGATGATGTGGCTACGTTAGAGCTGTATCACGGACCAACACTGGCATTTAAAGACTTTGGCGGTCGCTTCATGGCGCAAGCGTTAGGTCAAGTAGCTGGTGGTGCGCCAGTCACTATCTTAACCGCGACATCTGGTGATACCGGCGCTGCTGTTGCCCATGCATTCTATGGTTTGGATAATGTTCAAGTGGTTATCTTATACCCAGAAGGCAAAATCAGCCCACTGCAAGAAAAACTATTCTGTACGCTGGGTAAAAACATCCATACTGTGGCTATCAAAGATGATTTTGATGCGTGTCAGGCGATGGTCAAACACGCTTTTGATGATGAAGAACTGAAAAAAGCCCTGTATTTGAACTCTGCGAACTCCATCAATATTAGCCGTCTGTTAGCGCAGATTTGTTATTATTTTGAAGCGGTTGCTCAGATCCCAGCAGAAAAACGCGATCAACTAGTGATCTCTGTGCCAAGTGGTAACTTTGGGGATTTAACGGCAGGCTTGCTGGCGAAATCTATGGGATTACCAGTGAAACGTTTTATCGCTGCCACTAACGTTAATGACACGGTTCCGCGTTATTTAGTTGATGGTAAATGGGCGCCACATCAAACCGTTGCGACTTTATCTAACGCAATGGATGTCAGCCAGCCAAATAACTGGCCGCGTATTGAAGAGTTATTCCGTCGCAAAGGTTGGTCATTAAAAGAGTTAGGTTACGGTGCAGTGAGTGATGAAGTGACTCAAGAAACCGTACGTGAGTTAGATAAGAAAGGGTATTTATCGGAGCCTCATGCAGCGGTTGCTTATCGAGTCCTGCGTGATCAGCTGCAAGATGGTGAATATGGCCTGTTCTTAGGAACTGCTCATCCTGCGAAATTTAAGGAGAGCGTGGAAGCTATCTTAAATAAACAAATTTCGCTGCCAAAAGAGCTGGCGGAACGTGCAGATTTACCTCTGCTTTCTCACTTCTTACCGTCAAATTTTGCTCAATTACGCGAATTCTTAATGAAGTTAGCACCGAAACAATAATTGAAACCTGCGATTGACGGGGATCTTAATAACGGAAGCTGTATTGGCTTCCGTTTTTTTTGAGGAAAAGCTAATAATTAGAGCCGTCCGTGCCATTTTGACCGCCATCGGGTCCTCCTTTACCACCTTTGCCCGCTTGTCCTCCAATACCTGCATTTCCTCCATTGCCGCCATCGCCACTACCAGAGCCATCCCCCCCATTACCGCCATGACCGCCATTGCTTCCTCCGTGTCCGCCATTGCCGCCATTGCCGTTGACGGAACCATTTCCACCGTTCCCCCCGTTACCTAGACCATCTCCGTTACCGCCGTGTCCGCCGTCTCCACCATTCACGCCACCATTTCCGCCGTTGCCACCATTTCCATTACTGCCAGGCGTCGCGTGACCTCCGTGGTTGCCATGACCATGACTGCCACCGTTGCCACCATTTCCACCATGTTGACCATTACCTCCGCTGCCGCCATTACCACCGATTCCGCCATTACCGCCGTTTCCTCCACTGCCATTTTGTCCATGAGTTCCATTTATGCCATTTTCGGAAAAATGGAAATAATAATTTCGGTAATAAAAAGGAATGCAGGAATTAGACTGAGAAATATTATCGATAAAAATGGTTTTATTTAAATGGAATAAAGTGTTTTTATTTGATTGAATATAATTGGAATGACTTAATGTTGGTATTGCAGTGAAAAATAAAATAGAGAAAAATTGAAATAGAGATTGATTAACCATTGTTTCCTCCATCCCCCTTCATATATGAAGGGGGAAATAATTAAATAATCGGGTTTATTTAATTTCCATTACCACCGTTTCCACCATTGCCTCCATGCCCGCCACTACCACCACTTCCACCATTGCCCCCATGCCCACCGTTACCGCCATTTCCTCCGTTGCTCCACAGATATTCGGTATCCGTTTGTTGGGCGTTGGTCGATATAGTCATGGAAAGTGCGGATAAAGGGAATAATAAGGTGATTAAGACAGTAGAGATTTTACGCATATAAATTCCTCGTTATAAAGTGAATTAATTAAACTGCAAATAAAGCTTAAATGACTCACTTAAATAATTAAAGAATGTTATCGATTAATTAATGACTCAAATTTGTTTTGTATGAATATAAAATAATAAACCAGAATGTTATTCGTTCGTTTGTATTTAAATTAAAGATAATAAATAGAAAGCTATCCCTTAAATATATTTTAAGAGATAGCGATAGGAAGGGCTTAGATTGAGTCTTCGAGGATCAGCTCAATGGCTTTTAACTCATTTTGGCTAAAATCACGATTTTCCATCATGCCGAGAGCGTCATCGATTTGGCTGATACGGCTTGCGCCGATAAGCACGGAAGTAATGCGGTCGTGGCGCAGTAACCACGCTAAAGACATTTGACTCAATTTTTGCCCACGATTTAAGGCTAATTCATTGAGTTTTTTAACTTTTGCTAAAATAGCGGATGTAAGTCTTTCAGGCGGCAGTGATGGATTACCTGCTGCACGAGAATCAGCGGGAATACCATTGAGATAACGATCCGTTAAAATACCCCCAGCCAGTGGTGAGTAGGCAATCGAGCCGACACCTTCCTCTTCGAGCAAATCGAGGAGACCTTCTTCTGGGGTACGTTCTAGCATGGAGTATTTAGGTTGATGAATAAGGCAGGGGGTGCCCAGTTGATTGAGAATACGGATAGCTTCTTGCGCCGTTTCTGCTGGGTAATTCGAAATTCCCACATAAAGCGCTTTACCTTGTCGAACGATCAAATCAAGGGCTGCCATGGTCTCTTCTAATGGAGTTTGAGGATCGGGTCTATGGTGATAGAAAATATCCACATAATCGACGCCAATTCTTTTTAAACTTTGGTTAAGACTGGCAACTAAATATTTTTTACTGCCCCAATCACCATAAGGACCTTCCCACATGGTGTAACCTGCTTTGGAGGAGATCACCATTTCATCGCGATAAGGACGAAAATCTTGTTGTAGAATGCGACCAAATTGTTGTTCTGCGGAGCCAGGAGGTGGCCCGTAATTGTTGGCGAGATCAAAATGGGTGATCCCATGATCAAACGCATGTCTTAACATGGCTCGGCAGTTCTCAATTGGCTTGTTGTCACCAAAATTATGCCAGAGTCCTAAAGAGACAAGGGGGAGATTTAATCCACTCCGACCGCACTGACGATATTCCATATCTGTGTAACGATGTGACGCAGCAGAATATGGCATGGCTCACCTCCAAAATAAATGGCAAAGATTTACTCGAATTTTGGCATAACTCTGTCGAGCTCACTGGTGAAAGAATGCTATACAGCTTAAGAGGTGATTATTTTATCGCCAGATTGTGACGGGGATTTGAAATAAGATATCGTATGTTGAGTATGAGGCTTATAGGGTGTGATGCATTCCCCATAAGCCAACGTAGTGAGTCTATGATTAGGCTTGCTCAGGTCGTGTAAAGACTAATTCATTACCTTTCGACTGCGCTTGATCAAATTGGTAGCCTTCTAAATTAAAGTCAGATAGCTGTTCGGATTTAGTCAGTTTATTTTGAATGATAAAACGGCTCATTAATCCGCGAGCTTTTTTTGCATAAAAACTGATGACTTTATATTTGCCATTTTTCTCATCTAAGAAAACGGGTTTAATAATTTCAGCATCTAATTTTTTGGTATTCACAGACTTAAAATATTCATCAGAAGCTAAATTAACAAGGATATTATCTCCTTGCGCTGCCAGTGCTTTATTTAAATGCTGAGTGATGATATCTCCCCAGAATTCATATAAGTCTTTACCACGGCTGTTTTTAAGGCGAATTCCCATTTCCAAGCGATAAGGCTGCATTAAGTCTAATGGACGCAGCACACCATATAGGCCGGACAACATACGTAAATGTTGCTGAGCAAATTCAAAATCAGCGGGAGAAAACGTTTCGGCTTGCATGCCGGTATACACGTCCCCTTTGAAGGCGAGGATGGCTTGGCGTGCATTATCAGGGGTAAAGTTTGGCTGCCATTCACCGAAACGCGCCGCATTCAGCCCTGCAAGTTTATCACTAATTTTCATTAAGCTGGCGATATCCGCTGGCGTGAGTTTTCGGCATGTTTTAATTAGTTTTTCAGACTCAGCGAGGAGCTCGGGTTGAGTAAACGTGTCGATGGCGAGCGGGCTTTCGTAGTCTAATGTCTTGGCCGGTGAAATAGTAATCAGCATAACTTAACCCTTGTGATAGTAAATTTATCCATTACTTTAACAAAAAATCAGATGAAATGGCGAATCGCTGTAATAAGTCGCGCTTATAGTGGTTATCTGGTTTACTGATGAGATTATTCTAACTAGCTAAATGCATTCAGTTCCTAGGGATACCGCGAAAACGATTGCTGATCAAATAGTTGCTTTCAAGGATATTTCCTCGCTTGCAGCAACGTAGATGCGTGATATTATCATGGGACGGTGCGGCGCTAGCCTCAATTCCTTAATAATACACAAAGTAGTTTAAGTTGCGGGTAGATGGCAAGGGTGAGTGAATGTAGCCAACACCCCTACAACTTGAAGTATGACGGGTATAACAACGAGATTAAAGAAATGACCGACAAACTAACCTCCTTACGTAGTCTGACAACTGTTGTTGCCGATACTGGCGACATCGAAGCGATGAAGCTGTACAAACCACAAGATGCGACGACAAACCCATCGCTGATTTTAAATGCTGCACAAATTCCTGAGTACCGTAAATTAATTGATGAAGCGGTAGAGTGGGCGCGTAAGCAAAGCAATAACCGTGAACAACAAGTTGTCGATGCATGTGACAAACTGGCTGTTAATATCGGTTTAGAAATTCTGAAATTAGTCCCAGGTCGTATTTCAACAGAAGTTGATGCGCGTCTTTCTTATGATGAAGAAGCGTGTATTACTAAAGCTCGCCGTCTGATGAAAATGTATAACGAAGCGGGTATCAGCAATGATCGCATTTTGATCAAATTAGCCTCTACTTGGCAGGGTATCCGCGCGGCGGAAAAACTGGAAAAAGAAGGCATCAACTGTAACTTAACTTTATTATTCTCTTTTGCTCAAGCGCGTGCTTGTGCGGAAGCTGGTGTTTACCTGATCTCTCCATTCGTAGGTCGTATCCTTGACTGGTACAAAGCAAACACCGATAAAAAAGAGTTTGCTGCACATGAAGATCCAGGCGTGGTTTCTGTGACTGAAATCTACAACTTCTATAAAGCACATGGTTATAAAACCGTCGTGATGGGCGCAAGCTTCCGTAACGTAGGTGAAATCATTGAGCTGGCAGGTTGTGACCGCCTGACTATCTCTCCAGCGCTGCTGAAAGAGCTGTCTGAATCACAAGGCGAATTAGTGTGTAAACTGAAAGATGAAGGTAAAACTCAAGAGCCAGGCGCTAAACTGACTGAAGCTGAGTTCTACTGGCAGCATAATCAAGATCCAATGGCGGTTGATAAACTGTCTGACGGTATCCGTAAGTTTGCTGTAGACCAAGAAAAACTGGAAAAAATGATCGCAGCTCTGCTGTAATTTCCTTTTTCTTAGAAAACCCAGTCAGTTGGCTGGGTTTTTTTATGCTGCGTTTTCATTGATTAAACTCTCAATTCCACATTTCGACACAAACACGACGCTGTCAGGCATTCGACCTCATGGTATGATGCACCATGTTTATCATTATTGGCTTGGTATTAATTAAGTTAGTATTTTCTCGCCAAATGAACGAATTTAAATGATTAATTTTTGAGGTTTGTATGAATGAGTTGCGCATAGGTCTGGTGTCGGTTTCTGATCGTGCTTCAGGCGGTATCTACGAAGATAAAGGGATCCCAGCACTGGAGGAGTGGCTAACGAAAACCATCACCACGCCTTTTCGTTTAGAAACTCGTTTGATCCCTGATGAGCAAGTCATGATAGAGCAAACGTTGTGTGAGCTGGTGGATGAATTTTCCTGTCATTTAGTCCTGACCACAGGCGGCACAGGTCCTGCTCGTCGAGATGTCACCCCAGATGCAACGCTTGCAGTTGCCGATCGCGAAATGCCTGGCTTTGGTGAGCAGATGCGCCAAATTAGCCTGAAGTTCGTGCCGACGGCGATTTTATCTCGCCAAGTTGGCGTGATCCGCAATCAGTCACTGATTTTAAACTTACCGGGGCAGCCAAAGGCGATTGCTGAAACCCTAGAAGGGCTGAAAGATAAAGAAGGAAATGTGCTGGTATCAGGCATTTTTGCGAGTGTGCCATACTGCATTCAACTACTTGATGGCCCATACATTGAAACAGACGAAAGCATCGTTAAAGCTTTCCGACCAAAGTCGGCTATTCGCACAGCCGAGTAATCCCTTCTAAAAAATCAGGCAGAACGTGATGTCTGCCTGATAATTCTTGTTACAGTTTTCTTTCTGTCTATTTAGCTTAACAGGCTATCGACTCAGCTGCGTTGGCCAATTGGCAGGATGGTTTTGCCATACTGCTCATTTAAGATCTCAGCGACAGCCAGATAGAATGCGCTCGCTCCACAGATAATTCCTTCATAGCCCGCATATTGAAGCAGAGTGGAATCGTTGGTCAAATTACCCACCGCTAACATTGCAAACAGTACGGTTAGGCTGCCAAAGATAAATTGCAGCACAAAATTTGCTTTGAAGGTGCCTAAGAACATAAAGAAAGTAAAGATCCCCCATAAGAGAAGGAACATCCCTAAAAATGTAGGGTCAGTTGCTTCAGCTAATCCCATGGTCGGTAAAAACAGCAGACCAACTAACGCAAGCCAAAAGAAGCCGTAAGAGGTAAATGCAGTCGCACCGAACGTATTACCTTTCTTATATTCAATAAGCCCAGCAATCACTTGCGCGATACCACCATAGAAAATCCCCATACTTAAAATCACAGATGAGAGAGGGAAAAAGCCTGCATTATGAATATTCAGCAGGATTGTTGTCATACCAAAGCCCAATAAACCGAGTGGGCCTGGATTGGCAAGCGAACTAGATTGCATATAACCTCTGGTAAAGTATTTAAAAATCAAATAGATACAATAAACTTTTGTAGCCCCATAGGACGGGGAGGCGCATAATACGCAGTTTTAATTGTCGAAACAATGATCAAGAGACGGGTTTTTTTGCATTAAATGTAAAACTTTTTTAGTTTTGCCCCTTGATGAATGAATTTGTGACCCCATCTTTAAGACATCAACAGTTATCAATCTAAATTATTGCGAATTGCAAAAAGAATTAAGGTTGCAAAAAAAATCAAGGTTGAAGTAAAAACTCCCTTGAAAATGAAATATTGAGCCTTATATAGATTGATATCGAAATTAAATGAAAAGAATTCCTTTGGAGGCGTTTTAAATGGGTAAAATTATTGGTATCGATTTAGGTACAACTAACTCATGCGTTGCAATTATGGATGGCACTACTGCGCGTGTTCTTGAGAACAGCGAGGGTGATAGAACTACTCCTTCCATCATTGCATATACACAAGATGGTGAAATTTTAGTTGGTCAGCCAGCAAAACGTCAGGCTGTCACTAACCCAGAAAATACATTATTTGCGATCAAACGTTTGATCGGTCGTCGTTTCCAAGACGAAGAAGTTCAGCGCGACGTGTCTATCATGCCATACAAAATTGTAGCGGCTGATAACGGTGATGCGTGGTTAGATGTGAAAGGCCAAAAAATGGCACCGCCACAAGTTTCTGCTGAAGTGCTGAAAAAAATGAAGAAAACAGCGGAAGACTATCTGGGTGAACCAGTAACTGAAGCGGTTATCACTGTTCCAGCTTACTTTAACGATGCTCAGCGTCAAGCAACCAAAGATGCGGGTCGTATCGCTGGTTTAGAAGTAAAACGTATCATCAACGAACCAACAGCAGCAGCGCTGGCTTACGGTTTAGATAGAGAAGTTGGCAACCGTACTATCGCGGTTTACGACTTAGGTGGTGGTACATTCGACTTATCAATCATCGAAATCGATGAAGTTGATGGCGAAAAAACCTATGAAGTTCTGGCAACTAACGGTGACACTCACTTAGGTGGTGAAGACTTCGATACTCGTTTAATCAACTACTTAGTTGACGAATTCAAGAAAGAACAAGGTGTTGATCTGCGTAACGATCCACTGGCAATGCAACGTCTGAAAGAGTCTGCTGAAAAAGCAAAAATTGAGCTGTCTTCTGCTCAACAAACTGACGTTAACCTGCCATACATCACAGCAGATGCGACAGGTCCAAAACACATGAACATCAAAGTGACTCGTGCAAAACTGGAGTCACTGGTAGAAGATTTAGTTAAACGTTCTATGGAGCCAGTTAAAGTTGCTCTGCAAGACGCTGGTTTAAGTGTAGGTGACATCAACGACGTTATCTTAGTTGGTGGTCAGACTCGTATGCCAATGGTTCAGAAAGTTGTTGCTGATTTCTTTGGTAAAGAACCACGTAAAGACGTGAACCCAGACGAAGCCGTTGCAATGGGTGCAGCAGTACAAGGTGGTGTATTAGCGGGTGATGTTAAAGACGTTCTGTTACTTGACGTAACTCCACTGTCTTTAGGTATCGAAACCATGGGTGGCGTGATGACTTCGTTAATTTCGAAGAACACCACAATCCCAACTAAACACAGCCAAGTGTTCTCTACTGCAGAAGATAACCAAGCAGCCGTGACCATTCACGTACTGCAAGGTGAGCGTAAACGTGCGAGTGATAACAAATCACTGGGTCAGTTTAACTTAGATGGTATTCAAGCAGCGCCACGCGGTATGCCGCAAATCGAAGTGACTTTTGACATCGATGCGGACGGTATCCTGCATGTTTCTGCGAAAGACAAAAACAGCGGTCGCGAGCAAAACATCACCATTAAGGCATCTTCTGGTCTGAATGACGAGGAAATCGAAAAAATGGTACGTGACGCAGAAGCTAACGCTGAAGCAGACCGTAAATTTGAAGAGTTAGTGCAGGTTCGCAACCAAGCAGACCAACTGATTCACGGTACTCGTAAACAAATCGAAGAAGCAGGCGACAAATTACCAGCTGAAGATAAAGCGAACATCGAAAAAGCAACTTCAGAATTAGAAGTCGTTTCTAAAGGTGAAGATAAAGCTGAAATCGAAGCGAAAATCCAAGCGCTGGTAACGGCATCTGCGAAACTTCTGGAAATTGCACAGCAACAAGCTCAAGCGGGCGCTGCGGGTGCAGAAGCGAAGAAAGATGACGATGTTGTTGACGCTGAATTCGAAGAAGTTAACGACAAAGACAAAAAATAAGGCCCTTAGCGGGCGCAGTGACTATCGCAATAATGTTAAATAGTGACTGATACCGGACACGGGCGTTGAGGGAACTCTGCGCCCGTGTCTGCATGTTAAGGGAAAAATAAATGGCGAAAAGAGATTTTTATGAGGTTTTAGGCCTCGAAAAAAATGCTTCAGAAAAAGACATTAAGCGAGCGTATAAGCGCTTAGCAATGAAATACCATCCTGACCGCAATCAGGAAAACAAAGATGAATCTGAAGAGAAATTCAAAGAGATAAAAGAAGCTTACGAAGTCCTGTCCGATGAGCAAAAACGTGCCGCTTACGATCAATATGGTCATGCCGCGTTTGAACAAGGCGGTATGGGTGGCGGAGGTGGATTCGGCGGCTTTGGTGGCGGCGATTTCAACAGTGATATTTTTGGTGACATCTTCGGTGACATTTTTGGTGGCGGTCGTCGTCAACAGCGCCCAAGCCGTGGTTCTGATCTGCAATACAACATGGAACTGACTCTTGAAGAAGCAGTCCGTGGAGTGACCAAAGAGATCCGTATTCCAACGCTCGAAAGCTGTGACGTGTGCCACGGTAGCGGTGCAAAACCAGGCACTAGCGCAGATACATGCCAAACCTGTCACGGTATGGGCCAAGTACACATGCGTCAAGGTTTCTTCTCAGTACAACAACCTTGCCCAACCTGTCACGGTCGCGGGAAAGTTATCAAAGACCCATGCAACAAATGTCATGGCCAAGGTCGCGTTGAAAAATACAAAACCTTATCCGTTAAGATCCCTGCAGGGGTTGATACGGGTGACCGTGTTCGTTTATCCGGTGAAGGTGAAGCCGGTGCGAATGGTGCACCAGCAGGGGATTTATTCGTTCAAATGCATGTTTTACCTCACGATATTTTTGAGCGTGATGGTAATAACTTACATTGTGAAGTGCCAATCAACTTTGCAGCAGCAGCGCTGGGCGGCGAAATTGAAGTCCCAACCCTTGATGGTCGCGTTAAACTGAAAATTCCTGCGGAAACCCAAACGGGCAAAACGTTCCGTATGAAAGGTAAGGGCGTGAAGTCAGTACGTGGTGGTATGCAAGGTGATTTAATGTGTCACATTGTTGTCGAAACCCCAGTCAAACTGAATGAGAAACAAAAAGAGTTACTCAGAGAGTTTGGTGAGTCGTTAGGCGGTACGGGTGGCGAGAAAAATAGCCCACGTTCAAAACGCTTCTTAGATGGCGTGAAAAAATTCTTTGATGATTTAACCAATAAATAAGGGTTAATCGCTAAGTTAAGAATCATGGCTGATCCAGTGAAAAACTGAATCAGCCATTTTTTTATTTCACAGTTTCACCGCTGGCAACCACGGTTTTACGAACTTGATCGGCAAATTGTAGAGCCTCTTTCACAATCGCATTTTCATCAACTGTGAGTACTTTGCGGTCTTCCATTAATAGGTTTCCATCCACAATGGTATGGCGTACATTGGAAGCATTCGCGCCATAAACCAGTGCGGCATAAGGGCTATACATCGGAACCATATTCGGTGATTTTGTATCGACAACGATAATATCTGCCAATTTCCCCGCTTCTAGAGAGCCTAACTTATCTTCCATGTGAATGGCTTTTGCGGAGCCTTTGGTCGCTAATTCAACCACGGTAATGGGCGGCATTGCAGCTCTATCTTTATTTTCGAGCTTATGAATTTTACCTACTAAATTTAGTTCATTCATGGTTGTTAAGGTATTGCTGGACATCGGACCATCGGTTCCTAAGCCTACACGAACTCCTTTTGCTAACATCGCGGTCACTGGTGCAACACCTTTGGCTGATTTGGTATTCGCACTGACATTATGAGCCACTCCAACATCATACTGTTTGAGTAGGTTGATATCGTTTTCATCAACCATAATGGCATGAGCCGCAATGACTTTGTTATTCAATGCACCGATATCAGCCATATATTGAACCGGGCTTTTTCCGCCAGTACGCTTGGCAATTTCTTCTTGTTCTCGATCGGTTTCCGCTAAGTGGATCATCACGGGAACATTAAGTTCTTGAGAAAGTTTAGCAATTTTCTGTAGATGCTCAGTGGTATTGGTATAAGGTGCGTGAGGAGCAAAAGCTGGCGTAATGCGCGGGTGGTCTTTGTATTGGTTGATAAAATTCACCGCATAAGCGATACCTTCATCAGCATTTTTAGCATCGGCAACAGGGAATTTGATCACAGATTCCCCAAGGATCGCTCGCATACCAATTTTATCGACAGTTTTCGCAACTTCATCTTCGAAATAGTACATATCCACGTAAGTTGTAACGCCACCTTTGACCATTTCGACGTTGGCTAAGTTAGCGCCTACTCGCACCATTTCACGGGAAACCATCTTGCTCTCTAATGGGAAGATATAGCGGTGCAAACGGTCGGGGACATCGTCGGCAAGGGAACGAAATACAGTCATTGATGCGTGAGTATGGGTATTGATTAACCCTGGCATGACTATATCGCCATCAACATTTAGCCGTTTTTTGGCGGTATATTGTGTGGCAAGCTCAGGGCCGCCAACAGCGATAATTTTATTTTTATCAATAACAACGGTCCCATTCTCAATAACTTGATTATTGGCATCCATTGTCAAAACAGTACCATCAACAATGATTAAATCCGCTGGAGTGGTGGCAAGTGCCGCGATAGGTGCTGCCATCATCGATATGGCAACGAGAGATCGGAGTAATGTCATTCTTACCTCATGACTCAATGAAAAATAGGGCTAAAAATTATTTGTATCAAATATTATGGGCATCAAATATAGGATGTAAAACTTATCTTCTAAGCACCGCTATCTTAACTGGATAGTTTCGCCAGTAACACCCCAAGTAAGATGACAATACAGGCGAGGACTCGCATTCCATTAAATTTCTCTTTAAGAAATACAATGGAAAGAAACATAGCAAAAAGGACACTAGTTTCACGAATAGCAGCAACGAGTACGATGGGGGCTTGGCTCATTGCCCAGATTGCGATGCCGTAGCTAATTAACTGCATTAACCCGCCAAGCAACCCTGAGCGCCAATATTGCCTAAACCCGTGTAGTAATGAACTTTTGTATTTCATCACTCCGGGGATGGCGAGTACCGCACCATTTAATAAAAACAGCCATAGGGTATAAACAACGGGATCTTGGCTGGCTCTAGCGCCATATCCATCCGAGAGGGTATAACAAGCCGTAAAAAAGGCAGTGCACAATGCAAAGCTAAGCGCTTTACCTTTGATATTCAAAGTAAATTTTCGACCTGCAAACGCGATGGCTACCACGCCTGAAATGATGAAAATAATCCCTACAAAACTCATAAATGGTAAGGATTCATTGAATAAAACAATACTTAATAACGCGGTGATTAAAGGGGCTGAGCCGCGAGAAATAGGGTAAATTTGGCTGAGGTCACCATGGTTATAAGCTTGGCTGAGAAAATAGATATAACCGATGTGAAATAATACTGACAAAGCTAGCCACGGGACGGCATCGGGAGATGGCAGCCCAAACCAAAAGAGGGCTGGAATAGTTAAAATTCCAGAAAAAACGGCAATCATTATCAAACCAAAGAAGCGGTCATTACCAAATTTAACCAGAGCATTCCAACTGGCATGGCAAAACGCAGCAAACAGCACAGAAAGCAGTACGTATAGGGACATAATATAGAGAGATAGTGATTGCTTAAGAGTGGCTCGAGTATCACATAAAGCGTCTTTTTTATGAAGAGGCACGCAAGGAAGAGAGGGCAGGTACTTTTATTTTTGCGAAGGGCTTCGAAAATAAAAAAATAAACGATTTTTTGGACTATCGATAATGGTCATTTTTCATTAGTCTCTAAAAAAGTTGAATATTTAAAGCGCTTTACTCAGTAAATTTATTGTTGGTTTTTAGAATAGTTGCCTATAGTTAAATTAACGATTTATTATCATTCGTCGTGATCTCGATTGTTAAATACTCGGAAATTACGATCATTAATGGATAAATAAACGATTTTTTACGAATTAATGATTATCATAATATTAACATTCAAAAGTATTTTTTGGGGTTATTCATATGACAGCAATTATTCGTAAATTTTTAAAGTTAGAAGCAGCAGGAGGGCTACTCCTAATTATTGCTGCCATTGTCGCTTTAATAATGGCTAATACGCCTTTACAAGGATCTTATCAGCAATTTTTAGATATTCCGGTAGCCATTAAAATCTCAACATTTGAATTAGATAAACCTCTGATTCTATGGATTAATGATTTCTTAATGGCTGTGTTTTTCCTGGTTGTTGGTTTAGAGGTAAAGCGCGAGTTATTGGAAGGATCCCTGGCGGGACGTGATAAAGCGATATTTCCGGCAATTGCGGCTGTGGGTGGAATGATTGCACCAGCGTTAGTTTACTTAGCGTTCAATGGTGCTGACGATATTACTCGTCAAGGTTGGGCTATCCCTGCAGCAACAGATATTGCATTCGCGTTGGGTGTGATGGCGTTATTGGGTAAGCGTGTTCCTACAGAGCTCAAAGTATTTTTATTGGCATTAGCTATCATTGATGACCTTGGTGTCATTGTGATCATTGCCTTTTTCTATACCAGCTCAGTTTCTGTCGTCGCATTGAGTTTAGCTGCACTGTGTGTGGCAATACTGTGTCTAATGAACTGGCGACGAGTTGAAAATACGGCAGCTTATTTGGTGATAGGCCTAATCTTGTGGGTTTGTATTCTGAAATCAGGTGTTCATGCCACTCTGGCAGGAGTGATTGTTGGTTTCTTAATTCCATTAAGAGGGACTAATAATACAAAACCGTCGGAAGAATTAGAGCATGTGCTGCACCCTTGGGTTGTTTATCTCATATTGCCTATCTTTGCATTTGCAAATTCAGGCGTACAGCTCAATGGCGTCACCTTTGATGGTTTAATGAGCCCATTACCACTTGGTGTCGCAGCGGGTTTGATACTGGGCAAACCAGTCGGTATTTTCTTATTTAGTTGGATTTCGGTAAAAGTAGGGTTGGCTAAATTGCCAGCATCGATTAACTTGAAGCAAGTGTTTGCTGTTTCTGTGCTTTGTGGAATCGGTTTTACTATGTCTATTTTTATCACCGGGCTCGCTTTTGAAGGGCTTGATGAAGTGTATAGTACCTACTCGAGACTGGGCATTTTAATCGGTTCAACAACAGCTGCATTGTTAGGGTACTTTATGTTAAGGGTAGTGTTACCGAAACCAAAAGTTTCGCACAGTGATGCAAAATAAACATAATAGACGTAATTATTAGTAAGAATTTTCGAGTTAATCTTCTATGATATGCCCGCGGTATGAGTTGCATACTGCGGGTATTTTAACTTATAACTCCCGATTACGGGGTACGGGTAAAGCGTATGGTCATTATGCACTGCGGTCATTATTGGCGATACAAAAGGAATCGATATGCGGGTTTCACATCTTAATTTTAACCACCTTTACTATTTCTGGCATGTTTGCAAAGAAGGCTCTGTTGTCGGTGCTGCCGAGGCTCTTTACCTGACTCCACAGACAATTACTGGGCAAATTAAAGCACTCGAAGAACGGTTAGGTGGAAAATTATTTAAACGCCAAGGTCGGGGGCTAGTGCCTTCAGAGCTGGGACAACTGATTTTTCGTTATGCTGACAAAATGTTTATGCTCAGCCAAGAAATGCTGGATATCGTCAACTACAGCCGAGAATCTAACCTACTGTTTGATGTGGGCGTGGCTGACGCATTATCGAAACGTTTAGTCAGCCGTGTACTAGAAACAGCAGTTGTAGAACATGAGCAAATTCATTTACGTTGCTTTGAATCAACTCATGAGCTGTTACTGGAGCAATTAAGCCAGCACAAGCTGGATATGATTTTATCGGATTGCCCTGTGGACTCTTCACAACAAGAGGGGCTGTTCTCTGTTAAATTAGGCGAATGCAGCGTCAGTTTTTTCTGCCGTCAGCCAGTACCGAAGAAACCATTCCCTGAATGTCTAGAAGAGCGCAGGTTATTAATTCCAGGGCGTCGTTCGATGCTTGGTCGCCATTTATTAACATGGATCCGCAATAAAAACCTACAAGTTGAAGTACTTGGTGAATTTGATGATGCTGCATTAATGAAAGCATTCGGAATGTATCACAATGCCATTTTCGTGGCGCCATCTTTGTATGCGAAAGATATTTTTGCTGATAATGAAGTGCAGGAAATTGGCCGCTTAGATAGTGTTAAAGAAGAGTATTACGTGATTTTTGCGGAAAGAATGATCCAGCACCCAGCAGTACAACGTGTCTGTAACAAAGATTTTTCTGAGTTATTTTCTGCGCCGTTCGATAATTTAGAACAGAAAGTTTAGAACACGAAAGTGTGAGGCAAGAAATTAGCAGACAAAAAAACCGGCCTAAGCCGGTTTTTTATAATCAAGAAGCGAAATTACATTGCTTTGATTTGAGCAACTAAGTTAGCTTTATGACGTGCTGCTTTGTTTTTGTGGATCAGGCCTTTGCTAGCGTGGCGATCAACAAGAGGTTGCATGTCATTGAATGCTTTCTGAGCTGCTTCTTTATCGCCTGCAGCGATAGCAAGGTAAACTTTCTTAATAAAAGTACGTACCATAGAGCGACGGCTAGCGTTGTGCTGGCGACGTTTCTCTGATTGAACGGCACGTTTCTTAGCTGATTTGATATTAGCCAAGGTCCAACTCCCAAATGTATTCTATTGAGGACAATTTAAAGGTCAAGGAATATGCCCTTTCGCCCTTCATTTGTCAATGGATTTGTGCAAATAAACATCGTGTACTTCGATGTCAATGCGTTGTGAATGGTGCAAGATTCTACCAGCAAATATCAGAAGAATACAGATCTGCGCGTGAAAAAAAGCATAATTGATAGAAGATATTTTAAATCATTTTTCAGAAAAAATTTTTTTAGTGATATCAAACGTTCATTAAGATGAAATTGAATGATAACTAGAGTGTTTTTTGTACACTTGAGTTTGTTATACAAAATGGATGATAAGAAAACTATAAAAATTAAATATTTTTAGAGATCTCCGCGTCAATTTGTTGTATTGATAATCTATTGGTTATCCAAACTTTTTTGATTTGCCTATGGACAATGATCAGATTCAGCAGCGCGGTGTCGTGCAGAAAGATGCTTAGCAGTGTAAAATCATCTGATTAAATAGTGTAGTGATCAAAAAAATAGGGTTTAATGAAAGCTTTTACGAACTTAGGTTAACCTTATGCGTCGTACAAGGTATAATCCTGCAATTTCCTCGGTATTGAGCCAGTTATGGAGCTAATTCGCGGTATACAAAATATCCGGTCGTACCATCATGGTTGCGTACTGACTATTGGTAATTTTGATGGTGTTCATCGTGGGCACCAAGTATTACTTCAAAATTTGAAGCTCAAGGGTAAACAGTTAGGTTTACCAACTGTTGTGATGATATTTGAACCACAACCCCTTGAATTTTTTACGGGTGATAAGGCTCCTGCGCGTTTGACACGCCTAAGAGATAAAGTGAAGTACCTTGCTGATAGCGGGGTCGATTATCTATTATGTGTGGAATTTAACCAGCATTTTGCCTCATTAACGCCAGACGCTTTTGTGTCTGACTTATTAGTCGACAAACTCGGTGTGAAATATCTCGCCATTGGTGATGATTTCCGATTCGGAAAAAATCGGATGGGGGATTTTTCTTTTTTACAGCAAGCCGGTCAAAAGTTTGGTTTTGAAGTCGCAGACACCGAAAGCTTTTGTGATTCAGGTGTGCGCGTCAGCAGCACTGCGATCCGTAAAGCGATACAAAACAACGATCTGGCATTAGCTGAAAATTTATTAGGTCACACATATCGCATTAGTGGGCGTGTGGTTCACGGTAATCAGCTAGGTCGTACGATAGGTTTTCCGACAGCAAACCTACCGTTAAAACGTTTAGTCACACCGGTGACTGGCGTGTATGCTGTAGAAGTTCATGGTCTGGGCGATAAGCCTGTACCGGGCGTGGCAAACATTGGCACACGTCCAACGGTATCTGGAAAAGGTACCCAGTTAGAAGTCCATCTGATTGATGCACATATGGATTTATATGGGCGTCATATTGATGTTGTGTTACGTAAAAAATTACGTGACGAACAGCGGTTTGCTTCGTTGGACGCGCTGAAGGAGCAAATTGCTAATGATGTAGTTGCAGCCAGAGAATATCTCGCAGCAATTGGAATCAGATAATTTAGCGGAAAATTGGAACTGAGAATCGATGAGTGACTATAAAAATACCCTGAATCTACCAGAAACAGGGTTCCCAATGCGTGGCGATCTCGCTAAACGCGAACCACAGATGTTAGAGCGCTGGTACAAAGAAGGTTTGTATCAGGCAATCCGTAAAGCAAAATCGGGCAAGAAAACCTTTATTCTGCACGATGGTCCTCCGTATGCTAACGGCAGTATTCATATTGGTCACTCAGTAAACAAAATTCTCAAAGATATTATTATTAAATCCAAAGGGCTGGCGGGCTTTGATTCCCCATACATCCCTGGTTGGGATTGCCATGGCTTACCTATTGAACACAAAGTTGAACAAATCGTAGGTAAACCAGGGGAAAAAGTTTCCGCCGCTGAATTTCGTGCAAAATGCCGTGAATATGCCAAAGAGCAAATTGAAGGGCAAAAAGCTGATTTTATCCGCTTAGGTGTGTTGGGTGAGTGGGACAAACCTTACCTGACCATGGATTTTAAAACCGAAGCGAACATCATCCGTGCTCTGGCGAAAACCGTTGCAAATGGTCATTTAGTGAAAGGGGCAAAACCCGTTCACTGGTGTACAGCATGTGGTTCCTCATTGGCTGAAGCGGAAGTCGAGTATTACGACAAAACATCCCCATCTATCTACGTTCGCTTCCCTGCGGTAGATAGCAAAGCCGTTTGCGAAAAATTTGGTGTTTCTAGCGATAAAACGCCATCTTTAGTGATCTGGACGACAACGCCTTGGACGTTACCAGCTAACCGTGCAATCTCTCTGAACCCAGAGTTCAAATACTCTCTGGTGGATGCGAATGGTGATTTAGTCATTCTAGCAACTGACTTAGTTGAAGAAGTCATGAAGACTGTCGGTGTTGAGTCATGGACAGTATTAGGCGAGTGCGAAGGTAGTGCATTAGAGTTACTTCGTTTTGCTCATCCATTTATGGGCTTTGATGTGCCTGCAATTTTAGGTGACCACGTTACGCTAGATGCGGGTACAGGTGCGGTACATACAGCGCCAGGTCATGGTCCTGAAGACTATGTTGTTGGACAAAAATATGGTTTAGAAACAGCGAACCCAGTGGGTCCAGATGGCTGCTTCTTGCCAAATACTTACCCAGGTTTAGATGGTTTATTTATTTTCAAAGCTAATGATGTGGTGCTGGAAATTCTGAACGAGAAAGGCTTATTGATGTACAAGAAAGCTATCTCTCACAGCTATCCATGTTGCTGGCGCCATAAAACCCCAGTTATTTTCCGTGCGACACCACAATGGTTTATCGGCATGGATAAAAACGGTCTGCGTGAACAATCTCTGAAAGAGATCGACATTGTTCAGTGGATCCCAGGTTGGGGGCGTGCACGTATCGAGTCAATGGTTGAAAACCGCCCTGACTGGTGTATCTCACGTCAACGTACTTGGGGTACCCCAATGTCGTTATTCGTGCACAAAGAGACTGAAGAACTACATCCGCGTACTTTAGAGCTGATGGAAGAAGTCGCTAAGCGCGTTGAAGTTGATGGTATCCAAGCATGGTGGGATTTAGACCCTGCTGAATTGCTGGGCGCTGATGCTGAAACTTATCGTAAAGTACCAGACACTTTAGACGTTTGGTTCGATTCAGGATCCACCCACTTTGCTGTGGTTGATGCTCGTCCTGAATTCCATGGTAACTCCGCAGATATGTATCTGGAAGGTTCTGACCAACATCGTGGTTGGTTCATGTCTTCTCTGATGCTGTCTACTGCGATGAAAGGCAAAGCACCTTACCGCCAAGTTCTGACCCACGGTTTTACCGTTGATGGTCAAGGTCGTAAGATGTCTAAATCTTTAGGTAATACAGTGAGTCCGCAAGATGTGATGAACAAGCTGGGCGCTGATATCCTGCGTCTGTGGGTGGCATCAACTGACTATACGGGCGAAATCGCTGTATCTGATGAAATTTTAAAACGTGCAGCAGACTCTTATCGCCGTATCCGTAATACCGCGCGCTTCTTACTGGCAAACTTAAATGGTTTCAACCCAGAAACCGATATGGTGAAACCAGAAGATATGGTGGTGTTAGATCGCTGGGCGGTTGGTCGTGCATTAGAAGCACAGAAAGAGATTACGAAAGCGTACGATGAGTATGATTTCTTAGGTGTTATCCAACGCTTAATGCATTTCTGCTCTATCGAGATGGGCTCGTTCTATCTGGATATTATCAAAGACCGCCAGTACACCGCGAAAAGTGATAGCGTTGCGCGTCGTAGCTGCCAAACTGCACTGTTCCATATTGTGGAAGCGTTGGTTCGTTGGATTGCACCGGTTCTGTCCTTCACATCTGATGAAATCTGGAACGAATTACCGGGCAAACGCGCTCAATTCGTTCTCACTGAAGAGTGGTATAACGGCTTATTTGGTTTAGACGAATCTGAAGCGATGAATGATGGCTTCTGGTCTGAACTGTTAGCCGTACGTGGCGAAGTGAACAAAGTTCTGGAACAAGCGCGTACAGACAAGCACATTGGTGGTTCGTTAGAAGCTTCGGTAACGTTATATGCGGATAGCACATTAGCTGCTAAGTTAAATAGCTTAGGCGATGAACTGCGTTTTGCGCTGTTAACATCTCAAGCGAATGTGGCTGATATTGCAACGGCGCCTGCGGATGCACAAGACAGTGAACTGAAAGGCCTGAAAATTGCCTTCAGTAAAGCGGCTGGGGAAAAATGTCCTCGTTGCTGGCATTATGCAAGTGATATTGGTGCAGCGGCAGAACAACCTGAAATCTGTGGTCGCTGTGTGACTAACGTAGCCGGAAACGGTGAATTACGTAAGTTTGCTTAATGAAGACACCTATTTGTTCTACTGGTTTGCGTTGGCTGTGGCTGACGGTTGTGATTATCGTTGCAGATTTAGCAATTAAGCAATTGGTCTTAAAAGAGCTGACTCTGTACGATCCACACCCTTTAATTCCGTACTTTAACCTTATGTACGCTCAAAACTTTGGTGCGGCATTTAGTTTCCTGGCGGATAAAGGCGGCTGGCAGCGCTGGTTCTTTGCTGGAATAGCTATTGCCATCTCCATTACGTTAATGGTGATGATGTATCGCCAAAGTGTGAAAAAACGCCTGAGCAATATTGCTTATGCGTTAATTATTGGTGGTGCGATCGGTAATTTATTTGACCGTTTAGTGCATGGCTTTGTGGTTGACTACATTGATTTTTATGTTGGCAACTGGCACTGGCCGACCTTTAACTTGGCGGATATGGCCATTTGTATTGGTGCGGCATTGGTGATTTTTGAAGGCTTTTTGCCGGATAAACCCAAACAGCAAGATGCTAAATAGAACAGATAGTGCGATAGGTTGATAAAACCCAATATTGCATATTAATCATCTCAGCCCGACGATAGTCGGGCTGAACTTTATGATAAAAAACAGGTTTAGATTATGTCTACTCAAATACAGGCGCAGAGTTCTGTTTTACTGCATTTCACTCTGAAATTAGAAGATGGCTCCACGGCAGATTCTTCTCACGCACAAGGAAAGCCTGCGTTGTTTGCTCTTGGAAATGATTCACTGTCGCCAGAATTAGAAGCGCAACTGATTGGGCTATCTGAAGGTGAAAAGAAAACATTTTCCTTAGCTGGGGATACGGTATTCGGGAAACATAATCCAGACTTAGTGCAATACTTTTCATTGCGTGATTTTATGGAAACGGGGATCCCTGAAATTGGTACCATCATGCTGTTTACGGGCATGAATGGGAGCGAAATGCCGGGCGTCGTGAAAGCAATCGAAGGGGAATCAATTACTGTTGATTTTAACCATCCTCTTGCTGAGCAACAAATTACCTTTGAAATTGAAGTGCTAGAAATAGACCCACAATTGGAGAGTCACCATGCAAATATTAATGGCTAATCCTCGTGGATTTTGTGCGGGTGTTGACCGTGCAATCAGTATTGTTGAACGCGCCTTAGAAATTTATGGCGCACCGATTTACGTTCGCCATGAAGTGGTGCATAACCGCTATGTGGTTGACGATTTACGCCAGCGTGGCGCTATCTTCATTGAAGAAATCTCTGAAGTTCCGGATGGCTCTATTCTAATTTTCTCAGCTCATGGCGTTTCACAAGCCATTCGCCAAGAAGCCCGTTCCCGCGATTTAACCATGTTATTTGATGCGACCTGCCCATTAGTGACTAAAGTGCATATGGAAGTGGCTCGCGCAAGCCGTAAAGGCAAAGAAGCGATTTTAATCGGTCACGCAGGACATCCTGAAGTGGAAGGGACAATGGGGCAATACAATAACCCTGAAGGGGGAATGTATCTTGTTGAAAGCCCTGAAGACGTTTGGAAGCTACAGGTAAAAGATGAAAACAACCTGAGCTTTATGACGCAAACGACGCTTTCAGTGGATGATACCTCCGATGTGATTGATGCGCTCACCCGTCGATTCCCTAATATTGTTGGACCGCGTAAAGACGATATTTGCTATGCGACCACGAACCGCCAAGAAGCGGCGCGTGAGCTCGCGGAAAAAGCCGATATCGTGCTAGTTGTTGGTTCGAAAAACTCGTCCAACTCAAACCGTTTAGCTGAATTAGCTTCTCGAATGGGGAAGGCCGCATTTCTGATTGATGGTGCTGAAGATATTCAAACTGAGTGGTTAAAAGATAAGAAAATTATCGGATTGACTGCGGGGGCATCCGCGCCAGATATTTTAGTCCGCCAAGTGATTGATAGACTGAAAGAGCTGGGTGCCGACTCCGTGGTTGAGCTACAAGGGCGAGAAGAAAATATCGTTTTTGAAGTACCAAAAGAGCTGCGTGTGGACGTTAAAGAAATTAACTAATACATTGATTTTATTATAGTAGCGGCTGGTTTGGTCGCTGCTATTTTCTATTTTTTTAGCATCCCATTCCATATCAATACAATTTTTTCTGATAATCATCCCCCTCTCTACGGTTTTATTAATATCTCCAGATTAGTGCTGGCGTCCCGATTCAAGTTTCTTTAAGGTATAACCAAGATTTTATTTTGGTTTTCGCCTCAATATTTACGAAAGGATCAAAAATGGCAGATTCAACTGTACGCGTTGCGATTGTCGGTGCGGGTGGGCGCATGGGGCGCCAATTAATTCAAGCAGCACAAGAACAAGACGGAATTCAACTTGGTGCAGCTATTGAGCGTGAAGGCTCTTCGCTTATTGGCACTGATGCGGGTGAACTGGCGGGAATTGGGCAAATTGGTGTGAAAGTCGTTGGTCACTTAGATTCTGTTGTTAATGATTTTGATGTACTGATTGATTTCACCCGTCCTGAAGGTACCTTACAATATTTAGCGTTCTGCCAATCTCACCAAAAAGGCATGGTCATTGGGACCACAGGATTTGATGAACAAGGAAAATTGGCCATTGCTGAAGCCGCAAAATCTATCCCAATTGTCTTCGCTGCCAACTTTAGCGTTGGTGTGAATCTGGTGCTGAAATTACTGGAAAAAGCGGCGAAAGTGATGGGAGATTACACTGATATTGAAATTATTGAAGCCCATCATCGTCATAAAGTTGATGCCCCTTCAGGCACTGCGCTGGCGATGGGGGAATCTATCGCGGATGCATTAGGAAAAGATCTGAAAGAGTGTGCGGTGTATGCACGTGAAGGCTATACCGGAGAGCGTGAGCCGGGCACGATTGGTTTTGCTACTGTACGTGCTGGCGATATTGTTGGTGAGCACACTGCAATGTTTGCTGATATTGGCGAGCGTGTAGAGATAAGCCACAAGGCTTCCAGTCGTATGACCTTTGCTAAAGGCGCGATAAGAGCATCATCTTGGGTTAATTCCAAGAAAGATGGGTTGTACAATATGAAAGATGTCCTTAATCTTGATGATTTGTAGTTTTTTATAAAATAAATTTCCATTTAAAATCAGATGGCTTCGATTGAAGCCTCTGATTTATCGTAATCTATTTATTTAATTTAATTAAATCCGTTGTTTTCTATTATCTTTGTGTCATTTTTTCTCTTTTTTACTCAAAAATTGCACTTTAGATCCTCCCTTGTCTGCGCTATTATCCATTTTGCACTTTTCTTCGCTATTAACCGTTTGCGTTTTTACCCATGAATAGTTATTTCATTAGCCTTCTATAGAAAAAATAGGTAAGAATGCAAAAAAGTAAGCTAAAAGTGAAAAAAATGCATTTTTTTCTAGACAAGACTCTATCCCATCATTAGAATGCGCGCAATTTGCCAAAAATTTGCTTAAAAACTCATTTTGGCATTGATTTAGATCGCAAAATCTGAATCAATATGCAAAAAATATGATTGATTATTCTCCGGAGGATGTTTTGATAAAGTCAGCTATATTGGTTCTGGAAGACGGAACCCAATTCCACGGGCGTGCCATTGGTGCTGAAGGGGCCGCTATTGGAGAAGTCGTTTTCAATACTTCAATGACCGGATATCAAGAAATAATTACTGACCCTTCCTATTCCCGCCAAATTGTTACTCTCACTTATCCCCATATTGGTAATGTCGGCACTAATGCTGATGACGAAGAATCTCCTAACGTACACGCTCAAGGCCTTATCATTCGCGACTTACCATTAATTTACAGTAACTTTCGTGGTCAGGAAGGCTTGTCTGAATATCTGAAACGCCACAATGTGGTGGCTATCGCGGATATCGACACGCGCAAATTAACCCGCCTGTTAAGAGAAAAAGGCGCACAAAACGGTTGTATCATCGCAGGGGATAACCCAGATGCGGCGTTGGCTTTAGAAAAAGCACGCAGCTTCTCAGGTTTAAATGGCTTAGATTTAGCAAAAGAAGTTTGCACCAAAGAGATTTACAGCTGGACTCAACGCTCTTGGAACTTAGAAGAAGGGCAACCAGCAGCAAGCAAAGAAGATGAGCTGCCATTACACGTTGTTGCTTACGATTTTGGTGCAAAGCGCAATATTCTGCGTATGTTAGTTGACCGTGGGTGCCGCTTAACCGTCGTTCCGGCAACAACACCAGCAGAAACGGTGTTAGCGATGAACCCAGATGGGATTTTCTTATCAAACGGCCCTGGCGACCCAGCCCCTTGTGACTACGCTATCAACGCTATCCAAGAATTCTTAAAAACTGAAATCCCCGTATTTGGCATTTGCTTGGGTCACCAATTGCTAGCATTAGCAAGTGGTGCCAATACCGTGAAGATGAAGTTTGGTCACCACGGTGCTAACCACCCAGTTAAAGATTTAGATAAAGATGTGGTGATGATCACGGCTCAAAACCACGGTTTTGCGGTTGATGAATCCACACTACCCGACACATTGCGTGTGACGCACAAATCGCTGTTTGATGGCACTTTGCAAGGTATCCATCGCACAGATAAACCTGCATTCAGTTTCCAAGGTCACCCAGAAGCCAGTTCTGGTCCTCATGATGCCGCAGGTCTTTTTGACCACTTCATTGATTTAATCAACGAATACCGTCAAAACACACCACGTTCAAACGCAAAATAATCGGGAGAAAGAAAATGGCAAAACGTACAGATATTAAAAGCATTCTGATCCTCGGTGCGGGCCCGATTGTTATCGGCCAAGCGTGTGAGTTTGACTATTCAGGTGCGCAAGCGTGTAAAGCTCTTAGAGAAGAAGGCTACCGCGTTATTCTAGTGAACTCGAACCCAGCGACTATCATGACAGACCCAGAAATGGCGGATGCAACTTACATCGAGCCAATTCACTGGGAAGTGGTACGCAAAATCATTGAAAAAGAGCGCCCAGATGCAGTATTACCAACCATGGGTGGACAAACCGCGCTGAACTGTGCCCTTGAGCTTGAACGCCAAGGTGTATTGGCTGAATTTGGCGTGACCATGATTGGTGCGACTGCGGACGCGATTGATAAAGCAGAAGACCGCCAGCGCTTTGATAAAGCGATGAAAAAAATCGGTTTAGGCACAGCGCGTTCAGGTATCGCACACACAATGGAAGAAGCTAATGCCGTCGCTGATGACGTTGGTTTCCCGTGTATCATTCGCCCATCTTTCACCATGGGGGGGTCCGGTGGTGGTATCGCGTATAACCGCGAAGAATTTGAAGAAATCTGTACTCGTGGTTTAGATTTATCTCCAACTAACGAATTATTAATCGATGAATCGTTAATTGGTTGGAAAGAGTATGAAATGGAAGTAGTTCGCGATAAGAAAGATAACTGCATTATCGTCTGCTCCATTGAAAACTTCGACGCAATGGGAATTCACACTGGTGACTCCATCACCGTCGCACCTGCGCAAACACTGACAGATAAAGAATACCAAATCATGCGTGATGCCTCGATGGCAGTACTGCGTGAAATCGGCGTTGAAACTGGTGGTTCTAACGTTCAGTTTGCTGTTAACCCGAAAGATGGTCGCTTAATCGTTATTGAAATGAACCCACGTGTTTCTCGTTCATCCGCACTAGCGTCAAAAGCAACGGGCTTCCCAATTGCTAAGATCGCTGCAAAATTAGCGGTTGGTTACACTCTCGATGAGCTGATGAATGACATCACAGGCGGTCGTACTCCTGCGTCATTTGAACCGTCTATCGACTACGTTGTGACCAAAATCCCTCGTTTTAACTTCGAAAAATTCGCAGGAAGCAATGACCGTCTGACCACCCAAATGAAATCAGTGGGTGAGGTGATGGCTATTGGTCGCACATTCCAAGAATCTATGCAAAAAGCACTGCGTGGTCTGGAAGTGGGCGCAACAGGTTTCGACCCGAAAGTGAGCCAGGACGACCCAGAATCGTTAACTCGCATTCGCCGTGAGCTGAAAGATGCGGGCTCCGACCGTATTTGGTACATCGCTGATGCATTCCGCGCAGGCTTATCTATCGATGGTATCTTCAATCTGACCAATATCGACCGCTGGTTCTTAGTGCAAATTGAAGAGCTGGTGCGTTTAGAAAACGAAGTGGCAGAGTTAGGAATCAATGGTCTGACTAAAGATTTCTTACGCCAACTGAAGCGTAAAGGTTTTGCGGATGCGCGTCTGGCAAGTTTAGTGGGTGTGTCTGAAGCTGAATTACGTAAGTTACGTCAAGGTTATGATTTACATCCAGTTTATAAGCGTGTAGATACCTGTGCGGCAGAGTTTGCGACCGACACTGCTTATATGTACTCGACTTATGAAGATGAATGCGAATCCAATCCGAACAACGACAAGCCAAAAATCATGGTATTAGGTGGCGGTCCAAACCGTATCGGACAAGGTATCGAATTCGACTACTGCTGTGTACACGCTTCATTAGCGCTGCGTGAAGATGGTTATGAAACTATCATGGTCAACTGTAACCCAGAAACGGTTTCAACAGACTACGACACTTCTGACCGCCTCTATTTCGAGCCAGTGACACTGGAAGATGTATTAGAAATCGTCCGTATCGAACAGCCGAAAGGGGTGATTGTTCAGTATGGTGGTCAAACGCCACTGAAATTAGCGCGTGCATTAGAAGCTGCGGGGGTGCCGGTTATTGGTACTAGCCCAGATGCGATTGACCGTGCAGAAGACCGTGAGCGTTTCCAACAAGCGGTTAACCGCTTAAACCTGAAACAGCCACAAAACGCCACTGTTGCAACTATCGAACAAGCTGTTGAAAAAGCAGCGGGTATCGGCTATCCACTAGTGGTTCGTCCATCTTACGTACTGGGCGGTCGTGCGATGGAAATCGTTTATGACGAAGTTGACCTGCGTCGCTACTTCCAAACCGCGGTGAGTGTGTCTAACGATGCGCCAGTCCTATTAGACCGCTTCCTTGATGATGCGATTGAAGTTGACGTGGATGCAATCTGCGACGGTGAAATGGTGCTGATTGGCGGAATTATGGAGCACATTGAGCAAGCGGGTGTTCACTCTGGTGACTCAGCATGTTCACTGCCAGCTTATACATTAAGCCAAGAAATTCAGGATGTGATGCGTGAACAAGTGCGCAGTCTGGCATTCGAGTTACGCGTTCGCGGTCTGATGAACGTCCAGTTTGCGGTGAAGAACAACGAAGTTTACCTGATTGAAGTGAACCCGCGTGCAGCAAGAACGGTGCCATTTGTTTCTAAAGCAACAGGCGTACCACTAGCGAAAGTTGCCGCGCGTGTTATGGCGGGTCAAACACTGACTCAGCAAGGCGTGACTGAAGAAGTCATTCCACCTTACTACTCAGTCAAAGAAGTGGTTCTGCCATTCAACAAGTTCCAAGGTGTTGACCCAATCCTCGGACCAGAAATGCGCTCAACGGGTGAAGTGATGGGTGTTGGTCGCACATTTGCTGAAGCATTTGCTAAGGCGATGTTAGGCAGCAACTCAACCATGAAGAAATCCGGTCGCGCACTGCTGTCTGTTCGTGAAGGCGATAAAACGAAAGTTGTTGATTTAGCAGCAAAACTGCTGAAACACGGTTTTGAGTTAGATGCGACTCACGGAACGGCGATTGTCTTGGGTGAAGCGGGTATTAACCCACGTTTAGTGAACAAAGTTCACGAAGGTCGTCCACACATTCAAGACCGTATTAAGAATGGAGAGTACAACTACATCGTGAATACAACGGCAGGTCGTCAAGCGATTGAAGATTCAAAACTCATTCGCGGTAGCGCACTGCGTTACAAAGTTCACTATGATACAACCCTCAACGGTGGCTTTGCGACGGCATTATCCCTGAGCGCAGACCCAACGGATAAAGTGATTTCTGTACAAGAGATGCACGCATTAATTAAATAATCACTGATTCGCTGATTATTAACCCCAGTGGTGTTATCGCCTCTGGGGTTTTTTTATGGGTAGCGAAAAAGTGAAATAAATTAATATAAATGAAAAATAGTGCACAATAGTGATTGACCCTCACGTAACGTGAGGCACTAACCTGCATTTCAGGACAGGAGGCTAAGATGCTATTTCAAGTGGGTGAGATTGCAGAGAAAACAGGATTAACCATTCGTACCCTTCATCATTATGAAGAGATTGGTTTATTACTGCCGACTGCCAGAACCGATGCAGGTTATCGACTCTATAATATGCAATGTATTGAACGTTTGACGCAAATTCAGATGCTGCGTCAGGTGGGAGTCAAACTGAAAGACATCGGTGAGTTACTTAATGGTCACAGTGGCGATATCTCTCTTTTGCTGCAAGAGCGTATTAGTCTGTTAACCGAGCAGATGAAGCAGATTGAAAAACTGCGTTCACGTCTCGAGCGGTTACAGCAGCAAATGCAACAGGGAGATAACCCCACTCAGGCTGATTGGTTTTCATTATTGGAGATGATGTCGATGTTTGATAAATATTTTACCCCTCAAGAGCTTGAGCAATTGCCACTATACACGGCGAACACATTGAAAAATCAAGAGTGGCAACAGCGGGTCGCCACAGTAAAATCGTTAATGGAAAAAGGTGAATCACCGAAATCAGCTGAAGTACAAGCGGTTGGTGTTGAGTGGATGACTGCCTTGGAAAGAGATACGGGCGGAAACCCTGATTTCTTTGCGCGTTTAAATCAAATTCACTTAACCGACAACGAGCTAATGTTCTCGACAGGGATCACCGAAGCGATCATTGACTTTGTAGCTCGGGGCTTTAGTGAGTACCAACTATCACGTTTTAAACCCCATTTAACCGCTGAGCAATTTGCTGTTGTTAGCCAACATTACTTTGAGTCAGGCAAGGTATGGCCTGAATTTATTTCAGGAATTTATAATGCTTTGAAAGCGGGGGATGCCCCAGATTCGCCGAATGTGCAGAAATTGGCAGGAATGTGGTTAACCATGTTTAACCAATTTACTGGGGGCGATCCGCTATTACAGGAAAAAATCCGCACGATTTATCGCGAAGATCCGGTTATTTCTCAAGGAACATGGATGACGCCAGAAATTGGGCAGTATCTGTTTTCCGCCATTAGTTTCTTATTGGCGAAGCAATAACAGCGTAAGTTAGCAATCCATCCTTGATATCAAAGTCGCGACAGAATATGCCGCGACTTTTTTGTTTTAGGTGTGTTAAGAGATTAAAAATGGACGGTTTGGACACCCATTGTTGCGGCTTGTCCACCCACATAAACTCGACTGATAGCCTGATCTTGATGAGAGATTTCCACTTGAATTTGCGAGGAACACCCCATTGCTCGCCCTTGCTCTAACAGAAAATGGGTTTCTGTGGGGAAGACATGTTTCACAAGATAGCAGCCAAGAGCACCACTGGCGCTACCGGTTGCGGACTCTTCATTAATTCCGTAGAGCGGAGCAAAATTTCGGCAATGAGCAGTAAAAGAAGGCGACTGGTTTAACTCAAAAACATGAAAACCAATCGAGTCAAATTCACGGCTCAGCTGCGCGATAGCATCATAATTAGGTTTTAAATTATCCAATTGATTGGATTGCACGGGGACTAAAATATCAGGTAATCCAGTGGAGATAATTTCAATAGGTAAACCTGTTTCTGTGATTGTCTCAGCTGGGATACCTAATGCGGCAGCGACGGTATTCACATCAGGCCCTTGGCGAGTAGCGGGGAGTGTTTGTTGCATAGTGACCCCATCAGCACTGACCGTAACATTTAAAATACCTGCTTTGGTTTTTTGGGAGTAGGTGCCAGCGGCTAATTGATTCAGTGAAAATAGGGTAAAAAAGACAGCCAATGTTGCATGTCCACAAAAGTCGACTTCACTTTCAGGGGTGAAAAAATCCACTTTAAAATCCGTTTCTTCACCCGCACTTTCTCCGGAATAGACAAACGCCGTTTCGGAAAATCCCACTTGGCGAGCAATCGTAATTTTTTGTGCATCACTGAGTTTCGGGGGATTGAGCACGACTCCGGCAGGATTTCCGCCTGTGTTATTTCGAGTAAATGAGTTTACAAGATGAACGTTAAGCGTGTGTTCATTCGTAGGTATTGCTGTGTTGTGCATAGTGGCTCCAGGGAAATTAAGCGCGTTTATTGAGTTATTTATTAGTACGAAGTGAGCGCATATTGAGAGGTAGATATGGTTTTGTAGCGGCGACCAAACACTGAAACTTGTGTTGGTCGCGTGAGATGATTTAGGCGTGCAATTTAGCTTTCTTTGCTGCCTTTCAAAGCTTTACGGTGCTTCCAGTAGACGATAATGGAGCCAATCAAACCACTGACCAACAGCACAACAGGGATGATCATCAGTGCGGTGATCACGATTTGTTCATGCTCTTTAACGAAAGGAATTTGGTTAACGGCATAGCCCAAAGTCACAATAATACCGACCCACAATAACCCGCTAAGCCAGTTGAATAATTGGAAACGGCGGTGGCTTAAATCGGATAATCCCGCTAACAATGGCAGTAGCGTTCTCACGAATGCCAGAAAGCGTCCGATCAATAATGCATACAAACCTTGTCGGTTAAACATATCATTGGCTTTTTTATGATATTCCTCAGGGAGTTGAGAAAGCCAGCGTTTAACTATCTTCGTTTCGCTTAACCAACGCCCTTGAACAAATCCAAGCCAGCAGCCTAAACTCGCAGCCGTCGCTAGCAGCAAGATTGTGGGGACAAAGTGCAAAACACCTTTGGCAATCAATGCACCAGAAAGCAGTAAAAGGGTATCACCTGGTAAAAATGCGGCGGGGAGCACGCCATTTTCTAATACAATCACCACAAAGAGTACGGTGTAAATTACCCAGAGAACTTCTGGGTTGGCGAGCTTCATAAAATCGTGTTGCCAAAGTGCCAGTACGATTTCGCGTATGACTTCCATAATCGTTCCTGTATCTGCATAAAGCGAATCATTGGGCTCTATATTACAGGAAAAATTTCAGCCTAGTTTGATTTGTTTGGGTAATTATCTAAAAGGCAGTGATTAACTGCCTAATAATTAAGGACGGAATGTTGATGTTTAAATGCGCGCGAAAGCACGTTGTAAATCATCAATGAGATCTTGCGGGTGTTCTAAGCCGACATGCAGACGGAAAAACGACCCACTATCCGGTTGATAATTGTATTGGCGCATACTGAGTAAATCTTCGGTTTGATAACCAAGAATCAGTGATTCAAACCCGCCCCATGAATACCCCATTTTAAAATGGCTAAAGTGGTCGAGAAAATCGCTGAACTGTTTAGGGGATAACCGCGAATTTAATTGAAATGAAAACAACCCGTTGCAGCCACTAAAATCCCGTTTAAAGAATTCATGCCCAGGGTGGCCTGGAAGTGCAGGATGAAAAACATGTGCCACAGCGGGATGCTCTACTAACCAGTTTGCGACGGCTAAACTGTTCGCTTCATGCTGCTTGAGGCGGGTTGGTAAGGTGTGAAGACCTCTACCAGCCATGTAAACAGTATCAGGATCGGCAGTTTGCCCCAATAAATATGAATTTTCTCGCAAAGTTTCGATGCAGCGCTGGTTGGCAACAGCGACCCCTAACATGCCATCTGAATGACCATTAATGTACTTTGTCGCGGATTGAATAGAGATATCTACATCAAATAAAAGAGGTTTAAGTAAGACACCCGCAGCCCATGTATTATCGAGCATGATAATGATTTCTGGGGATTTTTGACGAATGGCTTTTACAATAGCAGGAAGGTCATGGACTTCCATAGTGATAGAACCTGGCGATTCCAAAAAAACAATTTTGGTATTTGGACGGATTAAATCGGCAATTTTTGCGCCAGTTAATGGGTCGAAATAATTCGTTTCAACATTCAAATTAGTGAGGATTTTGTCGCAGAAGTTTTGTGTCGGGTCATAGGCTGACCCCGTGACCAGAATATGATCCCCCGCGCTGATAAATGACATAATGGCATTGGTGATCGCTGCTGCACCTGAAGGGTAAAGAACACAGCCAGCACCACATTCCAATTCGGTCATCGCTTCTTGGAAAGCAAAATGGGTCTGTGTACCTCGGCGACCATACATTAATACGCCATTTGCGCGATTGCGTACAGCATGCTTTTTATCTTCTACCGAATCAAAAATCACGGAAGAGGTACGTTGAATGACAGGGTTTACCCCTTTTTGAGTGAATTTAGGGTTTCTACCAAGATGCACGAGCTGGGTTTCTGGTCTTATGTTTGCCATTGAGTTATCCCTTATTTACCGATAGAAAATCAAATGATTGGCCAAGTTATCACCTGACGTTAAATGATTTTGGTCTACCAGAGCAAGAACAAAAGTGGTTAGCTGAATTTTCTTCATTATCAAGCAGCAAATCGAGTCGTCTCTCGAAGGGTTATGTTGATAAGCGACAAAAAATTGCGAATACTAATGATAATTACTATCAATTCGTGGTGTGTTTGATATTATCTGACATCTTGACGAAAAGAGATGAATGCGTGAATCAAATTTCGCTTTTAATGGTTAGTCGATGAATGGCACAATCATCGATATAAATTTTTTTATACAACACAAAATAAGAGAGTAAAGGCCAACTGATGCGTAAATTAACAGCTTCTATTCTATTGGCGATCGGCTTAATGGGCACGGCATCCGCAGAAACAACACCCGCTGTCACACCTACTACACCAGTAGCTAACCAAGGTTCAACAGCCGCTCCTGCAAATACTCCTTCCACAACGGAAGTGACTGCAACTCAAGCAACGACAACTCCAGTAGCAACACCGGAATCTGTCGTGACAAATACGGTAGTGACTGAAAATGTTGAGATTGCGACTGAAGCTCACGGTGGCGGTTTTGATCAGGATTTATCGGTTTGGGGTATGTATCAAAACGCAGATGTTGTTGTAAAAACGGTGATGATTGGTCTGTTACTCGCATCCGTGATTACATGGGCGCTATTTTTATCCAAAGGAAGTGAGATTTTAATTGCACGTCGTCGTTTAAAAGATGAAGCAAAAGCAATTGCAGAAGTAAAATCTCTTGATGAAGCGGTATCTATCGCGGAAGGGTTTAAAGCAGGTAGCATTACGCGCATGTTATTAGCTGAAGCGACAACGGAAAGAGCGCTTTCGGCAAACAGTCAAGATCTTGCGGGTATTAAAGACCGTACAGGTTTCCGTTTAGAAAGAGCGGTTGCTGCAATCAGCCGTTATATGGGGCGTGGAAATGGCTATTTAGCAACAATTGGAGCGATTTCTCCATTTGTCGGTCTATTTGGCACAGTGTGGGGGATCATGAATAGCTTCATAGGTATTGCCCACTCACAAACCACAAACTTAGCGGTTGTTGCTCCAGGGATCGCAGAAGCGCTGCTGGCAACGGCAATCGGTCTTATTGCCGCGATTCCTGCGGTGGTTATCTATAATATTTTTGCTCGTATGATCAACAACTATCGTGGTCAAGTGGGTGATGTTGCTGCACAAGCAGCGTTGTTACTGGGGCGTGACCTCGATCTGGCAAACAGCAAAGCAAGGTAATTATTATGGCAATGCGTTTAGGTGACGAACAAGACGATAGCGGTGAAATGCATGAAATCAACGTAACACCGTTTATCGATGTTATGTTGGTTCTGCTGATTATCTTTATGGTTGCAGCGCCACTGGCTACCGTTGATATTAAAGTCGACTTACCTGCTTCCACTGCGAAGCCTCAGCCTCGACCAGAAAAGCCAGTATTCTTAACTGTGAAATCAGATAGTCAGCTGTTTATCGGCGAGCAAGCGGTTAGTAAAGAGCAGTTAGGTTCAACCCTTGATCAAGCGACAAACACCAATAAAGAAACCACAATTTTCTTCCAAGCGGACAAAAGTGTGGATTATGAAACGATGATGGATGTAATGAATGCATTGCGTCAATCGGGGTATCTCAAGATTGGTTTAGTCGGTATGGAAGCAACAGCGGCTAATGCTAAATAGCTAAGTTGTTTTACGTAGTAATGCGTTTTATCTTTGCATCGCGGATGTCATTCTCACGTTGATGCTTTGAGATAAAACGCATTTTTTTATGCCTATCAATTTTCATCCATCATATCTTTTGCATATTCTTGCAACATTTCTGATAAAAAAATGCTCTCTCTTTATAGTTTCACAAACAAATGGTTTAATTTTATTCGGAATTTCTTCTAATTTTATTTAAGTTAGAGTGATTTTAAATTCTGCTCACATAAAACCACGTTTAAAAAAGGCTTGATAAGGTTAATTGAAAATAAACCATCCATATTGTGCGGGATTATTCACATACAGAGTAATTTCTCTGAATACCCAAATTAAGAGTATCGATTTTAGAGTGTTTTGTGTGAATTACCATGGAACTTACTGATTATTAGAATAATCATGAATAAAGGCGATATCATCGTTCAAAATAACAGCAGGGTTAACCCATTAGATGAAGTTCAGACAAAAAAAGAGAATAATAAAAATTATTAATACATTTAAATCTAATTGAAATGATAAAAAAAGCGAGTAAATAAGCTGGATAATTTTATTAATATAAGTGTTATTAATAAAAATATTTTAAATGTACTTGAACAATGAAATATAAATATGTAATTACTGTTATAAATGCAAAGCTGACACGTTTATTAGTGTTTTTTGGGTTCAATACATTGTTATTTATTGTTTTTTTGACTTATTGCTAATGCTTCTTAAATAAAATAAAAAAACACTTGCGCAACATTTCATGAGCGCTATAATGCAGCCAATAACATTTAGAAATACTTTTTAATAACTTTTCATCTCGAGTTTTTTATTTTTCAATTTACTAATGCTAGGGAATAAATAAAGTACTAGTCGCTGTTTGATTAGGCTTTATATTAAAAATAAATATAATCAATCATACTCGAGTGTACGATGTTCAGTTGTTAGATGTAAGTTCGGATGTTATTACTGAAGTCAAATGGGCTGACTTTAGACGACACACAGCAAAATGATGTAATAAAAATATTTCATATTATACTCCTCTATAAATAAGATAAGACTATACTTCCATGCGCCATCATTAAGATGGCGTTTTTTTTATGCATGTTTATTTATCTTTCAAGCATCAACTGTACCCTCAGAATTTATGTGAAGAATCGGTGATATGCGGTGTGATTAAGCATGTGGTTAAATCAATCTTTCTGAGAGTATTCATAATTTATTATTTAATGATAAAAAGTATCAGAGTATGATGTGCACCTCTTCGCTGTGGGGCATTTAGCTATACATCATGTAGCAATACATCATGTAGCAACACATCATACAACAGCGAAATTCTTTGCCAGGTACTGGCTTGAAACATTCTGGAAGTAAAAATGACTTGGTCTGAGTTTAAATCTCACTATCTCATCGGTTTTTGGAAACCGTTACCTGCGGTGATTGCGGCAGGTATCTTATCGACTTATTATTTTGGTTTAACAGGCACTTTTTGGGCTGTAACCGGTGAATTTACTCGCTGGGGCGGGCATATCATGCAGCTATTTGGTGCGCATCCAGAAGAATGGGGCTATTTCAAAGTTATTGGTTTTCAAGGTTCGCCACTTGATCGAATTGATGGCGTGATGATTATCGGTATGTTTGCTGGCTGTTTTGCCGCGGCACTTTGGGCAAATAATGTCAAAATTCGCATGCCGCAGCATCGGGTTCGAATTTTTCAAGCCATCCTCGGTGGGATCATTGCTGGATTCGGCGCTCGTCTAGCCATGGGATGTAACTTAGCGGCATTCTTTACGGGGATTCCACAATTCTCGTTACACGCTTGGTTCTTTGCTGTAGCGACTGCCGTCGGCTCTTACTTTGGTGCCAAATTCACCCTGCTGCCAATGTTCCGTATTGCGGTAAAATTGAAAAAAGTCTCAACAGCATCGCCATTAACTCAAAATCCGAATACAGCTAAAAAACGCTTTAAATTAGGCATGGCTATTTTTGCTGTCGCACTTGCGTGGGGCTTTTATACACTGCTAGATGCACCAGTCATGGGCTTTGCTATCTTATGTGGGATTGGTTTTGGTTTGCTGATTGAACGTGCTCAAATCTGTTTTACCTCCGCGTTTCGTGATTTATGGATCACTGGTCGTACTCATATGGCGAAAGCGATTATCATTGGTATGGCGGTCAGTGCGATTGGTATTTTCAGTTATGTGCAATTGGGCGCGACACCTAAGATTATGTGGGCTGGTCCAAATGCTGTGATTGGTGGATTACTATTCGGGTTTGGTATTGTCTTAGCGGGTGGTTGTGAAACTGGCTGGATGTACCGTGCCGTTGAAGGTCAAGTTCATTACTGGTGGGTTGGTTTCGGTAACATTATCGGTGCGACTATCTTAGCGTATTACTGGGATGATTTAGGCCCATGGTTGGCTACAGACTTTGACAAAGTGAACTTGCTAGAGACATTTGGTCCGGAAGGCGGCTTGCTCGTTACATACGCTTTATTAGCCATTGCATTTATTTTGATGCTGGTATGGGAAAAATATTTCTTCCGTAAACGTGCCCAAAAACTGGCGAATACTTCCATGGAGGCCGCATGAGCCATAAAGAAATAGTACCGGATTATCGATTAGATATGGTGGGCGAACCTTGCCCATACCCTGCGGTTGCGACGTTAGAAGCGATGCCATCGTTAAAACCTGGAGAGATATTAGAAGTGGTAAGTGATTGCCCACAATCTATCAATAATATCCCTTTAGATGCAAAAAATTATGGTTATAAGGTGTTGGATATTCAGCAAGATGGGCCGACTATTCGTTATCTTATCCAAAAATAACAAATACGCGTCATATTTTGCACTGTCGCGGTGTTGGCTTCATTCGTTAGCCCTAGTCACATACTTGTGTATGCTCCTAGGGTCTAACGCATTTACCGCCTTGCGACAGCACAAACTATTTAGCGTATTGGTATTAGTCATATTTTGCACTGTCGCGGTGTTGGCTTCATTCGTTAGCCCTAGTCACATACTTGTGTATGCTCCTAGGGTCTAACGCATTTACCGCCTTGCGACAGCACAAACTATTTAGCGTATTGGTATTAGTCATATTTTGCACTGTCGCGGTGTTGGCTTCATTCGTTAGCCCTAGTCACATACTTGTGTATGCTCCTAGGGTCTAACGCATTTACCGCCTTGCGATAGCACAAACTATTTAGCGTATTGGTATTAGTCATATTTTGCACTGTCGCGGTGTTGGCTTCATTCGTTAGCCCTAGTCACATACTTGTGTATGCTCCTAGGGTCTAACGCATTTGCCGCCTTGCGACAGCACAAACTATTTAGCGTATTTCAGTGATACCCTAAAATATTAAAGCTACCTATCAGTCGTGAAATTACAACTGATTGTTATAGGTGATAGTTCGGTTACTCATCCTGCCAGCTCGCAATATCCAGCACAAGCTCGCACTCATCATCGATATAGCCACCTGTCGGAATAAAGCCAAGTTTCTGATAAAACTCAAATGGGCTCTCTTCTCCTTCACCGCAACTATTATACAGCCGTGGGTAACCTTTCTTTTTCAAGTAACGGATCACTTGAATTAACGCCTCACGACCAAATCCTAATTTTTGGTAAGGCTCGGCTATCATAAATCGCCATAGCATAATGCCATCGTATTCAAGCTCATCATCATCTAGCCCAGAATGCAGCATAATGAATCCTACAGGGATATCATCCGCATAAATGCCTCGATACCAAGCACAGTCAGAGAATTGGGCCTCAACCATGGAATAGGCATTATCTGCCACCATGCTACGCTGTGCTTCACTGAGTGTATGGCTCAGCAAACAGATTTCCGAAAAGTTTTCAGCTGTTACCTTCTGCAAGGAGACAACGGAATTTTCATCCACTTCTGGCTCGATGAACTCTATCATAACCATTCCTTCGCTCGAATATTGACCAAAGCTTCACGAGGAAGCTGCTTGTGTTGTTATTATTGAATAATCAAAATTGCTACTGATTTGTTACATGGATGTAATTTAATCAACCAGAGATCGAGGAGGCAGTCAATGACTTAATTGTGGCTATGCAAGCGGGGTCTAAAAAGAAAATGGCAACTTGCGTAAATGCCCGTTGCCATCGTGAAGTCAGGATAAAAAGCTAAATAATATTAATGTTCGGCTTCACCGCCCAGAACATCAATTAGGCGAGCGATTAAGGCGCTGAGTTCGCCTGTCATCAGAATATAATCAGCATCAAATTTCTGAGCAAAATCTTCTCTAGGAATATCGTCATTTTGTTCTTTTAGTTTTTCACTGAATTTCAGTTTCTTCAGAGAGCCATCATCTGACAGCATAAACTGAACGCGCTCTTCCCAATCTAACGATAATTTAGTGACTAATTTGCCAGCTTCAATATGGGTGGCAATTTCGTCAGAAATTAGGTCTTGTTTCTTACAACGGATGATCCCGCCTTCTTCTAAAATCGCTTTTAATTCCGCTTCATCCATAGCGGCAAAACCTTGAGGTAATGCACCAGAACGCACCCATTCAGTCAGGGTTAACTCAATCGGGTCTTTAAAGGTCAGTGGAACAACAGGAAGCGAGCCTAAGCTTTTACGTAATAATGCTAAATTATCTTCGGCACGCTTAGCACTAGCGGCATCAACAATAATTAGCTGATTAACGGTATCAATCCAAATGTAGGTTTTGCTGAATTTACTGAATGCGCGCGGAAGTAAGTCATGAACCACTTCGTCTTTTAGCGAGGCTTTTTCAGTTTTTTTCAGTTGGCGACCTTGGTCCGCTTCTAATTTTTCAATTTTCTCTTGTAATGCTTGCTTGATCACGGGGGATGGCAGCATTTTATCTTCTTTCTTGGCACAAATAAGAATTTGGTTATTTGCAGCATGGGTGAGTGCATCTGCGCCACGCATTGGCGGCACCCAGCCCGTTTTCATCATGTCTTGGCTTCCACAAGGGGTATAAGTTAGCGGCGCAAGTTGTCTTTCCAGATCATCCGCGGAGAGTGCCAAATCCCGATTCAGGCGATAGACCAATATATTCTTGAACCACATGAAAAACCTACCTTTGTCATTAAAAACATGTTTAGCAAGGCGGACATGATAGCGAATTGTCCGTTATTAAGCGAAAAAAAATGCCCGCCATTTTGCGGTGTTTTACTTTCTATAAAGGTCGTCTAATAATGTAAGCAGGCAATTAAATGAAAAATAGATAATAAGTGAGTGCCATTATGAGAATAGGGATTGATTTAGGCGGTACAAAAATTGAAGTGGTCGCGCTGGATGATGGTGGCAATATTCTATTTCGTCAGCGTATGCCAACGCCACGAGGTGATTATCAAGGCACTCTCGATGCAATTAAGCATTTAGTTGGTGAGGCGGAAGCGGCAACGGGGCAAGTTGGAAGTGTGGGTTTAGGGATCCCTGGAACACTTTCTCCAGTGACGGGAAAAGTGAAAAATGCCAATTCTACGTGGCTAAACGGACAACCATTCGATAAAGACCTTGCTCAATGTTTAGGTCGCCCAGTGAAAATGGCCAATGATGCCAATTGCCTTGCTGTTTCAGAAGCCGTAGATGGTGCAGGGGAAGGTGCTAAAGTGGTATTTGCGGTTATCATCGGAACGGGCTGTGGCGCAGGGATCGCCATTAATGGGCAAGTTCATTCTGGTGGAAATGGCGTCGCAGGCGAATGGGGACACAACCCTTTGCCATGGCAAGATGACCAAGACCGACTATTTCTGGCTGACGAAAAATGTTATTGCGGGCTGAGTGGCTGTACAGAGCAATTTGTCTCCGGTACGGGATTTATGGCGGATTACAAAAAACTGGCCGGAGAATCCAAAACAGGCACCGAAATTATTCAATTGGCGCGAAACGGCAATAAACACGCGATAAAAGCCTTTGAACATTACCAAAATCGTCTAGCAAAAGCGTTAGCACAAGCCGTCAACATGCTAGACCCAGACGTCATAGTGTTAGGGGGCGGAATGAGCAACGTCGATGAGCTCTATGAAAATTTGCCAGAAAAAATTCGTCAATGGGTGTTTGGTAGGGAGTTTGATACGCCAATCAGGAAGGCGGAGCATGGGGATTCGAGTGGGGTGCGGGGGGCGGCCTGGCTCTGCTCTGAGGGTTAATGCTCGTCATACTTCACGCCGTAGCTGCGTTGGCTACGCTCGCTAACCCTAGTCACATACTTGTGTATGCTCCTAGGGACTAGTTTCACTTGCCGCCTTGCTCGTCATACTTCACGCCGTAGCTGTGTTGGCTACGCTCGCTAACCCTAGTCACATACTTGTGTATGCTCCTAGGGATTAGCCTCTCTTGCCGCCTTGCTACAACGCGAATTATTTAGAGCAATGGGTGAGGGGAAGGGCGAAAAAGATAAAAGAATAAAAGGAAAAAGAAAGGCAAAAGCAAAAGAAGGGCAAAAGTGAAAATGAGCTGGTGGGTTTGACTACTGATAAAGTGAGTGTCGGTGAGTTATTCGGGGAATAGCGGGTTTTATCGATAACTCAAATAATAGCGGTGATTTTTATCGGATAAATCTATTTTTGTGAGCTATATAAAAGTCGGGATTCATAAATGGACTAAAACCGTGATTTAGTCACAAAAAATGGTTACTGTTTGCAGGCATTATCATTAAAACTTGATATCCAACACACAGTGACAGGCTCAATTTCGGGTATGGTTAGGTTCTTGACCAATAACCATGAAATGAATCTGGACTTTATGAGAGGCATTCTCTCAAAAGGCAACAAAGGGGATTTAACGTGAAAAAGGCTCTAAAACTTTCATCTTTGGCACTGCTGGTGGCATTTAACGCCAACGCTGCCACGGTTGACTTGCGTGTCATGGAAACATCCGATGTACACAGCAACCTCATTGACTTCGACTACTACAAAGACAAATCTACTGAACAATTTGGCCTAGTACGTACTGCGACATTAATCAAAGCCGCGAAAAATGAAGCCACCAACGCTATCCTCGTGGATAACGGGGATTTAATCCAAGGCAGCCCACTGGCTGACTATATGGCGAACAAAGGCTTAAAAGAGGGAGAATCTCACCCTGCTCATAGCTTAATGAACACCATGGGCTACACCGTCGGTAACTTTGGTAACCACGAATTCAACTTTGGTTTAGATTACCTGAAACAAGCCATTGCAGGCGCGAAATTCCCTTACGTCAACGCCAATATCGTTGATGCTAAAACCGGTGAAAACTACTTCAAACCGTACATTATTGTTGATACGCCGGTAAAAGACCGTGATGGTAAAACACATACCATTAAAGTCGGTTATATCGGCTTTGTTCCGCCACAAATCATGATTTGGGATAAACCAAACTTAGAAGGCAAAGTGAAGGTGAATGACATCACTGAAACTGCTAAAAAGTTTGTGCCGCAAATGAAGAAAGAGGGCGCTGACCTGATTGTGGCAATTCCTCATTCAGGATTCTCACAAGAGCCATACAAAGCGATGGCAGAAAACTCTGTGTACTATCTCAGCGAAGTGCCGGGCATTAACGCTATCATGTTTGGTCACTCTCACGGTGTGTTCCCAAGTAAAGAATTTGCTGATATTAAAGGTGTCGATGTTGCCAAAGGCACAGTCAACGGCGTTCCAGCAGTTATGCCAGGACAGTGGGGTGATCATTTAGGCGTGGTTGATTTGGTGGTTAACAATGACAGCGGCGATTGGAAAGTGGTTGAAGCTCAAGCCCATGCCCGCCCTGTTTATGATAAAGCCAATAAGAAAGCACTGGTTGAGCGCGATGAATCACTCGTGAAAATCATCCAAGAGCAGCATCAAGGTACCCGTGATTTCGTGGGTAAACTGATTGGTAAAGCCTCTGAAAACATGTACAGCTACTTGGCATTAGTTCAAAGCGATCCAACGGTTCAGATTGTGAATGATGCTCAGATGGATTACACCCGTAACTTTATCCAAGGCGATCCAGACTTAGCGGACTTACCAGTATTAGCGGCAGCGGCACCATTCAAAGCCGGTGGACGTAAAAATGCGCCTTCTGAGTTTGTTGAAGTGGAGAAAGGGGATTTAACTTTCCGTAATGCGGCGGACTTATATCTCTATCCAAATACCTTAGTGGTAGTAAAAGCAACAGGTGCGGATGTGGTTGAATGGTTAGAGTGCTCTGCGGGCATGTTCAACCAAATCGATGCTCAATCAACTAAACCGCAAAGTCTGATCAACTGGGATGGTTTTAGAACCTATAACTTTGACACCATTAGCGGTGTGAATTACCAGATTGACCTAACTCAGCCAGCTAAATATGACACTGACTGCCAAGTGGTCAATAAAGATGCGAATCGTATCAAAAATGTGACTTACCAAGGCAAGCCAATCGATCCTAAAGCGGCATTCTTAATCGCGACTAATAACTATCGTGGTTACGGCGGTAAATTTGCAGGTACTGGTGATGCGCATATTGCATTTGCTTCACCAGATGAAAACCGTGCAATTTTAGCGGCTTATATCGCTAAAGTGTCTAAAGAAAAAGGCGAAGTGGTTTCGAAGGCGGATAATAACTGGTCCTTCACGCCAATTAAAACCGATAAAAAACTCGATGTACGCTTTGAAACTTCACCAAGTGAAAAAGCTGCCGAGTTTATTCAGCAACATGCTCAATATCCAATGAAAAAAGTAGGTACTGACGATATCGGTTTTGCTATTTACCAAGTTGATTTAACCGCTAAGTAATAGCAGTCATAAAATATTGATAACCGAAAGCCTGTCACTTGTGTCAGGCTTTTTTTCATAGAAATGTATGTTCGATGACATTCGTATGAAAAAAAAGATTAGGGAAAGCATCATGGCGGAAAGGTGCATAGAAGAACAGAAAAATAGCTGACGAGCTATGTGCTAACAAAAGCGGATTAATATAGAAATAAAGTTCGGGGAGTTTAAACTTAAGAGTAAATGGCAGCTCCCCGAAATATTATGCTTATTAGATCTTCAATTAACTTATTCATAAGTCACGTTTAACATAGGTAATTTACTGTGTTTGTCATATTCAACTTTGACATACTCGGATTCGATTTTTTTACCATTTTTCAATGAACCTGATGCAGTGACTGTTTTACCATTACGATAACAATCCACATTTGCATGGGTTTGATTCACGATATTGACTTCACACTGAGGCTCATAGATATAACCACCAAATGAAACTGTACCTCCTGAAGATGGGTTGATATTATTTGCAAAAGAACAACTCGAAATGAAGATTGCCACTACAGTAGTTAATAAAGATAAACGTTTCATAGTCCACCCCCTTAATAACACTGACCACCATCCAATACTGCTTCTGTGCTCTTATTTTTAGTGTAGTTCAAATGCCGATAATGCAAAAATAAAAGTTTAGTCTATAAGTAAATACTATTACCCTGAGGATATAACATATTGATGTCAATCAAATTAAGGTTGTTTTTCAGTTTCATGTAAGTGATTAAAAATGCTATTTTTTATAAAATTGCGACCAATATATAAAAATGAAATATTATTTTTGAATAAGTGTGATTGATTTTGATTAATATTCCGAGGGTGTTTTTCTATTTGGGTAATTTGTGATAGTTGAGGGTTTTATATTGTTAATAATTTAATGAAATTCAAATGTATTATATAAATAAATATATAATGGCTTGGGTGAATAAATAAAATAAAGCCTCTGCAAATATTTGCAGAGGCAATAAAGATAATAACGATCAGTGATGAATTATTTGAATACTTTGAAACGAACGTCGTCGTCCATAAAGTCTTTATCACCAGCAGGTTGTTCAATTGAACCAAATACCATTTGAGCGCGTAAGATCCAATTTGCTGGGATATCCCACTCTTGTTGAACTTGATTGTCAATTAATGGGTTGTAGTGCTGTAATGATGCGCCCACATTTTCCTGAGATAATGTTGTCCATACTGCCAGCTGTGCCATGCCGCTCGCTTGTTCTGACCAGATAGGGAAGTTATCTGCATAGAGCGGGAATTGTTCTTGTAAGCCAGTGACGACATTTTTATCTTCAAAGAAAAGAACGGTACCGGCACCTGCTGCAAAGCTATTAATTTTTTGCTCAGTTCCCGCAAATGCTGCTTCTGGTACGATAGCGCGTAACGCTTCTTTGGTGATATTCCACAGTTTTTTATGTTCTGCACCAAATAGCACCACAATACGTGACGTTTGTGAGTTAAATGCTGATGGGGAGTGCTTAACCGCTTCTTTGATAAGCCCAGCCACTTTCTCTTCCGAGATTGGTAATGAATCGCCTAAGTTATAGATAGTGCGACGATTTTTAATCATTTCGATAAATGCGTTAGACATGTGTGTCCCCTTGCTTTTGTTTAGAGCACGGCAATTTATTGAACAACCTCAGAAGCCGTAACTTGTTTCGAAGTAAATTGTTTCGATGTGAACAACTATAAAGGTATCCCAACCAAATCATAGAAAAAAAATTTAACCTTAATGTTCAAATTTTTGCATGTTGTTATAAAAGTTAAATAAATTCACTTGGTTATCTTTATTTTCTAGCCTATTGTATTAACTAACACGATAGTGACTTGGAAGTTCACTAAAGCCGAATCCGTTAGTTTTTTTCACTGCAATTTGTACAGGAATTCGTTCTTTCATCGCTTCTACATGGCTAATCACACCAATGGTTTTTCCTGATGCATTTAGGCTCTCTAATGCATCTAGGGCGATGTCTAAAGTTTCAGCGTCTAGCGTACCGAAACCTTCATCTAAAAAGAGTGACTCTAATTGTGTTCGATGGCTCACCATGTCAGAGAGTGCAAGGGCTAGGGCGAGACTGACTAAGAAACTTTCCCCCCCTGAAAGGGTCTTCGTATCGCGAATGCTATCCCCTTGCCAACCATCAATAACCTGCAACTCGAGGTTGGCTAAATGGCTACGCTGTAGCAAATAACGACCATGTAATTTATCGAGTTGTTGGTTAGCGAGCGAGACTAAACAGTCTAGAGTTAGCCCTTGAGCATAGCGACGGAATTTATCCCCTTCGGCGGAGCCGATTAAGGTATTGAGATAACTCCAATCATCGTAGCTTAATTGGCTCTGTTCAATTTTATTCAATAACTCACGCTGCTGGTGACGTTGCTGCTGATCACGCTCAAGCTGGTTAATGATTTGCCCTTGTTGCTGGTTCAATATCTTGATTTGGCTCTCTAGTTGTTCGAGAGCTTGCTGAATTTTTTCCACAGAGAACTCAGTGAATTCCACTAAACGCTGTTGCTCATGATTTGCTATGGCTGACTGGCTTTCTTGGTAGCGAGTTTCCGCCTCCAGCCGCTGTTGAGTGACTCGCTGTTTAAGCTGCTCCAGCTCAATTTTCTCTTCAGTCGGCAGTAAGGCATTAAGGAACTGCTCTTGAGTATCGAAAGGGCTGCTACTGAGTGCAGCAACAAACTGAGTGTGAGCGGCTAACTGTCGTTGGCTTAGTTGCTTCAATTGGTGATCAAGTTCTTGGGCACTCCCGTTGAGTACAGCAATATTTTTATCTATTTCGCTAATTTTCTCTGAAAGTGTATCAACTTGATGTGTGTATTGAGCTTGTTTTTCTTGCATTTTTTGGACAAAAACAGCAACTGTTTGGCCATCTAACAGATTCTGGCGTTGCATATTTTTTTGTTCAATTTGCTGATTTAATTGCTCTAATTGCTGCTGTTGAGCAGAAAGTTGCTGAGTTAATTGCTGAGCATTAGCTGTTTCGGCTGCAAGCGTAGCCGTATCAACGTCAATATTTTTGGTGATTTGCAGAAAGGTGTTTTTTTGTGCTTCATAATATTGCCCGCGTTGCTCAATCTCTTGTAGCCAAGTATTAAATTGTGCTTGGCTTGGAAGAATGAGATTAAATGGCGCCAGCGAGGCCGTAAGCTGCTGTACTTGTTGTTCTAAGCGTTGTTGCAGAGATTGTTGCTCAGCTTGGTTTTCTTCTAATTGCTGGGAGTGATGCTTAAGTTTCTCATCAAGGAGAGATAACTCAGAAAACAGCTGTTTAGCTTGGGTTTGCTGTTCATAATATTGATTTTTAGCATCTTGGTACTGACGCTCTAATTGTGCAAATTCATTGATGATGGTTTGCTGAGCGGTAAGCTTTTCTTGTAATTCAATGAGAAATTGTTCTACTGCAGATGCGTTTTTGGCTAGTTCAGGTGTAAGTGCTTGCTCACATGCTTTCAGCCATTGACGATTCAGGTTGTTGAACTGCTCTTGTAGCTGTTTTTGAGCCAATTCGTTATCTTGCTGGTGGCGCTTGTCTGCTTGCAATAAGGCTTGCAGCTCAGTAAATTTTTGTTTTTCAGTTTCAATTTGAGTGACCAGCATAGCCAGTTGTTGCTGAGTCTCATTGGGTATAACGGCTTGATATGATGCTAAAGCAGGGTGATCCAATGAGCCACAAAGAGGGCATGGAGTCCCTTTAATGAGCTGTTGGCGTTCATGTTCTAAGCTGACAATCTTTTGTTCTAGCTGAAGTTTTTGCTCCAAAATTTGCCGTTGCGGCTGGAGCTGAGTCAGTCTATCTTGCGTAATGGTAATCTGTTGCGACAATTGGTTGATAGATTCGCTAAGTTGGTTTTGCAACTGCGTTTGTGACTGTAACTGTAGCTGTTTTTCCTCATGTTGAGTCAGTAAAACAGGTAGTATTTTCGCATGCTGCAAACGTTCTTGCTGCTGTGAAATTGCTGCTTTAATTTCCTCGATATTGTGCTTTTCTTTATATTCCTGAAACTGCTTTTCGAGCTGATTAAAGCGAGAATGCTGCTCTTCTAAATGGCTTTGATCCTGTTGAGACTCTTTGGCTTTTTGCTGCTGAACCTGTTGTAGGGTTTGCCATTCTTGGTGGATAGCTTTCTGCTTTTGCTGATTTTGGGTTAGGCGTTCTGTGAGTTCATAAATAAATTTCCCTTGCTGTTGCCAGCTTCCGAGTTGCGCGACAATCTGGGCGTCATTTTGGTGTTCTTGCAGAAATAACTGGGTTTTATTCAACTCATTATTGGCATGAAGAATTTTCTGCTGAATATTTTCTACACTCGATTTTTTCTGTAAATATTCTCCATTTAGTTGATTTAATTGCAGGTCCAATTGGACTTTTTGCTGGTTAAGCTGCGTAAGCAAATTGTCGAGTGGTCGCACTTCGTTATCAATCATCGCCGTGGTTTTTTGTACCCAATCTTTATATTGATTTTGCTCCGACTGAGCGTGAGTGTATTGGGCGACCAATGGTAAGCGCTGCTTTTGAGCGGTTTCTAAAAGTAATGTGGTGCGCTGCTGTTTTTGGGTCTGTTCATCGAGTTGAGTTTGCAAGCTTTGTACTGCCAACCAATCTGGGCGTAAGGCTTCTGCTGGGGCGCTTTGTGCCAGCTTATGTAGGCGGGGTTCGGCGGCTTGATATTGTTGTAGAGCTTGCTGCTGTGCAATCTGTAATCGCTGGGTATTTTGTACCAATTGTTGATGTTGCTGGTGCCATGTTAGCGCTTGTTGATGGCGGTTTTTATTCTGATTCAGTTGCTGTTCTTGCGCTGAATATTGTTGCTGTTTTTCAACGAGTTCTTGATGTTCAGCTTCAGTGAGTAAGTTAATGCTACCGGCTTGCGCCCGAAGAATATCGAGATCGGTTTTAGCTTGTTTATGTTGGTTAAAAATATACACCGAAATCTGGCTGTAAATTTCGGTGCCAGTGATTTCTTCCAGTAAATCGGCTCGCTCTTTTTCGGTCGCATTTAAAAAGGCGGCAAAATCCCCTTGAGAGAGCAAAATGGATTTAGTGAAACGCCCAAAATCTAGCCCGGTGATTTGCACAATTTTTTCACGCACTTTACTGATTTTTTCTGCAATGATTTGCCCATCAGCGACGGTTGCTAGCTCAGCTTTTGCGTCTTGCAGGTTACCATTGGGTTTATTGTTTGCCCTGCGTTGGCTCCAAAATGCGCGATAAGCGACGCCTTTAACTTCAAATTCCACTTCAGCTAAACATTCACTCGTGTGGCGGGTCATTAACTCATTTTTGCTTTTTGATATCGCGCCTAACCGTGGAGTTTGGTGGTACAGTGCAAGGCAGATGGCATCCAATAACGTGGTTTTTCCCGCGCCAGTTGCGCCTGTGATGGCAAATAACCCATTGCTGGCAAAAGGCTCTTCTGTGAAATCAATCTTCCATTCACCTTTTAGGGAGTTAATGTTTTTCAGGCGTAAGCTTAAGATTTTCACAGTTATTCCCCCTGTTCATTGCGCAAGTTGGCGTAGGATTGCTTGAACAGCTGCAATAAACGCTGTTCTAACGCTTTGTCTTCCAATGACTCTTCTGTAAGTCGTCGAGTAAAGACTTCCTCGGCGGTCAGTTCATTTAATGTTTCATTCTGTGGAGTGAGGTTTTGACCAGTCTGCGCCTGCCGCGCTCGGCGTAGGCGAACAACTTCAACAGGGAGTTCTTGAGTAAGAGCTTCAATACGTTGTTGGATATCTCCTAGATAATCTTGAGTGGCGACTTCAATATCTAACCAAATAGGGAGCTCATTTTCTTTGACAGGTAAGGCCATTAATTGTTTTTGTAGTTCTTTCAAAGAGCCTTTTAAACTCAATAGTGGCTGAAAAACGGGTATTGGTAGTAAAGTAACATTGGCAAATTGGTGCTGATTAAATTCCACTAAGCAGACACTTTTTTGTTGTTGTGATTCATCAAAGCTAAGTGCAATCGGAGAACCACTGTAGCGAATATGTGCTTGCCCACCAATCAGTTGAGGGCGATGGATGTGCCCTAGTGCAATATAATCCGCAGGTGGGAATGCGCCGGAAGGAAAAGCATCCAATGTGCCAATATAAATCTCACGCACGGAGTCTGTCAGCTCTGCACCAACAACGGTCAAATGCCCCGTGGCAATAATCGGGATATCTAAGTTCAGTTCAGTACGTTGCTCAACGGCTTTTTGGTAACAGCTTTGGTAGTGTTCATGAATGGCATTTTGTAATGAAAGTTGTTTCTCTTCACTGCTTTGCCCTGCAATGCTGACTTGGATATCTCGTGGTCGTAAAAAGGGGATCGCGCACACCAGCCCATTAGGGTTTCCTTGTTTATCTTTCAATGTGATGACTGGGGACTCGCTGTTTGATGTGATGACGTGAGTATTTAAATAACGTAATAACGCGCTGGATTCATTCAAAACAGAGACAGAATCATGGTTACCGCTCAAAATAACTAATTGGCAGCCTGTTTTTTGCAAATCAACAATAAACTGGTTGTAGAGTTCGCGCGCATAACTTGGCGGAGCGCCAGTATCAAAGACATCACCAGCCACAATCAGGGCATCCACTTGGTACTGTTTGACTTGTTCTATTAACCAACGCAAAAAGTGTTGGTGTTCAGCAGATCGGTTTTTAGTGAAAAAATACTGACCTAAATGCCAGTCTGAAGTGTGGATGATGCGCATGAGCTAGCGGTTCCTGTAATTATGACGCTTTTACTATATTAATATTCTGATGCTTTATACTAATATTCAAACCATTTGGTTTGCGGTGTCACAGTATACTGTATATAGGTTCAGTGAAAGCAAAGGTATGGCAAATTAAACAGTAAAAATAAGAGAGTTGCGAAGCGCTTCGCAATGATAGCCAGATGTGGTGTTAATATTTCACTTACATGACATTAAACTGTTAATCTAATGATAGATCTTGATTGTGGGTTGAGATATTCATAATTCTGTCACAAAACTGACGCATAATGCGGTCACATTAAAAATCTCTTCTTATTTACAGGAACAATCATGGCAAGACGCATTCTAGTCGTTGAAGATGAAGCGCCCATCCGAGAAATGGTTTGTTTTGTATTGGAACAGAATGGTTTTCAGCCCACAGAGGCTGATGATTATGATTCTGCAATAGCGCAATTGGTTGATCCACTTCCTGATTTAGTGTTGTTGGACTGGATGATCCCCGGTGGTTCCGGTATCCAAGTCATTAAACATATGAAGCGTGATAGCGCCACGCGTGATGTCCCCGTGATGATGCTAACTGCAAGGGGCGAAGAAGAAGATCGCGTGAAAGGATTAGAAGTGGGGGCGGATGATTATTTAATCAAACCATTTTCACCAAAAGAATTGATAGCTCGAGTTAAAGCCATTTTACGACGTATCTCTCCAATGGCGACAGAAGACATTATTGAGATGAACGGGTTAGTTCTTGATCCTACTTCTCATCGCGTTACCAGCAAAGAAATTCCCATTGATATGGGGCCTACCGAATACAAGTTACTTCACTTCTTTATGACCCATCCAGAGCGAGTATATAGCCGCGAACAGTTACTCAACTATGTTTGGGGCGCAAACGTGTATGTGGAAGACAGAACGGTGGATGTGCATATTCGTCGTTTAAGAAAAGCGTTAGAGTTAGATGGGCATGATAAGATGGTGCAAACGGTTCGTGGTACTGGCTACCGCTTCTCTGTTCGCTATTGAGAAACCATTAGGGAGAAACATGGGTGCTTGAACGCTTATCCTTAAAACAGCTGATTTGGGGGCTGTTTTTATTTATTTTACCCGCATTGATACTGTCTGTTTTTATTGGGCATCTTCCGTGGCTATTAGTGATTTCACTGCTCGCAGCACTCATTTGGCACGGATATAACCTGCTAAAACTTTCAGATTGGCTCTGGTTGGATAGAAGTATGCTGCCGCCGGATGGCAAGGGGGGATGGGAGCCGATATTTTATGGTATCTATCAGATGCAGCAGCGCAATCGTAAGCGTCGCCGTGAATTAGGTCAGTTGATTAAGCGCTTTCGCAGCGGAGCTGAATCCTTGCCTGATGCGGTGGTAATTATGACCACCGAAGGCAATATTTTCTGGTGTAACCGCCACGCTCAACAGCTTCTAGGCTTTCGCTGGCCTGAGGATAACGGACAGCATATTTTTAACTTGCTACGTTATCCTGATTTTAGTCGTTATTTCACCGTGAAAAACTATGACCAAGCACTGACGATTGAGCTTAATAGTGGCGAAATTGTTGAGTTTCGGATCTTACCATATGCGAGTGATCAGCTTTTGATGGTGGCTCGAGATGTGACTGAAAAACGCCGTCTAGAAAAAGCACGTAGAGACTTTTTTGCTAACGTGAGCCATGAGTTACGTACGCCATTGACCGTTATCCAAGGCTATCTTGAAGTTATGGATGACCAAGAAGGCACTTCACCGATGAATAAAAAAGCGTTGTCGGTGATGCAAGAACAGACTCATCGAATGGATAACCTAGTGAAGCAATTGCTGCAATTATCCCGTATAGAGGTTGCCCCTCAAATTAATCTAGACGAACAGATTAATATGCCGGTCATTCTCAAGATGATTGAACAAGAAGCGATTAGCTTAAGCCAAGGGCGGCACGAGTTTGAATTCAGTATTGATGAAAAACTTCGAGTTCATGGAAATGAAGAGCAGCTACGAAGCGCGGTTGCTAACTTAGTGTATAACGCCATAAACCATACGCCGGATGGTACGAAAATTAAGGTGAAATGGCAGCGAACCAGTAATGGTGCCCAGTTTAGTGTGAGTGACAATGGTCCGGGAATTCCAGCCGAGCACCTTCCTCGCTTAACAGAGCGTTTTTATCGTGTGGATAAAGCGCGTTCAAGGCAAGGTGGCGGCGGAACAGGATTGGGCTTAGCGATTGTTAAGCATGCGATTCAGCATCATAGTAGCCAGCTCTCAGTAACCAGTCAGGTTGGTAAGGGCAGTGAGTTTTCATTCACATTACCGCCAGTGTTTATTGTGTCAGACAAGAAAGTGAATACATTAAGCGCGAAATAATCAGAAAACCGAAACCTTGCTAATAAAATCATCATATTAGCAAGGTTTTTTGTTTTGTGTTTCATCCTATATTGGTGCTATTTCTAACGCCTACGCTATATTTTCAATTTTATCCTGCAATTTTCTTCATCTTATTCTGTGAACATTTCTTCGGTATGGTTAAAAAATGTTTTATTGGTGATTTTTTAGCCTGAATATATACGGGATATTGCAATTTTACTGACAGTAATCACTGGTTCTTAAATTTAGTTTGGTGCATTGTTCTTGTTTTCTGGTTTGCTCTTGCCTTTTTTCCCTATAAAAGTTTTACTTGTCGCCAGTTATTGGCGATTTTTACTGTTTTTTGATGTTTAGTATTGCAAAGCTAACCAAGACATGCATTTTGTATTGTTAATGTAATGTTAATCAGAACTCTATTTCGTCATATATGTTCCAATAGGTTACGGATGAAGTGACCTATTTTTATTTCATAATTTACTAAAAATTAACATAATATGGCTCATCGTTTATCATCCAGAGATATCCTCGCCTTAGGTTTTATGACCTTTGCGCTGTTTGTTGGGGCTGGAAATATTATTTTCCCGCCAATGGTCGGTTTACAAGCCGGTGAACAAGTTTGGACTGCGGCACTTGGCTTCTTAGTCACAGGTGTCGGTCTTCCTGTTCTTACCGTCGTTGCATTGGCGAAAGTGGGGGGCGGTATTGAAGCGCTCAGCACGCCAATTGGTAAAACTGCCGGTCTGCTATTAGCTATCGTTGCATATTTATCGGTGGGGCCTCTTTTTGCGACCCCAAGAACGGCAACCGTTTCTTATAAAGTGGGTATTGCACCATTGCTGGGCGGTGAATCGGAAATATCACTGCTGATTTATAGCGCCATCTATTTTGTACTGGTAATCGGTATTTCGTTATACCCAGGTAAATTGCTAGATAGCGTTGGGCACATTTTGGCACCAGTCAAAATGTTGGCACTGGCAATTTTAGGCGTTGCTGCGGTTATGTGGCCTGCTGGAGAACCGATTCTGGCAACCCCTGAATACCAAAATATGGCATTTTCCAATGGCTTTATTAATGGCTATTTAACGATGGACACATTAGGTGCCATGGTTTTTGGTATTGTCATTGTGAATGCGGCCCGTTCCCGCGGTATTGAAAACTCATCATTATTAACTCGCTATACCATGTGGGCAGGTTTAATTGCTGGGGTATTATTAACTCTGGTCTATTTATCGTTGTTTAAACTGGGCGAAAATAGTGGATCATTGATTCCAAATCCAGCTGATGGCGCTGATATTCTTCACGAATATGTTCAATACACGTTCGGTAACTACGGTAGCTTCTTCTTAGCGGTGTTGATTTTTGTTGCCTGTATGGTAACTGCTGTAGGGCTAACCTGCGCATGTGCTGAGTTCTTCAGCCGCTATGTGCCAATCTCTTACCGTAAATTGGTATTGATTTTAGGCTTGTTTTCTATGGTGATTTCAAACCTAGGACTGAGTAAGCTGATTGCGTTCTCATTGCCGGTATTGGTTTCGATTTATCCACCTTGTATCGTTTTGATTTTAATGAGCTTTACGTTGAAGTGGTGGCGAAACCCAACCATCGTGATTGCTCCAACGATGTTAACAAGCTTTGTGGTCGGTTTGATTGGTGCAGTGAAAGCCTCTGATAACTTGAAGACTTATATCCCAGACTGGATGACGTCTATTCCATTATATCAGCAAGATTTAGCGTGGTTATTACCATCGGTGGTTGTGTTAGTGGTTGCTGCGCTATGTGACAGACTTATCACACCATCAAGTCAGCATCATAAGCACGCATAATATATTGTAAATTCCTAAAAAAATGCCAGTAGATGATAAATCCACTGGCATTTTGCATTTTAGTTATCGACTAACTAATTCACACCCACCGCACTGCCCGCAGGGCGGCGAACATCGTTAGATCCGTAAATAAAGCCTTCACGGACTTTGCCAGAAACGGCAGAGTCGTTGCCGGAAGATTTCGCACTCACACCCGCACCGTCAGGAATACCGATCATAATTAGCTCAGCAGCGCCCCATGGGGTCTGCTCTACCATTTTATAACCCATTTTATCGAGTAACGCTAAACTGTCTTTAGACACGCCGCGTTGCTCATAATAAACCTCATCAGGCAGCCATTGATGGTGAATGCGAGGGGCATTTACCGCCTCTTGTGGTGGCATGCCGTGGTCAATAATGTTTAGTGCAGTTTGCAAGGTAATTGAAATGATCCTTGAGCCTCCTGGAGAGCCGAGTACTAAGAAGACTTTGCCATCTTTAGTGACAATTGTCGGACTCATTGATGATAGTGGGCGCTTACCGGGGGCGATAGAGTTTCTTTCCCCTTGTACTAAGCCATACAGATTTTTCTCACCCACTTTGGTGGTGAAATCATCCATTTCATCATTCAGGAAGAAACCTGTACCTGGCGGAATCACTACAGAGCCAAATCGACCATTGATTGTATAAGTGGTTGAAACGGCATTGCCTTTGTCATCTACGACCGAATAGTGGGTCGTTTCTGGTTTTTCGTGAGGTCCTATTCCCGGTTGAACTTCAGTGGATGGTGTCGCTTTATTTGGCACAATCTCTTTGCGCAAATCAGCGGCGTATTGTTTGCTGAGTAGCTTACCTGTCGGGTTATCTACAAATGCAGGGTCGCCTAAGAATGTATTGCGGTCCATATAGGCGTGGCGCATCGCTTCAGTCAGCGTATGAATATATTCAGCGGAGTTGAAGCCCATCTCTTTGAGATCATAACCTTCTAAAATATTGAGGGTTTCACAGATAGTTACGCCGCCCGAACTTGGTGGTGGTGCAGAGATAAATTTGTAACCACGATAGGTGCAGCTAACGGGAGTGGTATCTGAAATGGAGTAATCAGCAAAGTCTTGAGCTGTTAGGATCCCGCCATTTTTCTTCGATGCGGCTTCTACAATTTTAGGAATATCCCCTTCATAGAATGCAACGGGGCCTTTATTGGCGATTTTTTCCAGCGTGTTTGCCAAATCGGTTTGTACCAGCAAGTCTCCCGGTTGGTAAGCACTTCCATCCGGTTTTAAGAAGATCCGAGCTACTTCGGGATCTTGTTTGAAGCGTTCGGTCGTTGTGTCGAGCACATCGGTATCACCACGGGTTAGGACAAAGCCTTCTCGAGCCAGTTTAATCGCGGGCGCCATTACTTGTTGGCGGCTCATGGTGCCATATTTTTCAAGGGCATAATCTAAGCCTTTCACTGTACCCGGTACACCCGATGCGAGGTAGCCATATAGGCTGGCATCTTTGATAAGTTTGCCGTCTTTATCTAAATACATATCAGCGCTGGCGGCTTTTGGGGCTGTTTCTCGGAAGTTAATAAAGATATCTTTACCATCCGCAAGGTGGAGTGTCATAAAACCACCACCACCAATATTGCCACAGCAAGGGTTAACGACTGCTTGGGCATAACCCACTGCAACTGCCGCATCAACCGCATTTCCTCCGGCTTTTAAAATGTCAGCACCAATTTGTGAAGCAAGGTGTTGAGAGGAGACAACCATGCCTTTTGTTGCTTCAACGGCAGGTTCTGAAGCAGCATAAAGTTGACTTGAAGTTAGTAACGAAATCAGTAGTAAAGAAGGGCGCCATGCATTTTTTATCATTGGTATCTCCCGATTAAATGAGGAAGTAACGCGTAGATGTAATACAAATAAATAATTTGTTAAATATTTGTATCATCCAGATATAGCATGAATGGTTTGAGGGATTGAATAACAAAAGTGAAAAAGTGTTAACGCGGTAGGAAAAAATTTTAGATAGGGATAGATGCAAAAATGCCGGCATTAAGCCGGCACTTGAAAACTTAACAGGTCAAATTACAGACCAGTTGCGTTCTTAGTCAGGTAAGCAGCAACGCCTTTTGGAGATGCGTTCATGCCTTCTTTACCTTTTTCCCACTGAGCTGGGCAAACATCACCGTGCTCTTCGTGGAATTGCAGCGCGTCAACCATACGCAGCATTTCGTCGATGTTACGGCCTAATGGCAGGTCGTTAACCACTTGGTGACGAACAACACCGTTTTTGTCTACTAAGAAAGAACCACGCAGAGCAACGCCCGCTTCAGGGTGCTCGATGCCGTAAGCTTTCATGATGTCGCGTTTGATATCAGCAACCATCGGGTATTTAACTTCACCGATACCGCCGTTATCAACAGGAGTTTTACGCCATGCGTTATGAACAAATTCTGAGTCGAAAGAAACACCAACGATTTCTACGCCGCGTTTTTTGAATTCTTCATAGCGATGATCGAATGCAATCAGTTCTGAAGGACATACAAAAGTGAAGTCCATTGGCCAGAAGAAGATCACAGCTGGGCGACCGTTCAGGTGTTTTTTCAGGTTGAAGTTTTCAACGATTTCACCATTACCAAGAACAGCTGCAGCAGTAAAGTCAGGGGCTTGACGTGTAACCAGAACCATAATGTACTCCTATGAGTTTTAAGGGTTTCTATCTCCGCAATCGAAATGGGGCATGCGGATAAATATAACCTAAGGATAAGGTTTTATCCTTGGAGAATAAAGACATTAAAACCAATTGATATGATAGCTTTTACCTATCAATGGTATCAATTTGGCAGATTAATATCAATAAGATAGTTTTATTCCATTAAAGTGCAAGTTTTAATTTATTCGGATGCACGTAATGTGAACTCTTGGGCAAAAAGTTGCTGTTTTGCCGCCTCAATCATTTGTGGATAAAACTGAAAGAAAATATGTTCAAGTTCTAGATAATTAAGCAGAAAATCATCGAATGAGCCACTTAGAGCCGCGAGTTTTGGGCGGCGCCTTGCCATACCATTCAGTGACTTACCGATATACGCTTTTTCTGCGTATCGGGTCAACCATTGTTGAGACCAGAGATACTCATTTAACTCCTGAAATTTTTCAGGGGTATGACACAAATCTGGTTCAATGGTTTGCCTGGCAAAATGCACAAAATCAGAGAGTGAATGTGAGGGAACGAGACGCTCCCAATGCCGAGAAAGAAAATGATCCCAGACTAAATCCAGGGTGATAGGTGCGACTCTGCGGTATTCTTCGCGAAATAGCTGACGAGCTTGTTTGACGAGCGGATGGGTATCGGTGGTTCTATCTACGGCTCTGTGCATGCGGATCCCTGCAACAATTTCAGGAGAATAAGCTCCCGCAGGATTACCGCGTACGTAGTCTGCCATCATGTTTCCCAATAGGGAGCTTTTAGCAAGATGGGCAAGATGAAGATGAGCAAGATAGTTCATATCGGTACTATAAACGAAAAATGTCAGAAACGAAAAATTGAAAGAAAAAAGACAGCCGACACATTCCGTGCGGTTTCAGAAAATATTTGCATAATATTGGTGTTTTTTTATACAAAATGGCGCTTATTTCTTGCGCCAAAGGCAGTGCAGCACTAGACTAGTCGCCTTATTTTTTTAGATTGATGTCAATACAATGCGTGTATCCGATTTTACTTTTGAATTACCAGAAGAACTTATTGCCCACTATCCTCAGGCTGAGCGTAGCTCATGTCGCTTACTTGGTCTTGATGGTGCCACGGGACAGCTCACGCATGGTGTGTTTACCGATATTCTTGAAAAATTGGAGCCAGGGGATTTGCTGGTGTTCAACAACACTCGCGTGATCCCTGCTAGATTGTTCGGTCGTAAAGCGAGCGGCGGTAAAATTGAGGTTTTGATTGAGCGTATGCTCGATGAACATCGTGTTTTAGCTCATGTTAGAGCCTCTAAAGCACCAAAAGAAGGTGCAGCGCTGCTACTGGGTGAAGATGAAAGTGTGAATGCAACGATGGTCGCTCGTCACGGCGCACTGTTTGAGCTGCGTTTTGATGATGCGCGCGATGTATTAAGCATTCTTAACCAGATTGGTCACATACCATTACCGCCGTATATCGACCGTCCAGATGAAGAGTCTGATAAAGAGTTGTATCAAACCGTGTATAGCCAGCGTCCGGGCGCGGTTGCTGCACCAACAGCGGGTTTACACTTTGATGAGCCTTTATTAGAAGCATTACGCCAAAAAGGCGTTGAGATGGCATTTGTGACATTGCATGTCGGGGCGGGAACGTTCCAACCGGTGCGTGTTGATTCCATCGAAGACCATATTATGCACTCTGAATATGCGGAAGTTCCGCAAGAGGTGGTCGATGCCGTGTTGGCGTGTAAAGCGCGTGGAAATCGTGTGATTGCAGTGGGAACAACATCTGTTCGTTCACTCGAAAGTGCCGCGAAAGCCAGCGAAAACGCTTTAATTGCTCCATTCTTTGACGATACCCAGATATTTATTTATCCGGGTTATGAATATCAAGTGATTGATGCCTTGATCACTAACTTCCACTTGCCAGAATCCACATTAATTATGCTGGTCTCTGCGTTTGCGGGATATCAAAACACCATGCAAGCCTATAAAGAAGCTGTTGAGCAAAAATACCGTTTCTTTAGCTATGGTGATGCCATGTTTATTACGCCAAACGCCAATGCTCGTTTTGAGCAAGTCGGCTCGGCAGAATAAGAATAAGTGGCAGCGTAGCTGCTTGCTTAGATTCAGTAACCAATAGCACCAGACTGTTTTTCTGATGCTAGGAGATAAAACGTGAAATATGAATTACAGACAACCGACGGCAATGCGCGTCGTGGTCGCCTGATTTTTGAACGCGGCGTGGTAGAAACTCCGGCGTTCATGCCAGTAGGAACTTACGGCACGGTTAAGGGAATGACTCCTGAAGAAGTGAAAGAAACCGGTGCTCAAATTTTACTGGGTAATACCTTCCATTTATGGTTGCGTCCAGGTCAAGAAATCATGAAATTACATGGTGACCTGCACGATTTTATGCAATGGCAAGGTCCTATCTTAACGGACTCAGGTGGCTTCCAAGTCTTTAGCCTTGGTGCAATGCGTAAAATTAAAGAAGAAGGCGTTCATTTCCGTAATCCAATTAATGGTGAAAAAGTCTTCTTAAGCCCCGAAAAATCGATGGAAATTCAGTACGACCTCGGTTCCGATATCGTGATGATTTTCGACGAATGTACGCCGTACCCAGCAGATTGGGATTACGCAAAGACATCAATGGAAATGTCATTACGTTGGGCTGCGCGTAGCCGTCAGCGCTTTGATGAGTTGAACAATAAAAATGCGCTGTTCGGGATTATCCAAGGCAGTGTTTACGAAGATTTACGCGATATCTCCGTGAAAGGGCTGGTGGAAATTGGCTTTGATGGGTACGCTGTAGGCGGCTTAGCAGTCGGCGAACCAAAAGAAGATATGCACCGTATTTTAGAGCATGTATGCCCGCAAATTCCGGCAGAAAAACCACGTTACCTAATGGGCGTTGGTAAGCCGGAAGATTTAGTGGAAGGTGTACGTCGTGGTATCGATATGTTTGACTGTGTGATGCCGACACGAAATGCACGTAACGGGCATTTATTTGTCACCAGTGGCGTGGTAAAAATCCGTAATGCGAAGTATAAGTCAGACACATCACCTCTCGATGCAGAGTGTGACTGCTATACTTGTCGTCATTACAGCCGCGCGTATTTGCATCATCTTGACCGTTGTAATGAAATTTTGGGTGCACGACTCAATACCATCCATAATTTACGTTACTATCAACGCTTGATGGCGGGTATTCGCCAAGCGATTGAAGCGGGTAATTTTGAGCAGTTTGCTGCGGATTTCTATCAGAAGATTGGCAAAGCCCAGCCTTCATTAAATAGAGAGTGAATTTAAAGTGCGAAGTTAGCCCGAACTGTGTAGCATATCGGGCTGTACCCTTCGTTCTTGCAGCTGATTGTGGTTATTGGCATCAGCCAAAAGAATTATTTAGTGCAAATTATAGTTTTTGGTTCTAGTTACATGATGGTTTGATGTATTTTATGTAACTTGAACTAGTTAAAGTGTAAGTTTGAAATTGCTTTCAATAACAATGAGGAAAGTTGAATGAGTTTTTTTATTTCTGAAGCAGCGGCATCAGCAGGCGCACCCGCTCAAGGTAGCCCGTACTCTCTGATTATTATGCTGGTTGTTTTCGCGCTGATTTTCTATTTCATGATCCTGCGTCCACAGCAAAAACGTGCTAAAGATCACCGTAAACTGATGGAATCAATCGCTAAGGGTGACGAAGTTTTAACCACTGGTGGTTTAATCGGTCGTGTGACTAAAGTGTCTGAAACAGGTTATGTTGTTCTTGAACTGAGTGAGAACACTGAAGTAACTATCAAACGTGATTTCGTTGCTGCTGTTCTACCTAAAGGCACAATGAAAGCAATCTAATTCTGAATTTTCCCGAAGGGAACTGCCGTGCTAAACCGTTATCCTTTATGGAAGTATCTGATGTTGATCACTGCGATCCTCATCGGTTTGCTGTATGCACTTCCAAACCTATATGGTGAGGATCCGGCTGTTCAGATCACTGGCGTGCGGGGAACCGCCGCCAATGAACAAACGCTGATCCAAGTCCAAAAAGCTTTAGAAACAGACAAAATTCAGAGCAAATCTGTTGCTCTCGAAAATGGGGCAATTTTAGCCCGTTTCAACAACTCTGACGTTCAGTTACGTGCTCGTGAAGTCATCATGAATGCACTGGGTGACCAGTATGTTGTTGCATTAAACCTTGCACCTGCTACACCAAAATGGCTTGAAGCTCTCGGTGGTGAACCGATGAAGCTGGGTCTGGACTTACGTGGTGGGGTTCACTTCCTGATGGAAGTTGATATGGACACTGCATTAGGTAAATTGCAGGAACAAAACATGGATGGTTTGCGTAATGACTTGCGCCAAGCAGGTATTGCGTACTCTTCTATTCGTAAAGGCAGTGATTACAGCGTCGAAGTTCGCTTCCGTAACGCTGACGATCGCAGTCTTGCTGAGAAAACACTGGCGCGTAAATACCCAGATTTAGTATTTTCTGACGGCAGCGATAACACCATGATTGCTGTTATGACTGATGAGCGCTTACGTGAAGCGCGTAACTATGCCGTCTCTCAAAACATCACGATCATTCGTAACCGTGTTAACCAATTAGGTGTTGCTGAACCACTTGTTCAACGCCAAGGTGCGGATCGCATTGTTGTTGAATTACCGGGTATCCAAGATACTGCGCGCGCAAAAGAAATCTTAGGCGCAACTGCAACCTTAGAATTCCGCTTAGTGAATACTGGTGTTGATAGCGCAGCGGCAGAAAGTGGACGAATTCCGGGTGACTCAGAGCTTAAGTCTGATCGTAATGGCGTGCCTTATGTTCTGTATAAGCGTGTTGTCTTAACGGGCGACCATATTACTGATTCTACATCTGAAACTGATGAAAATGGTTATCCGCAAGTCAGTATTAGCCTTGATAGTGCCGGTGGCTCAATCATGTCTGACTTTACTCGTGACAACCAAGACAAGCTGATGGCAACCCTGTTTGTTGAATACAAAGACAGTGGTAAAAAAGATGCCGCAGGCCGTGCGATTTTAGTTAAAGATGAAAAAGTGATTAACGCCGCGCGTATTCAAGCTCGTTTCGGTAGCAAATTCCGTATTACGGGAATTGATAACGCGAACGAAGCGCGTCAATTATCTTTACTGTTGCGTGCTGGTGCTCTGATTGCGCCAATCCAAATTGTTGAAGAACGTACTATCGGTCCAACATTGGGTATGCAAAACATCGAGCAAGGTCTGAAAGCGTGTATCGCGGGTCTGTTGGCCTCTATCCTGTTTATGATTATTTACTATCGTAAATTTGGTCTGATCGCGAGTAGTGCTCTGATGGCTAACTTGGTCTTAATCGTGGGTGTGATGTCTCTGTTACCAGGGGCGACACTGACTATGCCAGGTATTGCCGGTATCGTCCTAACCCTTGCGGTTGCCGTCGATGCCAACGTTCTCATAAACGAACGTATTAAAGAAGAACTTCGTAACGGACGCTCAGTGCAACAAGCGATCCACGAAGGGTATAAAGGCGCCTTCTCAAGTATTACCGATGCAAACTTAACGACCTTAATCACCGCAATAATTCTGTATGCAGTGGGTACTGGTTCGATTAAAGGCTTTGCGATTACGACAGCGATTGGTGTCGCAACCTCTATGTTTACAGCTATTGTTGGTACACGTGCAATCGTGAACCTGCTATACGGCGGTAAACGTATTAACAAGCTGTCAATTTAAGGAGCACGTTGTGGCACAGGATTATACTGTTGAACAATTGAACTATGGTCGTAAAGTCTATGACTTTATGCGCTGGGACAACGTTGCCTTTAGCATTTCTATCATTTTACTGATCGCTTCTTGTGTGATTATCGGTGTTAAAGGTTTTAACTGGGGACTCGATTTTACGGGCGGTACCGTCATTGAAATCAACCTTAGTCAGCCTGCTGATTTGGATAAAATTCGTGATAGCCTGTCTAACTCGAACCATAAAGATCCATTAATTCAGAACTTTGGTAGTAGCCGAGACATCATGATCCGTTTACCGCCGGTTGAAGGCATAGCGGGTCAAGAGGTTGGTAAAGAGATCATTACTATCATCAATAAAAACGTTGATGAGCAAGCGACGGTTAAGCGTATTGAATTCGTGGGACCAAGCGTAGGTGCTGAGTTAGCACAAACAGGGGCATTAGCGTTATTAACAGCGCTTATCTGTATCCTGATTTACGTTGGCTTCCGTTTTGAATGGCGTTTAGCGGCAGGTGCCGTATTGGCATTGGCTCATGACGTGGTGATCACTTTAGGTATTCTGTCTCTATTCCACATTGAGATTGATATGACTATCGTGGCGTCATTGATGTCGGTTATCGGTTACTCCCTTAACGATAGTATCGTGGTATCTGACCGTATTCGTGAGAACTTCCGTAAGATCCGTCGCGGTACACCGTACGAAATCATGAACGTCTCTTTGACCCAAACATTGAGCCGTACCATCATGACATCAGCAACGACATTATTAGTGGTTCTGATGCTGTATCTGTTTGGTGGCGCGATGTTAGAAGGCTTCTCACTGGTTATGTTAATCGGTGTGACGATTGGTACGATTTCATCTATCTATGTGGCTTCTGCATTAGCACTGAAGATGGGTATGAAGCGTGAGCACTTAATTCAGGCGAAAGTCGAGAAAGAAGGCGCAGATCAAGAGTCTTTATTACCATAACGAATACAGACACTCGTGTATCATAAACACCCTGCGGATAAATAATCCTCAGGGTGTTTTTCATTTCAGGTCTGAGTTACACTATCTACCCTACAAAAATAGAATCAGGAATTCCTATGCATTGCCCATTTTGCTCAGCTGTAGATACGAAAGTGATTGACTCGCGTCTGGTTGGTGAAGGCTCACAAGTGCGCAGGCGCCGCCAGTGTTTGGTTTGCCATGAACGCTTCACTACATTTGAAGTGGCGGAACTTGTTATGCCTCGGGTAATTAAAAGTGATGACATTCGCGAGCCTTTCGATGAAGAAAAGCTCAACAGAGGCATGTTGAAAGCCCTAGAAAAACGCCCTGTCAGTTCTGATGCTATCGATCAAGCCATAATTTCTATTAAATCCCACCTACGAGCGACTGGCGAACGCGAAGTTCCCTCGAAGTTAATTGGTAATTTGGTGATGGATGAACTCAAAAAACTCGATAAAGTGGCTTACATTCGCTTTGCCTCGGTCTATCGTAGTTTTGAAGATGTACGTGAATTTGGCGAAGAAATTGCCAAGTTACAGGACTAATACCGATGCTTGAACAAGACCGTATCTACATGGCCCGGGCCTTTGAATTGGCAAAAAAAGGGCGTTTTACTACATCGCCGAACCCCAATGTGGGTTGCGTGATTGTGCGCGAAGGTGAAATTGTCGGCGAAGGTTATCATCAAAAAGCAGGAGAGCCGCATGCGGAAGTCCATGCGCTTCGAATGGCGGGTGATAAAGCGAAAGGCGCGACAGCTTACGTGACTCTTGAGCCTTGTAGCCATCACGGTCGCACCCCACCTTGTGCGGAAGCATTAATTAATGCGGGGATCACTCGCGTAGTCGCTGCAATGCAAGACCCTAACCCTCAAGTGGCTGGTCGCGGCTTATTTATGCTATCCCAAGCGGGAATAGAAACTGCTAGTAATATTTTGTTGGAAGAAGCCGAAGCAATAAACCGTGGCTTTTTAAAACGTATGCGTACCGCATTTCCTTATATTCAATTAAAACTTGCTGCATCATTAGATGGCAAAACTGCATTAGCGAATGGGGAAAGCAAGTGGATTACTAGCCCTGCGTCGCGTAAAGATGTTCAAGTTCTACGTGCTCAAGCCAGCGCTATTTTAAGTACCAGTAATACCGTGCTTGCTGATGACCCTGCATTAACGGTGCGCTGGAACGAATTACCTGCGGATGTTCAAGCTCAATACCCAGAAGAAAAGCTGCGCCAACCTATTCGTATCGTGTTAGATAGGCACAATCGCGTGAAACCTGAACACAAAGTGACGCAGTTAGACGGTGAATGCTGGCTAATTCGCCCAACGCCGGATACCACAGAAACATGGCAGGGAAATGTCGAACAGCTTGCTATTCCTGCTGATGATAATGGCATCGACTTAGTGATTTTGATGATGCAATTAGCGAAACGTAATGTGAACAGTATTTGGGTAGAGGCGGGTGCTAAGCTTGCAGGTTCGTTATTAAAACTCGGTTTAGTCGACGAACTGATCGTCTATATCGCCCCTAAATTACTTGGGGATACTGCGCGTGGGTTAGTGAGTCTCCCTGAATTAAGCGCATTATCAGATGCGCCTCAATTTGAATTTACTGACGTTGAGAAAGTTGGAAATGACCTTCGCGTCAGGTTACGACCTGTATGGTAAATGTGTTTTTTTAGCGGTTTGCTGAAATTCACTCGTACGGTTACCTAAAGAATGTGATAAAATCCGCGCCCCGCGGGTTGTAATTAATATTTGAGGAAGATTATGAACGTAATCAAAGGTGTTGTTGCTGCGCCAAAAGCGCGTGTTGCTATCGCTATCGCTCGTTTTAACAACTTTATTAATGATAGCCTGCTGGACGGTGCTGTTGACGCGTTAGAGCGTATTGGCCAAGTTGCTCAAGATAACATCACCGTTGTTTGGGTGCCAGGTGCTTATGAATTACCACTGACCGTGAAAGCATTGGTTGAAACCAAAAAATATGATGCAGTTATCGCATTAGGTACTGTTATTCGTGGCGGTACTGCCCACTTTGAATTTGTTGCGGGTGAGTGCAGCTCAGGTCTGTCTCATGTTGCATTAAATAGCGAAGTTCCTGTGACTTTCGGTGTATTAACCACTGAAAATATCGAGCAAGCCATTGAGCGTGCTGGTACTAAAGCAGGTAACAAAGGTGCAGAAGCTGCACTGACCGCTCTCGAAATGATTAATGTGATTAAAGCTGTAAAAGGCAAATAATACGCGCCATATCTCGGGCTCTGTGAGTTCGAGATATGCTGTGTAGTTTTTTTATTTAAGGGGAATCTTGTGAAACCTGCTGCTCGTCGCCGCGCTCGTGAGTGTGCTGTACAGGCCATCTATTCATGGCAATTATCCGGTAATCCTATTGCCGACGTAGAATATGAGTTTATTGCTGAACAGGACATGTCTGACGTTGACGTAACCTATTTCCGTGAGCTGATTTCTGGTATTGCAAACAATGCTACGAAGCTGGATCAATTAATGTCACCTTACTTATCTCGTCAGTTAGAAGAGTTAGGTCAAGTTGAGAAAGCGATTTTACGTGTAGCAATGTATGAACTAAGCTATAGAGAAGATGTACCTTTCAAAGTTGCTATCAACGAAGGTATTGAATTAGCTAAAGTTTTTGGTGCCGAAGATAGCCATAAATTTGTCAACGGTGTGTTAGATAAAGCAGCACCTGCGGTACGTCGTAAGAAATAAACATAATCAGGTTCCCTCCTGTAATACGTAAGTCATAATGGGTAGGCTGGGTTCCAGTCTATCCTAGTACTTATGTCTGGCTTTTCAGTTTATTGACGAGCTAGGCATAGCGAAAATGGAAAATCTACCATGTCATATGGCGAATTTGACCTCATCGCACGTTTTTTTAATCGCCAACCTGTAAACCGACGTGATGTTAACATCGGTATTGGCGATGATTGTGCGCTAATGACTATCCCTGAGAAACAGCAACTTGCTGTGAGTACGGACACCCTAGTTTCCGGTATTCATTTTCTACCCGATATCTCTCCCGCTGACCTTGCCTATAAATCCCTAGCTTCAAATTTAAGTGATCTTGCTGCGATGGGCGCTGATCCTGCTTGGGTCTCTTTAGCTATTACCCTACCGAGCGTAAACCATGAATGGTTGCAATCTTTTAGCGATATGTTGTTTGAACAACTGAATTACTATGGAATGCAGCTGATTGGGGGAGATACGACCCGTGGACCAATGAGTTTAACCTATACCGTTCATGGTCTTGTGCCAATTGGCAAAGCGTTATCTCGCTCTGGTGCACGTAATGGTGATTGGATTTATGTGACGGGTACTTTGGGAGATAGTGCTGCGGGACTTGCGATACTGCAAAACAGGTTACAGCCTGAAAGCCCTGAGCATAAGGAGTGGTTGATTGAGCGTCATTTACGCCCACAACCGCGTATTTTGCAGGGGCAGGCTTTACGCAATTTGGCTTCATCTGCGATAGATATTTCAGATGGGTTAGTTTCTGATCTCAACCATATATTAAAAGCGAGCGGTTGTGGGGCGAGGATCAATCTCGATGCGCTACCACAGTCCGATGCGTTGAAGCAGAACTGTTCTGTGGAGCAAGCAAGAGTTTGGTCGTTAAGTGGTGGTGAAGACTATGAGCTATGCTTTACAGTACCTGAAATGAATCGGGGAGCCTTAGAAGTAGCGCTTGCTCATACGGGGTCAGGTTTTACCTGTATTGGTCAAATCAAGCCTCAATCTGAAGGGATCAGTTATTTTTGTGATAACCAAGCTGTTGAGGTTGACCTCAAGGGCTTCGATCATTTTGTTTAGGAAAATGTCCATGGCAACCGCTCAAGAAAAAGCAGCAGCAAAAAAACGATTGAATATGCGTAATCCGTGGCACCTGCTAGCGACGGGGTTCGGAAGTGGTTTATCGCCAATTGTTCCCGGTACAATGGGCTCATTAGCCGCCATTCCATTTTGGTTGCTAATGGACAAGCTCCCTGTATGGAGCCTCTGGGTTATTATTGTCATTGGATTCTGGTTTGGGTGTTGGATATGCCAACGTACTTCCGATGATATGAGGATCCATGACCATGGCAGTATTGTTTGGGATGAGTTTATTGGAATGTGGATCACGTTAATGGCCATCCCTGTGGTGAGTCTCCAGTGGGTTCTCACCGGCTTTTTGATTTTCCGTGTTTACGACATGTGGAAACCTTGGCCTATCCGTATCTTTGACCGTCGAGTCAGTGGCGGGTTTGGCATTATGATTGATGACATTATTGCTGCCATATTTGCCTATGTGACGATTTGGCTATTAGTGCATTATCAGGTGATGCCTTTTTGATTTGAGTTATTCCCTCCTTCAAAGATAAAATATCTTATTTTAGATAAATAAAGTCCTAGTTAAATACTAGGGCTTTATTCTTATCCTAAATTATTTTTTATTTTTACCTCTATTTTTTATGAATAAAGTTAAATTTATTTTTATTGTGAAAAATAAAAAATTCGTTATTTGTAAAAATTAATTTCACTATAATTATGCTTTCATCATGGTTTCCTATTTATTAAAAAATGTAAAAAATAAAGAATCAATATTAACTCGAAATATGGGTGGTTATTTTATTTTTTATTTTTCTGTTATGAGAAAAAAATAACTTAGTCAAATTCACGTATACGTGATGTTTGGTATAATTCTTTTATTATCTAAGTGAGAATGATTTTCATTTATTTAAATGCGAAAATCACAAGTATGATTTATTTAGGTTGTTTTTGTTAATTTAATGTAATCAGGAATTGAGTAAAGTTAAAATTTTTAATTGAATTTACTAACCATGAGTGTACTTTTGGGGTCTTATTATGAAATGGCAATTTACAGATTGTTACTGATATGACTCTTGAGGTGCGTATACCGAGTAAGAATATTCAAGTAGTATGCTTGGGAAATAACAAGCATGAATTAATTTTTATAAAACACGCCTTAATTTGTTTTTTAGAAAAATTAAATTTTTTATTTGGCCTGTTATTTTTAATAAAGTCATATCGGTTTTGTTTTGATAAAAATATATTTACTTCAATTTTATATTGCCTATTAATAAGGGTTTACTATGTTAATTAATAAAAAAAATCTGATCGTATTATCTATCGCTGCTGGCTTAGGCTTTTCAGGTGCAGCAATGTCAGCAACGAACGCACAAGTGACAGTAACTGGAAATATTGCTGCCGCAACATGTGATTTAAGCGTCACAAATACCAATATCGATTTAGGAACGTTTATCTCTTCAGATATTCAAACGGTTGGAACTATAGCTGGTAGTACTCATAATTTTGATATGAGCTTATCTAACTGTAGCCAAGAGTTCGATGGCGAAAATGGTAAGTTTGTACAAATGTACGCGAAAGGTACTGCGTTAGCAGCGAATACTTCTTTATTTAACAACGTTGAAAAAGGAACTGTTGGTGTGGCAGTGACTGCTGACGGTAAAGAAGTAAAACCAAATACAAACGTTCAATTAAGCAGCATTAAGTCTCTGGTTGAAGGTGGTTCAGCTGTGATCCCAATGAATGTGGCACTGAACTCAACGGTGAGCAAACCTGCTTCACAGCGTATCGAAGCGCCGATTACTTTCTCTGTAAGCTACGAGTAAGTTTGTCGTGAAATGGCAGAAGCCTGCCATTTCACTTTGTAACGCATCACGAGAAGGTAAAACATGAAATTATTCACTTTACTCCGTACGCTCCCTATTTTTGCAACCCTGTTTTTTATTCAAGTAGAAACGGCGTCTGCGGCTGGCGTCGGCATCAATGCTACTCGAGTTATTTTCAACCAAGGAAATCAGTCAGTCCCTGTCACTCTGCGCAATAGTACAGAGAAGGAAGAATATTTGGTTCAGGTTTATCTGACAAAAACCGCCAAAGGTGCGGCGCAAGACCAAGCTTTAGATGTGCTTCCTCCTATGTTCTATCTGGCATCAAGCCAGCAGCGCGATGTTCGTTTAGTGGAAGGTGCAGGAGCATCTGTATTACCGAAAGATAGGGAATCAGTTTTTTATTTTCATGCTAGAGCCATTGCGGCAAGTGAAAAGAATGTTGGGCAGCAGAATGCAGCGATGAAAGGTGAAGTGAAAATTGCATTAGAGAGTGTGATTAAAGTTTTTTATCGCCCTAAAAACCTGACGTTAACGGTAGAGCAAGCTCAAGGTAGCCTGACATTTGAAGAGACAGCGAGCGGAATCAAAGTGATTAATCCATCGCCGTATTACATCACGTTGTCATCATTGAGTGTGGGGGGAAAAGCGGTGACGTTAAACCCTGAAATGAATAACACCATGATAGCGCCTTTTAGCAGTATGGATTACCCAACCCCGGTGAAAAAAGGCAAAAAAGTCTGGGCTGCCATCAATGATCTTGGGGGACGAAGTGAGTATTCACAACCTTAAACTGGGACAGTATCGATGGGCGCTTTTCGCTGGGATATTTTCCATTGTGGCGATACCTGAAGTGAATGCAGCGAATACCTTAGAGTTGACCGCAGAAATTGACAATGCAGGAGAGTGCGATATTGCGGTTAGCCCTTCATTGATTGAATTCAAACGACGTCCTTCTGTGGGCGAATTTGCGGCGAATGATGCGGTAGATATCCAGCTATTAAGCTTGTCGTATAAATGTACGGGCTATGAAACCAATGCTCGCCCTGAAATAAAAGTGACAGGGAATACAGCTGCCGATACCAATTTGTTTTTAACAGCTGATCCAAAAGGCGCCAAAGGTGTTGGTTTTATGCTGAAAGATGGCGCGGTGAAGGAGCTTTCTGGTTATTACAATGCAGGAAAAACAGTCGTTAATGGTGATTCTGTGCTTCTACCTGCAGGGGATAATGATGGAGAAAAACCTTTTACGGTAGGGTTTATTCGCCAAGTCGGTAATAACACCGTCACTGCAGGTGCTGTGAAAGCTGCCATTTTATTCACTGTTGTGATGCCATAAATGGAGGTGATATGAACAAATATTCATATTTTCTTATAGCTTCATTATTCGGTTTCACAGGGGAAATGTTTGCAGCCTCAAATTCGGTGAGTATTAATTTTGATGCGCATTTATATCGCAGAACGTGCGATGTAAACCTCTCCGAAAGTGTGGTGGCTTATGGAAAAGTGAAACCTCAAACCATTGTTGATAATGACTTAGGTACCAGTACCGCTCTGAATCGTAATGTTATTTTAACCTTAGCTAACTGCTCAGGACTGGGAACATTAAATGGTAGCAAAGTCATTGTGACTGGCCCTAGTCAAGTCATGAACGGGGAAGCCTTGTTTAAGGAAAGTGGCTCTTCAGGCGGTGTGGGGATTCGATTAAAAGCAGATGGAAAAAATAAGGTCAGTGGAGATTCAGTTTGGGATTTGTCTACGACCAGCAATCAAGGAAGTCAAATTACAGTGGTCACGGCACTTTCATGTGGAAATTGTCAAAACGTTCAGAAAATTCAATTAGGCACATTTAAAGCCACCATGATGTTTACCGTTTTAGCTTATTGAGCCGTTTATTGAGTGATAAATCTATTAATAATAAAAATAACGGAATACTTTCAAAAATGTTTAAGAAAACAGGTGCATTATTTTTCATTTCTCATTTATTGGTGCTGTTAATTAGCATTAACGTTAATTCAGCACAAGCGGGATTACGTCTAGAAAAAAGTCGTATTATTTGGAGTGATTCCGACACTCAGCAATCAGTGGCATTAACCAATGACAGTGATGACATTTATTTAATTCAGTCCGGTGTATTTAATACACCAACGGGCACTCAAGAATCGCCACTGTTTTCTGTTATTCCACCTTTATATCGTTTAGATGCGAATAAACAGCAAACGATGAAAGTCTTATTACAAAGCTCTCCAGAATCATTGCCTCAAGATAGAGAGTCAGTTTTCTATTTTAGCGCGATTGCTATTCCTGGTGTTTCTCCTGAATTAACAGAAAATGCAGCGGCGCAATTATCTATCGGTACTCGCTTAGTCATTAAGCTATTTTATCGTCCCGTTAAATTTACTCAGTCGCCAGATGCTGCCGTTGCTAATTTGCAATTTCATACATCGCCGAAAGGTTTATGTGTAGCGAATCACTCCCCTTATTTTATTACGCTCAGCGAAGTCAAAGTGGGTAATCAAGTGTTTGCTCAATTCGCTGGCACGATGGTGGCACCTTTTAGTCAGCAGACATTGGCGATTTCAGAATCCATTTCCGTACAAACTCCGATGCGTTGGCAAGCCATCAATGATTACGGTGGTGACACTGCACCTTACTCCGGTTCGGTGAAGGAAAATAAGGGGTCGTTATGTCAGTAATGAAATCGCTGTGTGGGTGGGTTTTAATGATGACGCTAAGCCATGCATTTGCCTCAGAGACAAATGAAGGTTTTCATTTTTCACCTGAACGTTTGGTCTATTTGGAAAGTAATACCAAAGGGATCTCTGCGGGTCTACAAAATGGTACCTCAAAAGCGGCATTGATCCAGGCGCAGGTTGTACCGACAGATCTTCAAACCGGTTTACCTTTGACTGAACATCAAGGGGAAAGTCATGAGGCTTTTTTGATTACGCCGCCATTACATAAATTAGATATCAATGAGCGTTTTAACTGGCGTATTCAGCGTGTTAATGATGGAAAGCTCGCTACCGATAGAGAAACTGTTTTCTACGTTGCACTGAAAGTGATCCCAGAATCTAGCGCGAATGATAAGACCTCATCACAATTTATTTTGGCGCCAACTATTTATTTAAAAATGTTGTATCGCCCGAAACAAATTGAAGAATTGCGTTTAGATGCTCAAACCGCAAAGTTAGACGTCACTGTGCAAGGCAGCAAAATCACTATTACTAATCCAACGCCACTCTCTATGACATTAGCCAGCCTGTCAGTGGGGGATTATGAGGTGCCAGTAGAAAAGTTCACCCATGGAATTGCCCCTTTTGGGCAACAGGTTATTTTTCTCGAAAAAAATGTATCAGGTACGATTACATGGCGTGTGTTGAATGAATACAGCATACCGACAAAGGTTGAAGTGAGAGGCGAGAATGAAAGCTAAAATGCGTGATGGCGCTTTTACCGTCTCTCCGATTGCTTTGGCTCTGGCATGTTGTTTATCCATGGGGAATGCGGTGGCAGAACCTTATTTTGATCCGACACTATTAAATCTACCTGAAGGAACTAGCATAGATAGCATTGATTTATCTGCATTTACGCGCTCTGAATCGGTAACGGCGGGGCGTTATATGGTTACACTGAGGATCAACAAAGAAGATCAAGGGCAAAAAGAGATCTATTTTTCCGCAGATACGGCGGGAAATATTGTGCCGGAAATTACACCTGCGTTATTAGATGAATATGGCGTTAATGTTGAGAGTATTCCAACATTAAGATCCTTACCAAAAGATGAACCGATTGCGTCTTTAGAGGCTGCTCTACCAGATTCTCAAGTTCAGTTTGATATATCTAAGTTGGATCTCAATATCAATATTCCTCAAGTTGCCATGCGTCATAAATCGCGTGGTGCGATAGACCCGAGTTTATTGGACCAAGGGGTCACTGCGTTTTTGTTTAATTATCAAGTCAATGGAAGTAAACAAAAGCACAGTGGCTCCAGTGCAAGTGGTAAAAATACCAATGATTCGTTGTATGCCAATATTAGCGGTGGTTTTAACTTGGCGGCGTGGCGCTTGCGTTCAAACTTTCAGTATATGGAAAACAAATCCAAGAGCAATGGCTACAGCACTAGTCATCGGGAAAGCGAGTTTTCGCGCACAACGGTTTCACGGGACATTCAGCGTTTAGATTCTGAGTTAGTGATTGGGGAAACCAGTACACTCAGCGATGTCTTTGATAGCGTTCCATTTAAAGGTGTTCGCTTGTTATCGAATGAACTCATGCTGTCCAAAGGAGATCGTGGATTTGCTCCGGAAATTCGTGGTGTTGCAATGTCTAACTCGCGGATCATCATCAGACAAAATGGCAATATTATTTATCAAACCTATGTGGCACCGGGACCTTTTGTCATCAATGATATTTATCCAACGGGAACGGCAGGGGACTTAGAGGTTTCTGTTCAAGAGGAAGATGGAACAACGCGAGTATTCACTCAAGCATTCTCTTCATTGCCTGTCATGCAACGTGCTGGCGGAGTTAAATATGAAGTTGCTGCGGGTAAATATGATGGAGGGATCACGGACGGTTCCAAAGAGCAGCAGTTTATTATGGGAACGCTGATCTATGGTTTACCGAAGTCAATCACTCTGTATACAGGTTTACTCGGGGCAAATCATTATTGGAGCGGAATGGTTGGAACTGGGATTTCACTCGGTAGTTTTGGTGCGCTTTCCATGGATATTACCCACGCACAAGCCTCAATTAATCATGAAAGTAAGCAAGGGCAATCTCTTCGTGTTCGCTATTCTAAAAACTTATCAGAAAGTGGCACATCCGTTGATTTAACCGCACTGCGCTACTCAACGAAAGAATACTACAGTTTTGCGGATTTCAACCAAGTGGGTTATCAGTTAAAAGAGAACGTTGCACCGTGGCTTAATGGTCGCCAGCGTAGCAGTTTCCAAACCTATATTAACCAATCTCTGGGTAAATGGGGTTCTATCTATTTACGCGGAATGCGCAGTGATTATTGGGGTAAATCTGACACAGTAACGACGCTAGGCATTGGTTATAACGGTTTTTATCGTGGTATCAACTATGGCATTGATTACAGCATTAGCCGTACCGAAGGTAATGGAAATTGGCCTGAAAATAAGCAAGTTAGTGTGAATATGAGTATTCCATTCAGCATTTTCAGTGAACACAAGAATATTGAGAACATTAATAGTACGTTCCAAGTGAGCCATGATAATTCAGGGCGCACTTACCAGCAGGTTGGTATTAATGGCCAGTTATTAGATAACAAGCTGAGTTATCAGCTGACTGAAAGTGGCGATAATCGCGATCAAAAAATGACAAACTCGGTGAATGTGGGCTATCAAGGCAGTAAAGGGTATTACGGTGGCGGATATAGCTATGGTCGTGATAGCCAAATGATGTATGCCAATGCATCAGGTGGAATAGTTATCCATTCAGGTGGTGTTTTGCTAAGTCAGTATTTAGGTAATTCGGCAGCCATAGTTTATGCCCCAGATGCAGCGGGAACTAAGGTGAATAATGGCTCAACGGTTATCGATGCCAATGGCTACGGTATTATTCCGCATTTATCAGACTATACGCAAAATATTGCAAATTTGGATGTGAATACATTACCAGAGAACGTTGAAAGCAAAGAGAATGCGCTGAACCTTTACCCAACTAAAGGGGCAATCGTGAGAGCGAACTTTAAAACCTTAAAAGGGTATCAAGCGATGATCACTTTGCAGCAACCGAACAACGTTCCAATGGGCGCAATCGCCTCGTTGCACCAAGATGATAATACAGATGATGCCATCATTTCAGGCATTGTGAGTGATAACGGACGCGTTTATTTAAGTGGATTGCCAGAGTCAGGGCAGATAGTTATCAAATGGGGTAAAAGTGGTTCCGAGCGCTGCGAAGCGCCTTTTAATATGGATAAATCCACAGAAAATGCCTATTCATCATTACGCAATTTAACCCTATCATGCCACTAATTGGATGAATATTTTATGAAAATCAATGTAATAAAGAACAAGATATTAGTGGGATGGAAAAGCTTACTACTGGGCAGTGTGTTAGCTTTTATGGCGAGTATACCCAGTTTTGCCAAAACAGTGACGGTTATGAATGGACGTGGATTGATTGGTGTTTATGGTGAATATAATACTTCGCTAACGGGGATGACGAACCCACCCGCTTGGAATGAAAAGGCTAATTTTTACTATGTACAGTTTTATAATAATTTTAATGGAGTCATAAACTACTGTGTTGATCGTGGGGGGTTAGTCATCAATATTGATGGTGTCAGAGGGATGCCTATTGCTGGCGGTGAGATGATCATGGTACCTGAATTTGTGTTTGTTGATGAAAGAAGAAACTACTCAAACAATAGCTACCTCGATACCATCACTGGGCATTTTAATGGATGGGGATCTGGCACCAATGAGCAGTTAGGTATAGGAGACTGCCTCTGGTCCCCCAATCAAAGTACGCCAACACCGGCAATACGCCATACCGTTACCGCAACAGGGCGTATGTTGATTTATGGAACGGGTAACCAACGTAGTGGCACCTACCGATTAGATGATGATATTGGCATTGTTATTCAAAATCCTCAAAATAGAACGACTGCCAGGCAAATTGTTCCCAAAACAGAAAATATTATCGTGACGGTATCAGGGCTAACTTGCACATTAAATACACCATCTTATGTGAATTTTGGTTCTCATAGTGCAAGTAGCAAAAGTAATGAGTTGCTTTCTACTATGCGAAATAACATGTCGGTGCAGTGCGATCAAATTGCGAATAAGATCGCCGCGACGATTTCGTTATCAGGCAATGTGAAGCCGCAGTACTACGCAGGCAATAATCTGGAAGTGAACTTATTGAATGCTCAACAGCAAGCCGGTGCGTATGTCAAAATGTACGTCATGGTTAATGGTAATAAAACACCGATTACCTTAGATCAGAAGCCGATTGATTTAGCTAAAATTACCGCACTACAAACCAATGTTAGCTTTAATAATGAGCTAGTGTATGAGCTTTATTCTCGTGGTAATAATGTGGCGGGTAAGGTGAGTGGCAGTGCAGAATTATCAATAATTATGCGCTAAAAGTAAGATGAATTAGTCCGTGATTTAAGGCGTTACTTTTGTGGTAACGCCTTAATTTTTTATAAGTTACTTATTTTGGTAAGTATTGATGGAACTCACGATCCCTGCAGCATCTAAACCGAGATCTGCTAGTAACTCATCTTGGGTACCTTGGGGGATAAAGAAATCCGGTAGGCCCAAGTTCAGAACTGGTAGAATTTTCTTCTCGCTCATCAGGAATTCATTCACACCGCTGCCTGCACCGCCCATAATCGCATTTTCTTCCAGCGTTACGATTAGGTCATGGGTATTGGCCATTTCTAGGATCAGCGCTTCATCTAATGGTTTCACAAAACGCATATCCACGACGGTGGCATTGATTTGTTCTGCGGCTTCTAAGGCGTTACTCAGTAATGTCCCAAAGCTGAGGATCGCCACTTTTTCGCCTTGGCGGCGGACAATCCCTTTACCAATTTCAAGCGGTGCTAATGGCATTAGCTCAGCCCCTGTACCTGCGCCACGAGGGTAGCGAACCGCGGTAGGACCTTCTTGATAATGGTAGCCAGTGTGCAGCATTTGACGGCATTCATTTTCATCACTTGGCGTCATGATCACCATTGTTGGGATGCAACGTAAGAATGAAATATCGAATGATCCTTGGTGAGTTTGACCATCAGCACCGACGATACCGGCACGGTCAATGGCAAACATCACTGGGAGTTTCTGGATGGCCACATCGTGGATCACTTGGTCGTAACCACGTTGTAAGAACGTCGAGTAAATTGCTACGATCGGGTTATAACCCCCAATGGCAAGACCTGCGGCGAAGGTGACTGCATGCTGCTCGGCAATCGCGACATCAAAATATTGGTCTGGGTACTCTTTCGAGAAACGCACCATACCAGAACCTTCACGCATCGCTGGGGTGACGGCCATCAGTTTATCGTCGTCTTTAGCTTCTTCACATAACCAATCCCCAAAAATTTTGGAGAATGTCGGTCTGGTATCTTTGCTTTTTGGTAACGTAAAAGTGGCAGGGTCAAACTTAGGTACGGCGTGCCAGCTAATTGGGTCTTTCTCTGCCGGCTCATAGCCACGACCTTTTTTGGTCATAATGTGCAGGAATTGAGGGCCTTTTAACTCGCGCATATTTTTTAACGTTTGGATCAGCGCAATCACATCGTGTCCGTCAACAGGACCAATGTAGTTAAAGCCTAATTCTTCAAACATGGTGCCAGGCACAACCATGCCTTTGATATGTTCTTCCGTTTTCTTGAGTAACTCTTTGATTGGCGGAATATTCGAGAAAACTTTCTTTCCACCTTCACGCAGCGTGGTATATAGCTTGCCGGAAAGTAAATGGGCTAAATGGTTATTCAGCGCGCCAACGTTTTCTGAAATCGACATTTCATTGTCGTTGAGGATCACCAGCATATCGGGCGCAGCATCCCCAGCATGGTTCATTGCTTCGAAAGCCATACCCGCAGTAATGGCGCCATCACCGATAACACAAACTGTTTTGCGGTTTTTATCTTCTTTTTCTGCGGCGATAGCCATACCTAAACCGGCACTAATGGAGGTTGAGGAATGACCAACACTAAGAATGTCGTACTCGCTTTCGGCACGCCATGGGAATGGATGTAACCCATTTTTTTGACGAATGGTGTCGATTCTGTCACGGCGCCCAGTCAAAATTTTGTGTGGGTACGCTTGATGACCGACGTCCCAAACAAGATTATCAAACGGGGTTTTATAGACATAATGTAGAGCAACAGTTAATTCAATGGCGCCCAACCCAGAGGCAAAGTGACCGCTCGAGCGACTGACGCTATTTAATAGAAATTGTCTCAGTTCATCACAAAGCTTTGGCAAGCTTTCTTTTGGCAGAAGGCGCAGTTCATCAGGCGTCTCTGCCAGTGCCAGCGTTGGATATTTCGCGGTATCTATACTCATTAGGTGCTCACTACTTAAATTAATTAGGGCGATGCCTGTTAACGTCGAGCGGTTGCTGACCGTGCTTTTTTTGTGTTGAACGTATTTTATAAGTCGTCACAACGGCTCTAAGTTACTCAGGTAATCAATGTTATAATTATCAGTCTTATCTATACCAAAAGGCAAAGCATATTGTTAGCTTTTGCGCTCAATGACAAAATTGGCTAAAGCTCTCAATAACTCTGTATTGTAACCTTGAGATTGCAATGATTCTAAAGCCGCGATCGCATCTTGATAGAGCTCTTTGGCTTTTTGTTGAGCAGCTTCAAGACCTAACAGTGATGGATAAGTGCTTTTTTCATGTTGTTCATCAGCACCTTGGCGTTTGCCTGTCACTGCGCTGTCTCCGATGACATCTAGAATATCGTCTTGAACTTGAAAGGCAAGCCCAATAGATTCGGCGTATTTATCTAAACTAGCTAATGCTTGATGACCTTTATGACCTGCGGCATAGGCGCCGAGACGAATAGCGGCTCGAATTAACGCGCCAGTTTTATGCTGGTGGATACGCTCGAGCGAAATTAGATCAACGCGCTTGCCTTCAGCATCAAGATCCAATGCTTGTCCACCGCACATCCCCGCTAAACCGCTGGCATAAGCCAGTTCTGCAATCATCGCAATACGGTCTTTATCGGACACATCAGGCATAGGGGCGCTGGAGAGTAATTGGAATGCGAATGTTTGTAAGGCATCTCCGGCGAGTACGGCATTACCTTCACCAAACTTTATGTGGCAAGTTGGTTGCCCGCGGCGCAGGTCATCGTCATCCATGGCAGGTAAATCGTCATGGATCAGCGAATAAGCATGAATGCATTCTACAGCGGCAGCGGGCGCATCTAAGTTATCAAGGCTAACGCCCAGCATTTCACCGACGGCATACGTTAAGAAAGGGCGTAAGCGTTTACCACCAAGTAAAGTGCCATATTTCATGGCTTGCGCTAATGGCAAATCAGCAAAAGGGAGCGCATCTAATGAGGTTAATAAGTATTGATTAACTCTGTCATGAGCTTGGCGTTGCTGGCGCACAAAGGTGTCTGGGTGTTGTTCGGACATAATTTATTCTGTATCAGGTGAGAAATCGTCGAGGGCTTTATTTTCGTCATCGCTCAGCAAAATTTGTACACGTTGTTCTGCTTGCTGGAGGACTTTTTGACCTTGCTTAGCAATTTGGACGCCTCGCTCAAATTCGTTTAAGGCATCTTCCAAAGGCAGCTCTCCGGATTCTAGGCGAGCGACAATTTGCTCAAGCTCTTGAAGCGAGTTTTCAAAACTAACAGTGGGAACTTGCTGAGATTTTTCTTTAGCCATAATCGTTAATCACTAATGTTAAATCACTTAAAAGTGGGGGGAACTTTAATTATTGTGCAGACTAACTTAGTCTCGCAATGGTTACAATTTATTATTGGTGTTTTTAGATTCAGTACGCAAGATAGTGCTATAATACGCCTCTTTATTGACAACTGGTAAAGTGCACGACAGTCACTTTTTCGCAACGTCCGTTTGCCCCACTAACCAAGAACATGCCACGACTATGAAGTTTATTATTAAGTTATTCCCAGAAATCACTATCAAAAGCCAAACAGTTAGACTCCGTTTTATTAAAATTCTAACCAGTAATATCCGCAATGTATTGAAGAGTCTTGGCGAAGAGATCTCGGTTGTCCGTAATTGGGATAACATTGAAGTGCGTGTTAAAGGGGAATCAAAGCACGACGAAATTTGTGACATGCTGAGCCGTATTCCTGGTATCCACCACATCTTAGAAGTTGAAGAGAAGCCTTTTACCAGTTTACACCATATTTTTGAAATGACACTGGAAGCCTACGGGGCATCGGTGGAGAACAAAACGTTCTGTGTGCGAGTGAAGCGCCGTGGTAAACACGAGTTTTCATCCATTGATGCAGAGCGTTATATCGGCGGCGGCTTAAATCAGCATATTGCTTCTGCAAAAGTGAAACTGAAAGATCCTGATACCACCGTACATCTGGAAATTGAAGGTGATAATTTGATTCTCGTGAAAGCGCGCATCGAAGGGATCGGTGGTTTCCCAATTGGTACACAAGAAGATGTACTGTCACTGATTTCAGGTGGTTTTGACTCCGGGGTTTCCAGCTATATGTTAATGCGCCGTGGTTGCCGAGTGCATTACTGCTTCTTTAATCTCGGCGGTGCTGCCCATGAAATTGGCGTAAAGCAAATTGCTCACTATTTATGGAACCGCTTTGGCAGCTCCCATAAAGTGCGTTTTATTGCCGTTAACTTTGAACCTGTTGTGGCTGAGATTTTAGAGAAAGTCGATGACGGTCAAATGGGTGTCGTATTAAAACGTATGATGGTACGTGCGGCTTCTAAAGTGGCTGAGCGCTATGGCGTTCAAGCTATCGTAACGGGTGAAGCACTGGGACAGGTTTCTAGCCAAACGCTAACTAACTTACGTTTAATTGATAATGCGTCAGATACCTTAGTGTTACGTCCGCTGATCTCTCACGATAAAGAACACATTATCAAGTTAGCTCGTCAAATTGGTACGGAAGATTTCGCGAAAACCATGCCGGAATATTGCGGTGTGATTTCGAAAAGCCCAACCGTGAAAGCGGTGAAAGCACGTATTGAAGCGGAAGAAGAGAACTTTGATTTTGGTATTTTAGAGTCTGTCGTTGAGCAGGCACAAAACATTGATATTCGCGAGATTGCGCAAGAAAGTCTTGAGAAAGTACCTGAAGTTGAGATGGTTAGCCAACTTTCGGCAGATAATGAAGTTATCTTAGATATTCGCTCAATCGATGAGTTTGAAGATAAACCATTGAAGGTCGAAGGAATTGAAATTAAACATATTCCATTCTATAAGCTTGGTACGCAGTTCGGTGATTTACCTAAAGAGAAAACGTACCTGCTGTATTGCGACCGTGGCGTGATGAGCCGTCTGCAAGCGTTGTACTTGAAAGAGCAAGGCTTTGAGAATATTAAGGTTTATCGCCCGTAAGTTGTCAGGTGATATTGAACAAAAAAGCGAGCTGATTAGCTCGCTTTTTTGTTTCTAATCTTCCAGATAATCATTAATGCCCGGTGGCAAAACGAGTTGTGAGGCGACATTGGCAGCGGTTTCTCGCCCTTGCAATAATTCAATCAATTTCAGTGCAAAGTCAAAGGCTGTTGCAGGGCCTTGGCTAGTCAGTAAATTCACTCGCTCATCAAAATAGACGCGTTTATCGACCCATTTATGGGCTGGAATTTTATCCCGCATGCTTGGAAAACCAGTCATGTTTCCGAGAGGAAATAGCTGGTGGTATTCCAAAACTAATGCAGGGGCGGCACAAATGGCTGCCACAATTTTTCCATCTAAATGCATGCGCCTGACTTTCTCAACCACCAGTGGGCTATCACGAAAAGCTTCTGCACCGGCTAGACCGCCGGGTAACACGATGGCGTCAAAAGGTTCGTCCGCAACGCGGATGATGGGCAGGTCAGCAACGAGTTTAATACCTCGAGATGCGGTTATCTCTAACGCTCCGTCTTCCGTCACACTGGCTAATGTCACTTGTATTCCGGCACGAACCAGTAAATCGGAGGTAGTGACTGTTTCAATTTCTTCACTACCATTGGCGATGCATATCAGCACGGAGGTTGTCATAACTTTGTTCTCTATTTTTAATTAAGTGGTACAAACGGTCATTCTCAGGGGTGGCTAAGCCATGAGCTCGGGCTTTTTTGATTAAGAAGCCCGTGATGTAATCAATTTCAGTTCTGCGATGATGACGCACATCTTGCAGCATGGATGAATAGTTTTCTGAGGTTTGATGAATAATGTCATAGACGCGCTCAGTCATCTCTTCTTTATCTGTATGCAATCCCTCGGCAACCATCACTTGGCAGCATTCATCTATGACCCGAACAATCTGTTCTGGATAGTGAATGATTTGCCCATTGGTACAATTGTGTTCCGTGGAAAGCGGGTTTATCACGCAATTAACCACCAGTTTTCGCCAAATAGTATTAAGGATTTGATTATGCCATGCCACATCCGGTAGGGCTTCATGCAAAATATTGGCGATAGGGTAATAAGCTTCTGCTTGAGAGTTGACGGCGCCGATATGAGTGATGCCGCTAGCAATATGAAAAACTTGGTTGTTATCTTGCCATGCCGCATGAGTTGTGACCCCACTCAAAAATGGATGGCGTAATGTGCCTAACTCTTCCAATGTGCCTAATCCGTTATGCAGTAGGAGAATAGGGCTAGTTTCAGGAATAATGGGCAGCAGGGGCAATAAGGCATCCGAAACTTGCCATGCTTTCAAACAGACGATCACTAATTCGCTTGTGTGTAGGTGCTGATGATTATTGCAAGGAATTAATTCGCGGAAAATTTTATCGTCAGGTCCATTAACATCAACAAATAAGTCGGATTGAGCAACTCGCAGCCATCCTTGAACATCGTGTCCTTGTGAGGAGAGGGCGGCTAGCCAAAGTTTACCAATAGCACCACAGCCAATCAGGGTTATTTTCATCGATTTTCCCTACTATCTGAGAGCGGTTGATTTGGATTAATAACCGCCATCATAGCGATTTTAATAGGATATCCAAATAATTAGTTGTGTTATACAAGTGAGCCAATCTGACAACATGGAGTGTCATGGGCAAATAAGCTATTATAAGCCAATTGATTATAGGAGAGCGTTAAAATGCCATCATTTGATATTGTATCTGAAGTTGAAATGAGTGAAGTCCGCAATGCGGTAGAAAATGCTCAGCGCGAACTTACTAGCCGTTGGGATTTTAAAAACATCACTGCAAGCTTTGAACTGAACGATAAAAATGAGTCTATCAAAGTGACCAGTGAATCCGATTTCCAAGTTTTACAACTGCTTGATATTTTAAGAGAGAAAATGGCAAAACGGGGAATTGATGGCGCAGTGCTGAATGTCCCTGAAGATATTGTACATAGTGGTAAAACTTACAGCGTGGAAGTGACTTTAAAACAAGGCATTGAAGCGAGTATGGCGAAGAAAGTTGTTAAGCTGATTAAAGACAGCAAGTTGAAAGTGCAGGCGCAAATTCAAGGTGAACAAGTGCGTGTAACGGGCAAAGCGCGAGATGATTTGCAAGCTGTTATGGCGTTAGTCCGTGGCGGCAATTTAGGTCAACCATTCCAGTTCAATAACTTCCGCGACTAATTGATAAGCGTGTTTTAGTTATTGAAAATAGCCCGCGATATTGCGGGCTATTTGTTATTTATAAGATTACATATGATTAAGCATGAACAATGGCTTCAAGCTCTGCTCGGTTAACCACTTTTTTATCAATCTTGATATAAATACTCATCTCTTCAGCAATCACAACCACATCAAGCACACCGTTCATGGCTTTTAACTGTTCCTGAAGCTTACTGATATTTTTAAAACGATGCGGGAGAACCATGCGAATACTGCTGACGTAAGGCGGTTGTTTCATGGTTAAGCTGATAACGAACCAGATAACGCAAAGTAGTAATCCGCCGATAAATACGGTACTGGCCCCTTCAAATTTATACAACCAGCCGCCCAGAATTCCGCCTAAGGCTACTCCTAGAAATTGGCTGGTGGAGTAGACGCCCATGGCTGTGCCTTTGTATCCGGCAGGCGCTTCTTTACTGATCAGGGACGGCAAAATGGCTTCCATCACGTTAAATGCAATAAAGAACAGTTGGATCCCTAAGAAGATAATCCAAAGTTGGCGACCTGATTGCCATAAAACAATTTCCGCAGCCGCTAAGAGCAAAATGCAGAACAGGAAAACCTGCTTCATCTTGCGCTGTTTTTCCGCGTAAATAATAAAAGGAAGTACGCAAACAAAGGCGACTAACATGGTGACTAAATACGCTTTCCAGTGATCTTTTGCCAAGTAACCGGCATCGGCCATGATCAAGGGGAGGGCGACAAAGCTGGACATTAACAGTGTATGTAGGCTTAAAATCCCAACATTCAGCTTGAGAAGTTGAGAGTTAAGTAAAACGGCTTTTAAATTGCTTTTAACAAAAGCAGATTCACGGTTTACAACATGGTGAGTATTGTTAGGTACCACAAAGATAGTAACGAAAATAGCGCCGACGGCTAATAAAGTGATTCCCCAAAATAAACCGCTTAAACCAACGGCATGGGTTACAATCGGTCCTAAAACTAAGGCAATAGCAAACGTTACGCCAAAGCTTATACCTAAAAATGCCATCGCTTTTGTACGATTTTGTTCACGGGTCAAATCCGATAACAAGGCCATAACGGCAGCAGAGATAGCGCCAGCTCCCTGTAAAGCTCGACCAATAATAATGCCCCAAATAGAATCGCTTAATGCGGCAATGACGCTGCCCATAATAAATATCAGCAACCCAAAAATAATCAGTGGTTTGCGACCAATACGGTCAGACATTAAACCAAAAGGAATTTGAAAAACAGCTTGGCTAAGCCCATAAATACCAATCGCCAAACCAATCAAAAACTCGTTAGCGCCCTGTAAATGCATCCCATAGCTGGTGAGGATCGGGAGCACCATAAACATGCCAAGCATGCGAAGGGAGAATACGGATCCTAGTCCCCAAGTTGCTCGGAGTTCTAAAGCTGTCATTTTATTATCGTTCATAAATACTCGTCATATTTCGGGTTGTAGCTGTGTTGGCAGCGCTCACTAACTCAGGTCACATACTGGTGTATGCTCCCTGAGATTAGTTTCACTTGCCGCCTTGCTACAACACGAACTATTTTGAGTATTCAATTTCTATTCTTTTTATTTCGGGCTGTAGCGGTGCTGGTGTTAATTTGATTTTAAATCAATGAGTTAAGTTAGTTTGCTATATGACAATATTGGTTTATTAATAGCAGGCGGCTATTTAACCATAAAAATCATCACAAAAATATTCGCAGACAAAGAAAAACGGCGGGAAGTTTGCACTCCCCGCCGTTTGAACACATTTATTGTCAATGATGCAATAAATTATCGGACTAACGCTATAACAGTATCGCTTGTAACGGTTGGGTCAACTGACATCATCACACTTAGCGAAGTAATCGCAACGATGGAGAAGATGAACAGTTTACGCGCCCAAACTCGGTCGTCATTTTCGGTTTTGAAACCAGAAATTGCCATACCAAGCCACCATAAGCTAACCGCAGCGCCGACAACCAGATATTTATAGCCCGCGTATCCGCTAATCGCTAACATTAATGTTGCGACCATAAACGCAAGGATATACAAGAATATATGAGTCTTAGCGACAGATATGCCCTTGATCACCGGTAACACCGGAATGTTTGCGGCTTTGTAATCCTTAAAGCGGAAAATTGCGATGGCATATGAGTGCGGCATCTGCCACAAGCTGAATATTAATAGCAGGATTAAGGCTCCAGCGTCAAATTCATTTGTGACAGCGCAGTAGCCGATAACCGGTGGTGCTGCGCCAGATAGGCTGCCAATCAACGTGCCATAAACTGACTTACGCTTCATGTACAGGCTATACACGCCCACGTACACAATGAAACCAATGAGTGCAAGTAGCATTGCCAGTGCATTGGCTGCTACGAGTAGCAGCACCATACCAGCAATACCTAATGCAGCAGCGTAAATCAGGCTAACTTTCGGGTCAATCAGCCCTTTAACTAAAGGGCGATTCTTAGTTCTTTCCATGATACGGTCAATATCACGGTCGATGTAGTTGTTAAATACACAACCAGAAGCCACGACCAATGATACACCCAGCAAAGTCGCAATAAACAGCGGGTAGTCAATTGACCCTTTAGAGGCCAGCAGAAAACCGCCGATCACAGAAATCAGATTTCCGAATATAATTCCTGGTTTGGTCACTTGCAGGTATTGCTTAAACATATCGGCAACTCTTTAGTCGAGCATCATATTGATGTTCAGGTTGTACATAATCCACAGAGAGCCAATAACAACGATACCGATGATTAGCATAGTGAACAGGAATGCAATCAGGTTCCAGCGCTCATCTGATGATGTATTCATGTGTAAGAAACAAACAAGGTGTACAAGGATTTGCACAACAGCCATTCCAACAACAGTTGCTAGAATAACGCCTTGTGAAGCGGTTCCATTCATCACCATCCAGAAAGGAATTACAGTCAGGATAACTGACAGAATAAAGCCAATCAGGTATGTCTTAACGCTACCGTGGCTTGCTCCAGTATGAGCATCTTTTGCATGACTCATTTAAATAGCCCCCAGAAGATAAACAACGGTAAATACACAGATCCAAACAACATCTAAGAAGTGCCAGAACAGGCTCAGGCAGTTCAGACGGGTTTTGTTAACCGCAGTCAGACCACGACGACAGTTTTGGATAATCATCAGAATGATCCAAACCAGACCACAAGTTACGTGGATACCGTGAGTCGCAACTAATGCGAAGAAAGCAGATAAGAAGCCACTGCGATCTGGGCCGTAGCCTTCAGCGATCAGTTCGTGGAACTCATAAACTTCCATAACAACGAAGCCAAGACCAAATAAGAAAGTAATGAACAGCCATAAGTTAACGGCAGCCACTTTCTCTTTGTGCATTGCAATCATTGCAAAACCGTAGGTGATACTACTGAATAACAGTAAGAATGTTTCACCTAATACGAACTGCAAACTAAAGATGTCTTTACCAGCAGGACCGCCAGCAGTGCCATCAGATAAAACCACGTAAGTTGCAAACAAGCTAGCAAACAGGATCAGGTCACTCATTAAGTAGATCCAGAATCCGAATACTTTTGTTGCACCCGCATCGTGGTGCCCATGCTCTGCATGGGCTACATTATGATTAGTCATTGTATTAGTTGACATCGTTCACACCTGCCTTACGTAATTCTTCAAAGTGCTTATTCTCGATTTGTTCGATTTCAGCCACAGGTACGTAGTAATCAACATCTTCGTCGAAGCTTTTTGCAATCCAAGTAACAATCATGCCACCGAAACCAACGATTGCCAGCCACCAGATGTGCCAGATCATTGCGAAACCAAAAATTAAGCTAAATGCAGCGATGATAACGCCAGCGCCTGTATTTTTCGGCATATGAATTTCTTCATATGAAGTAGGTTTCTTATGAGCGATACCTTTCTCTTTCATATCCCACCAAGCATCGCGAGTTTGAATCTGTGGTTCAACAGCGAAGTTGTAGAATGGTGCCGGAGAAGAAGTTGCCCACTCCAGAGTACGTCCACCCCATGGGTCACCGGTTAAATCACGGTTTTCATGACGGTCACGGATACTCACGATAATTTGGATAACTTGGCAAGCAATACCCAGAGCAATCAGACCAGCACCACACGCAGCTGCAACCAGCATACCGTGATAGGTTGGATCAATATTTTGGCTCAGACGACGGGTCATGCCCATAAAGCCAAGGATATATAACGGCATGAATGCTAAGAAGAAACCAGTGATCCAGAACCAGAAGGCACGAACACCCCATTTCTCATTCAGTGTGAAGCCGTAAGCTTTCGGGAACCAGTAAGTCATACCAGCGAAGCATCCGAATACTACACCACCGATAATAACGTTATGGAAGTGAGCAATCAGGAACAGGCTGTTGTGCAGAACGAAGTTCGCACCTGGAACCGCTAAGAGAACACCAGTCATACCACCCACAGAGAAGGTGATGATAAAACCGATAGTCCATAACATTGGTGATTTGAACTCGATACGACCTTGGTACATGGTGAACAGCCAGTTGAAAATCTTAACCCCTGTAGGGATTGCGATAATCATTGTAGCGATACCAAAGAAGGCGTTAACGTTCGCACCTGAACCCATCGTAAAGAAGTGGTGTAACCAAACGATGAAGGACATAACGGTGATAACGATGGTTGCCCACACTAATGAGGTATAACCAAACAAACGCTTTTTCGAGAAGGTTGCTGCAATTTCTGAGAACACACCGAACACTGGCAGAACAAGGATATACACCTCAGGGTGACCCCATGCCCAAATCAGGTTGATGTACATCATCATGTTGCCGCCCATATCGTTAGTGAAGAAATGGGTGCCCAGATAACGGTCTAATGTCAGTAACGTGATGGTCACTGTCAGAATTGGGAATGCTGCAATAATCAGGATGTTGGTACAGAATGCTGCCCAGCTAAATACTGGCATTTTCATCATCGACATACCCGGTGCACGCATGCGGATAATGGTCGCGAAGAAGTTAACACCTGTTAATAGCGTACCAATACCGGATATCTGGAGACTCCATATCCAATAATCGACCCCGACCCCAGGGTTGTACTCCAAGCCGGACAGAGGAGGGTATGCTAACCAACCAGTTTGTGCGAATTCACCTACCCCTAATGAGATGTTGATTAATACAACACCTACTACGAAGAACCAGAAGCTCAGGGAGTTAAGGAATGGGAATGCAACGTCACGGGCACCAATTTGCAGAGGAACAACTAAGTTCATCAGACCAACAACAAATGGAGTTGCCATGAAGAAAATCATGATAACGCCGTGCGCTGTAAAGATCTGATCATAGTGGTGAGGGTTTAAGAAACCTTCTTGACCCGCTGAAGCCAGCACTTGCTGACCACGCATCATGATAGCATCCGCGAATCCACGGAATAACATCACCATCGCAACGATGATGTACATAATACCAATTTTTTTATGGTCAACAGACGTTAACCACTCTTTCCACAGCCATTTCCATTTTCCGAAATAGGTGATTGCACCAACTAAGCCAAGTCCACCGAGGACAATGGCAATCAGTGTAATAACGATAATCGGTTCATGAAGTGGAACTGCGTCCAGTGTTAATTTTCCAAACATGCCCTTATTCCTCAGCGCCTGCATGAGCGTTATGGCTCATATGCATTGAATGACCTGTAGATTCTTGCGCTTGAGCAGTGTTGCCCATGTGCATAGAATGATTTGCTTCATTATTCGCATCTACAGGAGCGTGACCTTTATGGTGCTCATGACCAAACTTCATAATGATGTCTTCATAAAGTTTAGGTTTCACGCTAGAGAAGTAGGTAACAGGAACGTTCATGCTAGGTTTAGCAACTTCGTCGAATGCCTGCATCGTATCCATAGTTTTTGGTGATGCTTTTACTTTCTGTACCCACTCATCGAAGCCTTGGCGATCTGCTGTAGCAATAGCATTAAACTTCATATCTGAGAATCCGTGACCGCTATAGCTTGCTGAGAAGCCTTTATAGGTACCTGGTTCGTTAGCGATTAAGTGAAGTTTTGTCTGCATACCCGCCATCGCGTAGATCTGTCCACCTAAAGATGGGATGAAGAATGAGTTCATCACAGAATCAGACGTGATTTTGAAGTTTACAGGAACACCAGTAGGGAATGCGATTTCATTGACTGTAGCAATGCCTTGATCTGGATAGATAAAGATCCATTTCCAGTCAGCTGAAATAACTTGAATGGTAACAGGTTCCTGATCACTAACTAATGGCTGATACGGGTCCAGCTCATGAGTCGTTTTCCAAGTGATAGCACCTAGAATAATGATAATAATGATAGGAACTGTCCAGCAGACTAACTCAATTTTGTTAGAGTGAGCCCAGTTAGGACGGTAGGTAGCTGACTTATTGGATTCACGATATTTTACAGCGAAGATAATCGCCATAAAAATAACAGGAATCACAACAAGGAGCATCAAACCAATTGCAATAAGAATCAGTTCTTTTTGTTTTACGCCAACGGCGCCTTTCGGATCCATCAACACCATATCACAACCGCCTAATAATAAGGCTGCTGCAACAAGTGAGATTGCTCCAATGCTTTTTTTGTAGTTCATAAGTCTCATCCACGACCCCAAATGACAAGAATCTAATTGTCGTTTCATCAGTGCGGGCATTTTACGGTAAGGTTGTGCGAGTGTAAATGATTGTAAGGTAAAGAAACGGAATTGTTAGCTCTTTATGTTAATATGATCACATGTAAAGCTTTTGCTTCTAAAAAGTTAAAATTGCTGCTAATTATAGGTATGTTTTGATAAAACAGTATGAATACTAAATTATCTTGGTAATTTTTCAAAGAAAAATATATACAAAATTGACAAAAAAATGTGAAAACTGCTTGGGTTGTTAAGATATTCCGTAGGGGAAATTACTGATTATATTGCCGATAAAGTGAAATTGGCTACTTTACCGGCAAAATAATAAAGAAAAATTGTTACATTTTTGAAACTAAAGGAAATATGTTAAAAATATAAACAATATTTCCTTAGTCACTAGAAGTTATACTTTAATGTATAAATGATTGCATCTTGGTAGAAATCATCACCTAACTTATTGTCAGCATAACGATATTGAATACCAGCAGCTAAATTTGGTGTGGCGTTCCACCAGAAAGCTAATGCGCCGTTCACGCCATCACGCCCACCGTTGCCATAACGCTCATGACGTGCAAATTCCATTTCATGCCAGTTAGTGATCATGAAATCTTCTTGGAACATTTTGAAGTTATAACCAGCAACCCAACCAACTACATAGCCGTTATTACCGGAATAATAGGTTTGGTCAACATAGTGCAAAGCCACGAAAGGTTTGAACCACAGATCACCAATCGAGGTGTTATAACCGATACCATACAGTGTGTTGACTTCGTGGAAGTTGCCGCCGTGTTTGTCACCCGGTAAAGACCAAGTACCATAAACGTGGCCGTATAAGTTGAATCCAGTATCTGCGATATAGACGCGAGCTGTTGTTTTCAGCGTATAACGCTGGTTTTTGCCTGGATCTTCATGCTGTTTATTAAATGGGTTTTCAACGTCAAAGAAACCATATAATTCACCCCAATTGAAATTAGCGCCACCTTCTAATTCGAAGTAAGCGAAATCTTCCTTATGGGTTGTATTTTTAGATTTATTTTCTGTATGACGGGACCAGTCGAGATAGTTCACGTTGATATCTGCGAAACCATTCTGATACCCAAGAAAATTTTCAGCATTTGCGGTCCCTGCCAATGATGCTAGAGCAGCAGCACAGAGTAGTGTTTTTTTCATAAGACATTATTTTCGTTTATGTATTAATAAAAATTAGTTGTTACGCAAATTTTTAGCTTGTCAACTAACCATCCTCAAACATGTGAGATATTAAGCTTTCAATTTGTAATTAAAAAATCCATTTCAGAAAATGAGTGATTCAAATCACGTTTTTATCGATCTTTAAGCGATATTTGCAAGAGAGATCTAATTTGCGAAAAAAGGAGAGATTCCCCAAATTAATTAGTTTAACTTGGGGAAGTCATGAGCTGAATAGAATGGGAATTAATCAAAAATATCAGAATGATTTATGTTTTATGGCTTTGCGGACAGCGAGGAAGTCGAGGGTTCCACCAACAATAAGGCTGATAGCACCAATGGCTATACCAATGTTAAATATGAGATTCTGATAAGTTGGGAGCGCTAACCACAGGGATATATGGGTAGTAAACAAGTAAACTTTCACCCCTGCAAATGATGTGATTAGTAAACTAATTAACCAAACCGTCAGTATACATGCTGCTGCCATTAGCGCATAAACCGCGATTTTATATTCTCGAGGAAAAAACTCTCTACGTTGAAATTCTCCCGTATCTTGGGTGTATAACAACGAAGTTCGGCAAGCGAGTAGCAATAAAACCCCCGGTACTGCAACGCCGATGGAAATTAAGTAGAACATGGGCCAGCCATAGGTGCTGACAAAAATACTTGCGACGGGGCCGATATAGACACGGCCTACAGCGGATAATGCTGAAAGCAAGGCGAATTGAGTGGCTGATAAAGACTTATTACATAAGGTCATTAATAAGGCGACAAATGCCGCAGTTCCCATTCCTGAAAAGATATTTTCGAGGAATATAATAGATCCCATGCTGATAATATTTGGCGGTGTTACTGCGAGGAACCAGTAGCCGATATTCGAACCACCTTGAAGTACACCGAAGACGAATAATGCTCTAAATAGGCTCATATTCTTCATCAGATAACCCCCAAATAGGGCTCCGATGATTGTCGCCGCCATACCAACGGTTTTATTTACTGTACCTACTTCGCTTAAACTAAAGCCAAGGGCATTGAGTAAAAAGTTAGTATTTAGCGCCATAACGAAAGCGTCTCCCATCTTATAAAAGATAAGAAGCAGTAAAATCAGCCATGCATTATTGCGGCTAAAAAATTCGGCAAGTGGCTCATAAATAGCATCTTTTAACGAAGTTGGTGGAGCGGTATTTTCTTGAGGTTCTTTCGCAAAAAGTGTTGCGAAGATCCCAATAAACATTAGCCCTGCCATGAATAAATAAAGTTGCTGCCAAGTGAGGAATTTATCAGCAAGCCAAAGTGCTAATCCCCCAGAAACCAACATACTGATGCGATAGCCCATGACCGATGTTGCTGCACCAATACCTCGCTCTTCTGCACTTAATAAATCTGTTTTATAGGCATCAAAGACAATATCTTGGGATGCGGAACAGAAGGCTACAGTGACCGCTAGCGCAGCTAACCACCAAAGGTGCTCCGACGGATTCATAAAACTCATGCCTGCAATGCTAATAACAAGCAAAATTTGCGTTGTTAATAGCCACCCTCTACGTCGCCCTAAAAATGGGGGGGTATAGCGATCCATCATGGGGGACCATAGAAATTTTAAAACGTAGGCCTGACCGACGAGAGAAAAGAAACCGATGGTTTTAATGTCAATTTTTTCAACGGTTAACCAAGCTTGTAATGTTCCAGCGGTTAATGCCAAGGGCAACCCTGAGACAAATCCCAGTAAAATTAAGGTCACATTATTGGGCAGTGTAAATCTGGGTAGTGTAAAACGTGGCATTATTCCCTCATCGCCTGATGCTGGTGTATTACGTTGCGCGAAGAATGGCGCAGTAGCAAGATAAAACAACCCAAGCTATTTGTATTAAAGAAATAACTCGGGTTAGTAGGATAAAGCAGACTGTTTTTACAGTCTCCGATGAACCAGAATGATACTAGTATGAATTCATTCTTGATACGCGATTAATATCGTGAATTTTGTCTGATAAAATCGGCCACTTCTTGGTCTTTCGCCATATCTGAAATTAAATCACTTAAAGCAAGGTTAATTGCCGCAGCAATTTTTTCATTGGTTGCGCCTAATGCCCCTTGGGTATTGTAATTACGGCTATAAGTCCGGCTCTTAGTTGAGCCATTTGGTGCGGTAGCATTAACGACAACGCTGGAATTAACCGTAATATTATGGCGTAAACTTCCTTCACTCACTTGGGTGCTCAACTTGTTTAATTGAACCACTAAGTTGATATTGGCGGGAGATGTCACCATGAAACCACGAGCAGCCATTTGCTTTTCTACGGCTTCTTGCATTAGATAACGCGGATCGCGAGAGGGATTTAGCACCTCTAAAGTACCGTTTCGGTTAATTTCAGCTAATGCGCGATTTGTACGGTTATCAACGCTACTCACGCTAATTGAAGTCGCATTGAGCGTCGGGTTTTTGGCTGGCAATGCAATTTTAGGTTCGAGGGACAGCGTATTAGACGGTGCAGTACAGCCCGCTAATAAAAATAACGCAAAAAGTGGAAAACACAGTTTTCTTAACATAATTCTTCCCAGTTCATCTTTCCTAATTGAAAATGTTCCGTTATGGTTCGGGGTGCAACAACTCACACTATTAGACAACAGTTTGAGAAAAAATTCGCGTAAATGTGCAGTCGATGAACATTTTGCATACCCGGACCATAGTTTCAACAATGTAGATGCTATTATCCGCTATTTCTATAATAAGAAGATAGTTACCAACAGCGTGATTAGGGGATTTTTTTTCAGATGTGCTTTAGCGTTTTTTAATTAATTTAGGAGTCTCTATGGACGCCAATATGCCACAAACTATGCAGTCTCGCGTGAGTGAAAAGCTACAGTCTGCATTTGAACCTGAACATATGGAGGTGATTAATGAAAGTCATCAGCATAATGTGTTACCCGGTTCAGAGAGCCATTTCAAAGTGGTTTTAGTCAGTGATAAATTTGAAAACAAACGTATGATTGGTCGTCACCGTGAAATTTATGCTATTTTGGCTGACGAGCTTGCAGGTGAGATTCATGCTTTAGCCTTACACACTTATACTCCAAAAGAGTGGAATGAATTAGCGAGTACTGCGCTAAAATCACCTGCTTGTCGTGGTGTTGGTGGTGTGAATCGCTAATCAAACGTCTTGATGACATACGAATACCAATAGTGTGTTTATCGAGTGGCTGTAAGTGAGCGTTTTTTCCTCAATTCGAGAGAGGAAAATGAATTTTTAGTCAGAAAAGTCACAAATAAAGAGGAATAATCGCTTCTTTTATCGGCTTTTCTCGACTCAGGGCGCATGCATCGGTATAATGCTGCGTCTAATTTTCAGTAAGGTTTCGGGACGCTTCTGATATCAGGGATGACCGTTATGAAAGTAACGCCCCCGGTTCTGGAAGGGAGATTGCCATTATGATTTAATGGCATAACTCTGGAGTAGACCGATCACTAAGATTTATTTTGAGGTAAGAAGATGCAAGTTTCTGTTGAAACGACTCAAGGCCTTGGGCGTCGTGTAACAATCACCGTTCCTGCCACTGATATTGAAAAAGCGCTGAATAGCGAGCTGGTTAACGTTGCTAAGAAAGTCCGTGTTGATGGTTTCCGTAAAGGGAAAGTACCAATGCACATCGTTAAACAACGTTACGGTGCGTCTGTAATGCAAGACGTTCTGGGCGATGTTATGCAACGTAACTTTATCAATGCAATCATTGAACAAAAAATCAACCCAGCTGGCGCGCCAAGCTACAAGCCAGAAATGTTCGAAGACGGTAAAGACTTCGTTTACGCGGTTGAGTTCGAAGTGTACCCAGAAATCGAATTAAAAGGTTTTGAAACTATCGAAGTTGAAAAACCAGCTGTAACGGTGAAAGACGAAGATCTCAACGACATGCTGGAAACTCTGCGTAAGCAACAAGCACAGTGGAAAGAAGTTGAAGATGCAGCAGCAGCTGATTCACGTATCACTATTAACTTCACAGGTTCTATCGACGGTGAAGAATTCGAAGGTGGTAAAGCTGAAGACTTCGCACTGGTTATGGGCGAAGGCCGTATGATCCCAGGTTTCGAAGAAGGCGTTGTTGGTCATAAAGCTGGTGAAGAATTTGATATCGAAGTTAACTTCCCAGAAGATTACCATGCAGAAAACCTGAAAGGTAAAGCAGCTAAGTTTGCTATCGTTCTGAAGAAAGTTGAACAGCGTGAATTGCCAGAATTTACTGAAGAGTTCGTTAAGCGTTTCGGTATTGCTGACGGTTCAGTAGAAGGTCTGCGTGCAGAAGTTCGTAAAAACATGGAACGTGAGCTGAAAAATGCAGTTCGTAACCGTGTTAAAGCGCAAGTTCTGGAAGGTCTGGTTAACGCGAACGAAATCGAAGTCCCAGCAGCAGTTGTTGATGGTGAAATCGATGTTCTGCGTCGTCAAGCTGCACAGCGTTTTGGTGGCAACGAAAAACAAGCGATGGAATTACCACGTGAACTGTTCGAAGAACAAGCTAAACGTCGTGTAATTGTTGGTCTGCTGTTAGGCGAAGTTATTCGTACTAACGAGCTGAAAGCTGACGAAGATCGCGTTAAAGCGCTGATCGAAGACATGGCTTCTGCTTACGAAGATCCATCAGAAGTTATCGAATACTACAGCAAAAATGAAGAGCTGATGAACAGTGTTCGTAACTTAGCGTTAGAAGAGCAAGCTGTAGAAACTATTCTGGCAGCGGCTAAAGTAACTGAAAAAGAAACTAACTTCACTGAGCTGATGAACCAAGTTCAAGCTGGTTAATTTTTCTTTTTAGCAGTACTCTTCTTTTTAGAAGTACAAAGCAAAACCCGTGGTGTTTCACTGCGGGTTTTTTGTCAATTAGCGTCGTAATATTTAGACTTTGTGCAAATCATCTTGAAAATTACATTTAAACCCTAATTATAATAAGAGTCATCAAGATATCGTTCGCTAGATGATGATGGGATTTTTGTGTGGAACACATTTTTCGACAGTATAAAACCGTGTAACTAGATAGACTTGTGTTAAACTCTTTAGCAGAGCGTCTTGCCTATCGCAGTGTTTTCAACAGTATTCTGGCTTAATTCTTTAGCGACTTTTTAACCAAGATTTAAAAAAGTGACTAAAATAATGAAGTAAGCGAAGAGTATAAACAGGCAGACACAACTAACTTAGAAAGAGTGTTTTTTAGAAATATTGTTTGTAGCACGATCCCTGCCCAAAATGGCGGACAGACAGCAAATTAGGCGCAAGCACCAGAAAAAGTTTTTAATAGGAGATTTCGATGTCACATTTTGGCGGTCAGGAGCAGTTAGCATCCCAAATGGCACTTGTGCCAATGGTTATCGAGCAAACCTCTCGAGGTGAGCGCTCATATGATATTTATTCACGTCTCTTAAAAGAACGTATTATCTTCCTAACCGGTCAGGTGGAAGATCATATGGCGAACTTAATTGTCGCTCAAATGCTATTTCTTGAAGCAGAAAACCCAGAAAAAGATATTCAACTTTATATTAACTCACCAGGCGGCGTGATTACTGCAGGGATGTCAATTTACGACACCATGCAATTTATCAAACCTGATGTGAGCACTATCTGCATGGGACAAGCGTGCTCAATGGGTGCGTTTTTATTAACCGCAGGTACAAAAGGTAAACGTTTCTGCTTACCAAACTCTCGCGTCATGATCCACCAACCGTTAGGTGGCTATCAAGGACAAGCGACAGACATTGAAATTCACGCTCAAGAAATCTTGAAAGTGAAATCGCGCATGAATGAATTGATGGCCCAACATACAGGGAAATCCATCGAAGAAATTAGTCGTGACACAGAGCGTGACCGTTTCTTATCAGCAAATGAAGCTAAAGAATATGGTCTGGTTGATCATATTTATACCAGCCGTTAATTTGCGAATATTTTGATATAATTAATTTATATCCTAAAGTTTTTGAAAATTTGTTGCCTTGTTTTACTACGAAAATTAGATAAAACAAGGCATTATAAATATAAGTGAGGTCTACTGATGACAGATAAACGCAAAGAGGGAGCAGGTAAATTACTGTACTGTTCTTTCTGCGGAAAAAGTCAGCATGAAGTGCGTAAGCTGATTGCCGGTCCGTCAGTCTATATTTGTGATGAATGCGTGGATTTATGCCTCGACATCATCCGTGAAGAGATCAAAGAACTGGCTCCGCATCGCGAGCGTAGTGAATTACCAACTCCCCACGAAATCAGACAGCATCTTGACGACTACGTTATTGGTCAAGAAAAAGCGAAAAAAGTGTTAGCGGTCGCTGTTTATAACCACTACAAACGTCTACGTAATGGCGATAAAACCAGCGATGGTGTTGAATTAGGCAAAAGTAACATTCTGCTCATTGGTCCGACGGGTAGTGGTAAAACGTTATTAGCAGAAACGTTAGCTCGCTATTTAGATGTGCCATTCACTATGGCGGATGCGACCACATTAACTGAAGCGGGTTACGTGGGTGAAGATGTTGAGAATATCATCCAGAAGCTGCTACAAAAATGCGACTATGATGTTGAAAAAGCTCAACGTGGTATCGTCTATATCGATGAAATTGATAAAATTTCTCGTAAATCCGATAACCCATCCATCACGCGTGACGTATCAGGTGAAGGGGTGCAGCAAGCATTACTGAAACTGATTGAAGGCACTGTAGCCGCGGTTCCGCCACAAGGCGGTCGTAAGCATCCGCAACAAGAGTTTTTACAGGTAGATACCTCGAAAATTCTGTTTATCTGTGGCGGTGCATTTGCCGGGTTGGATAAAGTTATTGGTCAACGTCTGAATACTCGTTCAGGTATTGGTTTTGCGGCGCAAGTTAAAGGTGAATCTGAGAAGGCAACAGAAGGTGAGTTACTCACTCAAGCGGAGCCTGAAGATCTCATTAAATTTGGTTTGATTCCTGAGTTTATCGGTCGTCTACCTGTGGTTGCCACTTTGACTGAGCTGAGTGAAGAAGCTCTGATTCAGATCTTAAAAGAGCCGAAAAACGCATTGACTAAACAGTATCAAGCTCTGTTTAACCTCGAAGGCACTGAATTAGAGTTTCGAGAAGAAGCATTAACGGCGATAGCGAAAAAAGCAATGGCGCGTAAAACAGGTGCTCGTGGCTTACGTTCAATCGTCGAAGCTGCTCTACTTAATACCATGTATGATCTACCTTCAATGAGTGATGTTGAGAAAGTCGTTGTAGATGAAAATGTGATTAATGAACAGTCAGAACCTCTGTTAATCTACAGCAAACCGGATGCCCAAGCTTCTGGCGATAATTAACTTCTCGTCTGTGTTCAATAAATAATCAATCAAAATGAGGGGTAACCCTCATTTTGTTTTTTATGCTTAACTAACCATTGAATGCTAAAATCTTGTCCCCATATAGTTTATATTCTTAGTTGTGGTTTCCTTATTTTGAAAGAGCACTGTTTATATCGCAGTGTTTTACAAGAATTTTTTCTGTTATAAGCAGAAACCCTTAACTGGCGTGTGCTAAACGAAGAGAGAGCTTTATGAATCCAGAGCGTTCCGAACGCATTGAAATACCAGTATTGCCTCTGCGTGATGTAGTGGTGTACCCACATATGGTGATCCCACTGTTTGTTGGACGTGAAAAATCCATTCACAGTCTGGAAGCAGCAATGGATCATGATAAGCAAGTGATGCTGGTTGCGCAAAAAGAAGCCTCAACCGATGAACCTGGGGTGAATGATTTATTTACTGTTGGGACAATTGCATCTGTGATCCAGATGCTGAAACTACCTGACGGTACCGTTAAAGTGCTAGTTGAAGGCCTACGTCGTGCTCGTATTACTAGCCTGACTGATAACGGCGAGTATTTCTTAGCGCAAGCTGAATATCTCGCGAACGATAGTGTGAAAGCGGCTATCTATGATGACGCATCAAAAGCGCCTAGCACTACCGAATTGGTTGACGAAAAAGAGCAAGAAGTATTATATCGTACGATTGTTAGTCAGTTCGAAAGTTACATTAAACTGAACAAAAAAATTCCACCTGAAGTTCTGACTTCACTGCATGCGATTGAGCAAGACCAGCTAGATAAACTGGCTGATACGATTGCTTCACACATGCCGTTAAAACTGGCAGACAAACAGCGCGTTTTAGAAATGGCAAACATTGCTGAGCGTGTTGAGTTCCTCATGGCAATGATGGAATCAGAAACTGAACTACTGCAAGTTGAAAAACGCATTCGTAACCGCGTGAAAAAACAGATGGAAAAAAGCCAGCGCGAGTACTATTTGAATGAGCAAATGAAAGCGATTCAAAAAGAACTTGGCGAAATGGATGATGCTCCAGATGAAAACGAATCGCTGAAACGCAAAATCGAAGAAGCGAAAATGCCAAAAGAGGCACAAGAAAAAGCCGAAGCTGAATTGCAGAAGCTGAAAATGATGTCTCCAATGTCTGCTGAAGCGACGGTGGTTCGTAGCTACATTGATTGGATGGTTCAGGTTCCATGGCATAAGCGTAGCAAAGTCAAAAAAGACTTAGTGAAAGCGCAAGAAGTGCTCGATACAGATCACTATGGCTTAGAGCGCGTTAAAGACCGTATCCTTGAATACCTCGCGGTTCAAAGCCGTGTTAGTAAAATCAAAGGACCAATCTTATGCTTAGTCGGACCTCCAGGGGTTGGTAAAACGTCTCTGGGGCAATCTATCGCTAAAGCAACAGGGCGTGAATATACCCGTATGGCTCTGGGTGGGGTTCGTGACGAAGCGGAAATCCGTGGTCACCGTCGTACTTATATTGGTTCAATGCCGGGTAAACTTATCCAGAAAATGGCGAAAGTAGGGGTTAAAAACCCACTATTTTTACTGGATGAAATCGATAAAATGTCTTCAGACATGCGTGGAGATCCTGCATCAGCACTGTTAGAAGTGTTAGATCCAGAACAAAACGTTGCATTCAACGACCATTATTTGGAAGTTGATTATGACCTGTCTGACGTGATGTTTGTGGCAACATCGAACTCGATGAATATCCCTGCACCATTATTAGACCGTATGGAAGTGATCCGTCTGTCTGGTTATACCGAAGACGAAAAACTGAATATTGCTAAGAGACATTTACTATCTAAGCAAATTGAGCGTAATGCCTTGAAAAAAGGCGAGTTATCTATCGATGATGGCGCAATTATGAGCATCATTCGTTACTATACTCGTGAAGCTGGCGTGCGTGGATTAGAACGTGAAATTTCTAAACTGTGCCGTAAAGCTGTTAAAGCATTGCTGATGGATAAAAAACTGAAGCATATTGAGATCACTGCAGATAATCTGAAGGATTACTTAGGTGTTCGTCGCTTTGATTACGGTCATGCTGATACCGAAAACCGAGTAGGGCAAGTGACTGGTTTAGCATGGACAGAAGTTGGTGGTGACTTACTTACCATTGAGACAGCCTGTGTACCGGGCAAAGGTAAGTTAACTTACACCGGTTCTCTGGGTGAAGTGATGCAAGAATCAATTCAAACAGCGCTGACAGTGGTACGTGCTCGTGCAGAAAAACTGGGTATTAACGGTGACTTCTATGAAAAACGTGATATTCATGTTCACGTACCAGAAGGCGCAACACCGAAAGATGGTCCAAGTGCGGGTATCGCAATGTCAACGGCACTGGTTTCTTGCTTAACGGGTAACCCTGTAAAAGCGGATGTGGCGATGACCGGTGAAATCACGTTACGCGGTTTAGTATTACCAATTGGTGGGCTGAAAGAAAAATTACTGGCAGCTCATCGTGGTGGTATTAAAACGGTTCTTATCCCTGATGATAACAAACGTGATTTAGAAGAAATTCCTCAGAATGTGATTGCTGATTTGCAAATCCATCCTGTTAAGACAATTGAAGAAGTCCTCTCATTAGCATTAGTCAATCCTCCTTTTGGGGCTGAAGTGGTCCAAAAGAAAGCTAAAAGAGTGAGCTGAATCAAGAAGCTTGTATAAAATTAAGGCTGACAGCTAATTTAGGGCTTGTCAGCCTTTTTTTTCGTGGTTACTTTAGCGAAGATTCTGATAATGGTTAGCGTGCTATCTGTTTTCTTGCCATTAATATTCAGGATTGATATAACGGCTGCATCATTAATTAACTATACTTAGTAATGTTAACTATACTGTAGTTGGTTAATTAACCGATAAAGTCAAAACTAATATGGGGATGATAATAGTGAATAAGTCTCAACTGATTGAAAAAATCGCTGCAGAAGCGAACATTTCTAAAGCCGCAGCAGGTCGCGTAGTCGATGCTTTCGTTGCTTCTGTAACGACTTCTCTGAGCAAGGGTGATGATGTTACTTTAGTTGGTTTTGGTACTTTTAATGTACGTCAACGCGCAGCACGTACAGGTCGTAACCCGCAGACAGGTAAAGAAATTAAAATCGCTGCGGCAAAAGTTCCTGCATTCCGTGCAGGCAAAGGTCTTAAAGACGCTGTTAACGGTTAATTGAGTTTAGTTTCGTCTTTCACGCATTTTTGCGAAAACTCAAACTGACGTAATGTCTTTAATCAGCTAATATATAAGCGCGCCATGGAAATGGTGCGCTTTTTTTTCTATCTGAGTTAAAATTAGCGTAATATTAAGAAATTCAACAAAGCAAAGCGGAGTTAAGCCTTTTTATGATGGAAGATCTACGCACGAAGGCGAACAGTCCTTTTATTAAAGTGTTGTTAGCTATTATTATCTTGTCATTCGTGCTGACAGGTGTTGCTGGCTATGTGATTGGTGGCTCAAGTAATAATGCTGCTGAAGTCAATGGACAGCCAATAAGCAAGGAACAATTACAGCAAGCTTTCCAGCAAGAGCGCCAGTCATTACAAGAATACTTAGGAGATAAATTCTCTGAAGTTGCAAGTAATGACAACTACATGAAAGAGCTGCGTACCCAAGCTTTGAATAACTTAATCAATAATCAATTGATTAACCAATACGCTAATGAATTACAACTCTCTGCTAGCGACCAACAAATTGAGCAAGCTATTTTTGCTATGCAAGTTTTCCAAACAAATGGAAATTTTGATAGTGAAAAATATCGCGAGATTTTAAAACGTTACAATATTAATGCAGATGATTTTGCGGCACAAATTCGCCAAGATTTAGTTCGTGCGCAATTAGGTAAATCGTTCACCGGAACAGAATTTGCACTGCCTTCAGAAGTCAAAGCGTATGCGGAACTGTTTATGCAAGAGCGTGAAGTCCGTACGGCAAGCTTGTCGTTAGCTGCGCTAGAAGCTAAACAAACCGTTTCTGAAGATGAATTAAAAGCGTATTACGCGGCAAATCAAAACAGTTTCATTTCACCTGAACAAGTTCAAGTAAGCTATGTCGAAATGGATGCGGCATCTATGCCAACAGCATCTGTGACGGCTGAAGAAGTGAAAGCTTACTACGATGAAAATCTGAAGAATTTTACTAAAGCGGAACAAAAGCTGTATAGCATGATTCAAGTCGCATCAGAAAAAGATGCACAAGCTTTAGAAGCCGAGCTGAAAGGCGGCGCTGATTTCGCAACGTTAGCTACTGAAAAATCCACAGATAAATTCAGTGCTGGCAACAAAGGCGTGATTGGTTGGATGGAAGCAACTTCTACACCAAGCGAAATCATCAGTGCGAATTTAACCGAGAAAGGTCAAATTTCTGCACCGATCAAAGTCCAAGATAATTATGTCTTATTCCGTTTGGATGATGTTAAGCCAGAAGCAATTAAGCCTTTTGATGACGTTAAATCAAGTATTGAAACTAGTTTAGTTCAAGATAAAAGCGTCAAACAGTTTTACGATTTACAACAGAAAGTGAGTGAAGCTGCGACGAATGACAATGAATCATTAGCATCAGTTGAAAGCATTTCTGGCTTGAAAGTTGCGACTACTGGCTGGTTTGATCGCCAAAACCCACCGACACAACTGAATTTCCCGAAAGTCGTTAACGAAGTATTCAGCGACCGTTTAGTCGATAAAAAAGGTACAACAGGTATCAACTCTGACGTGATCAACGTTGAAGGGGATCGTGCATTTGTTCTGCGTGTGACTGATTATAAAGCGGAATCAACAGAGCCATTCGAAACAGTAAAAGCGGATATTGAAGCATTAGTTAAGCGTCAGAAAGCGTCTGCACAATTAAAAGCGAATGGTGAGAAATTACTGGCAGAGCTACAAGCTGGTAAAGGTGATGAAGCATTGAAAGCTGCAGACACCCAATTTGGCGCTGTTCAAACAGTTTCATTCCTTGCACCTGCAACGGATGTGACGGGCGTTGCGATGAAAATGACACCGCCAACTGACGGTAAACCAACTTACGCAATCGCTTATGATCAAAAAGATAATCTACTAATTGTTCAATTAGATAAAGTGACTTTAGGTCAGCCAACAGCTGAAGAATTGAGCCAGCTATCTAACGAATATCGTGGTGCAATGAGCTCAGCGGTGAATGAAGCGTTAATGCTGAATTTACGCGCGAACGCAAAAATTGAAGTGCAAAGCTTAGAATAAGTTATTTGCATGGAATAATTGCGAAGCGCTTCGCAACTAAAATTGTAATATCTGTAATAGAAGGCCACCCATTGGGTGGCCTTTCGCATTGTATAAACTGAAGAAAAGTTTTTGAAAAAATTCTCTGGCATTGTGATGTTTCAACACACATAGGAGAACAATGATGAAATGGAATAAAAGCATTAAACAAGGATTAGGGACAGCGTTAATGGTAGCAATGTTATGCCCTTTATCTGCATTTGCAGTGGTTAAAAAAGCAGAAACTGAAAAACCAGCCACGGCGATAGTGCAACCTCAAAATAGTGATGAAGTAAAAAACGTGGCGAGTTTAACATCTCCAGACCAAGTGAATATTAATCAAGCCACTGCTGAAGAATTAGCGAGAAAACTCAATGGAATTGGTAAACAGAAAGCTCAGGCTATTGTTGAATACCGAGAAAAATATGGCGCTTTTAATACAGTTGAAAATATCCTTGAAGTACAGGGAATTGGACCTGCATTTTTAGAGAAAAATCGTAATAAACTTGTCCTATAAGCAAAAACAGCCCACTTTCAGCGTGGGCTATTTTTTTAGAAAATGGAAAGTAGCGTTATGAGATTAAAAATAAATTATGGGTAATATTTGTGCTATTAAATTTGATTTAAGCATGAATATGAGAGCTAAGTCTGATTAGTGATATTTTTTAAGCAGCCCTTTCAAATATTTGTTATTTTTATGTTATCAAATAATTTAACTGGTCGGAGTAGTTATGGCGATACACATAAAAGTGCTCGGTTATCACATTGATGTCTTTCAGCATGTCAATAATGCTCGGTACTTAGAGTTCTATGAAGCGGATAGATGGGATTGGATGGGAAAAGCTAATCTTATTGAATGGGCTATTCAGCATAGAATCGTGATGGCGGCAGTGAATATTAATGTTAACTATTTCCAAGCCGTTGGGTTGGGCGATGAGCTAACCGTCATTTCACGAATGGATAAAATCGGAGTGAAGAGTGCAGTCTGTTACCAACAAATTATTCGCCATCGTAATGGTGTTGATGAAGTGGTATCTGATGCGTACGTCACGTTTGTCTTCATTGATGGTAAAGTCAATAAAGCCATGGTGATCGAGGATGAACTCCGAGAAAAAATTGAGTCACTGAAAAATAAAACAGATGCTTTCATCGAAGTATAGGCAAATTAGGAGTATAGCCAACCAGTAAATATTCACTAAGGTTGGCTTTTAGAATTACTTCGTTGCGTTGAGTTGTTTGAGTAATGAATCCATAACGGCTTGTTGATTATTGAGATAATAATTCAAGCCTTTGCTACGTAAATGGCATGCGGCACACTCGGAACAGCCATCACCTGGAATACCATTGTAGCAAGTGAGAGTTTGAGTGCGGATAGTCTCAAGGTGCCCATAGTAGTCAGCAAGAGCCCATGTTTGTGCTTTGTCTAACCACATAAGTGGTGTTTCGAAACGAATATCTTTTGCTAGTCCTAGGCTAACCGCATGATTGAGCGCTTTGACAAACTCATCACGACAATCAGGGTAACCTGAAAAGTCAGTTTCACAGACACCGGTGATCACCGCTTCAGCTTGTACTTGGTAAGCATAGATAGCAGCGAGTGTTAGGAATAGAATATTACGCCCGGGTACAAAAGTACTTGGTAACCCGCTGGCTTCGCTTTCTTCATAGTCAGGAACTGGAATGTTATCACGGGTTAAACTACTAACCGCTAGCTCATTGAGCAAGGTAACATCGAGAACTTTATGCGCTTTTGCGCCTAATTGTAGGCTAAGCTTTTGCGCAATGTCGATTTCTAAGCGGTGGCGCTGACCATAATCAAAGGTGACACAATGAACCTCATCATAATGTTTGAGTGCTTGAATTAGGCAGGTTGTTGAATCTTGTCCTCCGCTGAAGACAACAACAGCACGTTTCATGAGTCTCTCCTAAGATTAAATAATGAGAATATTAATTTAGATCTATGTTAACGAGCCAAGAGGGGAATGAACAGTCTGTTTTTGTACCTTCAACCTCTAAAATAAGCAATTTATGCTATATTTCAGTTATTCATGCAAAGTTATTCTACAATACTAGCAATTCGTAACAGCTTTATTATTTCATCATGATAGAATTTTGCGGATAACAGGATTCGCTTAGGGGCTAAACATGCTGGATAAAATAGATAAAAAACTACTTTGCTTATTACAAAATGACAGCAGCCTATCATTAAACTCATTAGCAGAAGCCGTCAATTTAACCTCGACACCATGCTGGAAGCGACTTAAAAGGCTAGAGGACGAAGGATATATTCGAGGACGAGTCACGCTATTAGATGGCGAAAAGCTGGGATTGGGGCTGACGGTGATTGTCATGATTAAAACCCAACAACATAATAGCGAATGGTATGCGCAATTTGTTTCATTTGTGGAAAAATTACCAGAGGTTTTAGTGTTTTATCGCATGGCTGGTGAATATGACTATCTGATGCAAGTCGAAGTTCATGATATGAAATCCTATGATCTATTTTATAAGAAATTGGTTAATGGCGTTCATGGCTTAATTGATGTAACCTCCAGTTTTGCAATGGAAAAAATAAAATATACAACCGTTTTGCCAATCCCTGACTAATCCAAAAGTCATATATTAGCCCAAGAGCGCAGAGCTCCTAATAATAGAGCAAGCAGTCACTAACATCATTCAAGGCAGTAATACGTGCGATTATTTTCACAATTACGTTGGTATTTTATAAGCGAATGGCGTCGCTATGTTGGCGCTATTTGTTTTCTTGTGGTCATTGCTATTTTACAAATGATCCCACCACGCTTTGTTGGTGTGATAGTGGATGGTATTAGCAAAGGGTCGATGACTAATCAACAACTTGTGACGTATGTATTATCCATGCTCGGAATTGCTTTAACAGTTTATGGGTTGCGCTATGTTTGGCGTTTATGGCTATTTGGTGCTTCCTACAAATTGGCTGTTCGACTAAGACAACAAATTTATCAGCAGCTTAGCTTACAAAATCAGCCATTTTATTTGAAATATCGCACAGGAGATCTTATCGCGCGTACCACGAATGATGTGGATCGTGTGGTATTTGCCGCAGGTGAAGGCGTTTTAACTCTCGTTGACTCTCTGGTGATGGGATGTGCCGTCCTTATTATGATGAGCATCGAAATAAGTTGGCAGCTAACACTCCTTGCCTTGATTCCTATGCCTATCATGGCACTGGTCATTAAGCGTTATGGCGACCAACTTCATCATCGTTTTAAACATGCTCAAGGTGCTTTTTCATCATTAAATAACCACGCACAAGAGAGCTTAACCAGTATTAGAATGATCAAAGCATTTGGCCTTGAAACGCATCAATCCAATCAGTTTGAGCAAGTTGCCACTGAAGCTGGACGCAGGAATATGCATGTAGCGAAGATTGATGCTCGTTTTGATCCGACCATTTTTATGGCGATAGGAATGGCAAATTTGTTAGCCATCGCAGGCGGAAGCTGGATGGTGTTGAATGACACATTAACCCTCGGAGAGCTCACCAGCTTTGTCATGTATTTAGGGTTGATGATCTGGCCGATGCTTGCCCTTGCATGGATGTTTAACATTGTTGAACGAGGAAGTGCAGCATATAGCCGGATTTTAAGCTTACTTGACGAGCCATTAGTGATTAAAGATGGTAACCAAAGTTTGCTTGCGGAAAAAGGCGAGTTAAACGTCAATATCAGAACATTTTCGTATCCCGAAACCCAGCGCCATGCTTTGCATGATATCCAGTTTGATGTAAAACCTGGACGCTTCCTTGGGTTATGTGGACCAACGGGATCAGGGAAGTCGACATTAATTACTGTGTTACAACGCCATTTTGATGTGAATGAAGGTGAAATTATTTATCAAAATAAATCACTGACAGATATTCGACTCGATGAGTGGCGGGCAAGGTTATCAATAGTGAATCAATCCCCATTCCTATTTTCTGATTCGGTCGCAAACAATATTGCTCTTGGGCAGCCAAATGCAACAATGGAGCAAATAGAAGACGCGGCTCGAGTTGCTTGTGTGCATGAAGACATTTTACGTCTACCGGAAGGGTATCAAACCCAAGTGGGAGAGCGTGGTGTCATGCTGTCTGGGGGGCAAAAACAGCGAATTTCCATTGCACGGGCGATTTTACAAAATGCGGAAATCCTTATTTTGGATGATGCGCTGTCTGCCGTTGATGGGCAGACAGAGCACACCATTTTGCAGAATTTGAGTCGTTGGAGACAGGGGAGAACGTTGATTATTAGCGCCCATCGTCTATCAGCTTTGGTGGATGCCGATAATATTCTTGTTTTATGTCATGGGAGTATAGTTGCCAAAGGCACTCATAAAGTACTTTCCCAGCAATCTGGTTGGTACAGCGATATGTATCATTATCAGCAAATTGAAGCTGCTTTGGACGGTGATCTATGAACCAAAGAAAGCCGCTTTGGCCAGCATTAAAACGTTTATTATCTTACGGTAAACCTTACCGCGGTACCATGGGGATAGCGATTGCTATGCTTTGGTTGGCTGCCGCCGCAGAAGTGAGTGGGCCCTTACTGATTAGTTACTTTATTGACAATATGGTGGCTAAAAAACAGATCATTATGCCGCTAACGCTGTACATGGTGATTGGATTTATTGCGCTGCAAATCATTGCAGCACTTCTTCACTACCATCAAAAAATTCTGTTTAATCAAGCCTCTGTTGGAGTGGTGCAAAATCTACGAACTGATGTGATGAATGCGGCTCTGCGCCAGCCATTAAGTGCCTTTGATAAGCAACCCGTGGGGCAGATTATTTCTCGTGTGACCAACGACACCGAAGTGATTAAAGATTTGTTTGTCATGGTAGTACCAACAGTATTTCGCAGTTTGGCATTAATTTGTGCCATGCTAGTCGCCATGTTTTCTTTAGAGTGGCGAATGGCATCCATTGCGGTACTCATTTTTCCTGCGGTTCTGATCGTAATGTTGGTTTATCAGCGGCTTAGCACGCCAATTGTGCGCCGTGTTAGGGCGTATCTTGCAGATATTAATAATGGTTTCAATGAAGTCATTAATGGCATGACGGTTATCCAGCAATTTTTACAGCAAGCTAGATTTGGGCAAAAAATGCTGGAAGCAAGTGAAGAGCACTATCATTCCCGAATGAAAGCATTGAAATTAGATGGATTACTACTCAGGCCACTACTGAGTTTGTTCTCTGCCTGCGTATTATGTGGGTTATTATTGCTATTTGGATTTGATGGTACCAGTACTGTCGGTGTCGGGGTTCTGTATGTTTTCATTAACTATTTAGGTCGTTTAAACGAACCATTAATTGAGCTAACATCTCAGCAGTCCATGTTGCAACAAGCGGTTGTATCCGGTGAACGTGTTTTTGAATTGATGGATAGCCCACAGCAAGGTTATGGCGAAAATATTGCGCCATTACAGGGCGGAGCAATTGAGATCAAACACCTCTCTTTTGCTTATCGAGATGATAAAAAAGTCCTTGATGATATTAATTTATCCGTCCCAGAACACCATTTCGTGGCACTTGTTGGGCACACGGGAAGTGGAAAAAGTACCATTGCAAACTTAATCATGGGGTATTACCCATGGCAGGAAGGGGAAATTTTACTGGATGGACGGGATTTAAATTCACTGTCCCATCAAGTATTACGAAATGGCATTGCTATGGTGCAGCAGGATCCGGTAGTACTCGCGGCTTCATTTTTTGATAACGTTGCTCTAGGACGTGATATTTCCCAAGAAAAGGTGTGGGAAGTCCTTGAAACTGTACAATTAGCTCAGCATGTCCGTGAATTGCCAGATGGATTGGATTCATTGTTAGGTGAGCAAGGAAACACTTTATCTGTTGGGCAACGACAGCTATTGGCGATGGCGCGAGTACTCGTCGTAACACCGAAAATTCTGATATTGGATGAAGCGACCGCGAATATAGATTCTGGCACTGAACAGGCTATTCAAAAGGCGCTACGTGTTATTCGTCGAAATACTACACTCGTGGTGATAGCTCACCGCTTATCAACGATTGTGGATGCTGATCAAGTTGTTGTTCTTCATCGAGGAATGATCGTTGAGCAGGGAAATCATACTGAACTTCTTCAGCAGGAAGGTCGCTATTACCAGATGTATCAATTACAACAAGTGGGCGAGTCACTGAACTCTCGTGATGAAGCGGCTGCAGAAGCATTATTAGTTTAGTTAGTGCTTACTGACATACTTTATGTTGAATTGACGAGTTAATTAAGTTACTAAGCAAGGAAAAGCCTCACAATTAGGAATTCCTATATAGTTGAGACTTTTCTTGTCTTAAAGTTAGTAACGACTTACTTTTTTCGGGCTGATATAAATCGGGACATTATCGAGGTTTTCTTTTACGAATGACCCCTTCTTGTACTGTTGTTGCCACTAAATCCCCTTGCTGATTATAAATTTGCCCTTTAACAAAACCACGCCCGCCAGAAGCAGAAGGGCTTTCAATGGCATAAAGTAACCATTCATCGAGGCGATAAGGGCGATGGAACCACATTGAATGGTCAATCGTTGCCACTTGTAAATCGCGTTCCATAAACCCACGTCCATGAGGCTGTAATGCTGCAGGAAGGAAATTGTAATCCGATGCGTAGCCTAACAAGTAATCATGCAACTCTGGTGTATTGGGGAGTTCTCCTTTCGCCTTAAACCAAATATAGCGAAATGGTTCTTGAGGGACGCTATCAAACGGGCTATAGAACTGAATCGGGCGAAACTCGAAAGGATTAGGGCGCAGTGCATATTTTTTGACAGCATCGGGAAGCTGATCTGCGAAGCGTTGAATGATTTCATCTTGTGAAATCAATTGCTCTGGCGCGGGGACATCGGGCATTAGATTTTGATGGTTAAATCCATCTTCATGTTCTTGAAATGAGGCCGTCATAAAGAAGATCGGTTTACCATTTTGAATGGCACTAATACGGCGTGTACTAAAACTACCACCATCACGCAAAATTTCTACATCGTAGACAATCGGTTTTTGGCTATCACCTGGACGCAGAAAATAGCTATGAAATGAGGTTATGATGCGATCTTCGGGAGTGGTTTGTTTCGCTGCATACATCGCTTGTCCAACAACCTGTCCACCAAAAACTTGTGGTAAACCAAGATCTTCACTTTGCCCCCGAAAAATACCTTCTTCAATTTTTTCGAGTTTTATTAGGCTAATTAAGTTTTGTAATTCTGTGCTCATAGTTACCTTGAAGATGGTTAAAAAATATCAGATGTCGCTATTTTCCCATTAATCCACAGAAATAGGTAGGTAGTTTGTGTACGGATTAATTGACAATCGTTTTTGGTTACAATTTGAAATATAATTTCATTATTTAATTTGTATTAGATATAATTTTCTAAGTTTAGATAAACTCTAATATATCAAGAATAATCATATTAAAATGTCTAATTAAATCAAAATATTATAGGTAATTATAATGACATTCTATCGCTACATGATTAGTTCGTTGATACTTATTTTCTTAGTAGGGTGTGAAGGGAACAACGCCAATCCCCCTGAAAAAAGGGTAAAAGGGAAAAGTAATCGCGAAAATCAGCAAGTAGACATCGGTACGATTAGCGGAAATATCCTTATTGCTAAAAATAAAGGGTTATCTGAAAACGTGGATATTACAGTCACCATGGTAGATAACTCATTTGTTGAGTTGCCAGCGCTGATATTATCTCAAAAGCACTATACTAACTTGAACAATCAAGTGACGCTTCCGTATCAGCTGACATACCACAAAAATGAAATAAGAAACCAAGCTAAAATCACGGTTAGTGCGACGTTACACGCTGATGGAAAATTAATCTATATTACAGAATCATCGACTGAAGTGATCAATAATGGCATGGTTGAAAATATTGATTTACTTTTGGTTCCTGCTAACTAGCGGCTGGTTCTTATTAGTAAGTGTTAATTCCTACCAATATTTATTGTTCATACCAATCTGTATTAAATAACCCTTCAGATTTTTGTGTAATAAAACAGCACTTGATCGCCACTTTCTTGCTATTTAGCTATCTATCAAGCATAATGCCCGTGCTTTGAAAGAAGCAATCAATGGGGGCTCTGTTGGTTCTCCCGCAACGCTAACTTGTTAACTAGGTCAGGTCCGGAAGGAAGCAGCCATAGCAGGGGTCGTGTGTGCCGGGATGTCGCTGGCAGGGCTCCCACCCAATATTAAGCCCTCTCTTAATCTCCATATCCCTGTTTCATCAATCAAATGTTCAGTAGAGATAATCATTGCCTTTTAGCTATGCTTTCTTGTTATTATCGTGCTTAGTTTACTATATTTTAATAATAAGAAATTGATTGCTATTCTTAATTGGTATTTACAATGGTTAAGTTGATATTGAAATAGCTATTATCGCATGAAATGTTAAATTAATTGGGATTAGGGAAAGGTGAAAATAAAAGGATATAAAGAGGCTGCCAGTATTCAGTGAATACTAACTAAGATAAATAAGGAATTTTCATTGAGCCGATAAAGTATTACCGGCTATAACCATTCACTATCTATGCGTGTAAATAAGTATTTATCTAACAAACTTCCAAACAGATGCTGGGATTTTATCGTAAAGTTTATTCATAGTGAGTTCGGCAAGACGATGATCAGCTGCGGAGTAAAATAACTCTAATTCATCATCAGATAACTCATACTTATTTTTTTCAATAACGCGCTCAAGTGTTTCAATAGTGGTGCATTTTCTTAAACGCATCAGATAATCGGATTTGGTCATAACGCCCTTTCTTTATGTGTCGATAACCTAAAATGTACTATAGGATAGTGAAATTAAAGGTAAATGGTGATTCTATGTCTTACTTGTCAGGCATTTTAGATCATCATCGAGCACTGCGACAAGATTTTGATTCATACTTTCCCAGTCAATGATTTCGCTGAAAGTAATTACTGGGCTGCCAAATAAATTATATGTCTCGTCAAGATACTCTTCAACAAGAGAAATAACGAGATTTTCTTTCGGATACTTGATTTTGAATCGCCAGACAAAAGCTGCAATATGCTCAACGAGCTCATTGAGGCTGATGCTTTGTGCCGAACTAAGATCATTTACCCAATGGGTGTTTGTTTTTTGTAAACTTGATATTGCGTCTCTATTCAAACTGTTACATAGATATTTTAATTCGGCTATATCATGTTTCTTGGGTGAGTATTCATCCATAATCACCTCCATGGGCGAATCTGACTTTTACTTTGCGTATTTTTGTATCAAAAATAATGTCACATCAACTAAATATAAGCATCTGTTTTCAATATAAACAAACATGGTTAGTATATTGATAAATATAAGATTATCACTAATTGAGAGAGTTTTAGGTTGTCACTAATATAAAAGTAATATTCAAATATAAACTGATTGCTCAGATTGCTTTCGCCACATCAATAATAATAGCACTTTTATTTCATAAGTCACCACCCAATAATGACTTTTTTAAGCAGGGAATCGTAAGGGGAAACTAGGAAAAATCGGGATAATTATTTTTTCTATCACACCCTAATCAAGAATGTAAATGATATTGTGCGATTTCGGCAATTAAGTGTATTTGATGATATGTTACAACTCAAATTGTGATCCAGATTGATATCGAGATTAAGGCTAATTAAATAGTTTATTTCTAATCATTGAAATTTATTTAATATAAAATCCCCTAAGGTTTAACCTTTATGGGGATTTTTGAAATATTTAATTTAAAGATATAAATTCAATGTAACACCTGGCTTTAAATCTGCCATTTTAACACCTGAGTTCCAATTCATCAGGTCGTTAAGTTTAATTCCATGACGCTTAGCAATACTGTAATAAGTATCGCCTTTTCTGACTTTGTAAGTTCCACCTTTACGATTATTGCTGGCCGGTGTCGTACCTGAAATTTTTAATGTTTGTCCTGGAACGATGTTCGCTTTAGCTGTTTTTAACCCATTTAGCTGTTGGATATTCTTAGCTGTTGTATTGAATTTTTTAGCAATGCTTGCGATAGATTCACCTTTGCGAACTTTATAACTAAAGGTTTTAGCTTGCTTTGAGTTCGCTTTTGCTGTCTGGATGTTACTCGCCGCGGCTTGCGCATAACGATTTTGTGCTACTGCGTTGCGAATATCATTTAATACGTCTTGATCCGTCAGTGAAACTTTTAGCTGCTCAGCTTTTGCTGTTGGCAACATAATATAATGTGGACCATTTGGCGACGTAACGCCTCGGGTATAACCCGAATTATAGGTTTTAATAGATTCTTCCGTTAAACCTGTTAATTCAGCTGCTTGAGTCAATGTGATTTGTTGTCCCACATCAACTTGCGTTAACCCTCTATTCTTATTACTTTTTGGTAACCTGACTTGATAGCGTTCTGGTTGTCTCAGCACTTGGCTAAGCGCAAGGATCTTTGGAACATATTGTTTGGTTTCTTTTGGTAATTGAAGAGACCAAAAATCTGTTGGTAAGCCAGCAGCTTCATTCTTTTTAATCGCGTTTTGAACGCAACCTTCACCGCAGTTATAAGCAGCAAGTGTGAGCTCCCAATCGTGACCGAACATAATATTCAGATTCTCAAGGAGATCTAAAGCCGCTTTTGTGGATGTCACAACATCACGGCGTTCATCAACCCATTGTGTCTGTTTTAGCCCATATGAACGTGCAGTAATGGGAACGATTTGCCAAAGACCTGCCGCTTGCGCGGGAGAGGTGGCTTTAGGATTATATGAACTTTCAATGACAGGAATTAAGGCTAATTCCATTGGTAAGTTACGATCATTGATTTCATCTACAATTAAGTACATGTAAGGCTCAGCTCTTACTGCCACATCATAGATAAAACTTTGTTTATTGGAGTAACTATTGGCCATTTCCCGAATTGTTGCGTTTTCGGGGATATCCATCTTCAGCTCACCACTAATATAACCCCAAAGGTCATGATCGACTTTGGAAACCTGTCTACTTGCTGCTTGGTTATGGGATGCAACAGTGTCAATTGAGTGGTTGGCTGAAGATTTTGGTTGCTTAACGGTGACTTTAGAAGTGCCTTGACAGCCCGCAAGCAAAACAATGGCGATGAGGGTCGCGATTATCTTCATTAGCTCTGTTTTTCTTTGTTTTTAATGTTTAAAAGTTGACCAGATAATACTGGCTTTAGCTGTTATTGACAATAATTATACATCAATATTCATCTTTTAATTGGCGTAATAATGTAAAAACTGCTCGTAATGATGGATTTGTCATATTAATGTTCAGTTTTTGTTGTAATTCAGGGTTATCGCACTGTAAAAAAATGTTGATATTTTTCTCTATTTTCAATGTGCTAGGTACTGTTGCTTGCTGATTATTGCGCAAAGTTCTTACTTTTTCGGAATAATTCGTAATTGTCTCATTTTCAGGCCAAATATGATGAGCAAATTGTAAATTAGACTGCGTATATTCATGTGCACAGCAGATGAGAGTATCATCAGGAAGTGCTGCGATTTTTTGAATCGATTGATACATTTGATCGGGGGTACCCTCGAAAATCCGCCCACAACCGGCTGAAAATAATGTATCACCACAAAATAGGTAAGGAGCTTGGTAAAAACCAATATGTCCAAGTGTGTGACCCGGGAGACCAATGACTTGAAAATTGAAGTCATCAATAATGACGGAATCGCCATCACATACCAGCTCTGTCGCCCCTTTAACTAAGGTTTCTTGGGGGCCAAATACGGGGAGTTTTGGATATTGAGCAATAATAGCTTTTACACCCTGAGTATGGTCGTTATGATGATGGGTGAGTAAAATTGCAACAGGGGTCAATTGGTTAGCCGTTAATATTGAGAGAACCGACTCTGACTCAGCAGGGTCAACGATGATACACTGCTGGTTGTTTGCTAGTAGCCAAATGTAATTATCATTTAACGCTGGTACTCGAATTAACTCCATAATCAACCTCGATCCGATTTTTAAGGGGAATGTTATGAAACCTGCGCGTATTGAAGAAAAGATTCAAATGCCCGCCAGTTGGTCTGATATTCCTTTTGGTGAACACTATCGCCAAGCCTTGGAAGCCCAGTTAGCGCCTTGGTGGCAAAAAATGTTTGGTTTTCACCTGCTTAAATTAGGTCATTTGAGTACAGAAATCCACACTAAAGAGTGCATGATCCCTCATCAATTCACGCTAGGTGAAGATCCTCACTTATTTGATGTTGCGGCAAATCCCGAAGCTTTGCCTTTTGCGGATAAGACAATTGATGCCTGCTTAATGCCTCATTTACTTGCTTATAGCCATGATCCACATTGGATCTTACGGGAAGTGGATCGGGTATTGATCGATGATGGTTGGCTGATTTTATCGGGATTTAACCCATTCAGCTTAGCTGGAATGGCTAAATTAGTACCGATTTTACGTAAGCAGCAGCCTTACTGTAGCCGTTTTTTCCCCTCTCTCCGGGTATTTGATTGGCTAGGGTTACTCAATTATGAGGTGCTATATCACCGAAATTGCCAAGTGTTACCTTGGATCTCATCGGAAAAACGGGTAAATAAACGTTGTGGTGGAATTGGCGTGATCAGCGTGATCGTTGCAAGAAAACGTACATATCCATTAACGCCAACGCCCTTGAAATTTAAGCAACCTAAAGTGAAAATTTCAACAGCGCTGGGTGCAACGAAAGAAATCAGTAAATCGAAGCAACTTCGTTAAATCTGAACCTGGCTATTCTTGAGTTGGTTGGTAGCCTGTATCTTCTTTTGTTGGCGCATTGGCCGCGGCGCGAGCTAATTCATCACATTTTTCATTCTCAGCATGACCAGCATGACCTTTCACCCAGCGCCAATCGATAGTATGGCGTGTAATTGCTTGGTCGAGACGCTTCCAAAGATCCACATTGACCACTGGCGATTTATCCGCCTTTTTCCATTGACGGCGTTTCCAATTGTGGATCCACTGAGTGATCCCTTGGCGTACATATTGGCTATCGGTGGTCAGAATAATATCGCAAGGTCGGGTCAGCGACTCTAAAGCAACGATTGCCGCGAGTAATTCCATGCGATTATTGGTGGTGAGGAAAAAACCATCACTGAGTGTTTTCTCATGTTGCTGATAACGAAGTACGATACCGTATCCGCCGGGTCCTGGGTTACCTAAACAAGACCCATCAGTGAAAATTTCTACCTGCTTTGTCATTTCTGTTACACTCTTCCTTATTCATCAACTTCTAGTTTGACACAAAAAAACATTATGAGCACGGCGATAACCCGACAAATTGTCCTCGATACTGAAACCACAGGTATGAACAAGCTTGGTGTTCATTATGAAGGGCACAATATCATTGAAATTGGTGCCGTAGAGGTGATTAATCGCCGCTTAACAGGGCGCAATTTTCATGTCTACATCAAACCAGACCGTCTCGTTGACCCAGAAGCTTTCGAAGTCCACGGAATCAGTGATGAATTTTTGCAAGACAAACCGGTATTTGCCGATATAGCCGATGAATTTATCGAATTTATTCGCGGTGCAGAACTCGTCATTCACAATGCACCCTTCGATATCGGATTTATGGACTACGAGTTTCGCAAGCTCAACAGAGGCATTCCTCCAACCTCAGAATTCTGTACTATTACCGACAGCTTAGTATTAGCTCGTAAGATTTTCCCCGGTAAACGTAATAACTTAGACGCCTTATGTGATAGATACCTTATCGATAACTCCAAGCGAACATTGCACGGAGCTTTACTCGATGCCGAGATCCTCTCTGACGTCTACTTAGCGATGACAGGGGGGCAGACCTCTCTTGCATTTTCAATGGAATCTGAATCCAGCAATACAGAACAGACCAATGAAATTCAACGTATTGAGCGTCCAGTAAGTGGATTAAAAATTATTTATGCTTCTGATGAAGAAATTGCAGAGCATGAAGCCCGCTTAGATATTGTGGATAAAAAAGGGGGGAAACCCTGTTTATGGCGGCAAACTGAGCAAGATGACGAAACCCTTCATTAAGGGCGACAGTTTTGTGATCTAATAAGGCTAAAAACTGCTCAACCGTACGATTTTTCAAGAAAAAGAGTTGACTGTCATATCAAGTATTCGTAATATGCTTGGCGTTCCCAGTAGGGAACTTCGGAGCGGTAGTTCAGTTGGTTAGAATACCTGCCTGTCACGCAGGGGGTCGCGGGTTCGAGTCCCGTCCGTTCCGCCAATTTATTAAGCCCTGAGTCTTACGACTCGGGGTTTTTTTTGCTTCAAAATTCCCCATTACATGACATCTCCAGCCTTTGGATGTACATGCCTCAATTCGCTCTTACACTCATTCTCACCCTTACAGGGGAAAGCTAGGTGGTTTATTACAGCCAATTCTGTTTTCTGTACTCACGGGGGGGCATATACAGTCATCAAATTATTTATAGGAACGATAATTAATCCTATTATCGATAGACGTTATTACTGAGATATTGTTATTTTCGATTATTGAAATAGGAACCATCAATGTATATTAAATTAACATTTCATTTTACGAACTAAGAATAATTCCTATGTGAATTGGGAATTATAAGGGAATATTCTTAGTTTATATTCAAATATTGAATTTAAGTGAAATTATGAAAATTAATAGATGATATATATTACTAATTATGGGCTCTGACTATTTTGAAGGCGATTAAATGATAAAGGTATTTAATTAGAATGCGATAAACTTATATTTTACACGCAGCGGGAGTATTTCGTGATAATAAGTTATTTACTCGTATTAAGGTATTTTTACCAGAATGTTAATAGGCATTAACACCGCCTATAGACCCCTCTTTTAGGATGGTTTTAACTTAGATATAAATTCTTTGTATTTATATATATATAGAATTTAAGTTTTATTTTTATCAATTTTATGGTTTTTATGCTCACGCACTATATGAGTTAGAAAAATAAATAATTTTTTAACATGTAAATTATTTCAATAAAAACAGTATATTATGAATCAATTGATAGAATAGCGACTAAAGCTGATAGCATTTCTTTGGATTGGTAAAATTCGGGGGAGTAAAATTGACGCATATCAACTTTGAACGATATAATGCTGAAGTTTTCATCATGTAACAAAATGCTTCAGGTACCCATTTAATGGGTTAAATTGAAGCAAAAATAATTATAAGCATTTTATTTTTAAGCTGGAGACTAAATGATTTCCAGCTTTAGTATTTATTCAAATCACTACGATATTTATTCTCTCTAATATTACGTAGAGGGATTTTGCTTTGCATAAATTAAACACCATAGCGTTGAAAGGATTAATATGAAAAAGATCACTAGCGTTGTAATACTATTATGTATTGCAGCATTGACGGGTTGTGTGCGTAATGAAGGATTGCACGGGTATAATAACGAAACATGGAAGAATAAGAATATTCTTAAAGAAAGCAAGGAAGTTGAAAGTAATAAAGCATTAGTCTCTTTCTATAGAATAGATAATCAAGTTGAAGGGAAAACAATTAATATATTTGTGAATAAACAGTACCTCACTTCATTAGAGCCTAATGCGACTAAACAAATTAAATTATGCTCTGGAAACAACAATTTCACTGCATATAAGACAGATGTTAGCGAGCGCTATAATACCAAATTAAACGAAATCGATAATAAGCCACTAGAGCCAGGCAAATCCTATGCATTCTTGGTTACTGAAACCAATGGAACAGTATCATTAAAACCAATGACAGAAAAAGAAGTTAATGAATTTAAAGGGAAAGTTAGCACCCAGGTTCATACTTTACCTCGTGTGGATGTAGCTCAAAGCTGCCAATAATTAACACGATTTTAAACTAAATTTAATTCAATAAATAATTGTCCGATACGAGGCAATGGATAACTATGTCTATTAAAAAAATATCAATTAAAGTTAATAATAGCAAAGAGACGATTGAGCAATATTCTGTTACTGGTGGGGAAAACGGTGCAGGACAATTAAAACAACCACTGCATATTAATGCACAAAAAGATGTAAATTATTTATTAATTGATGAAAGTACACAATTCGCACCAGAAAACATTGCGGTTAAGCGTGTTGATAAAAATCTTGTCATCGCATTTGAAGGCGGCGATGTAGAAAGTCCTGATTTAATTATCGAAAATTACTTTGCTGAGAATGGCGCCATTGGTTATCAAGAAGGCGATGCAAACCTCATTATTGGTCAATATGAAAATGGCCAATACTTCCCATACGTTCCGGAAAGTGCAGTAAAAGCAGATGCAATCAGCCAGTTAGCTGACGGTCAAGCGGCTGGACAAGCTATTGGTGGCGATGCATTACCTCCATTGTGGGCATTTAACCCATGGTGGTTAGCTGCACTGGTTCCTCTTATTGGTATTCCTGCTGTGGCAATCAGTGGCGGCGGTGGTGGTGGCGGTCACTCTAAAGTTGTCGACCATGCACCTATCGCGGGTGATGACTCTGCACATGCAAAACATAATACTCCTGTTACTATCCATGTTACTGCGAATGACAGTGATGTTGATGGCGACTTAAATCCAAACTCTATTCGTATTGTTAAAGAAGGTTCTAAAGGAACCGTGACAATCGGTAAAGATGGAAAGATTATCTATACACCAAATAAAGGTGAATATGGCGTTGATACCATCACTTATGTGGTGAAAGATCGTGCAGGTCATGAGTCGAATGTTGCTACCATCACTGTAAAAATTGACGCGGCTCCAGAAGCGAAAGACGATTCTGCAGCAACCAAAGAATCTAAACCTGTCACCATCGATATGGAAAATAACTACTCCGATAAAGACGGGGATGTTGACCATAGCTCTTTAGCGATTAAAACCAATGGTGGCAAAGGTTTCGCGAAGTTTGTTAATGGTAAGTTAGTGTACCAGCCGAATAAAGGCGAAGTGGGTACTGACACCATCACTTATACCGTGACAGATAAAAACGGCAACGTCTCTGAAGATGCGACGATCACCATCAACATCGATGCGCCACCAGTAGCGAACGACGACTCAGCTAAAGCCAACAAGGCAACGCCAGTTGAATTAGATGTTTTGGATAATGATACCGATCTCGACGGTGATATTGATCCAACGACATTAGAGGTTGTGGGTGAACCAACCAAAGGCACCGTCAAAGTTGTTGACGGTAAGCTGGTGTACACCGCGAACCCAGATGCCACGGGTCAAGATACGATTACGTATCTGGTCAAAGATAAAAATGGCAACGTGTCTAATAAAGCGACTGTGACCATTGATATCACTGAGCCGCCAGTTGCCAATGAAGATAAAGCCGATACTCGCCACAATACCCCAGTTGAAATTGATGTCACAGCGAACGATACTGACCTCGACGGTGATTTAGATAAAAACAGCGTAGTGATCACTCAGCCGGGCACCAAAGGCACCGTGACCATCGGCGAAGATGGCAAGCTGATCTATACCCCAAATCCAGGGGCAACGGGCACAGACACCATCACTTATACCGTGAAAGATAAGAACGGTAACGTCTCCAACGAAGCAACGGTGACTATTAACATTGATGCGCCACCAGTGGCAGGCAATGATGTTGCCGATACGCGCCACAATACGCCCGTTGAAATCGATATCACCGCGAACGATACCGATCTTAATGGTGATCTGGACAAAAACAGCGTAGTGATCACCCAGCCGGGCAGTAAAGGCACGGTCACCATCGGTGAAGATGGCAAGCTGATCTTCACCCCAAATCCAGGGGCAACGGGTACCGACACCATCACTTATACCGTGAAAGATAAAAACGGTAATGTCTCCAACGAAGCGACGGTAACTATCAATATCGATGCACCGCCAGTAGCAGTTGATGATACAGCGGCCACCAAAGAATCGGTGCCGGTGACCATTGACGTGTTAGCCAACGACACCGATTTAGACAAAGATATCGACCCAAGCACGCTGGTGATCAAGACCAATGGCAGCAAAGGCACCGCCACTATTGTCGACGGCAAGTTGGTTTATACCCCACATGCGGGTGAAGTGGGTACCGACACCATCACTTATACCGTGACAGATAAGAACGGTAACGTCTCCAACGAAGCGACGGTAACTATCAATATCGATGCACCGCCAGTAGCAGTTGATGATACAGCGGCCACCAAAGAATCGGTGCCGGTGACCATTGACGTGTTGGTCAATGACACCGATTTAGACAAAGATATCGACCCAAGCACGCTGGTGATCAAAACCAATGGCAGCAAAGGCACCGCTACCATCGTTGATGGCAAGTTGGTTTATACCCCGAATGCGGGTGAAGTGGGCACGGATACCATCACGTACCAAGTGTTCGATAAGAACGGTAATGTCTCCAATGAAGCGACGGTAACTATCAATATCGATGCACCACCAGTAGCAGTTGATGATACAGCGGCGACCAAAGAATCCGTGCCGGTGACCATTGACGTGTTAGCCAACGACACCGATTTAGACAAAGACATCGACCCAAGCACGCTGGTGATCAAGACCAATGGCAGCAAAGGGACGGCAACTATTGTCGACGGCAAGTTGGTTTATACCCCACATGCGGGTGAAGTGGGCACGGATACCATCACGTACCAAGTGTTTGATAAAAACGGCAACGTGTCGAATGAAGCGACGGTAACCATCAACATCGATGCGCCACCAGTAGCGAACGACGACTCAGCTAAAGCCAACAAGGCAACGCCAGTTGAATTAGATGTTTTGGATAATGATACCGATCTCGACGGTGATATTGATCCAACGACATTAGAGGTTGTGGGTGAACCAACCAAAGGCACCGTCAAAGTTGTTGACGGTAAGCTGGTGTACACCGCGAACCCAGATGCCACGGGTCAAGATACGATTACGTATCTGGTCAAAGATAAAAATGGCAACGTGTCTAATAAAGCGACTGTGACCATTGATATCACTGAGCCGCCAGTTGCCAATGAAGATAAAGCCGATACTCGCCACAATACCCCAGTTGAAATTGATGTCACAGCGAACGATACTGACCTCGACGGTGATTTAGATAAAAACAGCGTAGTGATCACTCAGCCGGGCACCAAAGGCACCGTGACCATCGGCGAAGATGGCAAGCTGATCTATACCCCAAATCCAGGGGCAACGGGCACAGACACCATCACTTATACCGTGAAAGATAAGAACGGTAACGTCTCCAACGAAGCAACGGTGACTATTAACATTGATGCGCCACCAGTGGCAGGCAATGATGTTGCCGATACGCGCCACAATACGCCCGTTGAAATCGATATCACCGCGAACGATACCGATCTTAATGGTGATCTGGACAAAAACAGCGTAGTGATCACCCAGCCGGGCAGTAAAGGCACGGTCACCATCGGTGAAGATGGCAAGCTGATCTTCACCCCAAATCCAGGGGCAACGGGCACAGACACCATCACTTATACCGTGAAAGATAAGAACGGTAACGTGTCGAATGAAGCGACGGTAACTATCAATATCGATGCACCGCCAGTGGCAGTTGATGATACAGCGGCGACCAAAGAATCGGTGCCGGTGACCATTGACGTGTTAGCCAACGACACCGATTTAGACAAAGACATCGACCCAAGTACGCTGGTGATCAAGACCAATGGCAGCAAAGGCACCGCCACTATCGTCGACGGCAAGTTGGTTTATACCCCAAATACGGGTGAAGTGGGCACGGATACCATCACGTACCAAGTGTTTGATAAAAACGGCAACGTGTCGAATGAAGCGACGGTAACTATCAATATCGATGCACCACCAGTAGCAGTTGATGATACAGCGGCGACCAAAGAATCGGTGCCGGTGACCATTGACGTGTTAGCCAACGACACCGATTTAGACAAAGACATCGACCCAAGCACGCTGGTGATCAAGACCAATGGCAGCAAAGGGACGGCAACTATTGTTGACGGCAAGTTGGTTTATACCCCAAATGCGGGTGAAGTGGGCACGGATACCATCACGTACCAAGTGTTCGATAAGAACGGTAATGTCTCCAATGAAGCGACGGTGACAGTCGATATCGACGCGGCGCCAGTGGCAGTTGATGACTCAGCAAAAGCCAACAAAGCGACACCTGTTGAGATTGATGTACTCGGTAATGATACTGACTTAGATAATGATATCGATCCAAATACGTTAGCAGTTGTTGAGCAGCCATCACAAGGCACTGTGAGTATTGTGAACGGCAAGCTGGTGTACACACCGAATGCGGATGCGAAGGGTACGGACACCATCACTTACACAGTGAAGGATGCTAACGGTAATGTTTCCAATAAAGCGACCGTGACCATTGTAATCAATGAACCCCCCGTTGCTGGTGATGACCATGGTCAAACTAAGCAAGGTGTTCCGACAATTATTGATGTGTTGATTAATGACAAAGATCCTGATGGAGAGTTGGATAAATCAACCCTGCATATTGAAAAGAATGGCAGCAAAGGTACCGCGACGTTTGATGCAGATGGCAAACTGATTTATACACCAAAACCAGGTGCTACAGGCCAAGATACCATCACTTATACCGTGAAAGATAAGGATGGCAGCATCTCAAATACAGCGACTGTCACTATTGATATTACACCAACGCAAACGACACCGACGGAAGTCTTCGAGAAAGGCTTAAGAACGGATGGAACTGCGGGTGATAAATCGCCTGTGACTGTGCATGGCGTTATTGAGTTATCTAATCCAACAGATAAACCAACAACTCCAAGCGATATTAAGATCATTGAGCCGACAACTAAGCTGACTTCAGGTGGAGAACCTATTTCATGGGAATCTACTGACAATGGTTTTGTGGGTAAAACACCAAATGGAAAAGAAGTGATTTCCGTTAAAGTGACAGATACCCCAACCGCAGATGGCAGCACAAAGGTTAATTATGAAGTTAATCTCAAAGGCCTTGTTGATCATCCAGCAGGCAAAGACTCTCTGAATATTGATTTTGGTGTGAAAAATGGCACCGATGAAGTGAAAACTGAAATCGTGGTTCATGATGATAAGCCTGAAGCCTCGAATGTTGAGTTATCAGTAGAACCACCAGTTGAAAATACCTTTTATGCTAACTTGATTATCTCGTTAGATTTGTCCAGTAGCATGGGTAGAGATGATAGTGGTATTCAAGGCGGTAACACTGCATCAGGAATGAAAACGCGATATGACGCTGCGTTAGATTCAATTGATAGCGTGTTAAGTAGTTATGAAGAGCGTCTAAACAGCGCTAATGCAGGAGAAGTGCGCGTTAGCATTAATGGTTTTGCTAAGCAAGCATCGGCAATTGGTGGGGCGCCGGGTTACCCAATGGATCAACCATACTGGTGTACCATCTCTGAGGCAAAACAAATTATTGAAGGTTTACGTGGCGCTCAAACGCTACGCCCAGACTGGCATGTTATCGGTGTAGATACTAACTATGATGCAGCATTGCAGCAGGTGATCAGTATTTTCCAAAAAACATCCAGTAGTGGCATGGAACCGATTGATGCAAAAGATATTAATGGAAAACTAGATAATACATTGTTTGTGATTACTGATGGTATTCCGAACTATGGTAACCAAAGCAATAGTCAGGATCCTGTTGCTGGAAATGGTATAGCACCAACATCACCAAATGGTTTTGTCCCAGGAAGCCCAAATACTGATATTGGTGAAGATAGCTGGAAGGCTTTCTTAACAGAAAAAGGTATTCGCTCTGTGGCTATTGGTATTGGTCAAGATATGCTCAATAGCGTGGGTGGTAAAACAGGTGAAGAGTTTATTCAGCCTATCGCTTTTGATGGTCAAAAAGGCCAAAACAACGATGCTAACGACGTTATCGTTCTGAAAGATATGAGCTCTTTAGGTAACATCCTGAGCAAATATGTCCCTAATGAAAACACCATCGAAAGTAGCTTCTCAAAAGCGAATGATGGCAAGGAAACCCTGAGCTTCGGCGCGGATGGCATGAAATCTATCAGCATTGAAGTGGATGGCCACACTTACAAATACGATCCAAAAACCAAGGGAATCACGTCGGATAACCTTGATAAGAGCATGTGGGTTGATTTTGGTCAGGGTGAATTAGCCGTTAAAACCGATGCGGGCGGTTTACTCTCTATCTCTTTAGGTGAGAAAAACTTTGGTCACTTAACCTATCGTCCGGGGGCTACACGCCCAACGGGAATGGAGAAAGAGACCTTTACGCTGACGTTAACCGATAACGACGGTACCAACGGTAAGTCATCAATTTCAGTGGATATCAGTAAGTTAAAAGAGTCAGGTAACACAGGCTTGAATGATACTGATTTAACAGCCCTGAAACTATTCTCACCAGAAAGTGCAATGGAGTTACATGGAGTAGACACCGATGTCAATGCAACATCAAGTCACTCTACTGGTTTCATGAACTCATCGTTAGATGCGTTACAAGAAACTCAGAGCGCCATTATTTAAGGCTAATGATTGAGGGTTACCATGGGTAGCCCTCAATATTTTATTTCGCCAACACCAGTTTTATTTACTTTGTGCCAACTTTATGAAATCTCTAATTAATAGCATCTTAGCGCTATTCCTCGTGAAGATGCTTTCCCTTTCTGCTGTGGCAGATGTGATTGAATTAAAAAACTTATTAAAAGATTCACTCGATAATGCCCCAGAAGTCCAAGAGGCTTATGCCAATTATCAAGCGGCACAAAGCAACGTTAGTGCAGCGGAAGCTGGGCATTACCCAGTCGTCAGTTTAATGGGAACTCAGCCTCTTGCGCAGCAACACAAATACGAAAGTAACGCGATGGAATCGGGGTTTCACCTTGGTACCAAAGCGACCATGAACATTTATGCTTGGGGTGGAATTGAAGCGGGTGTAGACCGCGAACAGTCCAAGCAAAGTTACTATGAAAACCAATATATTCTTTCTCAAGAAGATATTAGCGTGCGCATCAGCCAGCTTTATTTGCAGGTTTTACGCCACAAAGAAACCCTTGATGTGATTGATGAAAACCTCGTTCGTCATCACCAAATTGAAAAGCAACTGACCTCGATTGTTCAGCATGACTCTGGTCGAATGAGCGAATTAACGCAAGTGAAAGCGCGTACCTTAAAAGTGGAAATGAGCCGCGCTGAAACAGAAAGAAACCTGAATTTAGCCCTGAGCCAATTATCGATTTTGACTCAGCGCCAGCTAACTGTTGACCAATTTGTTGACCCATTCAGAGCCACGACTAGCGGTGCGATTTTAGCCAAATTTCAAGAAGATAATCTAGAAAATAACCCAAGCTATAAAGCCCAAGTGGCCGATGCTCAAAGCCTTGATGCTGAAGTTAAAGTCGCCAGCGCCATGAGAAAGCCAGCACTGAATTTAGAAGTTAATGCGACACCAGATAATAGCGAAGTTTTCTTACGTGTTTCTTGGAATATTTTCGACCAAGCGAGCTATTACAGCCAAGCACAGAAAGAGTACGCCCTGTCCGCAGCCAATGAACGTATTAAAAAAACATTCCGTGAAATCAAAGAAATGAGCCAATCTGCGGCGATCAATATGGCGCAAAGTGAAAAACAAGGAAATATAGCCAAAGCCTATATCGCAGAGCAAAAAGTGGTGATCAGCAACTATGAAAAGCAATTTACGATCAACCGCCGCACTTTGATTGATTTGCTTGATGCGTATAACGAGCTAGCAAGTATTCAAACCAGCGCTGTTATCTTACAAAACGACTTCCGTGACGCGACACTCAATTACCTCAGTGTGCAGGCAAAAATGTCTGCATGGATGAACCAAGAATTGGCTTCCAGATAAATTATGAACATTATTAATAACCTATCTTTAGTTACTAAGCGTTTGGGTTATACCCTTTCACCAGAAATTTTATTAGCACAAACTAAACGCACGGAATCGAAATCTTTTGATTATGCCTCGCTGGCGAGTGTGTTGAACTCACACCAATTTGATAACCAGATCATTGAAATCGATCTGCATAAGATCCCGACGATTGCGGCGCCATTTCTGGTGCTATTAGCAAACAATGAATCGGTAGTGATCAGCAAAATTGAAGATGGCGAACATGGGCGTCATTTTGAGATCTTAACGGAAGAAGGTTTACGTCAAACATTAAGTGTGAAAGATCTGGCAGCGAACTACAGCGGTTACAGCTGGTTTATTAAACGCAATATTCGCTCGGAAACTCGTTCAGAAATCGATAAATACGAAACTAGCGGTTTCTGGAAAGTGATTTGGCGTTATAAAAAATATTACTACCAAGTGATCGTCGCATCATTTGTGATCAACTTATTAGCGTTAATCAGTTCCCTGTATGTGATGAACGTGTATGACCGAGTGATCCCAAACCAAGCTTACGAAACTTTATGGGTACTGACCATCGGTGTTGTGCTGGCAATTGGTTTTGAGTTTCTCGCCAAAATGTTGCGATCTTATCTATTAGATATCGCAGGGAAAAAAGCGGACATTGTGATCAGCGCGATGCTCTTCCACCGCGTGATGGGGATCCGCCTTGATAAGCGCCCAGCCTCATCGGGATCGTATGCGAACAACTTACGTGACTTCGAATCCATTCGTGAATTTATGACCAGCGCGAGTTTATTAGCCCTCGTCGATCTGCCGTTTATTTTGCTGTTTATCGGCGTAATCAGCATGATTGGTGGCTACCTAGCATTAGTGCCACTGACGATTATCCCGATTGTAGTGATCGCAGGTCTTTTGATTCAAAAGCCACTGGCGAAAGGGATCAACGCCTCAATGAAAGAAACATCTCAACGCCAAGGCTTAGCGGTGGAATCCATTGAAGGGATCGAAACCTTAAAGCTGAATAATGCGGTGAATTGGGCGCAACAACGCTGGGAAATGCTTACAGAGAAAACGGCATTTTCATCCATCGCCGTGCGCAATCTAACCAATTTTATGGTCAATTTCAGTGCGGCGATGCAGCAGCTCAATACCGTCGGTTTAGTGTGCTTGGGAACTTACCTGATCCATGCGAATGATGTGAACTCGCGTATTACGATGGGGGCGCTGATCGCCAGCGTGATCTTATCTGGTCGAGCATTAGCGCCACTGGGACAAATTGCGGGTCTGGCAACACGTTTCCAATCAGCGCGTATGGCATTAGCCGGCGTACGAAATATCTTTAGCCGTCCTATCGAGCGTGAAGATCATAAAAAATACATTTCACCAACTGCAGTTCACGGGGCATTACAACTGGCGAATGTGACTTATCAATATAGTAAAGATGGGCAGCCTGCATTAAACAACATTAATTTAGAGATCAAAGCGGGAGAGAAAGTCGCGATCCTCGGCAAAATCGGTGGTGGGAAAAGTACATTACTTAAATTACTCACCGGGCTATATGAACAGCAGCAAGGGAATATTAGCTTAGATGATCTCGATATTCGCCAAATTGACCCGATTTTCCTCAGAAGCAAAGTCGGTATGCTGACGCAAAAGCCGCGTTTATTCTTCGGAACCTTACGTGAAAACTTGGATTTAGCACGTCTTGATGGCTACTCCAGCGATGACGATTTAGTGCGTGCGCTCAAACGCTTCCAGCTCGATAAAATTATTCGTCAGCATCCAGCAGGGCTTGATATGCCCCTTGGTGAAGATGGTTTAGGGCTTTCAGGTGGACAAAAACAGATGGTGGCACTGGCACAGTTAACCCTGCATAACCCAAATGTGGTGTTACTGGATGAGCCAACCACGGGAATTGATGTGGATACTGAAAAATTGGTGCTCGATGCGCTAGAGGCGTGGACGAAAGATAAAACGCTGATTGTCGTTACCCACAAGTTACCAATTTTACGTTTAGTTGACCGCATTATCGTGATGGATGAAGGCAAAATCTTAATTGATGGGCCGAAGCAGAAAGTCTTAAAAGCGTTAGGACAAACGGAGCAAGCCACTGGCACAGTTACCACAGATAAACCTGCTCCACAGTCTGCGCCGCAAGTGCGAGTCGTTTCACAGGTTAGACGCGTAATTAATAAAGAAGAAGGGGCGATTTAAAATGGATCAATATGGTAAAGCGCCAAAAGAGCATCGCACTTTTTCCAGTGACTTTTCTCATGATCTAGAATCCGTGATGAGAAAAGAGCGCAGTAACTTACTGTTTTTGCCTATTATCTTTCTGGCGTTGTTACTGACGATTTTTGTGGTCTGGGCGTATAACAGCCACTTAGAAGAGATCATTCGTGGGCAAGGAACCATTATTCCAAGTAGCCGTGAGCAAGTCATTCAAAGTATCGACCCTGGCAATATTCAAGAGATGTACGTTAAGGAAGGGGATATTGTTGAAAAAGGGCAGATTTTGCTGAAGCTGGATGATGCGCGAAGTATGGCATTATTGCGTGAAAGCCAAGCTCGAGTACAAAACCTTGAAGCCATCTCAGCGCGGTTGCAGGGAGAATCTCGCAACGAAGTTCCTGATTTTTCAAAGATAACGGATCAAGACTTAGTAGAGCGTGAAACCAATGCTTATAACGCGAAAAAAATGCAGCGTGATCAAGCTATTGCAGGCTTACGTCAAAGCAAAGGATTATTAGACCGAGAAATCGCTATTACCAAACCGCTGGCGAAAGAAGGGTTAGTTTCCAATGTGGAAATTCTGCGTATGGAAAGACAGTCCGTTGAGTTAGCGACGCAAATTAATGAACGCATGAATAACTACCTTGCGGAAGCAAACGCTGAGTTGGTGAAAGTGGAATCGGAGCTGGATCAAGCGGAAGAGACCATGAGTATGCGTGAAGATCCTGTCACTCGCTCGGAGATACGCGCGCCCGTTCATGGCATCGTAAAAAATATTAAGATCAATACCATCGGTGGCGTCGTGAATACAGGGCAAGACATCCTTGAAATTATTCCCCTCGATGACAAATTGATGGTGGAAGCTTATATTCGTCCGCAAGACGTGGCTTTCTTAAGACCGGGAATGCCGGTGGTCGTTAAAGTCACTGCTTATGATTACGCGATTTATGGGGGCTTAAATGGAGTGGTGAAATTAATCAGCCCAGATACCTTAAGTAATGATACGCGTCGTAGTGAGTTAAAGCTTAATCCCGATGAGACGTTCTACCGAATTCTTGTCGAAACAGATACCAATTACTTGTTAGACAAAAATAACCATAAAATGGAAATCATTCCGGGTATGGTGGCATCAGTGGATATCAAAACGGGTGAGAAAAGCGTCTTTGATTACCTGATTAAGCCTATCACACGGATGAAACAGGCGATGACAGAGCGTTAATCGCGATAAAAAAATCAAAAAGAAAGCAATGTGAAAACAAGGGCGCAAAAATGAGCGCCCTTGTTGTTTTGTGCGGGTTTACCAGTGAAAAATTTGCCAAATATCACTAATATTGCGGCTAATTACGCAAGATGCATAAATCACCTTGATCCTAAGTGGTGAACTCAGGTTTAATAAGGTCAGGCAATTGCGCAAAACGAAGAACTCAAAGGGATATTTTGCGCAATGGAAAGGATTCAGCTTGACGGTTGCGATAAAGATCCGCAGTCTGCTGTCATATTGTTTCAAATAATTGCTGTATGGATGAAATTGCGCTAGTTTCGTAGGGTCTCATCGCCAAACTTCAAGTTGTGGGTAGGTCTAATAAGCTTTTATGCACCTGCGGCTCGAATTATTGAGGCTAACTCTATAAACCGCAATGATTCCCTATTGCGTTGTGAATATTGGTTTAAGTACGTTCTATCCTACTTGGAGTATACTAATGACGACTCGTAAAACCCTTGCTAATGCTATCCGCTTTCTAAGTATGGATGCGGTTCAAAAAGCAAAATCAGGGCACCCTGGCGCACCAATGGGCATGGCTGATATTGCTGAAGTTCTTTGGCGCAACCATATGAATCATAACCCAGCAGATCCACATTGGGCTAACCGCGACCGCTTCGTACTGTCTAACGGTCACGGTTCAATGCTGATTTACAGCTTGCTGCACCTGACCGGTTATGACTTATCTATTGATGAGTTAAAGAACTTCCGTCAATTACATTCTAAAACCCCGGGTCACCCAGAATATGGTTATACGCCAGGTGTTGAAACCACTACCGGTCCTTTAGGTCAAGGTATTGCAAACGCAGTGGGTTTTGCGATTGCAGAACGTACTTTAGCGGCACAATTTAACCGCCCAGGTCATGACGTTGTCGACCACCACACTTATGTGTTCATGGGTGATGGTTGTATGATGGAAGGTATCTCCCACGAAGTCTGTTCATTAGCGGGTACCCTGAAATTAAATAAACTGGTCGCATTCTACGATGACAACGGCATCTCTATCGATGGTGAAGTCGAAGGTTGGTTTACTGATGATACCGCAGCACGTTTCGAAGCATACGGCTGGCACGTTATCCGTGACATCGATGGTCACGATGCAGATCAAATCAACGCTGCAGTGAACGAAGCTCACAAACAATCAGACAAACCAACGCTGATTATGTGCAAAACCGTTATCGGTTTTGGTTCACCAAACAAAGCAGGTACCGAAGCGGTTCACGGCGCACCTTTAGGTGATGCAGAAATCGCAGCAACTCGTGAAGCACTGGGCTGGAAATTCGGTCCATTCGAAATCCCAGCAGATATCTACCAAGCTTGGGATGCGCGTGAAGCCGGTAAAGAAAAACAGCATTCTTGGAATGAAAAATTTGCGGCATACGCAAAAGCATACCCAGAATTAGCGAAAGAATTCGAACGTCGTATGGCGGGTGAACTGCCAGCGAACTTTGATGCAGAAGCGAAAAAATTCGTTGAAAACCTGCAACAAAACCCTGCGAACATCGCAAGCCGTAAAGCATCTCAAAACGCATTAGAAGCATTTGGTAAAGTATTACCAGAATTCATGGGCGGTTCTGCGGACTTAGCGCCAAGTAACTTAACCATGTGGTCAGGTTCTAAACCTCTGAACGAAGACAAAGCGGGTAACTACATCCATTACGGTGTTCGTGAATTCGGTATGTCCGCTATCATGAACGGTATCGCTCTGCACGGCGGTTTCATCCCTTACGGCGCAACATTCTTAATGTTCGTTGAATACGCACGTAACGCAGTACGTATGGCAGCGCTGATGAAAATTCGCAGCATCTTCGTTTACACTCATGACTCTATCGGTCTGGGTGAAGATGGTCCAACGCACCAACCAGTAGAACAGCTGGCGAGTCTGCGTGTGACACCAAACATGAGCACATGGCGTCCATGTGACCAAGTAGAATCTGCGGTTGCATGGAAATATGCCATTGAGCGTAAAGATGGTCCAAGCGCACTGATTTTCTCTCGTCAAAACCTAGAACAGCAACCTCGTACCGCTGAGCAATTAGCAAATATCGAGAAAGGCGCTTATATCCTGAAAGATTGCGCAGGCACGCCTGAGCTGATCTTTATTGCAACCGGTTCTGAAGTTGAATTAGCGGTGAAAGCGGCTGACCAACTGACTGCGGAAGGTCGTAAAGTTCGCGTTGTTTCTATGCCTTCTACAGATGCATTCGACAAGCAAGATGCGGCTTATCGTGAAGCCGTTCTGCCTGCAAACGTCAGTGCTCGTGTGGCTATCGAAGCGGGTATCGCAGATTACTGGTTCAAATACACTGGTCTGAATGGCGCTATCATCGGTATGCACTCATTCGGTGAATCAGCACCAGCTGATCAGCTCTACAAAGAGTTTGGCATTACGGTTGAAAACGCCGTTAAAGCTGCAAAATCTCTGCTGAAATAATTCATTTAATTGTTTGAGGTGTGTTCCGAATAAACGGTCGCGCCTCTGAAAATAAAGTGAATTAACCTAATTTACGCCTCAATATCAAGTTTGGTATTGAGGCGTTGTTTTTTTGTGCACCGTTTCTTGTTTTTCTATTGCGTTCTCTAAATATATCCCTTAATCTAAAACTTGATAAGCTGAACCGTTTCAGTTGCATTTGAAATAATGTAAATAAATTTTAAAAATGTCGAGTGAAGCACACTTTTGATGTTTGACAGTTAAAATGAGCAGTAGAGTTGGTGGTAGTCAGTTATCCTTAGCAACCGTGTGATTTTGCTCAGATACAAGGTGTAGAATGGCAATCAGGGTAGCAATAAACGGCTTCGGTCGAATTGGTCGAAGTGTTCTCAGAGCGTTATATGAATCAGGTCGCCGGGCAGAAATTGTCGTTGTTGCGGTCAATGAATTAGCGGAACCTGAAGGTATCGCTCATTTGCTGAAATATGATTCAAGTCACGGACGCTTTGCGTGGGATGTTCGCCTTAATGGCGACCAGCTACAAGTTGGAGATGACAGTATGCGTCTTTTCCATCAAGCGGATATCAGCAAGCTACCTTGGAAAGAGCTCGGTGTGGATGTGGTATTAGATTGCACGGGTGTTTACGGCTCTCGCGAAGATGGGTTAAAGCATCTGCAAGCCGGCGCGAAAAAAGTGCTTTTTTCCCATCCAGGAACCGATGATCTCGATGCGACCATTGTGTATGGTGTTAACCATGACAGCCTACAAAGAAGCGATAACATCGTTTCCAATGCATCTTGTACCACCAACTGTATTATTCCAGTCATCAAAGTGTTGGATGATGCATTTGGTATCGAGTCAGGCACAGTCACCACCATTCATGCATCCATGAATGATCAACCCGTGATTGACGCTTACCATAAAGATTTACGCAGAACGCGCGCAGCGAGCCAATCGATTATTCCTGTTGATACCAAATTAGCAGCGGGGATCACTCGAATTTTTCCAAAATTCCAAGGCAGCTTTGAAGCGATTTCTGTACGCGTTCCAACCACTAATGTCACCGCCATTGACTTAAGTGTCACTGTAGATGCGGATGTTTGTGTTGATAAAGTTAACAAGCTATTACAGAGCGCCGCGCACGGGCATTTTCGTGGTATAGTAGACTATACTGAACTACCGTTAGTCTCGATGGATTTTAATCATGATCCGCACAGCGCGATTATTGATGGCACGCAAACACGAGTTAGCGGCAAGAACTTAATCAAAACCCTGGTTTGGTGTGATAACGAATGGGGGTTTGCTAACCGGATGCTAGATACAACCCTAGCGATGGCAGCAACAGGTTTAAACTAATTGGCGCCTGACAGACAGCGGGGCACAATAGGTAAATACACTATTGACCTCCTCGCACAGTCGCTAATGAAAACTTTATAGAGAATCAACAAGAGGATTCACCATGTCTGTAATTAAGATGACCGATTTGGACTTAGCGGGTAAACGCGTTTTCATTCGTTCGGACCTAAACGTTCCTGTTAAAGACGGTAAAGTTACTTCAGATGCACGTATCCGTGCTTCATTACCAACAATTGAATTAGCGCTGAAACAAGGTGCTAAAGTCATGGTTACTTCCCACCTCGGTCGTCCGACGGAAGGTGAGTACAATGAAGAGTTTTCACTGCAACCTGTTGTTGACTATCTGGCAGAAAAATTAGACAACCCAGTTCGTTTAGTTAAAGACTACCTGAACGGTGTTGATATCGCTGCTGGCGAATTAGTTGTTTTAGAAAACGTGCGCTTTAACAAAGGCGAGAAGAAAGACGACGAAACGCTGTCTAAACAGTATGCAGCACTGTGTGATGTCTACGTTATGGATGCATTCGGTACGGCTCACCGTGCTCAAGCGTCAACGCACGGCGTGGCTAAATTCTCACCAGTTGCGTGTGCAGGCCCGCTGTTAAGCAACGAATTAGAAGCATTAGGCAAAGCGTTAGGTAACCCAGCGCGCCCAATGGTTGCTATCGTAGGCGGTTCTAAAGTTTCCACTAAACTGACGGTATTAGATTCCCTGTCTAAAATCGCTGACCAACTGATTGTGGGTGGTGGTATCGCGAATACTTTCATCGCAGCAGAAGGCAACAATGTGGGTCGTTCACTGTATGAAGCGGACCTGATCCCAGAAGCGAAAAAATTACTGGCTAACTGCCAAATCCCAGTGCCAACTGATGTTCGCGTGGCTACCGAGTTCTCAGAAACTGCTGAAGCAACACTGAAAGCAAGTAACGCTATCAAAGATGATGAGCAAATTCTGGACTTAGGTGATGAATCCGCAGAACGTCTGGCTGAAATTCTGAAAAATGCGAAAACCATTCTTTGGAACGGCCCTGTGGGCGTATTCGAATTCCCTAACTTCCGTAAGGGAACAGAAATCGTTGCTCGTGCTATCGCAGACAGTGACGCTTTCTCAATCGCTGGTGGTGGTGACACCCTAGCGGCGATCGATTTATTCGGTATCGCTGATAAGATTTCATACATTTCTACCGGTGGCGGTGCTTTCCTTGAATTCGTTGAAGGTAAAAAGCTCCCAGCCGTTGTGATGCTAGAAGAACGTGCTAAAGCGTAATTAATTTGTTCATACACAACAGGCAGCGTAGGCTGCCTGTTCACCACAGGACCTTTTCACATGTCTAAAATTTTTGATTTTGTTAAACCAGGTGTTATCACTGGTGATGATGTACAGAAAGTTTTCGCGGTTGCCAAAGAAAATAACTTTGCATTGCCAGCTGTGAACTGTGTTGGTACTGATTCAATTAACGCCGTACTTGAAGCGGCAGCTAAAGTACGCGCTCCGGTTATTGTTCAGTTCTCTAACGGTGGTGCTGCATTTATCGCAGGTAAAGGCCTGAAAGCTGAAGGGCAACAAGCAGCTATCTTAGGTGCAATTTCAGGTGCACACCACGTACACCAAATGGCAGAGCACTACGGTGTGCCAGTGATTCTGCACACTGACCACTGTGCGAAGAAATTACTGCCATGGATTGACGGTCTGTTAGATGCGGGTGAAAAACACTACGCGAAAACGGGTAAACCACTGTTCTCTTCTCACATGATTGACCTGTCAGAAGAATCTCTGGAAGAAAACATTGCAATCTGTTCTAAATATTTAGAGCGCATGGCGAAAATCGACATGACTCTGGAAATCGAATTAGGTTGTACTGGTGGTGAAGAAGATGGTGTTGATAACACTGGCATGGACAGCTCAGCGCTGTACACCCAACCAGAAGACGTGGCTTACGCTTACGAAAAACTGAACGCTATCAGCCCACGTTTCACTATCGCGGCTTCTTTTGGTAACGTACACGGTGTTTATAAACCAGGTAACGTACAATTAACGCCAAAAATTCTGCGTAATTCCCAAGACTACGTGTCTGAGAAATTTAACCTGCCACACAACAGCTTAGATTTCGTTTTCCACGGTGGTTCCGGCTCAAGCGCTGCTGAAATCAAAGAAGCAGTAAGCTACGGTGTTATCAAAATGAACATCGATACCGATACTCAGTGGGCAACATGGGATGGTATTTTACAGTATTACAAAGCGAAAGAAGGCTACCTGCAATCTCAGTTAGGTAACCCAGAAGGCGATGATAAGCCAAACAAAAAATACTACGATCCACGTGTGTGGTTGCGTAAAGCACAAGACTCAATGGTTGTTCGTTTAGAGCAAGCATTCAAAGAACTGAACTGCGTAGATGTTCTGTAATTTACGAGTTTAACTTGTGAATAAATCATCCCCCAGCAGGGTAACTTGCTGGGGGATTTTTTATGTTTTCACTAAGGAGTCTGTAACTTACCGTATTGATTGCGAGCGCCTTGCATTTCTTGTAATCTTCGCGTGCTTTAAATACTCCGAAATGCCCTATAAGGTAATACAAATGACTGAACATAAATCTAAAGACCCATTACATGGGGTTACACTTGAAATGCAGGTAACAGAATTAGTTAACCATTATGGCTGGGCAAAATTAGGCAACATTATCAAAATCAACTGCTTCAACAAAGATCCCAGTATAAAATCAAGCTTAAAATTCCTACGAAGAACGCCATGGGCGCGGGCTGAAGTTGAAGCGCTCTATCTTGATATGCTAGAAGACGATTCAATGGATAATGCCAACTCATCTTCTGATGATCCGTGGGGAAATCACCGTATTTAATATCTCGATCACAATGCGCCTCTAATTGCGGGATAATATATTAGTATTTATTTTTCTAATTATTGAATTAACAGGTTCTAGCAATGTAGAAATATCCGTCTAGGTTGCTTTTAGGAATGAAAATGCCCCCTAAAAATAGACTTAGAGGGCATGATTATGTCGCGATCAAATAAGGTTTTCGGCGATATAAATACAACAGCATTACAGATTAATCGGTACTGTTACCGAAGAATTTCTACGTTCTAAAAAGTAATTTAAATCACATTGAAGCACATTGGCAAAAATACATAATCGGTGGATTGTAAAATTTTGAGTTCCACGTTCATAGCGAGAGATCTGCTGTTGGCTTAAGCCCGTTTTTTTACCAAGAATACTGGCACTCCAGCCCAATAATAGTCGGCGTTTACGGACTTTTGCACCAATATCTGTATTGGAGATTTGATTGTCATAGAGAGTCATTATGCTGTCCTCGTTTATCTTTTAATTTTCTCATTATGCAAATGAAAAAATATTGGTGTGAAAGAAAGATTGACCATTAAATAAATTTAATCCAATAATAAAAACGATGAGGCCAATAATAAAAGTGCTAAAACTAAACAATAAAGAAAGATGTTTATTAATATAGAAACTGGATTGTTCTCTCAGTGGGAATGAAGCATCTGAAAATGATAAAAACAATATAATCATTCCCCAATGTAATACTGATTGTAAAAATGGGTGTTCTAAATTGCTATTAATAACCACAGGTGTTAATGCTAATACCAAGGATATTGAATAACCGTTCCCGTTTTTTTTATATTTAATAATTGACTGATAAATAACATATATACCCCCCGTTATTATTAATGACATAAAAATAAGGTTGATAAACCCACCAGTCATAATCCAACGCAATATCTCATTATAAATATGAGGGACAATATAATTTTCAGAACTTAAAAATGGGAGCTGATTTTTCTCCATGCTCGCATTAATAATTAAAGGTTGTTCCCAAACTTCAGCTGGTGGGTAGATAAACAGTGAAATGGAAAACCGTAACATCTGCTTAAGGTGAAAGCGGTTGATTATCTCACTGTCGATATACTTTGGGCATAGCTGAATAAGGTAAACTCCAATAAATACAGCGACGGCAATAATGAAATAGCTGACACTGACCCTTACTTTATTCTTTTGATAAAACAAACAGATAAAGATAAATGCGCAAACTGCAAAACTCAATGTTGTGGTGATGGATTGCAGAACAATCAGCGTCACCGTAAACAAGAAAATACAGAAACTTAATAGTGTTATGCGGCATTTTTCTTGGATGAGTGATGCGAGTTTAAATTGCGATAACACAAGGGTCATCAACGAAAACATACAGCTCATCGCCATGTTAACCGATAAAATGGTAATTTGTTGTGTCAAACCATATGACCGCATATCTGTTGCAAAATAAAAAATACTGGTTTCAAAAAAGTACTGATAAATAGTAAATAAACACTGAATAACATTAATAGCGATAAAACAATAAATACAGAAAGATTGAATTAGCCACTTCTCTCGTATTTGCAGTCCAACAATATACAGTATGACTCCTGCGCTAATACCAGACCAATACCAAAATATAACATTATGACTTTCTTTTAGATAAAAAAGATTGATGCTTAATATGGCTAGCGCTAAACAAAAACACATTGCAGGAATCGTAATGAAAATCCGATTTTTTCTATAAAATACGGTAAATGCAATGATGGAAATAATTAATGCAATCGCTAACCAGCTAATAATATTTTGTGGCAGCGATTGCCTTAAGCTACCTAAATTATCAATGTAAATTATGCTGGCGAGATTCCAAATAATAAAAATACTAATAAATACAGCACGAGAAAGCATAATCATAAAATTTATACTGCATGTTAATTATAAATAAGTTGCAATTAACCACGCATTACCAGTGTATTTTCCTGGCTCAGCATCTAATCCATAAAGGTGGCTTTCGATTTCAATATTTTTCACTTTATCAATGGTGGTTTCGATAGTTTTACCGCGTAGGTTATTCTCTGCATCGTACAGTGATAACTCAGAGTAAATCGTGTTATTACCTGATTTCAGCGGCACACGCTTTTGTGGATCGTTATCCATAACGTAATCTAAGGCGAATTTTACTCTAACCCCCTGACTTCTATCACATTGATAGGTTGCAGTACGGGTTTGTTTACTATCAAATTCAATGGCATCCAGTGTATTGTGATTGATATTTAAGTTATCAATATTGGATTTACAGTTTGATGGGTAGTTAATCACCGACTGAGTTAAATCCAGTTTTACACTCGCTTTATCCGCTGGAACAAACACATCAGGTGTACCCGGATATTGGAACATTCGGGTATAGCCCGCAATCATTGCTGGTGGAATAACAACTTTGCCATCAATGGGAATATCTTTCACATAAATACGTACTTCAAATGGGAATTGAACGGTGAAGAATCCTGCGTCTAATGGCCCCATTTCTTCGGAAGAACACCCACGTCCAGAAATGTTTTTCCAACCCTGAGTAATTCCATTGTCTGAATACAGTGTGAAATAAGTATTCGCATTAATTTTATAAGCGGTTAGCCCCTTAATGCTAAAGCCAGCCTCTGGCATATAAGCAAAAACACGATGAAAGGCATAGTTCCATGCCAGTCCGTTTTGGTAGTTACCCGCTAAAAAATTCACAGTGCAATAGACAGTACCGTAGGGCTGTGATGAACTTTCATTAATCACAATACCCTCTTTATTTGGCGGAGCGACGGAGTAGTATTTCTCGCCATTGCTTCCAATTGTCGGAGTGCTCGCGATGACCGAGTTATTGGAGACAAGATTCATTCTATAACCCCCACCACTGGACGAGTAGCGAGTTAACCCATGAGACACTTGGCTATATAGAAACAGTGACATCAGCATGGTCATTAATGAAATTAGCGAAGTTTTAGATGTTTTTTTCATTGTCGTTACCTAACTTTAGAGATAATCAATCATCACTGACAGTGCCGCACTAAACGGGCCGACTTCAAGTGTTTCAGGCACTTGATTCGTAACTAATTGTGACTGTAAGGTCAATGTGGCGGTGTCACCACTCACTGACGGGAAGATGGGCTCCCATTTCAGTAGATTGATAGCGGTATTTCTATTGGCTTGGGAAAAGCGGATCCCTAATCCTTGGATCGTGGTGCTTAATACCGTTTCGTTATTAATCGTGAGGGTCGAACCCTCTTTAGGGGATAAATAAATTCGTAAATTTTTACGCAGATCGCACTGTTTAATTAGGATCCCAAAGTTTTGCTTTTCTTCTGTTATGCGATCTAATGCGACATTTTGAAAATTCACATACAGCTCTTTATCACCATTTTCATTGGTGATCACACAGGATGGACGCACTAATGTGGTTTCCAACGTAATTAAAATATCAGCCAGTGAAAAGCTGCTCATTAGCAGGCAAATCGCCCCTAAAAAACCGGATATTTTCATCTGCATTCTCCTACTGGTAGTCCAGATTGAAAGTGACTAAGGATGAGAAACTCCCTGTTTTGAGCCGTCCGTTAAAGGGCTTTTGTGCATATACCCCAAATTGCAGTGGGTTAATGGAGCCTTTTCCCGATTCCGTGACGGTACTGATATCAATCGGGGTATTAAATTTCAAAGGTTGAGCATTCTTGCCATCAGTTAACGCCAGTAACACATTGGACTCGCCGGTTGTTTTCAAATAGGTGACGCCATTGTGAGTTTCAGTATCTTGAGTATTTAGCGTAATTTTGATGGTCTTATTTAATGCCGCGGTTGAGCAATCGACGATATCCAACTGAAAAGGTTGAACATCAGAACGCCCCAGATTTTCAAGTTCAGAAAAGCGCAGACCTGATAAGTAAATCGTTTTCTTCGTGTCATCGTCGGATAAGCGACAACCGATAGGCACCAGTGTCCCTTCAAAATAGACGGATAGACTATTTGCCAAGCTGCCGTAGCTGGTAAATAACAAGCTACTCATGCCAACCATAAGTGCGAATGTTTTAGTCATAAATCATCTCCAAACGGCGTGCTGAGCTTTCGGCTGGAAGTAAAAAAGTCATACTTTTATTTGTCTGCGGCTTTGAAAAAACATATTGCTGACCCGCAAATTTCAACGTGAATGGTGCCCACGTTTGGTTATAAGTGCGGGTGACACAATGGGCATAACTCACAGTAAATTGATAAACAGGTTCATTGACATGATTGACCGCTCTCGTCATCGTTACATTAGGCTGGCAAGGTGTTATGAGAAAACGCGCATGAACATAAACAGTGCCTGTTGTTTCCAATAATGAGGGTTGCGATGGCGTTTCTGCCAATACAGGCATGGCGAACATGAGCGATAACCCAAAGTGATACAGTTTCATGTTGATATTCCTGTTTATCCGTTACGTCTATGGTGTGACTGTGCACTGCGATGCTTGGCACTTAAACGCCAGTGATGGCTTTCCACCATAATCATTGATATAGGTGAGATATGGCGTCGCAAATTTCGCTGATTTTAGGTTATGGGTTGATTTCGGTGGCACCATAACAGCATCAAAATCACTCTGCTCAGACTGCTTCTGGCTGTTACCAATGCCGATAACGGTCAGATAAAAACTTGTTGGGTTATTTAGCTGATAACCATTGGCTGTTGGGGTTAGTGTTACCTGTTTTGCCCACTCTTTTTTGCTATCCGCCACAATTGCTTCTGGGCGATAAAACAGTTTTACACGGCTTTGTAGGGCGATTTGTAGAACACCTGCTTCCGTTGATTTTGGCGGGATCTCACGCAAGTTATAGTAAAACAGAGACTCTCTATCCTGAGGTAACTTACTGATATCTGGCGCAGTGCTTAAACGAACTAAGCTAGTGGATTTTGGCTCCATACGCTGAATCGGTGGCGTCGCGATAATCGGGCCAGCTTCCAATTTTTTCTCTGACGCATCTTCTAACCATGATTGTGCTAGGTAAGGCAGCTCGGGGTTATCATTGCGAATAGTGATGTTAATAGACTGCTGATCACCATCAAAAATAATACGAGTACGATCCAATGTAACTGCGGCGTAAGTGGCGCCCATTGCACCGATAGAGGTCAATAAGACACTGGTGCGAAGTAAATTAAAAAGATTTGATTTCATTTAAATTGTTTCCTAATGACAAATTAATACAGGGTAGCTTTCTGCACTGTTTTTAAACTCAGTGACTTGCGTGCTGCATTGCAATTTATTTCCCCAGTAAAGGTTAAGCAGGTCATTTGGCATCACGCCGACAATCCATGTGATCCCTTGCTCACCCACAATGCCGAGCTCAATGTTATTTTTATTACGCACACTGGCGCCAAAAGGTGGGTAAGTACCGTCTGCCAGTTTTAAACGGGCAAAGGTTTTTTCCCCTTGAATAACATTAAGGCTGCGATAACCGATGGCTCCACGAGTTAATGTGGCTTCGGTAACACTCTCTAACGCTTCGATATTGTTCGGTAATTTACTGGTATTAATTGATGCTGTTGTTTTGCGATAGCTACTCACGTTAGGGAGCACGGTTAAGCCAAAGCGGTTAGTTTTATAAACACCGCCGTTTAATGGCACGTTGCTCGCTCCCGGTGTTTCAACGACTAAGCGCGTTCCACCATAAGCTGCCTGATGCAGCGCAATTCCCTCTTTGACCAATGTGATCCCTCCGTTAATTGACCCACCAACGGTGTGGTACTCGTTGGGAACATAACTGGCATTGGCCGATAGTGATGCCGTTGGGAAGTTCTGGCTCAAATAACCACTGAAACTGGTTTGTGAGTCTTGATACTGTCCCGTTTGGTAACCTACGTTCAGGTTATAACTACGCTGATCGTTGTAGCCGCTATAGCCCACGTTATGGGTTGAAGAACGGCGCCCATTTTGGTCACGTGTATAACCCTCAGAGAAACTCATGCTGCTGCCCATTGTGAGGGGAACAGTGACATACAACGTAATGGCATCATCCTGATATCCCGCTCTTTTGGAGCGTGTCGCAGAAGCAGTTAAGCTGATATTTTTTAACCCTAAATAGGCAATATTGAAGGCGGTGTTGATATAGGCCCCAAATTGCTCTTCCGTTTGGCTATTCCAATACGTGTTGTATTGGTAGTTTCCACCCAGTGAGAACGCATCAAAATATTTATTAATATTGACCTGATAGCTCTCTTTGTGTGCTTGAGTTTCAATCCCTGTACGGCGTTCGTCCAACGTTTGTTGCAATGAACGATAGGTTTCATCCGAGAATCGATAGCCTGCGAAGGTAATGTCGGTTCTCGCCTCATCAAACGATTTTGAGTAACTTAAACGGTAACTGCGTCCTGTTAAGGTATTGCTGAGTAACTTTGCATGGGACTGCGTTATATCAAATGACAAGCTCCCGAAGGTAAATAAGTCACGCCCAAAACCAGCTGAAAATGCTTGGTAGTTTTTGGATAAAATCGACCCACCATAAATAGACCAAATATTATTAAGTCCATAAGAAAGCTCGCCCGATGCGGTCATATCCCCTTCAAGGTGACGCCCATCGTAACGAGGTTTACCGACGGCAAACTTATAGCGAACTTGTCCAGGACGTGTTAAATAAGGCAGCGCCGCTGTAGTAATGCTGAACTTTTGTTCTTCGCCATTTTCTTCACGCACCGTGACATCTAAGGTTCCACGGATTGAGCTATCCAATGTTTGGATCTGGAATGGACCAGCGGGAACCGTAGTTTCCAAAACAATTCGGTCATGGCTTTTGACGATGACCGTGGCGTTAGTCTGAGCTATCCCGATGATCTCAGGGGCGTATCCCGTTAGTTTCGGTGGCAGCATGTTTTCATCGGTCTCTAGTGATAGACCCGTGAACTGCCAGGAATCAAAAATAGCCGAGTAGAAATAGTTTTCCCCCAACGTTAGAACCGAGGCGATATTCGCTAATGAGCGATAAGCATATAAACGGCTGAATATGGCATCGCTATATTCATTGTTATAGTTACCCGATGATTTACGGTAGTTTGCTTGGTAATCCCCACGTAAACGCCACGCACCGAGATTTAACCCTGTAGTTCCGTTCGCAGATAAATAGGATTCTTTTGTTCCGCTATCTCGGCGGGTAAAGGAGCCCGTCAAGGTGTAGTCGAGTAAAAAGCCGTTAATACCGTCTTCCCAGCGAGAAGGTGGCACCCAGCTAGGGTCGGTATATTCCAAATAACTTTGCGGGATCAAAATCGTCAGTGTTAACGTGGATAAATCCACGCTCATGGTACTGCCTTCAAGCGCAGACAAATCGATACACTGATCGTTATCGCGATATTTAATTAAGCGAATAGCTTCTGGTTTTAAGCCGAGTTGATCCGTAATAGCTGCCGGAACACAAACAACGCTAAATAATGAATCTTCAGCAGACGTTGGCGCACCTACAGTAATATCGCGGGCATTACCCAAACGTTCATTATTGACTTTAATCGTTAGATGATAATTTCCAGGCATAACAAATCCGGCCTGAGAAAACTGGCTAAAGTCAATATTCTGAGTATCTTTGGTATCAAGCATATCTGTATTAAATTCAACAGAAAAGGCAACAGTAGGAATACTAGATAAGCAAGATATAATAATTAACTGGTGAAAAATATTAAATTTAGCCATAGTGTTCTTATCATATAAATTAATTTAAAATATTTATTAGTCGTAACTTACATTGAATTTAATCGTGGCAAAGTAATTTCCGGGTTCAATCTCATTATTAATGGTGTCAATTTCTGTTTCATATTTCAAAAAACTGACTTTTGTTTTTCTATCAAAGTAAATAGCGCTATTTGAAATAGAATACGATTTATTCGGAGTGACTAAATTGTTATTGGTGTCATAAATATAGACAACGACACCATCCGTAGGACCTGACAGTTTGATTGCATTGTTGTAGATGTCACTATTGGCAAAGAATTTAATTTTTATGCCTTTGCTATTATCTTTGTCATATTCACTAATGCAGTTGTTTAATTTAATGTTAAATGTTTTTCTATTATTATTTTTTGCTTCTTCTGTATTGATGTCACTTTTAGAAACAAGGTCATAATTAATATATTGATATTGGCTGTCTGTTTCTATTGAGCAGGGCGCAGCAACAATATATCCGCGCATAACAGTTTCACCACGAATTCCGCCATCAACTGTATATTCTGCATTAGAAATAAAAGGAGCTAATAATAGTGTTGACCATAAGAAAGATAAATTTCGCATAATGAACCTTTTTATTGGGAGGGTTTCCCCTCCCATAAAAATTATTCGTAAGTGATTTTGAAGTCAGCGATAGAGTTGAATTCACCTTCAGTTACTGGAGTAGAAGCATCAACACGTTTTGCTAATGCAGTAAATTCCAGAACGTTTTCACCTTGTCTGTTACGAATTTGGTTCAGTACAGATTTAGCTTCATCAAATTTAAAATCTTTAATTTGAATACCAACGTTATTAGCGGTACCAGTCACGCCTAAGAACTCTTTATTAGTACCAACGTAGTTTTTACCACCGAAAGTGATTTTGATATCTTTAACTGCAACCCATTTACCTTCAGTATCCTTACTGAATTCGTCGAAGTTACATTCTTTTAATTTAATAGAGATATCTTTCTCTGCTGCATTACCTGCTTCTAAAGAAGCACGTGACAGTTGACCAAATGGAACTTCTTGTTTGGTGCTTTCAGATTCGATATTACATGGGGAGTTAACAACTTGACCGCTAAAATGTAATTCACCCGTGTTGCCGCTAGCTAAAACAGATGCAGACAGAGTAGAAGCTGCAAATAAAACAGCAACAGATAATTTATTTAATTTCATGTGATAGATCCTTAAAGATAAGTAATTTTTAGTCCCTAAAGTGAATGCAAATTGCCTAGTGCATCCATGCATTGGCTTTTTGTGTAAGTCATTTCGACGAAAACAAGTTTATCCATTAGGAGAGTTTTTTGAAATAAAGTATTGGTATTTTAATGAAGTAAAATATTTAATTCTGGTATTAATATTTTTAACGTGAGTTTTAATGTTTTTATTTCGCTGTGGTAATGTATGGGATTTTTAATCACTTTTGCTTTAAGGTAAATTAATAAGTAATTTTTAAAAATTAAAAAAATAGAGCATCAAATGTCATAATTCGATGCTCTATATTTGTCATGATGAAATGTTTGCTGATTTAAATTAAATTGTGCAAATAAAAAGAGGGGAGAAGTTCTCTTCAAAAATATAGTTTTTTTCACTCAAACGCTTTATGTTTACAAAATAAATTTGCCCTTCTTGCGGAATACCCCGTATTTTTATTTTATTTTGAGCTTGGTCATTAGGATCAATAACAACTCGTTCGACTTGTGAGAAAAAATGCCCGCCTTGGTAGACATATTTCATATAAAATTTGCGAGCGATAACATAACTTTTACCATCGTTGCTAATGGTTCCATTCATCACAAAGGTATGATGCTCAGGGTCATGCTCATTTGGAATAATACTAAGTAGGTAATAGCCTTTTAAGTCTGAACGGCTATCTGAAATATCAATTTTCAGTGTTGCTCTGCAACTCGGAACAATGGCCGTGTTGTTTTTATAATAAACATAGCTACTAATGAAGACTAAGATGGTTGAAATAATCAGTAGCCAAAAAGCCCTGATAGATTTCTTATTTGACATAAAAATTCTCACAACTCACTGTGGTACTATCTTTGGGGGTGTTAGGACAATAAGATAAAAATAAAAAGTTATCATAGAGGTTTTTATCATTCGTGACGATTCCAACATTGTAATAAAATAATGTAGCCGGTTTTTTGCAATCAATGTTTAACCGTGTTAACTGATTTTGTAAATCAGTAAAACTAATCGTCGTCGTATCGGGTTTATGGTAACTATTAATATAGCGTATGCTGCACTGATCAATGCGACCCACCTCAGGATATTCTGTTCGCGTAGCAAAAAAATAGCTTTTAAAAAGATAAAGTAAGCAAAAAATAATAATCACAACTAAGGCTAGCTCAATAAAACGGTTATTGAGAATGTAACTTTTTTTCTTTACTGTTTGCACTTTTTCTTTTGGTGTTTCTTCTATAACGGCTGCTTTATGTGGTTCATTAAGTAATATTTCTTGAGGTCCTTTTTGCTGGACATCATGATTTAATTCTGATGATAGTAACTGCAATTGCGCATTAAGCTTGATACCCACTTTAGGTATAGTCGTAATTATTTCATCCTCACAAAATGAGGACAAATGACGGCGTAAAACAGAAATGCTACTGTTAAGGTTATTATCGGATGCAACTTGGTTATGTTCATCCCACACTCGGCTTAATAATGTTTCACGATCTAAAATCTCACCATTATTTTGCACTAACACCAATAATAAGCGGTTTAGTGTGGTAGTTAGTTTAATTGCATCGCCGATATTATCGCGATATAACAACCCCTGATGGCTGTCATAAATAATATTATTTATAAGATATTTCATATTTTGTTTTATTTTATTTATTAGGATGTCAAATAAGTATTTTTCCAGTGTATACCTCTAATTTGGTCGGTGTCAATTAGACAGAAATTGCCTGATAATGGATTTGATTTAAGAAAGTTACATTCGATAGATATAATAAAAAAGCCCCTAAATGATGTATTTAGGGGCTTAGAATAGCGTAATAAAATGGAGGTTAAATTAGGCTGTATGCTCTAAGATTTTATGCAAAACGGGATGGAATTTACGTTTAAAATAGACCAAGCCATGTCCATCATCGCTAACAACAATCTTTTTCATCTCAACCATATAGACAGAGTGAGTGCCAATATCTTGTACTTGGGTAATTTCACCTTCAAGATTCGCAAGGGCATTTCTTAACAATGGTTGTTCTAAAATACCTTTATCCCACATATCCCATCCAAAGCGCTCATCCATTGTCGAGCCTTTCATGCCCGCAAAGTGACAAGCTAAATCTTCTTGATCATGGTTGAGAACGTTAACGCATAGGCGGCCATTCTTTTGAAAAACCGCATTCATAGAGCTGTTGCGGTTAACACATACCATCAAAGTCGGTGGCGTATCAGTCACAGAACAAACCGCAGTGGCAGTAATACCGCAACGGCCTTCTGGACCATCCGTGGTGACGATGTTAACAGCGGCACCGAGACTTGCCATCGCATCTCTGAAACGTAAGCGATGTTCATTTTCTAAAGACATTTTGACCTCCTGCTGCCGATTACTTCAGCAGCGAATCTAACAGATTAATATCGTTGTTGTTGTGCAGGTGAGGGCGCTTCCAGCCGTGCTGATCATAGTCAGACAGGCAGCGGTCAACCATGTCAGTCATGGCTTTCATGTTGCCAGAACCGTATGCATGACGCAGACATTGCAGACGAATTTCGTCTTGGCTTCCTGCGTAGTTAATTTCATACAGCTCGTGACGACCACCGAATTCACTGCCGATAGCATCCCACATTAATTTTAAAATTTTAATACGTTCAACGTGATCCATCCCATTTGAACCGCGAACATATTTTGCCAGATATTTGTCAATCTCTGGGTTATTCATATCACGAACGCTTGATGGCAGATAGATCAAACCACTTGTTACGTTACTTTCGATGATATTTTTGATTTTGGTGTAGGCCATTGGTGCCATAACACGATACGTTTGGATGGCTTGAGTATCTGGCAGGAACGCACCGCCTTCCCAAGCTTTTGCTTCTGAACACATAGCATCAGTCAGTGACCAGAACAGGTTACGCCAAGCGACCACTTCACCGAGATCCGCTTGAACACCACGGAAATCAATAACACCCGTGCATTCAAGGCTCTTTTGCAGAAGACCTGTGATGAAGTCCAGTTTGACGGCTAAACGTACACAAGCTTGTAATGGGAACAGGCGAGCAAAGCCACCTTGTACCGCCCAGTTACGAGCACGGTCGAAATCACGATAAATCAGCACGTTTTCCCATGGAATTAACACATGATCCATGACCAGAATGGCATCATTCTCATCAAAACGGCTTGATAACGGATAATCAAACGGAGCTCCTGTTGCACCAGCAACTAACTCGTAAGATGCACGGGAAATTAATTTCACACCGTCCGCATCCATTGGCGCAACAAACATCAGCGCAAAATCAGGGTTATCACCCATGACTTGTGCAGAACCAAAACCGATAAAGTTGTAGTGTGTTAACGCAGAGTTGGTTGCAACAACTTTTGCACCGCTGACGATAATACCTGCATCAGTTTCTTTTTCTAGCTTTATATAAACATCTTTAACTTCATCAGCGGGCTTATGGCGATCAATAGGTGGGTTAACAATTGCATGGTTAAAGTATAAACCGCTCTCTTGAATACGTTTGTACCAGTTGCGTGCGTTATCGGCAAACTGGCCGTAATATTCTGGGTTAGCGCCTAAACAGCTGGCGAATGCCGCCTTATAGTCTGGAGTGCGTCCCATCCATCCGTAGCTTTGGCGTGACCAATCTGCGATGGCGTCGCGTTGTTGGCGTAGGTCATCTGCACTTTTTGCGAAGCGGAAGAATTTGTGTGTATACCCGCCGTTGCCTGTATCTGTGCCCCAGCAAAGCTGGTCATGAGTCGATTTATCATGAAGCGCATCATATAACTGTCCTATAGAAGCTGCTGAGTTACGAAAAGCAGGGTGCGTGGTGACATCTTTAACACGCTCACCATAGATATAAATCTCGCGACCATCTTGTAAACTTTTTAGATATTCTTGGCTATTAAATGGGCGCTTAGCATCGGAACGAAAATCTTCTGGTTTCATGTCTACCTCGTTTTAGAACAAAGAGGGCTTGCGGGTTGTCGGCGTACAAAGGTTGCAAGCTTGAATAATGTTAATTTTATGTTTGTTTTGTGTTTACTAATTGAATCGTTTTCTGTGGGGTTTTAAAAGAGATTTTCCAAAGGAAAGCTGGTACTTTTCGTTGGTGAGATGGTTTTATGAAAGAAATGTGATCTTATCGATATTTTAATATTAATGCTATTTCAATTTTAATATATAAATCTTTATTTATCATTGAATTATGTTTTGTTAAAAACTTAATGAATTTTATTTGATATCATTTTGTTTGATTGTTTTTTGAGCTATGCATTCACTTTTTGTTTGCTTCTAATAGTACCAGTTGTAACTTTAAAAATAAAAATGCAAGACATCAAAAATGTTTGCATTATGTAAAATAATTTAAAGGGGATGCTAAAATTTTGATATCCGCGATCTAGTGGATATTTTGTTCACGCCATTGGCTCGGAGAGGTACCCTCAGAGCGATTAAAAAAGCGGGCAAAATAGGCTGGATCTTTAAATCCAAGTTGATAAGCAATTTCAGAAACGGGGCTATCGCAAAATAGCAGCATGCGTTTGGCTTCCCGCAAAATCCTGTCGAAAATAAGCTTTTTAGGTGGGCGGTTGGCAAATCGCCGGCACATATCTTTTAAGCGAGATTCGGTGACGCCGAGCTTATCCGCATAGTCAGGGACAGAGAGATGCTCACGATAATGCATATCGATAAGCTGGTTAAAACGTTGGAATAATCGATGTTCACCACGAACGCCACTAACATGATGCTCGTCAAGGGGGACAGAGCGCAGTAAAAAGGTAAATAAGGCTTGGGCAAGCGAAGATAACACTTGGTCTCGACCAATATAGTTATTCGCAGATTCCCGCGCCATTAAATCCCAATAGTGATTAAAAGTTTCAATGTCTTGGGGCTTATCCGCGACAGATAAACAAATCGCCGGAATATCGACTCTATCCAGATTGGCAGAATAAAGAGACTCCAACAGTGGAGAAATTAAATCTTGCCGCACGGTTAATACATGCCCGTCAGTGTCTTCTTGAGTAAAAAACGCATGGGCGACAGAAGGGGGCGTCAAAATAAATAGCGGTGCCTGCACAGAATAACGAGACTCATCCAGCTGGAGAGTAATATGCCCAGTGACTAAATAGTGTAATTGGAAATAGCCATCGTGACGATGCGCGGGCATGTCGCGACCGAAGAAGGCGGCGAGTTTGCCGAAGGTTTGGTAGTGGACGTCGTCGTTGCCCAATACGTCATCGTAGTCCTTCCCAATATCTATGTTATTGATCAATTCTTTCCCCTTCATTCTTCAAGCCGCAGCGTTGTTGGCTTCATGAGTCAACCCTAGTCACATACTCAAGTATGCTCCCAGGGATTAACTCATTCGCCGCCTAGCTGCAACTCGAATTATTTTGGGGAATTACTCCCCTTTAACCTACAGATTTGTGAACATTAGGCAGCCACTGAGAATTCTGCCTGTAGCATAGTTAACTGCAACTCGAATTATTTTGAACAATATTTAAGGGGGATTAAATAAATTCAATTTTTCCAATCTGTTGCAGCATTCATTCTTTAATTCTACCGCTTACGGTGTAGCTCTTGGTCTTGAGTTTTTCATTGGGATGGCGATGACCAGAAGGGCGCCGACCACCAGCAAACCGGCAACAAAATAGAGACCAGAATTGAAGCTACCCGTTTGATCTTTTAGCCAACCGATTAATAGTGGGCTGACCGCGGAACCTATATTACCTGTTGCGTTGATTACGGCAATACCGATTGCGCGAGCGCGTAAACTGATCGACTGATCTGGCGTGGTCCAGAAAACGGCCATAGCAGTAAACGAACCGGTGGACGCCATAATGATCCCCAATAATTGGAGTATCGGCTGATGAGTCATCGCTGCGATGATCCAACCTGCCGCCGCAAACAAATACGGTAACGCAGTGTGCATCTTACGCTCTTGCAAGCGATCTGAGCGGCGACTCCAATAAATCATCCCCAAAATCGTACAGAACTGAGGGATCGCAGTTAATAGCCCAATCATGGCATTACTGCTGCCCTGATTAAAACTCTGCATAATTTGTGGCGTCCAAATATTAATGGCGCTCAACGTGTTAGTTAGACAGAAATAAGCCACGGTATACATTAAGATCACCGGGGTGAAAATCTCTTTCCACAGGCTGCTATTTTGCAGCGCAGTCTGGCTTTTTGAGCCGTGTGGCTGCACAAGCTCTAACTGGTCTTTATCCATCATCTCTTGCAGGGTGTCTTTATCTTCCTGAGTTAGCCACTTTGCTTTCTTCGGAGAATCATCCAGATAGAACCACACTAAAATACCCAGCAGAACGGATGGGAAACCTTCCAGTAAGAACAACCATTGCCAGCCTTTCAGATTTAACACACCATCTAGCCCTAAAATATAACCAGAAGCTAGTGAACCAAATGCCATAGTAACTGGCATGGCAATCATAAACAGAGCGTTAGCTCGTGCGCGGAAATAAGCGGGGAACCAGTAAGTTAAGTAAACTAACATACCTGGTAAGAAACCAGCTTCAGCAATACCCACCAGCATGCGTAAAATATATAAGCTGGTTGGCCCAGTCGCGAACATAGTGGCAGTAGAGGCAATACCCCATAGCACCATGATAGTGGCAATCCAGCGACGAGCACCGACAATGCCAAGCATGATGTTACTTGGAATACCAAAAATAATGTAGGTGGCGTAAAACAGCGTCGCTGCCAGACCAAACATGGTGGACGTTAGACCAATGTCTTTCCCCATTGTTAGCCCCGCAAAGCCGATATTAATTCGGTCTAAGAACGAGAAAACAAACAGAACAAACAGAAATACGATCAGTCGTTTAAAAAGCTTATTAATTACCCGCTGTTGCGGTTCGGTAAGGTTCTTATGTTGCTCTGCAGGGTTGGTGCTAGCAACATTCTGTGAATGACTCATTATAATGCCCTCTAATTACAATTTATTATAGGTACAAGGGTCTACTAGGCAGTCATTTGGGCTGCCTTGTTGTGGTTGCGATTTTATTGCTTACTATCTAGGTCGCTCATGAGCGTAGGGTAAAATTGAGCGACCTAGAGGAGTTCAGATTGCTTTAGTACACGCTAGATGCGCTGTTATCCATATCGGAAACCGTTTTACCGAATTTTGCGGCAAGGGCTTCAGCGGTGCGCGCTAGTAATGTGGTATCCACGCCAACGGCAACAAACAAGGCGCCGAGCTTAATATAGTGTTCTGCGATATCCGGTGCCGCCATCAAAATTCCTGGCGCTAAACCTGCCGCACGAATTTGCTTAATGGCATCTTCAATCACCGCTTTCACTTCAGGATGGTTTGGATTGCCAGAAAAGCCCATATCCGCACTCAGATCCGCAGGACCGATAAAGACACCATCAACGCCTTCAACTTTGAGGATCTCAGGCAGATTTTTTATAGCTTCGCGGGTTTCCACTTGGACAATCACGCACATTTCATCGTTGGCGCGTTTTAAATAATCGGGAATACGATTCCAGCGAGAGGCGCGCGCTAAGGCACTGCCCACCCCACGAATTCCCGCGGGTGGATAACGAGTTGAGCGTACCGCTTGCTCTGCTTGTTCTGCATTTTGCACCATCGGCAGTAACAGCGTTTGTGCACCGATATCCAGCAATTGCTTGATAATCACTGGCTCATTCCACGCCGGACGAACTACCGGTTGTGATGGATAAGGGGCGATTGCTTGTAATTGCGCTAAGGTCGTTTGCACATTGTTTGGTGCATGTTCACCATCGATCAACAGCCAATCAAATCCAGCACCAGCAACCAGCTCAGCACTGTATGGGCTGCACAATCCTAGCCATAAACCAATTTGTGGTTTGCCTGTTTTCAGGGCTTTTTTGAATTTATTTTCTAACAGATCCACAGTGAACTCCTTATGCAAAGCGGCAGCTAATTGAGCCCATCACGCCGTAGTCAACGTGGAAAACATCCCCTTTACGAGCAGGAACAGGGCGAGTGAATGAACCGCCAAGGATAATTTGTCCCGGCTGTAACTCCACATTGTGTGGGGCTAATTTATTGGCTAACCATGCCACGCCATTGGCTGGGTGGTTGAGAACCGCCGCTGCAACGCCAGATTCTTCGATCACGCCATTACGATAAAGCAGGGCGCTGATCCAACGCATGTCTAAATCACGAGGTTTAATCGGACGTCCACCTAAGATCACCGCGCCGTTTGCCGCGTTATCTGAAATGGTGTCGAACACTTTACGTGGGCGGTTAGTGTCAGGATCGATATTGTGGCAACGGGCGTCGATCAGCTCTAAAGCGGGGATCACATAGTCCGTGGCGTTATACACATCAAATAAGGTGCAGTTAGGGCCGCGCAGCGGTTTTGCTAAAACGAATGCCAGTTCAACTTCGATACGCGGAACGATAAAGCGATCCGTTGGAATATCACAGCCATCATCAAAGAACATATCATCGAGCAGTGCGCCATAATCAGGCTCATCAATCTGGGAACTGGCTTGCATCGCTTTGGATGTCAGACCGATTTTATGCCCTTTTAATACGCGCCCTTCCGCCAGTTTTAAGCCAACCCACTCTTTTTGAATGGCATAGGCATCTTCAATGGTCATTTCGGGATGATCCAGTGAGATTTGACGGATTTGCTGGCGGCTTTTTTCCGCTTGGTTTAGGCGTTGAGCGATTGTTGAAATGGTATCTTGTTGCAACATCTTATTTTTCCTTTTGCACCTCAGCTCGTCATACTTCGAGCTATAACTACGTTAGCTTCACGATAGGCTTGCGCCTATCCCCTAGTCACACGGTATGCTCCTAGGGGATTAGTCTCATTTACTGTTTTGTTCTAACTTGAATTATTTAGAGCTAAGATTTTAAAAGCGAAGACCGCCAGCTAATGTTTCTTTCTAATTAGAAAGACCACCAAAGCAGAGATATTTCACTTCCAGATAATCTTCGATTCCGTAACGGGAGCCTTCACGACCAAGTCCTGACTGCTTAATACCACCAAACGGAGCCACTTCATTTGAAATAATGCCTTCGTTAATACCCACCATGCCGCTTTCTAATGCTTCAGCCACACGGTAGATACGTCCGATATCACGTGAATAGAAATAGGAAGCCAGACCAAACTCAGTGTCGTTGGCAAGGTCGATAGCTTCTTGTTCATCACGGAATTTAAATAATGGTGCTAATGGACCAAATGTCTCTTCTTTCGCCACTTTCATGGATTCAGTCACATTGACTAATACCGTCGGTTCGAAGAACAGACCACCAAGGCTGGATGATTTACCGCCCGCAGCGATGCTCGCACCTTTAGCAACGGCATCCGCAATGTGCTCAGACACTTTATCCACGGCAGCTTGGTTGATAAGCGGGCCTTGCTCAGAATCAGCTTGGGTTGCTGGACCAATTTTTAATGCGCTCACAGCTTTCGCTAGGCGAGCCGCAAACTCATCGTAAACACCTTCTTGCACTAAAATACGGTTTGCACACACGCAAGTTTGTCCGCTATTACGGAATTTAGCGGCTAAAGCCCCTTGAACCGCAGCGTCTAAATCCGCATCGTCAAATACGATAAATGGTGCGTTACCGCCTAATTCCAGTGACATTTTTTTCACGGTATCTGCGCACTGTTCCATCAGCAATTTACCCACGCGGGTAGAACCGGTGAAGGTCAGCTTGCGAACAATCGGGCTAGATGTCATGACCGCACCAATCGCTTTGGCATCGGTACCTGGAACGATATTGAATACGCCAGCAGGAATACCGGCTTCTTCACCTAATGCTGCTAATGCCAGCGCCGATAATGGGGTTTCAGCCGCAGGTTTTAATACCATGGTGCAACCCGCTGCGAGGGCAGGACCGACTTTGCGGGTGATCATCGCATTCGGGAAGTTCCAAGGGGTGATAGCAGCGACCACACCCACAGGCTGCTTGATGGTCACTAAGCGGCGACCCGGCAGTGGGGATGGGATAGTTTCACCGTAAGTACGTTTACCTTCTTCGGCAAACCACTCAATAAAGCTGGCTCCGTAGGCAATTTCGCCCATGGATTCATTGATGGATTTACCTTGCTCAGTACTCAGGATCTGCGCAAGTTCTTGTTGGTTTTCCATCATTAAACGGAACCATTTGTTCAGAATTTGGCTACGTTCTTTCGCGCTTTTTGCACGCCATGCTGGCAATGCTTTTTCTGCGGCTTCAATGGCTTGTTGAGTTTCAGTTGCACCCACATTACTGACGCGAGCAATCACTTCTCCATTTGCCGGGTTAGTCACATCAAACTGGCTACTGTCTTGGGCATTTACCCATTGACCATTAATGTAAGCCTGCTGGCGGAATAATTTAGAATTGGTGTTTAAGCTCATTTTTCGTTGTTCTCCGAAGACACTGAATGAACGTGCGCGTGGACATTTTTAGCGGACAAGCGTTGGCTTGAAAAACTCAGTCCGGCACAAATCGCCATTACGAGTGCCATAGCAAATGGGGATTCATCTTGTAGTATGGACACTGCAACACTGGCAAGGGCTGCCAAGGCAAACTGAATTGAGATGGCGAGCGCACTGGCGCTGCCTGCGATTTTCCCGCGGTGTTGCAGTAACAGTGACAAACTGTTGGTGCCGATAGCATTAACCATCGATAGGAACAGAACCACTAGGATAACAATAATTGGTAGGCTTTGTTGATAGAAAATTAACAACAGAACACCAAAAATCAATTGGATACCGCTTTGCATGCCCAAAATTCGTGGCAGGCTATACACCTTGAGCAATCGGACATTCAGCAGCAACATGGCAATCATGCCCAAAATATTGCAGCCAAACAGCAGCCCATAATACTGTTCAGAAACACCAAAGTAGTTGATATACACAAACGGTGAACCACTGATAAAGGCGAACATACCGGCAAAAGAGAATGCCATAGTACCAATAATGCTCAGTGCTTCTCGGTCTGTGAGCACCAACCGATAATTATGAAAGGCGACACCGACTAAATTGCGGGATTCACGCTGATGAGGCAAGGTTTCAGGCAGCAGTAAAAAAATAGCTGAAACAGAGCACAGCCCCACGGCCGCGAGAACATAGAAAATCACCTGCCACTCAAAATGAATTAATAAAAAACCGCCCACTAATGGTGCTAATAATGGGGCTATCATGGTGACTAATGTCATCAGTGATAACACTTTAGGCAGCTCGCTAGAAGGATACACATCACGGGCAATGGCGCGCGCCATCACTATCGCTGCACCACTGCCAAATGCTTGCAACGCTCTAAAGGTAATTAAGGCTTCTGAGCTGGTGGCTTGGGCGCATAGCAGGCTGGCGAGGGTAAAAATCGCCAGCCCACTGAGCAACATTTTACGGCGCCCCAGCAGGTCGCTCAGGGGACCATAAAACAGCATGCCGACACAGAAGCCCGCAAAGAATGCCCCGAGGGTGTATTGCATCTGTCCTTGGGTGGCATTCAGCGCTTGCGCCATTTGTGGCAAGGCTGGCAAGTACATATCAATCGATAGGGGACCGAACGCCACCAGTGAACCCAGTAACGGGATCAACCAGCGCGGTATCGGTCTATTGGTAAATGAAATTGGCATATTGCCCCCTATCGATATTCATCAATCACGATTTAAATTTTTATGACTTAAGCTTTTTATGATTTAAACAGTGCATGCACATTGTTCTGCTTATAGTTCAGAACAGGGTCAAGCTCTTCCATAGTGAAAGAGAGTGCCAAGTAACGTTTTGCCATCAGAGAGGCAAAATGGGTTTTGATCAGATCAAACAGCATTTCCCCAGTTTTTTGGCGATCTTCGAGGGAGCGACCCGCACCAATTTTTAAGGTCATATGCACAAACGCGTAATCGTGTTTGCCATCCGCCATTTGCCAAGTATCCAACCAGATTGCACGGCTACGAATGCCCCCTAATGGGAAAATTCCAGTGCCAGCTAGCGCGCTGTTTACTTTAGCGAACAGCTCGGGTAGGGCTGCTTCTTCACGAATGTTGTCGGTGCATTCAGCATAAAAATGAGGCATATCTGCTCCTTATGCGTTGGCTGTTTGTTTGTCAGTGATAAATTTTGGTAGTGGGAAAATCGCGTTGATTTGCCCAGTTCCAGAGCTGGCGAACAGGTCAGTTAACACTTCCACTTTCTCATCATATTTATCCCAGCCCAGCAGACCCAGTAACATCACGGTGTCATGCATGTGACCTTCGCCATAGCAGTAATCCGCGTACTCCGGCAGCATTTTGCAGAACTCAGCAAAGCGACCTTCACGCCACAGTTTGACGACGCGTTTGTCCATTTGCTCATCGAATTCGCGGGTATAGCTGTTCATGCCGTCTTCTGCACGATGGTCATCGATAAAGCGGTGAGACAGTGAGCCGCTCGCGAGTACCGCCACGGTACCGTCATATTTTTCAATCGCAGTCAGTACGGCTTCGCCTAATTTACGGCTAGTTTCAAAGCTGTGTGAGGTACAGAATGCGGAGATAGAGATCACTTTAAAGTGGCGATCGCTGTTCATATAACGCATTGGAACCAGCGTCGCGTACTCTAGAGTTAGGCTTGGAATTTCATGAGCTTGAGCACGAACGCCTAGCTTGCGAGCTTCTTCACCGATCATCTGACCCAATACAGAGTTGCCGTCATACTCATATTCCATATCGCGGATAAAGTGTGGCAATTCATTACTGGTATAGATGCCTTTGAAGTGATCGGCGCAGTTAATGTGATAAGCGCTGTTAACCAGCCAGTGAGTGTCAAAAACGATAATGGTGTCGACGCCGAGTTCACGGCAGCGACGACTGATTTCTTTGTGCCCATCGATGGCGGCTTGGCGACAACCGTGGTTTTTGCCCGGCAGTTCAGATAGGTACATTGATGGGACGTGTGTTATTTTTGCCGTTAGTGCCAACTTACCCATTTCCTTCCCCTTATTCGTCATACTTCACGTTGTAGCGTTGTTGACTTCACTCGCCACCCAAGTCACATACTTATGTATGCTCCTTTTATCCGTTATACTTCGCGCTGTAGCTGTGTTGGCTTCACTCTGTCACTCGGGTCACATACTCATGTATGCTCCCCCGAGATGCCATCGTTTGCTGCCTTGCTACATCACGAATTATTTAGGATAAATAATGGATTGGCTTGGCCTAATTCTGTATGAAGTAGAGTTAATAAAATTCATAAAACGTCTGATGATAAAGCTTACACACCCCAGCGTGGGATGTTGTGGTCGCCGTAGGAGATACAAACGTTCTTCATTTCGGCGAAGACTTCGAAGCTATACTCGCCGCCTTCACGACCCACGCCAGAGGCTTTTACGCCGCCGAATGGTTGACGTAAATCACGGACGTTTTGGGTGTTAACAAACACCATGCCCGCTTCGATATTGCGAGAAAGACGCAGGATCTTGCTGACATCTTGAGTCCAAATATAAGACGCCAGACCATACTCAACATCGTTCGCCATACGCAGACCATCTTCTTCGGTCTTGAATGGAATTAAACAAGCGACGGGTCCGAAGATCTCTTCTTGAGCCACACGCATGCGGTTGTCCACATCCGCCAGAACCGTTGGGCGTAGGAAATGACCATTTTTCAGATGAGCTGGCAGATCCGTTGGTTTGTCTGGACCACCCGCTAACAGAGTTGCACCTTCTTCCATACCAATACGGATATAACCAGATACTTTGTTCCAGTGCTGTTGGCTGATCAGGGCGCCCACTTGGGTTTTTGGATCGGTAGGGTCGCCGACGATCAGGCGATTTGCACGCTCAGCAAAGCGTTTCACAAATTCTGGGTAAATGCTTTCTTGGATGAAAATACGTGAACCCGCGGTACAGCGCTCTCCATTGATAGAGAAAATAGTGAACAGCGCGGCATCCATTGCACGTTCAATGTCGGCATCTTCAAAAATCAGAACCGGAGATTTACCGCCTAATTCCATTGAGTATTTTTTCAGACCCGCGTTTTGCATAATGGCGCGACCAGTTGCGGTGCCTCCTGTGAAGGAGACTGCACGAACGTCATGGTGTTTTACCAGAGCGTCACCCGCAGTAGCACCATAACCTTGCACCACGTTCAGTACGCCCGCAGGGATACCCGCTTCAAGGGCTAATTCACCTAAACGGTTTGCAGATAGCGGAGACAGTTCAGACATTTTCAGAACCGCGGTATTACCCAGCGCTAAACACGGTGCTGTTTTCCATGTCGCGGTCATAAATGGCACGTTCCATGGCGAGATTAACCCGCACACACCCACTGGCTGGATCAGGGTGTAGTTCATCATTTTGTCGTCAACCGGATAGGTGCGACCATTCATTTGCTGGCAAATTTCAGCAAAGAATTCAAAGTTGTGTGACGCGCGAGGGATCAGAACGTTTTTAGTTTGGTGGATAGGTAAACCGGTATCGTTGGTTTCCATCTCAGCAATTTGCGGAACGTTTTCGTCGATCAGCTCACCTAAGCGGCGCATTAAGCGTGCGCGCTCTTTCATTGGCGTGTTTGCCCACTTAGGGAAGGCTTCTTTTGCAGCGGCAACCGCTTGGTTGATTTCGTCTTGACCGCCGGATGCCACTTCCGCTAATACTTCACCCGTTGCTGGGTTAGTGGTTTCGAAATACTCTTTGCTTTCAACATTTTTGCCGTTGATCCAATGGTTAATCTTAGTCATCACACTCGCTCCTCATACTCTTTTTCGCTGATAATGGTATTGATCAGCCTGCCCACACCTTCAACTTCAACGATCACTTCATCACCTGGAACCACATCGGACAGCCCTTTTGGCGTGCCCGTTGCGATCATGTCCCCTGGTTGCAGTGTCATAAAGTCACTCAGGTAGGCAATTAAAAATGGGATATTAAAAATCAGATCCGCGGTGGTGCCTTTTTGACGCAATTCACCATTAACGTAGGTGTACAGTGCGAGGTTGTGTGGATCTTTAATATCTGATTTGTCTACCATCCATGGGCCGATTGGCGTCAATGTATCGCGGCTTTTTACGCGTAGGTTTGGACGGTAGTAGTTCTCTAAATAGTCACGGATAGCGTAGTCATTACACACGGTGTAACCCGCGACGTAATCCATGGCATCTTCTTGGGACACTTTGTGAGCCGCTTTGCCAATAATCACCACCAGCTCAGACTCATAGTGCATATATTCAACATTGTCTGGGCGAACGGATACTTGGCGGTGACCTGTTAAGCTGTTTTCAGCTTTGATAAAAATCAGAGGCTCTTCTGGTGGCTTAAATTCTAATTCAGTGGCGTGGTCGGCATAGTTCAGACCCAACGCGAATAAAGTACCTTGTGCAGGTGGTAGCCATTCAACATCTGCGCTATCGCCAGAGATCACGTTGCCATTTGGCAGTTTGATAGCTTCGTTGTCACCGACAGTGACGGAATACTCAGTGCCTTGATAACGAATTTTTGCGTGTTTCATGATTATTGTCCTCCTGCCGCAACAACGCTGTTCTTGAGGCTTGGGAAGCCAGCTGCTTGGATCTCAACCTGATCACCCGGTTTGATGGTGACGCGCTGATGAGGAGTGCCCAGTAAAATCACGTCCCCTTGTTTTAGGGTTGCGAAGTCGCTCAATGCAGCCACTAATTCGCTTGCGCTACGAACGAGATCCTTGGTTGACCATCTGTCAGCTTCTTTGCCGTTAATCAGTGTCACTATCTCAACAGGTGAAGATAACGACGTTTTCACTAATTCGCCGATTGGGCAGAAAGTATCACGGCATTTTGCTTTAATCGCAGGGCGGTAGAAGGTGTCTTCTGGCAGGCTAACTTCATTCGCCAGTGCAAAGCCAGCAATGAACTCCAACGCATTTTGTGCAGTCACTTTGCGTGCATCTTTACCAATCACCAGCGCCAGCGTTGCACCGCTTTGTACTTCTTCACCAGCAGGATGCAGGATGTTATCCCCGGAATTAATGCGTGTATTACGCGGCTTAATAAACCACACAGGTGTTTTCGGTGGGGTTTTATAAGGGGCTTGCTGGAACGCCTCGAGCCAATGATCAAGTTGGCTTTGATGGTTGAGGGCAACGGCAAAAACAGTGCCTTTCATTGACAACTCCTTATTAAAGAGATCGATTCTGAGTAATTATTAATATATTAATAAAGTATTATTTTGTAATAAGCAATAGCTTTATGGAAATGTTAATTTTAATTGTGATCTTATTAACATAATAAAGGGGTCTTCATGTAACTGACTGTATATAATGAGTTTATTATTTTTTTAACTTTTAAAAATTTACAATATATTAACTTTGATTTTTTGATAAAATTTATTTACTCATTAATATTTTGGTGTTTTTCTTTGTGATTGTTAGTACTGCATGCTACTCTTGCATTTAAGATAATTGAGTGTGTTGCAGTTACCCTATGATTTATTGCTAACCCTAAAGCGACGTTAAAAACCGTCGCGTTAAAAATGGCAGCGTTAAAAATGGTAACCAGCACGGAGGCTGACTAACCCCCGGTCGTGGGTGTTTCATAACTTTAAATAGCGTGGTGAGTTTTAAGCTTATGCATGAATCATTGACAATTGCATTATTACAGGCACGAGAGACCGCAATGGGCTTCTTTCGACCGATATTAAAGTCCTATAATTTGACCGAACAGCAATGGCGTATCATTCGCGTGTTAGCGGATAATCGCTCTATTGATTTTCATGAATTATCAGTGCAAACCTGTATTTTGCGTCCAAGCTTAACGGGGATTTTGACTCGTATGGAACGCGAAGGGCTTATTTTCCGTTTAAAGCCATTGAATGACCAACGTAAACTGTATGTCTCACTGACCCCTACAGGGCAAGAGTTGTATGACAAGGCGCGTCAGGAAGTTGAAGAGGGCTATCAAAAGATTGAGCAGGCTTTCTCTCAAGAGAAAATGCAGCAACTGACGGCTCTGCTGGATGAGTTGATTGCGCTGGAGAGCCCGGATTATAGTAGTATTATGGATAGAAGCAAGACAGCCTAAATACTCGTCATACTTTGAACCGCAGCGTTGTTGGTTGCGCTCAGCTACTCGGGTCACATACTTGTGTATGCTCCCCGAGATAGCATCTCTTACCGCCTAGCCGCAATTCAAATTATTTAGAGTATAACTTTTTTCATACTTTGAACCGCAGCGTTGTTGGTTGCGCTCAGCTACTCGGGCACATACTTGTGTATGCTTCCCGAGATAGCTTCTCTTACCGCCTAGCCGCAATTCAAATTATTTAGAGTATTGTTTTTCTGGCATATTTTAGTGATCACTTGCCGAGCAAGTGCAAGAAGTGAATATGTTTTTCATACTGGTCGAGGATGTCATGAATAATCTGCTCTTTCGCCCAGCCCATCACGTCGTAATCCTGCCCACCTTCTTTTAAGTGAATTTCTGCGCGATAGTATTTTTGCTCTTCACTGCGCTCTTCATCACTGTCTGTTCCCATACCTGCCAGAGCAAAGGCCGGCTGAATATAGTAACGTAGGCGAACTTCGTATAAAAAGTTCATATCTTCGCCTAAATCCACCTCAAATCCGATCCTATCGTCTTTATCGGTATGGATATGGCAAACTGTGCCTTGCTTGGCGAGCTCCTCAGAAACCATCTCCATGGATGGTTTCACGGACTCTTCCATAAAGCGTTTTACATGAGCGCGTTTCGGGAAATAGACAATATTACGTAAGCGGCGCTGCCACGGAATCGGGTTACGGCTTGCGGTTGGGGCGATGGTAGCTAATTGTTGGCTATCACGCTTATAGGCATCCACTCGTAACGCTTTGAATAATCCATAAATGGAGACAAGCAGAACAGCGGCGAATGGTAAGGCACTAGCGATGGTTAAGGTTTGCAGCGCCTGCAATCCTCCCGCCAACAGCATGGTGACTGCCACAACACCCATTAATCCAGCCCAGAAAATACGTTGCCAGACTGGCGTATCGGAATCGCCACCCGAGGCGAGGGTATCGACCACCATGGCACCGGAGTCTGCGGAGGTGACAAAGAATACCACCACCATCAACATGGCGAAGAAAGATAATACTGTTGAGAACGGGAAGTAAGTTAGAAATTCAAATAGGGCGAGTGACACATCCGATTGCACCGTTTCTGCCAGTCGGGTTGCCCCTTGGTTTTTGATTAAATCAATGGCGGTATTACCAAAGAACGTCATCCACATTAGGGTAAAGCCCGCAGGAACAAACAGAACGCCAGTGACAAACTCACGAATGGTACGACCGCGAGAAATTCTTGCGATAAACATCCCAACAAATGGTGACCATGATAACCACCAGCCCCAATACAGCAGCGTCCAACCCCCTAGCCAATCACTGGATTTAGGTTCGTAGGCATACAAGTTAAACGTTTTGCTGACGATCTCTGAGAGATATCCCCCCGTATTTTCCACAAAGGATTTTAGCAATAAGACCGTCGGACCTAAGATCACAATCAACAGTAACAACAGGAAGGCGAGACCGAGGTTCAGCTCAGATAAAATACGGATCCCTTTATCTAATCCAGAGACGACGGATAAGGTCGCGAGAGCGGTGAAGGCGATAATCAAGCCAACTTGCACGGTTTCATTCACCGGTAAACCGAACAGATGGTTCATTCCCGCGTTAACTTGCAGTACCCCAAAGCCAAGAGAGGTCGCGACACCAAATACGGTACCGACTACCGCAAACACATCGACAGCGTGACCTAAAGGACCATAAATTCGGTCACCAATAATCGGATATAGGGCTGAGCGCAGGGTAAGTGGCAATCCGTGGCGATAGCTGAAAAAGGCCAGAATCAAGGCGACAATGGCGTAGATAGCCCAAGCGTGTAATCCCCAATGGAAGAACGTCAGGCGCATGGCTTCTTTGGCGGCTTCTACGGTTTGCGGATCCCCTACTGGTGGATTGAGATAGTGCATGACGGGCTCGGCAACGCCGAAGAACATCAAGCCGATCCCCATTCCAGCGGAGAACAACATGGCAAACCACGAGACATAGCTGAAGTTGGGCTGTGCGTGATCAGGACCTAATTTTATCTGTCCATAACGCGAGAGTCCCAGATAAGTCACACTCAACAAAATGATGGCTACAGCGAGAATGTAGAACCAACTGGCGTTGTTAAATAGGTTCTTTTGAAGATGACTTAGATGAGATTCTGCCATTTCAGGCATTAAGGCGGCAAAACCGACGATAAGCAGAATAATGATAGCCGAACTGTAAAACACAGGGGGGCTGATTTTGGTGCGTACTTTTTTGTTTTCAGTCACGTTTTGACTCATAACGACCTTCTTTGATTTTTATTTTATTTTTTGCATACCAATCTTAAGGGGGCATGCGGCGAGCTGTCCTTCTGAATGAAACAATAGGTTATTGCGAAAGGGTTTCCCTATAGGAAACGAAATAGAAAGAACAATAAAATGGCTAAATTGTGAGCGTTGATAACGATGATTTATGGCTGAATTATCAACAAAAATTGGTAAGTGGTGACCCCCTTTGAACCCTGTGATGAACAAAAAACGAAAGGGTATACTGCCATGGTAGGCATTAATGATCAACCTAAGCGGTAAAATGAAAATAAACATAGGGTGTAAATTTCATGTTATTTATCAATTCATTGTTTATTTATCTTACTGTATTTTGGTGTTATTTATGGAAATGTAGCCAAGTGAGCAAAAGAGATGATTATGTGGCTAAAAATAGCCTTAAAGCGGGCTAAATAGCAAAATGAATTAACGCTTATGCGCATAAAAAAGCAGACAATATCGGTCTGCTTTGGAATGAAAAAAGGGGAAAATGCGATGATTTATTTCTTCGCATCATTCTCTGATTTTAACGCTTCGGTTTTGTCTTTAGCGTCAGTGGCGAGTTCGTCAGCCTTGTTAATGGCATCCGTTTTCATGTCTTGCGCTTTTTCTGAAAACTCACTAGATGCTTTGTCATACTGTTCTTTGAGTTTATCGGCCGAGTCAGATGCGTCTTGTTTCAGCTCATCCGCTTTTTTCTCACCTTGGTCTGCTAACTCTTTGGCTTTGTCTGAGAGTTCAGATGCTTTGTCTGAAGCATCGTTTTTCACATCTTGCGCGGTGGCTTTTGCGCTATCAGATAACTCAGTCGCTTTTTGCTCAGTCGCGTCTTTTAACTGGGTAGCTTTTTCTTCGACTTGTTGAACCGCATCGTCTTTTTTTGATGAGTCATCGCAGCCAGCGACAAGGGTTAAAACGCCAGCAACAACAAGAGAAGAAATGATTTTATGTTTCATTATTAATTCCTTAACAGGTCATGTTAGAAAAATACTAATTAAACGGTAAATTCATTTGGGGCTAAAATACCGACATAAACACATCAAAATGTAGCACACGAAATGGAAAAAGATCCATGTGGCGCCTGTAAAGATGTGTGGAAAGGTACTTGTGTGGGAAGGAGAGAGCGCAAGTGAGTAAACACCCACTTGCGCTGATTGAGGGTTATTTCTTTAAGTCGTCATACAGCATCATGGATGCTTTATTTTCTGGGTCACCAATCCAACGAGGTTGTGGTTGGTACTCATTGTTAATCAGGCTTTTTTGTGGCTCAAATCCGGTGTACTTGAAACCTGCCAAATCAGACCATGTATAGATAAAATCCATATTGCTGTATGGGCGAGCGGTTTTATCTTTCAAGTCAAATTGATGAGTCTGTAACCATTCTGGCGACTGCCATACTAAGAATGGAACGTTGTACATCACTTTGCTTGGCTTGCCTTCACTACGACCTAACATTTCATGTGGCGGCGTGTCGTAAACATCTTCACCATGATCGGAGAAGAAGACTAAGAAACCATTTTCTTTTGAAGAATCGAAATCTTTAATCAGCGTAGAAACCACATAGTCATTGTAATGCTGAGCATTATCATAGGCATTGTAATCTTTGATTTGGTCGCCTTTTAAGTTGGTTGGCACTGGGCTATTGCTATCGGTGAAGATGGCTTTATCTTCAGGATAACGGAACTCATAGCGCATATGGGTACCCAACAGGTGCACCACAATAAATTTCTTCTCAGCAGGATCAGCTAAGGCTTCTTTGAATGGGTCAAGCACCACGTCATCATAAATACGGGAGCTTTGCGCCATATCGTTGTTCAAATAATATTGCTTATCGGTTTGACGAGAGAACGCCGTTAACAGCGTATTTCGCTCGGTCATGGTTTGCTGATTGGTGATCCAGAATGTTTTAAAGCCCGCTTGCTTCATCATATTCATAATCGATGGGCGGGAATTAAACAGATCAGGCTCAGTTTCTGAAGCAAAAGTTAAAATCTGTTGCAACGCTTCGATGGTATAAGGGCGTGGCGTGACCACATCATTAAAGACCGTCAAATTGTTTGGATACTGTTTTTCCAGTTGATCAAGCTCTGGCGTTGTTTGACGAGAATAGCCATACAAGCTCATTCTGTCGCGGCTGGTGGATTCACCAATCACTAACACAAACGTTCTTGGGGTATTGCCATTGGCATCAACAAAGTTTTCTAACGGTGGAATTTTGCTGTTGTCGCGGATTAATTCTTCCATGTTTGCCAGCTGGTTCTTATACAGGAAGTAACCACTTACAAACTGCCATGGTGCGGCATACGCTAATTTACTGTTAACGTAGGAAACGACGTTCTCAAAAGGACGTTGCTGTTTGATGGCTTTGTTGTAGTAAGGCACACCAAATAGCACGATCAGAACGAGCGCGGACACAATCACACGTCCAGGTACTGGCAACGTGACAGGTTTTAAACGTGTCCATAGGAAAATAGCGCCAAGGGTGTAAGCCAAAATCACCGCAATCACTTTAAAGCTCAGATATTGGCGTAAGAATTCACCCGCTTCGTTGGTGTTGGTTTCGAACATCACAAACATCACGCTTTGGGATAATTGATGCCCATACACCACGAAATAAGCAAGAGCGACGACCGAGGATAGCCATAAAACAATCCCGATTAAGCCTGCTACTAGTTTGATTTTTCTAGGGAAAAATAGTGCGGGAACGAGCCAGAGTGAGCTATAGAGTAGAGAATCTCTTAACCCGATGGTATTACTTTGCCCGGTGATAACCACATACAGCTGTAATAAAGATGAAAAATACCAGAAAAATATTAGCAGCCAGAACAAGGACATCCAGCTAAACTTTCCTGCTTTTATCGAATTAACCATAAATTTTTAGCTCTTAATTATTAGTTTCGTTAAGTAACAATCAAAACATAGTCGAAAAATCGTTTTTTAGATAGATAGTTATCGAGTAAGTTCAAATTATATTAAGAATGTGTTTACTGTTTTATTGTTTATTGTAGATGCAGATAAGGACTAATTTATTACATTGTTTATCAATGATTTTTAAATCATTTATAAATTTTTCTTTTTGGCGCTCATTTAATGATTAACCTATTAAGAAATGAGGCTTTCCTTCACATTTTTCATTTATTGCATAAGCAATGGAATTGATATTATTCTTTGTTAATCTATTAGCTAGAAATACTGATGGCATTTAATTGATAGGGGATGCTTAATGCGAGGCATAAACGATGCTAGATAACGCCTTTGTGGCTTTTTTGAAATCCGCTTTAGCCGTGAGAATTCTGCTCTCCATTTTGATTATTGTTGATGGCGGGCTCATCTTAAAGCCCATCTTAAGTGCTTACACGGACTATATCGATTGGCGCCAAAGTGGATTTACCGAGTGGTTAAAATCCTTAGGGTTTATGAAATTGCTGGATATTCCCCGCTTCTTATTGGGTATCTCGCTTATCTTTCTTTCGCTATTTATGATCAATGGCGCGCGCATTGCATGGGTTTTCGCACTCTTATTATTGGCAATCATTGCCTTTGTTGACTTAAAAGTGGCGACGGAACATGTGCGACAAGGTTATTTCTCTTTTGGCTTGTTTGTCGCATTAACACTCTTTTGGAAACTGTACCCTCGACACAGTATCAGTAGCGCGGGGTTTGTGGCGCTCACCTGTATTATTTCATTATTGCTCTATTCCATTTTCGGTACGCTGTATATCGGCGATGAATTCTTACCCGTTGTGAAGGATGGCACCACGGCATTTTATTTTGCGCTGGTGTGTATGACGACCGTAGGGTTTGGCGATATTGTTCCTGTCACCCTGGACGCTAGGGTCTTTACGGTGACTGTAATTATCTTAGGGATCACCATTTTTACTACCTCCGTAGTGTATGTGGTAGGCGTATTAGCCAAAGGTACCAAAGAGATTGTTCGCAAGAGGTTTTCATATATGAAAAATCATTATGTGGTGATTGGTAGTACACCGATGGCGGTTAACGTCTATCAAGCACTGAAAAAACGGGAACTGCCTGTCGCCGTGATTTGCCAAGAAAGTCACCGCAGCCACTATCCCGAAAAAGATAATATCGTGACAGGAGACCCAACGGACTCCGCTTTATTGGCAGAAGCCAATGTGAAACAGGCGAAATGTGTGCTGATCATGACCGATAGTGACTCGTTAAGTACCTTTGCCTTGCTCGGTGTAAAAGCGCAATCGGGTAGTAAAAGCGAAGCAAAAACCGTGGTATTGGTTAACCAAGAATCAAACATGGATAAAATCCGTTTGCTGAACCCGGATATGCTGTTTTCACTCTCGTCCCTTGGCTCGGAAGTTTTGATGCAAGTGCTTTGCGGTGAAACAATTTCTAATGACAGCATTAGTGATATGCTGCTGAACAAAATTACAAAAAGCTAGCGACCTCACGGATGTTAAAAGGAACTCAGCCCCATGTTAAGTGCGGATAAAATTACCTGCCATCGACAAAATAGAACGCTATTTCGGCAGCTGGATTTTTCGGTTATGCCGAACCAAATTTTGCAGGTAGAAGGACCTAACGGGGCAGGTAAAACCACACTGTTACGCATGATGGCTGGGTTATTAAAGCCGGATGAAGGTGAAATTTTATGGCAGCAGCACTCCATTGAAAAACTTAAGGAAGAGTTTACTCGCCACTTGCTGTATCTGGGGCATAAACCGGCTGTAAAATCACTGTTAACCCCCTATGAAAACCTGAAGTTTTATTACCAAATGCACCACCAAGAACCTGAAGGCGACAAAATTTGGTCTGCGCTAGAAGAAGTCTCTTTGATGGGGTATGAGGATATTCCTGTCGGGCAGCTTTCAGCAGGGCAACAGCGCCGAGTCAACCTTGCCCGCTTATGGTTAAGCGATGCGCCACTGTGGATTTTGGATGAGCCATTCACGGCTATTGATGTGGCGGGGGTAAATCGTTTAACTGAGTGTTTTCATCAACATGCAGAGCAAGGTGGCATGATTTTATTTACGTCGCACCAAGCGATGACAGGGCACTTTGGGACATTAAAACTGACAGGTGGGTACGAGTGATGTTTTGGCTATTAATAAAAAGAGAGCTTAAAATTGCCTTTCGTAGCTTCTCCGAATTGGTTAACCCACTGTGGTTTTTCTTAATCGTCATCACGCTTTTTCCATTGAGCATTGGCCCTGAACCGCAATTATTGGCACGGATCTCTGTGGGGATTTTTTGGGTTGCCGCCATTTTATCGTCGTTGCTTTCGTTAGAACGTTTATTTAAAGATGACTATCTGGATGGCTCGTTAGAGCAATTATTACTGGCACCACACCCTCTGTTTATCACGGTTTTAGCCAAAGTGATTTCCCACTGGCTAGTGACGGGACTGCCTCTGGTGCTACTGTCTCCTGTTGCAGCGGTAATGTTATCAATTAATGGCGACACATTATTGGTGCTAGCGGGGACGTTACTGCTAGGAACGCCAGTATTGAGCTTTATTGGTGCGATTGGTGCTGCGCTCACCGTATCATTAAAAAAGGGGGGCGTACTGGTCAGTTTACTGGTGCTACCGCTGTATATTCCGGTGTTAATTTATGCGACGGGCACGATGGAAGCATACAGTTTTAATATGCCTCTTGGCGGATATTTTGCGATCCTCGGCGCACTATTTGCCGCAAGCATCACCTTTTCTCCGTTGGCAATTGCTGCCGCATTGAAGATCAACGTGAGTAACAGCTAGGGGAGATTTTTTCCAATTGAGCTGATACAGTCGGTGATGTGATGCTCAGTGTAAAAGGAAAAAACGTCATGCCCGCTGTTCCCTTCATCAGTAGCGATAATTTTAGCCGGCTGTTATCTGACCCGATGCAGCCGAGCGGGCAATGGGCGTTAATCTATTTTTGTGCATCATGGTGCCAGCCATGTAAGAGCATGCAGCCTATCTATTTACAACTCACGGATTACTTTTCTGATAATGGTACGCACTTTGGCGGTCGTATAAATTTTGGTGGCAGTATACATTTTGGAATAGTAGATATCGCTCAATCTCCGACAATAGCCCCTCAGTATGGAATTAAATCCGTGCCTTCCATTGCGTTTTTCCATGATTCTCGTCTTGTGGATTTAATGGCAGGGGAATATCGACTTTCACAGCTGATTACTCAAATAGAAAATAGGTTGCTATGTTCACATTGATATTAGAAGGTTTGGTGATTGGCTGCCTATTAGGATTAACGGGCGCTGGTGGTGGTATTTTAGCGGTTCCTGCCTTGATGACATCTCAAGGATGGGGCGTTGCACTCGCCGCACCAGTGGGGTTATTGGCCATTACATTGGCGGCATTAGTTGGTGCTATTCAAGGGCTTATTCAGCAGAATATTCGTTATAAAGCGGCTATTTGGATTGCGTTAATTAGCATTCCTACCGCGAAATATGGCGTTTATTTAGCACAAATTGTTTCACCCCAATGGCTGACTTTAGCATTTAGTCTCGTGATGCTGGTGGTTGCATATCGTATTGTTTTTAAGAAAGTAATTAAAGATGATGATGCTCCGTGCAAAATAAACCAGCAAACAGGAAAATTTATTTGGAATATCAAAACGGCATCTATATTAGGGGGAATTGGATTAGTTGCTGGATTACTGACGGGGCTATTAGGTGTAGGCGGCGGGTTTATTATTGTGCCTGCAATGAAAAAGTTCACCAATTTAAACCTTAAAAGCATTATTGTCACCTCGCTGATGGTGATATTCCTCATTGGCAGCATTAGTATTTCAATTAATATATTGAATGGTTTTGAATATCCATTAGAGGTGAGCGCAACTTTTATTTTAGCCTGCGTTTTAGGGCTGGTTGTTGGGCGTTTTTTGATTGGCTATATCCCTGTTAATATTGTTCAAACTATATTTGCATTATTGGTTGTTTTTGTTTCATTTTATTTGTTATATTCAATTTTTATTTTTATAAAAAATAATGGAATCCCCAGTTTTTTAATATAATAACTTCATTTCCACTACTCATTTATTAGTGGTTTTTCAGTTATTTTACTTTTAAAATATTTTTTTATATTTGGCTTGATTCAAATTGAGAATATTAGGCATAAGATGCTATTGGTTTGATGTATAAGAAAGAAAACTGATTTATCTTCAATGATAAACAGGTATAATGGATTAATCGCAATTCTTATTCAGCAGCGACATCAACAGGACACGCTATACCCTACCAAATACAATAATCATTACAGGTTGACTAGCATAAATATGACTAAACAAGATAGTTCAACAACCATCATTGATATCGCCAAACGCGCGAATGTGACCGATATTACGGTATCTCGAGCTTTTAATCACCCAGAATTGGTAAAAAAAGAGACGCGAGAAAAAATACTCGCTATCGCGCAAGAATTAAATTATGTCCCCAATGTATTTGCTCGGAATTTAAAGAATAAAAATAGCCGCATTATTGGGGTTGTTACGGACAGTACCTTTAACCCGTTCTATGTTGTATTAATCCAGACGGTTTCCCGCTTAGCGAAAGAGAAAGGGTATCAGGTGATGATCTTTGATACCGATAGCGATGAAAAAGCCGAGCAAACGGCTATTGAAACCTTAGTCAGCTATAAGGCTAGCGGTATTTTACTTTCGCCTGTGCGTGACGATAAAGCCTATCAACCGAGTTATTTATCACTGATTGATCAGCATAAAGTCCCTCTGGTTTTTGTTGACCGTTCTATTTATGGCAAAGATTACCCTGGGCTATTTTTGAAGAACTTTGAAATCGGGGCATTAACCGGTAAATATCTCAATCAGCAACGCAGCGAAAATACCTTAATTGTCTCAGGGCCTGAGCATTCTGAAATTAGTCTTTCACGCTTAGCGGGTATTTATGATCAATTTACTAACCGTAAAAATATTCATGTCCTGTACAGTAGTTATATTTTTAGTAAGAAAGATGAAGAGTATTTAAGAGAAAAAATAAAAGAACTCTATACACCCAATATGTATATCGTGGGCTTAAACGGAATTATTACCGCGGGGATGTACAAAATTATTTCTGAACTCGGATTATCTTGCCGTTATTTCTCGGTGGACTTACCGCCTTATGCTGATACTTATCATTTATCGATTTCAGGCGTTCACCATGACTCAGTTTATTTAGGTAAACGAACAGCAGAATTACTGTTTGCAGAGATAGAAGGTGGTACCACTAAAGAAACGGGTTCCAAGCAAATTTTCGTCAATGGAAAACTTGTGACTTACGATTAAAAAAATAAGGATTTCATCATGAAATCCTTATTTGTTGTTTTTCGTAACAGCGTGAAAATCAACGCTTCATTGAGCTAATTAAGGTTGCGCCCCAGATAATTAGACCTTTTACAATATATTGAACGTACGGTGAGATACCCAGAAGGTTCAAGCCATTGTTTAGTACACCTAAAATCATTGCGCCGATCAATGTGCCGATGATCATCCCGCGACCGCCTGCGATAGATGCACCACCCAAAACGACTGCTGCAATAGCATCAAGTTCAAAACCGACACCGGCATTAGGCTGACCGCTCATAACGCGAGAGGTAAAAATCAGTCCGGCAAATGCGGCAGTGAAACCACTGATGACGTACACCAACATTTTATAGCGCTCAACGCGGATACCACTTAAACGCGCCGCCTCTTCGTTACCGCCAATGGCATAAATATAGCGGCCGAATGGAATATGATTAAGCACCACATAAAAAATTAGATACAGACCTAGCATTAATAGGATAGGTACCTGAATTCCCATCAACTCTTCACGTCCCCAAAAAGCAAACTCTTGAGGTAAGCCAGAAATAGGGTAGCCACCGGTGTAAATTAGCGCTAAGCCTTTCGCAATAATCATGGCGCCTAAGGTCACGATAATTGGCGGCATTTTACCGTAAGCAGTTAAAATCCCATTAATAAATCCAAACGCGATACCAGATAACAGACCCAGAGCAATGGCAATGGAAGGATCCATACCATAATATTTCATTAATCCAGCCATCAATGTACCGGATAGCGCCATCACCGCCCCAACGGAAAGGTCGATCCCTCCGGTTAAGATGGCAAATGTCATCCCGATAGCAATGATTGCATTAATAGAAACTTGGCGGGCAATAGTAGATAAGTTATTTACCGTTAAAAAATGCTCATTAAAAATGGACATACAAGCAAATAAAATAATTAACCCAACGAGAGGTAAAAATGCCGGTATCTTGGTTAATTTGGCAAAATTAAATTTATTCTTCGCCAGTGGAATTGTACTTTGGTTAGACATAGTCATGATCCTATATAATATTGCCGGCCGCATGTAACATAATCTGGGTTGAGTTAATCTCGTCCCCACTTAATTCAGCAGCAACTTCACCATCTCGAAACACCAAAACTCGATCGCTCACGCCAATAACTTCAGGCAGCTCTGAGGAAATCATAATAATTGAGATCCCTTTTTCGGTAAGTGAACGCATTAATTGATAGATTTCTGATTTTGCTCCGACGTCGATACCCCGTGTAGGCTCATCGAAAATAAGAATTTTGGCTTGTTTATTTAGCCAACGTGCAATCACCACTTTTTGTTGGTTTCCACCGCTAAGCGTTGAAACCGCTGTATCTGCTTCTGGTGTTTTAACTTTGACTTGCGAAATTAAATCAAGAGATAACAAATGTTCTTTTTTATTTTGAATTAAGAACAGTTTTTGAGCGTGGTTATTTAGCCAAATATTTTCTTTAACTGAGAATGGCAAAACCAAACCTTGGGTTTTACGGCTTTCAGGTAAAAGTCCAATGCCTAACTGGAGCGCTTGTGCCGCAGATTTCATTTTGACTTCTTGCCCCTCTAGAACCACTTTTTTCTTGTAGGCTTTATCCGCGCCCATCATGGCGAGAATATTTTCAGTGCGGCCAGAGCCGACTAAGCCTGCAAGACCGAGGATCTCGCCTTTTTTCAATTGAATGCGATTGGTTGGGCTAGAAGCAAACCGTTGAATTTGAGCGTCGAGAATGACCTCTTGTCCATCAAAATGACGTTTTGGCGGGTAGATATTTTCGACTTCACGACCCACCATCATTTCGATGATCACATCAAGGTCGGTATCATCCACCTTACGGGATCCAATATATTGACCATCTCGCAATACGCTAATGGTGTCGCAAATTTCATAAATCTCTTCCAAGTGGTGAGAGATAAAGAACATGCCGACGCCTTTTGCTTTCAGGTCACGCATCACATCAAATAGGTGATTGGCTTCTTTGGGGGTTAATGTTGCCGTTGGCTCATCTAGTACCAATATTTTGGCATCCAGAGAAAGCGCTTTGGCAATTTCCACAAATTGTTGTTCAGCAATACTTAAATGGCTAATGGGTTCATCAATATCAATATTAACGCCCAACTCAGATAGGATTATCTGCGCTTTTTCACGCATCAGCTTTCTATCTAATAAGCCAAATTTATTTTTAATTTCCCGGTTTAAAAAGATATTTTCAAAAGCATTTAAATAAGGGATTAACGAAAACTCTTGGAAAATAATACCGACGCCCGCTTTAATGGCATCACGATAATTATGGAAGGTGTACTCTTCGCCTTCGATAAGTATTTTCCCGCTATCTGGTTTATGAATTCCACACAGCACTTTCATTAGCGTTGATTTACCCGCACCATTTTCACCCAGCAGTGCGTGTACCTCTCCTTTTTCTAAAGAGAGATTAATATTATCTAGCGCCTTAACCCCAGGGAAAGTTTTACTGACATCTTTTAATGCTAACAATTGCATCATGTTGCTTCCCTTATTTTCTTTACCGCTTAAAAATGGGTAACAAAGCGAGTTGGAAAGTGAAATGCTTTCCAATAAACAGAGTGTCATTCATTTTTATTAAGAGTATTGCGCCGGGGAATAATCCGTAGGCGCAATACCGAGTTCGACTTATTTATTTACTTTGTTAATTGCTGATTACCAATGGAAATCTTTAGCATTGGTTTTATCGATTAACTTAACATCCAGAGGAACTTCTTTAGGTACGTTAGCTCCCCAGTGTTTTGCTAAGCCCATGGCTAAACCAATACGTACTTGGTCACGTGGGAATTGTGCGGAAGTAGCGATAAACGGTGAATTACCTTTGGCAATTTCAGCGACGGCTTCAGGAGAACCATCAACACTCACCAGTTTCACATCACGACCTGCAGATTCGATTGCCGCTAATGCGCCTAAAGAACCCACATCGTTCACACTAAAGATACCATTCAAGCCAGGGTTAGCTTGCAGCATGTTTTCAGTGACGTTCATCGCAGTATCACGCTCTTGTTTACCGTTTAATTTGGTCACAATCTTGATGTTTGGATACTCTTTCATGGCGGCTTCAAAACCACGAACACGCTCAAGGATTGGCACGACAGGGATACCATCAAGGATAGCCACTTCGCCTTTACCACCTAATGATTCACCTAAACGTTTACCCGCCATTAGACCTGCTTCGTAGTTTTTAGAACCCACGAATGAGTCGATTGGACCGTTAGCTTGTGCATCGATTGCAATCACCACGACACCCGCTTTTTTCGCAGCTAATACAGCTGTTTCTGCACCCACGCTATCTGCTGGGTTAATCAGCAGAATATCGATTTTTTTCTGAAGCATATCTTCGATATCGCTGGTTTGTTTTGAGACATCGTGTGCCGCATCAGCGATATAAAGTTGAGCGCCCATTTCACCTGTTGCGCTTTCTAAAGCCTCTTTCATGGTCACGAAATATTCGTTATTCAGTTCTTGAAACGACATTCCGACAGAAACAGGTTTTGCTGTCGCGTTAAAAGCCATGCCCAGTGTTAAAACGCTTGCTGCAACAGCTAACTTTTTAAATTTACTCAACATAAGATGTTCTCCTAAAGAGTCTTTAGTGTTATAGGGTACTGCTAATATTTATGATTATTAATGACTTACTTTAATTATGCTGATACTGCATTTCACAATACTGAATTTCACTATATTGCACTACAACAGCATTATGGCTTGATAACGACTTTGATAGAGTCTGCCGATTTCGCCATAACAAATGCCTCTTCCCAATCATCGATTGAGTAGAAGTGGGTAACGATATCGTCAGCACATACTAACCCGCGGCTAAATAGGTCAATGGCGACCTCGTAGCTGTATGGGCCTAAGTGAGCACCTCGGATATCTAACTCTTTACGGTCACCGATAATTGACCAGTCTACGGTGGTTTCTTTACCGAAAACGCTGAACTCGACGAAGCGACCCAGTTTACGGATCATTTCTAACCCTTGAGTCACGCCGATTGGAGCACCAGTCGCTTCGATGTACACATCGCAACCGTAACCTTCGGTCATTTCTTTAACCAGTTTGATGGCATCTTCTTTCAGTGGGTTGATCACCACGTCAGCACCAAATTTCTTAGCTAATTCAAGGCGCTCATCGATAGCATCGATAACGACTAATTTTTTCGGGGTTTTGAGTTTCGCGACTTGGATCATGCACAGACCCAGTGGACCTGCACCTGCGATAACGACAACGTCATTTAAATCGATATCACCACGACGAACGGTATGGATAGCGCAGGCCATTGGCTCGATTAACGCCGCATCTTTTTCTGAAAGCTCATCTGGAATTTTGTGAATAATGGCACGCTCAGAAAAACGCATATATTCCGCCATCCCACCATCGGCAACTTCTTTTTGGAAGCCGTAAATATCATGGGTTTCGCACATCCAATATTTGCCTGACTTACAGAAACGACACTCCCAGCAAGGCACGATTTGTTCCGCTAAAATACGATCGCCTACTTTCAGACCATATTTTTCACCAGAACCTTCGCCCAGCTCAGCGACGCGTCCGTAAAATTCGTGTCCTGGTACGACAGGGGCTTTGATCCATGGGTTTTCACCCCAGAACATTTGAGCGCCATCATTCGCTTTACAGTCACCTGCACAGATACCGCATCCATCTACTTTGATGACCACTTCACGAAACCCTGGTGTTGGTCTTTTAATCGCTTCAAAGCGGTAATCATGGGGGCCATGACATACAACTGCTTTCATTTTTTCAGGTAGGGTACTCATATTCTAATAACCTCATTCTGGATGTTGGCTATAATGTTGACGTCAACATTAAACGTCGTTTTTGTAAGTAAACCGTTCTCTTTGTAACGCTTGACGGCTAAAAATAATAATGGTGTGAGAAAAGTGATGCTCTATTGTTATAAATAAATTGTTTAGTTTTTAATATGACGACGTCGTCATTTTTGAGAGATGCTAAATAAAAAAGTGATAATTGTGATTCAAATCCTATTTTTTATTTAAGAACTCTTTTGTTTATGAGGTTTGTTTGCCAGACAAAATGCAAACTATAGTGGATGCGATGATTTTCGAAAGAGTATAATTAGTTTCGTTATTTTCAGAAGTGAAGAATCTTTGAAAAAACATTTCAGCTAACACTTTAAGGTGAAATTTGAATTAGTTTGCGTCATTAATGTGATCATGATCGATTTGGTATGGTGTGTAAATCACTATTAATCCTTTTCTTTGCTATTTTTCCGATTGAATAAAAAGTGTTATATCGATAACTTAAATTAAATATCTCAGGACTAATGATTTTTTAATTAAAAGGCATAAAAATGGCAACGACAATGATTGTTCTTCTGGTTTTACTGCTTATTTTAGCGGGATGGGGAATTTCTATTTATAACCGCTTAGTGAGTACTCGGAATCAAGTTACCAATCAATTTGCCAATATTGATGTGATTTTAAAACAGCGTGCTGACCAAATTCCCCAGCTAGTCACGATAGTTGAAAAAGCCATGGAGCATGAAAAAGCGCTATTTACTTCATTGAGTGATGCTCGCCAAAATTATTTCAGTGCTAAAAATGTGAATGAAAAAATTGCTGCATCAAATGAAATGGATAAAGCATTAAAAAGCCTCGTCGCGGTTGCTGAAAACTACCCAACGCTAATATCGGGTGAGCAATTTACCCAATTACAAATCGCACTAAGCGAAGTGGAAGATAAAATTGCTCAGCGCCGCGAAGGCTTCAATGATGCAACAACGGAATACAATACGGCGATCCAAATGTTCCCAGACAGTATTTTTGCCAATATTTTTGGTTTTACTGCGTTGCCTTTATTGGAAATCACTGAAGCTGAGAAAAAATATGATGGTATTCAATTCAAATCATAATCACCGTTAAAGGTATCATCTGTGAATATCTACTATTTTTTAGGTGCCGTATTAGGCGGCATTCTTTTTTATTTAGACAGAAAGTATTCAAAAAAGCGTAAATTAAACTGGGGCATTATTCTTTTTACTGCGGTGCTATTTGGGGCATGGGAAACTATCTCGCCGAGACCTGGTGAATATGAACGCTACTTTTTCTATGCTGTGGCAGTAGGGATGGCTTTTGCGGCTAGTCGTATTGTCGTTGGAATAACGGAAAGTGCGTATGATCGCTATCAACGTTTGCAAAAGGAAGGCTCCTCCAAATTTATTGCATTATTAAAAACCCTTGTTGGCACTGCATTGGCTGGGTGTTTAACCATGGGCTTTTTTATCGATATTCGCCTCTTTTTTGTGGCTTTCGTCTTATTGTTTGTTTTCAGTTTTATTCAAAATACCCCCGAAAAACGCTTTCTAAAGTTTCAAAAGAACCTCGCAACTTCAAAAATTCGCTCAATTGCGATGGGGATCGTAGAAGTAGAAGGGAAAATAACCTCAGGAAAGGAAGTCAAAAGTAAGTTAGGTAATCGTAGCTGTTATGGTGCTTTTTATTACGAGTACTCTATCTCTACGGATAAAGAGGGTAAAAAAAGTTATACCCTCAGAGACAGCAGTGTTCAGCTACATAATTTCACCATGACGGATGATACTGGCTCTGTGAATGTGATTTGTGACCCAGATTATTTTGTTCATACCGGATTATCCCCCCATATGGATTATGAGAGTGGCAATCGTCGTTATAAAGAGTATTTACTTGAAAGTGGGAAGAGTTATTTATTGATTGGGTCAGCGGACAGTGAGAATGGCAAAGTGGTGATCACCCGTAAAGCGCCACACATGTTATTAGGTGTTTCGCCATCAGATTATGTGACTCGCTGGAATAAATCCGCGCCAATGCGTCGGAATATTGGGGTGACAGCAATGATTGCAGCTATTCTGATTGCGCTAATATTAATGACGCCAGTGAGTTATCAAGATGGATACTTAACGCTCCATTTTAACCAAATTTCGTTATCTGACAGTGAATGATATGAATCAGATTATCTTTTGGATTTTTGTCGCGGTGATAGGCACCATTTTGGTTCGCTATATTGTGGGGATCTACAACAATATTATTTTCTTGAAAAATAACTGCGAAAAAGCGTTTGCTAATATTGATGTGCTCCTAAAAAAACAGGCAGATTTAATGCCTCAGTTAACAATCGTAGCGGAAGGGGCAATGACCCATGAAAAGCGTTTAATTAGCGAATTACTGCAAAGCCGTCAGCACTATTTATCCACGGAACAACTCGATGTTAAAGTGGATTCCGCAAACCAATTTCGCTCACATTTAAAATCGATTTTTTTACTGGCAGAAAAATACCCCAAGCTGATTAGCCAGCAGGCGTTATTAGCATTACAAACGTCAGCAAAAGGGTTAGAAGACCAAATTGCGGATCGCCGAGAATTTTTTAATCAAACGGTTACGTTATACAACACCAACATTCGTCTTTTCCCGAATCTCATTTTTACACTCTTATTCCGTTTTAAAGATATTCCCTTGCTGTATGTTCAACAGGAGTCTGCATCATGATCACAATTCCTTTTTCATGGTTTGGTTTCACCGATTGGTTGGTGAATAAAGGGGAGCCGGGGTTGATCGTGATGTTTGCTACGTTTGGAATGATCCCTGCCTGTATTGTTTTCACGCTAGTGATGAGAATGATCGGGATGAAGAAATTTATCGCACCCGTAGTATTGGGCATGATTAGCTCAATGTTTATCAGCATGATGGTGCTTATTCCGCTGTTATTAATTTTCCGCTTCGATAATATTCCAAAAGCGATGTTAGTTTGGATGGCGGTTCTAGGAAGCTGTATTGTCTTTTTCCTAATGAACATGGATTACATTGAGATTTGGTCATCAAGCCGAGAAGATAAAAAGAGTGTGACAGCGAGAAAGAAACGGAAAAAATAAAAGGTATTTTTTACTATTGTTTACATTATATATGACTGTTTTATAGCGTAAGTCAAAAAATAAATTATTAAACTGTAAGATAATGACTTCATAATCCACCAAATAAAAATCAGCTACTAGTATAAAACACAAGAAGTAAGTAGAAGTAGTCATATAAAGACTCTCTAAATATGATGATCGGAAGAGGTGGTTAGATAAAAGTACCATTATTACTCTTTATTGTTGTAACAACCTGGCGATGGTTTTGGTATAACTTCACAAGTTTGTATAGTTTCTTTGGTTTACTGTGTATAAGTGTGAATGGTTTATTTGGCTGTCTATCTATATGGCATTGATTTTTAACTAAATAAATTTATCTCTATATTTTTTTGTCAATTATCGACCTTTTGTTTTTACTCTGTATATGTGTTAAATTGTAATTCTTCGCTGTTAGGAACAAATAAAAAGTATATTTGATATAAAAAACTGTATTTGCATTCTTTTTATGATGATTCTAGGTTTAAATATATTCAACAGATAATCTTAAAACGAGTAATTGAGTTTACTTGCTTGTTTTCTATGATGAAACATACTGAAATACTTTGTAATAAGGCAAAATTAAATAACTTGCTTTATTTAGCCTAATTCAAATCTTAAAAATATATGCTTATAATGGCTCCATCGAGTTAATTAGGCTGATGGAGTTTGTTAGCATTAAATCGATATTGAAAATAAATAAAACCAACTAAATATCTAAAACATTCTTGTTTGAATTTTAATTTTAAAATTCCAATAGGAGGGGTTTTATTCGTTTAAATATTATTTTTATTTTATAGGATTTATTTCATGTTTAAGAGAACCATAATTGCATTATCTTTAATTTCTGTTTCAAGCGCGACATTAGCAGCGGCACCCGTGGCTAATTTAAAAGTATCAGGTTCAATTACGCCACCAACTTGTACTATTAAAGGGCAGAATGAAGTTGACTTAGAATATGTATTTGATGTGTCACCTGGAATGTTCCCTGTTTCTGGTAATTTAGGACTTGATGCAAAAACAAATAGCATTGAAGTGATTTGTGATGCAGCAACTTATTTAACTTTCTCCTCTACTGATAACCGTGCGAGTTCTGTATTAACTGCGGGTGTATATAACTTTGGTTTAGGTCTGTTTGATACCGATAAAAAAGTTGGTTTCTATACAATCAATATGAAGAATGCAACAGTTAAAGCGGATTCTTCAAGTGCTGCTCAAACTGTCGGTATTTCGAATGGAGCAACATATGCCACAACAATGTATATTGATAAAACGAAAAAAATGGCGTGGGCAACAGCTGCAAGCACATTAAAAGCAGGGCAAATTTTTGCAGCAGACTTTGATGTAAAACCAACTCTGAGTTCCGAATTGAAAACAAGTTCGGGTGATGCTGAATTAGATGGTCATGCTACATTAGCCTTTGCTTTCTCTCTCTAATTTTTTGATTGAAATGAATAGATATAAATTTATATCTATTCATTATGGAACGGAACTATGATTAAAAAAATAACACCATTAATATTATCGACAGTGTTAATATCTCCAGCTGTATTTGCCAATACAACTGCAAATATAAAAGTATCCGGCAAAGTTGCAATGCCAACCTGTTTAATTAATGGAAATGAACAGTCAGATGTTATTTTTGAATTAGCAAAAACATCGCCAAGATATTTGAGTCAAACATCCTATACGGTATTACAATCACCGGTTAAAAAGAATGTCACTGTGACTTGTGATGCGGAGACATATTTAACCTATCGTGCAACGGATACGTATCAAAGTACGCCATGGCCAACGTCATCTGCGGATAACTATTTTTTCATAGTGCATTCGGATAATGCAGATAAATCAGTCGGTGCAGTGATGTTTGCTGTTTCCAATGTCACCATTGATTCTAAAACTGCTTTTGTTGCAAGTGATGGCGTTACAGCAAATAACACTGTCATGACCAAAAAAATACTTAATGGTTTTGGTACAAAGAGTTCAACAATATTCGCTAATAAATTAACAGCAGGAAAAGTATTTTCTGCAGATTTTGAAACCAGCGGTGTTTATATTAACTCTATTAACCAATTAACAGCAGCGGGTATCGATTTGACGTCTAATGTCGATTATCAAGCAGAGGCTGTGCTGGCTTTTAACTTTGGTATTTAATTAAATTCTAATGAGATGTATTTCTTGGGGAATATATGCGTTTATTTGTCACTCCAGTAACTAAAGCTACATTACTATTTGCATATTGTAGTCTGTTTTTTAGTGAAGCAGTTTATTCGCATACTTTTCAAAATAGAAATATTATTGAACAGGTTGAGTCACCCCCTACGTGTGAAATCGCCATCCCTGATGGCGGGCAATATCAATTTAATCAATTGCATGCTCGCCAGTTTAATGCGATTAACGCAACGGAAATACCCGAGATTACCAAAACATGGCAAGTGTCGTGTAATACACCAACTCAATTGCTTGTTCAGTTCTCGGATAACCGAAGTGATTCATCACAATTGGGAAATGAAGATTACTTTGGGTTAGGGAAGGTGAATAACCAGGGACGATTAGGGAATTACCAGCTGATACTTAACCAACCAAAAGTGGATGGTCAATCGGTTGGAATCGGTGTGGTGGAAGGTGCAGGTCCATTTCAACGCATTCAAGGAGCGGTATTAAAAGGGAAAAAATATGCATGGTTTACAAATGAAAACGTATTATCCAGTGGGAAAAATTTCACCGTTAATATAGCCGTTAAGCCTATATTAAACAGCCTTAAAGAAACCAATGGTCCAATTATTGAGGCTGTGGAATTAGATGGCAGTGCAGATATTATATTTTCATTTGGAATATAGTTTTAATTCTTAGTAGTTTATATTGGAAATAAAAATAATAATGAATAAGAAAAATAAATTTTCTTATTGCCATCTATTTTTAATTTTTGTCGTACTGCATGTAAATAATTCCGATGCATCTGAATCAATAAAGAGTAACACAGGATCGTCAATTAATTTTGATATCGACTCTTTAAAATCACTAGGGTATGGGGCAGAGGTCGCTGAATTCTTTATGAAGGGTAATCAGTTTTTACCCGGAAATCATGATGTCACCATAAAATTAAATGGCAGTAATGAATATACTGCGAATATTGAAATCAATGAAAACGGTGAGCTTTGCCTGACTGACGGGTTAATGAGTAAGTTAAGATTAAAAAAAGTTAACTTAACTGACGGATGTAATACATTCGAACAAATTTATCCTGAGGCAAAAATTGCATTACATCCTAGCTCCTACCAAATTGATATGGTGGTTGCCGAAGAGAATTTAGACCCAAAACTACAAGGCAATGAGTTAACGTACGGTGGTTTTGGTGTTGTCAGTAACTATCAGTTATATGGGATGCATATTAACGGTAATTACAGTCAGCGTTTCTATCAAGGAGAGTTTGAAACGGGTATTAACTGGAATAATTGGGTTTTACGAAATAACAGTAGCCTCTCCGCTGGAGATTCAAAATCACAATATCAATTTAATGAAACTGTACTGTCAAAAAGCATCGAACCCTTGCAGTCTTTATTAGATATTGGGCAGCTTAATACGCAAGGTGCCTTTTTTGGGGGAACACCGCTTGATGGTGTGCAACTTTACTCAGATAGCTCTTTGCAAGGCTCGAATATTTTAGTTGTTCCGGTGACTGGTTTTGCAAGTACACCATCAACGGTTGAAGTTCAGCAAAATGGGCGGCTGCTATATCGAACGATGGTACCAGCAGGACCTTTTGAGTTAAATCGCATTAATAATGTGGTGATTGGTTCGCCTTTGGATGTCACGGTTTTCCAAGATAATGGTGAAAAACAGCAGTTTCAGGTGGTGACGGCCAACCAGCAAACTGCGGTTTCACCCATGAGCTATCAATTTTCAGTGGGGCGTTATCGTAGCCAAAGTGATTTGCAAACGGATAAACCCATTATTGGTAGTGCAGAAATCAGCCAGCAATATGGCATGTCAAATTATGGGGCAGGCGTACTTTATTCAAATCAATTTCAAGCGGTGAGTGGACGACTTAACTCTTATTTTGATTTTTCAACACCGATTTCTACGGGGATTGGCGTTCAAAGTGCGAGAAATAATGAAAAGCGCGGGGAGCAGATCGATTTCAATAGCAATATTGCATTTGAGAAAATGACATTCGGGGCATCTGTTTTATATCGTACGAATAAATTTCCAACCTTGGATAGTTCATTATTAAAAAAGCAACCCGCTCAGGATGAGCAAGAAAATACGAATAGATGGTTTAGTGGAGAATTACAAACTACCTCTTCGTTATTTGCAAGTTGGGGTGATGTTACATGGGGGCGCTTTAGCGCTAACGTAAACCATAATCATTTTTATGGCGATAAATCTGATACCGTTTTTTATTCAGCGGGCTATAGCCGAAAAGTTGCAGATATATCGTTGAATGTGAATTACCAAACGGGTGATGATCGAGATAGCCGAATTTTTATTAATGCATCGATGCCGTTAGGTAAGAAAAAAAGCATGAGTATGCAGAGCCAATATTACCAAGATAAAACCATGGTAATGGCAAATTACAATCAGCAAGTCAGCGATAATTTAAGGTATTCCGTTGGGGCTGGTCGTAATGATGGCACGAGTGTCGTGAATGGCAGTATTAATAATGCCAATGCGTATAGCAATATTTCGCTGAGCGGTTCGATGTCCCAGAATAATACGCACTCAGTCACTGTCTCTGCATCAGGCGGCATGGCGTATTCCGATGGGTTATTTGCAACGTCATCCGTACCTTTAGGAGACACCTTTGGCATCGTGTATGTACCGGATGCGCCAGGGGTTAGAGTCAACACGATGGGCAGTGGCACCACGATAACGAATCATTTTGGAACGGCAGCGATTTCATCGTTACCAAAGAACCAAAAGTCTACCGTGCAGCTAAATACGGAGAAACTGCCTCTGAATGTGCGCTTGGATACAACGTCGTTTGATGTTGCTGCGGCGAGAGGGACTGTCATGACGAAACGCATTCAGGCAACCACAATGCGGCAATTATTGTTGAGCATCAAAATGGCCAATGGCAATGACGTTCCATTTGGTGCCAGTGTGCTCAATAAAAAAGGTGATTATATGGGTGTCATTATGGGGGAAGGTAATTTATTACTTAGTAATGAGCAAATTGGCGATGACATTATTTTGCGCTCACCTAACTCTGATGATTGCATTATTAAATATAACGTACCGGAATTTTTTTCCGCTGAATCACTTTATGAAGAGGCAGATGCTATCTGCCAATAATCTTAATATTATTTGAATACAAGTTTGAGGTTTCAATGAAAAAGTTAATTTATATCGCATTTTTAAGTTTAATAGGCTTAATGAGCGTACCTGCAAAAGCGAGTTTCCAATTAGAAACAATGACTGTTATTTTAGATGCTGGTGAAGAGCGCAAAGTATTTAGTGTAAAAAACACATCGAAAGAGCCTATCTTATTATCAACAAAAGTCTCTGATTTAGAAGGTTCTCAGCCTATGGCTAAAGATATTATGGTATCTCCGCCTATTGTTAGAATTGAACCAAATGAAAGCCAGCAAATAAATTTTGTTTTAAAGAAAGGGTTAGATTTAAAACAAGAACAGATTTTGCGTGTTTCTTTCCAAGGTGTCGGTGCCGTTAAGCAAAACTCTGCAAAAATGCCTATTCGCCAAGATGTGGCCATGCTGATTACGCCAGCTAATGGGGTATTAAGCCAAACACCTTGGAAAAATATCGCTGTTAATCAAAAAAATAATCAACTGACGTTGACGAATACAGGGGATCAAGTTGTTCGTTTATCACCTTCAGTCACGACATTACCGAGCAATGACGCTTATACCATTGATCAATTTTATTTAAGACCGAATGAAAGCAAAACTATTAATGTGAAAAACACAGTACAGGAGTTAGTGATTTCACCGTTAAGCCGTTACGGTTTTAAAACTCAAAATAATGACACTATAAAAGTCACTCATAATGGATAACTTTATCTATCGGTAGGACCGAGAATTAAATTTTTAATTAATCGTTCCAGTACAGGGAGATATATAAAATATGAAGAGCGTAGATGAAGATAGTAAACCCGAAAATCATGTTTACTCCGTAATAATCGGCAAAGAGCTGAAACGAATTCGTAAAAAGAAAGGTTTCTCGGGCTCTAAGGTGGCTAGTCAGTTAGGTATTTCACAGCAGCACTATTCACGATATGAATGTGGGAAATGCCGCATTTCTGTTGATACATTATTAAGTATTCTTTTTATTTTAGATTTTGATTTTGGAGACTTTTTTAGTGAGTTAAGGTTCCTGCTGAATAATGATTATCATGGTGAAATCCCAAATGTGAAGTTAAGTGATACTCACAAGGATATTGAAAGTTATTTTGATAAAACAAGTTAGAATTTAATCTTATTAAGAACTTTTCTTTATTTATTCTTTTCTACATTCATCTTGATTGTAAATCCGCCATTAGGCGGATTTTTTTATATTAAAGAGTGACTAATAAAATGCGAAATCAAGCTTACTGAATAGTTGTAATGTATTCTGCATTCCAAATATATTCTCCTGCTTGATTTGGGCATTTTCCTTTTAAGTGAGTTTCAATCTGTTTCTCTTTTTGCCCTGCTGGCATTTGAATGACTTGGGGCGGTTTATTGAGAATACTTTGGTTATCAAGAACAATATCAAAGTCATCAGGTAAATCATTAGATTTTACGGTTAACTCCATGTTTTTACTTTGCCCCATATATCCCACAAAGCCTACAGTCAATGGAATAACGGCTTCTAGATCATCATTGGGTGAACAGGACTTTAAATCAATGACAGCCGGTGCGCTGATATGAGGATACGCCATACTTGATGCATGTAAATTAACAATCGTATAGGTGAGAGTTGTCGGTCTAAACAGTATCTGTCCTCCGCTATAATCATTTGTCACTATGCTACAGTATAAAACCCAAGTTTCATCATTAAATCCTGACAGGCTCGTGACATATGTAAGTCCATTAATTGAATTATCCCCCCCAAAATAATTGAGTACTGTACCACTCCCATTGAGTCTAATTTTTCCATCATTAAAGGTTTCTGCATAGACCCCTAATCCATGACTATAGAAAACGGTTTTCATTTCCTCTAAGCTTGGCCAGCATGCAGATCGTAATGGACCTGATGTGCCGTCGGGATTACTGTAATCTACCTCAAATCTAAACAATGTACTTCTATTTGCGGACGTAATTTCTTCAATATATACATCTTTAATTTCTTTTAGAATAAATGTTGTTTCCGCATAAACAGACAGCGGAAACAATGAAACAATAAAAATAAATAACTGGCGCAATGTTGTTGACCTTACTGGTTAATTCGCAATTTACATCGGTTCGATAGTGACAGTAATCTGTCCATTAACGTCACCAACCGGGGTACTTGAAGTTGAGGCTACCTGCGGAACGACAGTGATTTCAGTCTTAACCCCATCTTTGGTGCTGTCTCTTTCCAAGGTGGCTGTTGTCGACGATAAATCAAGATAGTTTTCATCGAATTTTAAGCAGTAGCGCATAAAGTCAGCATCCGTTTTAATACAGGAGCCATCTGCTTCATTTGCTTTGAAGGTGTATTTATATTTGTTAGTGCCTGAACATGTGGCGGTCAAAGTAAATATTTTAGAATAAGTATCTAGGTCATCTCCGGTTGTTTTACCATTGAATACAGAACTCGGAATTTTATCTAAAGTAACGGTATCGGGTGCATCAAGTGAGCAGCCTGCCAAAACAGTCGCTTTTATTTTAACTAACGCACTTGCACTTTCCGCGCTGGCTAAGTTGATATTTGCGCCACTAACACAGGTGATGACCAAAATTAATTTCACGAGTTTATTGATAATTAAATTCATATTAAGCCTGTTATTTAAATAAATGATTAAAATAGTTTTGTTATTGACCAATGGTTATTGGCAATTAATATCGAATCGAATTAATGATTGCAGATCTGCATTTTCAGGTAACGAATATATGGCTTGGCACTGATTTTCATCGTCATATCCCCATTTGGCTGTTAATTCGCCAGAGGATTCGAGCCCAGATAAATAAACCTGTCCATCATCATTCACAATTGCCGTTTGGTGCCCAATCGAGACCAAGGTGCCGAAAGGCAAGTTTTTGCCATTTTTTACGATGTGAACCAGTGCGCGAGCACCTTGGCGAGTCACAAAGTTTGCTTTGACAATAGCGCCACGAGTCGGCACCGTCGTAAGAACGCTGTTTTCAATTTCTGTTTGTTCATCTAATTCGCTGCTATCTAGGGCAACACGATTTAAACGATATGGCGTTGCGTAAGGCTTTATGGTGTAACCGAGCCAATCTGTTTTCACACCACTGGTATGTTCGACGGGAATATCGCTCGCTCCCGGTGCCGAAATCAGAATGTTGGTCTCACCAAGGGGTTGACTAAAAATGATGCCGTCAGAGTGCAGGGTCACTGCACCAGAAATACCCGTTGAAACTTTACGGTAATCCTGACCGTAGCTATAACCGGCTTGAGTATTTCCATAGCCGCCTTGGTAGGCTAAGTTGATATTCCCGTCATTTCCATTACTCGATGAATATCCTTGAGCAACGTTCCAATTCAGGTTTTGTTGAGCCAGTAAACTTCCGCTTAAGCTGGTCTGCTGGACTAACTCTCCTTGGTTATCGTGGTTAACACTATAAGAGGCATACATTGACGGCGCTCCTTGAGGTAACCATTTCTGTAACGGGATGGATACCGTTAAGAAAATATTCCTATCCGTTGTTTTTACATCGTATTGATCAACATTTTTATTTAATCCATATGAGAGCGTGTAATTAATATCGCCAATCTGGCTACTCAACCCTGATTGTATGGACACCGAACTGCCATTTCGCTCCCAAAAACTCTGGCGGACACCGGTTAAATAAATAGAACCAACCCCTGTTATCTTTTGTGAGATATTGGTCTGTATTCTTTCACGCTTATTATCGTAAAGATTAAAATAGTCGGTATGGTTGGTTTTCAGTTCCCCATTGGTATCAAGGGTTTCATTTTGTGATAGCCAGCCAGACATCCGGTTTAACGATGTTTCTTGCAGGGTATAGTAGCCTCGGGTTGAGTAGCGATACCCAGTGAGTTGAAGGTTAGTGCCGGTTTCAGGGAAGGCTCGTGCGTATAGAAAACGCAGTGACTGTCCTTGATAGCGACTCCCATCGGTTAATTGGCTATTGGCATGGGTGATATCTGCTGAAAATGCCCCCCATGTCCCTAAGTTAAGGCCGGTACCAACTGCTCCTGCCAGATAGTTTTTAGCATATTGAACGCCGCCATACAGCGTTGTTAATGACGATGCTCCCCAGATAAGCGTCGTTTCTCCAAATTGAGTCGTATCATAATTGCTGTTATCCGAGCGAAGCTCACCGGCGGTCAGGCTATAACTCATTCGACCTTCTCGTAATAACAGCGGAACAGAGGAATAGGGCACGATAAATGATTGAATATCGCCGTTAGCTTCAAGAATACTGACTTGCAAGTCACCACTCGAACTCATGGCGTTTAAGTCGGTAATGGCGAACTCACCAGGCGCGACATTAGCTTGGTAAATTAAATAATCATTTTGGCGAATTTCAATGGTCGCATTACTGTTTGCTACGCCGCGGATAATCGGCGAAAACCCTTGTTGACTAGAAGGGTACATACTTTCGTCCGTTCGCAATTGTGCGCCTCGAAAAGCCAGTGAATCGAAAACGGTATTATTAGTTGAACTGTCGCCTAATACTAAACGGCTTCGCCAAGGGATGATCCCTCGCTCGACATAGCTGTTGAGATGTTGCCAGTTATTTTCTTGATTATGTTTGCTTTTATAGCTGGTCCATGTCCGGTTATCACGGTATCTCCAGCTCCCTAAATTGACGCCATTTCTTAGATTCAAATAGATATTTTTACTGAAATCGTGCTGATATTGGTTATCAGTGACACCTAATGTATAGCTGGTAAATAATGCATTAATTCCTTCATCCCATTGGTTTGTTGGGATTTCATCTTTGGCTAAATTATTTAATGCTATTTGAGGAATACTGATATTCAATTTCATTTTCGGAAAATCAAATTCAGTGCTCGCATTAGGAATTAATTGCGCCAGAGGAATACATTGATGGTTGTCCGATTGCAGCAATGGAAGGCTATCAATATTGACTCCCAGCTCAGCCAGTTCCTGCGGCGTTAACAGTGGGATTAACCCTGTTTGGTCTGCTACGAATTTAGGTAATTGGTCATCTTGCTTTTGGCAATCTTGTGCTTTGACAAAGGTAATATTTCTTCTGTATTTGAGATTGCCATTCAATAAAACATCAACGTCATAGGTTCCTGGTAATTGTGAACCTTGGCTTACGAAAGTACTTAAGTCAGCAATATGCTCTGAATCGATAGAGATCAAAGAAGGTGGAAAATAGTAATTTTCTCCCTCTTGGGCGTTAGTGCTTGGTATTACAAAAAGGCAGATAAATAAGTATGAGGGTCTCAAATGGTTATTGATGATTTTTTTGTATTTTTTTAGTGAAACGAACATAGAAAACCTTATTTCCATTTGAAATAAAATAGATTAATTCTTAATTGAAAATGGCTGGTTTTGGTGAAGTGATCCCACCAAAATCATTGATTGAACTGAACGTCAATTTACTGGTATCAAACCCTGCTGGTGCATTAACCTCAATATGACTAAATGGTGCGATCATCGTTGATGGTAATTCATTATTTCCTGAATGAAGATCCGTTAAGGTCATGTAATACGGTGATGGATTTGATATTTTAATTTTTTGGTTATCAATCTTGCTAAATCGGATAAGGTTTTCTGCTTCCTTTGGTGTGATCTTTAATCCTTTTGGTCGAACGAAAAGTTTAACTCGAGTTACAGCCGCAAGGATTAATGCATTCTTATCAGCTAATTCATTCCGATCAAGGGATGGAATAGCCTTTACATTAAAATAAAATAGAGATTCTTTATCTTTCGCTAATTGTTCACCCACATAAACTAATCGAATAGTATTTTCATTTCTTGGTGCGCTAGTAAATAAAGGGGGAGTGGAAATAAAATCGCTTATTTTATTTCCTTTAGCATCTTCAATCCAAGTTTGAACTAGAAAAGCTGATTTGTCTGAGGTATTTCGAATACCCGTGGTAATTTGCTTACTTTCTTGTGGGTAAATAATTCGGGTGCTATCAAGTGTAATTCCACCAGCTAAACAAAGAGAAGAAAAACCAAAATAGAATAACGAAACCAGCCATTGATAATAATGACTTGCTTTAGGTAGCGAAAACATAAAAACTCCGGATATAAAATAATGCGCACCCGCTATGACACGGGTGCAAAGACAGAAATATTACTGATAAGTAATCGTGAAATTGGCAGATGCGTTAGCAGAACCCGCAGTAACTTCATTTGCTAATGCGATGTACTGTGCTTGGAAGCGTAATGTGCTGTCACCTTCATTCAACTTAATAGCATCCGTTGCCTTTGAGCCATTAACAGTTACTAACTTATTGTTTTGTAAAATTTGGATGCCCACGCCAGTTGCGATTGTTTGCCCACTTTGAGATGCTACTGGAGCAAGGATTTTTTCTTCGTCAAGAATGGTATTACCATCAAAAGTCAGAGAGGCATTTTTAAATGTTTCAGTTGCACATCCGGTTAATTTAATATCAAAGCCAACGGGTGATGATACAGAATCTTTACCATCAAAACCATCTTGGCGGTATTGACCTAAATTAACAGTTTGTGAAGCATCATCATTATCAATAACGCAAGGGGTATTCACAATGGTACCCGCAAAATTAACAACGCCACCACTGACAGTCACAGGAGCTAATTCTTCTGGAGCATTAGGTTCTCCTTCTGCAAATACATTTGCAGATAAAGCTAGAGAAATAGGCAATGCGATAGCGATTAACTTAAATTTCATTATATTACTTTCCATTAGATAAAATTTTAAAAGGGGTTATTTCTTTTTTGGTGCTTGCATTCAAAATAAAGCATGCACTCCGAAAAATACATTTATGTATTTTTGAGATTGCCTACATGAATTACACCGTCAGTTTCTAACTCGTCAATAAGTAAATTGAAAAGTCTATTTTGTTCTGGTTTTATTACCTTATTACTAAATTCATCAAAGGGGATATTTAATACATTTAAAAGTCTTAAAATACTTTCAATGCTTAATGTCGATATCCCTCTTTCATATCTTGATATTTGTTGCTGACTGACTGATATTAAGGATGCTAATTCTTTTTCAGATAATCCTTTGCTTATCCGTGCATTTCTAATAAAACGTCCTATTTTTTCATTTAGTTTCATTATATTGATAATTAGTTAATTACCTAGGTTGGTTAAATATGAGTTGTTTAATTGGATGATTTCAAAACGAGGCGAATTGTAGATAGGTTAAATAATGATGTAAATACTCAAAATATGATGAAATATAATGTTACATTCAAATGAAATAAAAACCCTAGAATATTGGCTATTAAATTACTCTTTTTATGAGTTAAATCTTAAGTGAAATAAAAGATTTTTTGGATAATGACGTAGATCAATAAATAAAATCTATTTACTAATCCCGAAATGAAATAAAATGATACAATATATAATATTTGCTTTCATTTTGCACTTTTGGTTACTCATTATGAGGGTTTTTATGGTGTGCTGTATTGCGGTGAAGTCTGTTTTTATAAAGAAATAAACTATTTAAATATTAATTAATACAGTCCATTAGCTGACAATTAACAATTGTAAGCGAGTATTTATAGTTAATTTAATGAAAACAAAATCCCCACGAATTAAATAATGTAGAGTGGGGATTTATTTTATTATGATACTTAATGATGAATGAGACGCATTAATTGTTGTTGAGCATTGGCGAGTCCAGTCTCATAACCTTCGGGTTTCATATCTAAACCTTCTGCGTAGATAAACTGAACATCATTAATACCCATTAACCCTAATACAGAGTTTAAATAAGGGGTAATTGCATCGGTCTCTTGCCCGTAATGAATACCGCCTCGAGCACTAAATACCAGCGCTTTGACATTTTCCACTAACCCCAGTGGGTAGGTTGCGGTATAGCGAAAAGTTTCTCTAGCACGAACCACTAAATCAAACCAATTTTTCAATTCAGTTGGTACATTGAGATTGTACATTGGCGCACCAAGGAGCAGTAAATCACTCTCTTTAAGCTCAGCAATAAGCTGGTCAGAAAGCTCTGTGGTATTTTTTAAATCAGAATTGCTAATTTCTGCGCCTCTTAATGCTGCGAAACGGGCTTGATTAAGAACGGGTAATGGATTTTCTGCCACATCACGCTCGATAACACAGTCTTGATAGCCTTGGGCTTTACGTTCATCCAGATATTGCTGAATTAAGGTATTGGTTTGCGATTGTGCACCGTTAATACTGGATTTGATAACTAAAATTTTCATGGAATTGTTCCTTATCAATTTAGGATGTAGTCAGTATATCTGGCTTGATAAGTTGACAATGAGTGATATTCTTTCCTTATATTGTTTCCAAATGAGCACCAATATGAACAAGTTAGATTTGAACTGTTTACCTATTTTTATTGCTGTGGTTGAAAGTGGAAATTTTACCGCGGCATCTGAGCGGCTACATGTAACTCGTTCAGCAGTGAGTAAAAGTATTTCACGTTTAGAAAATAGCCTAGGCGTTGCACTGTTTCAGCGAACCACCCGTCAGCAAACATTAACGGATGATGGAATGGTGCTGTATGAATATGCGAGTCATGCGCTGAACTCTCTGCAAGAAGCGTCAAACTTCTTGGAAAGCGGCAAGCGTAATGTCGAAGGGAAGGTCTGCATTACCGCGCCTAGGCTATTGGGAAACTTATATGTTATCCCGCTACTGATTGAATTAATGAACCTTTACCCTAAATTGGAAATTGAAACGTTATTGAATGACCGGAATGTGGATTTACAGCAAGAAGGGGTTCATGTCGCAGTGCGAGTGGGGCAACTTGCTGATTCAAACCAATTGATTGCACATGAAATTGGTCACCATAAAATGATTTTTTGTGCATCACCCGATTATTTAACGGCAAACGGTACGCCGACGGCACTCAGCGAATTAGAAAAGCATCAGCTTATTGCCTACACACAGGGCGGGCACATTTTGCCTTGGCAAGTGTATGATCGAGCTCAGCAAGAGCACCGCTATTTACCCACCAGTAAATTGATTATGGATGATATGCAAACAATTATGTTGGCGACAATAAAAGGGGCGGGAATTGCGTATTTGCCTCAGTGGCTGGCACAAGGAAAAATACATTCGGGACAGCTTGTTGAGATTTTATCTGACTATCAAAGTGCTCGTTACCCAATTTCTGTCGTGTGGGTTGCTACGTCCTTTCTACCGCTAAAAATAAGAGTGGTTATCGATACGATTCGTGAAAAGTTAGCCTTAAGTTTAAGGTCAGAATAACGAAATTATAAACAGTGAGCCTCTTCACAATGTGAGGGTTTTTATTGAACATGCCTTGCTCTTGGTGAAATTTTAATTCTATATTCGTTATATGTTATGAAATTTAATTTCTTAAATAATCATAACGATTCCGTTATAAAAAACACCACGATGTTATTCGCACATTATAAAACCGATAAAGTGAGGCAAGGCATGAAATTAATCACCCTATTTGCAGCAGCAACCTTGTTAGTGACTGCCAGCGTGGCAGCAAAAGAGTACCCCATTCATCATACTGCGCAGATCAATTCCCTTGAAGATGCTCAAAAATCGGCGGTTTGGGATCAAGCTGAAGTGCTCACTGACTTCACGTATCCGTGGGAAAATGAGACGCCACCAAAAACTGATTTCCGTGCATTATGGAGTGATAATGCACTTTATTTTCGCTTTATTGCTGACGATAAAGATATCCAGCTAGGCAAAGATGCTGATAAAGATCAGGCGGTATTGGATTCAGACCGTGTGGAATTATTTTTTGCAACCAGCCCTGAGTTAAAACCGTATTACACGGCTGAAATGGACCCTTCTGGGCGTACATTTGACGCGAAAGCCAATTTTTACCGAGAAGTGGATCCAAGCTGGAATTGGCAAACACTAAAAACGGTGGGACAAATTACCCCTGAAGGCTATGTGTTAACGGGGAAAATCGATCTGGATGAATTCACCAAGCTGAATCTTTGGCAAGATAATGACAAGAAAACCTTGATGTGCGCCATTCTGCGCGGCGAATTTAGTGCCGGTGAGCCTAAGCAAGTGCGTAAGTGGATCAGCTGGATCAAGCCGGATTCAGTGAAGCCAGACTTCCATATCCCTTCCGCTTTCGGAAGCTGTAAGCTCGTCAAATAACCCTCATCCGGTGGCAGCCTTAAACGCTTTATAAAGTTGCCACCGGTTCTTTCACACTTTTTCATGTTGTTGTTGTGAGACCAGTCACGTAAATCATCACAAGTGAATAACTTGTAATGATTAGGATTGAAATTAAAATTCATAAATAGTATTTTTTAATGAAATATAGTTTCAGTTGAGGTGTGCCATGTCAGTAACCGAAAATACGCTTAGTGATTGTTTGAACAATGAACTTAATCAGGACACATTGCAGTTTTCTCGCTTAGATACCTTATCGATGTTAACGGTGATCAATCAGGCTGATAGCACGGTAGCAACGGCATTACAATCGGTATTGCCAGAACTCGCCAATGTGGTGGATGTGATTGCGGATCGTTTAAAACAAGGCGGGCGGATCTTTTATGTGGGCGCTGGCACCAGTGGTCGACTGGCGGTATTAGACAGCGCAGAGTGTCCGCCAACATTTGGTACATCGCCAGAAATGGTGCAATCGATTATTGCGGGCGGTCATTCAGCCATGCTGAAAGCCGTTGAAAATATTGAAGACTCAACGGAAGCATCGGTAGAAGAACTACGGGCACGCGGTGCAACGGAAAAAGATGTGATTATTGGTATTGCGGCAAGTGGACGAACGCCATTTACCTTAGCGGCGATTGAATATGGTAATCAAATCGGGGCATTAACCGTGGGGATAACCACCCGTGGACACGGTTTGCTCAGTGATTTAGCGCAGTATGCCATTGCGCCGGATGTGGGGGCGGAAGTACTTTCTGGCTCTACGCGCATGAAAAGTGGCACTGCACAAAAAATGATTTTAGGCATGCTAAGCACCTGTGTCATGGGACGCTTAGGGCGAATTCATACCAATTTAATGGTCGATGTGATGGCGAGTAATATTAAATTACTGCGTCGTGCTGAACGTATTGTTGGGGAAGTGTGCGGGATTGATGTAGACACTGCGGCAGCATTATTGAAGCAAGTGGATTATCACCCGCGCCGCGCCATTTTGATGCATGAATTGAATATTACTGCACAACAAGCGACAGAGATTGTTCAGTGTAACCCGAACACCAGTTTGGATTCGATGCTAAACAGTCACAGTGAATAGCGTAAAACATAACATAAACAGAGTCATAACTCAGTCGACACCGGGGAAATCCTATGGCTAATAAGATAGAACATCTGGAAGTGCTCGCCAGAGAAATAGAAAAATATGCGGGCGGGTTTGAAAACGTGGGTACCTTAACCCACTGTATGACGCGTATCCGTCTGGTTTTAAAAGATAATAGCAAGTTTGATGCAGATGCGCTTAAGCAAGTGGAGGGCGTGAAGGGTGTTGTCTTTAATGGTGAACAACAACAAGTGATTGTGGGCATGGGGACGGCGGCGAAAGTCTTCTCTGTGATGAATAAAAGAATGCAAAACAGCGGCGTAGCAAGTGATGAAAGTACACCATCAGCGCCAGAGAAAAAATCGTTCTCTATCCGCCGTATGCTGAATACATTAGCCGCAATTTTTGTCCCAACCATTCCTGCGTTAATTGGTTGCGGTCTGATTATGGGGCTGATTAATATTATGCGCTTAGTGGCACCAGGCGTGGTGGATCAGTTCCCTGAGCTGTTTAAATTATTAAAGCTGATCGGTAGCGCAGTATTTACCTATTTATCCATTATGATTGGGGTAAATACCGCGAAAGAATTAGGCGCATCCACGTCGATTGGTGCTGTGATGGCGGGGCTTTTAGCGATGCCGGGCTTAGCTGATATCACCTTATTTGGTGAAAAACTCCAACCGAATAGCGGCGGGATTTTCGCGGTGCTGATGGTGGTGGTGTTCTCCTCTAAGTTTGAAGTGTGGTTTAGGGGCATCATTAAAGAGAGTTTAGATCTGATTGTGACGCCATTTGTGACGATTTTAGTCTCTGCAATGGTGGCGTTAGTCGTCTTCCAACCGGCGGGTCATTATCTGAACCAAGTGCTGGCACAAGGGGTTTCTGTGGCGCTACTGAGTAGTGGTGGCGGGGCCGTAGCAACGGGTGGCATCTTAGGTGGCAGCTTCCTATTCTTATTACTGACTGGTCTGCACCAAGGTTTGATCCCAATTCATGCGGAAATTCTACAAACTTTTGGTTTGAACTATTTATTCCCAATCTTAGCCATGGGCGGAATGGGGCAAGTGGGGTCATGTTTCTGGGTGTTCCTGAAAACCAAAAACCAGCGTTTAAAGAAAACCTTAGTGGGCGCGTTACCCGTCGGTATCTTCGGCGTGGGTGAGCCATTACTGTTCGGTGTTTCCTTACCGCTGGGTAAACCGTTTATTGCTGGCTGTATCGGTGGTGCCGCAGGCGGTGCGCTGATGGCGTTCTTCCATGTGGGGATTATCATTCCATTTGGTACCGCAGGCTTGTCCTTAATTCCGCTGGTGGGTGATGGGCAGATTCTGGATTTTCTGATTGCGGTAGCAGGCGCATGGATTGTCGGTTTCATTGCCAGTATGATAATAGGCTTCAACGATCCAGAAAAATAATAAGAAGGTATAGCCATGTCAGCACTGACAGTAAAATTGGAAAGCTTATTGACGAGAGGCAAAGGCACAGAGCAGCGTATTGCGAAGTTTTTGCTGGAATATCGCGATAGCCTTGTGGCAATGAATGCCGCTGAATTGGCTCGTGAGGCTGGCGTGAGCAGCGCATCCGTCATTCGTTTTGCAAGGCAAATGGGCTATCGTGGCTATCCTGAATTCAAAGTCGATTATTTATCTGATGAGAAGCAACACAAAGCGGAAAGTTTGTATGGCAATCTGAGCCGTAACGATGATACGGCTCAGATTATCGCTAAATCTGGGCAGTTATTTATTAGTGCCATTGAAAAATCCTTAGAACTGCTAGAGCCCGCCGCGGTTGATGCCGTCGCGCAAAAATTGGTTGAAGCGAAGCGCATTGTGCTATTTGGTATTGGCTCATCAGCGATTGTGGCGAATGATATTTTCCATAAACTGATTCGCGTTAATAAATCGGCGTTATTTAGCCCTGACTTGCATGTGCAGCTGAGCTATTCGGCAAATTTAGGTGAAGGGGATCTCGCGATCGCCGTGACAGCAAGGGGAAATACGCCAGAAGTTAACCGAATGCTGAAGTCGGCGCATGAAAATGGCTGCACGACGATTGCTTTAACGCGCTTTGGGCAAGATGACGCGGCGCGTCTCGCGGATTTAACGCTGCCATATTACTATGATGAACAACACTCTCAGCTGGGGGTGATCACACCTCAAGTGTTGCAGATGGTGATATTCGATACGCTATTTTTCAAATATTTAACCCTTGCCAATGAAGATGCAGACATCGCATTGCAAAAAGGTCGACAAGCCGTTACTCAGGCAGGATAAACCACCATGATTGTCACAGAGTTAGCCATCGGCGCACTGATTGGCTTGATTATAAGCACAACCGGTGTGGGCGGTGGTGTGATTGTTTTACCCATACTGACTTATTTTTTTGGGCTTAACGCCTTAGCCGCAGTGGCAACGGCCAACTTTCTCTCTATGTTGATGAAGGTCTCTTCGTCATACATGCATTTTCGGCTAGGCAATATTCCCTTAAAAGGAGCGCTGATTGTCTTGGCGATTATGTTGCCAAGTACGTTTTTATCCAGCTTGTTTGTGACGTGGCTAGGCAGTATCCCTGCTTATGAAAAACAGGTGGAGTGGGGCATTAATCTGTTGGTCTCCGCCGCCATTATTTTTTCATTGTATTTATTTATTCAACGGATGTTTTTTGCTAATCCGCGTAAAAAAGTTGCCGTGAAAGAAAACCAATTGAAAGCGATGGCGATCCCGGCGGTATTGGCGGGAATTGTATTAGGCGCAACTGGGGTTGGCGGCGGAGTGGTCGTTCTACCCATGTTATTGCGTTATATGGATTTAAATATTAAGCAAGCCATTGGCACATCAATTGTGGTGACGACGGTGTTATCAGGCTCTTCGGCGCTGGCTTATGCGCAAGATGGTCACACGGATTTAAAACTGGCATTAATTTTATGTGTAGGGGCACTGTTAGTGATGCCGCTAGCGAAATATTTGCTGGTGAAATTATCTGAGCGAACTTTCCAATATATTACGTTATTGCTGATTTTATGCAGTGCGGTGATGATGACATGGAAAGTGATTATGCCATAAAGGTGAAATGATTTTTTCTTGCTCGTCTACGTTATTTCATTTATCTGAAGTTGATAGTTTAAATATCGTTATATTTAAACTATCAACATTGGTTTCTATTTAATTCCCATCTAAAAAAGAAAATCAATTTTTAATAAATTTATAAATATAATTGATTTCTTGTTCTCTTAATTGAAAAAATATTATCATTAATAAAATATTGGACTATAATAAATTTTTATTAATTGAAAATGAATCTATTTTTGATTTTCATTGTTGAATTTTAAAGTATGGCGCTATCTTTTTTGTATATGTAATAATTGATGTTGTTTTTTTTGCTTTAAACAATTGATATTGAAGTAGATGCTCTTATAAAGATACGGTATGTAATTAATTTTAAATTGCGATTTATATTTTGGAAAACACATTATTTGTTTTTCAAGAGTATTGAAAAGCATCAATCCCAAATGATTATATTATGAAATATCAGTTAACACATATGTGTAGTCAATCAACACAGTTTTATGGTGTTGAAACAAACTTAAACCTAGAGCAATTTCAACAAGCGTGTGCTTATATTCAGTTAATTAGAGATAAGCTACCTAGTTTTTCATCTTCGGATGATTATTTAACTGAGTGTGAAACTCTTTTTCTTCTTCAGATGTTTTATGGCTTTATACCATTATATGAAAATAGTGAAGTGGATGCGATTGTTGATGTTCATCATAACTGGGAATGTTATGTCATTGGTGGGAATTTAGCGTCAATAAACCAATATGCGATATGTAATGCAAGCATTATTATGTTGGAATTTCTTCGCTATAAATTACAGACAAAACTCAATACTTATTCTAATGAGAAAATAAAAGTTGATTTAGCTCGGCTAGATTCCTTATTAAGCGGCCATTTTTTAAAAAAAGAATGGGCGCTGAAAGATATTTATGGATATGACCTTACGGGTATTCAATTTTTAAGAAGTGATAAAGTTGAATTAATCTCTAAAGAGCATGAAATAGAACCAAGGACACGGGGATATTTAATCCCCGAGATTTCGTTGTGATTAGCCGAAAGATTTTTAAAACGGGTATTAGGCTATTTTCTTTTCATTATGCTCATCTTGGAGGTTTGCGCTAAGGTTAATCCTTTAGTTTCTGGCGCAAACAGGATGGAAACCACTAAGCCGACTAACGAAACGCCAGCCCCCATGAGCACCACATGGCTAATGCCATATTCGTGAATAAAGACAGGCAGTGCCCATGTTGAAAAAATGGTTCCGATGCGGCTTATAGACATAATCACGCCAACAGCGGAAGCACGAATATCGGTCGGAAAAAGCTCGTTCGGATACAGCCATTGTAATATCCCTGGACCACCAGAAAAGAAAGCGTAAATACCGAACATAATGATTACCAAGCAGATCCCCAAGTTGGAGAATAAGCCAAGGATTGCCAAAGCGCAGGTCATAATTGCAAAGCTGCCAATTAGTAAAGGTCTTCTGCCCATTTTGTTGAGCCAGTACATTGCAGGTAAGCAGCCGAGCATAAAGAATAGGCTAATGACGACATTGCCGAGCGCGGCATTTTTCCCTTGATCCCAACCAAGTTCCCCGACAATTTGCGGGCCAAATGTGTAAATGGCAAACATGGGGATCACTTGGCAAGTCCAAATCGCTGCGGTGAATAAGACAAAAGAGAAGTGCCGCTTGGTAAAAATATCAATAAAGCGGGTTTTCTTTTGCTCTTCGGCCTCAAATACCACGGGCTGACCGAATAATTTGGTCATCATCTTTTGGCATTCTTGATGCCGACCTTTGCGGATCAGCCAAAGTGGCGACTCAGGTAAATCAAAACGACCAATCAAAATCACGATGCAGGGAATTACGGCACTCCCAAGCATCCAGCGCCAGCCATCTTCAACATCGTATAAAGCATAGCCCACAAGGTTGGCGCAAGTGGCACCGACGTACCACATCGCGGCAATAAACCCGACAGCAAAAGCACGCTGTTTAGTATTGGAAAATTCGGTGATCATCGACGTGGCTATCGGGTAGTCAGCCCCGATGACTATGCCTATTAAAAAGCGCATTAATAGAAGCTGCAAAGGCGTTGAAACAAACATAGTGGCGACGGAGATTGCCCCAATAGCCACAATATCAATCAGGAACATTTTACGGCGACCGACTTGGTCGCAGATATAACCAAATAAAGAGGTACCGATAAACAGCCCCGCTAACGTGGCCGCACCGAGTAAACCAATCCACTCATTACTTAAATTAAGCACTGGAGTGAGTTGCTCTAAGGCAACGCCAATGAGGACTAATACGTAACCGTCAAGAAAAGGCCCACCGCTGCCCCACAACATAATGCGGCGGTGGACTGAGGAAAACTGGATGTCATCAAAGCTTTTAGGTTGCATAGTCGTTACCTGCATTAGCGCAATAAAATAAAAAAAGCTCTCGAAGCAACATAACTTTATGGGATAACTTCGCTTCGAGAGTAAGCGCTAGCTATATCAGCCGTATCGAAACTCAATACCGAAGGTACCGCGTGGATATTCCCATTTTTCCAGTGCGCTACCGAGACCCAGAATGCGGCATGTCCCACATTCAAGACAGCCGGCATAATCAAAACGCACCGAGCCATCATCTTGTTTTTTATACAAACCTGCTGGGCAGGCTTTGGTTAATGTTTCGAGTACCGCCATATCAGGTTGCTCTTTGATAACGATATGGGGGATCTCTTCATCGACATTAAATTTGTTAATACCGAGTTTGACATCAACGTTTACGGGAGCACTCATATCGCTCTCACTCCTTTAATTCCATCTTTAATTAGATTCATAAAGCCGACTTTTTTCGCATGTTGCAGCATGGTTTTGCGCAGAGGCACAGGGGCTTCATCTGAGATGGTGAACAGTTTTTTGGCAATACCAAGTGCCATCTCCGGGTATGCGGTGAACATGCGCGGGTTATCTAAGAATTCAGGCATTCTTTGGTAGGCTTTCATATCGCGCAATGGACCTTGTTCCAGCAAGGTGAGGTATTCGCTTAGGCCTTGCTTGCTAAAGTCCTCTTTTTTCATTGCGCTGAGTACGGCTTGAGCTGCGGCTTCACCTGAAGCGACGGCTAAGTCCATACCGCGGATGGTAAAGCCTAAGTTCATGCACATACCTGCGGCATCGCCAGCAACAAGAACACCATCTCGAACCAGTTCAGATTGCATTTTTAAACCAGCTTCAGGCACCACATGGGCGGCGTATTCAATCATTTTTCCGCCTTCAATTAATGGTGCGACAGCAGGGTGCTGTTTAAAATCTTCGAGCATTTGTGGAACGGATTTTTTGGCGTCTTTGATGTGGTGTAGACCACAGACCAGCCCTAACGAAATCGTATCTTCGTTGGTGTAAAGGAAACCACCGCCCATCAAACCATCGGTTGGCGAGCCTGCAAATAGCCACGCAACACCTTCGTTACCTTGAAGGTTAAAGCGGTTTTGTAAAACGTCTTTTGGTAGCTCAATCAGCTCTTTGACGCCGACAGCGACATGCTCGGCACTGACGCGTTTTGTCATGCCCAATTGTTCTGCTAGAAGGGAATTTACACCGTCAGCGAGGATCACCACTTTGGCTTCGAGTACATCACCGTCAGCTTCGACACCAACGACTTTGCCATCACGTTCAACCAGCTTATCAACGCGGATCCCAGTGATGCATTGTGCACCTGCATTTTCAGCTTGTTCAGCTAACCATGGATCCAGTTTTCCACGCAGGATGGACCATGAGGTTTCTTCGGGTTTTTGTGGGTCACCATTTTGGTAATCCACCGTCATTGCACCGGTTTCGGTCATAAAAGAGAGCTTTTCGTGGGTGATCATGCGCTCAATAGGCGCTTCTTTGGTAAATCCAGGAATGATCCGCTCTAAACTGTGAGCATACATGCGCCCACCTGTTACGTTCTTGCCGCCCGCATAGTTTCCTCTTTCAATTAGGAGAACTTGAGCACCTTCACGGGCAAGTACCAGTGCAGCAACTGAGCCAGCCAGACCAGCTCCTACTATGATTGCATCAAAAATATCATCGGACATAGTGTCTCCAAACTTAATACAGTAGTGAGGGAGTTCCCCCACTACTTAGGATGTTTATTTGGCCAGTTGCTGAGTCAATGCTGGAAGAATTTTAAAGAGATCCCCAACAATTCCGTAGTCTGCAAATTGGAAGATAGGGGCATTTTTGTCTTTGTTGATGGCAACAATTGTTTGAGCGCCATTGGCGCCAACCATGTGTTGTATCTGCCCTGAAATACCGACTGCCAGATACAGTTCAGGTTTGATCATCAGGTTGGAAATACCCACATAGCGTTCATGCTCCATCCATTTTTCGTTTTCAGCCACAGGGCGCGAACACGCAATTTCAGCACCAATGGAATCCGCTAATGCTTTAGCAATGGCAATATTTTCTTGGCTACCGATGCCTCGACCCACACTGACCACAAGGCGCGCTTTGTCTAACTCAACGGAGTTACCTGCTTTTTGCTGAACCGAGGTACGTACAACAGATTGTTTCGGTTTAATCCATTGTGCAACTTGGGCTGTGCCGCTAAGTGATGCATTACTTGATGCGGAATCAAAAGTCCCAGTCGCCACTGTGGCGATGGAAAATGAGCTGCTTAATGTTTCACTGCCGAACGCCAAACCGCCATAGACCATGTGTTTGATAACTGGCTTGTTATCTTCGATGACGACAGTGGTAGCATCATTCGATACAGCGGCTTGCAGTCTTGCGCCTAAACGTGCCGCCAATAGTTTTCCACGGCGTGTATTTGGCAATAACAGCAGTCCGGTATCACCATGTTGCTTGATCACATCGACGACGGTATCTGCATAATCTTCGATAATGCGGTCATCAGGTTTGCCGGATAATTGAATAACTTGGTTCGCACCGAGTTGAAAAGCTTGAGTGGTTTGCGCGTCATCCAATGCGAGAACGTTGACATGTTCACCAAGAGTCTGCGCGCCGCCGATCAGTTCAGGTAAGCGAGAAGTCATGTCACTCAGTACCCAAACGGTTGATAATTTGCTCATAACTCCCCCTATTATTTAATGATTTTTCTTAAATGTTCAGCGAACTGTGCAACTTGATCATCGCCATCGCCTTCAATAATGATGCGCTGACGAACTTTTTGTTTTGGTGCAGCAATCGATTGAGCCGATAACGCCGCCACATGACCAAGACCGATATCAGCAGCCGTCCATGCTTGAACCGGTTTTTTCGCCGCACCTAAAATGGCTTTCATCGATGGAATAACAGGGACGTTAATGTCTGAAGTCACAGCAATAACCGCAGGCAGTGGAATGGATAACGTTTCGATTTCGTCTTCGAGTTCACGTTCAACAACAATGGTATCTGGTGCAATAGAGAGGATTTTTTTGACCCCGTTAATGGCAGGAACTTGCAGCTCCTCTCCCATTAAAATACTGACTTGCTGGGCGTTGAGGTCAGCAGAGCCATCACCGCACAGAATCAAATCAAAGCCCACTTTTTTGGCGGCAGCACTAAGGGCAATCGCGCTTTGATGCGGCAGGGCATATTCGAATTGGTCTTCAACCACCACGACTAATTCATCGGGACCACGGGATAAAACGTCTTTACGACCTTTCATGTTGGTCAGTGCTTTGCCACCAATACTTAACGCAATAACTTTGCTTTCTGGTTGCTGCGCTTTTATTTGATTCGCAGCTTCAATGGCATTTAAATCATATTGACTAATTTTAGTGTCAGCGCGAGAAAAATCTAAAGAGCCATCTGAGCTATTAACAACAATATCTTGTTCATCAGGAACAGATTTGTAGCATGTAATAATATTCATTACATCTCCTAGAATAAAATAAATGGAACAGTTGTGGTTTAATATTTATATGAGTATCACGAACTGGATATTTAAAAATAAAACCTACATCACCAATATTGAATGCCTTAAATTAAAGCGGGTTTAAATATTCATACTGTTACATTACTCACCAATACTGTAAAAATCATCAAGTTAGCAATCTAATGTTCAATATTGCTAGCTTAATCACCAATACTGAATGAGTTTAATAACATTAACCTAACATTATATTTCATCGCTTTGTTTTTATTGGTTTATTTTTCTGTTTTTGACGTAAAAGTTAATAACAAATTTTTATCACGAATAATATTGTGACCTTAATAACAGAATTGTTATTGGTGAGCCGACATGATTCAAATAGTAAATAAATTAATTAATCTTTAATTGGCTATTGATAATAAGTAATTGGGCATATTTAAGAGGCGTTTATTTAGAAGTCATTAAATGAATGTTAAATATTTATTGTTTTAAAACTTATGTATTAAATAATAAATTGGAATAGACCTATGAGCAAAGAAAATAAAAAGGTCGGAATAGAACCGAAAGTTTTTTTCCCACCATTAATTATTGTCGGGTTACTGTGCTGGTTAACAGTACGTGACCTCGATGCATCAAACGAAGTGATTAACCAAGTCTTTAGCTATGTCACCAATGTCTGGGGATGGGCATTTGAATGGTATATGGTCATTATGTTTGGTGGTTGGTTTTGGTTAATTTTCGGACCTTATGCGAAGAAACGTTTAGGGGATGAAAAGCCAGAATTTAGCCGAGCTGGCTGGATTTTTATGATGTTCGCATCTTGTACTTCAGCCGCGGTGCTGTTCTGGGGATCGATTGAAATTTATTACTATATTTCATCGCCGCCGTTTGATTTTGCACCTTATTCTAATGAAGCTAAAAGTATCGGATTAGCTTACAGCTTGTTCCATTGGGGACCGCTGCCGTGGGCAACTTACAGCTTCCTCTCTGTTGCTTTCGCTTACTTTTTCTTTGTTCGTAAAATGGATGTGATCCGCCCAAGTAGTACGCTGGCTCCGCTGGTGGGTGAGAAGCGTGCCAATGGCTGGTTTGGTACCATTATCGACAACTTCTATTTGGTTGCATTGATTTTAGCGATGGGAACCAGCTTGGGTCTGGCAACACCGCTGGTGACTGAATGTATTCAATATCTGTTTGGTATTCCACATACCTTGCAGCTTGATGCGATCATTATCTTCTGCTGGATCATCCTCAATGCGGTGTGTGTAGCATTTGGTCTGCAAAAAGGGGTGAAAGCCGCCAGTGATGTACGCAGCTATTTAAGTTTCTTAATGCTTGGATGGGTGCTTATTGTCAGTGGTGCGAGCTTTATCGCCAACTATTTTACAGACTCTGTCGGCGTATTATTAATGTATATGCCACGCATGCTGTTCTATACCGATGCAGTTGGCAAAGGTGGATTCCCTCAAGGTTGGACCGTGTTTTACTGGGCTTGGTGGGTTATCTACGCGATTCAAATGTGTATTTTCCTCGCACGTATTTCCAAAGGACGTACTGTTCGTGAACTGTGTTTAGGTATGGTTGCGGGCTTAACCGCAGGTACTACCTTAATTTGGACCATTCTCGGCAGTAACACGCTCCAACTGATTGATAAAAATGTCATTAACATTCCTAAGTTGATTGAAGAGTTCGGTGTTGCACGAGCCATCATTGAAACTTGGGCCGCTTTACCTTTGAGCACTGTAACAATTTGGGGCTTCTTCATCCTCTGCTTTATCGCCACTGTCACACTGATTAACGCCTGTTCATACACTCTCGCTATGTCGACTTGTCGCGCAGTGAAAGATGGAGAGGAGCCACCGTTATTAGTGCGTATTGGTTGGTCTGTACTTGTCGGCGTGATTGGCATTGTCTTACTGGCATTAGGCGGATTGAAACCCATTCAAACGGCGATTATTGCCGGAGGATGCCCACTTTTTTTCGTGAACATCATGGTAACGCTCTCCTTTATTAAAGATGCAAGAGTGCATTGGAAAAACGATTAATTTTACTCAGAAATAATATTTCAGAAACAACATTGAAGAGGTTATTGATATGGATTTTAGATTGAATGATGAGCAGGAACTGTTTGTCGCAGGGATCCGTGAACTGATGGCAAGTGAGAACTGGGAAAGCTATTTCGCTGAATGTGACCGTGAAAGCAAATACCCAGAGCGTTTTGTAAAAGCCTTAGCGGATATGGAAATTGATAACCTACTGATCCCTGAAGAGCACGGTGGCTTAAATGCAGGTTTTATTACGGTTGCTGCGGTATGGATGGAATTAGGTCGCTTGGGTGCTCCTACCTATGTTCTGTACCAATTACCGGGTGGTTTTAATACGGTTCTGCGTGAAGGTACTCAAGAGCAAATCGACAAAATCATGGCGTTCCGTGGTACGGGTAAACAGATGTGGAACTCCGCTATTACTGAACCGGGTGCAGGTTCTGACGTTGGTAGTTTACAAACGACATACACTCGCCGTAATGGAAAAGTGTACTTAAACGGTAGCAAATGCTTTATCACCAGTAGTGCGTACACACCATACATCGTGGTGATGAGCCGCGATGCGGATTCACCGGATAAACCTGTTTTCACTGAGTGGTTCTTAGATATGAGCAAGCCGGGTATCAAGGTGAACAAACTTGAAAAACTGGGTCTGCGCATGGATAGCTGCTGCGAAATTACGTTTGACAACGTTGAGCTTGATGAAAAAGACATGTTTGGTCGTGAAGGCAACGGCTTTAACCGTGTGAAAGAAGAGTTTGATCATGAGCGCTTCTTAGTGGCATTGACCAACTACGGTACAGCAATGTGTGCGTTTGAAGATGCGGCGCGCTATGCCAACCAACGTGTTCAATTTGGTGAAGCCATCGGTCGTTATCAATTAATTCAAGAAAAATTTGCACATATGGCGATCAAGCTCAATTCGATGCGCAACATGTTATATGAAACTGCATGGAAGAGTGACAACGGTTTAATCACCTCTGGTGATGCGGCAATGTGTAAATACTTCTGTGCAAACGCAGCATTTGCAGTTGTGGATTCAGCAATGCAAGTCCTCGGTGGTGTGGGTATTGCAGGTGAACACCGTATCGCACGTTTCTGGCGTGACCTGCGCGTGGATCGTGTATCGGGCGGTTCAGATGAAATGCAAATACTGACATTAGGTCGTAGCGTACTGAAACAGTACCGCTAATCGAGGTTTGTCGTTGATTGATCTCCTGAGATTCTCGGGAGATCACTTTAGTTTCACAGGAGATGAGAAAATGGCAGAGCATTTACCAATGCCCGAGTTTGGCCCGCTATCTGGGGTTAGGGTGGTATTTTCAGGGATTGAAATTGCAGGCCCATTTGCCGGACAAATGTTCGCAGAGTGGGGCGCAGAGGTTATTTGGATCGAAAACGTCGCATGGGCTGACACTATTCGCGTTCAACCTAACTACCCGCAACTATCTCGCCGCAATCTACGGGCGCTATCGCTGAACATCTTTAAAGATGAAGGCCGAGAAGCGTTCCTTAAACTGATGGAAACGACGGATATTTTTATCGAAGCCAGTAAAGGTCCAGCCTTTGCGCGCAGAGGGATCACCGATGAATTGTTGTGGGAGCATAACCCGAAATTAGTGATCGCCCACTTATCAGGCTTCGGACAATACGGCGACCCGCAATACACCAACCTTGCGGCGTATAACACCATTGCGCAAGCATTCAGCGGTTATTTAATTCAAAACGGTGATAAAGATCAGCCAATGCCGGCATTCCCGTATACCGCAGACTATTTTTCTGGCATGACCGCCACCACCTCCGCTTTAGCGGCGCTGTATAAAGTTCAAAAAACAGGTAAAGGCGAAAGTATTGATATTGCCATGTACGAAGTGATGCTGCGTATGGGGCAATATTTCATGATGGACTACTTTAACGGCGGCGAAATTTGCCCACGAATGACAAAAGGGAAAGACCCATATTATGCCGGTTGCGGTCTCTATAGCTGTAAAGACGGTTATATCGTAATGGAGATTGTGGGTATTACTCAGATCCAAGAAATCTTCAAAGATATTGGTCTTGCTCACTTATTGGGTACACCGGAAATTCCTGAAGGTACGCAGCTCATTCACCGTGTTGAGTGTCCGTATGGTCCACTTGTTGAAGAAAAATTAGATGAGTGGCTAGGGGCGCGTGACATTGATGTGGTTTTAGCGCGTTTGGCGGAGCTGAATATTGCCAGTGCCAAGGTGCTTACCATTCCAGAATTAGAAACCAATCCACAATATATTGCCCGCGAATCTATCACCAGTTGGCAAACCATGGACGGGCGTACCTGTCGTGGTCCAAATGTGATGCCAAAATTCAAAAACAATCCGGGGCAAATCTGGCGCGGCATGCCATCTCACGGCATGGACACGTCGGATATTCTGCAAAACATTGGTTATAACGAAAATGAGATTAGGGGGCTGGTCGAGAAAGGGCTGGCTAAAATTGTTGAGTAATTCAATGACTATTCAGTTCAATCATTCCTGTTGGGCTGAATAGACATTAGGGAAATGATGGGATAACAATTAATGGATGTAATCGGTAAACAAAATTTGCGTCAAATGTGGGATGATTTTGCGAAAACTCACGTCAATAAAAAGGCGCTTATCTTTGAATCCTGTGATGGCGATGTGCGTGAATTCAGCTATTTAGAAATGAATCAGCAGATTAACCGGACTGCCAACCTCTTTTTAAGCTATGGCATCCAAAAAGGGGATAAAGTTGCGTTACATTTAGATAATTGCCCAGAGTTTTTCTTTTGCTGGTTTGGTCTTGCCAAAATTGGGGCGATCATGGTGCCGGTCAATGCGCGATTTAAGTACGAAGAGAGCGCATGGATCATCCAAAACTGCCAACCTCGGCTGGTTGTCACTCGTCCCCATTTTGCCGATATTTACCAAACTCTTGTTGATGACAAAGCAACAGCGCTCGAACATATCTTCTTAATTTCAGACACCCAATTACCAACGCAGCAAGGTATAACTGACTTTACCGTTGAACTAGCTCAACAATCGATTGTGCTGGCGGAGCAGGTTGAACTCAGTGTGGATGATACTGCCGAAATTCTATTTACCTCAGGGACGACCTCTAAACCAAAAGGGGTCATTATCACCCACTATAATCTGCGCTTTGCTGGTTATTACTCCTCTTGGCAATGTGCATTACGTTCTGATGATGTCTATTTGACGGTGATGCCCGCTTTTCATATCGATTGCCAATGTACGGCAGCTATGGCGGCATTCTCTGCTGGGGCAACCTTTGTTCTCCTTGAGAAATACAGTGCTCGGCGTTTTTGGCAACAGATTGTGAAGCATCGCGCGACAGTAGCGGAGCTGATCCCAATGATGATCCGCACCTTAATGAGTCAACCAGTTGCCGACAATGAGCAAGTGCACTGTTTACGGGAAGTGATGTTCTATCTCAATTTAAGTGATAAAGAAAAACAACAGTTTATGGATCGCTTTGCGGTGACGCGGTTTCTTACATCGTACGGCATGACTGAAACTATTGTTGGGCTGATTGGTGATAGACCTGGGGATGAACGGCGCTGGCCGTCCATTGGACGCCCTGGATTTGGTTATCAAGCTCAAATTCGAGATAAACATAATCAACCGTTAAAACCCGGGGAAATTGGCGAGCTATGTGTAAAAGGCGAGCGGGGTAAAACCTTATTTAAAGCCTATTACAACAATCCAGAAGCCACAGAGAAAACTTTTGATAGTGAAGGGTGGATGCACACAGGCGATTTTGCTTATCAAGATGAAGATGGATTTTTCTACTTTGTTGACCGTAGTAGCAATATGGTCAAACGTGGCGGGGAAAACGTCTCTTGTAGCGAAATTGAGAACATCATTGCGTCCCATCCGGCAGTTGCGGATGTTGCGGTTATCGGTGTGATGGATGCCATTCGTGATGAGGCTATCAAAGCGTTTATCGTGCTGGAAGAGGGGGCTACGCTAACTCAAGAAGAGTTTTTCGCTTTCTGTGAAACGAAAATGGCGAAGTTCAAAGTACCCTCATTGGTGGAAGTCCGTCAAGGTTTACCTCGTAACTGCTCTGGTAAGGTGCTGAAAAAACATCTGAAATAATCGAATAACAACCTAAAGGTTTAAACTATGGGCGAATCATTAAAAGTTACCCGTCATGGTGCCGTGCTAGAAATTGTACTCGATAGACCTAAAGCCAACGCCATTGATGCAAAAACCAGTTTTAAAATGGGAGAAGTTTTCCTTAATTTCCGTGATGACCCAACACTGAGAGTGGCCATTATTACGGGGGCTGGAGAACGTTTTTTCTCTGCGGGATGGGATTTAAAATCAGCGGCGGAAGGGGAAGCCCCTGATGCTGATTTTGGTCCAGGTGGTTTTGCGGGATTAACTGAGATTTTCAACTTAAATAAACCCGTAATCGCGGCAGTAAACGGTTATGCGTTTGGCGGTGGTTTTGAGCTAGCGCTGGCGGCAGATATGATTATCTGCTCTGAAAATGCCAGTTTCGCGCTACCTGAAGCGCAATTAGGTATTGTGCCTGATAGCGGCGGCGTTCTGCGCTTACCAAAAATTCTGCCTGCGCCTATCGTCAATGAGATGGTAATGATAGGGCGCCGAATGGATGCTCAAGAGGCTCTGCGCTGGGGGATTGCGAATGAAGTCGTGCCTATCGAGAATTTAATGGATAAAGCTCGGGAGCTGGCTGAAAAAATCACACAAAGCGCTCCGTTAGCCGTTGCCGCACTGAAAGAAATTTTCCGTGCAACCGGAGAATTAACGGTGGAAGAGGGCTATAAATTGATGCGCAGTGGTGTGTTAGAAAACTACCCTGCCGTATTGCACTCCGAAGATGCTACGGAAGGTCCTTTAGCATTCTCAGAGAAGCGTGAGCCAAACTGGAAAGGACGCTAATCCTACCAGTGATTGGATGACGGTGAGGTGATTATGAGTTTTTATAGCTTTGAAGGGGTGACACCCGTGGTGCATCCAACGGCCTACGTTCATCCTTCCGCCGTGGTGATTGGTGATGTCATTATTGGTGCCGATGTGTTTGTGGGTCCAAATGCCTCATTACGGGGGGATTATGGGCGCCTAACCATCGAAAAAGGGGCGAATATTCAAGACGGTTGCATCATGCATGGTTACAGCGACGTTGAGACTATTGTGCGGGAATCTGGACATATTGGTCATGGCTCAATTTTACATGGTTGTATTATTGGGCGTGATGCACTGGTCGGCATGAATAGCGTAGTGATGGATGGCGCTGTCATCGGTGACGAGAGCATTATTGGTGCGATGAGTTTCGTTAAGGCGGGTTTCCAAGGTGAGCCAAGACAAATGTTGATCGGCGCACCTGCGCGTTTTTTTCGCCATGTGAGCGATGAAGAGCTTCATTGGAAACAGCTAAATACCAAAGAGTATCAAGATTTAGCGGGACGTTATCGTCAAAGTTTAGAAAAAGCCATTCCGTTAACTGAGATAGAGCTGAATCGCCCTCGGTTGCAGGGAACCACGGATGTCAAACCGAAAGGTCAATGATACCAATGTGCAAAAATCGTCAATAATACTTTGTCAGTAACCTCAACGCAGGCTTTAAGCCTGCGTTTTTTCGTTATGGCGTCGATGAAAATAATATTAACGACGCTGGGCTTTAGATAGCATCCACTGCCATTTCTGCTCACGATTAAGTTCTGTTGGTGGGACGAGATTCGTTTTCACTGGTGACTCAATCGTCATTTTCTCGGAAGTGTAATTTTTTAGGCGAGAATAAAGCTGGCTATCAATTTTAGTCACTTTAATCAATCGTTGGCATTGGCAGCCTCGCCCCGATAATTTATTGGGGATCATTTTGACTTCACACTGTATTTCTGCCACATCTGAAAGAATATAAGAGACAATATTCACCGCATTGGTATGCGGAATTTCAAAGTTATTCGAGATTTCTCTGGCGGTGATCCAGCGACCCTGTTTCATTACCCAGTTTGCAATGGATAAATACATCGGGCTTTTCACTGATTCTTTACACATAAGCGCTCCTTCAGCTCATTGCTTAAAAGTGATTAAGGCAATAAGAAACTATACGCCAATCTTGTTGTTATGATGTCTTGTATATTTATTAGACTATAAATAGCCATGATTAATGATTAAAAGTTGGTTAAAAACGTTGAGAGAAGATTAACTCTGGGTTGTTTTTTTGTTGTTTACCAAAGAGTTACAAAACAACTTTTATCATATAGTTATTTATACGCTATAAAATCAACGCAAATGTGGAGCTAAATCAAATAAGATCTGAATTTATGAAATTTAGATTAAGTCAAGGTGGTTGCTGAGTAGATTGGGGTTGAATCAGTTTGGAAAGGCTAAAAAGCAAAAACCCGCCACTAGGGCGGGTTCTTTAAATAGTGGTGCCCGGACTCGGAATCGAACCAAGGACACGGGGATTTTCAATCCCCTGCTCTACCGACTGAGCTATCCGGGCAACGGAGCGTATTAAACCTGATTTAAGAGAGTGAGTCAAGGCGGTTTCTAAAAACTTTTGATTGAATGCGTTTTTTTTCAGCGTTTCAATTAATTTTTAAGCAAATCAATGCAAAAACTCACAAAAGGTGAAAAAAAATGCCAACAACCGTGATGGTTTACTGGCATTTTTATCGCTATTTTAAGGATTTATTAGCGTAGATATTTTTTCTGCGCTTTATTCACTTTAATAAGATAATTACGAGATTCCGCCGCAGGGTGCTTGGTGGAAAGCGTTTCGTAAACTTCCCCCGGCTCGAGATTGTTAATACGCTGAGCCGCTTGTTTCTTATCATTGTGGAATACGCGTAGCACGCTGCCTGCGCCGCCGTTATAAGCCGTAATGACCGCATAGCGACGTGAAGTTGGGTTGCTGATATCGCCTAAATAACTATTTTGTAAGATAGCTAAGTATGCTGTACCCGTATCAATGTTTTGCTCTGGGTCAAACAGATAACTGCGGCTTGGTACCCCAGACTTACCTTGAGAGCGGAACACATCTTTACCGGCCGTGTTTGGCATAATTTGCATCAAGCCTAGCGCATCAGAACGGCTAACCGCGTATGGGTTGAAGCTCGATTCAATTTGCATAATAGCCAGAATTAATGATTCATCCACGCCGTATTTTGCGGAGGATTTCTTAATATAAGGCAGATATTTATGGGCGCGTTTATCTAAGTGGTTTGGTACTAATTGCATGGTCACCGACCAAACAATATTCATACCAGACTGTCTGCGCTGCATTTTATTGCTGATCAGATAATCTGCAAATTTAGTGGCTCGCCACTCCCAGCGGATCGGTTCCCCTGTATTATCCATCACCTGACCAAACAGGAATGGCTCTTTACTGTAGGGAATGTCGTTTATATCAGAATAGAGATCGATGGAATTCGGATCATCGCCCATCAATAAAGTGGTGACAATGGCTTTTTTCAGGTGTTCTGACGGTTCAACGGCGGAGATGGTCTCAACCGTGATAGTCCCTGCATCAAAGTTAATGTGGCTACGAGTACGATACTCATCAGTATATTTCACATAATCTTTTGGTCCTGCAATGAGGACTTCTTTGATCCCCCATATGTTTTCGATGTTATGAGCAAATTGCCCCATCAAAATATCAAAGCCATTAGTATCTTTGACGTAGTCGGGATTAAAGTCGGATTTCTGATTACTGGAGCAAGAGACAATCAGGGGAATCAACAATGTGAGTGCAAATAATTTTTTCATACGATCCACAATATTAATGCAAGCTAGCTACTTATTTGGTCGTTTACTCTAAAACATTCAAGTTGCAGGAGGTTAGTAAACCGAGCCATGCAACTTGAGGTTCGATAGGTATAGACCTAAAAACTATTTTTCCGGGGTATAGCCATCAATTTGAATATCGTGACCTTCAAATAAGAATTTCACCATTTCTTGTTCCAGCATTTTGCGATCGTCTGGGTTCATGGTGTTTAATTTCTTTTCATTGATCAGCATGGTCTGTTTTGTCATCCATTGACTCCATGCTTCTTTCGAAATCTCATTAAAAATACGCTTTCCTAATTCACCTGGGTAAAGCTGGAAATCTTGCCCATCAGCGTCACGTTGTAAGAAAGTGCAAAAAATGGTTCTACTCATTTATTTTTTCCTCGAATATCAGGTAGTAAGGCAAGTTGTTTTAGTAAACTTTCAACCGGAGCTGCAAGCCCAACGGTTGCGCCTAGGTGTAAGTTATACCAGAGTCCGTTGCCTTCATCCATGGCAGAGTTAAATGCCTGAATATTAACTTTTACAGGGATAATATCTAAATGGAAATGGCTAAACGTGTGGCGAAAAGCAATTAATTGTTCTGGCGTGTCATGTTGCAGACCAGAATCAGCCAGCCACTGAGCCAGTTGCTCATGGCTCTCAAACTGTGGGAATGCGAATAAGCCGCCCCAAATACCCGAAGGTGGGCGCTGTTCTAACCAGACATTATCTTGATGTTGAAGGATCAAAAACCATGCACTTTTTTCCGGAATTTTCTGCTTAGGTTTTTTCCCCGGATATTCTTGCCAAGAGTGGTTAGCATAAGCAATACAGCCGGTATTGAGTGGGCATAGCTCACATTTGGGTTTACTACGAGTACACACCATCGCCCCAAGATCCATCATGGCTTGGTTAAAATATTCCACTTCCACTTTGGGGGTGACATTGGTGCTGATTTCCCACAGGCGATTTTCTACTTCTTTTTTACCAGGCCAACCCGCGACAGCATAGCAGCGAGCAAGCACGCGTTTTACGTTACCGTCCAAAATTGGGTAATGCTGTTGTTGAGAAAGGGAGAGAATGGCGCCTGCCGTTGAACGTCCCACCCCGGGAAGCGCATTCACTTCCTCAAATGTGGTAGGAAATTGACCATTATATTGGGTGGCAATCACCTGCGCGGCTTTATGCAGATTACGCGCTCGTGCGTAATAGCCGAGTCCTGTCCATAAATGTAGAACTTCATCAAGGGGCGCATTCGCCAGCGCGGTAATATCCGCAAAGCGTTGGGTGAACTTTTCAAAATAGGGAATGACTGTGCTGACTTGGGTCTGCTGCAACATGACTTCAGAGAGCCAAACATGGTAGGAGGATTTTTCCTGCTGCCATGGCAAGGTTTTACGACCATATTTGTGATACCACTTGAGCACTGCACTTGAGAATTGTTGAGCTTCCATTATTTATAATATTTTTATCGCGATTTCAGTCATGGAGAGGATTGCAACATAGACGGTGATAGCTGTAAACCGCTTCTTGTGTAAAGTTATCCAATTATCAACTGCAAGATCCTTGAAGTTTTGCTAAACTCCCTTTCCCACCATACTTAGATATTAATTAATTAGGTATGTTTGGGTTTTTTTATACTCTTGTTGGCACATTATCTAACTGGACAACGAATTTTTTAGAACTTTATTATGATCAATAACGTTATCTCCCCCGAATATAATGAAGAAGGGCGGGTTATGCGCCGTGTCCGTAGTTTTGTCCGCCGTCAAGGGCGTCTGACAAAACGTCAGGAAGAGGCATTAGAAAGCGAATGGGCAGAAATGGGCATCGATTTTGTTAACGAACCCTTTGATTTCGCAAAACTATTTAATAATTCAAATCCAGTCACTCTGGAAATTGGATTTGGAATGGGCACCTCATTAGTGACGATGGCAGCACAAAACCCAGATCAAAACTTTCTGGGTATTGAAGTGCATGCACCGGGCGTTGGGGCTTGTTTGGCATCAGCAAAAGAAGAGAACATCACCAACCTACGCGTGATGTGCCACGATGCCATTGAAGTTTTAGACTTCATGATCCCGAACGGCAGCTTAGCAATGGTTCAGTTATTCTTCCCTGATCCTTGGCATAAAGCGAAACACAATAAACGTCGTATTGTGCAGGTGCCTTTCGCAGAAAAAATTCGCAGTAAATTAATTGATGGTGGTGTATTCCACATGGCGACAGACTGGCAACCTTATGCAGAACATATGCTTGAGGTAATGACCAGTGTGGCTGGGTATGAAAACGTATCCACGTCAGGGGACTACGTTCCTCGTCCAGAGTCAAGACCAGAAACAAAGTTTGAAAAGCGCGGCCAGCGGTTAGGGCACGGTGTATGGGATTTAATGTTTAAGAGGGTTTAATCATGGCTAAACAACAACGTAGTCGCCGTTTACGTAAAAAAATGCGTTTGGACGAGTTCCAAGAATTAGGTTTCATTGTTAAGTGGAACTTTAAAGAAGGCACACCAATCGAAGAAGTGGACAGCGTCGTTGACCAACTGATTGCTGAAGCTATCGAGCCAAACGGCCTAGCATTTGAAGCTAGCGGCTACATGAACTGGGAAGGGATTGTTTGCCTGCAGAAAATTGGTAAATGCACCGAAGAACACCGTCAAATCGTTGAAAACTGGCTAAAATCAAAAGGGATGAACGACGTTGTTGTTTCTGAACTGTTTGATGTTTGGTGGGAATAATAACTAGTTTGATTATTAATAAAGGCATCCAATTGGATGCCTTTATTTTCTAGAGTAATCCATTCTGGAGCAAAACACTTGAGCACCCAGTTTTCTGACCAATTACTGCATGATATTTTGGAGCAAGTCCGCCCCCTGATAGGTCAAGGGAAGGTGGCTGACTACATACCGGCGCTTGGCGGTATTCCTTCACATCATTTGGGGATTGCGGTTCATACCGCAGAGGGCGATATTTTCACAGCGGGAGATGCGAGAAAACGTTTCTCAGTTCAATCCATTTCTAAGGTTCTGAGTTTAACCTTGGCAATGACGCGCTACGAAGAGCAAGAAATTTGGAGTCGTGTAGGTAAAGAGCCATCAGGGTTGCCGTTCAACTCATTGATTCAGATAGAGATGGAAAAAGGTATTCCTCGTAATCCCTTTATCAATGCTGGCGCGATTGTGATTGCCGACATGCTGCAATCTCGTTTGAGTGCACCAAAACAGCGGATGCTGGAGTTTGTCCGAAAACTTGCTTGCGAACCCGACATTAGCTACGACATCAATGTCGCTCGCTCAGAAATGGAACACGCGAGCCGTAATGCAGCTATCGCGTATTTAATGAAATCTTTTGGCAATTTTGATAATGATGTTTTAACGGTTTTAGAAACTTATTTTCATTATTGTTCTCTAAGTATGAATTGTGTCGAACTGGCTAGGTGTTTTACCTATTTAATGAATCAAGGTGAGTCGCCTTGTTCGATAGACCCAATTATCACGCCGCTACAATCTCGACAAATCAATGCGTTGATGATGACTTGTGGTATGTACGATGGTTCCGGTGAGTTTGCATTTCGTATTGGAATGCCCGGTAAATCAGGCGTCGGTGGCGGTATTGTGTGTGTGGTTCCTAACCAATTTACGGTGGCAGTATGGTCACCGGAATTAGATTCAGCCGGAAACTCTTTGGTGGGTTGTGCTGCCTTAGAGCTTTTATCTAAGCGAATTGGACGTTCTGTTTTCTAATTACCTCTCAATAAATATAGAGGTAATCGACGAGGAGATTTTATGTTACGCCGTACTTTAATTGCGTTTTCATTACTGGCCTGCGCCACTAGCCAAGCGGCGGATTACAACTGCTCGGTAACCCCTAAAGACGATATTTTTATGACGCCTGATAATGTCCAAGTCGTCGGTCGCAGTGGCGATTTAAAAATCACCCCAAATGGTGATGTCACGCTGAATGGCCAAAAAGTTGCACTGACATCTGAGCAACAGCAGCAAGCACTGCGTTATCAATCGGCTATCCGTCAGGATTTACCGTGGATCAAAAAAGAATCTGAAGAGAAATTAGCGGCATCGCGTAAATCTCTCGATAAAGTGGTGGTTAAAGTGATTGGCAGCGATAGTAATATTCGCAACCGCCTGACTAAGCTTGAAAAAGATTTAAACGGTCAAATTAACCAAATCATTGAAACTCGTTCAAACGGCTACGCTTTCCACCATGAAGGCATCAAGAAAGTGGAAACTTCAGGGCGTGAATTAGTCAATGAAAGCTTAGGTGGGATTTTACAAGACAGTATCAATGAAATGGGGCGAAAACAGTTACTTGCTGGTGGTGATACCAACAAAATGCTGCAAGGCATGTTAGGTAGCCTTGGTGGGTTACAACAAGAAATTGATAGTGAATGGAAAAACCAAGAAAATAGCTTTCAGCAGTTTGGTCAGCAAGTCTGTTCTAAAGTCACTTCATTAGAGCAACAACGCATTAGCTTACTGAATTCAATTAACGGTAAATAATTCAGGTAGTTTGGTGAGTTTTCAACGCTATCATTGGTAATGAAAGGCAGTAATAGGGAAACTGATTACTGCCTTTTACATTAAAAGCCTCATCAAACCATACCGCCATAACTACAAACCATGACGGCATTAACATAAACAAAAACAATACTAAGAATCATTATCATTTAATTGACTTATGAGTAACTCTCCTTAGAATGCAGGTTTGGCTTAACGACTAAATGGGTGTTATTCATATGAAAAAGTTTATTCCAGCGGTACTGGTTTCCATCCTGTCATTCTCCGCGCCTTACGCACTGAGTGCTGAATCTGCTGCATTTACGCCAAACGCAATCACTGCACAAGGTGCTGAAAAAGTCACGGTTAAACACCTTTCCGGTGAAACGGAAGTGGTGAAAAAACCACAAAAAGTGGTTCTGTTTGATTTCGGTATTTATGACTCAATGCAAAAACTGGGGTTAGGGGACAAGGTTGTCGCTCTGCCGATGGGTAATGCACCTGCTTATGTAAAAGCGGGCATCCCTGCGACAGTCAAAAATGCAGGTGGCATGAAAGAGCCAAACTTAGCTGAGATCGCTGCATTGAAACCCGATTTAATCGTGATCACGGGTCGCCAAGGTAAATCTTACGATGCATTATCAAAAATTGCCCCGACACTGAATTTAGGCTCTGACAGCAAAAATTATATTGAGTCAGTGAAAGCCAACATTCGTTTAATTGGCGATTTATACGGTGACCAAAAAGCAGTGGACGAGCAACTGGCTCAATTGGATAAAACCATTGCAGAAGCCCAGAAAAAAGCGGCTGCATCCAATAAAAAAGTGCTGGTTTTACTGCACAATGACGGCAAATTAATCCCAAATAACCAAGCGGTTGTTTACGATGTGGTAAAAGCGCAACGTGCTGAATTACCTGTTCAAGCGGATGCTGATAAATCCAAACGCCGTGTGGTAGATACCAAAACTATCGCACAAGCGAACCCTGATGTGATTTTGATTGTGGATCGCAGTGAAGCGATTGGCGCAGGTAAATTGGAAAAAACGGTATTTGAAGACCAAAACATCCAAGAAACCAAAGCATATAAAGATGGCAAAATTACCTATTTGCAATCTGACCTGTGGTATCTCTCCGGTGGCGGTTTAGTCAGCCTCACTGAGCAAATCGATGCAGTTACCAAGGCACTGTAATCGATAGATTATTATTTTCGTTTATTACCTTTAGTAAAAGAAAAAGCCAGCGCAAGCTGGCTTTTTTATGGAGAAATAGAAATTATTCTTCCCCTAAAAACAGCTCTAAAAGGGAGTTTAAGAATAATTTTCCATGTTCGGTAATTTGCCATTCATCAGCGGTTTCTGAGATATAGCCTTTGGTTAAGGCTTCATCGATAGCAGGGCGAACCACAGACTCTGCCAGACCGGTATATTCAGTAAATTCACGGCGAGGCATCGCTTCAAGTAACCGGAAACGGTTCATAAAATACTCGAATGGGCGGTCTTCGTTCTCGACATTATATTGATTATCAAGATAACGACCTTCCATATAACCCCGCGGGTGCTTGGTTTTGACAGTACGTAAAATCTGCCCATCAGTTGAGGTTATTTTGCCATGTGCGCCACAGCCGATACCGAGGTAATCCCCAAACCGCCAATAGTTAAGGTTATGTTCGCACTGATAACCCGCTTTGGCATAGGCGGATGTCTCATATTGCTGATAACCTGCCGCTGTCAGTAATTTATGCCCTTCAGTGTAGATATCCCATAGGGTATCGTCATCGGGCAAACGCGGCGGGCGAGAACCAAACTGTGTGTTCGGCTCAATGGTTAGCTGGTACCAGGAAAGATGTGGTGGAGCGAGTTCGATAGCTTGGCGTAAATCCGATAACCCTTCGTCGCGAGTTTGTGACGGTAAGCCGTGCATTAAATCCAAATTAAAACTGCGTAGATTTAAGTTGGTGGCGAGCTGAGCGGCGCGTTTAGCTTCACTAGGGCCATGAATACGCCCCAACATGATCAGCTTGTCGTCTCCGAAGCTTTGTACTCCGATGGAGATGCGGTTGATCCCCGCGGCTTGGTAGCCTGCAAAGCGGTCAGCTTCCACTGTGCCGGGGTTGGCTTCCATGGTGACTTCCGCATCAGGGTCTAAATTTACTCGCTGACGAACGCCATCCATCAACATCTGCATGGATTCAGCGGTTAATAAGCTCGGTGTACCGCCACCAATAAAGATGGTTTTGACGGGGCGGGCGCCAATCAGCGCCGCATCCTTATCAAGATCGCTAAGCAAATGCTCAACATACTCAGTTTGGGGGATTTCCCCCTTAAGAGTATGCGAGTTGAAATCACAATACGGGCACTTTTGTACACACCAAGGAATGTGGATATACAAGCTTAATGGAGGAAGCTTAAGCATTTTTCAGGGCACCCAACATCATCGCAAGGGCTTTACCACGGTGTGAAACCGCTTGTTTTTCAGCTTTAGTCAGTTCTGCAGACGTGCAACCTAATTCTGGCACGTAGAAAATTGGGTCATAGCCAAAGCCACCTTGTCCTTTTGCTTCACGGGTTAATACTCCGTGCCAGCGACCATGAAACACTAACGGCGTCGGGTCTTCGGCATGACGCAGGTAAACTAGCACGCAGTTAAATTGCGCTTGACGCTGGTCATCCGGCACATCTTTCATGGCATCGAGAAGCTTATCGAGGTTTTGTTGGTCAGTCGCATCTTCCCCCGCATAACGCGCAGAGTAAATCCCCGGCGCGCCGCCTAATGCATCAACAGAAATACCGGAATCATCAGCGATGGCGGGTAAGCCTGTTTGTGCCGCAGCATGGCGAGCTTTTAAAATTGCGTTCTCGATAAAGGTTAATCCGGTTTCTTCCGCGGACTCAACTCCAAGGCTGGTTTGAGCGACGATATCCATGCCAAACTCGCGAAGTAAATCCGCTAATTCATTAACTTTGCCCGGGTTACCAGTGGCTAATACAACTTTTTGCATTGTTTCTCTCTTCCCTTACATAATGCCGACGGAGAACAGCATGGCGGTTAACGCAGGGTCAATCATTAAAGAGATATCAACGCGTAAGTAGTTCAGGGCGATCAAAATAAACATCACAATCATCGCAGAGAAATCTAACCCGCCCATGGCTGGGATAATGCGACGAATCGGTGCCATTAACGGTTCAGTTAATTGGAACAGTAAATAATCGACAGGATTACGACCTTGGCTGACCCAACTTAAAATGGCGCGAATTAAAATCATCCAGAAAATCAATTTACCGATATAAGTCAGTAAGAGAATTAATCCCATTGGCAGTAAGGTTAGACCGATGGCCGGCAGCATATTGGTTGCCCACATGCCAAAGATAATGTCAGCAATTGCTAGTACAAACGCCACCAGCAGGGTTGCAGTATCAATGGAGCCAACAGATGGAATTAGGCGGCGTAAAGGCCCCACGATAGGTTGAGTGGCTTTAACTACAAACTGCGAGAATGGGTTATAGAAATCGGCGCGAACGCACTGCATCCATACTCTGAGCAGAAGCACAAAGATGTACAGTTGAATCAGGGTGGTAACAACAAAAACGATAGTCTGCATGGCTTATCCCAAAAAAATAAATTAAAAAAGTTTTTCCATTTCTTCCGCACGGTCAATCGCGCTTTGCATAGCGTTGGCGACAGTTTGCGGTAGATGACCTTGGTAAAATTGCTCTAAAGCCATTGCGGTGGTACCGCCTTTAGAGGTGACTTGCTCACGCAAGGTTGAAAATGGGGTATCTCCCTGTGATTTCGCTAATGCCACGGAGCCTTCAATGGCATTAAGAACCAGCTCGCGAGCTTGATTTTCATCATAACCAAGCTGCTCGGCTTTTTGCTGCATGGATTCCATAAACAAGAAAAAGTAAGCGGGGGAGCTACCGGTTAACGCAATGATATTGTTGATTTCGCTCTCTTTGGTGCACCAGGTTGTTGAACCGACGCTTTCCATCAATTGCTGAGTAAATTGTTTATCATCTTCAGAAACATTCGATTGAGCAAACAAGCCACTAACGCCTTTACCCACCAGTGACGGGGTATTTGGCATAATACGCACTAAACGCAGCGAATGGGCGAAATAATCATTATAACGAGTCGCAGGAATTCCCGCTGCGATGGTTAAAATCAGCTTGTTTTCTAAGTTTGTGAGTTGTTGAAGTGGCTCACAAACGTCTTTCATCATTTGTGGTTTGACGGCAAGTACAATCACGTCAGCTTGTTGGGCGGCAGTGAAATTATCATTGGTGCTAATGATGCCGTAGTCTTGCGCCATTTTGTCACGACGCACAGGGGTTGGTGAACAGACGGTGATCATCGATGCAGGATAGCCATGAGCCACAAGACCCGCAATAATGGCATTCGCCATATTTCCCGCGCCAATAAAGGCAATTTTGCGATGTTGCATGTTGTTCTCCTAAAGATTAATTATGGTACTGACGGGCGCCAAAAATTGCAGTGCCGATGCGGACAAGGGTTGACCCGCAGTGGATTGCGGCGCGCATATCGTCGGTCATTCCCATGGATAAGGTATCCACAGTCGGATAGTTAGCTTTCAACTGCTCGAATGCCTGTTCCATTTGGCGAAACGCTGCGCATTGGCGCTCATAATCGGTTTCTGGGGCTGGAATGGTCATTAACCCACGTAACACTAAATTGGGTAATTGGGTGACTTGAGCCGCAAGCTCATTTACTTCCTCAAGGGTTATTCCAGACTTGCTGTTTTCATCGCTAATATTAATTTGGATCAGCACATTCAGCGGCGCTTTATCTTGAGGGCGCTGCTCATTTATACGTTGAGCGATTTTGGCGCGATCTAAAGTATGGAACCAATCAAAATGTTCTGCCACTAAGCGACTTTTATTGGACTGTAGTGGGCCAATAAAGTGCCAAACTAAGTCGGTTCTTTCTGCAAAGTGCTGGATTTTCTCCACGCCTTCTTGCACATAGTTTTCACCAAATTGGCGCTGACCCGCCTCAATGGCTTCCAGAATGGCTTCACAAGGTTTGGTTTTACTCACAGCTAACAGGGTAATATCTTGAGGGGAGCGGTGACACTCGGTTGCAGCAAGATGAATACGCTCAGTGACATCAGATAGGTTTTTTTGAATGGTCATGTTATTCAATACCGTTTTTCAGTTGCTTTCGGTGAATAGTGAGAATTAACCCTAGTGTAAAACATATTAAGGGCGAACGGCACCTTTGCAGCAACTGAATGGGGAAAATAAACGTAAAGATGTGCCTTTTAGTAATTTTGTTCAAACCAGCTTTCTAAAATTACCACTGCAGAGGCAGAATCCACTTTGCCTTTACTTAGTGCGCGATAGCCACCTTGCTCAAACAGTCCCGATTTCGCTTCTACGGTAGACAACCTTTCATCATGTAGCTGAACCTGCACACCAAAGCGCCCGTGAATGCGATTGGCAAAATTACGTGCTTGGCTAGTAACGAGCTGCTCAGTGCCATCCATATTTAAAGGAAGACCTACGATCACCAGCTGCGGTTGCCACTCTTTGAGCAATTTTTCAATTTGTGACCAGTCGGGTCTGCCATCGCTGGCTTTTAATGAGGCTAATGCGCGAGCGGTACCGGTGATCTCTTGACCGACAGCGACACCAATACTTTTCGTTCCAAAATCAAACGCTAATAAAGTTCTTGCTGACATTAAGCATGCCCCGCTTGCATGGAGATATTATGAATGTCGATGCCTAAAAGGTTACCTGCGGCTTTCCAACGTTCGTTTAACGGCGTATCAAAAATCAGTTTAGGATCCGCTTTAACAGTCAACCAGCTATTTTCCATGATTTCATTTTCTAACTGCCCAGGTTCCCAACTTGAATAACCGAGCGTCACTAAAGAATTCATGGGATGCTGTTCACTGCCTAATGTTTCTAAAATATCTTTAGAGGTTGTTACCATAACATGGTCATTGAGGCGTAAACTTGCCGCATAGCCTGCAACAGGGGTATGGATAATAAACCCGTGCTCTTCAGAAACAGGTCCGCCCGCAATTACCATTTTTTCAAGGTTTCGCGTGTTGGTGTTGTCAGACACGTCAATTTCCAGCTTTTTCAGCATGGTTGCGACAGAAAAATCTTCAATAGGCTTGTTGATCACGAGGCCCATTGCGCCATTTTCATTATGTTCGCAGATATACACCACGGAATGGTCGAAATAAGGATCCGTCAGTGAAGGCATGGCAATTAAAAAATGATTCTGTAAATTCATAAATGGCAAGCTCAGGGGTTATGTTCCTATTCGTTATGATAAAGATAGCTTGTTACTGTGATGGCAAATAACACCAAAGGCAACCTCGAAAGGCTGCCTTTTAAATAATGTGTTTTTATTTACACACGATCCTTCATAAAAATTATTTTTTCAGGCGGCGCTCAATCGCATCCATCAACATACCGGTGATGGAGATATCAAATGCAGCTTCAATTTCACGGGCGCAGGTTGGGCTCGTGACGTTAATTTCAGTCAAGCGATCACCGATAATATCCAGACCCACGAAAATCAGACCTTTTTCTTTTAAGGTCGGTGCGACAGCGCGAGCAATCGCCCAGTCACTTTCTGTTAATGGACGGGCTTCACCACGGCCACCCGCTGCGAGGTTTCCACGGGTTTCCCCTTGTGCTGGAATACGCGCGAGGCAATATGGCACAGGTTCACCATCAACCACCAGCACACGTTTGTCACCCTCTTTAATGGCAGGTAAGAAGTTTTGCGCCATGCAATAACGGGAATTGTGCTCCGTTAACGTTTCGATGATAACGCCAACGTTCGGGTCTTCTTTCTTCAAACGGAAAATAGACGCGCCGCCCATACCGTCCAGCGGTTTAAAAATCACGTCGCCGTGTTTTTTATGGAATTCACGCAGTTTTTCAGAGCTACGAGTGACTAAGGTATCCGGTGTTAACTCAGGGAACCATGCCGTAAACAGCTTCTCGTTACAGTCACGTAGGCTTTGTGGCTTGTTGACAATCAAGCTGCCCGCTTGCTCTGCGCGCTCAAGAATGTAAGTCGCGTAAATATATTCAGTATCAAATGGCGGATCTTTTCGCATTAAAATGGCATCAAGGTCGCTCAGGGCGATATCTTGTTCTGAATGGAACTCATACCATTTGGTTGGGTTCTCTTCTACCGTCACGATCTTTGTGGTCGCACGGGCTTCACCTTGGTGCAGGTACAGGTCGTTCATCTCCATATAATGGATTTCATAACCGCGGCGTGCAGCTTCCAGCATCATTGCAAAACTGGTGTCTTTCTTGATTTTAATGGATGAAATAGGATCCATTACTATGCCGAGCTTGATCATTTTATCTCCTTAACCCAAGTCACCTAAACGCACTTGTAATGCCGTTATAGCGGTTAGCGCGGTCGTTTCAGTTCGTAATACTCGTGGCCCTAACAGGATATCAGTAAATTTATAATTGGCTGTCATGGCAATTTCGTCAGCAGATAAGCCACCTTCTGGACCTATCAGTAATCTTACGTGCTTTAAATCAGCGGGGAGCGTGTTGATGCTCTCACTTGCCCGAGGGTGTAAATTAATTTTAAACGCGCCGTCATTTTCCGCACACCACGCTTCAAGGGATTGAACGGGGCGAATTTCAGGAATGCGGTTGCGACCACTTTGCTCACAGGCAGCAATGGCAATTTTTTGCCACTGCTGTAATTTTTTCTCTAAACGCTCGCCATCAAGGCGTACGCCACAACGTTCTGAAAGCAGTGGCGTGATTGTGTTAACGCCAAGTTCAACGGATTTTTGAATGGTGAATTCCATTTTTTCACCGCGGGACATCACTTGCCCAAGGTGGATATCTAATGGGGATTCACGGTCATCCAATGTGCTGTCTTGGATAGTGACAAACACATTTTTTTTCGTTGCTTCTGTAATTTCAGCGCGGAATATATGGTTGCTTCCATCAAATAATTCTAGCTGTTGTCCGGCTGTCATGCGAAGAACTCGACCCACATGGTTGGCTGCATCATCACAAAGCGAAATGGTAGTGTTAATTTGGAGTGGCTCTGGGTGATAAATGCGTGGAACGCGCATGATTTTTCCTTAGTCCAATAATTAAGATAACTGATGCAGGATATGGGGGCAGAATCTCGAAAAACAAGAGGACAGACTGAGTTTATAACTAAAAAGAGGGATTTTTTAGCTCGTCTGTGCCTTGCATTTCACACTCTCATATCCACGCTAAATTTGTCGATAAAACCGACCCAAAACCACGAAATTATAGTGTTGGTTTCTGCATTCATCGCCGTATAGTAAGCCCTGTCTTTGTCTAGTAAACCCATCTTTAGTGCTCATGGAAAAGGAGAACACCATGATTGATGCCGCAAATGGATTTTTAATACCTATGTCGTTAGTCACATTATTGTCCCTCTTGTCAGCGTGGCTGACAACTCGGTTACTAAGAGAAATTCCCGCCCGTTATTTTGATTTACCGGGTATTAGCATTTACGTCAATTGGGTATGGATAGGTTATTGGATATTGGGTGCGGGGATTGTGCTCCTTGGTTATCCACCTTCGGCTCTCGCTTTATTATTTCTGTTTTTCAACTTGGTTATTCCACTAGGTTTAATCGACTTAAAAACAGGTTATTTGCCAGATGTCCTCAATTATCCGTTATTGGTTTTTGGTCTGTTGTTTCAATGGGGAATGCCAGCGGGAAATTTGTTATCCGCTATTTATGCGCTGCTCTTCAGTTACATTGGGTTAGTGGCTATCACGACGTTAGTAGAGAAAATTCGTCGGCGTCCGCAAATGGGGAGAGGGGATTTTAAATTAATTGCTGCGTGCGCGACATGGCTCGGTATTTTTTATCTTCCCTATTTTCTGGGGCTTGCGGCGAGCTTAGGTTTACTGCATTTTCTTTGGCGCGCATGGCGAGAAAAAAAGGAACGGCGAGGCAAACAGAAATTCGTGCGGAGCATTCCGTTTGGTCCCGCCATTATTGGTAGTGCCAGTTTTTGGCTGTTGCTTAGCTGGCATCCTAATTAGCAGCTTTCACCAGTGAGTCTAAAAATTGTTGCCATTTTTCTGGCTCGCCAAGGTAGTTTTGCAGCGGCACGCGCAGCCATTTTCCTTGCTGTTCGATCAGTAGCGTTGGGAAGCCAGAAGCGCCAGATTGCCCAAGTAATTGCTTACTTTGTGCAATATGAGCGTCGGTTTCCGTTTGTGCACATTGGGCATAATCTTTTTGGAACTGGTCAATATTTAAACCAATTTCTTGCGCCACTTCGGCTAAGACTTCGGGCTGTTTAATCTGGCGACCTGAAACGTAGTGAGCTTTCTGCAACGCTTTAAGCATTTCAACGCCTTTGCCTTGCTTTGTTGCCGCCAAAATGGCGGTTTGTGGTGGCGCGGAATCCATCACGACGTTTGGCTGATGTAACATGGCGATGTAGTCATCACCAAAAACTTGTCCCGTCATTGCTGCAATGCGTTTATCTGATTGCAAAATATATTGACGGAATTGGTCGTCAAGATGCAGGCGTGCATTGCCCGCTAACATTCCGCCACCATGCAATTCTAAGTGAATATTTGGGTGATTAGCGGCAATGGCGATTAATGGCGCAGCGGCATAACACCAGCCACAATAAGGGTCATAAATATAATGTAGGGTAATTGTGTTCATGGTTTTTATTCTCTCTAATTCTTTGTTTTATGATTCTATTCGAATCGCTGAAAAGCTGGTCGTTAAAAAAACAAGCTAACGGAAAATAGCGGGTTAATCGTCGCTATCTCCGTTATTGACAGTCTTTATTTTCTATTATCAGCGGCTTATTGTGGCCACTGCATTTCGCCTTTTACCACTTTAGCGCCTAATTCTAAGCTGGATTTATCATCCAAGCTTGGGTAGAGAGTTTCCATTTTATTGATAAGTTCTGCGGAATCTTTACTTTGGCTGTTAGCTTTTTCAAAGTCCGTTAAATATTTTTGGGTAAAGGTCACACTCGCCAGATCCATTTTGGATTTACCTGTAAAGTGTCCCGGAACAACCACACTTGGTTTTAGCGCTTTGATACTTTCTAGCGTTTGTTGCCAATCTTGGCGCGATTGCTTGGTTTGAGTGTCGGCAACCCAAACGTGGATATTGTCAGAAACAACGACACCCCCGACAACCGCTTTGAGTGAAGGCACCCAAACGTAGCTTCTGTCTGGTGATGCGCCATCTAACCCTTTAATTTCTAACGTTTCACCATCCACAGTGAAGTGATTGGTTTTGATAACTTCAGGCACCACAACTTTGCTTGGTGCTTCATTTTTTAAGACGCCGCCCCAGTAAGCCAGTTTGCCATCTTTAGTGGCGTTAATCGCATCAACGGTTTGTTGAGTCGCAACCACTTTGGCGTCAGGGAAGGCTTTAGTCAGCGTTTCTAAACCAAAATAGTAGTCTGGGTCAGAGTGGCTGATATAAATGGTAGTCAGCTTTTTATCCAGCTTTTTGATTTTATCGACCAACTGCTGAGCATCATTATTTTGGAATTGTGCATCAATTAAAACCACTTCTTTATCGCCGCTGATAATTTCAGAGGAGACCGGGAACACGCTGTTATTGCCCGGGTTATAAACATCTAAAGTTAAGTTAGCAGCCTGAGCAAAATGCGTGGCAGTAGCAAAGGCGGTTGCAGTTAATACAGTCGATAGTTTCATTTTCTTATCCTAATGTTAAGTCATCTAATGTTAAGTGATGTTGTGTGCCTGATTTGGCTTGGTGTGTATATTAAATTGCAATTAAGATAAGAAAAACGCCATAATCAGGTCATCTTTGTTGCATAAATCGGTCAAATAATATGGATAGACTCAAAGCGGTGCAGGTGTTTATTACTATTGTAGAACAAGGTAGCCTCAGCGGTGCGGCAGATAAATTGGATATGTCCCGTGCAATGGTGACGCGCTATTTGGCTGAAATGGAACAGTGGGCAGGGGTGCGCTTACTTAACCGTACCACGCGGCGCTTAAGTTTAACGTCAGCGGGGGAAGGGGTTTATCAACAATCATTGCAGCTAAATGCTATCTCTTTAAGCGTTCCGGTAGAGCAAAAGCACGATACGAAAGAGTTAGCGGGTTTGGTGCGGATTAGCTGCTCCCAATCCATCGCTCAAAGTGCGTTGTCTCTAGCCATTTCTGAGTTTTTGCAGATGTATCCCAATATGATGATTGATATGCAGATCTCGAATAAATCGGTGAATTTAATCGAGGAGCGTATCGATCTGGCTATCCGTATAACCAATCAGTTAGAACCGAATTTAATTGCCAAGCCGTTATCGACCTGCCATTCCGTAATTTGTGCTTCGCCGAAGTTTCTACAAGGTAAAAATTTACCCACCAAACCCGAAGATTTGGCTCTGATGGAGTGCCTCACTTACAGCTTTTTTGGACGTAGCCTGTGGAGTTTTGAAAAAGTGGGTGAAACCTCGACGGTATTAGTCGATGGACGTTTAAGTGCCAATGAATCCGTATTTTTAATGGAAGCGACATTAAATGGCGCGGGTATAGCGATGCAGCCTTACTATTCAGTGGCGAGCTATTTGCAATCGGGGGCGTTGGTTCAGTTGTTACCGGATTATACACCGATGCCCCTTGGTATTTACGGGGTCTATACCAGTCGGCAGCATATGCCAACGCCATTACGTGCCGTGATCGACTTCCTTGCCAATTGGTTTAAAACCTCACCTCACTGGCTCTCATTGATGTCGCAGCGCTAAGGTGAGGTCATGCTCTATTTGTGTAAAGGTGCGTTGTAAATGCTCAGTGAAAATATGGGTGATTTGTGAAGATGGGCGGTGATTCGGTGTAATTAAGCTGACGGTAAATGGGATTGAAAAACTGAGTGGGCGGATCACCAGTTTACCTGCGGATTGCTGATAAAAATCCAATGCAGTTAGGGGATTGACGATAGAGACTCCAATTCCTTTCAATGTCATGGCGCAAATAGAGGAAGCGGAATGGGTTTCCATCACCATTTTGCGCTCCACTTGATGCTCAGCAAAGATGGTATCAATGATTTGCCGATAGCTATCTGTCAGAGACAGGCTAATAAAACGCTGTTGATGAAAATCTTGTGGGGTGAGGATCTTTTTCTGCTCAAAAGGGTGCCCAACGGGTAGTACACAAACCTCATTTAAGGAACCTAAAGTCAATTGTTCCGTGCCCGGCGGGGTTTGTAAGTGCTCAGTTAGCCCCACATCATAACGTTGGGCGGATAGCCACTCTTCTAATACGGGGGATTCTTGCGGGATCACCGTTAAGTTCACATCAGGGTAATTTTCCATAAAGGCTTGGCAAACTTGCGGTAGTAAAGATTGTGCAAATGCAGGCAAGCAGGCAATGGAAATCTGGGCGTGTTCAAAGCGGCGAATAGTTTCTGCTGAGTTGCGAATACGCTCCAAACCATAATAGGAGTGTTCGACTTCTTCATGAAAGCGCAAGCCTTGCGCCGTAGGGTGTAGGCGACCTTTGACTCTATCGAATAATTTAAACTGTAATAAATGCTCGAGCCGCGCCAGTTCTCGGCTGATGGTTGGCTGAGAGGTATTTAGCAATGCTGCCGCTTCCGTGAGGTTGGGGGTGGTCATTACCGCACGAAAAATTTCAATATGTCGCCAAGAAATTGCCTGCATGATTGCTCCTCTCGTATTTCTATATCAAATATGAATAGACTTTAGCAAAAAGGATATTTTTTTTCCCGTCTTATTCGTCTAATAATCGAACTCACTATAATAAAACTTGCCAACGAGGTTCCGATGACCACATTCGCCAACACCACCAGCCAGTATCTCACTCCTGAACATTTACGTGCACTGCCTGCGCAGTTTGGTACGCCTGTCTGGGTTTATGATAGTGAAGTGATTATTGACCGTATTGAACAATTAAAAGTGTTCGATACCGTTCGTTTTGCTCAAAAAGCGTGTTCAAACATTCATATTCTGCGTCTGATGCGTGAACAGGGCGTGAAAGTGGATTCGGTGTCATTGGGTGAAATTGAGCGTGCGTTAGTGGCGGGTTTTCAGCCGGGTCGTGAAAAGTCGGAAATCGTGTTTACGGCGGATGTGTTAGATCCAGCAACGTTACTGAAAGTGACAGAGTTAGATATTCCTGTGAATGCGGGCTCTATCGATATGCTACAACAGATTGGTGAGTATAAAGCCGGTCACCCAGTTTGGCTGCGTATTAACCCGGGCTTTGGACATGGTCATAGCCAAAAAACCAATACGGGCGGAGAGAACAGCAAGCACGGGATTTGGCACCAAGATTTACCCGAAGCATTAGCGAAAATCCAACAGTACAACCTGAAGTTAGTGGGCATTCACATGCACATTGGCTCCGGTGTTGACTACCAGCATCTTGCTAATGTGTGTGATTCTATGGTGGAGCTAGTGATGTCTGCGGGCGTGGATATTGAGGCTATCTCGGCGGGTGGTGGTCTATCAACGCCTTATCGCGAACAGGATGAAATTATTGATGTTCAGCACTATTACATCCTGTGGGATAACGCCCGCCAGCGCATCGCGCAGCACTTAGGTCACTCTATTGAATTAGAAATTGAGCCGGGGCGCTATTTAGTGGCGGAGTCGGGTGTTTTATTGGCACAAGTGCGTGCGGTTAAGGATATGGGCAGCCGCCATTATGTGCTTGTGGATAGCGGTTTTAACGATTTAATGCGCCCTGCGATGTATGGTAGTTATCACCATATTTCGGTATTGCCAGCAGACGGTGGCAGCGCTGTTTTTTGTTCATTAGGCAATCAGCCATTAAAAGAGACGATCGTGGCGGGTCCATTGTGTGAATCTGGGGATGTGTTTACCCAGCTAGAAGGCGGGATGGTGGAAACGCGTTTACTGCCAGTAGTCAACGTTGGCGATTATTTGGTTTTCCATGACACAGGGGCTTACGGCGCATCAATGTCATCGAACTATAATAGCCGTCCATTATTGCCAGAAGTTATGTTCATTGACGGAAAACCGACGCTGATTCGTCGCCGTCAAACTATTCAAGAATTATTAGCTTTAGAGCTGTAAATTAATTCATATTAATAGATGAATATAAATCAAGGGAGCTATTGGCTCCCTTGTTGTTTTTAGTACGATGACATTTTTTAGCGCGTTAACTTAATTACGCCGCTTTTTTCTTTTTCGACTGAGATTCATCCTCTGACTCAGTGTGTGGCTTTTTTGATGGAACCACACCTAAATCATCGAAATCAAACTCATCGACATTAATAGTACGTAAGCGGCTGGCTTCTGCTTTACGTAAAATATCTGCTTCTTCTTGGGTGATAATGTTTTCTGGCAACATTTGGTCGGCTAACTTATCTAAACGCGTGAAACTGAATTTGCGTTCTTTTAAGCGGCAGATACGTTCAAAGATTGGCTCTGCGGCAATAATGTCATACAGAGCTTGGTTCACTAAGCCGTGCGGGTTGTTCTCTACAGGGGTTAGGAATTGACCACGTCCAATTCTGTCGCGTGTTTCCGATGGCTCCATCATTAGCTGCGCCAGCTTGTGATCCAGTCGGTCAGATGGCATCGACATTGCACGACCTGTCGGGAACAGAACAATACGCAATGCGCCAGCAATAAAGCGATTTGGGAAGTTTTTCAGTAAATCGTCCATCGCTTTTTCTGATTGATACAGACAATCTTCAACGGCCCATTTCACCAGCGGTAAATCCGCTTTTTGGCGACCTTCATCTTCATAACGTTTTAACGTTGCAGAAGCAAGATACAGATGGCTCAGAATATCCCCAAGACGAGCAGAGATACGCTCACGACGTTTTAAGCTACCACCTAGAACGCCCATCGACACATCAGAGAGTAGGGCTAAATTAGCACTTTGGCGGTTAAGCATTTGGTAATAACGGCGAGTTTCATCTTTAGTTGGTGCGCTGCTGCCGCGCCCATTGGTTAAACCTAACCAGAAACTGCGGCACTTATTACTGATCACATGACCAATATGACCGAATACCGCTTTATCAAACTTATTCAGGTTATTGTCTTGAGCTGCCGCCATTTCTTCGAGAACGTAAGGATGGCAGCGAATGGCGCCTTGTCCAAAGATGATCATGCTACGCGTTAAAATGTTGGCGCCTTCAACGGTAATGGCGATAGGTGCGCCTTGGTAGGATCTGGCAACGAAGTTGGAACTTCCTAAACAGATGCCTTTACCTCCCGTGATATCCATCGCATCGATAATTGAACGTTGACCACGGTGAGTACAGTGGTATTTCACAATGGCGGAGAGCACTGCTGGTTTTTCGCCCAGCATAATACCGGAGGTAATTAGAGTTGCTGCGGCATCCATTAAATAGGCATTACCTGCAATACGGGCTAGAGGCTCTTCAATACCTTCCATTTTTCCGATAGGAAGTTTGAACTGACGACGGATATAAGCATAAGCCCCTGTTGCCATTGCGACACTCTTCAAGCTACCTGTTGAGTTGGATGGCAATGTGATCCCACGTCCAACAGACAGACATTCCACCAGCATTCTCCAACCTTGTCCCGCCATTTGCGGACCACCGATAATGTAATCGATAGGTACGAAAATATCTTTCCCGCGAGTTGGACCATTCATAAATGGTATATTTAATGGGAAGTGACGATGACCAATTTCAACACCTGGGGTGTTCGTTGGGATCAGAGCGCAGGTAATACCGAGATTTTTCTCGCCACCCAGTAGCTTATCTGGGTCAGTTAATTTAAAGGCTAAGCCTAATACAGTCGCGATTGGCGCAAGGGTGATATAGCGTTTGTTCCAAGTTAAGCGCATACCTAAAACTTGTTCGCCTTGCCATTCGCCCATACAGACAACACCAGCATCAGGAATGGCACCTGCATCAGAACCCGCCTCAGGGCTAGTTAATGCAAAGCATGGGATCTCTTCACCAGTAGCTAAGCCTGGTAAATAACGATTTTTTTGCTCATCGGTACCGTAATGTTGCAGTAATTCACCCGGACCTAATGAGTTTGGAACACCCACAGTGATAGCAAGGATACCGGAAACACCCGCTAATTTTTGCAGGACTTGAGATTGGGCGTAGGCTGAAAATTCTAATCCACCATACTCTTTTTTGATGATCATGGCGAAGAAACGGTGATCGCGTAGATATTGCCAGACTTCTGGCGGTAAATCTGCGAGTTCATGACTGACTTCAAAGTCATTCACCATGCCACAAACAGTTTCCACTGGACCATCAATAAACGCTTGTTCTTCAGCGGTGAGTTGTGGTTTTGGGTAGTTATGAAGTTTGTTCCAATTTGGTGCCCCACGGAACAGGTCACCTTCCCACCAAGTGGTTCCAGCATCAATCGCTTCTTTTTCTGTGCTAGACATCGGTGGCATCACTTTCTGGAACATTGTCATCGCTTTTGATGAAAACAGTGATTGGCGAATTGGCGTGATGACAAATGGCAGTAAAACCAGAGCGACGGGCAACAGCATCCAGTAGCTCCAGACATTAGCAGCTCCCATGGCTGCGGTATAAGCCAGTAATATAACGGTGCTCAGAATGAGTGAGCTTTTGTGGTAGCTCAGCACGCCGATTAACGCAATAAATAAAACAATACTGAGAAGGATCATAGTTGAAGCTCCTGTCTACTTGTAAGAGGTCTGACCTGTTTGTTTTATTAATCTATATCTGGTAATAAACAATTAGCAAGATATTTACATCTTAATTACAACTTGGCTCACAAAATCATCAGTTGCCTTTGTAAAGGGACAGCGGATGAAAAAATAGCCTTCATTTAGCTAGCCTCAGACCAGAAGCGCACTGCTGGAGATTTCGTCAACCATACCCCATACGGTACAATCAAAAGTAGAAACAAAATGTACCCTGTGCAACAATCGAGAAATCAAAGATAAATTACCTATAAAGACGTAATTATCTCCATCAAGCATTCGTGAAAATTAAGGGGAAACTCATGTACCAAGACTTGATCCGTGGTGAGCTGACTGAAGCGGCAGATACGCTATCAAAATTTTTAAGTGATGATGCAAATCTGCAAGCAATTGAGAAAGCAGCAGTGTTGCTGGCGGACTCTTTTAAAGCGGGTGGTAAAGTTCTCTCTTGCGGTAATGGTGGCTCTCACTGCGATGCAATGCACTTTGCGGAAGAGTTAACTGGACGCTATCGTGAAAACCGTCCTGGCTACCCAGCGATCGCTATCTCCGATGTTAGTCATATTTCTTGCGTGAGTAATGACTTTGGTTATGAATTTGTTTTCTCTCGCTTTGTGGAAGCGGTAGGGCAAAAAGGTGATGTGCTGCTTGGCATTTCTACCTCAGGTAACTCTGGTAATATTATTAAAGCGATTGAAGCGGCACGTGCGAAAGGCATGAAAGTCATCACCCTGACAGGGAAAGATGGCGGAAAAATGGCGGGAAGCGCGGATATTGAAATTCGCGTTCCGCATTTTGGTTACGCAGATCGTATCCAAGAGATCCACATCAAAGTGATCCATATTTTGATCCAATTAATTGAAAAAGAGATGGTTAAGTAACCATTTTTAGTAGCAGGAGACTTTAAATGTGTGAGTTGCTTGGCATGAGTGCCAATGTACCAACCGATATTACGTTTAGCCTAAGTGGACTGATTTCCCGTGGTGGGCAAACTGGCCCACATAAAGATGGATGGGGGATCACGTTTTACGAAGGATTAGGTTGTCGCACATTTAAAGATCCTCAACCAAGTTTTGTCTCCCCTGTGGCGCGTTTTGTGCAGGAATACCCCATCAAATCAGAAAGCATTGTGGCGCACATTCGTCAGGCGAACCGAGGGGATGTTTCACTGGTGAATACCCATCCGTTTACGCGGGAATTATGGGGACGAAACTGGACTTATGCGCATAATGGGCAATTGAAAGGGTTTCGTTCATTAAAGACGGGACACTATCGACCAATTGGTGAAACTGATAGCGAATGGGCATTTTGCTGGATTTTACATCAACTGAATCAAAAATATCCAAGAAAACCAACAAACTGGAAAGCTGTTTTCCGTTTTATTGGCGCTCTTGCGCAGCAACTGCGTGAAAAAGGGGTATTTAATATGTTGTTATCCGATGGGCAATATTTGATGGCGTTTAGCTCAACAAAGCTGCATTGGATCACGCGTAGGGCACCGTTTGGTAAAGCGAAACTGTTGGATCAGGACATCGAGATTGACTTCCAACAGTGCACAACGCCAAGTGATATTGTTTCAGTTATTGCCACGGCTCCCTTAACAGGTAACGAGACGTGGCAAAAAATTGAACCCGGTGAATTTGTGCTATTCGACCGTGGCCAACGCATACTGTGATTTAGATCCCAATAACTTAGTGGGCGTTTCTGGCATGCTGTTAACATGATATTTACCTAATGTTACTGATATTTCAGCAGGTTTGCCGGTTCGCTCAAAATAATCATAAGCAGGTTGAAGCTGTTTCCAGAAAGCATAATGCGTTGAATTGCGATAACGCAGCATATTCATTTTAGTCATGCGAAATGGATAAATGCTCACATCAACGGCAGGTTGACCATTTTGAAGTGCTTGTTCCACGGTTTGATAAATTTCCCCCATGGATTTATCTGTCATTGCATAACATCCGACAGACACACAGCTACCGTGAATCATCAGATAGTTACCAGAATACCCCTGCGTCTTATCGAACTCATTAGGAAATCCAAGATTGATAGATCGGTAATATCGACTATTTGGATTGAGTTGTGAGCGCGTGATCTGATAAAACCCCTCAGGGCTTTTCAAGTCACCTTCTATCTTTTTAGGACCAAGTCCACCAGAAAACTTACAGATAGGGTAGGTTTTGACTAATTTATACTTTCCTACGGCTGTTTTTTGGTAGAGCTCAAGCACACCCTCTTGCTTAAATATTTGAATAAATATCGGTGAATCAGGCTGAGCAGTTGGCTTACTATTAAGGGAGAATAATGTGTTTTCTTCTTGAGCAAATGCAGACGCTGCAAATGTGAAGAGTAAATAAACACCAATGGTTTTACTTATATGCATAATTAAGCCAAATGTTGAAAAATAAGCTGATTAAAAATGGACCAAATTCAGCATATTTTAGACGAATGGAACAAAATTTAATATATCAAGTTAATAATTTTCTAATGAATCATTATTGACTATAAATTAATCGATGCTCGATAAATGTGAGCCAACATGTAGGTATTTACGAATTGTTGCAACAAAATTTTAAATTTTATTGCAATTTGCTTGAACTAGGTCACTTCTATAACCGGACAGAGGTCGAGGGAACTGATAAAATTGACCTCGGCAGAAGAAGAGAAAGTGTAGCAATATTGTTAGATTTACTTACTCGAGTGGCGTAAGCAACTTGAGTTATTTTTATTATTGAGTCGCTATCATTCATTGCTGAATCGTTAGCTTAGGGTTTAACTGATAAACTTGTGCAGATCTTATGATTAAAATTAAAAAAGGCCTTAACCTTCCAATAGCAGGTGAGCCAGCCCAAGTGATAGAAGACGGCCCGAAAATTCAACACGTAGCTGTGCTAGGTGAAGAATATGTCGGAATGCGTCCTTCGATGCTGGTTAAAGAAGGTGAGCGTGTAAAAAAAGGGCAGGTTCTTTTTGAAGATAAAAAGAATCCTGGCGTGGTATTTACGAGCCCAGCCTGCGGTAAAATTATTGCTATTCATCGTGGTGAGCGTCGTGTACTTCAGTCCGTTATTATCGAAATCGATGGTGACGAACAAGAGACTTTCGAGTCTTATTCTACTGACCAACTCCCATCACTGACGAAAGAGCAGGTTGAACAAAATCTTTTAAGATCCGGTTTATGGACTGCTTTAAGAACGCGCCCATTTAGCCGTTCTCCGGAGCCAGGTTCATCCCCCGCAGCGATTTTTGTGACTGCAATTGACACTAATCCTCTTGCTGCTGATCCTTCGATTATTATTGGTGAAAATGCACAAGCCTTTACTGACGGTCTCATCGTTTTGAGCCGACTGACTGAAGGCAAGGTGCATGTTTGTCATGGTGCGGGCGAGCTTCCAAAACAAGCTGCTAATGCACAAATCACATACACACAATTTGCAGGGCCACATCCAGCGGGTTTAGCAGGGACTCATATTCATTTCCTTGAGCCTGTTAGCATTAGCAAAAAAGTGTGGAGCCTCAATTACCAAGATGTGATTGCTATCGGTAAATTATTTACCACTGGTCATCTTTATACTGATCGCGTTGTCTCTGTCGCAGGTCCGCAAGTTGAGAAACCTCGCTTGCTACGCACTCGCCTTGGCGCAGATATCTACGAATTAACCAAAGGTCAGCTCAAAGCAGGTGAGAACCGCATTATTTCTGGTTCTGTGCTGTGGGGCGTGACTTGTGATGATGCTCATCATTATCTTGGTCGTTTCCATAACCAAGTTTCTGTATTAGCGGAAGGTCGTGAAAAAGAGCTGTTTGGATGGATTATGCCAGGAGTGAACAAGTTCACTATCACGCGTACCACCATCGGGCATTTCTTGAAGAATAAACGCTTCAATTTTACCACGACGATGAATGGCGGTGAGCGTTCAATGGTACCAATTGGTAACTATGAGCGTGTAATGCCTCTCGATATTATGATCACCCACTTACTGCGTGATCTGCTTGCAGGGGACACCGATACTTCTCAGGAACTGGGTTGTCTGGAACTCGATGAAGAAGACTTGGGACTGTGCACCTATGTGTGTCCAGCTAAGTATGAATATGGTCCAGTACTACGTGATGTCCTGACCAAGATTGAGCTAGAAGGGTAATTCCATGGGTCTGAAAAATTTATTTGAAAAATATGAGCACCAATTTGAACCCGGTGGAAAATTAGCAAAATTCTATCCATTGTATGAAGCTGTTGCGACAGTTTTCTATACACCGGGCACGGTGACAAAAGGTCGCTCACACGTACGCGATACTATCGATCTCAAGCGCATGATGATTTTAGTCTGGCTTGCTGTTTTCCCAGCGATGTTCTGGGGTATGTATAATGTCGGTAACCAAGCTATTCCCGCGCTGCATCACTTATACAGTGGCGCTGAACTGCAACAAGTTTTAGCGAGTGATTGGCACTATTCTCTAGCGCAATTATTAGGTGCTTCTTTAGCGCCGGATGCCGGCTGGGGCAGCAAAATGCTGCTAGGTGCGATTTACTTCCTGCCAATTTACTTAGTGGTATTCTTGGTCGGTGGTTTCTGGGAAGTGTTGTTTGCCATGATCCGTGGTCATGAAATCAACGAAGGCTTCTTTATCTCCTCTATCTTATTTGCGCTGATTGTTCCGCCTACCATTCCATTATGGCAAGCGGCGCTCGGTATCACCTTTGGTGTGGTTGTTGCAAAAGAGATTTTCGGTGGTACAGGTCGTAACTTCCTTAACCCCGCATTAGCGGGTCGTGCTTTCCTTTTCTTTGCTTACCCTGCACAAATTTCAGGTGACTTAGTTTGGACTGCGGCTGATGGATTCTCGGGTGCAACGCCTCTATCACAATGGGCGACGGGTGGTGTGAGTTCACTGGTAAACACAGTAACTGGCGAGCCAATCACTTGGATGCAAGCTTTCTTAGGTAACATGCCGGGTTCAATTGGTGAAGTTTCTACCCTGATGATCTTCATCGGTGGCGCATTTATCATCTTCTTCCGTATCGCCTCTTGGCGCATCGTGGCGGGTGTGATGCTGGGTATGATTGCCATGTCTTACCTGTTCAACTTTATCGGTTCAGACACCAACCCACTATTTGCTATGCCATGGTGGTGGCACATGGTTTTAGGCGGATTTGCCTTCGGTATGATTTTTATGGCGACAGACCCTGTTTCCGCTTCCTTTACCGATAAAGGTAAATGGGCTTACGGGATTTTGATCGGCGTAATGTGCGTACTTGTTCGGGTTGTGAACCCTGCATACCCTGAAGGGATGATGCTCGCAATCCTGTTCGCCAACCTGTTTGCTCCTCTGTTTGACTATATGGTCGTTCAAGCAAATATTAAACGGAGAAAAGCCCGTGGCTAATGATAAACCAGTAAATAAAGATGGCGTCGGCAGAACGTTTATCGTTGTTTTCATTCTCTGCTTAGTCTGTTCCGTCGTCGTTGCCGGTGCTGCGGTTGGTCTGAAACCTCAGCAACAAGAACAAATGATGTTAGATACTCAGCGTAATATTTTAAGTGTTGCAGGTCTGCTGCAACCTAAAATGAGCGCTGAAGAAATTCAAAAAGTGTATGGCGAGCGTATCGAGCCTAAATTGCTGAATTTCAAAACGAATGAACTATCTAACAGCGTAAGTCGTTTTGACTTAAACAGCGAACTGCGTAGCGAAGAGACCAGCATCGCACTATCCCCAGAAGAAGACATTGCGAAAATTCGCCGTCGTGCCAATAGCGCTGAAATTTATCTGGTTAAAGATGAACAAGGGAAAGTGACCCAAGTGATTCTGCCAGTTTATGGTTCAGGATTATGGTCAGTAATGTATGCCTTTATCGCCGTGGATATCGATGGTGTAACCTCTCGCGGTATTACCTACTATGCGCATGGTGAAACGCCGGGTCTGGGTGGTGAAGTTGACAACCCACAATGGAAAGCGCAGTGGCCGGGTAAAAAACTGTTCAATGAGCAGGGTATCCCTGCAATCAAAATCGTGCGTGGTGGTGCCACCGATAACCCATTTGGTATCGATGGTCTTTCAGGTGCAACGCTGACTTCAAACGGTATTCAACATATGTTTGATTTCTGGCTAGGCGATAACGGTTTTGGTCCGTTCCTGAAAAAAGTTCGTGAAGGAGCGCTGAATAATGGCTGATTCTAAAGAAGTAAAACGCGTCCTACTAGGACCATTGTTAGATAATAACCCAATTGCATTGCAGGTTTTGGGTGTGTGCTCTGCATTAGCGGTGACCACTAAACTTGAAACTGCATTGGTTATGACCATCGCCGTAACGCTAGTTACCGCGTTCTCTAACTTTTTTATCTCATTAATTAGAAATTACATTCCAAGTAGTGTTCGTATTATTGTTCAAATGGCAATTATTGCATCATTGGTAATTGTGGTTGACCAAATCTTACGTGCCTATGCCTATGAAATCTCGAAACAACTTTCCGTATTCGTTGGTTTGATTATCACCAACTGTATCGTGATGGGGCGTGCTGAAGCGTATGCGATGAAAGCACCACCAATCGAAAGTTTTATGGATGGTATCGGTAACGGTCTTGGTTACGGTGTGATTCTGGTACTGGTTGGCTTCCTACGTGAGCTATTTGGTTCCGGTAAACTGTTTGGTATTACGGTATTTGAATCACTGCAAAATGGTGGTTGGTACATGCCAAACGGCTTATTCCTGTTAGCGCCAAGTGCATTCTTTATCATCGGTATGCTGATTTGGGGTCTACGTACTCTGAAACCAGCTCAGGTAGAGAAGGATTAAGAGCATGGAACATTATATTAGCTTGTTTGTAAAAGCCATTTTCATCGAAAACATGGCGTTAGCTTTCTTCTTAGGGATGTGTACATTCCTTGCGGTATCGAAGAACGTAAAAACTGCTTTTGGACTGGGTATTGCGGTAACTGTGGTGCTTGGTATCTCCGTCCCTGCGAACAACTTAGTGTACAACTTAGTGTTACGTGACGGCGCGTTAGTTGAAGGTGTGGATCTCTCATTCCTCAACTTCATTACCTTTATCGGTGTTATCGCGGCACTGGTTCAAATTCTGGAAATGATTTTAGATCGTTACTTCCCATCACTGTACAACGCATTGGGGATCTTCTTACCGTTGATCACCGTAAACTGTGCAATCTTTGGTGGTGTATCTTTCATGGCTCAGCGTGACTACAACTTCACTGAATCCATTGTTTATGGCTTTGGTTCCGGTATTGGTTGGATGTTAGCGATTGTCTTAATGGCCGCGATTCGTGAAAAGATGAAGTATTCAGACATTCCAGCGGGTCTTAAAGGGTTAGGCATCACCTTTGTCACGACCGGTTTGATGGCATTGGGCTTTATGTCCTTCTCCGGTGTGCAGCTATAAAGGCGAGAAGAATTCATGGATATTATTATTCTAGGCGTAGTTATGTTTACCCTGATTGTCTTGGCGCTGACAGGCCTGATCCTGTTTGCAAAGTCCAAGTTGGTCAATACAGGGAACATTAAAGTTGAAGTCAACGGCGATCCTGAGAAGAGCTTTGATGCTCCAGCAGGCGATAAGCTGTTAGGTATGTTAGCAAACCAGGGTATCTTTGTTTCTTCTGCCTGTGGTGGCGGTGGTTCATGTGGTCAGTGCCGTGTGAAAATCAAAGAGGGCGGTGGTGACATCCTGCCAACTGAGCTTTCACACATCAATAAACGTGAAGCGAAAGAAGGTTGCCGTCTGGCATGTCAGGTTAACGTAAAACAAGATTTGAAAATTGAATTACCTGAAGAAATTTTTGGCGTGAAAAAATGGGAATGCGAAGTTATCTCCAATGATAACAAAGCAACGTTCATTAAAGAGCTGAAGTTAAAAATTCCTGAGGGCGAAGTGGTTCCATTCCGTGCGGGTGGTTTTATTCAAATTGAATGCCCGCCTCATGTGGTGAAGTACTCAGACTTTGATGTGCCTGAGGAATACCGTGAAGATTGGGACAAATTCAATCTATTCCGCTATGTTTCTGATGTCAAAGAAGAAACAGTACGTGCTTACTCAATGGCAAACTATCCAGAAGAGCGCGGTATTATTATGCTGAACGTGCGTATTGCAACGCCACCTCCGCGTAATCCCGATGTACCGCCGGGAATTATGTCATCGTATATTTGGTCACTGAAACCGGGAGATAAAGTCACTATCTCTGGTCCGTTTGGTGAGTTCTTCGCAAAAGAAACTGATGCGGAAATGATCTTTATCGGTGGTGGTGCGGGTATGGCGCCGATGCGTTCCCACATTTTCGACCAATTACGTCGTTTAGATTCTAAGCGTAAAATCAGTTTCTGGTATGGTGCGCGTTCTAAACGTGAAATGTTCTATACCGAAGATTTCGACCAATTAGCCGCAGAGCATGACAACTTTACATGGAATGTTGCACTTTCTGACGCTTTGCCAGAAGATAATTGGGACGGTTACACAGGATTTATTCATAATGTCCTGTATGAAAACTACCTCAAAAATCACCCTGCGCCAGAAGATTGTGAGTTCTACATGTGTGGGCCTCCTGTCATGAACGCCGCAGTCATTAAGATGTTAAAAGACCTTGGTGTTGAGGACGAAAACATCTTACTGGATGATTTTGGTGGCTGATTAGTTACTGTGAATTATCTATTAAGCGCTCAGGAAACTGGGCGCTTGTTGATTAAAAAGAGGAAAAAATGGGTTTTTTTCCTCTTTTTGGTTGTAAACTGTGAATCGCCAAATAGGCAATTCAATTTTTAAACGTGAGTATTCTCTAGATTTGTGAATGTTGAGTTTGTTAGACGTCTCAGCACCTACTCTTTCTCTAGTGGGCGCTTACAATTAACGCTGAGAAAATTTATGCTAAACAGAAAAGTATTTGCTCCTGTGCTGCTATTCGCAGCCACTCTTCTTCTTACCGCATGTGGTGGACCTGAACAAAAGAATCTTCAGGGACAAACCATGGGAACCTATTATTCTGTTAAGTTCGTGACAGACTCTTCAGAGCCTTCATCGGAAGCTATCCAAGCCGAAATCGACAAGCGTTTGGAAGAAGTGAACGACCAAATGTCGACTTATCGCCCTGGTTCCGAATTAAGTCGTTTCAATCAATCCAATGAAGTTAATGTACCATTCCCTGTTTCTGCCGCGACGGCAAAAGTGGTCAGTAAAGCCATTGAGATTAATAAATTAACGGATGGCGGTCTGGATGTCACCGTTGGTCCACTGGTTAATTTATGGGGGTTCGGTCCAGAGGGGAGAGTCACAAAAGCACCTACAGATGAGGAGCTTGAAAAACGTCGTGCATGGGTGGGTATCGATAAACTCTCTGTACAAGACAACAACTTAATTAAAACCATTCCTGAGCTGTATGTTGATTTATCTTCCATTGCTAAAGGTTATGGTGTTGATGTGGTGGCGGAATATTTAGAGTCCATCGGTATCAAGGATTATATGGTTGATATTGGTGGCGAAGTCCGTACAAAAGGTAAAAATGGCAAAGATACACCATGGCGTATTGCGATTGAAAAACCTGCAACGGATGGTGTGAGTCAAACGGCACAGGAGATTATCGAGCCGGGAGATTTATCTATCGCCACTTCAGGGGATTATCGTAACTATTTTGAACAAAATGGTGTGCATTTCTCACACACAATTGACCCAAAAACAGGTAAGCCAATTTCCCACAATTTAGTCTCAATTACCGTATTAGCCGACGATTGCATGAGTGCGGATGGATTATCTACAGGTTTTAATGTGATGGGACCAGATGCGGGTCTTGCACTTGCTGAAAAGATGAATATTCCTGTTTTTATGATTGTGAAGACAGATAAAGGCTTCGAAGAGCGTTACACTAAAGCATTCGAGCCATTTTTACAGAAAAAACAGTAAAAGGAGGAAAGCAGAATGTTGAATGTTTTTCTTGCAGCCTTTGCCTTATTTTTGTTGGCGTTTTTAGGTATGTCCCTTGGATATATTATTAAGCGGAAAAGTATCCAAGGCAGTTGCGGCGGTTTAAGTAGCATTGGGGTAGAGAAAGTTTGTGACTGCCCTGAGCCTTGCGATGCGCGTAAAAAGCGTATGGCACGGGAAGAAGCGCGCAAAAAAATGCTAGAGAAAAACCGCATTTTGTAATTTTTACTCTGTTGTGAATATTAACCCTAGTTGCTTTAATGAGCTGCTAGGGTTTTTTATTTTAAGGTTATTTTGATAAAAATAGTGATGTATTTCATTGCAAACTAAATTTTATGTAATGAAGTCGAGCATGATGTGGAAACAGGGTAGTGAACAAACATGTGTCGCGTATTTCCCTTGAAACTGAGAGTGACTTTGCCATTATCTTTCTCATTGAGCTTGCATGCTAAGTCAGCGATGCTACTCCATTTTTCTCCTGATTTTGTTGTGATTACTCCCATCCAATAGCTCTGTTCGGTTGAAGAAAAAGTGAACTCTGTGATATCACTTAATTTTTTTCCATTCATAACATTATAAAAAATAAAAACATTTCCATACTCATTCGCATTGTTTTTGAAAGAAATTTCCACCTTTTTTAAGTCTTCATTCCATAGATTCTCGATAGAAAGCAAGCCTTTTGATATCGCCATGTTAAATTCCTTATGAATAAGAGTTTAAATGTATTTACTTATTTTGGCATCGATACTTTACTAAGTAATTAATATTGAATGTTATTTACTATTAAAAAAGAAGGAAAGATAAGATAGGGAAATGTATGGATGGAAAAGATGAGTAATAAAAATAAGCTACTTAAATCGAATAAATCATTATCAAAATAAAGTAGCTTAATAATTAGTCTTTATTTTTTGAAAGCTTTTGGTGAGTCAACCATAACGGCATCAGCACCAATTTCTTTAGCCAGTTGATAATCACTGTCACTATTTACACCAAATACAATGATGTAAGCGTTGCCATTTTTTCTAAAGCAGTCGATAGCTTCTTTATCCCATGAGAGTGTTGCTGGTGAACGCGCTTCACCAAGGGTATATTTCTCAACGACTTCAACTTTACGATGCAGCTCAAAACCATACCAACGGGTTGCAGATTTATCATTATCAAGCATACATTGATGGCTCATTACGCTGTTTGCCAGCATGGTGCGAGTTTCATCTCGGCTTTCAAATAGTTGCAGTTTAGAGGAAAGTGGCTTAAGCGCTTTTAAAAATGCATCGTTAGTGGAATAAAAACGCACTTGGTTAAACGCGTTGGTTTTATTTAATAATGCCAAAATAGCTTGAGCTTGAGTATTAGGGTCTGCATCAGGAGATTTTAAGTCGATATAAAAAATCGTATCGGGGTATTTTTTTAAAACATCTTCTAGTGTGACGATAGTGGTTTGCGAAGTAGGTAGTTGCTGGTTATTTTTCTGATTAAATTTATACGCCGCATTTATCTGGCTTAATTGTTTGGCGGAATAATCAGAAATAACGCCACTTTTATCCGTTAAAGCATTTAAATCACTCGGACGATAAAGGACTAATTGATTATCTTTACTGAGCTGAACAGTTAACCAAATTGCATCAACTTTATTGCTTTTGGCTTGTTCTATAGCATAAAGGGTATTTTCAGGGGCATCTGCGGTACCTGCGCGGTGCGCCACAATCTGCGGCATTAATGCGAAAGCGGATTGGCTAACCAAAAGTAGTAAGCCTATCGTAGCGGATTTTTTTAACACTGACGTTGATATAATTTGCATTTGCATAATCCATAATAATAGAAAATTCAATGAACTAACATGAGATTGACCGAGTGGTTGTTGTAATATGTTTCATCCGTTTTGTAAGCAATGAGCCTATAAATTAGGAGTAACTTTTTACTTTTTCGGTTATTTACAGTATTTCAGGAATACATTTCAATCAGATGAATAAGGTTGCATAGCTAATAAAACCACTGTATATTTATTCAGTAATTATTGGTTGGGGCGGCTATCATGCGTAAAATTATTCATATTGATATGGATTGCTTTTTTGCAGCGATAGAGATGCGTGATGACCCAAAATTACGCAATATTCCACTGGCTGTCGGGGGAAGTGCAGACCGACGTGGCGTATTGAGCACTGCAAATTATGAAGCGAGACGCTACGGTGTTCACAGTGCAATGTCGACGGCATTGGCGTTGAAATTATGCCCTCACCTGAAAGTCGTACCCGGTCGTATGGCGGTTTATAAAGACGTTTCCCATCATATTCGCCAAATATTTGCCCGCTATACCGATCTGATTGAGCCATTATCTTTAGATGAGGCCTATTTGGATGTGACTGATTGCCAGCAGCTTCACGGCTCTGCCACGCTTATCGCCGAGGCTATCCGCCAGCAAATTTTTGATGAACTTCAACTCACAGCTTCTGCGGGAATTGCTCCGATTAAATTTCTCGCCAAAATTGCCTCTGATATGAATAAACCCAATGGGCAATTTGTGATCACTCCACAGGAATTACCGGCATTTATTGCCACGCTGCCATTAAAAAAGATCCCCGGCGTTGGAAAAGTGACAGCGCAAAAACTTGCGGATATGGGGTTATTGACCTGCGCGGATGTTCAGCGCTATGACATGCTGGCGTTGGTAAAAAGCATGGGTAAATTTGGACAAGCTCTGTGGGAACGCTGTCATGGCATTGATGAACGAGCAGTAAATACCGAACGCTTACGTAAATCCGTTGGGGTAGAACGCACTCTCGCCAAAGATATTCATCAGTGGGAAGAGTGTTTGCCTTTACTCGATACTTTATACGATGAGCTACATTTTCGCTTAGAGAAAGTGAAGCCAGATCTGCGTATTGCTCGCCAAGGAGTGAAATTAAAATTTGAGGATTTTCAGCAAACGACGCAAGAGCATGTTTATCCCATTATAGATAAGCAGGATCTTATTCGGTTGGCACAGCAGGCTTGGGTAAATCGACGAGCAGGGCGGGGGGTTAGGTTAGTTGGTCTGCATGTGACATTGCAGAATCCACAAATTGAAAGGCAGCTTTCATTACTTTTATAGTTTTTATTATGTTTAAAGAATGAGAAAAATAGGGTCATAAACTGTCGCTTATGACCCTGATATTGATAGCTTAAAGCCTACTTAGTTTTTTACTGGGATAGCTTTTAAGATAGCAGTTAACAGTGTCCAGTATTGACCCACGCTCTCAATGTGAACGCGCTCATCTGGTGAGTGTGCTCCACGGATGGTTGGTCCAATGGAGACCATATCCATTAATGGATAAGGCTTTTTAAACAGACCACACTCGAGACCGGCATGGATAACCATGATATTTGGAATTTTACCAAACAGTTTTTGGTAAGTGTCGCTAACAATATGCATAACTGGTGAGTCTGCATCTGGTTGCCAACCTGGGTATCCACCTTCAGCACGGTGTTGAGCTTTCGCCAGTTTTGTCAGTGATGTCAGCATATTAACGACGTAATTTTTACCTGAATCGATCAGTGAACGAATTAAGAAGATCACTTCCGCTTTGTCTTCAGTCATCTTCACAACGCCTTCGTTCAGTGAAGTTTCAACAACTCCTTTTACCACATCACTCATACGGATAACGCCGCTTGGTGCTGAGTTTAGGAAGAAAACTAAACGCTGTTGGCAATCATTAGTCAGTGCTTTTAAGTCACTCGTTGTTTCATCTAACAGTAAAGCTAGGTTAGGTTCTACTGCGGCTAATTCATTTTTCAGAATGCCTTCGTAGCGAGTTCTCAATGCAGTTAATTCAGCCACTTTATCAGCTGGTACCGCGAAAGTTGCATGGCCTTCACGTGGGATCGCATTACGCAGTGTACCGCCAGTGAATTCCAGCAGTTTTAAGCTCAAGTCTTCAGCGTGACCCGCTAAGAAACGCGCTAACAGTTTGTTTGCATTACCTAAACCTAAGTGAATATCGCCACCAGAGTGACCGCCTTTAAGGCCTTTTAAGGTCATGGTGAAGGTTTTATAACCTTGTGGTAATGCTTCACGGGTTAAATCAAATGTGGCAGTGAAATCAACACCACCTGCGCAACCCATGTAAATTTCGCCTTCTTCTTCTGAATCGGTGTTGATCAGAATATCAGCTTGTAACCAGTTTGGTTGTAAACCGAAAGCGCCGTCCATGCCCGTTTCTTCGGTCATAGTCAGTAACACTTCCAGTGGACCGTGTTCAACGCTGTCATCCGCTAATACTGCTAATGCGGATGCCATACCGATGCCGTTATCTGCGCCTAATGTTGTACCTTCAGCAGTGACCCACTCACCATTGATATAAGGGCGGATAGGATCTTTAGTGAAATCGTGCTCTGTGTCGTTATTTTTTTGCGGCACCATGTCTAAGTGAGCTTGCAGTACAACAGGCTTGCGGTTTTCGTAGCCTTTTGTCGCCGGTTTACGGATTAAGATATTACCAACTTGGTCGCGCTCAACGTGAAAACCTTTCCCTTTAGACCACTCCATGATGTGGGCGGCTAAAGCTTCTTCGTGTTTTGATGGGTGAGGAATGGAGCAGATTTTAGCGAAAATATCCCACAGTGGTTGTGGTTTTAGCGTTGATAATTGTGACACGTTCTTCTCCTTGACACTTTGATCGTAATCTTTCCGTCATATTTCAAGCTGGGGATTGGCTTACACCCAAAACAATCGACTGACGGCGTTGGTCGCTTAATTTAAGATTGCACTTAAGTGTAATAACTCAGGTTTTAAGCGGTTTTAAGTATTGATTCAGCATAACACTTTCTATCGAATAATGGAGAGCGTTAATAAGAATAATTCATTTAGTGGGATGGTTTCGCTGGTTTTTCCTGCGTCAAATCACTATAATCTCGCGCAACCTTTTTTCCGCAAGACACATTTCTGTTTTACTCACCTTCGGGACCCGAATTTTATGAGCGAAAAATATGTCGTAACGTGGGATATGTTGCAAATACATGCCCGTAAACTCGCACAACGTTTATTACCAGCAAAACAATGGACTGGTATCATCGCAGTTAGCCGTGGTGGTTTAGTCCCTGGCGCACTGTTAGCGCGTGAGCTGGGTATTCGTCATGTTGACACCGTTTGTATCTCTAGCTATGACCATGATAACCAACGCGAATTGAATGTAATCAAACGCGCTGAAGGCGATGGTGAAGGCTTTATCGTAATTGACGATTTAGTGGATACTGGTGGCACAGCGAAAGCTATCCGCGACATGTATCCAAAAGCACACTTCGTGACTATCTTTGCAAAACCAGCAGGTCGCCCATTAGTGGATGATTATGTGGTTGATATCCCACAAAACACTTGGATTGAACAGCCTTGGGATATGGGCGTTGTGTTTATCGATCCTCTGTGCGAACAAGATAAGTAGTCCGAACGAAATAATTTAAATCTGTTTAGCCGTGATAGGGTTGTTTGATAAAAACAACACATTATTACCTAAGTGATTTGAGCTAAACACGATATGATAGAGGGGAGTGCGAAATGCACTCCCTTTTTGTTTATGTGACAGATTTAATAGGTAAAAGTAGGGAACCCACATGACTCAGCAAAATTTATCCGAAAAACTTTTTAAACCTCGCGTTAGACAAGTTGAAACATCAACGTTGGTTTCTTATTCCTCTCATACTTTGTCCCAATTAGAGAACCACAGTGTATTAAGTGGCTCTTCACATAATCATTGGTATCGTACTCTCAACCGGTTAATGTGGATTTGGCGTGGTATTGATGCGATTGAAATTGAAGAAGTTTTAAGCCGTATTGCCATCTCAGATGCTAAACGCAGCCGTGATGAATGGCTTGATACTGTCATTGGCAATCGCCGTGGTAATTGGTGTTTTGAATGGTCTAATCAAGCCATGCGCTGGCAGCAAAAAGCCTTAGAATTTGAAAAAGGTCAAGAAGCGTGTGATGCGTGGCTGCGTGCCGCTAACTTATACAGCATTGCGGCTTACCCGTTTATTAAAGGGGATGAACTGGCGGATCAAGCGATTGTATTAGCCTGTAAGGCTTATGATAGCGCGGCAAAATTCTCACAGTACCAATTGAAAAAAATCCCATTCAAAGTCGATGGTGGTAAAGAAGTCTGTGGCTTTTTACACATACCATCGAATGTTCAAGGTCCTTACCCAACCGTGATGGTTTGTGGCATGCTTGATAGCCTACAGACAGATTACAGCCGCTACTTTAGAGAGTATTTAGAGCCTCGAGGGATTGCGATGTTAACGCTGGATATGCCATCTATCGGTTATTCCAGTAAATACAGCCTTTCGCAAGAAACCAGCACGTTGCATGAACAGATAGTTCGCCAGCTCGACACCATTCCATGGATTGACCACACACGATTTGCCATCACAGGGATCCGTTTTGGCGCGAATATCGCTGTTCGTTTAGCGTATATGTGCCCAGATAAAATCAAAGCAGTTGCGGTGATTGGTCCTATCGTTCATAGCCTATTGCATGAAGAAAAATACCAAAAAGATATCCCCCGTATGGTGCTGGATGTTTTTGCTAGCCGCTTAGGGGTTTATCAAGTTGATGGTCAATCATTACGGCATGAACTCAGCTGCTATTCACTGCGTAATCAAGGTTTGTTAGGTCGCCGTAACCAAGTCCCGATGATGTCAGTATGTTTTAAAAATGATCCCTACAGTCCGAAAGCTGATTCAGACTTAATCGCTCGTTCGTCTATGGATAGTCATTTGTTGACGTTGTCGAGCAGCCCTATATTAGAGGCTTTCGAGCGATCAATGTCAGATACAACCAAATGGTTAGAAAGTAAAATATTATAATTGTATTGAATAGCTTGCTTATTTTTTAACATTTGCTAAAAAGGGATCTTCCCAAGAAGGAGATCCTTAATATGGCGTTACCGACTGATTACACAAATGGAAAATTTTTAAAGAAATTTGCTGCGATAGGGCCTTATTTACGTGAGCAACAATCTATCAAAAACTGCTACTTTTTTGATAGCTTGGTTGTCTGTGTTAATGCGAATATCGCGCCTGAAAAACGTGAGTTTTGGGGATGGTGGTTAGAACTAGCCCCTATGGATGAAGGCTTCGAATTTGCTTACAAGTTAGGGATCTACAACAATCAGGGAAGTTGGCAAGCAAAAACCTTGAAAGATGCCGCAACGACGGAAGCCGTCGAAAAGAACCTGCATGCCTTCCATCAACGCCTTACCCAGCAATTATCTGCCCTAGAGTTAAGCTTGTTCCCATCCCCCTTAATGACAGAATTAAAGCTGGAATTAAGCGCATAAAATTGTTTTAAACCAACTTTTGTTTAATTTTGCGTTATGCCTGTTGGCATAACGCGCATCTCCTGATAAAACTGATACCCACTTTGTATTTATTAATCCTAATGGCAGAAAAATGATGAAAAATAGCCAAACACTCGTGGTCAAACTTGGCACAAGTGTCTTAACAGGGGGTTCACGTCGTTTAAATCAAGCTCACATTGTTGAGTTGGTTAGACAGTGTGCGCAGCAATATGAAAAAGGTCACCGAATTATTATTGTCACGTCTGGCGCAATTGCCGCAGGGCGTGAACATCTCAATTACCCCGAACTGCCGGCCACCATTGCATCTAAACAGCTGCTGGCGGCGGTCGGTCAAAGTCGTTTAATCCAATTATGGGAAAGGCTTTTTTCCATCTATGGGATCCACATTGGACAAATGCTATTAACGCGTGCAGATCTTGAAGATCGCGAACGTTTTTTAAATGCGCGAGACACACTGCAAGCGCTGTTAGATAACGGCATTATTCCGGTGATTAATGAAAACGATGCAGTGGCGACGGCAGAAATTAAAGTAGGGGATAACGATAACCTATCCGCACTTGCTGCCATTCTTGGTGATGCAGATAAATTACTGTTATTAACCGATATTGAAGGCCTGTATGACGCGGATCCTCGCAGTAATCCGAACGCAAAATTAATCCCTGAAGTTCACGGTATTAATGATGATTTACGCCGTATGGCAGGGGATAGTGTAACGGGCTTAGGCACCGGTGGAATGGCAACAAAATTACAGGCGGCTGATGTTGCAGGCCGTGCTGGGATTGACGTATTCATTGCAGCGGGCAATAAACCAGATGTCATCAATTCAGTGATTGAAAATATCCCTGTAGGAACTCGTTTTTATGGGCAGAAAAATCCAATGGAAAACCGTAAACGCTGGATTTTTGGGGCGCCAGCGGCGGGCGATGTTTACATTGATGACGGCGCACAATTAGCCATCACTGAAAAAGGTAGTTCGTTATTGCCAAAAGGCATTAAGAAAATTGAAGGCGATTTCTCCCGTGGCGCAGTGATCCGTATTCGCAATATGGCAGGTAAAGATTTGGCACATGGCGTAAGCCACTATAATAGTGATGCGCTCAGAATGATTGCCGGTCACCATTCCCAAGATATTGGTAAAATCCTTGGCTATGAACATGGCTCAGTAGCCGTTCATCGCGACGATATGATAGTGAGTTAATTATGTTAGAACAAATGGGTAAAGCGGCGCGCGAAGCGTCATGGCAGTTGGCTCAATTTAATACCAAACAAAAAAATAGTGCGCTTGAGCAAATTGCTGACCTCTTAGAGCAAAAGAGTGCCAGTATTTTAGCGGCTAACCAGCTGGATATGGCTCAAGCTCAACAAAGCGGTATGAGTGAGGCATTACAAGATCGTTTATTGCTGACCCAAGCGCGCTTAAAAAGCATCGCGGATGACGTCAGAAAAGTGTGCCAACTGGCTGATCCGGTAGGGCAAGTCCTTGATGGTAGCGAGTTAGATAGCGGGTTAAATTTACAACGTCGCCGTGTTCCGTTAGGGGTCATTGGAGTTATCTATGAAGCTCGTCCTAATGTCACTGTGGATGTCGCTTCTTTATGTTTAAAAACGGGAAATGCGGTCATTCTGCGTGGTGGAAAAGAGACGCATAATACCAATCTTGCGGTGGTAGAGGTTATTCAGCAAGCGCTGAAAAATAGCGGGCTGCCAGCCAATGCAGTACAGGCAATCAATAATCCGGATCGTGAATTAGTGACCCAATTGTTAAAATTGGATCGCTATGTGGATATGCTGATCCCTCGCGGTGGTGCAGGGTTACATAAACTATGTCGTGAACAATCCACGATCCCGGTGATCACTGGCGGAATTGGTGTTTGCCATACTTTTGTAGATGACTCTGTGGATTTTGATAAGGCACTAAGTGTCATTACTAATGCTAAAGTTCAGCGCCCAAGCGCATGTAATTCATTGGAAACACTGTTGGTTCATGAAAATATTGCAGCGAGTTTCTTACCGCGTTTAAGTGAGAAAATGGCTCAGCAGCAAGTGACATTACATGCCAGCGAAAAAGCAATGGCATTCTTGAAAGATGGTGTGGCTAAAGTGGTGCCTGTTCAAGCGGAAAACTTAGTTGATGAATGGTTATCTTTGGACTTGAACGTTGAAATTGTTTCAGGGATTGATGCCGCTATCGAGCATATTCGCCATTATGGTACCGCGCATTCTGACGCCATCTTAACGGAATCTATTCGCCAAGCGGATTACTTTGTACAGCGTGTGGATTCAGCTGCGGTATACGTGAATGCCAGCACCCGTTTTACCGATGGTGGACAGTTTGGACTCGGTGCGGAAGTGGCTGTGAGTACCCAAAAACTCCATTCCCGTGGACCTATGGGGTTAGATGCTCTGACTACTTATAAATGGATTGGTTACGGTGATTTTTTAAGTCGACCATAATTTAATCATAATAATTTCGAGCCACACTGCGTGTGGCTTTATTTTTTAGGCTATTCGCCATTTAGGCTAACCCGCTAGAAGCATGTGTATGGCAAATTTATCATAGTAATCATGATGATGGGATGAATATAGATGTTCTACATTATTGGGCCTAGAGGCTCAGGAAAAACAACAATTGGTAAGAAACTCGCGGAAAAAACGGGTTACCAGTTTATTGACACTGACAAACTTATTTTTGAACATGCAGGAATGAGCATCGCTGACATTGTCAAGCAACAAGGTTGGAACTATTTTCGTCAGCTTGAAAGCCAAATTCTTGCTTCAATCGAACCACAAAAAGCGATTGTTTCAACAGGGGGCGGGATTATTTTAGCCTCTGAGAATCAGCAGGTTATGCGAGATAATGGAACGGTTATTTATTTACGTTCAACCCCAGAAACTCTCGCACAGCGGCTGGCGGCAGAGCCTCAAGCAGAACAGCGACCGAGCTTAACCGGAAAATCACTGCTTGAAGAAATTGAAGAGGTAATGGAGCAGCGTGATCCTATCTATTTATCGACTGCGCACCACGTTATTGATGCCAATCAATCCATTGATGCTATCATTAACCAGATCGCAAATTTGAGATAAATATTAGGTATACCAGTACCTTTAGGAATAAACCCCTTAATGAGGTGCATGGGTATCGAGATAATTATTGTAGTATCTAATTGTTAATCAATAGATAAAATTATCATCATAAGAAAGGGAATCATTATGTTGGCAAAGATAATAAAAAAAGTACTGAAGTTTTTGTTTCGTGTCGAAGTCATTGGCAACCCAAATGAGTTCAATCAAGACAAATGTATCATTACGCCAAACCATGTCTCTTTTCTTGATGGTGTGTTGATTGCGCTATTCTTACCAGTAAGACCTGTATTTGCTGTGTATAGCACGGTGGCGACGCCTAAGATGATCAAGCGTCTTAAGCCTTATGCCGATGTTGTTGCATTAGATCCAAAAAATCCATTAGGTCTCAGACACCTTGTTCGTGAAGTGGACAAAGGTCGCCCCATCGTTATTTTCCCAGAAGGCCGCATTTCTGTTCATGGCTCTTTAATGAAGATCTATGAAGGCGCTGCTTTCGTCGCTGCTAAATCAGGGGCAAAAATTGTCCCTATTCGTATTGATGGTGCTGAGCGAAGTCATTTTGGGCGCTTAAAAGGGGTTATCCCGTTAAAGTGGTTCCCGAAAATCAAGTTACATATCCTACCTGCTGAAGCCATTCCTATGCCGGATGCACCTCGTGCGGTTGAGCGCCGAGCACTAGCGGGAGAACATCTTTACCAAATCATGAAAGCGGCACGTATGGCAAGCCGCCCGCAAATGACATTAGTCGAAGCCTTTATTGATAGTATTGAGCGTTATGGACGTCGTTCTCGCTGTATTGAAGATATCGCCTTTAAAGAGGATAGCTATCAAGGATTACTAAAAAAATCCCTTGGTGTTGGACGAATTATCGAACGCTATACCCATGAAAATGAGCGTGTAGGGTTATTGCTACCCAATGCGACAGTGACCGCGGCAGCAATTTTCGGTTGTTTAATGCGTGGGCGAGTGCCTGCGATGCTGAACTACACTGCGGGGAGTCATGGGATCAGTAATGCACTGAAAGCATCGACGGCAAAAGTGGTTTTCACCTCAAGACAATTTTTGGAAAAAGGGAAGCTGACCCATATTCCTGAGCAAGTACCTGAAGCCACGTGGATTTACCTCGAAGATTTAAAAGATACTGTCACTTTCCAAGATAAATGGTGGATTGCTAAGCACTTATTTTCACCACGTAATGCGATTATTCCTCGAAATGTGGATGATGAAGCTATTGTATTGTTTACCTCTGGCTCTGAAGGAACGCCAAAAGGCGTAGTACATAGTCATCGAAGCTTAATGGCGAACGTTGAACAGATAAAAACCATTGCCGACTTTACACCGCGTGACCGTTTTATGTCATCGCTTCCGCTATTCCATGCATTTGGATTAACGGTTGGGTTATTTATTCCACTGTTTTCGGGTAGCCGTGTTTTCCTATACCCAAGCCCATTACATTACCGAATTATTCCTGAGTTAGTGTATGACCGAAATTGTACCGTTCTGTTTGGAACCTCAACATTCTTAGGTAATTACGCACGTTTTGCCCATCCGTATGATTTTGCAAGAGTACGCTATGTTGTCGCGGGAGCCGAAAAACTGTCGGATAAAACCAAGAAAATTTGGTACGAAAAATTTGGTATTCGCATTCTTGAAGGCTACGGGGTGACTGAGTGTGCGCCGATTGTCTCTATTAATGTCCCTATGGCGGCGAAAGAAGGCTCTGTAGGACAGATTTTACCCTGTATGGAAGCCCGTATTATCCCATTGCCGGGCATTGAGCACGGCGGAAAACTTCAGCTGAAAGGCCCGAATATTATGAAGGGCTATTTACGAGTTGAAGCGCCGGGTGTGTTAGAAGAGCCAAAAGCCGAGAATGCTCAGGGCGAGATAGAGCCAGGCTGGTATGACACAGGGGATATTGTTGAGTTAGACAATAAAAACTTCTGCACTATTAAAGGACGAGTGAAGCGATTTGCTAAACTCGCTGGCGAAATGGTTTCTCTTGAAAGCATTGAACAAATGGTGGCTGAGATTTCGCCAAGTTGCGACCACGGAGTTGTGACTAAACCCGACAGTAGTAAAGGCGAAGCGTTGGTGCTATTTACCACTGATAAGGATCTTGACCGAGGCGCATTATCTGCTGCAGCGAAAAGTAAGGGTTTAACCGAATTGGCGGTTCCGCGGGATATCCGCTGGGTTAAAGCCTTACCAGTATTAGGCAGTGGAAAAACGGATTTCGTAACATTAAAACAGATGGCGTTAACAGGGGAATAATATGCAGGAGAGCACACCAAACACGCCACTGATGAGCACAGGGATGAAGGCCGTTCTGGCATCTCAGTTTCTTTCTGCGTTTGCAGATAATGCTTTATTATTCGCGATATTAGCGCAGCTAAAAGCGGAATTTTACCCAGAATGGAGCCACCCAATTCTACAAATGGTGTTTGTTTTCACCTATATTGTACTAGCACCATTTGTGGGGCAAATAGCGGATAGATTCTCAAAAGGTCGCGTGATGCTGTTTTCCAACATATTTAAATTTGTTGGAGCATTGGGGATCTGTTTAGGGGTTAATCCATTCCTATGCTATGGGTTAGTCGGTGTCGGTGCTGCGGCATATTCCCCTGCAAAATACGGTATTTTAGGCGAGTTGACTGGCGGCGATAACTTAGTCAAAGCTAACGGTTTAATGGAAGCCTCAACGATCGCCGCGATTTTAGTGGGTTCTGTGGTGGGCGGCATGCTCTCTGACATTAACCTATTATTGGCGTTGGGAACCTGCTCTTTACTGTATGCGCTAGCGGTCATTGTAAACTTTTTTATTCCACATTTAGCGGCTGCAAGACCAGGAACAGGATGGAATTTCAAACTGTTGCTGGTGGATTTTTTCTCCGCCTGTCGTATTTTATGGGCAAACCAAGAAAGCCGATTCTCCCTTGTGGGTACCAGCATGTTTTGGGGCGCAGGGGTGACATTACGTTTCTTGCTGGTGGCATGGGTGCCCGTGGCTCTTGGCTTGCAAGATAATACAACCCCGACCATTTTGAATGCGATGGTTGCAGTTGGTATTGTGGTGGGGGCAGGGTTAGCGGCGAAATTTATTACCTTAAAAACGGTTTACCGCTGTATTCCCGCAGGGATCGTGATTGGGGTTATGGTGGTTTTCTTGTCACTGCAAACCAATATTATTCCTTCATATTTTATATTGATGATATTAGGGATTTTTGGTGGGTTATTTGTAGTTCCACTGAATGCTTTGCTCCAAGAGAAAGGTAAAGAAACAGTCGGGGCAGGTAATGCCATCGCAGTACAAAATCTCGGTGAAAACAGCGCCATGCTATTAATGCTAGGGTTATATTCTCTGGCGATAAAGGTTGGGTTCTCAGTCGTGAGCGTGGGTGTCGGTTTTGGTGTAGTGTTTGCTATCGCGATTGCAGGGCTGTGGATTTGGGATCGCGCTCGTAAAAAAACAGCATAATGGTGAATAGCCAAATGATAGATGAGAAGCAACTCGAAATATTAAGTATTCAGTTAGGACAGCGTTTACTGCAACTTGATAAAACAGTGACGGCGGCAGAATCCTGTACTGGTGGATGGATTGCCAAAGTGTTGACGGATATCGCAGGCAGCTCAGCTTATTTTAACCGTGGGTTTGTAACTTACAGTAATGAAGCCAAGCATCAAATGATTGGGGTAACGAATGACTCATTAACGCGTTTTGGTGCAGTCAGTCAGCAAGTGGTTCAGGAAATGGCACTTGGCGCATTAAATGAAGCTCAAGCAGACTTTGCAATGTCAGTCAGCGGAATTGCTGGACCGGGCGGCGGCAGTGAAGATAAACCTGTCGGGACAGTTTGGTTTGGTTTTGCATTAAAGCAGGCCAATGGTACTGTGGATGTTGTGACTCGTCATCAGATATTCGAAGGTGATAGGTATCAAGTTCGTTTACAATCAACAGGTTATTCGCTGGAAACGCTTTTACAGTTAATATCTGAAAAATTTTCTTGATACTGTATGATTATACAGTATACTTAGTTCCAACAAATCGAATTCAATCGTTTTATTCGCAATGGTTACCACCATTGCCTTAGGGAGTGAACATGGCTATTGATGAAAACAAACAAAAAGCACTTGCTGCGGCATTAGGTCAAATCGAAAAGCAATTCGGTAAAGGCTCCATTATGCGTCTTGGTGAAGATCGCACAATGGATGTTGAAACCATTTCAACAGGCTCTTTATCTCTTGACGTTGCTTTAGGTGCGGGTGGTTTGCCATTAGGGCGTATTGTTGAAATCTACGGTCCTGAATCTTCCGGTAAAACGACATTAACTTTGCAAGTTATTGCCGCAGCACAACGTAGTGGTAAAACGTGTGCATTTATTGATGCTGAGCACGCACTTGACCCTATCTATGCGAAAAAATTAGGCGTTGATATTGATAATCTCCTGTGTTCCCAACCAGATACTGGTGAGCAAGCGTTAGAAATCTGTGATGCATTAACTCGCTCTGGTGCAGTAGACGTGATCATCGTTGACTCCGTTGCAGCATTAACACCAAAAGCTGAAATTGAAGGCGAAATTGGTGATTCTCATATGGGCCTTGCGGCGCGTATGATGAGTCAAGCAATGCGTAAATTAGCGGGTAACCTGAAAAACTCAAATACCTTGCTGATTTTCATCAACCAGATCCGTATGAAGATTGGTGTGATGTTTGGTAACCCAGAAACTACGACTGGTGGTAACGCACTGAAATTCTATGCTTCTGTCCGTTTAGATATCCGCCGTATTGGTGCAGTGAAAAACGGTGAAGAAATTGTTGGTAGCGAAACTCGCGTTAAAGTTGTGAAAAACAAAGTTGCAGCGCCATTTAAACAAGCTGAATTCCAAATCCTTTATGGTGAAGGTATCAATACCTTCGGTGAGCTGATTGACTTAGGTGTTAAACATAAGCTGATTGAAAAAGCGGGTGCTTGGTACAGCTATAACGGCGACAAAATTGGTCAAGGTAAAGCGAACTCGACAACTTACCTGAAAGAACACCCTGAAGTTGCACAAGAAATTGATAAAAAGCTGCGTGATTTATTATTAAACCACACAGGTGAATTTAACAGTGCAGCAACTGATTTCATCAGTGATTCTGATGAAGAAGAAGTTCCAGAAGAATTTTAATTCAACGCTAACTTGTTGAAATAACCTGATATCAAAAGCGCCATTCTTAATTGATTGGCGCTTTTTTGTATCTGCCTATCACAATAATAGTTTATTGAACAGTTTTTCTGTGGAAAAATACCCTAGCCAGAGGTATAAACATACTTTCAGAAAATATTCAGACGCTTTACAATGAAAGCCGCGAATGGATGTATCTATATTTTACTTCTATACAAAGAGACTTTATCTTATCAGTCACTTTTTAATCGGAGAGTTGATTAGAGGTGATGCTACATTCCATCTCAACAATTCGTAATTCTGTTTCCAGCTTGATATCGGGATAAATATGAGTAAAAGCACCGCTGAGATCCGTCAAGCGTTTCTCGACTTTTTCCATACGAAAGGTCATCAGGTGGTAGCCAGCAGTTCGCTAGTGCCAAATAATGACCCAACACTATTGTTCACTAACGCAGGGATGAACCAGTTCAAAGATGTATTTCTTGGTCTGGATAAACGAGCATATTCCCGAGCGACAACCGCACAACGTTGTGTACGTGCAGGTGGTAAACATAACGACTTAGAAAACGTGGGCTATACAGCTCGCCACCACACATTCTTTGAAATGTTAGGTAACTTTAGCTTCGGTGATTACTTTAAGCACGACGCTATTCGCTTTGCATGGGAACTTTTAACCAGCGAACAATGGTTTAACCTGCCAAAAGAAAAACTGTGGGTTACTGTATACGCGACTGACGATGAAGCTTACGATATTTGGAACAAAGAAATTGGTGTTCCTGTTGAACGTATTATTCGTATCGGTGACAACAAAGGTGCTCCTTACGCCTCTGACAACTTCTGGCAGATGGGTGACACTGGGCCTTGCGGACCATGTACCGAAATTTTCTTTGACCATGGCGATCACATCTGGGGTGGCCCTCCAGGAAGTCCAGAAGAAGATGGCGACCGCTATATTGAAATCTGGAACCTCGTCTTTATGCAGTTCAACCGTCAATCTGACGGTACCATGGAACCACTACCAAAACCTTCTGTAGATACAGGTATGGGGCTGGAACGTATTTCTGCGGTTCTGCAACACGTAAATTCGAACTATGAAATCGATATTTTCCGTGAACTGATTGCAGCAGCAGCAGAAGTGACAGGTGCAACTGACTTGTCCAACAAATCTCTGCGCGTTATTGCTGACCATATTCGTTCATGCGCATTCTTAGTGAGTGATGGTGTCATTCCATCAAACGAAGGTCGTGGTTACGTTTTACGTCGTATTATTCGTCGTGCGGTACGTCATGGGTACATGCTGGGCGCGAAAGAAACGTTCTTCTATAAATTAGTTTCTACCCTAATTAAAGTGATGGGACCTGCTGCGGAAGAGCTACAGCGTCAACAAGCTTTAGTTGAGAAAGTATTAAAAACGGAAGAAGAACAGTTTGCGCGTACTTTAGAACGTGGTCTGCAATTATTAGATGATGAGCTGGTAACACTGAAAGGCGATACGCTAGACGGTGAAACGGCATTCCGTCTCTATGATACTTATGGATTCCCGCTAGATTTAACGGCTGATGTTTGTCGCGAGCGCAATCTTAAAGTGGATGAAGAAGGCTTTGAGCGTGCAATGGAAGATCAGCGTCGTCGTGCGAGAGAATCAAGCGGCTTTGGCGCAGACTATAACGCACTGATTAAAGTTGACAAACACAGTGAATTCTCAGGCTATCAGCATGATGAACAGCAAGCGACTATCACTGCATTATATAAAGATGGTCAGCCAGTTGATTCCCTGCAAGCGGGAGATGAAGGTTTAGTCATTTTAGATAAAACCGCATTCTACGCAGAATCAGGCGGTCAAGTTGGTGATACTGGTGTTCTTAAAAATGACAGCGCTAACTTTACGGTTACTGATACTCAAAAATATGGTCAAGCAATTGGTCATGTAGGTAAAGTTGAATCTGGCTCATTAGTTGTTAACCATCGAATTGCGGCTATAGTCAATAGTGAAAGACGTAATGCTATTCGCCTAAACCACTCGGCGACTCACTTATTACATGCCGCATTACGCCAAGTCTTAGGCGAGCACGTTTCTCAAAAAGGCTCGTTGGTGAATGACAAGTATCTCCGTTTTGACTTCTCTCATTTTGAAGCGATGACACAACAGCAACTGCGTCAAGTGGAAGATATTGTGAACGCGCAGATCCGTCAAAACTCAGAAATTGAAACTGAGTTGATGGATTTAGAGGGTGCGAAAGCGAAAGGGGCTATGGCATTATTCGGTGAAAAATATGAAGAGCGAGTACGTGTTCTGAGTATGGGGGATTTCTCCATCGAATTATGTGGTGGTACACATGCTAGCCGCACAGGGGATATTGGTTTATTCAGTATCTTAAGTGAGTCAGGTACCGCTGCTGGGGTTCGTCGTATCGAAGCGACAACTGGCGCAGCTGCAATGGAGCACTTACATGCTCAATCAGAACAACTTTCTGCTATTGCTCATCTATTAAAAGGTGATGCAAATAGCCTAGTTGAGAAAGTTAAAGCTGCATTGGAAAAATCACGAAATCTTGAAAAAGAGATTTTGCAATTAAAAGATCAGCAAGCCTCTCAAGAAAGTGCTTCACTAGGTAGTAAAGCGAAAGATGTTAAAGGTATCAAACTATTAGTTAGTCAATTAAGCGATACTGATCCTAAACTATTGAGAACAATGGTCGATGATCTAAAAAATCAGCTGAAATCGGCGATTATCGTGCTTTCAACCACAAGTGGTGATAAAGTCAGTATAATTGTTGGTGTGACTAATGATTTGACTGCTAAAATTAAAGCAGGTGATTTGGTATCCTATGTTGCTCAGCAAGTAGGCGGTAAAGGTGGCGGTCGACCAGACATGGCGATGGCTGGAGGTACTGACGTAAGCGCATTACCAACAGCGATGGAAAGTGTCGAACAATGGGTTGATTCGAAACTGTAATTGCTGCGAAGTTACCCCATTTTAATGGGGTAACTTTAATCTGTTGCAGCATTGTTAATATGTTGCCGGTAGTGTTATATTTTGCTTGTAAATAATTAGAATTATTGCCTTGATGGCATCAATGCTTTAGGTGAATGTCATTGCTTTACGTTTTCACGGTGTGTGATGGACAATAGCGGGGAATACCTAGAGACCCGACTCTTTTAATATTTCAAGGAGCAAAGAATGCTTATTCTGACTCGTCGAGTTGGTGAAACACTCATGATAGGCGATGAGGTAACAGTGACCGTATTGGGCGTAAAAGGCAACCAAGTACGTATTGGTGTTAATGCCCCAAAAGAAGTTTCTGTTCACCGTGAAGAAATTTATCAACGGATCCAGGCCGAAAAGACTCAACCAGACAATCAATAATAATGAATAAGCGTCCAGTGAGTTATCACACAGCAATCATGGGCGCTTGTCTTTCCCCTTTTTATCTTTAGTAATTCCTTAATCTTTCTATTTTTTAATTGGCTTAACACATTATGTTGGTGTTGAGCGCTATCTCTTTGAATGAATCCACCTTTCTTTCTGTACTATTTTTATGCTACTAAGCTACGTGCTATCAACTTTCTCTATTTTTTTCTGAATTTTTTATAATAAGAGTGAAGATAATAAAGGGGCAAAAAAGCACGGAAATATTGCTTTTTCGGTGTTAAACTAATCATCTTGCTTGTGAAATGTGCAAACGATCATTGGAATGCAAAAAGTTTGGAAAAATTGTTTGACTTCTAAGTCTAGGAAAGTAATATGTGCGCCACACAGAGACGAGATGTTTAAACAAAAACAAATCGTATGTGACTAAAATATGGTGAGGTGGCCGAGAGGCTGAAGGCGCTCCCCTGCTAAGGGAGTATGCGGTCAAAAGCTGCATCGAGGGTTCGAATCCCTCCCTCACCGCCATTTTAGGCTCTGCATCCGTAGCTCAGCTGGATAGAGTACTCGGCTACGAACCGAGCGGTCGGAGGTTCGAATCCTCCCGGATGCACCATTTTCTACCTTATAAGCAAAGCTGATAGGGTGATGTTTTGGTTTATAGCGAACTGAAACGAAAGTAGTTTAGATTTAATATGGTTCTTAAAGCTAATAAGATTTATAACCATAAATATTGAAGTAGATTTTGATTAAGCAGTATTGAGAGAGAAGTACGTATTGCACTAAAATGCATCCGTAGCTCAGCTGGATAGAGTACTCGGCTACGAACCGAGCGGTCGGAGGTTCGAATCCTCCCGGATGCACCATCTCTTAAACATTTCTGTTAGTATCAACAATTCTGTCATCAATTTCATAAATTAAAATTACTGCTGTAGTCATACAGCATCGATTGATAATCGACAAATTTTGCATCCGTAGCTCAGCTGGATAGAGTACTCGGCTACGAACCGAGCGGTCGGAGGTTCGAATCCTCCCGGATGCACCATCATTAAAAACTCCTCAATTTGAGGAGTTTTTTTTTGCCTAAAATCCTAACTTACTATCTTCCTTCCTTTTCTTTCTGTTTTCTCATCGGGTAAACCACACATCTAGACAGCGACAATTTATGTGATTTAAGCTAAAGTAATCACCTTATTAAAATAAAACTAAATCACAGGCGGGAGGTCGATTTGATCCCGGACGTATCAAAAGCGCTCTCATGGTTAGAAGCGCACCCGGAAATTCTCAATGGCATTCAACGTGGTATTGAACGTGAAACACTACGCGTGACACCTCAAGGTGCGTTAGCCGAGACATTGCATCCAGATGAGCTGGGGAAAGCCCTTACCCATAAATGGATCACCACGGATTTTGCGGAATCCTTACTCGAATTTATTACTCCTGTAGATAAAAGCATTAGCCACAACTTGGCTTTTTTGCGAGATCTACATCGCTATACGGCACGTCATTTACAAAATGAAAGAATGTGGCCGTTAAGTATGCCTTGCTTTATTGCAAGTGAAGATAAGATCACGCTGGCGCAATACGGTAGCTCCAATGTGGGGCAGTTTAAAACACTGTATCGTGAAGGGTTAAAAAACCGCTATGGGGCATTAATGCAAACCATCGCGGGGGTTCACTATAACTTCTCATTCCCAATTGAGTTTTGGAAGGCGTGGGCGGGTGTTGAAGACGCAGAAAGCGGAAAGGAAAAAATTTCTGAAGGCTATTTACGCCTAATCAGAAACTACTATCGCTTTGGTTGGGTGATTCCATACTTATTTGGTGCATCTCCCGCTATTTGCGGCTCTTTCTTGAAGAACAGAGAAACCTCACTGAATTTTAATAAAACTGAGTGTGGTACTTATTATCTGCCTTATGCAACCTCATTGAGAATGAGTGATTTAGGTTACACCAATAAATCTCAGAGTGATTTAAATATTACGTTTAACCACCTTGATGAATATGTGGAAAATCTGAAGAAAGCTATTCATAAGCCTTCTACTGAATTTGAGAAGTTGGGCGTGAAAAAAGATGGCAAGTACGTTCAGCTGAACACTAATGTGTTACAAATCGAGAATGAGCTATATGCGCCAATTCGTCCGAAGCGTGTACCACAAGGGAATGAATCGCCTTCTGATGCATTATTACGTGGCGGTATCGAATATATTGAAGTTCGCTCCCTTGATATCAACCCATTTAGTCCGATTGGGGTTAATGAAACCCAAGCTCGCTTTGTGGATTTATTTCTCATCTGGTGCGTGCTTGCAGATGCCCCGGAAATGAATGTTCAAGAGTTGGATTGCTGTCGCAAAAACTGGAACCGCGTGATCCTTGAAGGTCGTAAGCCGGAACAGGTGATAGGCTTTGGTTGTGGTAGCGAGCTTAAGCCATTGGTTGAAGTGGGACAAACGCTGTTTAAAGATCTGATCCGTGTGGCTGAAGTCTTAGATACCTGCTGTGATGCCAAATACAAAGATGTGTGCCATCAGTTTGTCGCCATGTTTGAAGATCCAAACTTGACCTATTCAGCGCTGGTGATGGACGAAATGCTGGAAAAAGGTATTGGTGGTTATGGGTTAGAATTAGCTGAAAAATATTATCAGCAGTTAATTAATGAACCTTATGAAGTGATCACTGAAGAGCAGTTTGAACAGGCGCGTTTGGCTTCAATTGAGAAACAAAAGCGAATGGAGCAGGATCAGAGCGAAAGCTTTGAAGAGTATCTTAAGATCCACGCTGGACGCTAAAAGAAAATGGCCACAACAAGGTGGCCAAACAAAAAATCTTTTAAAGAATTAGGGATGATAACAATTTGCGCGTCTTTCACATATTAAGACTCTGCATTTTTGGATTAGTTTCATTTTTTTTCAAAATTATTTTTTTTTATTTTTATGGAGGTCATGAAATGCCGTTATTAGACAGTTTTACTGTGGATCATACGCGTATGGCTGCTCCTGCTGTTCGTGTAGCGAAAACGATGACAACGCCTCATGGGGACACTATCACTGTATTCGATTTACGCTTTACAGTCCCAAATAAAGAAGCAATGACAGAAAAAGGAACACATACCCTAGAGCACCTTTTTGCTGGCTTCATGCGAGATCACCTTAATGGTAACGGTGTTGAAATCATCGATATTTCGCCAATGGGATGCCGTACAGGCTTCTATATGAGCTTGATTGGTCAACCGGATGAACAGCGTGTTGCTAACGCCTGGAAGGCTGCTATGCAGGATGTGCTGCATGTGCAAGATCAAAATAAGATCCCAGAGCTTAATGTGTACCAATGTGGTACTTACAAGATGCACTCTCTTGAAGAAGCTCAGCAAATTGCTCGCAGTGTGCTTGCGAAGGATATTCTCGTCAATAAAAACGATGAGCTTGCATTGCCAGAAGAAAAGCTTGCCCAGCTTCACGTTTAATTATTGAAAAAGATAGACTAAAAAGCCTTAAAATCACCGATCAATTGGTCAGGTTTTTAAGGCTTTTTCCATTGAAATGAACAATTAAAATTCAGGGGTTTGTGAGTCAAAACCGAGCGGAGTGATTTTTACCTGCTTGATAATATTATCGCTGATCACTAAAACTTCGATAACATAGTGACCAACAACTATTTGTTCTTCAGGCTGTGGAATATCACCTAATACCTCTAAAACCATCCCATTAACGGTTCTAGGACCATCAATAGGAAGGTTCCAATCAAATGCTTTATTCAGGTCACGAATGTTTGCTGTTCCATCCACAAGGACGCTGCCGTCGCTCTGAGGCATGACTTCTTCAGCTAGAGAAGGCGACATTGATGTTGTGAAATCACCGACAATTTCTTCCAAAATATCTTCTACGGTGATCAAACCTTGGATCTCACCATACTCATCAACGATGATGCCAAGCTTCTCTTTTTTATGCTGGAAATTAACCAACTGAACGTTGAGTGGCGTACTATTGGGAATGAAATAGATACTATCGGCGGCTTTGATCAAATTCTGCTTGTTGAACTCACGTTTCTCTACCATCAATCGATAAGCTTCTCGCACACGCAAAATACCAATCAAATCATCAAGAGAATCACGATACAGGACAATACGTCCATGAGGGGAATGAGTGAGCTGCCTAACAATCGACTTCCAATCATCATTAATATCGATCCCCACAATTTCATTACGTGGCAGCATAATATCGCCAACGGTGACTTTGTCTAAATCAAGAATCGAAATCAGCATGTCTTGATTACGGCGGCTGAGTTTGTTTTTGGACTCATGAACAATGGTACGCAACTCTTCTTTATTGACCGCATCATTACGAGTATTTGAGACATTTATCCCACAGCAACGCATAAAAAGGGCAGAAATAGTATTAAACGCCCACACGACAGGTAGCATGATTTTTTGCAGTGGCGTAAGAATAAAGCTACTAGGAAAGGCAATACGTTCTGGATACAGTGCCGCAATGGTTTTTGGCATCACTTCTGCAAATAGCAGAATAACAAATGTGAGCACGCCAGTTGCAATGGCGACACCCATATTGCCATATAAGCGGATCCCGATAATGGTCGCGAGAGCAGAGGCAACAATGTTGATTAGGTTGTTACCAATCAATACTAAGCCCAGTAAGCGGTCGGGATGACGTAGTAGTTTTTCAACACGGATAGCGGAGCGATTACCTTGTTTCGCTAAATGTTTTAACCGATAACGGTTCAACGTCATCATACTGGTTTCTGACGCTGAAAAATAAGCGGATAAAAAAATTAAAACAATCAGTATGATGATTAGAGTACCAGTAGATACTTCATCCAAAACAAGGTTCCTTTTTTATAACAGCCGTTTAAAGCTAAAATGGCTCTACGCCATGGTTAATTGCTGAATCAATCGATTACCAAAAAACGCCAAGGTAAGGATAAGTGAACCGCCCACATGGAAAAAGAGGACGCGTTTGCCTCGCCATCCACCATGAAAATGTCCCCACAGCAAAATAACGTAAACAAACCAAGCAATGACGGAGAGTACGGATTTGTGGATATTCTCTTTATCAAAAATGTTATCCATATAAATAAAGCCCGTGCACAGTGTTAAGGTCAAGAGAATGACTCCCACCTGAGTGACGTGAAACATTTTGCGTTCAATGACCATCATTGGCGGCATATCAGGGCTAAATTTCAGAATTTTGTTTTTAAGTTGGTAGTCAATAATGGCAACTTGAAATGCATATAACGCCGCGATAAGCAACGTAGCATAGCTTAATAATGCTAAGCCAATATGGACAAATAATGGGGTGCTTGCCTCTAAATGAGTAATAAACTCACCCGGCATAATTGTAGATAAAATCAGGTTAATAATCGCGAAACTATACACAATAGGGGTTAAGTACCACGCGCGCCCCAAATAGGAAACCACGGTCATAATCAAACACATTAAGAGGCTGACAGAGGAGCCTAAATTTAAGAGGGTGAGATTTTGCCCGCTGGCTTCACTAAAAATTTGTAATTTCAATGTGATTGCGTGAGTAACCATCGCCACGATAGCTAATAAAATAGCCAATCGACGATAAAGAGCTTGCTTGCGCACTTGTCCGGGAACGATCAGCAGCAGACTGACCATGTATGTACAAACTGCTATGACTGCAAATACGGGCATAGTATAGTGTCGTTATTCATTTTAAGTGGATAGTAATTAACTAGTATAACCCGTGCAAGTGTAGGCTCCAACTATTGGTATGACGTATCGCTGTATATTCTTTACTAATAGCTCATTTAGGCTAACTAAACGAAGCAGCGAAACCCCATCAAGTGTGATACAATCGGCGACCAACACAGCGTTGAATTGTGCCGTGGCTATCTTGAGTTTGCCCTTGAAATACAGCGCGCGAGTAACCAAATAAGGCTACATATAGGCCCATAACAGAATTGAGCTAAGACACATGTTTGATAATTTAACTGACAGACTATCGCGCACTTTGCGCAATATCAGCGGGCGTGGACGTCTGACTGATGACAATATTAAAGATACATTACGCGAAGTTCGCATGGCGTTACTGGAAGCCGACGTTGCTTTGCCAGTCGTCCGTGAATTTATTCAAAAAGTCAAAGAAAGTGCCGTTGGTCAAGACGTTAATAAAAGCCTAACACCGGGTCAAGAGTTCATTAAAATTGTTCAAAATGAACTGACCCGCGCAATGGGTGAAGAGAATCACCAGCTGAATTTATCTGCTCAGCCCCCAGCTGTTGTGTTGATGGCAGGTTTGCAAGGTGCGGGTAAAACAACCAGCGTTGCAAAACTGGGTAAATTATTAAAAGAAAAGCAAAAGAAAAAAGTCTTAGTGGTTTCTGCCGACGTTTATCGCCCTGCGGCGATCAAACAGTTAGAAACTTTAGCACAAGCGGTTGGCGTTGATTTCTTCCCATCTGAAGTCCAAGAAAAGCCAGCGGCAATTGTTCAAAAAGCCTTAAAACACGCACAATTACAATTCTACGATGTATTGTTAGTGGATACCGCTGGTCGTTTACATGTTGATGAAGCGATGATGGAGGAGATCCAAGAAGTCCATCGTATAATCAATCCAGTTGAAACCTTGTTTGTGGTTGATGCCATGACGGGGCAAGATGCGGCAAACACAGCGAAAGCCTTTAACGAAGCATTGCCATTAACAGGGGTTGTTTTAACCAAAGTTGACGGTGATGCGCGTGGTGGTGCTGCATTATCTATCCGCTCCATTACTGGTAAGCCAATCAAATTCTTAGGGGTTGGCGAAAAAACTGACGCCCTTGAGCCATTCCATCCAGAGCGCGTGGCTTCACGTATTTTAGGTATGGGAGATGTGTTATCTCTGATTGAAGAGATTGAACACAAAGTTGACCGTGATGAAGCAGAGAAATTAGCGAAGAAGCTGAAAACAGGGGATACCTTTGATTTCAATGACTTCTTAAATCAGCTAAAACAGATGCGTAATATGGGCGGAATGACCAGCATGTTGAGTAAGATGCCTGGTATGTCCCAGTTACCGGATGCGGTTAAATCCCAAATGGATGACAAAATTACTATCCGTATGGAAGCGATGATCCAATCCATGACGCGTAAAGAACGCGAAAAACCAGAGATTATCAAAGGATCGCGTAAGCGTCGTATTGCTGCGGGTTCTGGAACCACAGTACAAGAGGTTAATAAGCTCTTAAAACAGTTTGATGATATGCAGCGCATGATGAAAAAGATGAAAAAAGGCGGTCTCGCCAAGATGATGCGCGGTATGAAGGGTATGATGCCTCCGGGTTTTCCGGGGCGTTAAGCAATAAAGCCTGAAACAAAAGTGTACTTTTGATTGATTTTTGCGTCAAAGTGAGTAAACTTTTCGGGCTTTTTATATGACAGCCGGACTCTATCCCTCGATGGAGTCTGGTTGTTTTGTTAACTAATGAGGATGTTATGGTAACAATTCGTTTATCTCGTGGCGGCGCTAAAAAACGTCCGTTCTACCAAATCGTTGTAACCGATAGCCGCAATGCGCGTGACGGTCGTTTCATTGAGCGTATCGGTTTCTTCAACCCGATCGCTGCAGGTCAAGCAGAAGAACTGCGTTTAGACCTGGACCGTATTGAGCATTGGGTTGGCTTAGGCGCAACTGTTTCTGACCGTGTTGCACAACTGGTCAAACAAGCTAAAAAAGTAGCTTAATCTGTCACGGTGGTAACAATGAGCAAGCAAACTAAACTACTGCCTCCTGCGAACCCAATTGTATTGGGCAAATTAGGCGCGGCATACGGTATTCGTGGTTGGCTCAAAGTTTTTTCCTCCACCGAACATGCTGAAAGTATTTTTGATTATCAACCTTGGTTTATCCAACGCTCTGGTCAATGGCAACATATTGAAATAGAAGATTGGAAACATCATAACAAAGATATCATCGTCAAGCTCAAAGGGGTCGAAGACCGCGATGCAGCTGCTCTATTGACCAATTTTGAAATTGCGGTTGATTCAACCCAACTTCCTGATTTGGACAACGACGAATACTACTGGAAAGACCTTATGGGCTGCCATGTAGTGACGTCTGAGGGCTACGACCTTGGTACTGTCATTGATATGATGGAAACGGGATCGAATGACGTTCTCGTCATCAAGGCAAATTTAAAAGATGCATTTGGCATCAAGGAGCGGTTGGTTCCGTTTCTTGATGGGCAGGTTATCAAGAAAGTCGATCTCTCCACCAAAACTATTGAAGTGGAGTGGGATCCTGGTTTTTAAATCTCCGGTTTACCGGTTTTTATGAGTGGGATAAATCATGTGGATTGGGGTAATTAGCCTGTTTCCCGAAATGTTCCGCGCAATAACCGAGTACGGGGTAACTGGTCGGGCAGTGAAAAATAGCCTGCTAACGGTTGAGTGTTGGAATCCGCGAGATTTTACTCACGATAGACACAAAACCGTTGATGATCGCCCCTATGGTGGTGGTCCAGGCATGCTGATGATGGTGCAACCGTTAAAAGATGCAATCCACGCAGCAAAAGCTGAGGCCGGTGATGGTGCAAAAGTGATTTACCTTTCACCTCAAGGTCGCAAACTCGGTCAAGACGGAGTTTGTGAACTGGCAACAAATGAGAAAATAATTCTGGTTTGTGGTCGTTATGAAGGTATTGATGAGCGGATCATTCAAACCGAAATTGATGAAGAATGGTCAATCGGTGATTACGTTCTCAGTGGCGGGGAGCTCCCTGCTATGGTGTTGATAGACTCAGTCTCTCGGTTTATTCCTGGAGTATTAGGTCATCAAGCTTCAGCTCAAGAAGATTCTTTTGCTGATGGCTTGTTAGATTGTCCTCACTATACCCGACCAGAGGTGTTAGACGGCATGCAAGTTCCTGACATACTACTTTCAGGAAACCATGCCAAGATCGATAGCTGGCGCATGAAGCAGTCACTCGGTCGTACCTGGCTTAGAAGACCTGAGCTTCTAGAAAGCCTAGCTCTGACTGACGAGCAGAGGATGTTGCTAGCTGAGTTCCAACGGGAATTTCAGGCTGAGCAACCAGTGAATCCAGACAATTAATTGTCTAAACATATCAGTTTACCTAGGGTAAGAGAGTTATTATGAGCAACATTATTAAACAACTTGAACAAGAGCAGATGAAGCAGGACGTACCTTCATTCCGTCCGGGTGACACCGTGGAAGTTAAGGTATGGGTCGTAGAAGGCTCTAAAAAACGTCTGCAGGCATTTGAGGGCGTGGTTATCGCTATCCGTAGCCGCGGTCTGCATTCTGCATTCACTGTTCGTAAAATTTCTAACGGCGAAGGTGTTGAGCGTGTATTCCAAACTCACTCTCCAGTCGTAGATAGCATTGCTGTTAAACGCCGTGGTGCTGTTCGCAGAGCTAAACTGTACTACCTGCGTGAGCGTTCTGGTAAGGCAGCTCGTATCAAAGAGCGTCTGAACGCCAAGTAATACGCTTTCGCTACATCCGAAAGTTAAAAGGCCCGCATCTGCGGGCCTTTTTTATATTCGTCATATTTCGCGTTGTGGCGGTGTTGGCTTCATTCAGCCACGCAGGTCACATACTTATGTATGCTCCCTGCACTGTCTTCATTTTACCGCCTAGCCACAGCTCGAACTATTTAGAATATACCGTTCAATAAATCTCATTTCGTAAATTTATATTTACAATTTTTGTTCGTTTTTTGCTTTTTAATATGAACTCATTCTCTTTGAATTCTATAATATTATTTAAATTCAATCATATAAAACAGTGTAAATTTTTGTATACATGTAATTGAATTATTTTACGGTTTTGGATTGAAATCTTTACGATGCATGATATGTTATCTCTCACGCACCAAACACAAGATCGATAAATAACATCACTAACAAATAATAAGCTAATAAGTAGGTAATCAAATGATCATGCAAAAAGATGTACTCAATAACGTGAATATTCAAGACGAGCAGGTTCTTATCACCCCTGAAAGTCTGAAACAAAAATATCCATTGAGTAACAGCAATCTGCATGCCATTGCGACATCGCGTAAAGTGATTGCTGATATTATTCATCAGCGTGACCCGCGCTTACTCGTGGTATGTGGTCCTTGTTCAATTCATGATGTAGATGCTGCCATCGAATACGGTGAGCGTTTACAGAAGCTTGCTGCTGAGTTAAGTGATAGCTTATATATTGTGATGCGTGTGTACTTTGAAAAACCACGTACAACCGTGGGTTGGAAAGGCTTAATTAGCGATCCATTTATGGATGGCAGCTTTGAAATGGAAAAAGGGCTGCATATTGCCCGCGATTTATTGACCAACTTAGTGAATATGGGATTACCACTGGCGACAGAAGCGTTAGATCCTAATAACCCACAATACTTAGGTGATTTATTCAGTTGGTCAGCAATCGGAGCGAGAACCACGGAATCCCAAACTCACCGTGAAATGGCATCCGGCTTATCAATGCCAGTGGGTTTTAAAAACGGCACAGATGGCAGTTTATCTACCGCCATCAATGCGTTAAAAGCTGCAGCAATGCCGCACCGCTTTATGGGAATCAACCAATCCGGTCAAGTTTGCTTACTGCATACCAGCGGTAATAAAAATGGCCATGTGATCTTACGTGGTGGTAAAACACCAAACTATGATGAGCAAAGCATTGCGGCTTGTGAAGCTGAAATGAAAAAAGCCGGGCTAGAACCATCATTAATGGTGGATTGCAGCCACGGTAACTCAAATAAAGATTTTCGTCGTCAGCCACTGGTGGTTGATTCAATTATCGATCAAATTGTTAATGGTAATGAATCAATTACAGGTATTATGCTTGAAAGCCATATTAATGAAGGCAACCAGTCATCAGAACAGCCACGTGAAAATATGAAATACGGGGTTTCGGTGACAGATGCATGCATTAACTGGGAAGAAACTGAGTCTGTGTTGCGTAAATTACACCAAGCATTATCACCAGTGCTTGAGCAGCGCGGGCAAAAATTAAGCAAAGTGAGCTGAGCAAGGGATTGGTATGTCTGCTGAATTATCCCATTTACGGGAACAGATTGATGAAGTTGATAAGTCATTATTAGATTTGCTCGCCAGACGGCTTCAGTTAGTGGCTGAAGTTGGTGAAGTCAAAAGCCAGCACGGATTACCTATTTATGTGCCTGAGCGTGAATCTAGTATGTTGGCGGCTCGCCGAGCAGAAGCGGAGCGAATGGGGATCCCGCCTGATCTGATTGAAGATATTCTTCGACGGATCATGCGTGAGTCCTATGCGCGCGAAAATGACAAAGGATTTAAAACACTGAACTCTACCGCCGGTCCGATTGTGATCGTCGGTGGGAATGGGAAAATGGGGCGGTTATTTCATCGTCTACTTTCCCTTTCTGGCTATCAGGTTAAATTGCTGGGTGAGCAGGATTGGGATAATGCGGCTTCGATAGTCTCTGGTGCAAGCGTGGTGATGATTAGTGTACCTATCCACCTCACTGTTGATGTCATTAAACGTTTGCCTACTTTAGACCCAGAAACAATTTTAGTAGACATTGCTTCTGTGAAGCAAAAGCCACTCGAGGCTATGCTGTCTGTACATCAAGGCCCAGTATTAGGATTACATCCGATGTTTGGTCCTGATATTGGCAGTGTTGCCAAGCAAGTTTTTGCATTCTGTGATGGGCGAAAGGCGGAGTCTTACCAATGGCTGCTGGAGCAGCTGCAAGTTTGGGGCGCACGTTTGAAAGCGATTAAGCCTGAAGAACACGATCGTAATATGAGTTTTATTCAGGCGTTACGCCACTTTACGACGTTTACTTATGGGCAAAATTTAGCGAAAGAGCAGGTTGATCTACAACAGTTGTTGGATCTCTCTTCCCCAATTTATCGTCTTGAATTGGCAATGGTAGGGCGCTTGTTTGCACAAGATCCACAATTGTATGCAGATATCATCATGTCTTCGGACGAAAATGTTGAATTGATCCGCCGTTATTACCAGCTTTTGGGGAAATCCATTGAAATGCTGGAGCGCAAAGATAAAGCTGAATTTATTCGACAATTTGAGCAAGTCAGCCAGTGGTTTGGTGAAGATGCACATCATTTTATGAAAGAAAGCCAGTCTCTATTACAGCGGGCGAACGATAACCGTAAATAATTTCTTTTAGCCATTACTCTATAAATCGATGAAAAAGGGTAATGGCTATCTTTATGCTAAAAGTGCTAAATGCATTTCCATTATTAATATTTATAATAAATAAGTAATTGTACTTATTTCTGTAGTTTATCCTAAATTTATAATTGAGTTTCTTCCTTAAGTAGGTTTATCCACCAATTAATTAGAAATTAATCAATTTATAATATCGATATTTATAAATTAAACGATTTATCTAATAAAGATCCCTTGCCATTGACCGATAACACTAATCATTAAATGATGATAAGTGTGGTAAACCTATGTCTTTTAAGAACCTCAAAATTAGTTTGAAATTAACTATCGCGTTTGGCGTTTTCATCACGCTAATTGTTTTAAGTTCTCTGTTTTCATTAGTAAATATGAATCGAGCAAATGAAAGCATTCAGAACGTCATTTTTAAAAGTTATCCAATAACCGCTAATGCAAACTCGGTGATGGATAATTTTTATTCTTATATTGGTATCCAAGAATTGATTTTATTGGATGACCGAGGGAGTGAAAAACGCAAGGAAGAGCTAGTTAAAATTAGCCAAAATATTTCTGATCTGTTGGATGAGTTGGATCGAAGTATAACTGATAGCCGTTCTCGTGAAGTGCTTGATAATATCCAAGAGGTGAGAGCTAAATTTATTAGTACTCAGCAACAGATGATGGAGTTTATGAATCAGGGAAATCGTCAAGCTGCGATTGAAATGATGATGACAAAAACATCAGCTATTCAGCGAGAATATCGTGAGCAAGTCCAAAACCTGATAGCCATCCAAAATATGTTGATGCAAGAAACGGGTTATCAGGTGGAAGATGACTATAAAGCAAATCGTGTTTTATTGGCATTTTTATCAATCATTAGCATTGTTGTGGGCTGCGTTATGGGGTGGTACATCACGCGTATTATCACTAAACCTTTAGAGCAAGCGGTTGATTTTGCTAAATCAATTGCCAGTGGTGATTTGACCCAAAATATTCAAGCGCAATCTAAAGATGAAACTGGGATCTTACTTGAATCGCTCAGTGAAATGAAAGGGCACCTACTTGAGATTGTCCAAGAAGTTCAAAATGGATCTGAGAGTATTTCTGCGGCAGCAGGGCAAATTGTTGCGGGTAATCAGAACTTAGCCGCTAGAACGGAAGAGCAAGCGGCTTCTGTTGAGCAAACGGCAAGTTCGATGGAGCAAATTACATCCACGGTACAGAACACCACAGAACATACCCATGAAGCGACAATGTTAGCTGACAATACGGCTGTGACAGTCAAAAACAATGGTCAGATGATGGTTCAGCTAACCGATAAAATGCGCGCAATTAATGGTTCATCTCAAAAAATGACGGATATTATTAACTTAATCGACTCTATTGCCTTCCAAACGAATATCTTAGCCTTGAACGCGTCTGTTGAAGCAGCAAGGGCAGGAGAGCATGGTCGTGGTTTTGCGGTAGTAGCGGGTGAAGTGAGATTATTGGCGCAAAAAAGTGCTGCATCGGCCAGTGATATTCGTTCATTAATCGAAAACTCCTCTTCACAAACCCAAGAAGGTATGGAATTGGTTGAACAAGCTAGCCAGCAGATCCACGGTATGGTCGTCAGTGTTGAAGAGATGAATGCGTTATTGCGTGAAATTGGTCAAGCGAGTAGGGAGCAGAGCGATGGTATTTCACAAATTAACAGCGCCGTGGGGCAATTGGATTTAACAACACAACAAAATGCGGGGCTGGTGGAAGAGTCGGTCGTAGCGGCAGATTCGTTGAATGACCAAGCTTACCACCTTCAAGAGCTGGTTAATTACTTTAAACTCAGCGCGACAATACAAAAATCGTGATTGACAGAAATCGTAATTAATAAAAATAACACAGGCTAATGACCTGTGTTATTTTTTTGAGCCAAAATTAAGGCGTCATTTTTTCTGGCTCTACAGGAACGATATTTTCAGATGGGTAGCAGCCAAGAATTTTAATTGAGCGGGTGATCTCAGCTAATTCTTTCAGTGCTTGTTGCATATTATCTGAACGCAAGTTAGCGTGAACATCTACATAAAACATCTCTTCCCACGGCTTACCATTAATTGGGCGAGATTCTAATTTACTCATCACTATCTTATTATTTTTTAAGATAATTAAAGCATCCACTAATGCACCGGCTTGTTGACCTGTTGTGATCAATAACGTCGTTTTCGCTGGAACTTGTTCAGTTACTTCAATCGATCGTGGAGCCACAACAATAAAGCGAGTCATATTAATTTGCTGATTCGCTAAGTTATGTTCCAAAACCGTTAAGCCATACAATGCTCCGCCAGCCTCACTACCTAATGCAGCAACATTAGGGGAATTATGTTCTGCCACTTTTTGCATTGCTGTAGATGTGCTGTCGCAATATTCAATTTTCCAATGAGGGAACTGAGATAAATATTGGCTACATTGCTGGAAGGGCTGAGGGTGGCTATAAACTGTATCAATCTTGCTTAATTCACTACCTGGCGTGGTCAACAAGCAATGGTTAATTGGCAAACGAATTTCACCGACAATGGACAATGATGTATTTTGCAGTAAATCGTAAACATCATTTATTGCCCCTGAGCTGGTATTTTCGATAGGTAAAATACCGTAATCTGCTTGACCACTTTCAACGAGTGAGAAGATATCTTGAAACTTATGGCAGCTGCATTCAACCAGTTGATCAAAATGACGAGCTGAATATTGACGCGCGGCAACATGGGAATAAGAACCTTTAGGTCCTAAAAATGCAAATCTTGCGGTATCACTTGGTGTCAGATTTAAATGTTTTTGTAAGATAGCTTGTTGAGTAAGGACAGAATCCTCAATGATCATCTGAAACAAGCGTGTAATATAAAAACCATCAAGACCCAGAGGTGTGCCTTTATTAATTAATACATCGAGTAATTGTCGTTCGCGCTCTTTGTCACGGATTGGGCGGTTATCATCGATTTTGGTTTCAGCAACTTCAATTGCATAGCCTCGACGTTTTGCAAGAAGCCCAAGGAGTTCACTGTCTAACTGGCTAATTTTCTCACGGACTTTCAGTAAATTAGTGCTATTTTCCATTCTGCGACCCTATCAAACATCAGTGAATAAAAAAGCCCCCTAGGTAGGGGGCTTTAAAATATTGTCTTCTTTTTTTTCTCGAACGACAAAAGCCCCTTAATGTGAGTGGCTAAAGAAGAAAAAGAAAACAGTATTTAGTTTCATGGGAAATCCTTTCGAGTGAAGTTATTCAAATAGACATGATAGTGAATGAGAAGTCAACAAAAAACAGCGCAGAATGTAAAAACGCGCCCATGATGAGCGCGTTTGGAAGGTTTCAAGATAAGTGGATTGATAATATAAAAATATAACGTAACTACTTAAACGCAACTGATTACAACGTTTCTAGATTCGCTTCTTTTACACTATTAGTTGCCCTTCTTGATTCTCCTTTATGTTGCACTTTGTTTAACTGTCTTTCGAGTTTGTTGATAAGGTCATTTATTGCAACGTACATATCTTCATGCTTAGCACTTGCTACCAACTGTCCGGTAGCGGTTTTTATGTTGGCATCAACCATAAAACCTTGAGGCTCTTTCGATAGCACCACATGGGGGCTAATTAAGGAAACTTGCCATTTATCGAGTTTTGCTAGACGGCTTTCAATGTGTTCACGAATTGCTGGTGTGATGTCCATTTGTTTGCTAGTAATGTTAACTATCATATAGTTACCTCTCATTGTTTCCGTCTTTGATGAATTCAGAATACCGATATCTAGGAATAAAAAATTGATCTAGATCACACTTAAATTATGGGGAAGGGGGTACCCACTTGAAGTGTGATTTTGGCTAAAAAAGGCAGGTAAAAGGATTGCCAAAATAACTATATTGAGGGAGACTGAGAGAGTTGGCTATCAACACGGTAAATAGCCGGTACTTTTTTTGGGTAAAATTTTAGGTTATGAATTTTAAAAGAAAAAGTTCAAAACTATCCCCACACTCTGATTCATCTTCAAACCCACTGCATTTCAAATCACGATTAAAATTATCAAAAAAACAGCAGCCGAAGCTGCCGTTCTTATTTCAATCGATAGCGTTAAAAAGCAATTTATTGGTTTGCTGCAATAATGCTGCCGACTTTGTTTGCTTCTTTGTCTAAGCCCATCTCTTTATACGCAATTTCCATATATCCGAGCGCTTGACGCGTTGCTTCTGTATCTGGATAGTCACGTAACATTTGTTGGACACGATTAACAACCGCGACATAGGCCCCACGTTTGTTGTAATATTCAACGACAGAGAGATCAAATTTTGCCAAACGATCTTTTAAGTAAACTAAACGCTTACTTGCATCGTTGGAATATGGGCTGTTCGGATAGTAACGAACTAATTGGCTCAAGTCTTTGAACGCAACCAATGCGTGTTGTGGGTCTCTGTCAGAGCGATCGATACCAAAGAAACCTTGTAACATGCTGTCATCTAACGCCATTGCCGTTAAGCCACGCATGTAAAGTACGTAGTCAATATTGGGATGAGTTGGGTTTAAACGCATGAAACGGTCAATTGAAGCTATCGCCATTGGTAGCTCTGCTGATTTATAATAGGCGTAAATCAGGTCTAACTGTACTTGCTGAGCATACGGACCAAACGGGTAGCGGTTATCCAACGCTTCAAACTGTTTAATTGCCGCGTTATAGTTACCGTCCTGTAATTTTTGCTGACCTGTACTATAAATCTCAGCTGGGGAACTATCGGGGCTGACTTCGTTATTGCTGGAGCATCCGGCGAGAGCCAGGCTCAACGTGGCAGCTGCCACCAGATATTTCATACGTATCATCACGTGTTGGTTATCCTCTGACTGTATCGAGGGAGTCTATCCGTAAGGCTCCCGGCAAAATTCGAGTTACAATAGCATACATTTTAAATGAAACGGCAGCGCCGTCAAAACACAAACACCAAAAAGTAGATTAATTTATGGCTCAACAAGTACAATTAAGTGCAACTATCGCTGAATCACAGCTTGGTCAACGTTTAGATCAAGCTTTGGCTGAATTGTTCCCTGATTATTCACGTTCTCGAATAAAAGAATGGATCTTAGACGATAGAGTGCAGGTTAACGGCAAAGTTATCAATAAGGCAAAAGAAAAAGTTTTAGGTGGTGAACAAATTTCCATCGATGCCTTGATTGAAGAAGATAGCCGTTGGGAACCTCAAGATATTCCACTTGACGTTGTTTATGAAGATGAAGATATCCTAATTATTAATAAACCGCGTGATTTAGTTGTTCATCCGGGGGCGGGTAATCCAGACGGAACCATTTTAAACGCATTATTATATCGCTATCCTGAAATCGCGGATGTACCAAGAGCGGGCATTGTTCACCGTTTAGACAAAGACACAACTGGGTTGATGGTCGTCGCTAAAACGGTCCCTGCACAAACTCACTTAGTGGAAGCGTTGCAACGCCGTGAAATTACACGTGAATATGAAGCGGTCGCTGTTGGCCGTATGACAGCAGGCGGTATGGTCGAAGAGCCAATTTCTCGCCATCCAACCAAAAGAACGCACATGGCTGTTCATCCAATGGGCAAGCCTGCGGTAACTCACTATCGAGTCATGGAGCATTTTCGCGCTCATACGCGCTTACGTCTACGCTTAGAAACCGGAAGAACGCATCAAATCCGTGTTCATATGGCGCATATCAACCATCCATTAATCGGTGATCCATTATACGGCGGTCGACCACGTCCACTGAAAGGAGCAACAGAAGAGTTCCTCGAAGTGATGCGTAATTTTGATAGACAAGCGCTACACGCAACAATGCTGCGTCTTTATCACCCAATCACAGGAATCCAAATGGAATGGCATGCGCCATTACCTGATGATATGGTGAAATTGATTGAAGCACTGAAAGCTGACACTGAACTTCATAAAGACGATATGGACTGGTAATGAATACGTTGATTTTCCCTGATTGGCCGCAACCTAAAAATATTTCAACATGCAGTACAACTCGTGCAGGTGGAGTGAGCCTTCCGCCTTTTGATAGCCTAAATTTAGGTGACCATGTTGAGGATTTGCCTGAGGCAGTCAGTGAAAATCGCCATCGTCTTGAAAAGCTTGCTCAATTACCACAGCAACCCGTGTGGCTTGAGCAAGTACATGGTACTCATGTTCTGCATTTAATGGGAAGCGAGATTGAAAATCGTCAAGCGGATGCGGTGTATACCAACCAAGTTGGTCAAGTGTGTGCCATCATGACAGCAGATTGCTTGCCAGTATTGTTTTGCAGCCGCGATGGTAAAGAAGTGGCAGCGGCTCATGCCGGATGGCGAGGCCTCTGCAATGGCGTATTGGAAAATACGCTAGCGGCATTTAATGCACAACCGAGCGACATTATGGCGTGGATGGGGCCCGCTATTGGCCCTGAAAAATTTGAAGTTGGCGTAGAAGTTAAACAAGCATTTACTGGTCAATCTGCCGATCTTGCAGATGCGTTTACACCTCACAATGACAAATTTCTGGCAAACATCTATTTACTGGCGCGTAAAAAGCTACAAGCCGCGGGCATTTCAGCCATTTATGGTGGTGAGTTTTGTACGGTCAGTGATGAAAACAGATTTTTTTCCTACCGACGAGAGGGGAGAACGGGGAGAATGGCATCCCTTATATGGATAAATAACTAGTTCATGGAATAATATTCCAAATTAACAAATATTGAAAAAATAATCCCGCCTAAAACTTGAATATTTAAAAACAGACCGCATCTTATCTTCAGTAGCAATTTTAATCATATTCTATTGGAGGTGTTATGCGTCTGGATCGTTTAACTAATAAATTCCAGCAAGCTCTCGCTGACGCCCAGTCATTAGCCCTTGGGCGCGAAAATCAATTTATTGAACCAATTCATTTACTCAGTGCTTTGTTTAATCAAGAAAGTGGTACCGTGCGTCCATTATTGACGACGCTCGGCGTGAACGCAGTTACGTTCGAAAACAAAATTGAAGATGCATTGGCTCGACTCCCTCAAGTGCAAGGTGTTGCTGGGGATGTACAACCATCAAGTGACTTAATGCGTCATTTGAACTTATGTGACCAGCTTGCTCAGAAAAATGGGGATGACTTTATCTCCTCAGAATTATTTCTGCTCGCTGCTTTAGAAGCCAATACAACCCTCGCTGATATGTTGAAAGCGGCGGGTGTTAATAAAGACAATTTGAAAAAGGCAATAGAACAGATGCGTGGTGGCGAAAAAGTGAATGACCAAAGCGCTGAAGACCAGCGCCAAGCTTTGAAAAAATTTACCGTTGATTTAACCGAACGTGCAGAACAAGGGAAATTAGACCCAGTTATTGGCCGTGATGAAGAAATTCGTCGTACCATTCAAGTATTACAACGTCGTACTAAAAATAACCCAGTATTAATTGGTGAACCTGGTGTAGGTAAAACAGCGATTGTTGAAGGACTTGCACAGCGTATTGTTAATGGTGAAGTCCCTGAGGGATTGAAAAACAAACGTGTTTTATCACTGGATATGGGGGCTCTGATTGCAGGGGCGAAATATCGTGGTGAATTTGAAGAACGTTTGAAAGGTGTTCTGAATGACCTTGCTAAACAAGAAGGTAACGTCATTCTGTTTATCGATGAATTACATACTATGGTGGGTGCGGGTAAAGCCGACGGTGCGATGGATGCCGGTAACATGTTAAAACCTGCACTGGCTCGCGGTGAACTGCATTGCGTGGGGGCAACAACCCTTGATGAATATCGTCAATATATAGAGAAAGACCCTGCGTTAGAGCGTCGTTTTCAAAAAGTATATGTTGCAGAACCATCCGTGGAAGACACCATTGCTATCTTGCGTGGTTTGAAAGAACGTTATGAATTGCACCATCATGTGCAAATTACTGACCCAGCTATTGTGGCGGCAGCGACGTTATCGCACCGTTACATTACTGACCGTATGCTGCCAGACAAAGCTATCGACTTAATCGATGAAGCGGGCGCTAGCTTACGTATGCAGATGGATTCAAAACCAGAATCTTTAGATAGATTGGAAAGACGTATTATCCAATTAAAACTGGAACAGCAGGCACTGAAAAAAGAGTCTGATGATGCCAGTAAAAAACGTCTGGAAATGTTAGAAGAAGAGCTGGCGGAAAAAGAGCGTGAATATTCTGCATTAGAAGAAGAGTGGAAAGCAGAGAAAGCATCATTAACTGGCACTCAACATATCAAAGCTGAATTAGAAAATACGCGTATTGAAATGGAAAAAGCGCGTCGTAATGGTGATTTGGCGAAAATGTCTGAGTTACAGTATGGACGTATTCCTGAATTAGAAAAACAGTTAGAAGTGGCGACGAAAGCAGAAGGTAAAAGCATGAAGCTTTTACGTAATAAAGTTACTGACGTCGAAATCGCAGAAATTCTGGCTCGTTGGACAGGTATTCCAGTATCAAGAATGCTTGAAAGCGAAAGAGAAAAACTGTTACGGATGGAGCAACAATTACATCAACGTGTGATTGGGCAAGATGAAGCGGTTGTGGCTGTGTCGAATGCTATCCGTCGTAGTCGTGCAGGTTTATCGGATCCTAACCGCCCAATTGGTTCGTTTATGTTCTTAGGCCCTACAGGGGTAGGTAAAACAGAATTATGTAAGGCACTAGCAAACTTTATGTTTGATAGTGACGACGCCATGGTTCGTATCGATATGTCCGAGTTTATGGAGAAACACTCTGTATCTCGTTTAGTCGGTGCACCTCCAGGATATGTGGGTTATGAAGAAGGTGGTTATTTAACTGAAGCGGTAAGACGCCGCCCATATTCAGTTATTTTGCTGGACGAAGTTGAAAAAGCGCACCCAGATGTATTTAACATCTTGCTGCAAGTATTAGATGACGGTCGTTTAACTGATGGGCAAGGTAGAACGGTAGATTTCCGTAATACCGTAATCATCATGACTTCAAACTTAGGTTCTGATCTTATCCAAGAACGTTTTGGCATGATTGGTTATTCAGAAATGAAAGATATGGTGATGGAAGTTGTCGCTCATAACTTCAGACCTGAATTTATTAACCGTATTGATGAAGTTGTGGTATTCCATCCGTTAGGTAAAGAGCAAATTACGAATATTGCGAATATTCAGTTAGCTCGTTTATATAAACGTTTGGAAGAACATGGTTATGAAGTCACTGCAACAGCGGCTGCATTAGAGAAAATTGGTGAAGCTGGTTTCGATCCAATCTTTGGTGCTCGTCCGTTGAAACGTGCAATTCAGCAAGAGATTGAAAACCCACTGGCACAAGAAATTCTGTCAGGCAGATTAATCCCAGGTAAACCAATTACTCTGGATGTTGAAAACGATGAAATCGTAGCAAAGCAGTAAGTAAGCGCTAGGTTATTATCGAAATGTAAGTTAAAAGGCGACCGTAAGGTCGCCTTTTTCATATAAATATTGCCCCAAATGGCATTTTTTGTTGAAAAAATACACGTGAAGTATAAAGGATAATCAGTTGGAAATTATTTTGCAAAAAACACTTGCCAGATTTTTCTGACTCCCTATAATGCGCATCCACTGACCGGGAACAAGCCAACGCAAAGCGCGATGGACACTGAATCGGCAGCGAGAGAATCTGAAAAGATTAAGTAAAAAAATACTTGACTCTCAATGAGGAAAGCGTAATATACGCCACCTCGCGACAACGACCTAAGTTGATAAAAACTGAGTCGAATTTCTCAAGAAATGTCGCACCGCTCTTTAACAATTTATCAGACAATCTGTGTGGGTACTCACAGGACACTATCAAAAAATATTTGATTTTAAGTCTTGAAGAGTGACTAACACGTTAATTCATATATATGAACTAATAGGTAATTTGGTTTCTTCGGAAATCAAACGACAGTAACATTCTTTGAGCATCAAGCTTTTTAATTGAAGAGTTTGATCATGGCTCAGATTGAACGCTGGCGGCAGGCCTAACACATGCAAGTCGAGCGGTAACAGGGGAAGCTTGCTTCTCGCTGACGAGCGGCGGACGGGTGAGTAATGTATGGGGATCTGCCCGATAGAGGGGGATAACTACTGGAAACGGTAGCTAATACCGCATAATCTCTCAGGAGCAAAGCAGGGGAACTTCGGTCCTTGCGCTATCGGATGAACCCATATGGGATTAGCTAGTTGGTGAGGTAATGGCTCACCAAGGCGACGATCCCTAGCTGGTCTGAGAGGATGATCAGCCACACTGGGACTGAGACACGGCCCAGACTCCTACGGGAGGCAGCAGTGGGGAATATTGCACAATGGGCGCAAGCCTGATGCAGCCATGCCGCGTGTATGAAGAAGGCCTTAGGGTTGTAAAGTACTTTCAGTTGGGAGGAAGGCGTTGATGCTAATATCATCAGCGATTGACGTTACCAACAGAAGAAGCACCGGCTAACTCCGTGCCAGCAGCCGCGGTAATACGGAGGGTGCAAGCGTTAATCGGAATTACTGGGCGTAAAGCGCACGCAGGCGGTTGATTAAGTTAGATGTGAAATCCCCGGGCTTAACCTGGGAATGGCATCTAAGACTGGTCAGCTAGAGTCTTGTAGAGGGGGGTAGAATTCCATGTGTAGCGGTGAAATGCGTAGAGATGTGGAGGAATACCGGTGGCGAAGGCGGCCCCCTGGACAAAGACTGACGCTCAGGTGCGAAAGCGTGGGGAGCAAACAGGATTAGATACCCTGGTAGTCCACGCTGTAAACGATGTCGATTTGGAGGTTGTTCCCTAGAGGAGTGGCTTCCGGAGCTAACGCGTTAAATCGACCGCCTGGGGAGTACGGCCGCAAGGTTAAAACTCAAATGAATTGACGGGGGCCCGCACAAGCGGTGGAGCATGTGGTTTAATTCGATGCAACGCGAAGAACCTTACCTACTCTTGACATCCAGAGAATTTAGCAGAGATGCTTTAGTGCCTTCGGGAACTCTGAGACAGGTGCTGCATGGCTGTCGTCAGCTCGTGTTGTGAAATGTTGGGTTAAGTCCCGCAACGAGCGCAACCCTTATCCTTTGTTGCCAGCGATTCGGTCGGGAACTCAAAGGAGACTGCCGGTGATAAACCGGAGGAAGGTGGGGATGACGTCAAGTCATCATGGCCCTTACGAGTAGGGCTACACACGTGCTACAATGGCGTATACAAAGAGAAGCGACCTCGCGAGAGCAAGCGGAACTCATAAAGTACGTCGTAGTCCGGATTGGAGTCTGCAACTCGACTCCATGAAGTCGGAATCGCTAGTAATCGTAGATCAGAATGCTACGGTGAATACGTTCCCGGGCCTTGTACACACCGCCCGTCACACCATGGGAGTGGGTTGCAAAAGAAGTAGGTAGCTTAACCTTCGGGAGGGCGCTTACCACTTTGTGATTCATGACTGGGGTGAAGTCGTAACAAGGTAACCGTAGGGGAACCTGCGGTTGGATCACCTCCTTACCATTGAAGTGTTTTTGTGAAGTGCTCACACAGATTGTCTGATGAAATAGAGTAACGGTATCGATAGGCTTGTAGCTCAGGTGGTTAGAGCGCACCCCTGATAAGGGTGAGGTCGGTGGTTCAAGTCCACTCAGGCCTACCAAAATCGAATTGATGCTTCGTTATAACTCAGCTCGTTTACCAGACGTAAACGTCGCCAAGTTATGCCTTGCTTAAATTCGATTTAACTCAAAATTCTTTCTTAGTGAGAGAATCGATACTGGAATTACCTTTATGGGGCTATAGCTCAGCTGGGAGAGCGCCTGCCTTGCACGCAGGAGGTCAGCGGTTCGATCCCGCTTAGCTCCACCATAAACTTTCTGATTATTCAGAATAGATTAGAAATAGTCTATTGCGAATAATTATGCTCTTTAACAATCTGGAACAAGCTGAAAATTGAAAACAACGCACATTGTTTATCGCTTAAACAATGTGAGAGTCTCTCAAAAATCTCAACTTGAATGTGTTCAACTGGCCGTCGGGTCAGTTGGTAAAGACACCTTCGGGTTGTGAGGTTAAGCGACTAAGCGTACACGGTGGATGCCTAGGCAATCAGAGGCGATGAAGGACGTGCTAATCTGCGATAAGCGTCGGTAAGGTGATATGAACCGTTATAACCGACGATTTCCGAATGGGGAAACCCAGTGCAATTCGTTGCACTATCGTTTGATGAATACATAGTCAAACGAAGCGAACCGAGGGAACTGAAACATCTCAGTACCTCGAGGAAAAGAAATCAACCGAGATTCCCCTAGTAGCGGCGAGCGAACGGGGAGCAGCCCAGAGTCTTAATCAGCATTAGCATCAGGAGAACGGTCTGGAAAGGCCGGCAGTAAAGGGTGATAGCCCCGTATCCGAAGGTGTTGGTGTTGTGAACTCGACGAGTAGGGCGGGACACGTGTTATCCTGTCTGAATATGGGGGGACCATCCTCCAAGGCTAAATACTCCTGATTGACCGATAGTGAACCAGTACCGTGAGGGAAAGGCGAAAAGAACCCCGGCGAGGGGAGTGAAATAGAACCTGAAACCGTGTACGTACAAGCAGTGGGAGCACCTTTATGGTGTGACTGCGTACCTTTTGTATAATGGGTCAGCGACTTATATTCTGTAGCAAGGTTAACCGTATAGGGGAGCCGTAGGGAAACCGAGTCTTAACTGGGCGAATGAGTTGCAGGGTATAGACCCGAAACCCGGTGATCTAGCCATGGGCAGGTTGAAGGTTGGGTAACACTAACTGGAGGACCGAACCGACTAATGTTGAAAAATTAGCGGATGACTTGTGGCTGGGGGTGAAAGGCCAATCAAACCGGGAGATAGCTGGTTCTCCCCGAAAGCTATTTAGGTAGCGCCTCGTGAACTCATCTTCGGGGGTAGAGCACTGTTTCGACTAGGGGGTCATCCCGACTTACCAACTCGATGCAAACTACGAATACCGAAGAATGTTATCACGGGAGACACACGGCGGGTGCTAACGTTCGTCGTGAAGAGGGAAACAACCCAGACCGCCAGCTAAGGTCCCAAAGTCATAGTTAAGTGGGAAACGAAGTGGGAAGGCTCAGACAGCCAGGATGTTGGCTTAGAAGCAGCCATCATTTAAAGAAAGCGTAATAGCTCACTGGTCGAGTCGGCCTGCGCGGAAGATGTAACGGGGCTAAACTATGCACCGAAGCTGCGGCAGCGATATGTAAATATTGTTGGGTAGGGGAGCGTTCTGTAAGCCTGTGAAGGTGACCTGTGAGGGTTGCTGGAGGTATCAGAAGTGCGAATGCTGACATAAGTAACGATAATGCGGGTGAAAAACCCGCACGCCGGAAGACCAAGGGTTCCTGTCCAACGTTAATCGGGGCAGGGTGAGTCGACCCCTAAGGCGAGGCAGAAATGCGTAGTCGATGGGAAACGGGTTAATATTCCCGTACTGGTGATAATTGCGATGGGGGGACGGAGAAGGTTAGGCTGGCCGGGCGACGGTTGTCCCGGTTTAAGGATGTAGGCAGGTGAATTAGGCAAATCCGGTTCACTATATGCTGAGGTCTGATGACGAGTCACTACGGTGGCGAAGTAGCTCATACCCCGCTTCCAGGAAAAGCCTCTAAGCTCTAGATTATCATTAATCGTACCCCAAACCGACACAGGTGGTCAGGTAGAGAATACTCAGGCGCTTGAGAGAACTCGGGTGAAGGAACTAGGCAAAATGGTGCCGTAACTTCGGGAGAAGGCACGCTGGCATTAGGTGAAGTGATTTACTCATGGAGCTGAAGCCAGTCGCAGATACCAGCTGGCTGCAACTGTTTATTAAAAACACAGCACTGTGCAAACACGAAAGTGGACGTATACGGTGTGACGCCTGCCCGGTGCTGGAAGGTTAATTGATGGGGTTATCCGTAAGGAGAAGCTCTTGATCGAAGCCCCAGTAAACGGCGGCCGTAACTATAACGGTCCTAAGGTAGCGAAATTCCTTGTCGGGTAAGTTCCGACCTGCACGAATGGCGTAATGATGGCCAGGCTGTCTCCACCCGAGACTCAGTGAAATTGAACTCGCTGTGAAGATGCAGTGTACCCGCGGCAAGACGGAAAGACCCCGTGAACCTTTACTATAGCTTGACACTGAACATTGAGCCTTGATGTGTAGGATAGGTGGGAGGCTTTGAAGCGTGGACGCCAGTCTGCGTGGAGCCAACCTTGAAATACCACCCTTTAATGTTTGATGTTCTAACGTAGCCCCGTAATCCGGGGTGCGGACAGTGTCTGGTGGGTAGTTTGACTGGGGCGGTCTCCTCCCAAAGAGTAACGGAGGAGCACGAAGGTTGGCTAAGCATGGTCGGACATCATGCGGTTAGTGCAAAGGCATAAGCCAGCTTGACTGCGAGAGTGACGGCTCGAGCAGGTACGAAAGTAGGTCTTAGTGATCCGGTGGTTCTGTATGGAAGGGCCATCGCTCAACGGATAAAAGGTACTCCGGGGATAACAGGCTGATACCGCCCAAGAGTTCATATCGACGGCGGTGTTTGGCACCTCGATGTCGGCTCATCACATCCTGGGGCTGAAGTAGGTCCCAAGGGTACGGCTGTTCGCCGTTTAAAGTGGTACGCGAGCTGGGTTTAGAACGTCGTGAGACAGTTCGGTCCCTATCTGCCGTGGGCGTTGGAAGATTGAAAGGGGCTGCTCCTAGTACGAGAGGACCGGAGTGGACGCACCACTGGTGTTCGGGTTGTCATGCCAATGGCATTGCCCGGTAGCTAAGTGCGGAAGAGATAACCGCTGAAAGCATCTAAGCGGGAAACTTGCCTTGAGATGAGTCTTCCCTGACCCTTTAAGGGTCCTAAAGGAACGTTTAAGACTAAGACGTTGATAGGTTGGGTGTGTAAGCGTAGCGATACGTTGAGCTAACCAATACTAATGAACCGTGAGGCTTAACCTGACAACACCGAAGGTGTTTTCGGGATGAGAGATTAAGTTGATTTTCAAAGAAAGTGAGAAGCCGGAAGGTAGACACACAGCTTGTTCAGGATTGATATTCTGGTTTAAGAGAAAACTTAGACGGGAATAAACAGAATTTGTCTGGCGGCAATAGCGCGGTGGTCCCACCTGACCCCATGCCGAACTCAGTAGTGAAACGCCGTAGCGCCGATGGTAGTGTGGGGTCTCCCCATGTGAGAGTAGGGAACTGCCAGACATTAAATTAAAGCTTATTGCGAAGCAATAAGTTGCTGAAAGGCAAAAAGAATAAGTGGAGCGGTAGTTCAGTTGGTTAGAATACCTGCCTGTCACGCAGGGGGTCGCGGGTTCGAGTCCCGTCCGTTCCGCCACTTATAGCAAGCCCTGTGATGAAAATCACGGGGTTTTTGTTTTTCTACGATACATGTAATACAGCAATTTCTAACTATATTTTCTCCCTGTCGTCACACAGCTCACTCTGCTATAGTGATCCCTTCTAGATTTTTTTGTTTATTATGAGCGAGCAAATATTACTTAAAGTTTTGATATAGAGTATAACCTGCCACTGAACCCGCTACATCATAAGCAAAATCATGCCAACTCCAGCCAGTACCTGCTGGTCGGCTATCATAAAGTTCTTTCGCTGCACCTAGCGAAATCGAAAATAACATACCGAATTGTGCTGCTTGCCGATGTTGCATGTTCTGCCTATCCGCATACGCATTACCAGCAGCAGCCATTGCAGCAGAAAAGGCAAAGTGCTGCGCCTTATCTTTTCCCTGCCAATTATCATTTGACCAATGGAAGCCTGAACAGCCAGTCATGACTATTAAGGAGCAACTTAAAGCTAATGTTTTATAAGAGAGATTTGGCATATATCTTGGCCCTCTACAGCAACTGATAAGTTAGAGTTCGCTAGATAATAAAAAGCGCCACATGAGCGGCGCTTTAGAGAGTCAATTATTAAAGTATTCGACTAATGAGTCGATCAACTCGGATACGTCGTAATCGACGGATCAGTTTTTTCACTTTAACAGGGTAGGTTTGAATGCTATCCAGCTCGCGATAATGATGAACAACTTTAGTATGGACTCGGATGCAATCAAGCTCGTGTTGGCGTTGTTCTTGGAGCTGTTGTTTTGGATCGTGGATTAATACCGCATTTTCCAAATCTAATCCCCAAGCCCGTGGATTCAGGTTATTACCTGTAATCAGCTGCCACTGATTATCAACCCACATTCCTTTCAGGTGATAGGTGTTGTCACCATCTTTCCATAAACGAACTGTCAGTTGTTCACTATCAATAAAACGTTGCAAACGGCTAACAAACTTACGTAAGTTTATTTCATAGAGATAAGGCAAAGCACCGATGATTTTAAAAGGCTCTTCAGGTGGAATATAGAAGTCGTTAGCGGTTTTATCACCAATAATGATTTCAACTTTCTTTCCATCACGCAGTAACTTACTGATAATTCTAACCAAAACAGCAGGTAAATTAAAATATGGTGTACAGATAGTTAGCTTTTCAGCGGTTGAGCTCATTAAATGGGTGATAGTACGATTTAACTCGTTTTTTTTACCTAGGCCAACAAATGGAGTAACGGCGAGTTCATCATTAGATGCATTACCTGCAAATTGGTAATTAACGCCTCTTAATGACAAACGAAATTGCTTGATTAACCCTTTAAATTCCGCTGTTTTTGGTCTGCTAGGCGTATTGAGTAGATGAATAGCATCCGATGATAAAAGAGAATCATCAATGAATTTTTTCATCGTTGCAGTGAGCTGACTATTTTTGATGAGATGATATCTATCGTAGCGGTATTTTTCATGACGATGCAGGTAGACATCATTGATGCTAGCCCCGCTATATAGAAGCGTATCATCAAATAAGAAACCTTTTAAATGCAGTACTCCTAATGCTTCACGCGTGTTTACGGGGATCCCGAAAACAGGGATCTCAACATCAGGGTATTGCTGAGAAACTTCATAATACCAATCGGCATTAGTCAGATTAGCAGCAGCGCCAATTCGACCGCGCTGAGCTCGGTGCCAATCAACTAGAATTTTAATATCTAGATTAGGATTTGCTTGTTTAGCGGCATACAGAGCATGAAGGATGTCTTTACCCGCATCATCTTTTTCTAAATACAGCGCCGTAATGTAGACTGTATTTTTAGCTTGCGAGATCTGTTCAAGCAGAGCACCACGAAAATCTTCCGTCTTATAGAGCGTTTTAACATCATCAACCGACTGAGACAATTTAGGCATGCTTGCCAAGTGTTGTTGATGTTTTGCTTGTTTTAGTTTTGACAACATCACAGTGTGAATTTTCTCTTGTTAGTCTAATAGCAAATCGCTTTATACAAATATTTAAGCGAATGATCTGTCGATGATATCATATTTACACCATTCATTAGGAATAAATTGACCATTGGTTTACTTACTATACAGATTACGGTTTATTCCTAACGCTAATTATAGATGCAGGGTGAGATTTACGACACCATCCTCAAATTGAACATCAATTTGGAATCCTAATTTTTTTGCTAAGCTGATCATATTACGATTCTCTGGCATGGTGATCGCTGTCAGCTTCTTAATGCCATGTCCGCGGGTGTAGTTAAGCAGTTTTTGCATTAATTGATAACCGAGCGTTTGCCCTTTCATATCTGAACGAACTAAAACGGCAAACTCAGCTTCTTGGTTATCAGGATCTGCCATTGCGCGAGTTACGCCGATAATTTCAGGTTGTGTATCACTATTTTTAACAGCAACAAACGCCATTTCTCGGTCGTAATCGATTTGTGTCATATTCGCGAGATCATCATGAGTGAATTCACTGATTTCACTGAAATAACGGTAATAAAGGTCTTCTTTAGTGACTTGCTCAATAAAGGATTTTAAGAGTGGTTCGTCTTCAGGAAGAATCGGTCTTAGCAAGCAAGTTAGGTCATCTTTTAGGTTAATGGTCTCTTCAAGCTCATTAGGATAAGGACGGATGGCAAGCCGAGTATCTGGAATGTTACTTGCTGAGTTCAATGTCATTGAAACATCAAGTAATGTGAATTCATCACCAGCCGCAAGTAGTGGATGTATATCTAATCGGCTGATGTTAGGGCAATCAATGATTAAGTTAGAGACACGAACTAATAAGCTGGCTAGCCCCGGAATATCTAATGGTTCTAGAGCACTACGGGCTTTAATTTTATGTCCTTTGATTGCATTAATGACCAAGTAACGAGCTAGCGCTAAGTTTAGTGGCGGAAGAGCTACGGCAGCCTGACTCTCTTGTTGCCACTCTATGCCCCCTTCGCCAAGCATGATTAATAAACCAAAAACAGGATCAAGCTCAACAGCGATTCGTAGCTCTTGAGCTCCTGCGCGATTCGCCATGCTTTGTACTAATAAGCCCTCAATTCGAGCTTGTGGGTAGTTGGTCGAGACTCGTTCAATGATGGCATTGGCAGCTTCAGAGACTTCTTTGGCATTCCTTAAATAGAGCATAACGCCCTGAACTTCTGATTTATGCACAATGTCAGGAGAACGTAATTTTAGTGCAACGGGATAGCCAATCTTTTCTGCGATTTCAACGGCCTGTTCGCTGGAATGAGCAATCCATGTCGGTAAGCTGTTTAAGCCATAAGCTTTTAAGATTGGTTGAACTTCATGGGTATCTAAATGCAGCTTGTTATTTTCAATGGCTTGCATGATACAGGTATGTGCTTGCTGAGTATTTGCGGTTATCCCGACAGGCAGCGCAGGGGTTTCTTTTAATTGTTTTTGGTTACGGCGATATTCCACCATATGCATATAGGCGGTGATTGCACCTTCTGGCGTTCGGTAAGTTGGGATCCCAGCTTCGCTGAAGAGCCTTCTTGCCTCTTGAGAAGAATATTCCCCGCACCAGTTTGTGAGGATAGTTAACCATTTACCCCGAGGATGTTGTTTAATGGTTTTGATCACTTTTTCTGCCATAGATTTACTTTGTGTAATGGCACTTGGTGTATGGATCAAAAGCAACGCATCATGATCGTGGCTATCGAGCATTTTGTTTAATACGTTGAGATACCTATCCACAGTGGCATCGTCGCCGAGGTCAATCGGGTTTTGGGTAGATAAATCTAATGGTAATAGAGAACTTAATTCGTTTTCAGTTTCTACACTGAGTTTTGCAAGTTTTCCATTACGTAGAAGTAGTTCATCGAGTGCCATTGCGGCAGGTGCTGAGCCGTTGCTCATAATCGATAAACGTTCTCCTCGTAGCGGAGTCATATAACTTAGTGTTTCTACCGCAGAAAACATTTCGTGGGTATCTTGGACTCGCAGTAAACCAGCCCGTTGAATCGCAGCATCATAAGCGGCATCTAAACTTGGTTTTTCACCGAGAAGCTCTTGCGCTTTGCGTGTTCGCCCGCTTTTGATAACGAGGATCGGTTTGTTACGGGATGCACTACGAGAAGATGATAAAAAGCGTCTAGCATCACTAATGTTTTCTAAATAAAGCAAGATAGCGCTGGTTTTGCTATCTCGAGCAAGATAGTCCAGTAGGTCATCAATATCGATATCAATGCTATCGCCAAGGGCAATAAAATAGGAAAAACCGATATCGCGATGGCGCGCCCAATCTAAGACTGTATTTGAGACTGCGGCAGATTGTGAAATAAATGCTAGTTTACCTTTCAAAATAGGGATTGGGGAAAAGCTGGCATTTAGCCCTTGCCATGGTGCAAAGAAGCCTAAGCTATTCGGACCTAATAAACGAATTTGGTATTGCTGAGCCACCTTTTTCAGTTCATTAAATTGAATAGAAGGGGACGATAAGATAATGACGACATTACAACCTGCCTCACCAAGCTGGCGGAGACATTCAACATTGCGAGAATAGTGAGTGCAGATCACTGCAAGATCAGGCTTGAGTGGGAGTTTATCAATTGAGGGATAAGCAAGGACGCCAAGAATGGAGTTCCTGTTCGGGTTAACGGGCAGAATAGGGCCTTTGAAACCACTGCTGAGTAAGTTTTTCATCATCACAGATCCTGCTCGGCTAGGATCTTCTGAAGCGCCCACGACAACGATAGATTTTGGTCTAAACAATGACTCTAGCTGACTCACTAACCCCATGGCGGTAAACCTTTTTGTGGTGAGCGAAAACCCGCTCAATTGATTTTGAGTTCGTAAGCAACGCTATACGATACGTTGCTGGAATACCATGTCGTATATTGTGCCGTATATTGTGGGAAGCGCCAGTTTATCGAGGGAATTTTATTGAATATTACAAGCACCTTCACGTTTTGCTGTGAAGGTGATTTTCAAAATAGAAATTGCTGGAAAGCGAGGCATATAAATAACGTAAAAAATGCCTATAAGGAGTTATTCTTGGGGCTGAGACAAAAGCATTTGAGCGGTTGGATGATGCGGTTTCCCCTCTAAGTATTTACGGCGAAACAGATTGAAATGCGTGAATAACGCTTGGGATGCATCAATATCGCCAGCTTGTTCTAGCACGGTAGCAGCGACTTCAGCAGTGCAGTGTTGCTCTTCCCGCGATGGTGTACGCAGCAGGTAGTCGGTTCTCGCTTTCGTATTGATAGACAACATTGGAATTTGATCCAAATAAGGGCTTTTGCGGAACATCTTACGCGCTTCTGGCCAAGTACCATCTAACAGAATAAACAATGCAGGTTTGTCAGAAAGTGTCGGTTCATTGACGACAATGCGATCCGTTTGCGCGTAGCTTTCTGGGAAAATCAGATAAGGCTGTCTACTCTTATCTTGCAGAGCGGCTAACAGCTGGTTGTTAGGATCTGTTCTTGACCATTGATATGCCTGAGTATCAGGAAGCACATCGGCAATGAGTTTTCCGGTGTTGCTGGGTTTAAAGACTTCACCATCAAACATAATCAGACAAAATTGGCTTTTTGCTTGTGCAGAAACCGTTTCTTCACAGAGACACTGTGGCACGGGGAGTAAGCAATATTGACACCGTTTCACCCGGCAACCCCTTGCTTTAAAAGGTTTTGTAGAAAGGGCTAAGCGTTGTTGACGCAGGTGATAGACAGCGTTCTGACTCATGGTTGATGGGGCACTTTTCGTTGTGACAAAAATAAGGGGCATATTGTACGCAAAACGATTTGTCTACGATAGAAGTATATTCAATAACTTTTCGGTGAGATAATAGCGCGGATCGGTAGCGTAGCTTTGCAACTTCATGTAATCTTCGCGCCATAGCTTAGTAGGGGATAGCGATGAACGACACGAATGATTTTAGTGGTAAAAACGGCAAAGTAAAAGTGATGTATGTCCGTAGCGAAGAGCAGGACAACAATAAAGGTAATGATAAACGCCGTGGCGGTCGTGATGATAAGCGCGATGATAGACGCGGTGATAAGCGTTCAGGTGGGCGTAACGACCGCAATGATCGCAACGACCGTTCTGGTCGCTCTGGTCGTCCAGAAGGTGGTCGCTCAGAACGCCGTTCTGACAATGACAGACGCTCAAGTAATCGCGATAGCGCACCACGTGGAGAGCAGTCTCCATGGCGTACAGTTTCAAAACCAGGCAGTGATGAATTAGAAAACGACCACGGTGGTATTTCAGGAAAAAGCCAAATTGATCCTGAGCAGTTACGTAAACAGCGCCAAGAAGAGACACGTATTTACGGCGAAAATGCTTGCCAAGCGATGTTTAAAAACCGTCCAGATGGCATTGTCCGTGCGTGGTTCTTGCAGTCAGTCACCCCACGTTTTCGTGATGCATTAAAATGGATGGCAGCAAACCGCAAAGCGTACCATGTTGTTGATGAAGAAGAGTTAACAAAAGCGTCTGGTACTGAGCACCACGGCGGTGTGTGCTTTATCATCAAAAAACGCGGTGGTATGGCAGCAGAAAACTACTTAGAAAATGCGGTCGATACCGATTGTGTTTTAGCGCTGGAAGATGTTGGTAACCCGCATAACCTTGGTGGCATCATGCGTAGCTGCGCTCACTTTGGTGTGAAAGGTGTGATTTTACAAGATGCAGGAATGCTGGAATCAGGTGCGGCAATTCGTACCGCTGAAGGCGGCGCGGAGCATATTAAAGCCATTGATGCGGATGGTTTCACCCCAACACTGAATAAATTCCGTGAAGCGGGCTATACCATCGTCACGACATCAAGCCATAAAGGTAGTCAGGACATTGCTAAGGTTCAATTACCGAAGAAAATGGTGTTGGTGTTAGGTCAAGAGAGTGATGGTTTAAGTGACAGCACATGGGATCAGGGTGATATGAGCCTGTACATTGGCGGAACAGGTAAAGTTGAAAGCCTGAACGTCTCTGTAGCAACAGGGATTATGCTTTCTCAGTGGTGGTCACAAAATAAAGTTAAGTAATGACTTACTGACTTGAGCTATCCTAAAAAAACCATACACAAAAATGTGTATGGTTTTTTTTCATTTGGATTACATACCGGCTAGTGAGCTCCGCCACCATCTTTTGAACCAGCACCGAATGGTGGTTTGGCAAACCATACAATCACCATTAACAGAATAAACACGCCAGCGGACATCCAGAAAATTTCATTAGCAGAAATAATTAGCCCTTGCTCAGTAATTGAACGCGCAATATATGCAGCACTTTGCTGCTCATTCATTCCTATTTGCGCCAACTCACTGTACATATGTTGAGCATTTGGATTATACGGGTTAACAAACTCTGTCAAATTTTCATGGTGCATTGCTTCACGCTGTGTCCACAACGTGGTGGTGATGGAGGTACCAATTGCACCCGCTAAGGTTCGCGTGAAGTTAGATAAGCTGGACGCTGATGCCATTCTTTCTGGTGGTAAACCTGATAATGTAATGGTCGTGAGTGGCATAAAGAAGCAGGCTATCGCTAAACCTTGAACGAACTGAGGCCATGCTGCTGCGGCAAATCCCATACCAGGCTCAAAGGTGTAAGCTCGCCAGTAATAGCAGACGGCATACATAATAAAACTGAATGTCACTAAATAACGCATATCAATACGGTTACCAAAGCGACCAATAATCGGCGTGATCAGCAGCGGCAAGAGACCGACGGGTGCGGAGGCTAACCCCGCCCAAGTTGCGGTATAGCCGTACACTTCTTGCAGCAACTGAGGCAATAGGACAATGGTACCGAAATAGAGCATATACGCCAAACTGAGCGCCAAACAACCGATAGTAAAATTACGCTCTTTAAAGAGGGAAAGGTCGATGACGGGATGCTCATCAGTCAGTTCCCAAACAATTAAGAAGGCTATCGCGACAACGGCGATAACGGTCAGAACGATGATCTCCGTAGAGTTAAACCAATCGAGCTCTTTCCCTTGGTCGAGCATAATCTGCAATGCACCAATCCCGACAACCAGTAAGACAAGCCCGACGGTATCAATTGGCTTGATCGCGATTTGAGTTTCACGTCCTTTAAGCGTTCGCATAATGGCAAAAATAATCGCGATACTAAAAGGAACGTTGATAAAGAAAATCCAGCCCCAGTGGTAGTTGTCACTAATATAGCCACCAAGAATAGGCCCACAAATCGGCGCAACCACAATGGTCATTGACCACAGTGCAAGAGCCATACTACGTTTGGCTGGTGGATAGTTATTGAGTAAGAGACTCTGAGACAAAGGAATGAGTGGACCTGCAACCAAACCTTGTAGGACGCGGAATAAAATCAGCATTTCTAAGCTGTTGGAGATCCCACACAACCATGAGGTAAGGGCGAAAAGCCCGGTAGACCATAAAAAGAGGCGAACTTCACCAATACGACGAGCTAACCAGCCAGTGATCGGAATAGAGATAGCATTCGCTACCCCAAACGATGTGATCACCCATGTGCCTTGTGAGTTAGATGCACCCAAGTTACCCGCAATTGTGGGGATAGCGACGTTAGCAATGGTCGAATCCAAAACTTGCATGAAAGTCGCCAAAGATAACGCAATGGTCATCCAAGCCAGTTTTGAGCCTGTTAACGGTGCATTTGTCACGTTAATGTCTCCGTTTACTTATTTGCCAGAGTTATTTTGAATAATCTCAGCAACAATTTTGTCAGCAGGAGACATATCAACCGCTAAAGCCGTTGTGTGATAAGCGGGCGTATCGCGCAGACCTTTGGATAACACTTTGCCGTCTTTATTGGCAGTATCCACTTCGACTTCGGTTGAGAGCCCAATACGTAGAGGGTATTCATCAAGTTGGGACTCATCGAGGGCGATACGTACTGGAAGGCGTTGAACCACTTTGATCCAGTTGCCGCTCGCGTTTTGAGCGGGTAATAATGAGAAAGCGCTTCCTGTCCCCATATCAAGCCCGACCACGGTGCCGTTGAATACCACATTTTTGCCATAGAAATCGGTAGTTACTTTGGCAGGTTGGCCAATGCGCATACTCGCTAATTGTGTCTCTTTAAAGTTGGCATCAATCCACATTCCGCTAGATGGCACAATTGCCATTAATGGGGTATTTGGCGTGATTTGTGAACCGACTTGCACACTACGGCGGGAAACATAACCGTCCACTGGGCTGACAATTTTGGTGCGTTGCAGGGCAAGCCATGCATTTCGCACTTGCGTTGCAGCTTGTTCAACAAGCGGCTGCTTTTCTAAAGCGGTATTGAGCACGATGGCTTGGTTGGCGTTGTACTGTTCAATCGCCACATCAAGCGCACCTTTCGCACTGATGACAGCTTCTCTCGCATGTTGAAGCTCTTCTTTACCGATTAAATTGCTGCTACCCAAGACTTCGCGGCGTTTTAAATCATTTTGTAAACGGGATAATTCAGAGCGTTTAACATCAATATTTGCTTGAAATTGGCGGCTATTGATAATGTGCTGTTGGGATTGTCGAACGCTGTTAGCAAGTTCAGTTTTGGCTTTTTCAAGAGCGAGTTCGGCATCTCTAGGATCTAACTCCACCAGTACCGTTCCACTTTTCACAAAATCGGTGTTATCGACATTGACTGTCATGACGCTACCGGATATTTGCGCTTGGATTTGAACTTGATTTCCAGCAACGTAAGCGTTGTCTGTTGATTCGTAATGGCGTAAGACGAGATACCAGTATGCAGTCCAACCGATGCCTATCGCGATAAAAATAACGGTTAGGAACATTAGTGCATTTCTGCGCTGTCTTTTTTTGTTTAATGGCGGCGTTTGCGTTTCAGGCAGATCCTCGCGTGCGCTCATACTGGTGGTTCCCCATATTCAATGGATAAAAATAACGACTGTTTCCAGCAGTTAGTGTTAACTACTGGAAACTAAGACGACAAATGATTTCGTTGCTCGATGGGATATCGCAATATATAACTGAAAGGATAATGAAATATATGTGAGTGAAAAGTTTTTTTTTCAGTTTAAGCCACAGAATGCCTCAAAAACATTAACCATGAAATATCTGTGGTCAATATTATCACTCTTTTATGCTATCGAGTTTTGCTAATAATTTGCGCATCAGCTTGTCGAGCAGTTGTTTTTCATCAGTATCCAATGAAGACCAAATATCGATCAATGCCTTATGCTGCGGCGGTAATAATCCACTGAGAAACTCAGAGCCTTTTTCCGTTAAGTGCAAATGCAGGCAGCGACGGTCGTTATGGCTTTCTTTACGCTCAATCCAACCATTTTTTTCTAATTCATCGGCGATACGTGTTGCGTTAGTCCGTGAAGAACCTAATGCTGCACTGAGTTCAGATGGCTGAATGCTATGAGAATCTTTAGTATCAAGGATCATGAGCGCCATAAATAGCGTTTCATTGACACCTTGAGCTCTTAGCATGTTATTACGTGATTCCAACAGTTTTCCATGAACGTGCATGCACAAGCGCGTCAATAAAATTTCTTGGTAAGGGATAGTATTTTCTTGTGAAGTTTGTTGCGCGACGCGAGCGTTAAGTAATTCTTCTGTCGGTGTAAATGAACTTTCCATTATTTTGATACCTTATTAGTTTCAGTTGGTAAGATTTCAACTGTAATCAACCATGTGAATGGTATATTAAAAGATAGAATTAGCAATTATACTTAATTAATTTCATCCATTTTATTTTGACAATGATACATCATTCATAAATTTTATGAATGTGTTTTAACGCATTTAGTATAGTTCAATTAACAATCACTGCTTTCTTACTATCATGTAGGTAAATAGATGAAAATATAATTGCGTTTTATACGACAAATAAAATCATATAAAACAATATATAATCACATCGCATTAACTCAATACCATTTTTTTTATTACTCAATAATTACAAGATAGAAGGATCTTTCTGTTTTTCGAGGTAAATACCCTAAAAAGGCACCTAGGGTATTGAGTAATACCGAATTAATATTTTGTGGGTAAGAAGTATACCATTTGATAAAGATATACTTTTTGCTTAACTGTGTCACTTATTAACTTTTTCTAGGTAAATTATACCTTGAACCAATTATTTATCATTGTTAGCTATTTAACATGATGATTATTATCATAGAGATATAATAATAGGCTAAATAATGGGCATATGAATAATAGATCAGATATTAAATCTATAGCAGCCAAATAAATGACTGCTATAGATATAAATGAATGAAGGGATTACTGTTCAGAGGTAATAATTGGATCGAATCGAGCACCAATTGCCCAAATGATTAAACTGATACCTGTGATAACAACGCCTGAAATTGCTACGCCCATCCAACCTGCATGTTCATAGGCATAACCTGAAAGTAATGAACCTAGTGCTCCGCCAATAAAATAACTGGTCATATAGCCGGCAGTTAAGCGATTTCGTGCTTCAGGCATAATACGATAAAGTGTGCTTTGGTTAGTCACATGAACACCTTGGATGGCAAGATCAAGCACTAAGATGCCAATAATAAAAGCGATTAGTGAATATTTTGCCAGACCAATTGGGATCCATGAGAGCAATAATAGAATTAACCCAAGGGTAGTGACTAATTTGCCTTTACCTTTATCCACTAAGCGCCCTGCTTGGGTTGCCATTAATGCACCTGCTGCACCAACCAAACCAAATAACCCGATAGTACCCTCAGAATAATTAAAAGGCGGGCTGGCTAATAAGAATGCCATCGCAGTCCATAATAGCGCAAAGTTCGCGAAAGTGAGGGCGCCAAGCAGTGCGCGAGTTGCTAAGACTGGCGTAGTAAAAAACAGACGTCCGATAGAGCCAATGAGTTGAAAATAGTTAAGATCCGTTTTTTGGTGATAACGCGGTAATTTAAGCGCCAAAATTAGGATCAGGAACATCATTAATCCAAAGGCAACCCAGTAAATAGCTCGCCAACCGCCTATCATTGCCACGCCACCGGAGATAGTTCGAGCGAGTAAGATCCCAAGAAGTAACCCACTCATAATAGTGCCCACTGCTTTGCCCCGTTGATGAGGCTTTGCAATAGAAGCTGCCATAGGAACAAGAACTTGGGCGACAACGGAGAATAGCCCTGTGAGAGCGGTACCGAGAAGAATTTGCCAAATATTATCAGAAAGCGCGGTGATTAATAAACCACTGGCTGACAATGTGGTCATCACGATGATCAATTTTTTACGTTCAAAAAGATCACCAAGAGGAACAAGGAAGAGTAATCCAACGGCGTAACCTAATTGTGCGGCGGTCACAATAAAGCCCGCCATGTTGGTTGTTAGGTTGAATTGGAGTGCGATAGTGTCTAGCAGGGGCTGTGCGTAATAATTACTGGCAACGACCAGCCCAGTGGCGATGGCCATTAAGAGCGTTAAGCCCGTAGTCAGTTCCGCTTGTGGTGTTTTCATGCTCATTATGCTTCGGATATGAATGTTATTTTATGATCTGTGGGTAGGCATCAAGCCTATCCCACTATGACCGTTTATAGTATTAATGATTTAAGTGATTTTATTATTTTTTTCAAAAGATTGATGCGAGATATTTTTGTTGATGTTATTCAAAAAAGCCAATCATCATCTTCAGTACTGACTGCTTTACCAATCACATAGGATGAACCTGAACCTGAGAAAAAATCATGATTTTCGTTGGCATCAGGCGAGAGCGCCGATAAAATCTCTGGGCTAACTTGGGTTATTGAGTCAGGGAAAAGTGCTTCATAGCCCAAATTCATCAAGGCTTTATTCGCATTATAGTGAAGGAAGCTTTTCACATCTTCACTCCAGCCAACGCTATCATACAGCTCTTGGGTGTACTTGATTTCATTTTCATATAAATCAAACAAGAGCGAAAAAGTGAAATCCTTAATTTTATTGCGTTCTTGTTCAGAATAATGGACAAGGGCTTTTTGAAATTTATAGCCAATATAGTAGCCATGAATCGCTTCATCACGGATGATCAGACGAATTAAATCGGCGGTATTGGTAAGTTTTCCTCGGCTTGACCAATACATTGGTAAGTAAAAACCTGAGTAAAACAAAAATGATTCTAAAAAGACGCTGGCGACTTTTTTCTTCAGTGGATGTTCATCACAGTAGTAAGACAAAATAATTTTGGCTTTATTTTGCAATGCACTGTTTTCTTCACTCCAACGATAGGCTTCATCAACATCGACAGTGGAACACAGTGTTGAAAAAATCGAGCTGTAAGAGCGTGCATGCACCGCTTCCATAAAGCTGATATTGGAGAGAACCGCTTCTTCGTGAGGCGTTTGAGCATCTCCCATCAAACACGGTGCGCCAACGGTATTTTGGATGGTATCTAACAAGGTTAATCCCGTAAAAACGCGGATAGTGAGTTGCTGTTCGGCAGATGTCAGTGTATTCCAAGAAACCGTGTCGTTGGACAGTGGAATTTTTTCAGGAAGCCAAAAATTACTGGTCAATCGGTTCCACACTTCGAGATCTTTATCATCCTGGATGCGGTTCCAGTTTATTGCTTGAACAGGGCGATTGAGCGTGCTGGTGGTCATTATCTTTTTCCTTTTACAGTGAGCAGGAGACGCAGCCTTCGACTTCGGTGCCTTCAAGTGCTGTCTGACGTAATCGAATGTAATACAAGGTTTTGATCCCTTTTCGCCATGCATATATTTGGGCTTTATTGATATCACGGGTGGTGGCATTGCCATCGAAAAATAGGGTTAGTGATAAACCTTGGTCGACGTGTTGGGTGGCTTCGGCATAGGTATCAATAATTTTCTCAGGACCAATCTGATAAGCATCTTGGTAGTATTTGAGATTCTCATTGGTCATAAAAGGGGCTGGGTAGTAAACACGCCCAATCTTACCTTCTTTACGAATTTCGATAGGCGCGACCACGGGATGAATGCTGGAGGTGGCATTATTGATATAAGAGATAGATCCCGTAGGCGGAATAGCTTGCAAGTTTTGATTATAAATTCCATGTGCCATTACGGACTGTTTTAATATCTGCCAGTCCGTTTGTGTTGGTATTTCGATGCCCGAACGTCGGAATAATTCCTGCACGGTTTGGGTCTTTGGTGACCATGTTTTGTTGATATATTTATCAAAATACTCGCCACTGGCGTAGGTGGATATTTCAAAGCCATCAAACGTTTGTTGGCGTTCGATTGCTAATTGGTTCGAAGTTTTTAAGGCATGGTATGCCACGGTGTAAAAGTAGATATTGGTAAAATCTAATCCTTCTTCAGAACCATAATGAATATGCTCACGAGCTAAGAAACCATGCAAATTCATCTGCCCTAAACCAATAGCGTGGGATTGTTGATTGCCTTTAGCAATAGACGGAACGGAGCAAATATTGCTCATATCAGAAACGGCGGTGAGTGCTCGGATAGCAGTATCAATCGAACGTGCAAAATTAGGGGAATCCATGGTTTTGGCGATGTTCATGGAGCCTAAATTACAGCTAATATCTTTACCAATATGTTGGTAGCTTAAATCTTCTTCATAAAGGCTAGGTTGGTTTACCTGTAAAATCTCAGAGCACAAGTTACTCATATTGATTCGACCTGCAATCGGATTGGCGCGGTTAGCCGTATCCTCAAACAAAATGTAGGGATAGCCAGATTCAAATTGAATTTCGGCGATAGTCTGGAAAAACTCTCGCGCATTAATTTTGAATTTCTTGATAGCTTTGTTATTCACCATTTCATAATACTTTTCTGTCACGCTGATTTCAGACATCGGTACCCCATAGACTTTTTGGATGTCATAGGGAGAAAACAGGTACATGTCTTCATTATTTTTAGCGAGTTGGAAGGTGATATCGGGGATCACAACCCCAAGTGAAAGCGTTTTAATCCGAATTTTTTCATCCGCATTTTCTCGTTTGGTATCTAAAAATCGCAGAATGTCAGGGTGATGAGCATGAAGATACACCGCGCCTGCACCTTGCCTTGCTCCTAGCTGATTGGCATAGGAAAAAGCATCCTCCAGCATTTTCATCACAGGAACCACGCCTGACGATTGGTTTTCTATCTGTTTAATCGGTGCGCCTTGTTCGCGCAAATTACTCATCAAGAAAGCGACACCACCTCCGCGTTTGGACAGTTGCAGGGCTGAGTTCACGGAGCGCCCGATGGACTCCATATTGTCTTCTATGCGCAGTAAAAAACAGGAAATAAGCTCGCCTCGTTGTTTTTTACCACCGTTCAGGAATGTGGGAGTGGCAGGTTGAAAACGTCCGCTAATGATTTCGTCCACTAAGAGAGTCGCAAGGGATTTTGAGCCCTGCGCCAAAGCCAGTGCAACCATACAAACCCGGTCTTCATAACGCTCAAGATAGCGCTCACCATCGAAGGTTTTTAGGGTGTAACTGGTGTAATACTTAAAGGCGCCCAAAAAGGTTTGGAAGCGAAATTTGTGGGCGTAGGCTTGTTTAAAAAGCTGTTTAATAAAGGGGAAATCGTATTGAGCGAGCACCTCTTCTTCGTAGTAATTTTCATTAACTAAGAAATCGAGTTTTTCTTTTAAATCGTGAAAAAAGACCGTGTTTTGATTCACATGCTGGCGGAAATAGAGATGAGCAGCTTGTTTGTCTTTATCCAGCTGTAAGCGACCTTCACTATCATAAAGGTTAAGCATCGCATTGAGCGCGTGGTAGTCCGCATTGCGATTGTTATTTAGGTGACTGTGCTGTGGGTTATCCATTGATCTGCTCCTTTGTGTGAGCCCAGAATGTTTTTAATCCTTGTTTTACAGATTGCACATCGCGCTCTGTGCCTAATAATTCAAATCGGTAGAGGAAGGGAATTGCGCATTTTTGAGCGACAATGTTGCCGGCAATGGCATAAGCCTCACCAAAGTTGGTATTACCCGCAGCGATGACACCGCGAATTAACGCACGGTTTGCCTCGATATTGAGAAAGTGCACCACTTCTTTAGGCACAGCGCCATGAGCGGTTCCACCGCCATAGGTCGGCAGCAACAGCACATAGGGTTGTGAGGCGAAAAGTACATTTTCAGGTAGATGGCCAATGGGAATACGAGTGGCTGGCAGCTGTAATTTTTCGACGAATCGATGGCAATTACCTGAGCGACTCGAGAAATAAATTAGCGGTTGAGTGGTCATTTCAACCTCTCTTACTCAATCAGTGCATTGATTTTATCGGGGCGGAAGCCTGACCAATGCTGCTCTCCTACAATGACGACAGGAAGCTGCTGATAGCCTAGTTTTCTTATGAACTCAATGGCTTGGTTATCTTCAGAAAGGTCGATAATGGTGTACGGTAATTGCTTGCGCTCGAACGCTTGGTAGGTTGCATTACACTGGACGCAGTTGGGTTTACTATAAATGGTAATCTCAGTCATTTTTTTCACCTTAACATTTTCAGAACGTGGTAGTTACGTAATGGTGGTGTGTTGAAGATGAGTTGATCCTATATATAGGTGTAAAATATTTCAACCATACAATATATAGTGATTTCTTTATTTGAATGATAATCATTCGAATTATTGTCTATGCTGTTATTAACATTGGAAATAAAAAAATTCAGGGGGAGATGATTCAGTTAGCTACACTGAGAAAAAATATCATTGCAAAGTAGAAATAATTTACCTTATAACTGTATATACAATCAGGTAAATGAATCCTTTTGAGGAGATGTTATGTACCATCAATATTTAGTAGCCCCAGAAAACTTTCCGAAACCGTGGATCCATATTACGGCTGATGATGAAGGTGTGACGAGTATCTATTTTGTTGATGAAAAAACGGAGAAAGAGTCGAAAAACGAATTCTCAAAGCAGTGTGCGAAAGAACTAAAAGAGTATTTTAATCATAAGCGGAAAGTGTTTTCGGTTGCATTGAATCCGCAAGGTACTGAATTTCAGAAAAAAGTCTGGAAGCATTTGTGCGAAATTCCTTATGGTGAGCGCTGGAGTTATAAAGATCTCGCCTTAAAACTGGGCTCGGTTAACTACTGTCGAGCCGTCGGTATGGCCAATTCTCGTAACCCGATATCTTTGATTGTGCCTTGCCATCGTGTCTTAGGGCATGACGGAAAGCTGGTGGGTTATACAGGAGGATTGGATATTAAAGATTGGTTACTTATTCATGAGAAGTAAACGCTAAAAAATTAACCATGAGTAATACTTACCTTTGTATTAATTACTATTATTAAGAATTATCCCCGTATTCTGGACGAAATAGGTGGATAAATAATATTTTTTTATCATTTAAATCAATTTTCGTGATCTAGGTTGTAGACAAGTCAGTTATATATTTGATGTACTGAGCTTGATACAGATGGTGTGTCTATTTTATTTTAAAGGTAATATTTGATGTCTAAAGTTAAAGGTAACGTTAAGTGGTTCAATGAGTCCAAAGGTTTTGGTTTTATCACTCCAGAAGATGGTAGCAAAGATGTTTTTGTTCACTTCTCTGCGATTTCTGGCGACGGTTTCAAAACCTTAGCAGAAGGCCAAAAAGTTGAATTTGAAATCACTGAAGGCGCGAAAGGTCCATCAGCTGCTAACGTTGTCTCTTTGTAATTAAATACTTAGAAACGAACAGCACTGAACTCGCACTAGCTTTGCTAGCGCGAGTTTTTTTATCGCTAAAATTGACCTAATGATCATTCTTATTGGTGATAAATTAAGTCACTAATAAAAAACCCCAATGTGTAGTAATTCACAATTGGGGTTTCTTTTAATTACTATTTAGACGAAAAGATTAATATTATTTAACTTCTTCGCCTTTTGCTTGTAGGTCGGCATGATAGGAAGAGCGCACAAACGGTCCACAGGCTGCGTGAGTGAAGCCCATATCCATCGCTGCCTCTTTCATTTCATCGAACTCAGCAGGGCTCACATAGCGTTTAACGGGTAAGTGGTGGCGGCTTGGCTGCAAGTATTGCCCCAACGTTAACATGGTAACGCCATGACGACGCAGATCACGCATCACTTCAATGATCTCTTCGTTGGTTTCCCCTAAGCCTACCATTAAGCCTGATTTTGTTGGAATTTCAGGGTGAGCTTCTTTGAATTTTTCCAGTAATTTCAGTGACCATTCGTAGTTAGCACCAGGGCGAACTTGGCGGTAAATACGCGGTACGTTTTCAAGGTTGTGGTTAAACACATCCGGTGGCGTAGCGGTGAGAATTTCTAATGCGCGATCCATACGTCCACGGAAGTCAGGCACGAGAGTTTCAATTTTAATGGTCGGGCTTTTTTCACGGATGGCACTGATACAATCAGCAAAGTGCTGGGCACCACCATCACGCAAATCATCACGGTCAACGGAAGTAATAACCACATAACGCAGAGCCATATCTTTGATAGTTTGCGCTAATTTTTCTGGTTCATTCGCATCAGGGGCATTTGGACGACCATGGGCAACATCACAGAATGGACAACGGCGAGTACAGATAGCACCTAAGATCATAAAGGTGGCAGTTCCGTGGTTAAAACATTCAGAGAGGTTAGGGCAGGAAGCTTCTTCGCAGACTGAGTGCAGGCCATTTTTACGCATTGCGGCTTTAATGCCTTGAATTCGCGTAGAATCAGCTGGCAATCTGATTTTCATCCAGTCAGGTTTACGTAGAATTTCTTCACGTTCCGTCACCACGTTTTTAACAGGGATCAGTGCCATTTTATCGGCGTCACGGTATTTAATTCCACGCTCGATCTGAATTGGTTTACTCATAATGTGCCGGTTCCAGTTATCTGTTTGCCATTAAAATTTTTTTGAAAAATGTTAAAAAATTATAGCATTATTATTGAACAATATGAAATCCAAGTGTGTCACAGAACTGACTAATAAGCACTGGCTGAACATCGTTTAATGTAATGTTTGGCGACAGCGCTCTCACTTGTGTCATTTTCAATTCACTATAACCACAAGGGTTAATGCGATTAAAAGGCTCGAGATCCATATCCACATTCAGAGCCAATCCATGGAATGAACAGCCTTTTCGAATACGTAAGCCAAGGGAGCAAATTTTGTCTCCGTTGACATAAACGCCGGGCGCATCAGGGCGCGGATACGCACTGATATTAAAATGGGCGAGGGTATTGACCACGCAAGTTTCTAGGGCGCTAACAAGCTCACGGACACCAATGTGACTGCGTTTTAGATCTATCATCACATACATGACTTGCTGGCCGGGACCATGGTAAGTCACTTGTCCGCCACGATCACTTTGGATCACGGGGATATTTCCCGGCGCGAGAAGGTGTTCGGCTTTGCCAGCTTGCCCTTGGGTAAACACAGAAGGGTGTTGCACCAGCCAAATTTCATCGCAGGTATCAGGAGTACGGGATTCAGTAAATTGGTGCATTGCCTCAGATGTGCTCTCGTAGGGAGCCAGACCTAAGTCGCGGATGATGATGCTATTCTTCGACAAAATTCGGTGTCCACAGGCTGTAAAGATGAATGGCAGTATAACGCTGTGAACGCGTTACCACCAGTTTGTCTTGTTATTAACTTGTTATTTTTCAGCTGATATTGCGGATAATAAAAAAAACGAGCCGGAGGCTCGGCCAGACCATTGACAAAACCATCAGGTTTGGAAATGGCTCTTTTGGGTTGTAAAACGAACAAGGAAAATCAATTTATTGATTTTCGCCTGATAACACAAAGAGGGAAAAACCACGTTTTTATCCCTCTTTGTCATCAACTTACCGAGCCTGAGGCTCGGTTTTCTTGTTGCTAATTACAGCACAACTTTGACTAATTCTAATGCACCTAACTCAGTGTAGAGCGTTTCAACTTGCTCAATGTGAGTGGCGTTAATAGTAATAGATACAGAATGGTAGTTGCCTTTGCTGCTCGGTTTAACATCTGGTGCATAATCACCTGGAGCATGGCGTTGAACCACTTCAATGACTTGGTCAACTAATTCTGGCTGCGCTAGGCCCATCACTTTGTAGGTTAATGGACATGGGAACTCAAGCAGTTCACCTAATTTCGTTTTCATGGGCACTCCTAAAATATTGATTAGCGCCTGCATAAAAATTGGCTGGAAGAAAATAGATTTCGCCAGCCAACTCACTATCCCATCAGGGTTTGTATTTCACTACAGGCTTTCAGATACAAACTATATGGGGCTAACTGATTTCAATTTCAAGTATTAACCAAACCAACGATGGAATAATAATTTGATGTAGTCGATTAAACGGCTGAAGAATCCGCCTTCTTCAACATCTTTTAATACCGCTAAAGGACGCTGTTCGATGGTTTTACCGTCTAATTGGAAGCTAATCGTACCCACTTGTTGGCCTTTTTTCAGCGGCGCTTCGATTTCAGTGGTGGTTAATTCGTAGCTTGCTTTTAAGTCTTTTAAACGACCACGAGGGATTGTGAGGTACAGGTCTTCAACCACGCCTAACTTAATTTCGCTGTCATCGCCAAACCAAACTGGGGCAGTGGCAAACTCAACGCCAGCTTGCAGAGGTTTCACTGTTTCATAGAAACGGAAGCCGTATGTCAGCAATTTTTTGCTTTCTGCATCACGCCCCTTACTGCTTTTTCCACCCATAACGACGGAAATAAGACGCATATCGCCATCTTTTGCGGAGGCAACTAAGTTATAACCTGCTGCATCAGTGTGACCAGTTTTGATCCCATCAACTGCAAGGCTTTTATCCCATAACAGACCATTACGGTTAGTTTGGCGGATATTGTTAAACGTGAATTCTTTTTCTTTATAAATTTCGTATTCTTCCGGTACATCACGGATCAGCGCTTGACCAATCAATGCCATATCACGAGCAGAGCTGTATTGACCCGCAGCATCGAGACCATGTACTGTTTGGAAGTGCGTATTTTGCAGACCCAGTTTATTCACGTAGGTATTCATCAAGTTAACAAAGTTAGCTTGATCACCTGCGACATAGTCTGCCATAGCAACACAGGCATCATTACCTGATTGTAAGTTAATACCACGGGTTAGCTGAGAAACACTCACGCGATCTCCGGGTTTTAAGAACATTAATGAAGAGCCTTTGAAAATTGGGTTACCTGTCGCCCATGCATCTTCACCCACGGTGACCATGTCATTCGCGCCAATTTTGCCTGATTTAATGGCTTGACCGATGACATAGCTCGTCATCATTTTGGTCAAGCTAGCAGGGTCGCGGCGCTGATCTGCATTACTTTCGGCAAGCACTTTACCTGAATTGTAATCAATCAAGATATACGCTTCAGCATCGATAGCTGGAGCAGCAGGAACTGAAGTATTTGGAAAAGCTTCATTCGCATTTGCAAAAGTGACAGTAGAAACGATCAGTGCAGAAGCCAGCGCAGTCTGACGCACGATTTGTGGCAGAAAGACATTGCGTGATGAGGAGACATTTTTCATGGTTGTATCATTACATCCAACATTCGGTTAACACAAGAAAGCGCAGTTTAGCAAAAGTTCGAAGGCAGATAAAAGAAGCTCTTGCGCTGTGCAGGTAAATTTACGTTAGTTTATACCCGTTGTACTTTAAGTTGCAGGGGGAGCTATCAATAATTTCCCCCAGCAACGTAAATTATTCGGTTATTGAGTGATTAAGGGGCAACAACCATGGATTGTTGATTGCGCTCAGACTGTAAACGAGATTGTATCTCTACCGCTTGCTGTCTCGTTGCAAAAGGTCCTAATTGAACACGGTAGATGCCATTGTAAGGCTGTAGGCGACCCGGTACGTTAAACTGACTTTTTAAGTTATCCAACATACTTTGTGCGTTTGCTTTGCTACTGATAGCGCCAGCTTGAACTAAGAAACCACGTTCAGGAACGGATTCTGTTTCAGTGGCTTTCGGTGCAACTTGTGGTTCTGGCTGCTTGATGTTCATATCTGGCATCGTTGGTTGCATAGGTTCCGCAGGCTGTTTTACTGGTAATACGTTGCTTGGCGCTGGGGATTCTTGCATCACCGGTGTACCTAATGGACCTGAACCTAATTGTGGACGATCCGGCAGGGCATAACTTTGTTTAACAAAGTTTGAACCAACAGTTCCTGGCCCTGATAAGCTTCCATCTGGTGCAACTTGGATTGCATCAATTTTAATTTTTGTGGTCGTCATCAGATTTAAGCGATCAGCGACTGCACGGGATACGGCAATACTTTTGCCAGGAGTATAAGGGCCACGGTCATTGATACGAACCACCATCATGCGCCCGTTCATCATGTTGGTAATACGAGCATAACTTGGAATAGGTAATGTAGGGTGAGCTGCAGTTAACTCTACTGGGTTAGCGCGTTCACCAATGGCAGTCAATTGACCGGAAGCTTCTTGACCATAAATTGACGCATAGCCAACTTGGGAGAACTGTGCGGGTTCACGGACAATTTGGTATTGCTTGCCATTACGCTGGTAATCATTATTTGCCGTTGGATGATAAGGCTCATAATGTGGCTCAGCACCCAACACATCTTGGGTAGGGACATTAGTTGGAACTGTTGGCTGCTGCTTAACGTCTTCGTTAATACACCCACTGAGTAATGTGGTTGCCATGGCGAGCATAATCCATTGTAAACGCATACTAAGCCTCATTTTATAAACTCTTAGATAAAAATTTTCTGTGGGTATGGATAGACATGATAATACCGAATCCAGCCATTAAAACAATTAAGGCGGAGCCCCCATAACTCACTAAGGGGAGGGGAACCCCCACAACAGGTAGAATACCACTCACCATACCAATATTAACAAACACATACACAAATAGGATTAGGATTAATCCGCCGACCATCACTCGCCCGAAGGTGTTTTGCGCATTTGCAGCAATGTATAGCCCACGAATAATCAATAGGATATAAAGACCCAATAAGATCAAGACACCAATCAATCCAAGTTCTTCAGCTAATACAGCGAAAATAAAGTCGGTGTGACGTTCAGGTAAGAATTCTAGTTGAGACTGAGTGCCTTCCAACCAGCCTTTACCCATTAAACCGCCAGAACCAATCGCAATTTTAGATTGGATGATGTGATAGCCTTTACCTAGAGGATCACTTTCTGGGTCAAGTAGCATCATGACTCGGGCTCTCTGGTAGTCATGCATTAAGAAGAACCAGAGCATCGGAATAAAGGCGGCAAGCGCGACGGCGGCAACGGCAATTAAACGCCAGCTCATTCCTGCTAAAAATAGGACAAATAGCCCTGATGCGGCGACGAGGATCGAGGTCCCCAAGTCTGGCTGAGCTGCGACCAGCAATGTTGGGACAAAAATAAATACGAGGGCAATACAGGTATTTTTAAATGACGGCGGGCATGAGTCACGGTTCATGAAACGAGCGACCATGAGCGGTACCGCGATTTTCGCAATTTCGGATGGCTGGAACCGTACAAAGCCCAAATCTAGCCAGCGCTGAGCCCCTTTACTGATTTGCCCAAAAACATCAACGAAGACTAAGAGAATAACGCAGAAAATAAACAGGTGTGGCGCGAGGCTTTCATACATGCGAGGTGGAATTTGCGCCATCACGATCATCACGATAAAACCAGAAAAAATTTGTCCTAGTTTTCGTTCCATCATCTCGGGATCTAACCCGCTAGCGCTCCACATAATAAAGGCGCTATAAGCGAGTAAGGCGATGATGATTAATAACATAGGCACATCAATGTGCAGACGTGTTGATAGTGATAATTTTCTCTTATCGTCAGTCATGATTAACGATCTTCCTCTGCACTGGCACCCGTACTTTCGACTTGGGTTTTGTTATCACCTAACAGGACATGGTCAAAGATTTGGCGAACAATATCACCAACTGCAGGGCCTGCTCCCCCGTTTTCTAAAATAATAGCAACGGAAATAGTGGGGTTATCATAAGGTGCATAAGCAATCATTAGTTTATGGTCACGTAAATGCTCGGCTAATTTGCTGGCGTTATAGGTTTCATAACTAAATACCTGCGCCGTTCCTGATTTTGCAGCCACTTTATAAGGTGTTCCTACGAAACTACGCTTACCGGTACCATTTGGCGCATTGGCTACGCCGTACATACCGGTTTTGGCCAGCTCCCAATATCCAGAATGGATATCGCCAATTTGTCGGGTTTCTTTATCTTCATAAGGTACCATGGCATCGCCAAGTTTGGTTCCATACAGTAAATGAGGCGTTTTGACTTTTCCGTCATTAATCAACGTCATCAAAGCCTTAGACATTTGAATTGGCGTTGATGTCCAATAACCTTGACCAATCCCGACAGGGATGGTGTCCCCTTGGTACCAAGGTTTTTTATAGCGTTTTTGTTTCCATTCGCGGGTTGGCATGATCCCTTGGCGCTCTTCGGAAAGGTCAATACCTGTATATTCACCGTAACCAAATCGGGTCATCCATTCGGAAAGACGGTCAATCCCCATGTCATAAGCGACTTGGTAGAAGAAGGTATCCGCAGATTCAATGATAGACTTGACCACATTCAGCTTACCGTGTCCCCAGCGTTTCCAGTCACGATAGCGTTTTTCTGAGCCAGGGAGTTGCCACCAGCCTGGATCGTAGATTGTGGTGTTTGGCGTAATGACTTTTTCGCTTAATGCTGCGACAGAGATAAAAGGTTTCACCGTCGATGCGGGTGGATATAAGCCCTGAGTAGCGCGGTTGATCAACGGCCTGTTAGGGTTATTTAACAGCTCTTGGTAATCTTTGTTGGAAATTCCGTTCACAAACAAGTTTGAATCGTAACTTGGTGTGGAAACCAAGGCGAGGATCTCACCATTACGCGGGTCTGTAACGACGACAGCAGCACGACTTGTCGTGAGGATTTTCTCAATATAAGTTTGTAATTCAAGGTCGATAGTTAAATAGACATCGCGACCTGCTTGCGGTGGCTGCTCGTGTAATTGGCGGATCACTCGACCACGGCTATTCACTTCAACTTCTTCGTAGCCCGTTTTACCATGTAAGACATCTTCATAGTAACGTTCAATACCTAATTTACCGATATCATGGCTGGCGGCGTAGTTAGGTAATAAACCTTCTTTATCAAGGCGTTCGACGTCTTTATCATTAATTTTTGCGACGTAGCCGATGACATGGGTTAATGCGGAGCCATAAGGGTATGAGCGACGCTGATAACTTTTCACTTCTAAGCCAGGAAAGCGATATTGATTAACGGCAAAGCGGGCAACTTGAACTTCATTTAGCTGGGTTTTCAGCGCGATAGACGTAAAGCGGCGAGAGCGTTTACGCTCTTTTTCAAAGTTGGTGATATCTTCGTCAGTAAGGTCAACAACATCCCGTAGCTTATCGAGTGTTTCCTGTAAGTTATCTACTTTTTCAGGAACAATTTCTAGCTGATAAAACGTGCTATTGAGAGCTAACTGGGTGCCTTTTCGGTCATAAATAATGCCGCGGCTAGGCGCAATAGGCACCAATTTAATGCGGTTATCATTTGAGCGTGTTTGGTAATCGTCATGACGAACAACTTGTAGATGATACAAATTGGTCACGAGGATTGAAGTAAGTATGACAATGACGCCGAAAGCAATTAATGCTCGGCGAATAAACAAAACTGATTCTGCGGTATGGTCGCGAAAAGGGGTGCGTTGTTGTTTCATCCCATTGCCATTGTGTACAAATTAATTCCTAACTATTCCCGATGATATGGGTGATTAGTCGTAATACTCCATGCCCGATAAAGACTTTCGGCAACAAGGACTCGAACTAGCGGATGGGGTAGTGTTAGTGGCGATAGAGACCAACTTTGTTCTGCGGCATCTTTACACGCCGGAGCAAGTCCTTCTGGTCCACCAATTAACAGACTGACATTACGACCATCTTGTTTCCACTTGTCTAACTGCACGGCTAATTTGGGTGTATCCCAACGATCTCCTGGAATATCCAGCGTGACGATACGGTTGCCTTTGCCGACAGCGGCAAGCATCAATTCACCTTCTTTTTCGAGAATGCGTTTGATGTCTGCATTTTTTCCACGTTTTCCTGCGGGGATTTCGGTTAATTCGAAAGGCATATCTTTGGGAAAACGGTGAAGGTAATCCATAAAGCCGGTCTGTACCCAGTCCGGCATTTTAGTTCCGACAGCGATGAGTTGTAATTTCAAACTCAGCTCCAGAGCTTTTCTAGTTCGTACATGCGGCGGCTTTCATCTTGCATGATATGGACGATGGCATCACCAAGGTCGACAACAATCCAGTCTGAAATGCCTTGACCTTCAACACCGAGAGGCATTAAACCGTTTTTACGGCACGCATCAATTAAACGATCAGCCACAGACATCAGGTGACGAGTTGACGTCCCTGTGCAGATGATCATTTGGTCAGTAACACTTGATTTCCCATGGACATCGATCGAAATGATATCTTCCGCTTTCGCATCTTCAAGTTGATCGATAATAAATTGTTGGAGTTCAGTTCCTTGCAAAAGGTTCACCTTTCATTCAAATTGAGAGAATCTCTTGTTAAACACTATTCTTGTTAAAGACTATTCATCATTGTGCTTTCTAGGGGGATCCCCCTAGCAAAGTGCCGCCATTTTACCCCAGATTTTCACAAAAATCGGCTAAATTATTTTTTATTGGCGTAAGTGGGCAATTTATAGGGATATCTTATCCATTGGGCAAGATAATTATCGTAACTTTACAAATAAAATATCCCTATCTCTTACGTATCAATATTCTAGAATAAGCGCTGAGTTGTGCAATTAATTAAATCGAAATTAAGTGAATAAAAGAGAATAAATTATTTGCTGACATTCCTATTTGGTTAATAGAAATAAAATTGCTTATTTTTGATACAAATGTTGTTGTTGAATATAGTGATAAACTGCGCGAGGGAGTAAATCTTCACAAGCCTGACCTTCGCTGAGTTGTTCACGTATTTCAGTCGCTGAAATATTAACCAGTGGTGTATTGCCAATAAAAATCGAACCACAGGGCGTTTGGCTCAATACTTGCGGGTCTTGTACTTGATGCTGTTGCAGCCACTGTTGCATATCAGGATCGGTAAAATGTGTGGCGTAACCGGGTCTCGCGCAGACTAGCAGATGGCATTTATCTAATAGCTGAGTCCAGCCATGCCATGTATTAATGGATAACAGGGAATCTTGACCAATAATGAACGCAAGAGGTTGTTCATGACCAAGTTCTTGGCGCAATTCACTGAGCGTTTCAATTGTAAAAGAGGGCGTATTTCGCTGGAGTTCTCGGGTATCAACAGTAAACAGTGGGTTATTTTGAATGGCCAATTTTACCATTTCTAATCGCTGGGTAGGGCTAGCTTCCGGCTGAGGTCGATGAGGTGGAACGTGGTTCGGTAGCAAAATCACTTTTTGCAGCCCCACCTGATTAGCTAATGCTTCAACAGGGCGTAGATGCCCATAATGAATAGGGTCAAAAGTCCCCCCAAATAGCGCTTGTAGACCTTGTGGTTTAGCGTTCATCATTCATTACCATTGATATTAGGTGATTAGCTATCAGTTATTATCGTGGCAGAATAAAATGTTCTGCATCGGTTTTACCACATAACACCATGGAAAGAGACTGCAAATCCGGCCATGAAGAGTGGGAAAAATCCTGCTTAGTGTGAATTTCAGCTTGGGTGAGTAGCATCAACGCCGATTGTAATTGATGTAAGCTCAAACGTTGTAGTGCCTCGCCTAACAATCCTCGACGGTTTTGCCAAACTTTATGTTGGTCAAATAGCGTTTTTAATGAGGTGGTCGCAGATTGACGCTTTAACGTGATCAGCAACATTAATTCTCGTTGGATAGCCCGTAGTAAAATCACAGGTTCAACATCTTCTTGCTTGAGCTGCTCAAGGATATGCCATGAACGGCGAGGCTTACCCGCTAGGATCGCATCAACCCAATGGTAGGGCGTAAAATGGGCTGAATCATTCACCGCACTTTCGACACGAGGGTAAGTGAGCTTTCCATCCGGATAGAGCAAGGAAAGCCTTTCCAGCGCTTGCGCTAATCCCAATAAATTACCTTCATAGCAATAGCAAAGTAATTGGTTTGCTTCAGTTTCTAATGAAAGCCGCATTTGGCTAGCACGCTTAGAGACCCACTGGGGCAAACGTTGATATTCAGGCGTTAGGCAACTGACATAGATACCATCTTGGCTGATGGCTTTGAACCAAGCACTGTTTTCTTGCGCTTTAGTGAGTTTATGCCCGCGTAGAACTAATAGCAGGTCGGGGTGAAGTAAACCGGCGAGCTGTGTGAGCTTGTCTGCCATCGCGGCATTAGGGCCATTTTCAGGCAAAAATAAGGTGAGCATTTGGCGACTGGCAAATAGACTCAGCGCTTGGCAGAGACTAAAAATTTCATCCCAATCCGTATTTTGCTCTAAAGCGAAAGTAAAATGCTCTTCAAAACCTTGCTGACGTGCAACTTGGCGAATAGCATCTTGGCTTTCTTGAATAAGAAGGGGCTCGGAGCCCCAAATGAGATAGCGGCCTCTTAGAGACTCTTGTAACGAAGAGGCCAGCTGTTCAGGATAAATGCGTATCATTATTCGGCAACAGGTTTCTCAGCCGCTTGAGCTTTCGCCTTTTCTAACTCAGCACTGTGAACCAGAAGCAGTTTGCGCACGATGTTACGTGCCGCTTGTTGTTGCATCTCTTGCTTCACAATCTCGTTCTCAGCATCTTTTGCGAGCGCTTCTAACGGGTTATCAAAGAAAGTCCGCACAACTTTTGTTTCCAGCGGATAAATAGCGCCATCCGGCATTAACACTTGCGCCTTCATGACCAGTGTCAGTTGTTTCTCTGCAGCTTTACCATCTTGATAAATCGAAACGGTATCGGTGCTTTCTGTTGAACCTACAATTTTCAAAATAGGCACATCAGCGCGACCAGAATCTAGCAGAGTCACGTTATTGAGTCGCAGCTGTTCCCTGACCGCACGAGTTTGGTAACTGTACGGGTCGCCAGAACTTAACTGTAATGTTTTCAATTCTTCAGGAAGTTGCGTGGTTCCTTGAAGGCGAAAACCGCAACCTGCGGTGACGAGCACCGACAGGCTGAGAAATAGAGTTATCAGATAGCGCACTTGGGCTCCTTATCAGCCAACAACTAAGTTCAGTAATTTACCTGGTACGTAAATGACTTTACGGATGCTAACGCCTTCGAGGTATTTCGCGACGCTGCCTTCTTGTGATGCCATTTCCAGAACGAATTCTTGGTTAGCATCAGCAGGGACCGTAATACGACCGCGGACTTTACCGTTAACTTGAACAACAACCAATTTAGTATCATCGATCATGGCTTGTTCATCAGCCACCGGCCAGCTTGCAAAATCGATATCGTCATTGTGACCTAATGCTTTCCACATTTCGAAACAAGCGTGTGGAATGATTGGTGATAACATCAGCGTGATAGCATCTAAAGATTCTTGAACTAAAGCGCGGTCTTGCTCAGTTTCTTGCGGAGCGCGAACTAACTTGTTCATAAATTCCATGACCGCTGCGATAGCGGTGTTGAATGCGTAACGACGACCCACATCGTCAGTCACTTTCGCGATGGTTTTATGTAAGTCGCGACGTAAATCTTTTTGTTCTGCGGTTAATGCGCTGATATCTAATGGCTGAGTTGCGCCTTTTTGTGCGTGTTCGTGAACTAAACGCCATACACGACGAACGAAACGGTTAGCCCCTTCAACGCTAGACTCTTGCCACTCCAGAGTTAATTCTGGTGGCGCAGCGAACATCATGAACAGACGGACGGTATCAGCACCGTATTTTTCGACCATTAATTGTGGGTCAATACCGTTGTTCTTAGATTTAGACATCTTGCTCATACCAGTATAAACCAGTTCATGACCTTCGCTGTCTACCGCTTTAGTAATACGGTTTTTGTCATCACGTTCAACAATTGCATCCGCAGGAGAAACCCATACACGCTGACCATCGCTACCGGTGTAGTAGAAGGCATCGGCCAGAACCATACCTTGGCACAGTAAACGTTTTGCTGGCTCATCAGAGTTCACCAGACCGGCATCACGCATTAATTTGTGGAAGAAACGGAAATACATTAAATGCATGATGGCGTGCTCAATTCCACCGATGTATTGATCCACAGGCAGCCAGTAGTTTGCGGCTTCAGGGTTCAACATGCCATCGTCGTATTGTGGGCAAGTGTAACGAGCGTAGTACCAAGATGATTCCATAAAGGTATCGAAGGTATCGGTTTCACGCAGCGCTGGTTGACCATTAATGGTGGTTTTTGCCCACTCAGGATCCGCTTTAATTGGGCTTGTGATGCCATTCATGGTGACATCTTCCGGTAAAATAACCGGTAACTGGTCTTCAGGAACAGGAACCACGGTGCCATCTTCTAAGGTTGCCATTGGAATTGGCGCACCCCAGTAACGTTGACGGGAAACACCCCAGTCACGTAAGCGATAATTGACTTTGCGTTGACCCGCACCAAGGGAAACCAGTTTGTCAGCGATAGCGTTGAAGCCAGCCTCGTTGCTTAAACCAGTAAATTCACCTGAGTTGATCAGGGTGTTTTTCTCAGTCATCGCTTCTTGAGATAAGTCAGGCGTGTTGCCTTCAGCATCTGCAATCACCGCTTTGATTGGCAGATTGTATTTATGAGCAAATTCCCAGTCACGTTGGTCGTGAGCTGGAACTGCCATCACTGCACCTGTACCGTATTCCATCAGAACAAAGTTCGCGACCCAAATTGGTAATTTTTCTTGGGTTAATGGATGAACGACATACAGACCTGTTGCCAGACCTTTTTTCTCCATGGTTGCCATATCCGCTTCCGCAGTTTTGGTATTACGGCACTCATCGATAAAGTCGGCTAATTCGCTATTCGCTTTGGCAGCTTCTTGCGCTAATGGGTGACCTGCAGCAACCGCCACATATGTCGCACCCATAAAGGTATCTGGGCGGGTGGTGTAGACAGTTAATTTGTCTGCGCGATCAGCAACATCAAAAGTGATTTCCACACCTTCAGAGCGACCAATCCAGTTGCGCTGCATGGTTTTAACTTGTTCTGGCCAATCTTCCAGTTTGTCCAAGTCATTGAGCAGCTCTTCAGCGTAGTCGGTAATTTTGATAAACCACTGAGGGATCTCTTTACGCTCAACTTGGCTATCGCAGCGCCAGCAGCAGCCGTCGATGACTTGTTCGTTTGCTAGAACGGTTAAGTCGTGTGGACACCAGTTAACGGCGGAGGTTTTTTTGTAGACTAAGCCTTTTTCATACAGTTTAGTGAAGAACCACTGTTCCCAACGGTAATATTCTGGCGTACAGGTGGTCACTTCGCGGTTCCAATCGTAACCGAAGCCCAGCATTTTCAGCTGACCTTTCATGTAATCGATATTGGCGTAAGTCCATGGTGCAGGCGCAGTGTTATTTTTAACCGCGGCACCTTCAGCTGGCAGACCAAACGCATCCCAACCAATTGGTTGCAGAACGTTTTTGCCCAGCATACGCTGGTAGCGGGAGATCACGTCACCAATGGTGTAGTTACGAACGTGGCCCATGTGTAGTCGACCAGAAGGGTAAGGTAGCATGGACAGGCAGTAGTATTTCTCTTTGCTGTTGTCTTCTGTCACTTTGAACGTTTGTTGTTCATCCCAGTGACGCTGTACTTTAGGCTCTATATCTTCTGGACGATATTGTTCTTGCATGGCACCGATAATCCTATGGTGAATAATCGCTACAGTTTAGTCTGTAGCAGGTGAATGTCTTTTCTATAAAATGGATCCGCATAGCATAGCGGATCACACATGAAAACAACAATGCCGAAAGCCATTGTGTCTGTAAAAAACGATGAATCGTCGATTAGATGAATTTACAGGGACTTGGTCTTGCTGTTTCAGCTGTTTGTTATATTTTGTGCTACATAGTGGTTGGCGATACGTTGATATTGCCATACGTTGATGAAACTAAGAACGCGCACAAAATAATAAGCGTATCGCCTATCATAATTCAATTTACTACCTAAAACTTGAACTATTTCAGGGGGAATTTGCTTTGTTCGCAATTTTATTTGAACTTAGAACACGTTAGAGAATTTTTTAAGAGATTTCAAGCGCAGAAAAGTGACAATCAAGAAAACGAGGTGAATTTTGTGCGGGTAAGAAAAGTTGAGGGAAAAGTTGCAAAAAGCCCTGTCGGACTTTCTGCAACCTAAATCGAGATTAATGTAAGATTTTTGCCAGAAAATCTTTCGCGCGGTCTGACTTCGGATTAGCGAAGAAATCCTCTTTTTTACTGTCTTCGATAATTTTACCTTCATCCATGAAAATCACGCGGTTAGCCACTTTTTTCGCAAAGCCCATTTCGTGCGTTACCACCATCATGGTCATGCCTTCATTCGCTAACTCCACCATAACATCCAGCACTTCGTTGATCATTTCTGGGTCTAGGGCGGAAGTTGGCTCATCAAATAACATGGCAATCGGGTCCATACATAGCGCGCGGGCGATGGCGACACGTTGCTGTTGACCACCAGAGAGCTGCGCAGGGAATTTATTAGCATGGCTCGCCAATCCCACACGCTCCAGTAATTTTAAACCTTTAGCTTCAGCGGCTTTCTTGTCACGGTTTAACACTTTAACTTGCGCTAATGTTAGGTTCTCAATAATGGAAAGGTGAGGGAACAGTTCAAAGTGTTGGAACACCATACCGACTTTTGAGCGCAGCTTCGCAAGGTCAGTTTTTTTGCTATTAACTTGGATATCGTTAACGAAAATTTCACCCTGTTGAATTGGCTCCAACCCATTTACTGTTTTTATTAATGTGGATTTACCAGAACCAGATGGCCCGCATACAACCACAACTTCGCCTTTTTTGACTTCAGTTGTGCAATCTGTGAGCACCTGAAATTGGCCATACCATTTCGATACATTTTTCAGGGTAATCATGAAACAGTCCTTTTCTTAAGATAATTCACCAGCATTGAAGCGCCGAAACTGAAAATAAAGTAGATGAGTCCCGCAAAGAGTATCATTTCGACTTGCGTACCGTCACGCTCCCCAATATTGGTAGCGGTTCTGAAGAAGTCGGTTAACCCAAGAACATACACTAATGAAGTATCTTGGAATAATACAATACCTTGGGTCAGCAATAATGGCACCATCGCTCTAAACGCTTGCGGTAATACGACTAAACGCATGGTTTGCATTTGGGTCATACCTAAAGCGAGGGAGGCGCTTGCCTGACCTTTCGAGATACTTTGAATACCTGCACGGATAATTTCAGAGTAGTAAGCCGCTTCAAAAAGACAGAAGGCTACCACTGCGGATATTAAACGAATATCATTTTTTGGTGATAAGCCTAGAACATTTTGTAATATGTTAGGCACAACTAAATAGAACCAAAACAGTACCATAACTAGCGGAACTGAGCGGAAGGTGTTGACGTAAAAGGCCGCCAGCCAGCGTAGTGGCTTAATGCTGGATAAACGCATAACGGCGAGTACGGTTCCCCATAAAATCCCAACCACAATGGCTGCTGCTGTAATTTTGGCGGTGATAATAAAACCATCCACTAAGAATGGGATGCTTGGCTCAATGGAGCTCCAATCAAACTGATAAGCCATCTTAGCGTCCTCCTAGTGTGCCGGGTAAGCGCACTTTGCGCTCAAGCAAGCTCATTAGTAGCATAATAATCAAGTTGATACCGACATATGCCAGAGTGATTGCTGTGAAAGATTCCCAAGCATGGGCGGAGTAATCGAGTAATTTTCCTGCTTGTGCCGCCATATCCACTAACCCGATAGTGGATGCGATAGCGGAGTTTTTCACTAAGTTCAGCATTTCCGAGGTCATTGGCGGTAAAATGACGCGATAAGCATTCGGTAGCAGTACATAGCGATAGGTTTGTGGCAGTGTTAGCCCCATCGCGAGCGCTGCATTACGTTGCCCTCTAGGCAGGGATTGAATAGCAGCACGAACTTGCTCAGTCATTCGCGCAGCAGTGAACAAGCCAAGGCATAACATGGAAGAGAGGAAAAACTGGTAGTTAGGATCTAACTCCATTTTAAACCAGTCGCCGATAGATTGTGGCAGCAGTTCAGGGATCACTAGATACCAAGTGAAGAACTGAACAATCAGCGGAACGTTACGGAATAATTCAACGTAAGCAGTCCCTAAAAAGGCTAAAAAGCGGTTAGGTACTGTGCGTAAAATACCGAAAAATGAGCCAACCAGAAAAGCGATGATCCAAGCGCAGATGGATAGCGTGACAGTGACTTCTAAGCCAGATATTAACCACCCTAAATAGGTGGTATTCCCAAATGGGGCATTCTCAAGGAATATCCCCCAGTTCCAATTAATTGACATAATATGACTTCCTGTGGGCAATTTGATTGTCCCGAATACCGCAATAAGAGAAAGCAAGGCGGGAACGACCGCCTTGCGACTCCTACTTCAGTAACACCCTGTTTGTCTTTTTTATTAGTTTAATGCTTTATCGTTTGGTGATTTGAACAGCGCCTTCATTTCATCAGATAACGTAAACTTCAGATTCAGGTTTTTCGGTGGGATAGGTTGATTAAACCAGCGGTCGAATGATTTTTCCGCTGCGCCAGATTTTTGTGCAGTTGAGATAGTTTCATCGACCAGTGCTTTGAATTGTGGATCATCTTTACGCAGCATACAGCCGTAAGCTTCTTCAGTTTGTGGTTTTGCTACGATTTCCCAGATATCCGGTTGTTTCGCTTTTGCGCGCTCACCAGCTAATAGGGCATCGTCCATCATAAAGGCAACAGCACGACCAGATTCTAAAGTACGGAATGAGTCCCCGTGGTCTTTAGCACTGATAATGCGCATCTTCATGTTTTTCTCATCATTTAACTTATTCAGGATCACTTCTGACGTTGTCCCTGAAGTGACAACCACATTTTTGCCAGCTAAATCAGCAAAGTCTTTGATACCGGCGTCTTTTTTCGCCAGCAGTCGAGTACCAACCACGAAAATGGTATTAGAGAAGGCTGCTTGTTTTTGTCTCTCTAGGTTATTCGTTGTGGAGCCACATTCGAAATCAAATGTGCCGTTTTGCAGTAATGGAATACGGTTTTGCGAGGTGATAGGGATCAATTTCACCTGTAAATCAGGCATATTGAGTTTCTTTTTCACTGCATCAACAATGAGGTTGGAGTAGTCTTGTGAGTAGCCAACAACTTTCTGATTATTATCATAGTAAGAGAATGGCACTGATGATTCGCGGTGACCCACGACTATCACACCATTATCTTTGATTTTTTTCAGAGTACCGTTTAATTCTTCTGCTTGAACTGCGCAGGTTGCACCCAAAAGCATCATTGTTAAAACAAGCTTGCTAATACGCATAATTACAGCTCCTTTAGAACATCGGTGTCAATCCGCCATATTTCGAGGTTTGTGTTTTAACGATACATTACTCGATTTATTTTGGTTTTGTGGTGTTGTGTTTGCAGATGTTTCGTGAGGTTTTCATCATGACACGATCATCGGCTGTATGTTTTATTATTGTTAAAAAGTAATTAAAAAATATGAGTTTTGAAAACGAATTGTTTTAAATTCGGGAGCTGTCTCGCATATTATTTAGGCAGTTGTGAACTGCGACACCAATAAAGAGACAAACTGCCGAAACTCGACTATCGTGCACCGAAATCGTGCAAAATAGTTTCGTTTTGCCATTTATTAAGTAAGTAGCAAGTTCCGTGCCGCTTTTCGGATAAAGTGCAAAAAATAGTTAATTTTATAAATGAGAGTTGTTTGTAAAGTTAGATGATGGTGCTTGTGTTGCTTATTTGCCTGTGTAAGATGTAACCTGTTATTAACTTAATTAGCTAATTATTGTGAATTCAGGAAGATAATCTGAGACAGACATGACGAGGTCGATAAAGCTAGGTAAAGGATTAGTGCTGTTTGCCTGTCTGATGGTGTTGATTTGTATGAATCAAAGAGCCGTCGGGGAGCGCCTATTCGCCTCAATGTTTACATCAGCTTCAATACAGACTTCTGCGGTAGCGAATCAAATCCAGCTTTCTTCAGAGCATTATCTTTCTGATATAAATGAACAAAATAGCAAGCCCGTGAAGCTTTCAACGTGTGAATTAAGTTCCAAATCACTCCTTACTCTTGTTCCTGCTGTGATAGAACCTCTCTTTTTTATATTTCTTTCTTTAGCGGCATTCGCTATCTTTTGCACTAGGCTATTTATATATAGAGCAAACCGTGAAGAGAGCCATTCCCCACCTGGCGTTCGGCGTCATCTACAATTCTGTAATCTTCGGGATTAGAAAGCCGCGGCTTATTGTTCGTCGCTGTTATTTATTCTGGAGGGATCATGCGTTTTTTTATTAATGCGTTAATTGTTTTATTCACTGTATTTTCTAGCAGCTTACAGGCTGCGGATACAGGTTGGTTGCAACCTGCAAACACGGGTTTTATGACCGCAAACACACCGAGCCATGTACAGGTTCGCTTGCTGAGCTCTGCACAAAAAGAGGGCAAGGTCGATATTTTACTGGATGTAAAACTCGATGATGGTTGGAAGACCTATTGGCGCTCACCGGGAGAAGGGGGCGTTGCACCGGAAATAAGCTGGTCTTCACCTGTCAAAACGGTGGAGTGGCTATGGCCAACGCCGGGGCGCTTTGATGTCGCAGGCGTGTCGACACAAGGTTATATGGGAGACGTGGTTTTCCCTATTACAGTCACTAGTAGTGAGCATCTCGATAAATTGTCAGGCACACTGACATTATCAACGTGCAGTAATGTTTGTATTTTAACTGACTACCCTTTTGAATTGGATCTCACTGAACCAGCTCCTGCGGATTTTAGCTGGGCATTTAATCAAGCAAAAGGTAGCGTGCCTGCGGCTAGTGGGCTTGTTGAACAAGCGCAATTTGGCTTTGCTGGCAATAAATTGACGGTAGAGTTACAAAAAGCTGCCGATAATACGTGGATTGACCCACATCTGTTTACTGATGTTGTGGATGGTGCGAGCCTTGGGGTTCCATCCTTAAAATATTCTGGCAATAAGTTAACCGCCACCATTGATGTTAGCGATGACTGGGGCGGCGAAGCGCCTAATCTTGTGGGTAAAACGGTTTCATTTGTCGTGGCGGACGGTGAGTTATCTCAACAAATTCATGGCAATGTCGTGCCTTATACGGGTTCTGCATCTGGGGATGACAGTGGGCATGCGCTGGGTTTATGGCAGATAGTTCTATTTGCGCTACTTGGCGGTCTGATCCTGAACTTAATGCCGTGTGTGTTGCCTGTACTGGCGATGAAACTCGGTTCTGTCTTATTGGTTCCTCAAGGTGAACAAAATACCATTCGTCGGCAATTCTTGCTCTCTTCATCGGGAATCCTAGTCTCATTCTGGTTATTAGCCTTATTGATGACATTCTTGCGATGGGGACAGCAGGTTGTTGGTTGGGGAATTCAGTTCCAAAGCCCATGGTTTATCGGTTTTATGGTGCTAATTACGGCGCTGTTTACCGCGAATTTATTTGGGTTGTTTGAAATTAACCTAGGCAGTAAAGCGAATACGCGCTTAGCCACCGCTGGTGGACAGGGCAATAGCGGGCATTTCTGGCAAGGGGTCTTCGCGACACTTTTAGCGACGCCTTGTTCTGCACCCTTTTTGGGCACGGCGGTCGCCTTCGCATTAGCGGCGCCGATGTCGCAACTGTGGCTGATTTTCACTGCGCTAGGTATCGGGATGAGCCTCCCGTGGTTATTGATTGCGGCATTCCCTGTGATTGCGAAAGCGTTACCAAAGCCAGGAACATGGATGCTGAAATTGCGCGCAGTACTGGGCTTAATGATGTTGGTTTCCTGCTTATGGTTAATCAGCTTATTAATTCCCCATTTTGGTGCAATGACCGCTACCGTTATCGCCGTACTATTTTTATTAATCTTAGTGTTATTTATTCTTAAGAACCGAGGAGTTCGTGCGGCAATTTTCCCATTCCTATTATTCTCGGCACTGGGTGCTGGGTTTGCTTGGATGGCGATAGACCAACAGCAAGGTCACCAAACGCTAGCTGCCGATAAAGTTCAATGGCAAACATTGTCTGAAGACGCGATTACACAAGCGCTGGCGGATAATAAACGTGTGTTTATTGATGTGACCGCAGACTGGTGTGTGACGTGTAAGGCGAATAAATATAACGTCCTACTTAATGACGAAATTCAGCACTTACTGAGTGAACCGGATGTCGTCGCGCTACGGGGTGATTGGACAAAACCTTCACCTGAAATCTCGGCGTTTTTGCAACGTCGAGGGCAAGTGGCTGTGCCGTTTAACCAGATTTATGGCCCTAATCTGACAGAGGGGAAAATACTGTCAACAATACTTGATCGTGAATCTGTATTATCAATTATGACTGAGGCCAAAGGAGCCGAAAAATGAAAAAGACGATATTAGCTGTTTTATTTTCCTCACTAGTATTAGGGGCCACAGCACATGCAGCGCCACTGACTGCCGACCAAGAAGCACAAGTTCGTAAGCTGGTACGCGATACATTAGTTGAGAATCCAGAGATCCTTGAAGAAGCGATTGTGGCTTTACAAGCGAAACAAGGTGAAAAACAACAAGCGCAAATGAAACAGGTATTAAAAGATCAGCATGATGCCCTGTTTAATGACCCGACTAGCCCACGTATTGGCTCGAAAGACGCGAAATTAGTCTTGGTGAACTTTACTGACTTTAACTGCCCATACTGCAAACGCTTTGACCCACTGTTAGAAGATATTGTGAAGAAAAACCCAGATGTTGCAGTTGTTATCAAGTACCTGCCATTTAAAGGGGAAACCTCGCTGGAGTCTTCGCAATTAGCGATGACTTTATGGCAAGAAAATCCAAAAGCGTTCTTAGCTCTGCACCAAAAACTGATGGCGAAACAGGGGATGTTATCTGATTCAAACATCAAAGAAGCGCTGCAAGCAACCGGCAATGATAAGTTAAAAGCGAATGATAAGAGCCGTGCAGCTATTCGTAAAAACCTTGAGTTGGCTAATATGCTGGGCGTGAATGGTACGCCTGCAACGCTAGTGGGTGATGAAATGATCCCAGGCGCTGTTGATGCACAAGAATTTGAACGCATCGTGAAAGAACAGCTCAGCAAAGCGAAATAATGTCGTGATGGGGAGACTGAAAAAGTGGTCAAAAGAGCTTCTCGTATTGGCGATTATTTTGGTGATCGCTTTTACGGTGATGGACTTTTGGCGTAAACCGCAAAGCCTTGCCCCCGTGTTATTAGAGCCACTCACCATTGCAACGGGTGAGGTGGTTTCTATTGCTGAACTCAGCGAAAAACAGCCTGTATTAGTCTATTTCTGGGCAACATGGTGTGGTGTTTGCCGCTTCACATCGCCAACCGTTTCTGATTTAGCAAAATCAGGAGTTCCGGTGGTGACGGTAGCACTGCGTTCGGGGGAATCTTCTCGACTGTTAGCCGGAATGGAAAAAAAGGAATTAGATTTTCCTGTAGTGAATGATATCAACGGTCAACTGGCTGCGCAGGTTGGCGTGACAGCAACACCGACCTTTATGATTATCGATAAAGGCGAAATGGTGAGTTTTACTTCTGGCTGGACGAGTTATCTGGGGCTGAAAAGCCGTTTATGGCTCGCTTCGTTTTAATTAAATGCCCTTGGTATCAGCATCAAGGGCATTTTTCTTATCAAACTCTAATCTCAAACTCTTTCATCAAAATTCGAGATTGCGAATAAACCGATAGTCAGCCGATTGGGACTTTAAGCGATAAAGATTGGCTGGGCGTCCGCGCTCTTGGCGTTTCTCCCCTGTATCAATCAATAAATCAGCTTGGTCTAAACGGCGACGGAAAGATTTATTCTGTATGGATTTTCCGATTAAAACCTCATGAACATGTTGCAGCTCGGCTAAGGTGAATACTTCCGGTAGCGCAAATCCCGGCACAATGGAATAAAGGGATTTCTGGCGTAAACGTTCACGGGCTTGTAAATAAAGCTGATAGTGATCGAAAGCCAGTGCCATGTCTTCAATCTCTTCGATGGAGACCCATTTAACAGAATGTACACTTTCAATGTGCGCTTCGCAGGCTTGGTGAGCAATGAGTGCGGTATAGCAGACTGTCACTGACCAGCCTCGAGGATCTCGCTCTGAATTTCCTACGGTACATAACTGCTCGATATAAGGAGGAACAACCCCCGTTTTCTCTTTTAACTTGCGATATACCGTATCGTCTAACGTGGCATCACAATTTTCATCAACGAACCCACCCGGTAATCCCCATTGCCCTTTCTGAGGGTAATTAGCACGTTCCACGAGCAGCACTTTTAAGGTGTTTTCATGATAAGTGAATAATACGGTATCCACTGTGAGCAAAGGAGTTAAATAATCTCGTCGATCATAATTAGATAAAAACTCTTTTTCTGTCATGTGATTAAGATCCTTTCCCCCATATTTAGTCTTGCGCTAAATCATACGCGAAAATTTATTTAGTGTCATTAAGACATTTAAGTGTTGACTTATTTGTGTCTGTAGGACAATAATTAATTAAGGTCATAAAGACACTAATTGATTTCACAAAGACACTAATTGATTTCACAAAGACACTAAGTGGGGTAGACCATGTTAAATTTTAAATATTTCAAATCAGATTCATCGACATTCATTATTCAATCCATTAATGGTGCAGTACGTAAGCAAGGTAAAGGGTTAAGTTTTTGGTATAACGCGGATAAAACGTCCATTGCGGCATTACCTTTGAACGCCCAAGAAGCGCCATTTATTTTTAATCTACAGACAGCGGATTTCCAAAGCTTGCGTATTCAAGGGCAAATTTCGTTTCAAGTGAAATACCCAGAAAAAACAGCGGATGTCTTGAATTTTAACCTTGCCCAAGATGGTAAATCTTATGCGTCAGAAGACCCGTTAAAGCTGAGTGATAGGGTGGTTCGTAGTGCCCAAACTGTCATCCAAGCAAAAACGCAAAGTACCGATTTGCGAGATGCATTACTCATGGGGCAACCATTGGTGCTGTTGGTTTCTCAGCAACTGTCTGAGCATCCTGCACTTGAATCGTTAGGCATAGAAATTTTGGATGTGGCAATTTCTGCTATTACACCGTCTCCTGAAACGCTCAAAGCGCTGGAAGCTCAAGCACGGGAATCAATTTTGAAAGAGGCTGACGATGCGATTTATGCGAGACGCAAATTCTCCGTTGAGCAGGAAAGAACTATAAAAGAGGCGGAATTAGAAACGGATTTATCAGTACAAGCCAAGCAGCAGCAAATTGAAGAAGCTCGGTTGGATAATGAACGTACATTGCTGCGTGAGCGTGCTGAAATTGAACAAGAAGAGTTAATAGCTCAGGTTAATTTGGAAGCTAAGCGTAATGAGCTGGTGGCGCTAAGTGTTGAAAACCAACGTACTCAATCAGAAGCGGATGCTTATGCCATCGAAGCTAAAATGAAAGCGTATAGCCAATTGCCAGTGGAGAATTTGAAGGCGATGGCATTGGCGAAAATGAACCCAGAGCAATTGATGGCGATGGCATTTGAATCCTTGGCTCAAAACGCAGGCAAAATTGGTGAAATTAATTTCTCACCAGATTTATTTGGTCAGCTAATGAAAAAAAAGGGGCTAAACAATGAGTCAGTATGATGATGTTCGCTTTGTGTTAGTGATGCGTAAAACTCGTATGCAGGAATTAATTGAGCGTTTCAATACCTGGTCGCAAGCAAAATTTTACCTTGAACATAATGATGTTGAAGTGAGTGATTACCTACTTGAACATGATGTGTATCAGCGGCAGTTAATCCAAGCTGAGTCGATTCTCAAAACGATGGGGCGCTTTCAATTATTGGAAAGAAAACTGTTACCTAGCTACCAGTTTTCAGCGCGAGATATCGTGGTGGTCATAGGGCAAGATGGTTTAGTGGCAAATACCCTTAAATACCTTAATGGGCAGCCTGTGATCGCCATAAACCCGGAACCGACACGCTGGGATGGTAAATTACTGCCCTTTGAAATTGGGCAGTTACTCGACGTGGTGACGCGTACATTAACTGGAAAAGTGAACCAAAAATCCGTTACCTTTGCACAAGCAACAACCAACGATGGGCAAACCCTATTAGCTGTTAACGACCTATTTATAGGCCCTAAAAGCCATACATCCGCACGCTATCGGGTGAAATGGCAAGGGCAGCAAGAATTTCAATCGTCATCAGGGATTATTGTCTCGACAGGGCTGGGGTCAACGGGATGGTTCCAATCTATTATTGCAGGGGCTCAGGCGATAGCAGGGACTCACTCTCATCCATTATCACAGGGATTTGGTTGGGATGAAAAACGGTTACAGTTCAGCGTAAGGGAACCTTTTCGCAGCCGAACGACGGGAACGGAATTAGTGTTTGGCACCATTGAGCAAACCACGCCATTACAATTAGAGTCTTTAATGCCTGAAAATGGCGTAATTTTCTCCGATGGTATTGAAGATGATTATTTGAATTTTAATGCAGGCTGTATTGCCTCAATTGGGATAGCAGAAACGCAGGGATTATTAATTGGTTAGGTTAAAAAAATCCCCGAATCATCAATCGAGATGTCGGGGATTTTTAATCGGTTTAAAGCGTCAATTAGTGACGTTTTTGACGGCGGTTAAGGGTAAATCCGACAATGCCGAATATAGCGACCATACCCCACATCGGCCAATTACTCCAACGAGCATAAGGGGTTAATCCCGTTGTTGGTGTGACTTTTTCAGCCAGTACCGCATCTTGGAACTGTGGCAGAATACCTTGAATGGAACCATCCGCACTGATGACAGCCGTTACGCCATTGTTGGTGGCGCGTAATAGCGGGCGACCAAGTTCTAATGAGCGCATTCTTGCCATTTGGAAATGCTGCCAAGGACCAATCGATTCACCAAACCAAGCATCATTTGAAATTGTCAGTAAGTAGTCACTGTCAGGTTTGAAGTTATCTCTAACTTGAGTACCCAGAATAATTTCATAGCAAATGGTTGCTGTTAGATGAATATTACCAATTGCTAATTGAGCCTGTTGATAATCTCCACGGCTAAAGCCCGACATTGGTAAATTAAAGAATGGCGCAATCGGACGCAGTAAATCTTCCAATGGGACGAACTCACCAAATGGGACTAAGTGATGCTTGTTATAACGGTTCTTAGTCGGGTAGAGATAGGGTTTTCTATCACCCAGAACAATAATGGAGTTATAGAATACCGAATCACCATTGACCGGTTTGGCATCAACAGTTCCGGTAATTAACCGCGTTTTGGTTTCATTCAGCAACGTGTCCAGCGCTTTAAGCCACGGCTGATTTTCCAGTTCCACCACAGGAATGGCTGACTCAGGCCAAATAATCATATCGGCTTTGCCAATATAAGGGCTAGAAAGCTTGATATAGCGATCTTTGGTTTGCTGCAAAAAGCCCGCTTCCCATTTCATTGATTGAGGGATATTGCCCTGCACTAATGCCACTTCCATGGTTTTATCATTCAGAGGTGTGAACCACTGGACGTTTTTGGCTAACAGAGGAACCAGCAACAGCGCCGCCGCACATGCCAGAGGGATAAGATTGCGACGAATGACTGTTAGGACGAGCAAGCCGCTGATGCTAAATAGCAGCAGGGTTATCATCTCAACACCAAATATAGGCGCTAATGATTTCATCGGCCCATCAATTTGGGTATAACCAAATTGCAGCCATGGGAATCCTGTCAGAACCCAACCACGCAGAAACTCTGTCACTTGCCATAACGCGGGTGCCATCAACACTAGGCGCCAAACATTGGCATTTGGGGTGAATTTATTGAGTAGCAGACCAAATAGACCGGGATACAGCGACAGATAGGCTGCTAGCAAGATAACGATAAATACGTTAACCGCATCCGGCATTCCACCAAAATCGGCGATACTGACATACACCCAGTTGACGCCGCTGCCAAATAAGCCAAATCCCCATGCGAACGCGATAGCAAAAGCTTGCTTGGCGGTTCTGTGTAGGGTTAATAGCTGGAGAAAGAAAATAGAAAGGAGAGCGGCTGGCCAGAAGTCAAAAGGCGAAAAAGCCAGTGTACCACTGGCTCCGAATAGTAAAGCCAGCAGCAGGCGTAGCCACTGGCTTTGATAAGTAGAGGATAAGTTCATTAACTCTGTTCTTCATCCAAAGTAGGCACTGGGGCATCGTCAGGAATTTTCACTTGAAGCAGTAAAATTCGACGGCTATCCGCCATGGAAACTTTAAACTGGTAGTTATCGATGGTAATGGTTTCACCACGGGATGGTAAGTGACCAAAGGCTTGCATCACTAAGCCCCCAACGGTATCTACCTCATCATCACTAAAATGCGTCCCAAAGGCGTCATTAAAGTCTTCGATTTGAGTCAAGGCGCGAACAGAGTATGAATGGCGGCTCAGCTGGCGGATATCCACATCATCTTGGTCGTCATACTCGTCTTCAATCTCACCGACGATCAGCTCTAAAATATCTTCAATAGTCACTAAACCAGAGACACCGCCGAACTCATCAATAACGATGGCCATGTGGTAACGCTGGGAACGGAATTCTTTGAGTAAGCGGTCTACTCGTTTACTTTCAGGAACAACAACGGCCTGACGTAACACTTTATCAATACTGAATGGCTCTGCGTCGGTACGCATAAATGGCAGTAAATCTTTTGCCATTAATAGCCCTTCAATATGATCTTTATCTTCGCTGATAACAGGGAAGCGAGAGTGGGCAGAATCGATGATGACATCGAGGCACTCATCAAGGCTTTGGTTACGTTTTAAGGTAACAATTTGAGAGCGAGGGATCATGATGTCACGTACCCGCTGATCGGCAATATCCATGACGCCTTCCAGCATTTCACGGGTATCCGGGTCAATTAAATCGTTTTGTTCAGAATCACGAATTAATTCGACCAAATCATCACGGTTTTTAGGTTCACCATGGAAAAGTTGATTTAACAATGCAAAAAAACCTTTCTTAGGCCCAGGGGTGTCACTACTCGAAGAGTTATCGTCGCTCATGGCGTTTAATTTATTATTCCTCAGTTAATTAGAAAAATCGCTAACCCATAGAGTTAGGTATGAATTGTTTAGCTTAAAACATTTTGTTTAGCGAAACAATTTATGGGTTAGCGTCGAAGCATATTCTTTACGTTAACAGACATCGTTTTACGTCTAAAAATGCTTGTTAACGTTAAAAATTATAGTGAGCTCACTCTTTTTCCGCAAGATACGGATCGGCATAACCCATTTCTGCGAGGATCTCGGTTTCTAATCCTTCCATTTCTTCAGCTTCATCATCTTCAATATGATCATAACCGAGTAAATGCAGGCAACCGTGAACTACCATGTGTGCCCAATGCTCTTCTTCACTTTTTTGCTGCTCGACGGCTTCTTGCTCCACCACTTGGCGGCAAATAATTAAATCCCCTAACAGCGGAAGTTCCACTTCTGGTGGCGCTTCGAATGGAAATGACAGCACGTTAGTCGGCTTATCTTTTCCACGATAAGTTAGATTTAATTCATGGCTTTCGGCTTCATCAACAATACGAATAGTGACTTCACTTTCAGCTTGAAACTTGGGTAATACCGCATTGACCCAGCGCTGGAACATCGCTTCAGAGGGTAAACCGTCGGTATTTTCGCTCGCTATTTGTAAATCGAGAATAACATCGCTCATTTAGTGATTTTCCTGCTTTTCAAGCTCACGTTGTTGCTCTTTTTCTTCTTTCAATTGCTGGCGACGTTTGCTGTCTTGCTCTTCCCATGCTTCATAAGCCATGACAACTTTCGCCACGACAGGGTGACGCACCACGTCTTCGCTATGGAAGAAGTTAAAGCTTAAATCATCCACGTTCGACAATACTTCGATGGCGTGTCTTAAACCGGATTTGCTGCCTCTTGGTAAGTCGACCTGAGTGATATCCCCAGTGACAACAGCTTTAGAGTTAAAACCAATACGGGTTAAAAACATTTTCATCTGTTCGATGGTGGTGTTTTGGCTCTCATCTAAAATGATAAACGCATCGTTCAGTGTGCGACCGCGCATGTAAGCCAGCGGAGCCACTTCAATCACATTACGCTCAATCAGTTTTTCAACTTTTTCAAAACCAAGCATTTCAAACAGCGCGTCGTACAGAGGGCGTAAATAAGGATCTACTTTCTGGCTTAAATCACCCGGCAAGAAACCCAGTTTTTCGCCTGCTTCAACCGCAGGGCGGGTGAGCAGAATTCGGCGTACTTCTTGACGTTCTAATGCATCGACGGCTGCTGCAACAGCAAGGTAAGTTTTACCAGTTCCCGCAGGACCAATTCCAAATGTAATATCGTGATCTAAGATATTGGCAATGTATTGCGCCTGATTTGGGGTACGAGGTTTGATCACGCCGCGCTTGGTCTTGATATTCACGGCTTTACCATAGTCAGGCACGCTTTCTGCGGATTGCTCAAGCACTCGGCTATCAACAATCGCAAGGTGAATATTTTCAGGATCAATGTCAGGGATCACACCGCGGATTGGCGCGGTATCAACGTACAACTGGCGTAAAATCTTACTGGCCGCTTGGATATTAAGCGCTTTACCCGAGAGTTTAAAACGATTGTCTCGGCGATTGATTTCAATGCCAAGACGACGCTCTAATTGCTTAATATTGTCGTCAAATGGCCCGCAAAGGCTCATTAAACGCTGATTATCTGCGGGCTCTAAAAAAATCTCTTGTGTTGCGATTTGCAAAGGTTTGTTATCGGTCACTGAGTATCCTATCTTTAGGGTTGGAAGTTACCAACGCCAAGTTCATCTTCTTTACGGGTACGTGCAATCACGGATTCAGGGGATTCATGAACACGCAGATCCATTTGATCTTCGGTACGAATCACTTTACCGCGTAAAGAGTTGGTATAAACATCGACGATTTCGACATCAACAAATTTACCGATCATGTCCGGAGTGCCTTCAAAATTCACTACGCGGTTATTTTCGGTACGACCTGAAAGCTCCATCACATTTTTACGTGAGGTGCCTTCCACTAAAATACGTTGTACTGTTCCTAGCATGGCACGGCTGAAGCTCATTGCTTGCTGATTAATGCGCTGTTGCAGCAGATACAGACGTTGTTTTTTCTCGTCTTCGCTAACATCATCCGGTAAATCAGCGGCTGGCGTACCCGGACGAGCGGAGTAGACGAAGCTGTAGCTCATATCAAAATTCACATCAGCAATCAGCTTCATGGTTTTTTCGAAATCATCGGTGGTTTCCCCTGGGAAGCCAACAATAAAGTCGGAGCTGATCAGAATGCCAGGGCGAGCTTCGCGTAATTTACGAATAATCGCCTTATATTCCAATGCGGTATGCGCACGTTTCATCATGGTGAGTACGCGGTCAGAGCCACTTTGTACTGGTAAGTGTAGGAAACTCACTAGCTCAGGTGTATCGCGATACACTTCGATGATGTCATCGGTAAATTCGATTGGGTGGCTGGTGGTGAAGCGTACGCGGTCAATACCATCGATAGAGGCCACTAAACGTAATAATTCTGCGAATGAACAGATTTCACCGTCGAACGTCTCGCCACGGTAGGCGTTAACGTTTTGACCCAGCAAGTTAACTTCACGCACGCCCTGAGCGGCTAATTGTGCAATTTCAAACAGAATGTCATCACAAGGGCGGCTAACTTCTTCGCCGCGAGTGTACGGCACAACGCAGAACGTACAGTATTTGTTGCAGCCTTCCATGATAGAAACGAACGCGGTTGGGCCTTCAGCACGTGGCTCAGGTAAGCGGTCGAATTTTTCAATTTCAGGGAAGCTGATATCAATAATTGGGCTACGATTACCTTGAATTTGGTTAATCATTTCTGGTAAACGGTGCAGAGTTTGCGGGCCGAAAACGATATCAACGCAAGGTGCGCGCTGGCGAATAAAATCACCTTCTTGTGATGCGACACAGCCACCGACACCAATGATGATGTCAGGATTTTTGTCTTTGAAGAATTTCCAACGACCAAGCTGGTGGAACACCTTTTCTTGGGCTTTTTCGCGGATCGAACAAGTGTTTAATAACAACAGATCTGCTTCTTCAGCAATTTCAGTCAGTTGATAGCCGTGGGTGCTTTCCAGTAAAGAGACCATTTTAGATGAATCGTATTCGTTCATCTGGCAGCCCCAAGTTTTCATATATAACTTTTTATTTGTCGACATGTCGTGTATCCGGTGTTTTCGAGGTCTAAAATAGGGACTTCGAAACGCGTTGTAAATCCAAAGTCCTACCCTATGATGATGGGGAATTCACCGCATTTTGATTAAGAACAGCGTTCTGTATTGGATTAAATGCAAAAATCACCCAGTAATAACATGCTAAAATAATATCATCACCAAATACTTAAGGGCAGGCTATTTGCCTATTGTTTTAAAGATTGACGAGTATTGTATTCATTTGAGGCATCAGTGACCAGAGCCCGAGCGTAGATATTGCCTGCGGGGGTAAGAATTTTTCGGTATACTAAATAAATCAAACAGTTAATAGTAGCTATCATGATGAATAAACTAACTGAATTTTATGATGTTGTTGTGGTTGGTGCGGGAATGACCGGCGCTGCAGCAGCATTAGGCTTCGCCCAAGAAGGGATGAAAGTGGCTTTACTTGAGAAAGCCCAGCCGACCGAGTTTGACGCGAGCAGTACGCCAGATGTGCGTATCTCTGCCATCAGCAGTGCCTCGATTGAATTATTAAAGCAATTAGGGGCATGGAAACATGTAGAAGCGATGCGCAGCGCGCCTTATCGTGAATTAGAAACCTGGGAAGAGCCGGGCAGCAATGTGATTTTTGATGCTAAAAGTTTAGGCTTACCAGAGCTTGGCTTTATGGTGGAAAACCGCGTTTTACAGTTGGCATTGTGGCGAGAGTGCGAACAGTACAGCAACCTAGAGTTAGTTTGCCCAGCCACGTTGGTGAATTTACATCAACCTCATGGGCAAAAACACTGGATGGTTGAGCTGGAAGATGGGCGTATTCTAGAAACTAAACTGGTGGTTGGCGCAGATGGCGCTAATTCTCAAGTGCGTAAAATGGCGGGTATTGGAAGCCGTGGCTGGCAATATCGCCAATCTTGTATGCTGATCACTATCCAAACGGATGCGCCGCAGCAAGACCGTACATGGCAACAGTTTTTCCCATCAGGCCCAAGGGCATTTTTACCGCTGTATGATAACTGGGCGTCCCTCGTGTGGTATGACAGCCCCGCCAAAATTCGCCGTTTGCAAAGCATGTCAATGGAGCAGCTCACAGGTGCTATCTCGGAAGCGTTCCCTGAGCGGCTTGGTGCAGTAAAAGCCATCGCATCGGGCGCCTTTCCTTTAACACGTCACCATGCAAGCCGTTATGTGATGGATGGCTTGGTGCTGATTGGTGATGCGGCGCATACTATCAATCCGTTAGCGGGTCAGGGGGTGAACCTCGGTTATCGCGATGTGGATGTGTTATTGAAGGTCATTTACCAAGCGCGTGAGTGTGTTGAGACATGGGAGTCTTTGGATGTGCTTAAGCGCTATCAGCGCCGCCGTTTACCCGATAATCTTGTGATGCAGGCGGGGATGGATATTTTCTATATGGCCTTTAGCGAAAATTTACCGGGCTTGAAAATGCTAAGAAACTTTGGCTTGATGACCGCGCAACGTGCGGGCGAGGCGAAAAAATTAGCGCTAAAATATGCGCTGGGGCTGTAATCTACTGAACCTATTTATTGTTATTTGTTACCCAGATAAGTTTCTGGGTAACTTCCTCATGATGACTCTTCTGTATTTGCATCTTGCTCTTGCATATTTAATAGCGGGATCCCGTATTTTTCCCCCCACTCTTGCAGAGCATTAATCACTGTACTTAAAGATTCACCCGCGGGGGTCATTGAGTACTCGACTTTAGGCGGTACTTCAGGATAGACATGTCGAGTAATTAGCCCATCGCTTTCGAGTTCTCGTAATTGCTTGGTCAGCATACGCGGCGTAATGAAAACTAGTTTCCTTTTTATTTCATTAAATCGCAGTGTTTTTCCCTGTAAATGATACAGGATCACGCCCTTCCCTTTTCCGCCCATTAGCTCTAATGAGGCTTCAACAGGGCATCCATCGTAGGTGTAGTTTGTATAACGTCTTTTTTTGATAGTATCCATTTGTATAGTATATGCCATTAATGTGCGTACTTGTCTGTTTGTACTTTTAACATTAGGATGTTCAAAACTCAAGACAGTTTATTTAACTTAGAGGATCCAATGAACTTAATTAATGTTTTAAATACCCGTTATGCAACGAAAAGTTTTGACCCAAATAAAACGATTTCTGATGAAACGCTGAGTGAGATAAAAGCGTTACTTCAATTAAGTCCTTCGAGTGTCAATGTGCAACCTTGGCATTTCTTGATGGTAAGTAGCCCTGAAGCAAAACAAAAAATTATCAATGCGACGGCAGGTGGATACTCATTTAATGAGGAAAAAATTCGCAATGCATCCCATGTGGTAGTGATGTGCGCAAAAACAGAGTTGCCTGAGGATTATTTACTGCATCTTTTAGAGCTCGAAGATGAAGAAGGGCGATATCAGAAAAGCGAGTTTAAAGAGCAAAATCATATGGCTCGTTCATTTTTTGTGAATTTACATAAGAATGAATTGAAGGATTTACCGCATTGGATAGAAAAACAAGTTTACTTGAATATGGGGGCATTATTATTGGGCGCAGCGGTGTTAGGGGTTGATGCGTTGCCAATGGAAGGTCTCGATTTTTCAATTCTTAATGACGAATTCGATTTAAATGAGAAAGGGCTAAGTGCGGTGACGGTAGTTGCGCTGGGTTATAAAACTGAAGACGATTTTAATTCTGCCTTACCGAAAGTGCGTCTTCCATTGAATGAAGTCGTGACTGAACTTTAATTTGTTAGATAAAAAATAAGCCGCGATTGCGGCTTATTTTCGTTATGGCAGTAATAAATTATTTATTATTTGCGATATCGACAGAACTCGTTGGTTGTACTACATCTTCTTCGGTGATGATTGAATCTAAAGATTCACCTTTGGATGAGAATGCATGCGCCAGTTTTTCGGTATCTAACTCTTTTTCCCAACGCGCAACCACGATACATGCACAAGCGTTACCGACTAAGTTGGTCAGCGCACGGCACTCAGACATAAAGCGGTCGATACCCAGAATCAATGCCATACCTGCAACTGGAATGCTTGGTACTACCATCAGTGTTGCCGCTAAGGTAATGAAACCTGCACCCGTTACACCCGCCGCACCTTTAGAGCTGATCATCGCAACTAACAGCAGGGAAATTTGCTGCCAGAGCGTCAGTTCAATATTGGTCGCTTGAGCAATAAACAGCGCCGCCATCGTCATGTAGATATTGGTGCCATCGAGGTTAAATGAATAACCGGTAGGGATCACTAAGCCCACGACGGATTTTTCGCAACCAGCGTGCTCCATTTTTCTCATTAAGCTTGGTAATGCCGCTTCAGAGGAAGAGGTACCCAGCACTAACCATAATTCATCTTTGATGTATTTGATAAGCTCAATAATCGAGAAGCCGTTATATTTAGCCACTGCACCCAGTACGACCAGAACAAACAGCAGGGAGGTGATGTAGAACGTCATAATCAGCATCATTAAGTTGCCGATAGACGAAATACCGTATTTACCAATGGTAAATGCCATCGCACCAAATGCGCCGATAGGTGCTAGTTTCATCAACATCGCAACCATCTTGAACACAGGCTCAGAGAAGTTTTGCAGCAGTTTAACGATAGGCTCACCGTGTTTACCGGTTGCTGCCAGTGCTAAACCAAAAATCACCGAAATAAACAGGACTTGCAGAATGTTTCCGTTCACCAATGGGCTAATAACGGTGTCTGGAATAATATTCATGAAGAAGCCAACGATGGTAGATTCGTGTGCTTTTTCAACATAGCCCGCGACTTTGGCATTATCTAAGGTTGCAGGGTCAATATTCAGTCCAGAGCCTGGCTGAATGACGTTAGCGACGATTAAACCAATAATCAGTGCGATAGTTGAGAATGTGATGAAGTACAGCATTGCTTTACCTGCAACGCTACCAACGGCTCTCATGTTGGTCATGCCTGAAATACCGGTCACAACCGTTAAGAAAATGACTGGGGCAATAATCATTTTCACGATTTTAATAAATGCATCACCCAACGGTTTTAATGACTCTCCGATGTCTGGGAAAAAATGCCCAAGGGCAATACCAAGAGTGATTGCGACGATGACCTGCACATATAAAATTTTATATAGTGGTTGTTTTATTATGTTTCGCATAAGTTTTCTCTGTAAAAATATTGTGTTATAGCAATTATAATTATTGGTTTTTTTTACAACTGAGTTGAGATGGATTGGAAAGTTGGACTGATAATTTAAGACGAAAGGGGGCTTACGTATTACTAATCTAATCTAACTACAATTCGCCGCAAGATTACCACTTTATTTGGTTATGTGAAAATGACTGACATCACACTTCCGACACAAAGGTTGCGTAAAGGTAAATGGGATGTGTTAAATGTTTTTTAAAAGGTTAAAAGAAAATTTAAAGGCAGAATGATAGTTTTAAAAAGCATTAAATAAATAACGCATTAAGTTTATTTACTTAAATTTTTAAATTTTTTTGAGAGTATTTTTTGATGATGGATACAAGAGAAGATGGCTGGGGTACCAGGATTCGAACCTGGGGATGCCAGGATCAAAACCTGGTGCCTTACCGCTTGGCGATACCCCAACAAAAAAGAAATGGTAGCTACGACGGGATTCGAACCTGTGACCCCAACATTATGAGTGTTGTGCTCTAACCAACTGAGCTACATAGCCATTGTATTTTCTTTACTGTGTGATTTTACTACTTGGTAGGATAATAGATGGCTGGGGTACCAGGATTCGAACCTGGGGATGCCAGGATCAAAACCTGGTGCCTTACCGCTTGGCGATACCCCATCCGAGAATATCTATTATTTATTTTCACTACGAAAATTAATTGCCTTTAAGATGGCTGGGGTACCAGGATTCGAACCTGGGGATGCCAGGATCAAAACCTGGTGCCTTACCGCTTGGCGATACCCCAACAAAAAAGAAATGGTAGCTACGACGGGATTCGAACCTGTGACCCCAACATTATGAGTGTTGTGCTCTAACCAACTGAGCTACATAGCCATTGTATTTTCTTTACTGTGTGATTTTACTACTTGGTAGGATAATAGATGGCTGGGGTACCAGGATTCGAACCTGGGGATGCCAGGATCAAAACCTGGTGCCTTACCGCTTGGCGATACCCCATCCGAGAATATCTATTATTTATTTTCACTACGAAAATTAATTGCCTTTAAGATGGCTGGGGTACCAGGATTCGAACCTGGGAATGCCAGGATCAAAACCTGGTGCCTTACCGCTTGGCGATACCCCAATCTTAAATTCAATTTGTACCGAGAAGGAAAATGGTGCGGGAGACAAGACTTGAACTTGCACACCTTGCGGCGCCAGAACCTAAATCTGGTGCGTCTACCAATTTCGCCACTCCCGCAAAGAAATGGTGGCTATGACGGGATTCGAACCTGTGACCCCAACATTATGAGTGTTGTGCTCTAACCAGCTGAGCTACATAGCCATCTTTTTTTGCTTAACCTTCATCGGCGTTGCGGGGCGCATTATGCTAATTACAGGCAAGACAGTCAACAGCTTTTTGCACTATTTTTTAGAAAATGCGTCTGTTTGTTTGATGAATAATCATTTTGTCGATAAAGCCAGCAAAAAACAACCCCAAATTTGAAAAAATGTGATTTGTTATTATTAAGATGGTTAAAAATTACACTGGAATTTATTGCGCTATTTTGCTGTTTATCGATAAGAAAGAGCACAAAGCTAACTTTCTAATAATCTTTGGAGCAATTCCCCATTTAACATGGCGCGTTTTGTCAGCGCAAATGCACCAATTGCTGAATTATGAACCAGTTGCGAGGTAACAATGGGTAAGTTTTCACGGAAACCTTTTAAAGCTTGGGTATCAATGCAGCTTTGAATGGCGGGTAATAGAACCTGCTCAGCTTCAGTAATGTCTCCGGCGATCACCACTTTTTCAGGGTTAAACAAGTTAATGGTGATAGCGATAGCTTTACCAATTTGGCGTCCGACGTGTTGAATTACCTCGGTTGCCAGTGGGTCACCTTTATTGGCGGCTTGGCAAATATGGGTAATTGAACTGGTTTCAGGGGTTAATTGGCTCGCATAGCCCTGTTCTAAGCGCTGTTTCACGCGAGCTTCAATGGCTTGGTTGGAGGCGATGGTTTCTAAACATCCAAAATTACCGCAATGGCACAGGTCGCCTAGTGGGTCTACTTGGATGTGCCCAATCTCCCCAAGATTACCTCGATGATTAAGAAGGATCTCTTTATTAACGACTAAACCGGCTCCAGCGCCTCTATGAATGCGTACAAGAAGCGAGTCCTCACAATCTTGGGTAGCACCGAAATAACTCTCAGCGAGAGCTAGGCTGCGAATATCGTGCCCAACATAACAGGTGAGATTGAAATGCTGCTGTAGGTTATCAATCAGCTTCCAGTTATCCACTTTAATGTGTGGCATGTAGTGGACAATACCCGAATGCGGATTGACAAGTCCTGGCAATATCACCGAAATAGCAATCAGCTCACGGATGCGTCGCTGGTGCAGCGAGATAAAATCTTCAAGTGCCGCAATCAGTTTCTCTTCGACGATTTGCTGGGTGGGTTCTGTAATAGGGTAGTGACCGTCTGCCAGCATTTTGCCGCTAAGATCATACAGGGCGATTGTGGCATCGTAACGCCCCAAGCGTACGCCGATGGTGTGGAAATGTTTGTATTCGGAGACGATAGAGATAGCGCGACGGCCTCCGGTGGAGGCCTGCTGGTCTACTTCTTTGATTAAACCACGTTCGAGTAATTGGCGGGTGATCTTAGTGACACTCGCTGGCGCAAGCTGGCTCTGTTCTGCTATCTGAATTCTAGATATCGGTCCTTGTTGATCAATCAGGCTGTAAACGACAGCACTGTTGAGTTGTTTTACGAGATCAATATTACCAATTTGCTTTAGCGAGTGGCTTTGATTCATCAGCTAGTTACTCATTTTTATAGACTTCCTCTCCGTTTACATAAGTTGAAAGGACTTGGAAGTCTTGGTTAAAGGCAGTCAAGTTAGCCGTTTTGCCGGCTTCGATGGAACCTAATGTTGCCTCTACCCCAATGGCTCTTGCTGGGTAAAGGGTGGCCATTCTTAATGTTTCATCAAGAGGAATGCCAACATGTTCAACACTGTTTTTCACCGCATTAATCATGGTCAGGGAAGAGCCGCTCAGTGTGCCATTTTCATCGACACATAATCCATTGCGGTAGTATATGGTTTTACCTGCGAAGATAAAATGATCCATTTCACCTGTTTGGGGATCAATTCCCGCTGGTGCTGTCGCATCGGTGACTAAAACCAGCTTATCCCCTTTGAGTTGTTTACTATTGCGAATATTGGCCCATTGAACATGTAAACCATCCGCGATAATGCCTGCATAGACTTCAGGGGTATCGTAAATTGCGCCAACCAGACCAGGGCCACGACCAGAAATATATGGCATGGCGTTGAATAGGTGGGTTGATGCGCGAATACCTGAGCGGAAGCCTTGACGCGCTTCTTCATAGGTTGCATTGGAGTGACCTGCTGAAACCACAATGCCAGCTTCGGTGAGCTGGTGGATAAAGTGTTGCTCAACGACTTCAGGGGCGAGCGTGATCATACTAATTGCGTCAGCATGTGCTGCTAAGTAATCCATCATTTCAATTGATGGCTTACGGATAAATTCTGGGTTATGAGTCCCTTTTTTAATCAAATTAATGTAAGGGCCTTCAATATGTAAACCAAGTGCTTGGTTCTTATTCTGTTTCAGATATTCAGTCATGACATCAACGCCATGCTTCATCAGTTCATCTGAACAGGTAATGAGAGTTGGCAGAAAGCTAGTACACCCCGTACGCTCATTGGCTTTTTGCATGATTTCGAGGTTTTTCAATGTGACATTTTCTTCGTTGTCATTGAATTGCACGCCGCCACAGCCATTCACTTGGAGATCGATAAAGCCAGCCGATAGAATGGCACCTTTCAAATCTCTACGTTCGATATCGTGAGCGAGTTCGGATTCTGGGCACACCGCTTTGATGATTTCGCCATCAATAATGACTGCGTGGTTATCCAGTCTTTCGTGACCTGTAAAAATAATGCAATTAGTTAATGCGTACATAGCGTAAAACTCCTGACCGCGAGTAAAATGGGTCACCGACCCGCATCAGTATGGCGGGTCGGGTGTTCGATACTCTATCTATTTTAGTTACTTTTAGAGGTTCTAAAATAGAGTTGAGTATAAATTAATCAAATTGCTCGATATTCGAACATTCTAATTGTTTGAAATATTTGAGCGTTTTGACTTTCAATTCTAATGTTGCTGGCTCATCACAGACAATCAATGCTTTAGGATGTAGCTGCACACAGCTGATTGTCCATAAGTGGTTAACAGAACCTTCTACCGCAGCGTGAACGGCATCAGCTTTGTTTGCACCCGTCGCTAATACCATCAGTTCTTTCGCATCTAATAAAGTAGCAACACCCACAGTTAATGCATATTTAGGAACTTGATTGATATCATTATCAAAGAAACGGGAGTTAGCCTGGCGAGTTTCTGGCGTCAGCGTTTTGATACGTGTTCTCGAACTTAAAGAAGAACCTGGCTCATTAAACGCGATATGACCATCATTACCTACACCACCCATAAACAGGTTGATTTGACCGTAGGATTTGATTTTGTCTTCATAGCGTTGACATTCAGCGTCGACATCAGGTGCGTTACCATTGAGTAAATTGATGTTTTCAGCTTGGATATCAATATGATTAAAAAAGTTTTGGTGCATAAACGTGTGGTAACTTTGTGGATGATCTTTTGGAATACCAATGTATTCATCCATATTAAATGTCACGACATGCTTAAAGCTGACTTTACCTGCTTTATATAAGGCAATTAATTCTTTGTAGGTGGCAAGCGGTGTTCCGCCAGTCGGTAAGCCTAGAACGAAAGGGCGTTCAGCTGTCGGATTAAATGCGTTGATTTTATCAGCGATGTACTGTGCGGACCATACGCCAACATCATGAGCATTATTTAATGGGATAAGCCTCATGTACTTTTACCTCTAGTGTTTCTTTAAATTTATACTTGTAGGACCCCAAATCTCAATTGTGTTGAACATTTTCAACATTTTCTTATGACTGAGGTACTTGGAGTATATACAGCAAATCATATAAAAAACTTATTTTTAATCATAAAATAAGTTTTCGAGAATAGCTACTAATTTAGTCAATATTAGGTTTCTTTCGTTGACATTTATCACAGTTTCCAGCTATTTATTTTGTATCGCGAAAAAATTCATCTATTCTATGAATTGCTATAATTAAGCGACTTCGGATATATTTCCGATGCGTGAAAATAAGATCCTGAAATGGGACAAAAATAGAGCGATACAAAGGGGGAGTTTGTGAATATTCTTAGCTACTTACAGCGGATTGGTAGGGCGCTTATGGTGCCTGTCGCCGTATTACCAGCCGCCGCAATCCTTATGGGGATTGGTTATTGGATTGACCCAGATGGTTGGGGCGCCAATAGCGCAATCGCTGCGTTACTGATCAAATCCGGTGCAGCCATCATCGACAACATGTCCGTGTTGTTTGCGATTGGTGTTGCGTACGGAATGTCTAAAGATAAAGATGGTGCAGCTGCATTAACCGGTTTTGTCGGCTTCTTAGTGGTGACAACACTGTGTTCGCCTGCGTCCTACTCAATGATTATGAGTGTGCCAGTGGAATCCGTCCCTGCTGCATTCAATAAAATCAATAACCAGTTCGTGGGTATCCTTGTTGGGGTTCTCTCTGCTGAACTTTACAACCGCTACAGTGGCGTTGAGCTACCAAAAGCGTTGTCATTCTTCAGTGGTCGTCGCCTCGTCCCGATTTTAACCTCATTCCTGATGATCATCCTGGCATTCATTCTGATGTATGTTTGGCCGGTGGTGTATAACGGATTAGTGGCGTTCGGTGAAAGCATCAAAGACTTAGGTTCTGTTGGCGCGGGTATCTACGCTTTCTTTAACCGTCTATTAATTCCTGTTGGCTTACACCACGCACTGAACTCTGTATTCTGGTTCGATGTGGCGGGTATCAACGATATTCCTAACTTCTTAGGTGGCGCGAAGTCTATCGAAGCAGGTCTGGCAACAGTTGGGATTACGGGTCGCTACCAAGCGGGCTTCTTCCCTATCATGATGTTCGGTCTGCCAGGTGCGGCTCTGGCTATCTATCACTGTGCACGTCCAGAAAATAAAGCCAAAGTGGCTGGTATCATGATTGCAGGTGCGTTTGCTGCATTCTTTACTGGTATTACTGAACCGCTTGAATTCTCATTTATGTTCGTTGCGCCAGTACTGTATGTGATCCACGCATTATTGACCGGTATTTCTGTCTATATCGCGGCAACAATGGAATGGATTTCAGGCTTCGGCTTCAGTGCGGGGCTGGTGGATATGTTCTTACAGACACGTAACCCACTCGCAACTCACTGGTATATGCTGATTGTTCAAGGCTTAGTCTTCTTCTGCATCTACTACGTGATTTTCCGATTCATGATCCGCAAATTCAACCTGTTAACGCCAGGTCGTGAAGTCAGCGCGGGTGATGAAACTGTTGATGGCTATGACGAAAACGTCAGCGATGCTCACAGCGATGAAAGCGAAATTCAAAAAGAAGCTCGTCAGTATATTGCAGCAGTAGGTGGTAGCGACAACATCGTTAACATCGACGCGTGTATCACGCGTTTACGTTTAGGCGTAAAAGATTCAGCGGTAGTCAACGACCCACTTGCTAAACGTATTGGTGCATCTGGCGTGATCCGCCTGAACAAGCAAAACGTGCAAGTGATTGTGGGAACTCGTGCTGAATTAATCGCTAAAGCGATGACAGAAGTGATGGCAAAAGGCCCTATTGCGGCATCTGCGCCAGCTGCGGCTCCAGAAAAAAGCCAGCAAACGGCACCAGAAAAAGTAAAAGGTAACGCGGTACTATCGTTAATCGCACCAGTTAGTGGTGAAGTTTACTCACTGGATCAGGTTCCGGATGAAGCGTTCTCTAGCCGCATCGTCGGTGATGGTATTGCTATCAAACCAACCAGCAGTGAAGTGGTGGCGCCAGCCGCAGGGACAATTGTGAAAATTTTCCCAACTAACCATGCGTTCTGCCTCGAAACCGCGAATGGCGTTGAACTGATTGTGCATATGGGGATTGATACCGTTGCATTAAATGGTGAAGGCTGTGAGCGTTTAGTTGAAGAGGGTGCTGAAGTTGAAGCGGGCACACCGATTCTGAAACTCGACCTGCCATTCCTTGAAGCGAATGCAAAATCAATGATTAGCCCTGTTATCATCAGTAATATTGATGACTTCGCTGGCGTTGAAATTTTAGCGAAAGGTCAGGTTATTGCAGGTGAAACCGTTATTTATCACGTATTAAAATAATCTACGTATAGATAGAAAATAGCGAGCAGTACCTAGAAAATGCCAGCTTAATCAGCTGGCATTTTTTATCTAAATTATTCCGTAATTAATATCCAAAGCATTAATTCCTCAAGTATTAACTTTCGATGTATTAATTCCTATATTAATCAATCATGTATTCGGTATAACCGAATTTAATTTTTTGGCACTTATTACTATTTTATTTCTCTTATGGCTTATTTTCTTTGAGGTAAATTTCCCTTGTTGGCGAAGCGAAAAATCATTTAAGGAAATCGGTTGGTTAAAGGAAGCTGTTTTTAAAGGAATAAATAAGATGATGTCAAAAATAACGCTCGTGAGTGAAGCTAGCGAATATGTGTTTCAAAAAATGAACCATTTTTTTCAATGTTCAGGGAATCCGATTCGCATTCGTAGAATGAACAAAGAGAATTTAAAGTATTGCAATATCAGCTCGTTAGCAATGGAAGAGCCTTTAGATTGGCTTGAGTATCAAGAAATTGTTATGACCAAAGAGAGCTTTAGTTTTTGTTTTAAACTTATTAGCCGTAACCGAATTTTAGTCCGAATACCCGATAAAGCAGCGGGAGGTTGTGTCTGTAGCTATGACCCTCATTGCCGTCGAGCGACAATCGAAATACTGCAAAATTTTGAGAAAAACAATAAAGCATTAGATGGAAAAATGATGGTTTACTCATTGCTGAGTATTTTATTTTTTCTCATCAAGGTAGGGGGAGAGGGGGTCTATATTAATAACCCGGCTAACGAAGATCTTCTTGACTATTATATTGATGAATTGGGTTTTCAGGACGTCTTTAAAGATGGCAGCCTACTATATAGCTCCAAGCAGCAACTGTTTAATCTCTTTGATGCGTTAAGGGAGCAGTGGAAACCCAAAGCAGGTCGAAACATAACAGACATACCTAATGAGAGTGAAGAGCGACTTGCGGATGAATTTATGCGTTTGATTATCAGTGTCGCTCAAGCGATTAAGCAGATGCCTAAGGCGCCGAAAGGGGAATCCGTTGGGAAATTTGCCGATGAATTTGATGTATGGCGAAAAAACTAATTAATTGAATTCACAGAGACTTGTAACTCAAAGGTTATATTTGTTAATTAATTTGGCGAAATCTCAAAGCGAGTTGTCAAATCTGCATAAGCACATGACGGTTCTCAAGGATAAGATAAAAACTCAACCATCTTTGAGGATCATCCTGTGGATTTACTACTTTGTTTATTTGGTTTTATTTCGGGGATCACAACAGCGCTATTCGGTTTTGGGGGCGGCTTTATTACGGTACCCCTGTTATATGCCTTAATTACCCTTGTTTGGGGACCCCGCCATGATGCCAGCGAAGTTGCGATGCAAATCGCCGTCGCCACATCTACATTTGTGATGATTTTCTCATCAAGCTTATCGAGCCGAGCACACTACCTGAAAGGGAATTTCAACTGGCAAATTATTAAACCTTTTATGCTGCCTATTTCAATTGGCGGCATTTTAGGTGCGCTCATCGCGCTATCGGTAGACAGTGAATGGATCCGCTGGATATTTATTGGTTATCTCATTATCACTATTCTCGATTGCTTTATTCGCCCCGGATTTATGCAAACCCAATCAGAAGGTAATACGTTAATAAGAGGCAAATGCATTGAGGACACGCTCATCGGTACAGTGATCGGTACCGTCGCGGCATTTTTAGGCGTAGGGGGTAGTGTGATGACGGTACCTTTGATGCGTCGCCGTGGAGCGAGCATGTTGCAAGCGGCGGCATTTGCTAACCCGCTGACGTTACCGATGGCAATCACGGGCTCTTTGATTTACTTCTATTTTGCTATGGAAAAGCACCTTGAATTAGGCTCTGGTTTCTTAGGGATGATTTATATTAAAGGTGCCTTAATTTTGATTGCTACCTCGTGGCTAGGTATTCGTTTTGCTTCGTTTTTGATGCCCTACTTGAGTGATAAACGCCATGCTCAAAGCTATCCCATTTTACTGATGGTAGTTCTTGGGGTCATGCTATTCGTATAAATAGCCTATTTTTTGATAAAAATCCCCCTTTGCCATTGCTTTTGCCGACTAACCTTAATCAAACGGTTGTTTCTGGACGTATTATGGTAGAATATATTCGGTTACTATACGAATTTAGCGCGCTTTTGGCACTGAGGAACGATGACAATGAATGAGGCAGATGCTCGCCCAACTAACTTTATCCGTCAGATCATAGATGAAGATCTGGCGACTGGGAAACACACATCAGTACATACCCGTTTTCCACCTGAACCGAATGGCTACTTACACATTGGCCATGCGAAATCAATTTGCTTGAACTTTGGTATCGCGAAGGATTATCAAGGCCAGTGTAACTTACGCTTTGATGATACTAACCCGGTCAAAGAAGATGTTGAGTATGTGAACTCCATTCAAAATGACGTTCAATGGTTAGGTTTCCAGTGGAGCGGCAACATTCGCTACTCATCTGATTATTTTGATATTTTATATCAATACGCGATTGAGCTTATCAAAAAAGGCCTTGCCTACGTTGATGAATTAAGTGCGGATGAAATTCGTGAATACCGTGGCACATTAAAAGAGCCGGGTAAAAACAGCCCTTATCGTGAGCGCCTGATTGAAGACAACTTAGCGTTATTTGAAAAAATGCGCGAGGGTGGCTTCGAAGAAGGTAAAGCGTGTCTGCGTGCGAAAATCGACATGGCATCGCCATTTATGGTTATGCGTGACCCAGTGTTATACCGCATTAAATTTGCGGAACATCACCAATCCGGTAACAAGTGGTGCATCTATCCGATGTACGACTTCACTCACTGTATTTCTGATGCGCTGGAAGGCATTACACACTCACTGTGTACATTAGAATTCCAAGACAACCGCCGTCTGTATGATTGGGTGCTGGACAATATCACGATTGATTGCCACCCGCGTCAGTACGAGTTTTCTCGTCTGAATCTCGAATACACGGTGATGTCAAAACGTAAATTGAACCAATTAGTGACTGAAAAACACGTTGCTGGTTGGGATGACCCACGCATGCTGACCATCTCTGGTTTACGTCGTCGTGGCTATACTGCGGCATCAATTCGTGAATTCTGCCGTCGTATCGGTGTCACTAAGCAAGATAACAACGTCGAAATGGCGGCATTAGAATCTTGCATCCGTGATGACCTGAATGATTCAGCACCACGCGCAATGGCAGTTATCGACCCAGTTCGCTTAGTGATTGAAAATATGCCAGCAGGTGAAGAAATTCTGAAGGCACCAAATCACCCGAACAACCCAGAAATGGGAACTCGTGAAGTGCCATTTAGCAATGAGCTGTATATTGACCGTGCAGACTTCCGCGAAGAAGCTAACCGCCAATATAAGCGCTTGGTATTAGGTAAAGAAGTGCGTCTGCGTAATGCTTACATCATCAAAGCAGAGCGTGTAGAAAAAGATGCAGAAGGTAACATTACCACCATCTTCTGTACTTACGATGCAGGCACATTAAACAAAGATCCAGCTGACGGTCGTAAAGTCAAAGGTGTTATCCACTGGGTAAGTGCAGCACATGCACTGCCAGCGGAGATTCGTCTGTATGACCGCCTGTTTACTGTACCAAACCCAGCAGCCGAAGATGATTTCTTATCAGTGCTGAACCCAGAATCTCTGGTTATTCGCCAAGGTTTTGTTGAACCAAGCCTGCGCGATGCACCAGCAGAAAAAGCGTACCAGTTTGAGCGTGAAGGTTACTTCTGCGCAGATAACAAACTGAGCAGTGCGGATAAGCTGGTGTTTAACCGTACGGTTGGGTTGCGTGATACGTGGGCTAAGATTGAGTCTAACTAAATCCTCGTCATACTTCGCGCTGTAGCGGCGTTGGCTGCATTCGCTAACCCTAGTCACATAACTTATGTATGTTCCTAGGGATTAGCTGAATCCTCGTCATACTTCGCGCTGTAGCGGCGTTGGCTGCACTCACTAACCCTAGTCACATACTTATGTATGCTCCTAGGGATTAGCTCATTTGCCGCCTTGCTACAACGCGAATTATTTAGAGGATTGCTGAGATAGGTTTAAAAACAGCCTAAAAACAGCCTAAAAAAAGACCTCCAATTACTGGGGTTTTTTTGATGTGACTGATCACCCACAGAAGATTCAACGTTGGTTTGTGAAGTCTTTCAATCCATAGACCAATGCTTCTACCCAAGCTGCATAATCATGACCACTTGACCATGAATGGAAGCTGGTTTTGTAGTGTTTATCTCGCAAAACATATTCAAGCTCTTGGCTATTAAGCCAAATGCCGCCATCAGCACCTTGGTTTTCAAATAACCCTGCTTGTATCCAGAAACTGATCGGATAATGCGGCGATTGCTGATATTGACGAGTTAACCATCCTGGCTTTTCACCTTCAGGCGCCCACCAGTATGAGCCTGATAGGCTCAGCACATGACGAAATTGGTTTGGATATCGCAATGCGACCCAGGATGATGCCAATCCTCCATAACTTGCGCCAGCCACAATCGTCTTTTCATTATTTATTTCAATACCATTTTTGCTCACCCAAGGTAGTAGTTCCAGTGCCATAAAATCAGCAAAAGCTTGATTTGGAGGGAGTTCCTTGGAGCGACGTTTACTATCCAAACTATCTATAAAGACAATATTAATCGGGGGTAATTGATGATTAGCAATCAAACCATCAATTACATTGGCGGTGTGATATTTATCCTGCCAAATTTGACCATCAAACAAAAATAATGTCCAACTAACAGGTGTTGTCGCTTTTGGGCGATAAAGAATGATTTCCCGACTATTTCCAAGGAAATTACTTTTTAATGTATGTCGAGTCAAAGAGCCATGGCGTATAGGCTGTTTCATTGTATCGCGGGTAAAATACCGTGAGGGTTTTAAATCAAGTAAAGATGAAGTGTTCCACTTATCATCATTTTCTATACTCATAGTCGTGGGATTTAAAGGATCGGCTTGTGCAGTGACCAAAATCGCACGGCGTTGTTCACGCGCATTGCCATCTACTTTAGGAACGTCAGGTGCCAATTGATATTGCATACGCGTATCAGCGGGTACCACATAGCTGCGAAACCAAACATCGGAGTCACCCAGTTTAAACATGGGATCATGATCGCCTGCCGGAGACCCTAAAATAAACACATTACCACGTGCTGCACGCCACAAAAAAGTGACTCGTTTATGAGATGTATCTACGGGTTCAATTAAAGGCGTACCGATGAGTTGCTGTTTTTTCCAAAATGCATCTGTCGTTCCTCCTGCTGCCAGCTCCTTTGCGAGTTGCTGTAAAGTAGTACTGACTGGGGCAAGTTTTCGCACGCGATTGAGTGGCTGAGTTTCTGTCATTTGCCAGTTAAACTGCCATTTACTACCGTTACTTCCAGATAATATTAATGATGAAACTTGCCCTGCCGGGGATGAAAAAAGTAGCGATTTTTCTCCATCAGCAGGTCCTGCTTCCAATAACGTGCGTAAATGATGGTTTTGCTGGTCGAGCAATTGTGCTCCTGTTGCCCCCTTTAGCGTGGCAACGACATAGTTTTCATTAAGCGCTGGAAGCACAAAGCAAACCTTACCCTCGGTATCAAATATGCCTTCCTGAACCCCTTGGAGAGGTAGTTCTGTGCAAGGAGCGGCTATTGCGGGTACTGCACTCAAAGCGACCATTACGTAAAGCAAAACAGACTTCATGAGCCCTCACTTTCAAGTTAATCTTTATTATCAATGGGATAACAAAGGCTACATCTCAATTTGATATAGCCTTTATTCTTACTCTTTGTTTTACCAAGCGTAATCAAACGTGACAGTACCAGTACGGCCTATGCCATAAAAGCAGGCATCACTCATACCACAGGATGAAACATAATGTTTATCCATTAAGTTATTCACGTTTAACTGTATCGTTGCGCCTTTCAAAGAGGGCGAAATATTGGAAAGTTCATAGCCAATCATCGCATCGTAAAGCGTTACCCCAGGCACAGAAAAGCTATTATCCGCCCCTGCTTTGCTGGAACCGATATAGCGCACTCCCGCTCCCGCTTTCAGTCCATTCAGCATTCCCGAGTTCTCTTCATATTGCCCCCAGATAGAGGCCATATTTTTAGGAATACGAGGAAATTCTTTTCCTTTTTCCGCACTGTTTGATGTTTCAAGCACTTTGGTTTTGGTATATGAATATGCTGCTGTAACGGCAAATTTATCGGTAAGCTTACTGTTTATCTGGGCTTCCACACCTTTACTTTCCCCCTTGCCGATTAGCGTCATATAACCTAATTCAGAGTCGTATTTAGGAATGTTTTTTTGCTCGATATGATAGAGAGATAAGGTCGCCAGCGTTTTTTGGTCAGGAGTGAGGTACTTGATACCGATTTCTGTTTGTTTTGCTGTTTTAGGATCAAACGGCTTACTTTCTGGCTTTCTGTTGGTTGCAAGATTTGGCTCAAAAGAGGTGCTGTAGCTAATATAAGGGGAAATACCGTTATCAAATGAGTATAACAATCCAACTAAGCCTGTTAATTTGCCATCATTTTGTTGTGACCTGTCACTGATCGTTCTGTCTATCGTTTTGACTTCAATCCAGTCATACCGAGTGCTAGCTAATAAGTTCCAGTTATTCCATTCGATTTGGTCTTGAATATAAATACCGATTTGATCGCTTTTTTGCAGCTGGTCGGTGAATAGTGTCTGCTTGGATTCATCAATTTTCTGGTATTGGGGGTTACGCCAATCAATATCATAATTGCCGTTTCTGTCACGCCAAAACTGTTTGTCCTCTTTAGTCCATTTGTAATCGACGCCGACTAATAGTGTTTGATAAAGCCCCCCATTATCAATGTCGAAATTTAAATGGGTATCAACGCCAAATGTATTGAGTTTCGTTTTTTCGTGCTGAGCCATTCGTTTTAGTACATAAGGATAGTTTTTAGCTTCACTTGCTAAGGTGTTAAATACTAAGTAATTATATTTTTCATCAATTTCTGCGTAGCGTGCTTTTTGTACCAATGAAATTTTATCACTAAAATTGTGTTCAAATTCATACCCGATACTATGTTGTTTTTGTTTGGAAATATTATAGTCAGGATTGCTTATGTTGAAGTCTTGCGGAATTTTTCCTTCCGGGGTTGATTCAATCGTGCCAACTTTAGGAAGAAAATTTCGGTAACCATTTTTCGGTGAGTTTTGTAAGTAAGCCAGAAGAGTGAAAGTAGTGTCTTCATTTAGGAATGATATGGCGGGAGCGATGGCATATTTTTCTTCTTCATAGTCTCGAACCTGAGTGTCTTTCTTTTTTGCTAGGCCATTTAAACGGTAGAGGATATTTCCATCATCCGTTAGCTTGCCACCCAGATCAAAAAATCCTTCCGTTTTATTTCGATTACCGACCCGTAACTGAATTTTATTGATGCTCTGCGCGGTTGGTTTTTTGCTTGTCATGGCAATAACCCCACCAGGGCTTATTTGCCCATACTGCACAGATGCCGGTCCTTTAATCATCTCAATTCTGTCTAGAAACCAAGGCTCGGTTGTGCCCATGGACGAGGACGCATTTCCGCCAAAAGGAATGCCATCTAGAATTTTGTTCGCATAATCAAAACCGCGACTGAATACCTCATCATTACGATTTGAATCACCACGGTATTCGGTAACCACACCTGGTGTATACCTCAGTGCATCCACAACGGTTTCTGCCGCTCTGTTTTCTATTTGGGTTTTGGTCACCACATTCACCGTCTGTGGTATTTTCATTATCTGAGTTTCATTCTTCGTTGCAGAAGAAGTCGTTGTTGCAGTATATGAATCACTTGAGCTTGGTGTAGTCACAACCAGAACATCAGTTGCTGAAGCAGCGAATGGCGAAACTATTAACAGTGATAGCGCTGATAGCTTATTTTTATTTAACATAGCAATACCTGTTCATCCCTATTTTCAACGTAAAATTTAAGACGGTATGGAAACCTAGCAGTGCAAGTTTTCACACGATGGATATTTTTTTGATTTGGTCAGGAGGGGATAAAAGTGAATTTTCCTTTTACCGTTCATACTTACACCGATGTATTCTTCGATATCTCTGGCGTAAATATATCTGAATTAAACCAATGTACTCTCAATGTAAAAATGTAAAATTTTTATATGCAAAACATATAGATAAAAAACCTAATGCATTGGTCCTCTATTGTTTCTCAAACTTAAGCTTTATATTCTATATGATAATAATAATCATTTAAATGATGTATGATAATAATAATCATTAAGAATAACATATGGCAATTAATCAGTTTTTTATGTTTTAGAAAGTCTGCATTTCAATAAAATTGCTTTTTGAACAATGAGGCAACTATCAACTCATTTCATCAGCACATCTAATGCTTTGGTCTACATAGGGTTATAAGATTCGGATTGTGATTCTGATTGGCGGATATATTGGGTCAGGTAAAAACTGACAAATAAAGCGCCCGCTAGCTATTGAGGGCGCTTTATTAATCGGGGGGATAGAGCGGGTTATTTGGCTTGTTTATCGACGTTATTTTTCAGTAAATCATGCAGATACTGATTGGCGCTGGTGACTTTACCTTGGGCATCGGTGACTTGGTACTCTTCTCCGGTGATAGAAGATTTTGATGCCACATTGTCAATAAACTGCTCTGTTGTCTGCAAACGCTTTTCAGTTTTACCCAGCTTTAATCGTAAATGGGATTCAGCTTCTGGTGCAGAATGACCGGAACCATTACGCGTGAAGGTTAAATTCTGCTGCTTACCCAACTCCGTTAACAACGCTTCAGTACGCGTTTTCTCTTCAGGGCTTAGCGCAAGGGCTTTGGTGGTGACGAAAATAGTTAAAAAAATCACTAAGATGGAAGCAAAACGGCGAGAGGCTTGAGTCAGTAACGATTGCACAGGAAACGCTCCGATAAGTTAAGATTGGAGAGATTATAGGCAGCCGTGATGAATAAACTATCAGTAATAGTCTGAGAATCACGCTTTAAGACAAACTTAGGTTTTAAGGTATCAGTTAAGGCATAAAACGGTAGCCAATTCCCGTTTCAGTTAAAAGATGCACGGGGCGTGCAGGGTCATTTTCCAACTTCTGGCGTAAATGCCCCATATAAATGCGTAGATAATGATTATGTTCGACGTAACTCGGTCCCCAGACTTGTAGCAACAAATGGCGCTGAGTGAGCACTTTTCCGCTATTGGCAACGAGTTCACTGAGTAGGCGAAATTCAATCGGGGTGAGGTGCAACTCTTCACTGCCTTTAGTCACGATGCGGTTGATAAAATCCACCGTAACATCGCCAAATTGAAAAGTAGGGCTTTCTTGACCCGCTTTACCAAAACGGCGTAAAGCGACTCGGACACGGGCGAGCAACTCACTAATACCAAAAGGTTTCGTCAAATAATCATCGGCACCCGCATCGAGAGCGGCCACTTTCTGGGACTCTTCTTCACGAGCAGAAAGTACGATCAACGGAATACTACTCCATTGGCGTAAATCACGGATCAAATCCAATCCATCACCATCAGGTAATCCGAGATCTAAAATCACTAAATCAGGCTGACGAGTGCCTGCTTCTATGAGTCCACGCTGGTAATTTTCAGCTTCAAAAATTTTCCAGCCTTCACCCTCCAACGCTAATCGAACAAAGCGGCGGATCTCTTTTTCATCTTCAATGATCAGGATTTGATGGGAACTCACAGTTTGCTAGGTGCTCCTAAATTTCGTTTTCAATTTCAGGTAATGGCTTTAACGGCAAAATAAAATGGAAGCTGGCGCCACCTTTTTCATTATTTTCAGCCCAAATTTCCCCTTCATGGAGATGGATAATAGCACGACAGATAGCTAAACCTAAGCCAACTCCCGGAATTGCCGATTCTTTTTGTGCGCGGGAAAATTTATCGAAAATGGTTTTTTCTTGCCCATCGGGAATGGCATTGCTGGCATCCCACACTTCGATATGAGCTTTTTGTGATTCGATAGACGCTCGAATACCAATCGGAGTATCGCTATCACTGTATTTTATGGCATTTTCGAGCAAGTTAATGATGACGCGCTCAATCAAGTTACCGTCACAATACAAGAGTAAATCGGCTGGAATATCAATATCAAGTGGGTGACTATCTAAAGTGTAGTCCAAGATGCGAACTGCGCTGCTCGTAATTTCTTGCAGAGATTCCCATTCCAAATTGGGGTGGATCCCCCCAGATTGTAAGCGAGCCATATCCAATAAATTATTCACTAATCGCGAAGTGCTTAATACCTGTTGGCGCATCTGGCTGACTTGTGCGGTGAGCGGTGAATTTTCGGCTGATAACTCCAGCATCAAAATTTCGCTTTGACCAAATAAAACAGTCAGTGGCGTTTTGAGGTCATGGGATAGGGCTGCCAGCAGTGAATTTCGTAATTGCTCCCGTTCAACATCCAATTTGGCTCTCTCTGCTTGTTTAGTCAGTTGCAGGCGGGAAAGGCTACTGGCGATTAATCCGGTAAAGGTTTGCAGCATACGTTGCTGCTCGGGGATCAATAATTGGCGAATATTACGCGGCTCAATGGCGAGCACGGCAAGGGTTTCATCCGCCGTTGTGATAGGCTGTAATTGGTACGGCACGCTGGGAAGTGTGTCCGTCCCTGCACCAGCGGGCTGGCGCTTATCAAAGCTCCATTTTGCGATAGCTTTGTCGATTTGCAACTGGCTATAACCTTCGCACTGTAATGGCGTCAGTTGGTTATTTTCATCAGGGAGTAACAAACAGGTTTTTGCCTGAAATGCATTGTTTAAAAAGTGATAGCCTGTTTTGCCGATATCTTCCGTGCTGAGGGCTTGACCTAGCTCTTTGGTCATTTCATATAAATGGCGCGTGCGTTGTTCTCGATAACGCGCAATTCTTGCCTGGTAGCGCATACCCGCGGTGAGATTCCCGACAACCACCCCCACAATCAGCATCACAGTGAACGTAACCAGATACTGCATATCCATAATTGCTAATGAAAAATGGGGCTGAACGAAAAATAAATCGAAACTGATCACGTTGACTAACGCGGCGAAAACAGAAGGGCGACGACCGTAAAATAGCGCGACTAATACCACGCCCAATAAATAGAGAGTGACTAAGTTGGCTTTATCCAGTGCCAATAAGAAGGTTCGAGAGAATAGGGTGATGGCTGCACACATGGCGATCGCCATTAAATAGCCATTGACATCAGAGCGCCATTTTTCGGTAAACGGCTTTCTTTCTGGCTCTTTATCCCAATCGCTTTTTTCTTCAAGGGCGACAATGATCAAATCTAAATCAGGTCCGAGTTTACCGAGTCTATCGGCAAAACCTTGGTGTAAATTGAATTTATACCATTTGCGGTGTTTATCGCGTCGGCCGATCAAAATTTTACCGAGATTATGTTCCCGTGCGTAGCGCAAAATGGCTTTTTCTTCATTAGGATCAGAAAGCGTGGTGGTTTCTGCACCTAAATCTTGAGCTAACCTCAAGGCTTTTAAAATGGCACGGCGCTGATTTTCAGGAAGTTGGTGTAATGTTGGCGTCTCTACATACACCGCATGCCAAACACTGCCGAACTTAGCGGCAAGGCGAGCAGCAGCGCGAACCAGTTTTTCATTGCCCGTATTATGCCCGATACACAGGAGTAACCCATCGCGGGTATGCCAAACGGGGGCTTCACCTTTACCATCGCGAAATTCACGCATTTGATCATCAACGCGATCAGCCGTGCGGCGCAGGGCTAATTCCCGTAAAGCAATTAAGTTACCTTTACGGAAGAAATGCTCGATAGCACGTTCAGCTTGCCCCGGAATATACACTTTGCCTTCTTTTAAACGTTGGCGAAGGTCATCTGGAGGCAAATCCACTAAAACCACTTCATTGGCGGCATCAAAAATATGGTCAGGCACCGTTTCACGCACGCGGATACCGGTGATGCTGCCGACAATGTCATTTAAGCTTTCAATATGTTGAACGTTAACGGTGGTGAGAACGTCAATACCTGCATCCAGTAATTCTTCGACATCTTGCCAGCGTTTAGGGTGGCGGCTGCCATTTGGATTACTGAAGGCAAGTTCATCCATCAAGATAATGGCAGGATGCCTTGCCAATGCAGCATCAATATCGAAGGCGTGCAGACGACGCCCTCGATGGCTGATTTTTAATGGAGGAAGTTGAGGGAGCCCATCCAGCAGCGCGGCGGTTTCTTCTCGTTCATGAGTTTCGACCACGCCAATCAGCACATCTAACCCTTGTGCTCGAAGGCGTTGTGCTTCTTGCAACATGGCGTAAGTTTTCCCGACACCAGCACAAGCACCGAAGAAAATCTTAAGTTTGCCACGTCCACTTTCGTTTGCCTTTACCAACAGGTCATCTGGGTTTGGGCGGATAGGCTCCTGATTATTCATAACTGACCTCAGAGATTTTGGCTGTTAGCTTCCCGTTGATAGGTATCAAGGGCAAGGTTTAACTCTAATACGTTGACGACTGGCTCTCCTAAAAATCGAAACAGAGGAGATTGCGTATTGTCAGATATAAGCGATTTTACCTTGTCTATCGATAACTGTCTGTTTTTAGCAATACGCGGTGCTTGATATAACGCAGCGGCAACCGAAATATGGGGATCTAGCCCGCTGGAAGAGGCGGTCAGTAAATCCACAGGCAGAATATCACCACCATCGGGTTCATGCTGTTTCAATGCGACCGAGCGTTCAGTCAATTCTTTGGTTAACAGTGGATTACTGATAGCAAGGTTACTGCCACCGGAAGCCAGTGCGTTATAGGGCATTTCTGCGGTCACGGACGGGCGACCATAAAAGTAATTGTCATTTTGGTAAGACTGCCCAATCAACGATGAACCGATAATGCGATTATCTTGTAGGATCAGTGAACCCATCGATTGAGTTGGAAAAATGACATTAGCAAGCCCCGTCACGAGTAGCGGATAAGCAATCCCAGTTACCAGCGTTAACAGAACTAAAATCATCAATGAAGAACGAAACATGCTCATAATAGGCTCCTTAAATACCAAACAAGCTGATGAACATATCGATAAGTTTGATCCCCACAAATGGGACAATCAATCCGCCTAACCCATACAGGCTCAAGTTACGCTGTAAAAGTGATTGAGAACTCATTGGGCGATAATTTACCCCTTTTAATGCCAGTGGAATTAAGAACACGATAATCAAGGCATTAAAAATAACCGCCGACAGCAATGCCGATGCAGGTGAGTGCAAATGCATAATATTCAAGGCATTGAGCTGCGGCCATGTGACCGCAAAACAGGCCGGAATAATCGCGAAGTATTTGGCAATATCGTTGGCAATACTGAATGTGGTCAATGAGCCGCGAGTCATCAGCATTTGTTTACCAATATGCACCACTTCAATCAGCTTGGTTGGGTTGGAATCTAAATCCACCATGTTACCGGCTTCTTTCGCCGCTTGCGTACCCGAGTTCATGGCAACCGCTACATCTGCTTGTGCTAATGCAGGGGCATCGTTGGTGCCGTCTCCTGTCATGGCGACTAAGCGACCTTCCGATTGATATTGGCGGATTAACGCAAGTTTTGCTTCGGGGGTGGCTTCAGCTAAGAAATCATCCACGCCTGCTTCTGCCGCGATTGCCGCTGCGGTTAGGTGGTTATCCCCCGTGATCATCACAGTCTTGATTCCCATCGCACGCATTTGTGCAAAACGCTCTTTCATGCCGCCTTTGACGATGTCTTTGAGCGCCACCACGCCGAGCACTGTTTGGCTATCAACCACCACTAACGGTGTTCCCCCTGTCTGCGCCACTTGTTCAACAAGTTTGTCGGCTTCTACTGGGAATTTGCCGTGGTTAGCTTCTACATAGCGGCGAATAGCGTCAGCAGAACCTTTGCGGATCATGCGTTCGCCGACGTTTACACCGCTCATGCGCGTCATCGCAGAGAAGGGCACAAAGGTGGCGTTCATGGCGTGAATATCACGCTCGCGTAAATTGAATTTCTGTTTTGCAAGCACCACAATACTGCGCCCTTCAGGGGTTTCATCTGCCAGAGACGAGAGTTGAGCAGCATCCGCTAATTGTTGCTCCGAAACTCCACTTAACGGTAAAAACTCAGAGGCTTGACGGTTTCCGAGGGTGATGGTCCCCGTTTTGTCCAGTAACAGGACGTCAACGTCTCCCGCTGCTTCCACAGCGCGCCCGCTGGTGGCAATCACGTTAGCGCCCAGCATGCGGCTCATGCCAGCAACCCCAATGGAAGACAGTAGCCCGCCAATGGTGGTAGGGATCAAACAGATCAGCAGGGCAATCAGTACAATGATAGACACTGCGCCACCTGCACCTGCGTATTCTGTAGCAAACAAGGTGAATGGATACAATGTTGCACAGACTAAAACAAAGATAATGGTCAGTGCGGTTAATAAGATAGTGAGCGCGATTTCATTGGGAGTTTTACGGCGTTGCGCGCCTTCCACCATGGAGATCATGCGGTCTAAGAATGTTTCCCCCGGGTTAACCGTACATTCGACGATCAGCCAGTCAGAAAGTACGCGGGTTCCTCCTGTGACTGATGAAAAATCGCCACCGGATTCACGGATCACCGGCGCGGATTCACCTGTAATGGCACTTTCATCCACTGATGCGCCGCCTTCAATCACTTCACCATCACAAGGGATGGTTTCCCCTGCGCGGATCAGGACGATATCGCCTTTGCGTAGTTGGTCTGAACTGACCATTTCTTGTGGCGCATCAAGAGAGGCAGTCGCCAGTTTAGTGGCACGGCTTTGCTGTTTGACGCCTTTTAAACTCTGAGCTTGAGCCTTACTACGACCTTCCGCTAAAGCTTCTGCAAAGTTGGCAAACAGCACCGTAAACCATAGCCATAAAGTGACCATGCCACTAAACCAAGCATTGCCTTCACTATAGCCAGCGACCATCGCTATCCATAATAAAGTCGTAATAATACTGCCGATGTAAACCACGAACATGACTGGGTTACGCCATTGTGCTTGTGGTGTCAGTTTTTTAATGGCATCAATTGTCGATTGGCGAACCAGTTTGCTATCAAATAATTGTGTTTTTTGATTTTTCATTTTTTCACCCTCATTATGCCGCTAACCAAATTTGCAGATGTTCCGCGATTGGCCCTAACGCAAGCGCAGGGACAAAAGTCAGCGCACCAATGAGAAGAACAGTCATGATTAATAAACCGATAAACAGTGGACCGTGTGTCGGCAATGTCGCAAGGCTAGCCGCTTGTGGTTTTTTCACTGCCATAGAGCCTGCGATAGCTAATACAGGGAAAATCACACCGAAACGTCCGAGGAACATGGCTAATGCCAGCATCACGTTGTAATACGGCGTGTTCGCGCTTAATCCTGCAAATGCACTGCCGTTGTTGTTGGCTGCGGATGAGAAAGCGTATAACACTTCGCTAAATCCGTGAGCGCCAGGGTTAAGAATGCCGGCACGTCCTGCTTCGGTCATCAGTGAAATAGTGGTACCAAGTAGCACTAAAGTTGGCGTAACAAGAATTGCCAGTGCCACCATTTTCATTTCACGTACTTCGATTTTTTTACCGAGGTATTCAGGAGTACGACCAATCATCAATCCCGCTAAGAACACGGCAAGTAAAACAAACAGCAACATGCCGTATAAACCTGAACCGACTCCACCAAAGACAACTTCACCAATTTGCATCAGCCACATAGGAACCATGCCACCTAATGCAGTGTAAGAATCGTGCATTGAGTTCACAGCACCACAAGATGCCGCGGTGGTGACGACGGCGTATAACGCAGATCCTAATGTGCCAAAGCGGTTTTCTTTCCCTTCAAGGTTAGCGGTGCTGCTTGCGTGCAACTCGCCTAAGAGTGGGTTGCCGACATATTCTTCATGGATCACAACGGCGGCGGCAATCACGAAAATAATCGCCATTGCCCATAACAGGGCGTGACCTTGCTTGTTATCACAAACGGTACGACCAAAAGCAAAGCAAAGTGCCGTTGGAATAAGGAAGATAGCCAGCATTTGAACAAAGTTGCTTAATGCCGTTGGGTTTTCAAATGGGTGAGATGAGTTAGCACCAAAGAATCCGCCACCATTGGTCCCTAATAATTTGATGGCTTCTTGGGAGGCTACAGGCCCCATTGGTAACAGTTGCGGCGCACTATCAAGGTTGCTACTCAAAACATAAGGGGAGAAGTTTTGAATAACCCCTTGGCTGACAAAGAATAACGCAAAAATAATGGCTAATGGCAGCAGGAGATACAGCGTGATACGCGCTAAATCAACCCAAGCATTACCAATCGTTTTGCTGCCGTGGCGTGAAAATGCACGGATAAGTGCAAACACGACGGCTATCCCTGTCGCTGCCGAAAGGAAGTTCTGTACGGTTAACCCGACCATTTGGCTCAGATAACTTAGGGTATTTTCTCCACTATAAGATTGCCAGTTGGTATTGGCCACAAAACTAATGGCTGTGTTGAAAGCTAAGTCCCAGCTCATTCCCGGATAATGTTGAGGGTTGAGCGGTAATGAGCCTTGGCACATTAAAATAACGAATAGTAAGCCAAAACCTAGCAGGTTAAATAGCAAAATGGCGATGGCATATTGCCAGTAATTCATCTCAGGGAGATCGCGTCCCACTTGTTTGATACCGCTTAATCGCCAAAATACGGATTCACTTTTGGCAATAGCACGCGGCATATCACCATCAATCAGATAAGCAATAAAGTTGCCGAGTGGTTTTGCTAACAGCATCAGAACCAGTAAAAAACTGGCGATCAATAAAAACGCATAGGTGGCCATATCAGAAATTCTCCGCGTTGAGCAGGGCATAAATCAGATAAACCAGCAGTACAACAACAAGAACTGCCCCAGAAATGGAAAGTAGTGACATTGTTATCTCCTTATTATTTCCATTGCGCTAGGTTAGGCATTTGCTTGTAAAGAAGCTGATAAAAAAACAAGGTGGGGTGTAAAAATAGTATAAAAATGCCCAATTAAAATCGCCTCGTGATGATAGAGGGATTCTCTAAGTATAGTGTGTTAATTAAATGTAATTTATTTGTTTGTTTTATACGGTATCTTGCTACATTTTGTAATAAAGCAACGAAACTGAGTCAAAAAGTTAATTTATTTTATATTTAAGTGGTCAGATGAGTAGTTTAATTACACAAATTGCGCTATTATAGATTCCGTTAATGAAGATTAACCTTGGTGTTCGATTTTAGTGCCTCTTTGATGATTTACGTTCAATGCGAATTGAGTTAAATGTGAATTAAGTAAAATAGAAGTAAAGAGCAAGACTGGAATCGGCAAAATTAAGTGGCTACTGAAGGAGGATATCGATGTCCACATATCAAGAATATTCCCGTAATCAGGTACTTTTACGCCGCACTGCTGCTGTAACAGCTGGCATTATTGCGTTTCCGGTTATGGTTTTTTACCCAAAAAGAGCAAGATTTTATAGCTACCTGCATAAAGTCTGGGCTAAAACGAGCGATAAACCTGTATGGTTGGCTAGCTCGGAAATGACGATGGAAAGCCATCGTTAATCAGTGATTCAATTCACTAAAAAGATATCCCTACAATAATTTAATTGTGGGGATTTTTTTATATAAAAATCATAATAATTAATTCCTATACTTCAATGTTATTTAAATTAAAGCCATGTTATTTAATTTGAAATTTAAATAAATTAACTTATTTGACACTGAGAAGTGAATCACGGTAATTGTCTTTGTCTCATTGCTAATATCCATTCCCAATAAAATTAGATTTTATTTTATTAAAATCCAAAAGATATTTAATTATAAATAGCAAATGAGGAATATCATGATTCTATTTAAAAAATGTGTTATCGCATTGTCAATTAATATCGCATTAATATCATCGGGGTTGGCCTGTACCACGCTACTTGCAGGCAGTGAAGCCACGAATGATGGCTCGCTAATTATCGCGAGAAGCGCTGACAGCAGTGCATTAAAGGCTCAGCATTTTGTAATACATCCAGCAAAGAAAAATCAATCCGGAATATACAGTACAAAAGAACATAATGGTGCTAATAATTTTACCTACCCATTACCAAAAAATTCATTACGATATACAACTGTGCCAAATTGGAAAACACAATTACATGGTGCAACTGGATTTAATGAATTAGGTGTAGGAGTTAGTGGTACCGAATCTATATTTGCTTCTCCTAAAGCATTAGCGTTTGATCCCTATGTTGAAGAAACGGGAATTACCGAAGATGATATTCCAGATGTACTTCTTTCTCGTGCAAAAACAGCCCGTGAAGCGGTGGAGCTTTTAGGTGATATTATTGAAACCCAAGGTGCTGGTGAAGGTTTTGGTGTTGCTGTCGTCGATAAAAATGAACTGTGGTATTTAGAAACAGGGACGGGGCATCAATGGATGGCTCAAAAAATTGCAAAAGATAAATATTTTGCAACGGGTAATCAGGGGCGTTTACAAGCATTTGAGGTGAATAATCCCGATATGCTTGGTTCTAAAAAACTCGTTGAATTTGCAGTAGAAAAGGGTTTATACAACCCTGCTAAAGATGGCGCATTCAATTTCTCTAAAGCCTATACGCGTGATGATGAGCGTGATCGTGATTATAACGACCCACGAGTTTGGATCATTCAGCAGCAGTTTAATCCGTCGTTAAAACAAGATATTACAGATGGTCGAAATTTTGCGCCTTTCTTAACTCCAGAGAAAAAAGTGTCTGTCGAAGAAGCGAAAGCCATGCTACGTAATCACTTTGAAGGCACGGAGCATGATCCGTATACCAACGGCTTAAATGGAAAAGAGCCATGGCGACCAATCAGTGTGTTTAGAACCTACGAGGCTCATGTGATGCAAGTACGTCCGGAGCTACCGCAAGAAATTGGTGAAGTGACATATGTTGGTCTAGGAATGGCTGATTTGACCGCGTTTGTTCCTTTCTATAGTGGGTTAGAAGCTTATCCAAAACATTATGGTATTGGGACAGACAAGGCAGACAGCGATTCTATTTATTGGAAATACCGTAAGTTACAAACATTAGTGATGACGGACTACCCTAAATTGGCGCCTATTGTTAAAAAAGCCTATCAAGAGTGGGAAGCGAAAACGGCGTTAGAGCAAAAAGCCATGGAAGTGAATTATTTAAAAATGGCGAAAACAGATAAAGCCGCCGCCAATAAAATGCTTAACAAATTTAATTTGGATGTGATGGCAAGCGCCGAGAAGTTAACTGAGGATTTAACTAACCAACTTTTCACTATTCGAACTGAAGATATTCAATCTGATATTTTCTTTGCGAATAAATCTAAGAAAGACTAAAAATAGTCGCAATTCTGTAAACTAAAAAAGGCTCTCAGTGAGGAGCCTTTTGTTTAATTCTCTCTCTTTCAAATTTAACTGAATTCTTCAGCTTGTGTGAGTTTGCCAATAAATACAGCAGAAAAAAATGTCATTTACGTTTATGCTAATTGAATACGAATATGTAGGAATTCAGTAGGTAAAGGACACGATTATGCATAATTTTAAGTTAGAAGAACTGATTAACGACGAGCTGAAAGTCAGTGAAATCCAAGACTATGCTCCAAATGGATTACAAGTAGAGGGTCGTCCCCACGTTAAAAAAATCGTGACAGGCGTGACGGCTTGCCAAGCATTATTGGATGAAGCGGTCAGACTCAATGCCGATGCTGTGATTGTGCATCATGGCTACTTTTGGAAAAACGAACCGGCCATTATCAAAGGCATGAAAAGAAATCGCCTAAAAACGTTACTGGCGAATGACATTAACCTGTACGGTTATCACCTACCATTAGATGCTCACCCAGTATTAGGCAACAATGTGCAACTGGCTCATATTATGGGCGTGCAAGTCAATGGCAACATTGAGCCACTGATGCCATTTGGCTTTTTCGACCAACCCATTACCCCAGCGGAATTAACCCAACGTTTAGAAACACGCTTAGGGCGCAAAGTATTGCATTGTGGCGACAACGCCAAAGAAGAAATTCGTCAAATTGCATGGTGTACTGGCGGTGGTCAGGGCTTTATTATGCAAGCGGCGGAGTTTGGTGTAGATGCCTTTGTGACTGGGGAAGTGTCAGAACAAACTATTCATATCGCAAGAGAAATGGGGATCCATTTCTACAGCGCAGGGCACCACGCAACAGAGCGTTATGGGATTAAGGCGTTGACGGAGTGGTTGAATGATAATCATGAGGTAAATGCTACCTTCATCGATATCGATAACCCCGCCTAATTTTTTTCGTCATATTTCGCGCTGTAGCGTTGTTGGCTTCACTCACTAACCCTAGTCACATACTTTTGTATGCTCCTAGGGATTAGCTCATTTGCCGCCTAGCTACAACGCGAACTATTTAGAAAATAGCTATGTAATAAAGATAATTTGATTTTTTTCCGTTAAATATCAAATTTAAGTTTGATTTAAGTCCGGTATTTTAAAGCCACTAAAACCAGAATTAAGCTTGAAGTGATAAGCACTAAACCTAGGTTTTGAACCTCGCCGGCGGCCATTAATCCGAGAGCTAATCCTAAATAGTAAAACAAACCTAAAATTGCGCCGGCGGTGCCTTTTCTGTCTTGATAATGATCCAGAGCGTGCGCCAAAATATTCGGGATTGCGATCCCATATCCCACCACAATGCCCATTATTGGTAGCACAAACCCAATATGACCTTGTAATAGATAAACTAAGCCGCCGCTGATTAAAGAAACGCCACTTGCCAGTTTAACGAGCTTTTCGGGTGACCACTTTTTCGTCAATAATGTGCGATTGATCAGCGAACCGAGACCAACACCAAACGCTAACAGAATTCCAGTTAGACCAAATTGTTGTTGGTTGAACGCTAATTGCTCAAAAATGAAAGGTCCAAGCTGATAGTAACTGAATAAATTAATGTTGAAAAATGCAATCAACATCACATTTTGGAAAATTCGTTTATCCCCTAACATGTGTAAAAACGTGGTTAAAAATGGGGTTTTGATCACGTTCTGTGGTTTGGTCTCAGGAAGCTTATAACATGACCATAACAAAAGTATGGCGGCTAAAAGAGCCAAACCCATAAAAACGGCTCGGTAACTACCTAGCCAAACTAAGCTGGCACCGAAAATCATCCCAAGCGCGGGGCTTATCGCTAAGGCGATACCCATCACAGAGAAAACTTTGGCTAACGTATGACCTTGAAAACTGTCACGCATCATGGTTTGTGTGCCAATAGAACCTACCGCAGCGCCAAACGCAGATAACATACGCAGTAACAGTAACCCATAGAAATGTGAGACAAAAAGTGTGCTTACAGAGGCAATTCCATACAGAAATAACCCAAGCAAAATAGTGGGACGACGACCAATCACATCACACATTCTGCCCCAAAATACGACACCAAAAGCGAAAGAAAAGAAATACAGCGAAAGTGTTTGAGAGGCTTGCTCGGCATTCACCTGAAATGCAGCCGCAATATCTGTTAACGCAGGGCTATATAGGGTTTCGACAATTTGCGGAAACATCATCAGCGCTATTGCTAAAGATAATGAAAGTACGCGCTCCATATTGATTTACCTATTTATTTTCAATGTGTGTGGAATGGCGCAAAGTTTAGTGGCTTTTTATTTGTCTTATTACAATAATAAAGACAATAAATATCAAAAAAGAGACATTTATGGCGTGGTTATTACAGACGGATGAGTTTCAAACTCACTGGTATGATACCCCCGTATTGGGGATTGCAGCCCAAATGGGGCAACATGATTCAGGAGCGCATACCCATGAAATGGGGCAGTTATTATTTACACAACAAGGCTGCATTCGCATTAGCTTACAGAATGAAATTTCGTTACTACCGCCAGGGAGAGTCGCGTGGATCCCACCATTTACACAGCATCGAGCACAAATGCGAGCTTCGGTAGGGTATCGGTCTGTTTACCTAAGCCAAGAATATGCAGAGCAAATCTCTGATCAGGTGTCTATTTTAAGTATCTCTCCTTTGCTTCGAGAACTGTTGGAACGCATCGCGGTGGCGCCTTTTGAGAGTGACTGGCGAGAAGGGAGACTAGCAAGGTTACTTCCTGTTTTTATTGATGAATTACAATGTGCAACAAAGGAACCTACTCTACTTTCTTTACCTCAAGACCGGCGTTTTAAGTCCCTTGACCTAGAGCGACTTCCTCCGCCTCTAAATCAATTAGCTCAAACGGTTGGTGCCAGTGAGAAAACGATTACTCGAGTTTTTCTAAAAGAGACAGGAATGAGTTATCAGGCGTGGCGACAACAATGGCGGTTTATCAAAGGGATAGAGTTATTAGCACAGGAGAAAAGCTATGGATTTATTACTCAAGAGTTAGGTTTAGCCAGTGACAGCGCATTTATTAGTTTTTTTCGCAAAATGAGCGGGATGACACCGCGGGAATACAGCGGTGAATCAAGACTAAAAAAATAGAATAAATATAGAATATTAGACATTTAAAAGCCCCGAATCTTCGAGGCTTTAGTGATGAGTGAGTTAAATTATTTTTTGTCTAACTCAGAACTGAATTCACGTCTGTCGTAGCCAGTATACAGTTGGCGAGGACGCGCAATTTTCAGACCTTCATCGTGCATTTCGTTCCAATGTGCAATCCAACCAATGGTACGTGCAATCGCGAAGATAACAGTAAACATTGAAGATGGAATCCCCATTGCTTTCAGGATGATACCTGAGTAGAAGTCAACGTTAGGGTACAGTTTCTTCTCAATGAAGTACGGGTCGTTCAGTGCGATACGTTCTAATTCCATGGCCACTTCAAGCAGACTGTCATTTAGACCCAGCTCGTTCAGTACTTCATGGCAAGTTTCACGCATAACGGTAGCGCGTGGGTCATGGTTTTTATAAACACGGTGACCGAAGCCCATTAAGCGGAAAGAGTCATTTTTATCTTTTGCACGTTCGATAAATGCTGGGATGTGCTCAACGGTTTGAATCTCTTCAAGCATACGTAAGCAGGCTTCGTTAGCGCCGCCATGAGCAGGCCCCCACAGAGACGCGATACCTGCTGCAATACATGCAAATGGGTTAGCGCCGGAAGAACCTGCGGTACGGACTGTCGAGGTTGATGCGTTTTGTTCGTGGTCAGCGTGTAGGATCAAAATACGGTCCATTGCGCGCTCAAGTACTGGGTTAACCACATATTCTTCACATGGTGTAGAGAACATCATGTGCAAGAAGTTACCCGCGTAAGATAAATCATTACGAGGATAAACAAAAGGTTGGCCGATAGAGTATTTATAACACATCGCTGCAACGGTCGGCATTTTGGACAGCAGACGGTAAGCGGTGATTTCACGGTGACGAGGGTTATTAACGTCTAATGCATCGTGGTAGAACGCTGCTAGAGCACCTGTTACCCCACACAGAACAGCCATTGGGTGAGAGTCACGACGGAAACCATTAAGCATCCGAGTGATTTGCTCATGGATCATGGTGTGGCGAGTCACCGTGTTTTTAAATGTATTGTACTGTTCTTGGGTTGGAGCTTCGCCGTATAACAGGATATAACAGACTTCAAGGTATGAGGCTTGAGTGGCGAGTTGATCAATTGGGAAACCACGGTGGAGTAGAACGCCTTTATCACCATCGATATAGGTAATTTTTGACTCACAGGATGCGGTAGAAGTAAAACCGGGGTCGTATGTGAAGAACCCTTTAGAACCTAAAGCTCGTACATCGATAACATCTTGGCCAATGGTCGGGCTTAGGATGTCTAGTTCGAAATCACCTTTACTTCCAGTCATTATCTTAGCTTTGTTATCAGCCATTTACGGTCTCCTTAGCGCTTGATAATCCACACTCAACAACCCAGAACTCAGCGTTATACTGCGTCTTTGAGCATTGTTCTATCGGTGTGTTGAGAAAATCAGCGGGATATCACATAAAACCTTGAAATCCGGCAACCAATATCAATACCGATAACAATGTGGTTAGGTTGTTTGCGAGTGTATAGGGCGTTATGTTCTTTTTTTGTTGTTTTCTCTACAATATCATTATTTGTGGTAAGGGAAACAACTTTCATAACTTTTGTTTATACTTGCATACTCATTCACATTACTACACGACTCTGGGTCATCCGTAACGTATTCAGATAAATCTGTCAGGCATATATGTAAGATAAATGTTGAATCATTGTCAAATAAGATAAGCACATTTATATAAAATGTTTAAATCGTGATCCTTCTCACTGTTCGGGCTAAATGTCTCCAAACCTTTTGTGTGGGAATTGTAATAGCAATGTGAAGACTTTATACTGGCGCCAGGTCTCCGGATTACCCTGAGTAGGAGTTCCCAGCGTGATCAGTATGCAACTTTATTCAAACATGATGGATTAAAGTTTGTGTTAAGTTGCATTTTGTACCCCTGTCGCTGTCTGATTTCCACCCCAGGTCCGGAGGATGGAAAATAATAAAGAGCTGTGTGGGCAAAATTGTGAAAAAACAAAGACCTGTCAACCTTGATTTGCAGACGATTCACTTTCCGATTACTGCAATATCGTCGATCTTGCACCGTGTCTCTGGCGTCATTACTCTCATCGCAGTTGGTATTCTGCTTTGGTTGCTAGGGACTTCTCTCTCCTCTCCAGAAGGTTTTCAATACGCGTCTGAAATAATGACTGGCTTTTTTGCCAAGTTCATTCTTTGGGGGATCTTAACAGCGCTGGCGTACCACATTTGTGGTGGTATTCGTCATATGCTGATGGATTTCGGTTGTGTTGATGAAACCCTTGCTGCGGGCAACTCATCCGCAAAAATTACATTCGTAATTACTGTAATTCTGGCAATTCTGGCGGGGATCTTAGTATGGTAAGTAATGCATCAGCTTTAGGCCGTACTGGTATCCAGGACTGGCTGCTAATCCGTGGTTCGGCGATCGTTATCGTCCTCTACGTACTCTACATTGTTGGCTTCGTAGCAATTAATGATATTACCTATGAAGTATGGCGTGGCTTCTTTGCCTCCTCTGTGACCAAAGTATTCACCATCCTCACATTGTTCTCAATTCTTGTGCATGCCTGGATTGGTATGTGGCAAGTACTGACTGACTATGTTAAGCCGCTGGCGATTCGCTTAGTGCTGCAACTGGCCATCGTGGTTGGTTTACTGGCTTACTTAATTTACGGAACAATTGTTGTGTGGGGTGCATAAAATGAATCTGCCAATCAGAGAGTTTGACGCTATCGTTATCGGTGCGGGCGGTGCAGGTATGCGCGCAGCACTACAAATTTCTCAACAAGGCCTATCTTGTGCTTTGTTATCTAAAGTTTTTCCAACTCGTTCTCATACTGTGTCAGCGCAAGGTGGTATCACTGTTGCACTTGGTAACACACACCCTGACAACTGGGAATGGCACATGTACGACACCGTTAAAGGTTCCGACTATATCGGTGACCAAGACGCTATCGAATACATGTGTAAAACAGGACCGGAAGCTATCCTTGAATTAGAACATATGGGATTGCCTTTCTCTCGCCTTGATGATGGACGTATTTATCAACGTCCATTCGGTGGTCAGTCTAAGAATTTCGGTGGCGAGCAAGCGGCACGTACTGCTGCGGCAGCTGACCGTACTGGTCACGCACTGTTACATACTTTGTATCAGCAAAACTTAAAAAACCACACTACGATTTTCTCTGAATGGTATGCACTGGATTTAGTGAAAAACCAAGATGGCGATATCGTAGGTTGTACTGCAATCTGTATGGAAACGGGCGAGCTGGTTTACTTCAAAGCGAAAGCAACCATCTTAGCAACTGGCGGTGCAGGTCGTATTTACCAATCCACCACTAACGCACACATCAATACGGGTGACGGTGTTGGTATGGCCGTACGTGCTGGCGTTCCATTACAAGATATGGAAATGTGGCAGTTCCACCCAACGGGTATCGCTGGCGCAGGTGTTCTGGTCACAGAAGGCTGTCGTGGTGAAGGTGGTTACCTGCTGAATAAAGATGGCGAGCGTTTCATGGAACGTTATGCACCAAACGCGAAAGACCTTGCTGGTCGTGATGTTGTTGCACGTTCAATCATGATTGAAATTCGTGAGGGCCGTGGTTGTGATGGTCCATGGGGTCCACACGCGAAACTGAAACTGGACCACTTAGGAAAAGATGTTCTGGAATCTCGCTTACCGGGTATCCTTGAATTATCTCGTACTTTTGCTCACGTTGACCCAGTTAAAGAGCCAATCCCAGTTATCCCAACTTGTCACTATATGATGGGTGGTATTCCAACTAAAGTGACGGGTCAAGCAATTCGCTATAACGAAAAAGGCGAAGACGAAGTGATTCCGGGTCTGTTTGCTGTGGGTGAGATTGCTTGTGTATCTGTACACGGCGCTAACCGTTTAGGTGGTAACTCCCTACTTGACCTCGTAGTTTTTGGTCGTTCTGCTGGCTTACACTTAAATGAATCCATCATGGAACAAGGTTCAATGCGTGATGCGTCTGAATCAGACATCGATGCAGCAATGGCTCGTTTCAATCGTTGGGAAAATGCGCGTACGGGTGAAGATCCAACTGATATCCGTAAAGCGCTGCAATCTTGTATGCAGAACAACTTCTCCGTATTCCGTGAAGGGGATGCAATGGCGAAGGGCTTAGAAGAACTGAAAGAAATCCGTGAACGTCTGAAAAATGCGCGTCTGGATGACACTTCAACTGAGTTCAATACCCAACGTATCGAATGTTTAGAGCTGGATAACCTGATGGAAACTGCTTATGCAACTGCACAAGCTGCAAACTTCCGTACAGAGAGCCGTGGTGCTCACAGTCGCTTTGACTTCCCAGATCGTGATGATGCAAATTGGTTATGTCACTCATTATATCTACCGCAATCTGAAACGATGACTCGTCGTGAAGTGAACATGCAACCTAAGTTGCGTGAAGCCTTCCCACCGAAGATTCGTACTTATTAATGCGTGGTGTTAATCCAGTTGCGGAGAAATAAACTATGAAACTAGAATTTTCGATTTATCGCTACAATCCTGATGTAGACAATGCGCCACGTATGCAAGATTACACCCTTGAAGTGAAAGAAGGGCGTGACATGATGCTGCTGGATGCGTTAATTCAGTTAAAAGAACAAGATCCAACACTCTCATTCCGTCGTTCTTGCCGTGAAGGTGTATGTGGTTCTGATGGTCTGAACATGAACGGTAAAAACGGACTGGCTTGTATTACGCCATTGTCTGCTTTAACCCGTAGTGGTAAAAAAATTGTGATCCGTCCATTGCCCGGTCTGCCAGTGATTCGTGACCTGATCATCGACATGACGCAATTTTATACTCAATACGAAAAAATTCGTCCGTATCTTCTTAATGATAATAAGAATCCGCCGGCGCGCGAAAACTTACAGCTACCAGAACAACGTGAAAAACTTGATGGTCTTTACGAGTGTATTCTGTGTGCATGCTGTTCAACTTCATGCCCATCTTTCTGGTGGAATCCGGACAAATTTATCGGTCCTGCAGGTCTGCTCGCTGCCTATAGATTCTTAATTGACAGTCGCGATACTGAAACAGATTCACGATTAGATGATCTGAACGACGCTTTTAGTGTTTTCCGCTGTCATAGCATCATGAATTGTGTCAATGTATGCCCTAAAGGACTAAATCCAACGAAAGCTATCGGTCACATTAAGTCTATGTTATTGAAACATAGCGCCTAAATCGATACAGCCTGCGGCGCTTAGGTGCCGTAGGCTAAATTTGGATAGCACAAAATACGTACTTAAAGTAAAAAATAAGCGTAAAGTAAGTATAAGTCTTAAATTGAATCACTGAAACGTAAAGTAAAAAGTCAAAAAGTGAAAGTAAAAAGCCAACTGCAAAACAAGATGAAGACACTTGCGAAAGCAAGGAACCTTTAAAAACCGTAGACAGTTTTTAAAGGTTCCTTAAAAGGGAAACCCTTAATTGATAAGAGGGACTCCCAAAGTGAGAACATGCAAAAAGCACGTCCAAGAGAACCTTTATCGAGGTCGCTTAAATGCGGCGATTAGTTAACCACGGCGAAAACTAAAGCTTATAAAGCTTAAGGGATCACAATGCAGAACGGCGTAATGAAGGACTGGCTGGATTCAAGCTTTCTGGCAGGCGCGAACCAGTCTTATATAGAACAGCTCTATGAAGATTATCTGACTGACCCTAATTCCGTAGATGTCGAATGGAGAGAAATCTTCCAGCAACTACCTGGAGCGGGTAATAGCGGTGAGCAATTACATTCGCAAGCACGAGACTACTTCCGTCGCTTAGCAAAAGATTCTACCCGTTACCACACCTCTGTTAGCGATCCAACGATCGATGCAAAACAAGTTAAAGTTTTGCAGCTCATCAATGCCTTCCGCTTCCGCGGACATCAAAATGCAAATCTCGACCCGTTAGGACTTTGGAAACGCGAAGCCGTTCCAGATCTGGACCCTACATTCCATAACCTAACCAAAGAAGATTTCGACGAAACTTTCAACGTGGGTTCATTTGCAATTGGCAAAGAAACCATGAAACTCAGCGAACTATATGACCACCTGAAACGCATCTATTGCGGTTCCATTGGTGCGGAATATATGCACATTACTAACACAGAAGAAAAACGTTGGATCCAACAACGTTTAGAGTCTGTGAATGTTGCGCAGCAATTTTCTAAAGAAGAAAAACGTCGCTTCTTAGCTGAATTAACAGCAGCAGAAGGTCTTGAGCGTTACCTTGGTGCAAAATTCCCAGGTGCAAAACGTTTCTCTTTAGAAGGTGGCGATGCACTGATCCCAATGCTGAAGGATCTTATCCATCATGCAGGCAAACAAGACACTCGTGAAGTGGTGCTTGGTATGGCGCACCGTGGCCGCCTAAACGTCCTGATCAACATTCTGGGTAAAAAACCAGCCGAATTATTTGATGAATTTGCTGGTAAGCATAAAGACCATTCAAGCGCAGGTGACGTTAAATATCACCAAGGTTTCTCTTCTGATTTCGAAACGGCGGGTTCCCGTGTTCACTTAGCACTGGCATTTAACCCATCACACTTAGAAATCGTAAGCCCAGTGGTTATCGGTTCTGTACGTGCTCGCCGTGACCGTCTGGACGAAGGTCGTAGTAATATGGTTCTGCCAATCACCATTCACGGTGACTCAGCAGTAACTGGTCAAGGTGTTGTACAAGAAACCCTGAACATGTCTCAGGCTCGTGGTTATGAAGTTGGCGGTACCATGCGTATCGTTATCAACAACCAAGTTGGTTTCACAACCTCAAACCCGAAAGACACGCGTTCAACAGAATACTGTACTGATATCGTGAAAATGGTGCAGGCGCCTATTTTCCACGTTAATGCTGATGACCCTGAAGCGGTTGCATTCGTGACTCGCTTAGCCTTAGATTTCCGTAACACCTTTAAGCGCGATGTGATGATCGACTTAGTGTGCTACCGCCGTCATGGACATAACGAAGCTGATGAGCCAAGTGCAACTCAGCCAATCATGTACCAAAAAATTAAACAGCACCCAACCCCACGTAAAATCTACGCAGATCGTTTAATCGAAGCTGGCGTGGTTTCTGCGAATGAAGTCACTGAAATGGTTAACCTGTATCGTGACGCGTTAGATCGTGGTGACTGTGTTGTTGAAGAATATCGTGAAATGGGGCTGCATTCTTACACTTGGGAACCGTACTTAAATCATGAGTGGAATGAGCAATACAAATCTAACTACGATATTAAACGTTTAACTGAGTTAGCGACTAAGCTGAGCACGATCCCTGAAGGTATCGTTGCGCAATCTCGTGTTGAGAAAATTTATTCTGACCGCGCTGAAATGGCGAAAGGCGAAAAATTACTTGATTGGGGTGCGGCAGAAACTCTGGCTTACGGTACGTTAGTTGATGAAGGTATTCCAATCCGTTTATCTGGTGAAGATGCGGGGCGTGGTACGTTCTTCCACCGTCATGCAGTTGTTCACAACCAAACTAATGGCTCTGTTTACGTACCTCTGCAAAATGTTCATAGCGGCCAAGGCGTATTCAACGTTTGGGACTCTGTTCTGACTGAAAACGCAGTATTGGCATTTGAGTATGGCTATGCAACAACTGAACCGCGCGCGCTGACTATTTGGGAAGCTCAGTTCGGTGACTTTGCTAACTGTGCGCAAGTTGTTATCGACCAATTCATTAGCTCTGGTGAGCAAAAATGGGGTCGTATGTGTGGTCTGGTTATGCTACTGCCTCATGGTTATGAAGGTCAGGGTCCAGAGCACTCATCTGCACGTTTAGAGCGTTACCTGCAACTGTGTGCAGATCAAAACATGCAAGTGTGTGTGCCATCAACACCGGCCCAGGTTTATCACATGTTACGCCGTCAAGCACTGCGCGATATGCGTCGTCCTCTGATTGTTATGTCACCTAAGTCACTGTTACGTCATCCATTAGCAGTTTCTAGCATGGATGAGCTGGCGAATGGTTCATTCCAACCAGTTATCGGTGAAATTGACGAAATTAATCCGAAAGATGTGAAACGCGTCGTTATGTGTTCCGGTAAAGTTTATTACGATTTATTAGAACAACGTCGTAAGAAAGAGCAAAAAGATGTGGCTATCGTGCGTATTGAACAGCTGTATCCGTTCCCACGCGAAGATATCCAAAAAGTATTCGCTCAGTACGCTCATGTGAAAGATTTCGTTTGGTGCCAAGAAGAGCCACTAAACCAAGGTGCTTGGTATTGCAGCCAGCACAATTTCCATGAAGCTATCCCAGCAGGCGCAACTTTACGCTATGCGGGTCGAGCAGCTTCTTCTTCTCCAGCAGTTGGTTATACCTCCGTTCACCAGGAACAACAAGCGGCCCTGGTTAATGACGCTTTGAACATTGCATAATTAAAGGATAGAAAATGAGTAGCGTAGAAATTCTTGTTCCCGATCTTCCTGAATCCGTCGCTGATGCAGCGGTTGCCACATGGCATAAAAAACCAGGTGACAGTGTTCAGCGTGACGAAGTTCTGGTTGAGATCGAAACAGACAAAGTTGTTCTTGAAGTTCCTGCAAGTGAAGCAGGTGTTCTGGAAGCCATTATTGAAGAAGAAGGCGCAACTGTTTTATCTAAACAGTTACTAGGTCGCATTCGTTTAGGCGATAGCACAGGTATCCCTGCTGAAGTTAAAGAAGCAGCACCTGCACCAGCAGCACGTCAAACGGCGAGCTTAGAAGAAGAAAGTAATGATGCGCTGAGCCCAGCGATTCGTCGTCTGGTCGCTGAACACAACCTGAACCCTGCGGATATCAAAGGGACTGGTGTTGGCGGTCGTCTGACTCGTGAAGATGTTGAAAAACATTTAGCAGCTAAACCAGCTGCGGCACCTGCGGCTCAAGCACCAGCTGCAGCTCAAGCACCATTAGCTCACCGTAGTGAAAAACGTGTTCCGATGACTCGCCTGCGTAAACGTATTGCAGAGCGTCTGTTGGAAGCGAAAAACAGCACGGCGATGTTAACAACCTTCAACGAAATCAACATGCAGCCTATTAAAGACCTGCGTGCACAGTACGGTGAAGCATTTGAAAAACGTCACGGTGTACGTTTAGGCTTTATGTCTTTCTACATTAAGGCGGCGGTTGAAGCACTGAAACGCTATCCAGAAGTGAACGCTTCTATCGATGGTTCGGACGTGGTTTACCATAACTATTTCGACATCAGTATTGCGGTATCAACACCGCGTGGCCTGGTAACCCCAGTTCTGCGTGATGTGGATGCAATGAGCATGGCTGATATCGAGAAAAATATTAAAGAGCTGGCTGTCAAAGGTCGCGACGGTAAATTAACTGTTGAAGATTTAAGTGGCGGTAACTTCACTATCACTAACGGTGGTGTGTTCGGTTCTCTGATGTCTACTCCAATCATTAACCCACCACAAAGCGCAATCTTAGGCATGCATGCCATCAAAGACCGCCCAATGGCAGTTAATGGTAAGGTAGAAATTCTTCCAATGATGTATTTAGCGCTGTCTTATGACCACCGTTTAATCGATGGTCGTGAATCAGTTGGCTTCTTAGTGGCTATCAAAGATATGTTGGAAGATCCAACTCGTTTACTGCTAGACGTATAGAAACATAACAGGGCAGGGGGACAACCTGTCCGGTCTGAGGTAACCGATGCAGCCAGTTCGCTGGCTGCTAAATCTGTAACAATTGCAAGGGGCGATAAACGCTCCTCCAGACTCAATTATGGATAGAACATCATGAATTTACACGAGTATCAGGCAAAACAGCTTTTTACACGCTATGGTTTACCAGCTCCAACTGGTTATGCCTGTTCATCAGTAGAAGAAGCAGTAGCTGCGGCGAAAAAAATCGGTAATGGTCCATGGGTTATCAAATGCCAAGTTCACGCAGGTGGACGTGGTAAAGCTGGCGGCGTAAAAGTTACAAAAGATATCAATGACATCCGTGAATTTGCTGAAAAATGGTTAGGTAAGAATCTGGTTACTTACCAAACTGATGCAAATGGTCAGCCGGTTAACCAAATTTTGGTTGAAAGCGCGACTGACATCGCTAAAGAACTGTATTTAGGTGCAGTCGTGGACCGTGGTACACGTCGCGTTGTATTCATGGCTTCAACTGAAGGCGGCGTTGAAATTGAAAAAGTTGCTGAAGAAACACCAGAACTGATCCACAAAGCCGTTATCGATCCGCTGACTGGCCCAATGCCATATCAAGGTCGTGAACTGGCATTCAAATTAGGCTTAACGGGTAAACAAGTTAGCCAATTCGCTAAAATCTTCATGGGCTTAGCAACCATGTTCTTAGAGCGTGATTTAGCGCTGATCGAAGTTAACCCATTAGTTATCAATACTGAAGGCGATTTAGTTTGCTTAGATGGTAAATTAGGCGTGGATAGCAACGCTCTGTATCGTCAAGCTGAAATGCGTGAAATGCACGATCCATCTCAAGAAGATGCACGTGAAGCTCAAGCGGCTAAGTGGGAACTTAACTACGTTGCTCTGGATGGTAATATCGGCTGTATGGTTAACGGTGCGGGCCTTGCAATGGGTACCATGGATATCGTTAAACTGCACGGCGGTGCGCCAGCTAACTTCCTTGACGTTGGTGGCGGTGCAACCAAAGAACGCGTAACTGAAGCGTTTAAAATCATTCTTTCGGATAAGAGCGTTAAAGCTGTATTCGTAAACATTTTTGGTGGTATCGTTCGCTGTGACCTGATTGCAGACGGCATCATTGGTGCAGTAGAAGAAGTTGGCGTGAATGTACCAGTAGTTGTACGTTTAGAAGGTAACAATGCAGAGTTAGGTGCGAAAAAACTGGCAGACAGCGGCTTAAATATTATCGCTGCAAACAGCCTGACAGATGCAGCTAAGAAAGCAGTAGCAGCGGCGGAGGCTAAATAATGTCTATTTTAATCGATAAAAACACCAAAGTAATTTGCCAAGGATTCACTGGCGGTCAAGGTACTTTCCACTCCGAACAAGCTATTGCTTACGGTACAAAAATGGTTGGCGGTGTAACGCCAGGTAAAGGTGGTACAACTCACCTAGGTTTACCGGTATTTAACACTGTGCGTGAAGCAGTAGAAGCAACCGGTGCAACAGCATCTGTTATCTACGTACCAGCACCATTTTGTAAGGATTCTATCCTTGAAGCGATTGATGCAGGCATCAAACTGATCATCACTATCACAGAAGGTATTCCAACACTGGATATGCTGACTGTTAAAGTGAAATTAGACGAAGCTGGTGTTCGTATGATTGGCCCTAACTGCCCAGGTGTTATCACTCCGGGCGAGTGCAAAATCGGTATCCAACCTGGCCACATTCATATGCCAGGTAAAGTTGGTATCGTTTCACGTTCAGGTACACTGACTTATGAAGCGGTAAAACAAACAACGGATGCAGGTTTAGGTCAATCAACTTGCGTTGGTATCGGTGGTGACCCAATTCCTGGTTCAAACTTTATCGATATCCTGAAATTATTCCAAGAAGACCCACAAACTGAAGCGATCGTGATGATCGGTGAAATCGGTGGTAACGCGGAAGAAGAAGCGGCTGCATACATCAAAGAGCACGTCACTAAGCCAGTTGTTGGTTATATCGCGGGTGTAACTGCACCTAAAGGTAAGCGTATGGGACATGCTGGTGCAATTATCGCTGGTGGTAAAGGTACTGCCGACGAGAAATTTGCTGCTTTAGAAGCCGCTGGCGTGAAAACTGTACGTAGCTTGGCTGATATCGGCGATGCTGTGAAGTCTATGCTAAACAAATAAGCGCAATATGAGCTTATAGCTCGTATCACGTAAGAGACGAAGCCCGTGCTTTCTAGGAAGCGCGGGTTTTTTTATGGCTAATAACTGTACTTATTTCATGTAATTTCTACTAAAAGCTTAAAATGTAGGGTTTTTAGTGAGTAATACCAAAATAAGTCAGCATAAATAGTACGTTTTGGGTAAGTTTATTATTGAATATGAAATAGCACAAAATGGGAAATGGTCTAATTTGATATTAGATCAATTTTTTTATTTTTAGATTATTTTGATTAACTGAATATAGGGCTTTTTTTACGATAATTATCTTTATTAATAAATAAAGTAATAATTTAGAAATGGGCTGCTATTATAAATAAGCATTCTTTTTTAGATTGAGAAAAACAAAAGTTATCATTTTGTTTTAATCTTATTAAAAAAGTAAAAAAACCTATATCAATTAAAATAACAGATAGTTAACAACTGTCTAACTATTATTTGAATCGGGTCGAGAGCAATTAACAAGTGAGAAAAAATTGACGTAAATCAATTTATTACCACTAGCTTTATTTGCCCAAATTGCTTAAATTGGTGCTCGATCAAATACTCATTTTTCTATTAAAGGGTATAATTATTGATATAACTTCAGAATTCAAATCTGAATCACGTAAAAGAAGTTTATTGTATGTGAAGATAGGCGTACTATTATTATGGTAGGTTTTTTCTTTTACTTTTGTTAATTATTTGTTGTTTTGAGGCATTTTTTGCTGGTAGTTAAGAGGCTTTCCCGTTTAACACTGGAAGCTGGGTTGCCGCAAGTCGGTGTCTTCCTGCTAGGAGCAAGGAGTCAAGATGTTTGATATTGTCGAACTGTCACGATTACAGTTTGCCTTAACTGCGATGTATCACTTCCTGTTCGTTCCATTAACGCTCGGTATGGCGTTTTTGCTTGCGATTATGGAGACGGTATATGTGCTGTCTGGTAAACAAATTTATAAAGATATGACTAAGTTCTGGGGCAAGTTATTTGGTATTAACTTCGCTCTGGGTGTTGCGACTGGTCTGACTATGGAGTTCCAATTCGGGACTAACTGGTCATACTACGCCCACTATGTTGGAGATATCTTCGGTGCGCCTCTGGCAATCGAAGGTCTGATGGCATTCTTCTTAGAATCTACCTTTGTTGGTTTATTCTTCTTCGGTTGGGATCGTTTAAGCAAAACTCAGCACCTTGCGGTGACTTGGTTAGTTGCTTTAGGTTCTAACTTCTCTGCGCTGTGGATTCTGGTTGCGAACGGTTGGATGCAAAACCCTATCGCTGCAGACTTCAACTACGAAACAATGCGTATGGAAATGGTTAGCTTCTCTGAGCTAGTCCTGAACCCAGTTGCGCAAGTTAAATTCGTTCACACAGTTGCTGCTGGTTATTGTACTGGTGCCATGTTCATTCTGGGTATCAGCTCTTACTACATGCTTAAAGGTCGTGACTTGGCATTCGCTAAGCGCTCTTTTGCAATTGCTGCAAGCTTTGGTATGGCTGCTGTTCTCTCTGTTATCGTTCTTGGTGATGAATCAGGTTACGAAATGGGTGACGTGCAGAAAACGAAGCTGGCCGCTGTTGAAGCAGAGTGGGAAACCCATGCGCCTCCAGCTGCATTTAACCTAATCGCATTCCCAAGCAATGAGAAACAAGAGAATACATTCTCTATCTCAATTCCATGGGCGATGGGTATTATTGCAACGCGTTCTATCGACACGCCAGTATTAGGTCTGAAAGATCTGATGAAGCAACACGAAGTCCGTATCCGTAACGGTATGGTTTCTTATGGTCAATTACAACAGCTGTTAGCTGGTGATAAGAGCCCAGAACTGCGTGCTGCATTCGAAGCAAGTAAAAAAGACCTTGGCTATGGTCTTCTGTTAAAACAATACACACCAAACGTTGTTGATGCGACAGAAGAACAAATTCAGAAAGCGGTTAAAGACAGTATTCCTAATGTTGCACCACTGTTCTGGGCATTCCGTATCATGGTTGCAGTTGGCTTCGCGTTACTGTTAATCATCGGTTGGGCATTCCTGTCAGTTGTTCGTAACCGTATTGGTAAGAGCAAACTGCTGCTTCGTCTGGCTCTGTTTGGTATTCCATTACCATGGATTGCTATTGAATCAGGCTGGTTCGTGGCTGAGTATGGTCGTCAACCGTGGGCAATTGGTGAAGTGTTACCAGTTTCGGTCGCACACTCTAACTTAACCCCACAAGACCTGATCTTCTCTATGGCTCTGATCTGTGGTCTGTATACACTGTTCTTGATTGCCGAAATGTTCTTAATGTTCAAATTCGCTCGCAAAGGGCCTAGCAGCCTGAAAACCGGTCGTTACCATTTTGAACAGAAAAATAGTTCAGCACACGACGTTCAGTAAACAGGAGTCCACTTATGTTTGATTATGAAGTTCTTCGATTTGTGTGGTGGATCCTTATCGGCGTACTGCTGATTGGATTTGCCGTCACGGATGGCTTTGACATGGGCGTAGGCTTCTTATTACCTATCTTAGGTAAAACAGATACTGAACGCCGCGTTATGATTAATGCTGTTGCACCGCACTGGGATGGTAACCAAGTTTGGTTAATCACTGCGGGTGGTGCAATGTTCGCTGCATGGCCTCAGGTTTATGCTGCTTCATTCTCTGGCTTCTATGTCGCTATGATTTTGGTATTAGCTGCATTGTTCTTCCGTCCGGTTGGTTTCGACTACCGTTCTAAACTGGAGAACCCAAAATGGCGTAGCATGTGGGACTGGGGTTTGTTCATCGGTGGTTTCGTGCCTCCGTTAGTTATCGGTGTTGCGTTTGGTAACCTGTTACTGGGTGTTCCACTGCAAATCGATAACCAGCAGTATCTGACTTATACCGGTAACCTGTTTGGTCTGCTGAACCCATACGGTCTGTTAGCTGGCGTTGTCGGTTTAATGATGATTGTTACCCAAGGTGCAACTTATCTGCAAATGCGTACAACTGGCGAACTGCACTTACGTACCCGTAAAGCAACTTACATCTGTGCGTTTATCACTTTAGCTGCTTTTGCTGGTGCTGGCGTATGGTTAGTGATGGGTATCGATGGTTATGTTGTGACTTCAACGATTGATACATTAAGCCCGTCTAACCCACTGAACAAAACTGTAGAAGTTGTTTCTGGTGCATGGTTAACTAACTTTAATACGTATCCAATCCTGTGGGCTTTACCTGGTCTGGGTCTGGCATTACCACTGTTAACGATGATTGCAACTAAAGCAGATAAAAATGGTTGGGCGTTCCTGTTCTCATCATTGACTATCGCTTGCATTATCTTGACATGTGGTGTTGCAATGTTCCCGTTCGTCATGCCTTCAAGCATCATGCCAAATGCAAGCTTGACCATGTGGGATGCGACATCTAGCCTGTTCACTCTGCAAGTTATGACTGTGGTTGCTATCATTTTTGTTCCAATTATTCTGTGTTACACCGCTTGGTGTTACTACAAAATGTTTGGCCGTTTGGACAAAAACTTTATCGAAAGCAACAAGCATTCACTGTATTAAGGAGCATAACATATGTGGTATTTCGCCTGGATCCTCGGCACTCTGTTAGCTTGTAGTTTTGCAGTGATTGCAGCATTAGCCCTTGAGCACTCTGAAAGTGCAAAAGAAGCTAAAACAGCTAAAGATGGTGAGTAAATAGTATGCTGATGGATAAATCCTATCAGCTATTAGGAAAGGGCCCGATAAGGGCCCTTATCCTTATATTAGCTTTAGTAACCGCTGGCGCAGTAATGTGGGATCCTTCCCTGTTTGCAGCCAATACCAGTGCATTTCCAATCTGGCAAGGTCTTCTCATGATATGGGCAACTTGCAGCGCCATCATTTTTGGAGTGGGTTTCCTACCCAATAAATTGATGTGGCGAGTGCTGTTCCACCCATTACCTGCCGCCATCATTCTTATCTGGGGACTTGTAAAAGTCTTTAGTTAATCTAAATTCAGATTGTGGGTCATGCGACCCGCAATTATTTTTGATATCTTTACCTGCAAAGTGATTCCAAAGCGGCACTGTCTTGCGTATAGTGACACCGTTAATTAATTTAACCTAAGACGGAGTGGTTTTTTTATGTTATTTCGCTGGCCTGTCCGCGTGTATTATGAAGATACAGATGCGGGGGGAGTTGTATATCATGCACGTTATCTGGCTTTTTTTGAGCGGGCAAGAACAGAAATGTTGCGGAATAAAGGTATTAACCAACAAAGTTTACTCGCTGAGAACCTTGGTTTTGTCGTCCGTAGTATGACCATTGACTTTATTAAGGGCGCTCGGTTAGATGACCTGCTGGAAGTAGAAACGGAAGTCGTTGAAATAAAACGCGCTTCTTTACTCTTTCAGCAAAGGTTAGTTGATTTGCAAGGTAACTTGCTTTGTGGGGCGACAGCCCTAATTGCTTGTGTGGACACATCTAAAATGAAGCCGAAAGCGCTTCCTAAGTCTATTGTCGCGGAGTTTAAGCAGTGACTGACATGAATATCTTGGATTTATTCCTAAAAGCGAGCCTATTGGTTCAGCTGATTATGTTCGTTTTGATCGGTTTTTCTATTGCATCGTGGGCGATTATTATCCAGAGAACAAAAGTTTTAAATGCCGCCACGCGCGAAGCGGAAGCATTTGAAGATAAATTCTGGTCAGGTATCGAGCTGTCCCGATTATATAAAGAAAGCCAAGCTCGCCGTGATGCATTAGGTGGTGCAGAACAAATTTTTTACTCTGGCTTCAAAGAGTTTGTTCGCTTACATCAAGCTAATATTCATGCGCCTGATGCGGTAGTTACTGGTGCATCTCGTGCTATGCGCATTTCGATGAATCGTGAGTTGGAATCCGTTGAATCGCATATCCCATTTTTAGGTACCGTAGGATCAATTAGCCCTTATATTGGTCTGTTTGGTACCGTTTGGGGGATCATGCATGCTTTTATCGCACTGGGTGCGGTAAAACAAGCAACATTACAAATGGTTGCTCCGGGTATTGCGGAAGCTCTGATCGCAACAGCAATCGGTCTATTTGCTGCAATTCCAGCTGTTATGGCGTACAACCGCTTAAATTTACGTGTGAATAAACTTGAGCAAAGCTACGATAACTTTATGGAAGAATTCCTAGCTATCCTGCATCGTCAAGCATTCTCTGCTGATAAGAAATAAGACGGGGAGAAAAAGCGAATGGCGCGCAATAGTCGCAGACGTGAGCTAAAATCCGAAATCAACATTGTTCCATTACTGGACGTATTGTTGGTGCTTTTGCTGATTTTCATGGCAACTGCACCCATTATCTCTCAGAGCGTGGAAGTTGATTTGCCGGATGCAACAGATACCCAAACCGTCTCATCCAGTGATAATCCGCCCGTCATTTTAGAAGTGGCGGGTGTTGATCAATATAATTTATTGGTCGATGGTGAGCGCATGGAGTTACTGCCACCTGAACAAATTTCAGCAGTCGCAAAAGAGCAGTTAGAAAAAAATCCGAAAACGATTTTCCTAATTGGTGGTGCGAAAGAAGTTCCTTATGACGAAGTCATTAAGGCGCTGAACATGTTACATGGTGCTGGGATCAAATCTGTTGGTTTGATGACTCAACCTATTTAATTTGCTGACGCCACTTTGAGAGTGGCGCGGATCTAGTTGAAAAGAATCGATTCTTTTTTTGGAAACCAGAGTGGGAAAGACAAAAGAGAAACAAGATGATTTGAAGCGCTCATTATTGATGTCAGCTGGGCTGCACATCTTATTGATTGCTTTGATCGTTATAGGCTCTTTAGTGACAGTCGTCCAACTTGGCGGCGGTGGGGAAGAGGGAACGGTCATTGATGCTGTGATGGTCGATCCAGGCGCAGTTGTTGAGCAATATAATCAATCTCAGCAGCAGCAAAAAAGCTCCCAGCAAGTAGCTAAAGAACGTAAAGAACAGCAACAAAAACAAGATGCTGAGCTAAGAGAAAAGCAAGAGCAGGAACAAAAACGTCTGCAAAAACTTGAAGAAGAACGGATCCAAACTCAGCGAGAAACCGAACAACAGCAAAAACAAGCTGAAGAGCAGAAAAAACAAGCCTTAGATGCGGCTAAAAAAGCGAAGGAAGAGCAAAAAATAGCGGAAGAAGCTGCTGCTCAAGCCAAAGCTGAAAAAGAAAAACTCGTAAAAGAGCAAGCGGCAGCGAAAGAAAAAGCTGACGCACAAGCTAAGAAAGAAGCTGAAGCTGCTAAGGCTAAGGCAGAAAAAGAAGCTAAAGAAAAAGCGGAAGCTGACGCTAAAGCTAAAGCTGATAAAGAAGCCAAAGCTAAAGCTGATGCTAAAGCGAAAGCTGACAAAGAAGCTAAGGCTAAGGCAGATAAAGAAGCTAAAGAAAAAGCGGACAAAGAAGCTAAAGCAAAAGCAGCTAAAGCCAAAGCTGAAGCTGAAGCTGCGAAAAGTGCATCATCTGTTGATGATTTGCTGGGTGATTTAACTGCATCAGGGCCAAGCAAGCAAGGTGGACAAACAGCTGCGGGTAGCGGTGGTGGTAAAAAATCAGGCGCATCGAATGCTGATGTTGATAGCTATGCCGGTAAAATTAAGGCTGCTGTTCAAAGTAAATTCTATGACTCAGAAAGTTATCGTGGACGTACTTGTGAACTGCAATTGAAGTTAGCACCAGATGGATTATTGGTGAATATTTCACCGAAAAATAATCCAGCAAATGATCCCGCGTTATGTGAGGCGGCAATGAGAGCAGCAAAACTTGCGACTATGCCAAAACCACCTAGCAGAGAGGTCTATGATACGTTTAATAAATCGGGTAGCACATTGGTATTTAAGCCTTGATTTTCAACAACTCAGAGCAGTCTGTATTGTAAATTTTGAGGCAATGTAATAAATAGTTTGTGTGCTATCTAGTTTTGTTAGTATACCTTTGTTAAAATTCAGCGAATTATTGCGGTGGTGAATATCGCAGTAAGGGAGATTAGGATGAAGCATGCGTTTAAAATAGTTCTCGGGTTCTTAATGCTATGGGCTACTGTTGCTCAGGCAGAGATCCGTATTGAGATTACTGAAGGTGTTAACTCAGCTCAGCCAATTGGCGTTGTCCCATTTAAATGGGCTGGCGCGGGTGCGCCGCCACAAGAAGTGGGCGGAATTGTCGGTGCTGATTTACGCAATAGTGGTAAATTTAACCCTATTGAACCAAGCCGCATGCCTCAGCAACCTGGCACGGCTTCAGAAGTGACGCCAGAAGCTTGGACTGCGTTAGGCATTAACGCGGTTGTTGTTGGTCAAGTTCAACCAGCAGCTGATGGTAGCTTTGTTGTTAGCTATCAGTTAGTGGATGTTGCCGCTAACCCAGGTGCAGTTTTAGCGCAAAACCAATTTAAAGTGACCAAAGATTGGTTACGCTATGCAGCGCATACTGCAAGTGATGAAGTATTTGAGAAATTGACTGGTATCCGTGGTGCTTTCCGTACACGTATTGCTTACGTGGTGAAGACCAACGGCGGTCAATATCCGTTTGAATTACGAGTTTCTGACTATGACGGTTTTAACCAATTTACGGTTCACCGTTCGCCAGAACCTTTAATGTCGCCAGCTTGGTCACCAGATGGCCAAAAGATTGCGTACGTAACGTTTGAAAGTGGTAGTTCTGCGCTAGTTATCCAGACTCTATCAAGTGGTGCGGTTCGTCAGGTTGCATCATTCCCACGTCATAATGGGGCACCTGCATTCTCACCAGATGGGACTAAACTAGCTTTTGCTCTGTCTAAGACAGGCAGCCTGAATTTATATGTGATGGACTTAGGTAGTGGTCAAATTCGTCAAGTAACAGATGGTCGTAGTAACAATACTGAACCAAGCTGGATGCCGGATAGCCAAACTTTAGTTTATACCTCTGATCAGGCAGGACGTCCGCAGATTTATAAAATGAATATTAATGGTGGTAGTCCTGTTCGTGTCTCCTATGAAGGATCACAAAATCAGGATGCTGATGTAAGCCCGGATGGAACTTTCTTAGTGATGGTCAGCTCCGGGGGCGGTCAGCAACATATCGCCAAACAGGATCTGGCAACGGGTAACGTTGAATATTTAACGTCAACGTTTCTAGATGAAACGCCGAGTATCGCACCTAACGGCACTATGGTAATTTATAGCTCCTCTCAAGGCTTGGGGACTATATTGCAGCTAGTTTCGACCGACGGGCGTTTCAAAGCGCGTCTTCCGGCAACCGATGGACAGGTTAAATTCCCTGCCTGGTCGCCGTATCTGTGATGCATAATAATAATGTGTGGCAAAAATATTAAGGATCAAAACGATGCAACTGAATAAAGTGCTTAAAGGGCTGATGATCGCATTACCAATCATGGCAGTCGCAGCTTGTAGCTCTAACAAAAACAACGACCAAACTGGTGATGATTCTTCTATGAATCAAACTAACACTGGTCTGTCTGCGGAAGAGCTGGCACGTCAGCAAATGGAACAACTGCAACAGAACAACACTGTTTACTTTGGTTTCGATAAATACAACGTATCTCCAGAGTACGCTGAAATGTTAGATGCACACGCAGCATTCCTGCGTAGCAACCCATCTGTACGTGTTGTTGTTGAAGGCCATGCGGATGAGCGCGGTACTCCAGAATACAACATCGCACTGGGCGAGCGTCGTGCTAACGCAGTTAAAATGTATCTGCAAAGCAAAGGCGTTTCAGGTGACCAAGTTTCACTGGTTTCTTACGGTAAAGAAAAACCAGCTGTGTTAGGTCACACTGAAGCAGACTACGCGAAAAACCGTCGTGCAGTCATTGCATACTAATAGATAAGCGAAATTATCTATTATGAACAGTAACTTCAGACAATTACTAGTTGGTCTGTCGTTATTGGTTGGCGTAGCGGCCCCTTGGGCCGCTATTGCCCAAGCGCCAATCAACAATGTCGGATCGGGTTCTTCCGCAGACCGCCTCACTCAACTTGAGACCGCTGTTAGCTCTCAAGGTCAAATGATTTATCAAATCCAGCAGCAATTAGCCGATAACCAACGTGATATTGATATGTTACGTGGACAGATTCAAGAAAGTGAATACAAATTGAATCAAGTTGTTGAGCGCCAAAAAGATTTGTACATGCAATTAGACAAAGCGAGTGGTGGTGATTCTTCAAGCTCTTCAGATGCAACTGATACTAGTGCATCAAATGCGCAATCATCTTCTTCAGATACGCCAGCTGCAAGCTCCGGCGGTAATGAAAAAGATGATTACAATGCAGCTGTTAAACTGGCAATGGAAAGTAAGTCCAAAGCACAGATTGATGAAGCGATTGGTGCATTACAAGGGTTTATCAAAACATATCCAAAATCTGGATATCAATCGAATGCCAACTATTGGCTAGGACAGTTAAACTACAACAAAGGTAGCAAGGATGACGCCGCATTCTACTTTGCGACTGTAGTTAAGCAGTATCCTAAGTCTCAAAAAAGCAGTGAAGCCTTATTTAAAGTGGGGTTGATCATGCAAGATAAGGGACAGAAAGATAAAGCGAAGGCTGTTTACCAGCAGGTATTACAACAATACCCAAATAGTTCTGGTGCAAAACTTGCAGAGAAGAAGCTCAGTACACTGTAATTGATAACCCCGAAGCGATGTAGCCGAATATTTCGGGGTTATCCGTATGTTTAGTGTGCACTTAATCTTTTTTTTAAAAAAAACCATTGCACCCTCGTCAGAAATCAGTAATATAAGCCGCCGTTGATACGAGAAAGCGCGGGTTGATAAATCCGAGTCATATCAGCAAGAATCGATTAAACATTGATTCTAAAAACATTTAGATGGGTCGTTAGCTCAGTTGGTAGAGCAGTTGACTTTTAATCAATTGGTCGCAGGTTCGAATCCTGCACGACCCACCATCTAAAACAGTAAACAATTTAAGCAGCAAAGATGGGGCGTTAGCTCAGTTGGTAGAATTGTTAACTGTTAATAAGATGGTTGCAGGTTCAACCCGTAGGGTGAGACCGAAGGTCGAAGAATTCTGTACGTTCTCGACATTATATTAGTACAGAAAAGCAAGAAATTAGATGGGTCGTTAGCTCAGTTGGTAGAGCAGTTGACTTTTAATCAATTGGTCGCAGGTTCGAATCCTGCACGACCCACCATCTAAAAGCAGTAAACAATTTAAGTATTTCAGATGGGTCGTTAGCTCAGTTGGTAGAATTGTTAACTGTTAATAAGATGGTTGCAGGTTCAGCCCGTAGGGTGAGACCGGAGGTCGAAGAATACTGTACGTTCTCGATATTATATTAGTACAGAAAATCAAAAAATTAGATGGGTCGTTAGCTCAGTTGGTAGAGCAGTTGACTTTTAATCAATTGGTCGCAGGTTCGAATCCTGCACGACCCACCATCTCAAGTAAACTCCCCAATCCCAAACAACTCTGTCATTTGCATATTGTACGTTGAGTGCAGGTGAGAAGCTGCGTTCAGGTTCGAGCCGAGCGAAGCGAGACAGCGTTGCGCTTGCCGCAACGACCCGAAGGGCGAGGGCAAAGCCCGAGTAATCCTGCGCGACTATCTCTGAAATCTTAAAAACCCAAACTAAATCCCCAAAAACCAGCATTCCCTCGCCAGCCTAATACCATTTATTCCAGATTTTCTGGAATTAACCCATTATCCTTTAAAATCCCGATAACAATTTCTTGCACTTTTAAACCTACCGCTCGGTTATCTTGATAACCAAACAGTTCAATGGCTTCAGTCATCGCTTCCATAAAATGGCTCATCAAGCAATGTAGAGATAATGCAGCTTTTTGCGCAGTGCTACAGTCAAAAATCGTTTCAGTTGCTTGAATAACACGCACAGGCATCCATTGCTGGTAATGTTTACCGTTATACCAAACATCATGCTGTGTATTTCCATGAGCAACAGTTTGTTCAAGTAAACTGAGAAAGAAGCGTTTCATGTCAGTACTTCTTGACCAAGCACTCCATAGCTCATTACGCGTTAATGCAATTGCTACCTGGTGTGCTTCAAACCAAAAATCCGTAACCAGTTCATTAAACTGATGTTCACTTAACGGTGCAGGTTTTAATACGCGAGGATTAGGCGACGGTAGTGCATCCGTGATCCCGGTTTTATCTAACAGCACCATGAAACCACGTGAGTAAGTACTATCTAACCCTTGTTGCTGCATTTTGAGTAATCGAGAAGGTTCTGCAAATGTAAAATCTACTTTGCGCCCCTCTTCATAAATTACTAAGCAGGTGGGATCTTCTAGCTCATTTTCACCACCATTTTCTAAATGTAATGCGATTAATGGATTGGCAATAAGGCTAACCCATTGTTTATCATTGAAAAGTGCAGTCACACCATGACCAATGAGTTCAATATCGATGTCTGAATAGCCATCGATGTCTAATTCTCTCCCTCTAGATCCAGTCAGTATGACGGCTTCGATTCTAGGTTCGAGTAGTGAAATAGAAATTATTTTATTTAATAGCGTTGCAGGTGATTCCATAACTAACCTATTGGAGTTAACAGAAGCCGCTAAGATACCGACAAATGAGGATAAAAGCGAAAAACAAATCGTGAAAAAGGGCACTATGATAAAATCATTCTCTTATAGGTGAAAAGGTTGGAGACATCTTAGCCAAATAAGCGTATCTTGTTTAGTATATAAAACAAAAGTATGTAGAATTAGGGGTTTTATGAATATTTATAAGCATAAAATAACTTTCTACTAAACAGAGGCAAGAAATGAGCGAGTTTATCGATTTTGACCATGCTGTTTATCCTTTTCCTCCTAAGCCAGCACTGTTAAATACCGATCAGAAAGCATTTTATCGTGAGCGCATTAAGCAATTATTGGTCGAAAAAAATGCGGTGATCATAGCCCATTACTATACCGATCCTGAAATACAAGCATTAGCTGAAGAAACTGGCGGCTGTGTTGCCGACTCCCTTGAGATGGCGCGTTTTGGCGCTCGACATGATGCATCAACCCTTGTTGTTGCTGGCGTACGATTTATGGGGGAAACAGCCAAAATCCTAAGCCCAGAAAAAAATGTCTTGATGCCAACACTCGACGCACAATGCTCGCTGGATATTGGCTGCCCAGACGAAGAATTTGCCCGCTTCTGTGATGCTCACCCAGACAGAACTGTGGTGGTGTATGCGAACACGTCAGCCGCGGTAAAGGCCCGTGCAGATTGGGTCGTGACATCCAGTATTGCGGTGGAGTTGATTGAACACTTAGATAGCCTCGGCGAAAAGATTATTTGGGCGCCGGATAAGCACTTAGGGCGCTATGTTCAACAACAAACTGGCGCGGATATTCTTTGTTGGCAAGGGGCTTGTATCGTTCACGATGAATTTAAGACCCAATCATTAGAGAAAATGAAAGCCATGTATCCTGAAGCGGCGGTATTGGTTCATCCTGAATCGCCTCAGGCGGTTGTAGATTTAGCGGATGCTGTCGGTTCAACTAGCCAACTGATTAAAGCTGCACAAACGTTGCCTAACCCATCCATGATAGTAGCGACCGATAAGGGTATTTTTTATAAAATGCAGCAAGCGTGTCCAGATAAGTCACTGTATATTGCTCCAACGGCAGGTGAGGGGGCCACATGTAGAACTTGTGCCCATTGTCCTTGGATGGCAATGAATGGCTTACAGGCGATTACAGCGGCTTTAGAAGGCAATGGTATCGAGCACCAAATTCATGTAGACGCACAGCTGCGTGAAAAAGCCCTATTACCATTGGATAAAATGTTAAAGTTTGCAGAAAGTCTAAAATAACAACCAAAAATGAGCGGTTTAATTTCAAATAAGTTAACCGTGTGATATTGATGAGCAATGCTATTTTAACGATGAATGATAAATAGGATTTGAAAATGGAGTTTTTTAGCACCGCAAATACGTTAGTGCAGATCCCTGTATGGGGAACTATTTATGACCTTTCGTATATTGAAGCTGTTGGCACAATAGCGGGTTTATTGTGTATTCTATTGGCAAGCTTTGAAAAAACTATCAACTACTTATTTGGTCTCATTAATGTGACCTTATTCGCAGTGATTTTTTTCCAAATTCAGTTATACGCTAATTTGCTTTTACAGGTATTTTTCTTCGGCGCCAATATTTATGGTTGGTATGCATGGAGTCGCGTATCAAATGCTCAAGAAGCAGAGCTGAAAATCCGTTGGCTAAGTCTTCCTAAGGCGTTAACAACGCTGGTTATTTCGGTTTTAGCTATTATTTTCCTTACCTTTAATATTGATGCGGCATTTGGGCGCCTTGCAACTTGGGCGGTTGAATTATTAAACCTATTTGGCGCTAACTTAACCTTACCAACGCTAGATTCAGATGCTTTCCCATTCTGGGATTCCACAATGACTGTGTTATCTGTGGTAGCGATGATTTTAATGACCCGTAAGTATGTAGAAAACTGGCTACTCTGGGTAGTGATTAACGTTATTAGTATTGTGATTTTCTTTATCCAAGGCGTTTATGCAATGTCACTGGAATATTTAATTCTGCTTGGTATTGCATTGAATGGTTCTCGGTTGTGGATCAAATCCGCGAAAGAAAATGGCTCAACGGCGTTATCTCGTGACTAAGCTTCTTGTTGAGTCAGTTACTCAATAGGAAAAAATGCAAAAAACGGTTAAAGTAACATCATCGTTATTTAGCCGTTTCTTTATATTTTTACTCTGTATTATCCCTCAACTGTTTAGCTATTGTGCTAGATATCACTGTTTCACCTCATTTTATAATCAGAAGCGGAATAATGAGTGATTATCTCGCCATTTTGGCTGTTTACAGATGGCTAGGGAACAGTTAGATTGAAAATTCGATACCTGTCGCATTTTAAGTTAATTGTTAGCTATTGAGACTCAAAAAGGTATGTAACTCAACTTTAGGAAAAATAATAAACATTGGATATGCCAGTATGAACTATCAGAACGATGACGTCAGAGTAAAACAAATAAAAGAATTATTACCCCCTATTGCACTGCTTGAAAAATTTCCAGCAACCGATAAAGCGGCGTTTACCGTTCATGAAGCTCGTCATGCTATTCACAATATCCTAGTAGGGAAAGATGACCGTCTAGTCGTTGTCATTGGTCCATGTTCTATTCACGATACAAAAGCGGCTTTGGAATACGCTGAGCGCTTGAAAAAACTTCGTGAAGAGTTAAAAGATTCTTTAGAAATTGTGATGCGTGTTTATTTTGAAAAACCGCGTACTACAGTTGGTTGGAAAGGATTAATTAACGATCCACATATGGATCATAGTTTTGATATTAACGAAGGGTTACGTATCGCGCGCGAGTTGCTGCTAACGATCAATGACCAGGGCTTACCAACGGCGGGTGAATTCCTCGATGTGATCAGCCCACAATATGTGGCGGATTTAATGAGCTGGGGCGCCATTGGTGCGCGCACCACTGAATCACAAATCCACCGTGAATTAGCTTCCGGCTTATCTTGCCCTGTAGGGTTTAAAAACGGAACTGATGGCACAATTAAAATTGCGATTGATGCTATTAATTCAGCGCGCTCGGCGCACAGTTTCTTATCGGTCACTAAATGGGGCCATTCAGCGATTGTGAATACAAGCGGAAACCCTGACTGCCATATTATTTTACGTGGTGGCAAAACGCCAAATTACAGCGCTGAACATGTTAAAGACGTGCGTGAAGGGTTAACGAATGCAGGGCTTATCCCAAGCATTATGATCGACTTTAGTCATGCGAACAGCAGCAAGAAATTTGAAAAACAGATGGAAGTTGCAACGGATGTTAGCGCCCAGCTTAGCAATGGCGATCGCTCAATTACGGGTGTGATGATCGAAAGCCACCTAGTTGAAGGTAACCAGAATTTAGAATCTGGCGAGCCTTTGGTTTACGGTAAGAGTGTCACTGATGCGTGTATTGGTTGGGATGATACGGAAAAAGTTTTACGTCAATTATCCGATGCGGTGATTGCTCGTCGTCAAAAGTAATCCATAAAATACAAATTTAATAACATGAATGAAAAGCCAGTTCGTTGTTCTCGGAACTGGCTTTTTTGTGACTATTTTTGCACTCGGCTTAATAATTTTTCAATATTTGCCTGATCTTCAGGAGTCATATTGGCAGGATTAGCAGAGAGCTGAATATCTGAACCGTCTACTTTAGCAGTGAAAAATAATTTTCCTTTTTCACTTTTTACGTAGAACACATCTTTGAGTGGGATACGGTAACAATAAGCAAAGATATTCGGGCGAATATAAAAATGTGCATCTTTGATAGCCAAGTAGGTAGTGCTACTCGCTTTTTTACCAAAGAAACCTAAGAAAATTGCCAGCACAAATAAAAACATACCTAGGCTTTGGCTTAATACAATCAGTACGATACCTAAAATCGCAATCGGGAATACCATCATTGTATTGCTGCGTTTATTCATCGGGATACTGACGTCGAAAGGCACATTAATGGTGGTATCAAATGGCGTGAGTTGGTGGTAACGCCAGCGGATGGCAGAAAAGACCATACCCATCGCAAACACAATGGTAATTGGCATTAATGCGACGCTGCTGACCACGGCCAGAACAATAGCGAATGTAGGCTTATAATTGAGAACCATCATGCTGACGATTTGCAGAGGGAAGCTGACACACGCAATGATCATCAATGTTTTCATCAGATCAGGGTTTGCGCTGCCAGCAGGGCCTTCAAGAGTCATTTCCCCTGTTTGTAACATATACAGTAGCGCACCTAAAATACTGGCGCTGAGGATCAACCCCACCCAGACATAAAGATTAAACTTATTCATTATCTTGTTTTATAAACCTTTCAGTGAATTTTCCCTATGATAGTCGGTTCTCGGTGTTTTCGACACTCTGAGGTGATGGATTTTATAATCAAACTCGAAAAATAAAGAAAAATGCCAATAAAAAAGGGCTAAGCCATTGGCTTAACCCTCAATAGGCATAAAGAAAAGTTAGTAATTACTTCGCTTTACCTTGGTTTGCAACCGCCGCTTGTTTTGCTGCGATTTCATCTTGGTTACCCAGATAGTAGCGCTTGATTGGTTTCATGTTCTCATCGAACTCATAAACCAGTGGCACTGCTGTTGGGATGTTCAGGTTCAGAATTTCTTCTTCACCCATGTTGTCCAAGTATTTAACCAGAGCACGCAGTGAGTTACCGTGAGCGGCAATGATCACTTTCTCACCTTTTTCAACACGTGGCTTAATCACTTCTTCCCAGTAAGGAACAACGCGATCGATAGTGGTTGCTAAGCTTTCAGTCACTGGTAATTCAGATGGTTTTAAGTTTGCGTAACGTGGGTCGTGACCAGGGAAACGCTCATCATCTTTAGTCAGGTCTGGTGGGGTAATTGCAAAACCGCGACGCCACAGTTTCACTTGTTCATCACCGTATTTTGCCGCGGTTTCTGATTTGTCTAAGCCTTGCAGTGCACCGTAATGACGCTCGTTTAATTTCCAGCTTTTTTCAACTGGCAGCCATTGCTGTTCAACTTGATCCAGAATGTTCCATAAGGTGTGGATGGCACGTTTTAGAACGGAGGTATAAGCGAAATCAAAAACAAAACCTTCTTTTTTCAGAAGTTGACCTGCATTTTTGGCTTCTTCACGACCTTTCTCTGACAGTTCTACATCAGTCCAACCGGTGAAGCGGTTTTCTTTGTTCCACTCACTCTCACCGTGTCTTACTAAAACCAGTTTAGTTACAGCCATAGCTAAAACTCCTATCAGTACATTCAAATTAGAAATGAATTATTGCTGACCTACATTATAGGGATAGTCGTCCCGAACGCTAGTGACAACATGACGTTTTCTCAGTTTCAAGTCAAAAAAAGCAATAATATCTTGGGATTAGTGGTTTTAATTTAACTTAAGTTTAGACGAAACGATTTAGTCTATTAGGTGTTTTAGCACCGTGTCACTGGCTCAGTAAATCAGAAGGTATGCCATAGATTTAACCCTAAGTGAATCGATACAGCAAGTGAAAAATTCAATAATAATATGTGCTGGATTAATTTATTGGGAAATTTGATAAGGGGTAATAAATGATGCTGGTAAGTAAATACTTACCAGCAAGATAGCAAGGTTATAATTCTGAGACAATTTCAATATCGTAGCGGTATTTATCCCCATCAGGGACAAACTTCAGGCGATGGGTAATGCACGATGGCGCATCTTCTTGGTGATGTGAAACAAACAATAGCTGAGTATTTCCTCGGCTAAGCATGATATCGATAAAACGTAATACCAGCAGGCGATTTAGCCCATCAAGCCCTTGAAGAGGTTCATCCAAAATAAGCATGGTAGGGTGTTTAACCAAAGCGCGAGCAATCAGAATTAATCGCTGTTGACCCCACGATAAGCTATGAAATGGTTGTTGAGCCGTTTGTGGTGCAAATCCAAGCAGTGCTAGCCATTCATAAGCTAACTGAACTTGGCGGTCTGAAGGTGTTTGATACAGACCGATGGAGTCATGGAAACCGGAAATAATTACGTTAAGTACACTGGTTGCCACACGATACTCTTGATGAATACTGTTACTGACATAGCCAATATGGCGCTTAATATCCCAAATCGTTTCTCCGCTGCCGCGACGGCGTCCAAACAAGGTTAAATCATTACTATAACCTTGAGGATGGTCACCAGTGATCAGGCTTAACAATGTGGATTTACCCGCACCATTTTCACCAATGATCTGCCAATGTTCTCCGGGATTAACTTGCCAATTCAGCTCATGTAAAATGGGTTTATCGTTGTAGCTAACGACACCATTGTTTAAAACAATACGTGGTGTCTCTGTATCTAGAGCCTCTTCAATCGTGGGATCTTCTTGTTCAGGAATAGTGAGTTGCTTGATTTTTTCACTGTGTTGTAGCTGGTGGATTAGGGTGTTAGCAAGCACTGACTCTCTATCTCCACTTAGAGTGAGTTTACAGTCAGCGACAACACCAATGTGCTCAACAAAATCGGGAATCTCATCAAATCGATTGAGAACTAATACCAAAGTGAGACCTTTATCATGCAGACTAAATAGCAGTTCGCTAAGATTGCTTCGTGAATAGATATCTAAGCCATCAAAAGGTTCATCGAGGATCAGTAAGTCTGGAGAGCTCATCAAAGTTTGGCACAGTAAGACTTTGCGAGTTTCCCCGGTAGACAGATATTTAAAGCGGCGTGATAGCAAATCGCTGATACCAAATTTAGCCGCAAGTTCTAAGCACAATTCATTATCTTTATGATGAAGTTGAATAATTTCCGCGGCAGTAAAGCCCGTATCGTCTTCATTTTCACTGAGTAAGTCGGTGTTATTACGTTGCCACTCTTCTGCGATGATTTTTTGTAGCTGCTCAAAAGAGAGGCGGATAGGGGACTTGAAGCCGCTTTGGGTGATTCCGGTAAGGGATTTCAACTCCCCAGAGAGTACGCGTGCTAGCGATGATTTTCCGCTACCATTGGCACCAATAAAAGCCCAGCTTTCACCCGAATGAATTTCGAGATGAGGAATATCGAGCGTTTGGGTCTCGCTCAGCTTAAAGCACCCATTTTGTATTGTTATCGAGCTCATTTAGCTTCCTTATCATTGACCTGCCTGCTACCACAAATAATCAGGTTTACAGGTAAAGTCAATAAGTCGACATGAGGGGAAGCTAAAAAATAGCGAATTAGGAGCAATATTAGGGGCGTTAACCCCTAAAAATCTAACAAAGTGTAGCGATAATCACTTGGTCGGCATTAAATAGCGCTGTAATCGGGTCGTTAATCGCCAGTTTTAACGCATCAACCTCTTGATTTGATAAGGTAGAGCAGAGTGTTTCTCCACCCGTTAAAGTGACAAGGATCTCGCTGTTTTCAGGGCCTCTTTCGAGGGTTGAAACGGTGCCTGCCAGTTGATTATCAAAATGGGTTTCGCTTGGTTGTTTGGTCAATTTGACCCACGGCGCTTTAATCAGAGCGAGGACTTCTTTCCCTTCAACTAAGCCAAGGCGGTTAGCGCTGGACTCGGTTAGTGCGGCATTAATGACAGTTTTCTTGTCGGCCAATTTCACTTGAACATGCTGTAAAACATGGTTGTGATCTCGAGCAATCAGAGTACCAAAAAATTGGTTTCGGGCACTGGTTTGCAATGAAAAGCGAGAGATTGCAGCGAGTAAACTATCAAGGGGAAGGCTATCATCTTTGAGCACATCAAAGGCTTTTTGTTGAATTTGCCCCAGTAAATCATAGAGCTGGATTAATCTTTCTCCATACTGGGTGAGAGTGGTTCCGCCGCCACCTTTGCCTCCGGTTGATCTATCCAGCAGAATGTCATCGGTCAGTTGGTTCATTTCATTGATGGCATCCCACGCACTTTTATAGCTGATCCCTGCAAGTTTAGCGCCTTGGCTAATCGATCCTGTTGCTTTTATCTGCTTTAATAGCGCAATTCGGCGAGGGTCGGCAAATAAACTTCCCTGTAGCTTCAATGTAAGTAAGATTTCGGCCTGCATTGTTTAAAATCTCCCTGCTAGGATTGTGGCGGCAAAGGCAAAAAGCACATTTAGTATGTTGCTAGTATAATAATTTGTCTAAAATAGTATGCAATATAATGCTATTGTGCGTTATTATTTTTGTTATATTGATTTTTCCCTCGTCAGCGTATCAGAATGCTGGTGAGCACAGTATCACTGAAGAGGCTTAGATGTTAGAACTTATCAAAAGTTTGGGTTTTGCCCTATTAATGGTTCCGGTTGTAATGGTATTGATCATGGGTCTGATCTATGGCTTAGGTTCATTCTTTAACCTATTGTCTAAAGCGCATGTTCCGCATCACCATAATACTGAAAATAAGTAATACATAGCGAGCTTAGCTCGAATTAATCCTAGCCCCTTGATTGTGCATGCAGTCAAGGGGCTTTTCGTTTTAGTAGAGCGCTTTAAAATAAATGATGTTGGTCATCGTAATAGTTTGAAAACAACTCTCTGCGGTTTTGAATATTAAACTCTTGTTGTTCTTCTACGGATTTTTCTGGGAAATTTTTGTGGAATGTTTTGAGGATATCTATTGGATCTTGTTGTGTGTTCTTAGTTAATTTTTTGATTGCTTCAAGAACAAATAGCCCACAACCATTTGGCACGTATTGTTGAATATTCCCTTCAATAAAGGTCATATTATCACCAGCCCCAACAACTTGAGCGGCATCCATGAGTTGTTCACGAATTTCGGGCGCGAGTCCAGTGAATGAATTGAATACCACACTATTGGTTTTCTGTGTCAATTGATCTCGATAAAGTGCAAGCAAAATCCAATGCTCGTGGACATTGATGGGGAATAATTCAAGTTGATTCAATCCCTGCGAATTTTTCTCTTTTTGTTCAATATTTTCCTTCAAAAAATCTAACCCACTTAGAGTAAGAGGCATTGCGCTATTGATGGTTATATTAGATGGTAAGGCGTTGAGGGCTTTATTCTCGGAATCAATTTCATCGCTGGTGACCATTCTATTTGTATCCCAAAGTGTTGATTCTGTTCTATCATCTTTGAATAACAGGGTGCTTAATCCAATCTTATCCATGAGGTTTTTTATGGATGAACCAATAATATAGAGGAGCTTAGACGGTTTTTTTAACTTTGAATCGTCAAAGTGGTTTGCGAGTTTTTTGTCGGTATATAGTTGGTATAACGCTTCACTGGTTTTCTGTATTTCCTTATCAATTCCTTTCTTTGCTGGCTGTTTACCACTGAATAAATCGAATAGGATATTTTCGGCTTTTTTTCCTGAAGAGCCTTGGCGTAGGGCGATATTGTGTAGTAACTCAATACTGTTTAAATCGCCATTTCCTGCCTGTTTTCCCAAAACATCCAACGTTTCTGGATTGATCTCTTCATCAAATAATCGATTAAATTGTTCGGTCGTTAATCCGCTTATGTAATTATTTTGGGTTGGAGCGCGTACTACCTGTGTGGGAATCATACCTTTTCCTTTTTTCATGACGCATGGCAAAAAAATTGAATTAAACATTCAAATGTAAATGATTTGTGCCGATAAAATTACAAAGGAAATATATTTAAGGCTATATAAAAGCGATGATGCTAAGACCCAAAAATCCTGCGGTGTAATGAGCATGATAAGTATCCCATTGAGAAAAAGTGGATGAGTTCTTGAGCTAGCACACTTTTATGTATTGTTTGACTTTAAGTTATCGCTGTATCTTGATATATATAGCGAGTTAAATAATACAATGGTGGATTAACATGAAAAAAGGTTTGATATCTCTGGTTGCGGGTGCCACGTTAACACTGACTATGGCAGGTAATAGCTTCGCGGCTGAAAAAATTACCGTATTTGCCGCGGCATCACTGACTAATGCACTGAATGAAATTTCAGAGCAATATAAGAAAGAAACGAATGTTGAGGTAGTCGCTTCATATGCTTCTTCTTCAACGCTGGCTCGCCAGATTGAGCAAGGCGCACCCGCAAACATGTTTATCTCTGCTGACCAGCAGTGGATGGATTTTGCGATTGATAAAAATCTGATGGTTAAAGACACCCGCTATACTTTATTAGGTAACGAGCTAGTGTTGATTGCACCAAAAGATTCAAAAATCGATAAAGTGGAAATTAACAAACAGACAGATTGGAAAAAACTGTTAGATGGCGGCCGCTTAGCAGTCGGCGACCCTGATCACGTTCCTGTTGGGATTTATGCAAAAGAAGCATTGACCTATTTAGGAGCTTGGGAAACGGTTGACCCATTATTAGCGCGTACTAACAACGTACGTAGCGGAATGGCACTCGTTGAGCGCCAAGAAGCACCATTAGGTATTGTGTACGGCTCTGATGCTGTTGCAAGCCAAAAAGTAAAAGTAGTGGGTATTTTCCCTGCAGACACTCATAAACCTGTTGAATATCCAATGGGAATTGTGAAAGATCAGGATAATAAAGCGACCCGTGATTACTATGAGTACCTGAAAACCCCAGCGGCTTCAGAAATATTCAAGCGTTACGGCTTCACTCCAAATCAAAAATAATTAAGAGATCATATCGTTGCAGATGTTAAGTCCATATGAATGGGAAGCGATTTACCTCAGTTTAAAAGTTTCCAGCGTGGCGGTGCTATTTAGCTTACCGTTTGGTATTTTGATGGCTTGGGTATTAGTCCGCTGCCATTTTCCTGGCAAAACATTGCTCGACAGTATTATCCACTTACCACTGGTGCTACCGCCAGTGGTAGTGGGATATTTGCTACTCGTCAGTATGGGGAAGCGAGGATTTATTGGCGAATGGCTGTATGACTGGTTTGGTTTCAGTTTTACATTCAGTTGGCGCGGCGCGGCATTGGCATCGGCGGTGGTCGCATTTCCATTAATGGTGAGAGCGATACGCTTAGCGCTAGAAGCTGTAGATAAAAAGCTGGAACAAGCCGCACGAACCCTTGGCGCGAGCCCATTAAGAGTTTTTTTCACGATCACCATTCCATTATCGTTGCCGGGAATTATTGTCGGTACGGTTTTAGCTTTTGCACGTTCTCTTGGCGAATTTGGGGCAACTATTACGTTTGTGTCTAATATTCCAGGGGAAACTCAGACAATCCCACTCGCTATGTATACATTGATAGAAACGCCGGGAGCAGAAACTGATGCGGCGCGTCTGTGCATTATTGCGATTGTCTTAGCATTAATTTCGTTATTAATTTCAGAATGGCTCACCCGTTGGGGCAAGAAGCGTCTGGGGGTAGCCTAGTATGTTAGAACTAAATTTCGCGCAAAAATTGGGTGATTTACAAATGGAAGTGAATACCCAGCTACCCACAGAAAGTATCACCGCAGTTTTTGGATTATCAGGTGCGGGAAAAACATCACTAATCAACGTGATAGGCGGGTTAACTAAACCAAATAAAGGGCGTATCGTTCTCAATGGACGCACGCTGGTGGATATCGAAAAAGGGATCTGCTTGCCCCCTGAAAAGCGTCATATTGGCTATGTTTTCCAAGATGCTCGGTTATTTCCCCACTACCGCGTAAAAAGCAATTTACGCTACGGTATGGCGCCGCAAATGAAAGAGCGATTCGACGATATCGTTGAATTATTGGGGATTGAAAAATTACTAAATCGCTTCCCAATGACTCTCTCTGGTGGGGAAAAACAGCGGGTGGCGATTGGGCGTGCATTATTAACAGCGCCTGAAATTCTGTTGATGGACGAGCCATTAGCCTCCCTTGATCTCCCACGTAAGCGTGAATTATTGCCTTACTTAGAAAAGCTCTCCCAAGACGTTAAAATCCCGATTTTGTATGTCAGTCATAGCCTCGATGAAATTCTGCGTTTGGCAGATAAAGTTATCGTCATGGCGCAAGGTAAAGTGAAGGCGTTTGGCCCCCTAGAAGAGGTATGGGCAAGTAGCGCATTACGCCCTTGGTTACAGCAAGAAACCTTGAGTAGCGTGTTGAGTGTGGAGGTGCATAGCCAGCACCCTGATTATCAAATGACGGCGGTGATGGTGGGTAATCAAAAATTGTGGATCCCTCGCGTAGATGTAGATAAAAACAGTGCGTTGCGATTACGTATTGATGCATCTGATGTCTCTTTAGTGCTTGAAAAACCTTCAGTGAGCAGTATCCGTAATATTCTTTCTGCGGAAGTAGTGGAATGGATAGAGGATGGCGAGCAAGTGGATGTGAAGTTAGATTTGGGGGATGAGCACTATTTATGGGCAAGGATCACGCGCTGGGCTAGGGATGAACTTTCGATTCGTAAAGGACGGAAGGTGTTTGCGCAGGTTAAGTCGGCATCTCTTTCTAAAACGTTCTAAAGGCTCGTCGTTCTTCACACCACAGCGTTGTTGACTTCATTAACTCACCCTAGTCACATACTTGTGTATGCTCCTAGGGATGAGTGAATTTGTCGCCTAGCTGCAATGCGAATAACTTAGAGCCTTGCTCCGAGTCGTTCTTCACACCACAGCGTTGTTGACTTCATTAACTCACCCTAGTCACATACTTGTGTATGCTCCTAGGGATGAGTGAATTTGTCGCCTGGCTGCAATGCGAATAACTTAGAGCCTTGCTCCGAGTCGTTCTTCACACCGCAGCGTTGTTGATTTCATTAGCTAGTAAACGTATCTATGATTTAGACTTGCAGCTTGTTGGTAAGCTCTATAGATAAAAAATAAAAAACCTCGCTTGGCGTTGCGAGGTTTTTATGCAGAATCACTTGCCAGCGATTCTGTGTGATGCTTCAAATTTAAACAGGTCAAGTATAACGAAACTGAGAATCAATTGCAAATTCCTGCCTACTAAGTATACGCCACATACTCCGAATTAGATTGATAAATTTGTGATATCACCATAGAGAAAGTTATTTACTGTTTCCTTTAAATTTAACTATTTCAGTTGGTTAGGTTATAGATTATGAATTTGTATAACTATAACTAGTCCCTCAGGTTTGGCGACCTGAAAGCCTTAATTCTATGTGTGATGCTTCAAATTTAAACAGGATGAATTCTGTAGGGGCTAGTTGTATAGGTAAGCAGATTAGTCGCACATCTTTGATGTCGAAAGATATCTAAGGTGGTTGAACATGTTGAAATTAATTACATTAATTCTCGATCTAATGCGTTCAATTCTAGAATTGGTCGGATACTTCCTTTAGGAAGGGAGAAAAACCGCGTAAGCGGTTTTTCTTTTTATGCGGATATAGACATCTTTAAGTTAGCCAGAATGATGTTTTACAAAACATATTTACGGATCACTTCGGCGATACCGGGTTCGGTATTAACGCGAGTCACTAACTTGGCTTGCTGCTTGATTTCATCAACTGCATTTCCCATAGCAACTCCTAAACCTGCTGTGGTTAGCATACTTAAATCATTGAAATTATCGCCGAAAGCAACCACATCATTCATGCTCATGCCTTGGGCTTCGACCCATTCTTTCAGGCGCTGACCTTTGCTATTACCTTTGCGACCCACATCCACCTGATCTTCCCATGACCATTCGCAATCTAAGTCCAATTCTGACTCAATTTCACGAACAACATCGTGCAGGCGTTGGTGATCTGGCGAGGTAACTGCAAATTTCCAAATATATTCATACTGATTGAGCGCATGAGCGAAATCTTCGATAAATTCGAAAGTTGGACGCTGGTGTTGAGGTAAAGATTGCGCCCAATTTAATGTACGCGTCACACCTTCAGTTTTCGTGTGATACAGCATCGCGTTATCGACATACATTAAGTGTTGAATATCGGAGCCACGCAGTTTATCAATCAGTAAGGCGGCAGAATCGACCGTCATTGGGTTCGACTCTAAGACTTTTTTACCTAAATAGTCATACAGATAGGTACCGTTACAGCAAATTGCGGGGGTATCTAAGTCAAGCGTCTGATAAAACGGATGAATGGCCACATGGTGGCGACCTGTCACAATGATGACTTTTACCCCTTGTCGACGGGCTTCATTCAGAGCTTCTAAAGATTCGGGCAGAATTTTTTTCTGGTGATCAAGTAGCGTTCCATCGAGATCAAGGGCAATAACACGGTATGACATAAACGACTCCATATGATTTTTTCGGATTCATTTTAGGGCTTTATGATAACTGAAGTTGATTAGTGTTTATACACTAAACTGTGCGGCGCAGGTTTTTAGTGGTTATTGGGTTTTTAACCGTAATTTGGTTTTTTAGCGGCAATTTGATTTTTTTTCGGTATAGTCAGTCAATCATTTCATTCGATGATTTTACTATCAATCAAGGAGTCAGGATGGATCAGGTTGTTTATGTTGCCAGCCCAGAAACCCAACAAATTCACGTTTGGGCGATGAATCAAGTGGGTGAACTTTCACTACTGCAAACCGTGAGTACACCGGGGCAAGTGCAGCCAATGGTGGTGAGCCACGATAAAAAGTATCTGTATATCGGGGTCGGTCCTCACCTGAGTGTTGTGACCTATGATATTGAGGCTCAAGGTACATTACGTTTTAAAGCACAAACCTGTGTACCAGGAAAACCTGTGCATTTATCGCTGGATAATAGCGGTAAATTCCTATTTGTCCCTTCTTACCATCAGCACAATTTAGCCGTATTACCGATTGGTAGTGACGGCGTTGCTGGGGCTCCAATTCAGGTCATCGAAGGATTACGCCATCCGCATTCATCCCATATGGACGCTGATAATCAGCAGCTGTGGGTACCATGTTTAGGCGAAGATCATATTCGTTTATTTGATTTGGCAAACAATGGTTATCTTACCGAAGCCACCGCCGATCAAATCACGACAGCGCCAAAAGCGGGACCTCGTCATTTAGCGCTACACCCTCGAGAAAAAGTGATTTACTGCTTGAATGAACTGGATTCGACCATCAACGTTTATCATAAATTTACGCGTTACCGTGAAATGCAGAATGTCGCGTTGTACCCTGTGGGTAATCAGAGCCAGCGCTGGGCGGCGGATATTCATATCACGCCAAATGGTCGTCATTTATATGCGAGTGAACGTTCAGAAAGCTACTTAGCTCACTATCAAGTTTCTGATAATGGGCGCGAGTTAAGTTTAGTTGGACGCTACCCAACGCAAGCGCAGCCTCGTGGTTTTAATATTGACCCATCAGGGCGTTTCTTGGTGTCGAGCGGACAAAAATCCGATCATATTTCCGTGTCAGAGATTGACTCTATCACTGGAAAATTGACTGAATTAGCGTGTTATAAAGCCTCTGCGGGCTGTATGTGGGTGACATTCCGTTAATTGTTGATAAGCCTGCCGCTGTGTGAATAACCCAGCGACAGGTTTCATTACGCGGTAAGTACTTTTTCCATTGCTTGAGTTATTTTACTTAGCTGTTCTGGGGTAATAATATACGGCGGCATCACATAAATAAGCTTACCAAATGGGCGTACCCATACCCCTTCAGCCACAAAAAGTTTCTGCAATTCGGCCGTATTGACCGGCTGCTTCATCTCAATCACACCAATAGTGCCTAGCACCCGAACATTTTGAACACTGGAATAACGGGCAAGGGGAAGTAACTCCGTTTTCAGTTGCTGCTCAATGTTGGCAACAGTCTCTTGCCATGGGCTTTCTAGCAATAATTTCAAACTGGCATTGGCAACGGCACAGGCTAATGGATTTCCCATAAAGGTCGGTCCGTGCATAAAGCAGCCTGCTTCTCCATTACTTATTGTCTCAGCCACATGACGGGTTGCGATAGTGGCAGAGAGCGTCATATACCCTCCCGTCAAACCTTTTCCTAGGCACATGATATCAGGTGAAATTTCCGCATGCTGGCAAGCGAATAACTTTCCGGTACGACCAAACCCTGTGGCGATTTCATCCGCAATGAGCAGTAATCCGTAACGGTCACAAAGCTCACGAACGCCTTTGAGGTAATTAGGATGATAAAAACGCATTCCTCCCGCACCTTGAACGATAGGTTCGAGGATGATCGCGGCAATGTCCTGATGATTTTCGGCAAGTTGATGCTTGAGTGGCTGAAGATCATTTTCATTCCACTCGTCATGGAAACCACACTTAGGTGCGTCGACAAAAATATGGGGCGGTAAATAACCTTTGTATAAACCGTGCATCGAGTTGTCAGGATCACACACCGCCATCGCACCAAAAGTATCGCCATGGTAACCATGACGTAATGTGAGGATTCGCTGGCGTTTTTCACCGCGAGCTTGCCAGTATTGCAGCGCCATTTTTAAGGAAACTTCTACGGCGACTGAGCCAGAATCCGCAAGAAAAACACACTCGAGTGGCTCTGGGGTGATGGCAACCAGTTGTTTGCATAATGCAATGGCGGGTGGATGGGTAATGCCCCCGAACATCACGTGAGACATTTTCGCTAGTTGGTCGGTGACCGCTTGATTGAGCACTGGGTGATTATAGCCATGGATGGTTGCCCACCACGATGACATCCCGTCAATCAGTCTTCTACCATCTTCCATAATCAGCTCCGCACCTTCTGCGGCAACGATTGGATAGGCAGGAATAGGGTGGCTCATTGAGGTGTAAGGATGCCAAATGTGCTTGGCATCAAAAGCAATATCACAACTGTCCATTATTATCTTTCGTCAACTTTTTTTAGATCATTTAGTTGACATGATAATCGCAATATTTAAACTGGCAACAACTTTTTCAACTGGAGAGTTCCCGTGAGCCAACTAAAACAATGTTCAGTAAAAAACTGGACAATAAAACAAGCTAACGAACTGTTTTCAATGCCGTTTTTCGAATTACTATTTCAAGCACAGCAAGTACATCGCCAACATTTTGACCCGCAACAAGTGCAAGTGAGCACGTTGCTGTCTATCAAAACAGGGGCATGTCCTGAAGATTGTAAGTATTGCGCTCAGAGTGCGCGGTATAAAACAGGCTTAGAAACTGAGCGCTTGATGGAAGTCCAGCAAGTGGTTGAATCGGCGAAAAAAGCCAAAAATGCCGGTTCTACGCGTTTTTGTATGGGGGCTGCATGGCGTAACCCGAAAGAGCGTGATATGCCTTACCTTGAAATGATGGTCAAGGAAGTGAAAGCGTTAGGCATGGAAACGTGCATGACGCTGGGGATGATTGATGATTCGCAAGCGGGTCGTTTAGCGGACGCGGGCTTGGATTACTATAACCATAACCTTGATACCTCACCGGAATATTACGGCAATATTATCACCACGCGAACTTACCAAGATCGTTTAGATACGCTAGATAACGTGCGTAATGCGGGAATTAAAGTTTGCTCGGGTGGGATTTTGGGCTTAGGTGAAAAAGTCAGTGACCGTGCGGCATTACTCGTGCAGCTGGCTAACTTACCAAAACCACCAGAGAGCGTGCCTATCAATATGTTGATGAAGGTTGAAGGCACTCCAATGGCTGATAATGAAGATGTCGATCCATTTGATTTTATTCGTACCATTGCAGTGGCGCGGATCATGATGCCAAGCTCCTATGTGCGTTTATCCGCAGGTCGCGAACATATGAACGAGCAAACTCAAGCGTTGTGCTTTATGGCGGGTGCGAACTCTGTTTTCTATGGCTGCAAACTGTTAACCACGCCAAACCCTGATGAAAACAAAGATATTGCGCTGTTTAAAAAGCTGAATATCAACCCTGAACGTATCGAAATGGAAGACGGGGAAGATCTACAAGCAGCGAAACTGGCAGAAACACTGTTAACCGCTGACAATCCGCAATTCTATAATGCGGCAGTCTGATGGGTTGGACATCGTTTATCGATAGCCAATTGCAGAAGCGTAAAGACGCTTCTGCATGGCGTGAGCGCAGATGTATTGAAAAAAGCTCTGGTCGGGAACTCCATTTTCAAGGCAAAAGCTACCTGAATTTTTCGTCGAATGATTATTTAGGGCTGAGCCAACATCCTGAAATTATCCGTGCTTGGCAGCAAGGTGCGCAAGAGTATGGAGTAGGAAGTGGCGGCTCTGGACATATCACGGGGTTCACTCACGCTCATCACCAAGCGGAGCAGAAGCTGGCGGATTGGCTAGGCTATCCACGTGCCATTTTGTTTATTTCTGGCTTTGCCGCTAACCATGCCTTGATCACCGCGTTAATGACGGCGGAAGACCGTATTCTGGCTGATAAACTCAGCCATGCTTCTTTGTTAGAAGGGGCGATGCATTCCCAAGCCCAGTTACGACGCTTTAGCCACAATAGCGTTGATTCCTTAGAAAAATTAATCAGCAAGCCCCATACAGCGAAAACGTTAGTAGTGACGGAAGGGGTGTTCAGCATGGATGGGGACAGTGCACCACTTGATGAACTGCAAACACTGGCTCACGCTCACAATGCATGGTTGATGGTGGATGATGCTCATGGACTTGGGATCTGGGGCAAGCAAGGGCGTGGTAGTTGTGATGAATATGGTATTAAGCCCGATATTCTCGTGGCCACTTTTGGTAAAGCCGTTGGCGTTAGCGGGGCAGCGGTGTTGTGTGATGAACGCACTGCGGACTTTTTAATTCAAGCGGCTCGTCACCTTATTTACAGCACCTCAATGCCTCCAGCTCAAGCCGTTGCTATCTCGGCGGCGGTAGGCGAAATTCAACAAGCGGATGAACAGCGGGCTCAATTACAGCGCAATATTCACTATTTTAAGCGCCAGCTTAATTTACCGGATATGCATCTGGTGGATTCAAATACAGCTATCCAACCGTTAATTGTCGGGGATAACGAAAAGAGTTTGCAGTTATCACAATTTTTGCGCGAGAAAGGCATTTGGGTTCAAGCAATTAGACCGCCAACGGTTCCTCCGGGGAGTGCTAGATTACGCATGACACTAAGTGCTGCTCACCAGCAAGACGATATCGACAAATTATTGGAGGCACTCAATGAATTTGTCTTTGTATCATGATGAGACGAGTTTATCGCGAAATACGCAAGAAAAAGCCAAGATAGCGTCGGCATTTGGGCGTGCAGCCTCTCGCTATGATTCTCTGGCTAGCTATCAACAAAATAGCGGTAAGCAGCTGCTTAGCTTATTAGAAAGCCACGGGGTAATAGAGACGCCTATGTTTTCTAAACAGGTATTAGATGCAGGTTGTGGAACAGGGTTTTTTAGCCAAATTATCAAACAGACGGGAGCGCATGTGACGGCGCTTGACCTCTCTGCGGGCATGCTAGATGTCGCGCGAAACAAGCAATCGGCGCACTGTTATGTGTGTGGGGATATGGATACGCTTCCTTTTGAGGATGCCAGTTTTGATTGGGTATTTTCGAATTTGGCCATTCAGTGGTGCGATGATTTATCTCATGCTCTGGGTGAGTTATACCGCGTGACAAAGCCAGGAGGAATTATCGGTTTTACCACCTTAGCGGAGCACTCCCTTGGCGAGCTTTCGGCGGCTTGGAAAGCGTTGGATGATTCCCCTCATGTAAACCGTTTTTTACCCTACTCAAACATTGTTAAGAGCTGTCAGGGCTGGCGTAGCCAACTTTATCAACAAGCGGACACTCTCTATTTTTCGAACCTCATTGAATTACTTAATTCAGTGAAGGGAATAGGCGCAACTCACTTAACTGCGGGTCGCCAAGCGGGGCTGATGACTCGTCAGCGTTTGCAGCAACTCAGCTCAGTATATCCAAGTACTGAAAAAGGGCTGCCATTAACCTATCAAACTGTATTTGGAATTATTTATCGTGACTAAAACGTATTTTGTAACCGGAACGGATACCGAAATTGGCAAAACCATGTCGAGCTGTGCATTGTTACAAGCAGCTAATCTGCAAGGGCTAAAAACCGTAGGATATAAGCCAGTTGCTTCTGGTAGCGAAATGACCGCACAAGGTTTGCGTAATAGTGATGCACTACAGCTTCAAGCGAATAGCCGCGTCGTAGTACCTTATGAGCAAATTAATCCCATCATTTTTGAAGCGCCGACGTCACCTCACATTGTCAGTGAAAAAACTGGGCAGTCCATTGAGTTTTCCGTGATGACTCAAGGACTAAAACAGCTACAAGCACAGGCGGAATGGGTGTTAGTGGAAGGTGCTGGCGGTTGGTATACCCCATTATCTGCCGAACAAACCTACGCAGATTGGGTGGTTGAACAGCGGTTACCCGTGATTTTAGTGGTAGGTGTGAAGCTTGGGTGTATTAACCATGCGGTATTAACTGCGCAAGCCGTGAAAGCCTCAGGGTTATCGTTAGTTGGTTGGATTGCGAATGAAGTGGAACCCGCGGGCACTTATCAACAAGAATATCTCACTGCACTGAAACGGATGATCGATGCGCCATGCTTAGGGATCATCCCGCATATCAAAAGCCAATCTACCGATTCTTTAGGGCAATATTTAAACCTTTCCTATCTTTAAGATCCCTTAAAAATCTTAGTAAACCCGCTATACAATTAGGTATGGTGGGAGTACGCCTTTTACTTGTTTTCGCCGATCTTTTTTAACGTTAATGATCCTTTTTTTGTCAAGTTTCATAGGAAAAATACTAAGTAGTTTCCGTAAAAAAACAGAATATATTTCTTTTGTCACGAATGGAGAGTAAAAACACTTTCATCATTTCGCCATATTTCTGTCATTTTATCGCCAAACCGTAAAATGAGCATACTACGGGAGTGCATGAGGCGGAAGGGCTTCCAGAGTTATCCACTATTTCTGTGGATAACCTTGTGAATTAACATTCAAAAACCATTCTAATGCTAGATGACAAGCGGCTTTGCCTTTATTTGATGTGATTCTGGGCTTTTATGTAATTTTGTTTAAATACAATTAGTTAAATAAAAGCAAGCGTTCTATTTAGATTTGCGTTAAAGCCTAAAAGTCGAAAAGCATAAAATATCTCCTTTCAAAAAGGTCAAGTTTTATTTTGGGGATAACATTTTCGTAAACAGATTTCAACCTCATAAAAAGGAAATTTATCACCAGCACTTGAAGCTGGTTTTTTATCCAGTATCATAGGCGAGAGATTATTAAAGAGGCATAACTATGAGCAAGGATTTTAAACTGTATTCTGATTTTCAGCCGGGAGGCGATCAGCCTGAGGCGATTCGTAAATTAAGAGAAGGATTAGAAGATGGTCTTGCTCATCAAACCTTGCTAGGGGTTACTGGATCAGGGAAAACGTTTACAATTGCGAACGTTATCGCGCAAGAAAATCGACCAACGATGTTGATGGCGCATAACAAAACCTTGGCGGCACAACTCTACAGCGAAATGAAAGCCTTCTTTCCTGAGAACGCAGTGGAGTATTTCGTTTCTTACTATGATTATTATCAGCCTGAGGCGTATGTCCCCAGCTCAGATACCTTTATTGAGAAAGATGCCTCGGTAAACGAACATATTGAGCAGATGCGTTTGTCTGCAACCAAAGCTTTACTTGAGCGCCGTGATGTCATTGTTGTGGCATCGGTCTCTGCAATTTATGGGTTGGGTGATCCTGACAGTTATTTGAAAATGATGCTGCACTTGACTGATGGCATGATCATTGATCAGCGCTCTATTTTGCGCCGCCTTGCAGATTTGCAGTATACCCGTAATGACCAAGCATTCACGCGAGGAACATTCCGCGTTCGTGGCGAAGTAATCGATATTTTCCCAGCAGAATCCGATGAGTATGCATTAAGAGTTGAACTCTTTGATGATGAAGTGGAGCGATTATCGTTGTTTGACCCGTTAACTGGGGCTATTCAACATCGAGTACCACGCTTTACCGTTTACCCTAAAACTCACTATGTGACGCCAAGAGAACGGATCCTTGAGGCGATGGAAAATATCAAAGTCGAGTTAGCGGATAGGCGCAAAGTGCTGCTAGAGAATCATAAGCTCCTGGAAGAGCAGCGGATCACTCAGCGCACCCAATTTGACTTGGAAATGATGAATGAGCTGGGATACTGCTCAGGTATTGAAAACTATTCACGTTATCTCTCAGGGCGTGCACCGGGCGAGCCACCGCCAACATTATTTGATTATTTACCTGCTGATGGCTTGCTGGTTGTGGATGAGTCTCACGTCACTATCCCACAAATTGGGGCGATGTATAAAGGTGACCGTTCTCGTAAAGAGACTCTTGTAGAGTATGGTTTCCGACTGCCTTCTGCCCTCGATAACCGCCCAATGCGTTTTGAAGAATTTGAAGCTTTAGCGCCTCAAACTATCTATGTGTCAGCGACACCGGGTAATTATGAGCTGGATAAGTCGGGACAGGAAGTGATTGAGCAGGTAGTTAGGCCGACAGGGCTGCTTGATCCGCTGATTGAAGTACGTCCGGTGGCAACGCAGGTGGATGACTTACTTTCTGAAATTCGTATTCGCGTTCAGAAACAGGAGCGCGTGCTGGTCACCACACTAACCAAACGCATGGCGGAAGACCTCACCGAATATTTAGAAGAGCATGGGGAGCGAGTTCGCTATCTACACTCAGATATCGACACAGTGGAACGTGTTGAAATTATCCGTGATTTACGTCTTGGTGAGTTTGATGTACTGGTTGGGATCAACTTATTGCGAGAAGGTTTGGATATGCCAGAAGTTTCGTTGGTGGCTATCCTTGATGCTGATAAAGAAGGTTTCTTACGTTCAGAACGTTCACTGATCCAAACCATCGGTCGTGCAGCGCGTAACTTGAACGGTAAAGCCATTTTGTATGGGGATAGAATCACTAACTCCATGGAAAAAGCGATTGCTGAGACAGAGCGACGCCGTGCCAAACAGATGGCGTTTAACGAAGCCCATGGTATCACGCCTAAAGGCTTGAACAAGAAAGTGGGGGACATCCTCCAGATTGGTCACAAAGTGGGTGGTAAAGGGAAAGGGCGCGGTAAAGAGAGCATCAAAGATGAATCTCTGCTTAATGTTCAGTCCATGTCAACGAAAGAGCTGGAGCAGCGTATTTCTCAACTGGAAGCGCAGATGTATAAACATGCTCAAGATCTGGAATTTGAAGCTGCTGCGCGGGTTCGCGATGAGTTACAAACACTACGAAACCAATTTATCGCCAATTCGTAATTTTTAAAAATCGCTAAAAAATACGCTAATTTATTAAGTGCCTCTTAGCGCTGCAATATGCGGGTTAAGGGGCTTTTTTATGAATGGAATAAGTTAGTAAAGTTATTTATAACAACAAGTTAGCCTGTCAAGTAATTTGCGGTAATTAGGACTAACTTTTTCTCACACTTGCAAAAATATTGGTTAGTATCTCGTCATCTTATGAACCAAGACGAGGCCGAGATGGCGACCCAATCAATTGTAGCTCCTCATGATTCAACCTTTAAAGGCTTTATGAGCAAAGTGGATAATGCGCGGGATTTTTTTGAAGTCCATCTTCCTAATCGCATTAAGCACCTTTGCAATTTTGATACCTTGAAGTTAGCCAGCGCTTCATTTGTGGATAAAACATTGCGTTCTGGTTTTTCGGACATGCTCTACTCCGTGCAAACACTTATGGGTAAAGGGTATTTTTACTTTTTAGTTGAGCACCAATCTTCCCCTGATAAGCTGATAAGCTGATAAGCTGATAGGGTGGCGGATGATGCATTATGCATTTTGCGCGATGAATCAACACTTACAACAAGGACATAAAACCTTGCCGCTGGTGGTTCCCATCTTGTTTTATCATGGAAATCAATCCCCTTATCCTTATTCCCAATCATGGACAGATTGCTTTGAGTGGTCTGATTTAGCGCATGATTTGTATTGTAATCCACTGCCGTTAGTGGATGTAACAGTGGCAAGTGATGATGAACTTGTGAATCACCGAAAAGTTGCGGCGTTGGAGTTAGTTCTCAAACACTCATCCCTGAAAGATGACCTTATGGTGCTGTCAAAACGCTTAGCGCAGGTGATCCATGAGAACGAAAACCATCGCGACGACGTTATTTTAATCATCAACTATCTGTTTAGTGTGATGGATACGCCGACATACAAGAAGATAGTCAAAACATTAATAGAGAAAACAGAAGGATATCAGGAGACCGTTATGACAATTGCTGATCGATTAAGAAATGAAGGGCGAGAAGAAGCTCGACAAGAAGAGCAGGAGAAGGCCAAACAACGCACTTATGCCCAAGTTTTGACCAGCTTAAGTTTAGGTTTAAACATTGATGTTATTAGTCAAATTACAGGCTTATCCCCGACGGAAATCGAAGCAATGTATTAATACATAAAGAAAACTGAGTTCAGTGAGAAATTGAACTCAGTCATATTTTTAGTCGAATTTTCTTAGCGAGATTAAGCGTTAGCTAACTGACCTTTTGCTATTACCGATTGACGGTTACGCTCAAGTTCCAATGCGCCTAAGTGGGACAGCACACAGAAGATAATGCAGCAAACAATCCCCCCTAAGAGCAGATAGAAACCTGCATGCCAACCCATACGGTCAACCACGAAACCAAATAAGCTAGTACCTAATGTTGCGCCAAGGATATAGCTCATAAAACCACGTAGGCCGACGGCTGAACCAACTGCGAAGCTTGGCACGATTTCCATTGTTTGTACTGATGCTAAGAACTGAGGCACATAGATTAAGCAACCAACTACTGCTGCAAAGAAGGTGACGACAGCTAATGATTGGCTCTGCCAGTAACCGATGAGGCAGAAGAAAATCAGTGTCATACAAACAATAGCTAACGGCATTCTACGACCTTTAAATAGTTTGTCCGTTAACCAACCAGCTAATAAAGTGGATGGAATCGCTGCCCATTCGAAGAATAAAAATGCAACGCTCATCTGATCTTTAGAGAAGTTTTTCTCTGTCAGCAAGTAGATTGGTAGCCAGCTGATCACGCCGAAACGTACCATATACACAAAGACGTCAACGAAAGAGATATACCACGCATTTTTGTTTTTCAGTACATAGGTACAGAAAATTTGGAAGGCGCTCATATTCTCCGGTGATTGTTCTTTTTGCGCTGAAGTCAGGATCACTTTTTCTTCTGGCATCATTTGGTCAAGCGCAGGTAAACCCTCTTGTTTTGGGGAACCTTTACCTAATACCAACACAATTCCTGCAAATAAAATCGCAATACAAGCGGGAACCATGTAGCTCGCACTTTGCCAGTGCTCAGTGCCTAATACGGCGAAAGCAGCACCGACGATTGGGGCAACAATACCACCACCCACGTTATGAGAAATATTCCAGAATGCACCGATACGGCCACGTTCACGACGCGGGAACCAGTTTGCAATGGTGATAAATGACGGACCCACACCCATGCCTTGGAACATACCATTAAGCACTACAAAACCAACGAATAACCAGAATGCGTTACTAAACCCCATTCCGAAGTTGACAATGGCGCACAGGATCAAACCAAATGCCATAAATGCTTTTGGGCTGGCTTTATCGGCAAGGCTACTCATCACGCCTTTACTGATCCCGTAAGCAATGAGCATACAGCTAGTTAGTAGACCAATTTGGGTGGTACTTAAATCTAAGTTTTCTTTCAAATACGGGGTAGAGAGCGTGAAGTTGTTACGGACAATATAGTAAGCCAAATAACCTAAGAACACGCTGAGTAGTGCTTGAACGCGATAGCGTTTATAGGCGGCAGGAACTTTTTCTGGTGCAATTTGTTTTTTTGCCGTGGCTGGCGTTAAAAATGACAGCATAGGTTCACCTGTGAAATAGAGTAAAAAGAAATTCCCTGATGTTTTTTGTCGTTTTATTTCTGACAGACTCATCATGTTCTTGTTGAAAAAATATCGCAATATGAAGGGTTTGGGTCAAAATTGACCCAATTTTGTATAGTGACGAGTCAAATTGACCCATTCATAAATTAACGGGAATGGATTTCAAAAAACGCGCAACTAAGGGTTGATTTAATCGCGTAACAATGAGAATAAAGCGGGTAAGTTTTGTCGTGTGCTCATAAATCCGAAAAGGGTAAAATTTGTCTCAAATGCACTTTTTGACAAACTCACATTATTGTTACTTTCTTTGATATGAATCACATCTACCCAGGGGATGACTACGCTTATGAGACTAATAACACCAATTCGTCCACTGATAATGCGGCTCTGTTTTTTTATTATCTTGCTAAACAGCGTGGGAATTAGCCATGCGAAAAATGATGAGTTGGTGATAGCGACAACATTCTCACCCGAAGCGACACAAGCGATAGTCACGAATTGGAATGCGCGAGAGGATGCAATACCCATCCGCACGATTAATCGAACCAGTGCCTCATTAGAGCGCTTGTTAGATACCGATGCTTTGGAAAATGTCGATTTAATTCTGACCTCCTCGCCGATGCTGATGCACCATTTGCAGCAGCATAATCGGTTGAGTGCATTGCCGGATATTCCTGAGTATTCCCAGCGCTTAATTCCTGAATCTTTAAAAGGTTCCGTTGCTGCGGTGGCATTTTCTGGATATGGCATTTTGACCAACCGAAAGTGGATGGAGCAAAACAAATTACCCATTCCTAAGACATGGGATGACCTGACAAATAGCCAATATCAAGGCTCGTTACTGATAAGCAGTCCATCTCGTTCTGATACCTATCATTTAATGATTGAGTCGTTATTACAGCAGCGGGGATGGGAAGATGGATGGCGCATTTTACTGGGAATGTCGGGGAATTTAGCCACTGTATCATCACGCAGTTTTGGGGTAGCCGATAAAATCAAAGTAGGGCTAGGTGGGGCTGCACCGATTATTGATAACTACGCGAATGTGCTATTAGCTGACCCTGAACTTGAGTTTCACTATCTGCCTGATTCAGCCACATCGCCGACGTTTATTGCGATCACTCGCCATAGTTTAGCGCCAGAGAATGCGCGAAAGCTGATTGATTTTTTACTCAGTGAACAAGGGCAAAAAGTGTTTGCAGACAGCAGCACAGGGAAATACCCAGTTACTCCTCTTGAGGATGACAACCCTCGAAAAGCGCAGCAAAGCCAGCTATTAGATTCGCCTAAACCGCTGGATGTCCAGTTGGTATTACAGCGCCAGCGATTAGTTCAACAACTGTTTGATGCGGCGATCACGTTTCGTTTAACGGAATCGAAAGATGCTTGGCGTGCGGTGTATATGGCGGAAGCTAAGCTAAAGCACTCTTTACCAGAGGTTCGAGCGCTACTGACGGCGATGCCAGTCAGTGCGAAAGAAAGTGAAGATCCTGCTTATTATTCGCGTTTTGAAGATAATCGCAAAGCGGAAGAGGAATATATGCGCTGGCAGCATTTCTTTCAGGAACAGCAACGTCAAGCCATCAGTGTATTGGAAGCGATTAAATGAAAACATCGATAGTGAAATTGATGGGGCGCTTCAGTATTACGGCTATTTTACGTGGCGCCTTTATCGCGGGCGCTTTGATGACACTGATCGTCAGTTGCGTCAGCTTATATGCATGGCAAGAGCAAAATAAGCAGATCCGCTACGCACTTGGAGACTATTTTCCCAAAATGCAGGCTTCATTTTTGATTGAAGGGCAGCTAAATACCTTAGTCAATGAATTGAACGAATTTTTAAAAGCGCCAAATACAGCGACGAGATTACAACTACGCAATCAGATCACCGCACATTTAGCGCAAATAGCCGCTTTTAATCAGCAATTGAATGGGCAGGATCAACAGCAAATCTCTGTCATTTTGACCCAAAGTCAGGATCTTTTACAGCGCTTGGATAAGGCACTATATGCCCTGTTTTTAGCACGGGAAAAAATTAATACATTATCTTCTCGGATCAACTGGTTACATGACGATTTTAGTACGGAGCTCAACTCGTTATCGCAAGATATTAGCCTACAACAAGGCTCTTTACTGGACAAAATTGAGCAAGATCCTCTTCAAGCCAAAGGGTTACAAAGTCGGCTACGTAACGTGCAAGGAGAGTTGCAGTTAATTTATACACTGGCGCGTTTGGAAGAGCAGATCACCAATATTTTGACGGGGCGCTTGAAGGATATTCAAGGGGATGATGCTTTTGATGAGCCCATCGATGTTAACGGCTATGCCCGTTATTTAGGGTACTTAAAAACGAATTTAGCTGCCAATGAAGAGGCGTTGAATTTATATCCAAGTTCAGTGACGCTGCGTCAAACCATCGATGAGTTGTTAGATATCGGCCTTTCGGATAACCAAATGCTTGAAGTCCTGCAAAATTATCAAACGGCGAAAAGAGCCTTAAATGAAGCGACGACCGAAAAAGAGCGAATTTTGGCTGATTTTCGCTCTCAGCTTGATTTGCAACTTGGGAGCAGCCACTTTCAGCTACAAACGCTAAACCAGCGTTTAGCGAACATTATGTCGTGGAGTGGCACAATTATTATTATTACCGCAGGGTTGGCATTACTGTTGGTATTGCTGTTCAATATGCTGTTTATTCGTCCTCGTTTGGTCAAACGTTTTACCGCATTAAACCAAGCAGTGGCTCGGATCAGTATTGGGGATTTGACGACCCATATTCCTGTCGAAGGTCGTGATGAGTTAGGGCGAATTGGCACACTGTTACAGCGCAGTATTGCTCAAATTAATCAGCAGAAAATTCAACTAGAACAAGAAATTGCAGAACGTAAGGCAATAGAAGAAAACTTAAGAACCACGCAAAACGAGCTGATCCAAACGGCAAAACTCGCCGTCGTGGGGCAGACGATGACCACCTTAGCCCACGAAATTAACCAACCGCTAAATGCTCTCTCGATGCACCTGTTTATGGCGAAAAAAGGGTTACCAGCGCAAGATAATGACACGTCGTTGATGGCGATAAATAAGTCAGAACAACTTGTGGCTCGAATGGATGGCATTGTGCGGTCATTACGCCAATTCGCTCGTAAGCGTGATGATAATGAGCAATTACAGCCTGTGAATTTACGCCAATCAATTCAAAGCGCTTGGGATGTCCTGAAGCTTCAACATAAAACCCGCAAAGTGATATTAAGTTATCCGGATATATTGCCTAAGGTGCTGGGGGATGAAATTGGTATTCAGCAGGTGTTGGTTAACTTGCTCTCTAACGCGCTTGATGCCAGCCCCACAGAGGCAGAAATCACCGTTGATTACAGCGAAACCGCGGATAAGTTGCTGTTGACCTTGTGTGATAACGGGGCGGGGTGGCCACTGCATTTAGCGGATACATTAATGAAACCCTTTACGACAAGCAAAGAGATTGGGCTGGGAGTTGGGTTATCCATTAGCCAATCGATTATGCAGCAAATTGGTGGTGAGTTAAGAATCGCTTCTACACTGCGTGGAAATGGGTGTGTAATTTTAGAATTTAAAAAGGTATTTGAAGATGCTTGATGACAACCATGACATATTGCTGATTGATGATGATAAAGATGTATTGGAAGCGTATTGTCTGCTACTCGAACAAGCGGGGTACCGAGTTTATGCGTGTGATAACCCATTGACAGCAAAAGAGTTAGTTCACCGCGATTGGTGCGGCATTGTTCTTAGCGATGTGTGTATGCCGGAATGTTCGGGCATCGAGCTGATGACACTATTTCTCGCTAAAGACAAACATCTCCCTGTGGTTTTGATTACTGGGCATGGGGATGTGCCAATGGCAGTGGAAGCAGTCAAAATGGGGGCATGGGATTTTCTACAAAAACCCATCAACCCGGAATATCTTTTAGAGCAAGTCGCCAAAGCGTTGGCGGCACGGAAACAGCGTGTATTGCAGCGTCGGTGGGGCAAAAACCAATTGATGCTCAATTTTGTAGGGAGCAGTGAATGGTCTTTACAAGTTCGCGGGCAGCTTCAAGGGTTATCGGAAACTCTTGCCGCTGTGTTCTTACAAGGAGAGTTAGGGAGTGGGCGCACTTATTTAGCTCGCTATCTGCATCAAATTAGTACACTGCATCAAGCGCCATTGGTGATCAAAACATTATTAAATGAGCAAGAAGTTCCTGTTGAAGCATGGGTCTCTGAGGCGCGCTCAGGCACATTGGTGATTAAGAATATTGAGTTACTCCCTGTGAACCAACAGCGTTATTTGGTTCAGCATTTACAGCAAGACCAACGGGAATTTCGCTTGATTGGGATCTCGGATCAGCCGCTGCTTACTTTGACTAAACAGCAGCAGATTATTGCAGAACTTTATTATTATTTTTCATTAACTCAGGTGAATTGCTTACCGTTATCCCTGCGTAAAGCGGATATTCCGGTTTTATTCCAACACTATTTAGAGCTGGCTTGTACTCGATTGAATCAGAAATTGCCTGAACTGGATGAGTCTTTTATCAAAAAACTGAGTCGTCGTCATTGGCCTGGAAATGTAACGGAGTTAGCCAACGCAGCGGAGCTGTACGCGGTTGGCATTATGCCAATGGGAGAGACGGCAAATCCGTTATTAACGTCGGTAGCGCCAACGGCATTAGATCAACAAATTGAAAATTATGAACGGCAGATTATTACGGAAGCACTGAATATTCATCAAGGGCGAATTAACGATGTGTCGGAATATCTGCAAATGCCACGGAAAAAACTCTATTTACGGATGAAAAAGTACGGATTAGACAAGCACCATTATCGGACTTAAATTATTGGAGATAAATAGAGAGAAAGTTGCAGGGATTGACCTGCAACTTAAAATTTCAGTGAATTACAGAAGGGGAATGGTCTCTTCGATGGCTTTCAACAGTAAATTTCTATCGTGGCGATAAGGAATATCATCAGCCTCTAATACTCGCTGAGTCACTTTGCGTTCTTGGCGGATTGTCGTGACATCTGTGCGTGGCCCTACAATCACCGCATCGATTTTTTTTCGTCCAATATAACGCTCCATCATGACTAGTTTTTCAGGGAGTGTGAGGCTAGCAGCGGAGGTGCTAATTTCCTTCCCTAAATTACCGATGTACACCATCGGCGCTTGGCTCTCTTTCAGGGCGCAGGCGATATCATCGAGTAATAACAGGGGCATTAAACTGGTAAAAAAACTTCCGGGGCCGATTAAAATCAAATCAGCTCGATGGATAGCATCAAGGGCTTCGCTGGTCGCTTTAACGGGAGGGTATAAACGCAATTCTTGCGGTAACTCCTGCAAAGCATCCACGTTAACTTCACCGTAGACTTCATTTCCCATATCATCAATAGCCATAAGGTCTACCGGTGATTCAGACATCGGGATTAATTGCGCATCCACTTTCAGCATATTGCGGATTAAATTGATGGCTTCAAGTGGGCGAACACTTAAATGGTCAAGGGATTTCAGCATTAGATTACCGAGATTATGTCCTGATAATTCCCCTGTACCTGCAAATCGATATTCAAACATCTTAGAGGCAATAGATGGCTCAGTAATCAACTGATTCAAGCAATTACGCATATCACCCCAAGCAATTCCTCCTTCAGAGCGACGAATTCGCCCTGTAGAGCCACCATTATCCGTGGTGGTGACAATGCCAGTTAAACGGGAGCCTAAAGATGAGAGAGAAGACATCACTCGACCAAGTCCATGTCCGCCCCCAAGGGCGACGACGTGATTAAGATTTGTCAAACTACGGTTTGGCATAGTGTTCCTATTTAAACAATCAATCTATTTAAACTGTCAATCTAGCTAAATTATCAATCTAGAATCAGTGCTAAAACAAAATTGGCGCTAATCTATCATAAAACACCATCTGAAGTTTACTTGCTGTGATAAAAAACAACAAAAGAGAATATTCTCGATCGGTATCACAAATTTCTTGATTATGTAACTAAGCGTAATTAACTAGAACGGTATGAAAATAAAGGATATAGATGGGAGATTATCAACGCTTTCTATAATCAGATTAAATAGCGCTGTTTATTGCGGGGTAACAGGAATTAATATTTTTTGAACTCGCGGAATTTAAGTGCGTATTTTACCCTCTAGGTGTCATTTTGATTCATTTCGATAATGATTCGATGGTGATGTAGTCATTTCAGTAATTCGAGACATCATATTTATGGATTCTTAGGGTTATCTATCAAAAAACGCGGGATAAAACTGATCTACAACAAACAATGCGCACAGAATTAACCTCATTTTGACGAGATATTGACAGATAGGCGTTTATCATCACATGGAAATAGCAAAAAATTATCCGTAATAATAAGGACTTCTGAGCATAGCGGTTGTTTTCTGTAAGTCGTTGTATATTAAGTTATATATCGTTTTTTGGATTCGCTTTTTCATTTGCAATGGGCTAAAATCCTTACAGAAAATAAGTGAACCCAGTGATGAGTGTCTTAACTCTTTAGGCTTAATCAGCTCACGGGGTTCCAGATAAAACTCCTAGCCTTTGTGTCTAAGTTCTCCTGAATATGATGCTCTGGCCGTGACCTTGAGTCACCAGGGTGCAAGATAGAAATGTCTGCATCTCCCGTATTTGGAAAGGTGTGAATATGCAGCAACTTGTCGATCAATTTGACCGAAAATTTTACTATCTTCGTTTATCTATCACTGATGTTTGCAACTTTCGTTGCACATATTGCCTGCCTGATGGCTACAAACCGAGTGGTCGCCATGAATTTCTGACGCTTGATGAAATCCGTCGAGTGAGCCGCGCTTTTGCTGAGTTAGGGACTGAAAAAGTCCGTATCACTGGCGGTGAGCCAACGATGCGTAAAGATTTCACCGATATCATCGCCGCTATCAAAGAAAATAACTCCATCAAAAAAATCGCCGTAACAACCAATGGTTATCGGATGGCTCGTGATGTGCAAGCATGGCGAGATGCTGGTTTGAATGCAGTAAACGTGAGTGTGGATAGCCTTGACCCTCGCCAATTTGCGGCGATCACTGGGCAAGATAAATTTTTCCAAGTCATGAAAGGGATTGATGCTGCATTTGATGCTGGCTTCGAAAAAGTTAAAGTCAATGCGGTCTTGATGAAAAACGTCAATGATATCGCCCTCAAATCTTTCCTCAATTGGATCAAACACCGTCCAATTCAACTGCGTTTTATTGAACTCATGGAAACAGGAGAAGGCAGCAGCCTATTCCAACGTTACCATGTGTCTGGTGAAACCGTTCGTGATCGCCTTATCGCAGAAGGCTGGTATATGCAGCCACGTTCTCGTAGCGACGGTCCCGCCCAAGTCTTTAGTCACCCTGATTACCAAGGGGAAATTGGGCTGATCATGCCGTACGAGAAGGATTTTTGCCAAAGCTGCAACCGTCTCAGGGTCTCTTCTTTAGGCAATCTGCATTTGTGTTTATTTGGTGAAAATGGCATTCCACTGCGTGATTTACTGGGCGATGAAAACCAGAATGAAGCCCTAAAAGCACGTATCCAGAGTGGCTTAATGTCTAAGCGAGAAACCCATTTCCTTCACCAAGGCGACAGCGGGATCACCCCGAATCTTTCCGTTATCGGCGGTTAATAACTTTTTGATTTTCAGGAGTAATTATGTCCCAACTGACCCACCTCAATGCGTCGGGCGAGGCGCACATGGTTGATGTATCAGCCAAAGCGGAAACCGTCCGTGAAGCACGCGCAGAAGCGTTTGTGACGATGAACCCAGAAACTTTAGCCATGATTGTGGATGGCAGTCACCATAAAGGGGATGTCTTTGCGACGGCACGTATCGCTGGGATCCAAGCGGCAAAAAATACGTGGCAGTTGATCCCGCTGTGCCATCCTTTGCTACTGACCAAAGTGGAAGTCACCCTGGAAGCTGAGCAAGCCCATAACCGTGTACGCATCGAAACTTGTTGCCGATTAACAGGGAAAACGGGTGTCGAAATGGAAGCGTTAACGGCGGCTTCTGTCGCAGCATTAACTATCTACGACATGTGCAAAGCGGTACAAAAAGATATGGTTATTGGGCCTGTGCGTTTATTAGAAAAAACGGGCGGAAAGTCCGGTCATTTTAAGGTGGAAGCATGATCACTGTCCTCTTTTTTGCTCAAGTTCGTGAGTTAGTTGGCACTGACCGCTTAGAGTTAGCAGCGGAGTACCCAACCGTAGAATCTTTGCGCCAAGCATTAACTCAAAAAGGTGATCGCTGGGCGCTGGCTTTGGAAGATGGCAAATTATTAGCTGCGGTTAATCAATCGTTTGTTTCTGCGGACCATCCCCTGAATGCGGGCGATGAAGTGGCTTTCTTCCCACCAGTTACAGGGGGATGACCATGGACAATACCCATATTGCGGTACAAACCGAGAATTTTAGTGTTGGCGAGCAGTATGCGTGGCTTGCTGAATGTGACAGTGATGGCGCCGTAGTGACATTCACAGGTAAAGTCCGTAATCATAATTTAGGGGACAGCGTAGCGGCATTGACTCTCGAACACTACCCTGGCATGACAGAAAAAGCCTTAGCGGACATTGTGATGCAATCTCGCGAGCGCTGGCCACTGCAACGCGTGAGTGTGATCCACCGGATAGGTACCTTACAACCCGGTGAAGAAATTGTATTCGTAGGCGTGACCAGCGCACATCGCAATGCAGCATTCCAAGCGGCTGAATTTATAATGGATTACCTGAAAACCAAAGCACCATTCTGGAAAAAAGAGTCTCTCCCTGATAATGAACGCTGGGTGGAAGCCAAAGAGAGTGATGAAGCTTCTGCAAACCGTTGGTAGTCTTAAACTGTTACGCGGAAAATGCGAATAAGCCGAATGGTAATGTCAAAATATTGTGATAAACTTTGGAACAAATTTGTCCGATCACAGTAAGGATTACTCTGTTGGTGGTTTTGCTGGGTCGATTTTTCTTAAAATGGAAGGGTAACCATCATGGGTCAATTTGATCAACGTAATGATTCTCTTGTCCAGAATGCCAGCACTGGCGTTCAGGCATTTATGTCGCAAGTCTACGGTTGGATGACCGTCGGGTTATTACTGACAGCTTTTGTTGCTTGGTACTCCTTAAGCAGCGGTCTGTTTTTCACTATCGCAACTAACAAAGTTCTATTCTTTGGAATGATCATCGCTGAACTTGGTTTAGTGATGGGGCTGTCTTTCTTACTGCCTAAAATGAGCGGTGCGATTGCAACTGGGATGTTTATGCTTTACGCATTACTGACTGGTTTAACTATCTCCGTTATTTTAGCGGTTTATACTGGTGAGTCTGTTGTTGGGACGTTCATCATTACCGCAGTGATGTTCGGCGCGTTAAGCTTCTACGGTTACACGACTAAGCGTAGCTTAACAGGGATGGGTAACTTCCTGTTTATGGCGCTGATTGGTCTGGTTGTCGCTTCTCTGGTTAATATCTGGCTGCAAAGCTCTATGATGTACTGGGTGATCACTTACGGTGGTGTATTACTGTTTGCTGCATTAACTGCTTATGACACTCAAAAACTCAAAGAGATGGGTGAGCAAATCAACCAAGATGACAGAGAAAATATGCGTAAGTACTCCATTATGGGCGCGTTATCTCTGTACTTAGATTTCATCAACCTGTTCCTGATGTTACTGCGTATTTTCGGTGACCGCCGTTAATTACTAATCAAGCTGATTGAAAATATGAAACCCCGCAATAAGTTAATTGTTGCGGGGTTTTTTATGGTTCTTATCTGGCAGTTAAGCGATTTTTTTGCGAAATAAGTAATAAGCCAGAGAGCTGGTTACCAGGAAGATAATCAGAAGAGGCCATAAGCTATGAAATACCACGGAAAAATCAGCATCTTTAAGGTAAATCTGCTTAGTGATATCCGTAAAGTGGCGGATGGGATTCACCCACGTAATATCCTGTAGCCAAACGGGCATATTCTCGACGGGAGAGATATAACCGGATAGCAACACTGCGGGCATCATAAACACAAACACGCCAATAAACGCTTGCTGCTGAGTTGAGCACAATGCGGAGATGAGCAGACCAAATCCCACGAGTGATAAACCATAAAAAATCATCGTGCCATAGAACAGCAATAGTGAACCCGCGAACGGGATTTTGTAGCAAAAAATCCCAATCACTAGCACCAATGTTGCTTGTGCAGTGGCGACGACTAAGGCAGGAATCGCTTTGCCAATAAAGATTTGCCATGTGGTTAGCGGCGAAACTAATAGTTGGTCGAGGGTTCCTTGTTCTCGTTCTCTTGCAATAGACAACGAGGTGACGATTAGCACTCCTATCGTCGTAATCAATGCCACTAATGATGGCACAATAAACCACTTATAGTCTAAGTTTGGGTTGTACCAGTTGCGAACAATCAGTTCACTGTTATTGGGCAGTACTTGGGTTTGTGTGAGCTCCTGCTGATATTGCATGACTATCTGTTCAATGTAATTAGCCGCTATTTGGGAGCTATTTGAGTTTCGTCCATCCAATAGCAACATCATATTTGCGGTATGATGGCTGGCGATATCAGCGCTGAAATTTTGATTAAAACGGACGACTAACAAGGCTTTACGGTTATCTAGCGTTTCTCGAATCTCAGGTTCATTTTTCAGTAACAGCACATGGGAAAATGCACTGGCTTTTGCTAAGCGTTGAGTGAGTTCAATCGAATGCTCGCCATTATCTTGGTCAAAAATGGCAATGGTGGTGTTAGTGACTTCTAAGGTCGCCGCCAGTGGGAAGAGGATCATTTGGAAAATGACAGGCATGATTAAAATAATTCGCGTCTGTTTTTCCTGCAATAGTGATTGCAACTCTTTCATAATTAAGGTGTAAAGACGATAAAACATAGTTCACCTCAATCCAAACGGCGACGCGTTTTCAGCGCCGTTAAGCCAATGAATAATATCGCTGAAGCAATCAGCAATAAGAAATCGGTGAGTAACACCAAATAGATATCTCCCGCTAAAAATAAGGTTTGTAAGCTGCTGACAAAGTAGCGAGCGGGAATGAAGTAAGTCACTACTTGAATAAATACTGGCATGCTATCAATTTCAAAAATAAACCCTGAAAGCATAATGGCAGGTAAAAAGGCAGCATTCAGCGCCACCATCGCCGCATTGAACTGGTTGCGGGTAATGGTTGAAATCAGTAATCCCATTCCTAATGCGGTGGCCAAATAGAGGCTGGTTATCACAAATAAAATCAATAAAGAGCCACGATAAGGAATATCGAGCACGAAGGTCGTCACCAACATACACAGCACCATGACGAACGATCCAAGAATTTGATAGGGCAATAATTTGGAAAGCAGTAATTCAGTGCGAGTGATTTGGGTGGAAAGCAGTGCTTCCATGGTGCCCCGTTCCCATTCTCGGGCTATCACCAGTGAAGTTAAAATGGCACCCACGACGGTCATAATGATGCTAATGGCGCCTGGAATAATAAAATGTTGGCTGAGTGCCGCTTCGTTAAACCAATAGCGTATATTGAGTTCGATAAGCGGGTCGGTGGGATAACCTTGATTTTCACCTTGTTGGATAAGCCATGTATGCCAAACCCCTTTGGTGTAGGCTTGCACAAAATTGGCGGTATTGGGTTCACTTCCATCGGTGATCACTTGGATTGCCGCATGTCCATCAGGGCGAGAAAGTTGCTCTGCAAAATTGACGGGGATCACCACAATGCCGCGAATTTCGCCCGCTTGCATTTTATTAATCAATAAATTGCGATTATCGCTAATGGTGGCATCAATAAAGGGAGAGCCGGTAAAGGTATCGACTAATTCACGAGCGGGTTGGCTTTGTTGATCCATTAGGATACCCACTCGTAATTTACTGGAGTCTAGATTGATCCCATAACCGAAAATAAATAGCAGCATCAGTGGGATAACAATGGCTATTAAGGAGCTACTGGGGTCTCGAACTATCTGCTTACTTTCCTTCCAACAGAGGGCTTTCAGCCTGCGCCATGAAAAACCAGAGGCGGTTGTCTTCATTGTGCCTCCCGCTGTTTATCGTAGTTGAAAATTAATTCAATAAAGGCATCTTCCATGGATGGATTCGGATTTTCTGTGCTGGCGACCTGTTTTTTTAGCTCATCTGGAGTGCCTGCGGCAATAATTTTTCCGTGATAAACCAACCCGATACGATCGCAATATTCCGCTTCATCCATAAAGTGGGTGGTGACCATGACGGTGACCCCCTTGTCTACCATACCATTAATGTGTAGCCAAAATTCTCGCCGAGTTAGCGGGTCAACCCCCGAAGTGGGTTCATCTAAAAACAGGATATCCGGTTCATGCATCAGTGAGCAGGCGAGGGCAAGGCGCTGCTTATAACCTAGCGGAAGTGAGTCAGTAATCTGGCTGATAATGGGAGTAAAATTAAACGCGTTGATCATCTCCTGCATTTTGGTGGCTTGTTGTTTATGATGCAAACCGTATACACCGGAGAAAAATTTTAAGTTTTGCCCAACTTTGAGGTTGCCGTAGAGGGAAAATTTTTGTGCCATATACCCAAGGTGCTGACGGGCTTTGTTTGAACTGGTTTTTAAATCCATACCAAGCACCAGAGCTTGTCCATCCGTGGGTTTCATTAATCCACACATCATCTTAAAGGTAGTGGATTTGCCTGCGCCGTTAGGCCCTAATAATCCAAAAATTTCACCCCGTTTTACCTGAAAGTTAACGGTATCCGTCGCGGCAAAATCCCCGAATTTTTTGGTCAGGTTGCGGGCTTCAATGACGGTTTCATTGGGAGCGGGGGGAATTTGTGGCACGATAGCTGCGAGTTCAGAACGATGGGATGGTCCGCCACCTAAAAGGTCGATAAACGCATCTTCAAAGCGTGGCTGGGCTTCAATCAGCGTTTGATCTCTCATATTTAACGCATTAAGTAAATTCTCTTGGGATGCATGAGGTTTTAAAATTAAGCGAATATAGCGCCCTTGGATCACGCCATCGGTGGTTTCGGGTAACACTAAGGCATTTTGTAGAATGGTGCGTTTTTGTGTTGGAGGAACATCGAGTAAAAATGAGCGTCCCGCCATCTTTTGGGTGAGTTGCTCGGGTTTCCCGCTATACAGAAGTTTGCCTTCATTGAGTAGTAGCACCTCTTTGCACTGCTCTGCTTCATCCAGATACGATGTGCTCCAGAGGATCAACATACCATCGTCAGCAAGGGTGTGCACCATTTGCCAAAGTTCTCGCCTAGCAATAGGATCTACGCCGACACCCGGCTCATCCAGCAGTAAAACTTTCGGCTTACCTAATAGCGTGCAGGCGAGTCCCAATTTTTGTTTCATTCCCCCTGAAAGCTTACCGGCAAGGCGAGCAGTAAATGGGGCTAGGCTAGTAAATGCGAGTAATTGTTTATAAGTTTGTTGGCGCTCTTCACCAATAACGCCGCGCAGGTCGGCATATAAATCAAGATTTTCTTGAACCGTTAAATCTTCATATAAACCGAATTTTTGCGGCATATAACCGAGGTTTGCCCGCACTTCGATACTGTCTTTAATAGGGTCTAATCCCATTAAGTGGATTTGCCCTGAATCGGGTTTGAGTAGCCCTGCCAGCATGCGCATTAGCGTCGTTTTCCCTGCACCATCGGGGCCGACTAACCCCGTCACGGAGCCGCCGTGAATTTCGGTAGTTAGGCTTTCAACCGCAGGGTTATTTAGCCCAACAAAGCGTTTTTCGACGTTTATTAATGAAATCACGCTGTTCGATGAGTGAATATCTTGCTGAGCCATAATGCGCCCTATTGCTGAGGTGTCGCAAATTCAACGGTGACAGGCATTCCTTGACGCAGTTTATCGTTAGGATCATCGACAATAATTCGTAATCGATAGACTAAGTCGGTACGTAAATCCGGTGTTTGTACACTTTTTGGGGTAAATTCGGCCGTAGGGGAGACAAAACCAATCGTACCATGGTAAGGGGTATTGGGCTGGCTATCCGTAAAGAGTAAGACTTTACTACCAGGAACCGCATCACCTAAATGAGCTTCACTCACATAGGCTCGCACCCAAACAGGGTGAGTTAATGTCACGCTAAAAACGGTATTACCTGCACCAATGATGGTGCCAGGTTCGATGGCACGAGTCAGGATTGTGCCGTCAGATGGGGCGATAAGCTGGGTGTCTGAGAGATCAAGCTCAGCTTGAGCAACGGCAGCTTCTGCTTGTAGCCATTCCCCTCGGGCTGCTGCTATCTCTTCTTGGCGAAATCCGCTCTGATATTGGTTGAGTTTATCTTGGGAAGCTTTTAATGCGGCAAGCGTTTGATTTCGATTGTTTTTGGCATTATCTAAGTCATTGGCAGAAATCAGTTTTTGTGCCGCTAAACCTTGCTGACGTTTGTAAAAATTATCCGCATATTGCCAAGCGGCTTGACGCTGAGCGACTTCAGATTCGACTTGAGCAATTTCTTGTGTCCGGTAGCCTTTCTCTTTGAGTGCTAACTGTGCTTTAGCGCTATCTCGCAGCCCTTTAGCTTTATTTAACGCGTTGATGTACGGCGCATCATCCAATTTACCAAGTCGTTGCCCAGCAGTGACTTTCGCCCCTTCATCAACATCTAAAGAGGCGAGTTTACCATTGACTCGAAAACTAAGGTTAACTGTGCGCACATCCACATTCCCGTATAAGGCGAATGTCTTATCCTTAAGTGACTGATAATAATAGCCTCCAGCAATAGTGGCAATCAGCATGATAAGCAGTAATATAACCAATGCACGGCGTTTTGTGTTCATAGCTAACCTTAGTGACGGATAAAAACATTACTCAGGATTATGATTTAATTTAATCCATATATCATATCACTTTTCTGCTAGTTGGCGATGACGTAACCCCAATAATAAAATGTCGATATGCTCAATAAGAACCTGATTAATAATTTTAAATTCGCTTTCGTTGATGTGCTTCCAACCGGTTTGTCTGAGTAAGGTTTCTCGCGCAATGCGGAATGAGAGGGTTTCACCTAAAATGGCGTGCGTGTGGATCAAGGTCGCTAGATTATTAGGGTCGGCGCCGATATAAATAGAAATTAAGCGATTGAGCCGTGAGTGAATGGGTCCTAACGCTTGTTCGTGGATCAATCCATACGCTTCGGTTGGGTTCAGCTGCTCGCGAGCTAGAATGCGAGAGAAGCTTAAGTTTTCTTTTTTAAGTTGGAAAAAATTGTACGAAATAATGGTTTTTTTCAGTAATTCGAGCGCTTCTTCAGGAATTTGTGACTCTGCGGGTTGGCTAATAAAGTTATCTATTTGAGTGATAGTTTCAGCGAAACTCTCTTTGATATTATTGGCAATTTGCTGAGCAACCGCGAGATATAACCCTTCTTTAGATCCGAAATAATAGGAAATAGCTGCGATATTTTGCCCAGATGCTTGGGCAATTTGGCGGGTGGTTGCCCCGTCGATACCTTGTTCTCCATAAACATCGGCAGCGGCGAGAAGAAGTTGGAGTTTGGCGCTCTCTCCGCGTAATGTTGGCGACGAATTTGTGTTCATAAACATTCCTTTTGATTCAGAATTAAATAATTTTTAGCATGCTCTTAGTTGGCATTTATTCATTGTGCAGGATGAAAACGGATGTATCTTTAGTTTTGTGTACGTATATATACTATATAAAGCAGATTTTGTATTAGTTTATTCATCAATCTAAATTAATATATTTATCACGGTCAAATGATGGTAGAATTTTTGCGTGTCGCATGGCAGTTTGCGCTTTTCTTCTATTGAATATCGAATCTTCCCCCCTAGAGCTGCCCAGTAAATTGAAGCGGTGGAGCCCGGAGTAATTAATTTGACTAGTTTTTCTGACCTCGCGTTAAACGAGGAAATCTTGCGTGCCATTAATGAATTAGGCTATGAAAGCCCTACGCCTATTCAACAACAAGCTATTCCTGCTGTTTTAGCGGGCAAAGACCTATTAGCCAGCGCTCAAACAGGTACGGGTAAAACAGCGGGTTTTACTTTACCTATTTTGCAAAAGCTGGTGGACAATCCACGCGGTAATAACCGTCGTCCTATTCGCGCATTGATTTTAACCCCGACCCGTGAACTTGCGGCTCAAGTGGCTGAAAATGTAAAAGAATATAGCCGTCATTTGAGAATTCGTTCATTTGTTGTGTTCGGTGGCGTCAGTATTAACCCGCAAATGATGAAACTGCGTGGTGGTGTGGATGTGTTGATCGCAACACCGGGTCGTTTATTGGACTTGGAACATCAAAACGCGGTGGATTTATCGCAGGTTGAAGTTTTCGTCTTGGATGAAGCTGACCGTATGTTAGATATGGGCTTTATTCACGATATTCGCCGTGTGATCACGAAATTACCTAAAAAGCGCCAAAATCTTCTGTTCTCCGCGACGTTCTCTGATGAGATCAAACAGTTGGCGAGCAAGTTATTGAACAATCCAGTTTCCATTGAAGTGGCTCCGCGCAACTCAGCTTCTGAGCAAGTAACGCAGTATGTTCATTTAGTGGATAAAAAACGTAAAGCTGAGTTACTCTCGTTTATGATTGGGCGTGAAAACTGGCAGCAAGTTCTGGTATTTACGCGTACCAAACATGGCGCTAACCGCTTAGCTGAGCACTTAAACAAAGATGGTGTCAAAGCGGCGGCGATTCATGGTAATAAGAGCCAAGGCGCTCGTACCCGCGCTTTAGCTGATTTTAAATCCGGGGATATCCGTGTCTTAGTGGCGACAGATATTGCGGCTCGCGGCTTAGATATTGAACAGCTCCCTTATGTGGTTAACTTTGAGCTGCCTAATGTGGCGGAAGATTATGTTCACCGTATTGGTCGTACTGGACGTGCGGAAGCCACGGGTATGGCGGTATCTTTGGTGTGTATCGATGAAGCGAAACTGCTTAAAGATATTGAGAAATTATTGAAAAAATCCATCCCACAGATGGAGATTGAAGGCTACGAGCCAGACCCATCAATCAAAGCTGAGCCGATCCAAAAGCCTTCTCAGCGTAATGATCGTCGTGGTTCTGATAGTCGCCGCGGGTCTGATAACCGTCGTGGTTCTGACAACCGCCGTAGCTCTGAGGATAGCCGCGGTGAGCGCAGCAATCATTCAGGCAATAATAGCAATAAAGGTTCAAGCCGTCCTCGTCGTCAAAATGCGAATTCCGAGAAAGGTCAGTCTGAATCCACTTCAGGTTCACCGTGGAAAAATGCACAGAAGCGCGTTAGACAAGGGCGTAGTGATAGCTAATGCGTGTGCTACTCGCCCCGATGGAAGGGGTACTCGATTCTCTGGTTCGCCGATTATTGAGTGAGGTGAACGACTACGACTTGTGCATTACTGAGTTTGTGCGAGTTGTCGATACCTTGTTGCCGGCAAAAACGTTTTATCGGTTATGCCCGGAATTGCAACAAGGTAGCCGGACGCCATCGGGGACGTTAGTGCGGGTGCAGCTATTAGGGCAACATCCTGAGTGGTTGGCTGAAAATGCCAACCGCGCAATTGAATTAGGCTCTTGGGGCGTCGATCTCAATTGCGGTTGTCCATCAAAAACGGTAAATGGCAGCGGTGGCGGTGCGACGTTATTGAAGCAGCCAGAGCTTATCTATCACGCCGCTAAAGCTATGCGAGCGGCTGTACCGAAAGATTTACCCGTTTCTGTGAAAGTCCGTTTGGGTTGGGATAGCAGCCAATTTGCTCATGAAATTGCGGATGCTGTACAGCAAGCCGGGGCGACCGAACTGACGGTTCATGGGCGTACAAAGGAAGATGGCTATAAAGCGGAATGTATTAACTGGCAGGCGATTGGTGAGCTTCGTCAGAAACTGTCGATTCCGGTGATTGCCAATGGCGAAATCTGGGATTATGAAAGTGCTAAACGCTGTATGGAAATCACTGGGTGCGATTCGATTATGATTGGCCGAGGTGCTTTAAATACGCCGAATTTGAGCCATGTGATCAAACACAATGTCGCGAAGATGCCTTGGGAACAGGTCGGAAAAATACTCTTTAAATATACGGAACTAGAAAAACTGGGTGATACAGGGCATTACCACGCAGCTCGTATCAAACAATGGCTGAGTTATTTACGTAAAGAGTACCAGCAAGCGGATGAACTGTTTTCTCAAGTGAGAGCGTTGAAAACGGCGGAGCAAATAGCGGATGTTATTGCGCTACATGTGGAGCAGCTTTCTGTCGTATCATCTTAACATGATGAAATTTGCCAAAATTTGAGATTAGGTCTTTAATTACTATGTATGGTGGTGACTAGTATGGTGGTGATTAATTCAAAATATTGTCATTACCGTATGTCATGATTAAAGAGTCTATATCGTGTAACAAAGTTATCGTGCTAGGAAATTTAGAGCAACAGAGATATTGGAGGCCTCAAATGGGCGTTATTGCTTGGATTATCTTTGGTTTAATCGCAGGTGTTTTAGCTAAATGGTTAATGCCTGGAACCTATCAAATGGGTTTTATCATGACGACTGTATTGGGGATCGTCGGGGCGGTTGTCGGGGGATACATCAGCACATTCTTTGGTAAAGGCAAGGTGGATGGCTTTAACTTCGGTAGTTTTGTTGTTGCCGTGATCGGCGCCATTGTCGTGCTATTCCTTGCGGGAATGTTTATTAAGTAGCATTTCTAGGGGCATCATTATCAAGGGTAGGTTTTTTACTACTGCACAATTTACTATTTATTAAAGCCACTTATTATGACGTTCGCTAAATAATGAGTGGCTTTAATTTTTTAATTTTCACATGGTTCCATGAATTTATGTATTGAAGATTTATCAAATGCAGTAATTTCAAATAACTGAGTCAATAATCTATCATCATGAACTGTATTCCAAGTGATACAGTTATTTTCAATTAATGTAAGAGAAAATTTCACTACAGAATTATGTGTCTCAGTGTAATGATTAAATTCAATAGTACGATATGAGTATAAGTAAAAAGCCATGTTATCTAAGTTTGTTGTATTATAACATCCTAGAATACAAAAATTTGGAGACTGGTTAATGGCTGGATGGATATCTTTTGTTTGCTCCCATTCTATTTGGCGCTTTAAACTTTTTAAAAATACGTTAGATATGACTTTGTGTTCTGTTGGGTTCATTAGTTTTCCCTCATATTTTTCTAGCTGAAATATCAATAATATTATCAATATAATTAAGTAGAAGATTTACTTCATCTAACATATCAAAACATAGGCTAATATCTAAATCATGGTGGTCTTTTATTGATGTTATTTTTGTGGTTTTTATTTTGTATTGTTTTATTGATGATGTTAATTTTTTATCTTTAGAGTCAATGAATAGAATATAATGGTGTAATGATTGTATTCTACTATGTAACTTCCTTCTATGCATTTCTTCATGAAAGGTATTTTTATTATGAACTTCAGATAAGTGTTTATAATAATCATTAAGTAGCTTGGATAGCTTCTCCTTATGAAAATAAATAGATGCCTTACGATTAAATTTAATCGTTAATCTTGATGTTTGTAATAGAACCCATAAAGTTGCTGCTGTACCGACAAAGGTAGATAGCGTCCCTAGGTTTATTACCCAGAGTTCCCATAATGTATTCATTAGTTATTAGCTCCATAAAAATAGAGTAATAGAAATCTTAATTAATTAGATTAATTTTTTATAATATTAGATTTAAATAGAACAAATAAATTCCCTCATAATTAACGCGTATTTATGAGGGAATAAAAATGATTAAGGTTCGATTGGTAACCCGTTGTCTTGTCCCCATTGCGCCCATGAACCATCATAGAGGCGCACATGTGGGTTACCTAATAATACCAATGCCAGTAAAACTACGGCAGCAGTCATGCCAGAGCCACAGGTTGTGACTGTTGGTGCGAGAATATCGACACCTTGCTGCGCAAAAATAGCTTTTAATTGTTCGGGGGATTTATATTTCCCATTATCCACTAATAAATCCCAAGGCACATTTTTACTGCCTGGAATATGCCCCATCCTTAAACCTGGGCGAGGTTCAGGAGCTTGAGCCAGAAAACGGGCAGATGCACGCGCATCAATAATTTGGATTTTACCTTCAGTGGCAACCTCTAACATTTGCTGTTGATTCAGCGCATTGGCATCTTGTCTATCAGCAATAAAGGTTTGTGCGGCGGGTGGGGTGACTTTACCAGATTGAGTTGCGAAACCAGCTGCTTTCCATGCGTTAATTCCACCGGCTAAAATTTTAACCTGTTTACAGCCTAAAGTGCGGAAAGTCCACCATGCACGCGGAGATGAAAACAAATTATTTTGAGCGTAAATAATGACTTGCGTTTGATTATTAATCCCCATCGCTCCAACAGCTTGGCTAAATGTGGCGGCGTCAGGGAGCATATGGGGTAAGTCGCAGCTCTTATCGGCGATTTCATCTTGATTAAAAAATTGAGCTTGGGGAATGTGCTCATCAAGGTAGCTTTGGTAGCAATCATAAGGGGCGGTAGGTGGTGGCGTAGAGACATCAAGCACAATAATATTACTGTCTGAAAGATGTGAATTTAACCACTCTGGTGTTACAAAATAATCGTTGTACATCATAACTCACCGTCCCGTTTGATTAATAATGGATGATTACTGGATCTGATTAGGTGCAGGTAATATCGATGGCGATTGAGCCTGATTTTGCTCTAAAGGTGTGGTGGAGCGGGTATAAATATTCATCCCGGCAAGCACAATACCCCCAATAGAACTCAATGCGCATAATGCGCACAGTGCGATGACGACTTTTTTCATTTTTATTAGCCTGATTTGACACGAAGATGCCAAAGTATAACTGGATGGTGATAGCAAACAAGTTTTACGGGATATTTTCTTGGCTCGATTTGGTGTTTTGCGAAAGGCTTTCCAGAATTTGTGTATAATGGAAATTAATACAGTAGTTTTGCGAAGGGTTTCGCAAAAGAGAAACGGGGGCTTTCCTGCCTCTTTTTTGATTAGCTATCATCTCCTTTTTACTTGGTCTTCTGCGTATCTATGTCTCTGTCAAATAAAATCAAAGAACAAATAACTCAATGGTATAAGGGGTTATCTAACCAAATCGAGGGGTTCGTCTCTCGGGCACCTCAGCGGCAAATGATTGCTGAAGTGGCGAAAAATTTGTCGGATGCAGAAGGGCGTCATTTAGTTATTGAAGCACCAACAGGGGTGGGAAAAACCTTATCCTATTTGATACCAGGCATTGCTGTTGGGCGCGAAGAAGGTAAAACTTTGGTCGTGAGCACCGCTAACGTTGCCCTCCAAGATCAAATATTCAGTAAGGATTTGCCATTACTGAGCAAAATTATCCCTGACTTAAAATATACAGGCGCATTTGGGCGGGCGCGTTATGTGTGCCCCCGAAACTTAGAAGCTATTTGTGCCGCGGAAGGGGAACAAATTGATTTAATGCTGTTGGTGGAAGACAAAACTGAAATTACCAACAGCGAAGAGAGAGCGCAATGCCAGCAATTACGCAATGATTTTCATAGCTTTGCTTGGGATGGGCTACGCGACCACCATAAAAAGGCATTTAGTGATAGTTTATGGCGTAAAGTCAGCACCGATAAAATGAATTGCCTTGGGCGTAATTGCCAGTTCTATCAACGATGCCCTTTTTTTATTGCACGCCGTGAAATTGAAGATGCGGATGTGGTCGTGGCTAACCATGCTTTAGTGATGGCAGCCATGGAAAGTGAATCGGTATTACCGGACCCTAAGAAATTACTGTTAGTTCTCGATGAGGGGCATCATGTTCCCGATGTGGCGAGAGACGCTTTAGAAGTTGAAGGGGAAATTACGCTAGTTCAGCTTACCGCACAGGTGGATAATTTTATTCATCATGTCGGGCAGTATGTTGCGCAGTTTCGCCCAGCAAAACCGCCTAAGTTGACTAATCCTGATAAGCTACAACAACATGCTGAAAAATTACGCGAGTGTTTCCGTGATTTTTCACTGTTAGCGAACGGGCTATTACCTGAAACATCCAAAGAGTCAGAATATTTGTTCCCAATGGGGATTTTGCCCGAGGTAATGCAGCAATGTTGCCTAGAGCTATTTAAGCTGACGGATGCGCTACGTGGGCTATCAGAGGCGATTCTCAGTGACTTAACGGAACAAACAGCAAAGCAAGATATTGTGCGTTTACATCGCTCCATTTTAGTGACAAGCCGAGCGATGGGCTATTTTGAAAATATGACCAAATTATGGCGCTTAGCCTCGCTTGATCAAAGCTCTGGTGCGCCCGTTTCGAAATGGCTTAGCCGCCATTATGAGAAAAATCAATCCCGGATTTTTATGCATTGCGCAGGGATCCGCGTAAGTGAACAGCTGCAACATTTGTTATGGAAAAATGTGCCTCATATTGTAGTGACATCGGCAACACTTCGCTCTTTGAACAGCTATTCACGTTTTATGGAGTTAACGGGATTATCCGAAAAGAGTGATGACCGTTTCGTCACGCTCACCTCACCGTTTAATCATGTTGAGCAGGGTAAGTTGGTGATCCCCAAAATGCAGCATGAGCCAACTATGGCAAATGAAGCTGAACATTTAAAAGAGATGGCAACCTATTTTCGCCATCAATTTACGCATAGTGATCACCATGGGGTCTTGATCCTATTTAGTAGCCAGCGAGCGATGGAAGGATTTCTGGAACATGTGAAAGATTTGCGTTTACAGCTATTAGTGCAGGGGGATCAGCCACGTTACCGGCTAGTGGAGACGCATTGTGAACGTATTAAACAAGGGCAAAAAAGCGCGTTAATCGGCTTACAATCATTTGCGGAAGGGTTGGATTTAAAAGGGGAATTTTTAACCCAAGTGCATATTCACAAGATTGCGTTTCCGCCTGTGACAAATCCAGTAATTATTACTGAAGGTGATTGGCTGAAGTCATTAAAGCGTTATCCATTCGAGGTACAAAGTTTACCTAGCGCTTCATTTAATTTGATCCAGCAAGCAGGGCGTTTGATTCGAAGTCATGAGTGTTATGGCGAAATTATCATTTATGATAAGCGCTTATTAACCAAAAGCTATGGTAAACGTTTATTAAATTCGTTACCCATTTTCCCTATTGAACAACCTGAAATGCCAACATCAGATAAGTAGGGCGATAAATAAATTGAGACCACCGAAGTGGTCTCATGGTCAATATATTGACTCTGTTTTACGACACTACTCAATATTGGCTTCTAATAACCACAGGAATTTATCCAGATCGCGAGATGCGGCGGTAAACATATCTGCGGTATTTTCATCTTCAACTTCATCGATAGCTTTACGAATATCATTTGCAACAACAGCATATCGTTCAGCTAATGCTTTTAAATGGTCTTGTACAGAATGAATATCCAATGGATAAGCTTCTAATGATGTAAACTTATTGACTTGTTGTGATGTTCCTGTGGCGATGCCACCTAACTGAACCGCACGCTCAGCGAATTCATCCAAGTGCCCAATGATGCTATCTCTAAAGCCATCTAACATCTCATGCACTGCGATAAAGTTGCGACCGCGCATGTTCCAATGTGCTTGTTTAGTGATTAAAGAGAGATCGGTGAAATGGATAACCATCATGTTTAAGATACCGATGGTTTCTAATTTTACACTATCTTCAATATCATTACGGGTATATAAAAGTTCAGTTGAAGAGGTTTTAAATAATTTTGCAGTATTCATAGAATTTCCTCTCTTAAATATAATTAACTCAATTGTCTTGTCTGCTTATAAATATAGAGTGTAAAGCTAAGAATGTCATAAAGTAATAATCTATTACTTTAATAGGCAGGACGATGATATTTTTTTTTGGCGTTTATTTAGATTTTACCAATCGAATCTATCGATGTGACATTTCAAATAAATGAAGATTACCTTACAAGATAATGAAATAAAAAATGAACAAAGAAAAAAAGTAAAAAAGCTAATAGAATTGCCTATTAGCCTTTAATAAAAGTGAAGATGACGTAATTATTTACGATACTTTTTCAATCTTTGATTTGGGTACCGAAGTGGATGTTGAGCCAATAGACGCGCATACAATACACAACAGCGCTAACCATTGTGTCATCGTTAAATGTTCTTGTAGGAAGACAATGCCTAAAAATGCTCCCATACAAGGCTCTAGACTCATTAGAGTACCGAAGGTTTTTGCGGGCAGCTTGGTTAACGCTATCATCTCTAATGTATACGGAAATGCGGTAGACAAAATAGCAACCCCTAAAGCCAAAGGTAGAATGGCTGGGTCAAACATCGCTTCAACCCCGGTTTGCATTAATCCAATCGGGAAGAAAATCAGCGCAGAAATCAACGAACCCACAGCAACCGTTGCGGCACCATAACCTGCGCCAGCGCGTTGACCAAAGATAATATAAATCGCCCAGCAGACACCGGCACCTAAAGCATAAGCGGCACCAACGAGATCGAGAGAGTCAATGTTATTGCCAATAGGCAGTAAGAATAGCAACCCAGCAATGACAAGCCCAATCCATAAAAAATCAATAGGGCGGCGAGAAGAGAACATCGCAACGGCTAATGGGCCCGTAAACTCAAGTGCGACCGCAATTCCTAAAGGGATACGCTCAAGCGCTAAATAAAACAGGTAGTTCATGGTTCCGAGAGATAAACCATAAGCAAGCAGTGGTCCCAGAGAGCTTTTTCTAAAATTTAAACGCCATGGTTTAAAGATCACACACAAAATAATCGTGGCAAGCAACAAACGTAAACCGGTAACACCTGGTGCGCCGATAAGTGGGAACAATGTTTTAGCTAAAGAGGCACCACTTTGGATTGACATCATTGCCAGTAATAGCAAGCCTATCGGTAATAGCGGAAAAGCACTCTTTTTAGTATCGGCAGACATGAATAAAAAACCTCAAAAAAACGTTAGGAACGTCGATAAAACCCACACGGTATATACAGATAAAATGGGTAAATCTAAATAATAATGGTGGTTTGTTGGGATATTTACCCTAAGCCAGCAAATTGGCGTGAATTATCTCACAGAATTCATGCAGATTATATTGCTTTGTTGAGAGCGAAAAATTCATCATATTATTTAATATTGGATAACGACTAAAAATAAAATATTGTGAGTTGAGCTTCTTTGAGGGTACCGTATAATTTTGCGCTTACAAGAATGATAATAGGAATGAAAATAGAACATGAAAAAAATTAAAAGCGTCGCGGTTTATTGTGGTTCAAGCATGGGGACGAATGAAATTTATCAAAAACAAGCCATTGAGTTTGCAAAAGAGCTGGTAAAGCGTGATATCGCTTTAGTCTACGGTGGTGCGAGTGTTGGGCTGATGGGAACCGTTGCCGATACGGTATTATCTTTAGGCGGCAAGGCTATTGGTGTGATCCCATCCCTGCTTGAAGAGCGTGAAATCTCGCATAAAAATCTGACCGAACTGTACAAAGTTGACACCATGCATCAGCGCAAAAGCAAAATGATTGAACTTGCTGATGGTTTTGTCGCAATGCCTGGTGGATACGGCACTTTAGAAGAATACAGCGAAGTGTTCACATGGAGTCAAATTGGTTTACATACTAAGCCTTGCGGATTATTCAATATTAATAATTACTGGCAGCCTCTGATTGATATGACCAATAAAATGGCGGATGAGGGCTTTTTACATGAAAAATATCGTCATATGGCGATTGTGGAATCATCCCCAGCCAGTTTATTAGATCAATTTGAAACGTATATTGCACCACCAGTGAAAACTTACGACTAACTTATTCGGGTAGCTTTATGATCAGAAAAGCAAAAAAAGAGGATTTATCAGCAATTCTTGCACTCTACCAAATTTTATTTGCCGAGATGGCTAAGTTTGATCGTGAAAGGTTACAAGCCGCGGAACAATCGAGTGAGTTTGTTGAAAATGCCATTGAGGATAATAAGTTTCATCTTTTAGTGGTTGATCATGAAGGTGAAATCAAAGGTTTTTGTATTGCTCAAAAACAAACGGCAGATCCTTATAGTTGCATTGTACCAAGGGATTTCGGTTATATTTTTGATTTGGTCATCTCTCCCGACTTTCGAGGTGAAAAAGCAGGTAAACAGCTCTTAGATGGAATGAAAGAGTGGGCTAAGTTGCAGAAATTTAGTCACTTAGAACTTTCAGTATTAGCGCAAAACCACCAAGCTATTAAGTTTTATGAGCGCGAAGGATTAGCCGAAGTATCCCGTACCATGGGGATCGCGTTGTAAATTTTAAGCTCTCCGTTATTGGGGAGCTTTTTATAGTATTAGCCCCCAAGGTATCATGAACAAATCATATCTTTTTCAGAAAAAGCGGCTCAAAAATCAGCACAAGATCTAAACGTGGGATTATGGCATAATGCGCGGCTATTTATTCTTATCAGACTTCAAGTCGGCGAGATAAGGGCAATTACGCCAATCTCGGGGCGACTCTACAAAGATCAATTTAAGGCATCGCAGTGTTAACAACCAACAATATCACTATGCAGTTTGGCAGTAAGCCGCTGTTTGAAAACATCTCAGTTAAATTCGGTACCGGTAACCGCTACGGTCTGATCGGCGCTAATGGTGCGGGTAAATCCACATTTATGAAAATTCTGGGTGGAGATTTAACGCCAACCGCAGGGAATGTGAGCACCACGGATCCTAACGAGCGTTTAGGTAAATTACGCCAAGACCAGTTTGCATTCGAAGAGTTTACTGTTCTCGATACCGTTATCATGGGACATGCTGAGCTTTGGGATGTAAAGCAAGAGCGTGACAGAATTTATGCGATGCCAGAAATGAGTGAAGAAGATGGCTATCGTGTTGCAGATCTTGAAGTGGCTTACGGTGAAATGGATGGCTATAGCGCGGAAGCGCGTGCGGGTGAGCTGCTATTAGGCGTCGGTATTCCGGTTGAGCAACATTATGGTCCAATGAGCGAAGTCGCGCCGGGTTGGAAACTGCGTGTGCTATTGGCTCAGGCATTATTTGCTGATCCAGATATTCTGTTACTTGATGAACCGACGAACAACTTGGATATCGATACCATCCGTTGGTTAGAACAAGTGCTGAATGACCGTAACTGCACCATGGTTATCATTTCCCATGATAGACACTTCTTAAATACCGTTTGTACGCACATGGCGGATTTAGATTACGGTGAGCTGCGTTTATTCCCGGGTAACTACGATGAGTATATGATTGCGGCAACCCAAGCGAGAGAGCGTCTGTTATCTGATAACGCCAAGAAAAAAGCGCAAATTGCTGAGTTACAATCTTTCGTTAGCCGTTTCAGCGCTAACGCATCAAAATCTAAACAAGCGACTTCTCGTGCTCGTCAAATTGATAAAATTCAATTAGATGAAGTTAAAGCCTCTAGTCGTCAAAACCCATTCATTCGTTTTGAACAAGAGAAAAAACTGTTCCGTAATGCTTTAGAATTAGAAGCGGTCACTAACGGTTACGATCAAGGTCCTCTGTTTAAAAACGTAAACCTATTAATGGAAGTGGGTGAGAAAATGGCGGTTATCGGTGCTAACGGTATCGGTAAAACCACATTCTTAAAAACCTTAGTCGGTGAGCAACCTGCGACAAGCGGAATCGTCAAATGGTCTGAAAACCATAACATTGGTTATTATGCGCAAGACCACGCAGAAGACTTCGATACTGACCTGAACGTGTTTGACTGGATGAGCCAGTGGAAAAGTGAAGGGGATGATGAGCAAGCGGTTCGCAGTATTTTAGGTCGCTTACTATTCTCTCAAGACGATATTAAGAAAAAAGTGTCGGTCTTATCAGGTGGTGAGCAGGGTCGTATGTTATTTGGTAAGTTGATGATGCAACAGCCAAATATTTTGATTATGGATGAACCGACCAACCACTTAGATATGGAATCCATTGAATCATTGAACTTAGCATTGGAAATGTATCAAGGAACGCTGATTTTCGTTTCCCATGACCGTGAGTTTGTGAGTTCACTGGCAACTCGTATTCTTGAGATTAAAGAAGATAAAGTGATTGATTTTAAAGGTACTTATGACGAGTACCTGAAAAGCCAAGGTGTTGTTATCTAATCTTGTTTGAATAAAAAATAGCCCCGCTGGTGTGATACCCGAGGGGCTATTTTTATTTAGCTGTTCAAAATGGCAGAACAGCCTCAAAATTAGTTTTTCTTCACAAACTCAGATTTCAGTTTCATTTGACCGAAACCATCGATTTTACAATCGATATTGTGATCGCCTTCCACTAAACGGATACCTTTAACGCGGGTACCTATTTTCAGCATTGAAGAACTACCTTTCACTTTAAGATCTTTGATTACGGTAACAGTATCGCCATCAGCTAATAAGTTGCCATTAGCATCTTTTACGATGAGTTCATCAATGTCAGTAACTGGCTCAGCATCATTCCATTCGTGCGCGCACTCAGGGCAGATGTACATATCGTTGTCAGTATAGGTATATTCAGACTGACATTTTGGGCAAGGAGGTAATGACATATTTATATTCTCAGTAATGACTGACACAGTCATAGTTCAAATCAGTAGGGATAACGAGGTTCCCCGAAAGGGGGATAGTATAAGACCAAAGACAAGATAAATGAATTTTTAGGAATATTCCTAATTTTGTATCTTAAAAAATGGCGAGACTTAGCTCGCCATGAAGAATCTTAGGAGCAAACCTCACAATGAGGGTCTTTATTGAGTTTAAATTGGCGAAAATCCAGCGTCATCGCATCAAATAACAGCACTTTTCCAACATTGACTTTGCCGTACTGGGCTAGCAATTTGATGGTTTCCATCGCTTCTAATGTGCCAATTGTCCCCACCAGCGGCGCCATGACGCCAGCCTCTACACATGTCAGGCTATTTTCTCCAAACAGTCGGCTTAGGCAGTGATAGCAGGGCATTCCTTCTTCATAGGTAAATACGGAAAGTTGCCCTTCCATACGAATTGCAGCACCCGAAACAAAAGGAATTTTGTGTTTAAAGCAGAGGCGATTAAGCTGCTCGCGAATGGAAACATTATCCGTGCAATCTAAGATCACATGATGCTGTTGAACTAATTGTTCTAGCTCAGGATCATCCAATTGCGCGTTAACAGTATCAATCTGGATATGAGGATTGATGGCCGCTAGCTGCGCTTTTGCTGAATCTACTTTAGGTTCACCGATAGTCGCGTCGCGGTGCAGGGTTTGGCGCTGCAAATTTGATAGGGAAACCGTATCAAAATCTACGAGGGTTAAATAACCGACACCCGCGGCGGCGAGGTATTGTGTCGCCGCGCAGCCAAGTCCACCAAGCCCAACGACCAAGACTTTACCTGCCTTCAGCTTTTCCTGCCCGTCAAAATCGAAGCCGCGTAAGATAATTTGGCGGTTATAACGTAGCATTTCCTGATCAGTCAGTTCTTGCACAGTCTTACTCACTTTTTAATAAGTAATTGAACATTTCCACATCAACCATTTCACCTGCCGCCACTTTTCCACGCTCACGTTCTAATACAATAAAGCAGTTTGCTTGGCTAAAAGAACTGAAGACATGTGAGCCTTGGTGCCCTGTAGTCGCCACTTGTAGCTGACCTTGTTCATTGACGCTTAAAATGCCTCGTTGGAAATCAAGGCGTCCAGGTGATTTTTTCAGTGGTGTAGTGACAGGAACTTTGAAGCGGACAGGGGCTTTCCATTGGCTATGGCCGCTGAGGCGAGCAATTAATGGCTGAACTAATTGATAGAAAGTCAGCGCGGCAGAGACAGGGTTACCTGGTAAGCCACAGAACCACGCGGAACTTAGCTTGCCAAATGCGAAAGGTTTACCTGGCTTGATAGCTAATTTCCAAAATCCAATCTCACCCAGTTCATCCAAAATTTGTTTGGTGTAATCCGCTTCGCCGACAGAGACGCCACCGCTGCTGATGACTAAATCAGCACATTGGTTAGCTTCAATAAAGGTTTGCTTGAGTTTTTCTGGTGAGTCGGGGATAACGCCAAAATCCAGCACTTCGCAATTGAGTTTTTCTAACATTAAGCGAACGGCAAAACGGTTTGTGTCATAAATTTGCCCCTCAGCCAGAGGTTCGCCTACTGCTTGAAGCTCATCACCGGTTGAGAACACGGCAACTTTCAAACGGCGCTGGACTGTCACATTCGCAATTCCAAGAGACGCTATCAATGGTAGCTGTGTGGTGGAGAGTAAGGTTCCGGCAGGGAATACCGCACTACCTTGGGCAATATCTTCACCAGCTTTACGGATATTGTTTCCTTGCTTGAAGCTTTCCGTAATAATAATTCCTTGATCAGTTTGTTCTGTGGCTTCTTGCATGACAACGGTATCAACGCCTTCAGGAATAGGCGCTCCCGTCATGATCCTTACACAGCTACCTGCGGGTAATTTTCCTTCCATTGGGTTGCCAGCAAAGGATTTTCCAGCGACGGGCATCGGGGTTTTTCCATCCCAATCAGCAAAGCGAAAACCATAACCATCCATCGCTGAGTTATCAAACGGCGGGACATTAATGGGAGAAATGAGGTCTTCGGCAATAATACGTTGGGCAGACTCAGTTAGTGGAATGATTTCAGTGCTTGTGACAGTTGCGGTGTTTGAACGTAATTTTTCTAATGCAAGCTCTAGTGAAATCAAACCGTTAGTATGACACTGGTCCATAAATCGTTACCCCTTAATCTTGTTATTGGCCTTCGAGGCTTAAAATAAATTGTTGGCGGTATTATGTCAGATATAGCGCATTGGGTGAATGAATAGAAATTGATTACTGATAGCTTTTGGGTGGATAGTTTGTCTCATTTGGGTCACATATTGCGTTGTTTTAATGAATCCGTTATCGAAGAACACGATTTTTGCTAAAACAGAGCTACCAAAAAGGCTAAAATAAAGGGTGTTATTAATCGCATTTAAATAATGAAATAGTTATTTAAATGGCAAGGAGTATTCTGGATCGAGTCGCGCGATAACCTGCAAATATTTCATGCTGTTGATAGATGTATTACTGGATTATCTGCACTTGCTGCTTTAGAGTACCGCGCACACCTGCATTTTTATAAAAATAGCGTTATACCATCTGTGGAGGATCCTATGTCATCTCTGAGTAAAGAGGCCGAATTAGTTCATGCTGCTTTGGAAGCAAGAGGGCTTGAAACCCCGTTACGTATTCAACCAAAATCCGGTGAGGATCGTAAGCAACTGATTGAAGGGCATATGACCGAAATTATGAAGTTGCTGAACTTAGATTTAACCGATGATAGCTTAGCGGATACCCCGCGCCGTATCGCAAAAATGTATGTGGATGAGATTTTTTCGGGCCTTGACTATGCAAACTTCCCAAAAATCACATTAATTGAAAATAAAATGAATGTTGATGAAATGGTTACTGTGCGTGATATTACTCTGACCAGTACTTGTGAACACCACTTTGTGACGATCGATGGTAAAGCGATTGTGGCATACATCCCTAAAGATAAAGTGATTGGTTTATCGAAAATCAACCGTATTGTGCAGTTTTTCTCACAGCGCCCACAAGTTCAAGAACGTTTAACTCAGCAAATTTTAGTAGCTCTGCAAACGTTATTAGGCACCATGAATGTCGCGGTTTCTATTGATGCAGTTCATTACTGCGTGAAAGCTCGTGGTATACGTGATGCAACCAGTGCAACAACCACCACATCATTGGGTGGGCTGTTCAAGTCTAGCCAAAATACACGTCAAGAATTCTTACGTGCGGTTCGCCATCTCTAATTTATGACCTCAACCGTTTCAGTTGCCCCTAAAAGCCGTATCGGGCAACTTGATACAGTACGTGGCATTGCTATCCTCGGTATTTTATTACTGAATATCTTTGGATTTGCTTTACCACAAGCGGCCTATCTTAATCCCTATTACACCCCCGAAGTATCATCCTCTGATGCGGCGGTTTGGGTATTTTTTAATCTTTTCTTTCAAGGGAAGTTTCTGGGAATTTTTTCCTTACTTTTTGGTGCCACATTAGGCTTGCTAAGTTATCGCTCAATATTATGGCAACGTAGCCGACTGATTGTTTTAGCGATTATTGGCTTGATTCATGGAATTGGTTTTTGGGATGGGGATATTCTTCTCGCCTATTCCTTGACGGGGCTGGTTGTGATAATGGTGTTGCCACACTATGCGGCTTCCACATTGTTCAAAATTGCCATTTCTATCTATTTGATTGGTTTGGTTATTTTATTTGCCATCGGCAGTAATGTGGTGGATACCAGTTTTTGGCAGATCACTGCAGACCAAGCGTTTCTTGATGCTTGGCAACATCGCATTGGTGGAATGACGGGGATCGCATATCGCACAGGTGAAGTGGCGATGATGGTTGAGTTATTGGTTATTCAGTATGGCTGGCAACTGGTTGCGATGATGATCCTAGGGGCGTTGCTACTGAAAAATGGTTGGCTAAAAGGGCAGTTTACTGAGCAGCATTATCGTCGAATGTCCATTGTATTAATCCTCCCCACCGTAGCTATCCAGTCAGTGGCTCTGTATGTTCAAAGCCTTTTTGGTTGGCGTTATTTTGATACCTCGATTGTTGGCTATATCATTAATGAGCTAGCGGTGCCGTTTCAGTCTTTGGGCTATATTGCGCTAGTTTATGGTTTTTGGGGGATATTTAGCCGAAGTGTGCTCGCGAAAGCCTTGCAAAATGTGGGGCGGATGGCGTTGAGTAATTACTTACTTCAAACACTGATTTGTACCACTATTTTTTATCATTTGGGTTACTTTTATCAGTTTACCCGAGTGGAGTTGTTAGCGTTCATTCCACCCATTTGGTGTGCTAACTTGCTGTTTTCTTATTGCTGGTTGCGCTTCTTTGAGCAAGGGCCAGTGGAATGGTGTTGGCGACAACTGACAGATAAACTTTTTTATCTTTTAAATCGGCATTCACCATCTGAACATTAATTGAGTTTATTCAGTTCATCAGGGGTAACTGCTGGATAGCCCTTTGTGCCATCAGGCATTTTTATTGGAGCAGGAATGGATTCTTGTTCCCCTAAAAATTTAGGTTCACGCTGGAGAATATAGAGATCAGCAAGCGCACCTAAGCGGGCAAACACTTCACGTATCCGCACTTTAAACATGCCTTCCGGCGTAGGTACCGCTAAACATTGGGCATCAATCCCTTTGTGCTTAGCAATGAATAGCGCTCTTTCGCAATGAAAACGCTGGGTGATAATGGTGAAGTTATCAGTATCGAACACTTTTTTCGTACGAACTACGGAGTCTAAGGTTCTAAAACCTGCAAAGTCGAGCACAATTTTTGAGGCGGGAACGCCCGCTTTGATGAGGTCTTTACGCATGGCGATAGGCTCATTGTAATTATGTGCGCCGTTGTCACCGCTCAGGAGTAAATATTTTACTTTACCGCTATGATAGGCATCCGCAGCGCCTTTAATTCGATATGTGTAATAGAGGTTAGTGGCTCCGGAGGCATAATATTTAGATGTGCCGAGAACCATCCCAACATCGCGGGCAGGCAGTTGCTCTACATCTTCATAGATATAGGGTGCAGTTTCCCAACTGATCCAGCGGTCGAGTAAAATAACAGTGGCGAAAGCTATCCCTGCCAGTATTAATAGACCATAAAGCAGACGTTTCCTCATGTCCTCGCCTTGAATAATTAATGCCTATAATAATTAGTGCTAACAATTAATAGGCTACTTGACTTAATTTCGTGACGCAAGTCGCGTAACGTAAAATCGTGTCAATATGGCATCGAATTGAAAAACAATAAGATGCCGTATGTTGGTTTATTCGTTCGGTAGTCCACCAAAACAGAGTAATGGACTGATGGTGTTTCTATCGACGGATTTTTGTTTATCAACCACATAAAATGATTTTGGGTAAGTGATCACCCAAACGTTATCAGTTTCAGCAATCCCTTGAATATATTCACCATTTGTTGGGACCGGCAGAACATTTTGGATATTCAATGTCTTGAGGCTGGTGGAGACCAGTGGAACCTGGGCTTCACTAGGGTATTGTGGCAAATAGTAAGCTTGGGTTAACGCCGTATTGATGCCATATCGACCATACTGTATATCGCTATTATTTCCACACCAATGATATTCTGTGATAGGCGAGGTTGGTGCTGTGACATGAGCGAGAATAAAGCGGGTATCTGTCACCATCCAGATGGATTGGCTATCTGGTGTGAAATAAAATTCTCTAACAGAATCATAATAATTCTCTACCGTAAACCAAGGTTTTGCACTAAATGTAAGTGTTTGAGTATCTAACAGATAGGCAGCTTGGGTGACATTATCATACAGCGCTAGATGTTTTTCATCGGGGGACAGTGCTGCTGGCATCTGAACGCCGAAAGCACCTTGATACTCTTGGCTATCAGGGAAGGTAAGCTTTTTCTCGACGGTATTATTTGAAAGGTTAATCACCGCGATACTGTTTTCTACGCCGCTTGTGACAAATGCACGTGGGCTATTTTTCATCACATAAATTTGGCGAGGGAAAAAGCTAGTTTCAATATTGGCCTCTACTTTTTGCGCGTCGATATCAATCACACTCACGCTGTTTGGTTGAAGCGAAGCAACATACAGTTTCTTTCCATCGTTACTAAGTGCTGCGCCATAGGCACCCATTCCACGGCAGCGATTAGAGCTACAGCCTGTTTCATTTTTGGGTAATGGAAGCTGAATAGTAAACAGCAATTTCCAATCATCTTTGGCTGAAGAGTAAGCGCTAACTAGGTTGGCTTCTTCGTCTGTGATAAAGATCCTCTGGTGGGCATCATCACTGAGAATAAAGCTCGGTTCAATTAATTCAGGGGCTTGAATTTGAATACCAGCAACTTGCTCTTCAGATTGTGTGGCGGGGAGTGATGCAAGCTCCTCTTCAGCAGCCTTTTCCATTACTCGCTTAGCTTGCTCTGCTTTGGCTGAATTAAGCTCTTTATCTAGCTCTTGAAAGATGAACTCACGCTCAGCAACAAGATCTTCATCAGTCGAAAATGATTGCTGGTGGATAACGAATGCTAAAATTCCCCCCATGATTAACACAACGAGTAAATCTAACACGTACTTTTTGGCAGGAATGAGAACGAAAGCAAAGCCAATTACGGCACCTGCAAGCGCGCCACCAATATGAGCAGCATTATCCACCCCCGATTGCATCCCGTTAATTAAGGTTAATGCAATCATGGCAATAATATTGTAGAGAGGGCGCTTAAGGGTATCGCGAGCGTCTTTAGTGAGGTCTGGGTTATTGAGCTGTTTTAAGAGTTCAATCACTGATGCAGCGGCGAGACCCATAATCGCCCCAGACGCGCCCAAGCTGACAGTAATATAGACGGTATTATCATTCTGTAGCAGGCTGCTCCATGACATTATGTCAAAGCGACGCATTGCGCTGTTTAAGGCTTCTTGGTATTGCCAAGCTGCACTGACAAACGACCCTACAATCCCTGCAAATAGATAGATTGCAAGATAACGAAATTTGCCAAAAGCGCGTTCACATTCAATACCAATTACCAGTAAGGCAAGGGTATTTAGCCCTAAATGTAACCATCCGGAATGTAGCACTATGCTAATAGGATAACGCCACCAATCACCGGTGAGAGAAAGCTGATAGACGCTTGCTCCGAAGAGCAACAAATTGTATTCCTGAGATTCAAGTGGTGCAGCAAAGTTAAGCTGATAAAAATAGACACCAATATTAAGAATCGCAATAAGCAGTGTGAGTGCTATCGCCCATAGGGAAAACTTGCGAATATTTTTTTGGGGCGCAGATTCAGGCGGCGTTGATTCAGGTATGGTTGGCTCTGACATGAGCGAGTCCTATGTAAACCGGTTATGTTTGCATCTTAAATAACTCTGGCGGCTATCTCAATCGCAAGTTATAGAAACGGGATACTTTCAGACAATGTTGAAATATAGAAAACAGAGAAAATAAAAAAAGAGCACCGAAGTGCTCTTTAATTTAGTAATTACAATTAGTTAGAATGAAGTTCGTTTATAGACACGATATTCTGGTTTCCAGAAATTGTGCTCAATAGCTTCATCTAATGCGCTATCTGATGTCATGGTCGCCACGCCTTGAACTTGCGCTTCTTTAGCCACTTGTTTTGCTATCACGCGGGAAACATCTTGGATCTCGGATAACAGTGGTAACAGTGGACCTTCACCCTTTTGTGCCAGTGGTGAGCAGCTTGCTAACGCACGGCTTGCTGCCATCAACATGCCATCAGTCACACGTTTTGCACCGGATGCAATCACGCCTAAACCAATACCAGGGAAGATATAGGAGTTGTTGCATTGCGCGATAGCAAAGATTTTGTCTTTATAAGCCACCGGTGGGAATGGACTACCTGTTGCCACTAATGCCTGACCTTCAGTCCAGTTGATAATATCTTCTGGACGCGCTTCAACACGGGATGTCGGGTTAGATAATGGCATCACGATTGGGCGAGGGCAGTGCTTGTGCATCTCTTTGATGATTTCTTCGGTGAATAAACCCGCTTGACCAGAAACACCAATCAGTACTGTTGGCTTCGCATTACGCACAACATCTAACAGTGAAATAGAGTCACTGTTGACATCCCAATCTTGCAAGTTAGCGCTGTTTTGCGTCAATTTGCTTTGGAAATCCAGCAAGTTTGGCAGTTTGTCTGTCAGTAATCCGAAGCGGTCAACCATGTAGATGCGTGCACGCGCTTCTTCATCGCTCAAACCTTCAGATTTCATTTGGGCAATAATTTGCTCTGCAATACCACATCCCGCAGAGCCTGCGCCCAAGAATGTGACGCGTTGGTCGCTCAATTTGCTACCCGCCGCATGGCTGGCGGCAATTAAGCTACCAAGAGTAACGGAAGCGGTGCCTTGGATATCATCGTTAAAGCAGCATAGTTCATCGCGATAACGGTTTAGTAATGGCATCGCATTTTTCTGTGCAAAGTCTTCAAATTGCAGCAGCACATTTGGCCAGCGGCGTTTTACAGCTTGGATAAATTCTTCAAGGAATTCATCATACTCTTCGCCAGTAATACGCGGATGACGCCAGCCCATGTACAGTGGGTCATTCAGGCGTTGTGGGTTATTAGTACCAACATCAATAACAACTGGCAAGGTATACGCAGGGCTAATACCACCACAGGCGGTATACAGGGATAATTTACCAATTGGAATACCCATGCCGCCAATACCTTGGTCACCTAAACCAAGAATACGCTCACCATCTGTCACAACGATAACTTTTACGTTTTGTTTGGTGGCATTTTGCAGCATGTCATCGATGTATTCACGGTTTGGATAAGAGATAAACAAACCACGCGCACGGCGATAAATATCAGAGAAATGTTCGCAAGCTTCACCCACTGTTGGGGTGTAAATGAGCGGCATCACTTCGGTTAAGTGTGCATCAATCAGGCGATAAAATAGGGTTTCGTTGGTGTCTTGAATATTACGCAGGTAGATATGCTTATCAATATCTGTTTTAAAATCAATTAATTGGCGATAGGCACGTTCAACTTGTTCTTCAATAGTTTCAACTTGTTCAGGCAGTAAACCATACAAGTTAAAATTAGCGCGTTCTTCTTCTGTAAAGGCGCTTCCTTTATTCAGTAAAGGAAATTCGAGTAAGATTGGACCAGCATAAGGAATGTATAGGGGACGTTTTGTTTCGTGTTCATGTTCCATGAAATATCACTCTTCGGACGATTAGTAAGCAACTGTCAGGTTAGATCCTAAGCTAAACAAAAAATATGTACAGTAAATAATGCTACAAAACAGTTAAATTTTTTACTGAATATTATGGTTTATATGATAAGGAAATTATTCACCGAAGGGAATTTTAGGTGGGATCTGTTTTACCATTACAACGAGTGGATCACGCTTATTTAAGTTCACCGATGTTTTTATCAGGATATCAATCTTTTCAACGCAGTATGTCATTTTGTTATAGGTTAAATTAATTTAACTGTTCAGTGAGAAATCAGTACTTATGGTGCAGTAAGTCGGTAGATGCTGATCCTGCTAAATATATTTTTATATATCATATATTGCCGCATGTTTTTAATTCATTTAGTTTTAATTTTCTTTTTATAAAACTATAAGATTGGTGGCTTTTATGATAAGGAATTTCACGTTAATTATTTTTATGCTCTTTCTATGTGCTTGTCATGGTTCAAATGATGTAAATAAAAACAATATTATTGAAAATAGTAATCCCTATGGCGAATATCAAAATAAAGAGCCTTCAAGGTTTCTTATTGCATTACAATTTATGTATCTTGCTGAATTTAAGAAAAGTTCAAGTTTAATGAAAAATTATGATTACAAAAAACAGGATTATAGAAAAATTGTTCATAGTTTTATTATTTTAAATAAGAAATGTTTTGATGAAGGAATTGATTATAAAGAAGCAAGTAAACTTTACTATGATTCACTGGATAGGTCTAACATATCTCATGATGCATGGTTTTTTAGTCATATTTTTAATGCGTTAGATGAGAAAGATAGTGAGGTAATATGGAAAGGATATTTATATGCAATAAATAAAGGCGGGAGAAATGAAGAAACAGCAGTATTAATGAAAATATGGTATTCAATGATTAGAGAAGCTACAAATTCATCATCAGAGAAACAAAAGGAAAGTATAGCTTGGTTATCTATAGTGAGAAAAATGCCAGTGATGAATAGTATCGAAAACACAATTAGTGAGATATGGACTAACGCTGTTCTTGCTAACATTATGGAGGGAGACTAGTGGGGGTAATATGGCATCAAAATAAAAAATTATTGTTATGTTTTATTTTGTTATTTTTCTCCTTTCAATCTATAGGTTCGGAGCCTAAGAAAGATAGTGTATCTATTTTTAACATAATTATACTTGAATATATAAGAGTGACTATGGATGAATATAAACAACCATTGTCAAAAGAAAAAATGGATAAAGTCCATTATGAATCTGCATTGGCATATGCGAATTACTTAAAGTCTTGGTTTGAATTAAATAAAGGTGTAGAGGTTAGAACGGAAAGAATTAATTTTAACGAGGCTAAAATTATCAATGAAAATGGATTTAAAGCAGCGAATTTACCCTGCGATGCATGGTTTTTTGCTGATATTTATGATGTTTTTGATGAAAATGAACGAAACAAATTTTGGAGGGAAATGAACGCTAATTCCGAAAGGGAATCCGAGGAGAAAATATTTGTTGATTTGTGGTTTAAAATGAAGGCTGAGGCAGAAAGCACTTCAATTGAAAAACGTAAAAAAAGCCAGCGATGGTTAAAGAGAATGAGGAAAATTCCCCTAGTTATTGAAATTGAGAAAACCATGACGATGGTTGAAGATAGTTTTCGTTATAAAAAATAAGTTTTTGAAAAATTTGGAGGCGTAATATGCCAATAAAATTTATTTTTTCTATATTTATCTTGTTAATTTCAACTTCATCGATGGCAGATAATCGTCCCGGTTTTGTTTGTGGGCGGTTTAACGATACAGTCATTGAAGTGCCTAGCAACTATGTCTACTCCTTCGCGGAATATGAAGGTTATAGTTATTTCGATCCAAGATTCTTAGAAAATAAAAAAGGTTGCGATGCAAATTTTCGAGTTTTGCCATTAATAATGAGCTGGCCTGAAATGAAGCCTTTTAATAAAAATGGAAATGAAAAAAATAAAAAACTTAGATTTTCTATAGAACCACTCGATGGTGATCCTAAAAGTTATCTTGAATATAAAAGGTATCTATATATTGATAGTGGTGAAGGAAAATATAAGGGGGATGTCTCATACAGTGAAGAATTAAAGCTTTATTTTAATGAGGTCATATTTAGATTCAATAATAAGCATAATCACTTTAAGGAATATAAAAGAGGTTATTATTGGGGGAGGGGTAAAGAGTCGATTAATATTTTATTTGACTGTGCATGGATACCTGGTGATGGTGTTTATAGTCGATGCGATGCGGTTTATTTGATTCCTGAAATTGGTGTTAAAATTAAATTATTAATAAATTATAAAGATTTAAATGTGTGGAATGAAATAATGGGTGATGTAAATAAATTTATTTATAAATATATAAAATTATAAGGTGTTAGATATGAAAAATAAACATTATAGACAAGGGTATCTTAGATTAACAAAAAGAGAAGCAGTAAAGGCACATAAAATTTTAACTCTAAGCAGAAAGCCAGAACTAATGTATGAATATTTAGCGAGTAAGGGGGATCGGTATGCAGTTCTAGCAAATAGTGTTGTTAAAGGTGACTCTTTTTCAGGTAAATTTGCATTAAACTACTTAGAAGAGATCATGATTGAAAAAGGCATTGTAGTTAGTCGAGAGAAGTTCGAAGAAATACGTTTTGATATGGCTTTTTTTTATTCATATACACTTCAAAATAGATTTACGGATGGCGTTACCGAGATATATGGAGATATAAATCATGAAGAAGTTATGTGGTTCCATGAGTTCGTTTTTGATATGCATAAGTTACCTGCGGAAGCGTGGACCTTGCAGCCTGTTTTTAATGTCATGCCAGGCTATGAAAATAAAGAGAGATACTGGCAAAAGGTATTGAATGCTGTAGGTGAGCCAGATAGGGAAATAGAGTTAAGCTTAAGTACTATGAATATTATGTATGAAGGTTTGTATGATGCGACTGAAAGTGAAAAATCCGAAATTCATAGTTGGATTAGAAGAGTAATAGATATAGACAATGCCATTGATGGTGTCGTGATAAGTTTGAAAAATACGTATGGATTCTTTGTATCACCTACATTAGAAGTCGATCTGGATGATGCTCAAGCACTTGTGTATGAAACGGGAAATCCATTAATTGATAGAGGAACAAATCGATTATCATTTTGGGATCTACCACCTCAGAGTCGTTATGAATATTATTTACAACCTGATTGGGTTGGTCAGACAGAGTTTGAACACTTTGATCGCCTTTCTGAATATTACCTTGAACGCCCCGCCTATATATTGCCAGAAACCGGATTATTTAATTCCCCATCTGCCAATTACAGCCCCAATGTTAATAAACATAGTGCCATGATAGATGATGTTATTGGCAACATTCCTTTTGCTGGCTATTCCAATAATCATGCACCAATTGAAATAACGGCTTCAGAACACCGAGGGTACCCAGTGAGTGTATATAGACCAAATGATTTTCAAATAGGTGAGTGTCAAACGGATCGAACCGTTGATAGCTTAAGAGACCATATGTCTTCCATGGACCACTCATCAAGCTCGTTTGATAGAGATTTTAGGGTGCCTCAGGCCCCGAGTATGCATGAATTTAACTACAGTGGTGGCTATAGCAGCTCATCATCCAGATTCTCATTTTAATTTTATTAACACTCAATAACGTTTTAATAAAAAACGGCGGTTATTGTAGTTGATAAACTCGTAATAACCGCCGTCTTAATTTTGAATATTTAATTTGTTTTCAATTAAATATGATTTAAATGAAATAGCGTTTAAATGGATTCATCCAAATAAATGCGCTCCACTTTTTGGCAACCTAACGAGTGCAAGGTATTTTCTGTTGTACACCACTGCTGCACCGTTGCATCTTGTTTTTCCACTAACACTGCTTGCTCAATAGCATGAATATCTTTACCCGCTAAATTCACCATAATTAGCGCAGCTTGTAATGGTGGTAAGCTTGGGTTGAACGCAGCATTTTCCGCGTAACGGCCTGTAAACAGCGAGCCATCTTTTAGCTGCACAGCAATACCGGAGTGAGATTCGCTGTATGGTGCGTGAGATTGGTTTGCAGCTTCAACCGCAGCAGATAACAATCTATCGCGACTTTGGTTTTGATAACCATGGTTAACATTGTCGAGAAGTAAAGTGGTGATATTCAGATCCGATGGGCCAAATGAATCAGGCAAATAATCATGAAGCGTAGCAACTTGGCGTTTTGGTAAATGCACCATGATCTTACCGCCTTCACGCAGTTCATTCATAAATTGTCGGCAGTGACCGCAAGGCGTGTAGTTGACGGTAATAGAGGTTAATTGCTTTTCGCCTTTTAGCCACGCATGGGTAATGGCACATTGCTCAGCATGGATAGTTTGACCAATAGAAACATGGTTAAATTCCATATTTGCGCCGAAATAGAGATTACCGCTGATCCCGCAAGCGATTGCGCCTACATTAAAGTGAGAAATTGGTGTGACAGCGTAAGCCGCCGCGAAAGGTAATAATGAAAAAGCGAGTTCACTGTCCGTGCATCCACTCTCAGCTTTAATTTGCTTTACTTGCTCAGCGGTTAACATGGCTGAGAAATCAGGTTTGTCCATAATAGGTTTTAGGACAGACTGTAACTTTTCTGGAAGTTCGGCCCAAGCGGCCTTGAATCTTGAATGCATAAGTAACCCTCCCTATTTAATTGTTTTCATTCTATTCAATTAATAGGGTGATTGGATGTGATCGCGATCACTTCATGAATGCAATCAATGAAACAAATTCATTAAATGAGAGATGTATCTCAAGTTTTTGCACTGAAATTTGCATAAGAGAGGTAAATGACCTCTCTTATTGATTCAGTTTAGCTAAATAAGTGAAGAATGACAGGGAAGATAAAAGGTGCAATTAAAGACGTTATTACCCCGCAGGTCATTAGCGCTAATGAACTGTAAGCCCCTTCAATATAGTTAATTTCTGCACAACGCGCCGTTCCCAAGGCGTGAGAAGCGGTACCCATTGCCAATCCTCGTGATGCATGGGTGCGAATACGCAAAACATCAAATAGGCTATGACCGAACATCGCCCCTAAAATCCCGACAAAAAGTACGCAAGCGGCACTAATTGCTGGGATGCCTCCGACTGAATCGGCAACTGCCATGGCTATTGGTGTTGTGACCGACTTAGGTAATATTGAACCTGCAATATCCGGTGTAGCCCCTAGCCACAGTGCAATAGTTGCCCCCGTAAACATCGCCACAATACTGCCAGCAAAACAGATACTAAATAGGGATTTCCACTGTGCTCTAATCTGGTGCATTTGCTCGTAGAGCGGAAAGGCGAGGGCGACGACGGCCGGCTGCAATAAATCATTGAGTATTTTACTGCCCGCAAAATAGTGCTCATAAGAGGTATTCGTCAGGATCAGCAGCGGAATAATGATCGCGATAGTTAACAATAATGGATTCAGAATGGGCAATTTGCACTTGATCGACAGCGCTCTTGCCAAGTAGAAAACAACGATAGTTAATGGTAGTGACCACCAAATATGTTCTAACATCACTCTTTCCCCTTGGTTTTATCATTATCGATGGTTGAAGAAATGGGTTCTTCAGGAGGAAGAGGAACTTCATCAGGCTTCACACCCACGATTGGGCGTTCTTTATGGATATAGTTTGAGCTGACTGCGACAACAATCATGACAATGAGCGTGCTGGCAATGCAAGAGATGACAATCGGGATCATCTGTTGGCTGAGTAAATCATAATAATTCATAATCCCCACACCGATGGGAACGAATAAAATCGTCATGTTTTTCAGCAGGATGCTACATCCAGGTTTTGCCCAGTGAGCAGGGATTATCTGTAATGCTAGCAAAACAAACAGCAGCAACATTCCGACAATACTGCCGGGAATGGAAAAAGGAAGCAGTTTGGAAATCACATTTCCGATGATCAGGCAGAGGTAAAGTATTGCGAAGGCTCGCAAATATTGCCATCCGGTGTTCAATACTTGTTTTAATGACATGGGACTTGTCCTATTACTCGACAGGCATTCATCATACAATTAACTTGAAAATTGTGCCAGAGATCACAAATAAAAACCCATAAAAAAACGGAGCTCACTAAAGTGGCTCCGTTTTGTACTGATATTGGCTAAGTTTGTTGCTCAATTTTCAGAGCGACAATCAATGGCTTATTTAACCTGCATACCTGGTTGTGCGCCATTATCTGGGCTCAGTAGGTAAATGTCTTTACCACCAGGACCTGCTGCCATCACCATACCTTCGGAGATACCAAAGCGCATTTTACGTGGAGCAAGGTTTGCCACCATCACGGTTAAACGACCTTCCAAGACTTTTGGATCTGGATAAGCGCTACGGATACCAGAGAATACTTGGCGAGTTTCACCGCCGATATCTAACTGTAACTTCAGTAGCTTATCTGAGCCTTCAACGAAGTCTGCTTGTTTGATTAGCGCAATGCGTAAGTCAATTTTAGCGAAATCATCGAATGTGATGGTCTCTTGAATTGGGTCATCCGCCAGAGGGCCGGTCAACTGCTTAACTGGTTGAGCACTTTGCTTGGACGCTTCTACCATTGCTTCCGCTTTTGCTAATTCAATACGGTTAAATAACGCTTTAAATGGCGCTACGTCGTGGTTCAGTAATGGAGTGTTGATGGAATCCCACGTTAATTCAACTTTCAGGAACTCTTCCACGCGCTTGGTTAAGCTTGGCAGAATTGGTTTCAAGTAAGTCATTAATACTCGGAATAAGTTGATACCCATCGAGCAGATATCTTGCAGCTCTTGGTCTTTACCTTCTTGTTTCGCAATGACCCAAGGTGCTTTCTCATCCACATAGCGGTTTGCAATATCCGCTAATGCCATAATTTCACGCACGGCTTTACCGTATTCACGATTAGTGAAATCGTCACCGATCACTTTTGCAGCATCAACAAATTGTTGGTATAGCGCTGGTTCCGCTAAGTTTGCGGATAATTTTCCAGCGAAACGTTTAGCAATAAAACCTGCGTTACGTGAAGCTAAATTCACCACTTTGTTAACGATATCGCTGTTCACACGCTGTACAAAATCTTCTAAATTCAAGTCGATATCGTCGATGCGTGAAGAGAGTTTGGCTGCATAGTAATAACGTAGGCAGTCAGCATCGAAATGATCTAAATATGCGCGAGCGGTAATAAATGTGCCGCGAGATTTAGACATTTTTGCACCATTAACGGTGACATAACCGTGAACAAACAGGTTAGTTGGTTTACGGTAGTTGCTGCCTTCTAACATGGCTGGCCAGAATAGGCTGTGGAAATAGACGATATCTTTGCCAATAAAGTGGTAAAGATCCGCTTTGGAATCTTTGTTCCAAAATTCATCAAAGTTTAAATCGCTGCGTTTGTCGCACAGGTTTTTAAACGAGCCCATATAGCCGATTGGCGCATCCAGCCAAACGTAGAAATATTTACCCGGAGCATCTGGAATTTCAAAGCCGAAATACGGGGAATCACGGGTGATATCCCACTGTTGTAAGCCAGATTCAAACCATTCTTGCATTTTGTTAGCCACTTGCTCTTGCAGTGCGCCAGAGCGAGTCCATGCTTGCAGCATGTCGCTAAATGCAGGTAAATCAAAGAAAAAATGTTCAGTTTCACGGATAACTGGCGTTGCGCCTGAAACCACTGAGCGTGGGTTGATCAGGTCAGTTGGGCTATAGGTTGCGCTACAAACTTCACAGTTATCGCCGTATTGGTCTTCCGCTTTACATTTCGGGCAAGTACCTTTGACGAAACGGTCTGGCAGGAACATGCCTTTTTCTGGATCGTAAAGCTGTGAAATGGTTTTGCTTTTAATAAAACCATTACTTTTTAATTTGCCGTAAATCAGTTCGGATAACTGTTTGTTCTCTTCGCTATGGGTTGAGTGGTAGTTATCGTAGCTAATCTGGAAGCCTGCAAAATCGTCCTGATGCTCTTGGTTCATTGCAGCGATCATTTCTTCAGGCGTAATGCATAATTGCTGAGCTTTTAACATGATCGGTGTTCCGTGCGCGTCGTCAGCACAGATGAAATGAACCTCTTTGCCGCGCATTCGCTGATAACGGACCCAAATATCAGCCTGAATGTGCTCCAGAATATGACCGAGATGGATTGAACCGTTAGCATATGGTAACGCACAGGTTACCAGTAATTTATTCGCGACTTGAGACATAGTAACTTTCTTACTTCCATTATTAATAAAGGGTCTTTGATGTTAACCGATCAATAAAAATGTCGCTAGGGCAATAAAATATTAATCGGCAATTATTAGGAAAAAACGCTAGGTGGAAACAAATTTTTACTGTTTGTGGTTTTTCATTCGCTTGGCGGTCACTATTTTTTTCGTTCTCTGCTATCATGCAACGTAGTCAAAAATGTGTAGTTACAAAAAAGAAAATAAAGGAGCCGGGATGAACGATAAATCCCCCGAGCAGAACAAACCAGAACTGCTGACTGAACAAGTCTCCACTGTTTTGGCTTCATTTACACACCCAACTCTCAAGCGCAATCTGATTTCAATCAAAGCATTGCATCGTTGTGCACTGTTGGACAATGTGTTGCATGTCGAATTAGTTATGCCATTTGTCTGGAAAGGCCCATTCCAAACGCTGATCAGCGAAAAAACGGCTGAATTAAAGCAATTGACGGGTGCTCACGCCGTAGAATGGAAATTACGCCATGATATTACTACTTTGAAACGTGCCAACGATTTACCGGGCATCAACGGAGTGCGTAATATTCTTGCGGTGAGTTCAGGTAAAGGTGGTGTGGGTAAATCCAGTACTTCCGTGAACTTAGCGTTAGCATTGGCACAAGAAGGCGCAAAAGTCGGTATCCTCGACGCGGATATCTATGGTCCTTCAATTCCGAATATGCTGGGTACTACACTGGAGCGACCAACGTCTCCAGATGGTCAGCACATGGCACCGATTATGGCGTATGGCTTAGCCACTAACTCTATTGGTTACTTAGTCACTGACGACAACGCGATGGTATGGCGTGGTCCTATGGCGAGTAAAGCTTTGATGCAGATGCTGCAAGATACTCTATGGCCAGATCTGGATTACCTCGTTATTGATATGCCACCAGGAACGGGTGATATCCAACTGACGCTATCACAAAATATTCCAGTGACAGGCGCAGTGGTTGTGACCACGCCACAAGATATTGCTTTAGTGGATGCAATGAAAGGCATTGTCATGTTCAAAAAAGTGAACGTGCCTGTGCTGGGTGTTGTTGAAAATATGAGCGCACATATTTGCAGTAACTGTGGTCATGTGGAGCCTATTTTCGGTACCGGTGGTGCAGAAAAACTGGCCGAAAAATATAATACCAAACTGCTAGGTCAGGTTCCGCTGCATATTTCATTACGTGAAGATTTAGACCGTGGTCAGCCGACCGTAATGCGCGACCCTGAAGGCGAGTTCGCCGATATCTATCGCGAAATTGCGTCTAACATCTCTGCATTGATGTATTGGGAAGGGGATAAGATCCCGACGGAAATCTCTTTCCGCGCCGTGTAATTAAATGGTATCGATAAAGGCTATTTGGTCAGTAATGACTAAGTAGCCTTTTTTATTGCCATAAAATCCGATTTTTTGATTGTTCTGATTTCTTCTCAGACTGTTCCTTTATTGTTGTAGGCTGCGTAGAATGTCACATAAATGAATTCCCTGGCCTGAAAATTAACGATATAGAAAATTCAGTCTTTATTCCGCTGGCGAATGCCTAAAAGGTGATTATGAAATTTTTAATTTTTATTGTCGTATTAGTGCTGATTGTTATTTATTTTTATAACCGCATCGTTGCACTACGTGAAGCTGTTGTTTCTAGCGAAACGGAGATCTCTGTTCAATTAGATCGCCGCGGTAAAGTATTTGATAGTTTACTGGCGACAGTCAAAAAATATTTAAGCCATGAAACAGAAGTCTTCACTAAAATTACCGAGCTGAGAAGCCAAGCACAAAATGCGACGGGGGATAAAGCCCGAGAAGCGGAAGATGCACTTTCTAAAATGGTTAGTAGTGGTGCTATCAATGTAGCGGTTGAAGCTTATCCAGAGCTAAAATCTGATGCAATCATGGCAAATTTACAAGAAGAGATTGTTTCTTCTGAAAACAAGCTCTCTTTTGCTAAACGTGGTTATAACCGTTCATTAGAAACGTATAATGCGTACATCGCTTCTATGCCTGCTGCATTAATTGTTGGCATTATTCCTAGCTTGAAAATCAATAAAGAATATTGGCGTTTAGACGAAGCTGACATCAAAACGGAAGAGTCTCGTCGCATTAACTTTGATTAAATGGATGTTGCCATTGGCAGGGTTTTATTATGGATTTTAGAAACGTTATACGTAAAAACAATATCCGTACTCGGTTAGTTGTACTGAGTTATATTGTGCTGATGTTAGTGATTGGTTTGCTGGCGGATACTGCAACCCATCCAGATGAGAGAATGGATTTTACCTCGAACCTGATAGCATTTGCGACATTACAACAACTGCCTGTGGCAACTTTTATTATTCTTGGGCTGACATTTTTAGGTCTACTTTATATTCATTTCTTCGGGCATAAATTGATGCTTGCCGGAATAAATGCGAAGGAAATCACCCAAGAAGGCGCTTCAACTCCTGAAGAAAGACAGCTATTTAATATTTTAGAAGAATTGAGCTTAAGTGCGACATTACGTTATGTACCGCGTCTGTATATTTTGGATACTGACGAACCAAATGCATTTGCGGCTGGCTGGAATTCTCGTAATGCTTTAGTTGGCGTCACGCGTGGTTTATTACAAACGCTAAATCGCCAAGAAGTTCAGGCGGTAATGGCCCATGAAGTGGGGCATATTATCCATGGTGATTCTAAATTAACGTTGTATGTGGGTATTTTAGCGAATGTTATTTTGACGGTAACGAACGTTTTTGCTCAAGTGTTTATTCGCTCAGCAGGGCGTAGCCGTAATAATTCAGCGAATAAAGCACAAACTATTTTATTATTGATGAATATCGTGTTGCCAATTATTACCAAAGTACTTTATTTTTATTTATCGCGTACCCGTGAGTATATGGCGGATGCGGCAGCGGTGGATCTAACCTCTGATAATCAAGCGATGATAAGTGCTTTGAAGAAAATTTCAGGGGATCATCAAAAGCATGATTATGATGATGAAAGCACAGGACAGGCATACAGACAGGCGGCATATATCTTTAATAAGGGGGATTCTGTGTTTTCAACCCATCCTTCTATAGAGAACCGAATTGCGGCCTTAGAAGGGCGTAAAGAATTTTAAGCTTAGCGCGAAGCTTACGCTTTGAAGAATAAAAATTGGGTGCGTTTTTTTATCAGTCTTTGACGAGATAGACTGGTACAGCGCACCATTACACCCTATAATTCCCGCCAACCATAACACTATGATGTTATGCACTTCATTTCTAAAATTTTTAACCAGGTTACCATTTTATGACTGACATATCGCATCACTGTACCATTGTAGGTATATCGGGCGCTTCTGCATCTGGCAAAAGCCTAATTGCAAGCACCTTATATCGGGAATTAAGAGAAAAGGTTGGTGATCATAATATCGGTGTTATTCCAGAAGACTGTTACTATAAAGATCAAACAGATATTCCTATGGAAGAACGACTAAAAGTGAATTATGACCATCCAAATTCAATGGATCACAGTTTGCTTTATGAACACCTCAAAGCACTGAAAAGTGGTCAAGCCGTCGAAATTCCTCAGTATGACTATGTCGCTCATACTCGCAAACAGCAAACCGTCAGTTTTAAACCAAAAAAGGTCATTATTATTGAAGGTATCCTATTATTAACAGACAAGCGTTTACGTGAAGAGATGGATTTCTCTATTTTTGTGGATACGCCGCTGGATATCTGCTTAATGCGCCGTATTAAACGTGATGTTAATGAAAGAGGAAGAACATTAGACTCCGTGATTGAACAGTATAATAAAACGGTTCGCCCAATGTTCTTACAATTTATTGAACCATCGAAACAATATGCCGATATTATCGTACCTCGTGGCGGTAAAAACCGTGTGGCGATTGATATTTTGAAAGCGAAAATTGGTGAATTTTGTCAGGACTGATAGCGTCAAATATCACCAGCGATAAGCTGCCATAAATATATAAATAATGAAGGGGGAAAGTGATCATGCGTCTTTGTGACCGCGATATAATTCAGTGGATGGATGAAGGTCGACTTGTTATTAGCCCGCGTCCACCGATTGAACGGATCAACGGAGCGACCGCGGATGTTCGTCTTGGAAACCAATTTCGTGTTTTTCGTGGACATACTGCGGCATTTATTGATCTCAGTGGACCAAAAGATGAAGTCAATGCGGCGCTAGACCGTGTGATGAGCGATGAAATTGTTCTTAAAGATGACGAACCTTTCTTCCTTCACCCTGGTGAATTGGCACTGGCAGTTACGCTAGAATCCGTCACGCTACCCGATAATTTAGTCGGTTGGTTAGATGGACGTTCTTCACTAGCAAGACTTGGACTAATGGTTCACGTCACAGCCCACCGGATTGATCCAGGCTGGCGCGGCCAAATTGTGTTAGAGTTTTATAACTCAGGTAAGTTACCTTTAGCATTACGTCCAGGCATGGTAATTGGTGCACTAAGCTTTGAACCGCTATCAGGCAGTGCAGATAGACCTTATAACAGCCGACAAGATGCAAAATATAAAAACCAACAAGGTGCCGTTGGTAGCCGTATTAGCCAAGACTAATACAGCAAGATAGCGAGCGACCTCTTCTATGGAGTTTGAAGAGGTCAGCAATCGCTAGCGTCAAGGAGTGACTGGCGAAAGGTGTGACAAATAAAGTAAAAGAGAGGGATGCATGAAACGGTTTTTAACGACGCTGATTATTTTACTTGTAGTGGTAGTGGCGGGGCTAACAGCTTTAGTGATGTTAGTGAACCCGAATGATTTTAGAGGCTACCTCGTTCAACAAGTTGAGAAAAAAAGTGGTTACCAACTTGATTTCAAAGGTGATATGCGTTGGCATGTATGGCCAACACTGAGCATCATTACTGGTCCAGTCTCAGTCACAGCACCTAACGCCAGCCAGCCTGTTTTAAGTGCTGAAAATATGCGCTTAGATGTGGATTTATGGCCGTTAATCTCCCATCGATTATCTGTTGAACAAATTGTCATTGATGGCGCAGTAATTCGCAAAACACCTGAAAGTGAACCCATTGCGACGGTTAACACCCCAGTTGCCCCTGGCGGTAGCCAAGTACCTGCCGATACAACAGATAAAAGCAAATGGTTACTCGATATCAGTAAAATTGATATCACCAACAGCTTAGTTATCTGGCAAACATCAAAAGATGAATACAACCTACGCAATATTAATCTGTCACTGAAAAAAAGTGATGATAAACAAGTTGCGATGAAATTCAGCGGTAATTTAAATAAGAACCAACAAGAATTTAATTTTGATATTAAATCAGATATCGATTTATCTAAATTATCTCAGCAGGTAAGTGGAAAAATCACGCAGTTTGATTATCAACTTAGTGGTGTTGATTTACCAGAAAATGGTATTAGCGGAAAATTCACCTCAGATTTTCTGTATACAAAAGCCAATTCAGGGGCGATTAGTCTTGATAATCTTGCCATTCAGGCAAATGACAGCCAATTAGTAGGGACAATCAATGTCAATTTAACCGATATTCCTGATGTAACGGTGAATCTATCCTCGCCTACTTTGAATCTCGATACGTTAATTGGGCAGGCACCAGCTGCGGGTAAATCGAATACAGCCAATGCAGCTTCTGAAAATACCGTCAGTAATAATGAGCGTGTTGGCGTGAAGCCCGTTATTTCGGGTTCCAACATGCAGAAGTATGATTTAACGGGATTGAAAGGATTTACTGCTCAATTTGATGTCTCGATGGACACATTGATTTATCGCGGCATGTCGATGACCGGGGTAAAAATTAAGGGCGATAACCAAACACCACGTTTAACGATTTCTCAGTTAGAGGGTAATGCGTTTGGTGGACAATTTTCACTACCTGTGACCATTAACTACAACGCTATCCCTGCTCAGGTTTCAGCAAAACCTGTATTTAATAATATTAATCTTACTCCGGTATTAAAGGCATTTAGTATGCCTGAAAAACTGAGCGGAATTATTTCATTAAATGCTTCGTTATCAGGTACTGGCTACGATGATTATGCGGTTAAAAATCAGTGGCAAGGACCGGTTAATTTTGAACTGCGCAGTGCTAAATTGGCGGATTTAAACATTCCGCAATTGATCCAACAATCAGTGTCCCGTTTCACTAATAAAATCAATATGCCAACAGATACCAACAGCTTCACAGAAGTGGATTTATTCACTGTGTCGGGATATCTCAATAAAGGCAATATGAATATTTCCTCCCTTAAAGCAACGTCTTCACTGCTGAATATTACAGGGCAAGGGCGCGTGAATATTCCAAAAGAAACCATCGATGTTAATTTAGGCGTAAATATTCTTGGCGGATGGGCAGGGGACTCTCGTTTGGTTCAGCAGTTGCGTAGTATGAATATTCCACTACGTATTTATGGTGGTTGGAATAACTTACAGTACCAATTGGATGTAGAAAAATTACTGCGTAATGAGCTACGAACTCAAGCGAAAGAAGCTATTGGTAGCTTCTTGAAAAAAGAAGAAAATAAAGGGCTAAATGATTTATTAAACGCGCTTTAACATATTATAAAACCGTCTTTTGTTATAAAACGAAGACGGTTTTTATTTAGTTATTATACAGTCTTAGTTATCCATAACCGTTTTCTGCGTAGTCCTGTTTTCTTCTCTCCTTTGCAGCATTTTTTTCAGAGAGATCATAATAACCTCTTTGCTGCTCTGTTTTTTTATCCTGTTGTTCTTCCACTAACAGCTCTTTAGAACTAGGTCTAGAATCTTGGAGTTTCGCCATTTCATTTTTTAGGTAATTAATTGAACCATTTTTTGATTTAAATGCTTTATCTAATGATTCCAGATCTATTTTTTTAGATTTATGGTGTTTATAACTTGAACTATCCAGCTTATTCTTAAGTTCTGTTATTTTTTCACCTAACTTATTTATTTGACTATTCACATCACTAAAAATAGTAGAGTCACTTGTAATTACATGTTGTGTAGAAATAGTTTCTCCAACAATGAAAATCGCTCTTATTGATGAAATGAGAGAGTTCACTTCATTATGAAGCTGTTTTATATCTTTCAGATGAACGGTTTTTTGATCCGTGGTGATTATTCTCACATGTTTAGCTTTTTTAGGGGAAGATGCATCACTGATAGAGTTCGCCGTTTTCAAAATAGGTTTAGGCATAGAAGTAGAATCATTATTTACACTTTTAGCTGAGCGTGAAAATTCAGTTGTCTTGCCTTGCTGATCAGTCACACTCATACGGCGAAGTTGGACTGGTTGGGTATTATTAATTGTAGTCATAAGTAGAGTCTCATTAAAGATTGATTATTAAACGATTTGAATTATTCAATACGCAAATAATTAATTCTTTAAAAAAACGCTACTACTTTTTAGTAATGGTTATACGGCAGTCATTTCCTCGACAAAAAAATACCGGCTCAATATTAAGATAAAAGCCGGTATTTAGATTGTATTAATCGTGACTTGTCTTAATCACACATTGCATTAACTAAGATTAGTCATCCACATAATCGTAGCCATCACCTACTGGTGCTGGTGGTGTAATCAAAACTTTATTCACGCGATGGCTATTCACCTCAAGGGGCTGGAAAATACAGCCATTGATTTCGACTTGCTCGCCCACTTCTGGAACGCGTTGTAAATGCTCCATTAAAAGACCCGCGATGGTTTCATACTCGCGCTTATCATCCAGCTCCATTGGGATATACATAATTAAATCTTCCAGTGGCATAAAGCCATTGGCAATCCATGTACCATCGTCCAATTTTTGAATGTCATGGCGGGAGTCATTTTCTTCATCGCCAACGGGTAAATTACCTGCGATAGTTTCCATCACGTCGGTTAATGTCACGATACCTTCGACTGAGCCGAACTCATCGACCACAAATGCAAAGTGGGTATGTGCTTTACGGAACTGTTCTAACGCTTTTAACAGTGATAAACCTTCAGGGAAAATAAGCGGCTGAGTAACCAGCGCACGTAAATTCAGTTGTTCACCACTAAGTTGCTGTTTGACTAAATCCAGCACATAAACCACGCCAATCGGGTCATCGCCGATACTTTCATCGACAACAACAAAACGTGAGTGTGGATTTTTTTCCATCAGTTCAATCAGTTCTGCAGACGACTTGTTAATATCCAAATAATCGACGTCGTGGCGGGACGTCATAATACTTTCGACGTTACGTTGCGCCATACCCAATACACGAGCAATCATTAAGCGCTCTTGTGGGTCAAACACAGATTGATTATCGGAGATTAAATCAGAGGTTCTTGCGTCTAATTCACCACGTTCAGTTTTACCACTTAAAATACGTAAGACAGCTTCTGCGGTACGTTCACGCAGAGGACGGCTACCTTTTAAGAATTTACGGCGGTTAAACTGCGCAAACTGGTTGAGCATCTCTATCATGATAGAGAAACCAATCGCTGCATACAGATAACCTTTTGGAATGGCGTAACCAAAACCTTCAGCCACAAGGCTGAAACCAATCATCAGTAAGAAGCTTAAGCACAAAATGACGATGGTTGGGTGCGCATTAACGAAGCTGGTCAGTGGTTTACTTGCCCAGATCATTAACATCATGGCGATAGTCACCGCTGCAACCATAACGCCGATATGGTCAACCATACCGACCGCAGTGATCACGGAGTCCAATGAGAACACCGCATCCAATACGATAATTTGCGCGACAACTGCCCAGAAATTGGAGGTTTTACGTTGGTTATTGGTATGTTCGTCCTTTCCTTCTAATCGCTCGTTTAGCTCCATGGTGGCTTTAAACAAGAGGAATATCCCCCCGATAAGCATTATCAGGTCTCTGGCGCTAAATGGATGCTCAAATAGAGTTAGAATAGGTTGGGTCAGCGTGATCAACCATGAAAGGCTGAATAACAGGATGATACGCATTACCAGGGCACACGTTAACCCTGTGATACGAGCTCTATCACGCAGTTTAGCTGGGAGTTTATCGGCCAGAATGGCGATAAAAACGAGGTTATCAATACCAAGAACGATTTCAAGAACGATTAGGGTAGCTAAACCCGCCCAAATCGAAGGATCTGCGATCCATTCCATACAGTTTGTTTTACCTTCTGATATGACGGCTTATACCGACTGGTGAATAATGAGGTTTGTTGACTTAAATATCAATAAAAATTCATTCAAGTAGCGTGATATTTGGCAAAAAATGATTCGATTAGTTTATCGATTGCATCAATAACTACCATGGAGCGGCATCCTGAGTTAACATGTGATCCCGTTAACAGAATGTCAGCACAATCGAGGCTGACTTGGTCCTAATCAGACAGGAGTTTTTCATGTCAAAGCAGCAGATTGGTGTTGTCGGAATGGCGGTCATGGGTCGCAACTTAGCCCTGAACATCGAAAGTCGCGGTTATTCAGTCTCTATTTTTAACCGTTCAAAAGATAAAACTGATGAAGTCATTGCCGAAAATCCAGGGAAAAAATTAGTTCCCAACTACACGATTGAAGAGTTTGTCGACTCTCTGGAAAAACCACGCCGCATCCTGTTGATGGTTAAAGCGGGTGAAGCAACAGACAAAACTATTGCTGCATTAACGCCACATTTAGACAAAGGCGACATTTTAATCGATGGTGGTAACACGCTGTACAAAGACACTATCCGTCGTAATCGCGAATTGTCAGAACAAGGATTCAACTTCATCGGTACAGGTGTTTCCGGTGGTGAAGAAGGCGCACTGAAAGGTCCTTCAATCATGCCTGGTGGGCAAAAAGAAGCGTACGAATTAGTTGCCCCAATCTTAAAAGAGATTGCAGCGAAAGCGGAAGGCGAACCGTGTGTGACTTATATTGGCCCAGACGGAGCTGGTCATTATGTGAAAATGGTTCACAACGGTATTGAATACGGTGACATGCAATTAATCGCTGAAGCTTACTCTTTATTAAAAGGTTCTCTGAACCTGAGCAATGAAGAGCTGGCGGAAACGTTCTCCGAGTGGAACCAAGGCGAACTGAGCAGCTACTTAATTGAAATTACAGCGGATATCTTCAAGAAAAAAGATGAAGAAGGTAAATATCTGGTTGATGTAATTTTAGATGAAGCGGCTAACAAAGGTACAGGTAAATGGACTAGCCAAAGCGCTTTAGATCTTGGCATCCCACTGACGTTGATCACTGAATCTGTCTTTGCGCGTTATATCTCTTTCCTGAAAGACCAACGTGTTGCCGCATCTAAAGTTTTAACTGGCCCAGTACTGAAAACGGTTGAAGGCGATAAAAAAGTCTTTATCGAGAAAGTACGCCGTGCACTTTACTTAGGTAAAATCGTTTCTTACGCTCAAGGCTTCCAGCAATTGAAAGCAGCGTCAGATGAGTACAACTGGGATCTGAACTACGGCGAAATCGCGAAAATCTTCCGTGCTGGCTGTATCATCCGTGCGCAGTTCCTGCAAAAAATCACTGATGCATACAATGACAATGCACAGATCGCAAACCTACTGTTAGCACCTTACTTCAAGCAAATCGCAGATGAGTACCAACAAGCTCTGCGTGATGTTGTCTGCTACGGTGTTCAAAACGGTATCCCAACACCAACATTCTCAGCGGCTATCTCTTACTACGATAGCTACCGATCAGCGGTGCTGCCTGCGAACTTAATTCAAGCGCAGCGTGACTACTTTGGTGCTCATACTTATAAACGTACTGATAAAGAAGGCGTTTTCCACACTGAGTGGATGGAATAAGAATAAACCGCAAGGTTATCTTCCGTAAGTGAAAAAAGGTGCTCAATCGAGCGCCTTTTTTATTTTTAACTTTTTATACACTTTCAGACTTCGAGTATTTCTTTCCTCACGCTTTTCCCGTTGAATATCCAGACAAAAATAGATTAAAAAAACAAAATAGGTATTTCACAGCATGAAATCCAAAACGATAAGTTTAATGGTAGTTGGTGTCACTCTTCTCGTCTCGATAGCGCTTATATCAGGAATGATATTATCAATGAATGACGAGCCATATCATGAAGTTAACAGTAAGGGCGAAAAAGTCGGTTACAGTATTTACGTTATTTATAATGATAAAGTTTATGCGAGTGTGCCGAGCAATGGCTTTTATCTGATGAAGGATGCCGATCCTGCAAGTTTTAAATTATTACCGGAAGGTACTTATTATGAACGTCAGTTTGCGATCGATAAAAACCATGCTTATTGTGGAAATTTGCTAATCCTTGCATTTAATCCGAACAGTGCAAAATCGCTGGGAAATAACTATTTTACCGATGGAAATCAGACCGTATATTGTTCAATGGGCTCAGTAAGGAATTATGAGCTTTCAACAATGGATGAATTATTTCAGTCTTGGTTATATGGTTGGGATTTAGGGGATAAACCACAAACCTATATTTACCCGATGAAACCACTTCCTGCATCATCGACATCATATCAATCATTATTATCACGTTATTTGGCAACTGACGGGCAGCGCGTTTTTTATCAAGGGGAATATATGCCAGATGCTGACCCTGCGACCCTACAAGATATTGGCTCCCTTCAGGATGATGGTTCCGTGAGAGATAGCCTTCATTTTTATCGTGATAATCTGAACGTCTATTATGACCAATATAGATTGCCAATAAAGAGTCATTCAGGTTTATACAGTTTGATACTGGATGGGTTATTTCAAGAGGGTTATTTGATTGATCCACAATCTGGCAATGTGGCAATGAATGACATTTTATTCCCTGAGGAACATGCGCCTTACCTACTAATAAGTCGTAATAGCCAGCATGTGAATCAAGCGTTATTTCTCTCTAAAGATGGCGTATTTTTCTACCATAGAGAAAAAGAAATTATTGTTCGAGCAGGGGCGAATCCATTTATTGATGGCGAATTAAAGGAAATAGCTCCCTTAGTATTCACTCATAATAACCAAACTTATTATCTACAGGATTCTGAGATTTGGGGAACGAATAAAAATCCGGGGTTAATTTCACGGAGTACAAAAATTTATCGTTTCAATGAGACGAATAGCGCACCTTGGGAAAAGGTGGGGGATTTAGATCATCACAGATTTGGTCAGGTATGGAAAAAAGGGAATGAATATTATTATTTTGATAATTTAGGCTCCACTCAACTAATTCGATATACCATTTATCGGATTGACAACCAGCGTACTGTGAATCGTTTGTTGAATGAACCGTTATTACCAAAAGATATTCGCATTTTGATTGATAATGATGATTTGCAACCGATAAAAGGCACTGAAGTGGTTCATGCAATTACCAAGTATCGATAAGATTCGATATCTATGCAGAAATTCTGATATTATCGATAGCCATTTTCAAAATCGCTATCGATAACTCACCTGTTCAGAATCGGTCATATGCATAAATTTCTCGCTTTATTATTACTTTTAGTCCTATTAGGGCCTCTTGGGATAGACCTGTATTTACCGACTATTCCGGCTATCGCTAAAGATTTAGGGAGTAGCGAGTCCATAATCCAATCCACAATTGGATTATTTATTTTAGTCTTAGGGATAGGGCAGCTAATTTCAGGACCTCTAGTCGATAGATTTGGTCGAAAGCCTATTGCTATCATTGGCTTAGCGATTTATTTGGCTGGATCCATTGTTGCGGCATTCTCAACGACGGCAGGGCTATTTATTGCTTCCCGATTGTTGCAAGGGGTGGCTGTGTGCTGCACCTCCGTGGTGGCATTTAGCTGTGTCCGCGACCGTATGAATGGGACTGAAGCCGCACGAGCATTTGGTTTTTTAAACGGAACACTTAATATTGTGCCAGCCTTGGCACCTTTATTAGGGGGATTACTGGCGGAGGCGTGGGGCTGGCGAGCGCCATTTTGGTTCTTAGCGATTTACGCTGTGGCAATTTTCTTGCTGATTCTATTTTTCCTACCAGAAACACGCCCATCCAGTTTACAACAGGTTAAAAAGCTTCAATTTAAGAGCTATTTTCGAATTTTAACCAGCGAGCATTTTTTGATTTTCGCGTTAGTCAATGCTGGCGCAATGGGCATGGCACTGACGTATGTCTCTTTAGCTCCTAGCGTATTAATGGGGGATGCTAAGCTATCGCCTCTCGAATTTTCCATTGTCTTTGGTGTCAATGGCTTCTGGATCATGCTGGCGAGTTATATCGCGAATTACTGCATTCGAAAAATGGGGCGTCCAGCGTGTTTATCTATTGGTAGTGTCATGATGGCACTCGGCTGCATCGGTTTATTATTCGGTTTGATGGTGCTTTCACCTGAAACACAAACCCATTGGTCAGTGTATATGCTGCCAGTAGCCTGCGCCTGTACTGGGCTTGCCTTTATGATGGGTACCGCGACCAGCTATGCATTGGAACCTTTTGGTAACGAAGCGGGAGCGGCTTCTGCATTAGTCGGGTTTGTGCAAATGGCGGGTGGCGCTGTATTAGGGTTATGTGCAATTGCGTTACCAATTGCGCCAAAATTGTCCCTTGCGTTGGTAATGCTAGCGGGATGTGTTTTCGGATTAGTTGCAAGAAAAATCAGTATAAAACGCGCTGCTGTAATAGAAAAAATAGAGTAACCGATATGATGAATAATCCACTGTTAAAGCAGCCGATGATCGGTTAGTGGTGATGTAGTGTGAACGCAATTACATCACCATAGAATGCGTTCTATGGTAACTAAATACTGATTTGAAGGTTATTTACCATGAAAAATAAACATTGGTCGAAAACGCAGTTATTACATGAAGTTGTTCAAAACCCCAATATCCATATTAAAGGACGTCACAGTTATTATAGTGATTGCTGGGATGATGGTTTTGAACAGTCTGTTGTGCGTTATTTACAAGGCGATGAACAGAGCCGAGATTGGCAATTAGCTTGGGATGTAGACCAACTCTATATTGGTGATTATGTGTGTATTGGGGCTGAAGCCGTTATTTTGATGGGGGGAAATCATACCCATCGATTAGATTGGTTCTGTTTGTATCCTTTTCTTGATCATATTGAAGAAGCCTATGTTGGTAAAGGCGATACCATTATTAGCGATGGCGTTTGGATTGGGATGCGGGCATTTGTCATGCCGGGCGTTCATATAGGCGAAGGTGCGGTGATTGCGGCGAACAGCGTTGTGGTTAAAGATGTAGCGCCTTACACTATTGTAGGCGGTAACCCTGCAAAGCCCATTAATACACGCTTTTCCCCTGATGTAATCGAGCAATTATTAGTGCTAAAGATTTATGAGTGGCATGAAGATAAATTCGAAGCATTGAAAGCGTTTATTTGCAGCTCAGATTTTCTGGCATTAAAAGAGGCTAGTGAGCAGTATGACCAAACTCATTAATCGGACATAGTACTTAAAATCTCTTTTTTCAACTTGAAGGGTTATCGCGAGATAGCCCTTTTTAGGATTAATTACCCATCATTTTGTGACTATTTCGGTTTTTTTATTATCATAATACGAGTACGTTAATTAAGCAGTTAGGTGTTAGGTTTGCTCATGCAGTATCAAACTCATGCAGTTTTAATTTGAGTCAACGCCTATGAAAAAATTAACTTATCGTATTTTTCATTTACTGGCTTCTTATCGTTGTATTTTGTTGGTTTCCATTATTAGTAGCTATTTTTCTTCTTTTCTTTATGCATCCTCGGAAAAAGCGGTCGCATATCCCGCACCGATTAATATCAGTCAGATTGAAATTAAATATAATGATCAACTGGATTATCCTGAGATAATTGGCAACATTACGAATGTTTCAAATGTTGTTTTATATCAGACCTATATTCGATTTGAACTACTGAAAGATGGCGTGTTTATTGGGGAAACAAACTATAGAGTGACTAGCTCAATTAAACCAAAACAAACGGTAAATTTCATTGCTACCATTCCAGATTATGATGTTGTACCCAATGAGCAGATTATTGTTGAAACTATCGCTGCCTATTATTTGGATAAACCGCGTTGAGTGTCATTTAGGAGCCAGCTGATGATGGTGGCTCCTTATCAATCAGAGTGTGGGTTATTCATCATTTGTGCGAATAAACTCGATTAAAGTGGGTGAAGCGATACGCTGGTAATCTTGGGTATTAAGAATAATTGAGCGCTCTAGGCTTCCCGCATTAAACGCGAGTTCATCAAAGCGGGTAAACAGGTAGGGGTCAGCGATAAGCTTCAGTGATGGATGAAAGCTAAATGGCGGGATAGCGCCGAAGACACAGTGAGTGAGTTCATCGACCTCTTTTGGGCTAGCTAATGAGGCACGAGTACCGCCAATGGCTTTGGCAATTTTACCTAAATCTGCTTGTTGATCAGCAGGTAAGATGGCTAAAACATGCTGGCGAATACCATTTCCTTTCACATGACAGACTAACCCTTTAGCGCCTTGACCTAGCTGTGTTCCGCGGATTTTTGCCACTTCTTCAGATTTTCCCGCCGTTGGGTGTTCCATCACGCGATACTTAGCATTTTTGCTATTCAGTAATTGGGTTAATTGTGTAAAAACGCCATTGTCAGACACAACGAGCTCCTTCTAAAATCCACATTAAATGAGGGGAATGATAACAAGTTCAGAGAGAGAAACAATGACGTGAGAAGAAAGTAAGGGCAGCTATCATAAAATAGTTACCCTTAAGCAAGTTACTGATGGCGCTCTTTCAAACGTTTGATAATGGCAGTTAAATCAAGGTCTTGATCTTGCAGTAAAACCATTAAGTGATACATCAAATCGGCGGCTTCGTTGGTTAGCTCTTCGCGGTCATTAACCGTGGCAGCGAGTGCAGTTTCAACGCCTTCTTCACCCACTTTTTGTGCAATACGCTTGGTGCCGCTAGCATACAGGCGGGCAGTATATGAACTTTCTGGGGAGGCATTTTTGCGCTCTTTCAGTAAGGTTTCTAATTCATATAAAAAGCCCCATTCGCTTTGAGCCGGTGCAAAGCAGCTGGTGGTGCCGTTATGGCAGGTGGGACCATCAGGCAGAGCCATGGCAAGTAGCGTATCGTTATCGCAGTCAGCAACAATATCTACCAAATTCAGGAAGTTGTTGGAGGTTTCCCCTTTGGTCCACAAACGTTGTTTGGTGCGAGAGAAAAAGGTGACTTTACGACATTCTAAGGTGACTTGTAGCGCTTCTTGGTTCATATAACCTAACATCAGAACATCGCCAGAAATAGCGTGCTGAACGATGACGGGCATCAGGTTATCGACTTTTTGCCATGCAAGCTGATTACATTGTTCTGTGGTTAACATACTCTAATTTGAACTCCATTTTCTGCTAAGTACTGCTTTAAGTCACCGATGTTAATAATCTGCTTGTGGAACACCGAAGCGGCTAAAGCGCCATCGACACCTGCGTCAGTAAAGGCGTCTAGGAAGTGGATTTTTTCCCCTGCGCCGCCGGAGGCGATCAGTGGAACTTGGCACACTTCACGAACTTTTTTCAGTTGTACCAGATCGTAACCTTGACGTACACCATCTTGGTTCATCATATTGAGAACAATTTCTCCAGCGCCACGCTCCTGAACTTCTTTCACCCAATCAAGGGTTTTCCAGCGAGTTTGGGTTGTGCGTTTTTCATCGCCAGTGAATTGATAAACTAAGTATTCATTGGTCTGCGCATCAAACCAGGTGTCGATACCGACCACAATACACTGAACGCCAAAGCGCTCAGCCAGACGGCTAATCAGTGTAGGTTCGGACAGCGCAGGGGAGTTGATAGAAATTTTATCCGCACCAAAAGAGAGGATTTGCGCGGCGTCTTCGACACTTTTGATCCCACCCGCAACGCAGAATGGAATATCAATCACTTCGGCCACTTTGGCGACCCAGCTTTTATCGACAACACGCCCGTCAGATGAGGCTGTGATATCATAGAAAACTAACTCGTCAGCACCTTCTTGGGCATAGCGTTGAGCCAGTGGAACGATATCACCGATGATTTCATGGTTGCGAAATTGCACCCCTTTAACCACTTGTCCGTCACGGACATCCAAACAAGGAATTATGCGTTTTGCCAGCATTGGATTGCCTCCGTTACGGTAAATTTACCTTCTAATAATGCGCGACCCACAATCACGCCTGCTGCGCCAGAAGCTGGTAGTGCGGCGATATCGTTTAAATTACCAATTCCGCCAGAGGCTTGCACCTCGATATCAGGGAATTTTTGGCTGATTTCGCGGTATAAATCCACATTGGAACCCGCCAGCGTGCCATCTTTTGAAATATCGGTGCATAGCACATGTTTTAAGCCATAAGGGCGATACATTTCAATAGCTTGTTCAAGGGATAAGTTTGAGTTTTCTTGCCAACCACTAATGGCAATCTCTTTGATGCCTTGGGCATTAATACGAACATCCAGCGCCAGTACGATAGCGTCGCCACCATAACGTTGGAACCACGTTTTGACTAACTCTGGTTGGGTCACTGCCGTCGAGCCAATCACCACGCGAGTCGCACCAGCATCTAACAGCGCTTTGACATCTTCTTCAGTACGAATTCCGCCCCCAACTTGCACCGGAACGGTCACGCCTGCCAATAGTTTTTTCAGCAGAGGAATTTGGCGTTTCTGTGGATCTTTAGCGCCCGTTAAATCCACTAAGTGCAGCAGTTTTGCCCCTTGCTTTTCATAATCTTGTAAGCGAGGGAGTGGATCTGTGCCATAGTCCGTTTGTTTGGCGTAATCCCCTTGATGTAAACGCACTACGGTGCCATCAATTAAGTCTAATGCTGGAATAATCATGGTTTTTACATCTCCAAGAAGTTTTGGATCAAGCGAGCACCCGCAGCACCCGAACGTTCTGGGTGGAACTGCACGCCATAGAAATTATCTTTATTCACGGCACTACTAAACAGGTTGCCATATTGTGTTTGCGCGATGGTGTTGGCGGAAATAGGCATTGAATAGCTGTGTACGAAATAAAAATAGGCATCGTCGCTTATCCCCTTAAACAGGGGATTGCCCGCGAGTGCTTTCACTTGATTCCAGCCACTGTGAGGGACAGGTAAGCCGTTTGCATCCATTTTGCGAACGGGGCTGTCGATCAATCCTAACAGTGGAATTTCTGTTTGACCTTCTTCACTGATACTGCCGAGTAATTGCATTCCAAGGCAGATACCCAAAACGGGTTGGGTTAGTGCTTTAATTAACGGAATGAGTTCACGCTCAGCCAGTTTTTCCATGGCTGCGCTGGCGGTGCCAACACCCGGTAGAAAGACTCTGTCTGCTTGTAAAATAGTGTTTGTGTCGCGGCTCACAATTGGGTCATAACCTAGGCGCTTAACGGCATAGGCGACGGACGCTAAGTTTGCACAGCCGGTATCGAGGATCACAACCTTCATTACAGAACTCCTTTCGAACTTGGCAAGGTATCCCCTTCAACGCGAATCGCTTGGCGTAAGGTACGACCAAAAACTTTAAACAGGCTTTCCGCTTTGTGGTGATCGTTTTTCCCTTTCGTTTTCAGGTGTAGCGTGCAGCCCATCGCATAGGATAACGAACTGAAGAAGTGCTCAATCATCTCGGTACTCAGGTCGCCAACTCGCTGATATTTAAATTCTGCTTTGTATTCAAGGTGCGGACGCCCAGAAATATCCAGTGCACAGCGTGCTTGGCATTCGTCCATCGGTAATACGAAACCAAAACGGGCAATGCCACGTTTATCTCCGAGTGCGACGCGTAGTGCTTCGCCTAACGCCAAGCCGGTATCTTCGACGGTGTGGTGGTCGTCAATAAAGAGATCCCCATTAACTTCAATGCGCAAGCGGAAGCCGCCGTGGGTAGCGATTTGGTCCAACATGTGGTCAAAGAAGCCAACGCCAGTGTTGATTTTGCTACCGCCTTCTTGGTCAAGCCACACTTCCACTTGGATGTTGGTCTCTTTGGTTACGCGCTCGACTAAGGCGTAGCGGTTACGCTTAGTGAGTTGGTTGGTAATGGTATTCCAATTCAGCTCTTTGGCACTGTAACGTAGCCCTTTAATCCCCATATTTTGGGCAAGCTGAATATCTGTCTCGCGGTCGCCAATGACATAGCTGTTTTCGATATCGAGAACACCGTCATTGAGGTAGCTTTCTACCAGCTTAGTTTTTGGTTTACGACAGCTGCAATTGTCTGCAGGCATGTGTGGGCAAATCAGCACATCATCAAAACGGATACCTTGAGATTCAAACACCTGCATCATTAAATTGTGTGGTGGATTGAAATCTTCCGTGGGGAAGCTCTTGGTGCCTAAACCGTCTTGGTTGGTGATCATTACTAAGCGATAATTGGCTTTTTGCAGTGCTAATAGGCTTGGAATGACATCATTTTCAAAGGCGAGCTTACTGAGGCTATCCACTTGATAATCTGTCGGTGGTTCAGTAATTAATGTTCCATCACGGTCGATAAAAAGAATTTTCTGGCTCATGATTATTTCCTAATTAGCAAAGTGCTTTAATCGCTTCAATAACACGGACGTTTTCAATTTCGGTACCAATGGTGATACGCAGGCAGTTGACCAGCCCCGGTTGTTTGCTTTGGTCGCGTAAAATAATGCCTTGATCCCACAGAGCCTTAAACACTTTAGCGCCATCGGTAAAACGCACCAGAATATAGTTGGTTTCACTTGGGTAGACGGTTTCAACGACAGACAATTCACGCAATGCCTCTGAAAGCGCAATGCGATTCTCGCGAATTTCTAACACGCGCTTTTTCATGGTGGCGATGCCATCAGCATTCAGGGCTTTTTCTGCTATCAGCGCCACAGGGGTAGAGAGCGGATAGGGGGCGATGACTTTCAGTAAAACTTCAATTACTTCAGGGGATGCTAAGGTAAATCCACAGCGTAAGCCCGCCAGTGCAAAAGCCTTTGATAAGGTTCTTAAAATTACTAAATTTGGGTATTTGGCAAGCCAGCTAGCGACGCTGAACTCAGGGCAAAACTCAATATAAGCTTCATCGACCACCACCAGCGCACGGTCAGCCGCCATTTCTAATACTTTCAGCAGCGCTTTATTATCGATGATATTGCCCGTCGGGTTATTTGGGCTACAGATGTAAATCAGCTTGGTATTCGATAAGTTTTCGCGGATAGCGGCGACATTCAGTGACCAATCTGGCAACGCCAGAATTTTTTTCTGTTCTACACCAAAGGTTTCCGCGCTGACGCTGTACATACCGTATGTTGGTGGGCAGAACATCACCGCATCTTTACCGGGTTCGCAAAATGCACGGATCAATAGTTCGATAGATTCATCCGCGCCACGGCACACTAATACTTGCTCAGGAGATAACCCTGCATAGGCGGCATAATTGTTAATCACACCAGCAGGTTGTGCCTCTGGGTAACGGTTAAGATTGCGTTCAATAAACTGATAATCTGGCGCCGTTGGGTATTCGTTGGCGTTGAGCCATACATCTCCATTTCCCCCAAGACGACGGGCGGACATATACGGGGTCATTACTTTTACATTTTCGCGTGCAAGGCTGGCTGCGTTAAACGTCTGGCTCATAGTTCACTCCTGATTTTGTTTTTTTAGTTCGGTGACTCGTAAGGTAACGGCGTTTTTGTGGGCAGTCAGCTGTTCCGCTTGTGCCAAAGTTTCTATGGTGTTGGCTAATCCTAGTAACCCTTGAGCCGACAGTTTTTGGACTGTCATTCGCTTCATAAAATCGGCTAAACCAAGGCTTGAATAGGTTGATGTGTAACCATAAGTTGGTAATACGTGGTTGGTGCCGGAAGCGTAATCCCCAGCGGATTCAGGGGACCAATCTCCCACAAATACCGATCCTGCACTGGTGATAGACTCAACCAAATCATCGGCATTGCGAGTTTGCAAAATCAAGTGTTCAGGTCCGTAGCGGTTACTGATTTCAACACATTGGTTGATAGAGTCCGCGATGATCACTCGGCTTGCGCTGAGCGCTTCACGCGCAATAGATGCACGAGATAACGCCGTCAGTTGTTTTTCAGTCTCTTCAATAACGCGCTGTGCAAAATCCGCGTCGTCGGTGAGCAAAATGACTTGAGAATCTGGCCCGTGTTCTGCTTGGGAGAGTAAATCCGATGCCGTAAATGCAGGGTTAGCTTGGCTATCGGCAATCACTAGTACTTCGGATGGCCCCGCTGGCATATCAATAGCCGCACCTTGGTAGCTTTGGCTAACTTGTCGTTTGGCTTCCGTTACATAGGCATTACCCGGTCCAAAAATTTTATCAACGCTCGGAATACTTTGGGTACCAAATGCCATTGCAGCAATAGCTTGGGCGCCACCAACTTGGAAAATGTCAGTAATGCCACATAGTTTGGCTGCATATAAAATTTCGTCTGCAATCGGTGGAGGTGAGCAGAGAATAATGTTGCGGCATCCGGCGATATTTGCAGGCGTTCCCAGCATCATGACAGTGGAGAGCAACGGTGCGGAGCCGCCTGGAATATACAGCCCGACAGAATCAATCGGGCGGGTCACTTGTTGGCAAATCACACCTGCTTGAGTTTCAACAGTGATCGGCGCAGGTTTTTGGGCTTCATGGAAGCGGCGAATATTGCCAATCGCCATGTTCATTGCCGCTTTAATGTCATCGCCAAGGCGAGCTTGGGCTTCATCAACGGCTTCTTGTGAAACACGAACAGAGGTAATGTCTGTTTTATCAAAACGTTGGCTCAGGGCGATGAGGGCTGCATCTCCCTCTGTACGCACTTGGTCAATAATTTGACTGACCGCGGCGCTAATGTTGCCAGAGGCGGCAATAGCAGGGCGCATCAGTAAAGCTTCTTGCTGCTCTTCAAGGCAGTCTGACCAGCGAATTGGTTGATTGAATCCCAGTTCCATGGCGAATTACTCCATCATTTTTTCAATTGGTAAAACAAGAATTGAACTTGCGCCCAAGGATTTCAGTTTTTCCATGGTTTCCCAGAATAGGGTTTCTGAGCTGACCATGTGCATTGCAACACGGCTTTGATCCCCTGCTAATGGCAAAATAGTTGGTCGCTCAGCACCCGGTAACAGTGCGATGATCTCTTCGAGTTTTTCACCCGGAGCATGCAACATAATGTATTTTGATTCGCGTGCTTGGATAACCCCTTGAATACGCGTCATCATGCGGTCAATTAACTGTTGCTTATCGGCAGACATTTCCCCGTCACGCTGGATTAAGCACGCTTTTGAGCGGTAGATGACTTCCACTTCTTTTAAGCCGTTTGCTTCAAGGGTTGCGCCTGTAGAAACGAGGTCACAAATGGCATCGGCTAAACCAGCGCGTGGTGCGACTTCGACTGAACCGTTCAGTAAGCAAGATTTGAATGTCACGCCTTTTTCATCAAAATAGCGTTTCAGTAGGTACGGGTAAGATGTCGCAACACGAGATCCATTCAAGCATTCTGCCCCGGTATAATTGAAGTCTAATGGCGCGGCTAAAGAGAGGCGGCAGCCACCAAAATCAAGGCGACGTAGAGTGGTAAATTGCGGATTTTCACCGCGAGCTTGGCGGCTTAATACTTCTTCTTCCAGTACGTTTTCGCCAATGATACCGAGGTCAACCACACCGTCCATTACCAGTCCCGGGATATCGTCATCACGTACACGAAGTAAATCAATAGGCATATTTTCTGCATAAGCAATCAGTCGCTGCTGTTGTAAATTGATTTTAATGCCGCAGCGAGCCAGTAGCTCTCTTGACTCTTCGCTTAGACGTCCTGATTTCTGTATTGCGATACGTAAACGTGATTTGTCCAACATAATTTTGCTCCACATCCCAAAAATATCTTTTTGATTAATAATAAAAAAACCCTCGGAAGATAATCTTCCGAGGGTTTTCTCAATTCGCATTTCAGCCACCGGAAGAGTCGTTGATCGTCTTCCAGCACACATCGCCCGAAAGACTAATCAGGATGATGGTGATGATGATGGTTGCGTGAAATACGAGTCATAATAGCTTCCGTTTAGTTATTTGGATAATTGCTTAAACATTCAATACTAATCAAGCTATCCGATTTCACACTATGAATGCAACCCTTTTTTTCAAAATAACTCATAATAATTAGTTCCCGGTTTTTTATAGTGATTAATCCCTTGGAAAATAGCTTCGGAAGTTGAATGATTTTCAGCTAATCTATGAGGCATTGATGCAATCACTTTCTCAGGATGCGGGACAGTCTTATGAAAAAAATCACCATTATTGGTTTAGGTTGGTTAGGGGTTCCTTTAGCGAGTCGCTTGATGGCACAGGGAATGACGGTCGCAGGAACGAAAACGAGTTTGGATGGTGTTGAAGCTGCCAAAAGGGTTGGTATTGACTGTTATCAACTGCAATTGACGCCAGAATTACAATGCGATACCGAAGATTTATGTGAATTAATGGAGGAGGCGGGGGTGATGGTAATTTTATTACCGCCATCAAAAGTCAGCCTTTCTGAGTATATTGTGGCGATTGAGCAATTAGTTGATAGCGCTATTAGCTATCAAATTCCTCGGGTTATCTTTACATCATCGACTTCTGTCTATGGTGATGTGGATGGCGTCATTAATGAAGATGCGCCGTTACTTGGTGAAACCGCCTCAGCACAAGCGTTAATTGCGGTTGAGCAATGGCTGCATGATTTACCCAATATTCAGGTGGACGTACTACGATTAGCTGGTCTTGTGGGTGAAAAGCGCCATGCAGGTCGCTTCTTAGCAGGGAAACAACAAGTCAAAGGGGCTAATCAGCCTGTAAATATGGTGCATCAAGATGATGTGATCGCCGCAATTTTGTTGTTGATCCAGCAATCCAATGGTGGACATACCTATAATTTATGTGCGCCTGAGCACCCGACGCGTCGGGAGTTTTACACTGAAGCAGCAAAGTCATTAGGCTTAACACCGCCAGAATTTGCGCTTGAAGAGCATGAAGCGACAGGGAAAACAATCGATGGAAATCGAATTTGCCAAGAAATGGGGTTTGAGTATGAGTTTACTCACCCACTTTATATGCCGATGAGTTAAATAAAATCCGTGGCGCTCAATACGAACGCCACGCTAAATGCTTATTTGATAGGTAACATCACAATTTCTTGGAACTCAGGACGCTTGGTCAGTGTTTGATACCAGCGCTCTAAATGAGGAAATTCAGGGCGTTCTGTCACAATTTCATGCCATGGGTAGAACAGTGGCGCTATGGCAATATCTGCAATACCAAATTTATCTCCGCTAAAATAGGCTTGAGTCGCCAGAGCATCATCCGCAATTTTCAGCAGCTTTTCGATATTTTGATAAATGACTTTGGCTTGAGCCGGGTCTCTATCGGCTTCAGGAACGCGAACGATTTTGTTCATCATCTGCTTGATATGGTCAAACAAATTAGCGCTGCTCCAATCCATCCATTTATCAGCAGCCGCTTTTTCTTGCAGATCACGGGCTAACAATAGGTGAGAGTGATCATACTTTTCCGTAAGGTAACGTAAAATTGCATTGGATTCCCACAGGGTAAAGCCTTCATCCTGTAAAGTTGGAATTGTGCTGTTTGGATTCATTTTCTTATATTCAGGTGTATCAACACCACCGAATGGGCCACCAACATCTTTTTGATTATAAGGAATATTCAGCTCTTTCAAGCACCACAGTACTTTTTTCACGTTTGAAGAGTTAGTACGTCCCCAGACAGTTAACATTGGAATCTCCCATGACTATGTTTTAACTTAAAGACGGTATTTTTGACCTAAACAAGATAGATGAAATTAATGAATTGAGAAACTTTATTATTTATTAATTGCGGTGGTCATCATCACTTATTTTGTTTAGGGTATAGGGGGACTTTAATTAGCGTAATATTTTGCAGTATCTCGATGAATTTGACTGCATTTTTGGTTTCTAGTGAATATTTTATTAAACATGGTTTGATTGTGATGAACGCTTTGAATGGTAATAGCAACACTAATAGTAAAGGAGTAACCAATGAATAAAACAACATTGTCCTCAGCAATTAGAGGAACAGGTATCGGGTTCAGTCTATTCGTTGTGATGAGCACAAGTAGTTATGCAGCTCAGACACCAGTTGCTCCACAGGTTGACGCAAAAGCGTTTGTATTAATGGATTATAACAGCGGTAAAATTTTGGCATCGGGTAACCCTGATGAGCGTTTGGATCCTGCAAGTCTAACCAAGATCATGACTAGCTATGTGGTCGGGCAAGCGGTCAAAGCAGGGAAAATTACACCGCAAGATATGGTGACAGTGAGTGAAGCCGCATGGGCGACAGGAAACCCTATTTTAAAAGGTTCTTCCTTGATGTTTTTGAAACCGAAAGACCGTGTTTCGGTATTGGATTTAAATAAAGGCGTGGTAATTCAATCTGGGAATGATGCCAGTATTGCCTTGGCTGAGCACGTTGCGGGGAGCCAAGAATCTTTTGTTGACCTGATGAATGGCTACGTCCAAAAAATTGGCTTAACCAATACCCATTTTAAAACCGTACATGGTTTAGATTCTGAAGGGCAATACAGTACCGCTCGGGATATGGCTGTGTTAGCGCAAGCGCTGATCCGCGATGTACCTGATGAGTATGTATTGCATAAAGAGAAAGAGTTTACGTTCAATAATATCCGTCAACCTAACCGTAACCGTTTATTGTGGAGCCAAAATCTCCATGTTGATGGCGTGAAAACAGGACATACCAGCGGGGCGGGTCATAACCTAGTCGCATCAGCAACCGATGGTCCTATGCGTCTGATTTCAGTTGTTTTAGGTGCTCCGAGTGACCGCGTTCGTTTTTCTGAAAGCGAAAAGTTACTCACTTGGGGCTTCCGTTTCTTCGAAACAGTGACACCGATTAAAGGGGATGCTGTTTTACAGACACAACGTGTTTGGTTTGGTGACATTTCAGAAGTGCCTTTAGGGGTCGAAAAAGATGTGGCAGTGACTATTCCAAAAGGTCAGTTACAAAACCTAAAAGTGGATATCAAACTGGATAATGACTCCCTTGAAGCTCCTTTAGCATTGAATCAAAAAGTGGGTACGATTAACTTTATTCTCAATGGTGAAGTGATTGAACAGCACCCATTGGTTGCAAAACAAGCTGTAGAGGAAGCGGGGTTTGTAGGTCGTATTTGGGATTACATCATGAAAACCATTACTGGCTGGTGGAATGCCATTTTTGGATGATTAAAACCTAATTATAAAATTAATATATGGAGACCTCTTTATGAGGTCTCTTTTTTTGTAATGAATAACATTAAATAAATTTACAGATAAACTTCAATTGAAATATTTTTAATTCAATTTAATAATCATTTTAATTGTTTGAGAGCTAACTATTTTACTGTTATTTAAATATCAATAGCTGAAATTATCTCATACAATTTCATAATATATTTATTAATTTAATTAATTGAAATGGAGAATTATCAATGGGCATTTCCATGGAAGAAAGAATGCATCAGCTGTCCTTACAAAAAAATACCAAAGGGATTGGGGAAAACAGTGTTAATGGTGGTCGTGCGGATAATCGCGGTGAAAATAGTGGCGTTATGAAATCCGGTGATGCCATTGATTCTGGCAACGGGGGCGGTTCTGTAGATGGCGGTAATACATTAAACCTGCATACTAACAATCATATAATGCAAGGTGGGCTTGCGCGTAATAATGGCGTTAACAATGGGGACGTTGAGGGGGGACATAGCACCAACTTTGGTTTAAATAATAATGAACTTAATGGTGGTTCCGCAACGAATGAATTTGGTTCTGTTAACCATGAAAATTCACATATTAAAGGCGGTAATGCTATTCGTGAATTGCAAGGCGGTATTGAAAAATACCAAGGAATGCAAAAGCAATTGGCGGAGGCAAATAAAGAAATCACTCGCAAAACTAATGAGTTGTCAGCACTGAAAAAAGAAATTGCATCACAAAAAGTAGAATTGCAAAAACAGCAGCAAGCATTAGCAGATCAAGCTTTTCAATCGAAAGATATGCAAGATAAGCTGAATGCGGCGCAACAGCTTCTTGCTCAAAGTGAAGAAGAAAAACAGTCATTAAATAATGAACTGATGAAGGCAAAAGGGGATATGAATCAACTTCGCTCTGATATGAAAGCTCAACGTGGTGAAATAGACAAACTCAAAGCTCAGGTTGATGCGGGCAAGCAAGAGATCAACGAGCTGGAAGTTAAATTAGATAAGACGAGTGGTGATAAAGAGAAACTCGAAGAGCGCTTAAAAGTCCAGCAAGAACGTAATAAAAAACAAGAAGAAAAAATTGCTGAAATTCAAGGTAAGATTGATGACAAACAAAAAGAAATTGCCGCTTTGAATGACAAGTTTGCAGATGAAGGAAAAAATCAAGCAGGTTTAAATGCTAAAATCCAGCGTTTAGAAAATGATATTGACAACTTAAAGAGCATTTTAGATAAGAAAGTTGAAAAAGAGTCTGAGTGCAGCTCTAAAGTTTCTCAACTACAAGAAAGAATTAGCGTCTTAGAAGCAGAGAAAAAAGAGTTAGACTCCTTGCTGCAAAACGAACTTCGCTCTTACACTAAACTGGCTGAAGAATATCGTCTCTATAAGCTATCCGTTAAAACAGACATGGAAACATTTAAACAGCTCAAACCAATGCTTTCTCAAATTGGTGATTTAGCAAACCAAGGTGAAGATATCTTAAATGACCCATCTAAAGCGTCGACAGTGACATTAGAAGCAACCGTAAGCTCGCGTAAAACTGAACGCTCGGCAGGAAGCACATTAGGCGGTTCTGCACAAAATACAGGGACTAATTTAGGTACAATTCATGGTGGAAATAGTACAAGTAACACTCAGAACCATAACACTCAGTACAATGGCGTGGTTGTTGACGATAGTGCGGTTGAAGTTGCTGCGGATAAATTAATTGAAAATATGAGTAGTTTGGTGGAAACCACCGAAACCGTGATTAAAGATGCGGGAGAGTCAGTAAACGGAATGGTTAGAACGGCAGGGGTGTTTGTTCAGACTCAAACGACTCAACACATTAACAGCATTGGCTTTTAACATTTTGTATTGATCCTGTATTTTGGAACATAATAAAAGGCCTGCATAATATGCAGGCCTTCTTGATAGCACTCATCAACATTTCAATGCAAGCGATAAATTATTCGCAATGACCCAATTTAATCGCCAAACCGCCTTGGGAAGTTTCGCGGTATTTTGCGTTGATATCTTTACCTGTTTCATACATGGTTTCGATGACTTTATCGAGACACACGCTTGGCGCGCTCACACGGCGTAATGCCATACGAGCAGCATTTACAGCCTTAACAGATGCAATTGCGTTACGTTCGATGCAAGGTACTTGGACTTGCCCACCAACAGGATCACAGGTTAATCCTAGGTTATGCTCCATGGCGATTTCCGCCGCAACACACACTTGCTCTGGGCTACCACCCATGAGTTCTGCCAAACCAGCAGCAGCCATAGAGCAGGCTACACCGACTTCACCTTGGCAACCGACTTCTGCACCCGAGATGGACGCATTCATTTTGTACAGCGTACCAATCACGCCTGAAACTAAGAAATAGCGGGTATAAGAGTTTTCGTTGACTGGGCGAATAAACTTATCGTAGTAAGCCAATACCGCAGGAATAATTCCGCACGCACCATTCGTTGGGGCAGTCACAACACGGCCACCGGCGGCGTTCTCTTCATTGACAGCAAGGGCGTACATGTTGATCCAGTCAATCACTGCCATTGGGTCAATATTGTTATTGTCAGAGGTCACTAATTGACGGCGTAATGCCGCCGCACGGCGAGGAACGCGCAGTGGACCAGGTAATAAACCTTCGGTGCTCACCCCACGTTCAATACCGGCTTTCATGACATCCCACACCGCAGCCAGATAGTCAGAAATCTCTTCTTTGCTGTGCAAGGCTAATTCGTTTTGCATTACTAATGCAGATAAAGATAATCCCGTTTCTTTACAGTGTTTTTGTAAATCAGCTGCATACTTGTATGGGTAAGGGACTTGAACCGCATTTTTAGTTTCTTGACCGAAATGTTCTTCATCGACGATAAAACCACCGCCAATAGAATAATAATTCTTGGTATACAGAACGTTATCGTCATCAAATGCGGTAATTGTCATTCCGTTTTCGTGTAATGGTAGGTTGGTTGAATGGAAATTCATCCCACCTTCCGTTGGGAAATCGACTTCATGTTGACCATTTGCCAGCAACAGTTTGCCAGTTTGCTCAACATTGCGCATAAATGCTGGGATAGCATCAATATCAATCGTATCAGGCAGATTACCCGCCAAACCCATAATAATCGCCATATCGGTGGCGTGCCCTTTACCTGTTAGGGATAAAGAACCATAAACATCGACGGAAATACGTGTGGTTTTAGTGAGAAGATTTTGCTGGATGAGGTCATCGACAAACTGCTTACCGGCTTTCATAGGGCCGACAGTGTGTGAGCTGGATGGTCCGATACCGATTTTAAAAATGTCGAATACGCTAATCATATTCTGTCTTCCTATATTGAAGGATCCCCATCAAACTGGCAATTACAGGGTATTTGTTGTCAGTAAGATGATTATAGAAGATCCCTCAATTAACCAGATTGATATAGGTTAATTGAGGGCTTAGATTTACTTAATTATTTGCTAATTTTTTTAATTAGAAGAATAACTTGTAAGTTGCAGCGGAGATAGCGACCAGACCCATGATGACAACGAAGATATTGCTGAGTTTACCGGAGTATTTACGCATCGCAGGAACTTTGCTGATTGCATACATTGGCATTAAGAACAGCAGGATTGCGATAACTGGGCCACCCAGACTTTCAATGATATCCAGTACACCAGGGTTCAATGTTGCAACAATCCAAGTTGTTACTAACATGAACAGTGCAGTACCACGATTTAATTTTTTAACATCAACTGTTTTGCCTTTTGCGCGATATGCACGCTCAACTAAACCATTGAAACCTTCACGAGCACCTAAGTAGTGGCCTAAGAATGATTTGATGATAGCGATAAAGGCGATGATAGCTGCGGCATACTTGATGAACGGCTGATCAAAATAGCCAGACAGGTAGTCAAGGATACTGATATTTTGCGCTTTAGCTGCAGCAAGGTCAGCTGAAGACAGTGTGAATACACAGCTGATGACGAAGAACATTACAGTCAGAACCATCAGGATGTGTGCAGAAGCTAGAATGCGTGAGCATTTTTTCTCAGCCGCTTCATCATACTCTTCACGTTTTGCAACAGAGAAAGCAGAGATGATTGGTGAATGGTTAAACGCGAAAACCATAACTGGGATTGTTAACCAGATAGTGATCCAAATGCTTTGTCCACCTGATGCTTTAGCCGCTTCAGTCACGTTATCTAAAGATAATGTGCTCAGAGCATCGGTGCTCCAATGTGGAACCATATACAGAGAGAAAGCGACCAGTACGGCGATGAATGGGAACACCAGCATACTCATGACTTTAACAATGTATTTTTCACCGAATGCCACGATTGCCATGACGCCACCGACTAAAATCAGTGCCAGCAACCAACGTGGTGGTGCACCAACGCCTAATAGTTCAGTCAGGAATTTGTTAACGTTGTTAGTGATGGAAACGCCATAAACTAACAAAATAGGATAAATTGCAAAGAAATAGAGCAGGGTGATCCAGTTACCTGCTGTACGACCAAAGTGCTCTTCTACCACTTCGGTAATGTCACCGTCTTTCTTTGAACCGGAAAGGACAAAGCGTGTTAAACCACGGTGAGCAAAAAATGTCATTGGGAAAGCAAGTACTAACATCAGTAATACTGGCAGTAATCCACTCATACCCGCATTGATAGGCAAGAATAAAACACCAGCGCCGATGGCGGTACCATAAAGACCGAGCATCCACACGGTGTCTGTTTTACGCCAAGCGGTAGCATTCCCTGTTTGCGAGGCTGTTTTGTTGATGGAACCAACTTTTGTTGTATCCATAATAGTCTCCAAAAATAAAAGTCAAAAAATAAAAATTGGGTGCCTATTTCACTAGGCTCTTAATCTTTTTGTACGATTAATCGACGGTTTAATTAATGGTTAGTAAATAAACAATCGGTTAATACACTGTCTAGCCATTAATAATGGTTTTATACGTAACAATCTGATTGGAAATAAAACTAAGATGAATATGAAATTCATTTTCAATCAGTTTTGCAATTTTATAAGTAATTTTTAAAAGTGGATTTTGAGTGTGAGAATCTACATTTTAGCAGAACAAAATGCCGTGATCATTATCTCAAAAGAGAAATATCCCCCATGTTTATCAGCTCACAGTGAATTTTGTAAAATTGTTAATGAAATTTAACTTAGTGCTAGCTATTACTGGTTTTCAACCATATTCATAAAATGATTATTCGACAAATTTATTTATATAAAAATACAAAACATTAAAACCGTTATCATGTTAATAAAAAATTTAACGTCAATAAAATGATCAATGACTTGAAAATAAAGATGGAAAAACCACGCTATTTCTTGGATGAGTTTCAACTTCATAATTAACGTAACATAATGATATTTATTGTATTTTTGTGATTGCATTAATTAATTAATAACGTGATTAATTTTTTTGGTTAATTAATGTTCTTGAGGAATATGTTAATTGTTTTAGGGGATTTAAGATTAGAAATAGAATACTTATTTTTCGTCACAAAAAATAATAAGAAAACGTTACAAAATATTTGTTAATTAATTGTTTTAATATTTATTTGATAAATTCAAATAAAGTTATTGATGCTAAAAATAAATGAAAACAAACTTTGATTTAGCTCAATATTTAATGACGGGAAAAATGAAGGGGAAAGTACTGACACTAATAATAGGTCAGTACTTTAAATCACCAATTAAGGTTGCATCCATCCTTTGCGAATGAGAGAACCAAATACGAGGTGGTAAAGACGAGTGATTGGCTGCTGAATAACACTGCCGCCCACAGCCCAAATCAGCTGAGATAAACCGCAAGAAATAGCACCTAAGATAAATGCACCAATCATGTCTAACGGCCAGTGAACGCCAAGATAAATACGAGACCATGCAATAACGATGGCAGGAACCATAAACACGAAGCCAACCCACGTTCTTAGCCAGAATAAGAAAGCAAAAACAAAGGTAAAGACGATAGTTCCATGGTTACTCGGAAAAGAAGGTGTTGCGTCGTGATCTAAGAAATTAGAACCAATTCCCATCACAAAAGGGCGTTCATGTGGCGCAAAAGAACCAATCAACCAAGAAATCACTAAACCAATAACAATGGCGTAAGCCGTTTTACAGGCAAAGGCACGTTGGCGAGTCATATTTGGCTGTGCACCCCAAAACCAGCATGCAACAGTAAATAGCGGAAAAATAAGGATCAAGCGTTTGGCGATCACCGTGGCTAACGCAATAGTACCACTTGCGGACTCAGGCGTTGCGTTGATCAGATTAAAAAGATCCAGATTTAGTTGTTCCAGCACGATCGGAGTACCTCGGACATTAGTTCTCAAGAAGACGGGACATAGCAATGGGAAGGGGGTGAATCAAGACACGCTCTAGACCTTGCTACTCAAGCTGACAAATTTACTTTTTGTTAAACATTAACTCAATCAATATTTGCTCAATAACAGTGATTTATCAGGGCAATGCAAAAGTTCTAGGCACAAAAAACCCGATAGCATGAAAGAATCAAATGGCTATCGGGCTCCTCAATATGGGGACATCAAAGAAAAGCAGTGGCACTAATTAAGACTACGGCAAAGGAGGAAAGTTCTCTCGGTGATCAGAAAAAGTGCAATTTTTGATGAAAATATTTTTGCATAGCACAAAAAGAAAAAATAAAGCCCCAAATGATAGGCTCATCTGGGGCTTTATAAAAGAAAATGTCTTGTAAGATTGATTACTTATACAGGCTCAGATTTTCTTTAGCGTATGCTTCAAAATCAGTGCAACCACCGATGTGTTTCTCATCGATAAAGATTTGAGGAACGGTTTCTACAGTTTTACCAACGGTTTTAGATAAGTCTTCTTTAGAGATACCTTCCGCTTGGATATCAACATAGCGATAATCGAAGTCGTCACGTTCATTTTTCAGTTTTTCTGCAAGTTCTTTAGCACGAACACAGTATGGGCAACCAGGGCGACCAAAAATAACAGTGTACATAATATCTCCTTAAATTTAGAACTCAGATTTTAATGACTATTCAGATACGAAATAATAATGCCCAATACTATGCCAACATCAGCTTCTAAATAAAAGTTGAATTTTCCTTTCATAGCTATAGGCAGTATATATAATTTGCTAGAGGTGGTGACGATACTGTCAGTATAAGGCAATAAAACGAAGGAAAACATCATGGAACAACAGCAAAAACCCACAAAAGAGACTAAAGGGACGATGCGCTCATTAGCGGATATGCCAAAACCCGTTCTTTTTCTTGAGGGTATCGGAATATTATTACTAATCACCGTATTACTTGCTACTAATGACTATATTACGCTGCCGGAATGGCTAGCCAGCTCTGGCGCGATTGTTTCTATGGTGCTGGTCGGGATGGGCTGCTTAATTCCGGCGATGATTAATATTATTTGGCGAGCCGTGCATGGTCTTACTTTTTTGGGAATTGATAATAAATCGGGTGGCGCGAGTCGTGACCGTCGTAATCAACCAAAAGAGACGACGCGAGATGATGATAAACCAGACGAAAAGTAGAGCAGGGCATGGTTTTACTGGTGTTTAGATTGGCTATGTGTGAAAATTGTCCGCTTTCTATTTGTTAGACTGAATGATTTGTTAGTATGAGTGCTTGGTTGGCATGAATATGGTTATTTTTGGTATATCGCTATTTTGAGTTGAAGAAGGTTATTGCTCATGGATTCTATTTGTTACCCAGATATCTCACAGCTGCGAGAGTGGCTAGACCAACTCAAAACGTCTTATTTCGAGTGTGATTCTTGTGCTGCTTTGCATCTCCCTCATATGCAAAATATTGATGGGATCTTTGATGCTAAATTAGACATTATTAATAATGTGTTAGTACTCTCAGCATTGGCAGAACTTAAACCTACCGCGATTATTACGCTGGTGGCAAATATTAGCCAAATTAACGCCAGTTCATTAACGGCAAAAGTTTTTCTCGAAATTAATAATGAAAATCTACCTAAGTTGGTGGTTAGCCAATCATTTTCGTTAGAAGCCGGAATTACTTATCGCCAATTTAGCCATTTCTTACAGCAGGCCGAAGAGCAAATTTCTGGTATTGTGTTTGAAATTTTCAGTAATAATCTACTGTATGCAAACCAAGATGAGTATGAAGAGTTAGAGTCGGATGATAATGATGACGACACTGAATCCGACCTTGATGATAAACCTTCTGTAATTATTCACTAAATACCCTATGCATTGTGAAAAATATTTGGCAGGAGAATGTCGCTCCTGTCAGTGGCTAGAATTATCGCCAGAACAGCAAATTGCCCGTAAACAAGATAATCTGCAATCGTTATTGCCTTCTTTGGCATCATCTATATTTTTGGCACCCGTGATAGGACCATTTGAAGGATTTCGAAATAAAGCCAAAATGGTTGTCAGTGGTAGCGTAGAAAAGCCAATTTTGGGTATTGTTAACCGTGAAGGTGACGCCGTCAGTTTAACGGAGTGCCCGTTATATCCCTCTGAATTTTCGCAAATCTTCGCGCAGCTTATTCCCTTTATCGCTAGAGCTGGGTTAACCCCCTATAACATTGAGCGTAAGCGTGGAGAGCTAAAATATATTTTGCTGACACAAAGCTGGCATACCAAACAATTTATGTTGCGCTTTGTCTTGCGTTCCGATAAAAAAATCGAGCAATTACAGAAAGCATTACCTTGGTTACAAGAAAAATTGCCGCAATTAGCCGTGATCACCGCCAATATTCAGCCCGTACATATGGCTATTTTAGAAGGTGAACAAGAAGTTATGTTCACTGAGCAACATGTGTTGCGGGATGAATTTAACCAAGTTCCTCTGTTTATTCGTCCGCAAAGTTTTTTCCAAACTAATCCTATCGTGGCATCTCAGTTATATCAAACTGCACGAGAGTGGGTAAAAGAATTGAATATCACTAGTTTATGGGATCTATTTTGTGGCGTGGGTGGCTTTGGTTTGCATTGCGCGGATAAGACGATCAAACTAACGGGGATTGAGATTAGTGCGCCAGCTATTGAGTGTGCTCGTCAGTCTGCCCAAGAGCTAGGTTTGCAGCACGTTGAGTTCCAAGCGTTAGATTCAACAAATTTTGCCACCAGCCGCCAAGATATTCCCGATTTAGTGCTGGTGAATCCACCTCGCCGTGGTATCGGTAAGAATTTATGCAATTATTTATCTGATATGCATCCTGAGTATATTCTCTATTCTAGCTGTAATGCCCAAACTATGGCGCAAGACTTTAAATTATTATCAGGATACGAAGTTTGCAAAATTCAACTGTTTGATATGTTTCCGCATACTGCACACTATGAAGTATTGAGTTTATTGAAGCGAAAATAGTGATTAAAATAGATAGGTTTGCGCCTATCTATTATGAATTTCTCCATATTTATCAATAGACAAATTACCTTTTGTGTTCTTTATTAATGGGAGATTTTCAGTAATAGTTGAAATCATTTTTTTAACGTCAGTTTCATTTGAATCGAGATTCCATTTTTTTAGTCCCTTATAAATGGTGATTTTGGTTATATTACTTATTAAGTCATGGCTTTTCAGTTTTATTTTGAAATTATTGGGTAATACTATATTTGCTTTATTTTTTATGAGTGCATTTTTTATATTAGTTTGAATATCTTCATCAGAAAATTCAGGTAAGCTAAGTTTGTTTTGACTGTTGGCTCTTTTATCAATTATGCGGACATTAAGTAATGCATGACCAGCATAAGAATGCTCAGTTTGATCATTGGTACTAAATTCATTAAAAAATTGAGATAATTGTTTGAAAAACCTGTAGCTATCTTCATCAAATAAAATGCCATTGTTTGGATCAAAAAATGTATATACTACTTTCTTGTTATTACTTTTGGCAGAAATAGCCATACAGTGGCCGATTGTTTCTACAAGAGAATAATAATAACCTTTGCTTTTTATTGATTCATCGATATCCATTTCTATATCAGCTAGTGTTTTTAACTCGCCATAATGATTGATATTTTGTCTATTTTCCAGTGGTTGTGTATTATCGTCGATTAATCCTGCGCGAATTTGTCTATCAACGGAGATTAGCCCCATTCTGTCTAACTCAAATTTTAAAAAGGCAATCAAAATTAAATGGGCATCATCTGTTGTTAACGGCATTCTATAGGATAATTTTTCTCTTATTGGTGCTATTTCTTCCTGGGATAAATGCAAGCAACTGGAGCAGTTTCTATCCAGTATTTTTTTTATAAAAAATACTAAATTGGCAAGGGAATCATAGCCAATGATAAATTTATCGGGGTCACTCAATATTTTAGTGATCTCAGGTAGTTGAAGTAAGTTAGCCAAATACACAATATTTTCTTCCTGAGCACTTATCTCTCTAAGTGTGAGGTTCTTTATATCGAATAATAGATTATCCAATGCAATAGTATTTGAATAATCTATTTGTTCATTGACGGCTTGGTGCATTAAAACATTAAATTCTGAGAGTTTGACATTTTTAATGAAATTTAAAAGATACTCATCGAGTGTATTTTGAGGCTCTTCATAATGGGCTAAAGTGTCAAAGGACTCATTTATCTTCTCTATATATTGCGTGCCACGGTTATTGTTCTCATACAGCAGAAAACAAGTGGAAAGACCACGGCAAATACCTGCTTGAATAGGGCTAATATTTGATACTTTGACAAGCTTATTCTGAAATAGATCGGGGATATTCGTTGCTATGTAATTAACAATAGGTTCTTGTTGAAAAGGAACGGAAAAATTAATTTGTGTAATCATCTCGATAGCCTTATTTAATCGGTATAATTTTGCAATGATTCATGCTACCAATACAAAAAAGGTCTATCTTTCAAAAAGCAATATAATATATAGAAATGATTTGCCATGTATGTTTTTCATACAAAAAAGCTTGGCATAAGACCAAGCTTTTTCATTTAAAAACAATCTGTTAACTTTTAGCTGCGATGTTCAAAAGCCAGTGCTTTACGCTCAATCAGACGCATAATTAACGTCAGAATCGCATTCACCACAAGATAGATAATTCCTGCCGCGACAAACGCCATGACATCCCATGTCTGCCCAAATACTTGGCTACTGTAGCCCATAATATCCAGCATCGTAATGGTACTGGCGAGAGAGGTACTTTTGAAAATCAGTACGACTTCGTTGGAATAGGATGAAAGTGAACGTTTAAACGCATAAGGAAGAATAATCCGCATAGTTTGCAGCTTATTCATACCCAGCGCTTGGCAAGACTGCCACTGACCTGACGGAATGGCTTTTACTGCGCCATGGAATAACAGTGTGGAATAGGCTGCACTGTTTAATGCTAATGCCACCATCGCACAAACCCAAGGCGTCGAAATAAACTCCCACAGCATAGGGTAATCTTGCAGTGACTTAAATTGGCTCGGGCCATTATAAATCAAGAAGAATTGCACTAATAACGGCGTACCCGTGAATAGGGTGATATACACCTTAACCGCTTGTGAAATGACGGGAGTTTTGAGGGATAAGATCAGCGTAAAGAAGATGGCTAAGATAAAAGCCACCAATAATGCACTGAAGGTCAGTGACAAGCTGGTCGGTAATCCCGGTAATATTTGTAGAATTAAATCGATCATTTCGCATCACTCCGTTCAAAACGCGTGGTGCGCAGTTCAATACGTTTTAGCACCAATTGGCTTAATAGGGTGATAGCGAGGTAAATCAGTCCCACAATAGCGTACCAAGTAAATGGTTCATGGGTACGATTCACAATGGTTTTAGTTTGTAGCATTAAGTCATTGACGCTAATTAAGGAGACTAACGCGGTATCCTTGAGTAACACTAACCATTGGTTACCTAAGCCGGGCAGGGCATGGCGCCACATTTGCGGCATGATATAGCGAAAGAAAATGGTGCGTTTGCTTAATCCAAGTGCTAATCCCGCTTCCCATTGACCATAAGGTACGGCTTTCAAGGCACCACGCAAGGTCTGGGAGGCGTAAGATGCATATAACAGCGCGAGCGCAACTACACCACAGAAGAATGGTGTGTAGTCAAATTCGCCGCTATCAGCAAAGAAAATGCTCGGGTCAATTTGGAAAGTACCTTGCCAGAAGCCTAAGTTAATGGCGATACCATCACCTAACAGGTTAATAAGCTGGAGAGTTCCAAAATAGACAAACAGCACCACCAGTAGTTCAGGTAAACCACGGATCAGCGTGACCCAGCAGGTTCCTAAAAAGGCGAGAGGTTTGAACCGAACAGATTCCCACGCGGTAAATAGCATCGCGAGAACCAATCCAAGGACTAGTGCTAAAACGGCAAGGCCGACGGTAATACCGGCGGCACTTGCTAAAAAGAATAAATCATTCATTAATTATATCGACTACTGTTGAAACCATTTTTTATGGATAGCATCGTAGGTGCCATCGGCTTTAACTTCAGATAAGGCTTTGTTCATTTTATCCAGCAACTCTTTGTTGCCTTTACGAACCGCGATACCTAAACCAATGCCAAAGTATTGTGGATCGGTCACTTTGTCGCCCACAGCCGCTAAGTTTTCATTACCTTTCGCTTTTAACCATTCATCAGCAACGGCTGTGTCACCGAATACCGCATTAATACGACCGTTTTGCAGATCTAAAATGGCAGATTGGTAGTTATCATAAGGGACAACCGTCATATCTTTATGTTGTTCCAGAATGTATTTCTGGTGTGTGGTACCGTTTTGTACCCCGATTTTTTTACCTTTTAACTGGTCAACGGCAGTAATCTTATCTTTTACTGCAATAAACTCAGCGGAGTTCGGATAGTAAGTTTCGGTGAAATCCACTTGTTGTTGACGCTCAGGGGTAATATCGATACCCGCCATTAACGCTTCAAAGCGACGGAATTTCAGGCTTGGAATTAAGCTATCAAAAGATTGGTGTGTGAATGTGCAGGTTGCATTCATTTTTTCACACATTGCATTTGCCAGATCTACGTCAAAACCTACGATTTGGTTGTTTTTATCAAACATTTCAAACGGGGCGTAAGTTGCTTCAGTTGCAAAACGGATGGTCTCTTTTTCCGCCGCCGCCGCAGATAGGGTTACAGCGCCTAATAATGTAGCTAATAATAATTTTTTCATTGCTTAATCCTATATCTATTAGTGGGACAGAATCTATTAATGGGATAGATAATTTGCAAATGCTTCGGTTTGAGGTGCAGCGAAGTGGCTAGCATCTCCTTGCTCTACAATATGACCGTTTTCCATATAGACCACACGGCTTGCGGTTTTACGGGCAATTTCAACTTCATGGGTCACGATAACTTGGGTGATCCCCGTTGCTGAAAGTTCACGAATAATATCCACCACTTGCGCTGTAATTTCAGGGTCAAGTGCGGCTGTTGGTTCATCAAATAACAGAACTTGAGGTTCCATCATCAAGGCGCGAGCAATCGCGACACGTTGTTGCTGTCCACCGGATAAATGCAGGGGATAACGGTCAGCAAATTGCGATAAACGTAAGCGCTCTAACAGCTTAGCGGCTTTTTCTTGTGCTTGCTGTTTGGATAGCTTCAAAACGCGGCATGGCGCTTCAATCAGGTTATCCATCACACTTAAATGAGGCCAGAGATTATATTGTTGGAAAACCATACCTACATTTTGGCGCAGATCGCGAATGGCTTTCGCATCTGGTGTTTTGGCAAAATCAAAAGTATGGTTGGCAACATTGAGTTGACCTGAACGTGGCATTTCTAGCAGGTTCAGTACGCGCAGTAAGGAGCTTTTACCTGCGCCACTTGGTCCGAGTAATACCATGGTTTCACCAGCAGAGCACTCTAAGTTGATATCAAAGAGTGCCTGATGGTTACCGTAGAAACAGTTTATGTTTTTTAATTGAATGCTCATGCTTACCAATAATATCTAAATTAACTACCCGCGATATTAATCCTGTAAGCATATTTATGCAATGTTTTATGCATAAAAATTTGGTTTTTTACGCTAAATTTATTCTGGCTTATTGGAGCTATCTTCCGCTATCGGTGCTGTCACAAGCTTTTTGTCCCGTTGAATAGCCAATTCACTAATACGCTTAGCCATGCCTTTAAAGATGAACAGATGAGCTGGCATCATCGCAAACCAATAGAGTAATCCGCTGAAACCCGCAGGATGCCACCATGCACGAACATCAATGGAGCGTAGGTTTCCACTATCATGAATAGTGAAAGTTAATCGACCTAAACCTGGTGCTTTCATACCAAAAAGTAAGCTAAGTTGTTTATTTGGTTCCATATTAATGACTCGCCAACCATCAACTTCATCACCAACCTGTAAGGTGTCACGATCAGGTCTGCCATATTTGACTTTATTCAACATCATATCGTCCATAATGGCGCGTGTTTTCCAAAGGATATTGGCGTAAAAATAGCCTTCTTTTCCTCCAATTTGCTGGACGGTATGCCAGAGCGATTCTGTGGATGCGGTGGTGCTAAAGGTAAAGCCCGCTTGTTTAGGATAGTAACCGTAACCCGGTCGCCAGCGTTTTCTCACCTCAGGATCATAACCCCAATCAGAGTTATCAATGGCACTGGCTTCTTCCGCTAATGTGGTTCTGACTGCATCATCAAATGAAATCAGCGTTTGCGGGATAAGCTCGCGAATGAGTTTATCGTCTGCAGGCAGATCGTGTTGTAAGCCTTGGATCAACTCTTTGGCAATAGTCGGCGGTACTGAAGTTATCAAGCTAATAAAGTGCACGGAGATCATGCTGACAGGGATTGGAATTGGAATTAACAAGCGACGCTTTCCAGAGACTTTGATAAAGCGCTTGAAGAGCTCTTGGTAGCTTATATATTCAGGGCCACCCGCATCTAACACTCGACTTTCTGTCACGGGAAGTTGGGCTAACTGGGTGAGGTAATACAGGATATTTTCAAGGGCAATTGGGGATGATTTTGAACGTACCCAACGAGGCGGCGTCAAGATGGCAAGGTTATACACCATATCTCGCATAATTTCGAAGGCCGCAGAACCTGAACCAACAATTATGGATGCGCGAATTTCAGTCACAGGAATACCACTTTCGCGCAGAATCTCCCCTGTTAAGCGTCTGGCAATTAAATGCGGGGAATAAGTATGCCCATGTTGCAGTGCGCTGAGATAAATCACCTGCTTGACGTTAGAGCCTTGCAGCGCATTTTGTACATTGCGTGCCGCTTCACGTTCACGTTCAATAAGATTGGCTTGATCCGCCATGCTATGAACGAGGAAGTAAACAATATCCACCTCGTCCATGATATTTTTCAGGGTTTCAGGCTGGTGTAAATCCACATAGATACAGCGAGTATCCGACCAACCTTGGGATAGCATCCAGTCTACACGTCGGGCGGCAGCAGTGACTTCATGACCTTCTTCCAATAATTTAGGAATTAAATTTTGCCCAATATAGCCACTTGCACCTAGTACTAAAACTCGTTGTTTACCCGTCATGTTAATTTCCTGTGATACCTAAATTAACGGCTATTGTGACTGAAATTCTACTTATGTAAAGAAGGCCATAAGGATTGGCGTAATTAGACTTAAAACGAAGCCGTGAACGATAGCCGCGGGGACAATCGACACGCCACCACTACGCTGCAATACCGGTAAAGTAAAGTCCATAGACGTAGAGCCACAAATTCCCAATGCAGTAGAACGATAGCGATTAATGATTAATGGAATCAACATGATGGCAGTCAATTCTCGCAATAGATCATTAAAAAATGCGGCGCTACCCATCACGGGACCATAGGCATCGGTAATTAAGATACCAGTGAGTGAATACCAACCAAATCCAGAGGCGATAGCTAACCCCATTTTGATAGGAAGCCCAAGGAAAAAGGCTGCGGCTGCCCCACCGATAAGGGCGCTAACCCCCATGACTAAGGCAATAGTCGTACCTCGGCGGTTAATTAAAATCTGTCGAATATGCATGCCACTATTACGCAGTTGTACCCCAACCAGTAACAGCAGCAACATTAGCGCCACTTGGCTGCCTTTATCCGCATAATGTAAGAATTTAAACCCCGTTAATCCTACTAAAAAGCCAATGAGCAAGACACCACACAGCTGCAAGGATTCAAATACCATTTTGATACGTGAAGGGGGCTTTTCTTGCTTGTGCTGCGGTACTTTCCACGGATCAAGTTTATCCAGGAGAATTAAAGAAAGCGCATTGAGGCCAAAAATGCAGGCGAAGAAGGTCAGGGCATAAATTAAGATGGACACTAAATGTGCGCTGAGGTTTTCAAGCAAAGCAAGGGTAATACCCATTAAAAATAAAATAACGTACACCATCGAATTTAAAGACTGATGAACTCGATGAAGAACATTTTTATTTTTTATAGGTATCAAGTAACCAAGAAACAGAGGTAAAAGAATAATCAGCAAGCCTGAATACATGTTAGTGCCCTTTTATTTCATTTTGTTTTACTGCATTAACTACACTAATTTATGCCAATATAAACAACAGATTATATTTAAAAATTCATGAACATAGCTATCGAAACATGAATAAATTTAACCTGTGATGCTAAATATCACGTGAGTGATAAATATTTTTCAATGGCTGATTAACTAAAAATAGGAGAAAAATGCTGGAAAATAAAGCATAAACATCCTATATCACCAACTAAATAAGCTCAATACAGGGACATGTATCGCAACGTGTTTTTTTTGTACTGTGTTGACTCGTATAGTAATTAATTGGCTTAATGAGTAAGCTTTTATTTGAGATAGTTCAGGTTGTTTCACGGATCCTTGAGTGGTCAAGATGTTACAATCAAACTCAGTTTTCGATAGCAAGGAGAGAGATATGTATCTGGAACGTGTGGAAATATACGGATTTAGAGGGATCAACCGACTTTCTTTAGAACTTAATAATAATACCGTTCTCATCGGGGAAAACTCATGGGGGAAATCAAGTTTACTCGATGCCTTAGATATTTTGCTCTCTCCCGAACATCGCGAATACCAATTCACAGCTAATGATTTTCACCATCCTACAGGGGATGATGAAACACGTTTTCGTACTTTGCAGATTGTCTTAAAGTTCTGTGAGAGTCGTCCTGGTCGCCATCATTCTTATCGTTTCCAAAATCTAGCTTCTGTTTGGGTCGATAATGGAGATGACTTAAAACATATTTTATTCCGAGTAAGTGCGGAGCTAAAAGATGATAACAGCGTTACGGTAGATAAGTGCTTCTTAAATTCTGGGGGTAATAAATTATCCCTTGATAATGTGGGTAAGTATATTAAAGAAATTGTCCGTTTATATCCCGTAATTCGCTTACGAGATGCGCGTTTCTTAAATAGTATAAACCCCGAGACGATAGTCAGCGGAAGCAACAATTTCCGTGAAAACTTTAATCATCAGATTAAAGAATTGACGATGGCGCTGGTGAATAATCCTGAACGCTTAAGTGATAATGACCTTGAAGATGGGGTGGACGCGATGCAGCAATTGCTGAGCCACTATTTTTCAGGGAAAAGCGGTCATATGGTGAAAACGGATAATCCAATGATTAGTATCGAGCCTCGTAAGCGGGGGTGGCAGGCATTGGATAATATTAACCGATTAATAGCGAAGCCGAATCAACGTAATATTCGCCTGATTATCTTAGGGATGTTTTCATCGTTACTGCAATCTAAAGGGAATATTGAGCTGGATAAACATGCTCGCCCAATTATTATTGTGGAAGACCCTGAAACACGGTTACACCCTATTATGTTGTCTATTGCGTGGGGGCTGTTTAGTTTATTCTCCTTGCAGCGGATCACCACAACCAATTCTGGTGACTTACTTTCCCAAGCGCCAATTGACAGCTTATGCCGTCTTGTCCGTGATACTAATAAAGTGTCTGCATATCGTTTGAACCCGCAGGATTTAAGTGCTGAAGAGTTACGTAAAATCTCTTTCCATATCCGCTTTAATCGACCTTCCGCATTATTTGCCCGTTGTTGGCTACTGGTTGAAGGTGAAACGGAAATTTGGCTAATGAGTGAATTTGCAAGGCAGTGTAATTATTTCTTCGAAACAGAAGGCATTAAGGTAATTGCTTTTGCACAAAGTGGCTTAAAACCTTTATTAAAATTTGCCAATAAAATGGGCATTGAATGGCATGTATTAACTGATGGGGATGAAGCAGGGCGAAAATATGCCGCAACGGCGACGCATTACGCCAACAAAATTAATTCGCCAGATAGAGACCGGTTAACCATGTTGCCTGCACCGGATATGGAACATTTTCTGTATCGCGAAGGGTTTCAAGGTTTGTACCATGAAATTGCAGAAATTCCTGAAAATGCTCGAGTATCCACTCGCCGCGTGATTTTAAAAGCGATTGCACGGACGTCAAAACCTGACTTAGCGCTGGCGACAGTAAACCGTGCCGCTGAATTAGGCCCTGAAGCTGTACCATTAGCTCTGAGAAATATGTTCTCAAGAGTCGCATGGTTGGCACGCGGTAAGGCGTATTAATATAAATTGCAGTTAATCTTAAATCTGTTTAGTGAAGAGTGATAATTATTCAGCTATCTTATTTTCAAGAGAGGGGCGGCCCTCTGATTGAAAATAGGAACAGAGTTAATGAAGGCAGCATCAAGAAAAAAATGGATTTATGGCATATTTGTCCTACTCGCGGCGCTGGTTACCGCATGGTTTTTTCTTGGTAACCAGCAACCAGAGAGCTACCAAACGGTTGATGTGACTCGTGGCGATCTCGATAAGCGGGTTATGGCGACGGGTAAATTAGATGCTGTACGTAAAGTGGATGTGGGGGCGCAGGTTAGCGGTCAACTGCAAACACTGTACGTTAAAGAAGGTGATACCGTTAAAAAAGGCGATCTGCTTGCCGTTATTGACCCGCAAAAAGCGCAAAACGAAGTCACTGAATCTCAAGAAACTATCCATGAATTAGAATCCAACTTGGCATTGGCTCAGGCTGAATTAAAGCTTGCACAAGTGACTTACCAACGCCATTTAAGCCTCTCAAAAGTACAAGCGGTGGCTCAGCAAGAGCTGGATAAAGCCAGAACCGATGTGGAAGTGAATAAAGCGAAGGTGGCCACGTATCAGTCGCAGATTAAACGTAATCGCGCCTCTTTAGATACCGCAAAAACGAATCTGAAATACACCCAAATTACAGCGCCAATGGATGGTATTGTGACGTTTATCAAAACATTACAAGGGCAAACGGTAATTGCCGCCCAAGAGGCACCAACGATTTTAACGCTCGCTGATTTGGATACTATGTTGGTCAAAGCAGAAGTTTCCGAAGCGGATGTTATCTACCTTGAGCCAGGGCAAAGTGCGTCTTTTACCGTGTTAGGCGCTCCGGATAAAAAATTCGCAGGAAAATTGAAAGATATCCTACCGACCCCTGAAAAAATTAACGATGCGATTTTCTACTATGCCCGTTTTGAAGTGCCAAACCCTCAACATCTTTTAAAGCTACAAATGACCGCACAAGTGGTGATTGAGCTTGAGTCCCATAAAAATGTGCTGCTCCTTCCCTTGCTCGCTTTAGGAAACGAAGTCACTCCGCAAGTTTATGAAGTGGAAGTTTTGAATGATGGGATACCGCAAAAGAGAAACATTGAAATTGGCAGTCGTAACGATGTTTCAGTGGAAGTGATTAAAGGGTTGCAAGAAGGGGATAAGGTCATCGTCGGTCGCAGCAGCGATACGGAATTGTAATGATGACGACTTTACTGGAGCTGCATAATATTACGCGGCGCTATCCTGCGGGTGAGCAGGAGATCACCGTACTCAAAGATGTTTCGTTGAAAATAAATGCCGGTGAAATGGTGGCGATTATCGGTGCGTCAGGGTCGGGAAAATCGACGTTGATGAATATTTTGGGATGCTTGGATAAACCCACATCAGGGGAATATTTCGTTGCAGGTCAAAATATTGCGACATTGGATAATGACCAATTGGCACAATTACGACGTGAACATTTTGGCTTTATCTTCCAGCGTTACCATTTACTGAGCCATTTGAGTGCTGAGCAAAATGTTGAAATCCCCGCTATTTATGCCGGAGCAGGCAAGTCTCAGCGACAGGAACGGGCGGTGCAATTACTTCAACGTTTAGGCTTAGGTGAACGAGTTCATTATCGCCCAAGCCAATTGTCGGGGGGGCAGCAACAAAGGGTTAGTATTGCTCGCGCTCTGATGAATGGCGGACAGGTTATTTTGGCGGATGAGCCGACGGGGGCGCTGGATAGCCATTCGGGGGAAGAGGTCATGAAGATCTTAAAAGATCTTTGTGCCCAAGGGCATACGGTGATCATCGTTACCCATGACCCGAAAGTCGCGCAACAAGCAGAGCGGATCGTTGAAATCAAAGATGGCGAAATCATCAATGATTCAGGTATGTTAGCAACGAAGAAAGCTGAGTTTCCGACAAAAATCGCGATGAAGAAAAATCCATTAGGGCAATGGGTTAGCCGATTTAGTGAAGCTTTATTGATGGCGTGGCGCGCGATGGTAGTGAATAAAATGCGCACCTTGCTGACGATGCTGGGAATTGTGATTGGTATTGCCTCAGTGGTATCCATCATGGTAATTGGCGATGCGGCCAAAGGGATGGTATTGAATGATATTAAATCGATTGGTACCAATACAATTTCGGTGTATCCCGGAAAAGATTTTGGCAGCGATGACCCAGAAAATCGCCAAGCGTTGAAAGCCTCCGATATTTCTGCCATTGCTCAGCAGCCTTATGTTCAGTCGGTGACTGGCTCCATTGATACCTCTGCTCGATTACGTAAAGGGAATTTAGATGCGGTGGCTCGAGTCGCAGGAGTGGGGGTAGGTTATTTCCAAGTTTATGGTAATAAATTCGCTGAAGGGATGGGATTTACTCAGGATATGCTTGATCGGCGTGCGCCTGTAGTTGTGATTGACGGTAATACGAAACGACGATTTTTTCCGAACAAACAGAATGTCGTGGGTGAGACATTGCTCATCGGAAATATGCCCGCCACTGTCATTGGTGTATTAGGAGAGCAAAAGTCAATTTTTGGTTCCAGTAAAAGCCTAGAAGTGTTTTTACCCGACACGACAATTAACAGTAAGCTGATTAACCGTTCTTACTATGACAGCATTGTGGTTAGAGTGAAGGATGGCATTGATGCGAAAGTGGCTGAGCAGCAACTGACCCGTTTGCTGACTTTGCGTCACGGTAAGAAGGATATTTTTACCTATAATATTGATACATTGGTCAAAACAGCGGAAAAAACCACCCAAACTATGCAGCTCTTTTTGACTTTGGTCGCTGTCATTTCCCTTGTGGTTGGGGGGATTGGTGTGATGAATATTATGTTGGTGTCTGTCACAGAAAGAACCCGTGAAATCGGTATTCGTATGGCGGTTGGTGCTCGAACGATGGATGTGATGCAGCAATTTCTTATTGAGGCGGTGTTAGTGTGTCTTATCGGTGGCTTAATGGGAATTGGCTTATCTTATGGCGTCAGTCTGATTGCTCAAATGGCGCTGCCAGGCTGGACATTTGCATTTGATCCAATTGCACTTGTCAGTGCATTTGCCTGTTCAACGGCGATTGGGATTATTTTTGGTTTCCTACCCGCGAGAAATGCGGCGAGATTAAATCCGATTGATGCATTAGCAAGAGAGTAATTTATCCATCAGTGATTATTTGAAAAGTTGTAGAGGGGGGATCTCTACAACTTTTTTCTCACGAATAAGGCAATTTATTAGATAAAATAATTAGTGAATAGCTGTTTAGGTCGAATATTTTGTGAGATTAACGGCAATGAAAAGATAATTTACTCTATATTTGCGTGTCTAAATTAGAATTATCTATCGATGAACACTCATTTTGTGAAATTTCTCTAATCAAATGTGGTTTTTTTAACCTATTAATTTACAGCTTATTTTGTTTTTACCCCCTCCTATTTCTCCTACCATTTAAATAACCGATAATAAAAAAGCTATCAAAAAGGTAAATTCTACTTGCGATTTAGTACCGATCGTGGATATTATTTGTCTTGTAGAATAAATGAAACCTAGTTCCGTTAAATGGAACTTTAGCGAAAAGCCAAAAAATCACAAGTAAAGACTCATACACAGCAGGATAAAAAATGGCAAATAAAGCAGGTGAAGATTATTCTCTGGCGCGGGTACCGCAAAGTGCTCGTCGACCGTTTTATGAAGTGTTGATCCTCCGTATCGGTTCACTCGCTTGCGTTTCGCAAGTGATGCTAGGTGCAGCGCTTGGTTATGGATTAACGTTTTGGCAGGCGTTTTGGGCAACAATGCTCGGTTCTGTAATTTTACAGGTCGTCAGTTGGGGTCTCGGAGCGGCAGCTTGCCGTGAAGGAATGTCAATCAGTCTACTGTCTCGGTGGTCTGGTTTTGGAAAACTAGGATCGGCATTAATTGGAGGTGCCATTGCTATCTCCTTAATGGGTTGGTTCGGTGTCCAAAATGGTTTCTTCGCGGATGGTATGTATAAAGCGACTAACGTGCTAACACCAGGGACCTGGTCGCTTATTACAGGCATTGCGGTGACAATTATTACGGTATATGGGTATCGCTTTTTATCTATTACCGCGAATATTTCAACACCGCTATTTTTATTCGCACTAGGTTGGGCAACTTATAATTTATTATCGGGACAGGACATTAGTTTATTAATTAATGCCACTGAACCTGCCGGGCCTTTAATGACAATGCCAGCTGCAATTACGATGGTTGCGGGTGGTTTTATCATCTCTGCTGTAACAACACCAGACATCAGTCGCTTTATGCATAAGCCGAAAGATGTGTTCTGGATGACGTTGATTGGTACATTCTGTGGCGAGCTTTTCGTCAACATGATAGCGGTATTAATGGCTTTAGCATTACGCACAAGCCAAGTTTTTGATTTGATGATGGCGTTAACTGGGTTGCTAGGTGCATCGATTGTTATCTTCTCAACAATTAAAATGAATGATATCAATCTCTACTCTTCATCACTCGGCTTCTCCACACTGTTGAACGCTATTTTTAATAAGCGTTTTGACCGCCGTTATTTAACATGGATTATTGGTATTTTTGGTACTGTGGCTTCCATGTTAGGCATTTTAGATAACTTTATTAGTTTCTTAATTTATCTTGGTATTTCGATTCCGCCTGTCGCGGGTATTATGGTTGTTGATTATTACTTGTTAAAACGTGACAGAAAAGAGCTGGATATCACCCGAGAACAAGGCATTTTACCAACGCGTTGTGAAGCGTATAACCCAGTAACTTTAGTGGCATGGTGCTGTGCGGTCGTTGTTGGTTGGGGAACCTCTGCTCTAGGACCTTTTGGTGCAGATATTGGCGTCCCAGCGTTGAACTCTTTGCTGGTTGGTGCGGTGGCTTATTGGATTGGTATGCGCTTATTAGCGGCATTCCGAGGCGAAAAAGGTACTCACTTCCGCCAAGTTTCTCATTTAGATTGAGGGCAAATGGATGACTGATAACCGAGTTAAAGTTGCGCTAGCTCAGTTCGATTCTGAGCTAGGGAATAAGACGGGTAATTTGCAACGCATGGCGCAATTATGCGAACAAGCGGCATCGCAAGGGGCAAAACTTATCTGTTTCCCTGAGTTAGCCACAACCGGTTATCGTGGTGATTTATTATCTACTCAATTATGGGATCTCAGCGATTTTGACGGCAGCGAAACATATCGTATGTTTAGTCAATTGGCTTCCCGCTTAGATATCACGATTGTAGCGGGATTTGCCGAACGCGGTAGCCGACTAGGTGAAGTATATAACTCGGTGGGCGTATGGAATCCCGGCTGTGAAAATATCAGCGGTGTATTTCGTAAGGTTCATGCGTTTGGTATTGAAAAACAGTGGTTCAAAAACGGGGATACTTTCCCCGTGTTTGATACGCCAATCGGTAAAATTGGTGTGATGATTTGCTACGACATGGGCTTCCCTGAAGTAGCGCGGATCCTCACTTTACAAGGCGCTGAGTTACTGATTGCGCCTTCTGCCTGGTGTATTCAAGACCGCGATATGTGGGACATTAATACAGCGTGTCGTGCTTTAGAAAATGGCACGCATCTTCTAGCGGTCAATCGCTGGGGGCATGAAGAAGATTTACACCTATTTGGTGGCAGTAAAATTATGGGCCCGCGTGGGCAAGTTTTGTGTGAGGCATCTTGCGAACAAGAACAGTTGTTAGTGGGTGAGATTGATTTTCGTCTTCAGGCATATACGCGTTTAAATGTGCCTTATCTAAGAGATAGAAAGCCTCTGGATTATGGCTTGCTAGTGCAGGAAACTCAGGTATGAGTATTTTAACAAGTGTTGTCGACGTGTATCGCCTATTTTTACGCTCAGGTAATGAGCTAACGGTCACCACGTTGGTCAATGAATTATCGATGCCGAAAAGCTCCGCGTCACGTCTGTTAAAGCAGATGGCAGAACTTGGGTTACTCGAAAAGAAAAATAACGCGCCGATTTATCGTCCAGGTTTGTTGATTATGGAGATTGCCCACCGAGCTCGTGGCATGAACCATTTAATTGATATGGCGTTAGAAGCATTAGACAGTTTGACGAAAGATACGGGGTTTACCAGTTATGTATCTGCGTTAGATGAAGATAAAGTCCGTGTTGTTCATGCACGAATTGGTAATAGCATGCTGCAAGTGGTTACGCAGCCGGGAACGCGTTTACCTATTGGTGGCACATCAACGGGGCGCGCATTATTAGCACGTTTGCCGATAAATGAGCGCATAAACTTAATTAATTTAGAGCCTGAAGAGTCTCGAGCTAGTTTAAATGAGCGCATTAGCGTGATCACTGAACGAGGTTGGGAGTTTTCAGTCAATGAGTCAGTTGCCGGTGTCGCTTCTGTATCCAGTACAGTATATGACCCTTCACAAAATACGTTGTATGCGTTGTGTTTGAGTCTCCCTGCGTCGCAAATGACCGATGAGATTATCGTGCAGTTGTCCCAAGATCTTTACCGTAAGGCTTCTTACCTAGGATGTATGGTTGGGGATCCTTATTGGTTAGAGCGTAGTACCAAGTAGTCAAAAAACCTTGTGATATACAGCAGTATCAGTAGTAAAAGTTCAGTAATGAGTAGTTGCAGTAAATAATAATTAAATACCATTCAAAGTGCGTGAATACGCCTTCATCAGGAAATATACCCTTTGTCTTTAGTTAAGGGGTATTCAGAGTAAGCGGGTGCTCCTTTGGTGCCCGTTTACTCTAAAACTCTAAAAAAAATAATTAGAATTAAAGGAAGTACAATGACTCTAAAGCAAACTTTGTGCGTTTATGAGCTGCTCGATTGTGCGAATGTTAGTGGGCATGATGTTGTTCAGTTGTTCCAGGATTTCCCCTCAGTTCAAGTCATTTCAACGACGGTTGTCGATCAAAAAGGCCAAAGCGATTTCGTCAGAATCACCATTCCGGGTTTACAAGGCAAGTCCCAAGGTAAGAATGCACCAACGTTAGGGATCATCGGGCGTTTAGGTGGATTGGGAGCCAGGCCTTCGCGCATTGGGGTTGTTTCTGATGCGGATGGTGCAATTGCTGCCATCACAACGGGATTAAAATTGGCTGAAATGCAGCAAAGAGGAGATGCATTACAGGGGGATGTGATCATTACAACGCATATCTGTCCAAATGCACCAACTCGTCCGCATACACCCGTCGATTTTATGGATTCCCCCCTTGAAGACGCAACGATGAATCTTCATGAAGGGATCCCTGAAGCTGATGCAATTTTATCGGTGGATACCACCAAAGGAAATCGCTTAATTAACCATAAGGGTTATGCGCTATCACCGACGGTTAAATCGGGGTATATCCTACCTGTTTCTGAGGATCTATTGCGTTTAATGGAGTGGAGTAGCGGACAAAATGCAGTGACTTTCCCGCTATCTATCCAAGATATCACGCCTTATGGCAATGGGCTTCATCACCTCAATAGTATTATGCAACCAGCAGTTTCAACGACGGTTCCGGTTGTTGGTGTCGCCATTTGCACTGAAACTGTTGTACCGGGTTGTTCAACGGGAGCCAGCCATGAAGTAGACATTGCTGCGACTGTGAAATTTATGATTGAAGTCGCAAAAGCTTTCGGTGAAGGGCAATGCGCGTTCTATGATGAAGAGCAATATCAGTTATTAACTGAATTGTATGGTGATATGCATCATTTGCAGGCAACGGATGAACAATAATATTTGTTGCAGACTGTCTTAATTTAGAACGTCGTTAATTTGGAATAGCCACAGTTAATTATTTACCCCTTAAAAATAATTAACTGTGCTCTATTACCCTAGCTTATTCTGTTTTCGCTTCACCACTTTCGATAATTGGGATAATGGCGGTAGCATGCGCGCCTTTAGGTCCGTCAATCATAAGCGTGTAGCTGACCTTTTGACCCGCTTTGAGTGTCCGGTAACCATCCATCTGGATTGTGGAATAATGTGCAAATACATCATCTCCGCCATCTTCTGGGCAAATAAAACCAAAACCTTTGGCATTATTGAACCACTTAACCGTACCTGTATTCATATTTCTGTCCTTCAAGTTTGCTACTGACTGTTTATATACATGCATAAAATGCATATGTATACCAGAAGAGTTTTTTCATTACACGTAAATTAAATTAATGTTTTATTTCGATAATATTTTTTATCTGTTTTTAACTTATTGTATATATTGATTTATTAAAATATCGATTTTCTTATTATGATTAAACGCATAAGGAGTGTTATGGTGTTTCTGTTTGTTTTATAAGCAATTATTTTCTTCCCCAAAACCCCACCAAAAATACTCCCCAAAACATTTAAAAATTTGAGTCTTTAAATTACGACAATTTTCCACTCTTTACCGCGATCATCGTTGTAATTATCAGTCATTACTTTCGACCTGTGACCTAACAATCTTTGAGTATCCAATCCTTGTTCTCGATATATCCTTTCAGAAAGAGAACGCTGTTCATGAAAGGTTGGTTCAGCACCTTTCGACCAAGTAATTCCACATTTATTACGTGCATTTTTAAACGCGGCCGTTAATGAGGTATTTGATATTGCCCCGCCTTTTTTACCCCTAGCAATAGAATGGCGATGGTGAAGTAGGTAAGGGCTAACAACAAGATCCCTACACATGGAGATCACATCACCAAGCGTCATTTCTATAGCATCACACTTCAGCGTTAATGGGATGGCAATTTTCGTCCCTGTTTTTTCTTGCTCAATGTGCAACATTCCATCCCAAACATCCGAGAATTTCATTTTTGTGATATCACCAAGGCGCTGCCCTGTAATTAGAGCTAATAGCATCCCATGCTGTAAGTAATGAGGGTGCATAGCTGCTTGCTGATAGATAGCCTTCCATTCATCCAGCGATAAGCGCTCTCGCTTCACTTTGCTTCTAGGTTTCTTGGTTGCAAGAGCAGGGTTATACCCTGGTGGAACATGGCCAACATGCTGAGCCTCTTTAAACACATCAACAATCACGGATCTGACTACTTGAGCCATTCGGTTATGCCCGAGCGCCTTTACTTCGTCTGTTATTTTAACGACTTCAAGCGCTGTTATATCTTTTAAGGACATCATCCCACAATGCTGCTTAAATAAATTTAGCGGCTTAATTTTTTGCTTATATGAGTTTAGCTTTAACTCGCCTTGGTCCATTCGTTCTTGCTGTATTTCTAAATATTTATCAATCCAATTGGACACGCTAATGCCAATTTTCTTATTTTTAATATTTGAAAGCCTGTCATTGATACTGAGTATTTGTTTTGTTTGCTGTTCAGCTATAACCACATTTGCTTGAGCGGCTACTTGCTCGGCTTCCTCGGCGTCCGTGCCGAGGCTATGAAACCTACCGGTTAACGGGTGTTTATATTGCCAATAAACCTTTCCGTTTCGTTTATCTAATTTCCGATACAAATTTGGAATAGTGATTTTATGAGCGCGGGGTCTAGCTGCCATCAGATAATATCCTTTGAAGTTTATCGTTTGAGCAATTCGGTAATTGAGGTTTTGAAACAATACCCACCCAGCGGGAATCACGATCTACCATCCATTTCTTACCAACTTTTAAGGCTGGTGGTACCATCATGTTCGCTTTCGCATACTTCAATAACACTTGCTTGCTGGGCGCATCATCACCGAATTCCAGTTTTGCCCATGCTTCTAGAGATACCATTCTAGACATAATTACCTCCACATATCTGCCCGCATGCAGATTAAAAATTCAACCACAAACACTCGGTACGCTTTACTGAACCTGCGTGTCCATTTGCTGCCGTTGTCTTTACTGCTTTTCGCCAGCTCGAGAGTTGGCCGTTATATAAATCGTTGTCATAACCACAGATAATAACTTTCCCTTGAAGCTGGCCAGCGACAGTGATTAATTGCTGGTGGCCCCATTCATCCATTTCGTACCGGTATGTTTCGCTTCTCATACTCCTTGTTTCATGTAGATAAGGCGGATCAATAAAATGTAAGGTGCTGGTGGTATCATGGTCTTTCATGCACTGAACAGCATCACGATTTTCAATTAATACCCCTTGCAATCTATCCACTACAGCGAGCAGGTTTTCCGGTGCACGTGTCCATATTTTTTGTGCTGTCGCTGAATTACGCTTAGTGTCTAATCTAAAACCCGTTTTACCTTTCGTTGCACCGGCGCTACCAAAGCCCATAGTGGCGCGAACAATCGTTTTACGTGCTCGTTCAATAGAGCAATCAGAAACTTCATAAGCACAATTAAATTCAGTTCGTGAGTAGGGCGTTAATAAGCAAGCATCGATAAGTTTTTCAGCCTGATCTTTATCACGCAGAACGCGAAACAGATTTACTATTTCATCATCCAAATCGTTATAAACTTCAGCTTCCGATCGAGGTTTACGTAAAAGAACTGACGCAGCCCCACCAAATGGCTCAACATAACAACGATGATCTGGAAAGTGACTAATCACCCAAGGAGCAAGTCGATACTTGCCGCCATGGTAGCGAATGAGTGGGTGCTTAATGGTTGCCATTATTAATTTTCCTTCATTGCATCCCTGCGAGTTAAATTAGAACTGCTTGCCGCCTTCTTTTGATCTGTTTTCACGTTTATGGTCAGCACGATGTTTGTTGTATTCGAGCTTTTCAGTGATGGCGCTTTCAATGTCATAGCCGAACGCATGTGCGTAATCCAAAATACGAATAACAGCATCAGCTAATTCAACCTCTGCCATTTTTCGATGAGGCAAGTGATCGTCCATTAAATCCTTGCGTTCACCTTCCATCGCTTCACTGATTTCTGAATGAATCAGGCAGAGTAGTGTCCCTTTTTCGCGTGGGTTGTCCCACCATCCAGCATCTTTATTTTGCTGATGAATTTGTTGCTGTAATTGCTTAATGCTCATATCGTTATCCTCACACAACAATTCTGTAAACTGAATTAACTGTCTGGATATATCCATCAGCAAGATAAGTATCGATATTAACTACTGGTGATGTATGTATTTGAGCACCATTAAAGAAGCGTTTTTTTGTGTCATTGTAAACATGACCATCAGCACCATGGGCGTTAACTGATTCGAGTAATATATCTGCATCAAATTTAATTTCGTTAGACATGATTAACCCCCTCGTTATTAATAATCATTGCAGTAGCAAATATCTTCTGGTGACTCATCCCAAACTAATAAGCTACCACCGTAATAGAGGTTCAAGATTAATTTATCAAAACGGGAATATGGGTTAATTATTCTTTTGCCTAAAGTATTACCTTTAACTTTACCCCCAAACAGCTCATATACTTGATGACCTTCATGTAAAAATAATTCGCTTCCATAGCCATCTTCTCGGACGCTACTCAGAAAGAATCTATAATCACATTCGCTTTCTCTTATTGAGCTATATGAAGATGTGGCCTCATCTGGGTGCAAGCTAACAAAAATAGATCCATCACGTTCATCATCAAAAAATACCTGTGGAGAATCCCACCCATTTTCAATTGCGTTGCTAGCATTACCTTCAATAAATGCCTCCCATAAATCGGAAGCTTTAATGTATTTAGGGCATTCTTCCTCACTAACAAAATCTTTTACTAAAGCGGCAACCTTTTCCTGTAAGTCTGTTTCGATTCCTGATTTCTCCCAAGAGTTACGCATTTTTTCAGTAACGAGCGTGTTGTATTTTTTCAAATCAACCATATCTTCTATGCTAGTGGGTAGGGCGCTTTCCATTGCCTTTTTAAATGCTTTTCCAAAGTCGCCGTAAGAACGAAAAGCATCATCAACAACATTGTTAAATAAGTTAGCTATACCTTTATCAATAATTTCTACTGCTTGTTCGCTATTTGCAAACTCAACACAACGCTGAGTTAATAATTCACTTAATGTTAGTTCTTTAGACATAATTAATACTCCACACACAATTTAGATAATAATAGTCCGTCTCTTAATAAAGAGAATTAAATTCTTTGGTATTGGCTAAATAGTTATTCTGTTTTTTCTTTATATTTTAATAATTCAATTAATAGCTCAATGGTATTAACCATGTGAAACATAAATACAGCATTGGTATGTCGGTATCGATATGCTTTATCACCATCGCATTCAATTTTTGCTAGTGGCTTGATGCTCTTAAAGTCAAAGTTATCTGTAAGTTTGAAAATTAAATCAAAGGTGCTTAATTCAATTAGACTTACTTTAAAATGATTGTCTAATGAATCTTTAACTTGTTCACGAATTAGATTAAGTTCAGCATCGTATTTTACAGTTTCAAGTTTTTTATCAACTTTACGTTGTAGCAAAATGAAATTACCGGGATGAATGTCATGATCAAAACACTCTTCAGGCGATAAATTATCAATGTGGTTTGATAGTCGTGTTGTAATACCGTTTTTTGCATCATCGATGTTAAATGTTTCAGTTTTTACGGTGCCACAAACTTTAACTAAGCTACCCACCAGTGCTTGATAATCTGGCTTTCTTGTTGTTGATATGAAGAGGAAGCCTTTGGAAACATGGTATAGCGCTGTAATAACTTTTGTCTTTGTTAATGCGATTTTTAGAAGTTCATCTATAGCCATACGCTTTATTTCAGGCACAAGATAATCGGTAATGCCTTGTTCTTTCAGTTTTTCAATGCGTTTGTTTATTTCGAACGCGATAGCCGCTTTAGGTAGTATCTTTTCATCAATACGGAAATTGATGATATAGCCACCTTCAATTGGCGTAACTAACTCACCAGTTACTTTATTTGGAATAAAGCCATAACTAAAAGAGTGCGACTCAAGAATATCAACAAAAGGTAATTCTTTTAAATGATTTTCTAGTGCTTCAGCATTTGGTAATTCAGCCTTAAATACAACTACACTGCTAATTGGAAAACGTTTCATTTGCAAATCTCCGCATAATAATTAACTCCACAAATATAAATAAGACCACTGACAGTAATTAAGTACATATTTACCCGTATGGACTAACGCCAATGGTCTTATTTATATTTAGAAAAAGAGGCGGCATGGCACCGCCAAAAACTACTAACTAGCAACGGCATTATTATTTTCAGCTTGGATCCGAAGATAAATTTCTTCGCGGTGAATACTTGTATCTTTTGGTGCTTCGATACCAATCCGCACTTGGCATCCTTTAATTCCCAAAACAGTGACTTTGACATCATCACCAATAACAACTGTTTCACCTGCACGACGGGTTAAAATAAGCATTCCACTAATTACTCCACATAGTTGATTAGTTGGTTGCTGGTAGGCCTAGACCTGCATTGCAGATCTCAGTTTGCTCGTAAATATCATCTTCGATTCTTACCAGCTTTTCTTTGAGTTCTGCGTAGGCAGAGTTAAGGCTTTCAAGTTTTTTAAGTGCAGCAGCTTTCTCCAAAATCCACGCATGAATTTCATCTGTGGACATTGGGTTGTTAAAAGTAACGATTGGTGTGCTTGAATTAGACTGCATAAGTTCCCTCCTATTCCTTGTGTGAAATAAGAATGCAACTAAAAGTAGATAATGTCAACAACTAAAAGTAGAAAATAAATGCAAAATAAAACCAGCTATTGCTGGCTTATTGAATTATGCGAATTGTTTTAACGACATAGGCAAGCTTCGAATTAATTTTCCATGAAAATATAATTCATGCATTTCATGGTCTTCAATATAGAAGGGTGGGTAAAATTCATTATCAGACATAACAGCTAGCTTTCTGCCTTTAACTCTTTGTAATCTCTTTATAAATGTAGACCCTTCAAAATTAAAAACATAAATACCATCGCCTGTAAATTGCTCAATTTTGGTATCTATAAAGAGTAAGTCTTTAGGGTTCAGTGTTGGCGACATGCTATCACCATCAGCATTTATAATTACAACACCATCAAGACTATTTCTACCGAAAAGCTCATAAACCCTTTCTTTGGGAATTTCTATAGATCGGATTATCTCAGGGAAGGGGTTATTGATGTAACCATTCCCAGCAGATGCAAATGCTTCGATTTGCCTCACTGTTACCGTGTCTCTTTCTTGTTCTTCGCCAAAGCTTCCATATATATCAACGCCATAGTCGAGATAAACTGGCGTGGAATGCACCGTATTTGCTACTTGTTCCATTTTGTCATCTCTGGGCTTTGCAGTTCCAAGCGTATAACGTCGAGCCATTTCATAGGAAACACCGACATTTTCAGACAGCTGTTTAACATCAACACCAGCATCTCTCATGCGCTCAGTAAGTCTCTTAGCGAAATCACTGTATTTTGTATTTTCTACCATAAGTAGAAGTCTATCTCGCACTTTAAGTATTGTCATTTCTATTTTAAGTTGCTTATTATCTCTACTTTAAGTAGTATTTATTCTATTCTTAATCGGAGAAGAAAAATGAATAAAGAAAATATTACAGAGAGAGCAATTAGAGCCGTTGGTGTCCCATCTTCCGTCTCGCGTTTATTCGGCTTTAATTCACCTCAATCGGTTTTTAATTGGATTAAAAACAACAAAGTTCCAGCGGAGCGTGTAATTCAACTCTGCAAAATGGGTGGATGGGAAATTTCTCCACACCAGCTTAGACCGGACCTCTATCCAAATGAGCTTGATGGTTTACCAAACAGTACCAAAACAAACTAACAGAGTTAACTACCAACAAAACAACGGAATTGTAGATATGTGCAAACAAACACTAAAAGAAGTCGTGAAAGAGATGTGCAAAGCATTCCCTGGTGGACGTTCGGCAATGGCGGGTGCTTTGGGTATTTCTGAAACAACGTTCAACAACAAGCTGTATGAAAAAAACGGCTGTCGCTTTTTTGAAAACGATGAGCTGGAAGCGGTTGAAGAGTTATCTGGCACTAAATTGCTGGTGGCTTATCACATGGAACGCCACGGGATTACCCCGTCAGTAAAAATTGAAGCTGAAAGCTTAGACAAAGTTGAATTGTTCGATATTCAAATGCGTTTGGGGGCAATGCATGGGGCGTTAAGCGTTTTAATCAAAGACAGTATTTCTGACGGCGTTTTAACACCAGATGAAATTACAGCTATCTACAGAAAAATGGAGAAAGTCTTTGCTTACGCACTGGGCTTCGTGGGTTCTTTAGAAAGCGTTTATGGGATTAAACAATGATGAGCATAGTTAGAAAGGTTGACGCCCAGATATGCGGTCCGGGCGTCGGGGGCGCTAAAAACATTTGTGGAGTAATTAGCATGAGCAGTTTAAACCAAATCAGAGCTAAAAAGCAATTCCGCTGCTTACCGGCTTCTAAAAGTGGTCCGTTTCAATATGTAGAAATCATAACTTCAGCAGATGCCTCGGGCAACTACAAGACTGAGCAGCAATTGGTAGATATCGCTGAGTTGAGAAACGATTGGGCTAACTTTTATTTCAATAGCAAAGGCGAGGCGCATGTCTAATGAAAACCCAAATAATCTTAATCGGGTGTATCTGGATAAGCGCGGTATTCGTGTTCGTGTCATACGTTATGACCGAGAAAAGCAGTGGGTCATATACCTGCGTGACGGCTATGAACATGAATGCTTCGCCCCTTTGTACAAATTTAAAGATGAATTCACAAGAGTCGAGTAGGTAGCAAGTATGAGCGTAAAACTATCAAGTTATGTTTGGGATGGCTGTGCGCCAGCAGGTTTGAAGATAACCTCAGTTGCTATCATGGCTCGTCTCGCAGACTTCTCAAACGATGAGGGCGTGTGCTGGCCATCGGTACCAACGATTGCCCGCCAAATCGGTGCGGGTGAAAGCACTGTACGTACCGCCATCAAAGATTTAGAAAAAGATGGTTGGTTATCGAGAGAAAAGCGTCGCAAAGGTAACCGTAATGCGAGCAATATCTATCAGCTTAATGTTGATAAATTAGCTTCAGCAGCGAGATCTGCATTACCTCAACCAGCAGAATCTGATACGTCAAATCCTGACACGTCAAAATCTGTCGCATCAAAATCCGTCCCGTCAGAATCGAGCAAAAATAATCGTTTTGACCCGTCAGAATCTGGGGGCGATCCGTCAGTAACTTCAAAACAAGATCCATCAGTAACTAACTCTTCGTCGCAGAATTCTAGCGAATCCAGCGACAAGCCTAAAATTGATTTTTTAAATCGTTACCCTGAGGCAGTGATTTACAGCCCGAACTTCCAGAAATGGGGATCTGCGGATGACCTCAAGTGTGCTGAATGGCTGTTTAGCCGCAAGTGTGAAGTCTTCAAAGAACTTGGGTTGCAAGAACCGAAAGAGCCAAATTTTATAGAGTGGGCTAACGATGTTCGCCTGATGGTTAGCCAAGACGGTCGCACCCACAAAGAGATTTGCCAATTCTACAAACGCATTACCCAGGATGAGTTCTGGAAGAAAAACGTTCAATGCCCAAGAACACTGCGCACCCAGTGGGATGATCTAACCCTCCGTTTAGCGGGTGAGCAAAAGGTTTCCATCGACCAAGTTGAGCGTGACGAGGCATTCACTCGCATTATCGGTTCCCGTTCAAAACCACAAAACCGTATCGAAGAAATTGCCGCTGAGTTAGCGGGTAAATCAGGCGTTCGTCGTATGACTGACTTTGTTGGACGTAAAGCATGGGCTGGTATTTGGCAACAGGCAGCAGAACAAGCAGCGAGAGAGGTGGCGGCATGATGCGCAGTGAAGCTAAAAAAATCTATGGCACTAACGTTTTTGGCATTGTCGCCATGTTGCATCAGCTGCGCCGTTGGTGGGCTATTCGCGAGTTGCGTGGGTGTTGGAATGATTCTCGAAGTGCATTAGTTGCATGTGGAAAATTTAATCACTTAAATTCGGTATCAGAACATTTCAATGTTCAGCAGCGCTATAAGCGGATTCGTATGTTTGCGAAAGCCCACCAGCAGCGAGGTGCTATCTAATGATCCATGTGTCTAGTTTCTCTGGTGGTCGTACCTCAGCGTTTATGGTCCATTTACTTGAACGAAAGGCCGCTAAAGAACATTTCACAATTAAACATGTCTTTATGGATACGGGTGCGGAACATCCTAAAACCTATGAATTCATCCGTAATGTTGCCAAAAACTGGAATATTGACCTTGTTTGCTTGCGACTAGTTATTGATCCGGAACTTGGAAAAGCCAACACCTATAAAATTATTTCAGTTGATGACATTGGGCATGACTTACAGCCGTGGATAGATGCTTGCAGTAAATACGGCACTCCGTATGTACATGGTGCTTTTTGTACTCGAACGATGAAAACAGAGGTTTTCACTCGTTACTGTAAAGAAACTTACGGCGAGTACCACACATGGCTAGGCATTAGAGCTGATGAGCCAAAGCGATTAAAAGAGCGTGAGGGTGTTTCATATCTTGCTGATATCAGCGAAGTTGAGAAACAAGACATTCTCGACTGGTGGGCTGAACAACCTTTCGATCTAGACCTGCCCGAACACTTAGGTAACTGCGTTTTCTGCGTAAAAAAAGGCATTAATAAAATCGCTTTAGCAACCCGTGACGAGCCGGAGCTAGCACAGCAATTTCTTAATGTAATTACCGATAAATCTGTTCGTGTCGTAGAACGCCGCCAGCAAGAAAATAAAGTCATGTATCGAGGTAATAATTCACTCGAAGGCATTATTGCCATGTTTGCGGATCATTCTCGTGATGATATAGCGGAAACTATTCGTGGTGCTGGTGGCTATGATGCTGGCTCATGCAGTGAATCATGCGAGCCAATGCTATGCGAACTGGAAGAAGAACAAAGCGAGTATGTTAAAAAACTCAATGTATTGAAGTCAAAGCCTACTCATAAACTTAATGAGATTGGGGATCAGTGGGCAACACCAGATGAATTATTTTGGGGCATTAACGCTAAGTTTGGTCCACTTACTATTGATTTATTCACCGATGGCGAAAACAGTAAAGCACCTCATTTCTATACAGCAGAAGACAATGCGCTTACGCAAGACTGGTCAGATAAGCTAAAAGAAATTGGAGGAGCAGCATTCGCTAACCCACCTTATTCCCGTAGTTCTTATCATGAAAAACAAGCAGTCACTGGCGTTGGTCACATAATTAATCATGCTTTAGCGATGCGTGAGAAAGGTGGTCGATACGTCTTTTTATTGAAAGTCGCCACGAGCGAAACATGGTGGCCTGATCATGCAGATCACATTTGTTACATCAAAGGTCGAATAGGGTTTGACGTTCCGAAATGGTTTAACCCAGCAGATGAAAAACAAAAGCCGTCAGGTGCAATGTTTGCCGGTGCAATAATTATTTTTGACAAAGAGTGGAACGGCGAGAAAGTAGGCAACATTCAACGTAAAGAATTAGAGCATATTGGCAAGTTAGCTATCGAACAGGCGCAGTGGCTGGCTAAAAAGATGGGGGTGGCGGCATGAATGGCAAAATAATTGAAATCCATCAATGTAAATGTGGCAGTGAAGATCTACATATCGAAACTCTTGAGTATCGCACTTGGTTTTATGTTTATTGCCACGGTTGTGGCGCCAACGGTCCAGCGATAAATGACAAGCTAGAAGCCGTAAGAATCTGGAATAAGGTGGTCGCTAATGCCTAAAAAATGCATGTTCTGTGGCGGCAATGCTGATTTGCATTGCGATGGGGTTATTTGCTACATCGGTGAGAAAAATGATAGAGGCGTATTATCCAGATTCTCATCGGCTTACACTTGCGATGCTCCTATGTGTGCAAGTTGTTCAACCTTCCATGGCAATTTTCATTGGCGCAAGGGCCGCTCTGGTGGTTGTGAATCAATTGATTATTGCCCTATTTGCGAAAGTCAAGAAATAGGTTTTGGGCGCCATTATATTTTTTATGAAATTGGTCAGGTCAAAGTCTATCGTCAAGCTCACTACGCTAAGTTCAATTCAGCTAAAGGCAATCATCTATCTGCTATTCGAGGTGGAGGTCAAATATGCCTGGATCTATAACCCTAACGCTACCATTTCCGCCAAGTGTTAATGCTTGCTGGCGAACTGTTCGCGGCACAATGATTATCAGTGAAAAAGGTCGCGCATTTCGGGCTAATGCAATAGCAGCGGTGTATCAGCAATTACGTAAAAGACCTGTGGCAATAGAAGAAGACGTATCAGTCATTGTGAAGATGTACCCTCCAACTAATCACAGAAGAGACATAGATAATTTTTTAAAAGCCCCATTTGATGCTCTTACCTATGCAAACGTATGGAAAGATGACAAGCAGGTTAGACACGCAGATATATGGTGGTGCGAGGTAGTAAAGGGTGGTCGGTTTGAAATTACGATCAGCTTACATGACAGCGCAAATGCGGTTGCGTAAAACGTGGAGAAAAAGCATGAATCAATTAGCGATAAAAACATTAACAATGTCCAGCGTAGAGATATCAGAGTTAGTTGAGTCTCGCCATGACAAAGTAAAACAATCTATTGAACGCCTTGCAAAGCGCGGTGTGATAGCTTTACCCCCAATGGGGGAGAAGCCCACAGAGGGGAGACCAGTATCGTTTTATTTGTTTTCAGGTGAAAAAGGTAAGCGCGATAGTATTATCGTCGTTGCTCAATTAATGCCTGAATTTACAGCGAGGCTGGTGGATCGCTGGCAAGAGTTGGAAAATCGAAACGCATTACCACAAACATTGCCCGAAGCATTAAGGTTGGCTGCTGATTTAGCCGAAGAAAATCAGCAGTTAGAGTCAAAATTAATAGAAGCAGCGCCTAAGGTGGATTTTGTTGATCGCTACGTTCAAGCAACAGGTTCAATGACCTTTAGGCAAGTATGTAAACTGCTGGGAGCAAAAGAAAATGACTTTAGATGCTTTTTGCTCGATAACAAAATTGCATATCGACTGAATAATATTTTAACTCCATACCAGCAACACATTGACGCTGGACGTTTTGAAATGAAAACAGGCGTTACAAAAGAAACGGCTTACTCATTTTCTCAAGCCCGATTCACAGCCAAGGGAGTTAATTGGATAGCTGGCGAATGGATGGAGCATAAAGCATATGCATAAGGCTTCTATACTTACAGCGAATACGGTACCAGATTTGGGGTTAGTAATATTTCGACCAGGAGTAAGCGAATTATCAAATTTTACTGGTCGCATGCTCATTATCCCGGTGCCTAATTCGTTAAGCGATAAATCAGTAGGGTCTATCTCTCTTTCTCCATCACTCCTCAGCGACGAGTTGAAGGATATTGAAGAGATAAAGCAGGTATTGGATTTAGCTGTAGATCCTGAGCCACCAGCAAGCTTTATGAAGTTTCCAAAGCTTCAGCGCTGGGAGAGTGTGAAATATCTGCAGTGGGTTAAATCACAGCCTTGCTGCGTATGCGGTGCTACTTCCGATGATGCCCATCATATTATCGGCTACGGGCAGGGTGGCATAGGCACAAAAGCCCATGACTTGTTCACTATTCCATTGTGTCGAATTCACCACAGCGAGTTGCATAAGGATCCGAAAGGGTGGGAACAAGAAAACGGCAGTCAGTTAGTTTTTTTATTTAAATTCCTCGACCGCTCTATCGGTCTAGGCGTATTCGGTTAATGCGTTGTGCGGAACGCAGTGGAGATTATTGCATGAGAGATATTCAGTTAGTTTTAGAGCGCTGGGGCGGTTGGGCTGCCGAAGGTAAAAGTCGTGTTGGTTATTCACCAATTGCCGCAGGGTTTAAAGGCTTACTCCCTAATGTGAATGGTGAACGACTTTCTTGTTGTGATGATGACGGAATACTCATCGACTCAGCTGTCGGTCAGCTAATTAAAGCTGGCAAAAAAGATGAATATGACCTGATAGAAAAACACTACATTAAGGACATATCAAAATCAGCAATAGCAAGGGATATGAAGTGTTCAGAAGGCAAGATTAGGCAAAAGCTTATGATAGCCGAAACCTTTATTGATGCCTGTTTAATTATGGCTGGCGCGGTTTTAGAAATGGACGAATGGACAAATAAATCACCAATTGATAACTGAATACTTTTCGTTACGAATTTTGGGTGCTAGTGTGATAAGAGTGAATACGTTGTCACCTAACTTATAGAATGAAACCTCGCCATCCGTGCGAGGTTTTTTTGTTTCTAGGAGATTGAAAATGAAGCAATTAAGCGGATAGACCGTGTAGCCTAAAGGTAGCAATAGTTGGGTAATGACCAACTCCCGAATCTCCGAGTAGAGAGCCAGCTTTGCATCTGGTTAGGGTTAATAAGTAAAGAAGCACCGGTGACGAAGCATGACCGCCAATCATGCACTGGTTAGATCCAATGGGGGCAGAGACGAACCGGGGTGATGATCTCAATGGCATGAGCGTGGCTACTGCGAGAGTGTAGCTATCTAATTTCAACCTGTAAGTAGATCTTACAAGTTGAACCATCCGGAAATTCCGGATGGTTCATATTCTATGATTTACCAGTACGGATTTTTATCTTTAATATTTACAATCAGCCAATAATAGCTACATTTAAATAACAATAATAAAAGACTATTAAATTGGATGGTTATATATGGCTATATTCAGTGCACTTCAAAAAGCTATGATGTTAACTGTATTTGTGTTGCTGTTTATTGCATTTCCGTTCTGGCTGAAGTAGCTCAATAAAAAGTAATCCAAGGCTGCCATTGTGTAGCCTTTTTTCGTTTAAGAGAGGCATCAAGTGAAAACAATCCAAGTCACTGCTCCAAAGCTTAATAGCTCAATCTCTTTTGAAGTACATCAGAAAGGTCAGCGTCTTGTTAAAGATGCTTTTTACGGAAAAACTGACACCCAGTTTGTTAGAAAATATCGTGTCAACTGCACATCTGATGATCTAGTCGTCACCATCACTCATAACGAAGGTGAAAATACGGGTGTTACTGCCAAGCTTATTAATTAATGATAAGAGAGAGTTCTTTTTATACCAATTCATTAGATATGCTTACTAAATTGCGGTAAAGTCACTTCGCTGATTTTCAGCTAAAAAATTACTGCATGAGGTATTTATGAAAGATGGTATTTACTTTGTAAGATTTAGAAGTAACTCTCAAGATTTTGGAAATGGCACGGTAGTAGTTAAAGATAATATTGTTAATGGTGGTGATTTTGCTTACCTGTACAGAGGTAAAGTGAATGGCATTCAAACCACATTAACAATAGAAAGGCATGATAAATCTGCAACATCAGTATTTGGCGATATTGATAAATTCAATTTGATTTTAAATATCACTGAATCTGGCAGGGATTATGTTTTAGCAGGGCATGTAGAAGGCATGCAGCAGATGAAAATTTCAATCAATGCTAAGTTCATCGGGGAAGTAATTAATTAATTCTCCGATATCAAATCAAGGTCGCTGAAGCGGCCTTTTTTATTGGAGAAAATATGAAAAATTTATTTATTAATCTGTGCATTAAGTTATCAGGTAAAACAAAAGAGCAATTACGCCTGTCTTGGTCATTTCATTACTTCCTCACCCGCTCAAAATACAAAGCTTACTGGCGAGCAGTTTTTCATTAATTTATCGAAAACCTCATGCAGAGAAATCGATAACTGCGCATAAGGCGGAGTTGCGCCCGTCATTTATTCCAATCTAGCTGCTATTGCTGGTGGCTTTTAAATGTAAAAAATGTGAATTTCGCTTAAGTATTATTTACTGTTCCATGTATTATTTCCTTGCGTACGCAACAATAGGAGATATGCATGAATTACTATGTTCACACATCTAAAGATGCACAAGGCGATTACGAAGTTCATAGAGATGGGTGTAGTCATATGCCTACAATCTTGAATAGAAGGCTTCTTGGTAATTTCTATACATGCACGGCTGCGGTTCAAATGGCGAGAAGCTTAGGATATACCCCAGCAAATGGATGTTATTGGTGCAGTAGAGAATGTCATACATCTTAAGTTATTAAGTGTGAATTAACTAAAGGTCACTTCGGTGGCCTTTTTTGTTGTCTAAAAATAAGGAACGTAACTATGTACGCACTCAAATTAATGACAGAACGTAATGGACGTAAAGTTGAAGAGTCACATTATTTGGGAAATATGTACCGACTGGAGTTTTATCCAGTAGTCGATAATCCCGATATTGCAGTTCGATTGGAATACACAACAAAAGACGGTGTACCTGCATTTGATATCAAGCGAACAGACCATGCTTACATTACTACGGTAACGGGTGATACGGTTCGGGTTATCTGCAGAGGTAAAACACCTTCTCATTAACTGTTAAGAGAACAAATCATTTATGAGCACATCAATAGGGATAACCCTCGGTGCTGCTGGCGGTGGCGCGATGGGCGGTTTCCTTATTGGTGCCGACTATGGTGTTGTGCTAGGGGCAGTTATTGGCGCTTCAGTTTCCGTCATTGCATCTAAAGATAACAACCGACGAAAGATACTTCATTTTATTTTGGCGTTAGGTGCGGGGATCCTCATTGCTAAAGAAGCCTCGGATTTTATTGCTCAGGTATGGCAATGGGAAATTAGCCCTAAGATAACAGCCATTATTATTTCGGCTTTATTAATCCCCGTTCTAGTGCTAGCAGCAAACAAAGACAACCTTAGAAAGTTGTTTAGTCGTATCGCAGCATCAATAGACCGAAACTTCAGCAGTATCGTTCAGGCCATTAAAGATTGGCGAAATAAAGGGGGTAACTGATGGAAACCTTCCTTAGCAACATAAACCAGTTGGTTAATTGGATTGAGTTATATCCATGGGATGCGGCTGATATTTCATTCATGCTTACTTCAGCGATAACGGTATTTCTCTGCCCCTATAAGAAAACGAGAGATTCCGTCATTGGTAATATTCTAATTATTTGCTGGATTTGCCAAATAGGGGAAACGATATACGGAGAACGGATATCAGCGGCCTCGGATGTTTTATTTGATGGTGTATTTTTTGTCGTCATATTCGCCGTTGGCGGAAATATCATGTCGGTTGTCGTTTTCAGTAAATTAATCGCTCGACTCAAATCAATCTGGCTGCTAATTAAGCGGCCTTTTGCTTTTATGGTGAAAAAATGACTGAACCTAAATGGCTAACTGAAGCCAGAAAAGAAATTGGCGTTTCTGAACATACCGCTGAAGGTTCGAAAGCCGTAGATCAAATGTGGATTGATAGCAAGTTACGTGGATTGGTTGGTACTGCACGTAAAGTGCCGTGGTGTGCTGGTTTTGTTAATGCCATGTTAGAGCGTGCTGGTATTAAATCCCCTCGCAAAGATGCTTCAAGTTCATTTGATACTTTCGGGCAAAAGCTAACAGAGCCTAAATATGGCTGCATTGTTCGCTTCTCACGCTCAGGCGGTGGGCATGTTGGTTTCTGTGTTGGTAAAACTGAAAATGGCTCGCTTCTTATCTTGGGTGGTAATCAATCAGACGCAGTAAACATCAAAGCGTTTGGGACTGACCGAGTTGTTGCTTATCGCTGGCCTGATGGCGTTGAAGTAGACAACCGACCGCTACCAATTGGTGATGCTGCGCTGTCAGTTAAAGAGTCGTGATATGAGTGCGCTAATTAAAGTATTAATGGCCGCTTGTGCCATTTTGCTATTTTGGTTTATTTGGGTTGTGAATGATTACGACAAATTGAGTGATAAGTTTGATAAAAAATCAAATGAGCTTGCCGCCAATCAATTCATATTGTCCACTGTTTTAGAGCTATCGGTAACATTCAATGAAATTTCACGAAATAACCTTAGGGAGCGCGATGAGGCAGCAGTGGCCTCTGAAACGGTTAAAACTATTATCAAAACCGTTATTGTGGATGATAAGTGTGCTGCTATTGATGCTCCTCGTGATGCTACTGTCGAGTTGCACAACCACGCGAATAGAATACGTTCAAACGCCATCAGTGCCCATTCCAGCTCATCTACTCAATGATTGTTTGCCTGAGTACATCCCTGAGACATTTCCTTGGGGTGATTCTTTATTGATAAATGAGTCGCTACTAACAGTTATCGAGCAATGTAATTTAGACAAAAAGGCCATTCGAGAGATTGAAGCTGAAAGGGTAAAAAAATAGCCCATGCCTGGTGGGGGATGAGCTAACAGTATGCACAGCGAGGTTTATTGTTATATATGTCTTCTTTTACAGAATAGTACATTAATTGATAAATAAGTGTAATAAATTTTAACTAAGTATGTCAGCCTCGCAATCACGGGGCTTTTTATACCTACAGGAGAAACATAATGGCAACACAAGGTTGCGATAAACCAGCTCAATTCCGTGAAGAGTTGGATAAAAGCATTCCGAAAGAATAAAAAAAGCCCCTTTGCGAGGCGGGGCTGAAATAATCTATTAATTGAACCAATTTTTTTGTTTATGAATATCCCTAATAGGGAGCGCAGATAGTATCAGCATATGTTAAATAATCTAGATGTAAATTGTTACAAAATACGGAAAAGAATATTGAAAAAAGTGTATGCAAATAAAAAAAAGCCTACACAGCTGTAGGCTAAAGTGTTGCTTTACGATGAATATCAGCGTTAAGCCTAGCAGGTTATTTCAAATGCGCAATTATATTGGTGATTATCAAATGACATAAAAAAAGCCCTCTATAGAAGGGCATATCTAATGGAAATGCATCTTTATCATTATTGTTGTAGGACCAGTCATCCTTAACCAGCGGCAGGATATTACCACTACTTATTGCTTAAGCCAAATCGGAGTATTTATTGATGAGCAAAATCGTATTAACACCAGAACAAATTAAGTCCCTGCATGAGTTTGCTCAGCAAGAAGGACAAGCATCTTACACCATTGAAGTAGGCACCATCTGTGATGGTGATGAAATTGTTTATGAAGGTCTGATTGCTTATTCAGGCTCTGAAGAACATGGCGTTCTACAACTAGAATAATTGCGAGCGAGGCGCTGCGTTGTCGCTGTCTTATATGTTAGCTGAGACCCGCAACCTCTAAGCGGATAGCGCATATATAGAATCAAAAACAACGAATCCAAGTATGGATAGCTCATGCGGTGGAAACGTCAGCCATTGGAGAAGAAGCGGCGTGACTTATGGAGAGACATAATTTTATTTAATTCTACAAATGCTATTCATTGAGTAGCATTGATAGAGTTTTATATTGGTTTTGCGAGTGTTAGGTTAGCTGATTTTCGAGAGCTATATAAATTTAATTAGCACAATATTCTAAATAGCCACCAGCTAATCATTGGTGGCTTTTTCATTTGTGGAGAAAGTTATGTCAGATAAGCAAATTAATTTTGAAGCGATAGGTCGTTGCGTGAGTTTGCAGGAGAAAATATCCCAGCTAATCGAAAATAGAACGATGCTATATATGGATCTTCGTGGGATGGCTGCATCTGGAATGATAGTTTATGAAAATGCCGTAAATACTAAATCAGTGGATCTGGATTGCATCACTAAGCCTGTCGAGCTACTCAATAAAATCAACAAGATTAACCAAGATATCATTGAGACCGTTTCATCCTATAACGTATGGGCTGATAAGGCTGGTTATGAGCACTATGTTGTCAGTGGTGATTACACGAAAGATGCTGGCGAGTTAGTAGGGTTTACTGCTGAACATTTTGAGTGTAGTCATAATCCCAAGCTTATTGTGAGCCATGTTATTTGTGATGCAGCACTGCAATCGGCAGATGTTATTCATAAAATCAAGCAAGAACTCGAAGAGGCAGCGCGAGTGCAAGAAGCTGAACGTAAGGCGGTTGGCGAGAAAATTCGACAGCTTTCTATTGATGCTCTGCGTAACGGTTCAGGCTTTGCTTGATATGAAGAGACCCAATGTTTACGGCGGCAGATGGGTAAAGGTCAGGCTTAACTTTCTTAATGAGAATCCTTTGTGCGTCATGTGCAAAGAGCAAGGGCGCATTACGGCAGCGACAGTTGTTGACCACATTACCCCGCACCGACTACGAGATGCGCTCGCATCTGGTGATGTCGAGTGGATAGCCAAAGCCCAAAAGCTCTTTTGGGATAAAAAGAACTTCCAAAGCTTATGCGACCCCCATCATAACTCAACCAAGCAACGCATGGAGAAGAGTGGCGTTGTCGTTGGCTGTAGTGAAGATGGCATACCACTTGATCCTAATTCACATTGGAATAAATAGCATGACTGAAACTAAGCAGGTGAAATTATCCAAGTTATTTCGTGGTAGTCGATTTTCTGGTCATGCATTAAGTGTTGATGGACAGCTACTAAATAATCAAGAGTCGTTGGTGATCACTCCAACTACTGGTGAAACAAAACAGGTACGCGTGACCGTTACATTTATCTGTAATAACGAAATGGCTGTTGATGCACCTGATATTCATTTGAAGTCTTAGCGGTACGGTAGGGGGGCGGGGGAAAAGTTCAAAACCTTTGCCTTAAATTACCGACCGTAGTCATTAACGTGCACAACCGCGAAATGAAAAGTTTTTTTCTGGGAGGTTCCGATGGCAGGAAGGCGCCCGAAACCGACCCACCTAAAAGTGGTTACTGGTAATCCGGGTAAACGAAAACTCAATGACAAAGAGCCTAAACCCCGACGCGAAATTCCTAGCCCACCCGAACACTTAACCGATTGGGGAAAAATAGCGTGGGCAAAATTAACCTTGTTACTTGATGGCATGGGGGTTTTAACCATTGCTGATTCTTTGGCTTTGGAAAGGCTTTGCGATATCTACGCTGATATTCTTCAGCTGCGCGACACGATAGCGATTGAAGGTCGCACTTACACAACGAAAACCCAATTGGGTGATTTTCTGATTAAAGCACACCCCGCAGTCGCAATGCTGGGGGATGCGGATCGTCGTTTTAAAAGTTATTTAGTCGAGTTCGGTTTGACTCCGGCTGCTCGCTCAAAGGTGAAAATCGATGGTGGAGAAGAAGAGGAAGACCCGCTCAGCACGTACTTCGCTTGACCCTGCAACACAATATGCCCAAGACGTTCATGACGGTAAAATTCTTGCTGGTCCTGATATCCGAAACTCATGCGCAAGACACTTAAGAGATCTGAATGAAGCTAAGCAGCGAGGTTTAGTTTGGGACGTTGAGGCTGTTCAGCGTGCCATAGACTTTTTTGCCAAAGTGTTGAAGCTCAATGGTGGTGAGCATGAGGGTAAGCCATTTATTTTATTACCGTGGCAATGTTTTGTTATTGGCTCAATTTTCGGTTGGAAAATGGAAGATGGTACCCGCCGTTTTCGTATGGTGTATGTCGAATCGGGAAAAGGGTCTGGAAAGTCACCGTTATCAGCAGGCGTCGGTCTCTACTGCTTAGTTGCAGACGGTGAGCCTCGCGCTGAAGTTTATGCAGCAGCCACCAAAAAAGATCAGGCAATGATTTTATTTCGTGATGCGGTTGCAATGGTTGACCAATCACCGGCACTCAGCCAGCGGGTCATGAAGTCTGGCGGTGCAGGAAAAGAATGGAACCTCGCTTTTTTAAAGGCTGGGTCGTTTTTTAGACCAATTAGTGCTGATGATGGACAGTCGGGACCTCGTCCTCACTGTGCGCTCATTGATGAGATTCATGAGCACAAAAATAACAATGTCGTTGAAATGATGCGAGCCGGCACGAAAGGGCGACGACAAGCACTGATATTCATGATCACCAATAGTGGCCATGATAAAACCAGCGTGTGCTACGACTACCATGAATACGGTCGAAAAGTCGCTGAAGGCTCAGTTGAAGATGACAGTTTCTTTTCTTATATCTGTTCGCTTGATGAGGGTGACGATCCTTTTAAGGATGAATCGTGCTGGGGAAAAGCCAATCCCTCTTTAGGTTATACCTTCACTGACCGTTATTTACGGGAGCAAGTGACTCAAGCTCAAGGTATGCCAGCTAAAGAAAGCATTGTCCGCCGTCTTAATTTCTGCCAGTGGGTGGATGCAGATAATCCGTGGATCAATGGTGATACGTGGATGAATTGTGAGAAAGAATTCACATTAGAGGACTTGCAAGGTGAGGAATGCTATGGCGGACTCGACTTATCAGGAACACGAGATTTAACCGCGTTAGCGCTTTATTTTCCTCGGCTCAAACATCTGTATGTCGAATTCTGGACACCAAAAGATACTTTAATGGATAGGGCTAAAACTGACCGCGTTCCTTATGATGCGTGGGCTAGAAAAGGCTTCATCCATACCCCTCCTGGTAATGCGGTTAAATATGAGTTTGTTGCTGAGCGGATTGCGGAAATAACAGCACATGTGAATTTGCTCGCCATTGCATTTGACCAATACAGAATCAAATACTTAGAGCCTAAATTAGATGAGGCTGCAGTCACCGTTCCTTTGGTTCCTCATGGGCAAGGTTATTACAAGGCAAAAGATTCTGGCTTGTGGATGCCACACTCAATCGAACTGTTTGAAGGGTTGATTGATGACCGAGTCATCGTTATTCATGCAAACCCCTGTTTGCGGTGGAATGCGGCATCAGCCGTAACGGAAGCAGATCAAAAGGAAAACCGCATATTTGCGAAAAGGAAGAGTACGGGACGTATCGATGGTGTTGTGGCTTCCGCAATGGCAATTGGTGCTTCCGAGGGTGAGGTTGATGATAATGGCAACCTTGATGATTTTTTCTCTAATCCACTGAGTATGTGATGACAGATAAACAATATTCAATCGATTTGCGCACTAACAATAGTTGGTTTGCACGTCTGGCTTCCTTCTTTGTTGGAGGGAGACTTGTCACTCCCGATCAAGGTTCGCAAACGGGTCCCGTTTCGGCTCAAGGAACGCTGGGTGACTCATTGATAACCGATGAACGTATACTGCAAATATCGACAGTTTGGCGCTGTGTCAGTTTGATATCAACATTAACGGCTTGCCTGCCACTCGATGTTTTTGAAACAGATCAGGCAGGCAATAGAGCTAAAGTAGATTTAAGTAATCCATTAGCGCGTTTACTTCGTTATTCACCAAACCAATATATGACAGCTCAAGAATTCAGAGAAGCCATGACCATGCAACTTTGTTTTTATGGCAATTCTTATGCTTTGGCTGAACGGAATCGCTCCGGTGATGTGATCAGCTTGCTTCCACTCCTTTCAGCAAATATGGATGTGAGAATGGAAGGAAAAAACCTTATTTATAAATATCAAAGAGATAAGGAGTTTGCGAAGTTTAAACACTCTGAAATATTCCACTTAAAAGGATTTGGTTTCAATGGGTTAGTGGGATTATCTCCAATTGCACATGCATGTAAAACGGCAGGAACTGCCGTGGCAATGGAAGATCAGCAGCGTGAGTTTTATGCGAATGGCGCTAAGTCTCCAAAAATACTCACTACTGGCGATAAAGTGTTAAGTAAAGAGCAGCGAGCACAGGTTGAAGAAAACTTCAAAGAAATAGCGGGTGGGCCAGTTAAAAAGCGGCTGTGGATATTGGAGGGCGGCTTCAAGGCAGACGATATTGGTGTGAGCCCTCAAGATGCTGAAACGATGGCTTCTCGTAAGTTTCAGGTTAGTGAACTTGCTCGATTTTTTGGCGTTCCTCCTCATTTGGTTGGTGATGTTGAAAAATCAACAAGCTGGGGGACGGGGATTGAACAACAAAACTTAGGTTTTCTTCAATATACATTGCAACCATATATCTCCCGCTGGGAAAACTGTATAGCGCGATGGCTTTTAAAGCCCGGTGATGTTGGTAAATATCATGCTGAACATAATTTAGATGGATTGTTACGAGGTGACTCAGCTTCCCGCGCTGCATTTATGAAAGCGATGGGTGAATCAGGGCTACGTACTATCAATGAAATGCGGCGACTTGATAACTACCCACCTCTTGAAGGGGGCAATGTTGCATACCGACAAGCGCAATATGTACCAATTAATCAACTTAGCAAAGAGCCTCACGAAAGTGGGGCTTAATTATTTATGGGGGCGCAATGTCCGATATCAGAAAAACACTCGCTTTTGATGAAGCGGAGATCAAATTCTCTGGCGATGGTACGCAAGGTATTTTTGAAGGGTATGCTTCAGTGTTCAGTAATACTGATTCAGACGGCGACATTATTTTGCCGGGTGCATTCAAAAGTGTGCTAGCAAACCAAAAACGCAAAGTCGCCATGTTTTATAACCATCGCGCATGGGAACTGCCTGTCGGCAAATGGGAACACATGGAGGAAGACTCAAAAGGTCTACTTGTTCGAGGTCAACTTACTCCTGGTCATAGTGGCGCCCAAGATCTAAAAGCCGCTATGAAACACGGTACTGTAGAAGGTATGTCAGTCGGTTTTGGCTGCGTTCGTGAGGATTTCGATGTGACTTCCTCCGGTCGTATTTTTAAAAACATTTCCATGCTACGGGAAATCAGTATTTGTACTTTTCCTGCTAATGAACAGGCACAAGTCTCATCACTAAAAAGCGTTGATGGCCTGTCCACTATTCGTGATGTTGAAGATTGGCTGAGAGAGTCAGTGGGTCTATCAAAATCAGAGGCGCTTGGTTTTATCTCTCGCTTCAAATCAGCTATTCGGAGTGAGTCCGATGGCACTCAAAAATCTCAAGTAGATTCCATTATTAACCAAATTAATTCATTTAATCTGAAAGGATAAATTATGTCTGATTTAACCCAAATTCAAAAAGCCATCGAAGAGTCACAAGCTAAAGTCAGAGAGTTATTTGATGAGCAGAAGAAGCAAATTGAAGAAACAGGCACCATTTCAAAGCAGTTACAGAGTGACTTAACCACGGTTCAAAACGAACTGAAAAAAGCGGGGGAACGCCTGTTTGATTTAGAGCAGAAAGGCGCAGCGGGTGCGGATGATCCAAATGCTAAAAAAGACTTTTCTGAGCGTGCATCAGAAGAGCTCATTAAGTCATGGAATGGTAGCGCTGGAGCCTATGAAGTTAAAACATTCAATAAGTCACTGGGTAGTGATGCGGGCTCAGCAGGTGCATTAATTCAGCCAATGCAAGTGCCGGGTATTGTTATGCCGGGCATGCGCCGTTTAGTCGTTCGTGATTTATTAGCGCAAGGTCGCATTTCCAGTAATTCGCTGGAATATGTGCGTGAAAAGTTGTTTACCAATAGTGCGGCACCCGTAAAAGAAAAGGCTCAAAAGCCTGAATCTGACCTGACTTTCGAAAAACAAACCACTAACGTGATCACTATCGCGCACTGGATTCAGGCGTCACGCCAAGTTATGGACGATGCGGCGCAACTTCAGTCTTACTTGAATACCCGTTTGTTATATGGCTTAGCGCTAGTTGAAGAAAATCAACTGCTTAACGGTGATGGTTCAGCGGATAACCTGACAGGTGTTAACCAAGTCGCCACAGCGTACGATACTACGCTAAATGCCACAGGGGACACACAAGCTGACTTGATCGCCCATGCTATTTATCAGGTAACAGAGTCTGAATTTAGTGCATCGGGGATTATTTTAAACCCTCGCGACTGGCACACCATTGCGTTAATGAAAGACAAAGAAGGCCGTTATATCTTCGGTGGCCCTCAAGCATTTACCTCTAATGTGATGTGGGGCTTACCCGTTGTGCCAACAAAAGCACAGGCACAAGGTGAGTTTACGGTTGGTGCGTTCGATTTAGCATCTCAAGTATGGGATCGCATGGATGCCACTATCGAAGTGAGCCGTGAAGACCGTGATAACTTTGTGAAAAACATGCTAACCATTCTTTGTGAAGAGCGCTTAGCGTTGGCTCATTATCGCCCTCAAGCCATCATCAAAGGTTCCTTTGCTGCCGCGGAAGGTAAGTCAACTAAATAATAAGGTCGGGGTGGGTAACTACCCCGTATTACTTCAATGGATATCTTAGATGTTATTCCGCTTTCACTGTTAAAGCAGCACATTGAATATGATGATAATGATCGTGATGAGCAGATTACATTTTATGCTCAGAGTGCTTTGGATTATTGCCTAAAATGGTGTGATGAACCCGCATGGAAAGCACCTGAAGATATCCCTCATCCCGTTAAATTGGCGGCACTATTAGTTCTCGGTGATATGTTTGAGCATCGTACGAGCCAAAGCGAAATCCAGTTGTATGAAAACAAAGCGGCGGAGCGTTTATTGTTTCATCATCGAAATTGGCGGGGGGGAGAATGAATCCGGGGAGACTGCGTCACAAAGTCACTTTCCAGCGTAGTGAATTGGTTAAATTACCCTCTGGCGCTCGTGAAAATCAGTGGGTTGATATTGCTACGACACGCGCTGAAGTTAAGCCAATCTCAGGGCGTGAGCTTCTTGCATCAGGCGCCGAAATGTCCGAGGTAACTGTACGTGTTTGGATGCGCTTTCGGCCTGATATCAATTCAACGTGCCGCATGGTTTTTAACGGGCTCAACTATGATATTCAGTCCGTTATTCCTGATGTGAAAAATACCCGGCTTGAATTACTGTGCAAACAGGGGGTTAAGACTGATGGATAATTTTAATATCGATTTCAGCGGCTTTCTTGATATTTCTAAGGATTTAGAGTTACTTAGTAAGGCTGAAAGCAAAACAGTTTTGCGCCAAGCCACTTATGCGGGTGCTGCTGTTTTACGTGATGAAGTGAGAGCAAAGGCACCGAAACGCACTGGAAAACTAGCCCGAAATATTATGGCCAGCAGCCAACGTAGTCGCAAAGAGGGGGAAGTCTCAGCTGGCGTCTATGTTCGTGGCAGTAATCAGGAGGGTACTAATAGCGACAATTCGATGAAAGCTAAGGATCCGCGCAATGCCTATTACTGGCGATTTTTGGAGGAAGGGACTTCAAAGATGCCACCGGTACCATTTATTCGACCTGCGTTTGATAGCAAAGCGGATGAAGCTGCCAGTGCTGCAATCGAAAAGCTGAATCAAGCCATTGATGAGGTGCTCAACAAATGACAGATGCAGACCTGTTCAAACTCTTAGATCCTGTATTGCCTGATAAGGTCTTTCCGCTCGTTGTTCCGCAAGATGTGCCCACCATCAGTCCGCCATGGTTAATATTCTCATCCTATGAAGTTGATGAGGATGTGTTCGCGGGTCAGGCCGAAACGATGACTAACATTCAAATTGATGTTTATGCGAAAAGTCCTGATAAGGCCAGTGAATTCCGGGATAAGGCATTTATGGCCATAAAGGTATTAGCACCGACAAATGTCTCTCGAAAATCCGATTATGAATCCGACACAGCTCTATATCGTAAAACGTTAGAATTCCAAATCTGGAATTAAACCTCAACTCACACCATCAGCCACCTACGGGTGGTTTTTTTATGTCTATAGGAAACCGATATGACGAGTAAACATGAAAAAACGCAAGGTACCAAAATCAGCGTTTCTAAATTGGCGGCAACAGATATTACTGCAGTTGAAACAGATTCATTGCCAATTGATTGCACAACGAAAGAAGTTAGTTTCACAGGGGGGCAAAAAGCGGATATTGACGTCACTACGCTTTGCTCAACGGAGCAGGAAAATATAAACGGACTCGCGGCTCCTGCGGAAGTCACTATTGGCGGTAACTTTGCGATTGATGAAGGACAAGATGTGTTACGCCAAGCTTATGACAGTGATGCAGTCCATGCCTTTAAAGTTGTATTTCCATCAGGTGCAGGTTTCGCCTTCCTTGCTGAGGTTCGCCAAAATAGCTGGTCTGCCTCAACAAATGGCGTTGTGAGTGCATCCTTCACCCTTCGCCTTAATGGTAAACCTACGCCATTAGTGAAAGGCAAAGTGGTAGCTCCGGTAACGCAATCATTACCAACAGGAGGCGGTAAATAATGGCTAAAGTTAAAAAAACTAATTTGCGTGATTTAGCTCTCAGCGCCTCACAATCATTTCGGACCAAGAAAGTGATAGTTCCTGAGTGGGGAGGTCTGGAGGTGACTGTCCGTGAGCCATCGATTCAGGCGCGTATTCAATGCAGTGAATTTGTGCGTGAGAAAGAAGGTGAGGAGCTTACCTCTACTCAAAAGGCTTTACGTAACATTGAGGGTGATGCTGTTATTTTTATCAATATCCTACTTAATGAAGATGGTAGCCATGTATTTACGGAGGATGATCTTCCAGCCTTATTGAAAACGTATGGTCCAGTTCATGCGCGTTTGTTATCTGAAGCATTTGGATTGACTATTTCAGTATTAGAAGCTGAAAAAAAGTAAAAGAACCGGAAACGTTCTTTTTAATGACACTAGCGCTCAGATTAGGGAAAACACTTAAAGAGTTAATTCAGGATCTGGACGCTAGTGAATTAAGAATGTGGATGGCATACGACAAAATCAGTCCTATTGGGGATGGTCGTGGAGATATTCAAACGGCAATGCTCGCCTCCGCAGTCATGAATGCTGCTGGTGCGAAAGTCTCACTTCGAGACATGATTCTGGTTTGGGATCAGGAGGCAGCTAACGAATCTATCAGCGATAGTAAGAATCAAGAGCCGCTTGAGGCATGGTTGAGTAGTATGTCTGAATAGTTATATAGTAAGCCCATCATTCATTAATGGGTCAATGAAATGCAAAAATTAATATCTAGGGTCATGGTAATAATTGCTTCGTTAATTATCCTTTGGAGTATTTATATTGGCACAAGGGAAATAGTATCACTATTTATGATTATTCCACTCAATTTGGTGGTTGCAATTATATTTATCAAAATAAATGAGAAGTTATTAAATGATGAGGTTGGTGGAAAGAATGTTAATACTCTGTCGCTTATAAACTCCGCTATTTATTTAGTTGTAACAATGGTTTTGTGTTGGGCTATTTTATCATATGTAAATAGTGGGACATCTATTTTTGGTGACGCTTATAAAGAAAGAGTTGAGTTAGAAAATATAAAGAAAAAATCATGGCAAAATTCAGCATCTGAAATGAATCATGTGTCCATTGCAGAAAAGAGACTTAAAGAAAACCTTAAAGATCCTTCCTCTGCGGATTTTAAAGATAGTCGAATAGGGAGTAACGGGACTGTTTGTGGCCAAGTGAATTCTAAGAATGGCTTTGGTAGCTATACTGGGTATAAAAAATATATTCAAGTCGGGTCATTGACCATGATCGATGATGGGTCCGATGATTTCAAGAAACAATGGGTATCCTACTGCAATTGAGCATTAATAATTTCACAAAACCTCGCTAAAAGCGGGGTTTTTTAATTTAAGGAGCAAGTGTGGCTACTTTACGTGAATTGATTTTAAAAATATCTGCTAATTCAAGCAGTTTTCAGGCTGAGGTTAGCAAAGCTTCTCGAATTAGTAATGATTTTTATAAAAGTGCGGCGGGTGGTAGCCGTCAATTACGGCAAGAATTAGCTCAGCAAAAAAAAGCGCTTTCGGAAATTAATAGCCAATTATCCAGCGTTGCCATGACTGCAAAAATGAGTGCTGGTGCGCTGGCTGGTTTTTTCTCAGTATCCGCAGCAATCTCAACAGTTGATGAGTGGGGGCAGATGTCAGCCCGCATCACTATGGCACTAAAATCAGTTGAGGGTTCAGCGCAGCGATATGATGAAATACAGCAGCGATTTTTAACTATCAGCAATCGAAACGGTAAAGCTATAGAGACGACTCAAGAGTTGTATATTGGGACTGCATCAGCAATGAAGGAGCTTAATTACAATACAACTCAAACAGTGGATTACATTGAATCAATGTCATCAGCATTTACCGCTAATGCTACCAGTGCTCAAAAAACAGAATCAGCCCTTAATGCAATAAACAAAGCCACAATTGAAGGTAAGGTTGCTGGTGAAAATTGGAAGGCAATCCTAAATGCCACACCTTCGGTACTGATGGATATCGCTAATGAGTTAGAGCGCACCAATGGCGGAATGAAGGTTACTGAAAGCCAAGTTAAAAAACTGGCTGCAGAAGGTAAAATATCCTTTAAGTTATTTGCAGATGCAATGATAAATGCAAAGAATGCAAATAATGCTCTTGCTGATTCGATGGATAATACTGTCGCTGATGGCTTTATGCGAGTTGCTAACTCAGCAAAAAGCTATTTTGGTGAGTTAAATAGAGGTGCGGGTGCAACGAAATCAATAGCTGCTATTTTGGCTAAACTAGGCGATAACTTTGATAAAGTTGCACTTGCGGGTAGCTTAATTATTGGTGTTGGCTTGTCTCGGTACTTTGGGAATTTAACCCTAAGCGCTAAAAATTTAGCAAAAGAAACGGTTAATAGCTATCTATCCCTAGTCAATCAAACAAAGGAGCAAATCCGCAGCCTTCAGGTAACTCAAATGCGGATCAAGGACGAAAGGCAACTGCTTCTTGATATGCGCCAGTCGCTAGTAACTAAAAAGATGGTGGCAGCAACTGACAAGGAGCGATTAATTCTAGATGGTCAGTTAGCAAAAAATACCAAGGCATTAACAGTGCTTAGTAATCAAGAGGCTGCGGCGAATACAAAGCTTGCAGCATCACGCAGGGCATTAAGTAGCATGACATCAGTTACATCCACAATAGGTCGTGGGCTTTCTGGTGCACTGTCTTTAGCTGGAGGACTGCCTGGTGTGGTAATGCTAACTGCAGGTGCGTGGTATTTCGTCAATGAACGGCAAAAAGAAGCACATAGAACATCTCTTGAATACGCTAAATCTCTAGATGGTATTGCGGAGCGTACAAAGAACATGTCACTTTCCGAATCATCTGATGAGTCAAAAAAAGTTAAGGAAACGTTTGAGGCTCAAACAAAGGAAATTGAGAAGCAGCTCGAGTTGATTCAAAGAACACGATCCGGTCTTAATGAGATGAGAGGTGCGGCGGAGAAAAACTTCCCTGACTTGCCAGAAATAGCGAAAGAGGGAGCGTTAACTAATTACCAATCTGCATTGGAATCTCTTTCTGTTGAAGAAGATCGTCTTAAAGCATTAGAGCAAGATCGTGAAAAAACATTAAGTGTTCTTAATGGGCTGACCGAGCAATCAAATAAACAAATAGAAGCTGGTAATACCGCGAAAAATCAGAAGCTAGCTGCGATGGCGAAAGAGATCGCTCAAGAGTCAGAATTTAATCGACTACTTTCTCTTGGTAACAATTTACTGTCTAACCGCAATTTACTGACTCAAGCTCCTATGTTAGTTGGTAATCGTCCTGAATTAAATGATAACCAAAGACAGATGTTATGGGGCGCTGAGCAGGAGCGTATTCTTGCTGGCATGAAGCAGCGCGACCAGGTTGAGCAACGCGCCATATGGGAGGCAGAAAGTGCATTTTCCAATGACGACCACAAGAAACAGTATGTTAACGACAAACTAAAAGCCTTTGACGATCGCGAAAAAATGAATAACTCGCTTAAGTCTGGCGCGTCTTTAATGAAAGAAGCTGAACGAATCACTGAGCGCTACAAAGATAAAATAGCCGATCTTACCGTTGCGACTGAAGTTCAGCGTGTTCGTGCCTTGCAGGGGGAAAAAGCAGCTGCACTTTATGCCGCTGCGCATGAAACCGGATCTAAGTGGACGGATGAACAGCGAAAATCCATTCAATCATCTGCAGTTGAGCTGGCGGAATGGACGCAAAAAGCCGATGAAGCCGTGCGTAAGCAGCGTGAAATGACGGATGCATTGAAAGAACTAAAGGACGCAACGCGCAAATATAACGATGATGCCGCTTTAGCAAGAAGCACCGTGGGTATGGGCAATCGTCGCCGCAGTCTCGAGGAGGAGCGCCAGCAAGTTGAGCGGGTATTCAGTAAAACGGATGGCGGTACCGAGGCTTTATTAGCAAGACAAAATGCCTTGGACGCACTGAATAAAAAATACAAGGAAGCCGTTCTTGCTGAAGCTGATTGGCGTTCTGGCGTTAAAGCTGGTTTGGAAAACTGGGTTGATGATGCGAGCAACTACGCAGGGCAGGCGGCAAGCGCAACACAATCTGCAATGTCAGGGATGGTGAATAACATTTCCGACATGTTGGTTGGCAATAAAGCCGATTGGAAAAGCTGGGCAATCGACGTCCTGAAAAGTATTGATAAGGTCCTTATTAATATGGCGCTTGTTCAATCAATGAAAGCGGCGGGGAGTTATTTCGGTGGGGGATTTGGAAGCTTAATTAGCTCCATTGTCCCTAATGCGAAAGGGGGTGTTTATGATTCACCTAGCTTAAGTTCTTACAGTGGGCAAATTGTTAACTCGCCAACCATGTTTGCTTTCGCAAAAGGTGCAGGTTTGATGGGGGAGGCTGGGCCTGAAGCAATCATGCCTTTAACCCGAGGCTCTGATGGTTCATTAGGTGTACGCGTTCTTGGCTTGGAAAATGTTCAAAATGGCACTACATCCATCACTTCCAATAATGCTATCAAAATCGATGTTGGTGATATCAACCTGATCAGTGATGGATCTAAAGAGCAGCCGCCAATAGGTGACGTTAGTGGTGCTAAACAGCAACTCAAAAATGAAATTGTTAACACCGTCAATGAGCAGGCGTCGAGAGAGGGAACGCCGCTTTGGCAGCTAATTAACAGAAGAAGGTAAACTGTATGGTAGAAACGTTCACTTGGTGCCCCCGTATTAATGCGCAAAGTGATACAACATTCAGAGTCAAAAAAGCCCAGTTCGGTGATGGATATACACAAACCGCAGGGGATGGGTTAAACAACCGCTCTGATAGTTGGCAGCTTGAGTTTGTGGGTGAAGAGGCAATGATCGAACAGATTATTGCCTTTTTTGATCGCCATGGTGGGTATAAGTCTTTTATTTGGAAACCACCACTCCGACCACAAGGGTTATTTCGATGCGAACAATACAAACCTAATGCGCTGGGTGGCGGTAAATATTCATTAACGACGACATTTATTGAGGCATTTAGCTCATGAAAATAACTGCAGACGTTCAAATGCTGGAGCCGGGCAGTCGAATACAGTTAGTTGAAGTGGATGCCAGTGCGTTTGATGGTCCTATTCTGCGCTTTCATGCCTATAATTTACGTTATACCGAAAAAGAGCTTAAGGAGGCAGGTGATGAACTTGCCCCGCGTTCTATCTGGTGGCAAGGCAATGAATATGGTGCGCACCCTTATCAAATTGAAGGAATGTCCAAAAACAGTGACGGTGCGCAAGCTAGACCGAAATTTAGAGTCTCAAACGTCAATAGTGTTATTTCATCATTATGTTTGCAGTTTGATGATATGGCGCTGGCAAAAGTCACTATTTATGAAACCTTCGCTCATTATCTCGATGCTAAAAATTTTCCTGATGGAAACCCTACGGCGAACCCTGAAGAGTGCTTTACGCAAGTTTATTACATTGACTGTAAAACGAATGAAGTGGCAGGTGAAGCGGTTGAGTTCGAGTTATCTAGCCCGTTTGATTTGCAGGGAATTATGATCCCCGTTCGACAAATCCATAACCTCTGCTCCTGGTGCATGAAAGGTGACTATCGAAGTGGGCGAGGTTGCAATTATACGGGTAATAAATATTTCGATGAGCGTGGAGAGCCAGTTGATGATCCGGCATTAGATAAATGCGGCGGACTTATTAGCGACTGTAAAAAACGCTTTGGTGAGAATGAGCCTTTGGATTTTGGGGGATTCCCTGCAGCGGGGTTAATACGATGATCACAAAGAAATTAACCGAGGCGATATTTCAGCATGTAAAAGCGGAATATCCCAAAGAAGCGTGTGGCGTGATTTGCCAAAAAAGCCGAGTCAAAAAATACTTCCCTTGCCGTAACCTCTCCGATAATCCAACAGAACACTTTGAACTTTCCCCTGAAGATTATGCGAACGCTGAAGATTGGGGCGATCCAATAGCGATTGTGCATAGTCATTGCGGGGATGGGGTGACATCTCAACCGAGCGAAGTTGATAAGCTGCAGTGTGATGCGACGGGGTTGCCATGGGTAATAGCATCATGGCCAGAAGGTGACATTCGCACTATTCAGCCTCGTGCAGAACGTGAATTAGAAGGGCGCCCCTTTGTGCTAGGTCATGCCGATTGCTGGTCACTCATTATGGATTATTACCGACAAACTCACGGGATAGAGCTGCATAACTACAGCGTCGATCATCATTGGTGGGAGTGTGGTGAAAATCTGTATATGGATAACTGGCAGCAAGCGGGCTTTGTCGAGTTTGCCGGTGACTTAAAGGAGGGCGATATGGTCATTATGCAAGTGCAAGCTCATGTTCCGAACCATGCAGGGGTGATAGTGAATGGTATGCTGCTTCACCACTTATACGGTCAGCTAAGTCGCATTGTTCCTTACAGCGATTATTGGCGTGATAGGACGGTCAAGATAGTAAGACGCAAGGAGTTGGCATGAATTTAAAAACAATACGGCTCTATGGTGTTTTGGGTACCCAATTTGGTCGCGAACATCGGCTTGCTATCGATTCTCCCCGCGAAGCTATTAAAGCGTTATCGGTACTCTATGATGGATTCGAACAGTTCCTTGCCAATGCGCATCTGAAAGGGCTGGAATTTGCCGTCTTTAAAGGTAAGCGCAATATTGATGAAGATGAATTGCATCTTGATACCTGTGAAGAAATTCGCATCGCACCAGTAATCAAAGGCAGTAAGCGAGGTGGTTTCTTCCAGACTATTTTAGGTGTGGCCATGATTGGTGCGGCAATGATGTTAGGCCCAGCGGGTTGGGCTGCATTTGGTGCAGGTGGTTTTGCCGGTGGCGCATTGGCGCTCGGTGGGGCTGCTATGGCATTGGGTGGTGTTATACAAATGCTTTCACCTCAGCCACAAGGTCTATCAGTGCGACAAGATGCAGACAATAAACCTTCTTATGCCTTTGGTGGCGCCGTGAATACGACAGCGCAAGGTAATCCTGTACCGCTTTTATATGGATTAGACCGTCGAGAAGTGGGCGGCGCAATTATCTCTGCGGGGATCTATACCGAAGATCAGAAATAGTAAAACGAACACGTTAACACGAGCGGCTTAATTGCCGCTTTTTTATGGGTGAAATATGGAAACGATATACGGTGCCAAAGGCGGTGGTGGTGGCGGACATACGCCAGTCGAATCAAAAGACAGTTTGCTATCCGAATCTACCGCAAAAATTCTGTTAGCGATTTCGGAGGGTGAAATAGCCGGTGGTTTGGATGATACCCGTATTTTCCTCGACGATACACCGATTGGTAACTTAGACGGTACCAAAAACTTCGAAGGTGTGACGTGGGAGTTTAGATCTGGCAGTGAGCAACAAGAATACATCCAAGGCATTCCCTCCGTGGATAATGATATTGCCGTCGGGATGGAACTGAAAGACGATCAGCCGTACGTCAGAACAATCAATAATACTCAGTTATCCGCTATTCGTGTTCGCTTTTCGGTACCGCAATTAATGCACCAGCATGACAACGGCGATACGACAGGTTACCGCATTGATTACGCTATTGATTTATCCACGGATGGAGCCGGATATAAAGAGCTGGTTAAGTCTGCATTCGATGGAAAAACGACAAGTGAATATCAGCGTACCCACCGTGTCGATTTACCAAAAGCCACTACAGGTTGGCAATTGCGTGTTCGCCGGCTCACTAAGAATCAGAATACCGCCCGTATTGCCGATAAAGTGACGATTTCGGCCGTGACTGAGGTGATTGATGCAAAGTTGCGTTATCCCAATACCGCACTTCTGTTTGTGACGTTCAATGCGCGTCAATTCAATAACCGGATCCCCAAGATTAGCGTTCGCCCTAAAGGTGGGATACTTGTCAAAGTGCCCACGAATTATGACCCTATCAATCGGACCTATTCAGGCGTATGGGATGGGACATTTAAGCTTGCGGCAACCAATAACCCGGCATGGGTGTTTTATGATTTAGTGCTGAATAATTGCTATGGTTGCGGTGACCGTATCCAGTCTTCTCAGGTTGAAAAGTGGGACCTGTATAAGATTGCACAATATTGTGACGAGTTGGTACCGGATGGGCGAGGTGGCGACGGCAAAGAGCCGCGTTTTTTGTGTGATGTGTATATCCAATCGCAAGAGTCCGCGTATAACGTGCTGCGTGACATTGCGGCGATATTCCGTGGTATGACGTTTTGGGCTGATAATAAAGTAAATGCGGTTGCCGATATGCCAGCCAGTATCTTCCGTACGTTCACTAATGCCAATATTGTCGGCGGTAAACCATCATATTCCGGTGGTAGTATCCAAAATCGTTATACCCAAGCACTTGTATCTTTTACTGATACAGATAATCACAGTAATGATGATGTTGAAGCTGTTGCGGATTTAAAGCTTCAGCGTCGATATGGCGTGCGTAAAACCGAATTATCAGCGATTGGGTGTACGCGCCGTAGTGAAGCGAATCGTCGCGGTCGCTGGGCATTACTGACTAATGCAAATGACCGCATGATCACATTTGCCACGGGGTTAGAAGGGGCAATTCCCTCACCGGGTCATATTATCGCGGTAGCCGATTCAAATTTAGCAGGGCGTGACACCGGTGGACGTATCTCCTTAGTGAATGGGCGAAACATTACTCTCGATAGAGTCACGTCAATTAAAGCGGGTGACCGCCTGATCATCAACTTACCAGACGGAAAATCAGAAGGAAGAACCGTTACTTCGGTAAACAAAAAAGTGGTCACGGTTTCTGTTGAGTATTCGCAGGTACCGCAAAAAGAGGCTGTATGGGTCGTTGACTCTGATGATTTAGCGGTCCAGTTATATCGAGTGATTAATATCAGCGACAGCGGCGATAACACTTACTCCATCAGTGGCGCCATTCATAATCCTGATAATTACGAACACATTGACTCCGGTGCCCGAATTGATGAGCGACCTATTACAGTTATTCCTCCAAGTGTTCAGCCTTCCCCGAAAAACGTAAAAATCTCATCTTATTCTAGAGTGGATCAGGGCATTGCCTTTTCTACGCTGAGTGTCAGTTGGGAAGCGCCAGAAAGTGCGATTGCGTATGAAGCGCAGTGGCGCCGCGATAACGGTAACTGGATCAACGTGCCTCGAACGTCCTCTCTAGGGTTTGAGATTGATGGAATTTATTCTGGTCAATATCAAGTGCGTGTTAGGGCTATTAATGCGTCTGAAATTTCCAGTGTTTGGGCGAATGCGCCAGAAACAATACTGACAGGAAAAGCAGGGAACCCACCTAAGCCAGTGAATTTTAGAGCTTCACCGCTCGTGTTCGGCATTAAGCTTGATTGGGGCTTTGGTGAAAACACTAGCGACACGTTAAAGACTGAGATTCAGTACAGCAAAACCAACGATGGTAATGGGCTTATGTTACTTGCTGATGTTCCTTATCCTTCGCGTTCTCATGAGTTAGCGGGCTTGGCTGCGGGTATTGCTTTTTACTTTCGAGCGAGGCTGGTGGATAAATCAGGCAATGAATCTGAATGGACCTCATTTGTTCGTGGAGAGTCTGAGTTTGATGTGAATACTATCATGCCAGAACTTGATGAGCATTTCATGACCGCCGAAGCGGGTAAGCAGCTTGATAAAACACTCGACTGGCTTAATGAGGCATGCCTAATCAACATGGCTGCGACCTATGAGCTTCAAGAGGATTTATTTGTTAAGCATGGACAGTCGCAAGCTCAAATTAAAGAGCTATGGCGTGTGTATGTGGACAGCGAACTGGCTTGGGCAGAGAAGTACACGACGGTCAATGCCTCCATTAACGGCGTGAAATCTGAGGTTGCCACGCTAGATAAGGCTGTTGCGAAATTAGATAGCGCATTTGCAGAGTCGCAAACCCAGCTGCAGGTGAAATTTGATGAGCAAGAGGCGTTAATCAATACCAAGATGCAAGCTGAGTTTAAGCAAGGCGCAGGCTATGCGATGCACAGTACGAATATCACGATTGTTGTTGATGGTAAGAAGTACAATGCCGCAGGTATGGTGATTAGCGCTGAACTGAAAAACGGTAAAATCGAGTCATTCATCGGTTTCAATGCGAATAACTTTGCTTTCTATAATCCAGTTAATGGAAAAATGGAGCCCTTCTTATACATGAAAAACGGTCAAGTTTTCATGAATGAAGCATTTATTAGCAAGGCATGGCTTAACGAAGTTGTTGTAACTGACAAAATGACCTCAGCAAACTATGTCCCCGGTAAGATAGGTTTTAATATTGATGCTAAAACTGGGGATGCTGAGTTTAACAAACTGCTCATCAGCGGGGATTTTAAAATTGTCGGTGATGGCGGGCAATTATTAATTGATGGCACAGGAGTAACTATTTTTGATGAAAACAAACGATGGGCTACGAAACTAGGGAGACGCCCGGTATGAGTGATGATTATGGATTGTTTATTAACCCTAAAGACGGCGGGAAGCCGATTGAAATCACTAACAACTCTTATCCGCTAACCTTTCTAAAGCATATTGTTATTCATCCACTCAGCCCACAGCCGTATCAAAAAAATAAGTCTGTTAATGTACCAGGAATGTCCAAATACAATGTGGTCATTGTACCGTCAGCGTTATGCCACTTTCTGGCTTATGGTTCGGTGCAGGGTGTGAGTATCGGAAGCTATTGGGTGTCTGGCGATACATTCTATTGTAACTATGACTGGTGGGGCGGTGATTCAGGTTGGTTACCGGGGAGTGATGGTAACTCCCATTTTTTCCTATACGGTGTACTGAAGGAAGCCCCACAAGACTCTTATGGGCTTTTTATTAACTCGCAGATAGATGCTGCCGTTGATAATTTTAGAGCTATCACCCAAGAATCCACGGTTTCCTATTGTGTGTTTCGGCAAAAAATATTTATACAAGCGGATAAGAATGGTCGGGGTTATTGGAGCGTTCCGGATTCTATTCCTAACCGTAACTCGGTCTGTGTATTTATTCGACCTGAAAACACAAGTCAAACAATACGCTATGACAGACCGAATAACCGGATAATTTCGCTAGAGTCTGGTTGGGTATATGTTGTGATATTTGCGTCCGGGTTAAATCTTCAACCTTCCGACGGACTGACAATTTGGAACAGAGAGGGCAAGGTAGTCTTCAACTCCGAGTACACACCGTTTTATAACAATGGGCAGATAGTTAACACGAGCAATAATGTTGCCACTAGTAAATTCGATGTCCCGATGTTCACGATGGATAGCCCCAATACATGGTTGGAGAATGAGGGGAATACCGTTAACTGCTACATGTCTGGATTTAGGGTGTCAGGTAAACAGCTTATAGCGAAAAGAATGTGGACCATCGGTGATTACCCCACGTATGCCAACTACATGTACAACAAGATAGTGTATGCCGGCAGCTACGCCATCGACTTCAACGACTACTTCTAAATACCAATTCAACGATAAGCCGCGAAAGCGGTTTTTTTGCGTCAAAATTTTGGAGTTAATATGATTTATCAAACAGGCACAATCACAACCATAGCAGGACAAACAAAAATAAAAGGTATAGGAACTCGCTGGAAAGATAACTTAGTTGGTATCTCCGAAGGTTGTCCAATCTCTATTTTTATCAATAACGTTGTGTACTTTAACAATGTGCTATCTGTGAATTCAGATACCGAGATTAACCTTACTTATCCTGTACCTGTTGCAGCTTCGGCGGTTAAGTATCAGATTGCCACATTCGTTCTAGACAGCATGAGCGATGGCGTTCGCAAGATGTTAGCGAATCAGCAGTACATCCAGTATTTCCTGCGCAACATGGACACGTGGATGACGCAGGACGGCATTGTTGAAATTAAAACGCCAACAGGGGAAACGGTAAAACTCGAAAGCATCATTGCACTGAAGAAACTGATAGATGGGAAGTTGAGCTTGGCTGGCGGTACTATTTCTAAAAATGGAGAGGCCTTAACACTCAAGAATACATCAGAAAATCAAAGCCTTTATTTTGCAATTAGAGATACAAACGGGGTTTTGCGTGGCTATGTTGGAGCGCCAAATTCAGGAGATAGAATTGCTGTCGTCAACTCAAAAACAGGAAAAGAACTAGTTTTAACTGAGTGGGGAGCGCTTCAATATAACGGCAAGGATGTGATTCTTATAAATGATTATGGGGTTGGGCAAGTCAACTCACCGCCACATTTTGCTGATGTGAATAATTTTAGTGGAATTGGATGTGGTTTTTATTCTGCTAACTCAGTCAATACTGCAGGGCTATCCGCAATAAATGGAGGTCAGGGGTTTCACGGAGGTGGAATTCTAACTCGGTATTCGGGGGGGAATGAAAACTCAGAATTACTGCTTCTGGCAAATTATGGAACAAACTGGATACAGATGGTCAGAAAGGGTAATACATCGACGACAGCAGAACATTGCTCTGTTTATACAACGCGAAATACAACCAAAGATGCTAACGGAAACTTAAAAGCAGCATCTCCAATCATTAAAGTATTCTCTAATCACGCAGAAACTAACGACGAATCAGAGGGCGTTGAAGTCGAAAAGCTTGGTGTTGGTCGCTATAGACTCAAAGGTACTCTCGGCATGAACTCTGACGCAAGTTGGGGTGGCATCCATGGTGGTTTAGTAGTACCGAATGGGATTAATAATTTACCCCTCGTGTGGGCTGATTTTGACGTACTACCAGACGGTGACATCATCATTGAAACGCGCTATAGAAAGCACACACTTCATCCGCGACTCGAAGCGCAGCGCCTAATGACTTATCCAGAGTTTCTCGATGATAATAACATTGAGCGTGAAGACTATGACTATTGCGATATTCCCAATGGCCACTGGATTGATGTTCGTGTGAATATGCCGAGTGATTCTATCTACAATCAGAAGCTAGCTGAAGCAGAGCGATTAGCGAAAATTGAAGCGGAACGGGTAGCTAAAGAAGATGCTGACGAAACTGCGCGTGAGGAAGCGGAGAGATCAGGTGATGAATCTAAGCAAGAACAAGCAAGCAAACTAGAAGAGTAATAACTAAGGTGCGCCAGCTCGAGTAGTTGGCGCAATCTGATCATTTATCGAAATACTCCACCTCCTCAGTTTCTTTCATTTCAGGCATCCAGTCTCCATCATTCCAGATTTCTTCCAGCGTTTCTTCAATGTAGGTTTTCTTTTCGTTCTTTCCAAGACCATCAATAGACACATTCGCTTGAGATCCCCAGTTGATATCGATGTTTAAATCGGGGTATTTAGAGCTCAATCTTTTTGTGATCTCATTTCTCAATGCGTCGAAAGTCCCCATGGGTAACTTGCCTTTCATACTTGCAGCGAAGCGAACTTTAATTGTAACCATCTCACATCCTCCTTACATAAAATACTGTATATAAAAACAGTTAAATGATAGCTGTGATTATATACAGTAAAATATTAGTAGAGGTCAAGAAATAAGGTGAAATTTATCTTATGGCCAAGAAAATGACTTCCCCAAAACCATTTAAAGAATATCGTCAAATCAAGAGGTTAAATGATAGTTGAAAATGACATAAAACCAAGGGTTAATGCCATTTAAATGATTATGAATCAATAAGTTAAGTTATTATTAAGCGCATGAATAAAATACACATGCAAACTAGGTATAAATACGAAGTTAATCGCTCGCATTTCATACTGTATTGAATAGGGATATTTGGTCAAGAGTCGGATTTTGGCTTTTTGAATAAACTGAAAATAATCCGATGAGCGTTTTTCGTGAAATTTTAAATTTTTTGACGTATATCACAAAATTTAGATGCTATAAGTTAGTTATCAGCCCATGGTACACTGGGATAAATTGAGAATTCAGTACCAAAATGAAGACAAAGTATTTTTAATGGCTTAGCTTTATTGAATTGCTATTTAGTGAATAGATATCATTGATAATAAAGGCTATGCTTAAATTGAATTTCCACACTGAGCAACACGACTGAGCACGAAAGTAATGAGTGATTTTCTGGGCACATTTAAAACTGACACAATTTTTAAAGATGAAGTTGAAAAGACGCTGCAACCACCATCGATGTATAAAGTATTGTTAAATAATGATGATTATACTCCGATGGATTTTGTTGTTGAGGTGTTACAAAAATACTTTTCTTTTGATGAAGAACGCGCTACACAGATAATGTTAGATGTACATTTTCAAGGTAAAGGTATTTGCGGTGTCTATACTGCTGAAGTTGCAGAAACAAAAGCCGCTCAAGTCAATGCTTTTGCAAGGGAACATGAATATCCTTTATTGTGTACTATAGAGAAAGTCTGAAGAGTCTTAATATCAATTTTGGGAGGTGCTTATGCTCAATCAAGAATTGGAGCTTAGTCTAAATGTTGCTTTTACCAGAGCGAAAGACAATCGCCATGAATTTATGACTGTGGAGCACCTATTGCTGGCATTATTGAGCAATATCTCTGCGCGTGAAGCTTTAGAGGCTTGTAAGGTCGACTTGGTTGCCCTGAGACAAGAACTCGAACATTTTATTGCCCAAACTACGCCGCTATTACCTGAGAATGATACACGAGACACTCAACCGACTTTGAGTTTCCAGCGCGTACTGCAACGTGCTGTTTTTCATGTTCAATCATCAGGACGCAGCGAAGTGACTGGTGCGAATGTGCTAGTGGCAATTTTTAGCGAACAAGAATCCCAGGCGGCTTATTTATTACGTAAGCATGATGTTAGCCGCCTTGATGTCGTTAATTATATTTCCCACGGTACCATTAAAGGTGAAGATTCTTCTTCATCGGAGGATGATGCCGCAAACAATACACCGCCAAGTGAAGAGCAACCGGTCTCAGAAGACCATATGGATAACTTCACCACCAATCTAAATCAACAGGCTAAGAAAGGGAATATCGACCCGCTGGTAGGACGTCAGGCTGAATTAGAGCGTACCATTCAAGTGTTGTGCCGTCGCCGTAAAAATAATCCATTATTGGTTGGGGAATCCGGCGTAGGTAAAACGGCGATCGCCGAGGGCTTAGCATGGCGTATTGAGCAAAATGATGTGCCTGAAGTGATGAAAGATTGCACAATCTACTCACTGGATATCGGCTCATTGTTGGCAGGTACTAAATATCGCGGTGATTTTGAAAAACGTTTTAAAGCGCTGCTGAAAATGTTGGAAAAAGACCCGAAAAGCATTCTGTTTATCGATGAAATTCATACGATTATCGGTGCCGGTGCGGCATCGGGTGGACAGGTAGACGCTGCAAACTTGATTAAGCCGCTGTTATCAAGTGGGCGTATCCGGGTGATTGGCTCTACTACCTATCAAGAATTCAGCAATATCTTTGAGAAAGATAGAGCGCTGGCTCGACGTTTCCAAAAAATTGATATTGTGGAACCTACTCCTGAAGAAACTGTGCGTATCATTAATGGATTGAAACCGAAATATGAGTCTCACCATGATGTGCGCTACACCGCGAAAGCTATTCAGGCGGCGGTGGATTTATCGGTGAAATACATTACCGATCGCCATCTGCCGGATAAAGCGATTGATGTTATCGATGAAGCGGGAGCTAGAACCCGTTTAGTGGCGCCAAGCAAGCGCAAGAAAACCATCGGTGTACCTGAAATCGAAACTGTGGTGGCGCGTATTGCGCGTATTCCAGAAAAAACGGTTTCCTCTAGCGATAAAGATCGTTTGAGAACCTTAGACTCACGCCTGAAGATGTTAGTCTTTGGACAAGATAAAGCGATTGAGGCGCTGTCTGAGGCGATTAAAATGAATCGCGCAGGCTTAGGGTTAGAACATAAACCTGTTGGCTCATTCTTGTTTGCAGGACCAACTGGCGTGGGTAAAACGGAAGTCACCGTGCAGCTGGCAAAAGCATTGGATGTGAAACTGCTGCGCTTTGATATGTCCGAATATATGGAACGCCATACAGTTAGCCGACTGATTGGTGCTCCTCCGGGATATGTTGGTTTTGACCAAGGTGGTTTACTGACCGATGCCGTCATTAAGCATCCGCATTCCGTCGTGTTATTGGACGAAATTGAAAAAGCGCACCCTGATGTGTTTAACATTCTTCTGCAAGTGATGGATCACGGTACGCTGACGGATAATAACGGACGTAAAGCGGATTTCCGTAATGTTATTGTGGTAATGACTACCAACGCAGGGGTACAAGAAACTCAGCGCCGTTCGATAGGCTTTGCAGAGCAAGATAATAGTACGGATGCGATGTCTGAAATTAAAAAGGCATTTTCACCGGAATTCCGTAACCGTCTTGATGGCATTATTTGGTTTAATGCGCTGTCGATGGATATCATCACGCAAGTGGTTGATAAATTCATTGTTGAGCTGCAAGCCCAGTTGGATGAGAAGGGTGTCTCGATTGAGGTCAGCCAAGCAGCTCGTCGTTGGTTGTGCGAGAAAGGGTATGACAAAGCAATGGGTGCCCGACCTATGGCGCGTGTCATTCAGGACAACCTGAAGAAACCATTGGCAAATGAACTGTTATTTGGTTCGTTAACAAATGGCGGCTCGGTGAGTATCGGGCTTGATGAAAAGAGTCACACACTGACATACAGCTTCAGTAGCGTACACAAGGCCTCTCCAGAGGATGCTGTAATCTGACAATAACTAGTACCACAGGTGTCTTAGGCACCTGTGGTCTTGTCAGGCCTTGCCTGAAAATCGAAAATCAGCGGCTACGGAAAATGATGCGGCCTTTGCTCAGGTCGTAAGGAGTTAACTCTACAGTTACCTTGTCGCCTGTCAGAATGCGGATGTAGTTTTTACGCATTTTACCAGAGATGTGCGCAGTCACGACGTGACCGTTTTCCAGTTCAACGCGGAACATTGTATTTGGCAGGGTATCCAAAACGGTTCCCTGCATTTCAATATTATCTTCTTTGGCCATCTAATCCTCTAAGTCTAATAACCGTGATTTTTTACGGGCAAGATAATGCCCAAAAACCCACACTAAGTAAAGAAGTGTCGCATTTTAAAGCGATCTTTCTTTAAAATAGTTGGGGATAAAATTACTGTGTTGCCACTTTCTATCGCTTAAAAAGTGGTGATTTTTCAAATGATTGAGGTAAATCAATTGACTGTGGTAACCAGCATGCTGGGTCAATCCGCAGGTCACGCCACCGATAAAGAATATGCAGAAAATCCCTGCGGGAGATCTCCGTCGCGCCAAGTGAGGCGGTGTGGTGGTTAAGTACCTGACAATCAAAAAGTTGCCCATTATAGCGCAAAAAATGAAAATAGAATGTAATAAAAGCACATTTGGACGCATCATTCATTCTACTGAACATTGACTCCCCACAAAACAGGTGTCCCATGTTCACGCCATACAAACCGCCCACCAGCTGATCACCATGCCACGCCTCAATAGAGTGGGCGTGTCCCTCTTGGTGTAGTGCGAGATAGCCCGCTTGCACAGAGGGCAGGATCCACGTGCCTTCTTTGCGTACTGCACAAGCCGCTATCACCTCTTTGAACGCATGATTTATGGTAATGCGATAAGGGGATTTTTTTAATGTTTTGATCATGGAACGGCTGATATGCAGGTCGCCTACTTTCAAGACTGCTCGCGGATCAGGAGACCACCACAATGGGACTTCACCGGGGTTAAACCACGGGAAAATACCATCGTAGTAAGCCGCTTGTAAGCGTCGAGATGATAAATCACCGCCGATCGCCAGTAACCCATTAGGTTCCCGCATCGCTTCAGACACGGGCGGGAACAGGTATGAATCATCGTCTAATTGGTACATGGTGCACCTCAGCGAGTTTACTGAACCAAATGACGTTGACGGAATTGATAATAACGACCTTGCTCAGCTAACAATGTCGGGTGTGAGCCTTGCTCAATAATTTCGCCATTATCCATCACACAAATGGTATCCATTTGTTCTAACCCTTGCATACGATGGGTGATCACCAGTAGCGTTTTGTCAGCACATTTTTGTTTGAGCAAGCTAAGAATTTGCTGCTCAGTATGCGCATCTAACCCTTCGGTTGGCTCATCCATTAAGATAAGTGGCGCATTGTGCAGAAGGGCACGAGCGATACCTAAGCGGCGTTGCTCACCTCCTGATAATTGACGACCGCCTTCACCCATCCATGCGTTTAATTTTAGTTGATTATCCAATAAATTATCTAAGCCCACTTGGGTGAGTACATCGCAAAGTTGCTCATCTGAGGCTTGTTCGTTGGCTAATAGTAAATTGTTGCGCAGGGTATCACTGAACACATGAACGCGCTGAGGAACCACAGACATTACGCTACGTAGCGTTTCTTCGCTATAAGCTTGAATTGGTTGACCATTAATTGATATCACGCCATTGTCTACATCCCAAGCGCGGGTGAGCAATTGAAGCAGAGTGGATTTTCCACAGCCCGTTTTCCCTAATAACGCAATGTGTTGGCCTTGTTTAATCGACAAGGAGACATTTTTCAATACGGCGAAAGGCTGTTCTGGATAAGTGAATGTGACGTTATCGATGGTCAGGCTCTCAAGAGAATCGAGCGTAGTGCCTTGGCTGACAAAGCTAACTTCCGGTTTTGCATGCATTAACTGAGAAACGCGAGTAGCTGAGGCAATCACTTGTCCCATATGTTGGAATGCGACGGCAACAGGCCCTAAGGCTTCAAACGAGGCTAATGCACAGAAAACAAATAAGGCAATCAGCGCTCCGGGTTGTGTATTTCCGCCAACATGTTCAGCTGCCATCCATAAAAGCAAGGTCGCGGTTAGTCCTGATGCACACAGAATGATGGCTTGAGATAAACCTGTCAGTGCCGCTTGTTGCTGCTGGCGACCTTGCCATGAGTTTTCGATGTTTGATAAATTTTGACGAAAACGCGCAGTCGCGCCAAACAAGGCTAATTCGGCTTGACCTTGTAATGCTGAAGTTAATACGGTGCGGTAATTTCCGCGCAGTTCAGTCAGTTCGCGTCCAATCGGCTTACCTGCACGATAAAATACAAATGGCATCGTAAACAGCAGGAACAGCATAACGCCACCTAATGTCCATGCAAGGCGAGGATCAAGGAAACTTAAACCAATGATCAGGACAAACGTGACAAAGAAAGCACTGACAATCGGCGAGAGAACACGCAAGTAAAGGTGGTCTAGGGTTTCGACATCCGCAACCAGTCGGTTTAATAGATCTCCTTGGCGGAAACGGCTGATCCCACCCGGAGAGAGCGGTAACACCTTACTGAAGGCGAACACGCGCAGATGTGCTAACACTTTAAATGTCGCATCGTGGCTGACTAAGCGCTCGGCGTAGCGTCCTGCGGTACGGAAAATAGCCGCACCACGAACCCCAGCCGCAGGCAACATATAGTTAAAGAAAAAGATCCCCGGCGCACCGACGATAGCCGCACCGGCTAAGAACCATCCCGATAACGTGAGAAGGCCAATACTGGAAAGCAGCGTGACAATCGCCAGAATGATCCCTAAGGAAATCAAAAACCAATGACGGCGATAGAGGGCTAAGAAGGGGAGTAACACTTTCATTTTCAAAGCTCCTCTTGGCGATGAGCGAGTAACTGGGCAAAAGCACCTTCAGACTGGCTCAGTTGTTGGTAATCACCACGCTGGATAATTTTTCCGTTAGACATGACCCAAATTTGGTCGTAATCCATGGTTTCTTCCAGTAAATGGGTCACTAATAACGTGGTTTGCTGCTCAGATAATTGATTCAATGTTTCCATCACGCGCTGTTCGCTGTGAGCATCTAAGCTGGCAGCTGGCTCATCTAATAGCAACAAGCGAGAGGGTTTTAAGAGTACACGAGCGACAGCGACACGCTGGGCTTGCCCAACAGAAAGACGTGCTGCGAAATCACCTAAGCGAGTATTTAACCCATCCGGTAAGTTTGGCAAAAATTCCGCGACATAGGCTTTTTCGATCGCAGACTGAATTTCTGATTCAGTTGCATTGGGTTTTCCTAGGCAAATATTTTCCTGCAACGTTTGTTCAGGTAAATGTGGGTTTTGCCCAACCCAGCCGACCAAAGCACGCCACTGTTCAGGGCATAATTGATTGAGCTCATTGCCATTAATAGTGATGGAACCACGGTAAGGCAAGAAGCCAAGTAATAAGTTTAATAGGGAGCTTTTACCCGCACCACTTTGACCTACTAAGGCGATGCGTTGTTGCGGCTCAATGGTGAAATCGAGAGGACCCGCCAGGATAGTGCCATCATGGGAGAGAACTTCCAGCTGCTTGGCTTCAATGCGAATAGGTTGTTCATCAATTACCTTATCGCCTTGTGGTAATTGTTCGTCACCTTGACTTTCGAGTAAGGTCACCAGAGATTCCGCGGCGCCTACTGCTTGGGCTTTTGCATGATAGTAAGTGCCTAGGTCGCGCAGCGGCTGGAAAAATTCTGGGGATAAAATCAGCGCAAGGAAACCTGCAAATAATGTGACTGGCAGACCATAACTACCGAAACTTAACTCTCCAAGATAAGAGAATCCGAAATAAACGGCGACAACTGCAATGGAGATTGATGCGAAAAACTCTAAGACTCCCGACGATAAAAATGCCATACGCAGCACTTCCATGGTGCGAGAACGGAAGTCTTCGGTGGATTCACGAATCTGGGAGACTTCAGCTTTGCCACGGAAAAATAAGCGTAGGGTGTCTAATCCTCGTAAACGGTCGAGGAAACTACCACTCAAACGGCTTAAGGCAAGGAAGTTACGGCGGTTAGCATCGGCAGCACCGAGTCCTACCAGCGCCATGAAAATCGGAATTAACGGTGCGGTTGCAAATAAAATCAGCGCAGCTGCCCAGTTAAATGGGAAGATGGCAATCAAGATCATGATTGGGATGATGGTGGCTAAATACATTTGCGGAAGATAGCGAGAATAGTAATCCTGCATGTCTTCAATCTGCTCAAGAATAATCGTTGCCCAGCTTCCTGCTGGCTTACCCTTGACCCAGACAGGGCCTAACTCTTGCAGTTTATCTAATACCATACCGCGGACTTGCTGCCTGACAACTTGTCCACATCGGTAGCCCGCGCGTTCACGAAGATAGTGAACAACACCGCGTAAAATAAAGACACTAATTAATAATGCAAAGTCAGTGAGGAGTTGCTCTCGTGGAATGTGGTCCATCATGAGGGCTTGAAGGATCACAGCGAGGAACCAAGCCTGCGCAATAATTAATAAACCGCTGACTATGCCTAATAGCATAGAAATTCGGAGCCAACGCTTAGCAGGAGCGCTGTGTTGCTTTAACCAACGCACCAATTCAGTCTGTCTTGATTTATCCATAATGATTTAGTTAGCAGGTGTAGTTTTCATGTTATTGAGTGCAGTTAAGATAGTTGACTTTGTCATCAAATCTAACCGAATTTTTGCCTATCATAACAGCTTCCATCAGATATGTTACATAATAAAAGCCAGTTATTTGAATAGAACAATTTTTGTTATCGATATGTTTTATAAAGGTAAATTATATGAGCGTAATATAATTAAATTTGAACGAACAGAGGATGTTACCGTTATTACAAAGAAAAAATAAGATGGCTTAATTTATAATTGTTAAGCCACCTACATTTTAGGTTGAAATAATTTTGGGGGATTTTTGTGTGTTATTCAGGAACAATTTGCAACCAGGTTTTTGGTTTCAACATAAACTGGTTGTTGAGTAGCTTATCCCATGCTGTTTTTTTGAATTGCATATCATCGAATACCTCTCTTTGCGTATCCACTAATTTCCATGTGTTATCCGCGGACTGCCAAATAGTACATTCATAATCAAGGGACTCGGGTATGGAGTAGCACATCACCACGTCGTCAGTTCCATCGTTGTTTGCATCGGTCATAAATCCAAGGCATTCATAATTACTGTAATAATTGGTGCAATTCCATGCGTCGCGGATCCCGTCTTCCATATCAAACCAGCTTTGTGGCAATGGTTGGCTGCCTTTGGCGATGATAAGAACGTCTTTAAGTGGTTTAGGAACATCAGAGTAAGCGCCAACTTTGAGCTGTGCTTTCGTATCAGGGTCTTGCTCCAATTTTGCTAACGCCTCTTTTCCTTGCACTCCTAATTTCTCTAAGTCATAAGATAAATCGTAGTTAATTTTAATTTTGCCTTTTTCAACAGCCGCCATAATGCTGTTGACCGCAATGCGTTGGAAATCACCAATAGGGCTATTAATGACTAAGATTGTGGCGATTAAACCTAGAATAGCGACCTTATTTATCCTACCGAGGGAGAATGCCCAGCGGCGTTGTTTTACTATGATTGTGATGCTGTAAGCTAAAATAATCAGGGCTAAAAATAGTGCAATAGTAAATGCATATAGCCTGCTCACACTCCAGCTATATTGGCTAACACGAACGAAAATACCGTACAGAGAAAGTGCAGAAAATGCATTTAGTAGAACGATGCTGATCAGTACAAAGCCATTGATAATAGGTTTAAATTGGAATTGGGTTGTGCCATCGCCATAAAGGGCATTAATAAATATAATATTTAAAATCACAAAGCAAAGCATGGTGCCAGAACCTAGCTCTGAAGCTGTGTAATGCACACCAGTTAATATGGATACAACCAAGCCAGCTAAGAAAATTACGGCGATTAAACTGAGTAAGGGTAGGAAAAATTGCGAGAAATATTTGGCGATGTTGTTCAGTTGCATCACCAATTTGGAACGTAAAAAGAGCAAGCTAGTATTAAAACCAACTAAAAATGCTATCCAAAGGACAATATAGTGACCAAGAAATTGGCTGAGTGTTGATAGATTGACAATGCCGAATAAAAAGCTGGCTTGCTTGACAATCAGCGTTAGTAAGCCCCCAATGGCACAGGCGAAAAGACCAAATAAGGTGTTACGGAAATAGTGCCCGACTAAGCAGCTGTAATCAGCTTTCCAGGTTCCTGTGGCTTGGCGGTTTTGCATCCAAGGCAATATGAAAAAAATCAGGACAGTGAGCGTCGTAATAGAGAGGAATGGGGCATTGTTATCAGAAGTACCAATATCAAGGCTTTGCCAAGTATTGATCCAAAAAACAAGCACAATCGTTAGGATAATATTGAAATAAAACACCGCTTGCTTGGCATTGGTAATAAGAAAGCTGATAACCGAAGGAACAAAAATAACCAACATCATGGGTAAATAAGCCCATGTAGGGCTTAATGGAATTTCTATGGAATAATCAAGAGTGGCGGTGATGACAATTCCTTGAATAACCGATAGCAAGATAACAATGAAATACGCCAGCTTATTAAGTGAACCCATAAAGTTGGGCTCTTTTTGCGTTTGAGGCTCCATGTCACTTCCTTATTTGAATGAACAAGATAATTAAATTGAGTATAGGCATGGGGTAAAAAGAGGAATATAAACTTGCTCCTAATTCAGAATGGAATAGCGCTTTATTTTTAAAATAGGAATAAATAAAAAGCCCCATTCTATTTCGCTGCGAACTTAATGAACGACAACGCAAAAATGGGGCTTCTATTTTTAGATTAAAAAATTATTTCTTGTCTGCTAACCCGTCTAGGTAACGTTCCGCATCTAATGCTGCCATGCAGCCAGTACCGGCTGAAGTAATTGCTTGGCGGTAGATGTGATCCATAACATCACCGGCCGCAAAGATCCCTTCAACGGAAGTTTGAGTTGCGTTACCGTTGGTGCCGGATTGCACTTTAATATAGCCATTATTTAAGGCTAATTGACCGTCAAAAATTGCGGTGTTAGGGCTATGACCGATAGCAATAAAGGCGCCCATGACAGCAACATCTTCCGTTTTATTGGTTTTGGTGCAACGTAAACGAACGCCTGTAACGCCCATATCATCGCCCAGAACTTCGTCTAATGTATTGTCGGTATGCAGAACGATGTTCCCATTTTCAACTTTATCCATCAGGCGATTAACTAGAATTTTTTCCGCTCTAAAGCTATCGCGGCGGTGAATCAAATGTACTTCAGACGCGATATTAGAAAGATACAGCGCTTCTTCAACGGCAGTATTACCACCACCGACAACCGCAACTTTTTGGTTACGATAGAAGAAACCGTCACAAGTTGCACAAGCAGAAACACCGCGACCTTTAAATGCTTCTTCTGATGGTAGACCGATGTAACGAGCAGACGCGCCAGTCGCAATGATCAATGCGTCACACGTATATTCTGTATCATCACCAAACAGGCGGAAAGGGCGCTGCTGGAAATCCACTTTTGTAATGTGGTCGTTGATGATTTCAGTTTCGAATTTTTCCGCATGAGCATGCATGCGTTCCATGAGTCCTGGACCTGTTAAACCTTCAGGATCACCCGGCCAGTTTTCAACTTCCGTGGTTGTGGTTAATTGGCCGCCTTTTTCCACCCCAGTAATCAGTGCAGGGTGTAAATTTGCGCGAGCTGCGTAAACGGCTGCGGTATAACCTGCAGGGCCTGAACCTAAAATGATTAACTTACGATGTGTGGTTGTGCTCATGAATTCCTCTTTTTAGTCTCAAAAAAGCATAAGGACGATTGTAGGAGAAATAGGGGGGTAACAAAAGTGATTTAACCATTCATTGATGTGGAGGGGACAAATTTTTCTGATAGGTAATACCAATTAAGAGTTAAAAAATGAGAGGGAAAGTGCTTTAATCACGAAACGGTAATTTTAGGAATTATCTTGAATTGCGTCTGCGAAACGTTTTACTGAAAAAAAAACCGAAATCTTGTACTGATTTTTATTCATTTACTTTGACAATCGGCTGCGCATTTGCGAAAACATCTATCTAAGAGTTAATTATCTAGCAGGTCAATGGAAATGGCGTATTTTTGTTCTTACTGGAAAATTAACTTTACGTCACACATTCAAGCAATGTCGCGACGATTGTAAGCCGCTCCAAAAGTAAATATGTTTCGGTTTACGAGAACTTCAGTTATGACGAATAGAATAGGTTCCACGCCCGCTAGTCCGCTTAGGAAGACTGACGTATAGATGGTGCCGTTTTATAAGATGTAGAAAATAACAATTAAAGAAAGAGAGATAAGAGATGATTGACAATAAAAAGCGTCCTGGCAAAGACCTTGACCGTATTGACAGGAATATACTGAACGAATTGCAAAAAGACGGGCGTATCTCTAACGTTGAACTATCTAAGCGTGTTGGTTTATCTCCAACGCCATGTTTAGAGCGTGTTCGTCGTCTTGAAAGACAGGGTTTCATTTCTGGTTATACCGCACTGTTGAATCCACATTATTTAGATGCATCGCTGCTGGTTTTCGTTGAAATCACTTTAAACCGTGGCGCGCCAGATGTGTTCGAACAATTCAACACAGCAGTTCAAAAACTTGAAGAAATTCAAGAGTGTCACCTCGTTTCCGGTGACTTTGACTATCTGTTGAAAACGCGTGTGCCAGATATGTCCGCATATCGTAAACTGCTAGGTGAAACGTTATTACGCCTTCCGGGTGTAAATGACACTCGTACCTACGTAGTTATGGAAGAAGTGAAACAAAGCAACCGCTTAGTGATTAAAACTCGCTAATTGCGCTTTGTGTGCATCATTCCTGCACAGCAATCTGCATTGTTGTCGCACTGCTGTTTCAACGCTGGGTTTACTCAGCGTTGTTCCGTTTTTAAGCACCATGATTTTTCTCTTTAATTCTCCCAATGGTTCTTTTTCGAACATTCTCTCGTCACTGTCTGCGATAGACTCAAAATTAGTCAGAAATTTTCATTTCAATTTATTGATTTTAAAGCTATAAACAATTAAGAATTTTGACCTTAAATAGAGTTTGAAACCCTATTCGTAAGATGAAATACTGAGTCTTATGGTCTCTATGGTGTGATAATTTGTCTTAATCGTCTTAATGCAGGCGCGTTTAGGGGATTAGTGTTAGAATAATCATAGGATAATCACGTATTAAGCAAGAACATCAGTCAGTAAAGAAACAATAATGAGCCAAGAATATACCGAAGATAAGTACATCAAATTTAAAAAGCTCAGTAGCGGCAGACGGCTATTAGAGGTGATTTTGTTGGCAATCTGCCTCTGTGCGATTTTTCTTATGGTCGCGCTATGGAGTTTTAATCCTTCTGACCCGAGTTGGTCGCAAACTAACTGGGATGCCCCCGTTAAAAATTTAGGGGGAAGTATTGGCTCATGGAGTGCGGATATCCTGTTTTCTGCATTTGGTATTCTCGCGTTTGCGATCCCGCCATTATTGTTACTCGGGTGTTGGGCAATTTATCACTATGAAAGCCAACGCCGCTATATTGACTTTTTCTCGCTCTCTTTACGCCTCATTGGCGGGTTAGCGCTGATCCTTTCATCTTGTGGTTTAGCCGCGCTCAACTTTGATGATTTACCCAACTTCGCCTCTGGCGGGGTCATTGGTAGTGTATTCAGTAATGCAATTATGCCGTGGTTTAACTCATTGGGCGCTACCTTGGCGCTGTTATTCCTCTGGGCAATCAGTTTCACCCTATTCACGGGTTGGTCTTGGCTGACGATCGCAGAAAAAATAGGGGCAGGGATATTACTTCCTATCACATTGCTAACAAACCGTGCCCGTGGTGATGAACTTGATGACTACGATTATGATGTTGAAGAGACGGAAGAGGCGCTACAGCGTGCTCAAATCGCTGAACATCAAGCAAATGATGAAAACCAACAATTTGATGCGGATGATGTTCTGTTTTCCGCCCCAACAGTCTCTGAGCTCGTTTCTGAGGATGTGCAGCTTGCGACTGAGCCACAGGTTATGGCTGATCCTCTATTAACGGCTGCGCCGCAATCCATTATTGAGCAAGCCCAGCTAAGCGCTTCTTTGGCAGAGCAGCCTACCTTTATTACTCAACCAGCAGAAAATACAGCTTTACCGACATTTTCCGCGACAGAAGAGCCTTCAGCGACCAAAGAGCCGCAAACTTACCATTTTGAAGTGCCTGATGATTATCAGCCTCAAGTGGCACCGACTCAGGCATCTTCTCCTGCGCCTGTTATGCCTCAAGAACCAACATTTACGCCTGAGCCCGTTTTTGCTCCGGAACCTGTTTTTGAGTCTAAGCCTACAGCCCCAGTATTTACATCGCCACAGTTTACGCCTTTAGAGCCAACCATTGATATGGGAAGCCCTGACGTGAGTGAATCCTCGGTAACTAGCCGTGTTGCCGATCCTGCGGCGTTAGCAGCTGCGGGTATTTCGATTGCAGCGATGGAACGCCACGCGCAAGTGAAAAAGAATCTGGAACCAGAATTACCTCGTCCAAATCCAGTTCGTTTACCGACTCGCCGTGAGCTGTATGGTATTCGTATTCCATCTCAGCGTGATGCAGAGCTTCAACGTCGTCAAGAAGAGGCATCTCAGCGTGAGCAGGTATATCAGCAATGGTCTGCGACTGAAGAACCTGAAAATGAAGTGAAAACTAATGATGAGCTAGAGCAAGAAAGGTTGTTGCGCGTTCAATTCTTAGAGCAGCAACGTCAACGCTACGGCGAGCCAGATACGGATATGCAGGAGTTTGACGCTGCATTCCAGGTTAACCAGCCTGCGGTTGATTCTGTTGCCGCTTCAGATATTGCGCCAGAGCCAGAAACTCATCAAGATTATATGCCTGCGAGTACGTTTACTCAGCCAGAAATTGAACATCGTTGGGCTTCTGCTCCAGCATTTACGCCATCTTTTGAGCCTACAAAGCAAATAGAGCCAACTTCCCCTTCAGATATCCATCGCTTTACTGCCCATGCTGATGATGAGCATGAGCAGGATAATGATCTGGATGATTTTGAACCTAAAATTGATTTAAGTACGCCATTATCGGCATTTGAGCGTTTCTCGCCGGTGGATGATTTAGTCGATGATGAACCTGCAGCGCCGCTGTTTATGCCGTCATTTACCGAACCGCCAGTGCAAGCACATTCGATAACGCAAGAACAGCCAATAACACCGGCAAATAATGGAAATGAATTTGTTGCTCATCCTGCGGGGCAGCCTGAAACTGCAGCACAGCAGCCACAGCAGCCACAGCAGCCACAGCAGCCACAGCAGCCACAGCAGCCACAGCAGCCACAGCAGCCACAGCAGCCACAGCAGCCACAGCAGCCACAGCAGCCACAGCAGGATAGTTTATTCCACCCATTCTTAGTACGTAACGACCAACCGTTACCGAAACCAACGACGCCAATGCCGTCGCTTGACCTACTGGCGAGTCCACCAGAGCAAGAAGAGCCAGTGGATATGTTCAAATTAGAGCAAACCGCAAGGTTAATTGAAGCACGCTTGAACGATTATCGGGTTAAAGCTGAAGTGGTTGGCTTCTCTCCAGGTCCCGTAATCACCCGTTTTGAGTTGGATCTTGCGCCGGGAGTGAAAGCAGCTCGAATTTCCACGTTATCCCGAGATCTTGCGCGTTCATTGTCGACAACAGCGGTTCGTGTTGTTGAGGTGATTCCAGGTAAACCCTATGTTGGTTTAGAGTTACCGAATGAAAAACGTCAAACTGTTTATTTGAGTGAAGTTTTAGACTGTGATGATTTTAGAAAAAATTCATCGCCGTTGACGATTGTTTTAGGGAAAGATATCGAAGGTGATCCAGTTGTTGCCGATTTGGCAAAAATGCCGCACTTATTAGTGGCGGGTACAACGGGATCCGGTAAGTCGGTTGGGGTCAATGCGATGATCCTGAGTATCTTATATAAAGCGAAGCCTGAAGATGTTCGCTTTATTATGATAGACCCGAAAATGCTGGAACTTTCTATCTATGAAGGGATCCCGCACCTGTTAACTGAAGTCGTTACTGACATGAAAGATGCAGCGAATGCGCTACGTTGGTGTGTCAATGAAATGGAACGCCGTTATAAACTGATGTCAGCATTAGGCGTACGTAATCTCGCGGGTTACAACGACAAAATTAAAGCGGCAGCGGATATGAATCGCCCAATCCCAGATCCATTCTGGAAGCCTGGCGACAGTATGGATATGGAACATCCAATGCTGAAAAAAGAACCTTATATCGTGGTGATGGTGGACGAATTTGCGGACTTAATGATGACCGCAGGGAAGAAAGTGGAAGAGTTGATTGCTCGTTTAGCACAAAAAGCGCGTGCAGCCGGTATCCACCTCGTTTTAGCGACCCAACGTCCATCGGTTGACATCATTACTGGGTTAATTAAAGCCAATATTCCAACGCGTATCGCCTTTACGGTATCGAGTAAGATTGACTCGCGCACTATTCTTGACCAAGGTGGTGCTGAATCACTACTGGGTATGGGGGATATGCTGTATCTGCCACCAAACTCATCGATTCCAGTGCGTGTTCACGGTGCATTTGTCCGTGACCAAGAAGTTCACGCTGTCGTAAATGATTGGAAAGCACGCGGGAAACCGCAATATATTGATAGCATCACGACATGTAGCGATGATAGTGAAGGCGGTGGAAGTTCAGATAATGGTGATGAGGATCTCGACCCGTTATTTGATCAAGCTGTCGAATTTGTTGTTGAAAAACAAAGGGTATCCATCTCCGGTGTACAACGTCAATTCCGTATCGGTTACAACCGGGCAGCTCGGATTGTTGAGCAAATGGAAGACCAAGGGATTGTCAGTGAACCGGGGCATAATGGAAACCGAGAAGTATTAGCCCCGCCATCAATGGGATATTAATATTTCATGTGATAATTGCTGGTTTAATTCAAGGGGTGTATAAAGACATACGCCCCTTGTGGTATTAATTTTAAGGTCTTTTCTCGATGAAAAAAATGATGTTGTTAGGTGCATTAGCCCTGAGTTTAAACGTAGGTCAAGTATTGGCAGATGCGAGTCAAGACCTTCAAGATCGACTGAGTAAAGTGAATAGCTTCCAAGCGAGCTTTTCTCAGAAAGTAACTAGCCCAGAAGGTGATCTTATCCAAGAGGGTGTCGGTGACTTGTGGATTGAACGACCTAACTTATTTAACTGGAATATGACTTCGCCGGATGAAAGTGTTCTGGTATCAGACGGTAAAAACCTGTGGTTTTACAACCCATTTGTTGAGCAAGTGACGGTGACAAACTTAGCTGATGCTACCCAAGATACGCCATTCCTGCTATTAACTCGCAACAATCCGCAGGATTGGAAACAGTATTCTATTGTCCAACAGGGCAATACGTTTGATCTGAAACCAAAACAATCTAACGGGACATTAAAAAGTTTCTCTATTACGGTTAACCCACAAGGGACGATTGAGAAATTTGCTGCGGTTGAACAAGACGGACAAACCAGCGCCTATCAATTAAAACAGCAAAAAAATGGCCCAGTTGACCCAAGTAAATTCAAATTTACAGTACCAAAAGGGGTCACATTGGATGACCAGCGTTCTCGCGCTCACTAATATCTAGGGAGTAAAGAGGGTCTCGTGGGTAACTTATCTCTCGATTTTTCACAAAATGAATTCCAACCTCTGGCTGCGCGTATGCGGCCAGAAACGCTTGAGCAATATATTGGTCAAACACATTTACTTGCCGAAGGTAAACCATTACCACGTGCGATTAAGGCGGGTCATTTACACTCAATGATCTTGTGGGGACCTCCGGGAACGGGGAAAACTACTTTGGCTGAAATTATTGGTCACTATGCACAAGCGGATATCGAGCGCATTTCTGCGGTAACTTCAGGGATCAAAGAGATCCGTGAATCTATCGAAAAAGCGCGCCAAAATCGCAGTGCGGGGCGAAGAACCATTTTGTTTGTGGATGAAGTTCACCGCTTTAATAAAAGCCAGCAAGATGCTTTTTTACCTCATATTGAAGACGGTACCATCACTTTTATTGGTGCGACTACCGAAAACCCATCATTCGAACTCAACTCGGCACTACTTTCTCGCGCAAGAGTCTATCTATTAAAATCCTTAGAAAGTAGTGAAATTGAAGAAGTGCTGTTACAGGCATTGGGCGATAGCACCCGGGGTTTAGGTGGACAAAATATCGTTCTTCCAGATAGTACCCGAAAAATGATCGCTGACTTGGTTAATGGGGATGCAAGGCGCTCATTGAATCTGCTGGAAATGATGTCGGATATGGCGGAGGCAGATAACCAAGGTCAACGAGTGTTAACTGCCGAGTTGCTCAAAGAAGTGAGTGGTGAACGCGCAGCGCGTTTCGATAATAAGGGTGACCGTTACTATGATTTGATTTCTGCGTTGCATAAATCAGTTCGTGGTTCAGCTCCCGATGCTGCACTTTATTGGTATGCTCGGATTATTACTGCGGGCGGTGATCCTCTGTATGTCGCTCGTCGTTTATTGGCGATTGCCTCTGAAGATGTCGGGAATGCCGATCCTCGAGCCATGCAAGTGGCGATTTCAGCATGGGATTGTTTTACTCGTGTAGGCCCGGCGGAAGGGGAGCGAGCTATCGCTCAAGCCATTGTTTATCTTGCATGCGCACCGAAAAGTAATGCCGTTTACACCGCGTATAAAGCCGCAATTAAAGATGCTCAAATGCAGCCAGATTATGATGTTCCTGAACATTTAAGAAATGCCCCTACCAAATTAATGAAAGAGTTAGGTGTCGGTAAAGAGTATCGTTATGCTCACGACGAGCCTAATGCTTACGCGGCGGGTGAAAACTATTTCCCTGAACCGATGAAAGCGACGCAATACTATTACCCAACGGCACGCGGGCTAGAAGGCAAAATTGCTGAAAAACTCGACTGGTTAGCCCAACAAGATCAAATTAGCACAACAAAACGCTATCGCTAATCGGGTCAATGCGGTAAGGTTATAAAGCAATAAAATATTCTAAATATAACGCCGGAGCGCGTTATATTCGCTCTCACAATTGACTAACAAAATCACAGGATAAGCATGCTCGATCCAAATTTACTGCGTACGGAGCTAGACGCGGTTGCTACAAAACTGGCTCGCAGGGGTTTTACCCTTGATGTGGAAAAGCTGCGTGAATTAGAAGAACGCCGCAAAGTTTTACAAGTTGAAACTGAAACCCTGCAAGCAGACCGTAACTCGCGATCGAAAACTATTGGTGCAGCAAAAGCGCGTGGTGAAGACATTGAGCCATTGCGTCTGGAAGTGAACCAATTAGGCGAAAAATTGGATGCTGCTAAAGCAGAGTTAGATAAGCTGCAACAAGAAATCCGTGATATTGCATTAAGTATCCCGAATATTCCTGATGATGAAGTGCCTGACGGTAAAGATGACTCAGAAAACTTAGAAATCACTCGTTGGGGGCAACCTCGCCAATATGATTTTGAAGTCAAAGATCATGTGAGCTTAGGTGAACTGGCTGGTGGTTTAGATTTTCCAGCGGCAGTGAAATTGACAGGTGCTCGTTTTGTTGTGATGAAAGGTCAAATTGCGCGTATGCACCGTGCATTAGCGCAATTTATGCTGGATTTACATACTGAACAACATGGTTATCAAGAGCTGTATGTTCCTTATTTAGTTAACCATGACACGCTGTATGGTACTGGTCAGCTGCCGAAATTTGGTGAAGATTTATTCCACACTAAACCGTTGGAAGAAGAAGCGGATAGCAGCACTTATGCTCTGATCCCAACTGCGGAAGTGCCAGTAACTAACTTGGTGCGTGATGAAATTTTAGATGAAGATTCACTTCCTTTGAAAATGACGGCTCATACACCATGTTTCCGTTCAGAAGCGGGCTCTTATGGTCGTGATACTCGTGGCCTTATCCGTATGCACCAATTTGATAAAGTTGAATTAGTGCAAATCGTGCATCCTGAGAAATCAATGGCGGCACTGGAAGAGTTAACCGGTCACGCGGAAAAAGTTCTGCAATTACTGGAACTGCCATACCGTAAAGTGCTGCTATGTACTGGGGATATTGGCTTTGGTTCACGCAAAACTTATGATTTAGAAGTTTGGCTGCCAGCGCAAAATACATACCGTGAGATTTCTTCTTGCTCAAATATGTGGGACTTCCAAGCTCGCCGTATGCAAGCGCGTTTCCGTGGTAAGAGCGACAAGAAAACCCAACTGGTTCATACATTGAATGGTTCTGGTTTAGCGGTTGGTCGTACTCTGGTTGCTGTATTAGAAAACTATCAGCAAGCGGATGGACGTATTGAAGTGCCAGCAGTCTTACGTCCATATATGAAAGGCTTAGAATATATCGGCTAATTGATATATTTGATGTTGAAGGCTGAGCTTGGTTTTAGACTGGGTTCAGCCTTTTTTATTGTAAAAATAAGTGGTTAAGTCACAAGCTCAACACTTGAATTTCTGAATGGGACAATCCCGAGATTTGGCTAATAACATCAATACTGAGCCCCAGGCTTAAACTCGTTATGACCAGTGACCTCATGCGTTGACGAGTGTTAATAATTTCTTCTTTTCTCGCCTGCTCTATACCTTGCTCTATACCTTGCTCTATGCCTTGTTCTATACCTTTTTGCATTCCTTCATCCCTGAGTCTCTGTGCAATATTCATAATAGTTTCCTCATATTTTTCAGTTTGATTGATTAAAGCCTGTACTATTTGGGTGTAATCAGTGGAATCCATCACACTAAATAGATAGTTAATAATTAAAATCACATCATCTCGATGATTTTCATTTTCTTTAATCACATGTGCTAAGCGTTTAGATAGCAGAACAATGTCACCCTGTCGGGTTGAATACTTGAAAGCTAACTCCATTGCAGCCACCTTCCGGTGGGTAAGAATTTCATCATCGCTGACAGCATTTACGTCAATCAGTGGTAGGGGATTACAATAAAGGTCATGGGCTAAATCTGACCACTGAAAGCAGTCTGTCCATGAGCGTGAATAAGGGTAAGGCGACGGATCACCATGATAAAACTGAATAGGGACGATAAGGGGTAAAGCATGATGACCGTGTTGTAGATGTTGATTCATTGCGGAGAACGCGTAATGCATTAAGCGCCAGCCCATTAATTTATCTGGAGTCGATTGGTGCTCAACTAATAGATAGAAGTAACCCGAACCTTGTTTTGTTTCGACTCTATAGAGCAAATCAGATAAGCGAGAACGCAGCGTTTTATCTATAAATGAAGCACTCGTTAGTATTAAAGTATCGAAATTACAGTATTGTGTAATACGACTTGGTAAATGAGCCTCGAAGAAATCCCTTGCATTACCAAGCTTAGTCATAAAGCCTTTGAATGCAGAATCATGCGGTTTAGAAACTAAGTGAATAGACATATCGATCCTTATCCCGAGCGGTTGACGACGAGATACTAACCAATATTTTTTAAGGAGTGGAAAAAAGTTAGTCCTAATTCTAGATAATGGCTTGACTGATTAACTTTTTGTTATAAATGGTTTTATTTACTGATTTTAGTAATTAAAAAACACCTCATCGTCGTAATTCAACCCTGAGGTGTCAGGAGATAATTTTAGTCAATGCTGATGAGCTCAGTGCAAAACTTCCAAAGAAATTAGTGAGTCTCGTCCGCTTTAATTACACAATCAATGAACTGGTCTGTGACTGTTTAGTATCGGTAAAAAAGATACTGCGGTACGTGCTGTAGTAAGTTGCGTACATAATTGGCATTGAGATAAATAATCCTAAGCCAAATGGGATAATGGAGACAAACATTAGCACCATGGCAATCAGGAAGAATAAGAAGCCGGGTAATAGGTTTTTCTTCACTGCCTGTAAGCTGGCGGAGATAGATGTGCCAATTTTGAAATCATGATTCATGATAAGAGCGGGAGCAAACCACGTTAGTGCAGTGCCAAATAAGCTAGCTAATGCCATGATAATGCCCGCAAATACAAATGTTCCAGTTGATGCAAACAAGGCTGCATCCGAAATACCATCGTATTGGTCAGCTTGCATTACTAAGCTAAAAATGGCCGAGCCAGCAATCAGAAAAGCAATTAACATTCCGACCATATTGGCTGCAAAGTTTATGGCACCAATAGCAAATAGCTCACCAAATTTCTTTTGGAACCCAGAGAAAAGCAAGCCAATATCCGCTTCGCCAGTTTTGCGTTGGTTTTCACAAATTGCAATGATCCCCCCGACGAAAACGGGAGTAACAAAACTCACAAACATGCTGACAATGGGTAGAAAAGCCATAGCAAAGATAATCAGGAAAAAGACAACGTTAATCAGGATCCACATACCTAATTTTTCTTTGACCAGTGCCCACGCTTGGCTAATCCATTCAACGCCTTCTCCTGCTTGAACGGCGCGAGGTTCAGGCGTAAATACAAAACTATCAACGGGCTCTTGAAGTGATGGTGTTTCAGGTGCTGGCGTTACAGGTGATATGTTGTTATCGACATGATCGTGTTCATTGTTCATGGTAAATGACCTATTCGTAGTGATGAATCAGCAATGTTTATTATAGTGTTATGCTGCTATTGATTTATAAATTAAATTTAACTTGGGGATTATGCCTAAAAACTCAACATTATCAAAGCAGAGTAATCTGGTTGCGTGAGAGTAGGCAGGATTATGAAAGCGGGTAGGATGGTGTAGAAGAAGGGATAATAATGAGACTCCCCGAAGGAAGCCTCATTTTAATTAGTACATGACTTTTTTGCCGTAGCTTTCGAGGATGCTTTTTACTCTTTCCATCACTTCTTTTGATGGTGGTCTCACGCCATCAAGTTTGTATTCTTCACCCATGGTTTCCCATTTGTGTTTACCCAGCTCATGGTAAGGGAGCAGCTCAATTTTCTCGATATTATCCATATCTTTCACAAACTCACCGAGCATATGGACTGAGTGGTCATCGTCACTCCAGCCTGGGACAACGACATAGCGGATCCAGGTTTTTTGATTGCGCTTAGCGAGGTAGCGAGCAAATTCTAAGGTGCGATGATTGGAAACACCCACGAGTTTTTGGTGGATCTCATCATTAAGCTGTTTTAAGTCAAGCATGACAAGATCAGTGACTTCCATCAGCTCATCAATGACGGGGTCATAACGACGAACAAATCCATTAGTGTCTAAACAGGTATGGATGTTTTCTTTTTTACAAGCGCGGAACCAATCACGGACAAAATCAGCCTGTAAAATAGCTTCACCACCAGATGCGGTTACACCACCACCTGTAGCGTTCATAAAATGGCGATAAGTGACGGCTTCTTTCATTAACTCATCAACAGTGACCATGTTACCGGTATGGGTATCCCATGTATCACGATTATGGCAATACAGGCAGCGCATTAGGCAGCCTTGAAAGAAGACAATAAAGCGGATCCCTGGTCCGTCGACGGTACCACAGGATTCGAAGGAGTGAATTCGCCCAAACGTCGCAGGTGGCGAGGTGGTCGAAATTTCAGTCGTTGGAATAGTCTTTTGCGTTGTTGACATAGCAGGAACTCACAGAATGTAGAATTATAATTTGTTATCTTTGACTAAGATAGAAAGGCCCCAATGGGAGGGGCCTTTTATTTATTTTACGTTATAGAATCTTAGCAAAGTCTTACAGAGTACTGGTGAAAGTACGAGTAATAACGTCTTGCTGCTGTTCTTTAGTCAGAGAGTTAAAGCGCACTGCATATCCTGATACACGGATAGTCAGCTGCGGATATTTCTCTGGGTTTTCCATTGCGTCTAACAGCATTTCGCGGTTCATAACGTTCACATTTAAGTGCTGACCACCCTCGATAGAGGATTCATGGTGGAAGTAACCATCCATCAGACCCGCTAAGTTAGTTTTACGCACTTCGTCGTCTTTACCTAATGCATTTGGAACGATAGAGAAGGTATAAGAAATACCATCTTTCGCGTAAGCAAACGGCAGTTTAGCCACTGAAGTCAGTGATGCAACCGCACCTTTTTGGTCACGGCCGTGCATTGGGTTAGCGCCTGGTCCGAATGGAGCGCCAGCACGACGACCATCAGGGGTGTTACCTGTTTTCTTACCATACACAACGTTAGACGTGATGGTCAGAACTGACTGAGTTGGAACCGCGTTACGGTAAGTAGGCAGTTTCTGGATTTTCTTCATGAAACGTTCTACTAAGTCACAAGCGATGTCATCAACACGTGGGTCGTTGTTACCAAATTGTGGGTATTCACCTTCGATTTCGAAGTCGATAGCAATACCATCTTCGTCACGAATTGGTTTAACTTTTGCGTATTTGATAGCAGACAGTGAGTCAGCTGCAACAGATAGACCTGCGATACCACATGCCATTGTACGGTAAACATCACGGTCATGAAGTGCCATCAGTGCTGCTTCATAGCTGTATTTATCGTGCATGAAGTGGATGCAGTTCAGCGCAGTGACGTACTGAGTTGCTAACCAATCCATAAAGTGGTCCATTTTGTCCATCACGGTATCGAAATCAAGAACTTCGTCCATGATTGGAGCATGTTTAGGACCGACTTGCATTTTCAGTTTTTCGTCCACACCACCGTTGATGGTGTACAGCATAGTTTTCGCTAAGTTTGCACGAGCACCGAAGAACTGCATTTGTTTACCAACAATCATTGGGCTCACGCAACATGCGATTGCGTAGTCATCATTGTTGAAGTCAGGACGCATTAAGTCATCGTTTTCATACTGTACAGATGAAGTATCGATAGACACTTTTGCTGCGAACTTTTTGAAGTTCATTGGCAGTTTTTCTGACCACAGGATAGTCATGTTAGGCTCTGGAGATGGGCCCATGGTATACAGTGTGTTCAGGAAACGGAAAGTGTTTTTAGTCACCATAGTACGGCCATCAAGACCCATACCAGCCAGTGATTCTGTTGCCCAGATTGGGTCACCAGAGAACAGCTCATCGTATTCAGGAGTACGTAAGAAACGAACCATACGCAGTTTCATGACTAAATGGTCAATCAGTTCTTGCGCTTGTTCTTCTGTGATTTTACCTGCTTCTAAGTCACGTTGGATGTACACGTCTAAGAACGTAGATACACGACCAAATGACATCGCTGCACCGTTTTGAGATTTAACAGCGGCTAAGTAACCGAAGTAAGTCCATTGAACAGCTTCTTGTGCGTTAGTTGCAGGACCGGAGATGTCGTAGCCATATTTAGCAGCCATCTCTTTGATTTGACCCAGTGCACGGTGCTGTTCAGCAATTTCTTCGCGCAGTTGGATAGTCATTTGCAGGTCTTCACCTTTCTCTAATCTTTCTTGCAGAGAGGTGAATTGGTTGAACTTGTCTTTCATCAGGAAATCAATACCGTACAGCGCAACGCGACGGTAGTCACCGATGATACGACCACGACCATAAGCATCTGGTAAACCGGTTAAGATACCGGATTTACGGCATTTTAAGATGTCTGGAGTATAAACATCGAAAACACCTTGGTTATGGGTTTTACGGTATTCTGTGAAGATTTTTTTCAGGCTAGGATCTAAAGTACGATCGTAAGCTTTACATGAACCTTCAACCATTTTGATACCACCGAACGGGATAAGACCACGTTTCAGAGGTGCGTCAGTTTGTAAACCAACGATAGTTTCTAAGTCTTTGCTAATGTAACCTGCATCATGGGAAGTGATTGTTGATGCAACGTCTGTATCAAAATCAACTGGCGCGTGAGTGCGGTTTTCGATTTTGATCCCTTCCATGACTTTTTCCCACAGCTTATCAGTCGCTGGAGTAGAGCCTGCTAAGAAAGATTCATCACCTTCATACGGAGTATAGTTTTTCTGAATAAAGTCACGGACGTTGACGTTATTCTGCCAGTCACCTTGGCTAAAACCTTGCCATGCTAAAGCGAATTTTTCATTTAATTCGGACATGATACTTTTACCTTTTAACAATGGATCTTTGAGGGATCTTAATAAATCTTTGTGTACTTGTAATACCGAGTATATTAACCAATTTCGATTAATGTTTTTCGCTATTACGTAGATGCATTAACCAGTAAATTAGGCCGACTAACACTGCGCCGCCAATAATATTTCCGATAGTTACTGGTATTAAGTTTTCGGTAATAAAGTTTCCAACTGTTAAGTTAGAAAATTGTTCTGGTGCCATGTTGATATTTGACCAAAATTCAACAGGGGCGAATTCTTTAATCATGATAGCTAGAGGGATCATAAACATATTTGCAATGCTATGTTCAAAGCCACTAGCAACAAACATTGCGATTGGCAGAACTAATACTACCAGCTTGTCAGTTAGGCTACGACCGGCATAGCTCATCCAAACTGCTAAGCAAACCATTAAGTTAGCTAAAATACCTAAAAAGACAGCTTCAACAAAAGTATGGTGCAACTTGTAGTTAGCCGTTTGAAGAACGTTTAACCCCCATTGCCCATTCGCCGCAGCATATTGGCCTGCAAACCAAATAATAGCGACAAAAAACAGTGCGCCAATTAAGTTGCCAATATAAACGTTGAACCAATTGAGGAACATTTTTCCCCAAGTAATTTTGCCTGTTGCTTTAGATACGATGGTAAGAACAGTGGATGTAAATAAGTCAGCACCGCATACAACAACTAACATTAGTCCAAGGGAGAAGCAGATACCGCCAATCAGTTTAGTAAAACCGTAAGGAGCACTTGCTGCACCTGTCGTTGCAGTGATATAGAAAACGAAAGCGATAGAGATAAAGATACCAGCAGTGAATGCTGACAAGTAGGTAATAGCTGGGTGTTTGTTCGTTTTATAAACACCTGCATCATCAGCAACTTGCGCCATGACAGCAGGAGATAATAAATTAAAAGGGTTGTCAGCTTTCATACTAACACTCTCTTACAAAGTTGATTAATTATAGCACGCAATTATAGTAACAAACGGGTGTGACGATAAATTTGATGTGGATCATGAAGTGTTGAGAGAACGGGGTGGAAACAGTATAAAAAACGTCAAAATTTCATCTAATTATTTGATTTTAATATGAAAAATATTTTTTAAATTTTATAAAAAAATTTTATAAAACAGCTCAAAACGCTCTCGATAAGTAAAATGTTACAGATGATTGTTAATGAATTTCGATAATTATTATGTGATTGAAATTAAATATTGCTTAAGTAAAGATAAAAGCCCAGAGGCTTTTATCTCAAATCATCTTAAACCCCCACCAAGCCTATGGATTTGGTGGGAGGTTTTCTAATTAAGCATTAGCACGCTTCGCTTTTTGTAGCTTTTCGTAAGCTGCTAAAAGCCCTTGATGAGCAGGTAATGCTTTGAGCTCTTCATCAATTGACCATAATCCGTAGAAGCTTGATTCACCCGCAATTGCTGCTGACGCCGCATCTACCGCCTCTTGACCATACATACGGACAAAAGCTTGATAGTATTGAGCTGGCTCTCTTTCTTCTTCTTGGGAAAGTAGCAGCAGAGTATGTAAGCAGCGGTAGTAGTTAGCGCGTTCTGGCGTGAATACGGAACTGTTGAAGTCTTGTGTCCATTCAACCCAAGCCAATGCTTGTTCAAGGTCTCCACCCGCTAAGGCTAACATTGATTTCAATTCGCCAATACGTAGATTGCTCCAGCCATTATCTTTACCAACAGCCAAACCTAATAGTTCGCGCACACGGGTAAAGTCATCTAATCCGTCATCATCTAACTGTTCAATGAGAGCAAGATAATCTTCTTTTTCCCACTGACTATCAGGGAGGGACATAATGGTGTCGCGAAGGTAAGCACCCATTGCATTGTTGGCAATATGCAAATCTTCTACAGGATAGATATCTGACATACCTGGCACCAAGATACGGCAGGCATACACACCTAAATGGCTGTAATCTGCGATATACACTTCTGCGTCAAGTTTGTTGAAGATTGCCATTAACGTTGCAAATTCTTCTGTCGTGGTGCCTTTAAAGCTCCAATCTGCAAATGGATAATCCGCATCGTCTTTAAACATATCCCAGCTAATTAAACCGCTAGAATCGATAAAGTGGGTTTCTAAGTTTGTGTGCTCACCGACTTCTTCATCATCAAAGGTTGGGGCGTTAAACACGTCCAAATCTTTCAGTCCACGACCTTGCAGCAATTCTGTGACTGTACGCTCTAAGGCAACACCAAAATCAGGGTGCGCGCCGAAAGAGGCAAAGCAAGTCCCGTTCTGTGGGTTAAACAGCACCACACAGATGACTGGAAATTGGCCACCCAAAGAGGCGTCGTAACAGAAGATAGGGAAGCCTTCGTTTTCCAACGTTTCAATCGCTGCAACGACACCAGGGTAGCGAGCCATCACATCGGTAGGGATCGTTGGTAAACTAATGCTTTCGGCAATAATTTTATTTTTAACAAAGCGCTCAAACACTTCGGATAACCCTTGTACACGAGCCTCGTTTGCGGTGTTTCCGGCTGACATTCCATTAGACACATACAAGTTGCCGACGATATTCATTGGAATATAGACGGTGCTGTTGTCAGATTGGCGTGTGAATGGCAGGGCGCAAATACCGCGTTCTTCATTACCTGATTGCAGGTCAATCAGCTGGCTTCCTGCGAGTGCATTGTCAGGATCATAGAAAGCAACCAAGCGCTCATCCAGCAAACCTGCTGGCAGACTATCATCTTCAGTTAACGGGAACCATTTCTCATTAGGATAATGAACGAAATCCCCCTCAGCGATGGATTTACCTAAATAGAAATCTGCGAAGAAATAGTTGGTGGATAAACGCTCAAAATATTCACCGAGAGCAGAGGCTAAAGCCGCTTTTTTACTTGCGCCTTTACCGTTGGTAAAGCACAGCGGGCACTCTTTGTCACGAATATGAACGGACCAAACATTTGGAACCGGATTCAGCCAAGAGGCTTCTTCGATATCGAATCCTAAATTTTTCAGTTTGGTTTGGAATGCATCAATGGAGTCTTCGAGTGCGGCATCTTTGCCGGGAATAAATGTTTGGCTCATTGTCAGTCACTTGTAAATGGCTTGTTTCAGATAGCGGCTATGATACGGGCTTTTTGCTTAGTGCTCACGCTTTTTATTCAAGACAGAAAAATAGCGAAAAATTAAAATTTACTAAAATGACAAAGTCGATCACAAAACTCTCAGATTAAATCCACATAATAACGTGAGTTTATTTTTAATATTATGCTCGTTAATTTTAGTTAAAGGAAAATAGGATGAAAAACCGAAATAAAGCGCTGTTAGCCACACTGGTTTCACTGTTTGCCGCATCAGCATTTGCACAACCGAATATTACGGTGTTGGCAACGGGCGGAACCATTGCGGGTGGTGGAGAATCAGCAACAGGTTCAAGCTACCAAGCTGGAAAAGTAGGAATTGACTCTTTACTTAATGCAGTACCAGAGACTAAAAAAATTGCTAACCTGAGTGGTGAGCAGCTGGTGAATATCGGTTCTCAAGATATGAATGATCAAGTTTGGTTAACTCTCGCAAAAAAAATTAATCAAGATTGCAATAAAACCGATGGTTTTGTGATTACCCATGGTACTGACACCATGGAGGAAACGGCCTTTTTCCTTGATTTAACCACGGCCTGTAAAAAGCCGATTGTGATGGTGGGGGCAATGCGTCCTTCCACGGCTTTGGGCGCTGACGGCCCATTGAACTTATACAATGCCGTCGTATTAGCATCTGATAAATCAGCGGGAGAGCGTGGCGTGTTGATGGCGATGAATGACAAAGTGATCCAAGGTCGCAATGTTATGAAAATGAGCACAACAGAAGTTCAAGCCTTTGATGCTGTGAATGCGGGGGCAGAAGGCTATATTCATGATGGTAAGGTTACCTATTATCAAGCGCCTCAGCCGCGTGGGGATAAACCTGTTTTTGATGTGAGCAAATTAGATAAATTACCGGAAGTGGGTATTGTCTATAACTATGCGAATGCATCTTCAGCACCAGTAAAAGCACTGCGAGAAGAAGGTGTTAAAGGTATAGTGAGTGCCGGTGTTGGTAACGGGAATATGTATAAAACTATTTTTGATGCATTAGCTAATGCAGCGAAAGAGGATGTTGTCGTGGTGCGTTCTAGTCGCGTACCGACAGGCTATACAACGCGAAATGCAGAAGTGAATGATAACGAATATGGATTTGTGGCATCTGAAAGATTGAATCCACAAAAATCTCGTGTGTTACTGCAATTAGCCTTAACACAAACGAAAGATCCGAAAAAAATCCAAGAGATGTTTGAACAATATTAATATTTAATAATAGGCGGCAGAGATGTCGCCTTTATTCTATTTTTATTACGTATAAGCCGTGTTCTTTTGGGGATGAGTTAATTTGTATAATCAAAATAACTCGACAATAAATACCTATAAATAAGGTAAATCAGTTATTATCGAGCAATTCTATATCATCTATTTAACAAATTTAATTATAAAGAACCCACGTCAGGTGTTTGAGCTTCTGGTTTTCCTTGTTTAGATTTTTCTTTAAATACGGCAACATTACCTTCTGATTTAACCGCAGATTTGACTTCTGCTAAACCAGAAAAAATTCCGCCTTTTTTGATGGATAAATTTGAATAGCGAATCGTGCCGTAGATTTCACCATTAGTATCAATACTAATGGTTTCTGAAATACATTCCCCTTCCACTTTACCGTTTACCCACAACTCATTGCTGGTGATATTGCCGGTAACTTGACCATTTTGCATGATTTTAACGGTATTATTTTTACCAGCAATGTTGCCAATGACTGTGCCATAGATATGAACCTGTTCATTGGAGGTAATATTGCCTTCAAATACAACATCTTTGGCGATGATAGTATTGGTTTTTTCTTCGCTGATCATTGGTGACGATACTTGCATTTTTTCCTCAGCAATTTGCTGCATGATTTCTTCTTTATTGATAGTGGGAGTGGGTTCTGGTTTGCTTTGTTTTTTATTGAACATGCGACTAACCTTTTTGTAATTGAAGTATAAAACTAAACAAATGATCGAAGATATAAAGGCAACGGATGCCACGATGGTATATCTAAAAAACCACGCTATCAAAGTAAGAAACCAGAAGAAAAAACTTATGTTCAAAAACAGATATGTTTTCTTCATTCCTTAATCTCTTACACACAAATTTGATAATTAGTATAAATTAAAATAGCACATAACAAATTAAAGAATAGAGGATGATTTTGGTTTTATCTGAAGAAATGAAGCTATGTATTTTTAAAAAATAGTCGCTAATTTTCAGCTAAAGAGCAGAAATAGGGAAATGTTAAGTATGTTCAAATAAAAATACCCACTAATAAACATTAAGTGGGTATAATTAACATTAAATGATTCATTAAATAAAGCGCGCTTTTAGTTATTCGCGCCTGATTAAGTCATTATTTAGCTTCGTGCGCAGCACTATTTTCACGACAATCGCCTTCAGCACAGTGACCGTACAAATATAAACTGTGGTTAGAGAGTTTGATACCGTGACGAGCAGCGATGTCATGCTGACGCTTTTCGATTGATTCGTCAGTGAATTCGATAACCTTGCCGCAATCTAAACAGATCAAGTGGTCATGGTGGTGTTGCTGAGTTAATTCAAATACGGATTTTCCACCTTCGAAATTGTGACGAGTCACAATACCAGCATCATCAAATTGGTTTAATACGCGGTAAACAGTGGCTAACCCGATTTCTTCACCAATATCAATCAGCTTTTTGTAGAGATCTTCCGCACTGACGTGATGGCACTCAGGCTCCTGAAGTACTTCCAAAATCTTTAATCTTGGAAGAGTGACTTTGAGTCCTGCATTTTTCAATGCTTTATTATTGTCTGTCATGCGGGCTTGTCCTGTATTTTAAATCATAAATTTAACAATAATGAGACGTTTTTAACAAAAATCCAGTTGTCTTCTAAACTGATTTACAATTATAGGCATGGAAAATAAAAATAGAAACCATGCATTGTCTCATTATTTTGATTCGTTCTTAAAAGCGAGTCCATTAGATAGGAAGATTAATCCATCATATCGAATGGTTCCCGCTTTTAATTGACAATCTATGTCATTATTAGCCAAGGATTTCAGCCAGAGACATCTCTTCGGAGATTTGTTTAACCCAAGCGTCAACACGCTCTTCAGTCAGTTCTGGTTGACGATCTTCATCGATAGCAAGACCGATAAAGTGGTTATCGTCCGCCATACCTTTAGAAACTTCAAAGTGGTAGCCTTCAGTTGGCCAATGACCGACGATCACTGCACCACGCGGCTCAATGATGTCACGGATAGTTCCCATCGCATCACAGAAATACTCTGCGTAGTCTTCTTGGTCTCCACAACCAAACAGTGCGACAAGCTTACCGTCAAAATCAATTTCTTCTAATGTTGGGAAGAAATCATCCCAATCACACTGAGCTTCACCGTAGTACCACGTAGGGATGCCAAGAAGTAGGATATCAAACGCTTCGATATCTTCTTTGCTGCATTTAGCAATATCGTGAACTTCTGCAACATCTTTGCCTAATCTTTCTTGGATCATTTTGGCAATATTTTCTGTGTTACCTGTGTCACTTCCGAAGAAAATGCCTATAACTGCCATAAAGTGATTAACCTCTTGTTTTTCTAGTAGAGAGTATAAATTACCGATTCTGCTAGAACTAAAAATAGAACGAAAATAGGTAAAATTTTGCGCCTTATTTTGGCGAAAAAAACAGTGTTAGTCTGTCAAATTTGTGTGATTTACCCAGATACGGCTAGCGATCAATTGTCTCACTAACCTGCTCAAGTTGAGCCATCAAAATTTCTTCAATTAGCTCACTTCGGCTTATGTTTTTCTCTTCAGCTAATTGGTTTAAGACCGCGACAGCGTCTTCATTTAATTTCAGCTCAACTCGACGTAGCCCTTTGACTTTGTCTCGTTTTAGCTGATTTCGCTTATTGATTCGTAATTGTTCATCCCGCGACAACGGGCTAGTTTTTGGTCGCCCAGGCCTGCGTTCTTCTGCGAACAAATCCAGTGTGGTGCGGTCAGTTTGTTCTTTTGCCATATCTACTATTGCTAACGGAAGGGGTGTGCCAGTAATTCAGCGGGCAATGATACCCTAGCTGAACCCCTAGTACCATAGGTGCATACCCCGCTAATTCATCTAATAGATTAAAAAAAAAGCACTTTTAAGAAAAAAGCATCACCCAAAGAGTAAGTGATGCTTTTTTCTTCAGGTTAACGAGTCTGTTGTTGCCATAAATTGGCATAAAGGCCATTCAGTTTTAGAAGGTTCTGATGAGTTTCCGCTTCGGCGACTTCACCATCTCGTATCACGTAAATTTTATCGGCGTTCATAATAGTATTGAGACGATGCGCAATGCTAATCACAGTTCTGCCTTGCGTGATTAACGGCATATTTTTCATGATGGCAGATTCTGATTCGTAATCCAGCGCAGAGGTGGCTTCATCGAGAATTAAAATATCAGGTTCAGTAATTAAGGCTCGAGCAAGAGCAATACGCTGACGTTGACCGCCAGAGAGATTTAACCCTTTTTCAGATAAATGATAATTAAAGTTTTCAGGCAGAGACATAATAAACTCATAGGCTCCAGCCAATTTTGCAGCATGGACTAATTGCTCTTCGCTCGCTTGTGGGTAACTTAATCGGATATTTTCTGCAATTGTTCCTACAAAAAGGGTGCTTTCTTGAAGGACGACACTCATTCGGCGGCGTAACGCGACAGTATCTGTCACCGCTAAATCCATTCCATCCACAATAACTTGCCCATGTTGAGGAATATATAGCCGCTGTAACAATTTGGTGAGGGTGCTTTTTCCTGAACCAGATGGCCCTGTGATACCAATAAATTCCCCGGCTTTGATGGATAACGTCAGGTTACTTAGCACTTCAGGGGTTTCAGGTTGATAGCGAAAGCGGATATTTTGAAACTCAATTTCCCCTTGAATGGTGCTTGAGCTGGCAATGCCTTGTCGTTCATTTTCAATAGGTTTATCAAGAATATCACCAACGCGACGCAGAGAAATAATGGTATGTTGGAAGTCTTGCCAAATTTGAGCAAAGCGTAGAATAGGCTGAGTAACGTGAGCACTTAACATATTGAAAGCGACAAGTTCTCCTGGCGTGATATTTCCAGCCAAAACCTCATTAACGCCAAGCCAGAGTAGAATAGCGGTAGTCACTTTACTAACTAACGTCATTAACTGTGTTGCCACCACACTACGCATGGAAACTTTGAAACCTTGACTCAATTGCTGACTGAGTAATTTTTGCCAACGTTGGAAAAAGTATTTTTCAGTTGCTGTTGTTTTTACGGTTTCGATACCAGTTATTGATTCAGTTAAAAATGTAAGCCCGTTTTCATCGGCTTGGTAGGATTTTTCCGTCTGCTGACGAATGATTGGACCTAATATCATCCACAAAACAAAAAAGACCCCCATAGAGCCTACTAGTGTCCATGTCATCAGGCTGCTATACGAAAATAAGACAGCGATAAAAAGGATGACAAAGATAAAATCAATAAACAGCATCAGTGTTGAGCCAGTCAAAAATTGGCGTATATGGGCTAATTCACGGACACGTGCAATGATTTTACCTGTGGGTCTTAATTTAAAGTAATTAAGCGGCAGTGCCATTAAATGACGATAAATTTTTCCCGAAAGTTCAGCGCTAATTTGTGTACTTGTATGGCTAAAAACTTTATTACGAATAAAGCTGTAAACAGGTTCTGCAATAGCAATGGCTAATATTCCTAAGGCAATAACATGTAAATTAGGCAAGCTGCGCCCGACAAGCACTTTATCGATTAAGTTTTGAAATAGTAGAGGGCTTACCAGCGCAAAAAATTGCACAATTGCGGCAAGAATAAAGACATTTTTGAGTTTAAAACGTTGGCGAATAATAGATGGAATAAACCAACTGATGCCAAACGCTCTTTTTTGTTCTTTCTCCAACTGCTCTTTAATTAAAATGACGGAGTAATTGTATTCGGTGGATTTATCCCATGATTCCTCACCGTCTCCTTTGGGAGAAATCACGGTGAGTGGTGAATTTTGGGTGATAATATGCCAGCGTTGATTAATCAACACCAAAGCAGGTAATGGAATATCCTGCATCTGTTGTCGAGTGAGAGAAATGAGCTCTGTTTCATAACCAATAATCTGTGCACATTGTCTGATTTCAAAATCTGTGGGGGAGTCATTCTGCATACCAATGGCATGCATTAATTGTTCTTGAGTGACATTTTTTTGAAAATGATTAGCAATCCATATTAAGGCTTCCAAGCCATTGTTATTTTGCTGTTCCATCGATTACTTCTCTCTCATGGCTGTGGCGGTATATTCGTTAATTGGGCTTAATAGGTAGTCAATTAATCGTCGTTTATCTGTTTTTATTTCAGCGACAATAGACAAGCCTGGAGTCATTTCAATTTGCTCGCCTTCCACCAATAGCTGTTTGCTGCTTAAACCAATTTGCGCTAAATAGACGAGACCTAGATTGTCATCTTGCGTGCTATCGCGGGAAATGGACAATACCTCGCCTTCGATAGTCCCATAGCGGGTATAAGGGAAGGCGTCAATTTTGACATCCGCTTTTAAACCTTCTTGAATAAAGCCGATATCTTTATTCAGTATTTTGACTTCAGCTAATTGCACATGATTATTGGGCACAATAACCATCAATTGCTGTGCTGGTTGTAATACAGCTCCAAGGGTATAAACCGCAATTTGTTGCACAGTCCCATCTACTGGAGCACGAATAACTTCAAGCTGATTTCTCTCTTGGTTTTTAATCAATTCCTGTTCAAGAGAAACAAATTTGAATTTAGCTTGCTGATATTTCTCATGCCATTCTTGGTGTTTTTGCGCATTAATCCTATCTTGCTTTTCGAGTAAAGCATGATGTTGGCTATTTAATATAGAGAGTTCGGATTGTTTGGTGGTTTTTTCTTTTCTTGCGAGTAGTAATTCACGCTCCTGTTCTAAAAATTCTTTTTGACTGATTAACTGTTTTTGACTCAGGGCGGTATGCGCATCGAGCCGTTTTTTAATATTATTCATTAAGATATTGATGTCTTTTAACTCTCGTTCTCTTGCTTGAAAGTTAACGCGATTAAGCTGAATTTCATTGGTTATTTCGTTGAGTAAGGTTTCATACTCTTTTTTAATGGTTTGATAGCTGAGTTGTGCTTGAGTTTGCTCAGCAGCTGATAACTGGCTGTAATAAGCAGAAATTTCAATGGATTGCTGGTTGAGTAGGGCATGGTGGATCATTTCTTCACTGGCGTGAAAGTTTTTTTGGTAGTGCTGACTAAGAATATCTTGGTCTACGCCTAATACTTTAACGCTGAGCAGTGGATCCCCTTGCTTTACCTGTTGCCCATCTTCAACGTGAATTTGCTGTAAGCGGCTTAATTCAAAAGCTTGAATGGTTTGGGTGCGACCCGAAACGATGAGTTTTCCTTGAGTAGTCGCTTGAACATCTAATTTGCCAAAATAAGACCAAGCAATAGCGATAAAAATACCAACACTAATACTGATGGCTATGGTAAATGCCAAATAAGAAGGCGGTGTTTTTAGAATAGCTAAATGTGCAGGTAGAAAACTGTTATAGCGAGAGAGCGTTGGTTTTTTTTTCATGGTTAACATCCGTGTCATTATTTAAGAGACTGCTGAAGCGTCCATAAATGTGTATAGAATTGATTGTTCTCGATTAATTGTTGATGGCTGCCTTGCTCAACAATTTGCCCTTGCTGCATTACGATAATTCTCTGGTGATTACGGATCGTCGAAAGGCGGTGGGCAATAGTAATTACGGTACGTCCTTTGGCTATTTCTTGCATATTTTCTTGGATGATAGCTTGGGATTCATCATCTAAGGCGCTGGTGGCCTCATCGAAAATAATGATTTTCGGATCCGATAACAGTGTTCTGGCAATGGCGATGCGTTGGCGCTGCCCTCCAGAAAGAGAGGAACCGCCTTCGGCTAAGATTGTGTCATAGCCCATTGGTAGTTTAAGGATGAAATCGTGGGCACCCGCCATTTTTGCGGCATTCACAACCTCATCCATCGAGGCATTAGGGCGAGTTTGAGCAATGTTGTCGAAAACAGACTGATGAAATAGAAAATTCTCTTGCAAAACAATACCAATTTGCTGCCTTAGGGAAGCAAGGCTAAGTGCTGTAATGGGTGTTCCATCAAGATAGATTCCCCCTTTTTCTGGGGTGTATAAACGCAAAATTAGCCGAGCGAGAGTACTTTTCCCTGAGCCTGATGTGCCTACAATACCAATGGTTTCCCCGGCTTTTATTGAAAGGTTAAAGTTATTGAGGACGGTCGGCATATTAGGTTGATAACGGAAGCTAATGTTATGCAATTGAATATTGCCACTGAGTCGAGATTCATTTCCTTTTTTGCTCTGTTCTTGCGGAAGATTGATGATTTGAGACAGCTTTTCGACCGCCACTTTGGTACGAATATAATCTCCCCATAATTTCACTAATTTCACGAGGGGTTGGTTTGCATGGTTGACCATCATATGAAAGGCAATGAATTGCCCAATAGTCAATTGCAGTGCAAGAACTTCAGATGCGCCAACCCATAAAATGATAGCGCTCGTCACCTTTTCAATGACCATGACAATATGTTCAGAGCGTGAACTGATTTGCCCAGACACAAAATTGGTTTGGCTCATATCTGCCGTTTGTTTATCCCAACGACGGGTAAAGCTCGGTTCAATGGATAAGCTCTTGGCGGTTTCAATCCCATTAACGCTTTCTGTCAAGAATGAGGTATTCACTGCAATATTGGCAAACTGTTGCTGCGCTGCGGCTTCAATTTTCGGTGTGAGCCACCAAGCAACCAATAAATAACAGGGAATAGAACAGAGGAAAAGTAAGGTGAGGGTGCTGGAAAGCAAGTTCATTACATAGATGAAAACGAACAAGAACAGAACATCGACACACAGAGTGAAAAAGCTACTGGTTAAGAATTCGCGAATAGTTTCCAATTCTTTAACTCGAGTAACAATGGCACCAATTTGTCGATTTTTAAAAAATGAAATAGGCAGGTGCAATAAGTGATTAACTAACTTTAATCCTAACGTCATATCAATTCGATTGACGGTATGATTATAAATATATTCTCGCAGCCCTTTTAAGATGACTTCAATAATCGCCGCGACGATTAAACCGAAAATTAAAACATCCAAGGTTGATAAACTATTATGAATAAGTACCTTATCCATAATAACCTGCATCACAATGGGGGAGGCTAGCGCTAATATTTGTAAAATAAAAGAGAAAACTAATACCCAAGTGATGATTGTACGGTACTTCATAAATTCCGTTTGGAACCATGAAATATCGAATTTTCCTTGTTTAACTTTGACGTGAAGCCAATTCCCATTCCAATTTTTCTGTAGCTCTTCATGGCTCCATATTTCAGGCGCAGGATGACCAAAACGCTGAATGAGTACTTGTTCTTGATTATGATTAGCTAACAGAAAAGCATGACCATTGTTATCATAAAGAATGGTAGGGGATGGTAGTTTTGTGATACTTTTATCGCGCTGATGCTTGTTCTTGCATTTAATCTGATAATTATCTTTTATTGTTTTAATATAATCTTGAATTTGATTTATATTCTCTGTTTTCTGTTTGAAATCATCATAATCAATTTCGCCAGAAAGTTTTGCAATAACGCTAATAAAATATAATGTTGATTGTGTTTTGACACTTTCCATTGTGTATATTCATCATCCTGTATATTTAATAATGTCTGTGTATATATCGATTTGAAAAATATAATTATTTAGTCAAGGTAGATAATACAGTCATCATAATTACAAGTGTATTGAAGTTCGTCTTATTATTTGAATATGAATATATTTAGTGGATGTCTTTTATCCTGATATTGAAGATTTGAATATTCAATATCAGGATTGTGGGAGTCAAGGCGGATAGATTAGTCGTGAATAGCTAAAAATCGGTGAATCGCTCGTAGTACATGCTCCGGCTTTTCGGCATGAACCCAATGCCCAGCATCAGCAACCACCCAAGCTTTGGCTTGAGGAAACTGAGCTGCAATGTTGTCGCGGTACTCGGCTTGAACATAGGGTGAGTTTCCGCCGGGGATCAGTAACACGGGTTTATCCCATGCAGGCACCGTTTTCCACCCGATGATCTTTTCATAGTTAGCTTTGATTGCCGAAAGGTTGAATTTCCACTCACCTTGTTTAAAGGATTTTAGTAAGAATTGAATGACACCTTCTTCGGGAATGAATTTGCGCATAATGCCGCTAGCCTCTTGACGAGTTTTAGCGTGAGCTTGAGTTGTTGCTTCTAGCGCTGCAATAATTTCGTCATGGCGGCGAACGTTGTAAGCGACAGGTGCGATATCGATGGCCACAATTTTTTCGATGAAATCAGGTGCTATTTCACTGGCAGCCATGGCAATTTTTCCACCCATAGAATGTCCAATAAGAATGGCATTGTCGTAACCAAGGGATTTTACGAGTGAAATCACATCTTCGGCCATTTGTTGGTATTCCATTTCGTCAGAACGAAATGAGTCACCATGATTGCGTACATCGATTTGAATAGTATCGAAATAGTTTTGTAAGTCACGACCTAAAACACCTAAATTATTCAGGTCACCAAAGAGTCCATGGATCAAAACGACGGGGGTGACGGTGATCGGATTTTCAGGTTTATGGATTGTATAATTGAGTAATTCGGTCATATTTGGACTACGATTGATGTTGTTTGTCAGATTGAAGACTTATCATGGCATGGTGATGCCAAAAAACCAAATCTGTATAATCATAACAAGGTAACCTACTGAAATCCCATGAAACTTAACTCGTTGTTTGTTTTAAGTTATTGAAATTTTAATTGTTTTGTTTTTTTTAAATCTGGCTTATAATCTGGCGCGAATTTTAGATTAAGAAAGTACTGGGAAAAAATGAAAACGATAGAAGTTGATGAAGAGCTTTACCGCTATATTGCAAGTCACACACAGCATATCGGTGAAAGTGCATCGGATATTTTACGCCGTATGCTAAATTTCAAATCCGCGCAGCAGCCAGTACCCGCAAAAGAAGTGAGTGTAGCACCGTTAGCGTCACAAGATGTGCCGGTGATGAATACCAAGGTGGTTGCTCAAAACCCTGTGAGAGTGATCAGAGAATTATTATTATCTGATGCTTATGCAGAAAAAAATAAGGCAATTGATCGCTTTATGCTAATTCTTTCAACGCTATATAGCTTAGATGCGAAAAGCTTTGAGAGCGCAACAGAATCCATGCATGGTCGTACCCGTGTTTATTTTGCTGGTGATGAGCAAACACTACTGGCTGCGGGCAAGCAATCAAAACCTCGCCATATACCGGGCACGCCGTATTGGGTTATCACCAATACCAACACTAATCGCAAGCGCAGTATGATTGATGCGATTATGCAAGAGATGAACTTCCCAGCGAATGTCATCGAAAAAGTCGGCAATACGATTTAACTTTGGTAAATACTATCTAATCTTAGTAATGCTATCTAACCTTGATAGTCATCTAAACATTGTGAAGTCACTGGTGTTTCACGCTAAGCATCAGTGCTTTGGGAGATAACAAGTGGCAATTCATGAACGAGCAGGGCAGCTTCCATTTCAAAGTGATTTGATTAACGTTGCTCAGTTAACGGCTCAATATTATACCCAACAGCCAGATCCCGATGTGTCTTCTCAGGCCGTCAAGTTTGGGACTTCTGGGCACCGTGGTAGTTCGCTGCGTAACAACTTTAATGAAAATCACATTCTGGCAATCGCTCAAGCGATAGCGGATCTGCGTAAGCAGCAAGGAGTAACAGGACCTTGTTATGTGGGTAAAGATACCCATGCTTTGTCAGAAGCGGCTTTTATGTCGGTGATTGAAGTATTAGCAGCTAACCAAGTTCATGTTATTGTTCAAGAAGATAACGGTTTTACCCCAACTCCGGCTATCTCCCACGCAATTTTAAGCTATAACAATGCACATCAAGATGTTGCCGATGGCATCGTAATTACACCATCCCATAATCCACCAGAAGATGGCGGAATTAAATACAATCCAGCTAACGGTGGCCCTGCAGATACAGATTTAACATCGGTTATTGAGCAGAATGCTAATCAGTTACTTGCAGCCGATCTTGATGGCGTGAAGTGCTTAGATTTTGCTGATGCAATGGCGAGTGGTTTTGTAACAGAACAAGATCTGGTGATGCCATATGTTCGTGCGCTCGGCGAAGTTGTGGATATGCAAGCTATCCAAAAATCAGGATTAAAAATCGGTGTCGACCCTCTGGGTGGTTCCGGTATTGAATACTGGAAAAAAATTGCAGAGTATTATCAATTAGATATTGAAATTGTTAATGACCAGCTAGACCAAACATTCCGCTTTATGCCATTAGACCACGATGGTGTGATCCGCATGGACTGTTCATCTCGTTGGGCGATGGCAGGCTTGCTGGGCATGAAGGAAAAGTTTGATTTAGCATTTGCGAATGATCCGGATTATGATCGCCACGGTATTGTTACCCCTAGCGGGTTAATGAATCCTAACCACTATCTTGCTGTTGCTATTGATTATCTATTCCAGCACCGCCCTCAATGGGGCAAAGAAGTTGCTGTAGGTAAAACGTTAGTTTCCAGCGCCATGATTGACCGTGTTGTTAATGATATTGGACGTGAACTCATTGAAGTGCCTGTCGGTTTTAAATGGTTTGTGGATGGTTTATTTAACGGCAGCCTTGGTTTTGGTGGTGAAGAGAGTGCTGGTGCTTCATTTTTAAAATTTGATGGCACGCCATGGTCGACGGATAAAGACGGAATTATTTTATGTCTGCTTGCTGCAGAAATTACAGCAGTAACAGGGGAAAACCCTCAGCAGCGTTATAATAAACTCGCTGAAAAATTTGGGGCACCAATCTACAGTCGTATCCAAGCGAAAGCGACCCACGAGCAGAAAGCTAAGTTAAGCAAATTGTCGCCAGAAATGGTATCAGCAGACACACTAGCGGGTGATAAAATTACTCAGCGTTTAACGGCGGCTCCGGGCAACGGTGCATCAATTGGTGGGTTAAAAATCATGACTGACTATGGTTGGTTTGCCGCTCGCCCATCAGGTACTGAAGAAGCCTACAAAATTTACTGTGAAAGCTTCCGTGGTGAAGAACATCTTCACTTGATTGAGAAAGAAGCGATTGAAATCGTCAGTAAAGTCATTAGCTAATTATTGTCTTTAAAGCGGGTGGTAATCGCCCGCTTTTCATCATTAAATCCCCGACTACAAAATAAATCAGATTCGAGATTTTATCTCCTTTTTAGCACACATTACTTCATAAAATTGCGGTAGCTGATTCTGTGACGCTATTAACAAAATTGTTTTCTTTTTTTACCCTTCAAATTTGACCTTTTGTTTTTGTCATCGATACGTAATAACCGTTGCAGCTAGTGGCACGGAATGATACAACTTTAGGTATCTGAGTGATGTTAACTAACAATATTGAAGGTAGGTAAGGTCAATGAGTCAGGTTTATAATTTTAGCGCAGGGCCGGCAATGTTACCCATTGAAGTCATGCGCCGTGCAGAGCAAGAATTTTGTAACTGGAAAGGTTTAGGGGTTTCTGTGATGGAAGTGAGCCATCGCGGGAAGGATTTTATTGAAGTTGCGAAAGAAGCAGAACAAGATTTACGCGATTTATTAAATATCCCTGATAACTATAAAGTTTTATTCTGTCATGGTGGTGCTCGTGCTCACTTTGCCACGCTGCCAATGAACCTGTTAGGAGATAAAACGACAGCTGACTACATTGTCAGTGGCTATTGGTCTGAATCGGCAGCCAAAGAAGCTCAAAAATATTGCACACCGAATGTTATTGATGTCGTTCAAGAAAATAACGGTGTTGTCAGCATCAAACCAATGAGCGAATGGCCATTAAGCAAAGATGCAGCCTATGTTCATTATTGCCCGAATGAAACCATTGGTGGCTTAGCTATCCATGAAGAGCCTGATTTCCCTGCGGACAAAATTATTGTTGCTGACTATTCATCTGCGATTTTATCTAAACCTATCGATGTAAGTCGCTATGGTGTGATTTATGCCGGTGCACAGAAAAATATTGGTCCAGCAGGTTTAACGCTGGTTATCATTCGTGAAGACCTACTAGGCAAAGCTTCACCTCAAACGCCATCTGTTTTCGATTACACGGTACTTGCGCAATATGAATCCATGTTCAATACTCCGCCAACTTTTGCTTGGTATTTAGCGGGTATGGTTTTCAAATGGTTAAAAGAGCAAGGCGGATTGCAGGAAATTGCAAAGCGTAACTATGAAAAATCACAGTTACTGTATAACGCAATTGATGACAGTGAATTCTATATTAACCGCGTCGCGGTAGAAAACCGCTCTTGGATGAACGTACCATTCCAAATGCAAAATCCTGCATTGGATGCAACATTTATCGAAGATGCTAAAAACCAAGGGTTATTATCACTAAAAGGCCACAAGGTTTCAGGCGGAATGCGCGCATCTATTTATAATGCAATGCCGCTGGCGGGTGTTCAGGCGTTAGTCGACTTTATGGCTGATTTTGAACGCCATCATGCCTAATTTATGATGTACTAGTAGTCAAGCCGATTTGCTCAGGAAGAACGAGTCGGCTTATTAATTTAAATAACGATAAAAAAGTAGCAAATCACATCGGAGAAATCACTTTTCATGCAATCCCTGACATTACAACCAATTTCTTCAATTAATGGCACCATTAATCTGCCGGGGTCAAAAAGTGTCTCCAACCGCGCACTTCTATTAGCCGCCATGGCAAAAGGCACCACGGTACTGACTAACTTATTAGACAGTGATGATATTCGCCATATGCTGAATGCATTAAGCCTACTAGGTGTTAAATATCAATTATCTGAAGATAAAACTCGTTGCCAAGTTGAAGGGATAAATGGCTGTTTATCTCATCAAGGTGAGCTTGAGATCTTTTTAGGTAATGCGGGCACCGCGATGCGTCCATTAACAGCTGCACTGTCATTATGCGCAAATAATATTGTGCTGACAGGCGAGCCTAGAATGAAAGAGCGCCCAATCGGTCACTTAGTTGATGCCTTAAGAGAAGGCGGTGCTGATATTGATTATCTTGAACAAGAAAATTACCCTCCGATGCGCTTAAACGGCGGCTTTATCGGTGGGAATATTTCCGTAGATGGCTCAGTTTCTAGCCAATTTTTAACCGCATTACTAATGGCAGCGCCTTTAGCTTCTCAGGACACGGTAATTACTATTGCGGGTGATTTGGTTTCCAAGCCGTATATCGACATTACGCTGGCATTAATGAAAACCTTTGGTGTGGATGTTGAAAATCATCAATACCAAAAATTTGTGATTAAAGGTCAGCAGCAGTATGTATCCCCGGGTGAGTACCTTGTCGAAGGGGATGCGTCTTCCGCTTCCTATTTCCTAGCCGCAGCAGCGATTAAAGGCGGCGTAGTCCGAGTCACTGGGATCGGCCGTAATAGCTTACAGGGTGATACTAAGTTCGCTAACGTTTTGGAAAAAATGGGCGCAATTATCCGCTGGGGGGATGATTACGTTGAATGTGAGCGTGGCACTCTGAACGGCATTGATATGGATATGAACGCTATTCCAGATGCAGCGATGACTATCGGAACGGTCGCTCTATTTGCAAAGGGCGAGACAGTTATTCGTAATATTTATAACTGGCGAGTAAAAGAAACAGATCGCTTATATGCAATGGCGACCGAACTGCGTAAAGTGGGCGCGGAAGTAGAAGAAGGGCATGATTTTATCCGTGTCGTACCACCAGCCCAGATAAAACACGCTGAAATCGAAACCTATAATGACCATCGTATTGCAATGTGCTTTTCATTGGTAGCGCTTTCCGATACCCCTGTGACGATTCTAGATCCGGGTTGTACAGCAAAAACTTTCCCTGATTATTTCCAGCAACTCGCACGATTAAGTCACTAACTGAATTGGATTGGTTGATTAACATCAATGTGTTATCAACCAATTTTTCCTTTCATTTTCCTTACCTTCATCTATTTTTATTTGTAACAAACTCACCTGCGTATTTCACAATATCGATGAGTAGGTATAATACTCCCACAGATTTTAATTGCGGGTAGCTGAAGCTATTTGCAGGAAAGGAGATTTTTTATGGTGGCTATCGCCCCTGTAATCACCGTTGATGGACCAAGCGGAGCGGGTAAAGGTACTCTTTGCCAAGCATTAGCAAATGAATTTGGATGGCAATTATTAGACTCTGGTGCGATTTACCGCGTATTAGCGTTAGCGGCTCTGCATCACCACGTCGATATTCAATCTGAAGATGCTTTAGTGCCTTTAGCTGCAAATTTAGATGTGCGTTTTGTACCTGAAGAAAATCGTTTAAAAGTTATTCTCGAAGGTGAAGATGTGTCTAATGAAATTAGGCAAGAAACCGTCGGGAACACCGCATCTCAAACAGCCACGTTCCCACGCGTGCGAGAAGCACTGTTAAGACGCCAGCGAGCATTTAGAATGATGCCCGGTTTAATCGCTGATGGCCGTGATATGGGTACGGTAGTTTTTCCTGATGCGCCAGTGAAAATTTTTCTGGATGCCTCCGCCGAGGAGCGAGCTCATCGCCGGATGAAGCAGTTGCAGGAGAAAGGGTTTGATGTTAACTTTGAGCGACTTTTGACCGAAATTCAAGAGCGCGATTATCGGGATCGTAACCGTCCGGTTGCTCCTCTTATTGCCGCTAAAGATGCGTTAGTGCTGGATTCCACAAGTATGTCTATTGAGGAAGTTATTGAAAAAGCACGCACCTACGCGAAAAAAATTCTACAATTATCGTGATAATAGGCTTTATTTTAGCTTATAATTAGATAATATACGCAATTACCTCCATGCTGGTTATTTTCTAGCATGGTTAAAACCTTGCGACAAGGAATGTTGTGGGGTATGTGAAACAACCCCATTTGGCGGGATGCTAGATGGACGTTAATATAAGACACTTGAAGATCATTAATATGACTGAATCTTTTGCTCAACTCTTTGAAGAATCCCTGCAGAATATTGAAACTCGTCCTGGTTCTATTGTACGCGGTACAGTAGTTGCTATCGATAAAGACGTAGTCCTGGTAGACGCAGGTCTTAAATCAGAATCTGCTATCCCAGTAGAACAGTTCAAAAATGCTCAGGGTGAGCTGGAAATCCAAGTTGGCGACGAAATCGATGTAGCTCTGGATGCAGTAGAAGATGGTTTCGGTGAAACTATTCTGTCTCGTGAGAAAGCTAAACGTCATGAAGCATGGCTGATGCTGGAAAAAGCTTACGAAGAAGCTGAAACTGTAACTGGTGTTATCAACGGTAAAGTTAAAGGTGGTTTCACTGTAGAACTGAACGGCATTCGTGCTTTCTTACCAGGTTCACTGGTAGATGTACGCCCAGTTCGTGATACTACGCACTTGGAAGGCAAAGAGCTTGAGTTCAAAGTAATCAAGCTGGATCAGAAACGCAACAACGTTGTTGTTTCTCGTCGTGCTGTAATTGAATCTGAAAGCAGCGCTGAGCGCGATCAACTGCTGGAAAACCTGCAAGAAGGCATGGAAGTTAAAGGTATCGTTAAGAACCTTACTGACTACGGTGCATTCGTTGATCTGGGCGGTGTTGACGGCCTGCTGCACATCACTGACATGGCTTGGAAACGTGTTAAACACCCAAGCGAAATCGTCAACGTTGGTGATGAAATCAATGTTAAAGTTCTGAAATTCGACCGTGAGCGCACTCGTGTTTCTCTGGGTCTGAAACAACTGGGCGAAGATCCTTGGGTCGCAATCGCTAAACGTTACCCAGAAGGTACTAAACTGACTGGTCGCGTTACTAACCTGACTGACTACGGTTGCTTCGTAGAAATCGAAGAAGGCGTTGAAGGTCTGGTTCACGTTTCAGAAATGGATTGGACTAACAAAAACATCCACCCATCTAAAGTTGTTAACGTTGGTGATGTTGTTGAAGTTATGGTTCTGGATATCGATGAAGAACGTCGTCGTATCTCCTTAGGCCTGAAACAATGCAAATCTAACCCATGGCAGCAATTCGCTGAGACTCACAACAAAGGCGACCGTGTTGAAGGTAAGATCAAGTCAATCACTGACTTCGGTATCTTCATTGGTCTGGACGGCGGCATCGATGGCCTGGTTCACCTGTCTGACATCTCCTGGAACGTTGCAGGCGAAGAAGCAGTTCGTGACTACAAAAAAGGCGACGAAATCGCAGCTGTTGTTCTGCAAGTCGACGCAGAGCGTGAGCGTATCTCTCTGGGCGTTAAACAGTTAGCTGAAGATCCATTCAACAACTACCTGGCAGCAACCAAGAAAGGCGCAATCGTTACTGGTAAAGTAATCGCAGTTGATGCTAAAGGTGCAACTGTAGAGCTGACACTGGGCGTTGAAGGTTACCTGCGTGCATCAGAAGCTTCACGTGACCGTGTTGAAGATGCAACTCTGGTTCTGAACGTTGGTGATGATGTTGAAGCTAAATACACTGGTGTTGACCGTAAAAACCGTGTAATCAACCTGTCTGTTCGCGCTAAAGACGAAGCTGATGAGAAAGACGCTGTCGCAGCTGTGAACAAGCAAGAAGATACTGCATTTGGCAACAATGCAATGGCTGAAGCTTTCAAAGCAGCTAAAGGCGAATAATTAAGTGGGGGTAACTTCGGTTACCCCTTTGTATCGGTAGTTTAGGGAGGTACTATGACCAAGTCTGAATTAATTGAAAGACTGGCTAGCCAGCAGTCTCATCTTTCAGCGAAAACCGTTGAGGAAGCTGTAAAGGAAATACTTGAGCATATGGCTGATACGTTAGCTGAAGGCGAGCGTATTGAAGTCCGTGGATTCGGCAGTTTTTCTCTTCACTACCGTGCTCCACGTGTTGGCCGTAACCCAAAAACAGGTGATAAAGTGGAACTGGAAGGTAAATATGTTCCCCACTTTAAACCAGGTAAAGAGTTACGCGACCGTGTAAATATTTACGGCCAATAATCGACTGTAAATCTTAATTATTACTATAAAACAGCGCCTATATTGATATAGCGCTGTTTTTTTTTATTTCTACAATCTACCCTTTCAATTTTCCCTATATTTTTCTCGAATACCTTAATTAATCCATCATTTGTGGCTATTTTTGCGAAGCGCTTCGCAGCTCAATTTTTTAATTCTTTTGCATTACACATCATTTTGGAATCAAGCTTTAAATTTTTACTTACAGGGTTATTGAATCCCTGAGGATGCCTTTAACTTATCTGCACAGGAATAATCGTAGGTAGGTTTAAGGTCAATGGGAAACTATAGCCAGTATTACCAAAATACGCTCTCTTATACAGAAGCCTCTATTGCACTGATTATCGGTACGTTACCGCTACTTTTCTTGCAAAATATTCCTAGTTCTAGTCACTATTTAGTGGTCGGCATTATTCTGCTAGTCACTTTGGTTATTATTTGGCGCAATAAGCGCATTCGATTTTTGGCATTAATGGGCGCGGGGTTCCTTTGGGCTTGCTGGCATGGTGTTGAAGTGCGAAAGAAAATCGACTTTCTAAGTAGTGCTCATCGGCAATGGGATATTACGATTGTTAGCATCCCACTCAATCAGGATGATGCTAAAAAGAGAGCGAGAATAGATAGAGTCGATGGAATACGAATTTTTCCTCCGCTCTATGCTTCATTGAATTTAAAACAAAATAATCATGAAAAAGTATGTGCAGGGCAGCAATGGAGGGTTGTTGGCAAGCTAAATCCAGTTCATGCTTCTCTGAATGAGGGCGGATTTGATCTGCAAAGGCATTTCATTGCTCAACGAGTCATCGGTACACTAAAAGTCAAACAAGCTGTACAAGTTGGTCAGCAATGTTCTCTACGGCAAAAAATTATTGACCAGTTCCGTGAAATACTTTCGACACGACAAAATCATGGAATTATTTATGCGTTAATGTTTGGGGAAAGAGGACGGCTTTCTGTCGAACATATACAATTATTGCAATCAACAGGATTGACACACTTGATCGCAATCTCTGGATTGCATATTGGAATCGCCTATTTAATTGGTTACTTATGCGCTCGCTTATTGCAATTTTTCCTACCCGTTAAATGGATAGGTGAGAATTTACCATTATTTTCAGGCGTTATATTTGCCTTACTCTATGCTTGGTTGTCGAATTTTGCGATTCCAGCAACTCGCGCTGTATTTGCATTGCTACTTTGGATTTATGTTCGTAAGCAGCCATTTTTCTGTTTTCCGTGGCAATGGGCGTTATGGAGTATTGCTGGGATTTTATTGTTTGATCCGCTTGCCATCCTTTCCGATAGCTTTTGGTTATCAAGCTTTGCTGTATTAGCTATTCTGTATTGGTTTCGTGTTTTTCCCATTTCGTCTACGTTGAGTTGTCATCCAATCATGGGAAAAATAGTGCCACTAATTCATCTGCAAATTGGTTTATTGATTTTACTAATACCTATTCAAGTATTGCTGTTTAACGGCATTAATGTCATGAGCTTATTTGCAAACTTATGGTTTGTTCCTCTTATTACTTGGGGAGTAGTACCCGTTATTTTTAGCACGCTATTGTTGCCTCTTAGCGCTTGGCATAATGTTGCTTTCGGATTAATAGATAATATCCTTGAGTTTGGGCTAAGGCCGCTGACATATTTAAGCGGGTTTTGGATTGAAATTAACACAATGTCTATTTACACCGTGTTTTTTTGTTGGGTATTTGCTTTTATTATATTATTTGGTTGGTATAAAAATTACCTTGGTTTATTAAGTTGCATTGGTTTTTTATTATTTTTCACTAAGAGCCAAAGCCAGCACGAAGAGCATGACTGGTGCTTAACCATGTTGGATATTGGGCATGGGCTTGCTGTGGTTATGGTGCAAAATCAACAAGGGGTTTTATATGATACGGGAAACCGCTGGCGTGATGGAAGCAACGCTAAACGGCAAATTATCCCTTTCTTAAAGCATCATCAAATCACGCCTATTAACGTAATCTTAAGTCATAATCACCTTGATCATACTGGTGGTATCTCCGATTTAATTGAAGCATATCCATGGTTAAATCTACGTAGCAGTTTTGGTCAGCTCAATCATCTTCCTTGTTATCAAGGACAACGTTGGCAATGGGGAATGTTAAGGTTCGAAGTATTGTGGCCCGAGAAATTAGCTGAGATATCGCACAATAATGACTCTTGTGTCATTCAGGTTAGTGATGGGCATCGGCGACTATTGCTTACGGGTGATTTGGAAAAACAAGGTGAAAAAAAGTTAGTATTACAAAATGATGGGCAGCTCAAAGCGGATATTTTATTTGTTCCTCATCATGGGAGTAATACATCTTCTACACCGTTATTTATACGAAAAGTACAGCCAACGTTGGCATTAGTTTCCTCTGCGAGATATAGCCCATGGAAAATTCCATCAGATAAAGTCTATTTGCGCTATGCTAAAAAGAATATTCAGTGGCTAAATACGGCGGAGGAGGGGCAGGTAACAATATGTTTTAAAAAAGAAAAAATGGAAATTTTGCGTTACAGAAAAGAAATTAATCCACGTTGGTATCATCTGTGGTTTGGTGATCGCCAATTTCCCTTGTAGAATAGTGCGCTTACATTAAGTCTGGTAATAAAAGCATGAATGATCAAGACCTATCGACAAAGCAAACATTTAAGCGCCTATGGCCAACCATTGCGCCTTTTAAAATTGGATTAGTTGTTGCAGCAATTGCTCTTATCATCAACGCCGCAGGTGATGCGTTTATGATTTCTTTATTGAAACCATTATTAGATGACGGTTTTGGTAAAGCGGATAACAACACATTGAAGTGGTTACCGTTGGCAATTTTGGGCTTGATGATCGTGCGTGGATCTTCAAGTTTCGTCTCTACATACTGCGTTTCTTGGGTGTCAGGAAAAGTAGTGATGAGTATGCGCCGCAAATTATTTGGTCATATGATGGGAATGCCGGTGAGCTATTTTGACCAGCAATCCACAGGGACTTTATTATCGCGTATTACCTATGATTCAGAGCAGGTTGCATCTTCGGCTTCCGGTGCCCTCATTACCATTATTCGCGAAGGAACTTATATCATCGCGTTATTTGGTATTATGTTTTATAACAGCTGGCAATTGTCGTTGATTTTGATTGCTATTGCCCCTGTCGTCTCTATCACCATCCGAGTAGTTTCTAAGCGTTTTCGTAAAATTAGCAAAAACATGCAAACGGGTATGGGACATGTGACGACTAGCGCTGAGCAGATGCTTAAAGGGCATAAAGAAGTCCTCATTTTTGGTGGTCAGAAAGTCGAAACTGAACGTTTTGATAAAGTCAGCAATAATATGCGCCGTCAAAATATGAAGATGGTTAGCGCCTCAGCTATTTCTGACCCTATTGTTCAGATGATTGCCTCTTTTGCATTAGCGTTTGTTTTGTACGCAGCAAGCTTCCCTGAAATTAAAGAGCAATTATCACCAGGTACGATAGGTGTTGTTTTCTCGTCCATGTTTGCGTTAATGCGCCCACTTAAGTCTCTAACTAACGTTAATGCGCAATTCCAGCGTGGAATGGCAGCTTGCCAAACGTTATTTGCGATTTTAGATACTGAAAAAGAAAAAGATGAAGGAACGAAAGTTCTGACTCAAGTGAAAGGTGATATTGAGTTCGACTCAGTCACGTTTACTTATCAAACCAAAGAGCACCCTGCACTAGAGGATGTTTCTTTTACGCTACCTGCAGGCAAATCCGTTGCTTTAGTGGGACGCTCGGGTTCAGGTAAATCGACCATCGCTAACTTAATTACCCGCTTCTATGATATCGATAAGGGGAGTATCCGTATTGATGGGCATGATATTCGTGATTACACCTTAGAGTCATTGCGTAGCCAAGTGGCTCTGGTTTCCCAGCATGTATATTTATTCAACGATACTGTTGCGAATAATATTGCCTATGCGACAGATGGGCGATATAGCCGAGCAGAAATTGAAAAAGCCGCTGAAATGGCTTATGCCATGGACTTTATCCAAAAGCTGGATAATGGCTTAGATACGATGATTGGTGAAAATGGTGTGATGCTTTCCGGTGGTCAACGCCAACGTATTGCAATTGCTCGTGCATTATTACGTGATGCACCAATTTTGATTCTAGATGAAGCAACATCCGCTCTGGATACTGAATCAGAGCGTGCAATTCAAGCTGCATTAGATGAATTACAGAAGAATAGAACTTCATTAGTCATTGCTCACCGTTTATCCACTATTGAAAATGCGGATCAAATCTTGGTTGTACAAGATGGTCATATCATTGAACGTGGTGACCACTCAACGCTATTAGCGAAAAATGGGGCATACGCGCAATTACATAGGATCCAATTTAAGAATGATTGAGCGAATTTGGTCCGGTAAATCATGGCTTTATATTTTGTTGCTTCCATTATCATTTCTGTATGGAGTGATAACGTTAGTACGTCATATTGGCTATAAAACCGGATTATTTCGCTCATGGAAAGCCCCTGTACCTGTTGTGGTCGTGGGAAATTTAACGGCAGGGGGAAATGGAAAAACCCCTGTGGTTATTTGGCTAGTTGAATCGCTCATGAAACAAGGTGTTCGTGTTGGGGTTGTTTCTCGTGGATATGGAGGTCAATCTGACCATTATCCACTAGTGTTAGACCAAACGACAACGACGGCAGCCGCAGGTGATGAGCCAGTTTTGATTTATCATCGTACTCATGCGCCTGTTGCGGTGGCTCCAAAACGTAGTGATGCCATTAAAGCATTACTCGATAATTTTCAATTAGATATTATTGTTACAGACGACGGTTTACAGCATTATGCATTGCAACGTGACTATGAAATCGTTGTCATTGATGGGCAGCGTCGTTTTGGTAATGGCTGGTGGTTACCCGCGGGACCAATGCGTGAACGTGCAGGGCGATTAAAGACAGTGAACGCCATGATTGTAAATGGTGGTGTTCCTAACTCGAATGAAACACTGATGTCCCTAGAAGGGGATATGGCAGTGAACCTCGTTACAGGCGAAAAAATCTCGATCACTGAGCTTAACAATGTGGTTGCGATGGCTGGAATAGGTCATCCACCTCGTTTTTTCTCTTCTTTAGAAAGCAAGGGATTAACACTCATTAATACTCATGCGTTTTCTGATCATCAAGCTTATAGCCAGCAGCAACTTGCTCCTTTAGCTGAAACAAATCAAAATTTACTGATGACTGAAAAGGATGCTGTTAAATGCCATTCCTTCGCACAGACCAATTGGTGGTATCTTCCTGTGAAAGCGCATTTTGATGAAATAGGCGAAAAACGAATCTTAAGTGAAATAAAATCACTTATCTGAAATAAAACAGCTTGCTTTTAGGATTAATTTCAGATAATAATACCTGCAATGTGATGCAGATCTACTTATTATGTACCAAGTTGCAATACATTAATAAGTGGATTATTTGCTAGCTTTAATTTTACGACCCGTTCTTGAGTTAGTCACTTATCCTCGCAAGACACTACTTACTCTACTATTTCGTGTTGTCATCATAATGTCAAAATAGACTGTTAAGTTCACGGTAAATGTGTGGTGCCTGAAACCTACACTTGGGTCGTTATAAGATATGCATAAACATTTGATGCATAAATTGGTTAAGTTAATTACTCTTAATTATTGTTAATAGATTGAATTGAATAGATAGGTCAGAATGAACTGATCGAAATAAATAGTTCAGCAAAATAAATGGAATAACGTGTAGAGAGTAATGATACAAATATAAAAATTGTTCTCGGAACAAGAAGGAGTTTTAATATGAATTTTCAATTACATATGGGCCAAGTTAAATGGTTTGACGCAAAAGAAGGTTACGGCTTTATTTCACCTCGTAATGGTGGCGATGATATTTTCGTAACAACCAAGTCAATTGCGAATAAAAAAATAAAATCTTTATCTGAAGGTCAAAACGTCGAGTTCTCTGTTACTCGTAATTCAGATGGCATAACGGCAAGAGACGTTATCGCTTACTAATTGAATTCTTAACAGAAATATTTCTCCTGCTCTATCCTCTCACTCTTCGCAGGAGATCTTAATAAGCAAGAATAGAGTTAACGGTGATACCTGCATGTGATATCCTGACGCCAAGTGAGTTTAAATCCATTTGGGAGAAAACATGGATCACCGTTTACTTGAAATTGTTGCTTGCCCATCCTGTCACGGCAAACTAAGTTACAACAAAGAAAACCTCGAATTAATCTGCAAATTTGATCATCTCGCTTTTCCTGTTCGTGATGGTATCCCCGTTTTACTTGAGAACGAAGCGCGTAAAGTTGCTTTAGACGAAGGACTGTAATCCTATGTTTACCGTCATTATTCCTGCGCGTTACGCTTCAACACGATTACCGGGTAAGCCTTTAGCAGATATTCACGGTAAACCGATGGTTGTTCGTGTCATGGAGCAAGCGATTAAATCAGGCGCCAGTCGAGTCATTATTGCAACTGACCACCCCGATGTCGCTGCAGCGGTCATCGCAGCGGGTGGGGAAGCTTGTATGACCAATCCCGATCATCAATCTGGCACGGAACGTTTGGCTGAAGTGATTGACACTTACGGCTTTTCCGATGACGAAATTATTGTCAATGTGCAGGGTGATGAACCGCTGATCCCACCTGAAATCATCCGCCAAGTCGCTCATAATTTGCAAGGTAGTCAGGCAAATATGGGAACACTCGCTGTCCCTATTCATTGTGCGCAAGAAGCCTTTAATCCGAATGCGGTGAAGGTTGTGATGGATAAAGACGGTTACGCGCTTTATTTTTCTCGAGCGACAATTCCGTGGGATAGAGACCAATTTGCAAAGAGTAAAGAGACCATCGGTGATACTTTCTTGCGCCACATTGGTATCTACGCTTATCGCGCTGGCTTTATTCGTCGTTATATCGCGTGGGATGCTAGCCCATTAGAGAAAATCGAGATGCTAGAGCAGCTTCGCGTGCTTTGGTATGGTGAGAAAATTCATGTGGCGGTTGCTGAAAAGGCACCGGGCGCAGGGGTGGATACACCAGAAGATCTCGAATTGGTAAGACAAGAATTTCAGCCATAATTTCTAGTGTGAATAATGGTCTGATAAAACAAGGGGAAACTGAATAAGTTTCCCCTTTGTATTTACTCCGCCTGATTATCTTCGAGTGTCTGGGTATTATCGGGTTTTAAGTGCCACCAAATTGAACCAATGAGCTCATACCATGCTCGTTCACTGTGGCTAAAATAAAATGCGGAAGGAATGTAGCGCTCCCAAGGATTCAAATCGCTGGTGATCACCAATTGATTGGCTGGGGCTGGATAAGGCTGCATTCCACGACTCGTAAACATCTTCAACGCACGGGGTAAATGGTTCGCTGAAGTCACTAACAAGAACGGCTGCTTACCAATAATTTTTTCCACTTCATAGGCTTCTTCTTGCGTATCTTTCGGTTCGGTTAGCGGGATTGTATCTGTCGCTGGAACTCCTAAAGATTGAGCAACCATGGATGCGACTTCGGCGCTACTGATTGGGCTACTGGCTTTACCGCCAGTAAAAATCAATTTGCTGCCGGGATGCTGCAGATAAAGACGTACCCCTTCAGTGACTCGAGGCAAGCTGTTACTGAGCAAATTCGAGCTAGGACTCCAGTCTGGGTTATAGGTAAACCCGCCGCCCAAAACCACAATATATTTTATCTCTTTAGGTGGATTCGTGGTGATAAGCTCATAACGTTTATCATAAGGGCCTTCAACGGGCGCCAGTAGCCGATCAGAAATGGGTTGTAGCCCTAATAGCGAGATGATAACAAGGCTTAATGTCACCAAGGATTTTCCACTTTTTTGCCAGCGGGTAAACCATAATAAAATCAGTCCAATTCCCCCAATAATCAATAATAAGGGCAGAGGCATTAATAGTGAACCAAGGTATTTTTTAAGCAGAAATAACATAGAAAGCCTGTTATGAAGATAATGTAAGCGAATAGGGTCAAATGTAGCTGCATCAGCAATAAAATGCCATGTAAAATAAATCGGATACAAAATAAAGTACTATGCAAAAACAGCTAGATTATCTGTTATAATTCTTGGTTTTGATATGCTGTAAATAACTCATGATAGGTAATTGGAACGCAGATGGCAGACCGCAACTTTGATGATATTGTCGATAAATTTGCAAAAAATATTTATGGAACGACAAAAGGAAAAATTCGCGAAGCGGTAGTTTGGCAAGATCTGACCCAGTTACTGGAAACGCATTTTCAAGGTCAAACATTACGTATATTAGATGCGGGCGGCGGAGAAGGTCATTTTTCTCGTCAATTAGCTGCAATGGGTCATCAGGTTATTCTTTGCGATTTATCCGAAGAAATGTTAGAACGGGCATCGGTGCTTGCTGATGAACAAGGAATTAGCGAGAATATCAGCTTTGTTCACTGCGCTGTTCAAGATATTGCTCAACACCTTGATGAACCAGTTGATTTTGTCTTGTTTCATGCGGTACTTGAATGGATTAGCGACCAGAAATATGCATTAGAGCAACTGGCAGAGATTATCAGGCCGGAAGGCATATTTTCTGTCATGTTCTATAATGCAAATGGCTTGGTGATGCGTAATGCAATTTTAGGTAATTTTCATCTCGCAACTCCTCATATCCAGCGTCGTCGCAAACGTTCATTATCGCCACAGAACCCGCTTTTTCCTCAACAGGTTGATGAGTGGCTTATTGGTTGTGGTATGGATATTTTAGGCAAAAGTGGCGTCAGAGTGTTCCATGATTATTTGCAAAGTAGACAATTACAACAAAAAGACTTTCCAGCGTTATTGGCGCTTGAGCAACAATATTGTCGTGAAGAACCCTATATTAGCATGGGGCGATATATTCATGTCATGGCACGCAAACAAACCCAAAAGGACGATTTATGAGTGATTTTTCCCAGACCGTCCCTGAACTCGTGTCTTGGGCACGAAAAAATGATTTTGCGATTTCCCTACCCGCAGAGCGCCTAGCATTTTTGCTGGCCGTCGCAGTACTTAACAGTGAGCGGGTGAACGGTGAAATGAGTGAAGGGGAGCTGGTGGATGCGTTTCGAGAAGTGTGCAAAGGCTTCGAACAAACCACCGAATCACTGGCTGTCAGAGCGAACAACGCCATCAACGACATGGTTCGCCAAAAAATATTTAACCGCTTTGCCAGCGACATTGTCGAAGGAAATGCGATTTATCGCCTAACGCCACTCGGCATTGGCATTAGTGATTACTATATTCGTCAACGCGAATTTTCGACATTAAGATTGTCGATGCAGTTATCGATTGTCGCGGGAGAGCTACAACGTGCAGCGGAATCAGCCGAAGAAGGTGGTGATGAATTTTATTGGCACCGCCATGTTTTTGCGCCATTAAAATATTCAGTCGCTGAAATTTTTGACAGTATTGACCTGTCACAGCGAATTATGGACGAGCAACAAAACAGCGTTAAAGATGATATTGCTGCACTTTTAAACCAAGACTGGCAGGCAGCGATTGCCAACTGTGAACAGCTACTTTCTGAAACGTCCGGTACATTAAGAGAATTGCAAGACACGTTAGAAGCAGCTGGCGATAAGCTACAGGCAAACTTACTGCGTATTCAAGAAGCGAATATGAATGCGCCGCAGTTCTCGGAAATGGTCGACCGACTAATCTTTGATTTGCAAAACAAGCTAGACCGTATTGTGAGCTGGGGGCAGCAATCCATTGATTTATGGATTGGTTACGACCGACATGTTCACAAATTTATCCGTACAGCGATTGATATGGATAAAAACCGTATATTTTCTCAACGTTTACGTCAATCTGTACAGCAGTACCTTGATAGCCCTTGGGCACTCACCTATGCCAATGCGGATAGGCTTTTTGATATGCGTGATGAGGAGCTGGCACTTCATGATCAAGAAGTGATGGGGGAACTCCCACCTGATCTGGAATTTGAAGAGTTCAGTGAACTTAATGACCAATTAGCGGCGTTAATCGAAGCGCAACTTGCGTTCTATAAAACGGATAACAAACCGCTGGATGTCAGTCACGTATTACAGAGTTATCTGACGCAATACCCGCAGAAACGCCATTTTGATGTTGCGCGTATTATTATCGATCAGGCTGTAAAACTAGGTATCGCAGAGGCTGATCTGGCGGGATTACCGGCAGAATGGCGCGCTATTAATGATCACGGAGCCAAGGTACAGGCACATGTCATCGACAAATATTGAACAATTTATGCCAGTTAAACTGGCTCAAGCACTAGCTAACCCTATTTTTCCTGAGCTGGACAGCCAACTGCGTGCTGGTCGCCATATTAGTATTGATGATCTTGATAATCATGCATTTTTAATGGATTTTCAGGAATCGTTAGAGCAATTTTATGCTCGTTATAATGTTGAACTGATCCGGGCGCCAGAAGGCTTTTTCTATTTGCGTCCTCGCTCAAGCACTTTAATTCCCCGTTCTGTTTTGTCTGAACTGGACATGATGGTGGGTAAAATTCTGTGCTACCTCTATTTAAGTCCTGAGCGTCTAACCAACCAAGGGGTCTTTACCTCTCAAGAGCTGTTTGAAGAATTATTGTCGCTGGCCGACGAAAGCAAATTACTGAAATTTGTTAACCAACGCTCCACAGGTTCAGACCTTGATAAACAAAAATTACAGGAAAAACTGAGAACCTCCTTAAACCGTTTACGCCGTTTAGGTATGGTCTATTTCCTGCAAAATGACTCCAGCAAATTTATTATTAATGAGTCTGTATTCCGCTTTGGTGCGGATGTACGTAGTGGTGATAATCCTCAAGAAGCACAATTACGCATGATCCGTGATGGTGAAGCGGTCTCTCTTGAAGGGGAATTGTCGCTAAGAGACAGTGATGAAGACGAAACGGATGAGAGTCAAGATCTGGCTGACAGTGAAGAGGATGAACAAGAATGATTGAACGCGGAAAATTTCGCTCACTGACGCTGGTGAACTGGAACGGCTTTTTTGCTCGTACTTTTGACCTTGATGAATTAGTTACCACCCTGTCTGGGGGAAATGGTGCGGGTAAATCCACCACCATGGCGGCCTTTATTACCGCCATGATCCCTGACTTAACATTACTGCATTTCCGTAATACCACAGAAGCAGGAGCCACCTCGGGTTCCCGTGATAAAGGTCTACACGGAAAGCTGCGTCCTGGTGTCTGTTATGCCGTACTGGATGTGTTAAACTCTAAACATCAACGAGTTATGGTCGGTGTTCGCTTACAGCAAGTAGCAGGACGCGATAAAAAAGTCGATATCAAACCGTTTATGATCCAAGGCGTGCCATTAGCCACTGTGCCAACGGAAGTATTAACGGAAGTGTTTGAAGGGCGCCAAGCTAAGGTTATTCCGTTGAATGACCTGAAAGAGCGTGTAGAAAAACAAGAAGGCATCCAATTTAAGCAATTTAATTCGATCACGGACTACCACTCAGTATTATTTGAATTGGGTGTACTGCCAAAACGCCTGCGTTCAGCGGGCGATCGTAGTAAATATTACCGTTTGATTGAAGCTTCCTTATATGGCGGGATTTCCAGTGCAATCACTCGTTCACTACGTGATTATTTATTACCGGAAAACAGCGGTGTACGTAAAGCATTCCAAGATATGGAAGCGGCATTACGTGAAAACCGTTTAACACTGGAAGCCATCCGCGTAACACAATCTGACCGTGATTTATTCAAACATTTGATTAGCGAAGCCACAGACTATGTATCTGCGGACTATATGCGCCACTCAAATGAGCGTCGAATTCACCTAGATGCGGCTTTAGCTGCCCGAAACGAACTGTATAGCAACCGTAAACAACTACGCGTTGAGCAAGTTCGTAGTGTGGAAATGGCGCGTGAATTAAATGAACAAAACGAAGCATCAACGGAAATCGAAGCGGACTACCAAGCGGCAAGTGACCACTTAAATCTGGTGCAAGCGGCGTTACGTCATCAAGAAAAAATTGACCGCTACCAAGCTGATATTGAAGAGCTCACTTATCGTCTTGAAGAACAGAGCGAAGTCGTCGCAGAAGCCACAGAGAAACACGAAGAACTTGATGCCCGTGCTCAAGCGGCTGAAATTGAAGTGGATGAGCTGAAAAACCAGCTGGCAGATTACCAGCAAGCGCTTGATGTACAGCAAACTCGTGCGATTCAATATCAACAAGCACTTCATGCCTTAAACCGTGCTCGCGAACTCTGCCAGCTACCTGATCTTACCATTGAAAACATCGATGAATGGCTGGAAACCTTTGAAGCCAAAGAGCAGCAAGCCACAGAAGCCTTACTCGCATTAGAACAAAAAATGAGCGTTGCGGATGCGGCGCATAGCCAATTTGAGCAAGCGTATCAACTGGTGAAAACCATGTTAGGTGATGTGAGCCGTGGGGATGCATACACGCAAGCGCGTTCATTACTGCGCGACTGGTCATCGCAACAACATTTAGCAGAGCGTGTTCAGCCGCTGCGTATGCAATTATCTGAACTGCAACAGCGTTTAGACAGCCAGCGTAATGCAGAAAAATTACTGAGCGAATTCTGTAAACGTTATGGCCAAAGTGTTGAGCCGGATGAGCTTGATGCCTTGATGGCAGAGTTAGAAATTCTGCAAGAAGAGTTAAGTACTGGTGTTAATGAGAGCGGCGAAAAACGCATGCAAATGCGCCAAGAGTTGGAGCAAATTCGCCAGCGTATCAGCCAGCTTTCCGCTAAAGCGCCTGCGTGGATTATGGCGCAAGAAGCACTGACTCAACTCAATGAACAATCGGGTGAAACTTTCGAAAATAGCACTGAAGTGACTGAATTTATGCAGCAACTTCTTGAGCAAGAAAGGGAAATTACGGTTGAACGTGATGAAGTCGCAGCGCAGCGCCGTGACCTTGATAAGCAAATCGAACGTTTAAGCCAGCCAAGTGGTGCCGAAGATGGTCGCATGCTGGCACTGGCAGAGCGCTTTAATGGCGTACTGTTATCTGAAATCTACGATGATATTACCATTGAAGATGCGGCGTATTTCTCTGCATTGTACGGCCCAGCGCGTCACGGTATTGTGGTACAAGATTTGGCTGTGGTTCGCGAGCAGCTAGAAAATTTACAAGATTGCCCTGATGATGTGTACTTTATCGAAGGGGATCCATCTTCATTTGATGACAGCGTTTTTGATGCCCAAGAGTTTGAAAATGCTGTATTAGTCCGTTCATCGGAGCGTCAATGGCGCTATTCTCGCTACCCAGAGTTACCGCTATTTGGTCGTGCTGCCCGTGAAAGTCATTTAGAGTCACTGAGTGCTGAGCGTGATGAATTGGCTGAGCGTTATGCGACCTTGTCGTTTGACGTGCAAAAAATTCAGCGTGCTCACCAAGCATTTAGCCGTTTTATCGGTCAGCATATTTCAGTGGCGTTTGAAGCGGATCCTGAAGCTGAAATTCGTACATTAAATCAAAAACGTACTGAATTAGAGCGTGGACTGAACCAATTTGAAGAACAGACCCAGCAACAACGCCAACAGTTCGCTCAAGGCAAAGAAAACCTACTGGCATTAAACCGTTTATTGCCGCAAGTGAATTTGTTGATGGATGAAACGCTGGTGGATCGCGTTGAAGAGATCCGAGAGGAGCTTTCAGAAGCTGAAGAAGCGGCACATTTCATCAATAAGCACGGTAACAATCTGGCGAAGTTAGAGCCGATTGTGACGGTATTACTCAGTGATCCTGAGCAACATGATCAACTGCGTAAAGATTATGAATTGGCGAAACATACCCAGCAAAATGCGAAGCAACAAGCCTTTGCCTTGGTGGAAGTGGCACAGCGTCGCGCGCACTTTAGCTACAGTGATTCGACGGGGATGGTCAACGAAAATGCGGACTTGAATGAAAAATTGCGCCAGCGTTTAGAGCATGCGGAAGCCGATAGAACTCGTGCCCGTGAGCTATTACGCCAGCAACAAGCACAAAGCACGCAATATCATCAAGTTTTGGCATCGCTGCGCAGTTCATTCGACACCAAGCAAGAAATGTTGAAAGAACTTGAAGCAGAAATGCAAGAAATGGGCGTGAAAGCGGACCCAGATGCACAAGAGCGTGCCAGCATTCGCCGTGATGAATTACATCAATCTGTTATGGCAAACCGTAGCCGCATCAACCAGTTAGAAAAACAACTGACGTTATGTGAAGCGGAAATGGATAACCTGCAAAAACGTCTGCGTAAGCTGGAAAAAGATTATTACCAAATCCGTGAGCAAGTCGTGATGGCGAAAGCGGGCTGGTGTGCGGTGATGCGCTTGGTGAAAGATAATGGCGTTGAGCGTCGTCTGCATCGTCGCGAATTGGCTTATACCGATGGTGATAGTTTACGTTCGATGTCGGATAAAGCGTTAGGAGCGCTGCGTTTAGCGGTGGCGGATAACGAACATCTGCGTGATGTGTTGCGCATGTCTGAAGATCCTAAACATCCTGAGCGTAAAATTCAGTTCTTTATCGCAGTGTACCAACATCTGCGTGAGCGCATTCGCCAAGATATTATTCGTACTGATGACCCAATCGATGCGATTGAACAGATGGAAATTGAGTTAGCGCGTCTGACCGAAGAGTTAACTGCCCGTGAGCAAAAACTGGCAATTAGCTCGAAGAGTGTGGCGAATATCATTCGTAAAACTATCCAGCGTGAGCAAAACCGTATTCGTATGCTGAACCAAGGCCTACAAGCGGTGGCATTTGGTCAGGTTAAAGGGGTTAGATTGAATGTGAATATTCGTGAAAGCCATGCCTTATTGTTGAGCGTGCTATCCGAAGAGAGCGAATTGCACCAAGACCTGTTTACTAGCCAACGTTTAACCTTCTCTGAAGCGATGGCGAAACTGTATCAACGCCTGAACCCACAGATGGATATGGGGCAACGCCTGCCGCAAACCATTGGTGAAGAACTGTTAGATTACCGTAACTACTTAGAGTTAGAAGTTGAAGTTAACCGTGGCTCTGATGGTTGGTTAAAAGCAGAAAGTGGGGCGTTATCAACGGGTGAAGCGATCGGTACGGGGATGTCTATCTTAGTAATGGTCGTCCAGAGCTGGGAAGAAGAAGCCCGCCGACTGCGTGCGAAAGATATCATTCCATGTCGCTTACTGTTCTTGGATGAAGCGGCGCGTTTGGATGCGAAGTCTATCGCTACGTTATTTGAGTTATGTGACAGACTGGAAATGCAGCTTATTATCGCTGCGCCGGAAAACATTAGCCCAGAGAAAGGAACCACCTATAAACTGGTGCGTAAAGTGACTGGTAATACGGAACACGTTCACGTTGTTGGGTTAAAAGGTTTTGGTCAGGATAATCCGGCTCCACAAGCATTACCTCAATAATTGATTTTTTGTAGATAATAAAACCGACATAGGAAACTGTGTCGGTTTTTTATTATCTTTGCATTTTTAATTTCTTTATTTTTATTATCTTCATTTCCCTTTAAATCATTAATAGATGACCGCAATGAGATTTGAATCTCATTTTTATGTAATGAAAACTTTTATCATTGCAGTCCGTGAGTAGTTAATCACGAAATAAAACTATTATAAGGATCGAACATGAAGAAAATCACACTAACGCTAAGTGCAATTGTATTAGCGCTGAGTTTTACGGCAACATCTCAAGCCAAAATTCCAATGCCAGAAACAGTCAGTACTGGAGTGACAGTTGCGGAATTAGCGGCACAACAACCGGTTCATTGGGTCTCTGTTGAGCAAATTAAACAGAGTTTAGAAGGTAAAGCACCAATGGCGGTGGGTTTTGATATTGATGACACCGTTTTATTCTCAAGCCCAGGTTTTTACCGTGGAAAACTTGAATTCTCCCCAAATGATTTTAGCTATCTGAAAAACCCTCAATTCTGGGAAAAAATGAATAATGAGTGGGATAAATTCAGTATGCCAAAACAAGTGGGCATCGATTTAGTTAAAATGCACTTAGAACGCGGTGATAAAGTTTACTTTATTACAGGTCGTACACAGACTAAAACTGAAACTGTGACTCAATATGTGCAAGAAGGCTTAAGAATTCCTGCAGATAAAATGAATTCAGTCATTTTCGCTGGTGATGAACCCGGTAAAAATAATAAAGTAAGCTGGATGCGTGACCATAAATTAACTATCTATTATGGTGATGCTGATGCGGATATTGCTGCGGCTCATGAGTTAGATATTCGTGGGATTCGTATTCTCCGAGCTTCAAATTCCTCTTACCAACCGTTGCCAAAAGCAGGTCGCTTTGGTGAGGAAGTTGTTATCAATTCCGAATATTAATATTCGATAAAAAGTTAGTTAAAGGTGACTATTCGCCTTTAACTAACAAAATAGTGTTTATTTATTGATGACATATTCCGGCGATTTAATATAACTTATATTAAATTAATTCTATTGAGAGAATAAAAGACGTCAATATTTGATATGTTATATCGTTTAGTTTTGGTGGTAAACGCAAACAATTCTATTTCTCATGCTGTTTTTATAAATAGCGCTCATTTCGGATCGCCTACCTCAATAACTTTTTCATCAATAAAGACAAAATTAGTCAATTCCTATAACATTCTTCTCAGAGTTAAATATAATCAAATAGTGTCACTATAATAAAAAAATAATGTTATCCATGTAGTAACTTTAAGGTGGATGTATGGCAAAGAGAAGAGTGAAAGCTCTGCAGATCTCAGTATTATGTGGGCTGATGGCGATGCAGTTCCCTGCATTTTCCGCAGCAGAAAATACGCAGCAAAACAGTATGGAAATTCAACAACCTCAATCAGTTGTTGCTGAAGAAGTGAGTAAAGTCACGGCAAAAGAGAGCTTGGAAAAGCTTAACGCATCTTTGCCTGTAGAAACAAAATTGGTGTTTGCGGACCAGTTGGCAAAAATTTATGCAGACAGGCAAATGCAATTGTTATGGCAAGATGAAACGGCAATTAGCCAGTTTCAACAGCAATTAGCCGAGCTTGCCTTAGCGGGTTTCCAACCTCAATTTAGCGAATGGTTAGTTTCATTGGAAAATAGCCAGCTGAGCGAAATGGGGCGTGATGCTATTTTATCCGACGCTATGTTGGGGTATTTACAATATCTTTCTTCTGTTGAGTCAACGGGACAATATTGGTTATACACCAGCCGTCCTTATAAAATTATCGCACCAACTGCGGCACAAATGAAACCGTGGTTAGAGGCTGAATCTGAACATCGCCTGGGTGAGTGGGTGAAGGCTCAAGCACCGAAACACGCGATGTATCAGCCGATGCGCAAAGAGATGCTAAAACAGCTCGCATTGCCGGAAGATACGTTAGAAATTACAAGTACAAAGGCATTAAAACCGGGTCAAGCCAGTGATGATGTCATGACGCTCCGTGAGATTTTAGTGCGAGATGGATTATTGGAAGCCTCTGCGGTTGGTGAAGCCGTTGATGCATCCGCACCGCCAGAAGAGATCAATAAAGTCACCGCCAATGCCCGTGTGTATAGTGATGACTTAGTGGATGCAGTGAAAAAATTTCAGCTTCAATATGGTTTAGAAGCTGACGGTGTGATTGGTAAAGGCACGCGTGTTTGGCTCAATATGCAGCCAAAACAAAAAGCGGGGCTGATGGCACTGAATATTCAGCGTTTACGGATTGTGCCGGAAAGTAGTGGTACAGGAATCTTGGTGAATATTCCTGCGTACACATTGGATTTTTATCTGAATAACGACATCATTTTGGATTCGAAAGTGATTGTTGGGCGTGCAGATCGTAAAACGCCAATTATGAGCAGCGCACTGAATAATGTGGTGATTAACCCACCTTGGAGTGTGCCAACCAGTTTGGCGCGCAAGGATATTGCGCCGAAAGGTAAAATGGATCCAAGCTACTTTAGCCGCAAAGGCTATACGGTTTATTCAGGTTGGGGGCAAGATGCTTATGAAATCGACCCTTATACAATCGACTGGGAAAATATTACGCCAGCGAATTTCCCTTATCGCATTCGTCAAGCACCAGGCTCAAGTAACTCTTTAGGGCGTTATAAGTTTAATATGCCAAGCTCAGATGCGATTTATTTGCATGATACACCGAACCATAGTTTGTTTAATAAAAATGCCAGAGCAATTAGTTCAGGCTGTGTTCGTGTAAATAAGGCTAGTGAGCTAGCGACGATATTATTAGGTGACGCAGGTTGGGCTCAGACTCGCATTGATGGGGCATTAAAAGAAGGTTCAACACGTTATGTGAATATTCCTGACCGTATTCCTGTGTACCTTTACTATCAAACTGCGTGGGTTGATAAAGATGACCAACCGCAATACCGGGCTGATATTTATCAATATGATGGCAGTATTGGTAATGCAGAAAAATATCTGCCTGCAATCAAAGTAATTTTAAAATAGTGACTATTACTCGAGGGGCTTAGGCTCCTCGATGCTATTTCCTGCATTAATTCCTAAATCTTCCTAACAATTCCGTTTTAATATATTTATATATTGAATGCATTGTGTTTACATATCATACGCAGTAAGGAATTAAAGTCGTCTTAATCGGCATGTTATAAGTGATTTCACTCACCTTTTTGCATAAAAGTGATGGATTTTCCTTAATTTACGCAATTCTTTACATAATTATACATTAAAGCTAAATATCCTTTGCTAGACTGATGAAGTTGAAATGTATATTTACTGAATAATTAACACCTGAGTTATCACCTATGGATATGATTGATCAAAACCGCAGAAAGTGGTTGGGAATTGGTGCTGCCGCAATCGGTCTGGGACTATTACCTAATCATGTACTTGCTGCAATGAGTACACCTCGCCCAAGAATTTTACGTTTTCAAAACTTAAATACAGGTGAGTTTTTAAAGACCGAATTTTTCGATGGTCGCCGTTATAATAAATCTGAATTAGCTCGCTTAAATCACCTTTTCCGTGATTATCGCTGCGATAAAGTGAAAACCATTGATCCTAAATTATTTGACCAAATTTATTTACTGCAAATGATGATGGGAACCAATAAGCCAGTTCAGCTGATTTCAGGTTACCGTTCATTAGAAACGAATAATGCATTGCGTCGTAAGAGCTCTGGTGTGGCTAAGCAAAGCTACCATACCCGTGGGCAAGCGATGGATTTCCATATTGAAGGCTTGCAGCTAAGTAACGTCCGTAAAGCGGCATTAAAAATGAGTGCTGGCGGTGTGGGCTATTATCCGAAAAGCAATTTCATTCATATCGATACAGGTCCAGTGAGAACATGGTAATCTGTGCATAGGTGACACAGATTATGGAGTGATTGTTCGATGAAATATACTATTATCCCAGTAACCCCGTTTATGCAAAACTGTCAGGTTATCTGGGATGAAACCTCGATGAATGCAGTGATTGTTGATCCCGGTGGTGAGGCTGAGAAGCTGATTGCCGCCATTGAAAGCCGCGGATTAACATTAACAAAAATCTTACTTACCCACGGTCATTCTGACCATATTGGCGCCTCAGCCCCTCTTGCAAAACATTTCGGTGTACCGATTTATGGTCCACAGAAAGAAGATGCGTTCTGGATTGAAAATCTCGCTGAGCAAAATGCGATGTTTTATATTGGTGATTGCCCTGATTTCACACCAGATCATTGGTTAGAAGAGGGGGATAGCATCATGTGTGGGAACATCAAGTTTGATGTGCTGCATTGCCCTGGCCATACACCCGGTCATATTGTTTTCGTGAACCATGCAGACAAGCTCATTTCCATGGGAGATGTGTTGTTTAAAGGTGGTGTCGGACGCAGCGATTTCCCGCGTGGTAACCATCAAGATCTTATCGCATCGATTAAAAATAAATTGCTGCCTCTTGGTGATGATTATCACTTTATTCCGGGACACGGTCCTATGTCCACATTAGGGCATGAGCGTATTTCTAATCCTTTCTTACAAGATGAATTACCGGTTTGGTAATGATGTTTGAATAAAAACCTCCTATAAAAGCCTCTTAATTGGGGCTTTTTTGTATAAAAATTTAAAACTCATTTATAAAAAAATAAACTATATCCTAATTATATTTCTTCGGTTTTATTCTGTTAATTATCTTTGGTATTTTTTAATAAATAGGTAATCAGTTGCTTATTTATTAATTTAAAGAATATATTGATTTTAACAATGAGGTATAAATGCCAAAGCCAAATATTGAGTTGAGATTTTCACAAGAAACGTTATTAATTAATTTAAAAGAGTTTGATAACAAAGGGAAAATCGCGAATTTTTTCAGAGGCGAAAAATCGCAAAGTAGGTTGAGTCACTTAAAAAAAATGGTGACATGGGATGGTGTGGATTATTCCATGTCAGATGGCTACTGTTATGGGTTTTCAAATGAGTTCTTATCTTATAGTTCAATAGGCCAAGGGAACGATTATCTTAATAAGTTAAATGAATTAATAAATATTATCGATGATAAAACAGAATATAAAAATGCTTATGATAAAGTCAGAGCTAAATCATTAAAAATGCACGCAAGTGTACTATTCAATGAGTATTTAAAAGATGTGATACATACTCATAGAATCGAAACTGATTCATCCGTTATTCATGCAAATTTATCGTATCGGTATGTTACGCCAATTGAAGGGAAGTCTTTTCTGGAATATATGAGTCATTCGATTGATGAAGGTATCGAATCATATAAAAAATATCGTGAAAAAAATAAAAATAAGCAACAGTATGCAGATAATCTTAAAGAGCTTCAAAAAATAAAATTACATCAATTTTACGATGCGTTGGAAATCGAATTTAGCCAGATTGAGAAACGTAATAATCCATTGGCCCAAGACCCTTGGTTCAAACAGTTTCATGAACGATTTTCTAGCCGGAAAAATGAAATAGCGAAAAACTTTGATATTAACGATGCGAATTTTTCTAAAGAAATGATCTTAAAGAGTCTTGATTTTGATAACTATAAAATTCAAAAAGAAAACAATAGGAAAAACGGAGTTTCATTAGATTTAGATAATCATAGTTATAACGGTAGGGAGAGCTATCGTAGCGAAATTAACCTCAATGAATTTATTCGTAAAATTTCCAGCCATACGAAGAAAGGTCAAGAAACATTGTTGTTTGAATTTAAGGCTGTAAATCATTCCATGGCATTGGTAGTCGAATACAATCAGAAAACTCAATCATGGGGTTACAATTTCTTTGATCCTAATTATGGTGTTTTTAAATACTATGACGAGGCAAGCTTCAAGACATTTATTATCGACTTTGTTGATAAACAGGCAGATTATTATGGTTTTTTAAGAAAAGAAAACGGTGATTTTGGTATCGGTTACTCATCATTTAATAAAAATGAATTTCAAAGAGCACCTTTAAAAAATCTTAATATTGAGAATATTAAGCTGACAGAAAGCTTGCTTTTAGCTGAAGGGAAAGAAACTGTTTATCTCGATAACAATAAGAAAAATAAGTTGATATATCAAGAATTTTTCTTAGAGAATGAATTTGTTAAAATTAAAGCGGATTTAAACGGGAAAAAATATTTTATCTTCACTGATATACTCGATGTGGCAGAATTGAAAACACGAATAAATGACAATCTGGAAACGTTATCTAAAATATCAAGTGATATCGTTATTTCTCAAAACGAAAGTAAAGTGTATTCCGTTAGCAGTAACTTTGATGTGATTCACTTAAAAAATGTAGCAACCTCCGCACCAAGCCTTCATGCAAGTAGTCAAAGTTACTCGAACATCAATTTAAAACTTCAGCCATTATCAACGACGGAAAAAAGCGCCAATATCGGAATCCCCATTGAGCACCAAAAAGCTATTTCACTAATAGCAGATAAAGAAGATATTATTATTGGCTTTCGTCCGATAGATGAGAAATCGAGTTCATTGATCCAATCCGGTCACTATAGTAGCAAAGGGCTGGCGATAAAAGGAAAGAGCGCGGATTGGGGGCCTCACTCAGGATTTATACCTGTAGAACAGAGATTTGCTAAATCATCAGGGCGGGCAGAAAGCAAAAAATATAATAGTTATGTCCAAGATTCGCTGGCGAAAGGCAAGGGTGTTTCGGTGATATTGGAAATAACATCTGAGCGTATTAACGAACTCCAACAATATAAAACCATTTCATCACCAACGACTATAAATAAAAATGGCGATATTCAGGTTACTTCTGTTCTTGATGGGAATGAAGTCCATTTTATATTGAAAAGATTAACTCGAGATGGAGTGGATACTTGGCAAGTTTATTATCAAGATAATGGTGAAATTAAACCATTTTATGTTGTTGGTGACCCTAAAACGGGGAAAGCCATGACCGCCGATTATGATTTATTCAGTATTATTTTCCCAATTTCAGAGCTGGAACACTATGTCAAAGTGAGTGAAATGCCAACTTGGGCAGAGTGGAAAGCCAGTGTGAATTTTGATGAGCTAACCTCACGTCAGAAAGCGTTATATGCCAATGAAGCAGAATATAATAAGCATGAAGGTCGGGACAATGGCATCACTAATAACAGAATTAAAGAGATCAAAAATAAGTTAAACAAAAGGCTTAACCGTACAAATGGTATGGAGTTAATTCACCATGGTGCGGATGATGCAAACCCGGCAAGCGTCATGAAAGAAAACTTCCCGATTACGTTTTTCCTGCCTGAAAAATTAAAGGCGCGAAATGCCTTAACAGGTTCCTCCGAAGCGATATCCACCTATTTTCAGATGAACGCACAAGGCGCCATTATTATTAATGATGTTGAGCAGCTTTCTAATTTCCAGCAACTACTCATTAACCAAGGTTATCGTGCGCCATTAAATAAAAAATGGAGCGAAGGAGATATTGGGCAATATTTTGATCCCAAACGCAAAATATCAGACAGTTTTATTGAAGGACGGATTGAATTGGCGCGGAAAAAAAGCTTAGCCAATCAATTCGCGCTTAATGTGGATGTTGCAGCAATTCAACAACAGAGTCAGCACTACGATAGTGAAATGGAGCGACAACTTGGCAAACCCGTCGCTCAATTAGATACAGGATTTGATGATGTTTATCTTCAGCATATGATGCAGAGTCATTCTGAGTTCCTCGCCGGGGAGCGATCTCCGACAACCGACTCAATTGATCAGTGGCAGGATCCTATGTCGCGATATCAAGAACTCACGCAGCGGAACACAAAAATCAACAGAACCGTAAAGCCAACACAGTATGACTACAATGTGTTTATTATGCTTGCTGGGGATAATGTTTCTGCATGGTCTACTGCGCGTGCATTTTCTAAACATCCCGATGATTCAATGATCGTTCAATTCAACATGCAGACGAAGCAATATAAAGTGCTACATGGGGATGTTAAGCGTCTAGAAACAGGAAAAATACGTTTTATCACAATCGGTCACGGTAATTATCAAGGTGAGAATCAACCGACGACGTATGCAGGAAATTCTGCTAAGCAGTATGTTGAAGGTCTACGTTTTTTACAACATGAACTATTAGGTGATCGTAATCCTGATAAATTGGTGATGTTAGGGTGCAATTTAAGTCGCGGAGGGGTCAATGAAAACTTTGCGATGAAAGCTGTCAGTTTATTTGCTGAACATAATATGCATATGCCCGTGACAGCTTATAATCGTCCGGTCAGAAATATCCATTCAGGAGCCAAACTTGTTCAGCCAGCGGGTGATCCCACTGAGGCAGTGAGTCCGGAAGGCTATAAGTTTATCTATCAATATCACCCAGAGACACAGCAAATACGTGTTAATCGTCAATCAAGCACACTGTTTTTTATCAATGAAGTGCGTCGAGGTGAATTATCCATAGACCAATTAACGTATTATACCAAACCCGATCATTTCTCTGCGTTTAGGGATCCGGGTACGCAAAATTTAGATCTCAATCTCTTGAGGAAAGTCATTTATAACCCTGAAGTTTATCGATTATTTGTTGGCGAATTAAAAAAAACAGGCGGGAAATTACCCGATAATTTCTATCGTGATTTTACGAAAAAATTAAATCAAGAAGGAATGACGTCTATCCCATTATGGAAAATGGTTGATAAAACACGTATACAAAAACTGTCCAGCCCGACATCGACTGCCACAGACTCAAATTTAACGGTCATTATCCGCCTTACTGGTGATGGAAAAGGTCGCCAACTTGCAGAAAGCTGGGCAGCGAAAAATCCATATAATACGCTGATTTTTCAAATGGACGCAGAGGCGAAAAAGTGGACTATTGAATACGGTGAGGCTTCGATTGCTTCATTAGTAGAGAGCCAAAAAACGGTGGACTGGCTGCTGATAGGTGATGGTGAAACCTTAAGTAAATCAAATATAAACTTGGTTTCAGGATTAGTTGCGCTAAAACAGAAATACCCATTCGCGGCACCAGACCATATTCTATATCATACCTTGAGTGACGGGATGATCACTGAGGCTGCGGAACATCACAGCTTTACTTCTGAGCTTGAAGCGACGTTAAAACAGCATGGGTTCGAGACTAAGGTATTGTCGAAATTTACTCATGAGCGAGGAGCGTTATCCACAACAAAAGGGCAACAAATTCAAGCGTTGTTTGAAAAAGTGGCACTAGGAGAACAGGATCTCAACGCGATCCGTTTGACGGACCATCCTTATTTAGCAGACGATTTTACGAATGAGCACGGGAATTTTGACCAACGAAAATTCAAAATTGCACTTCATGATCCATTCGTCAATGCAGAATATAATCAATCGCTGAACAAAGATGAAACTCAGCTACCTCTATGGTTATCGGGGAACATTGAGCAGGACCTGCAACCGTCTCACCCGCGACAAGCAATAAAAATGCAAAGGTTGCTGTTAGCCATTAAAAATGATTTGTCGGTATTAAATCATCTGAGTGATCACTCAGTTGAGTTACTTAAATCTCTATTTCCGGCAGGTGATGGGGTTGATAAAGGAAAAATATTAGATTTGGTTACTGACCATAATAAATTTATGCTTTTTAGTGATAAATTAGAGGGATTTAGCCAGATTAGTGATAGTCATTTTGATGGGGAAAACGCGCTCCTGAAAGGGCTTTCATTTTCAGAGGCATTAGATGCTTATGAAAATAACCAAACTCAACGTTTGAAACAATATAATCAGTTATTGAATTATCAAAACCAGATGGAGGCGGGATATCATAGCGGTTTAATTAATCATGGAATAATTCGTTCAGATAAGCCGGCTCAATCTATCGACCAAACTTTAGGTGCCGTATATGCCATTGAATATCATCTGACAGACAGTTATGCCGCGAGAAATTTCTTAGAGCAAAAAGCACAACTTGAATGGGCTAAACAGCACGGTGTTTTAACTGCCTCTGGCGAAGCATTGCTAGATAAAATGCAGCAATATGAGCAGGGCATTAGTACGCGAGTTAAGAATAGTGGGGTCACGATTGCTGATCAATCAATCTCAACACTATTTTCCCCTGAGGCTGACTCGGTAAATGGGATTGTATTCTTGAAAGGGAAAGTGACGAGCTATACCGTTATTTACGTGAAACGCAATGGTGTTTATGAATTCAGCTTATTTGATCCTCAGGGCATCCAATTTACCAGTAAAAATGCCTCTCTTCAGACTGCAAAGCATCAGTTCAAACAACATTTAAAAAACTATTTTAATCAAACTATAGAACTTGCTGATGGACAATCTATGCCTCGGGGAGTCGCGGCAGGATTTCAATTAACTAGCGATGGCGATTTTAGAACCAATCTTCAATTTATCAATCTTGAAGATAATGAATTGAAAGTGTCGCTATCTGAATCTTTAAATCAGCGAACGTTAATTAGGGAACAGGTGGAATTTAATTCGACTCAAAATTGTTGGGTTGAATTAAATGGAGAGAAAATAGCCTTTTCTAAATTACAGCATCTTGGCGCGACGATAGATGGGAAGCCTATTACTCATGGAGATATGGCATTACCTAATTTGCATAAGAATATACGCTTTTCATCTGAAAAATTGGCGATGTATTTTACGGTAATGGACGGAAATAAAGATGATATTGCGTTTATAAAGATATTTTATGAACAATTAAGTTCTGGGGATATTTATCAATTGGTGAAACGTGATGCAAACTTTGCTGAGTCTGGGGTGCTTAAAAAACAATTTAAATATTTAGCAAACGATGTAGATCTTCAACACGAGTCTGTTTCATCAACCACATTACAAAATATTAGGCAGGCAGGTACTCGACTTCCATTATTTCACCGGATTGCTAATCGCTTTGGGCAAAGCATGGGCGGTGCTGGGGCTATTCAGGGTCTCATAGGGGCTTATTCAATTTTGAATCGATTGGATAACCCGGATATCACCGATGAAGAAACTAAAGAATTAGAAAAACAATTATATTTACTTTGCGCTTCTGCCTTTTTTAATTACGGTGACATGATAATACAGCCGATGTTGCTCAATATTGCCTCAAAAAAAAGTGCTACTTCACTTGTTAGAGCAAGGATATCGACAGGTGTTGTGGTAATTTTTAATTTAGTTGGGATGGGCATTGATATTTATCAAGCCTACGATAGCCTCTCTAAGTTAGATAGCGTGACAGACCCGAAACAGCGCCAAGATCTCATTGTTAATGCTTCATTTTCTATTGTTAGTGCGGTGGTTAATGGTGTCACGGTTATTGCGGTACTGGTAGGAGCTTCCTCAGTCCCTGTAGCGGGATTGGTTATTGGCGGAATATTACTGGTTGGCGGTTGGGTCTATAACGGTGTTCGTGCTGTCGAAAAGATTAAAACAGTGATTGATATCGATTGGGATCGTGAACTAGAAGAAGGGATCCGAGGGGCGCTAGGATTAGAGCCCACGTTGCGTAGCCAACAAGAAATGAGTACCCAGTTATATATTAATGCGTTTAAAGACCAAGATTGGCAGATGGATCTTACTCAGTTTGAAAACAGTATTTTGCAAGCAGGTTTTGACCATCACTTAAGTATTGTTGAAAAACCCACTTATCAAAATGAACCCCGATATTATTTAGTAGATGACTATGGTAATCATTTTTACGGAACCCTAAAAAATGAATATCACGGCATGAATACTTGGGGAATGCGTTATACAGAGAAAGGCGCGCCATCGTTCACTGCGGCGGAAGTCGAGTTTATTTTGGTCAACAAAGTGATAAGAAAGACAGCATGGTATCGAAATTTAAAACATCTTTATAGTAGTAAGGGACGGAATCTACGAGAACATTTTCGCTCACATAAAAAAGCCAAAGAAGTGATTGACCTTAAACGCACAGGGAGTGAGCCAACCCACGAACGCTATTATTTAAATTTGGCCTACAAAAACCCGTTACTCGATGAATTTCAAACTCGCCATCGTATATCAAATGGTGATGCCACATTATCGCTTCAAGACCAATTAGCCCAATCGAATCCTGAACAGCTGAGCTTCTATTCAAAAAAAAGGGAGTTTGGGGTATTAGGGCAACAGATATTACAAGAAAATGAACGCCTCTCCAGTGAGCATTTAGTTAATGATAAAAAAGGTATTAGCCTTTATCTTAAGAACCCGCATAGCCGAGGAACGAGTTGGAATACAGGGAATGGCAATGACTTACTTATCGGCCATCAAGAACAAAAAAATGCCTTTCAAGTTCTTTCTGGGGAGAAATATTTTGCGGGGGGAAATAAAGATGATCTGTTTTATATTCGGGACAGTAGTTTAACGTCACTTCGTTCCCGTGATGATAATAAACCAACAAAGTACCTAGATGGTCAGCAAGGACAAGACACGGTCGTGGTCGATAGCTTACCTGAAGGTTATGATGTCCATGCCAATTTAGCGTTAAATAGTCTGCACTATAAACATCAGTTTACACATCAATTTATTTCGGTTGCCCATTTACAAAGTATCGAGAATATCCTTATCAAAGGAAATAGTAATGACAGGTTACGTGGCAATGATATGGCTAATATTCTTGATGGCGGATTGGGTAAAGATTTACTTATTGGGGAAGATGGTAACGATAAACTGATTTTAACCCAAGGAATGGCGGTAGGCGGTCAGGGTGATGATAGTTACCATATCCGACGTTTTGATTGGACGGCGGATGTGGATAACCTTTATCTGACGAACCGCTATTGGGATGGGAAACTAAAAGCAGTCAAAACCAAAACGACGCTTAACCCAATCTACCAACATAACCATCAACAGTATCACGTAAAAGTGGTTATTGATGAGTCCAGCCAATCTCAAAGCATTGTTAGCCTAGAGTATTCACTGAATGAAATAAAACAGGTCTATCTTCAAGATAATAACTTGTATCTCGTCATTTCACTGCCTAGCTCTAAGGTGGATGATTTTACTTACAGCAATGTTGAGAGTTCGGTAACGATTGTCTTGAATAACGTGACTACGGTGAGTCAAGGTCAACAAAAAACCAACCATACTTATCGGTTACATACGAAAGATGGTTTTGTGATGACCAGCCAGATAAAAGCGTTAGATGAAGGGGCGCCGACCCAATTCTTCAATATTAGCTATATTCAAGAAAATGACCAACTAAGAAACTCAGATGGTAAATCAGTCAAAATTGATGAAACGTTAAATGCCATTACCATCAACCAAAATCGTCATCATATAGCCTCAAGTTGGGGATGGTTTACGCCCATTGGGCGAGCGGAGAATTTGGTGTATCAGGGGGATGATAAGAACAATCTATTATCACTGATTAGTTCTGGAAGTTACATTCATGCCAGCCGCGGAATAGATACCTATCAAATCGTACATGCGGAAGATGAGCGTTCGACAATCACCTTTGATTTTGCATCGGTTAATGGGCAATTTACGGCAGATGATAAAGTCATCTTACTTCTGCCTACCGATAATGGTTATGCATTGTCAATGGAGGGGTTAACGCTATATAGCAAGGATAAATTCGGTCAGCGGCAATTAGCGATTAATTTCGTCAATGTTGATGACAAATTGACCGATGTTATTTTGATTCAGGATAGAAACAGCAATATGTTTTCATTAGATTTGCAGACTCAGAGCCTTATGCCACTGAAACCTGTTTCTAAGAGTAGTGACAGTGCCGATGAAATTATTTTACCAGTAGGCTATCTGTCTGAGCGGCATATCATTGATGGGAAAGATGGCGATGACATTATTATCAATAGAAGCCTAGCCAGTTACATACTGATAGGTGGTGAAGGGGATGACAATATCAAAGCTATTGATGGTAATAATGTGTTATATGGTGGCGCCGGAGACAATTTTTTGAGTGGTGGTGAAGGCGATGACTTATTGTTGTCAAGTCAAGGAAATGACACCTTAATGGGGGAGGCGGGGAATGACCACTATGTTATTGATGGAAACCATTCTGGTACTGTTTATTTAGAAGACAATCTCGGTGATAACCACATCCATCTAATTAACTTTAAACCACAAGTGATTAAGGATGCCTCAGGGGAAATACAGTATCACCTTTATGTTTCTCAAGCGGGAAAAATCGTCAAAATCAAACCGCCAACCGATGGCAGCAACGCTAGTGTTACTGTGCATCACTATGAGCAATTAGATGCGGAATATTTCTCTTCGGCAAAAAATGGAATGACACCATTAGTAGACTACTTATCCGCTCAACAGGATTTAGCTAAACAGTCTGGTCGATTAGCAACCTGGAAGCCAGTGAGTGAATTAGCTGAAACATTAAAGGGAATGGCTAAACCATTGAAACAAACCACAGGAAATGATGCCATCTTAATAAAAACACCTAGCGAACACTTTTTGATAGATACGTTAGATGGCGATGATGAAATTGTTGATGAATCCTCCCAAGGGCGCGTGATCAAGGGTGGGAATGGGAATGATAAACTGATTTGCTTTGATGGTGAGAACGTTCTGTATGGTGGGGAAGGTGATGATACTTTACTGGCAAAAGGTATGGGGCGGGATGTTCTGATTTCGTTAACTGGCAATGACAAGCTTTCCGGCGAGAAAGGCGATGATCTCTACATTGTGAGTGGTCATGGGCAAGGAAATGTGGCCATTCATGATTTTGAAGGGCGTAATCAAGTGGCTCTGATTGACTTTAAGATAGATGCTATCCGTTATCAGGAAGTATCTCCTACTATTGCGGAGACAACCTATCAGTCATACAGCGGAAGAACGGTCACGCTACGCCATAATAATCACCAAGGCTCGATGGCTAATGTGACGCAGGTGAGCCACATAAACAATCATCAGAAACTCTCACAACAGAATGTGGATTTAAAGATTGATCGTTTGGTTCAACTGCTTGCAGAGCAGCGGATTGAGCATGAAAGCAATTTGGAAAATCAATCTAAAAAGAATTCGCCAGTGCCTTATTGGGGTGCGGTGTCTACAACAGTGCATTTTCTTAACGTTCTGTAATTCCTATTGATGTAAAAACAAAAAAACACCCCATTAAGGGGTGTTTTGCAATTCATCAGATTCCAAATTGAATCTTAAAGCACTTTTACAATAGCATCACACAGCGGAACCATGTTTTCCAGTGTTAAGCCAGCCACGTTGATGCGGCCAGAACTTACTGCGTAGATACCAAATTCGCTACGTAGACGCTCTACCTGCTCTTTAGTTAGCCCACTGAAGGAGAACATACCATTTTGGTTGATGATGAAGCTAAAGTCTTGTTTAGCGCCTTTCTCTTCCAATGTTTTAACCAGCAGTTGACGCATACGTTTAATACGTTCGCGCATTGAGGTCAGTTCTTGGATCCACTCAGCTTTTAATGTTTCATCAGACAGGATAGTGGTAACCACCGCCGCACCGTGTGCTGGTGGGTTGGAGTAGTTAGCACGAATAACCGCTTTCGCTTGGCTAAATGCGCGCTCTGCGTTATCGCTATCTTTGGCGATGATGGTGCAAGCACCCACACGCTCATTGTACAGACCGAAGTTTTTCGAGAATGAGCTGGCAACAATCATTTCTGGGTTGTTTTTGGTGAAAATGCGTAAGCCTTCTGCATCTTCATCTAAACCTTTCGCAAAACCTTGGTAAGCGAAGTCGAATACAGGTAATAACCCTTTTTCAGCACACAGAGCAGCCAGTTGAGTCCATTGCTCTGGCGTTGGGTCAATACCGGTTGGGTTATGGCAGCAGCCATGGAGAACAATCACATCACCAGCAACCGCAGATGACAGGCTGTTTAGCATGCCAGCAAAGTCCATACCGTGGTTGGCTGCATCGTAGTAATTGTAAGTCAGCACTTCTAAACCAGCTGCTTCGAAAATATTCTTATGGTTAGGCCACGTTGGGTTGCTGATCCAAACACGCTTTGCGTTAGTTTGTTTAGCAATGAAATCGGCTGCGATACGCAGGGCACCTGTACCACCTGGTGCTTGCGCCGTACGAGCACGTTGTGAGCTGATGATTTCATGGTTAGCACCAAACAGCAGCGTTTGAGTGACACGACCAAACTCCGGCATTCCGCTAATCGCGAGGTAGTTTTTGGTATTCTCGTTGTCTAGCAGGAATTTCTCTGCTTTTTTGACGGTGTCTAGAACAGGGGTTTTACCTGATTCGTCTTTGTAGACACCGATACCGAGGTTGATTTTGTTATCGCGAGGATCAGCACGGAAACTATCAGCAAGACCGAGGATAGGGTCAGCTGGGGCAGAAATGATTTTCTCAAACATATTGTCGATTCCAAAACTCTGTGGTTTAGCTGAAAAGAGGTACAACGGAAAATGTCGAGCTATCAGAGTAACTTGGAAGAGGGTTTTTGCCAATTGTTTTACTAAAAATTGGTGTGATCTTGTGAGCTAGATAGCCATTACATCAAATTTAACCAAAAATTGAGTATAGACCAGTGAGTTAATCTAATTAGTGGGATTATTAACAAATAAGAGGGTTAGCCGATTCGATGATGGAGGAATAAAATGCGAGCAATAAAAAAGCAGCGCCGGAGCGCTGCTTTCAAAAACATGATTTACTGTTTTCAGATTATCAGTTAACTGATAATTAGAATTGGTAAACTAAGCCCAGACCTAACACGTTGTCAGTGCTGATACCAGCAGCTTTAGTGAAGTCGTTGTCTTTCAGCAAGTTGATTTTGTAATCAACAACTGCAGACATGTTTTTGTTGAAATAGTAGTAAGAACCTACAGAGATATATTTAACTAAATCTTCGTTTTGGTATTTACCATCAACATTTTTGTACAGGTCTTTACCTTTAGATTGGTTATAACCTAAAGATGGTTTCAGACCGAAATCGAACAGGTATTGAGCTACTAATTCAACGTTTTGAGTTTTGTTAGCAACACCACCTTCTTCGCCGTAGCGAGTTGTGTTAAGTGTTTCACCGTACATAGCTGCTAAGTATACGTTGTTAGCGTCAAATTTCGCACCAACATCCCATGCTTGAGCACGTTCGCCAGACGCTTTACCATTAGTATCAACGTTTTGTGCTGGAGTACGGGAAGAGTTAGAGTAACCACCACCCAGAGTCACGCCCCAACCTAAGTCATAAGCGGTAGAGAAACCGTAACCGTCACCGTTGTTTTTATCAACTGATGAGCTAGTTGACAGGTTTTCGTCACCATTTTTACCTTGGTATTGCAGAGCGAAGCTCAGGCCATCAACATAACCGAACATGTTGTTGTTACGGTAAGTTAACAGGTTACGGTTACGTGAAGTCATGTAGTTGTCTGACTGAGCCATAGTGTCGCCGCCCCATAATGGGAAAACGTCGGTCCATGCGTTCGTGTCATAGATAACACCGTAGTTACGGCCGTAGTCGATAGAACCGAAATCTTGGAATTTCAGACCAGCATACGCTAAACGGTTTTTGTTTGTTGACTCTGATTCACTTTTGTTAGTTTTAGTTTCCCACTCAAAACGACCAAAACCAGTCAGTTGATCAGTGATTTGAGTATCACCTTTAATACCTACGCGAACACGTGAATCATCACCGTCTTGGCTTTTAGCGTTGCTGTCTTCGCTAACGCGAGCATCAGCAAAGTAATGACGTACGTCCACTTTACCGTAAACGTCTAATTTGTTGCCGTCTTTGTTGTAGACTTCAGCTGCGTTTGCTGCACCAGCAGCTAACAGAGCTGGGATAACCATTGCAAGAATATTGCGTTTCATCATTATTATTACCCTCATTGGTGTTATTCGGACACCTGCCACTGCCAAAAATAATCCATAAATTTCTTTTGAACTATTTATGAGAGATTAGTGTCGTCTTTAGTCGGCGTCCAGTGTTCCATTGGTAGATAAATTTATCTACCCCCAAAATGCTACAAAAACGAAGATTCTGAAACAAATGGTAACAAGGTGTTTCTAAATGTAAAAAATCGAGTAAAAAATAACCACTCATCCTACCAGTTGAAAAAATTTTACAAAAAAGAGGGAACTTTTTTGAAAGACAAATTGAACTTTTTTCGAACGATATCATTCATTGATGAGGGAAAAGTGTACTGACAAATAAGAATGGCAACACGCTCAAAGCAGATTATTCTTAGTCGGAATAGGAATCGTTAATAAAAAAGCAAAAAATAGGGCGATAAAAGGAAAACTGTGACAGTGCTCTCAAAATATTCAGTCAGGGCCAATAGTTAGTAATAAACAGTAGAGATAACAATATCGGGCCACTTAGTGACCCGATATGAATAACCATTTAAGCCCTATGACGGGTAATTGGCATTAGAATGCCGCGTTTCTTGGGGTACGTGGGAATGGGATCACTTCACGTACGTTGCTGACGCCAGTGACGTAAGCAATTAAACGCTCAAAACCAAGACCGAAACCAGAATGAGGCACGGTGCCATAACGGCGCAGATCACGATACCACCAGTAATCTTCTTTATTCATGCCCATTTCTTCTAAACGTGCATCCAGTCTGTCCAAACGTTCTTCACGCTGAGAACCACCGATGATTTCACCAATGCCAGGGGCTAAGACATCCATCGCAGCAACGGTTTTACCGTCTTCATTAAGGCGCATATAGAAAGCTTTAATATCTTTCGGGTAGTTTTTAACCACAACTGGCGCTTTAAAGTGCTGCTCTGCTAAGTAACGCTCATGTTCTGAAGACATATCGACACCCCAATAAACTGGGTTTTCGAATTTCTGACCGCAGGTTTCGAGGATTTTGATCGCATCGGTATAGTCAACTTGAGCAAAATCAGAACTCACAAAACGTTCCAGACGGTTAATCACATCTTTATCGACACGTTCAGCAAAGAATTCAAGGTCATCGCGACGTTCGGTTAATGCCGCGTTGAATGCATATTTCAGCATTTCTTCAGCAAGACCTGCGATGTCATCTAAGTCAGCAAATGCGACTTCAGGCTCTAACATCCAGAATTCAGCCAAGTGGCGGCTGGTGTTGGAGTTTTCAGCACGGAAAGTTGGACCAAAGGTGTAGATTTTGCTTAATGCAGTCGCATAAGCTTCGCCGTTCAGCTGACCAGAAACCGTTAAGAAGGCTTCGCGACCGAAGAAATCTTCGCTGAAATCCACTTCGCCTTTGTCATTACGTGGCAAGTTGTTGTAGTCCAGTGTAGAAACACGGAACATTTCACCCGCACCTTCAGTATCTGATGCAGTGATAAGTGGGGTAGAAACCCAGAAGAAACCCTGTTCATCAAAGAAACGATGCAGAGCTTGCGCTAATGTGTGGCGAACACGTGCAACAGCACCGATTAAGTTAGTGCGTGGGCGCAAGTGAGCGGCTTCACGTAAAAACTCGACGCTGTGGCGTTTGGCTGCCATTGGGTAAGTGTCAGGATCTTCAACCCAACCAACGACTTTCACGGACGTTGCTTGCAATTCAAAAGGTTGACCTTGACCTTGAGATTCGGTCACGACACCGGTGACTTCCACTGAGCAGCCTGTGGTTAAACGCAGGACTTCGTCATTATAATTAGATAAATTATTATTGATGATAGCCTGTAATGGGTTAAAGCATGAACCGTCATAAACGGCGAGGAAAGAAAAACCAGCTTTTGAATCTCTCCTTGTACGTACCCAGCCTTGAACGGTGACTTCAGAGCCCACCGCCACACGGCCTTGCAGTACATCGACTACAGGCGCAACGATCATAAAAATTACTCTCTTTTAAATAATATTAACGATATGAGATGACGAGTATGCGTTATTGGGGTTGACTGCTTAAGGGTTTACGAAGAAACACTATATAAGAAGAAAACTCACGATAAGAAAAAGCGATAACCCGACATCTTTTCCGAAATCCCATATTTCAGGGGTAATCTGCTATGTTACTTGCCATTTGGCAGGAAACAAGTAAAAAATCGCTATCGGGTTATTAATTTGTTTTTAGCAGGCTTTTTCCATTTTAGGAAGGTCAAAGGCTTTGCGTAGCTGATTCACAAATTCATCATCTTCACAGATGGTTTTTCCTGGGCTATCGGATAATTTAGCAACGGGCTTGCCATTACATTCCACCAGCTTGATCACGATATTCATCGGTACCACGTTCGGAATGTTGCAAGTGAGTCTTGTACCAATACCAAACACTAAATTGATCCGTTTATGGAAATAGTGGTATAGCTCTAAGGCTTTTTGCAGGTCTAAATTATCGGAGAACACCAACGTTTTACTCAGTGGGTCAATGCCCAATTTTTGATAATGGGCGATGGCTTTTTCACCCCATTCAATAGGATCCCCAGAATCGTGGCGTAATCCTTGGTAACGATTAGCAAATTCGCGGTCAAAATCACGCAAGAAAGCATCCATCGTAATACAGTCGGTGAGGGCGATACCTAGATGATTTGGGTACTCATCCAGCCAGCTTTGTAGGGCTTCACGTTGGCTATTGGCGAGTTCAGGGCTTATCTGTTGATGAGCTTGGAACCATTCATGCGCTTGAGTGCCTACAGGCATTAAGCCCAATTCACGAGCCAATTTGTAGTTACTGGTACCCACTAAATAAGGGAATTCTTGCTTGAGCATACCCACGATAGCCGCTTGCACTTTATAGGAAAAACGGCGGCGAGTACCGAAATCCATCAACTTAAAACCCGATAGATTCAATTGGCGTTCGCTGGCTTCTTGATAAAATAGCCCCAATAATTTGTGCAGTTGGTTAACGGCATCATCAGCGGTAATGGTAGGGTGTCTGTCACGTTGAACAATTTCACTCACTAACGCTAACAGTGGCACTTCCCACATAATCACTTCGCGCCACGGACCACTGATGCGTATGGCCAGTTGACCATTATCAGCGACGCTGACGACAACTTGCTCAGGATTAAAGCGGAATGTTTTTAGCCACGAGAGGTAGTCTTCGGTGAAAAAGGGCAGAGTACGCAGGTACTGATATTCATCATCCGAAAGAGAAAGCTGTGCCATCAATTGAATCTGTTGTTCAATCTCATTGGCATAGGCACCTAAAATATCACTGCTACGGCAACGAAATTCAGCGACAACGGGAACTTGGTTGTAGCGGTGAAAAACGGCTTGCTGCATATGAAGCTTATAAGCATCGGTATCCAGCAGTGATGTAATAATCGGTGTTACGTCTAAATTCATGCGCGCAGAGTTCCTCGCGGAGCTGACTAATTGCTAAATCGTTAAAGTTGAAAAAGTATACCCGCTTTAACAAAAGATAGAAGTTTTATTCTATCTGTATGTTGTTGGAAGATAATTCAACTTTAATCCACCCAATTAACTGTTGAGTTAAACGCGTTCAACGTGGTCATTATTCTAAACGAATCTTCATTTACTGTTCGATAACATACTCAGAACAATAATCACTGAATGATACTAACATGTAAATTTAGATTTAATAGATCTATAGCACCAACAGGCAAACCGCATGCCCACAAAGTTGGATACTACTCTCATAAATTTGATGGGAAATAATAGAAAAATATCGCAATTTGTGATGAAAATGTTTCTCAAGTCCATTCACATTAGTTCATCTTATAGTATTGTATACAGTAGAAAGAGACTATGACACGGATATAACGAATAAAAAGGTTACCTATGACTCAGTTAAGACAAGCGAAATATCGTCAAGATTATCAAGCACCTGATTATACAATTACAGAAATATTCCTTGATTTTGACCTTGATCCCGCCAAAACCAAAGTGACCGCTATCAGTAAGGTGAAACGCCTTAATCCGCAATCTTCCACCTTAGAATTATTTGGTGAAGATTTAACTCTTATTAGCCTTGAAGTCGATGGTAAAGCGTGGACAAACTATAAAGAAGAATCAGGCAAGCTTATCATTGAATCGCTACCAGAGGCGTTTACACTGAGTATTGTTAATGAGATTAGCCCTGAGAAAAACAGTGCGTTAGAAGGGTTATATGTTTCTGGTGAAGCTTTGTGTACTCAGTGCGAGGCAGAAGGTTTCCGCCACATTACTTATTACCAAGATCGCCCCGATGTTTTAGCACGTTACACCACCAAAATTACAGCAGACAAATCTCGCTATCCTTATTTACTTTCTAACGGTAACCGCATCGCGGAAGGTGAATTGGACGATGGTCGCCATTGGGTAAAATGGGAAGACCCATTCCCGAAACCAAGTTACTTATTTGCACTGGTCGCAGGGGACTTTGATGTGTTACGCGATGAGTTTGTGACTCGCACTGGTCGCAAAGTCGCATTAGAGCTGTTTGTTGATAAAGGCAACTTAGACCGTGCGCCATGGGCTATGAAATCCCTGCAAAATGCAATGAAATGGGACGAAGAGCGTTTCGGTTTAGAATATGACCTTGATATTTATATGATTGTTGCCGTTGATTTCTTCAACATGGGTGCAATGGAAAATAAAGGTCTGAATGTATTTAACTCGAAGTACGTTTTAGCGAAAAGCGAAACTGCCACAGATAAAGATTATCTGAATATTGAATCTGTGATTGGTCACGAATATTTCCATAACTGGACAGGCAACCGTATTACTTGTCGTGACTGGTTCCAATTAAGTTTAAAAGAAGGGTTAACCGTATTCCGAGATCAAGAATTTAGCTCTGATTTAGGTTCACGTTCAGTTAACCGTATTAATAATGTCAAAGTCATGCGGGCGGCGCAGTTTGCGGAAGATGCAAGTCCAATGGCTCACCCGATCCGCCCTGAAAAAGTGATCGAGATGAACAACTTTTATACACTGACAGTGTATGAAAAAGGGTCTGAAGTTATCCGCATGATCCACACTTTGCTTGGAGAAGAGATGTTCCAAGCAGGGATCCAGCTGTATGTTCATCGCCATGATGGTAGCGCTGCAACCTGTGATGATTTCGTGCAGGCGATGGAAGATGCATCGAACGTGGATTTGTCCCTGTTCCGTCGCTGGTATAGCCAATCAGGAACGCCAGTTTTGACCGTTCGTGATGAATACTCGCCAGAGAAGCAACAATATACGCTGCATGTCAGCCAAATGACGCCACCAACTGCCGACCAAGCAGAAAAACAGCCTCTGCATATTCCATTGGATATCGAATTGTACGGTGAAGATGGTGCAGTGATCCCACTTAAGCGTGATGGAAGCTTGGTGAACTCAGTCTTAAATGTCACTCAAGCGTCACAAAATTTTGTATTTGACCATGTGACTTCTCGCCCAGTGCCTTCTTTATTACGTGAATTTTCTGCGCCAGTAAAATTGGATTATCCATATACAGATGCACAATTGGCATTTTTAATGCAGCATGCGAGTAATGAATTTTCTCGCTGGGATGCGGCGCAGCAACTGATTAATAACTATGCCAAAATTAACGTGGAAAAACTGCATAAAGGGGAAGCGCTGGTCCTGCCTGAGCATGTTGTGGATGCATTCCGCGCTGTATTGCTCAGTGACAATATTGACCCTGCATTAGCTGCTTTAATTTTGACTCTGCCTTCAGAAAATGAAATTGCCGAGCTGTTTACCGTTATTGATCCTGTGGCAATCCATAACGCGATTGATTTTATCCACTCTACGCTAGCAAATGAAATGCACGATGAATTCTTAACTGTTTATCGTTCGATTAAAATTGATGGATATCGTGTAGATCACGGTGATATTGCACTGCGTTCACTGCGTAATACATGCTTGCAATATTTGGCGGCAGCGGACGATCGTGAGTTAGCGAATAAGCTGGTGGAAGCTCAATATCGCAGTGCGGATAATATGACCGATTCACTCGCGGCATTAACCGCTGCAAACGAAGCGGGCTTGCCATGTCACGCTGAGCTGATGTCAGATTTTGACGATCGTTGGCACCATGATGGCTTGGTGATGGATAAATGGTTTACGCTGCAAGGCACCAATCCAGCTAAAAACACTCTGGAAAAAGTACGTGAATTATTAAATCATCGCTCATTTAGCATGACTAACCCGAACCGTGTTCGTGCATTAGTGGGTTCATTTACAGCAGGCAACCCGGTGAACTTCCACGCAGAAGATAGCAGCGGTTATCAATTCCTGTATGAGATCTTAGTGGATCTGAATACTCGCAATCCACAAGTGGCATCGCGATTAATTGAGCCATTAATCCGTTTTAAACGTTATGATGCGAAGCGCCAAGATTTAATGCGTGAGGTTCTGGAAAAACTCAAAGGGTTAGAAAACCTTTCTGGGGATCTGTTTGAGAAGATAACTAAAGCGCTAGAAAGTTAATTCTTAGGATAGTAGGTAGTTAATTCTGAGAATAAATGCATGTAAGCCCTTAGATTTTCGAGTCTAAGGGCTTTTTTATGGTAGAAGATCAAAACAATTAGCACTTTTAGTGATATTTTCATGGATTATTACCCCACAGTTGGGGTAGCATATGTGCCGTTTTATCAAGCCAATCTCACTTGTATACTCACAAACCCTATTTGGTAAAACAGGTTTGGGGGTATTTTTGCACGCGCTGAGTTTGAGTGTGTCGTGTAGAGAAATGCATATTCAATCGTACTTAGACAGAAAGTAGGTTAATAGCTATGTTATATCACCTTGCCCGAAAGGCACTGTTTCAGCTCGACCCTGAAAAGGCCCATGAATTAACGTTTCGTCAGCTTCAGCGTTTAAACCACTCTCCTCTCCAATTCCTCCTTCGTCAATCCATTGCAACCAAACCCGTTACCTGTATGGGACTCTCCTTTAAAAATCCATTAGGCCTAGCCGCAGGACTCGACAAAAATGGCGAGTGCATTGATGCGTTTGGTGCTATGGGATTTGGTTTTGTAGAAATTGGAACCGTTACACCACGTCCTCAAGATGGAAATGACAAACCAAGATTATTCAGAGTTGTTGAAGCGGAAGGGATTATTAACCGCATGGGTTTCAACAATAAAGGGGTTGATAACCTTGTTGAGAACGTTAAAAAATCAACCTACGGCGGGATTATCGGGATTAATATTGGTAAGAATAAAGATACGCCCGTTGAGCATGGTAAAGACGATTATTTAATTTGTATGGATAAAGTGTATGCCCACGCAGGGTATATCGCGATTAATATTTCATCACCAAATACCCCTGGATTACGCACATTACAATATGGGGAAGCGCTGGATGATTTATTAAGTGGCATCAAAGAGAAGCAATTAGCATTGCAATCACTCCATCAGAAATATGTTCCTGTTGCGGTCAAAATTGCACCGGATTTAACTGAAGAAGAAATTGTGCAAGTGGCTGACAGTTTAGTGAGACATAATATTGATGGCGTTATTGCGACGAACACCACATTGGATCGTTCTTTAGTTCAAGGTTTAAATTACTGTAATGAAGCGGGTGGTTTAAGTGGTCGTCCGGTGCAATTAAAAAGTACCCAGGTCATTAAACTTATTTCCCGTGAATTAAATGGAAGGTTACCAATTATTGGTGTTGGTGGTATTGATTCATTAACTGCAGCCAGAGAAAAAATGGAAGCAGGGGCATCATTAATCCAAATTTATTCTGGTTTTATTTACCACGGACCAAAATTAATAAAGGATATTGTTAATCACATCTAAAAAATGGTGATTAATTATACAAGGGGGGTTTATTTATTCCCCCTTTTATCCTATATTAAGATTGAACATAAATTATATCCATTAAATGACAAGTTATACGTGTAGTTGTGCACTATATAGTTTTCGCTCATCTGATTAATTCGTTTTTAAAAAAGCCGACATTGACGTTTGCTTAATATTGATCAGTCTGTCGTGTATCTTTTTCTTTTAAGCTTTAGGATATAACAGAGATATGTTTAAAGGGATCTTAATAAAGGATCCAAACAAAGCTTATTTGCTTATAACATCGCTAAAGGATCGTTTATGAATATTAAACCTGATGATCATTGGCGTTGGTATTTTGATCGTGACCATGACAGAGTGATGTTAGATCTCGCCAACGGCATGATATTTCGGTCTTGTTTTCCAGCTAAAATGTTGACTGTTTCTGCACAAAATGAAATGCCTTTTAGTATTGAAGATGCAGCAGAGTTTTATTTATTTGATGAGCAAGCCAAGAGATTAAATATTAGTTATGAAGAGAGAGCGGAATTAGTCTTAAATAGCCTAGTTGCTTACCGCTTCTTAAAGCCCCAAATGCCAAAAAGTTGGTATTTTTCCAGTTTCCATTTTATGAGTGCACCAGAACGCGGTCAGTTAATTCAAGTGTGCTTAGAAAATAGCAATGTTTATTCAACATTTATTATTGCAGAAGCGGGTCATTCAGCAAGCTTGTGTTTATTAGCAGAAGCATCATTAGAATTACCGGATCGTACTTTGCGATTCTGTGATCCAATTAAGATCATGAACGATCGGATGATGCATTATCAGTCGAAAACCAAGCGCCTATTATATGGAAATGCCATGTAATTGATCACTGATGATCATATTCGTATTTTGATTGCTTTTATACGGAATAAAGTTTTCCATGCAAAATAAATAAAATGAAAAAATAGGCATGATAAAATTTATACGATAAATGTAGCTGAAGAATATGGGAAGAATTTATCTTTAATTAAGAGCCTCAACTAAAAAATTATTTTCTTAGTTGAGGCTTTATTTCTATTTAATCGGCTTGATTAAATGCAAGTTTGAGCGCAGTTTTTGGAATACAGCTACAAGCCAAAATATCCCCATTATCTTTGATAGCGCTTTGTTTTAGTGGAGTGACTTCCCCTTCAAGCAGTGAAATTCGGCAACGTCCACAAATTCCTGCACGGCATGAATAAGGGATTGAAAGCCCGTGAGATTCAAGCTGTTCAAGGATCACATGCTCTGTGTTTCCGATATATTCTATCTCTTCAAAAACCAAATTCACGGCAGTTGGAGTCGGTTTTGTGGTTTGGATAACAGGGGCTTCTTTATCGCGTAATGGATATTGTTTTGGCTGCTTAGTTTCTAATACGGTGAGAGTATCTCCTACGCGGATGATCCCCGTATTTTCAATTAATGCATTTTGCCCAAAGTCCACATCACCAGTGTCATCCATACGGAAAGTTTGCAGCGTAGCGAGCGGTTCTGCGTGTGGGTGCTTGATCCCTTTCTCTGGACTGACGGTGGTCAAAATACAGCGGCTACAAGGTTTATCTAAAGTGAAGATCACATCACCAATTTGAATGCGTTTCCAGCTATCTTCTTCGAACGGCTTAGCACCGGTAATAATTAAGTTACCGCGAAATTGTTCGAGTTTTACGCTGGCTGGGCAGCGGCGTTGTAGCTCTTGTACTGAGGCTTCATTGATAAGTAAAAATGGGTAGCCATCGGCAAAAGATAAGGGAATGTCTTGGTGCTTTTTGACTCGACGAGATAATTCAGGACTTAGCCATCTCAGTTGGACTGGCTCGTCAAAAAAGCTGCTTAACCAACTATTTATCTCATCAGGTGCAATAAGTGCATGAAAATGATTGCCCCAAACTTCTGTAGGACTCTGTTTCTCATTAAAGTCCTGATACAATACGGTGGCGCTTTCACCATTAGGTGCTTTTAGATAAAGCCCATTATTGAGCATAGCTGGGGTAAATAATAATATCTGCGGATATTTACGCGCAGTGATAAACTTACCTTCTAATGTGGTGACCATAAAGTTACGATCAAACGTCAATCCGCTGATATCAGCGTAACCATGAGATAGACGAATGCCCCTCATTGACTTGACTGGGTGTGTATACAGGCGCGAAAGCGTAATCATTTTTTAATCCTATAATTGTTGTGCAGCAACTTTATGACAAGTGCATGAGATTAGCTATAATGCGCAACAATTTTTCATCGAAATCGGTAATAAATACTATGAATTTTCTGTTTGCCAGCACAGCTCGAGGCCTGGAAGAACTACTGAAAACTGAATTGGAAGCGCTAGGCGCTAGCCAGTGCAAAGTGGCACAAGGGGGCGTCTATTTTCAGGCTGATGACCGTGTGATGTATCAAAGTCTGCTGTGGAGTCGACTGGCATCCCGTATTTTATTACCGCTGAATGATTTTGATGTCTATAGCGACCTTGATTTATATCTGGGTGTTCAAGCGATTGATTGGTCTGAAATCTTCGATGTGAATGACACATTTGTGGTGCATTTCACGGGAACCAACGAAGAGATCCGTAATAGCCAATACGGTGCATTAAAAGTGAAAGATGCCATCGTCGACAGCTTTGTGCGTAAGTTAGACCAGCGCCCGAATGTTGCTCGCCAAGAAGCCGATATTCGTATTAACGTCTACTTAAATAAAGAACGCGCAAGCGTGGCACTGGACTTGAGTGGTGATTCACTGCACATTCGTGGCTATCGCGATTTAGCGGGTCAAGCACCACTAAAAGAAACATTAGCGGCAGCAATTATTGGCCGTTCGGGCTGGCAGAAAAATACCCCGATAGTCGACCCTATGTGTGGTTCAGGGACTCTATTAATTGAAGCGGCAATGATTGCAGCGGATAGAGCGCCGGGCTTGTATCGCCAGCATTGGGGATTCAATGCATGGTTGAAACATAACCCTGAATTATGGCGTGAAGTTGTCACGGAAGCTCAGGTACGTTTCCGCCAAGGCTTGAAAGATACCACTTCCCGTTTCTATGGCTTTGATATTGATAAGCGTGTGCTGGATATGGCGCGTGCCAATGCTCGTCGTGCAGGATTGCAAGATTTAATCACTTTCAATCATGGTGATGCAGCGGCGCTGGAAAACCCAGTTAAAACGGATATCAAGGGAACCATTATCAGTAACCCACCATACGGTGAGCGTCTGGAAAGTGAACCGGCATTAATCGCATTACATAGCCAATTTGGTCGTATTGTGAAAGCGCGTTTCCCAGGCTGGCGTTTATCGATTTTCAGTGCATCCCCTGAATTATTAAGCTGCTTACAATTACGTTCTGAACGTGAATTTAAAGCGAAAAATGGTCCACTGGATTGTGTACAGAAAAACTATCAATTAGCGGAAACGCCATCAGAAACTATTGCGGAAATTTCACCAGATTTTGCTAACCGTTTACGTAAAAACCAGAAAAAACTGACGAAGTGGGCGAAGCAGCAAGGTGTTGATTGCTACCGTCTATATGATGCAGATTTACCTGAATACAATGTGGCTGTGGATATTTATGGCGACAAAGTCGTTATCCAAGAATACGCACCGCCAAAAACCGTTGATGAGCGTAAAGCGCGTCAGCGCCTGTTCGATGTGATCACCGCGACAATGAATGTCCTTGAGTTAACCTCGAATCAATTAGTATTGAAAACGCGTCAGCGCCAAAAAGGTAAACAACAGTACGAAAAATTAGCACAGAAAGATGATTTCTTTTTAGTGAATGAATATAACGCTAAATTGTTAGTTAACTTAACTGACTATCTGGATACTGGGTTATTCCTCGACCACCGTATTGCTCGTCGTATGTTAGGTGAAATGAGCCGTGGTAAGGACTTCTTAAACCTCTTTTGCTACACCGGTACTGCCACCGTTCATGCGGGGCTAGGTGGTGCGAAGAGCACAACCTCTGTGGATATGTCTCGTACCTATTTAGAGTGGGCAGAGAAAAACTTGCAAGCCAACCAGCTTACAGGTCGCCAGCACCGTTTAATGCAAGCGGATTGTTTGAATTGGTTAGCCAATACTGATGAGCAATTTGACTTGATTTTCATCGATCCACCGACGTTCTCAAACTCGAAACGTATGGATGGAACCTTTGACGTTCAACGTGACCATGTGCAATTAATCACCCATTTGAAACGTATGCTGCGTCGCGGTGGTACCGTGATGTTCTCCAACAACAAGCGCGGATTCAAAATGGATCTCGAAGCACTGACTGAACTTGGCCTAAAAGCACAAGAAATCACCGCTAAGACACTGTCAGAAGACTTCGCACGTAACCGTCAAATTCACAACTGCTGGTTAATTAGCCACGCAGAGTAAGGAACAGAATTAATGGCTTTGATTAATTTATCGGGTGCATACCTCGCGTTTAGTGATGCGCCTCTGTTAGACAATACTGAAATTCATATTGAAGATAATGAACGTGTCTGTTTAGTGGGTCGCAACGGGGCAGGAAAATCGACCCTGATGCGTGTCTTGACGAAAGAGCAGCCACTGGATGATGGTTCATTAACTTATGAACAAGATTTAATTGTTGCTCGCTTACAGCAGGATCCACCGCGTAACGTGGAAGGCACTATTTTTGACTTTGTGGCCGAAGGTGTTGCTGAACAAGCACAATATTTAAAAGATTATCACCATGTTGCTAAGCTGGTGGAGTCTGATCCAAGTGAGAAAAATTTAAATAAACTGGCGGATTTACAAGAGGTTCTGGATAACTTAAATCTCTGGTTATTAGACTCGCGTATTAATGATGTGCTCAAAAAACTGGGTTTACCGGCGGATGCGGAGTTATCTTCATTATCTGGTGGTTGGTTGCGTAAAGCGGCATTAGGACGTGCCTTGGTCAGCAATCCTCGCGTGCTTTTCTTAGATGAGCCGACTAACCACTTAGATATTGAAACCATTTTATGGTTAGAAACCTTTTTGAAAGATTTCCAAGGTAGCATCGTCTTTATTTCCCATGACCGTTCTTTCATTCGTAATATGGCAACCCGTATTATCGATTTAGACCGTGGTCAGCTCTCTTCTTGGCCGGGTAACTATGATGATTATCTGATCAATAAAGAAGAAGCGCTGCGTGTTGAAGAGATGCAAAATGCGGAGTTTGATCGCAAATTAGCACAGGAAGAAGCCTGGATCCGCCAAGGGATCAAAGCGCGTCGTACCCGTAATGAAGGCCGTGTTCGCGCGCTGAAAGCATTGCGAGTAGAACGCTCGGAACGTCGTGAAGTGATGGGCACTGCGCGTATGCAAGTGGGTGAAGCAGCGCGTTCCGGTAAAATTGTATTTGAGTTAGAAAACGTTAATTATCAAGTTGATAATAAAGTTTTAGTGAAAGATTTCTCTGCGCAAGTGATGCGTGGCGATAAAATTGCATTGGTGGGACCTAACGGTTGTGGTAAAACCACACTGTTACGTTTAATGCTCGGCGATTTACAAGCAGATAGTGGACGCGTTCACTGTGGGACTAAACTTGAAGTTGCGTATTTCGACCAGCACCGCGCAGCACTCGACCCAGATAAAACTGTTATGGATAACCTTGCGGAAGGTAAGCAAGAGGTCATGGTTAATGGTAAACCTCGTCATGTATTGGGTTACCTGCAAGACTTTATGTTCCCGCCAAAACGCGCGATGACGCCTGTAAGAGCGTTATCCGGTGGTGAGCGTAACCGCTTATTATTAGCGCGTTTATTCTTAAAACCAAGTAACTTGCTGATCCTCGATGAACCAACCAACGACCTTGATGTTGAAACATTAGAGTTACTGGAAGAGCTGGTGGATGGGTATCAAGGTACCGTTTTATTAGTTAGCCATGATAGAGAATTCGTGGATAACAGCGTAACAGAGTGCTGGATTTTCGAAGGTAACGGCGAAATTAACCGCTTTGTGGGGGGCTATAATGATGCTCAACAACAAAGAGCACAAACCGTACGTCTGAAATCGGAGCAAACCAGTAAAGTAGCTGCGCCAGAAAAAGAATCTAAGCCAAAAGAAGCTCCTAAACGTGCAAATAAGCTTAGCTATAATTTATTGCGTGAATTAGAGCAATTACCGGCGAAATTAGAGCAACTTGAAGGGGAAATTGAAACTCTTCAAGCACAAATTGGCGATGCAGATTTCTTTAATCAGCCACATGATGTGACTGAGCAAGCGTTAACTGCACTTGCCGCTAAAGAACAAGAGTTAGAACAGGCGTTTGATCGTTGGCAGGAGCTAGAGCTGTTGAAAAACGGTTGATATGACGGCTTGAATCAAAAGGAGAGAAAACACCTTGTGTTCTCATGAGCCCCATGAACATGTGCTCTGTCCACAGTGCGACATGATGGTTGCTGTTCCTGAATTGGAACAAGGAAATAAAGCCACATGTCCGCGTTGTGAAACAACACTCATATCCAAGTGGCGTTATCCTTACAGGCAACCCGCAGCATATGCATTTAGTGCATTGATTATGCTGGTAATTGCCTGTCTTTTCCCATTTGTAAAAATGAGTGCAGCAGGCATTGAGAATGAAATCTCCATGTTTCAAATCATCGAGATTATTATGGGGACGCGTTACAGCGGCTTAGCGCTGTTTTTTCTCCTATTTTCTTTGATTATTCCTGCATTTTGCATGGTGACTATCATCTTGTTAGGGCTGCAGGTTCACCTTCCTAAATCAATCAAAGTGCTTATAACGCGAATTCTCTTTCAGATGAAATCGTGGTGTATGGCGGAGATTTTTTTGGCGGGGGTATTAGTTAGTTTTGTTAAGTTAATTGCCTATGGTGATATTGGCATTGGGATGAGTTTTCTCCCTTATTGCGCATTTTGTATGATGCAAGTGCGAGCATTCCAGTGCCTAGATCGACATTGGTTATGGAACCGAATTGAAGAGGCGCCCAAACTCAATAAACCGCTGATTGTTGGGAAAACAGGAATTAGCCAAGATGTGCGTTTATGTTTAGTTTGTACGGCAATTTTGCCAGCAGACCAACATGAATGTCCGCGTTGCCATGCCCATGGTAGCGTACGTAAAAAGCAAAGTTTGCAGTGGACTTTGGCATTATTGTTAACTTCTATTTTGCTTTATATTCCCGCAAACGTTCTGCCGGTGATGACAACAAACGCCTTAGGTAGTGGGTTGCCTTCTACTATCATGGATGGTGTGATCCTTCTTTGGGAAGATGGTTCATTCCCCGTCGCCATGATTATTTTTATTGCCAGTATTATGGTGCCTTCCTTGAAAATGATTGGTATAGCATGGCTATGCCTCGACTCTAAAGGGTTTGGTAACCGTGATCCTCATCGAATGCATTTTATTTATGAGCTGGTGGAGTATGTTGGTCGCTGGTCAATGATCGATGTGTTTGTAATTACCATTTTGACTGCATTGGTTCAAATGGGGCAGTTAATGAACATCGTACCGGCACTGGGAGTTATTTTCTTCGGTGTAGTGGTAATTTTAACGATGTTTGCCGCAATGACATTTGATCCTCGCTTAACATGGGATCGTTGTGAAAAGAGAGATGCAGTTAAGACTGTTGAACAAGAAGGAGCCGCAGGGTGACAGATCAAGAAACACCACAGGCCAATGCTAAAGTGAGTAAGTTAAAGAGCTGGTCACCGGTTTGGGTGATCCCGATTGTGACTCTACTCATCGGTGCTTGGATCATGTTTTACCATTTCAGCCATCAAGGCCCAGAAGTGACGTTAATCACTTACAGTGCGGAAGGGGTTGAAGCAGGTAAAACCAAAATTAAAAGCCGTAGCGTGGATATTGGGGTGGTTGAAAGCGTCACCCTCGATGCTAATTTTAGCCGCGTGATTATTAAAGCCCGCTTGAATCCTGAAATGGAAGGTTTGCTGCGCTCTGATTCTGCCTTTTGGATAGTGAAACCTACGATAGGTCGTGATGGGGTAACAGGGCTAGGTACTCTGTTATCAGGGGCATATATTGAACTGCAGCCGGGATTAGCGGCAAAAGAACATTTTGAGTTTACGTTATTAGATACGCCACCTTTGGCGTCCCCTGATGCTAAAGGTAAACGGATTATTTTAACCAGCGACAAAGCAGGGCAGTTAAATGCTGGCGACCCTGTATTATTCCGTGGTTATCGTGTTGGATCCGTTGAAACCAGTAATTTTGATATGGATAAACGCGATATGCGTTATCAGCTGTTTATCAATGCACCGTATGACAAGTTAATTAGCAGCAACGTGCGTTTCTGGAAAGATAGCGGTATTGCCTTTGATATGTCTTCCCAAGGGGTACATGTTTCCATGGGGTCGGTGGCGACATTATTAACTGGTGGCGTGAGTTTTGATGTGCCTGAAGGGTGGGTACCAGGAGAAACAGTTAAAGAGAATGCACAGTTCGAACTGTTTGATACTCAATCAAGTATTCAAGATTCGTTATACACCACATACCAAGATTTTGTGCTGTTCTTCTCTGATTCTGTACGCGGTCTACAGCCGGGGGCACCAGTAGAATTCCGCGGTATTCGCTTAGGTACAGTGGCACAAGTGCCATTCTATACGGCGGGTCTGGATCAATCACTGGATAATAACTTCCGCATTCCTGTTCTTATTCATATCGAACCCGAGCGTTTTTCTAAGGATGTTGGTAAAGATTTTAACCTGAAAAATGAACTGAATCTGGCGATGAAAAATGGCTTAAGAGCCTCGTTAAAGTCCGGTAATTTATTAACGGGTGCACTGTATATCGACCTCGACTTTATTCCAGATGTGCCAGAGTACAAAGGTCCTTATGTTATTGCTGGCTATAAAATTATTCCAACACACAGTGGTGGTTTAGCGCAGATCCAACAGAAAGTGATTGCCGTACTGGATAAAATCAACAATATGCCAATTGAGCCTATGTTGAAACAAACAACGCAAACATTAGCTGAAGGTCAAAAACTGGTTCAAGAAGCAAATGTGATGTTTACACAGTTGAATAAATTGATGTCTAGCAAAGAGTTCCAGAGTTTACCTGCTGACATGCAAAAATCACTGAAAGAGATAAACAAAACGATGCAAGGCTTCCAACCAGGCTCACCAGCTTATAATAAGATGGTTGATGATATGCAGCGTTTAGATCAAGTACTGCGTGAAGTACAACCACTACTGCGCACGCTGAATAATAAGAGCAATGCGCTCGTGTTTGAAGCAGAACCAAGCAAGGACGTTGTGCCTAAAGGAGTGAAAAAATAATGAGATATCTATTAGCGATAGGCGTTTTTCTCCTGGCGGCTTGTAGTAGCACCCCAGAAAAAATGTATTATCAATTACCGATGAAGGCCCCTGAAGTTCAATCTGAGGCCGTGATGGATAAAGGACAAATCTGGTTACAGCGTATTACGCTGGCGGATGTGCTGACATCAAATGGGATAACTTACCAAACGTCCGATGTTGCTTATTCAAATGCGAGTGCGCATTTATGGGCAAGTCCGTTAGAGCAACAATTAGGGCAATCAATGGTGCGTGAGCTATCTTCTGCTCTACCGGATAGATTTATCTCATTACAACCTTTGCAGAACTCACCTGAGACGTTAGATATCACTCTAACGGCATTTAATGGTCGTTATGATGGGAAAGTGTTAGTGCAGGGATTTTGGACATTGATGCGTGGCGACAAAGTTGTACGCCGCAACTTTGATATCCAATTAGAACAGCAAGAAGATGGTTATCCTGAATTAGTCAGAACATTAGCGAGTGGTTGGCAAAAAGTGGCGGCAGATATTGCTCAAGAGATAAGCAAGCCATAATTTGATAATGATTTTGTTGTGACATGAATGCGCTACGGTAAAACGTAGTGCATTTTTTTATTATTTTTCATTTTGAAAGTGGATATTATGAATCTTAATTAACTGATAAATAATGAATTTATTTTTAATCATTTGAATATCAGTAGGTTGTGATTATCTCGAAATGTAGGTCACATTTATCATAATTATGACAATAATATGAAATTCTTTACTTGCATTTCTTATGGACGGGCGCTATTTGTATAGTGTATCTATTAACAAAAAATAGATGCTGTTTTCTTTTCCATTTAAATGATGAGGGAAGTAAGGCATGAAAAGACAGAAGCGAGACCGTTTAGAAAGAGCGTTATCAAGAGGTTATCAAGCAGGTTTAACCGGACGTTCCAAAGAATTATGTCCTTATCAGGCAGTAGATGCCCGTTCGCATTGGCTAGGTGGTTGGCGAAAAGCGATGGAGGATAGAGCGGCAGTAGCCGTTTAATTGGTCATTTAACGAGGATCATTAAATTATTTTGCGGAAATTAATTAGACGCATAATTTAATACCATCCCCTTGAAATTATAAACCTCCGCATTTGCGGAGGTTTGCATTTAAGGCAAGCTACGATTAGAACGCGCTTGTATCCTTAAATAAGCCGACTTTCAGGTCTGTTGCAGCATAAATCAGTTTGCCGTCTACCAGAACTTCACCATCTGCTAATCCCATAATTAACTTACGGTTAATCACACGTTTAAAGTTAATACGGTAAGTGACTTTTTTTGCGGTCGGTAATACTTGTCCAGTGAATTTCACTTCACCGACACCTAACGCACGACCTTTACCTTCGCCGCCTAACCAGCCGAGGTAAAAACCAACCAGTTGCCACATAGCATCAAGACCTAAGCAACCAGGCATAACAGGGTCATTCGTGAAGTGGCAACCAAAGAACCATAAATCTGGATTGATATCCAGTTCAGCTTCAACGTAGCCTTTATCAAATGTACCACCATCTTCGGTCATTTTGATGATGCGATCCATCATCAACATATTACCTGATGGCAATGGAGGACCATTTTCCCCAAATAATTCGCCTCTTCCAGAAGCCTCTAAATCTTCTTTTGTATAGGATTCGCGTTTATCAACCATGATCTTCAGATAGCCTTTATTATGTGTAGGTCAACAGAATAGCTTACACTTGTACGCTGAACAACTCCGATCAGCTAATATTTACTCAATCTTTACTTAGCCCATCCACTTTAAAAACCAAGGTAATCTAGACTTATCCGGTGAATTTGCTTGGTTTATGCGTTCTTGAATTAAAGCTAACAAGTGTACGTTATCACCTTCTACTTGTTGTTCAAAGTAAGGTTGTTTCGTTAAGAGAGAAATTGCTTGAGCAACATGTTCGACAGGCCAAATATGGAATTTCTCTTCTTTGACTGCCTCGATAACTTCTTGTTTCAAACATAGATGGCGTACATTAGACATTGGGATGATGACACCTTGATTACCTGTTAGCTCACGCTTATCGCAGATATCAAAAAATCCTTCAATCTTTTCGTTAACACCGCCAATCGGTTGAACATAGCCAAATTGGTCAACCGCACCAGTGACGGCAATTTGTTGGTCGATAGGCTGCAATGATAATGCGCTAATTAAGGCACACAGTTCAGCTAATGATGCGCTATCACCGTCAACTTCACCATAAGACTGTTCAAATACAATAGAGGCAGAGAAAGGCTGAGGTTGCTCTAATTTTAATTCGTAGTTTAGGTAGGCCTGCATAATCATCATGCCTTTTGCATGAATATTGCCACCTAATTCTGCTTTGCGCTCGACGTCGGTAAATTCACCATCGCCTAGATGAGCCACGCAAGTGATCCGTGATGGTTCACCAATTGCATCAGGGTATCCCGGATACTGTAAGACAGATAGCCCGTTAATTTGACCAACAACTTCCCCTTCAGTTTTAATCAAAACTTGCTCTTGTAGGATGTCGTCTTGATTGCGCTCAACAAGGAAAGAATGACGCCATAAACGATTTTCTTCGGCTTGAGAGAATGATTCAGCCGTTAAATAGCCTTCATGAACGTATTGAGCTGCATTGGTTAAATTGCGAGTTAGCCAATTAATATCAAGTGGCAAATTGTATTTGTCTTCACAACAACGCGTCGCTTGCAAAATAAATTCAGACCAGCCGTCAGCAGCAATTTCTGGTAGCTGATTACTGTTGACAATGAATTTAATGAAATTCATCCATAAGCTTAATTGTTCTTCGTCTTCGAAAAACATGAGAGGTTCATATTCTGCATATATTGAACAATCAAACAGCTCAGGAGCTGCAAACTCAAACTCTTCTAATATGAGTCTATCACCGACAACAATTACTTTAAGTTCAAGCGGCTGAGGCTCAATTTCAATCGGTAAGGTTTGATTTTCACTATGTGGCAGCCACTCTAATTGGCGGCGAGTCACCATATTTTTTAGCCGAGTCCACATTAATGGCTGAGTGACCAACGAGGTTGCAGAAATAACGAGGACTCCACCGTTAATTTGGTGTAGCAAACCTGGGACTAGATTTTGATTTGGCGTGATATAGCCGAACAGTTGTTCTGGTTCAATCCAGTGGCGGTAAGCGATTTTTTCATGTGAGGAAAAACGACCAGTAACATCGTTTTGCCACTGATATCGTTGCTTATCTTCAGATAATTGATAGTCACCATTAATAAATTGGGTTTTAGTCAATAGTGGGGTGATAGCGTCAGTAAATAGTTTGAGATACTCTTCACTTTCGTCAGACTTGATGAACATAAAGCGCGTTTGAGCATATTCACGAATGAAATGCTGCATCCCATCGAATAATCTTGGTTGAATATCAGCCAATGTTGCCGGAGTCAACGTCGCTGAAGAGACAAATTTTGTCTGAAAAGACGATAAGTTAGGAGTTAGGCCTTGCCATGTTAATTCTTGACTGATCACTATAATTATCTGCTATTAGTATGGTTATCAATAAATGCCTGCCAATCAGCAGGGCGCATATGCCTGAGTTTATTTATGTACCGTCTGTTTTATATACAATTTCAGGCTAATTTATTACCTTAAAATATTTTCGGCTTAAGATTGTTATATTAGCCTTTGAACGCTAATCTTGCAGCAATATTTGTCGAAATATCGAGTTAGAATAAAGAAAACATGAGTGCGACGGGTAAACTCAGTGGCCATGTAAAGCCAATAAGAAGTGCGCTCAATAATCTCATGCAAAAACTAGGATCTTTGGTTACTAGCAGGGCGAATAACGCTGAACATACTCCTCCAATCCCATAGATAAGAAGTATGTGTTCAAAAGTGGACATGCGATTTTAGTGGTTTGTTAACGTGTGGATGCGAATTGTACACTATTTTTTTATTTACTGTTATTTTCTTTGTGTTAATCAATGGATAGTCGATTAAATGAAATCCACTTTGAGCATTTTTCTTATATTATTGCTAATATAATGATAGGTACGATTTTCTTCGGGAAAAAATATGAAATATCAGCAGCTTGAAAATCTTGAATGTGGCTGGAAATGGGAATATCTAGTCAATAAAGCGAGAAGTGGGGAGCCTATTACCCGATATATAGAAAGAAGTGCGGAGCAAGAGGCAATTGAGCTGTTGTTAAAGCTGGAAAATACGCCTGTGGATGTATTGAAATGGATTGCAGATCATATGTCCCCTCAATTAGATAACCGAATGAAACAGAGTATTCGTGCGCGTCGTAAACGTCACTTTAATGCTGAGCATCCACATACTCGAAAAAAGTCGATTGATTTAAATTATTCGGTTTGGCAACGACTATCTAATTTGGCAGTAAAACGGAATAAAACCTTATCAGAGACGATTATTCAGTTAATTGAAGATGCGGAACATAAAGATAAGTATGAGAGCCAAATGAGCTTATTGAAGCATGATCTTCAAGCGATCTTAGGTAAGTCGGAGAAAGAGTAACGATCTATAGTTGAACAAATGGATTATTGTGATGATCTTTCTTTCTAAGGATGAAGAAAAGCCCCAATAAATTGGGGCTTTTTATATTCAGTTCGAAATTCAAACTAGGGCTATAAATTAAGCGCCTGGTTGAGTTACAACTTCAGTTGTACCTTGGATTTCGATTTCAACGCGACGGTCTGGCGCTAAGCACTCGATCAGAGCTGCACGGCCTTTAACTGCGTCACATTTGTTACCAGTTACTGGATCTTCTTTACCACGACCTTCAGCAGCGATTGCGCTTGCTGGAACGCCTTTAGATACTAAGTAGTCTACTACTGACTGAGCACGTTTTTGTGACAGTGGCAGGTTGTAGTTTTGTGAACCGATACGGTCTGTGAAACCAACTACCAGCACGCGACCTTGAGTTGGGTCGATGTTGCTCAGTTCGTTGTACAGTTCGTTCAGTGCTTGCTGACCTTCTGGTTTCAGAGTCGCTTTGTTGAAGTTAAACAGAACGTCTGAACGCAGAGTGAAGCGTTTGTTTTCAACAACTGGAGCTGCTGGCTCAGCAACTACTGCTGGAGCAACAACTGGAGCTGCTTCTTGACCGAAACGGTATGCAAGACCAACGCTCAGCATGCCGTTATCTGGGCTAACACCGATGTTGTCTTTGTCGCCCATGCGGCTAACCCACTGGTAGTCTAAACGAGTCGCTAATTCTGGAGTGATAGCATACTCAAGACCCAGTGCGTAAACTGGAGAAACGCCAGTGTCAGTTTCTTTACCAACGCCGTTAACTTTAGCTTCTGTACGGTAAACCATACCACCCAGACGAGTATAAACGTCTAAGTCATCCATGATTGGATAGCTCAGTTTGGTAGTCAGAGAAACGCCCATTGAAGAAACGCTACCTGCGTTGTCACCTTTGTACTTCATTTTACCAAACCAGTCATAGCCCATTTCGAAGCCCATGTACTGGTTGTATTGGTAACCTGCGTACAGACCCGCACCTAATTGGTCACGAGTTTTTTTGCCAGTACCAACTGAAGTTTCATCTCCAGCAGCATCTTCAAAAGTAAATTTAGCGTGCTCGTAGTGAGACCAACCTAATTTACCACCAGTGTACCAAGTGTTATCTTTTGGAGCTGCTTGTGCAACAGTTGCAAATGCTGCCACTGCCACTGCTACCGCGATAGCTGTCTTTTTCATTTTTACGCCTCGTTATCATCCAATATTGGCTTGGCTTCGTGAGCCTTATTATTTGCCATTGGTTCAATTTAATTGCTAGGTTCAGCTGACATTATCCACAAAAATTTACGAAAAGTAAAAAAATAATGTCATGAGCTTAACAGGCTAAAGTCTACAACGAACTCCAAAAGATACAAGTATGGTAAGCAATAAAGGTTAAAAAAAGTCTTTTTTTACCGTTGAAATCAGAGAGATAAATATATTACCCATTTTGTTGTTAATAAACGCATCTTATTGTTTTTAAAGAATTTAAATATATTTCTTTATAATTATCTTGATGAATGTAAAATTTCGTAAGAAAAATCTTATTATTGTTTAGTGAATGTTATTGGCGTGAATCTTTAAAAGGTTTTGATGTCTAATATCCGCTGAGCTTGTATTATATGTTTTGTCTGGTCTCATAATAAATCCCATCGAATGACCTGCTTCTGCCGCATTTTGTAAAAGAATAAAATCTTGCTCATTTATTTCTGGCAACCATCCTAATACGACACTGTAATTACCGCTTCTTAATGCTTTTTCCATGGCATCAATGGTCGTAATTGAATTAACTTGGTTAAATTGCATGATTTTGTTGGTGGGTAAACCCGCTTGCTCTAACCAGTGTTTACTCAGTTTTTTATCTGGGCTCAGCCACAATAGCCAACGTGATTGAATACCGAACTGGCGCAACATGGGTAGCAAGATGTAATCCATAATTGGGTGTTGTTCGTTATAGACTAGCTCGCTCACCATGCCTTGTTGCATTGAGCCATTTGCAAAACTCATTGCTGGGGTTGCATTGCTTAAATTGCTATGCGTAAGCTGGTCATGCGTGAAGCTATCATTAGTAAAATGATTAAGAGAATGTGTTGTTGCGCTATTCCAAGTAGAAATACTCATAATTCACCTCGCTACAATTTTACATGTAGTACAATGTTTCATGGAGATAAGTGCTGTATGAACATACAGTAACTGTATATTTATACAATATCAAGGCTATTTTTACAAAGCGCTTCGCAACTTTGTGGTTTTTATGCGAGTTATACTTGGCATTTTTAACTGAAACTTTAAAATTGATTAAACATAATTATATGTAAAAACAGTTGTTTTTTTATTGCTTGAAGCTCAAGGACGATTGTGTTTTTTTTATTCATAAGGAGATGAAAAAGTGTCATTACAAAATGAAAGAAGTTCCCTTTTACAACAAATTTTGGGTCAGTTTGGTGTACTAAAAAAGAAAAACCATTTCGGTGGATACTGTTTGTGTATTGATAATGCACTGGTGGGGTTAGTATTGGATGGACATTTCTATGTTCGTGGGTGCCTGTTTTCTCGTAGCTATTTTGAATCAGTTGGGTTTGAACGGTTGGTATACAGTAAAAGAGGTATACCTCTAGAGATGCGCTATTACCAACTTCCGGAAGAGGCCTGGTGTAACCCATCAATATTGAGTCATATCATTGAATTAGCTTACCGTTCAGCCATGGAAGAAACCCAACAAAGAGAGTCGGCGGCGGTACGCATCAAGGACTTGCCAAATATGAATATGGCAATGGAGAGGGCGCTTGGGAAAATTGGGATTTTCCATGCTGAAGACCTCATTATGATTGGTGCTAAAGCGTGTTTCTTGAAACTAAAACAGCATGGGAAGCTGATACCAAGTGTAAAACAGTTGATTGGATTGGCTGCGGCTATTGAGGGTTGCCATAGTGAAGTATTACCTTCTCGAACTCGGCAGGAGCTCATTAACTGGTTTAACAGCATGAACTAATTTTGATTCTTTCAAATCAGCGGGCATGACCATTAATAGGTTTTAATGCCCGCTCATCAGTTTATTTTATGACAAGCTAATCTGTTTAATCATTGATTTTATTTCAGGAATTAATTCAACCAGTAATTTAGTTTGTTCCATGATCAAGACAGTTTTCTCATCGTCATCGCTGGATGCACGGTCAATGCGATTCAGTAAGCTCACTCTTAGACGCTCTGATTTTTCGTCAATAATTGCGGGATCTAAGGATGTGACTTGAATAGACGATTCGATATAGCAGATTGCATCATTTAATAAGGCGAGATTCGCTTCGTTTTGCATTTGCTCTCGATGGGCACCGAGTGCTGAAATATAGCCTAGTAATGTATGGTTTAAACACAGTAAGCGGAATGCTTGCTCTTGCGTAATTTGGTATGACTTAGGATCCGATGCCATATTTGAAACAATTGAAGCAAATTCTGCATCATTATTATGGGCGTCACGCCTTGCAACACGGTACTCCAAGCTATTATCTTTACCTTGATAATATTGCTGCAAAATAGCGTCTAAATAACGGCAGTTGCTATCCATCGTTTTCTGAACTACTTGTGGTAACTGTCGAAATTTCCAGTCAGGCCAAATAAAACTGACGGCAAGTAATGCGATAAAACAGCCAATTAGAGTGTCGATTATTCGAGGTAATGCGACTTCGAAACCTTCACCGAGTAAATTGAAGCAAAATAGCACCAGTAATGTAATAAATAGTGTTGCTTGAGCATATTGGCTGCTACGGAACATGAAGAACAGTAACCCGGTGATAACGATTAGGGTGAGTTGCCCCTCAATGGATGGCACGATATTGAGTAAAGGTAAGCCAATGGCGATCCCTAATAACGTGCCTGTAATACGTAATGCTAGACGGCGCTTAGTCGCATTATAGTTGGGTTGGCATACAAATAAGCTAGTGAGTAAGATCCAATAACCGCGTTCTAAATCAAATAATTGAATAATCAAGTATCCAGTACAAAGCAAGACTGACATTCTGATTGCATGACGAAACAGCGAGGATTTGGGGGTTAAATGATGTTTGAAGCGGGCAAATACATCACGAATACCCGAGACTGATTCATCAGATAACTGTTCAATTTGCTTATTATTTTGCTGCCAAGAAGCTTGGCCTAAGCTTAAGCCTTTTAGTTGGACATCAATACCTTTGAGATTTTTTAGCAAGTTTCGTAATGCTTTGATTTCATGTAATTCAGGAGATTGTTGCTGGAGTAGCTGCAAGGAGTTTTCAATATACGTAAATGTACGCTCAAAGCGCGGATTATGTTGATATTGTTTGCGCCATAAAACGGATTGAGCGACCTGCTGGCAGGCTCTTGCTTGCATGGTTAATAAGCGTTGAAAGCGAAATAAAATATCACAATGGCGCAAACGGCGGCTAAGCTGTTGATATTGAATATGTGATGAACTAGCTCGTTCATGAATATCTTGGGCGACAAAGTAATATTGCAATGTATTACGCGTGCCTCGCTGACCTCTATCGCCTTTTAATCGACTGAGTAGCGATATTTTTGCCTGATTCATTGTACTGACTAACGTACTGTTAACTAAGGCTAAATCATAGACTGATTGCTGATAGTCATCTTCAAGATCAGGATCAAATAAGTTTGCCTTTGCATCAAGATAAGCCGAAAGCTGCTGATAACATTGCGTAATGGCATCTTGTAGTGGGCGAACAGGGAACAGGATATGCCCGATAAGGGTGAGAATGTTGTACCAAATGGCGCCAGTTAATAAGAGCGCTGGCTGGATGTACCAAGTATCAAAAATAGGTACGCCAAGCATGGTGTATATTGCAATTAGCAGGGCACCGAAAGCGATAGTGGCATAACGTTGCCCTAATGCGCCAAGTAAGATAAAACCGCAGGTTGAGAATGCTAACCCAAAAAAGAATAAAACAGGGTAAGGAAAAAGTAATTCAATAGAGACTGAGGCAATTAAAAAACAGAATAAAGTAATAATTAAATTTTTTATTCTGCCAGTCAATCTATCATCTAAGTCAGTGAGTGCGGCAGCGACAACGCCTAGAGTTAAAGGGATCGTGACTTTAGGCTCTAGGCCTAAAAGCCATGGAACCAAGGTTGTGCCTGTCAGCGCAATTAAGATTCGGGTATAATATAAAATATGGCTGTTATAGAGCACACGACGATAACTGGTTAGCAGCGTTAGCACAAAGTACCTCAGTGGTAAGACAAATCCTTATCTATATAGAATAACGTGTTTACGTAGAATAAAAAACTATTAGCAATTATGCTTTAATTATTTTCACGAATGATTCACACAGGTGCAGAACGTATGGAACTGAAATCAACACAGATTGGACAGCGCCTGGCTCAGCATCCCTATAATCGGGTTCGCTTACTTAATGCAGGCATCGAAGTTAGTGGTGAAAACCATCAATATCTTATTCCCTTCAATGAACTAGTCGATATTCGCTGTAAGCGTGGGATCGTCTGGGGGGAACTGGAATTTGAAGTTTTAGATGAACAAGTCGTTCGTTTGCACGGTACAGAGTGGAAACAAACTCAGCGTTTCTACCATTTTTTGAATGAAAAATGGCAGCAATGGAGCGTTGAAATGAGCGAGGTCAGTGCTCAAGTATTGACGTCTTTAACCCAGTCGATTTTACAACAAACTCAGCAAGATGCGTGGTTAAGTTTACGTAGCTTGCAGTCGATAAAAGAAAGGATCACTCAGCAGTTTTCATCACTTCCTTTACCCCTCGTTCGAATGCCTTTATTTGAAAACTGTGCCGCACATTACCAATTTTGCAAGCAGTGGCTAACGAATAGTGAACAATGCCGCAAGCAAAATAATCAGAATTGGTGCCAGTCAGTTCTAACACGCTATGATGATTTTTTCCAACATATTGAATCCTCTCCATTAAATTATTCTCAATCATTATCAGTTATTAATGGCGAAGATAATGTTTTAGTTTTAGCGGGAGCGGGCAGCGGAAAAACGTCGGTGCTGGTTGCAAGGGCTGGGTGGCTTCTATTAAGAGAACTGGCTAAACCTGAGCAAATCTTATTATTGGCGTTTGGACGTAAAGCTGCGGAAGAGATGAATGAGCGGATTCAATCTCGTTTACAACAAAAAGAGATTGAGGCGAAGACATTTCACGCACTTGCATTGCAGATTATCCGCGAAGGTAGCAATAAGTCACCGATAATTAGTGCGTTAGAGTCGGATACCGAAAAGCGCCAATCTCTTTTGTTGAATGAATGGCGAGAGCAGTGCTCCAGTAAAAAAGCCCAAGCGAAAGGTTGGCGAGAGTGGCTGTCAGAAGAATTACAGTGGAATATTCCTGACGGTGAATTTTGGAATGATGAAAAAATTAGTCGCAAAGTGGTCGTTCGACTAGAGCGCTGGTTGAGTTTGATCCGCTCTCATGGCGGTAGCCAAAAAGAGATGGTCGACAATGCGCGGGAAGAAATTCGTGCGCTATTCCAAAAACGAATTCGTTTAATGGCTCCGTTATTGAAAGCTTGGAAGAGTGCTCTCAAAGATGAAGGTGCGATTGATTTCTCCGGTCTTATCCATCAAGCGGTCAATATTATTGAAAAAGGGCGTTTTATTAGCCCGTGGAAACATATTTTAGTTGATGAATTCCAAGATATTTCGCCACTGAGAGCCAAATTATTACATGCATTACGCCAACAAAATAAGCAAACCTGTTTATTTGCGGTTGGTGATGATTGGCAGGCAATCTATCGCTTTAGTGGCGCTGAATTGGATTTGACGACGTCATTTAAAACGCATTTTGGTGAAGGGGATTTATGCGCATTAGATACAACATACCGGTTTAATGAGCGCATTGGTGATGTTGCGAATCGTTTTGTGTTACAGAACCCAAGCCAGTTAGATAAGCCATTAAATAGCCTAACAAAAGGTAATAAGAAATCAGTTGTTTTATTGTATGAAGATGCGCTAGAGCGTTTGCTGGATAAAATGAGTGGTTATGTTTTAGATGATGAAAATATCTTAATTTTGGCTCGTTACCATTATTTAAAACCGGAAATTCTTAATAAAGCGGAAACACGCTGGCCGAAATTGAAAATTCAATTTATGACCATGCATGCATCGAAAGGTCAACAAGCGGATCATGTCATTATTTGTGGTTTAAATGGTGGCAAAGAGGGGTTCCCAGCGCCTGCGCGGGAGTCGATTATTGAAGACGCTTTGCTGCCGCAACCTGAACATTTTGAACATGCGGAAGAGCGACGACTATTTTATGTGGCATTGACGAGAGCGAAGCAACAAGCATGGTTATTGTATAACCCTGATAATCCATCCGAGTTTGTTGAAGAGCTAAGGCAAATGGGCGTACCTAGACAGAAAAAACCTTAAAAATCGCTTATTAAAGTTCAGAGCTTAAAAATGAAAACTGCGCCATTGAGTATACTGATGGCGCAGTTTTTTATTTATTTACGACTATTTTCAGGCGTACTATTAATTAGTGCGTTTATTTAAATAGCTTTGATAATCAGGGATCACAATATCAATTTTCCCATCAAAGAAAGGAGAGGTAATCAGAAAATCAGCAGTAGCAGGGTTAGTGGCAACAGGAATGTTCCATACAGTGGCTAATCGCAGAAGCGCTTTGACATCTGGATCGTGAGGAACGGCATTTAACGGATCCCAAAAGAAAATGAGTAGGTCGATTTTCTGCTCTGCAATCATGGCACCAATTTGTTGGTCACCGCCCATTGGGCCGCTCAACATGCCAGTAACGGGTAAACCGGTTTCTTTATTGACTAAGCTCCCAGTGGTACCTGTTGCAAACAGTTTGTGTGAGCTTAATTTCGTTTTATTTTGGGTTACCCAACCGAGTAAGGATGATTTACAGTGGTCATGGGCAACTAAGGCAATATTTTTTGAAGCTGCGATTTTTCGGGTGGTAGATTCCATGAGGTTCCCTTAAACAAGATTTGCATCACAATAAATAGTTGTCACGCATCTTAAAAATTGAGTGAACAAAGATGTACAACATATATCATAATGCATATGAATAGTTTACTGATTTTGGGAGATATTTTGATGAGAGATCAAGAAATTGCTGAAATTCTAACAAGCGTTAAGACAATTGCATTAGTTGGCGCGAGTGACCGTACAGACCGCCCAAGCTATGAAGTCATGGAATACCTCTTACATCAAGGGTATCAGGTTATTCCGGTGAGTCCGAAGCTCGCGGGGCAAACGTTATTAGGGCAGAGAGTTTATGCACAACTGAGTGAAATCCCTAACCCTATTGATATGGTTGATGTTTTTAGAAATGCAGATGCTGCAGTCGGCGTTGCTCATGAAGCCGTCGCCATTAAAGCTAAAGTTCTATGGTTGCAAAAAGGGGTTATTAGCGAAGAGGCACAAAAGATTGCTGTAAATGCGGGATTACAGTGTGTGATGGATAAATGTCCTAAACAAGAAATTCCAGCGTTAGGTTTGGAAAAATAAGTATCGCGAGTTTATCGACGGTAATGTAAAAAAATAAAGCAGCTGGTGGGCTGCTTTACTGGATTGCGTTCATGGTCAGTTACGTAGACGCGGAGCTTGTAATTGGGATCTTATCGATTCTGCTAACTCATCCATAGAAGGTTGTTCCGGATGGTCATCAGTCATCTCATAAGTAATCTGTGCTTCTGCTAAATAAGTATGAACCGCTTCCCCATTATCATCTTCCATGACGACATGATACCAAGGCAGATCGCGTAATGTACTGTTGGATGCAATGTCATCATCATGTGGTTGGTCGAGCGAGTATTCAGGGTCAACATCAACAACTACCCCAAGGTAGCCGAGAAGTTTGTGCCTGACTTGTTGCCCGATTCCATATTTACTGGTGATCATCATAGCGACCTCCTTAAAAGCCTTGCTTGTGCTGTAAACTACATGTGGGCAGTGCTGTGCGTTTTCAAGCCAATGTGTGGACAATTACTCATAACGCAATACACTGTCTTTAAGTAATAACGAAAAGCAGTGCCTCAATAATCAGATTATCTGCTGAATGAATAAAAAACAACTGCGCCAAAGGGTTTTAATTGATTAAGTAATGACATCGGAGGCTTATATGACAGCAACAGGTCGTTATTTCTATATTTATGGACGAGTCCAAGGTGTTGGGTTTCGTTACCAAACCTATCATTGGGCGAATCAAAATGGGGTCAAAGGTTTTGTTTATAACCGGGATGATGGCAGTGTGAAACTAGCTATTTATGGTTCCGAGCAGGATATTGAGTTTGTCGATGACTGGCTGAAAGCGGGCGGGCCTCCGGGTGCTAAAATCGATCACTACTTTAGTGAAAATTGGCATACAGAACCAATAGCGGATTTTTCCGTCCGCTATTAATGTATTCTTAAATGATTAGCAGGTTCTTAAATGCATTTTACGGGTTTAGGAAGACCTGCAAGTTTTGTCGCTTGCTTCGCAGGACCTTGAGGAAACAGTCGATATAAATAACGGCTGTTGCCTTTTTCTTCTCCAAACTGTTGAGAAACCGCTTTAACTAACATTCTGATCGCTGGTGATGTATTAAATTCTAAATAGAATGCACGAACGAAACGGATAATTTCGAGATGCTCGTCAGTGAGTTCAATTTCTTCTTGCGCAGCGAGTAATGGAATAAGATCTTCGCTCCATTGTTGGCTATCAAGTAGGTAGCCTTGCGAGTCTGTTTCAATTTCTTGATTATTAAAAACCAACATACTTAATTTCTATCCAAACAAAAGTAGACCGCAAATTTAGCAAAAAACCAGCAATAACCCAAGTAAACCCTGTTGGAATAGGAAAAAATGTTGATAATTTCATCCATTGAATCAATGTGCGTCTATTTTTAAAGCGAACGAACAAATTAGGGGTTTACATTGAAAGCGCAGATGATTATAGTGCTCGTCATTGCGGAGGGGTGGCCGAGCGGCTGAAGGCAGCGGTCTTGAAAACCGCCGATGGGAAACCATCCGAGAGTTCGAATCTCTCCTCCTCCGCCATCTTCACTTCTAATCAAGTCTCTGAAATCTTTCAATTCCAAATAAATTCCAAAGTTTATCAAACACTCTAGCAAAATTTCATTCTACTGACGTTTACTGATACCGTTTTAAATCGCTACTATTTCGCTAGGCAATACTGGCGGTTTATGAAACTAGCCAATAAAGCAATTAAGCGTGACAAGCCAAAAGACATTATCCATTCCCTATTAATTAAGCCCTCTACACTTAAACTAACACCAAATTATCTGGTAAATTCAAACCAATCCGCTGAATTTTAGTTACAAGCAAATCTAATTAAGACATAGTTAAATCTAATTATATTCTGTGTAATGGTATCTCTAATTTGAGGCCTCAATATGATAATTAATTGCTATGATAAAAAACTAAGTGAAAATAAAATCGATGAGCTTGTTAACGTACTTTATAAGTGCGTCCTTGGTGGTGCAAGTGTTGGATATACTGATGCAGAAGCTCAAATTAATGAGATGAGAAACTATTGGATTGACGTCAATCATTCGTTATCAACGAATAGTTTTAAGCTGATCTCAGCAGAGCTAGACAATCAAATCGTTGGGGTTGTTGGTCTTGAATTATGCGCAAAACCAAATGGTAAACACCGAGGAGAAATTTGTAAGTTATTGGTGTTACCTGAATATAGGCGTAAAGGACTTGCAAGAAAATTGATGCAAGAGGCTGAGCAAGTTGCATGGAACTTAGGATTGAGGCTTTTAACATTGGATACCAATACTAAAGGGATAACGGTTAGCTTATATAATTCCCTTGGATGGCAGATAAGTGGTGAAATTCCTGATTTCGCTCAATCGGTTGGTGGTATTCTTGAATCCACGACGATTATGTTTAAGCGCAAGCCCGAAAATGGAATTAAAATACACCATCCCTAGCGGTGTAGGGTAATATCTTGTTTTTAAAGGATATTTAAGGTGTGACTATCTGGTTTATATGAAAATTCAAATAAAGCCTTATCAACCTCAGAATGCAGAAAAACTGCATGAAATATTTTATACCTCAGTTCATCATATTGCAGCTGCGTATTATACAGAAGAACAGCTTGAAGCTTGGGCGCCTGATTTATATGAGCGTGAGCATTGGCAAAGCAAAATGGACATATTAAAGCCGTTTATTGCATATATTGATGAAGAGATTGTTGGATATGCAGATCTTCAAGATGACGGGTATATTGACCATTTTTTTGTTATGAAGCCTCGCTGCGGAATTGGTGCCACACTTATGAATAAACTTGTTGAAGTGGCTAATACGAAAAGCATCAACAAGCTATGGTCATATGTCAGCTTATCAGCTGAAGAATTTTTTAAAAATCATCAATTTGAAATAGTTGAACGTCGAGAAGTTATTGTGAAGGGAGTGCTACTTCATAACGCAATGATGGTTCGATTGGCATTAGAGTTAAATGATTTGAAGTATTGATAGATGTTTTGATGAGAAAAGTCGCTTTTAACGTTTTTGTATCGTAGTCATCATTTACGAAGTTCAACTTCTATTCTGCAATACCAATATATAGCGCCCATACGCCACTCATAAAATCTGTTTTTCTTACCAAAATAGTGAGTTATTTAGCTGTAATCAAATAATGTTAGCCTTTAAGTGAGATTATTTTATAACTATAAGCATTAGTTGCTAATGAATAATAATCTAAAAATGATGGATTATTATGTGTTTTCCTTTAAAATCAAAGGGCTATTATTTCCGCCGAAAAAACACAATTAAATCAATTGTTTTCAATGGAATAATGAGGTTTTTGAAAATTAACAAATGAAGTTTTTATTTATTTTTAACTGAGTAATTAGACAAAAAAGTGGGATTACACATAAAATAAACATGATTTACTAATAGTTTACGAATGATTAACAAATAATATAAAATGGTGAAATTGTTAGGTAAGTAATATTGATCGTGTATAAGGAATTGTGTCGAAATGGCAATAACCAGAAGAAAATTTATTATTGGTGGTTCTGTAGTCGCTGTCGCAGCGGGAGCCGGTATTTTAACTCCGATGTTGACTCGTGAAGGGCGATTTGTTCCAGGTAAACCACGTGTTGGTTTTGTTGAAGGAACGCCTGGCGCATTGCCACAGCAATCTGATGTTGTTGTTATTGGGGCTGGTATTTTAGGTGTAATGACGGCAATTAACCTTGCTGAGCGTGGTTTATCTGTCGTGATTGTAGAAAAAGGGAACATTGCGGGAGAGCAATCATCTCGATTCTATGGTCAGGCAATTACATACAAAATGACCGATGAAACCTTCTTATTACACCATTTAGGCAAACATCGCTGGCGTGATATGAATGCGAAGGTGGGTGTTGATACCACTTATCGTACTCAAGGCCGTGTAGAAGTTCCTCTGGATGAAGAAGATCTGGTTCACGTTCGCCAGTGGATGGATGAGCGCCATAAAAACGTTGGCTCTGATATTCCATTCAAAACACGCATGATCGAAGGAAGCGAGTTAAATCAGCGTCTTCGTGGTGCTAAATCTGATTGGAAAATTGCAGGTTTCGAAGAAGATTCTGGTAGTTTCGATGCAGAAGTTACTGCATTCGTTATGGCTGAATACGCGAAGAAAATTGGTATTAAAATCTATACCAACTGTGCAGCGCGAGGCTTAGAAACTCAAGCGGGTGTGATCTCTGATGTTGTGACTGAAAAAGGCACAATCAAAACTTCTCAAGTTGTTGTTGCGGGCGGCGTTTGGTCTCGTCTGTTCATGCAAAACCTGGGTGTAGATGTTCCAACATTACCAGCTTATCAATCACAACAATTGATTAGCGCGGCACCAAATGCACCGGGTGGAAACGTTGCTCTGCCGGGCAATATTTACTTCCGTGAACAAGCCGATGGAACCTATGCAACTTCTCCACGCGTGATAGTGGCACCTGTTGTTAAAGAATCCTTCACTTATGGCTATAAATACCTGCCATTGTTAGCATTGCCAGACTTCCCTGTTCATATTTCATTAAACGAACAGCTGATTAACTCGTTTACCCAAGAGACCAGCTGGAAATTAGATGAAGTTTCTCCATTTGAGAAAAACCGTGATATGACGGCATTACCAGACTTACCAGAACTGAATTCATCTCTAGAAAAACTGAAAACTGAGTTCCCTGCATTTAAAGACTCTAAATTAATTGACCAGTGGAGCGGAGCGATGGCTATCGCACCAGATGAAAACCCAATTATTTCTGAAGTTAAGGAATATCCAGGTCTGGTTATTAACACGGCAACTGGCTGGGGTATGACTGAAAGCCCAGTATCCTCTGAAATGACCGCAGATATCCTGTTAGGTAAAGAGCCAATCATTAATCCGAAAGCATTTAGCCTGTATCGTTTCTAAGTTAAGTACAGCCTGTTGTTGACATTAATGTAGATATAAAAATACTAAAGCCCTCAATATGAGGGCTTTTTTGTATCGACAGGAAGTTAAAATTAGATAAAAACTATAAAGCCGTTTTTTTAATTTCTCAACGATATTAGGTTTGACTGGAAAGTAACCTTACTCTAAATCGCCAAAATGCTGGGTAAACTGTGTTTCGTACTGGCCTATAAATTGCTCTAGTTTTGCCGGAGTATCTCTAATGTTGGTTTCTGTAATACCTGCTTTTGCCATTGCCGCTTTTAATTTTGCTTCCGTTCCTTCATTAATGTCGATGTTAGCAATAACCAGGAAAATGGTTTTTAAATCATCACAGCCGCTTTTTGTTTCACATATCTTCGCGATTTTCTGCTCATTAGACATATAGATAGAATAGCTAAAGGCATCTTTGGTGCACACTACATCATTTCTCTCTTCTGAGGTCATATCTTTAGTTATGGCACTGAAAACGCTATTAGTGACCTCTGTGTAGTTTGCAAAAGAGGTGCTATTTTTAGGGGTTGGCAAACCGCTTTTCGTTAAACTTTGATTAGTCACAGGCAAACAGGTCGAATTGGCCATAGCGCCAGAAACAACCGTACCGCTTAAAATGATCGATAAAAGTAATTTTTTAAACATAACAAACCTTTCGTTTTTGAAATGATAAAGTAACGTATAATTTAAGTGTAATAGAGGATATAGGATTAACGGTATTTTTTAGGTTTTATTTAGACTTTGTAATTGATATCTAATTATTTTACGGAGTTAAGATTTTTAGGTGTTTATAAAGGTTGTTTAAGCATGCGATTGGCTCGATATTTTTATGAAAAAAACGAAACTATGTTAGCAAAATACATATTAGGTACCATGAAAAAGCAGGCCGTATGTGAAGTTATTTTTGATCAGCGCCAGCAAGATGCCCAGTCGGAAGTTATGCAAATTATCCGGCAGTGGCGATTTCATGACGGGGTTATTCTTCAATGCTCTGAAGAAATTGAATTGTCCATTCCAGATAATGATAGCCAATGTCCTGAGCGTTGGATTATTTGGCAAGTTATTGATTCTGCTGGGTGTTCTGTTTTACCTCAAAGAAAAGAGTTTTTTAACGCATGCCAGCAAGCATTTTGGCTAAAAATGCAAATGGCAGAAGAATAAAGCGAAAGATAAGCAAATTAATGACGAATTTAATGTAGAGGCTATCATTGGTTATGAGGTGTTTTTTTGCATATTAACCGATTGAGAGTAATCTTCTGGTAAATTTAGGTATATTAATTAAATTGACTACGTTTTGATAAACACGTTTGAAATATCATATATAGCAAGATTTGTAAGTGAGCGTGCCACATGGCGATGGATAAAATTAAAGAATTATTTGTGAATAACAGGGAATGGGCAACGTCGATTAAAGAACAAGACCCTAGCTTTTTTCGACAATTATCAAAAGACCAACAACCTAAATTTTTATGGATTGGTTGCTCCGATAGCCGAGTACCTTCTGAAAAATTAATTAAAGTTGGCCCTGGCGATCTATTTGTTCATCGAAATATAGCGAATCTGGTGGTTCACACGGATCTCAACTGTTTATCTGCTATTCAATATGCTATTGATGTGCTCAAAGTGGAACATATTATTGTCTGTGGGCATTATGGCTGTGGTGGTGTTGAGGCTGCGATTAACAATAAGGAATTAGGTTTAATTGATAATTGGCTGCTGCATATTCGAGATATTTGGTTTAAACATAGCCGAATGTTAGGTGAGCTTAAACCAACAGAACGTATTAATCGTTTATGTGAATTGAACGTGATTGAGCAAGTTTATAATCTGGGCCACTCCACCGTATTACAATCTGCTTGGAAAAGAGGGCAGGATATTATGGTTCACGGTTGGATCTACGGTATTAATGATGGTTATTTGGTGGATCTTGATATTACGGCAGATAGCCGAGCAAAGCTGGAGCTTTGTTATCGTGAAGCGATAGCGGCTTTAACCACAAAAGCGCCGTTTACAACAGGTTGCTCTGCAAATTAATAAAGTAAAGATGCGTTACAGCTAAATTGAGAACTAAATTTTTTCAGTAAAATAATAGACTTATCGAATGAAGCCTTAGTTGTGATTCATTGCTCATTTGTGAAAATGAGAAGATTGAGTCGTTTGTAAACAATATTTAAAAAGCTTACTATCGTTTCAATATTCACTCGTCTTCCATTAAATGAGGTTTTCTATGTCAATTTCAGCACGTAATCAGCTTACAGGAACGGTCGAATCAGTTGTGGCTGGTGCCGTTAATGATGAAGTGGTTTTAAGCTTAGGTAATGGTGAAACAATTTCTGCGGTGATCACGAAAAATAGCACTCAGTTGTTAGGCTTGGCAAAAGGTAAGCAGGCTGTTGCGATTATTAAGGCGCCATGGGTTGTCTTAGTTTCGGATGAGCACGAGTATCTTTTTTCGGCTCGTAACCAGTTCAGTGGACGTATTGATGGGATTGAAACAGGTAGTGTGAATGCTGTTGTTCATTTGACAACGAATGCCGGAACGAAATTATCTGCCGTTGTGACAAATAATAGCATTGAAGAGATGAAATTAGAGGCAGGCAGTAAAGTTACCGCTATTGTCAAAGCATCTAGTGTAATTTTAGCGACGAAAAAATAAGTTAGACCGCTCAATATTACCAAGGTCGTAGTTTTTCTACGACCTATCTATCAGAAGTTAGTTTTTTGCATTTATTCTTAATTGTCCATTTGAACAGGTGGTTAGCATATCTTTTTTTAATAACAGTGAATTAAACAACGGTTAGATGCATAAATCCACCAGAGAAACGACCACTTTCAGGAACAAAGCATAAGAGTTTTTCGCCTTTATTTAAACGCCCTGAATGTAATAATTCATGGATCATGATGTAGATTGAGGCAGAGCCAGTATTTCCTCGCTCTGAGAGATTGGTAAACCAACGCTCTTGAGGGATCGCACAGTTGAGGTCAGTCAAGCATTCAGATACCGGTTGACGAAAATATTCGGATGAAATGTGGGGAAGGAACCAGTCTATATTATTTGCTGAAATTCCATATTTTTCGATGACTTTTTGTAGTGGTTTTTTTAGCGCTAAGGCGATGATATTTTCATTAAGTAAACGTACATCTTGTTTAATGGAAAAAATTGAACGTGTAATCCATTCTTCTTGTTTCAACTGCTTCCAACTAATTAATTTTCCGTCACTGTCTTTTTCTGCCCCAGCATACATACATGCAGGAATTTCATTCGCGTACGATGAGATATCAATCCAATCAATGCGTAATGATAAGCTATGTGGATTAGGTTGATTTTTCACCAAGAATGCACCGGCGCCATCGGAAAGCATCCAACGTAGAAAGTCTTTTTCAAAAGCAATTTCTGGGCGCTGAACTAATTGTTCGACCAATGCCTCATTTTCAGCTTGGAAATTACGTGTATGTAAAACGGGAGAGACAACTTCTGATGCGGCTGAAACTGCATTGGTAGTTGTTCCAGAACTGACGGACAAATAAGCATATTTCAACGAAGTTAAGCCTGCTAAGCAAATGCCGGATGTTGAAACAACCTCACAGGGTTTATTTCCAAGTTCCCCATGAACCATGACGCCGTGACCTGGCATTAGTTGATCGGGCAGCGTCGTGCCTGTGGCTAGGCATTCAATATCATTGAGGGAAAAATCACTATCAACTAATCCATGAATGGATTTTGCAGTAACTTGTGCATTGTTAAAATTAGCCACTCCAGAGGAAGGGTTGAGGACATAATGGCGTTTTTTGATTCCATTACTTTTCAGCACAATTCGAAGGGAACGGGATGCCTTTTCACCAATATAACCTAAAACATGTTCTATATTTTTATTATCAACGGCTTCACCGGGGAGGAATATAGACGTTTTGGTAATATATGTATTAATTTTGCTCATATTTTCTCTATTTAATTAAATTAAATATTCTAAATGTTTATGTGAGCAAAGAAATATACCTGAAAACGTTAATTGAAATGGGAGTGAATTATTTAACTAACTAATAAATAATATTATTCAAAACCGTTGTTTAGTATCTTAGCTATGTTATTAAATATAGTCATTATTTAAATTATATAATAAAGCATCAATACTTTGGTGGTAATAATTTATATCGCTGACGTAATTATCCATATTTTTCCTATTTGATACAGCGAGTGCAGCGCCATGAGTAAAATCAATTAAAATATGTATCCAGAGCGTGGCTTGCTCTAAAGAGTATTTTAATTCTATCGCAAGCTCGATTAGAGTATTGGTTATCCGCTGTGCCTCTTCAGGAAACGCATTTGGGTGATTAAATATTGATAACGTTAATTCAGGGTAACGAACAATACATTCTCGGTATTCAGTTAAGAGGTGCTTGATTTGTTCGATGGGTGTTCTCGATAAACAAGGCATTACCTTAGCGTAAACATGGTTAGCAATCGATTTGACTAAACACTCTTTGTCTTCAAAATAGTAATAAATTGTCATGGGGTTAATGCCCATTTCTTTAGCGAGCGCTCGCATACTGAGTGCTGAGAATCCATGGGAATCAATAAATATTATTGCTGCACTGACAATTGCCTCCGCTGATATTTTTGCTTGTTTCTTATTTGGGCGTCCTACCGTTCGTGTTATTGCTACCAATGCTTTATCCATCATTATTCGCCTTCATCCGAGGATTGTTTTATTTCATAGTGGGATTGGATAAATCCAGAATCAAAGGTTTTAGTTTGTGTATGGTATAAGTGAATATCGTTAGGAATTTTACCAAACAATGGGCGACCAGAACCTAATAAAATGGGGATTCGAGTGATGATAAGATCATGAATCAAGCCTTCAGAAATAAAAGATTGAACTACTTTCCCGCCATCAATATAGGCATGATGATATCCCTCTACTTTTAGCATCTGCATGACTTCTTTAGGGGATAGGTCAATGAAGCGTACTTTTCCTATTAATTCTTCAGGGATAGTTTCTTGAGCGAGTACTTTTGATAGCACAATGACCGGACGATTATAAAACCAAGGTTGAACATGTTTTATTGTCTCATAGGTACCTCTACCCATAATAATCACATCAATATTGGCAATAAATGCATCATAACCGTGATCTTCACCGGTTGAATCTAATTGAAGTAACCAGCTGATATCGCCGTTTTCACGGGCTATAAAGCCATCAATGCTGGTTGCAATAAATACATGTCCAGTCGTCATCACTGTATTCTCGCTCTAATTTATTATACGGCGTATAATAAATGGATAGGTAGAATTTGCAATAGTGAAGTGCTTAATTCCTTATCAGGATAATCTGCATAAAATGGATTAGGGCAGGTGTAAAAAGGTATATTGACAAAGTATATCTAAAGATTAGAATGATTCTCAATTGGTCTCTAAGACTCGTAAGCGTTTACGTTAATCAACGCATATAACTTTGTTGTACCAACAGTTATATGCTGTTGTGTATCCGCTGATTAATGGAGACTGTATGTCATATCAAGACCGTAATTATGTATTAGGTATACCTAAACTTCCTATGAGAGCCCTATTTTTTCTGGTGCCTTTCTTTTTATCTTTGGTGATGAGCGGTATTGTTTCACTAATAAGTACTCTTCGTGCGCTAGGATTCACCTCCGAAATTTATGAGCCTTGGATTAGTTCATGGGCTATTTCATGGATGATTGCATTCCCAACAGTATTATTTGTTTTGCCTATTGCAAGACGTGTATCTCTGCTATTTGTTAAGCAAGCTTAAACAATATGCCACCTATTATTAGGTGGCATAAATAGTGATTTTATTGAGAAGAAAACATTTTTATGTCATTAAAAATTATTGGATTATTTTTTTTAACTGCGATAGCAGAAATTTTAGGTTGCTACTTCCCTTATTTATGGATGAAAAAACAGGGAAGTATTTGGCTGTTAGTACCCACCGTACTCAGTTTAATGCTGTTTGTTTGGTTGTTAACGTTACACCCTGAAGCCAGCGGACGTATTTATGCAACCTATGGAGGCATTTACATTGTGACGGCATTGATCTGGCTAAAAGTCGTTGATGGTGTTTCCCTTGCCGCTACAGATTTGATTGGTGCGCTGGTGGTTTTACTTGGTGCAGGTATTATTATTAGCGGTTGGAAATAATAATTATCCATATATTAAGTTAATTTTAAATATCTAGCTTAATATATGGATTGGTTATCTATTTTAATGTAGGTATAAACCACAATATAGAAAACATTTTCTAATCTAATTAAAATTCATTTGCATTATCTTTATTTAACTTAATTTGTTACTTAATTCAAATAATTTATCTAATTGATCCAAATCAATTTAACAATAATTACCCATTAAGTGGTATTTTTAATGGCTAATTAACTACCTAAATGACATTAATTAACCTTTATTTTCACTTTCATTGATTTTAGGCAATATCTAATTACAAGTGACTGATATTCTCTCCCGCGAATATACAAAAATAAAAAGAGGTTAATAATGAACGTCAGTCGCAGAAAGTTTTTTAAAATCTGCGCCGGCGGGATGGCAGGTACAACTGTAGCTGCGTTAGGTTTTATGCCAGGAATGGCAATGGCTAATGTACGTGAAAATAAATTATTGCGTTCGAAAGAAACGCGTAATACTTGTACCTATTGTTCCGTGGGTTGTGGATTGCTGATTTATAGTATGGGTGATGGGGCAATGAATGCTCGCTCTGCCATCTTCCACGTCGAGGGTGATGCCGATCATCCAGTGAATCGCGGTGCTCTGTGTCCGAAAGGGGCGGGGTTACTGGATTATATTCGTAGTGACAGTCGTTTACGTTATCCTGAATATCGCGCACCAGGCTCGAATAAATGGGAACGCATTAGCTGGGACGATGCTTTTACGCGCATTGCCCGCTTAATGAAAGATGACCGTGATGCCAACTTTATTGAAAAAAATGAACAAGGTGCCACTGTCAATCGCTGGTTATCAACAGGGATGCTTTGCGCCTCTGCGGCTAGCAATGAAACGGGGATGTTAACCCAAAAATTCGCACGATCGCTCGGTATGTTAGCGGTCGACAACCAAGCGCGTGTCTGACACGGACCAACGGTAGCAAGTCTTGCTCCAACATTTGGTCGCGGTGCGATGACCAACCACTGGGTTGATATTAAAAACGCCAATGTGATTGTGGTGATGGGCGGTAACGCCGCTGAAGCTCACCCTGTCGGATTCCGTTGGGCGATTGAAGCGAAAAACAATAATGATGCAACCTTGATTGTGGTAGACCCGCGCTTCACGCGTACCGCATCGGTGGCCGATCATTACGTGCCAATTCGTTCAGGAACGGATATTACCTTCCTTTCTGGTGTTCTACTTTATCTTATTGAAAATAATAAAATAAATGCAGAATACGTTCAGAACTATACCAACGCATCTTTGATTGTTAGAGATGATTTTGATTTTAACGATGGCTTATTCAGTGGCTATGACGCTGAAAAAGGTCGTTATGACAAAACCAGTTGGAACTATAAGTTTGATGAAAATGGTCATGCATTACGTGATGACACGTTACAAGATCCGCGCTGTGTTTGGAATCTGCTAAGAAAACACGTTTCCCGCTATACCCCTGAAATGGTTGAACGGATCTGTGGTACATCACAAGCAGACTTCTTAAAAGTGTGTGAAATTCTGGCAACCACGAGCGCCGCAGATAAAGCGGGGACATTCCTGTACGCATTAGGTTGGACTCAGCATACAGTGGGCGCGCAAAACATCCGTACCATGGCGATGATCCAGCTGCTTTTAGGCAACATGGGGATTTGTGGTGGTGGGGTGAATGCGCTACGTGGGCACTCAAACATTCAAGGCTTAACAGATTTAGGTCTGCTATCGACGAGCCTTCCGGGCTATTTAACGCTGCCATCAGAAAAACAGTTAGATGTTGATAGCTATTTAGCCGCGAATACGCCAAAAGCCACATTACCCAATCAGGTTAACTACTGGAGCAACTATCCGAAATTCTTCGTCAGCTTGATGAAATCATTCTACGGTGATGCGGCTCAACCAGAGAACCAATGGGGCTTTGATTGGTTACCTAAATGGGATCAAGCTTATGATGTTATGAAGTATTTTGACATGATGAGCAAAGATAAAGTCAACGGCTACATCTGCCAAGGCTTTAACCCAGTTGCCTCGTTCCCAGATAAAAACAAAGTGGTTAGCTGCTTAAGTAAGCTGAAATATTTAATCGTGGTTGACCCATTAACCACCGAAACAGCGAACTTCTGGCAGAACCACGGCGAAATGAACGACGTTGATCCTGCTTCCATTCAAACGGAAGTTTTCCGTCTGCCTTCAACCTGCTTTGCGGAAGAAGATGGCTCCATTGCTAACTCCGGTCGCTGGTTACAGTGGCACTGGAAAGCGGCGGACGCCCCGGGTGAAGCGCGTAACGATGGTCAGATCTTAACGGGTATTTTGCACAAAATCCGTGAGATGTATGAACAAGAAGGTGGTAAAGGTCGCGAACCATTGCTGCAAATGCGTTGGGATTATAAACGTCAATTCCATCCTGAATCGGAAGAAGTGGCGAAAGAGAACAACGGGGTTGCACTGGTCGACTTATATGATGCTGATGGCAACTTACAAGCGAAAAAAGGCGAGCTTCTGAATTCATTCGCTCTGCTACGCGCGGATGGTTCAACGGCATCTTCTTGCTGGATCTACACGGGTAGTTGGACCGAAAAAGGCAATCAGATGGCGAATCGCGATAACAGCGACCCATCCGGCATTGGTAATACATTGGGTTGGGCATGGGCATGGCCATTAAACCGCCGCGTTATCTATAACCGTGCCTCTTGTGATACCAAAGGTAAGCCATGGAATAAAGATCTGGTTCTGATTGAGTGGAACGGTAAGAAGTGGGTCGGAAACGATGTTCCTGACTTTAACGCATCGGCACCAGAAGTCGGTACTGGACCATTTATTATGCAGCCAGAAGGTTTAGGTCGTCTGTTTGCGATTGATAAGATGGCAGAAGGTCCATTCCCTGAGCACTACGAGCCATTTGAAACGCCATTGGGAACTAACCCATTGCATCCAAATGTGGTCTCTAACCCTGCTGCGCGAATTTTTGAAGATGACAAGAAACGTCTTGGAGATCATAAGGAATTCCCGTATGTCGGAACCACTTATCGCTTAACGGAGCATTTCCATACTTGGACCAAGCATGCGCGCTTAAACGCCATTGCTCAGCCAGAGCAGTTTGTGGAAATCAGTGAAACCTTAGCCAAAGCCAAAGGTATCGCTTTGGGTGATAAGGTTAAAGTCAGCAGTAAACGCGGCTTTATTAAAGCGATTGCCGTGGTAACACCACGTCTGCAAACCCTGATGGTTGACGGTAAACCGATTGAAACAGTGGGTCTACCTATTCACTGGGGCTTTGAGGGTGAAACGCAAAAAGGCTTTATTACCAACACGTTAACGCCATCTGTGGGGGACGCTAACTCTCAGACTCCTGAGTATAAAGCGTTTTTAGTTAACATTGAGAAGGCGTAAGGGAGGGAACTATGTCCATGCAATCTCAAGACATTATTAAACGTTCCGCGACCAATAGCATTACGCCTCCACCACAGGCGCGTGACGATAAATTTGAAGTCTGCAAACTGATTGACGTGTCATCCTGTATCGGCTGTAAAGCCTGTCAGGTGGCATGTTCAGAATGGAATGATATCCGTGATGAGGTAGGACACTGCGTTGGGGTTTACGATAACCCAACCGATTTAAGTGCCAAATCTTGGACGGTGATGCGTTTTAGCGAAGTCAGTGAGCAAGGCAAATTGGAATGGCTTATCCGTAAGGATGGCTGTATGCACTGTACCGATCCAGGTTGCTTGAAGTCATGCCCATCTGCGGGTGCGATTATTCAATATGCTAACGGTATTGTGGATTTCCAATCGGAACACTGTATTGGTTGTGGTTACTGTATCGCGGGTTGCCCGTTCAACATTCCTCGATTAAATCCAAAAGATAATCGTGTGTACAAATGTACATTATGTGTTGACCGTGTTGCCGTGGGGCAAGAACCGGCTTGCGTGAAAACTTGCCCGACAGGTGCTATTCGTTTTGGTACTAAAAACGAAATGCTGGAATACGGCGCGGAGCGTGTTGAAAAACTGCAAAAACGGGGTTATGCCCAAGCTGGCATTTATGATCCTGAAGGTGTTGGGGGAACTCATGTGGTGTACGTGCTACATCATGCGGATAAACCTGAGCTTTATCATGGATTACCAAAAGACCCACAGATTGATACACCAATTAATCTATGGCAAAGCATCCTGAAACCATTATCGGTAGCGGGCTTTATCGCCACATTTGCAGGGCTGATTTTCCACTATGTGGGTATTGGTCCAAATAAAGAAGTGGATGATGAAGAGGAGAAAGATGACCATGAGTAAAAAGAGCAAAATGATCGTTCGGACTAAATTTATTGACCGAGCGTGCCACTGGACAGTGGTTATCAGCTTCTTCTTAGTCGCATTGTCGGGTATTGCACTGTTTTTCCCAACCTTGAAGTGGCTGACTGAAACTTTCGGTACGCCACAGATGGGACGAATTTTGCATCCTTTCTTCGGTGTGCTTATTTTCGTCGTGCTGATGTTTATGTTTGTGCGTTTTGTAAAACACAATATCCCAGATAGAAAAGATATTCCTTGGCTACTGAATATTGTGCAAGTTCTCAAAGGTAACGAACATAAAGTGGCTGATGTGGGCAAATACAACGCCGGTCAAAAAATGATGTTCTGGAGTATCATGAGTATGATTTTTGTACTTTTGGTTACCGGAATTATCATGTGGCGACCTTATTTCGCGCATTTATTCCCAATCTGGATGGTTCGTTGGAGTATTTTGATTCATGCATTAGCGGCAATTATTCTGATCCATGCAATTTTAATCCACATGTATATGGCATTTTGGGTTAAAGGATCTATCAACGGCATGATTGAAGGTAAAGTTAGCCGTCGCTGGGCGAAGAAACATCACCCACGTTGGTATCGCGATGTTGAAGCGAAAGAAGCCAAAGCGGAAGCTGAAAAAAGCCAGTAATTTCGCTGTCAATTAAGTAATATAAGCCGCTGTTGTTGACGTTACCGAGAAGGTTACACAATGACAGTGGCTTTTTTATGTTTAAAGAATGTCTTATTTGAGGTTGATTGTATTGAGTCATTTAGGAGGGGAAATGGTTGAGCTGGTAAGAATTTCTGCAAATGATAAACACGATAATGAATTAATTAACGCGCTATACGATATTTCATTTCCTGACCATGAAAAACGTTCTTATGTAGGGCGAGCGGCATTACTCCCTCTAGAGCAATATTATTTATATAAAATTACAGACAATAATCAGTTTGTTGGATTTATCGGTGGGTGGGTTATTGATGCCTTTTTCTATATTGAACATTTTGCGATTGACCAACATATTCGTGGGTCAGGTTACGGTCAAAAATCGTTGACCGCACTGTGCCAGTTGTACCCACAGATAGTGTTGGAGATAGACCCATTAGTCGATGAAGTTGCAAGAAAACGTCTTCATTTCTATGAAAAAAATGGCTTTGTCAGAAATGATTATGTCCATCACCATCCATGCTATAACGCCCAGTATGCGCCGCATAAGCTGGAAATTTTAAGCTTAAATACGCCTTTCACGCCGAGTCAGTATGACGTATTTAATCATTTTCTGGTGAATACAGTGATGAATAGCCATTATCTATAACAATCTGTCGCTATTTAGCTAATCGCATATGCAGTAAAGGAAATGGATTTCCTTCCCCATCAAGTTCGGAACGAGCATATTGAACAAATCCCATGTGTTGATAGAAACCAACTGCTTGCGGATTTTGCTCATTCACATCGACTTCATTAATACCTAAGTGTTTAATGGCGTAATTCAGGAGTTGTTTACCAATGCCTGTCCCTCTTGCAAGGGGGGAAATAAACAACATTTCTAGACGATTCTCACCCGTACCTAAAAAGCCCGCTATTTTGCCGTTAGGATCAAAAGTCACAAAAACAGACAAATTAGGTAAGTATTGTTCCCTAATGGGTGTTTTTAGCATTTCTATGTTCTTTTCTGGCAGAAAATCATGAGTTGCTCTTACAGAAGCCTCCCAAAGATGAATGATCTCATCGTAATGTTCGACAGTGGCGGGCTGAATATTCATTGCATTTTATCCTTATAGTGAAAATTCATCTTAAATTATGGCTAGTTAATGTCAATATTTGATGGTTATTTTAGTTAAGGAGCATTTTTGGGATATTAATCGCAGAAAAAAAAGATAACTGCTTCATTATTAGAGGATATGTTTCCGAAATTCATATAAGCACTATACTTTATTTTATTGCAGTGTTTATTGTTTGATTATGTTAATCAATTTAAAAACTATGGTAGGAGTATGCTGATGAAATATAAAATGCTAACAGTGTGTTTATCGGCGGCGTTATTAGCACCAATAGCCCCCGCACTGGCAAGTACAGATAATGCACAAAATATGGAATTAGACCAAGTTTTAGTTCTAAGTCGTCATAATTTACGTACTCCTATTGTTAATACAGGGATTCTGACTGAAATAACCGATAAAAAGTGGCCAGCATGGGATGCAGAAAGTGGCTATTTAACGACAAAGGGCGGGGCGCTCGAAGTGTATATGGGGCACTATTTTAGAGAGTGGCTCGATAGCAATAAATTATTTGTGAATGAGTTATGTCCAACCAGCAGCGATGATATCTATATTTACACGAATAGCCTACAGAGAACGATTGCGACTGCGCAGTTCTTTACTGCGGGAGCATTTCCTGGCTGTAAAGTGAATATCCATCATAAACCGGAAATTGGTACGATGGATCCCGTGTTTAATCCTATCATTACGAATAGCTCCCCTGAATTTAAAAAACAAGCACTTGAAGCGATGGAGTCCCACCTTAAAGGGTTAAACCTGAAGCCGGGTTACGATGAGCTGGATAATGTTCTCAATATTAAAAATTCGAAGAAGTGCGCGACGGATAAACTGTGTAATTTAGCCACACCAAAGAACAGCTTTATCATTGAAGCAGATAAAGAACCGGGTGTGAGTGGACCGTTGAAGATGGCGAACTCTGCCGTCGATGCAATTGACCTGCAATATTATGAAGGCTTCCCTGAAAAAGATGTAGCATGGGGAATGGTCAATAGCGATGAAAAATGGCAAAAGCTGAATACTTTAAAAAATGCTTATCAAGAAACGTTATTTACACCGAAAATCATCGCAAAAAATGTGGCGCATCCAATTCTGAGTTATATGGATAAAGGCTTTGTTTCTGTCAATAAAGGTGAAACGGCTAAATTCATTTTCTTAGTGGGACATGATTCAAATATTGCTTCAGTATTGTCTGCGATGGATTTCAAACCGTACCAGTTACCCGAGCAATATGAGCACACACCAATTGGCGGTAAATTGGTATTCCAATGCTGGACAGATAAAAAAGAGACAAAGGATTATGTGAAGATTGAGTATGTGTATCAAACCGCAGATCAGTTGCGAGACAATGCTTACCTCTCTTTAGCAACACCGCCAAAACACGTTACCCTTGAATTGAAAAATTGCCCGATTGATAAAAATGGGTATTGTTCATGGGAAGACTTTGAAAATGTGATGAAATCGGCGTTGAAACAGTGATATCCAACTGTCAATAATGCCTGAATGAAGCATAAAAAACCCTGCTCTGAGGAGCAGGGTGTGAAATAGTCACGAAAATGTTTATGAGCCTCTAATTTACCTTAAATGTCGAATAAATGGGCTTATAAATTGTATGGAATTGCCCTTTAGTGTAACAAACTTTAACCCTAACCATTCGACGAGTTAAAATAGAGCTTTCTGCGGTTATTAACCCTTCGTATGGATTAGCGAACCACTAATACGCTCGTTTTCGCATAACGTACAACTGAAGCCGCATTGGAACCTAATAAGTAGGTAGACATACTTGGGCGACGTGAGCCCAGTAAAATCACATCGGCTTTAATATCTTCAGCTGTTGCCAAAATTTCATCTTTAACTGAGCCTACAACTGCTTTTACTTGCACTTTGTCTGCAGGGATAGAGAACAGTTTAACTTTCTCTTGTAACTCTTTCAGAATTATATCAGCTTGTTTTTGATCATCCGGGAAGTCACCTGGCAAAATAGTGCCGCCATAGCGTAAATAATTGGAAATTGGTGCAGTCACAGCTAAAAAATGAACGGTAGAATTGTTTAGTTTCTGCATGGCATTAACATGCGGGACTAACATTTTGGTGAGGTCGTCTTCGGTAACATCAATAGGAACTAAAATTGTATTGTACATAATATCTCCTTTTTTCTTTTATATTATAAGTTTAGAACATTTTAACCATTTTTCATATTGATTGTTAATAAATTAATATTAACTGAATTGGATTAAAAATGATGTGAGCGGGAGTACGCAATTGGCGGGAATAAAAAAATGGATAATAAAAATAATGACAATAAAAAAACGGCAATACATGAGGGGAGTATTACCGCTTTCAAAGAGAATATTATTTTTTAGTCGCTTTAGGCTTTGTGGTTTCTTTTTCTGGGCAGGCTGGTTTTAATCCGCCTTTACACGCTTTATCAATATATTCAGCGCCAAGTTTTTCATTAAACTCAGTTCCCTCACCATTTTGTAGCATTTTTCCTAATTGATATTCAGCAGGTGGAAATTTTTTATCGGCTGCTTTTTGGAACCACTCAAAAGCCACGAGATAATTTTGTTTTACGCCAGCACCTTGGTAATAGAATTGACCCATATAGTTTATGGCTTCAGGATTTCCCTTATTTGCCGATTTCTCAATCCAACCATAAGCTGTTTCAAAATCAGATTGAACGCCATTACCATTAAGATACATATCACCTAGGAATAGTTGAGCGTCCGCATTGCCTTTATTAGCAGCCATCGTAAGCCATTTCTTTGCTTTCGGATAATCTTGCTTAATTTCGTTACCAACATAGTAACCAATGCCTAGCATAACTTGGGCTTTCACATCCCCTTTTTGTGCTTGTTGTTCAATTTGCTTAATGACTTCAGGAGGAACAGGAGCTGCAAAAGTTAAATTTGTTGAAAATATAAATAAAGAAATAAAGGTCAATAATCGTAACATAAGGCTTTCCGTATCTTAAGTTGGCTATGAATATCCTTATTTCAAGATAAACTCGAAACGGTGTTAACAGTTATTAACTACAGGATATAACCATCAACGCATCAAATACTCTACTTCTATAATTTATAAATATCAACGCCCCATCAAAAATACAGAGTAAACGAGCCTTTTACTCTTCAGGGGTGAATATTCAAAATATTTTTCTTCATTATAAGCCTGCGGTGATTCTCTTTGACGCGATAAATGAGTAAAAATTAAATATTACTCTTAATAGAGAACTAGTTATTTATATCGAAAATTAACAAGAGAAATACAAAATACGGAATTATTGCAAAGAATAGTAGTGGTTATCATGGTGTCTTGTGATGTTTAGCACGAAATAAAAGGATAATTGTTGGAATTGTTAATAATCACTTATGGGTTATTAAAAGACTAACACCTTTAAAAACAAAGGGTTATAATTACCGCGTCCAAAAACAATTAATAGGGATTATTTCTGTCGATAGATAGAGATATTTACGTCGGATTGCTCTTTTTAGAGAAAAATATTCTCTTTATTGGGGGTTTTATAGGTTAATAAAGAGATAATTTTTCTCTCACATATCCTCTATGATGGAATCATTATAATAGCCTGCAAATAATTAAGGTTATTGAAAGAAATAACCACTTAAGTCGCATCTAAAACAAAAAAAATTCTCTTTTAAGAGTTCAACAATATTAAGTGAGTAATTATGGCTACGATCCCTACAATAGATAATGTCGATGATGGAAAAGCTTCTACGGCGGCTTCTCGTGCAGGCATGACACAAGAACAATGGCGTGCTGCCACTAAGTTTGATGGCACAGATGTTGGTTGGGTGATTATGAGTATCGGGATGGCGATTGGTGCGGGGATTGTTTTTCTCCCCGTACAAGTTGGCTTGATGGGTTTATGGGTATTTTTGCTATCATCCGTTGTCGGTTATCCTGCAATGTATTTGTTTCAGCGTCTGTTTATTAATACGCTGGCGGAATCACCAGAATGTAAAGATTATCCAAGTGTGATCAGCGGATACCTAGGTAAAAACTGGGGTATGCTGCTTGGCGCACTCTATTTTATTATGCTGGTAATTTGGATGTTTGTTTATTCAACGGCAATCACGAATGACAGTGCATCATATTTTCAAACTTTTGGTGTAACGGATGGGTTATTATCTGAAAGTCCTTGGTATGGTCTGGTTCTGATTTGTATTTTAGTCGCCATTTCTTCTCGCGGTGAAAAACTGCTATTTAAGCTTTCAAGCTTTATGGTTCTGACTAAATTATTTGTGGTTGCCGCATTGGGTATTTCCATGGTCGGGATGTGGCACTTATATAATGTGGGTTCATTGCCGCCTGTTGGTCGCTTATTCAAAGAGGCAGTCATCACACTACCTTTCACATTAACATCGATTCTGTTTATTCAAACATTAAGCCCAATGGTGATTTCATTCCGTAGCCAAAACGTGAACCGTGAAGTGGCTCGTTATAAAGCTCTGCGTGCAATGAATATCGCGTTTATTGTTTTATTCTGTACCGTCTTTTTCTACGCAGTATCATTCACATTAGCTATGGGGCACGATGAAGCAGTGAAAGCTTACGAGCAGAATATTTCTGCATTGGCTATCGCAGCGAAATTCTTCCCAGGTGGTTGGGTGACTGTCGTCAGCGTCATGCTAAATATCTTTGCCGTCATGACCGCATTCTTTGGGGTTTATTTAGGTTTCCGTGAAGCCACTCAAGGCATTGTGATGAACATATTACAACGTATTATGCCGGTTGAGCGTATTAATGAAAATTGGGTGAAGAACGGCATTATGATTTTTGCTGTGCTATTAGCATGGGGAGCGATTATCCTGAACGCACCAGTGCTGAGCTTCACATCAATCTGTAGTCCAATTTTCGGGATGGTGGGTTGTTTAATTCCAGCGTATTTAGTCTATAAAGTCCCTATGTTGCATAAATATAAAGGTATTTCTTTATATCTGATTATTTTTACCGGAATTTTACTGTGTATCTCTCCATTCTTAGCATTCGCTTAATGTCGAGAATATGAATAATGTGCGCTCTATCTTAATGATCGGGCGCACATTTTTTATTTACCAGTATGAATGGTGGTAAAGAGAGATCCGTGATTACTGTTCAAATAATGGGGTTGGTTTGCCATTTTCATCAATAGCCACGAAATTAAACTGTCCGTGGATCACTTCTTCTCGTCCCTCAGCGTACATATCTTCTAAAAAGATAGAGACATTAACGGTAAGGCTAGTGCGACCAACTCGGATTACTTCCCCGACTAATTCAACGATGGTGCCTGATGGGATAGGGTGGGTAAAATTGATTTTTTCTGTGGAGACAGTTACCAATCTTTTGCGGCAAAAACGGGTCGCGGTAATGAAGGAAACTTCGTCCATCCATGCTAATGCAGTCCCACCGAACAGAGTGCTATGGTGGTTAGTGGTGGTTGGGAATACCACTTTAGAAACATGGGTAACAGATTGTTCAATTTTTTGTTTGATTACATCATCAACGTCGGAACGCATATTTAAGCCTTACTTTCTTTGAATTCTCACTATTTAAAAACTTGAACCGGGAAAGATAATTACTTACCGGAACATTAATGTACATATCATTAATGTTGCCGATAAGTGTAATCCTGATCACAAATAAATACAGTGATTAATCAAAAGTGAATCGTTCCGGCTAAAAAGAGTGTTGCTTTTCCGGTCATTTTGACGCGATTTTGTTCAACTAAGCAGTGTATTTTTCCACCACGTGCAGAAATTTGGTGACCTAATACTGGGTTTTTCTGTAAGCGTTTAGCCCAAAGAGGAGCAATCGCACAGTGAGAGGTGCCAGTGACGGGATCTTCATTAACACCTTTGGCTGGCGCAAAATAGCGAGAGACAAAGTCACATTGTTCGTCGTGAGTTGGGCTATCAGCACTTTTCGCGGTAATGGTTAATCCCTGCAAAGGTAATTGTGCAAGACGCAACATATCGGGATGGCAATTCTGCACTTGTTCTGGTGAATCAACAAAACAGATATAGCGATCTTTGGCTAAATACAGTTCAGAAATAGGGGTTCCGAGGATCTCGCTTAATTGTGGATATTGGCTTAAATCGGCAGGTTCACAATCTAAAATAGGGAAGTCTAATGTGAAGCCTTCTTGATTTTTATGAACCGTCAGTTCTCCAGATAAGGACTGAAATACAATAGGGTTTGCTGGGTGCTGCTTAAACTGGTTCAAAATATATGAAGCGGCAAGGGTAGCATGACCACACAATTTAACTTCCATCACCGGTGTAAACCAGCGGATATGTTCACCTACCAGAAAAGCCGTTTCAGATAAGTTAATTTCGGCGGCGATAGCGATAAGCTTGTCATCAGGAAGCCACTCATCAAGTAAAACGATAGCGGCCGGATTGCCATGAAATAGGGTATCAGTGAACGCATCGACATAATAAACCGGAACAGACAGTGTGCTCATCGTAAAAGATCCTTGAAAGGAAATAACGCATTATGATTAGAAAAGTGAGGGAAGAGTAGCACGAGATTTGCAGTATTGAGGAGAGGTTGGCGCAATAATTTTTGAGATTATTACGCCAACAACGATTATCTAATAACGAATAATATTATTTCGCTTTTGCTTCGTTTTTATCTGCGTTTTGCAGCATTTTTCTGACTGGAATAATCAGGGCCGCTAGCACAACAGCACAAATAACCAGTGCGATAGAAACGTGGGAGAACAGGTCTGGCATTGAATCCAGTTGGTCTTTACGGATATTACCACCCATAATACCTGCTGCTAAGTTACCCAGCGCACTTGCACAGAACCATAATCCCATCACCTGACCGCGCATTTTCTGTGGTGCAAGTAATGTCATGGTTGCCAAGCCAATTGGGCTTAAGCACAGTTCACCTAAAGTTAGTAATAAAATACTGCCGACTAACCAGAATGGTGAAACGCCAGTTTGTGTTGCCAGAACGTGGTTAGCGGCAACCATCATGACCGCAAAACCACCCGCGGCGAACAGGATACCAATCACAAACTTCGTCATACTGCTTGGGTTCAGATTACGCTTAGCCAAAGAAGGCCAGAACCAGCTGAAAATAGGCGCTAACAGAATGATAAATAAGGCGTTGATTGATTGGAACCAAATGGTTGGGATTTCGAAGTTACCCCATTGGCGATCGGTATAGTCACGCGCAAAGATATTAAATGATGTTGGCTTTTGTTCAAATGCAGACCAGAAGAACGCCGCAGCAATTAACAGAATCAAACAAGCCAGTAAGCGAGAGCGCTCACTGCTGTTTAAACCTGCACAGAAGAACATGAAAATAAAGTAGATACCCACACACGTAGAAATAATGTAAGCCGAGCTTTTTGCTATTACTGAAGGGTTGAATGGAATAGTGCCATTATTGATTAACACCACCAGTACAGCCAGTGCAGCCATGGCAACAGCAACCCATTTACCGACGTTTTTACGTTGAACGGTAGGGTGATTCCATGTGGAATCTAAGCCAACTTCTTTGTCATAACGACGCATTTGTGGGATCGCGTAGAAACGGAAGATAAGCAGGGCAACTAACATACCCAAACCACCTAAACCGAAACCTAAATGCCAGCCGTATTTTTCATGTAATGGACCGATAATTAATGGGGCAATAAATGAACCCATATTGATACCCATGTAGAACAGAGAGAAACCGCCATCACGACGCGTATCTTCTTTCTTATACAGGGTTCCAACCATTACGGTGATACAGGTTTTAAATAAACCGGTACCTAATACGATCAACAGCAGTCCCACGAAGAAGAAGGTATTGGTAAATAACGCAGACAGCGCAATCGACAAGTGACCCAATGCAATGATCAAAGAACCATACCAAACGGCACGACGCTGACCTAACCAGTTATCCGCGAGCCAGCCACCCGGTAATGAAGTGATATAAACACCACCCGCGAAGATACCCACGATAGCAGATGCTTGTTCAATCGGCAGCCCCATGCCACCTTGCAACAAAGTTGCACTCATAAAGAGGATTAAAAGAGGACGAACACCATAGAAAGAAAAACGTTCCCACATTTCGGTGAGGAAAAGCGAACTCAACGGGTAAGGATGCCCGAAAAAAGTTTTAGTTTTAGTCGCAGAATGACTCATCTGTGAACTCCAATACGTTGTGACTTAAGAGGTTGTGCCGAATTGTGAATGTGGAGCAGAAACTCCATCACTGTTTTTTATTGATATGTTAATGCTGTGTTGCAAACATATTTTCGGCATACATTATTATAAAATTGCTAATAAGCAGAATGAATTTATCGTAAGAAAGTCAGTTTTAAGATGAAAATTCGATGTAACTCTCATTCTTACGATAAGGGGGCACAGAATAACGGATTTTTATTGACAATAAAAGAATGTTTTTTGAATCGATTAAGTTAATTAAAAACAATGAGTTACAAAATATTTTTTGCGCTTATAAACTTTTCGTGGAAAAGATAATAAAAAGTTATGTTTTGGCGTAAAAGGGACACATTAACATTACTCTTTAGAGGGAGATGCTCTTAAACCATCGGATTGCTTCCTAATGATAAGCCAAGAGTAAATGAGGTTGACCAACACTAATACGGCGGTGAAGAAGAACACGGCTCTAAAGCCGTATGTTGCTGCAACAAAGGAACCCATTAAAGGACCAGTGACATTACCTACATCGCGTAATGCTTGGTTGTAGCTAAATATTCGCCCAGTGATTTGGTGAGAAATATTATAAATAATTAAGGTTTGTACGGCGGGTAACAGCGCGGCGTTAAGGGCGCCGAGTAAGAAGCGCAGAGCGCCTAATTCCCAATAACTGCTGACGAGCCCCATCGGAAATAGAACAAAAATTGAGGCGGCAAGTACGGCTAATAAAACACGGTCTGGTCCAATGCGATCGCTCAGTTTACCGAGCATAGGGGCGCTAATCAGTGCAGCAACGCCGGGAATGGATGCAATAATCCCACTGATAAAAGCAAGATTATCAATTGAGTCTGAAAGCTCCCGAACATACAGGGTGATCACTGGGTTAATCGAACCAATCGATGCTTGGATGATCATGGTGGTGAAAAATAGGCTGATCACTAAGTTTTTATTACGTAAAGAGGCAAAAACTTGTTTTCCGGTCAGAGCATCTTTGCGTGAAACGGGGGTAAAACGCTCACGGACGTAGAAAAGTGTCACAAAAAAGCAGATAAACAACACACTAGCGGTAATAAAGAATACTGGGCGCAAGCCATATTGGTCGGCAAGTAATCCACCAATCAGTGGACCAATCAATGCGCCGCTCACCGCGCCAGTTGCCAAGACACCCATCGCCCAACCACTTTTATTCACGGGGACTTGGGTGGCAATTAGCGCATTGGCATTCGGGACAAACCCGCCAAGTAAGCCTAAAAGCGCCCGTAAAGCCAAAAGTTGCCAAATATTCTGCGCAAAGCCAATCAGCACCATGACAATCGCCATCCCAAGGGCAGAGCGCAGCAACATTAATTTACGACCGTGGCGGTCAGAAAGGCGCCCCCAAAAAGGTGCGGCAATAGCGGAAAATAGGAAGGTAATACTGAAAACGGCACCCGTCCATAAATTCAAAGAGCCATGGTCAGTAATACCAAGTTCTTCGATATACAGAGGAAGAAAAGGCATGATCAAGCTGAAGGCAGCGCCCGTTAGAAAGCAGCCGAACCAGACGATGTAGAGGTTTTTTTTCCAGTAAGTACTTTTCTTCATGTTCTCCCTTCATATTTCGCGCCGCAGCGTTGTTGGCTTCATTCGCGCACCCCAGTCACATACTTGTGTATGCTCCTGGGGATCCACTCATTTGCCGCCTAGCTGCAACACGAACTATTTTGGGATAACTGCCTGCTTCAATGCGAAAAATTTCGGGAATAGGCAGCCTAGCGGTGGTGGATTTTATCTAAATCGCCGTACAGGGAAGGTTCTCCCTTTGGACGCGTTTTAAAACGGCGGTGCATCCACATATATTGCTCTGGCGCTCGTAAAATTTCTTTCTCAATGACCTGATTCATCATCGTTGCGGTGGCGACATTATCGTCTACAGGGAAATTATCTACGGCCGGCTGGATCAGCAATTTATAACCCTTACCATCGGGTAAGCGGATAGCTGAAAATGGTACAACGAGTGGATTGCCAAGAGATAATAAGATTTGTGAGCCATTGGTGGTTGCCGCTTTTTCTACCGCAAATAATGGCGCGAATGAACTGTTTCTAGGACCGTAATCATGGTCAGGGGCATACCATAAAATTTCCCCTTCTTTTAATACGCGGATCATGCCTTTAACGTCTTTACGGTCGAGCATGTATTTATTGGATTTCAAACGTCCACGAGTTTGTAGCCAGTCCATCAGTTTATTATCGTTAGCGCGATAAACACCAATGCCGGGATTCAACATACCAAATGCACGACCGCCGATTTCCAACGTTAAGAAATGGACGCCTAACACAATAATGCCACGGCCGGTTTCTTGAGCGGCGAGCATATTTTCACGACCTTCAACTTTAAGCCAGCGGCGCACTCGCCAATCAGGCCAGAACCACGCCATTCCCGTTTCGAAAACACCCATACCGACGGCTTCAAAGTTTTTATCCACCATTTTTTGGCGCTCTTCTTGGCTCATCTCAGGAAAACACAATTGCAGATTACGATCGGCAATTTGGACACGTTTTTTTAAGAAGCGCTTGGAGAAACGCCCCAAACGGGTACCTATCCAATAAATGACGGGATAAGGAAGCAGGACGAGCAGGTAGAGCACGCTAATGCCAAACCAAACTAGCCAGTAGCGAGGATGTAATAAACTTTTTTCAAACTTTGGTGCTGGGATCATTGTTTTTTCGGTTTCTACTTAAGTGGATTTCAATTAAAAATAGCTTGTTAATCTGAATGATATCAAATTAACCCGCAAAAAGTTGTGCTGTTTGCATGGTGCTCATTAATTCGGCAAGGTTTCTCACTGCCATTTTTTCCATCACTCGTGAGCGATGTACTTCAACGGTTCGCACAGATACGCAAGCCACTTCTGCAATTTCACGGTTAATTAGCCCTTGAAGCACATAGGTGCAAACGTCTTTTTCTTTCGGCGTTAAGGTTTCATAACGCTGTTTAATCAATGTGCGTTCAGTGGCTTTTATGGTTTGTAAGCGAGCTTGCTCAAGGGTTTCGGCAAGTTGCTGGCTATCAATGGGTTTTTGTAAAAAATCGATAGCGCCTAATTTCACCTGTTCAACCGCCATCGGGATATCCCCATGACCAGAAAGGAAAATCACCGCGAGGGTGCTTTGCTGCTCTTTCAGGTATTGATGTACTTGGCGCCCGTCAAATTTTGGCATACGCATATCGAGCAATACAATACCTTCCTCATGCAGAGGGGCTTGCTGGATGAACTGCTCACTGTCGTTCCATACGGTAACGTTATAGCCGAGCGTTTCGAGTAAAAATTGACAGGAATCAGTGACATCGGTGTCATCGTCGACAAGGTGAATGACTGGCATTAATTCATACCTCGTGGCTTATTTCTTGTTTGTATAAGTATCTTGCTTATATAAATGGTATCCATAACATTGTCACATATAGTTATTGGGAATGTTATCTTTTGTGTGGCAAAACATGCGCTATATTCTGATTATCTCGAGTAATTAAAAATTAGCGTCACGCGCAGCCCATTCTTACCTTCATCATTATGTTGATTTTCAATGCGAATATCCCCACCTTGGCTTTGAATTAATCGCTGGCAAATCACCAATCCGAGTCCCAGCCCTTCCTGTTTAGTGGTGGCAAATGGCATGATCCCTTGATTAAGCTGCTCGTCAGGCATTCCACCGGCATCATCTTGTAATACAAGTAAAAAACGTCCATCGGCAAAGTGAAAGCCAAAGGTTAATGTGGTGGCGCCCGCTTGTAGGCTATTACTGATTAAATTTGAGAGCAGCTGGTCGAGTAAGGTATCTGGTAGCAAGAGCTGGACATCGGGAGTTTCGGGTAATTGCAACCTAACGGTTGGGAAATGTTGCTCAACTTGCAACAGTTGCCAGATATGATTAATGGTCTGTTTGACGGATTGCTGGCGTAGTGTCAGACAGGATTCTTGTCCCGGTTTTCCTGCCCATAAACGTAGGTTTTGAATAATGTCAGCACCCCGTTGAGCTTGTTCATCAATTTTACTGATCGCACCAAGAAGAGGGTGGTTTTCCGACTCTTTCTTCAATCGCAAAATAGAGCCTTGGGCATAATTTCGAATTGCGGATAATGGTTGATTCAATTCATGGGCAAACCCAGAAGCCATTTCACCTAATATATTGAGTCGTTGAGCTTTTTGTAGATTAGCTTCTTGCTGACGTAGGCGGTTATGTGCGACTTCTAGCTGTTGGCTACGACGGCGAACCAAGAAGGCTATCCAGACGTGGTTAATACCCAACAATAAGAATATTAAGGCGATAATGCCGATGGTAATTTGGTGTTGAATTGTCCAACTGACAATATCTTGCCAAATTTCCCGTTGCTGTGGGTGTTGGTTAACGTCGCGCAGTAAGTTTTCTACTTGTGTGATGGATGCTGGAGCTCCCCAGCGCATATTAGGCGTATCGCCAGATAGCAAAACTTTGGTGACTTTATCCACTAAATTGTCAGGAACTTCGCTTAACGCGGCGAATGACCAATTGGGGTAAAGTTCGGTGCTCGTTAGGCAAGGTAACGCGCTCTCTTTTTGAACAAGCGGACGGAATTGGTGTTTATCAATCAGTCCTTCACTGTCCATATTTTCTAATAAACAGACGGGGACAATTGCCGCAGAGAGGGATTTATCCCGTAAAGCGTATAACAGCGCATCCGCGGGAAAGCCCAAAAACTGCATCCGAAAGTCTTTTTCAGTGTCATACCCTAAATCCCTTAACACTTTATAACCTAATAGATATCCCCCAAATGCATCGGGAGATATTGCGCCGACTTTTTTGCCAATGAGCTGATCCGCGCTGTGAATGTCGCTATCTCCACGGACCAAAATAAGGCTACCAATCACGTTGCGCGTCGTACTGTTTGGCTCCACATCCGAGCGTAAAGAGAGCAGCCAGCGTAAATGATAGCGGTTATCGAGTTGGATAAATTGAGCAGGGTTAGTGAGTAAAAAGTCAATTTTGCGATTCGAAATCGCTTCTTTCATCTCTTCAAGATTCAGGGGTTGCAGGGTAAAGCGTTCACCCGGGATGGACTCATTGAGGGTGTCAACTAAAGGTTGCCAGTGCAACTGAGTGAAACTCGGTCCTCGCAGGGCGAGAACACCAATTGTCCATTGCGCCGCACCCGCCGGAATGCACCATAACAGCAGGGTCATTAAAAGTATGTGATACAACGGCATAGACGTTTTTTTTAACATTTGAGGTTTATTCGTTGCGTTAGATCAAGATCCCTTCGGGTATGTGGAAAACCACAATAGGGGCGCAAGGCTTTTCTTCTTACTATGAACTCAGAATTATTAGAGTAGCACAAAGATAACACACCGATTTTAAAGAGAAATAAGAATTTAGTGGTTATCAGACATCGGTAACACGGTGTTACCAATACGTAAGATAAACCAATAATAGATTGATTATTAACTTTTATTTTCGCATTAGCAATGTCAATACTGGAGCCGATTATGGATCTGAGTAAACGAAAATTCCTACAACAGATTGGGGCCGTCACTGCCGGGGCATCGCTGATCCCAATCGCCGAGGCGGGGTTAAGTTTTTCCCCAACTCGCCGTGAAGGCAACCCTGAGAAACGCTATGGCATGTTGATTGACTTACGCCGTTGCGTAGGATGTCAATCATGTACTGTCAGCTGTTCTGTCGAAAACCAAACACCTCAAGGTCAATTTAGAACGACGGTTAACCAATATCAGGTCTCCCTAAAAGGGGAAGAAGGGTTCACTAACGTTCTACTGCCTCGCCTGTGTAACCATTGTGATAATCCACCTTGCGTGCCTGTTTGCCCAGTACAAGCAACGTTCCAACGTGAAGACGGCATTGTGGTGATTGATAATGAGCGTTGTGTAGGCTGCGCGTATTGTGTGCAGGCTTGTCCGTACGATGCGCGTTTTATTAACCATTCAACACAAACTGCAGATAAATGCACGTTCTGCGCGCATCGCTTAGAAGTTGGTTTATTGCCAGCCTGTGTCGAATCTTGCGTGGGTGGCGCGCGCATTATCGGTGACTTAAAAGACCCGAATAGCACTATTCGTAAGATGCTTTCTGAGCACGAAGCGCAAATCAAAGTTTTGAAACCGGAAAGTGGTACGTTGCCGCAGGTGTTTTATTTAGGGCTGGATGATGCGTTTGTGGAACCGTTGCAAGGTAAAGGGCAACCGGCATTATGGCAGGAGGTGTTCTGATGAGCGAACAAGTGACCTATATTTCCGAAATCATGGCGCAGCCGCAAGAGTTTTTCTGGCTTCCTTGGGCGGTGCAATACTTTTTCTTTATTGGGATTGCTGCCTGTGCGGTGCTGTATGCCTGCTATCTTCATTGGCAAAATCGTAGTGGAAACGGTCGATTAGAAATGATTGCCGTGTTTATTGCTATCACGATGGGGATCACGGCGCCGTTAGCATTAACCGCTGACTTGCACCAAACCGCGCGTGTATGGCACTTCTATGCGCATCCAACAATGTGGTCTTGGATGTGGTGGGGTTCGGTGTTGCTACCGCTGTTTACCACGTTTGTTGGGTTGTACTTTGTTGCGCTGCTGGTCAAATTGATTTGGAAGAAAGAGTATAAAGCGACCCGCTGGGTAGCGTTACTGAGTGCGTTATCATCTATTGGTTTACTGCTATATACCGGTCGTGAAGCCTCTGTGTTAGTGGCTCGTCCAATTTGGTTTAGCTGGTGGATGCCAGTACTAATGTTCTTAAGTGCGATGCAAGTGCTGCCAGCGCTGATTAGCTTAGGTGCGCGTCGTGAGCCGCAATATCAAAATCGTTTAGCGCGTTTTCAAGTGATTACGTTACTCCTGTTTGCTGTTTGTTTTGCACTGTGGATCTCTGGTGATACCACATCTGGAATTGCAGTTCGTCAACAGTTAGATGTCACAAGCCCAGGTTGGTGGATGTTAATGGGCGTATGCGCGCTGTGGGTAATCACGTTTGTGATGGCGCTGAGTAATGTGAAAGCAGTTCGCTCCGTTCCTTACATTACGGTTTTAGCGTTAGTGTCTATGGCGTTAGCGTGGGTATTACGTTGGATTTTCCTGATGGAGATTCAAGCGGTACCAAAATACAACATCATCACCAATCCATACCATTTCCCATTAGGTAATGATGGACTACTGGCGATTGTCGGTACATTTGGATTGTGGATTGCATTAACAATTATTGTTCGCGAAGGTGTTCGCTGGTTTGCGGGGAGAGTGCAACATGGCTAAATTCTCAAGACGTCAATGGCTTAAAGGTGGTTTAGTTGTCGGTGGTCTTGCTCTTTTTGGGGCGAGCTATCGTGAAGTTGCCAAACGTGCTGTAGATGGTTTAGTGGATGGCACTTCTGGCAAAGTGACACTGGATCGCATCAATGGTAACTCGCTTATTCCTGAAGGAACGGCGATTGGTGGTTGGAAAGAGAACCCTGCGCAAGTGGTTTCAATGACACAATGCTTCGGTTGCTGGACTCAATGCGGTATTCGAGCCCGTGTGGACAGTGCGAAAAATGAAGTTTTGCGAATTGCGGGGAACCCATACCACCCTCTATCCCATGAAAAACACTTTCCATACGGGATGCCGTTATCCACTGCACTTGCCAAAATGGGCGGTGAAAGTGGATTAGAACATCGTTCAACTGCGTGTGCTCGTGGCGCAACACTGATGGAAGGGTTAACCAGTCCATTACGTATTCTCGAACCGATGAAACGCGTTGGTAAACGCGGTGAAGGGAAGTGGGAACGTATTAGCTTTGAGCAGTTAATCAAAGAAGTGGTTGAAGGTGGGGATTTATTTGGTGAAGGTCATGTGGATGGTCTGCGTGCTATCCGTGATTTAGAAACGCCGCTGGATCCTGCTCAACCGAAATTAGGTCCCAAAGCTAACCAGTTACTGGTGACTAACGCTGGGGATGATGGTCGTGATGGCTTTATTCGTCGCTTTGCGCAAAACGCTTTTGGTAGCAAAAACTTTGGTGCCCATGGTTCTTACTGCGGTTTAGCTTATCGTGCAGGTTCCGGTGCGTTGATGGATGACTTGGATAAAAACGCCCACGTCAAACCGGACTGGGATAATACACGTTTTGCGCTGTTTATCGGAACATCTCCAGCGCAATCAGGTAACCCATTTAAACGCCAAGGTCGCCAGTTAGCGAGTGCTCGTTTACGTGACTCGTTTAACTATGTGGTGGTGTCTCCAGCTCTGCCATTGACGACCACATTGGCCAATGACCATGGTCACTGGGTACCTGTTCAACCGGGTACCGATGCTGCGTTGGTGATGGGGATGATCCGTTGGATTATCGAAAATGACCGCTATAACGCCGCTTATCTGAGTGTGCCAAGCGAAAAATCCATGGAAGCGGCTGGCGAGAAAAGCTGGACCAACTCGACCCATTTAGTGATCACTGATGATGCCCATCCTCTGGCAGGTAATCTGTTACAGCAATCTCACCTAACTGGTGTAGTGGCTGAAGAGGGTGAGGATGAGAAAAAAGCCTATTTGGTTCAGGATGCAAACGGCGAACTGAAACTGGCGGACGATGTGACAAATGCAGAGTTGTTTGTGACTCGTCAAGTCACGCTTCATGACGGTAGTGAAGTGACGGTGAAATCAAGCTTCCAATGCTTAAAAGAAGCCGCCGATCGTATGACGCTGGAAGAATACAGTCAGCGTTGCCAAGTCCCTGTAAAAACCATTGAATCATTAGGAAAAGCATTAACCTCTTATGACAGAAAAGCGGCGGTGATATCTCACGGCGGTATGATGAGTGGCAATGGTTTTTATACAGCATGGTCTGTGATTATGCTTAATGCGTTGATTGGTAACTTAAACTTAAAAGGTGGTGTTTCTGTCGGTGGCGGTAAATTTAACGGGGAAAATGATGGTCCTCGCTACAATATCGCAGGCTACAAAGGCAAGGTGAAACCGAAGGGTATGGTACTATCGCGCAGTAATGAAGTGTATGAAAAGTCGGATGAATTTAAAGCAAGAGTGGCGGCAGGTGAAAAACCGTACCCAGCGAAAGCGCCTTGGTATCCGTTTGCGAAAGGTCAGTTAACTGAACAATTGGCTTCAGCATTGATGGGATACCCTTATTCTCTGAAGGCGTGGATCACCAATATGACGAACCCAGTTTATGGTATTGCGGGTATTCGTCAGGTGATGGAAGAGAAGCTGAAAGATCCCAAACATCTACCGCTGATTATTGGTATTGATGCTTTCATGAATGAGACGACCGCGTTAGCGGATTACATTGTGCCAGATACCCATAACTTCGAGAGCTGGGGTTTCAGTGCACCATGGTCAGGTGTTCAGGTGAAAGCGAGTACTGCGCGTTGGCCGATTGTTGAGTCCCGCACGGCGAAAACAGCGGACGGCCAGCCTGTTTCTATGGAGTCATTCTGTATCGCAGTTGCTAAAGAACTAAATTTACCGGGTTTTGGTGACAATGTGATTGCAGATATGGATGGCAATATGTATCCGTTAAATACCGCGGAAGATTACTATCTGCGTGTGGCGGCTAATATGGCTTGGTTAGGTGAAAAACCGGTACCGGAGGCGGCAACAGAAGACATTACGATCAGTGGTGTCGAACGTATCATGCCGCAAATTACTCGCACATTGAAACCTGAAGAAGTTCGCCGTGTTGCGTATATTTTTACGCGCGGTGGTCGATTCGCACCTTATGAGAAAGCATGGGATGGCGAAGGGACGGGTCCACAGTGGAAAAAAGGGTTACAAATTTGGAACCCTACGGTGGCGATTAACCGTCATGCGATCACCGGTGAGCGTTTTAGTGGTTGCCCGACCTACTATCCACCGCGTATGGCAAACGGTGAAGATGTGAATGCGGTATTCCCAGAGAAAGAGTGGCCATTGAAAATGATGTCATTTAAATCTCATGTGATGAGCAGTTCCACAACCATGATTGAGCGTCTGCGTCATGTGAAACCGACTAACTTGGTAGCTATTCACCCTGATGATGCAGCGAAAATGGGCGTTAAACATGGGGATTGGATCAAGATCACTACACCGGGTGGCCATGCTGAGGCTCAAATTAGTGTGCTCGATGGGGTTATGCCCGGAGTTCTCGCCGTTGAACATGGTTATGGCCACACCGAAATGGGTGCAAAACAACACTATTTAGACGGTGAAGCCATGCCGATGAATGCGGCAAATGGTTCAGGTATTAACTTGAATGATTTAGGGTTCGCAGACCCGACTCGTGAAGTGGCAAATACATGGCTTGATTGGGTATCTGGCGCCTCCGTGAGACAAGGTTTGCCAGCTCGTATCGAGTTAATTGGTTAAGACAGAAGTCCATCCAGTAGGTTGTAAGTTAGTAAAGTGTAAGTAGTAAAGTGTAGTTAGTAATATAAGCAGTAAAGAGGTTTCTGACCTACTCTGTTCTGCATAGCGGAGTAGGGAAGTACCCCTAAAGCAGTTGACATTGCGCTCTACGATGCGGTTTACCCATCGTAACTTCGGCAAATGCCAGGGAGGGGGAGCCCTCCCTTTTTTCTTTTCTAAAAAGAATTATTTCCCCTAATAAATCATCACAATATATTCCCCTAACAATAACCTTTCAAATAAAGGGTTTTTTATTAACATAATAAAAGGGATAATAACTCAAAATTAACGAGCAATTCTTTGCTGGTGATTTAAATCTTTTTTATATCAAAGTATTACATAGGAAAGCGAACACCATGCCAGTGTTACACAACCAAGTTTCGAATAAAATCCTTAAAGAACGTATGTTGGCTGAAACTGAGCCGCGTACCACAATCTCTTTTTATAAATACTTCAATATTCAAGACCCTACAGCATTTCGTAATGAATGGTACCAACAATTCAAAGCGTTGAGCGTATTTGGTCGAGTGTATATTGCCAAAGAAGGGATCAACGCACAAATTAGCGTACCTGCCTCCAATGTCGATGTGTTGCGGGAACTTATCTACGCAACAGACCCGGCCTTAAATGACCTGCGTTTGAACATTGCTATTGATGATGATGGTAAGTCCTTCTGGGTACTGCGCATGAAAGTCCGTGATCGTGTGGTTGCGGATGGTATTGATGATGAAACTTTTAATCCTGCGAATACTGGGCAGTATCTAAAAGCCGAGCAAGTCAATGCGATGATTGATGATCCAGACACTATCTTCGTTGATATGCGTAATCACTATGAATATGAAGTGGGTCACTTTGATAATGCGATTGAAGTGCCATCAGATACCTTTAGAGACCAACTGCCAATGGCGGTTGAAATGCTGCAAGACCAGAAAGATAAAAATGTGGTGATGTATTGCACGGGCGGTATCCGCTGTGAAAAAGCGAGCGCTTACATGCTGCATAACGGTTTCCAGAATGTTTATCATGTGGAAGGCGGGATCATTGAATATGCGCGAAAAGCAAAAGAACAAGGCTTGCCGCTACGTTTCAAAGGTAAAAACTTCGTGTTCGATAACCGTATGGGTGAGCGTATTACGGATGATACCTTAGCGCATTGCCATCAATGTGGGGAAGCCTGTGATACTCACACTAACTGCAAAAATGACGGTTGCCATTTACTGTTTATTCAATGCCCAAGCTGTGCTGAAAAATATGAAGGCTGCTGCAGCCATGCGTGTACCGAAGAGATGAAGCTGCCTGAAGATGAGCAGCGTACTCGCCGTGCTGGCCGTGAAGTGAGTAATAAAATATTTAATAAATCTCGCCATCGTTTAGCGGATGGATTATTAAATAGCGAAAAGTAATATTATTTTTAAATGAAGAAAGCCCTTTTTAAAAGGGCTTTTTATTTTAATAAAGATACTTAAAAACATTATAAATAAAAAATAGTTCAATTCTGTTTTTAACAAATACTTTTGATGTAATATGCCGTTTTTGTGAATAAACGGTGCTGTTACTTATGCCTAATTTTCTAGAGATAATATGATTAGGGGTTTCATTCATCCAGTTGTTAATTATATTTTGTTCTTTCATAGTAAAGATGGATGAGTCATTATTATTAGCAAGCTTAGTTATTTTTTCTATTTGCTCTGAATCAGTGATAACTTTATCCAATGTTTGAGTCATGATATTTTTTGACATGATGAAAAAATTATCTTTTAGTAACAGAGGCTTGTCTGTTAAAGGGTATGCGGCATTGATGTAGATATAGAATCGAATGCTACTGGTTCTGTTTAGTAGAGTTTTCAACGTTGGGCAATAACTCGAGTAATGGCAATAGTAAGTTAAATTTACCAAAACAATACTGGGCGAGTATTTATTGATATATTCAATCCCTTCATTAATGCACCCTGTACTAATGAACTTTAATTTTCTATTAGAAGATAAATATTCGGTAATACCAAGGCGGGTATAATAACACTCATCAATAACTAATATTCTCATAGGGAACATCCTTGTTCGAAAAGAGTATTACAATAAATTGGAATCGATATTGAAGTCAATAAAGTAATAATAAAAATAATAAATTACCGCTTGTATTTGCAATTAATTCATAATTTATAGTTTCTATTTTATCTTTAATAATAAGCAGAAAAATTTCATTTATTAATGATGTAAATTGGAGTGGTTAAATGATAGTGAATGGATATTTGTTATGAGACAAATATCCATTCTTTTTACCTGCTAATGAGTTTTGAAATCAGATTCAAGATATTCGCCAGACTCAATCTTATCAATTCCAGCCTGAAGAATATTAATCAGCTGTTTGGCTACATCGGTTGTCAGCCACATGGTTTTATCAACTATTGCGCTATCCAGGCTATTGTTCTGTTCAGGGAGGTAATGTAAACGTAGCATCATCGCATCGTAGGCATCGACAGTACTGATATCCCAGCCAACAACAGGGTGAGTTTGGATTACATCGCTTTTTCTATTCATTTAGACCTCCTAATCAAACATCGTGATAAATAGTAAATATCTATTACTGACTAAGAGCAGGTGACTCAGAACGAGCTATATCTAGTATAAGAAGATTTTTTTAATATGGTAGTAGTAAAACTATTTTTTTGTGAATTTTGGTGAAAATTTAAAAAATAGCCGGTGATTCTTTAAAAAGAAGATGTGAAAAGGATAAAACCTTTCCACATCATAATGTTATTAGCTTACTTTGATAGTCCAACCACAATCTTCACCCGCTAAGAATGGGATTAATTTATCTGTCCCACAAGCAATAGATTCGCAGGTTATATTCTCAGATTTTGTCAGTGTAATGTGACCTTCATTGACAGGTAATCCATAAAACTTAGGTCCATTTAGTGAACAAAATGCTTCGAAATGCGCGAAAGCACCTAATTCTTCGAACACGGTTGCATAGGCAGCTAGTGCGGTTGGAGCGTTAAATACGCCTGCACAGCCGCAGGATGTCTCTTTACGGGATTGAACATGCGGCGCAGTATCGGTACCTAAGAAGAAGCGATCGCAACCAGAAGCAACAGCTGCACGTAATGCTTCTTGATGAACATTACGTTTTAAAATCGGCAGGCAATACAGATGCGGTCGTACACCACCAACTAACATATGGTTGCGGTTAAACATCAAATGCTGTGGTGTTAAGGTCGCCGCTGTAAATTCGTTAGCCTCTAACACATATTGTGCGGCTTCTTTGGTTGTGATGTGCTCAAAAACCACTTTTAATTGAGGGAATTGAGTGCGCAATGGCAGCATGACTTGTTCGATAAACAGCGCCTCACGGTCGAAGATATCGATATGGCTGGCGGTCACCTCCCCATGAATGAGTAATGGCATTCCAGCTTGTTCCATGGCAGCAAGAACAGGGTAGATTTTCTTAATGTCAGACACGCCATGGCTAGAGTTTGTTGTGGCATTCGCGGGGTACAATTTGCAGGCCGTAAATACACCTTCATTGAAACCACGAATTAGTTCATCAGCATCAGTTGTGTCAGTTAAATAGCAGGTCATTAACGGTGTAAATTGGTGCCCAGCAGGTACCGCTTGTTTAATTCGCTCACGATATGCTCTTGCGGCTTCTACCGTGGTAACAGGGGGTACAAGGTTAGGCATGACAATGGCACGACCAAAAAATTGGCTTGTGAACGGCACGACTGTATTTAACATTTCATTATCGCGAAAATGAACATGCCAATCATCAGGGCGGCGGATCGTTAGGGTAGTTACAGTTGTCATTAAACCGGCTCCAATAAGGGGGGGAAGTGATGAGCAGATGCTCAAGCCGGGAAAGAATGATAAAACGAAAACGATTAAATAGCTATGATCAAGGACAATTAATATAGAAATTATTTTTCTTTGGAGTTTTTTAACGTACTGGAAAATAAAGGAATTTAAACAGAATAAAACAGAGAAAGGAAAGATTAAGTTGGCTCCTCCAGCTGGACTCGAACCAGCGACATACGGATTAACAGTCCGCCGTTCTACCGACTGAACTATGGAGGAACTCCCTTAACACGCAGAGGATATTAGCGTTCTGAATCGCTAATGTCAAAGGGGAAAATGATAAAATAAGTTTGTTTGCCTGTTATCTGCACGAATCGATAGAATTTTGATCTAACTGATCAGATGTAAAAGAAATTAAGTCAAAAATAGCTGAAAAAAGAGCCAGTTAAAAAGATGTGATTAAGATTGGAAAGTAATTTTAATGTGTAAAAATTATCTTTGATAAGGGATTAGTAGGAAAGATAAAAATGGCAGAATTAGAAAGCAAGAAGCCCGCTAGGATTAACCTGAGCGGGCTTCTTAAATTTGGCTCCTCCAGCTGGACTTGAACCAGCGACATACGGATTAACAGTCCGCCGTTCTACCGACTGAACTATGGAGGAATTGGTTGTTCCTGAGAACGAGGCGCATATTACCGACCCCGTACTCGGTTGTAAAGCATAAAATTAAAAAAAATGTTCAATAGGTTGTTAAGTAAACAATTTGGTGATTATTTATGCCTTATTTATAGAGTTTCAGGAATTTACCCGCTGTTTTAAGCGGTGCAGCTAAAATTGAACTACACATAAGTCATAAGGATTGTTCTATTAATGAGTAGAGCCGGAATAAATAAAAGTAGTCGGGAATAGGGTGAAAAAGAATGAAAAGGCAGAAGAACAGCTAGAAAGCAAAAAGCCCGCAAGAATTAATCTTAGCGGGCTTTTTAAATTTGGCTCCTCCAGCTGGACTTGAACCAGCGACATACGGATTAACAGTCCGCCGTTCTACCGACTGAACTATGGAGGAATTGGGTTGTTCCTGAGAACGAGGCGAATATTAACGATATCACCTCGACCTGTCAACGATAAAAATAGAAATTAAATCTAATTGCTCAATCACTACTCATTACGAATAAAAACTACGCTATATTATTGATAATGTTTTAATTTTGAGCGGCTAAAGTAACTTGTGTCGGCAAAGAAACCTCAGGGTAAGCAATATGATAAATATCGTAAAAGGAGATGTTGCCCTTTAATGCTAATAAACGAGAAATTTCTTGCTTGATTGCTGAGCTGACTTCCTGAGAATTAAGAATTTTATTTAACGCGTCCTCAGATACGGTTTCAGTGACAAACCATTCACCGTTATAGCAAACACGCAAATCAAGTACGCCAATATCTTCGAAATGGTAGACAGGCTTAATGTCAAATAACAGAACGCTAGCAAGTATAATAAATAAGAGGGTTATACCAAGTGTCCAATAAGGACCAAAGTAGGGTGCGTACCATAAGATCACGGCAAGCGGTAAATAGGCTGCAATCATGCCAATACATAAATAAGGATGATTGGCGAGAAATTGGCTATTAAAGTAAGGTTTGCCATCACGTTGCTCACGCTGATTAATGGCATCTAAATCATCTATAAGTATTTGTTTGATAATATCCATGGTAAGTGACTCTCTGTCAGATATCTATACTAGGAGGGTATCATGGAGGGAATGAATTGTTATATATCAGTTAAAAAAAATATTTAACTGGATTGTCATCGTCTGGGATTAATCCTGTCGACTTTTGAGGTTTAGAGAGGGTTTTATTTAAAAGAAATCTTTAAAATATCAATAAAATGCAGTTTTTTTGTTAACATAATTCCGCCTAAAAGTGACGGAATCGAAAAAAACAGCAATATTTTCAGAATTGAATGTATAAAATAGTTGCTATTATCTCAAAGTCATGAGTTAATGTGCATCGGCCTGTTTAGCAGTCCTATTTGATGTATGATTACTGAGTTAGTGTGTTCTAAAGAAAAAAGTTATCACAGATAGCCTTTTACCGTGACGCTTCATCTTGGTGTTTCCCTGATTAAATAGCTGACTCTGGCCCATATATGCCAAAAGGCAAGTTTTTTTGATGTTATATAGGAAAAGTCAAATGTCCGACAAAATGAAAGGTCAAGTTAAGTGGTTCAACGAGTCTAAAGGCTTCGGTTTCATCACTCCAGCTGATGGTAGCAAAGACGTTTTCGTCCACTTCTCTGCCATTCAGGGCAATGGTTTCAAAACTCTGGCAGAAGGCCAGCAAGTTGAATTCACCATTGAAAACGGTGCAAAAGGCCCAGCAGCTGCTAACGTAACTGCTATCTAAGCTAATTGCTTAACTGATTTTCTAAAGCCCGTCCTTTTTAAGGACGGGCTTTTTCGTTTCTGAAAAATAAAAAATATAGTGTAAAAATAATTAACATTTAAATCTTTACTTAATAATTAGCCGCATCTATACTCAGCTCACAATTAATCTATTGGAGATAAATTACTTGGACAGTCAGAGTTGTAATAAAAACTTAATTTAATTGGCAAGTAATTAATAATCTCTTCTATTAGCTGCTTGCCACTACGGCGGGCGGTGTCTGATGTTTCTATCACTCATACTCCCTGATTTATATAAGAATTTTTCATTTTCCGAATGAAATAGTCACTGTTGCAGTGAGTGTGTATCATGCAAGTTTATATTTATTCTCTATTCCCTCCGGGCAATAGCCATTAATTACTGAATATTTATTTATTCAGCAATTTGGCATGGGCTTTTTATTCTGCCCATTAATTGTTATCCATTATTTGATGGAGGGATCATTATGTTTTTCACACCGGATATATTAAATCTTTTATCTGCAATGTGCCTTGGCGCATTAATTGGCGCAGAGCGTCAATGGCGTCAAAGAATGGCTGGATTGCGTACGAATGCATTGGTTGCAACGGGAGCAGCCGTATTTATTTTGAGTTCAGTGACAACTTCACCTGATAGCCCTGGTCGAATTGCTGCACAAATTGTGTCAGGTATCGGCTTCTTAGGGGCTGGAGTGATCATGCGTGAAGGCATGAATATTCGAGGTCTGAATACTGCTGCAACACTATGGTGCTCAGCCGGAATTGGTGTGTTATGTGGATTAGGGCAATACTCACTGGCCACAATAGCTACCTTATTGATTTTATGTGCAAATATTCTATTGCGTGAAGCCGCAGCAAAAATTAATCGCCAACCGCAACAGCAGGCATTGGATGTTGAACAACGTTATAAAATTCGTGTGATGTGTCACCAAGGTGATGAAATCCTTGTTAGAACGTTGATTTTACAAGCCATTAATGGCCTGCATATTCGCTTACAGTCATTGAGTAGCGCAGATACATTGAAACCAGAACAGTTGGAGGTGTGTGCAGAGTTTCTTGCCACGCCAGTCGAGCAAAAAGAGATAGAAGCATTGGTTTGCCGGATTAGTCTTGAGCAAAGTGTCAGTGCTATCAATTGGAAAGTGGCATCCGAGCTACCAGCTTGATTGCTAAAAATTAACTGATTAAAGGAGCCGAAATGGACGAGCATCCCCCGTCTTGGAGATATAAACAGGAGCTATCTGGCTAAAATACAATATTTTCAGTCAGATAGCGTTTAAAAAGTACAACTGTACTCTATTGAGATAACGTTATGACTGAAATAAGGCATCAGCGCAAAGGCGCAAAAGCCCCTGCACGCCAAAAATTCATTGTTGGCGAACAAGCGAGCAAAAACATTGAGCAGGTTCTCAATGAATATCAAACTAACCTTCTGGGGTTGTCTGAAAATGAGGCTCTCGACCGTCTAGTCGTCGAGGGGGAAAATGAAGTTGCTCATGAAAAAGCACCTCCTGCTTGGAAGCAATTACTCACTTCTTTTAAAAACCCATTTATTTTTGTTTTAATGATCCTCGCGATTGTGAGTTTCTTTACTGATTACGTGATCCCTGAGCGTCAAGGTGAAGATACTGATTTAACGGGCGTTATCATCATTGTCACGATGGTTGTATTAAGTGGATTGCTGCGCTTTTGGCAAGAATATCGAACCAATAAAGCGGCAGAAGCCTTGAAATCCTTGGTAAGAACCACAGCAACGGTATACCGTCGCGACAATAGAACGGGACGTTCTATTCGCAAAGAGGTACCAATCAAATGCTTAGTGCCAGGGGATATCGTTTTATTATCAGCTGGAGACATGGTTCCTGCGGATTTAAAACTGGTGGAATCCCGAGATCTATTTATCAGCCAAGCTATTTTAACGGGGGAATCTATCCCGGTTGAAAAATATGACACTCTCGCAAATGTGTCCGCAAAAAGTTTGGAACCCGCATCACCGACAGAAAATGAATTACTTGAAATTTCCAATATCTGTTTGATGGGCACCAATGTAACGAGTGGAACGGCGAGGGGCATAGTGGTTGCAACGGGGAGCAAAACGTACTTAGGCTCGCTGGCCAAATCGATTGTGGGAACTCGAGCTCAAACTGCTTTTGATCGCGGCGTGAATAGTGTGAGTTGGTTGCTAATCCGCTTTATGCTGGTAATGGTGCCGATTGTCTTATTAATCAATGGATTCACTAAAGGTGATTGGTTTGAGGCAACACTATTTTCACTGGCTGTTGCGGTGGGATTAACCCCTGAAATGTTACCGATGATAGTGAGCTCAAACCTTGCAAAAGGGGCGATAGCCATGTCTAAGCACAAGGTTATTGTTAAACGGCTCAATGCTATTCAGAACTTTGGTGCGATGGATGTGCTATGTACCGATAAAACGGGAACATTGACGCAAGATCGTATCATTTTAGAGCATTATCTCGACAGTAATGGGCAAAAAGATAGCCGAATTTTGCAATTGGCGTGGTTGAATAGTTTCCATCAAAGTGGTGCCAAAAATATGATGGACCAGGCAATTATTCGACGTGGACGTGGCAATGATAAAGTCGAGCAGTTGAAGGCTTATCAAAAAATTGATGAACTACCATTTGATTTTATTCGCCGAAAATTATCCGTCACAGTAAAAACCCCTGAAGGTGAAGCTTTATTGATCTGTAAAGGGGCAGCGGAAGAAATGTTGGCTGTTTGTCATAGTTATCAGCAAGATGGACACTCCGTCTTATTGGATGACCAAGCTAAAGCTAGGATTGCGGAGCTGGTCAGTGGCTATAATAAACAGGGGTTCCGGGTATTACTGCTGGCAACGCGTTCATTGAATGATGCTGAAGCTTTGTTACCGTTATCGGCTCAAGCAGAACAACAACTCGAGTTACAAGGTATTCTTACATTTTTAGATCCTGCAAAAGAGAGTGCAATTTCGGCTATTGCTGCACTAAGAGAAAATGGCGTGATGGTCAAAGTGCTTACGGGTGATAATGCCGTGATCACTGAAAAAATTTGCCATGATGTAGGTTTAAATATCGATGAGATAATGACTGGTCTTGAAGTCGAGGCAATGAGTGATGATGAGCTGAAAACGAAAGTTGAGCAAGTTTCCGTTTTCTGCAAATTAACCCCACTACAAAAATCTCGGATCCTAAAACTACTGCAAGCAAATGGACATACTGTCGGTTTCCTAGGGGATGGGATCAATGATGCACCCGCTTTACGGGATGCTGATGTAGGAATATCTGTAGATACGGGTACCGATATTGCGAAAGAGTCTGCGGATATTATTCTGTTAGAAAAGGATTTGATGGTATTAGAACAAGGGGTTATCAAAGGAAGAGAAACGTTTGGGAATATTATTAAGTATTTAAATATGACCGCTAGCTCTAACTTTGGAAATGTATTTTCTGTTCTTATTGCGAGTGCATTTATTCCGTTCTTACCGATGCTAGCTATTCATTTACTGGTTCAAAACTTGCTGTACGATATGTCCCAATTAGCATTACCTTGGGACAAAATGGATAAAGAATTTTTAAAACGTCCACGTAAATGGGATGCGAAAAATATTGGACGATTTATGATTTGGATTGGTCCAACATCTTCCATTTTTGATATCACGACATTTGCTTTGATGTGGTATGTATTCCAAGCCAATAGTGTAGCTCATGAAGCACTATTCCAATCTGGTTGGTTTGTTGAGGGATTATTGTCGCAAACCTTGGTCGTTCATATGCTACGAACACAAAAAATTCCCTTCATTCAAAGCACGGCTGCATTACCCGTGTTACTGACAACGGGAATTATCATGGCTCTTGGACTTTATATTCCGTTCTCATCATTTGGTACGATGATTGGCTTGCAGCCTTTACCAATGGAATATTTCCCTTGGTTAGTGCTGACATTAGTGAGTTATTGTTTTGTAGCGCAAGGGATGAAGCACATTTATATTAAACGCTTTGGAACTTGGTTATAGTCTGCTCAAGTCACATTACTTTAGTAAAACAGTACAATAAAAAAAGAGCCATATAGGCTCTTTTTTTAACAGAGTAGGAAAGACTATTGCAGACCTAAAGCTGTTTTCATTTGTTTCATTGCATCAATGCCTTGCTGGCAAGCTTGATCTTGTTGGTCTTTAGGTAAAGCAGCAACTTGCTTTTTACCTTCTTCTAACTGACCTTTCATCGCATCTAATTGAGCTTTGGCTTGTGGGTTCTCAGAAGCTTTAGCAATTAAGCTATCAACTTCAGCGAAGTAAGCGTTACAAGTTTCAGTTGCACCAGCAACTTGACCTTTTTTCTCTTCTTCTGAACACGCAGTGATTGTCAATGCCAATAAACCCAGTCCACAAGCTAAAATCATCTTTTTCATAATCAACCTTATTAAATTTATTTATATATAAAGCAAATTAAGTATATAAGAGGATCTTCTTTTATCAATGTAACAAATCCTAAAAAGGAAATTGATAATTAATTCAAATGGTTAATCTTTAATATAAATAGTTATACTTTATAAATGACTTTTGTAGCGATAATTATCTATCGTGCTTTATGTTAGCTTATTATGACGTGCAAAAAATAAGAATGGATTATTATTAATTGGTATAAATACGTAATTGATATTGAGTTCTCTTATTCATGAAATAAGAATAACCGCATAAAATACTTAGCGAGTAGTAAACCATTTTGTAAAAAATACGTTAAGCAGAAGTAACTAAAAATTGTATATAATAGGAGAAAATCAAACTCCTTATAACTTTTCTAATGACACTAATAACTTTTTTTCATATACAGTAAAAATAATTAAAATTAAGAAGTAGTGTAAAAAATAATTTACACCTCACTTATAAAACTGAATTATCGAATATTTATAGAATTAATGGCTGTACATTTAAAATGCGATTATAGAAGTGAAAAGTGAGCTGTATCACAAATTTATCAATAAAATGCTTTTCACTATATAATATTGATTTTTAAATTAAATTTCCTTTGAACCTTTGGGGGGTTATCAGGTAAAGTCTGTGCCTCCAAGGGGTGTCTCCTTTCGAATCTTGGTTCTTTAAGTGATAAAACTTTGCTATTTAGGTTAACAACGATTAGGTTCGTTAGGTTGACGCTAGGTCAAATTTACATGCAAAATTACTCTCATAAGAAATTCGCCAAAGTGTTTTAGACAGGTTAGAATGCTTCGGACAAAGGGAAATAAATTTTCTTACATTACATTCCCAGAAGGATCCACCTTACAAAGGGAAAGTAAGAAAATGAGATAAGGCAATTACGCTTATCTCGATATGCAACATAGCAGACAATCATTAATGCTATGGGCATGGTATGTATGTAACCGGATTTATCTTGTTACTTTTTATTTTTATAATTACACACAGAGCTTTACCATTATGTCTGCTTCTATTGTAAAGAAACGGCCGTTGAGTCGTTATATTAAAGATTTTAAACACAGCCAAACTCATTGTGCACACTGTAATAAAACTCTTGATCGTATCTCCCTCGTTTTCAACGATGGTATCTTGAATAAAGAAGCTATCGCTGACATGACCGATTTGGTTGATGAAGCGGCTTGGGGCGAACTTCAAGGGCAATTTACAGCACTTTGTCGTTTTTGTAGTGAAATTTTCTGTAATAGCAATACAGACTATTTCGATATTATGTCTTTTAAACAGTATTTGTTCTTACAGACAGAAATGAGTCATAGCACCGTCCGCGAGTACGTTGTTCGTCTGCGCCGCTTAGATGAACTGCTGTCATCCTCTAACTTTTCAATGAAAGATTTTACCGCAAGTAGAGTTCAAGAACAGTTGAGCGATAAAATGACTGATTCAGCATTTAGCAACTACAATATTGCACTACGTAAATATGAGCAGTATTTAAGCTGGCAGTCAGAAAAAAACTAATAATATTTTAAGTTAATAAAAATAGTTGGTTATACGATTATTTTTAATACTAAAATAGGCAAATAGGTGTCCAATAGGGCACCTTTTTTATTTTTTGAATAATAGTCAGTATAAATGACATAAATTGCACAGATTTAGAATTAAACGTAATCAACTGTTATAGCTAATACTTAATATATAATAATAAAAATTAATGGGAACTATTTAATTAAATTTATAGATAAATAAGAATGGCAAGAAACAAAAAGTAAGTGGATATTCGGATTTAATGATAAAGGAATAGAATATTATGAATGTAACCCAAGGGGTTATTGCTAAGAGAGAGCCTGAGTCAATCAGCCTATATTATACTGGACTGAAAAACTCAGGCTTTTGCCTATTATCCGATAGTCATTAAGCTTGCATTACCACCCGCTGCGGCAGTATTCACACTTAAAGAACGTTCATGTACTAAGCGTTCAATGAGCAAGTTAGTTTCACCACGCTCAAAGCCTTGAACAGAAATAATCGGTCCTTTACGTTTGGCAATCGCTTCGCAAACGTGTTTGAGCTGATCGCAATCTCCGTGATAAATCACACCTTCAATTGGCTCTACTGTGTTTTGCCAATCTTTGGTGAATGAGATAGTTTTGCGAACTTTTTCTGGCAGTGATTTAAATAGCTTCTGGTGCAGTTCGCTATTTTCCCACAATGTTTGACAACCACTTGCGAGCACAGCAGATAATTGAGTCAAACAATCACGCTCATTATCGCTAAGGCATAAAATAGTGCCGCGTGGACGTAAGGTGTAGGTGTTCTTTTCACCTGTTGGTCCTGGTAATAAACGTGTTGTACCGGCTTGCGTTAAACGCGCAAATTGTTCAACCGTAGATTGTTCAATTATGGATTGCTCAACATCCGTTTTCTGTTTTTGTACCCATGCAGAGAATGCTTCAAATGGTGCGAGTAACTCAGCGCGAGCACTTGCATCCATTGGTAAATGGCTGTCTTGCTGCTCCAGTGTTTGGCAAACTGCATTCTCAGGACGCTCGCTTAATAAACGGTAGAGATAAAGCGGTCCACCGGCTTTAGGTCCTGTACCTGAAAGTCCTTCACCACCAAATGGTTGCACTCCGACAACAGCACCGACCATATTACGGTTAACATATAAGTTGCCCACTTTCGCTTTAGCGACCACTTGGTTGATGGTTTCATCAATGCGAGTATGAACACCTAATGTTAATCCATAACCAGCCGCATTAATTTGGTCAACTAATTGCTCTAACTCATCACGTTTGAAACGAACAACATGCAGAACTGGTCCGAAAATTTCTTTCTTCAACTCACCAATATTATCTAACTCAATCAGCGTTGGCTTAACGTAGGTTCCTTCTGCCTGTTCTTGCTGATCTTGGCTATCGGCATAGACGGCTTGGAAAACGATTTTGCCTTTACTGCGCATTTGTTGAATATGTTGGTCAATATTCTCTTTGGCTTCACTATCAATAACAGGACCAATATCGGTGGAGATGTGTTCAGGATTACCCATCCTGCACTCTTCCATCGCACCTTTTAACATACGAATTGTTCGGTCAGCGACATCTTCTTGAACACAAAGAATACGCAATGCAGAGCAGCGTTGACCGGCACTATCAAATGCAGAGGCGACGACATCGGTGACGACTTGCTCTGTGAGAGCGGAAGAATCAACAATCATCGCATTCAATCCACCAGTTTCTGCAATCAGTGGCGTCGGGCGACCTTGAGCATCTAAGCGACCTGCAATATTGCGCTGCAATAAGCCCGCGACTTCGGTTGAGCCAGTAAACATCACGCCACGAACGCGTTGATCGCCTACTAATTTTGCACCGATAGTTTCACCTTTACCTGGTAAAAATTGCAGGACATCACGAGGAATACCCGCCTGATGCATAATGGATACCGCAATAGCACCAATTAATGGTGTTTGTTCCGCCGGTTTAGCCAGCACAGTGTTGCCTGCGGCTAATGCCGCTGCGATTTGTCCTGAGAAAATGGCTAATGGGAAGTTCCATGGGCTGATACAAACAACAGGGCCAAGAGGGCGGTGAGTGTTATTATCAAAATCTTCACGGACTTGAGTTGCATAATAGTTTAAGAAATCAACCGCTTCACGAACTTCAGCAATCGCATTCGCGTAAGTTTTCCCGGCTTCACGCACCAGCACATCCAATAATGGCTGCAATTGTTGTTCCATAATGTCAGCAGCACGTAACAGGATAGCAGCACGTTCAGATGGTGGCGTTGCAAACCAAATCGCACCCGCATCAGTGGCGATATCAAGCGCATGTTCAGCTTCTTGTTCACTGGCTTCGCGTACTTTACCAACGATATCACGATGACAGGCTGGGTTGATAATTGCGACAGCTTCAGGTAGCGCTTGTTGTGCCACAAATTCACCACCCAGCAGTGGCTCCGCGACTTTTTCTTGTGCTGCGGCATTGAGCAATGCGCTCGAGAGTGATGCTAAGCGGTGTTCGTTAGATAAATCTAAGCCCATTGAGTTAACACGACGGGTTCCATATAGGTCACGCGGTAATGGAATTTTAGGGTGTGGTAAGCCAATTTGCCCTTCAGTTTTAGACAGTTCACGAACATCTTTAACCGGATCAGCAACCAATTCATCTAATGGGATCGTGGCATCCGCAATTCGGTTAACAAACGAAGTATTTGCTCCATTCTCTAAGAGACGGCGTACTAAGTAAGCTAATAAGGTTTCGTGGGTACCTACTGGAGCATAAATACGACATGGGCGGTTGAGTTTACCGTCAGCCACTTTACCAACAACTTGTTCATATAATGGCTCACCCATGCCATGTAAGCATTGGAACTCATATTGACCAGGGTAGTAGTTTTTACCTGCAATTTGGTAGATAGCTGATAATGTATGTGCGTTATGAGTCGCAAATTGTGGGTAAATTAAATTAGGTACAGACAGTAATTTACGAGCACAAGCTATATAAGAAACGTCGGTATACACTTTGCGTGTATAAACTGGATAACCTTCTAAGCCATCAATTTGCGCACGTTTAATTTCGCTATCCCAATAAGCGCCTTTTACGAGACGGATCATCAGGCGTCGTTGGCTGCGTTCGGCTAAATTAATAATTGAGTCGATAACAAATGGGCAGCGTTTTTGGTAAGCTTGAATGACAAAACCAATACCGTTCCAGCCTGCTAATTTCGGCTCAAAACACAATTTTTCGAGTAAATCTAAAGAAATTTCTAAGCGATCTGCTTCTTCAGCATCAATATTGATACCAACATCGTATTGGTGAGCTTGCAAGACTAAAGAAAGTAAGCGCGGGTACAGTTCTTCCATCACGCGATCGTATTGCGCGCGGCTATAACGCGGATGTAGTGCCGATAATTTGATGGAAATACCCGGTCCTTCATAGATACCGCGTCCATTCGATGCTTTACCAATTGCGTGGATCGCTTGTTGGTAAGAGACCATATAATCTTGGGCATCTTTCTCGGTTAAAGCGGCTTCACCCAGCATATCGTAGGAGTAGCGGAAACCTTTGTCTTCCAATTTACGTGCGTTGGCAAGGGCTTGGGCGATGGTTTCGCCGGTGACAAATTGTTCACCCATTAAGCGCATTGCCATATCCACGCCTTTTCGTACTAGCGGCTCACCACTTTTACTGATAATGCGATTTAACGATGTCGATAATTTGGCTTCATTGTGGGTAGAGACTAATTTACCTGTAAATAAAAGCCCCCATGTTGCCGCATTGACGAACATCGAGCTGCTTTGGCCAACATGAGATTGCCAGTTACCCGTACTGATTTTGTCTCGGATCAGCGCATCGCGAGTGGCTTTATCCGGAATACGTAATAGCGCTTCGGCAAGGCACATTAATGCCACACCTTCTTGAGAAGACAGCGAAAATTCTTGTAATAACCCTTGGACTAAGCCTGAACGACCAACACCGTTTTTTTGATTACGTAATTTTTCCGCAATGGAATAAGCCAATTTATGAGCCGCATCAGCTTGCTCAGGCGGTAGCTCAGCTTGTTGTAAAAGCATAGGCACGGCTTGAGTTTCAGGAATGCGGTACGCTGATGTAATTGCGGAGCGTTTTACGGATTGGGGTAAAATATGCTCAGCGAACTCAAGGAATGGCTGATAAAGGGTCTCAGGAGACGAAATTTCATCACCAGAATGCTGATCTTTTGTATCCAAAACCGTTGATAATTCAGGTATAATTTGGTTGTTATCGAGTTGCTCTAAATAATTATATATAGCTTGTTTAATAAGCCAATGGGATGTGCGATCAAGACGTTGAGCGGCGGCTTTAATGCGGTCACGAGTTTCTTCATCAAGTCTCACACCCATAGTTGTTGTGCTACTCATCTTAATTCCTTCCTTTTCACAGGTGTTAAATACCAAAAGTTACACACCATTATGATGATGTTGCAACTTTGTGCAACATTGTTAATGTGTTATGTGAAGAAAATGTGAAACAACTCTTATTTTTATGAGTGATTTATGATACCCATTGATTGGGTTTTTATAATTTACTTATAAATCAATATATTGTTTTCTCTTTTAAGATGGTGGCAAGTTAAACGCTTAATTAAGAATTTGACTTAAAAGTTTAACATTTGTGATGTGTCTTTTATTTATTGAACAAAAAATAGTTAATTTCTTGTTAAAAGCATCTGAGTCTGTCTAGCATGATGTGGCAAAGTTATTGAGTTATTGCAACACAAACAATCACAACATAGATAAGGTGTGCATCAAAAAACGCAAAATTGTGCAATTAAGTGCAACACCTTGAGATTAAAAGTTATCAAAGAAAATTATAAAGATAACGACAAAATAGACGCACTATGGAGACGACAGGATGACTGTAAGCACTCCGATGATCATTATGTTCATCGTATATATCACGGGTATGTTATTGATCGGCTATTTAGCCTATCGCTCAACGAAAAACTTTGATGATTACATTCTAGGGGGACGAAGTTTAGGTAGTGTGGTAACCGCATTATCTGCAGGGGCTTCAGATATGAGTGGCTGGTTATTGATGGGTTTACCAGGCGCTATTTTCCTCGCTGGGATTTCTGAAAGCTGGATTGCGATTGGTTTATGTTTAGGGGCTTATCTGAACTGGTTGTTTGTTGCAGGGCGCTTACGTGTACAAACCGAGAAAAATAATAATGCCTTAACGTTGCCAGACTATTTTACAAGTCGTTTTGAAGATAATAGTAAGATTTTACGTATTATTTCTGCGGTTGTTATTTTAGTTTTCTTTACTATCTATTGTGCATCAGGAGTTGTCGCGGGGGGCTTATTGTTTGAAAGCACCTTTAATATTAGTTACGACAAAGCGCTATGGTTAGGGGCATTGGCGACCATTGCTTATACTTTCTTAGGTGGTTTCTTAGCGGTAAGTTGGACAGATACTGTTCAAGCATCATTGATGATTTTTGCCCTGATCTTAACGCCAATTGTCGTGATTTTATCCCTTGGCGGGTTAGATACTTCAATCGAAGTCATTAAAGCTAAAAACCCTGAATATCTTGATATGTTTAAGGGAATGAACTTTGTTGCCATCTTGTCATTGTTAGGTTGGGGGCTGGGTTACTTTGGGCAGCCGCATATTCTGGCGCGTTTTATGGCGGCAGATTCACATCGCACGATCCGTTCAGCACGCCGTATCAGTATGACATGGATGGTATTATGCTTAGGTGGAACGATTGCTGTTGGCTTCTTTGGTATCGCTTATTTTGAAAATAATCCTGCATTAGCAGGTTCTGTAATGAAAAATAACGAACGTATTTTCATGGAATTAGCCGGATTACTGTTTAACCCATGGATTGCGGGTATCTTGCTGTCTGCGATTTTGGCGGCGGTAATGAGTACATTAAGTTGCCAATTATTAGTATGTGCCAGCGCATTGACCGAAGATTTATACAAACCTTTCTTCCGCAAATCAGCGAGCCAGAAAGAGCTAGTATGGGTAGGGCGTGGAATGGTGCTGTTAGTAGCGGCGATCGCAATTTATATTGCCCAAGACCCAAATAACAAAGTCTTAGGATTGGTGAGTAATGCGTGGGCCGGTTTTGGTGCCGCATTTGGTCCCGTCGTTTTACTCTCTGTTATGTGGAAACGTATGACACGTACTGGTGCATTAGCCGGGATGGTTGTCGGTGCGGTAACAGTATTAGTTTGGATGAAATTCAAATGGTTAGGTTTATATGAAATCATCCCGGGCTTTATCTTTGCGACTATCGCTATCATTGTTATCAGCTTGATAACTAAGGCGCCAAGCGCAGCAGCACAAGCCCGTTTTGATGAAGCAGAAGCTGAATACAATACAAAATAATAGATAGATTTGGTTATCGATAGTAAAAAGGCTGAAAGGGAAACCTTCCAGCCTTTTATTTTTGTTAATTGCTTATTCGTCAAATAATCAACGTGGTTTACGGCGTTTTACGACTTGGTAGCCAATAAACAGAATAACAAACCACAGTGGTGTCGCAATTAATGCTTGTCGGGTGTCATGTTGGAACGCTAATAACACCACCATGAAAGCAAAGAAGGCGAGACTGACCCACGACATAAAAATACCCCAAGGCATCTTATAGCGAGATGCGGCATGTTTTTCTGGGCGATTCTTACGGAAATTCAGGTAGCTTAATAAAATCATACTCCAGATAAACATGAATAAAATCGCAGACACGGTTGTGACTAAGGTGAATGCATGCATGATATCGGGAATAAAGTAGATCAAAACAATACCGAAACTTAGGCAGATACAGGTGAAAATTAAGCCTGTTGCGGGTACTGCTTTTTTCGATAACTGACTAAATTGTTTCGGCGCATCTCCCTCTTTAGATAGCCCAAACAGCATACGGCTGGTGGAGAAAACACCACTGTTTGCTGATGAAGCCGCAGAGGTAAGTACCACAAAGTTCACGATACTGGCAGCAGCAGGCAGGCTGATTAGCACGAACATTTCCACAAAAGGACTTTTATCCGCCAAAATGGTGCGCCAAGGGGTAACAGCCATAATCACAATCAGGGATAAAACATAAAAAGCAATGATCCTAATCGGGATAGCGTTAATAGCTTTCGGCAGGGATTTTTCAGGATCACGGGTTTCCGCTGCGGCGGTTCCCACTAATTCAATTCCCACAAAGGCGAAAATAGCAATTTGGAATCCCGCAAAGAACCCACTGAGTCCCATTGGGAACATTCCGCCATCGTTCCAAATATTACTTAAGGATGCAGTGTGCCCGGCCGGTGATTGGAAATTCATCGCAATCAACGTACCGCCAACGGCAATTAGTGTCACAATGGCGACAATTTTGATCATCGCGAACCAGAATTCCAGTTCACCAAATAGTCGAACAGAAACTAAGTTAAGCGTCAGTAGGGTGGCAACACAGATAAATGAAGTCACCCATTCCGGGAAATTAGGCACCCAGAAACTGACGTACGAGGTGATCGCGATAATATCGGCTATTCCCGTGATCACCCAGCAGAACCAGTAAGTCCATCCCACAAAAAAGCCAGCCCATGGACCGATTAAATCCGCAGAAAAATCACTGAAAGATTTATAGTCCAGGTTGGATAGCAGTAATTCCCCCATGGCTCGCATGACAAAAAACAGCACAAAGCCGATGATCATGTAGACAAAGATAATAGAGGGACCCGCAAGGGAGATGGTCTTTCCTGATCCCATAAATAGCCCTGTACCAATGGCTCCACCAATGGCAATTAACTGAATATGACGGTTACTGAGGCTACGTTTTAGTTGATTTCGGTCAGAAGATGGCCGAGAGGTGGTTGTCGCTGCATTTTCTTCCATATTGTTATTTATCCGATTGTCATTGTGATATTAGCCCACACTATTTTTTTAAGTTTGAGGCTGTGTTTGCTCGAAATATTGTGACATAAATCTCAATTAGAGTAAGAGAAAATTTACAAATGGCTGAGAGACCGCTGGTTTAACCAACGGATCCTCCTAGGCTATTAACACTATTAACGAAAAATTAACCTAAAAATAAAAATAGCAGAATAAGATGAAATGTACCAAATACTTAATTCTAAATAATGACAGTTGGGGTATTGGATATATATAAGAGTGATATAGCTTATTTTTTAACTGAAAATGCCACGAGTTTTCTTCTTTTTAACCGTTATCTTCGTTGGCTATTTCTAAACGATAGGGCTAACGGTCACTTTCACGTCATATCCCACGACAAATAAAGCTTGTTCGAGCGCTTCAATTTTTGATGCATATTGTAGGTCAAGTAACCGCTCTATTTGTTGAGCGCTGATATTGAGTGTCCGAGCAAGTTTGCTCCGCGGAGTTTGAGTTTCAAGAATGGCATTGTGCAGTGCGATTTTTAAGCAACTCAATACAGGTAAATGAATAGCAAACGCATTAGTGACCGAATTTTGGGGAAGAGGAATCGGGTTTCTTAATGTGATTAGCTCCGAAAGTGTGGCGAGTAATGTTTCTTGAGCCTCTAGTTCGACATCTTCTGCGCAATAAGTCACGCCTTGAATATCGGGAAAATCACAAAAATTAATTTCGTATACTCCTTCATCTTCGACAAATTCAACTGTTGCTAAATAATTAAACATAGTAAACCTCAAAAATTAATTTCTTTATAAGATAAATAGTACAAAGCGTCACAGAATAGACAATGGGTTGCATGTTAATAAAATGAAAAACGGATAGCGATAGTTTGGAGAACGAACATTTTTACCGATTTTATGCCTGATTGGCTAAAGAATAAGCCTGTTTCATAATGAAACCATGATGTAACCTCATCACCTCTTTGTGAGCCAAGTCCCAGTTTTAACAATATTTTATCCACCCTTCACCTCAGTATCAATATGCCAATTTTACCCTTTTAGTCATCATATAATTTTTTAAATAAAACATATGAAAACGTATATGTATCTTAATTCGAATAAGCAGTTATACGTAATGTTGTCATTGTGGTTAAGTAATTTGTTAAAATAAAAGTATATAGTAACATAATGATATTATCATTCATTGTTACTAACTGGTAAATAAACAGCGATATGTACGCGGGGGTAATAAGTTAAATTACTTATTTACATAAGTCATATTTTCGAAGCAGGTCTTGCTTATTTACACATAGATGTAGTGAACTTGGATGACCATCTTATTGTTTATAAATTCGCTAGGAGAATGGTGCTTAGTTTTTTTTATTTTTTCCTTTTATCAATAACTCAGTGCGCTAACTAATGCTGTGGCTTGAATTTTTTATGCAAAAAATAATAGCTAAATAGGTTAATCAAATGTTTGAAAAGTTAATTTAATTAAAATGAGTTTGTCATACAAAAATAACAATATTGCTTATTAATATGGCAATGCTCGATGAAAATTCATGACAATTTTATCTGAAATCTTTAATGGTATTGTCTGTATATAAAATGGTCTTAATTAGAATTTTTAATGTTATTGCTATTGGTTAATATTAATACAGTTAAATTTAATTAATATAAATTTACTATGGAATAATAATATGTATGACAAATTTAACTTTAATCTTGGCAGGAAAAAATTGAATTAATTTGATTAAGATTTGTAATTTTGATTAAACACATTGAAAAATAATGTTTAATTTTTATTCCTAAGTTACCGATATTACTAAGCCTTTAAACGAATTGCATTTTTACGAGAGTAATAAAGATTGATTTAGATCAATATGTAGGCTCTTTCGTTATGCTTAGTGTTTATCGCTTATAAATTCCCTCATATGTGTGAGTTTTTTACTTAAAATGCTAGTATTTGACTTATGAAAAATCTAAATGTTGTGAATATTTGAGATAAGTAGGATTAAGATATAGTTGTAATAAAGAATTGTTAATATATAGATGGATAATTATCCCGATAGACCAAAAAGAAACATAAGTGTCTTGAATAGTTAATTTAGTGGTGCATAATAATTAACGGCTAATAATGAAATCGGTATATTCTGAGATTTACAGGAAATGCTAACTTTTTAGCCACTCGTTATTGTTGTAGGTAATCAGGAAATATATTTAATTTAAGTTTGAACCTGTGTGTTTATATACTCCAAACTGGGTATTTCAATGGACCTCATGGGATAGTAATGGACTACACTATCCAGCTTTAATTATTTTCATATTTAAAACTTTGGTTAACACATTCGGCTCAAATTGATATTTGTTCTTTCTTCATGCAGATGTTAATAATTATTCGAAAGGTATAAAAAAATGAGCTCTACCACTGATTTTCTGAAGCATATATACGATATTAATCTTTCATATTTGCTTTTAGCTCAAAAGCTTATCGCCCAGGAAAAAGCCACTGCCATGTTCCGTCTCGGGATTTCCGATTCAATGGCAAACACTTTAGCAGAACTTTCTTTACCTCAATTGGTTAAATTAGCGGAAACAAATCAGCTAATCTGTCAATTTAGATTTGAAAACAGCGACACGATTGAAAAGCTTACTCGAGATTCTCGAGTTGATGAATTGCAGCAAATTCATACGGGTATCCTTCTTTCTACCCGATTATTGCAAACGCATAATGAGTCCGATTCAGATATAGCGAGAAAAAGATGAGTAGCGTAGCTGAAAAAAGTATTGTCAAGGAAGCTAATGATATTCGTTTGGCAATGGAATTGATTTCTCTTGGGGCTCGCCTGCAGATGTTAGAAAGCGAAACTCAAATTAGTCGCGGACGCTTAGTGCGTTTATACAAAGAACTCAGAGGTTGCCCACCACCAAAAGGGATGCTCCCTTTTTCAACCGATTGGTTTATGACATGGGAACAAAATATTCACTCATCCATGTTCTACAACGCCTATCAGTTTTTACTGAAAACCGGTCAATGTGAAGGGGTTGATGCTATTCTCAAAGCCTATCGACTCTATCTAGAGCAGTGTTCACCCAATACTGGAGACGAGCCAATTTTGGCATTAACCCGTGCATGGACATTAGTTCGTTTTGTGGAAAGTGGCATGTTGCAAAGTTCCGATTGCAATTGCTGTAGTGGTTCATTTATCACCTATGCCCACATTCCTGAAAATAGTTTTACGTGTAGCTTGTGCCAGCCTCCATCACGAGCGATAAAAAAACGTAAACTTTCCGAGCATCTCGCCGATATTACGGAATATCGACAAGATGGCATTACCAAAGCGGTAATGTAATTGGATTAATTTGGTTTACAGGCAATTTTATTGCCTGTCCTTCCTCATATTCCCTTTGACTGCCATCTGTTAACCAACGGAGTGAAAGGGAATACTGTGTTAATACTCATCGGATATATCATTGTTACAGCTGCCGTTATCGGTGGCTATGTCATGGTCGGTGGTCATCTTGGCGCGCTGTACCAACCAGCTGAGTTTGTCATTATTTTAGGGGCTGGTTTAGGCGCATTTGTTGTGGGTAACAGTGGTAAAGCCATCGTTGCATTATGCAAAGTATTACCAAGACTCTTCCGTCGCTCTTCTTACAACAAAGCCATGTCAATGGACTTGATGGCTTTGTTATTTCAGCTTTTGAATAAATCTCGTCAACAAGGTCTACTTGCGCTCGAAAAAGATATTGAAAACCCGCAAGAGAGTGAGATTTTTTCTCAGTATCCTCGCATTCTCAAAGATCAAACTGCCATGATGTTTATCGTGGATTATTTACGTTTAATGGTGACAAGTAACTTACAAGCCCATGAAATCGAAGCATTAATGGATGAAGAGCTAGAAACATTCCGTCAAGAAAATGAAGTACCAGCATCCGGTTTGAACATGGTGGGTGAATCCATGCCTGCGTTCGGGATCGTGGCGGCTGTTCTAGGTGTGGTGAATGCACTTGCAGCTGCAGACCGACCTGCGGGTGAATTGGGCGCCTTGATTGCTCATGCAATGGTAGGAACTTTCCTTGGTATTTTAGTGGCTTATGGATTTATTTTGCCACTGGCTAGTTTAATTCGTCAGCGCAGTAGCGAACAATTAAAAATGATGGAGTGTATTAAAGTCACTTTCCTCTCTTCGTTGCAAGGGTATGCCCCTCAAATTGCGGTTGAATTTGGTCGTAAAGTCTTATTTAGCGTTGATAGACCATCATTCCTTGAGCTGGAAGACAAAGTCCGTGAAGTCAAAGTCGGTAATCGCGCAACAGAAACTACTGAGGAGTAATCGCTAATGGCAGCCAATGGCCCTCAAATTATTCGTGTTAAGAAAAAAGGCGGTCATCAGCAGCATGCCCACGGTGGAGCATGGAAAATTGCTTACGCTGATTTTATGACTGCGATGATGGCATTCTTTCTGGTTATGTGGCTGATTTCCATCTCCAGTCCTCAAGAATTAACCAAGATAGCGGAGTATTTTCGTACTCCGCTCAGTACTGCCATCAACCCAGGAACGAAAAGCGGAGATGCCACTAACCCCATTCCCGGTGGTGGAAAAGATCCGATTTTTCGTGATGGTGACGTGATGCCAGAACCAAATGACATCATTTCCGGTGATGCGAATTATCGATTTGAAAAATTAAAAGAAAATCTTGAGCAAGCGATTTTACAAGACCCGCGTTTGAATGAATTAAAACCCCATTTATTGATTGACATGATCAACGATGGTTTACGAATTCAAATCGTAGATAGCGCCAATCGCCCTATGTTTAAAGTGGGTTCTGCTACCGTCGAGCCTTACATGCGCGATATTCTGCGTGCCATTGCGCCACTACTCAATGATGTCCCGAATCGCATTAGTATTTCAGGACATACGGATGACTTGCCGTATGCCAGCGAAGCCTATTACAGCAACTGGGAACTCTCATCCGATAGAGCCAATGCCTCTCGCCGTGAGCTGATCATGGGGGGAATGGATGAGCGCAAAGTTTTACGTGTAGTAGGGATGGCCTCATCCATCCATTTAGACAAAGAAAACGGCTTAGCACCCGTCAACCGGCGGATCAGCATCATCGTATTGAATGAAGATGAAACAAATCAAATTTTACATGAATACGATGGCGCAACACCGATTAACGATGTGCTGAAAAAAGGCCCAGAAGATGTGCCAATACCGGCAAACAGTGATGTCGTGACTGTGAAGGTGACAAAGTCACCCGATAAACAGTAATGACAAAAACCATAATCACCCGAATCTCACTACTGCCGGACTTATCCGGCAGTCAGTGTTAAGTGAAACTTAAGCGAAATTGGATAAAAAGCATGGATATTACCGAGTTTTATCAAACATTTTTCGATGAAGCCGATGAGTTGCTTAGGGATATGGAACAGCATTTGCTTGAGCTTGATCCTATTGACCCAGATAGCGAGCAGCTCAATGCCATATTCCGCAGTGCCCACTCAATTAAAGGTGGGGCGGCAACCTTTGGTTTCACTCATCTACAAAACACCACGCATACCTTAGAAAACTTGCTCGATAAGGCACGTCATGATGAGCTGACATTAACGCCAGATATTATTGACGTTTTCTTAGATGCAAAAGACGTGATGGTGTCCCAATTGGATGCCTATAAAAATGACTCATTACCGGATGATGAGACTTTCAAACGCATTTGTGATGTGCTCAAAAGCATTGAACATGATGTCAGCGAAGTCGGCCCGGAAGAGGTTGCCGCTCTTGTTAGCATGAGTACCGAAGAGACTGACTGTGTTGTGGCTGACGATGTTGCGACAGAAGAGTCCTCGTCAGAAACCGCGATGCAAACTCATGCTGCGTTGACAAATAACGAATTTTCTCACTATTTCATCATTACGTTAAACGGTCTGAAATCGACGGAAGTAGATGTATTAGCGGATGAACTAGGTTTATTCGGTAGCTTATTTGGCTCTGAAAAAAGTGATTCCAGCTTAAAAGCGTGGTTAGGGACCAATACGGATATCGAAGATATCTGTGGGGTACTGTGTTTCGTCGTGGATGAGTCTCAAATCCAGCATAGCGAAATCAGTTTTGAAGAGTGCCAGCGTGCAACACAAGGTAGTAACCAGAAAAGTAAAGTTGCTGCAACTCTCGAAGAACTGGAAGCAACGGTGGAAGAGTTGGCAGCAATGGTTGAAGCACCTGCCGATCCAGTTGAAGCGCCTCAAGCGGTTGTACCGACATCTACACTTGTTGCGGCACCAACGTCGGCGCCATCTTCGACATCATCATCTTCAGCATCGTCATCCGCAGCCACTAAAAAAGCTGCTGCAGCGAAGCCCAAAGGGGATTCAAGCAGTATTCGTGTTGCAGTTGAAAAAGTTGACCAACTGATCAACTTAGTCGGCGAGCTGGTAATCATCCAGTCAATGTTGACTCAGCATAGCCAACAAGTTGACCAAAACGAATATGCAGATTTACTCAGTTCTATCGTTCAATTAGAGCGTAACTCACGCGCTCTGCAAGAGTCAGTTATGTCCATTCGTATGATGCCGATGGATTATGTCTTCAGCCGCTTCCCGCGTATGGTGCGCGATATTGCCTCTAAACTGGGTAAGAAAATCGAACTGAAGGTGGAAGGTAGCTCAACTGAATTAGACAAGAGCCTTATCGAACGCATCGTCGACCCTCTTAATCACCTTGTCCGAAACAGTCTTGACCATGGTATTGAAAAACCAGAAGTTCGCTTGGCAAATGGTAAACCTGAAGCGGGAACATTAACGCTCTCTGCGGCACATCAAAGCGGCAATATCTGTATCGAAGTGCGTGATGATGGGGCAGGGCTAAACCGCGAACGAATTTTAGCAAAAGCTCGCTCTCAAGGTATGAATGTTCACGATGGCATGACCAACGATGAAGTCGCGATGTTGATCATGGCGCCGGGCTTCTCTACTGCCGAAGTGGTGACGGATGTTTCAGGGCGTGGTGTCGGAATGGACGTGGTTAAACGAAACATTCAAGACATGGGCGGACGTATTCAAATCGGTTTCACAGAAGGTAAAGGCACCATCATTCGGATTTTACTGCCATTAACCTTAGCCATTCTTGATGGTATGTCAGTCAAAGTCTCTGACGATGTGTTTATCGTGCCACTTAGTGCAATTATTAGCACATTACAGCCACGTCCAGAGGATATCTATCGCCTTGCCGGTGAAGAAAAAATGCTGCTCGTTCGCGGTGAATATTTACCACTGGTCGAATTGCATCACGTCTTTTCTATCAAAAATGCCGAACCAAATCTTGCCAATAGTATCGCGCTGATCATCCAAAATGCGGGGCATCGTTTCGCTTTATTGGTTGACAAGCTGGTGGGGCAGCAGCAGGTCGTGGTGAAAAATATCGAAAGTAATTATCGCAAAATTCCGGGAATTTCCGCTGCAACCATCATGGGCGACGGTTCTGTTTCGCTGATTTTAGACGTCGCAGAATTGCAGAGAATGAACAACAACATTTTGATTAATAAGAAACAACCTGTTTCTCAACCAGTAATGCACTAAATAGAGGTTATATACCATGTCTATGTTAGATGACGATTTAAACAAGCTTGAAGAAGAAAAGAATGGCGAAGGCTACCTCATTTTTACGCTTGGTGAAGAAGAGTACGGAATCGAGATTTTAAAAGTGCAGGAAATTCGTGGTTATGAGCAAGTGACTCGTATTGCGAATACTCCTGACTTTATTAAAGGTGTCACCAACCTGCGTGGCGTCATTATTCCGATCATCGATCTGCGCATTAAGTTTTCCCATGAAAACGTAGTTTACAACGACAACACCGTCGTCATCGTTGTGAACTTAAAAGACCGAGTTGTGGGAATTGTGGTTGATGGTGTTTCCGATGTACTGGTGTTGCATGAAGAGCAAATTGCACCACCGCCAGATTTCGCGGTGACATTATCCACTCAGTATCTGACCGGTCTAGGAACAGTAGGCGAACGTATGTTGATTTTGGTTGATATCGAAAAATTATTGACCAGTGAAGAGATGGCGTTAATCGACAATATCGCGGAATAACGAGTCATTAGATGCGTTAAATACGCTGATAATTTGCTCAAAAATGGTAAGTGAATGACTAAAGTTTTTGAGCAACTGTCCGATATCCAAACTACAACAACACTATGTTAGTAAAACACCATGTACAGTCGAATTAAAATCGTATCAGGACTTTTGTCCGTTATTTTTGTATTTATTTTATTGCAGCTGGTATCAAGTGGTTTGATGTTTACCAAACTCGGCGATAACAGCGACAGTATTAATTATTTGAATTCTCTCCAACGCCAAAGACTCGTTCTGACTCAAAGCTGGGTCAATCTATTGCAAGCTCGTTCTGACTTAAACCGCGCCATTAACGCGTATTTATTAGAAGAGTTAAGCATTAAAGATGATGCCTCTGCTGCGGATCTTATTGCTTCAGCAAAAGGTAAATTTAAAGCTGCCGATGAAGCGTATGACAGCTACAGAAAGTTGATGGCAAACGCAGATGTGGATAAGGGGTTATTTGATAACTTACTAAAATCCTATGAGGATTATCGTGTTGCATTAACCAAACTGTCGGAATATGCAGAGAAGGGGGATTTAAACGGCTTCTATGCGCATAGAACGTCAGGGTTACAAGCCAAATTTGAAGAGCAATTTGGCCTCTATTTTGCTGAAATTTCTTCAGATTTTGAAAATGAAGTCGTGAATGCAGAATCCAATTACCGCCAATCACTGTATTTGCTGGTTATCTTATCCGTACTGTTAGCAGTGATCAGCGTGATTAGCTATCGCTATGTGCGTAAAGGGATCACTGAGCCATTAAATACGCTGATCGAGCGCATTAAAGTGTTCGCTTCAGGGGATTTAACGCCAAAAATTGATACCTCAGCGAACAATGAAATTGGTGAGTTAGCGCGTGGTGCTCAGCACATGCAACAAGAGCTGATCAATACGGTTCGTGGTGTACTGGATGGTAGTGAAACTATCTATCAGGGAACCACTGAAATCGCAGCGGGTAACAATGATTTATCTTCACGTACCGAGCAGCAAGTGGCTTGCTTAGAAGAAACGTCTGCTAGCATGAGTGAGCTGACAGCAACCGTTAAGCAAAACACTGAATATGCTCATCAAGCTAGCGAGTTTGCAAGCCAAGCTTCTGTTATTGCAAAAGAAGGCGGCAAAGTGGTGTCTAACGTGGTTCATACCATGCGCAACATTGCTGATAGCTCGCAAAAAATCTCTGACATTACCGCTGTTATCGACAGTATTGCTTTCCAAACCAATATCCTCGCATTGAATGCTGCGGTTGAAGCGGCGCGTGCTGGTGAGCATGGCCGTGGATTTGCTGTGGTTGCCGATGAAGTTCGTAGCCTTGCTCAACGCAGCGCAGATGCAGCAAAAGAGATCAAAGGCTTGATTGAAGACTCTGTTTCTAGAACAGACGTAGGGGCTCGCCAAGCAGAAGATGCTGGTGAAACAATGACAAAAATTGTCGACTCAGTCACACGTGTTACTGACATCATGACGCACATCGCAACCGCGTCTGATGAGCAGAGCAAAGGTATTGCTCAAGTGAGTATTGCCGTGGAAGAGATGGACAAAGTAACTCAGCAAAACGCCTCACTCGTTGAGCAATCCGCTGTTGCTGCAAATGTACTGGAAGAGCAAGTCGCTAAGCTTTCCCAGTTGATCTCCATTTTCCGTTTACCTGCAATGGATCAAGCAAAAGTACGCAACGCACAACCTGCACCAAGAACAGTATCTAATATTGTTAAAACACCAGATTTATCCAAAATCGCATCGAAAAATCATAAAGATGACGATAACTGGGAAACCTTTTAAGGGTAAATCTGTTCGAGCGCTGTGAGAGTTTCTCTCGCAGCGCTTTTATATGTTTAAGCTCGATAATTAAAAAAGGGCCAAATTTTTGGCTGGCATAAGTAGGGGATTAAATATGTTAGGAAAGAATATCCGAATTTCAGTGAGCTTATACTTACTCCTGATTTTATTTTGTGGCATGCAGTTAACCTCAAGCGGCGTTTCTGTTGGCATCGTTAACAGCGAATTAAACGCGCTAGAAAGAATCGATATGGGTTCTAAAAAACGCGCATTACTGGAAGAGACCAGCAAAAACTTAATGCAGGCACGTAATAGCCTGACTCAAATTGCCTTACTGATGAAAGTAGGCGACCACGTTCCATTAATCGAAGAAACCCGCGTTGTTTTCGATAACTACTTAATTTCAGCTAACAAATCGTATAACGAATTCAAAACTCAGCCAGTGCTAAGCGAAAAAGAAAACTTAGCGGCATTGGAAGAGAAATTTAATGCCTTTGTCGTCACGTTAAACGCATTGAAAGGCAATCTTGATAACAACGATGTTGCGGCTTATATCAATCTGCCTGCACAACAAAACCAAGATGAATTAATCAGTGTTATTAATAATTATCTCTCTGTTTTAAATGATGAAAGTAATGATTCTATTGCGGATGCAAGATTTTATAACCAATTTGCATGGGTTTCATTCTTTACCGTCATTGTCATTATTTTCGGTGTGATTGCCGTTGTGCATCTGTGGTTAAAACGTAAAGTCATTTCACCATTAAACAGCATGAGTGAACACTTTATGCACGTTGCGGAAGGAAAACTAAATCAGAATATTGAAATTAATTTCCGTGATGAAATCGGTGATGTATTCGAAAAATTAAAAGTCATGCAGCAATCATTGGCAAAAACTGTCACCTCTATTCGCTCTAATACAGACCAAATGTATACGGGTATTCGTGAGATTGCTTTAGGGAATAATAATTTATCATCAAGAACAGAACAGCAGGCCGCCTCGTTAGAAGAGACGGCAGCGAGTATGGAAGAGTTAACTGCGACAGTGAAACAAAACGCCGATAATGCGCGTCAAGCTAGCGAACTTGCAGTGAGTGCATCGCGCACAGCGACAAAAGGCGGTGAAATCACGGAAGGTGTGATTGACACGATGACTGCCATTTCTAATAGCTCTCAGAAAATTAGCGCCATCATCAGTGTCATTGATGGCATCGCTTTCCAGACCAACATCCTTGCATTAAATGCTGCAGTAGAAGCGGCGCGTGCGGGTGAACAAGGTCGTGGGTTCTCGGTAGTTGCAGGTGAAGTTCGCGCATTAGCGCAACGAAGCGCTGAAGCGGCGAAAGAAATTAAAGGCTTGATTGACGAGTCAGTTGGACGCGTGAACCAGGGCTCTCAGTTGGTGAATGAAGCAGGTCAAACCATGAATGAATTGGTTGCCGCTGTTAACCAGGTAACTGAATTAATGGGCAATATTGCGTCTGCATCGAATGAACAGAGCCGAGGTATTGAGCAAGTCGCGATTGCAGTGACCCAAATGGATTCTGTTACACAACAAAACGCCGCATTAGTAGAGCAATCAACCAGTGCGACAGCAGCACTTGAAGACCAAGCCAATAATTTGGTCGAGACTGTGGAATTTTTCGAATTACCAGAACAGTCGACCCGAGTTAGACGGTAATGGGTATTCATGCGATAGCGTGAATAATGAACTCTCAATCTAGATAACTTGAACTAGGGAGAGGCGGTTAGTTAGACAACGCATAAGTTAGACGATGATAGTTAGGCAGCCACTTTCGGCTGCCTCGCCGGTTTTTATTGAATAGGACGACAAGTACGATGCTATTAGTACCACAGATAGAACCTTTGACTGATGACGAGTTTGGTCGGGTTTGTCGATTTATTCATAAAAAGTCTGGAATAGTCCTTACGATGAATAAGAAAAATATGGTCTATAACCGCTTATTAAAGCGCTTACGTGACTGTAATATCGACAATTTTTCTGATTACTTACGGATGTTAGAGCGTGAACCGTTGAATACGGAATGGCAAGCATTTATCAACGCACTGACCACAAACTTAACGGCATTCTTTCGAGAGCCTCACCACTTTGCGACATTGACAGATTTTTTAAAAAGCCGTCGAAATAGCAATATCAATATTTGGTGTTCGGCTTCTTCGACAGGGGAAGAACCTTATTCTATCGCCATGACAGTGAGCGATGTTCTGGGAGCCAACGCTGTCAATGCCAAGGTCGTTGCCAGTGATATTGACACGGAAGTATTAGAGAAAGCGAAACAAGGGATCTATCGAATCGAAGAACCCAAAGCCCTGACAGCACTGCAACGGCAGCGCTACTTCATGAAAGGGGTGGGTGAGTACGAAGGGTTTGCTCGCGTAAAACCCGCACTTAGCAACATGATTGAGTTTCGTTACTTAAACCTGACGGAAGGCGATTGGCAATTACAACATCGCTTCGATGCGATTTTTTGCCGCAACGTCATGATTTATTTTGACAAGGAAATGCAGATAAAACTGCTAGAGCGCTTTGCGCCACTGCTCAAGCCGGATGGCTTATTGTTTATTGGTCACTCTGAAAATATTTCGCAACTGACAAAACAGTTTGTGATCAATGGGCAGACCGTCTACAGCTTAGCGTCGGCGAGGAGAGGACAATGAAAAAAATAAAAGTATTGTGCGTCGATGACTCTGCACTCATGCGCCAATTAATGCGTGAAATTATCAACAGTCACACTGATATGGAAGTGGTCGACACAGCGCCAGATCCGTATGTTGCTCGGGACTTAATTAAGCAACTGGAGCCAGATGTTATCACCCTCGATGTTGAAATGCCGAGAATGGATGGTATTGATTTTTTAGAGAAATTGATGCGGCTGCATCCAATTCCGGTCGTTATGGTCTCCACATTAACCTCTAAAGGCTCTGAAGTGACATTAAAGGCTTTAGAACTGGGCGCTGTAGATTTTGTGACAAAACCACAGATTGGTATTCGCGAAACCATGATGAGTTATCGCGATATGATCGGTGAAAAAATTCGCGCAGCGGCAATGTCTAAAATGTCGCAGCGTAACCGTTTTGCTCGTACAGAGAAAAAAGTTGCTGAGCCGACAACTCTCGCTAAACCGCTGACGCCATACGTGTGCAACAACCGTGTGATAGCCGTGGGAGCCTCAACTGGTGGAACAGAAGCTATCCGCCAATTTTTAGAGATGCTGCCAAGAGAATGCCCGCCAGTGGTGATCACTCAGCATATGCCAGCAGGCTTCACTCGCTCTTTTGCTGAACGCTTAAATAAACTGTGTGCACTTACAGTTAAAGAGGCGGAGCACAATGAGATTTTGCAAAAAGGCTGCGCCTATATTGCGCCGGGTGATTCACACATGTTGATTGCCGATAAAGGCAAAGGTTATCAAGTGGTGTTGGAACAGAGCGAGCCGGTTAACCGCCATCGTCCTTCCGTCGATGTGCTATTTGACTCAGTCGCTAAGCATGTCGGACGTAAATGTATTGGTATTTTGCTGACCGGAATGGGAATGGATGGCGCCAAGGGCTTACTCAACCTACGTCAACAAGGGGCTTTCACTTATGCTCAAAACGAAAGTAGTTGCGTCGTATTTGGTATGCCGCGTGCTGCAATCGAAATGAATGCCGCAGATGAAGTGCTGGATCTACTGAAAATTGCCCCAAGCGTATTAACAAAACTTTCTACTGTCACCGTTTAGTGGTGACAGTTTATTTATCATTGTATTTTTGAAGGAGTGGTTATGGCCGCTAAAGATCTGAGCTTTCTGGTTGTCGATGACTTTTCTACTATGCGTCGCATCGTCCGTAACTTATTAAAAGAACTTGGTTTTAACAAAATTGAAGAAGCGGAAGATGGCGTTGATGCCCTCGAAAAAATCCGTGCTGGGAATATTGATTTTGTTGTTGCTGACTGGAATATGCCAAATATGGATGGTTTAGAGTTACTCAAAACCATTCGTGGTGATGATGCACTTAAACATATCCCTGTCTTAATGGTGACCGCAGAAGCGAAAAAAGAAAATATTATTGCGGCAGCACAAGCTGGTGCGAGCGGCTATGTTGTGAAACCGTTTACCGCAGCTATCCTCGAAGAAAAATTAAATAAAGTGTTTGAAAAAATGGGGCTGCAATAATCGCGGGCGGTAAAGGAGACAGTGATGATTGAACAAGTAGCAATGAATGGCAGTCGTAATGGCACTGGCAACGAAGATCTAAAACACGTCATTACACGTATTGGAACTCTGATGCGAACCTTACGTGAAAGTATGCGTGAGTTGGGTTTAGAGAAAAGCGTTCAGCAGGCAGTAGCAAGTATTCCAGACGGTAAAGACCGCCTGCGTTATATTGCGCAAATGACAGCCCAAGCGGCAGAAAAAACACTCAACGGCATTGATGTTATCAAGCCGCTGCAAGTGGAAATGAACAAAAATGCGGTTGCGTTGCAGCAACAGTGGGAAGAGGCGGCGTCCGGTGAAGTCTCTGAAGCGTTACGCGGCTCCACTCAAGCATTTTTGGGACAAGTTATCCAAGATAGCGAAGTGACGAAAGCTGAACTATTAGAAATCATGATGGCGCAAGACTTCCAAGACTTAACGGGGCAAGTCGTCAAAAAAATGATGGAAGTGGTTGAAGAAGCAGAGAAACAGCTACTAGCGTTGCTGATGGAAAATACACCACCAGAAATGCGAGTGAAGACTCAAAGTGAAAGCCTGCTCAATGGTCCTCAGATTAATAAAGAAGGTGTGAATGTGATGGCATCACAGTCACAGGTGGATGATCTGTTAGATGAATTAGGTTTCTAATTCGCTCCTTCGAGATATTTTGAGCTATAGCGTTATTGGCTGAGTTTACCTGCTTGCTATGGCTCAAACTATTTAGGGTAGTTGTGCATCATTATTTTATTAGCAATTTTTCATCAAAACCCATCGACCAGTAGATCGCGTTTTTGATTTTATCTCTTTAGTACCCAATGCAAATAATCTCTTTTCCTAGCATGGACTTAGAGATAGCTGACATCAAATGAGTCATAAGTACATAGGGCTGTCCTTCAATATCAACAATCGGGTTAAGTCGAATCGGTAGGGCGGCTTGTAGATGACGTGTATCAAATAATGGAATGATAAGGCGTGTTGTTAGGTCATGAATAAGTTGCAATTGCTGACGAATGACTGGATAGCGTGCCGAGAAATGTTGGGGCCGTAAAAGAGGATATTAATAGGGCATTAACGCAGGCTTGAATAGCTTTTCAAACCTGCGCAAACAAAACAGAGATAAAGTTATTTCTTTTTATTCAACATAGCTTTTAAATCTGCAAACGGGTTATAAGTGGCTTCACCCACATCTTTTTGTGCATCTTCACCCGCAACCACATTCGTTCCGTACTGGTCGGCTTCTGTATACTTAGAGTGCTCATGGTCATGGCAGAAGAGACACAATAATTCCCAGTTACTGCCATCTTCAGGGTTATTGGTATGATCATGATCGATATGATGAACAGTTAATTCTCTTAGATTCGAATAAACGAATTCCCGTGTGCAGCGTCCACATATCCATGGATAAATCTTGAGTGCTTTTTCACGGTAGCCACTTTCTAAGCGAGCATAGTTTTTAGGGATCAAAGCCATAACGAATATCACCTGCTATAAATAGAGTGTTTTATATTGATACTGTCAATATACCCCATTTTACAGCACGGGTATTATAGGAAGTGATTTTTTAGGTCATCCTTTTTGACTTTTTCTCTTGTTACCTTTCATTTGCCTCTTTGCGAAGCGCTTCGCAAAGTTGTTGCCATATTGCTCAATAGCCAAAAAACCCCTGCGAACTACGTCTATTTTCCACCATTGATTTTTTTACACTCTGTCATGCTATAGCGACTATGCGTATAGGCTAATTTTTTGGAAGTCACGTGTCCGACGAAAGTGATGTAGAAAAAACAGAAGAACCCACGCCCCATAAAAAGCAGAAAGCGAAAGATGATGGGCAAATTGTTCGCTCCAAAGAATTAAGCTCCCTCATGATGATGTTGGCTGGAGTCAGTTTGCTGTGGTTAAGTGGCGGGCATTTGGCAAACCAGCTACGACAAATCATGCGCCAAGGATTTATCTTTGACGGGCATTACCTGCAAAACACAGGGTTAATGCTCAGTTATTTGGGGAGGGTGGTTAGTGAGGCGTTATTTGCTCTACTCCCAATTATCGGGGGGTTAGCGCTGGTGGGGATCTCTGCTTCGTCACTGGTGGGTGGGCTGTTATTTAATAGCAAATTGATTAAGTTTGATTTGAAAAAATTAAACCCAATCAAAGGATTAAAACGAATTTTCTCTATGAATGCCTTATCTGAATTGTTTAAGGCGATATTAAAATCACTGTTTGTGGGGTTAGGAGCATCCATTTTCCTCTGGCAAAGTTGGCCTTCACTACTCCATTTGGTAATGGAACCACCGACAACGGCATTAGCGAATGCACTAGAGAAGGTAATTTTTGCAGGTTATTTAATTGTCTTTCTCTTAATCCCGATGGTGGCATTTGATGTGTTTTATCAATTTCGTTCCCACTTGAAAAAGTTACGGATGAGCCGCCAAGAAATTAAAGACGAATTTAAGCAGCAAGAGGGTGATCCGCACATTAAAGCCAAAATTCGTCAGCAACAACGAGCGATTGCGCGTAACCGAATGATGGCAGATGTCCCCAGTGCGGATGTGATTGTTACTAACCCGACTCACTACGCTGTCGCCCTAAAATATGACGATAAAAAAATGGGGGCGCCGAAAGTTTTGGCAAAAGGCGCAGGAGTTATTGCTCAACGTATTAAAGAAATTGGTGCAGAGCACCGCATTTTACAACTTGAAGCTCCACCGCTCGCGCGTGCGTTATACCGTCATGCGGAGATTGGACAAAGTATCCCTGTTGCGCTGTATGCAGCGGTAGCAGAAGTTTTAGCATGGGTTTACCAATTACGCCGTTGGCGTCGTGAAGGTGGCCTGAAACCAAAGAAACCGAAGAATTTACCAGTGCCACCGACGCTGGATTTTGCTGGAGATAACAATCGCGATGGCTAATTTGGCTGCACTTTTAAAATTGCCGAAAAACTTACAAGGAACTCAGTGGCAAATCCTCGCTGGACCCGTGCTGATATTACTGATTCTGTCGATGATGGTTTTACCATTACCGGCATTTTTGCTTGATTTGTTGTTCACCTTTAACATTGCTCTGTCCATTATGGTTCTGCTTGTGGCGATGTTCACCAAACGGACATTGGATTTTGCCGCATTTCCCACCATTTTGCTGTTCGCAACCTTATTGCGCCTATCTTTGAATATCGCTTCAACGCGTATTATTTTGCTGGATGGTCATACTGGACCTGATGCTGCTGGGCGTGTTGTCGAAGCTTTTGGTCACTTCCTGGTTGGCGGTAACTTTGCCATTGGTATCGTTGTTTTCATTATCTTGGTTCTGATTAACTTTATGGTTATCACCAAGGGTGCGGGGCGTATCGCCGAAGTGGGTGCTCGCTTTGTGCTTGATGGTATGCCCGGTAAGCAAATGGCCATCGATGCCGACTTAAACGCCGGTATCATTAATGATGATGAAGCGAAAAAACGCCGAGCAGAAGTCACTCAAGAAGCCGATTTTTACGGCTCAATGGACGGTGCGAGTAAATTCGTCCGTGGTGATGCTGTCGCCGGAATTATGATCATGGTGATAAACGTCATCGGTGGTCTGATTGTTGGTGTGGGTCAGCACCATATGACCCTCGGTGATGCAACGAGCGTTTATACCTTATTAACCATTGGTGACGGTCTAGTTGCCCAAATTCCAGCATTGATCATTTCAACGGCAGCGGGGGTTATCGTCACTCGCGTTGCAACCGATGAAGATGTCGGTGAGCAGATGGTCACTCAACTGTTCAATAATCCGCGCGTGATGTGGCTCAGTGCTGGGGTGTTAGGGTTGATTGGTCTTATTCCAGGGATGCCTAACTTTGTTTTCCTACTGTTTACTGCGGCATTGGCTGCATTAGGCTGGTATCTGGTAAAACGCTCACGTAACCCAGAAAAAGTGATGGATGATAGCCAAGCGCAACATTTCCAAGAAGCCAATAAAGTGGTCGAAGCAACATGGGATGATGTGCAGTTAGAAGATTTACTGGCAATGGAAGTCGGTTATCGCTTAATTCCGTTGGTTGATAACGATCAACAAGGGGAGCTATTGGGTCGACTTCGTGGGTTACGTAAGAAATTTGCTCAGGAAGTCGGATACTTACCTCCGGTGGTACATATTTGCGACAACTTAGAGTTATCCCCATGTGAATATCGCATTCTTATCAAAGGGGCTGAGGTGGGGCGCGGAGAAGCTCAACCTGGACGTAACTTAGCGATTGATCCGGGTAATGCGGCGGGAACTTTACAAGGAGATATGACTAAAGAACCTGCGTTTGGTCTACCTGCAATATGGATCGATGACGATTTACGTGAACAAGCACAAATCCAAGGTTATACCGTCGTTTCTGCAAGTACCGCGGTAGCAACGCACTTTAACCAGATTTTACTGCAATACTCGAGCACTCTGTTCGGTCGCCAAGAAGCCCAAATGTTGTATGACCGAGTGAAAAAAGAAATGCCAAAACTGGCGGATGATTTGATCCCTGACACCATTTCACTGACCATCTTGCACCGCGTTTTACAAAACCTACTCATGGAAGATGTGGTGATCCGTGACATGCGCACCATTATTGAAACGCTGGCTGAAATGGCAGGTGAAAATGGTGAACAAAAAGACACTGATTACCTTACCTCTCAGGTACGTATTGCTTTAGGACGAGCCATTACCCAGCAATGGTTTGGTAGCGCTGAAGAGATCCAAGTGATTGGGTTGGATGCGAAGTTAGAGCAAATCCTGCTACAAGCCGCAAAGAATGGCGGTGGCTTAGAGCCAAACTTAGCCCAGTTTATTCAAACTCAAGCTGAAGAAGCAGTGGGGCATCAAGAAGCGATGGGGGCGCCAACCGTATTGTTAGTGAATCATGCCCTGAGGCTGATTTTATCTCGCTTCCTGCGTCGTAGTTTGCCGCAATTAGTGGTGATGTCCAATTTAGAAATGACAGATCACCGTAAGATTAGAATGACATCGATGATCAGTGGGTCATAAACAGTCGATTGATTTCAAGTTAACGAAACGCAAATAAGTATCACAATAGGCAGTGTAGTGAGATGAGTGTCATAACTCCTCACTCACTGCCTATTTTTTCGTGCATTAGTTTTATACAAAAGCACAGTTAAGGTCTTTGCAGACTTTAAACCGAACGCTGCGAACAGCATCAAGTCTCACTAACATGAGCCCAAAAATGCTAGATATTAATCATTAATGTGCATCGATACCTTATACATAATCATGGTGTAAAGAACATGGCAGACACATTGAAGGAATTATTGGAATTTGCTAAAGGACTAGAAAAAATCGGGGTTACAGATGGAGATGTTGTGAAACGTATTAAGGCGAGAATAGAAGCAAAAAAGGTGAAATCTAATCGACCAAAAGGCTAAATTTAATAAACCAAAAGACTAAATTTAATAAACCAAAAGACTCTGATCATTTAACCAGATAAAAATGGGGGCGAGGAAAACAGGTTTAGTCAGAAATCTAAATTGAAATTTTCTTTCCTAACGCAGGGCGTTTAGATTCTAAGCCATCGGCACCGTAAGTTGACTGATTATTATGCTTTTTCACAAAATTTAGACGTTGTGCATTCAGCTCAATATGCAGTTGAAGCATTTGGTGATTACGATAATTTAAATCTTTTAGTTGGGTCGTTAGGTCTTTAATCGTATTCCAAGTATGGTTGAGCACTGGGTTACCTTCATAAGGTGCAACGATTTTTGCTTGCTCTTCCAGTTGTAAACGGTGGTTCTCACCATGACTGATAGCGGCAACTAAAAAACGTTTTTGCTCCGTCGTTTCCTGAAATGGAGAAGGTGGCACACGATGGTAACCCAATAATAACTCTTCATTCTTCATCACAATTTCCAGTGATTGCAAATGACCAAGCTGCTGTTCTAATAGTAGTAATAATTCGTCGTTCATAGTCGTTCAGTTTATTTCATAGAAAGCATGCATTCATGGGCATCACGTAAAATACCATCAGCGATTTTACCTGCATCCATGGTTAACGTACCGTCTTTGATGGCTTGTTTGATTTTTTCAACTTTAGCGACATCAATATCAGAAGCTTGAGGTTGAAGTAATTTCTTTTGTAACTCACTCGGTGCAAAAGAGCTTTCTTTAACGGCTTCATTTGCGGAGACTTTTTTCTCACGAACCAGCGCTGCGGTTTCTTGTGGATCGCGAGTGGTTACCTGAGTCAAGGCAGAGATTGCAGATGTTTGCTCAATAGCCATAGTATTTTTCCTGTTCCCGATATTTTTGATATAGAAGGTTATCGGCAGATATTAATGAACCTTTAATATTCGGTTAGCTTTCAAATTACCAATGAGATAGGTAATTTCACTTAAATCGCGATATAAATTCTGATAATTAACTGCATGTTTAACTACTTCAGACGAATTGCAAAAATTATACCTGTAATTCACTTCAAAAACAGAAAATTATCACGCTATAACTTGATGATTTAATTTTAAATTAAGTTAGTTAAGCGCTACTTGAACACTGCCATTTTCTTGAGCTTCACCATTAACCACTTGCCCATTGATAAGTCGAACTCGAATATTTTCACCCATGGCGGCATTATTAATGGCTCGACCTTCATATTTAACGGAAAAGTTATTGCCAGTAGCAAATACATACACGGTTTGACCCGCCTTAATAGCCCAAGGGCGCCTAACCATTGAGCTAGTAAACGTCTGCCCTGCGGTAATATTGCGAAGGGCTAACGTGCCACGCAGCGCCATCTTGTCGGTAGATGCCCCAGATGGCAATTGGTGAATAAGCCCTCTTTTGGTGCCAATATCCACAAATTCAATGGTTTCTCCCCGTTGAATATTACGGGTGGCAACATAATATTGCCCGGTGACATTCACCGTTAGCTGTAAATACTGTTTTTTCTTATCGCATTGCACAGGAAGTGAGATATTTCCCATATTACGACCCCCACTTGGTAAGCCAATTTGCGGCTTATCACAATTTGGCCATTTATCAATTGGGGTTTTTATTTCAATTGAAACGCTATTTTGCTTTCCATGAATTTTACGGAAATACTGGTCAATATCTTGTGGGAGAGATGCTTGCGCAGAAAAAGAAAATAGATTTAATATACTGATAATTAAAATATATTTAATTGAAAAAACAGTTTTCATCATCCCATTTCCTTTTTCATCCCATACCTTTTCACCCTTGAAGTTTACCTACATCGTCAATAATGAATGAGGCAAATAGGTCAATTATTTTGCCTTTATCTCGCCATTAGATTTTTTATCTGCCAGCTAATATGAGCATCGAATTTCTATATTCAAACTTTGCATTTATAAAAACTGCAATTAAAAAATTCTTAATTTCCGTCTAAATCGATTAGGAATTAACTGAAATCCATTGAGGAAACCATGATTGATAAATTAGATGCCACCTTTGCTTTTCAGCAACGGGCTTTGTCCATAAGAGAAGCAAGACAGACTGTTTTGGCTTCTAACATTGCCAATGCGGATACCCCTGGTTATCAAGCGCGTGATATTGATTTTAATCGTCAATTACAACAAGCGATGGATAAAGGCGTGGTGAAAGGAAAGGGTATTTCACTAGCAGTGACAGCCAAAGGGCATATTGAAGGACATGATATGAAGCCTGCTGCATTGGATCTGAAATATCGTGTGCCTTATCAAACTTCAATGGATGGAAATACGGTTGATATGGATGTTGAGCGCAGCCAATTTGCTGATAACACATTGAAATATCAAGCCGATCTTACATTCATCAATAGCCAAGTCAAAAGTATGTTGGCCGTTCTACAACAAGGGTAAGGGTTATGGGTCTACTCAGTATTTTTGATATCTCCTCTTCTGCATTAACCGCGCAATCTCAGCGTCTAAACGTTAGCGCGAGTAACATGGCGAACGCAGAAAGTGTGGTGGGTCCTGATGGTGAACCGTACCGTGCGAAGCAAGTAGTTTTTCAAATGGCGCCACAAGGTCGCAATCAAGTCGGTGGCGTTCGTGTGAGTGAATTAATCGAAGATCCTGCTCCTCCGCGTATGGAATACAAGCCCGGTCATCCTCTTGCAGATGAAAAAGGCTACGTGAAGATGCCTAACGTCGATACCGTAGGTGAAATGATCAACACCATCTCTGCATCGCGCAGCTATCAAGCCAACTTAGAAGTCATGAATACCGCAAAAACATTGCTACAGAAAACCTTAACGCTAGGTCAGTAACGGAGGCGCGCAATGGGAATTTCTGCATCAATGAATGATTCTTTGGATAACACAGTTGCTGGGCCAGCAGCTGCAGCCAGTAACATTCCAAAGAAAAGTCAAAGTGATGATATGCGTGACACATTTTTAACCATGATTGTCACGCAGATGAAAAACCAAGACCCGACCAAACCAATGGATAACGCGGATTTAACGGGGCAACTAGCTCAAATCGCTACACTTGAGAGCATGAATAAGCTCAGTGATAGTGTGACAGGGATTTCGCAACAGATAGGGTCTGGGCAGTCATTACAGGCAACGCAACTCGTGGGCAAAGGGGTGCTTATCCCGCGCAATGAAATTGTGCTGGCACCACTGAAAAAAGAGAGTAGTGGCGAAAATAGCAATGTAGCTAAGCCAGCGAACCCATTACCTGACGATGTGATTAGCGCGAATAGCCCATCTAATTTTGGGCTCAGTAATTTTGGCGCAACAGAGGGTAATGAAGGCGGAGAAGGTACTGAAGAGCCGCAAACTGATTACATTTCATCGCCATTTGGCTTCTTCCTACCGAAGATGGCCGATAGCGTTGAAATTACCATTCGAGACAAAAACCGCACCGTAATCCGCACTATCACCTATGACTCAGAAGTGAAACCCGATATTTACGATATGGCATGGGATGGTCGCGATAACAACGGCAATGTGGTTGCCGATCCGAAAGGGAAATATTTCTTTGATGTGAAAGCCGTCAGGATGGGGTCTGAAATTGAGGTCACCAAACTCGGTTATACCCGTGTCAATGGTGTCACACCTGGCTCAGATGCACCATTACTGGATGTTGGAATAGGGCAAAGTGTGCCACTAAGCAGCATCTTTAAAGTGTATCCCGCATCTTAATTTTATTCCCCAAACTTTTATTCCCCAAATATTCATGGAGAAAATATGTCTTTTTCACAAGCAGTCAGTGGCTTAAATGCAGCATCAGCGGGGCTAGACTCGATTGGTAACAATATTGCCAACTCCGCAACTAACGGTTTTAAAGGGGCAACAACCTCGTTTGCCGATATGTTTGCCGGCTCCGGTGTTGGGCTAGGTGTGAACGTCGCAGCGGTCACTCAAAACTTCAAAGATGGTCCAATTACCCGTACTGATAGAGCAACCGACGTTGCGATTTCCGGTAACGGGTTTTTCCGCGTTCAAGACCAAAACGGTGATGTTTATTACAGCCGTGACGGTCAATTCTTGCGTGATAAAAGCGGTAACTTAGTCAACAACCAAGGCATGGTAGTGACTGGGTATCCGGCAAGCGTGGATGAGAAAGGTAACATCACTGTGCAAAGCGGCGGTGTTCCGGCTGGAATGAATATCCCAACGGATATGATGGATGCGAAGCAATCTGATTTAGCTAAGTTAACCATCAACCTGAACTCAGAAGATAAAGTTAAAGATAAGCCTTTTGATCCAAACAAGCCTGATGATATCGCGACATATAACTTCAGCACGACCATGACAGCTTATGACAGCCAAGGTAACACTCATGAAATTTCTGTTTATTTTGTGAAGGATGCAGATAACAAATGGAGTGCATACGCTAAAGATTCTAGTGAAACCAAAGCTGAAAAGCTGGGGGAGCTAGAATTTGACGGTAACGGTAAGCTAATGACTGAAAAAGTAGTCAAAGGTCCAAACCCTGGTGACCCAGATACTACGGTTCAATTACCAACAACGTTTGCTTTCCCATTCAAAGGCTTAAATGGTGCGAATGATGGTACTCTACAAGTCGATTTGGGTAAAACTCGTCAACAAAAAGTGAGCGAATCTTCAGTCAGTGCTATCGATGTGAACGGCTACCCAGCCGGTGAATACACCACCTTCAAAATCGAAGATAACGGTCTGATTGTTGCTAACTACTCCAACCAACAAAAACGTGTTGTGGGTCAAATTGCGTTATCCGCATTTGCTAACCCGAACGGTTTGGTTTCCCAAGGTGGTAACGTTTGGGCGGCATCAAATGCTTCTGGTAACCCAATGGATGGCGTTCCGGGTGTAGGTCAATTCGGTAAGTTGACCAGTGGTGCGCTGGAATCGTCCAACGTGGATATGAGCCAAGAACTGATCAGCATGATCGTAATGCAGCGTAACTATCAGTCCAATGCCCAAACCATTAAGACCCAAGACCAGATGTTACAAACACTGGTTAACTTACGTTAATCCTAGAGGCTGGCGATGGATCATGTCATTTATACCGCAATGGGCGGGGCGCGTCATGCGCTTGAAAACCAAAGTATTGTTTCGAATAACATTGCGAACGTTTCAACAGCGGGCTTTAAAGCTCAACTGTCAGCGATGCGCGCGGTGCCTATTCACGGTGATACCGAGCAGACGCGTACGCTAGTTGTTGCATCAACACCGGGTGCGGATATGAGCCAAGGTCAACTGAACTATACCGGTAGACCGATGGATGTTGCGTTGAATGATAAACACTTTTTGGCAGTCGCTTTAGGCGATGGCACGGAGGCGTATACCCGCAACGGTAACATCCAAATTTCGCCAGACGGTGAATTAATGATTGGTGAGCGTGTGTTGCAAGGGGATGGCGGGGCTATCAACGTGCCACCTAACGCGGAATTAACCATTGGTAACGATGGCACCATTACGGCTTTGCTGGCAACCGATCCACCAACCATGTTGGGACAGATTGGCCGCCTCAAAGTGGTTGAAGCGCAGCCGCAAGACTTAGTTCGTGGCGAAGATGGATTATTCCATTTATCTCCTCAGGCACAAGCAGCGAATGGCGAAGGATTACCCATGAGCGAGCGTGCTATCGTGACTTCTGGCGTGATTGAAGGAAGTAACGTCAATGCCGCTGAAGCCATGGTCTCCATGATTGCCAATGCTCGTCATTTTGAAATGCAAATGAAAGTGATCCACAGCGCAGACGAAAATGCGCAGCGTGCCAATCAACTACTTACTATCAGTTAATCACTAACAGCTAGCCGCTAGTCGGCAAATGTTAGTAAGGAATGACTATGATCCGCTCTTTATGGATTGCAAAAACAGGGCTTGATGCTCAACAAACTAACCTTGACGTGATTTCCAACAACTTGGCAAACGTCAGCACTAATGGCTTTAAACGCCAACGTGCGGTATTTGAAGATTTACTGTACCAAAACATCCGTCAACCGGGTGCGATGAGTTCAGAACAAACTTCATTACCATCAGGTTTACAAATGGGTACAGGCGCGCGCCCAGTGGCGACCGTACGTATTCATAGCCAAGGTAACTTAAACAAAACTGGCACGACCACGGATATCGCTATCAAAGGTCAAGGCTTTTTACACGTTCAAATGCCAGATGGTACTGATGCTTACACCCGTGATGGTGCTTTGCAGCGTAACCAAGATGGTCAGTTAGTGACATCGAGCGGTTATCAAGTGGTTCCGGCGATCATGATCCCAGAAAACGCCAACAGCTTGAGTATTGCCCGTGATGGTACGGTTTCTGTCACCGTGTATGGGGATAACCAACCACAGCAAATCGGTCAAATCACGTTAACCACCTTTATTAACGATGCTGGCTTAGAAAGCATGGGTGAAAACCTGTATATGGAAACCGCAAGTTCAGGTGCACCGAATGAGAGTGCTCCGGGTACTAATGGCGCAGGGTTGCTGTATCAAGGCATGTTAGAAACCTCAAACGTTAACGTTGCCGAAGAGTTGGTGAACATGATCCAAACTCAACGCGCATACGAAATTAACAGCAAGGCAGTTTCTGCATCAGACCAAATGCTGCAACGTCTGACACAGCTGTAAGTAAGGATGGCAGTTCATGAATAACATTGTGAACTGCCTTTCGTGATGACAAAGGTATCCAGTAGCAAAAGAGTCGCATGATGATTGAAAACGGTATTGTTCCTAAGCGGAAAAAAACAGTGTTACAGACCATAAAATCCGTCTGTTTGGTTGCGGCAGTGGCGGTCACATTAAATGGCTGTGCACATATTAAGCCACGCCCGCTGGTGGACACACAAACCAGTGCAGTACCGACTGCACCCACAGCACCCGCTCCTAACGGTGCTATTTTTCAAAGTGCTCAACCTGCTTACTACGGCTACCAGCCGCTATTTGAAGACAGAAGACCACGTAACGTTGGCGACATCTTAACGATCAACCTACAAGAGAACGTGAGTGCGAGTAAAAACTCGTCGGCAAATGCAAACCGTAGCGGAAAAACCGGATTTTTGGCAGCGATTCTGCCTGGATTTATGCAAGGTTGGTTAGGCGGTAGCAACACAGAAATTGATGTGAAGGGAAACAGCGATTTTAACGGTAAAGGTGGTGCAAATGCCAACAATACCTTTAAAGGCACAATTACAGTGACCGTTGACCAGTTATTAGCAAATGGCAATTTGCATGTCGTGGGTGAAAAACGCATTGCGATTAATCAGGGAACGGAATCTATTCGTTTCTCCGGCGTGGTGAACCCGCGCACGATTGGCGCAGATAACAATGTAAGTTCCACGCAAGTGGCTGATGCTCGGATTGAATACGTTGGTGATGGCTATATTAACGAATCCCAAACAATGGGGTGGTTACAGCGTTTCTTCTTAAATGTATCCCCTTACTAAGTGAATATCCGTCAGCTAATAGCCGAGAAAAATCAATGAAAAACAAATTATTCGTTCTCATTTCATTTGTTTGCCTTTTCGGGAGCCTATTTGTTGCTCCTGCCTACAGCGAACGAATTAAAGATCTCACCACAGTACAAGGGGTGAGAGATAACCCATTAATTGGTTATGGTTTAGTGGTTGGATTGGATGGAACGGGTGACCAAACCATGCAAACGCCCTTTACCACTCAAAGCTTAAATAACATGTTGTCCCAAATGGGCATTACCGTTCCACCAGGCACCAACATGCAGCTGAAAAACGTTGCCGCAGTTATGGTCACGGCGAAAATGCCGCCATTTGGTCGCTCTGGTCAATCGGTGGATGTTGTTGTTTCCTCAATGGGTAACGCAAAAAGCTTACGTGGTGGAACCTTGCTGATGACCCCATTAAAAGGGGTTGATGGGCAAATTTACGCGATGGCGCAAGGTAACGTTTTAGTGGGCGGCGCAGGGGCTAGCGCGGGTGGAAGCAGTGTAAAAGTCAATCAGCTTAATGGTGGGCGTATTACGGATGGTGCAACGATTGAGCGTGAACTGGCCAGTAGCTTTGGGCAAAGTGGTGCTATCAACCTGCAACTTAACGAAGACAGTTTCGCATTAGCGCAAGACATTTCAGATGCGATTAACCGTCTGGGTGGAATGGGTTCAGCACGCGCATTAGATTCACGAACTGTTCAATTACTCGTTCCTGCAAATAATACAGACCAAGTCCGCTTTTTATCACGAGTTCAAGAGCTGAACGTGCGCACACCGATGGCAGAAGCCAAAGTTATCCTGAATTCACGCACCGGCTCTGTGGTGATCAACCGCAGTGTTACCTTAGACAGTTGCGCGGTCGCGCACGGTAGCTTAGCTGTTACGGTTGACCGTCAAACCCAAGTTAACCAACCGAATACGCCATTTGCTGGTGGACAAACGGTGGTCACTCGTAACACAAATATTGGCGTGAAAGAGCAAGGTGGGGCGCTACAGAAAGTGAATGCAAGCGTTCAGCTTAACCAAGTTATCCAAGCGCTCAATACGTTAGGGGCAACGCCAACAGACTTGATGTCTATTCTGCAAGCGATGGAAAGTGCTGGCTGCTTACGTGCGAAATTGGAGATCATCTAATGAGCGATATGCAGTTATTACAAGGGGCTGCGTATGATGTCCAGTCGCTCACCAGTTTAAAAGGCGAATTAAACAAATCGCCAGAACAAGGGCTGCGTCAAGTGACGCAGCAACTGGAAGCGACATTTGTGGAAATGATGCTCAAGAGTATGCGTTCAGCATTACCGCAGGATGGCATGTTTTCCAGTGACCAAACGCGCATGATGACCAGTATGTACGACCAGCAAATTGCCCAAGATCTTGCCCAAAAAGGGCTTGGTTTTGGGGAAATGATGTATCAGCAACTGACCCGTGACCAATCGCCAAGTTCACCTGCACAAGGCGCTTTTATGCCACTCAATGAGCAGGATCTACAATCGTTACCGCCGTTTGCTTTAGAGCAAATGGTACGACGATTCGCTCCTGCCATGGGGGATGCACTGGCATCGCCATTTAAGCAAATCAAATCCTTATCACTCAATAGCAGCAATTTTATCAATCAACTGATTGAGCCTGCTAAAAATGCCAGTGAAAAAAGCGGTATTTCTCATTTCTTAATTCTGGCGCAAGCGGCATTAGAAAGCGGTTGGGGAAAACGCGAAATTTTGACGGCGGAAGGCAAAACCAGCCATAACTTATTCGGTATTAAAGCGGGTAAAAATTGGCAAGGACCGGTCACGAATATTATGACCACGGAAGTGATCAACGGCAAAACTATCAAAATGCGCGATGATTTTCGTGTTTATGGCTCCTATGAAGAGGCGATTTCCGACTATATCAGTCTGTTAACGGAAAATCCTCGCTATAAAGACGTTAAACACGCCGCAACCCCTGAAATTGCCGCACGTCGACTTCATAAAGCGGGATATGCGACTGACCCCGGATATTCAGACAAACTGATCACGTTAATTAACCAGATTCGTGGTTCGGGCAGTGTGGCGAATACCTCGGCGTCACGGGCTATTCAAGCTTATAACATCGACTTAAACGATATCTTTTAAAGTGTCGCAATAAATCAAAGTTTGCGCTAAACATTTGCGCCAATTTTCCGATAAATAAATAAGTGAAAAATTTTGAGTGGCTAGCGCTGAGATTGAGTCAGCCAATCAAAGCGCTCAGTCCCAAGAATAGGAAAAGCTTATGCTGAACAATGTAATGAATAATGCGCTCAGTGGTGTGAACGCTGCGCAAGGCGGGTTAAGTGTTATTTCTAACAACTTAGCGAACGCCGGCGTAGGTTACTATCACCGCCAAAGTGCTGTTTTCGGGGAGAATCCCGGTACGATGACACCTAATGGTTATTTTGGTAACGGCACCTATTTCAGCCATGTTCGCCGTGAGTTTGATGAATTTGTTAATGCGCAATATAGCCAATCCCGCGCGCGTAGCGGTGATTTCGAAGCGTATGTGAAAAACTGCAACAAAGTTGATGATTTGCTGACAAACGATGTCGAAGACTTGTCTGGTAGCATCGGAAGCTTCTTTACTGCGCTGGATGCAGCTAGCAGTGATGCGAGCGACAAAACGCTGCTTGATGTTTTCTTAGGTCAATCCAACGCGTTAGTTTCTCAATTCAAAGAAGCTGATAAGCAACTGCAAGAGATGGAACGTGATATCAACCGCCAAATTGAAAATAAGGTGAAAGATATCAACATCTACGCAGAAAAAATTGCGGGATTAAACCAACAAATCGCGCGCGTGCGCTCCGTCAGTGGTTCAGAGCCTAATGACCTGCTGGATGTGCGTGACCGCTTAGTGAATGAAGTTAACTCGCTAGTTGGCGTTAAAGTTATCGAGCAAAACGGCAACTACAACGTGACCTTTGCCAACGGTTTACCGTTAGTCACGGGCGAAAAAGCTAACCGCTTAGAAGCGGTGCCATCTTCAAAAGATGACAGCCGTTTTAGTATTGGTTTTGTGGGGGCGAATGACCAAGTTCGTGAAATCCCTGACGAAGCGTTCAAAGGCGGTGAATTGAGCGGTATTTTGCGTTCACGCCAAGAAGTGCTCGACCCTGCTTATCAAAAAATCAATAAATTAGCGTTAGTTTTCGCGACTAAATTTAATGAAATTCATCAAAAAGGCTTTGACTCTAATGGCGAAACTGGCAAAGACTTTTTCGCGATTGGTAAAGGCTCTGTGGTCAGCAACACCTACAATACCGGCAAAACTGACTTTGACCTGAGTTACAGCGATGTTTCTCAAGTGACGGGCAAAAACTATGAAATGCGTTTTGATGGCGGCAAATGGAATGTGACCCGTTTACCGGATGGCGTTGACGTCAAAGTTGATACTAGCACTCCAGGCTCACTGAAATTTGAAGGTATTGAACTCAAAATCACGACCAATTCTCCTGCACAAGGAGATACTTTCGTCGTTAAACCGATGAATGGAGTGATTAACAGTATGTCAACGCTAGTGACGGATTCTTCGCAGTTTGCAAAAGCAGGCAGCAAAGATGGTGGCCCAGGAGACAACGAAAACATCAAAGAGTTAGTTAAGCTGCAAGATCAAAAACTGATTGATGGTGGCTCGACGTTCTCTGATTTTTACGCAACATTAGTCAATGATGTGGGAAGCCGCACTAAGCAAGCGCAAATTGATTCTGAAACCCAGAATAAAATGACCGAAAGTTTCTATCGCCAAGAGCAAGAAATTTCAGGGGTCAACATGAATGAAGAGAGCATTCAGATGCAAAAAATCCAGCAATTCTTTAATGCTAATGCTCAGGTATTAAAGACGGTTGATGATTTATTCAATGCATTAATGCGTGCGTTCTAATTAATTAAAAATACTGGGTTTTAATCAGAATTTAATAAGGATTTAAGCGATGCGTTTAAGTACCAATATGATTTTCCATCAACGCTTGCAGGACATGAATAGCGCCCAATCTCGTTGGATGGAGGCAGGGAGCCAAATAGCTTCAGGACACCGCGTAAATAAGCCTTCGGATGACCCGCAAGCGTCATCCCAAGCCGTGCGTATTAACCAGTCTGAAAACCGTAACCAGCAGTATGTGACCAGCCGTGGTTTCGCTAAAACTGGTATGACGCTGCAAATGAGTATTCTGACTCAAATGACGGATGTCACGACGCAAATCGATACTACTATCATTCAAGCCTCTAACCAAGGTGCTCTGAGTGATAAAGACCGAAACTCACTGGCTGAGCAACTGACTGGTCTAAAAGATCAATTGGTTGCACTGGGTAACACCACCGACGGTAATGGTCGCTATATTTTTGCAGGTTTTAAATCCGATAAGCCGCCATTTGAAATTGATGCTGACGGTGAGGTGCTGTATCACGGTGGCGATAAGCCTATCACTCAGAACGTCGCGAGTGAGCGTGAAATGACTACCTATTTCACAGGTGCACAAGTGTTTGAAACCGATGGTGCGGGGATGGTCAATGTGTTTAAAGCATTGAACGAAGGCATCAAAGCGCTGGGCATTCCACAAGAAAATGCACCGCAAGCGGATTTAGATAGAGCGCAAGCGGGTATGGACACGGCTAACCGTGGTATCAAAGCGGCATTGGATCAAATTTCCAATATCGAAGCGAAGCAGGGTTTACAGCTGCAAGAGATTGATAAACTTGATTTCTTAGCGGATACCCGTTCTATCCAGAATTCGGCGCGTAAAAGTGAGTTGTTAGAGACTAACTGGACCGCAGCCACAACGGATTATTATAAAGAGAAGGCGATGTTCCAAGCTTCTCAAGATATTTTCAAAGATCTAAACAGCATGTCATTATTTGGCGGCCGTTAATTGATTTTTACCGCACCCTGTAGCAGTGGCATGTGTATCGGGTGCGGGTTTTCTTCTGAGATTATTTTCAATTTTCCCTTCTGATTTTTCTCGCCTAATTTTTTAGCGTTTTAATATTTATATTCCAATCTATATTTCCGCTTTTCTCGTTCGAAATAACAGAGTTTATTTTTCTGTTGTTGGCTTATAGTATTTTTCACGATAAATTTGACCTTTGTTTTTTGCTCTTTAGTAAATTGCTGAGTAAACAATAGGTTATTTGTTAACTGAAAACGGAAGGTATTTTAGTGTATTTCGAGCTAATCGGTTGTTGTGATTTGTTTTATCTCTGATAAGTTATAGTTCACTGCTACATAGGCAGCTTAGAAGGCCGTAGGTCATATCAAACCTTAAACCCACAAATTAAACATCAACGACAGCTGCTCAAACGCTTGATGGATCAGGCGTTCTGTATAGCGTGGAAGGATAGAAATAATCAGCCCCAACATACTGATACCGATAGTTAATGTAAGGGGGAAACCTACTACAAACACCGATAACTGCGGCGTCATTCGGTTTAGAATACCGAGGGACAAGTTGAGAATTAAAAACAGTGTAATAAACGGCAGGGCGAGCATTAACCCATTGATAAAAATGGTATTAGCAAATTGCAAAAACACCCAAAAACCATCGCGGTGAAGAGGAGCAGTTTGGATAGGGATCAGCTCAAATGAGTTTGTCAGAATATAAATCAGCCACAAATGCCCATCGAACGACAAAAACAGCAGCAGCGTGATTAAATTTAAAATTCGTCCGAGGATCGGCATATTGGGACCGCCAGTCGGGTCAAAGAACGTCGCGAATGACAATCCCATCTGTAAACCAATCACTTCCCCCGCATGACGTACCGCGGCGAAAGCCATCTGCATGGTTAATCCCATGGCGGCACCAATCACGATTTGTTGTACACACACCCATAATCCCATCGCTGAAAATAGTGGAATGGTTGCGACAGGCAATTGTGGAGAAATGACTAAAACGGTAAAAAATGCGAGGGCGATACGTACCTTACTGATAGCCTGTTTTTCATTAAAAAACGGGGCGGTACCAAACAGGGCTAACAGGCGAACAAAAGGATAAAAACCTTGGCTTAACCATAGCGTGAGGGTTTCGCTGGTAATGGTTAACATGATCAGCCAATGATAAACGGTAAGTTACTAAACAATGTGCGGATATAGTCCGTAAGCAGGTTTAGCATCCAAGGTCCCGCGATGATTAATACCGCAATTACCGATAAAATCTTAGGAATAAACGACAATGTCATTTCGTTTACTTGGGTAGCTGCTTGTAGCAGGCTGATAATTAAACCCGCTGCTAGAGCAGCTAACAGCAAAGGCGCCGCCAGCATCAATGCGATTTTCATCGCTTCCGTTCCCATTGCCATTACAGATTCAGGTGTCATATGCGCTCCTAATTAAAAAAGCTTTGGGAAAGGGAACCGAGTAGTAACTGCCAGCCATCGACTAACACAAATAGCATTAGCTTAAACGGCAATGAAACCGTTGCAGGTGGCACCATCATCATCCCCAACGCCATCAATACGCTGGCAACCACTAAGTCGATAATCAAAAATGGGATAAAGATAGTAAAACCAATCTGGAATGCCGTTTTTAGCTCACTGGTAATAAACGCCGGAATTAAAATGCGCATTGGCACATCTTTGGCCTCTTGGATATCACCCACTTTGGCGATACGCGCAAACAGCGCTAAATCAGATTCCCGAGTTTGCCCTAGCATAAAGGTACGCAGTGGCGCAGTGCCTTTTTCTAATGCGGTTTCTAGGCTAATTTTATCTTCGCTAAAAGGTTGATATGCCTCGCGATAAACCTGATCGGCAACCGGGGACATCACAAAGAATGTGAGAAATAAAGCTAAGCCCAATAAGACTTGGTTTGGTGGCGCTGACGGTGTACCTAGGGCGTTACGGAGTAACCCTAATACGATGATAATACGGGTAAAACTGGTCATCATCAGTAACATTGCAGGGATAAAACCCAGCAAGGTTAAAAACAGTAACGTTTGAACGGGCAACGACCAGGATTGACCACCATCGGCCAATGTATGGCTGATCACGGCAGGCAATGCCGCAGAGGCAGATTGTGGCAGAACAAGTAACAGAGCGCTGATAATGACAGCAGGTTTTAAAGGTGACATGGGCGCTTCCGGTTACTGTTTTTCAGGTGCCACAGCGTTAGCAGCATCCTGTTTTTTCTTGAAAATCGACTGAAACGTTAACGGTTCAGAGGCAAAGTTCACAACATCATTTTCTAGTGGTGCAGGGTACTGGTGCAGCAAATTCACGGATTGTGATGTGACGCCCAGCACTAAATATTCGTTATTCACTTCCACCACGACAACGCGCTCTTTGCCACCCAGAGTACAACGGCCTTTCACATTAATCAGTTGCTGCTTAACAAGCGGATTACGTCCAAACCCAAATGTCTTAAACAGCCATGCACCCAGTAAGATCAGTAAAATGATCCCGCCAAGTGCCCCTGAAATCTGCGCTAAGCTATCATTTTGGTTGATAGCTTGTGCAGAGTTACCTTCGCTGCTGACGGTGCTGGTCAAAAAAGGCTTTTGAGTGTGCGCCGAATCAATCTGTGAAGCTGGTGTCTGCAAGGATGCCTCGGTTTGCAAAGGTGTGGCTGTTTCGTCAGACATTTTTAACGGCTCAAGCGGCGCATACGTTCTGATGGTGTGATGATGTCAGTGATACGAATACCATAATTGTCAGACACCACGACCACTTCACCTTGGGCAATTAAATAGCCGTTGATCAGGATATCCAATGGTTCACCGGCTAAGCCATCTAAAGAAACCACAGAACCTTGAGACAGGCTCAGCAATTTTTTAATCGTCATCTTGGTGCGACCCAGTTCCACCGATAGGCGAACTGGAATATCCATGATCATATCGACATCAGATAATTGATTTAATGGATTTTGTCCGTCGAAATTATCAAAATTTTGCATACCTGCGGAGGCGGATTCCGCTTGTTTTTGCTGTTCCAGCGCCTCAGCCCACAGATCCTCTTCATTGTGGTTGGTTGATGCATCAAGAGAATTCTTCGCCTCACTCATTGGTACTTTCCTCATCTAGAGTGTTTAAAACAGGATTAATCAAATGTTCCACACGCAGCGCATACTGGCCGTTTTGGGTACCGTATTGACTGGTTAATACTGGCACGCCATCAACATTGACGATAAGACGGTCAGGTTTCTCGATAGGGAGCACATCCCCTTTTTGCAATTGCAGTAAGCGAGAAATACGCAGCGGGATCTCAACCAAATTGGCAATCAGTTCAAGTTCTGAACGTTTTACTTGCGTGACTAAATTGGTTACCCACGCTTCATTTTCTTGATGCCCTTGCTCCATTGGTGGGTTAATTAACCGTTCACGCAATGGTTCAATCATGGCAATAGGAATACAGATACTGAACTCACCGACGGTATTACCAATTTCCACTAAGAACGGGGTTGTCACCACGATATCGTTCGGGGAAGTGGTGATGTTGGTGAATTTAACTTGGATTTCAGAACGCACATACTCGACTTCCACGTCAGCAATTGGTTTCCACGCATCACGGTAAGCGCCTAAAGCCAGCTTCAGCATACGGTTGATAATACGTTGTTCTGTATTGGTAAATTCTTTGCCTTCAGAACGGACAGGGAATCGACCATCTCCCCCAAACAGGTTATCCACGGCGATATACACTAACGCAGGTTCGAAAGTGAACAATGCGGTGCCGCGAAGCGGTGGCATGTGGATCAAGTTTAGGTTGGTTGGAACTGGCAAGTTACGCGCAAATTCATGATAAGGTTCGATTTTGATGGCGCCAACCGTGATATCCGGGCTCCGGCGCAACATGTTAAACAACCCCATACGAAACTGACGGGCAAAACGCTCATTAATTATTTCCAAGGACTGCATACGTTCGCGAAATACCCGACGTTGGGTATTCGGGTCATAAGGGCGAACGTTGTCTTTGCCTTGAAGATCCGTGGATGGCTGCTCGCTTGATGGCGCGTCATCATTGAGTAGCGCATCAATTTCAGCCTGAGATAAAATATTATCGCTCATGGGTCTTATCGCAGAATAAAAGTAGTAAATAACACGTCTGAAATATCCTGATCGGTATCGCCTGGGATCAGGGTAGGGGTAAGTGTCCCCTTAATATCTTTCATTAATTGCAACTTACCCTCGTTAGTGCCCATGTTTTTAGATTGCTGTTCTGACAGCAATAACAGTAGGCGGCTACGCACTTCTGGTAGGTATTCATGAAGTTGCTTACGCGACTTTTCATTCGCTAGACGTAAGGTGATGTGGATATAGAGCACGCGATCTGCCGCATTGTTTACCCCTGGCAGGTTAACGGTAAACGGTTCTAACTCCATAAAAATTGGTTGAGGCATATTTGGGCGTTTTTCTTCCCCATTCGCAGTCTCCTGCGCCTCTTGTTTTGTCGTCCACCAGCTGTAACCACCGAAACCTGCACCGGCTAAGGCGATGAGGGCAAACAGTAAAATTAACCCTTTGTTCGAACGTTTAGATTGATTGCGTGAAGACGACATGTTGCAAAATTCCTGTTGTAAATGCCAAACCCATACGGAGTTTTATACTTTATGATCTCTAGCATTATCCCTAGATTGGGAAGAGTTAAAGGAGTGAAAAACGAAACAAAAAGGCGGTAACTCGACGCTTTAGACCTGAAATTACCGCCATTAGATTATTTCTTAGGCAAAGGTATTAATTCCACCTTGATGTGTTGGCAATTTAACCCCACTCACGCTGGCATGAGATTCACTGATACCAACCGCGCCCATTGTTGGATGGGTTGGCTGAATTTGCCCATCATGTTGGCGAGATTGCTGTTCCGCGTTTGATTGACCGCTAAAATTATCTTGCCCCACAGAGCCTTGCGCTAAATGAATACCACTTTCCTGCAATGCACTGCGCAGGACTGGCATCATGCTTTCCATTGCAGCACGAACATGGCTATGTGGAGAAACAAAGTGCATCACGGCTTGATTATCTTCGATACGTAAATGCACATTTAGGGAACCTAACTCTTCAGGATGTAAGCGAATTTGCGCTTGAGAAACCCCTTGGCGAGAGAAAAACAGCATTTGTTGGCTAAGTTGTTGTTGCCAAGCTTCAGTACCAAATGGCGCAGCAAGGTTCATGGTTGGCGTTGGCATTGCAGGCGTTGCCGTTGGCATTGGTGTGGCAGATGGTGTCGCCATAATACCGGCTACATGCGTTACAGAAGGTGTCGCTGTATTGTTAAATGCGCTGCTTTCAGTTTGAACACTAAAAGCCCCTTTAGCACTGTTTTGAAGATTCTGGGTATTTTCAGCCGTTGCACTGGCGATTTGTGACAATGATTCTGTGCCTGGCGCTTTTTTACCGAGCGACATCGCATCTTGATTCAGATCTTTCGTTGGGATTGTGCGTGGATTATCCAGCGCAAATAGCGCCTGGTCACGACGTTCACCCACTTCTTTTTTGCTCATTAAAGCGAGTGTCGGTTCATCGGCTTCCCCAGCAAGCTGCAATTGTGCTCCAGCCAAGGTTTTATCATCAAATGGCGCCACGTTACGTGCCACATCTGTCAGTTGTTGCAGTGTTTGAGTGAACTGAGTTGCAGAGGGTTTCTCCGCACTGATTTGTGGGTTAGCGGCCGCTTGAATACGCTCATCCATGGCTTGTTTTAATTGGCTAATTAAGGCGTGTTCCTCGCTTTGTTTACCCGTTAATAGCTCCGCTTGTAGTGGTGATTGTGCATTGAGGTCACGGCGGAAATTCAGCTGCGCTAAGGTATTTTCAGCTTGTTGTTTTTGAGTTAACTGATTTTCTGTGGTCGCGATTTTGTCCGTTGCTAATGGCGCGTCAGTGGATTTTTCTGAGGCGGCAGTGGCTGCATCAGATTGTTTTTGCTCACTGATCTGTTGATTCAAAGGCGTTTCGTTAGCAGTGCCATTAAGCGTTGGGGCGCTATCACTATTTTTTTCTGGTAATTGCTGGTTTTCAAGAACTGCCTGAAAGGGTACGGCAGGTGCTTGATTTTCATCAATCTGCTTGTCTCGCGGCTGTTCCTTCGCGGAGTTAGCGGTAGGGGGGACCGGTAACAGGTTTGCATTGACGTCCATTTATTGGGTTCTCCGTAAAGTCGCGCGTTGAGCAAATTCATCCATCTGTTTCTGCTCTAAGCGATTTTGACGTTGGCTTTGAGTGTGTTCTGCACGCTGGATCAAGGTATCGAACGCATTGACGCGTTGCTGTTTTTCTTGCCAATGACGATTGGCGTCACTGACACGTTGTTCCCAGAGCGTTAACTGTTGCTGTTGCTGCTCAATAGTTAGCTCCAAGGTCACAAGAAATTGCTGATAGTTTTGCCATTTGTCCGAGTCCATGCCCGTGTGCAACGTTTGGTTTAATTTCTGCCGATATTCCGACTGATAGTTTTCCAACATGTGCAATTGCTCCGCCATTTGCGTGTGCGTTTGGCGGACTTGAGCAAGGACTTTAGCCGCTTCCTCTGAGGCATCTTCTGCTAAGCTCAGTAAGGTCGCTAATGCATGACTATTGGACATCGCATTCCTCATTATTCATTGGGAACAACATGAGCCAGTTGTTCACAAGCGGTTTGATAATCACAACGTTCATCAATATCTTGCTGTAAAAACTTCGACATTCTTGGGTAATACTGAATTGCGGTATCGAGCATTGGGTCGCTGCCCATGGCATAAGCGCCGACGTTAATCAGGTCACGGTTGCGTTGATAGCTGGATGTGAGCTGTTTAAAGCGCTGGATCTTACGATAATGTTCTTTGGCGATAAGCTCCGTCATTGCACGGCTAATGGATGCTTCAATATCAATGGCAGGGTAGTGCCCAGATTCTGCCAATGAGCGTGACAGAACAATGTGCCCATCTAAAATAGCGCGAGCGGAGTCGGCAATCGGGTCTTGTTGGTCATCCCCTTCGGTCAATACAGTATAAAAGGCTGTAATCGACCCGCCGTTTTTACCATTACCAGCACGCTCAACCAATGCAGGTAATTTTGCAAACACGGACGGTGGATAGCCTTTGGTTGCCGGAGGTTCACCGACAGCAAGCGCGATTTCACGCTGTGCCATGCTGTAGCGTGTGAGTGAATCCATGATAAGCAATACGCTTTTACCTTGATCACGGAAATATTCTGCGATGCGGGTAGCGTAAGATGCCCCTTGCATTCTCAGTAACGGTGAAACATCAGCCGGCGCGGCGACGACAACGGCACGGCGTAACCCTTCAGCACCTAAGATATTTTCAATAAAGTCTTTAACTTCGCGCCCACGCTCACCGATCAACCCAACGACAATAATGTCCGCTTGAGTGAAACGCGCCATCATGCCGAGTAAGACGCTTTTACCGACGCCAGAGCCTGCAAACAGCCCCATACGTTGACCGCGACCGACAGTTAACAGCGAGTTAATCGCTCGTACGCCCACATCTAAAATATCGTGAATTGGTGTACGCTCTAGCGGGTTGATGGATGGCGTGATTAGCGGCGCCCGTTGTTTGGTTTCCAGTGGTCCTTTGCCATCTAATGGAGTGCCTTGGGCATCTAATACGCGCCCAAGTAATTCATTGCCGAGTGGCAGCAGGCGACTCGTTTGTCCGTCTTCTCCCGAAGTTTGCGCATACACGCGCGCCCCCGGGGAAATACCTTCGAGGTCGGAGAGCGGCATCAACAACATGCGAGGGCCGTTAAAGCCAACCACTTCGCAGACAACTTCGTCAGTGCCACCATTAATAATGCGTTCGATATAGCAGGTGGCGCCTAAAGGCATCTTAATGCCTTCGGCTTCCATCACGAGACCTGTAATTTTGGTCAAACGTCCATAGCGGCGTACCATCGGAATGCCTTTCATGCGTGACTCTAAGTCATCAAGAGACGCTATCCAACGGCCGAGTCTCGCAGTCATGACAAGCTCTCCGGTGCATACAGACGGCATAATTCTTGCCAGCGAGTGGCTACGGTCATATCAATTTCACCATCTTCAGCGACCACGCGACAGCCACCCATATGCAGGCTTGGGTCGGCGACTAAGCGCCAGCCATTCAAGTCTAACAATGAGCCTAAATGTTGTTCGATAAGCGCCACATGATTCGGGTTCACATGCAGTTCAGGCTGGCTCGCAAATATTGGTTTTTGTTGCATTAAATGGCTAATTTCTTCTAATAGCGCGGTACCATCGCACACAGTAGATTGCCCCAACACTTGCTTCGCGGCAGTTAGCGCGATTTGCAGTAATTTGGTAGTAACGACGGTGTCAAAAGTATCCAGCGAATAGTGAAATTCTGATAACAGTTTCTGCCACGTTTCAATCACCGGTTGCTGAAGGGCGAGGGCTTGCTCGCTCCCTTGCTGCTCACCAGAACGTAAACCTTCCGTAAAACCGGCTTGATAACCTTCTTTTTGACCTTTTTCAAAGCCTTGCTGGAAGCCCGTTTTCTGGGCATCCTCTTTGATGTTATCCAGTAAGTTGATCTGCTCGAGCACTTCTTTTGGCTCTAAGCAGGGAACTTTCGGCGTGTTTGGTTCAGGGACGTCATTTAACGGCGGAATGGCCGATGAATTCAGATCCCATTGATTAAGTTCCCGTAACTGCCAAGGCTGCCACTGCTGATTATTTTTGGATGTATTAGACATACACGTCGTCTCCACCACCAATCGCGATTTCGCCTTTTTCCATTAAGCGGCGAACAATCATCAGAATAGCCTTCTGCTCGGTTTCCACTTGTGACATACGAACTGGCGCTCGAGATTCCAGGTCGTCGCGAACAATCTCGGCTGCACGCGCTGCCATATTGTTGAGGAAATGGTCGCGTAGAGCTTGGTTGCTGCCTTTGAGGGCAATAACCAGCGAGTCGGTAGACACGTCTTGCAGAATGCGCTGAATACTGCGGTTGTCCACTTCGATAAGGTTTTCGAATAGGAACATTTCGTCGATAATGCGTTGAGCCAGCTCACCATCATAATCACGCATGGCATCGATAACGCTTTCTTCTTGCTGATTTTTCATCAGGTTGATAATTTCTGCCGCGGTTCTTATGCCACCCATTTTGCTGCGTTTGAGGTTCTGACCGTCTAGCAGGTTGTTCAGAACTTCGGTCAGCTCAGCTAATGCGGCTGGCTGAACACCACCAAATGTTGCGATACGCAGCATAATGTCGTTACGCTGACGCTCTTCGAATAGTTCTAAAACATCGGCCGCTAAGTTGCGTTTTAAGTGAACCAAGATTGTGGCGATGATTTGTGGATGCTCGTCGCGAATAATATCGGCAACCGTTTGTGGCTCCATATAGTTGAGGCTTTCGATACCCGAGGTAGTCTCTTGTTTCTCGAAAATATCTTCCAACAGGCTGGCAGCACGTTCTTCCCCAAGGGCTTTGACCAACACCGAACGCAGATAGTCGTTGGTGTTGATATTTAAGGCGGCAAACTGAATTGCCGACTCTTCAAACTCGGTGAGCACTTCCGCCAGTTCGTTGTTGGAGATTTGGCGCATGTTGGACACCGCCATACTCAATTGCTGAACTTCTTTGGGATTCAGGTGCTTAAACACTTCAGCTGCCTGATCTTCGCCGAGTGTCATCAACATCACGGCGCTTTTTTCTGTTCCAGTTAAATTCATTGGGATTTTCCTAACCACTGACGGATAACCATTGCCACAACTTGTGGGTCTTTCTCTGCCATTTCACGAATACGCTGGCTTTGAATTTCAGCGCTAACACGTTGGCGAGTAAGACGGCGACGGGTTTTCTCGTCCATATCTTCACTAATTTCTTCTTCCACCACGAACGGCGCTTTAACTTGAGATGCATTGGCAATGGACATTTCAGCATCAATTTGCGCTTGTTGGGCTTTGCGATATTTCACCCACTGAGGTTTGATACCAAAGCGCCACATAAACCACGCAATCAACGCAATCAGCAAGATTTTGCCGTAATCTAAAGCTTGACCAATCACCTGTGGGTTATTCAATAACGATGGCTCTTCAACCACTGGCGTATCGTCAGTAAATAAGGAGTTAGTGATATTGATGGAGTCGCCACGCTGCGCAGAATAGCCCATCGCTTCACGGGTTAATGCATCAATTTGCTGCAACATTTCCGGTGGGAGCGGCTTCATTTCTGGACCTTTCTCACCTTCTTGGGATTGGTAATTGACGATCACCGCAACAGACAGTCGGTCAACGACACCAATTTGGCGCTGTGTGTGACTGATTTTGCGATCCACTTCGTAGTTTGTGGTTTCATCACGCTGAGTATTGAGAGTACCATTACGGGTATTCCCTGCGGTTTTTCCATCGGTGCTTTCTTTATTAGCATCAATCGGTGCGCTTGGTGCACTAACAGGTTGATTAGATAAGGCACCCGGTACGCCACTTGGACCGCCATTACTGTTTTGTAGGCTTTCGCTATTCTGGCGAGAACGTACCGCAGCGGCATCAGGAGTTTGATTTGGTTTGTACTCTTCAGAAGTCTGCTCAACTTTTGAAAAATCCATTTGCGCGGTGACTTGCGCGTGAATATTGGCACGACCGACTAATGGCGACAGAATATCTTCAATGCGCTCTTTAAGATGGGCTTCCATCTCTTTGGTCATTTTGATTTGTGCGCTATTGGCAGATTGTTGGCTGTTGTCGTTATTGGTCAGCAGGCGACCTGTTTGATCGACAATGATCACGTTGGCGGCAGTTAAGCCGGTCACGCTGCTGGAAACCATGTGAACGATAGCGCTAATTTGCCCTTCATCCAACATTCTGCCTGGCAATAAACCGACAGTGACCGAGGCGGTCGGCAGTTTTTGTTCACGGACAAATAAGGTTGGTTTAGGGATAGCCAAATGGACTCGGGCGCTTTGAACTGGGCTGAGGGATTCGATGGTACGAGACAGCTCGCCTTCAAGGGCGCGCTGATAGTTGATTTGCTCACTAAATTGGCTGATACCAAATTGTTCTTTATCAAGCAGTTCAAAACCGGTATTGCCACCTTTCGGTAAACCTGATTGCGCCAGTTTCAAACGTAATTCATGGACTTTATCAGCAGGCACAAGAATAGCGCTGCCGTTATCCGCGATTTGATAAGGGACGTTCATCTGGGTCAATTGACCGACAATATCGCCACCATCTTTTGCACTCAGATTACTCAGTAGTACACGGTAGTCAGGGCTACGAAACCAGAGGAGCAGGGCGACAATAATAGATATCGCAGCAGCACCGGCAATAATTAATGGTATTTTAGGGTCGGCTTTGATGCTTTCGATCAGTGAGGCAAAACCTTTTTTGGCCTCCCCCGTATCTTTAGATGCGGTACTCATAAATATTCCCTGCTATGCAAACTAAACGGATGAATATACGTTTGGTGAAACAATCTTATTTCCCTCTTCGTAACCTCATTTTTTTACGCTGCTATTATTTATTGTCTTGATGCAATCTAATGACGGAATCAGCCTATAATTTTGGTGTTATTTATCGGCTTCAAGTAAAAAACGGTGTGGTAGGGTAGGCAAACTAAAATTCGTGACGGCAATTTTTTGCTCAACTTATCGACTAACCGAAGAGAACAGAATGACGATTCAAGCGATTGAAGGGGTGGTTTCCCAATTAAATGTGGTGGCAACTCAAGCGGCACATAATACCAAACCCGTTGTAGAGCCGGTGGGTTTTGCCGATCATTTAGTGGCATCCGTGAACCAAATCAATGAAACCCGTGTACAATCTGCGCAGAAAGTGCAAGATTTTACCCTCGGTAAGCCGGATGTTTCATTAAATGATGTGATGGTCGATATGCAAAAAGCCAGCTTGAGCCTACAAATGGGCATTCAGGTGCGTAATAAGCTGGTAGCAGCGTATCAAGAGATCATGTCAATGCCAGTGTGATTGGTTTATCTATTTGAATATTATGAATTAACTGCCTTGTCATTGCCTTTGTGGGGCAGTGATGGGGCATTTCTATTCAAAATATCAATTTGGCTAGCATCATTTTCTGTCATCCATGCGCCATATACATCATGAACCATTTTTGATGATGCGTGTCCCATTTGCGTTGCAATGAATGCAGGGTTGGCTCCGGCTGATAGCATCCAGCATGCGTATGTGTGCCTTGTCTGATATGCTTTCCTGTGTCTAATTCCTGACTTTCTTACCAGATAGTTCCATATTTGACCAAATCCACCCGGAGAGTAGAATTTTGTTTTCAACCCATTCGCTGCAACGATGTTTGGTTGAAAAATAAAAGTGCATGTATCCTCTCTTGATTTACCGAATTCCCTTGTTGATACATTAACAATCTCTGGTTGGGTCATTCTAGTTAAGACCATTTGAGATTTTAAGCACTCAATGACAGGGTCAAGCATATAAATAACCCTATCTGTTCCTGCCTGAGTTTTTGGAAATGTAAATTCACCTACAATCGATAGATTCCTTCTTACTGTTAGTGTTTTCTCAGTGAAATCTATATCTTCCCAAGCAAGCGAGCAAAGCTCACCAGGTCTCAATCCTGTATACACAGATGTAATTAACATGTTTCTTGACTGTTCATTGTTAGCGGCACTGAGAAGCCTAGGAAACTCATTTTGTGTTATTGGGTCTGGCTTTGGTCTATCTTTTTTCAATGGCTTTATTGATGAGAATATATTTGTGTTTATATATCCATTATCAAAAGCAAAATTAAAAATATGTCGAAGCAATCCAATATAGTTATTTACTGTTGGAACTGTTCTACCAATTTTGTTTGTTTTATGCCCTCTATCCAAAGTTGGCGATGTTAATAAATTATTTCGTATTAATAAAATATCCTCAGTTTTAAATGTTGATACGTTTCTTTTTGTATTAATAAAATTAGATACTGCATTTAAAATAGTGATGTACTTTTTTAATGTGCTTGACGATATTTCAACGCTTTTAATTTCTATCCACTTGTTAGCTAATTCACCATAGGTTATCACTCTATCGCCAGAGCTATATGTGCTGATATTTTTTGACTCAGGGAATTCAACCGAGTAATCAAAAGCGCCAGTTTTTATTTTGTAGCAGATGGCTGTCCTTAGCTCACCTGCTAACTTTCTGTTTTTTGTGGTGTCAGGTATGCCAAGAGTTTCCCTTACTCTCTTTCCTTTGTATGTAAATGATATACGAAGGCTTTTACCATGTACTTCAACACCTGTTGGGTATTTTATTTTCATAATGCACCTATTGAGGTTGTGAATTTCTTTGCTTCTCGATCCAGTTTATGATCGCCTCATGATTGTACATGCATTCTGAATTTTCTTTAGGGCTCCCGTCCGGTGAAATGTGAAGATATTCCCTGCCGGCAGCCCAAGACTTTTTCCGTGCTGATTTGATTGTCCCTGAGCGCATGCCTGTAATCATCATAAGTACATCTTCAGTAACCCACTTACTCGGATTTAGAAGAACAACATTATCCATTATTAATCTCCTTATCTATCGTGCGTACGTAGTAATTCAGCCACATATTAGCCGGGCATTTTTCTAGATGTGCTTTTCGTTGAGTGTTAATTGAAATTTAGGAAGGTAATCTTTGAGTATTGCGGTGCTTTGTTTATCGCTGAGTTTTTTGAGTTGCTTTAATTTATCTCTGCAATCCCTTGCTACTTTTCTGCGTCCATTCTCCATTTCCTGTGGTGTCATAGGCCACCTATGCTATTTTCCATTCATTTAATATTTGATTGCCGATATTCATTAATTCATCTCTATCGACAGTGCTAATTATCTTCCGTGGCTTAATGTACGGTCGCCATATTAAAAGCATTGAACCTTTGTTATTTCCGTTAACTGGTTTGTTTGTACCAGCATTAATAAAAGATATTCTTCCTCCTGTAATTAATCTCACTTCATCAACAGTTTCCAATGCGGAATTAAACCAGCCGACAGAAGTATCAGACGGAATTAACATAACAACAGGCTGTAATTGTTTTTTACATTGTTCAGCGGCTTTATTAATCCAAGGCTGAATTTCACTGTAAGGAGGATTACAGAATATAGATCCATAACTTTCCCAATCACAATTTAGTGAGTCGTCTTTTTCGGTGAGGTAATGAGTGCAAAGGTGGTTATTTTTATCGGCAGCGGCATCTAAATAGAAGCCGAATTCAGCGTCCAATGCTGTAAATAAAGGTAGTGGAGTTTGCCATCTATCACGCAGTTCCTTTGGTGTGTGGCTACCTCCGTAGTCAGCCTTCATTATCATCCTCTAAGATTTCATTAATTGTATCTCTAATATCAATTAAGTCTTGTTTTGTCACGTCCATATTCCAAGATGGAGTGTTTAAAATAAAGCAATCTTTTATTGTTGGTTCTATTTCAATGCAATCTCTATAATTTTCTAATCCAGCATAATATTTATCTTTCATTCCATACCTCACCACATTTAATCTCAACATCCCGCACCTGCATTATCTGCATAGCACGGCTCTCGCATTCTTGCTGTGTGTATATTTGCTCAGATACAGGCACAGCAGAACCCTGCATTACAAGCAGTAATACATATCCGATTATTTGCATGGTTATTTATCTAGGCGGTAGAGTGGAATATTAATTTTATCGATACTGTCTTTATATAAATAACAAACTCGACTAGATTGAAGCTCACTAAATTCAGCATTATCAATATAACCAACAGGCTCCAAGCTATTAATTAAACTCTCGCGTGATGCTTGCCATGCTGATAACTGGCGCTGGTACATTCTTGTTATCGAAATCATACCAAGCCCATTATTCTTCATTTCTTCTTTTTGTGGTGCAAACCACTCTTCAAATTGCTGCCTTGATTTATCCATCACTCCACCTTTCTATATCCAGCTTGATGAAGCAGACTGGCAATATCTGCACTGTCAGTTTTGACCGCATAACCTTCAATTAATCGAATAATTTCTTTGATTTCATTTTCAGCTATTTCCTTGCGCTTTTCATCGGCTAATTGCTTTGCTAAATCTGAGCAGTCAAAACAAATATTTGCTGCCTGACCTTGGATTAAATTTTCTTTACCGACATTGCCACCGCAAAGATTACAAACATTCTTAGGGTCTGGCTCTGGTACGATAAATTTCATAATTTGCCCTTGGTACATAAAATCTTTCATATTCATTCCTCTTATTGCATCCCTGCGAGTTAAATTAAGCCCAATTCATCTTCAATTTTTAGCAATGATTCAGGGTTGGTGGTAACTGGCTTAGCCATCCAATCAACTGATACCAGACGCCCATTAACTAAAACACCGATATTAAAATCGTCAGATTCACGCTGTTGCCATCCGTTTTTAATGGCATCGTTACGCTTATCGAACCTTTGATAATCTGTGTAGTAATTAATGCCACTGCCTTGATCGTTACAGTAAGCTTGAGCGCAGATGTAAATGTATTCTGTTTTCATATCTATCTCCTGTTTGCATCCTTGCAAATATATCCTTTGGTTATTGGCTGTCGATGAAGCATTGTTCGCAGCAATAAACAGTATCGCCACCTACAAAAACTTTATCGTCACTTAGTAGTTCTACATCGCAATAAGCGCAGTATGAGCAATCTTCCTTTTGCTCTTCTGTTAATTCTCTGTCCTTGTATGGGCTATCGCACCAAGCCATAGTATTTCTCCTCTGGTTAAATCACATAAATAGTGTGGCGTGGGTAGGGGAGTCCGATAGGAGCGAAGGGAATATTGTCATCCCAATCCATCGGAGGCTCATTCTGCGGCGCTTGCTGTGACTGTTGAGGTTGCCGCGTTGGTTGCTGGCTTCCTGCCTGATTACCGCCGTTACCACCTAGCATTTGCATAGAGCCGCCGATATTTACGACTACTTCTGTCGTGTATCGGTCTTGACCGCTCTGGTCTTGCCATTTACGTGTTTGTAGAGAACCTTCAATATAGACTTGCGAGCCTTTTTTCAGATATTCGCCTGCAACTTCAGCCAACTTGCCGAAAATTATCACTCGGTGCCATTCTGTTTTTTCGCGCATTTCACCCGATTGCTTATCACGCCACGATTCCGATGTGGCTAGTGTGAGATTTGCTACTGCGCCACCTGCTGGCATGTACCGAATTTCAGGATCATTACCTAAGTGACCAATGAGAATTACCTTATTTACTCCGCGACTAGCCATTAGCTTTCTCCATATCTTCCTTTCTGGCTTTGTATAGCGTTTCTAGTTTCTCTAAACTATCCGCATCGCCTGTGAATTTCTTTTTCAACCATTCGTGTGAATCATCAAGTTTTTTTGAGTCCATTGAGTCGATTTCTTGATTGAATCTAGTAAGGTAGTCCATGTTTGTTTTTGGTTTTTCAATCTCAAGTTTTTTAACTCTATGTTCAGCTCTTTTCCCTCGTGAAACAGAAAGCATCAGAGAAAAATCGCCTTCGATGTCGCTCATTGCGTGAACCTTTATCCCACCAATAGCGACGCCACCAAACTTAACGTTCGGGTCGCCTTTGAGAGTTAGCGATTTACCAACCCATTCATGACCGTTATTTCCCCAGCCATCAATTAACACTCTGCGCATTGATTTTGATGGCTTATATGGGCGACCGTCATATCCAACTAGGTCAATAAATACAGGCTGGTCTTTAGAGCCTTCTCTTACTGATTTGATAGTTGCTGTTATCGGGGTAGATTGAACATCTTCAAAGTTAAGCTGATCTGACTTTGGAATGATTGTGCGTGATAAGTCCATTAGAGATACACCTCATCGTCTAAATATTCATCATCGAATAAGTAATTAGGAACATTGATTTCACTTGGTGGAAGAACTATTCCTTCAGTTCGTAGTGATTCGTCATCAATGCATTCTTTAATTTTGCGTAATGCTTCGTGCATGTGCTTATAACCAAGCTCCAGCGATTCCGTGCCGATGTAATACATGCAATTGGTATAAGGCGGTTTATTTTGAAGTGCAAAGAAGCAAAACTGGTCTAACTCAATCCCTGTAGTTAGCTTTAAAACGTACAGATAAAATGCTGCTTGAATATGGTAGTGATATTTACCGAATGCTTGGCTAAACCCTCTCTCAGTTGCATCCATGCAACTTTTGACATCAAGCGGGTAAGGGTGTGAGTCTGATAATCTATCGAACCGACATTTAAGCCTTAAGCCAGTAATTGGACATGTGGCAAACATCGATACTTCTGATTTTCCTTTTGCCGCCATGTAATCCATAAAGTCGGCATTCATCCTTGCCGACTCAATCATCCGTGTGATTGTTTCTACCTCGCCATTAATTAGAATGTTGTCGGCGTTGTATGTTTTCGCTAGTTCCTTATATTCCTTGGATGCACGAGTTTTTATTTCTGGCTCAAGTATGAAATCCTTTTCAAATACTTCAGGTTCCAGCAGTGCTGCATGAATTGCCGTTCCAATCTGTGCCGATTTACTTCCTTTAAATGGGTTAAAATACAGATTGGCAGGGCTAACACTAATAGCTTTGACTGATGTTGAACCTATCGCCTCATCCTTGTGATAGTCTTCATTGCTCAGCCCGTAAATAATTCCTTCTCTCACAATATCCTCCTTTCGATTTTTGCAGCCTCAAAAAAAGCATTCCATGCTTCATCTGATTCTTGAGTTGTCATTTTCCGTATGACCGATGAGGGAAGGGCATCATAAAACCGCTGAGCCATTTCATTGGTTAGCTCATCATCCTGATTTGCTAGGTGCTCACGGTCTGGAATGGTGACGAAATTTTCATACTCTGAAATTCTCATGCCACCTCCTTGCCTTTCTTCTCGATCGCTTTTTGAATTAGCTCGTCTAACATTCCATTGCTAGCCGCATAATCAACGACATCAGTAAATGGGCTTTCCATAGCTCCAAAAATCACGCTTGATTCACCAGTGAGCGACTTTAGTTCGTAGCCTTCCATGGCTAATGAGAAGTTATTCCTGCATGTTATTTCTGGCTTATATCCAGTGACTTCGATTCTAACTGTCATATCCACCTCGGTATCAGTGCCATGAAAGCAAGTAGGGCGATAACAATCGCTACCCAATCCCACTTAACTTTGTTTTTAACTTCATCCTTGAAGCTATCGCTATTCAGTCGATAGCTGAGTTCCTGACGTTTTAATTCGTTAATTTTTGGCATAAGAAATCCCTCACTTATCGATTGATAGCGATTGTTATTTAGGTTCTGGTGTTGGTGCGGTGGGTATTAGTAATTCATTGTCATGTGTGGGATTTGGTTACTTGCAACTAGCTTAATGAATTCAGTTGCTAGTTTTTCCTCAAATCCATTACTGACTAAGGCTTGTAATGTTTCTTGGTTATACTTTCTGCGATGCTCTTTATCTTCTTGGCGTTTAGCATCCTCCTGACGTTTACGCTCTTCTTCTGCTAATCTCGCTTTTTCAGCTTCATGAGCTTTCTTGCGTTCAGCTTCGATAGCTGCTTGTTTCTCGCGTTCGGCTCGTTCCTGAGCTTCTTTAGCATCACGCTCTGCCTTTTCCTTAGCTTCTTTCGCTGCCTGCTCGGCACGTTGAATGGCTTCCTGCTTTTCACGCTCTGCACGTTCAGCGGCTTCTTTTGCTTCACGCTCACGTTTAGCTGCCGCTTCAATTTCTTGCCTTGCCTTACGTTCAGCTTCAAGTCTTGCCTGTTCCGCAGCTTGTCGCTTCATTTCTTCTTCACGAGCAATGCGCTGGCGTTCCTCTTCGGCTTTGCGTAAATCAAACAACTCGTTCATTTGCAGCGCTTCTTCGTGGTCAAGCTCGATTTGCTTCTTGAGCGCCTCAGCTTCTTCACGTGCTTTTTCTTCCAATTCATATTCTGTTACTGGTTTTCGAATATCATCGCTCAGGAGGTCTAGTTCATCGCGGAATAACTTACGTGCAGCATCCACTTTCTTTGGTAACTCTTTCAGGTCATCAACAACCAGCTTGCCAGCCTTATCAATAGCTGTCTTTGTTTGAGTAACTTTGTATGCCAGTGATGCGAATGCCTTGCGGTTTTTAGCCACAGATAAATCACTGTCGAGCTCTTTTCGTTCTTCTTCAGTCAGCGTTTTAATGCGAGCTAGCATCTGATTTACTTTTTCTGGTGCTGTGAATAAATCCAGCGCTGTTGCTTGTTCAATTACGACTAATTCATTTGCCATTTCCTATGTTCCTTATGTGCGTATTCCTCACTATTAATAGCGATATGAATGATTAAGTGGTGGGCTACTGCTGACCGAGGGCTTTTGCGATTGCTAAATCTGCTTTATCGTGATGTGCAACTAGCTTGCGAATCTCAATCAAAGCCTCTAATAACTCTGGTGCTGCTGCGATTAGATGGGCGTTGGCTCTAGCCTGCTCAGCGCCTGTATGTCTTTGCAGCGTATGTGCAATTACTTTGTCACCCTTTTTTACTAAGCAACTAGGTAAATCAATCCTTGTTTTTGTAACCACTTCCCACGGCATAGGAGTTCCTTTAAATTCCATATCACCCCCTAGCCTTTAACATTGCATCTGCCATGCGGTAGTAGAAATTAGCTCTATTTACTAGATGCTCAATGGATGTGTTATTTTCGTAATACCCCATATCTGACGCATCCTGTGTAGCAATGTCACCTTGCATGCATTTAGCTGCAAAATAATCACGCAATGTCATACCAGCATGAGTCCCATGCAATTCCGTTGCTGGAATTGGAAAAGCCGCTCCACCTGTTTTATCTGTCATACTCCCTCCGTTATTAACTAAACACGCCTTGCCGCTTGCCTAGCAAATTTCTTTGTGTGACCAAGTGCCATCAATCGCTTTACTTCAGCATCTCGTCTAATTTTTTTATCTTCCTTACTGCTATATTGATTACGAAAACCAAATATGTCTCGCTTATTTTCCATCTCTATCTCCTATCTATTAATCAACTCACCACAGCCCACCTTGATGGACTGTAATTAGTTAACTTGAAAACGATTCTTCATCATCAACAACCACGCTAACGTTGAATCCTACGTAGTCATGATGGTTATCCATCGCCTCTATGACTGAAACTATTAGCTCGTTTTCATTCATATCCATTTCAAGTAATTCTTCCTGAGTAACATCAATTACCACTTTCATATTCATCCCCTCTCCGTGACTGAACTGTCACTCATAATCGGCTTGCGTAGCCGTGGTTGCTTGCGTTCCACATCGGGTATGTCTTTTATCCCAATAAGTAAGTTTGCCAGTACATCGGTTTCGTCTACTGGTTTAAATATCGAATCCCATATTTCCTCCACTGAGCGGCTTTTCTGTTTAGCTTTTAACTCGTTACGTTGCTTGTAGTACTCTCCGTTACGTTTATATCTGCGCATCTTTGAGTTTTCTTTCGCTGGTAAAAAAGTAATTGCTGTCATATTTGCCTCCTAAGTGATCTTTGGTGGTGATGCCGAATGCCTCCGGTAGCTATCTTTCGCCCACAAGGCGACTGCTTGTCTTTTCGACCATCACCCCAAAAACCACTCAGTGGTTGCTCTGAGAAGTTCCTCTGAGCGTTCCGCTATGCCGTACTGTATAAACCACACGTAATCGGCAAGATGTTAAAGAGCATTTATCTCAGGGTGTGTGCCTTCGATGTGGTTAAATATAACCAGCGGTGATTTTGATGTCAACACCGCAGGTGATAATAATATTATTGGCGGTGATACTTTATTGAATTTAAATGATATTTATTTTCAAAAATTATTTATCTTGCGAGTAAAATCACACTAGCGGGTAATTGCAGGCACAAAAAAGCCCTCGCGGGGAGGGCTGGGTATAAATGATTTTTTACTTTAGAACAGGGATAAGCCTTTTTTTACTAAAATTATAGTTGATTTGGCATCTGTTTCGTCAATGTTGTGCTCTAAATCATAATCAGCAACAACTCTTTGTTTTTTAGTTTGCTCTAAAAGGGCTGCGAGTTTAAGCATGGTAGCTTGATCTAAATCTTCACCTTTGTTTTCATTTCTACTTCTTAAGTAAGAAATAACCCCGCTATGTGACGTTGGAGGACAGTGCTTAAGCTCGGAGCAAACCGAGTGATACAGTGAGTAATAAGATCGAGATACAGCATTTCTATTGCTTATTTCGTTATTATTAATTAAAACGCTTTCAGCAAAATCAAGAAAATCAGACGGTTTTATACTCATAATGATGCCACCCCAACTCCACTATGTGGTTTAAACCATCCTGTAATTCCCCTCTCCAAAAAAGAGTCATTCTCAGAAATCATCATGGCTAGTTCAAAATCTAGATTAGCTAAAAGCTCAGGGTCTTTAGTGGCTATAGTGGTTATGAATGCAATTTCATTGCATTCTTTATCTATGTAGTGTTGGGTGGATAGTGGAATAGCCTTTAGCTTTTCACATACTTCTAGTATTTGGCTATTCATCCATTCGAAATCATTTTTCGTCATTTTCCCAATGGACATAAAGTCACCAAAATTGTGTGAGAAGTAATCATATTGGCTGATTATATGTTCATAATTGAAATTCTGCAATGGCCTGCTTTTTAACAGAGCGTCAAGCTCAGACTTTGCAGCCTCAACATCACCAAAGAAAATTGCAGAATTCACAGAAACAATATGTATAACTGGAGCCGTTATCCTGCCGATTATCTTATATGATTCTTCAATGTATTTCTTTACCTGCTTTGTTGTATTTAGGTAAGCAAAATAATTTCTCTGAACCCTAGAATTATTTGATTGCAAGGCAACTCTAAATGATTCGTTTGCTTTATCAAACAAACCGCTTGCTGCATAAGAAAGCCCATTAATCATATGTCTTATGTCATATTCTGGAATATCTGCGGCCTTGTCTAAGTATTTTTTTAGAGTAAACCTATCCATTATAACGCCTTCAGAAATGAAAGAGGTAAGCTCATCTTGAAGTTCGTCTGCTATTGGTTTTGGTATCATTTGCTATCCCTATAAAAAATATCACACCCTAAAACGTGTCGTCACTCTGCATTGAAAATCGAAATCCAAGCAAAAGGTTCTTCTGCAAACTGCAATACAGCACCTACCGCTAATGCAATTATCAAGATGACGATTAACAGCTTATTTTTATTGATAAATCTAAGTATTGTTTTCATGTTAAAGCGTGTCGTCATACATCGAAAATCAAAACCCAAATCTGCCAGAATGATTCATCATCAAGGTCAATCAAGAAAGCAATAATCACCACAGCGATAAAATACAGTATCGCTAACTTATGATGCCATATAACCTTCCATAACCATTTCATTTGAGTTTGACATTAATTATCAAAAGCAATCAGCAACAATAGAATGATATCCAGCGCTGCAATAACAACTAGCAGTATCATTATGTTAGCGTTGGATATCAGCTCTAGCAGTTTATTCATATTAAAACGTGTCGTCAGGCCACTGAGACTTAACCACTTTGCCTATAATCTGGCAGTTGCCATTAATCGGTATCATCTCGAACCGTGGGTTTAATGGCTCAAGGTATTCTGTTTCACCTTCTCTGATCAGTCGTTTAAATGTGAACTCATTGTTCATCATGCGAGCTATACAGAAGTCACCAAAGTTAACATCCTGCTCAGGGTCAACAAGTATCAGCATCCCTTCAGGGAAGCTAGGACGTCCACCTTGAGGGGCTGTCATTGAATGACCTTCAACTTCTAGCCAGAATGCGCTATCACTTGCCTTCTTGGCTGTTGGTATCCATGCGTAAGCATCTTTTTCTGTATATGAATTACTGTTTTCGGTGAACGTTCCTGCTTGCACTTTAGTAAGCAATGGATACATGTATCTATCTCCATTAGATACTATCTTTTGCTCAGATACTGAGTTGAACATTCTCCTGATCTCTTTAGCCAATAACGGGCTGAAATCATCTACAGAAACCTCCAAGGCCTCTGCTAGTTTAACTGCATTCTCTACGTTAATTGCATTAACGCCATTTAATAGCTGTGCAACCGCACTCTGCCCCATGCCAATAGCATCACCTAGAGACTCTTGGGATAAGCCAAGCTCTTTCTTTTTTGCCTCAAAAATGGCTTTTAGCCGCACTGCATCGGCTTTTTGTTCGTCAGTGATTGGTTTCTTTTTCATATGTTTATTTTATTACCAAATGGAATATTTACCAATCACCGCAGGTGTTGACTATTTTATCACTTGCGGTGATAATAAATAAAAAAGGAGGAAGCATGGAAAGAATCCCATTAACAGCATTTGCTACAGAGCTAGGTCAAAACAAAGCAGCGGAATTGCTTGGTGTAAGACAAAGCGCTATTAGCAAAGCAATCTTAAAAAAACGAAATATTTATGTAATTAAAAAACAAGATGGAAGCGTTGAAGCTGAAGAAGTAAAAGCATTCCCATCTGGCAAAAACGAATAGATAAATCGCTCTTTAACATCTGAATATAGATTTGCTTTCCCTAGGGTAATTCTAGGGTGTCTATATTCTTTGGAATCGCTCAGAGGAACTTCTCAGAGCAACACACTCACAGGATCGTGAGCAACGGACTAACTACGTCAAAAGGAATTTAACAAATGGACTACGCAACAACACGCAACGTGCGAGCTATTGAGACTCGCATTCGCAAAGGGATTATCTTAACAACACCAAAAGCAGTTGCAAAAGCTGTCGGTGTACACGAATCACAAATCACTAGATGGCAAGCTGAGAACGGCTTTATCGAGAAGGCGGCTAAGTTGCTTGATGCAATAGGGTTCGATGCGCCAATTCAAGATGTGATTATTCAGGGTGATGAGGCTAGGGCATTAATTCAGATGCTAGAGCATATCAGATACCCAAAAAGAAAAGTCCCAACGGTGGCACCCGATGAGACTCAAATTAGTTTAAACATCTAATTGTAGTTACCCATTAATACTGGACGAATAATCAGTATTAGTCAAATGATTTGATCACTCATAGATAAGTTCATTAATTTATTTTTAATGGGCTTTAAATTCATGGAGTTAAAAAGTATATGGATAATTATGAGTATAACGTCAATGTTTTAATGCCAAGTTATTATTTTGAACAAGATGAAAACTGGATCAGGGAAATGTTATTGAGGCTAAGGCCATCAGTAAGGCCAAAGGTATCAGTTAAATATTCTGAGGTTTATCAAGAGCATTTCGACGATGAGCATATATCTTACAAAAAAATAAATGCTGGCAGAAAAGCAGCAAATACACGATTAAGAAACTTTGTAAAAAACTATGCTTCCTATCTCGATGGACATGTTTCTGATCCGAGAGTTTTTCAACAAGGCACTAGCCAGATGAACCAACCATCTCAAGGTGTCGCCTGAATCACCGAATTCAATACAAAAATATGGCCTGTTCCTTGGAAAGTGTAGCAATGCCGATACATGGCACTAGGCATAAGTATCTGATTCAAAAACCAAAAAAAAGAAAATCCGAGTTCTAAATTTACCCCTATAAGGACAAGGAGAGGGCAATTAAGAAATTCGTTAAAAATCATGAAGTTAATCAACATCAAAACGACAGGGTTTGTCGCTTTTTGCGACAGGTTCGGTCGCTTTGTTAAAAATCAATAGGTTACGATTTTATGCACAAATGGTCACGAGTTTTTAAAGCCAAGGAGCTGTTTAAACGAATGGCTGGATTGTCTCCCGTAGCAACGGAGCTGTACGGACATATCGTTGAGAATTGTGACTGGCGGCATGGGCGTTTTGTTGCGACTTCGGCAGAGGTTGCAAGCGAGTTAAACGTCACAGCGCGAAGTATTCAGAGAGCCAACAAAGAGCTTGAGGTTGCAGGTTTAATCAAGTTCAAGCGTGGCATATACGCAATAAATCCAGAATTTAACTGGGGGGGAAGGAGCTGGAATATATCGAAATCCTGTTACTACACGATGGACAGGAAAGGTGCTCAGGTTATTGATTTTAATGACGCAGCAGAAGCCATTAACTCAAAAAAGCTTGAGGAGATAGCCCGAAAAACCTTGAGGGAGGTAAACGGGCGTAACGCAAAAAGGAATTAATCATGCTCAGTATAACGCCAAAAGCTAAGCAAGTCACCGCATTGGATATGCTCAGAAGAAACTGGAATCAGCATCGAACGATGTTACTTTCGGCAAGTGTGGGATTTGGTAAAACGGCAATAGCCGCATTCATGGCAGACGGCCTAGTCTCTAGGAAGCTGCGAGTTATGTTTGTAGCGCCTTACACAGTGTTGTTAGACCAGACAGCAACTCGGTTTGTTGAATATGGTTTGCCGCCAGACGAAATCAGTTATGTGTGGCGAGATCATCCACTCTATGACCCTGACAAGCTAATTCAAATTGCATCAGCAGATACGCTAATTCGTCGCAAATTTCCTGACAATATCGATTTGCTTATCATCGATGAAGCTCACATGAAGCGGAAAAAAATACTCGAAATTATTCGAGATACGGATATTCGGGTGGTTGGATTGTCAGGAACGCCATTTGCTGGGTGGATGGGGGAATACTACGAAACACTGATTAAACCAACAACGATGAAGGAGTTAATCGAAATTGGGGATCTGAGTCCTTACGAGTTTTATGCGCCAGATAATCCCGATGTTAGCGGTGTGAAAACATCAAAACTGTCGGCATTCGGCAATGACTACAACGAGGAGCAGTTAGCCAAAATCATGGGCGATTCTGATTTAGTCGGGAATATCGTCAAGTTTTGGTTAGAACATGGTGAGGACAGGCCAACAGTTTGTTTTTGCGTCAATGTCAGCCATGCAAACTACGTCACGATGGAATTTAACCGAGCTGGTATCAATGCTGAGGTGATGACCGCAGACACGCCACACGATGAACGGCAGTTGATTATTAACCGTTTTGAGAGTGGAGCTACAAAAATCATCGTTAACGTTGGTGTTCTTGTTGCGGGGTTTGATAGTGATGTTCGCTGCATCATCTACGCAAGGCCAACAAAGTCAGAAATTAGATGGGTTCAGTGTCTTGGGCGCGGATTGAGAACAGCGAAAGGAAAAGACAAGTGTCTCATATTTGACCACTCAGGATCAGTTCACTTACTTGGCTTTCCTGATGATATTGAATACGACGATTTGCAAAAGAAAAATGACGGGATGAAAACTCAAAGTGGTTACAGCGAGAAAGAGAAAGCTGAGAAAAAACCTAAAGAGTGTCCATCATGTCACTACATGAAGCCCGCAGGCGTTTACGTTTGCCCTAAGTGTGGATTTAAACCACTGATGGGGGAAAACGTTCAGGTTGATGAAACTCGTGAGCTCAAAAAGCTGAAAGCAGGCGAGCAAATATTTACCAAAGAGCAAAAACAGAGTTGGTGGTCACAAATCAAGTTTTATCAAAAACAGCGTGAGATATCAGGCAAGCCGATTTCAGATGGTTGGTGTGCTCATACGTACAAGAAAAAATTTGGTGTATGGCCTCGTGGTTTACATAACTCACCGCAGGAAATAACACCAGAAGTTAGTAATTACATTCGGTCAAAAAATATCGCCTTTGCAAAAATGCAGGAGAAGCAAAACGCCAAAGAGGTAAAGCCGAAAACAGAGTCTGAAAAAATGGACTCTGCAAGGTCTCACCTAAAAGGCATACGTGAACAACTGAGTTTAGGAGGTAATCGTGAAGACGGTAGAGGCAGTAGTAGGGCGATGGCCTGAAATATTTGAGTATTACAAATTACCGCCAATCACAGGGAAAAAACATTATCTAGGTGAATGCCCAATATGTGGCAAGAAAGGGAAATTCAGGATAGATGATAAAAACGGAAAGGGGTCTTGGATATGTTCATGTGGTGCTGGGGATGGTTGGAAGCTACTGGAACTTACCCAACAAAAAGATTTTAGAGTTTTAGCAAGTGAGATAGACCGATTAATCGGAAACAGTTATTCAGGCCAAGCAGTACCGCAAGTCCAATCAGATGTAAAAGCCACTCATTCAAAAGTTATAGCAAAGTTTGCCTCACTAATCCCACTTAAAGATACATCGGCTCACCGTTATTTGATGGGCAGGGGGATCAACGTTTTACCATCTCAGCATATCAGATACAGCAGCACACAGCAGAACGGATTTACCTCACTCTGGTCAATTGCAACAGATGATCGCGGTGCTGGGTGTTATCTGCATAGGACGTTCTTGGATGGTGAAAAAAAGGCAAACTTTGAAGGAAATAAGCGCCTTACCAAATTACAGGAAGCTAATTATTTAGATTTTGCTGGCTCTATAGCCATTCGAATGACCCCAGTAGCATCAACGCTGGGTATTGCCGAGGGCATAGAAACAGCTCTTTCCTGCCAGCAAGTCTACGGTTGTAATACTTGGTCAACGCTAAACGCCAATTTCATGCGTAAGTTTAGAGCGCCGAAAGGTGTTAAGCACCTCATCATATTTGCAGACACGGACAGCAACGGCACAGGGCTAGCAGCCGCTTTTGAATGTGGCAATCGAAACATTTTAAGTAACAACGATGTTGAAAAAGTCAGCGTCCGATGGATTGACGGAACAGGCGATTTTAACGACATGCTAGTCAATGGGGCAAAAGTATTTCAACAGGAGTTATGGCGCAAGCAAGCAGCCTAACACACCAAATCATAAGGACTTCTAGGATGAATTTATTAACGAACACCGTCACCAAGGTATTAGGTGATCCGGTTCGTCATACCTACAAAAGCGATGATGGAACCGAAAATGAATATTACCTAACGCCAGTCGAGTGTGATTGTTGGGGGAATATTTCTAATAAGAAAGTGATGACAAATACTCTTGAGCAAGCTAAGGCAATTAAAGTTGGCTATGAGTGGGAATCGTGAGGGTTGAGTGATGAAAGGAACAACGTTAACAGAGGGAGGCATCTAATGCAGGGAACTAATTGGGTTAAACATAGCAGTAAGCAACCAGAGAATGGCGAGTTTATTTTGTTCGTAAGTGAAGGCGTCATGTATGTAGGTGAGTATGAAGCGGGTGACTTAGACGAGAGTCCGGTTGTTTATATAAGTGATGCAGATGGAAACACTTCAGTATTTTATGATGATTTAGAATTCTGGATGCCGAGACCACCAATGCCAGAGGGTGAATGATGGATGAACTCAAGAAATGCCCGTTTTGCGGTGGTGAAGCAAAGACAGAAAAATATTTGCTGGTTTATTGGCGAGTGAGATGTACTAAGTGCTTCACACTACAAACTGAAATGGTCACATCTGAGAAGTCAGCCATAGCAGCATGGAACAGGAGAGCTAACAGTGAGTGATGAAACATACAAATGGATAGTAGCCACGCTATCAATGATGGGGTACGTGTATATTGTTACACAAGCGTTTTGCTGGTTCGTAAATTTGATATTCAGCAAGTTATTTAAGCGCAAATCAAAAGAGCGAAAGCAAGCGGCAATTGATGAATTGTACGATGCGTTTGAACTTAGCGAAATCAAAGATAACCAAACAATCAAGGTTGCAACTAAAGGCGGCTTGGTCGTTATGATTTATCGTCAATAGGAGGTTAAATGTCACTCAAGACATACTATCTCAGTAGTAAAAGCATCAGACAGAACGCCATCGAAGCAATACAAAACCTACCAATAGATTCAGCCAAGCCATACGAAGTAAAACTCTCCGAACCCAAACGAACCAAAGCACAAAATGACCGCATGTGGGCAACTCTTACTGATTTGTCTGAACAGGTCATATGGCAAGGTCAACGGTACGACAAAGAGGATTGGAAGGATTTAATCACCGTGCTTAACAAACAAGTTAAAGGTGAGGCTCAACGGTCGGCTGTCGGGCTAGGTGGCGGCATTGTCTATTTTGGTGAGCGTACTAGCAAAATGCGAGTAAGGCAAATAGCAGATGTTATCGAATGTGCTCACTGGTTCGGCTCGCAAAATGGCGTGAAATTCACTGATGACGCAAAGAAAGAACTGGAGTGGGCGCAACGCATCGGTGACAAACAGAAACTCAAGGAGCAGCAAGAGAGATGAACATCATATCAAAAATGGCAATCGCTATAGCTTCGCTAGCATCACAGAACACCTTATGGGCTATTAATCGTAATAGCTATTGGTACAGCTACCAAACATCAACTAAGCGCATCACAGGTCACGCAAAGATAAACCGAGCAGCAAAGAAGCGGAGGGCGAGAAAGTGACTCCTAAAGAAAAGCTAAAGGAAATCGACAAAAAGCTAGACGAAGCTCATGCATTGGTAATTTCACTGCAAAACATGCGCAGAGAGCACATCAATCGCCACGATTTAAACAAGGAGAAATCATGACTCAGCAAGGGGAAAGAGCAATCGATGTTATTAACGCTGTCAGTGGACTCGAATATTTCACAGCAAAGAAAGCCACAAGCTTAACCGGTATGTCTCGCTCATATGTGAGCTTCATCCTTGGGCTAATGCATAAGTTTGGTGCAATAACTGTGGTCGGTAAAATCGGCGGCACCGTTAAATATCAAGCATCACGTAATGCAATTCAGATCATCGAAAATAACTTCACCGAGATATTTAAGCAAAGCCATTGCGTAAGAGGTAATGAGCCACTAGGCACTGGGATGGTTATTGTTGATAGGGCTAATGTAAATGGCATGGGTAATCCATCGTTAAGAAAGTTAGATGCATTGCTGAGTGGGGTGAGAGTGTGAGTGAGGAACGCAACGGAATTTACCTCAGAATCGATGGTGATCAATATCGACATATTTGGGCGGTTGGAGACATTCACGGATGCTTTGATTTGCTAAGTGATAAGTTGCAAGAAATTGATTTTGATAAAGAAAATGATTTATTGATTTCAGTTGGTGACTTAATCGATAGAGGGGATCAAAACGTAGAATGCCTAGATTTGATTAATGAAAAATGGTTCAGAGCTGTACGTGGAAATCATGAGCAAATGGCAATTGATGCTTTGTTTAATGGAGTGCCTTCACATAACTGGCTATATAACGGCGGTGATTGGTTTTTCATGCAGGACTACGATAACGAAGTTTTATCCCGCGCCTGTCTAGCAAAAGCGGAGAAGCTACCACTCATTATCGAAGTAAATGCTGATGGCAAAAAGACGGTCATTGCACACGCTGATTATCCATCCGATGAATACGAGTTCGGCAAGCCAGTAGATGAGCAATATGTAATTTGGAGCCGTGAGCGAATTGGTGACGAGAATGTGCGTGAGATTAAAGGCGCTGACCTATTTCTATTTGGTCATACTCCAATGAGAAAAGGTGCTGTTAAACGAGCTAACCAAGAGTATATAGACACTGGCGCAGTGTTTGGCTATGGACTGACATTAAGGAAGATAAAATGAAAAAGCAAAAATTCACTATCGGTGCAAAGTTATTTATCGCAACTCTGATCATTAGTCTAGTTGCTACATCATCAGCAATCTACTGGGTGGCGATATATGGCTAAGGCTAAAAAGCCGAAGCTGAAAACCTGTAAAGAATGCGATAAACAATTCACCCCCTACCTATCTACTCAAAAAGTCTGTTCTACATCCTGCGCAATAAAATTCGCCTCAAAAGAAATTAAACGGACCGAAGAAAAGGACCGCAAAAAACGCTTATCTGAGGAAAGGAAAATATTGCGGGTCCGCAAGGAAAAGCTAAAGACAAAATCAGACTGGAACAAAGAGGCCCAATCTGCGGTAAACAAATACATATTCTGGCGTGATTACGGTCAGCCATGTATAGCATGTGGTAGGTCCTTAAATTATGGGGTAAGAGGTGGGTCCGTAGATGCAAGTCATTACAGGTCCAGAGGTACGGCAAGTCATTTAAGGTTTAATCTTTTCAACATTCATGCTGGCTGCGTTCACTGCAACAGGGACCTGTCAGGCAATCTAATTCCATATCGCATAAATCTAATCAATAAAATCGGCGAAGAGCGAGTAACACGCTTAGAGCACGATAACTCGGTCCGTAAATTTGATATCGAATATCTAAAACGAATGAAAGCAATATTCACTCGTAGGGCTCGTTGGTATGAGAAAAGACGAAAAAGACTCATGGAGGCAGCTTAATGTTCACTGACATAGAGGCAGCAATTGAAGAGTGTAGGTTTCGCGCTGAGACCGAACGAACTGGAAGGAAACCAAAGCGGTATCTGTCCGTTGTTCAGTTGAAAAATGGGCTAATGAGAGTAATGGAAACCGGACAGGCTACAAGGCTTAAATATCCGATCATGTTCTCAGTAGGAAAAGACCGCTATCACACAGTATTGCCGGAGGTAAGATGAGCTACATTGGAGAGAAAGAACTTACAAAGGAACAATTCGACTGGCTCAATGGTTGGCTTGAATTGTGGGGAGCGTGGGTTCACTCAGGGCGATTGAATGTACGCATGATAAACATGATTTATAAATTCATGCGAACAGTCGAGCCAAACAGTACACCATCAAGACCTATGTGTAGTGACGATGACGGAATGTTGATTTCTCAGGTCGTAGATTCAATCATCGCCACTGACGAGCAGGCTTATAAAATATTACTCAGCTATTACGCTCATGGCGCCTCCAAGCTTTCGATAGCATCTTACTATCACTCGGTTGCAAATCCTCGCAAAATGAACACGCGTTCAGGAGGAAAGATAAAAGTTCCATCATTGCGAACATGCCGACGCGAAGTGGACGAAAAACTAAAAGCTTGCCAGTGGTTATTGTATGAACCTCTACGAAATGCAATGAACAGTCGTAAACGTGTAGCTAAAGTTAGGAAAATAACTGAACTTTGCTATTGACAGTAATGACCAAATGGACAATACTTATCAGGTAAGCTGCCTTAACTGTTCTTAGGTTGGCTTAACCAGATTCTAGAGCCTCACTTCGGTGGGGTTTTTTGCGTTAATAGTGCCCATCATAACCTCTACGCAGAATGGATAAATCTGGTTTGCGATACGTTTTGGGCTTTCGATGTACCCTTATGGGGCTTGAAGACCACACCACCCACTATCAGGCAATAGTTACTACCTGTACAGTGGCTTGGTGTGGCAACCTAATTTAGAGGTTTATGCGCTTGATGAATTCGAAGGCTTCGACGAGCATCCTGATTTTTAACTCCCCCGAATTCGAGGGGTTTAACTCTTAACTCAATTTTTAAATTTTGCGGTAATTTTCAATTTATCCTTTAATTTCAATAAGTCGCCTAGTGCGGCTTTTTTGTTTCTACCATATCGAGCACATCCTCGAAATGGTTCCTCATACGCCGCCACAGAATTCTAATCAACCAAACGAAAATTGACGCATAGAGATTGTGCGCGGCTATCTATTAACTAAATTCCTCCAACGTAGGGGGTGAGTATGAAATGTATGAATAACACTCCTGATTGGCTGGATCATCTACTTAGTTGGCTATCTCCAGTAAAAGAGCAAGCGGCTGCGGCTGGTCTGGCTGGAACCGTCGCAATACTTCGTGGAATGTATAACGGCGGTGGCTGGAAGAAGACCCTGCTAGATGGTGCGCTGTGTGCATTCTTCGGATGGTTCGCTAAAGACTTACTGGCAGCTATGGGTATGAACCCTGAGTTTGCTTATTTCACTAGCGTGCTGATTGGTTACTGGGGCGTAGAAACGCTGAGTAAAATGATTAAGGGTAAGGCAGGAGTAAACAATGACTAAGCAAACTCGCGGTATTCGCAACAATAACCCCGGCAATATTGACTACAACAAAGCCAATAATTGGAAAGGTCAATTACCGCATAACCCAAGTGTTGAATCTCGCTTCTGTCGATTCGAAAGCCCTGACTATGGTATTCGTGCATTAATCGCATTACTTCGAACTTACCAGCGCAAGTACGGATTAAGCACTGTATCCGGCTTGATTAATCGTTGGGCTCCGGCGAATGAGAACAATACTGGCGCATATATTAATGGCGTGGCTAAAGAGTTGGGTGTATCGCCTACTGATATTATCAGTCTTGATGATAAGGTAACCGCAATTAAACTGGCCAAAGCAATCATTCGTCATGAAAACGGCTCACAGCCATATGATGAGACAACGTTCGAAAAAGCGTGGAGCTTACTGTGAGCAGCTTAAAATCATGGCTCCCCGTTCTGTTGTTGGGTGGATTGTGTATTGCTTTGTTCTTTTCGACTAAAGAAATGATTGAGCTTGGTAAAGAGAATAAAGACCTAAAGAAAGCAAACGGCTCTCTCGTTGCTGAAATGGCAGACTACGAAAAGCGCATTAACTCCCTTCACGAACTCGACACCAAACACACAACGGAACTCACAAATGCAAAAGCTGAAATTGACCAGTTGCGTATTGCTGCTGAGCGTAATCCTGATCGGGTGTACATCAGAGCCAGTTGTCCGAAAGGCGAAACCAATTCAACCTCCAGCGTGGATGATGGAACAGCCGCCAGACCTACTGACTCCGCTATCGGAAATTATTGGTTACTCAGACAACGAATCGCAGAGTCCAAGCAAATGATACTTGGCTTGCAAGATTACATTAGAACTGAGTGTTTACCTTAATACCAACCAGTAAATGCTCTTGCAAAAAAAATTAAATTTATGAAGGTAAGAGCGCTTAACAAGTAGATAGAGAACTTCAAAAAAATAGTCATTACGTCTGATGGTTTTTTATCTTGAGTAATAATGAATAAGATACAGACAAGGATAGGAAGAAATATGACTAAGAGAGTAATAGGATTAGTATACATATATTGATACTCCCTCTTATGCAATGAAAAATTAACCAATTAGTTAAGTATATTTTTAACAGGAAAGCAATGCGGGAAATTGAACAACAAAGAAATGCCCCAGATATCGGGGCAAAGTAGAGAATAATAGTTTATGAATGTGACGTCACTATACGTTAATCGTTAATGACCACAATCTGAAAAAGGTAGTAGTCTCAAGCGGATATTACAAATCTGAGCCTCGCTAAATGCGGGGCTTTTTAATGACAAAAAAATAGCCCCGATGCTGGGGCTTAAAGGGGATGGTTCATAGGAATATATTTGAGGGTAATAACTTAGCGATGTAATAACCATACCCCTATCAACGTGATGTTACGAAAGTAAAGTTAAAAGAAAGTTACATTTATTCAAGTTTTGTAATCAGTAGTACGCATTTCACCCTGTGCACCACATGCACACACATCTAAAAACATCGAGCCAATATTTAGGTAATGAGTCTTTGAGGTAATCAGTTATAGCTGGTGCGCTTCGATGGGCTGATTTTCCTATGTGGCAAAGGCTCATTACTAAGTAAGGTAAGCACTATGAATAATACAGTCGTTATTCCTAAATTTAATTTCCAGAAGATGGTCATGGCATCTGATGGACAAGTATTCACAACTAGTAAAAAGATTGCTGATTACTTTGGCAAGCGTCATGACAACGTATTAAGAAAAATCAGACAAGTTAAGGATGAGTGTCCAGATGAATTTGCCCGCCTCAATTTTGAGGAGACTGATTTTATTGATAAAAATGGTGATGTACAACCAATGTTTAAATTAACAAAAGATGGTTACATTTTGGTTGTCATGGGATTCACGGGGAAAATGGCTACCTTAATTAAGGTTAGATACATTCAAGCATTTAACTGGATGGCAGAGCAGATAAATCGCTGGAAAGATTTAGGTGAAGAAGCTCAGCATCGGCATGCGTTAAAAGCGGCAAAGTCAGAATTAAAAGGTCGGCTAGGCAGCCAGTTAATGAATGGGCGAAAGAAAGAGAAGAAAGCATTGCAATTGGAATATGAGCAAATACTTTCACTCACTCAGCCCAAGTTATTATTTGTAGATGAATAGGTCGCTCAGCGGACTTTTTTATTGTTAATCACAAAGCCCGCTTTCGAGTTGGCTTTTTAATTAACTATGAGGTGATGACATGGAAAATAAATCTAAGCCGCATCTAAAACTAACCCCTAGAGGCTGGCATGCAAAAGTAAGTCATCTTTTATGGGGTTTACCGTGCCAGTCTAACGCTATCGGTAGCACGCCTAAAGAGGCGGTTGATAACTTGAATGAATTCTTGCTGAAGCAGAAGGGTATCGTATGAATGACAAAACAGAGTTTGCAAAAATAGTTCCCGAGGCTATTCAGAAAAAAGCCGCTGATTGGGTTATCAAGGGTGTCGATGATGCTATGGACTATCTATTAACTACAGGAACAAAAGACGCAGCAAAGCAAGTTTTATCCATTGCACGTTTTAGAGGTCAGGTAATGAATCAGGCATTCATTGCTCAATATTCGGATGCTAATTATGACCTTTCCATTCCAGAGAAAGAAAAACCAGAAGAGTAAACAATTATGGCAGAGAAAAAAACAGCGCTCACAGATGAGCAGAAAGTTCTTTTTGATGCCCTGACGAAATTACAGCAGAAATTCGTATTAGGCATCTTAAATGGACTGAACCAAACAGATGCTTATAAACAAGCTGGGTACAAAGCTAAAAGCGATGATTCAGCACGAGCCTCTGCATCTGAAATCTTAACAAATCTTAACGTTAAATCGTTTCTTGACGCAGTGAATGAGACTGCCGTTTCATCCGCTATCATGACGCGAGAGGAAGCGCTGGAAAGGCTAACTCTAATAGGTCGAGCCTCTATATCGGAAATGGTTGAGTTTGGGGAATATGAGTTAGGCGCTGACGATGATGGCAACCCAGTTATTCAGTCTACATGGAAATTTAAAGATTCTGCTTTGCAAAGCCCTCAGTTACTGTCAGCAATATCCGAACTTACCGCTGGCAAAAAGGGCATAGCCATAAAGCTACATGACCCTAGAGCAGCCATTAAGCAAATAGGCGAATACCTTGGGTGGGAAGCGCCGAAGAAAACAGAGCATAGCGGCAAGATTGAAATAGAGAACCGCTCTATCAAGGATATATTCGATGGCTAACCCTTACTTTAAACCATTTGCAGCAAGCGCCCCTTATAAGGTGGCTTACGGTGGTCGAGGTAGTGGTAAGTCTTATTTCTTTGCAGAGTTAGCGATTGAAGTATCACGCAGAATCAAAACGGTCATTCTCTGTACGCGTGAGTTTCAGGGTTCGATTAGTGACTCAGTGCATAAGCTGCTTTGCGAAACTATCGACCGGCTAGGTTATGAAAAAGAGTTCGAGATACAAAAGAACACGATTATTCATCTTGGTACTGGCGCTTCATTCGTATTCGCTGGTATCAAAAATAACGTCACCAAGATTAAATCAATTCAAGGTGTCGGGATTTGCTGGATTGAAGAAGCAGAAGCAGTAGTCAAAGATTCATGGGAAGTATTGCTGCCTTCTATCCGTGGCGATAAAAACGCGGAAATATGGGTTAGCTTCAACCCGAAGAACATTCTTGACGACACTTACCAGCGATTCGTTGTTAAACCGCCAGAAGGCGCAATAGTCCTCAAGGCTAATTACGACGTAAATCCCCACTTTTACGACACGCCACTCCCCAAGCAAATGGAAGAGTGCAAAGAGCGCGACCCTGAACTCTACCGCCATATCTGGCTAGGCGAACCGGTAGCAGATTCAGCGCTGGCAATTATCAAACCTGCATGGATTGAGGCGGCTGTCGATGCGCATATCAAGTTAGGATTTGATCCAAGAGGTAAGCGAATTGTCGGTTTCGACGTTGCAGATGATGGTGAAGATGCTAACGCAATAGTGCTTCGTCATGGCTCGGTTGCTCTGTCCGTTGAGGAGTGGCGAGGTCAAGACGTCATATTTAGCGCTGACAAGGTCTATGCGGATGCTGTTAAGAGCAACGTAGATACCGTTATATATGACTCAATCGGCGTAGGTGCTGGCGTTAAGGCTCAGTTTAACCGTAAAGACAATCGCATTGTTACTGTCGGATTTAATGCGGGCGCTTCCGTTGAGAAGCCAGAAAGCAGCTATAAGCCCGGTAAAACAAATAAAGATATGTTCTCCAATTTGAAGGCGCAGCAATGGCAATTAGTTGCTGACCGATTTTACAACACTTGGAGAGCTATCGAGCATGGCGATAAATTCACCGATGACCAGCTAATCAGCATATCCAGTGATATGAAAGATATCGAATATCTCAAAGCCGAGTTATCACGCCCTCAAGTCGATTATGACAATAACGGACGGGTGAAGGTTGAGAGCAAAAAGGATATGAAGAAACGCGGCATCCCAAGCCCCAACAAAGCCGATGCGTTCATTATGGCGTTTGCCGATGTTCGTGGCGGTCTACGAATTAACCCCGCAGCACTTGCAGGTATCTAATGAAATTATTCAAATGGAAAAAACGCCTGTCAAAGCGAGAGGCGGAGCTTGCTATTGAGCAAGAAAAAACAAAGCAGCTTGAGTTAGAGGCAAAGAAAGCCGCATCTCAAACGCAGCTAATGCAAATGCTAGTCACTGAGGAAACAAAGCGACAGCAGCCAGTTGAGATTAAAGCCCCTGAGCTTCACCCGTTGGTATTGCCTGAAGGTGAAAAAGCGCCTATCGCAATGGATAGCTGCGGTACATATGCATACGCAAATCAGTACGCTAGCCAAGATGTTGGTTTTTACACTGGCTTTCTTGGTTATCCTGCACTGGCGATTATGTCTCAATCTAGCGATTATCGCAGCGTTCCTGAGACCACGGCTAAAGAAATGACGCGAGAATGGGGTAAGGTTAAATCACGCGATGACGGCGAGAATGCAGCCGATAAGTCAGATATTGTTTCTCAAATTAACCAAGCGCTTGAAGATTTTGGTATTCGTGACATTTTCAGGCGTCACATTGAGAATGAGATGGTATTCGGACGTTCTCAAATTTACCTCGATATCAAAGGGCATGATGATAAGCGCGATTTGCCACTGCTTATTAATGAGGCGGGTGTAAAGATTGGCGAGCTAAACGGATTTGCAGTGATTGAGCCCATTTGGTCAACGCCTAGTATGTACAACTCAACCGACCCGACTAGCCCTGATTTCTTCGTGCCTACTCAGTGGTTTGTTTTAGGTAAGAATACTCACGCTGATAGATTACTAACCCTAATCATGCGACCAGTGAGCGACATTCTGAAGCCAGCTTATAACTTTAGCGGATTATCCATGCTTCAGTTAATGAAGCCTTATGTTGAACGGTGGCAGCGCACAACGGACTCAATTAGCGACCTAATTCACTCATTTTCGCTGACTGGTCTAGCTACCGACATGGAAGACATTCTTTCTGGCGGTAGTAACGCAAGCGTGATGCTTCGCGCTCTGATGTTTTCGCAGGTTAGAGATAATCGCGGGCTGATGATGACGGATAAGAACAAAGAAGAATTCTTCCAGTTTAATACTCCGCTATCTGGCTTAGATGCGTTGCAACGCCAAATGCAAGAGCAAATGTCAGCGCCTAGCCATACGCCCATGGTTAAGTTGTTAGGTATCACGCCTAATGGTCTAAACGCTAACAGCGATGGTGAGATTCGGGTTTATTACGATTACATTTCATCGCTTCAAAATGCGCACTTATTGCCACAAATAAACAAGATCATCGACCTTATTCAGCTTCATCTATTCGGGAAAATTAACGACGGCATCTATTTCGAATTTACGCCACTTTATCAGCTAGACGAGAAAGAGATTGCTGAAGTAAATCGCACTAATGCGGAAACGGCTGAAAAGTTGTTCAATATCGGCGCGGTTGACGGTGAAGAGGTTAGGCAAACACTTGCAACGGACGAATCAAGCAAGTTTAGCTTTATCGACCCAGACAAGATAATCCCATCACCTTTTGGAGTTCCTGACTATGGAAGTGCGGAGGAAGAAACCGAGTGATGCGGTAATGCCTGAAATTAAGACGTCAGATGCTATACATGCGTGGTATTACAAAGAGCTAATGCAAATCCTCAAGGATATAAGAAAGGAGCTTGATGAGGCTCTCATTAGCGAATATCACGGCAAAGCTAAAAAGGCTCTAGCCAATGACGGAATTTCAGACTGGATAGCCCATATCGCTGATTACATGCTGGATAAGTGGAATAGGCGTCTTAACTCAATATCTGAAGAGGTCGCTAAAGACTTCATCGATAAAACAGTTGGCAACTACGATACTCGGTTTGCAGCGATGTTACGGCGCAAGGGGTTCACTGTTCGAATGCAAAACAGCGAACGGACGTTAGATGCCTTGCGTGCTGCGATGGGTGAAAACGTTGGGCTGATTAAATCCATCGGCACTGAGTATCTAAGCAAGGTGCAAATGCATGTCTGGCAGTCAGTAACGGGCGGCTATGACCTCGCAACACTAACCGATAACTTGGAGCATGATTTCCATATAGCCAGAAACCGAGCAAAGACAATAGCGCGTGACCAAGCAAATAAGGCTCATGCAGTTATTGAGCAGGCAAGGCGGAAAGAGCTAGGGATTAAAGAGGCTATTTGGATCCACTCTCACGCAGGTAAGCAACCACGAGAATCACACGTTAAGGCTCACGGTAAGAAGTTCGACATTGAAAAGGGAATGTATATCGATGGCGAATGGATATTGCCGGGTGAAAAAATAAATTGTCGATGTGGCAGTAAGGCAATTCTTCCATTTTAAACAGGGGCGGTCATGAAGATGACAGATAGCCTCGCTTTCGACAGTGGCACATCAATGCGGAGTAAGGACGCAAACGGACACCTAACCGTTGAGCGCACCGTGATATCCAAAGCCGCAGTAAACCCCTATTACGGTAGAGAGATACCAGATAGTGAAAGGCTAGGGCTAGAGCCTGAGCGGATTTACTACATGCTGCGTGACCCTGTCGAGTTAGAGCGAGCAGCAAATACATTCAGCAAAAAACAATTACTCATCAAGCATATTCCCGTCGATTCAGACGAACCGCAGAAACAATCAACCATTGGCACTATCGGCTCAAATATCACATTTGAGGACGGGCGCCTGTTCGCTGATTTGTGCGTGTGGGATGGGTATGCAATCGGGTTAATTGAAGCAGAAAAAATGAAAGAGCTATCCGCGGGTTATGGATATACAGCAGATATGACCAGTGGAGAGTTTGAAGGGCAGTATTACGACGGAGTTATGCGAAACATTATCGGTAACCACGTTGCATTAGTCGAGCGCGGCAGAATCGGGCGAGACGCTATTATTTCAGACCATCAAACAGTTGATTTGGAGAAATTAATGAAACTGAAAAAAGGTGCGCTTGCTAACATTGCCGCACAAACAAAAACAGCGTTAGGGATGGACTCAGACCTAACAGAAGCGCAACTTCATGCGATTGTGAATGCGGTTGCACTAGGTATGGATGAAGTATCTACCGAAGCGTTGGTGGGTGCTAAAGACGAAGAGGCTAAGAAAGCTGAAGACGAGAAAGAGGAAGATAAAAAAGCCTCTGACGAAGATGACGCTAAGAAAAAAGCCGAAGATGAGCAAACGCAAGCTGAGCGCGATAACGAATCAGAAGCCATGCGCATCAAAGAGCGCGAAGAGCGTGAGCGTAAAGACCGTGAAAAAGATAAAGCGATGGACTCTGCTATCAAGCTAGCTGAAGACCAAGCCGTTGCTCGTGTAACTAAGTTATTTGAAGCGCGTGAAGAAGTGAAGTCTCTGGTCGGTCAGGTTGCCATGGACAGTGCAGATGATGTCTACGCATATGCATTAAAGCAGTGTGGCGTGGATATTTCAGGTGTTCACCCTAGCGCATTCAAAACAATGGTTGGCATGGTTAAACAAAATCGCGCTCAACCTCAAAAAGCAAGTCTAGGCATGGACTCTGCGGCATTCGCTGAAGACCCGTACACCACTCGCTTCAAACAGGCTTAATAAGGAAAAATCATGACAGGTTTTCAAACTCGAATGAATAACGACTTGCCACTAGGTGTGGCGGGTGACTTTGCTTCAACTAACCCGCATTTCTCAATGCTGGCTGGTGAGGGGCAGTTAAAATCAGGTGCTACAGGTGTAACGGTTGGTTTATTTGCATGGGCTGACGAAAAAGGCTTAGTGACCAACGCTAAAACAGCAGGCGCATTGATTGGTTTCGTTCACCGTAACAATCAGGCAATTATCTCTGCATATGGCGAAGGTGCAACAATGTTAGTGCCTAAAGGTCGTGAAATTACCCTCATGACTGGTGGTGACTACTTCGTCGTTCTGGAAGCGGGCGGTAAGCGCGGTCAATTTATTGTCGCTGATGTTGCAACAGGTAAAGCCAAAGCAGTTGATGCCATTGATCCTGATGACGCAACGGTAGAAGCGACTCCGTTCCGTGTGGCCAAAACGGTTACATCTGGCTTAACTAAAATGTCTAGCTCACTGTAAGGATAAGTAATGACACAATTAAATTTTAATGCGCTTGAGCAGCGAGCTGGCATTGTCTTTGCTACAGGTTACAACCCTCAAGCATTAACGCCACTTGCTAAACAAATGGCAATGGATAGCGATTTAGTGACTACACCTAACGCTGGTGTGTTATCACTGTTCACTACCTATGTTGATCCAAAACTAATCGAAACGCTTGTTACGCCAATGCGTATGGCTGAGATTTTTGGCGAAACTAAAAAAGGCGACTGGACAACTCAGACCGCGCACTTCCCAGTGATTGAATCCACCGGTGAAACGTCAAGCTACGGCGACTACAGCAACAACGGTCAAGCGGGCGTGAACGTTAACTGGCCTATGCGTCAACCTTATCACTATCAGACAATTATCCGTCTGGGTGAGAAAGAAATGGCGATGGCTGGTGCGGCTAAAATTGACTGGTCTTCTCGCAAGCAAATTGCAGCGGCACTGACGCTGAATAAGTTCCAGAACAAATCCTACATTTACGGGATTGATGGACTGCAAAACTACGGCATCCTGAATGACCCCGATTCACTACCTAATGTGACGTCAACTCCGTGGGAAGCAATGGACGGGCAAGGTGTTTATGACTCCATTCAAGGCAAACTGTATGGCGAGCTAATCAAGCAAACCAATGGTCACGTAGAAGCCTCTACCCCAATGGTGCTGTTATTATCACCGAAAAACGAAGTTAACCTGCACAAAACAAACCAGTACAACGTTAACGTGTATGACCAGTTGAACAAAAACTTCCCTAACTTAGAAATTCGCAGCATCCCTGAGTTTTCTACTGATGCGGGTGAGGTTGTTAAGCTGATCGTTCGTGAATATGAAGGCCAAGAAACATTAGACCTGAGCTTCACTGAAAAAATGCGCGTTCACGCGATGATCCCCGAACTGTCATCTTGGAAGCAAAAGCGCTCTCAAGGTACTTTCGGTTGCATCATCTATCGTCCGATGTTCATTGCATCAATGCTGGTTTCTTAATCATTATCCTCGTTGTTAATCCTTGCCACCTTCGGGTGGCTTTTTTATAGGTGAATTTTATGTCTGAAGTAACAGTAGCGTGCAAATTAGCTAATGGCTTGTATCTGGATGTTGGAAATCAGCGAGTAACAGTGAAAGGCTTCGCTAATGGCATTCAGGACGAAAACGGCTTTGGCTTAACTCATGGTGTAGATAAGTCGATTTGGGGTGCATGGCTGGAAGAGAACAAAGGTCGTGACATCGTTAAAAATGGTCTCATCTTCGCTCACGAAAAAGTGAAAAGCGTTGAAGCTGAGTCAAAAGAAAAGAAAGACACCAAGTCAAAAACTGAGCGCCTGAAGCAAAACACTGAAGGTGTGCAGACCGCAGAAGAGTAAGGGATAGCATGAATAATCGCGAACTGATGAAATATCGCAGCCAGCAAGCAGCCAGCAATATAAACGATGGCGTTGTGGAGTTTAACGTAGCTAAGTTTCGCGAGATTTATCCCAACACCAAAGGCACCGACGCACAGTTAGAATCGGCGTTCGTTAAGGCTGGACTGCTCTTGCGCAATGATAGGTTTAGCTGCGTTAAAGACCTGAAAGAGCGTGAAATGCTCCTATTCTTGCTTGTCGCTCACATGGCTATGCTTCAATCCAATATCGAAGATGGCAACAGTGCGGTAGGTCGAGCATCTAGCGCAACCGAGGGAAGCGTATCTGTATCGCTGGACTATGGCACAACAACCAATGCCGAAAAGTGGTACACGCAAACGCCTTATGGTGCTGAGTATTGGGCTTTAACCAGTCAATACCGCTCATTCCTGTACACGCTTGGTGTGATGCCAATGCCTGTTTGGAGAGGTGGTTATTATGGCTAAAAGCAAGCTTGAAGAAGCGCTGGAGAAATATCTAAACGGTAACTTGGAGTTGCGAGCAGGTATATTGGATGGAGCCACTTATGATGATGGAACGCCAGTAGCGCACGTTGCTTACATTCATGAGTTTGGAGCAAGCATAAATCAAGCTGAAAGGACTGGGACGATTTACAGAAGCATTAGAAAGGATGGTGCTTTCAATAAAAACGGTAGGTTCGTTAAAGCAAGAAATGCCAATTTCGCAACAGAGCATAGTATTCCAGCTCACACCATAAACATACCCCCTAGACCATTTTTCCGGTCAGTAATTGCCAATGGGAAAACTACATGGTCGGCAATATTATCCAATGGCATTAAAAATAGAGGAAGCATAAAGGGCGGAATGGAGTATCTAGGCGGGGCAATAGTTGAAGAGTTGCATGCTTCAGTAATGACTTGGACTTCACCACCTAATGCGGCATCTACGATTGCTAAGAAAGGGTCAAATAGCCCACTACGTGACTCAATGAGGTTATCTAGATCATTTAGTTATGAGGTAAACGATGATCAAGGTTAGAGCTATCGCCAACGCGGCTGTTCAGGTGGTTAATAAAAACTTGCCTGCGACCTTATTAGCCAATGAAGGTTTCGACATTGACGAAGCTGGATATCAAACCCCTAAGTATTCCGAATATGAAATCTCCATGCAATTGCAAAGCCTGAGCACTCAAGACCTTGAGCATTTAGGGGTTGTAAATCAGCAAGGGGAATTTACCTACGGATATGCACGCGGGCAGATTGAAGCTATTCGTCGAGCGAAACAAAAAGGCGCAGATAAGATTAGCTTTGTTGCTTATGGCGAATCTGAGGTGTCTGAGTGGCTAGTAACCAAGGTCATAGAATCGTACCCATCATGGGTTAAGGTGCTTTTATGGCGGCAACAATAAGTGTTACTGAGCGCGATATATTCGTTGAACTTAGGCGTTATCTCATCGAGTTATTCTCGTGTCCTGTGGTAGTTGGGTATCAGAATAATGAAGCTATCCCTATCGACGGTATTGTCATGCACATGTTGTTTGAGCGCAATCTTGATTACACCTCTGATTACTGGAATCCAGCGATAGAAGAGATGGCGTCTCAGTCATCGGTCGAGGCAACATTTCAACTGGATTTTTATGGAGCTGAGGCAAACTCGCGTTCTCGCGTTGTAGCGAATCTTTGGCGAAGTAACTATACAACCTCGCGAATGACTAAATGCCAGCCACTTTATTGTGGTGAGCCTAGAAAGAATATCCTCGTTAACGAATCAAATCAGTACGAAAACAGGATGATGCTTGAAGTAAAACTTCAATATAACCCTGAAACAACCTATCACGTCGATGGTGTCGACGAAATCTCAATTACTACCACAAATATCTAAGGTAAAAATATGAAATCTATTCCGGCAAGCGATATCGTCCAGATATTGCCCGGTGTCGTTGGCACTGGCGGCAATCCACTGGCTCTTAACGCATTGTTTATCACCAAAAAGCAACCGGCATCCATGCTAGGCGTGAAAGCTTTCGGCTCTGCTGATTTAGTGGGTGAAGTGTTCGGCAAAGACTCTAAAGAGTATGAAGCTGCGCAGGTGTATTTTGCAGGCTTTGATAACTGCACGGTGTTGCCTGATACGCTATTTATCGCATCCATGGTCACGACAGCACAAGCGGCTAAGTTAGTCGGCGCTAAACTTCCAACTCGAACTGCTAGCGAATTTGCAGCGTTGCCACAAGGTCTGATTTTAACTATCGATGGTCAGGTCACTTCTGTGAACTTTGAAACTGAAGTTAACAGTTACTCATCTTTGGCGGCGGCAGTCACTACGGCTTTAGGTGCTGCGGCAACGTGTACTTATGACACAGGCGCTAAAGTGTTTGTCATCGAAGGCGCAACAAAAGGCGCAGTTGGTTCAATCTCGTTGGCTGAGGGTGATTTAGCAACATTCATGGGGTTAACAGAAGCATCCGGCGCGCAAGCGAATAACGGCATCAACGCAGACACTATCGAAGAGCTGCTACCTCGCATCACCAAAGAAACGACAAACTTTGTTTCTATCGCGGCGATTGATTTTACAGCCGAAGAAAAGTTAGCAATTTCTCGCTGGGTTGCCCTGCAAAAAGACCGTTATATGCACGTTCTGTATCAAACAGAGAACGGTGAAGGTGAGTTAGAAACTATCAGCTCAGCAATTAAAGAGTCCGATATCGGCGGCACGTGCCTGTTTTACGGTAGCCACAAACACGCAGCCTTTGTCTGTGGATTTGCAGCAAGCCTGAACTTTGATGAGCTGAACGGTCGCACAAACTTGGCATTCCGTGGTCAGGAAGGGTTAACGCCTTCAGTAACAGATAAAGCACTGGCAGATGAATTAATAGCGATGGGCTTTAACTTCTACGGTGCATACGGCACAGCCAATGACCGATTCATCTTTGTTTATCCTGGTTCCGTGTCAGGTAAGTTTAAGTGGGTTGATAGTTATGTGAATCAGGTGTTCTTCAATAACCAACTCCAATTAGCGTTAATGACGATGCTGAAAAGCTTTAAATCTGTACCGTACAACGAAACAGGCAAGGCAATTCATCGTTCTGCCGTGGCGGATCCGGTATTCCAGATGATTAATTTTGGCGGCATACAAACTGGCGTTGAGCTATCAGAACAGCAAAAGAAACAAATCAACATCGAAGCTGGATTTGATGCGGCATCTCAAATTAACACGGCGGGTTGGTGCATGAAGATTGAAGACACGCCAGCGCAAACACGCGGTCTTCGCAAATCAATGCCTCTGAAACTGTGGTACGCCGATGGCGGCAGTGTTCAGCAAGTTAATCTCCCATCAATCAACGTCCAGTAAGAGGTAAAACATTATGCCAATGGGACATAACCCAAGAACATTAACATCAGCAAATGCCGTTTTGATGATCCGCTGTAAGGGCGTTTATGACGAGTTCGTGAAGTTACAAGGTTTTCAGGCTGATAACGCGTGGAACTTTGGTGACGCAAATATCGGCGAGACTCGCATGGGTGTCGATGGCAAACAGTCTATCGGCTACACGCCACACGAAACGCAATGGACGCTTTACTTGGAAGCAAACAGCGTATCTACACAAATCATGGAAAACATTCGCAAGGACTTTAACGCGAATATGGAAGCCCGATTTGTGGATATCGTTGTCGAAATTCCATCAATCGGCAAACGCTACAGCGCAACGGGCGGCTTAACGTCAATGACTGGCGGCGCAAGCGGTAAAAAAATGCTCGACGGAACAAGCTACAACTTCAACATGGTCTTCGAAGGTGCTGAGGAAATCTAATGACGCTGAAATCAAAAACTATCACGATTGAAAAGGGTCGTGATGCCGGAATGATGTATCAAGTTACCGAAATGCCAATTGCCAAGGCGGATAACTGGGCGATGCGCGCACTGTTCGCGATTGCTAATGGCGGTGTGGACTTGGAAGGCGTCAATCCAAACATGGGAATGCTAGGCATGGCCAACGTCGCAATCAAGGCGCTGGCAGGTATTGACCCAAACGTCGGCATCCCTCTGCTTGATGAGCTTCTGGATTGCGTGCAAACCATCCCATCGGGCGGAACCGCTCGACCTCTGTTACTTGAATCCGATGTGAAAGACCTCTCGACCATGTTCGTTCTTCGCAAGGAGGCGTTAGCTATTCACTTGGATTTTTTAGTGAACGGCGGTGGCTCCAGCTCGAACGATTAAAAGCAGGGTTACCGCTTCGTGATGGTGTTTTAGCTGAAACAAATAACGTATCTACTGTTGCGTACCAAGTGATAACCGCGAAGTACGCAACGCTTCACGAACTCCACACGATTTACAGTCTGGAAGATGTTTTAAACCTCCTAGAAATCCATCAGGTCGAATCGTACAACAAGCAACTAATGAGTGAGATAAACGATGGCAACGCTAATTGACACGCTTCTTGTTTCGCTGAAACTCGATAGCGGCGGTTTTGCTAACGATGCGAAAAAGGCGACAACTGAAAACGATAAGTTAGCGGACTCTATCGACGCTCTGAATGAAATGCTCGGCGGCGTAAATGAGACCCTAAAAGGCACGAGAGAGCAGCAAAAAAAAGCCAAGGAGCAAAGTGATAGCTTCACAAAGTCGATTAACAATGCGACTAAGGCACTGGCTGGACTCTTCACGACCATATTCATGTCCACGGGATTAACTAAGCTTATCGAAGATACGGCTCGGTCAAATGACCAGCTTAATTTTCTAAGTAAAAATCTCGGCATGAATGCCACGCAAGTTAAACGCTGGCAGGGTGCCGCCGAGCTGTCGGGTGGAAGTGCTGAGGGCATGGCTTCCAGTATGGCTAACCTGAACAAGTCTCTTTGGGATTTGGTGACGGTAGGTGATACCTCAATCCTGCCTTACTTTAACGCGCTGAACGTGGGTGTGGTTAAAAACAACGGTGAGTTGAGAAACCTTGATGATATCTTGTTGGATGTCGCCGATAGCCTTTCTCAAATGTCCAGACCTCAAGCCTATAACTTCGCTAAGAATATGGGCTTTGATGAAGGAACGATAAATATGTTATTGCAGGGTCGCCAAGAAATGGAGCGGCAACTTGCACTGCAAAAAGATATCGTTGTTTCGTCTGAGCAAGAGTTAGAAATCAGCCGGCAGTTACAACAACAAAATGCGCTGGTCGGTATGCAATGGGATGGGCTGAAAACGTTACTTGGTAACTACCTCATCCCTTATGCATTAAAACTATCCGCTACAGTGACGGGCTTCCTTGGTTATCTGAACAAGAACAGAGATACCGCTATATTCATCTTCAAGGCGCTTGGAACGGTAATCGGTGTCACGCTAATTCCGATTGTACTAAAAGCGGCTACGGCATTCTTGGGGCTGTTTGGTGCGATTGGTTTACTGCCTGCTCTTTTATTGTTGCTCGGTGCCAGTTTATGGATGCTGTATGACGACTTCAAAAAGTGGAAAGAAGGCGGGGAGTCATTACTCGGTGAGTATTGGGAAAAGTGGGATAGCACGATTACGCCGATACTTGAAAAGCTTGATGAGATGGGGGATTGGTTCATCAAGTCTGATTTTAGTCGATGGAGCAGAGACATCGATAGAATCAAGAAATCATTTGATAGCATTAAGGATTCAGTATCCTCTCTAACCAGCAAGCTTCTTGAGCTAATCGGGATAGATCCGAGCAAGTTTTCTGCTGATTGGGTTTTCGACAAGATAATCGCGGGAGTTAGACGGGCATCAGAAACGCTAGCATTGTTGCTTGATGCCTTAAATAAGCTTACTGACGGTGATTTCTCTGGCGCTTATGACTCATTGGCTGGTGCTGCTACAACGCTGATAACGGGGGAAAAAGACGGGAGCATATTTAATGCCATATATGGCGAGCCTACAAATAAATACATCGAAGAGCATAAGGCAAATAAATCTTTAGCTTATAGCGGTATGTTTGGAGGGCTTAGGGAAATTCTCGGGCTTCCATCAGCTTCCAGTGATTCATTCACAGCTACTAGTGTAGAAGTTCCTAGCCAAAATAAGCGCATCTATAAAACTGATAAAGGTGATATCGTTCGAGAGGACGGATCTAGGGCGTGGAGAAATAACAATCCTAGCAATATGATTTGGGGTGAGGCTGCCAGAAAGCAGGGAGCTATCGGTCATGATACTAACGCGCAAGGTCATACAATGGCTATATTCCCTAACAGAGAGACTGGGGATAAAGCTAGGCGCTGGCTTTTATTTGAGAGTAATGGCGGAAAGCAACTAGGCACTAAGGGCGATTACGGCGCGGGAATTGGATATCAAGATAAAACCGTAGCGCAAGCACTGACGGCTCATTCGCCACCTGAATCGGGAAATGATACTGCTGCATACATTAGAGCAGCATTAGCCGCTCTTGGCAGTACAGATCTTCGCATGGGCGACCTAACTCCAGCGCAAAGGGATGCCCTTATTGCTGTTATTGACCAAAAAGAGGGGCAACAAAAAGGTAAGGAATATTATGTAAATCAATCCAATGCCATGAATAACATTAAGTCATTCAACAAGCAGATATCTACACCTTTTGCTGCTGGCGTGGGTGATTTAGCTAAGGGTTTTTTAGACCAATCTAATGCGCTTAAATCACAAGCTCAAACAATCACAAACAACAAAACGGACGTTAATGTTGCAGGTATTACTGTTAATACTAACGCAAGTACGCTGTCAGGAGTAAGTGAGGTGGCGGCTGAAGAATCCATAAAGAGGGTTTATCAGCTAGTTCCTTCGCTTATTTAGGAATTGCTGTAGTTTGCGTCAAGTCAGTGGCACAATATGTTTAAATAATATTCATGGGGTGAATAATGATTAAGCATATCTTTGTCGGCTTGGCGCTATTTCCTTTAATTGCATTTGCTCAAGTGAGCAATCTTGGAATAGGAAGGGATGTCAGCGGAAATGTAAGAATTATTGATGGCAATTATGAATGCTCGTATGGAAGCATTACAGAGAATGAAACACTGAAAGGAAACTTCAAATCTGCAAATATTTATGTTGAAAATATGGAGAATGAGACCATTTTGTTTATAGCCTCATTCCCCGGAAATATTTCAGTAAACCCACCGATAACGGGAAAGATAGACCAAACAAAGGAGCTTGTTACATACCGATATACAGACAAAAAAGATAAATCGTTTGTTATCGGAGCAAGCTCATCAAAGGGGGTTTACGCCATGATTGCAGTGAAGAATGACCTTCTAGGTGCAAGTACTTTAATATATAACTGCAAGATGATTAAGAATTTAGAGCATCCAATGCCTACCGATTGAAACAAACAAGCCCACAAGTGGGCTTTTTTATTGCCTGATCGCCATGAGATCTAAAATGCTAATATTGATACAGTAGCCTATGTAAATCAAAGTGTTACGAATAGCTGAATGCAAGCATTACTTCTGCAACATCATGATATATATAGAAAAGTGGCTGTATTGATCCCAGCAGGATCAATAAACGACATTTGGGGAATCCAGCCCGTCCTTGGGCTGGGTGGTTATTTCTTACTGAGTAGCTGTTCTAGCATAGACTCTATTTTATCTAGCCTTTCAGAAATACTGTCATTTGTGGCTTCAGTTTCTTGCTTTTTAGCTTTATCGCTGATGTTTTCCATAAAGTCGGATATCATCCCGCTTCTGGATAGCATAATAACATCTGGCGAGAGTTCGTGCCTTGATTCTATTGCTACCCCGATTATAGATATGTTTTTACCAGCTAAGATATTCATATAGCTTGGGTTTAAAGGGTGCAAGTAATACTCACCTTGGTCTATTATCAATTGCTTAAATGTTACATCATCACTTGATTCAATTTTACATAGAACAAAATCACCGTTACAGACATCTGATTCTGGGTCGAATATTACAGTGCATCCCGCAGGGAAGCTTATTGTTGAATTAGATTGCATGGAGTCACCATCTAACTTGACAGCAAAGGCTGAATCAGGCGCAAGCCTTGGAGCAGGAATGTAATCATATCCAACAACATCATCACCACTAGAAAGGTTAGCTGCCTGAACAAAGGTGATAACAGGAATTAATGGCAAGGTTATAGTTGATCTGACTCTTGCTATATCGGGAGCCTCTCCAACGCCAGAAGCTAACCACTCAGGAGTGGTTCCAAGGGCGGCGGCTAAATTATTCAATGCATTAATGCGAGGGCGAGCCTCACCGCCTTCGTAAGCTGCAATTTGTCTTGTTACAACCCCTACCTTTTTTGCTAATTCAGATTGAGTTAGACCTAGTGAGTTTCTTGCTGCGGCAACTCTTCGAGGAAAACTATCGTTAAAGTTCATAAATGCACACCTAAAAATCATTGACTCATTATGAATTTTGAGTATTATGATAATTCATCAATGAGTATATTAAATTCAAAAACACATAATGGAGTGAATAATGAAGCAAAACACAGTTAAGAGCAAGCAGATTAGTTACCGCCTACGCCCTGAGGTAGCTGAATTTTTAGAAAATTACGCAGCGAGAACGCATCGTTCTATACAGGGTATGCTTGATACTATTATGGATAGAGTGATCGATAAGGAAGAAAAAGGTGAAAGTATTATTCAGTAAAAGGCCTCATCCGCGCAAACAGTATGAGGCCAGTTGCCAAGTAAACCCGATAAGGAATAAATGACATGAACATTGTAGCTAAAACAGACTTAACTTTCCAGAACTTCACATTCAATCCAATCGTTGAAGATGGTCAAGTGTGGTTAACATCAACTGAAATTGCACACGCATTAGGCTATAGCCGCACAGATAACGTAAGTAAGCTTTATGCACGTAACGCTGATGAGTTTACAGACTCCATGACAATGACCGTCAATATGACGTTCAACGGGATAAACAATAGCTTACGTAACAAATCGGTCAGAGTTTACTCACTTCGCGGCGCTCACCTAATCGCAATGTTTTCTAACACTCCAGTGGCCAAAGAGTTTCGTAAGTGGGTATTGGATATCTTAGATCGTGAGGTTGAGTTAGGTAATCATTCACCAGCATTTAATTATCATTACCCAATTGAATCAGCTGATATTCATAACCGTAAGTTTGATAACGCTTGGCTGACACCTAGCAGTTTGATTGACAACAAAAACCCTGCGCCAGAGCTTGATTTAATAGAGCAATTAGAGCGTGATGGCTTTGATGTTACTGGTGCAAAAGTTCGTATTCATGCATTACATAACAGTGCTAAACAGGCGGTACAAATTGAAGAGCTGTTTATGGACACAAAGAAAATGCTACACCGATTGAAAGATAGCTTTGATGTTGGCTCAAGACTAGGAGGTGCAAACGTAGTATTTGAAGGTAAAGACAAAGGAGTGATGATTAGTGGTAACAAAAAAAGAAATATTGGGTGTCATTAAAAACAGAAAAGCCAACAGTTCGCACCTGTTGGCTAATCCCAAACTAAACCAGAAGGAAAAGTTTTTATGAGTCAGATTAGATTAGCAAATAATAATTCAGTTGTCACGTCGAGCTATTTTCAGGTGCCGGAGGTCTATTACCGTCAACAAAAGGTGATCACTACAGAGTCACTGGCTATTGGTTATGGTGCAGATGTAAAAAATATTCAGGACAACTTTACCAACAATAAAGATAGATTTGTCGAAGGTAAGCACTATTTCAAGCTTGAAGGTCAGGAATTACAAGAGTTTAAGAGCTACCCCGATAATTTCGGGTTAGTTAATAAATTTACAAGACACGCTTATCTCTGGACTGAGCGCGGAGCAAGTCGCCACGCAAAAATGCTAGAGACAGACCAAGCCTGGGATTACTTCGAACTACTGGAAGAAACCTATTTTTCTTCACGTAAAAATTCTGGCTTGCCTGTTAACTATATTGAGGCGCTGGAAAGCTTACTTCAATCAGAGAAAGAGAAAGCGGTAATTGCGGCTGAGCGTGACCATGCAATAGAAACAAAAGCATGGATTGGACATAAGCGCGAAGCTACAGCAATGGCCACTGCATCAAAGGCTGTGCGTGAAAAGAACGCTTTAGCAGCTAAAATTGGTGAAAGTAAAAAACATGCCACTGTTTTATCTGTAGAGAAGAAGTTAGATAAAAAGTTTAAATGGCATCCATTACGTAAATGGTGCTTAGAAAATAACGTCACACCAATGGAAGTGCATGACGACAGGTACGGATCAGTAAAATCATGGCCTGCCGAAGCTTGGAAAGCTGTTCATGATGTTAACTTAGCTAAGTTATTCTAGACTCACATAGCCCAAGGATGGGCTAACAATCAATAGGTGAAAAAATGAGCATTACGTGTGATTTTTGCGAAAGAAATGCCCTGAAATACAAAAATGTATATTTTATCGCAAATGATAGTGGCGACGTTCATATCTGTGAAGATTGCGCAAAATCAGCCACCATCTACGCTGAAGAAGAAAGAGAAAAGAAGAACCCTAAAAACAATAAAGAATTCAAACAGGCATTAGAAAAAACTCAAGAGAAACACGCTGACGTCATTAACCAACTAGCACGTCACGACTAAATAATCCTCAAATATTCACACCACGCCTCTTAACTGAGGTTTTTTACGTTGGAGAAAAATCATGTTCGGAATGCCAGATATACCAAACTGGAAGAATATTCCTGACGCTGCCATTAACGCCGGAATTAGCTTAGGCGGAGGCGCGTTAATCAATACTCTATTCGGTAACTACTGGGGAATATTCAATGAGTTCGGCGTTCCATTACTGTTAGCTGATAACGTGATATCTCTTCAGTACCAGAATCAGAGTCGCGTAGTGAATGCGCCGATTGAGAAGGGTTCTTTCACGAGCTACAACAAAGTCGCCGACCCTTACAAAGCTACTGTTCAATTAAGCAAGAGTAGCGGTGGAACATTGGAGCGCGGGGCGTTTTTAGCGCAATTGGAAATACTCGCCAAGAGTACGCTCAAGTTTTACATCATCACGCCGGAGTATGTTTATAAGGGTGCAAACATCGTTGGGTTTGATTTCGCTCGAGAGGCAAGAGACGGCGCCACACTGATTAAGGTGAACGTGCATCTTGAAGAAATCCGCGAAGTAGTCGTCAAGTACGATGAGGAAGAGGTAACGAATCCTGACGATGCGCGAATCAAGGATACCGGAGATAAAACGCAGCAAGTAGCATCCTTATTTTCTGGTGAAACGCTTGATGAGTTGATGAAGATACTTGATGACCCTACAAAGTCCAAGCTATTAAAAGGGAAAGAGATATCCATGCTTCTTTATAAGGCTATTTCTAACCTTGGTGGCGACCTAACTCAGATACAGCAACAAGCCGAGATGATAGTAGAGCAAGGAGTTAGCCTACAATGATGACAATAATTCCAACCTCTCCAATCCCCAATCAAATTCTAACCTTCACGCTTGATACTGATGAATACGAGATAGAGCTAAATTCTCGTAGGCATAACCTGTACGCGACAGTGAAGAAGAATAACGAATACGTGGTTTGCAATCGGATATGTCGAAACATGACGTACATCTGTCAGTGGTTAATATTTGCAGACCAGCAAGGCAACACAGACCCGATTTACACTGGATTGGGCACTCGATATAAGTTGGTGTGGGCTGATGGCATTTAATCGAAAGAGGATCAGGCTAACGCTGAAATTGAATGGTAAAGACGAAGTATTTACTTCAGATAACCAAAATAAGCTATCAGCCGTCGGTTTGCGTATTAGCGCTGATGTGACGTTTGGCTATGGCTCTCCGGCTCCATACGCACGAATAAGAGTTTATGGTCTACCTCAAGAGACGATGAATAAACTCATCACTGCAAAGTGGCAGAACGTGAAGGCGCTTAGAACATTAATCACTATTGAAGCCGCTGAGGGCGACGGTGATTTTGCTCAAGTGTTCAGCGGCGGGATATTCATGGCATTACCAGAATACTCAGAAGCCCCTAACGTATCGATTGTTATTGAGGCGATGTCGGCGGTTTTTGAAAGCAAGTTAGCGACAGCGGCAGAGAGTTACGAAGGTGTTCACTCAGTCTCTGAAATCATTGCAGGGATATGCCAGCGCATCGGTTTTTCGTTTGAGTCAAACGGTGTTAATGCAGTAGTTGATAATGCGTACCTGACCGGTTCCGACTTAGACAAAATAAGATGGCTATGCGCTAACACTGACCTAGACCTCTACCTTGGCAATAACAGCGTGGCAATAACGCCGAAAGGCTCAGCAAGAAAGATTAAGATTGCCGTCATATCGCCAGACACAGGACTTATCGGCTATCCAATTATCACAAATATCGGTGCAACATTCCGGTGTCTGTACGACCCGTCCATCCAGTTTGGCGCGCTAGTCCGCGTGAAAGGTAGTGAGATTGAAATGTGTAACGGGGATTGGCGAGTCTATGGAATGCGAGCGCAATTAGAAACTGAAATGGACTCCGGTCGCTGGTTTATGGAAATCGTCGGCTCAAACCTGAAGGACAAAAACGTACATGTCGCAAAATGAAACGGTATTACCCTATGACCCTGAAGACTTGGCGGGCGGTGCCAGAACGCAAGAGTTCATCATTAACAGTCTGATTGGGAAAATTGGCACTGTAACAGTGTGCAGGGTTGTGAAGGTTAAATGTGGCGGGGTAAATCCGGTTGGGTTTATTGATGTTAAACCAATGGTGCTCCAAGTGGATGGCGGCGGTAATATCTTCGATAGTGCCACTATCTATAACGTTCCGTATTTTCGTTATCAGGGAGGAAAGAATGCCGTGATTCTTGATCCTAAGGTTGGTGATATTGGAATTTGCTTGGTCTCTTCACGGGATATCTCACAAATAAAGCGCACCAAGAAGGATGCGCCACCATCGACTAAGCGGCAATATGACATCGCAGATAGTCTGTACATCGGCGGCATACTCAACGGAACTCCATCCCAATACATTCATTTCCTTGAAAGTGGAATTGATATTGTTGCGACAGGGGTGATTAAAGCCAAGGGAACAAAAATAATCCTTGATGCTCCCGTGGAAACCACTTCTACGATTAAATCGAAGGGTGATATCACCGACAACACTGGCAGCGGAAACACTCAAACCATGGCAAGTATGCGCGTGACTTATAACGGTCACACGCACAAAGCTAACGGTGAATACGCCAATACAGATAAGCCAAATCAGCAGGTATAACCAATGAAAACACTGTTTCTATTGCCTGATACGTGGGACTTAACCCTAGACGTATCGGGAAATATTGCTATGGCTTCCGATCAGTATGCTATCGCTCAGTCAGTGGCAAATAAATGTAAGGTGTTCATGCATGACATGTACTACTCACAAAATGAAGGTATCCCTTACTTAGAGAAAATACTGGGTAAAAACAGGTATTCATTATCTCTGTATCGTCAGCATTTAGAAGATGCGGCAATGTCAGTTGATGGTGTGGTGTCGGCTAAAGCTGAGCTAAGTACCGCGAATGATAGGGTGGTCAGAGGGAGGTTGATTTTCACTGACAAGCAAGGCAGAGAAGGAGCGATAGAATTATGATCCCCAAGCTAGAAATAACGCCAAACGGCATTATCACACCTACGACACAAGAGGTGATAAGCGGGCTGTGGTCGATGATGAGAGGTACCTTTGGTGAGGGTCTAAACGAAGATATGGACACGCCACAAGGTCAGTTAGTGACAACGCTTGCGGCTATTATTACGGATGAAAGAAATCAGCTGGTTGAGTTATTTAATCAGTTCGACCCTAGATATGCCGATGGTCAAATGCAAAATGCTATTGGCTATATCTACTTTTTGCAGAGAAAGAAAGCAACGAAGTCAGTAGCCGAGTTAACTTTTAACGGTCTATCTGGCGTGTCGGTTCCAGCAGGCTTCAAAGTCCAAGATGACAATGGCAATACATGGTCAACATCGAGGGATGTTTTCATTATGAGCAATGGGCTAGCTGTCGTCGAAGCAACCTGTGATGTTGATGGCATGATTTACGCTCAGCCAAATACAATTAATCGTATTGTTCGGAATATTGGCGGTATTGATAGCGTAACAAACGTCAAGGCTGCGATAGCTGGGCGAAACACTGAAACTAGACAAGAGTTTGAGCTTAGAAGGTCATTATCTGTCTCGAAGAATGCAAAGAACACAAACGATGCCACATACGGAGCTGTTTCCAACATCAACGATGTCATTGACTGTTATGTAATTAATAACCCAAGCGATGCGACCATTACGGTAGGTAAAACCAACTATTCACTGATTAGAAACTCAATCGCTGTATCAGTTGTGGGCGGTGATGATAATGAGATTGCCAAACAGATTTTAACTAAAGCCGGAACCGGGTGTGCGTTTGTTGGAAACACAACAGTAACTTATGAGGATTCTACTAACTTTCCATATATGCCGCCGACCTATGACGTTAAGTTTATTCGACCAGCCCATATTCCCGTTGAGTTCAACGTGAAATTTGAGAATAAAGATTTGCTGACACTGCAGGATAAAGAAGCAATTAAAAACGCAATCATTAATGAATTCAACACAGGGGTAGGCAAGGGGAGAATAGCTAAGCGACTGATCGCGAGTGATTACATTTGCTCTGTTGCTCAGTCAACTAGAAACAGATTGATATCTATTCAAATAGGGCGGAAAGGTGGTGCTTTAGGGAATTATATTGATTTTGGGATAGATGAGTTTCCAGTCTTATCTCCAGATGACATAAGGATGACGTGATGGATAGCATTAACACAACCTTAATGAGTCAATATGCAAACTCCCCAATTATCACTTCCATTCTTAAATCAGCAAACGAATCAATAGACCCATCGAATAATATAGATGACTTCTATTCCCTTGTTTTTAATGTTCATACAGCGCAGGGGTTCGGGCTGGATATTTGGGGGAGGATAGTTGGAATTGATAGGGGCATTTCTATTCCCGATCCCGACGAAGATTACTTCGGCTTTGATGGGACGGAGAAGTATCTGCCATTTAACCAAGCACCCTTTTACAGCGGAGATAGTAGCGAAAGTGCTTATATGATGTCTGATGAATCTTTTAGAGAAGTCATTATCATGAAAGCCTATGCAAATATCATCTATGCCACCGCGCCAAATATCAACGCATTCCTGAGGGATTCATTCACTAGAGGAAGAGCATATTACCTGATTACAGGGCACATGAAGGCGAGGTATGTATTTGAATATCGTCTATCAGAGTTTGAAAAGAATTTAATCTTTACCCATAACATCTTACCAAAACCTTGCGGCGTTGAAGTGAGCATTACAGAGCTGCCAGTGAGTGAGTATTTCGGTTTTTATAAAACTGGATTCCAACCTTTCAATCAAGCGCCTTTCATAAAATAGGTACGAAATGAAAAATCCAAAATTAATAGTAAAGCCTTTCGCTAAGAACGGGCAGAAAAACGTCATCCCTGAAAACTATGAAACTAGCATGGATTCAAACCAAGCAACGTGGGATCAGGGTTTCGGGCAAATCACAATGCTACCTGTCGCCGCGGGCGGTTTACCACCAAAAGGGCAGGACTTTAACGGAATTCTCAACCAGATTTCAGAGAATATTGTTTATCAATCTCAAGGTGGGCGTTTTAAATTTTCCCCGGAATACGCCGAGTCTATTGGTGGGTATCCGAAGGGGGCAATACTTCAGTCTGATGACGAGAAGAAAGAGTATCAAAGCTTAATCGATAACAACAAAGTTAACTTCAATACCGAGTCGAATATCTCAGCATCATGGGAGCTGATCGGTGCTAAGTACGCGATTAAAACCGAGGTTGATTTAGCACTACTGAAAAAGTTCGACAAAGCTAATATTTCAGGCGTAAAAGGAAACGATAACGACAAGGTGCCTAGTCTGAATCTGTTTACCGCTGAGATTGGTAAGTTACAGCCGAAAGGAAACTATCAACCTGCCGGTGACTATGCAACGACCCAATCCTTGAACGACGGGCTTAGTAAAAAGTTTGATAAAGCAGGCGGCGAAGTTAACGGGTATGTTTTAGCTAAAAATCTCGGCGTCAGTAGAGAAGGTAGTACCTTGTGGATTTACTCAAAGAATGCCGAGCGTGATACAGCATTTCTTCAATACCAAGATGGCGACTCATGGGGTGGGCAAATTCTCGTCCCAAAAGTAGCATCCGGAAATGTAGTTTCATTACTATATTCATCGGATATTGTTCAATCCGCGGGGTCATCAACATCAAAAGCCATGAGTCAAGATGCTGCGACAAAAGCTTTCCAGAAGTCAGGAAACTATGCCTCTGGCGATAGTTTTACGCACGCATCGGGCGGCTCACCGATTATAATGACATCATCGGGATTTCATTTCAGAGTTGCTGCTTCAGGTGCAATTGATGCAGTAAGCAGCGATGGAAAGTCTGTATGGGGAGTGAGTTCAACAGGTCAGCTTATAGCAACAATCAATGCAAGTCGTATTGATGGACTTGCTACTGACATAATGGGTGGTGACAAAGAAATCCCCAATTCACCTGCAGTTAGAAAGCGTATGTTTGGTGTATCTCAAACACGAAAAGATGTTACTGCATCGAGGGCGCTAGCGACCACTTACACAAACACCACAGATAAACCGATTATTGTTGATGTTGTCAGTTCAGTGACGATGGATTCAGTTGTTGGAATGATTGAAATTCAAGTGGGCAATATAGTTGTATCCAAGTCAGAGGTAGGGGGAAGTCCAGTCTCTAAACGCTTGTCCGCATCTGCAATTGTGTTACCCGGTGAGCGTTATGCAGTGAGAATGAGTAATGTATCCATTGTCATTTGGAGTGAGATTTCATGAATTATTTTAAAAATAAAAACAATGATGTTTACGCTTATGATGATGAGCAATTAATGCAGGTCGCAAGGCTGTCAGAGCTTGAACAGCTAATTTTAGAGAAAGAGCATGCTCTCGAAAATATGCGAAGTGAATTAAATGCAGCATTAAATATACTGAACGAGTTAAAAGCTGCATTCAATGATGAAGCATCACGGGAAATTGATGAAGATGATATTGACGCGCAAGAAATTCACAAAGATACGCTAATCAAACTGGAATCTGATGTATTTAATAATTTTAAAGCGTATGAAGATATCAATGCAAAATTTGTTAATGCAGAGACTGAATATCTTGCATTAAAAAATGAGTGCGACTCTGTTCTTCCAGCTATCTATGATGTTAGGACTAATGTTCATACAATGAAGAAGATGACGGAAAAAGAAGTTAAAGCCCACTTAAACCCACAAAAATCAAAAGAGCAGCACATTGCAGAAGCAGAAATGCAAAAGCAATTACTTGCTGATGAAGCTGAAAAAAACATCACGATTTTAGAGCGTAAAGTGCGCTTAAATATGGCGACTGAAGTCGATAAAAGTAATCTTAATGCATGGGAAATTTACAGTATTAAAATTGCAGATATCGATACTTCACTAGCACCAGATATCGACTGGCCACAAAAACCTTAACTCTCTTTGTTGTACTCATATCCCTGCGGAAATCGCTTGCTCAATTCTCTGTAATGGACTAAACGCTCACGAAAATACTCGCGCAAGTGTTCGGGTTGCTGTCGCTCGACTTCAACATCAATAACTGGCTTGCCGAGTCTTTCGCGATAAGCGACGCCGGAAGCGGCTAAATCGACATTCACTTTGTCTTTATCTTCTTTCGTTAGTTCTGCGAGATTGAGCATGATGGTTTTCTGTGGGGAATGAATGGCCTGAGTATAGCACGGAGAGTGAATCACTTTGACGAGCTGTGCCGAAATTGTGACGTGAGGATGAGGGGATTTTGTGCATGGGGCATATTTGGGGCAAAAAATTACCGCAAATGAACTCGAACTATCCAGCAGTTCTAAATCAGCTTGCGGTAATTGTCTGTATTTCCACGCTGTAACGCGAATATGCTAGCTTACTTGTTTGTATGCCGTCATATCATGTCAATGCCAGTGTGATTATCATTCTTTAATATTTATGTATTGATACGAAACGCAGGCAATGTCTGCGTTTTTTATTTGTTTTTAAATTGCGAAGTAAGCATCAATAAATAAGTTAATCTATTATTATTTCTTTTTGTCATTTTTAATATAACTATTTCTTACTCATGTAGGGTGAATGGGTAATACACTAAACTAGTGTTTATTTTATGAGCTCAATAATAATGGGTATGTTATGAATGATAATAATATTAGTGAAAATCACGGGCGAGATAATATTACCAATAAAAAGGAGTACGAAAGTGTTATTAAAAAAGGTGCGTTCTTTATATTAAATAGTAGCGGTGAAACTATTAATTCTATTGTTGTTAGTTATTATTCAGGATTGAAAGGTAATAAAGCGATACAACGAATTGATAAGCTAGAGCATTTGGAAATGGCTGAGTCTGGATGTGAATTTACATACACGGTAATGGCATGGAGTCATACGGATTATTGGGATGTTGATTTCAAAATATCAACAGGAAAAACTATATCTTATAGAAAACAAGCCTGTAATATACGATATTGGGATAATGGCATTGTGATTATTAATATAGTAAAAGATTTTAGGTTGTTTATAAAGTTCTCAAATTCAGGTGGTTGCCATAATTAATTTTTTAATAAAAATTGGAGGCAAATGGATAACGTAATAGAAAAATCACTTGCAACTAACCATACTGGTTATTTCTATGTGATGAACTGCTCTTTGCAGGAGCTAAAATCTGTTAGTGTCACGCATTCTACAGATTACCCTCATAGTATGCTTAATATTACTGCTGATTACAGTAACCTAAAAAATATGAGCACAACTAAATTAGGACATTCATTTCCATATGAGACCGGTTTTTTATCTCATTTTGATTACTGGACTGTTGAAATAGAAACAGCATCTGGGTACAAATATAAAACTAATGACTATTTTCTTTGTAATTTAAATTTCGACGATGATGGTTTTGTGTATATGGCTATTCTTCCCGATTTATCAGTCCATACTATTTTTTCTTATTCATCAGGATGTGTAAATCATTTAAAAAATAACTTTACAAAATAGGATTTATATCATGAAGAAAAAAATAATTTTATTAGTCTGTGTGTTGTATTCAAGTTTTTCAATGGCAAATCAGAATATTATAAATAAGGCATTTGCAGATAATTGTAATGCCTACCTCAACAAAGAAAAAAGAATTTCCACTATCACATTAGGTGAGCAAGATGTATTTAATAAAAGGGCTTTTTTTACAATAACTCTACGTGATGGAGATGCGGATACAAAGGAAATATCTATATTGGAATCGGTTGGGAACGAGTATGGTAGAGCAATGTTCCAGCTTATGAATACTGCATATTTATCAAATTCAAATATTAAAATAACTAGCTGTTCATCAAATAAAATCAGTGCAGCATCAATATCCTATAAATAAAATGTAAATTGTTTTGATAGTAAGAGGGTAATTATTACCCTCATTTTTATAAGTCGCTTAGATATTTCTGATTAAAAATAGGTTTACGTTATACATCAGGAAGTTCTATCCAGTTTTTTGACTAACCAAAGCCCACTTTGCTTCATGGCATAGCCAAATAAAACGCCGACAATAAGTGACGGGATAGTCAATTGCCAATTTCCTTGTGCTGCAAAGGTTGCACAGGCACCAATAAAGGTTCCTGGAATATAGGCAAGCCACGATTTTTGGGCTTGAAAACACATGACAAAAGCGATAAATGTGGTTACAAAGTAGCCTGTGAAATTAGGTAGGTCATGGGTGAGTTTATCGCTATGAATAATAACTAATCCCCAAACAACACCACTTAGTGCTGTTAATGCTGTCACCAGCAAACCCTTCACACCATCTTTCGGATAGGCAAAATAAGCGGTACATCCTAAAAATCCCGCCCAACTGATCAAGCCAAATACATCAGCAACCCATGCCCATAGCCCAGAAAGAATAGCAGTCGTTAATGACAAAGAAAAAAGTAGTTTCACAATGATGACTTTATAAATAAGAATTTGGGAAAGCAGAGCATTTTATAGAGGGATTTTAATTGTTGCAATTAAATGATGGATAATCAGCACAGAGAAAAGACATGATGGTTAAGTTAAAAGTGCTAACGGTTAATTAAATTTAATTTTGGAAAATTGAATAGGGATATTGATAATTAATCGTTAAATAAAAATTAGCATCAATTTACATTGATGCTAATAAATATGGCGAGAAGAATAAAGATAGTTATTGGTTAAAGATTACCAACCGTAAGCAATACCTGCACCGAGAACGGCTCTATCCGAGTTATTCCAGGAAATAGAGCTACGCAAGTTTAAGTTTTGCTTAACTTGATACTGAGCTCCAGCTGCGATGGCGTTACCGTTTTTAAAATTACCTAAGCCTAATCCGGCGCTAAAACGTGTGTTGGTGGTGTAAGGAATATTGGTCATTGCAGCAACTGAAGCAATACCGGCATTTGCATCACGAGCAGTTTGGTGGATTTTACTTTCCATTTGGTCAACTCGGGTATTTATTTGATTGAGCTGCTGTGTTTGAAGTTTTTCTTGTTTGTCGAGTTTATCAAAACGGTCGATATTAAGCATTTGTTGATTGCGTAAAATTAAATCAGCATGAGCTTTACTATTTTTTTCTGCATCTTCAATTAATTGGCTTGTAATTAGATCACTTTCTCTAATGTCTTTGTCGAGCTTTTCTATGGCAATATTCAGTTGTTTGGTATCTGTTTCATGTTTTTTGTTTGTGTCATCAATTAATAAAGTTGTAATAGCTTCACTTCTAAAAACTTCATCATCAACATATTTTTTATTCTTCATTTCACTATCATTAAAGTTTTTTTCTAAATCAGATAAAGAGCTTTGTAATTTCTTAATGGAATTTCCTTTTTCAGCTATGTTTTTTTCTTGCTTATTATTTTCTTGGCTTAAATTATTAATAGACATATTTAATAAATTAATTGCATGGTTATTATCTTCGATTTTATTCTCTAAATGGGCAAGGTTATTTTTTTGGGAGCTGGATAGAGGATTTGCTGATATTGATGAGTTAGTTAAAGTAATAGGGGATAAGCTAGCAGGTTCTTTTTCATTTAATGTGGATAATTTTTTAATTAATGGTGATGATGTTTCGATTGCATACGCCAGAACATCAACAACAGGTGTCATAGTCTCGGCTATATCAATATATTTATTAATATTATCGCTAAGTTTTTCATCATTTTTTAACTCAAAAGTGGTTCTATTATCCTCATGTCGATGCTCTGGGTAATCATAAGGAGAATTTATAGCATCTTGAAAACCAGTTAAAGCAAGGGATTGAGAAGATAAGGATGTGAGGGTAGCCATACTTAAAGCACTTAATAGCAATTTATTTTTCATAACGAAATTTCCATATAACGAATAAAAATTAGAGTGGAATAATTGAGGTAAATTATTATTCATAAAAAACGTTGGAATAATAATTTGAATATTAAAAAAAATAAAATCCGTTTTTATTTTTAATTGATTCGGAAAAATCGTGTTGGATGAAGATTAATGCAGTGGAATTGATGATGGGAATGAAGTGTAATTCTGGGGTGCTTTAAAGTAATTTAAAAATTAATTTTTATCAAACTAATAACTGAGAAATAGGGGAATATTAAATACATTCCCCAATCATGGTATAAGCTATTTCTTCACTTTATGGACGATATCAAAATATTTGGTTTTATCATCCTGTGATGGGTAAATTCGGTAAGTATATTCTTCCGGTGTCACGGTCACGTTTTCAACTACACGAGTAAACAGGACTTCACCTTTGTCATCTTTTGCAGTTAATGAGCGGGTTTTACCATCTTCGCTGAATGACCAATCACCCTGCATTTTTGGCGCACCCTCAAGGGTTAGCATCTTAAAAGTACCATCTGGGTAATACTCTGCAAGCCCAAAGAAGTTTGCCACTTGTTTATCTGTTGCAGGCACCTCTTTTTTATCTTGATCGACAGCTTGAGTGGTTACCCAGACTTTATCAATCATAATCTCTTCATAGGCATTGGCTTTTTTTGCGCTAACAGCTTGCTTTGCAACAGGCGCCGTTGAGTTAGCTTGAGCTGTAAAAGCAGCAGTGGTGGACATCACAATCAGGGCGGCAATAATCGGTTTTAATTTCATAAGAACTCCATTTATTAAGATTAGAAATGTGAGTAACAAAATCGAACAGGTCTTCATCATTAATTAAACAGCGAGCAAAGCAAAGGTAAGAATTATGATTAATTATTAAAAATGTAAGCTTACGTTGGGTTATGTATTCAAAGAAAATAGGCATCAGCAAACAAAACTCGGCTTATCCCATGTAATTTTTCTGTTAAAAACAGTATTAAATAGAAAGTCGAAATAAAATTATAGCTAAGCTATCTAATCAGTGTTAATTCAGATTTATATTTTGGTCGGTTTACCATGAAAAATTTACAAATACTTGTTTATACGGATTGTCTGATCTCAATCAAATACGTTGGATTTTGCCTGTAGAAAGGGGTTATACGGAGAATTTTCTGGTGATTTCAGATGTATTTTGTCTTAGAACATGTTATTTTTCTGTGAAATTTTCATCTCCAAGCCACTTTGCCATTTTTTGCATCTTTTGTGGGTAAAAAAAGGGCGATACTTTAACTTATAGGTTTAAGTAAAAATACATGGGCTTGAGTAAAAGTAATTGAATCAACAGGATTTTAGCTATGGCAGTAAGAGAAATTATTGAAATTCCAGATGAAAGATTGCGTATTCAGTGCAGTCCCGTTACGGATTTCGCATCAGTACAAACATTGGTCGATGATTTAATTGAAACCATGTACAGCACTGACAACGGCATCGGGTTGGCGGCAACGCAAATCGCCGAAACCAAAGCCATTATGGTGATTGATATTTCGGAAGAACGTAATCAGCCAATGGTATTTATCAACCCACAAATTATTGAGAGCGAAGGGGAGACGAGCTATCAAGAGGGTTGTTTATCTGTACCAGATGTTTACGCTGATGTGCCACGCTTTTTGCGTGTGAAGGTGAAGGCGTTTGACCGTGACGGCAAGGAGTTTGTTGTCGACAGTGACGAGTTTTTAGCGATTGTCATGCAACATGAAATTGACCATTTAAACGGTAAAGTGTTTATTGACCACTTATCCACGTTAAAGCGCAATATGTTGTTGAAAAAGCTCAAAAAGCAGCAAAGATTAAAACAGCAGTAAGTTCCCACCTATTTTACGGCTTCCCGAGACCCAACAAGTGTGATTCGGGGAGCTGCTATTGCGTGCTTTGTGCCAATTGGGTTGTCCTATTAAGTTAAGCGTCAGGTTAACTGCCTGACACTTTACCGTTTACTCGAGAGGTTTAATAACCCTTGGAGCATCGGGTTGATCAAATTGGCCGTAGCTATTATTCAATACCTTTTGTTGGTCGAGCTGTTTGATTTCTTTACTTAAAAAATTCAAATGATTTTGTAAGTGTTCTTTTGTCACTCGTTCGTTTTCAATGATCTGGTGTAGTAACTGCACAAAGTCGTCAGTAATAGGTTGTTCCTGCTCATATTCTTGAGTCAGAGCCGTTAAATTCTCAACGGCAAGGACATATTCAGTTTCTCGGGAGATTAATGACTCCCATTCCCCTGATTGTGCGAGCGAAACTAAGTTTTCACTTAATATTAAGACATTACGATATATTTCAAGTAAATAGAGAGGATTTTTATTGTCCACCTGGTTATCTTTCATCCACATTTGCACCGATTTGTTGCCATGCAGAGGCGATATCGGAGAGTAATTGGTAAACTTCTTGGACATAAGTCACGTTGTTTTCTATGTTGGCGCGGAGCAATTGCCGCGTCATGTATTCATACAAACTTGCTAAATTTTCAGCAAGTTCGCCACCAGCCTCGTAATTTAGCGATTGTTTTAATCCCGTGTCAATGATGTCGATTGCTTTTGAGATTTCTTTACCCTTTTCAGCAATGTTTCCCTGCTCCATAAAAATTTCCCCCCGTTTAAGGGCACTTAAGGCCCCTTTAAACAGGATTTGGATCAGTTGATACGGGGTCGCATTGGCGATTTCACTCTCCAAACTGACCTGCTGATAGGCTTGATTAGCTTTACGTTGATACATGCGGTTAACCTAAAAGTCTGCCTAATGAACTGCTTGTGCTGTTCAGTGAACTCATCATCTTATCGAGGTTTTGGAACTGACGACGATAGATATCCATGGTGTTTTCAATTTGTTTATTGGTTTGCTCGATACGTTTATCGATGCTTTTCTTTTTCTTCTGTACGCCATCTGTGGCGTTATGCAGCGTACCTTCTTTACTATCTAAGGTATCCTTTAAGAAATTAAAGTTTTCGGTCGCAAATCCAGTCTTTTCACCGTCACCGGCAAAGAATACTTTTACGCTTGATGGGTTATCTTTTAGGGCACTATCGAGTTTTTTATTGTCGATTTCTAACGTGCCATCCAGTTTTTGCTTAATCCCCATTTTATTCAGCAGGTTCAGTTCGCCGCTATCTTGTGGACTACGCACTTGAGTACGCAAGGTGCTTTGAATTGCACGCAAAGTGGAATCACCAATTAATGGACCATTAGTTTTATCCGGTGCAGTACCTTTTTCAGTAGGGGTATATTTAGTGAGTTCTTTAGCTAAGCTTTGGAATTCATTATAGGCATCCACCCATGCTTTGATTTTCGCTTTAGCAGGCTCAATATCTTCAGAGATAATTAAATGTTCTGATTTGCTATCTTCACTCTCTTTCTTTAAAGACAGAGTTAAACCGGGAAATAAGTCTTTGGCTTCGTTGGTTTGTGATTCAAGATCAAAACCGTCGATAGTTAATAGTGCGTTTTGTGGTGGAACTTTTTGATCCATACCCGTAGTAGCATCAGTGTTTAATGTCACTTTGCCATTTGTATCAATTTCAGATTTAACGTTTAACATGGCGGCTAAATTACTATCACCTTCCACATTGATGCTAATTCGGTTATCGGTTCCGGCTTTTTTCGAAGTAACCACTAAGTGGTATTGATTGTCTTTATCTTTAATAACGGAAGCTGAAACGCCTTTATCGGTTTTATTAATGGCGTCCGCAATTTCGATTAATGAAGTATGTTCATTATCGAGTTTGATAACAATTTTATCTTTATCTTCTTTTTGTGAAGGCTGGGTAATTGTAATCGTTCGTTCTGTTGCGCCGTTACCTAGTAATTTTTTATTATCATCAACACCTTTTGTTGCAATAGTTTGTGCTTTTGCCAGTTGATTGACTTTAACATCATGTACACCCGCAATAGCCTTACCATCAGTTTTTACATCAAAGGCTTTATATTCACCACTCACTTTAGTGGTGCTGATGTCTTGATATTTTTTGAGATCTTCCGCCGCTTTTTTCAGTTTTTCTAATGAAGATTGCATCTTACCAAATGCACTGATTTGCGCATCATAGCTGGCTTTTTGTTGTGTTAATGGGTCGAGACGGCGTCTTTCCATTGCCTCTAATTGATCCATTTGCACATTTAAGTCTAAGTTAGCCCCGATACCGAGTGTGGATATGCCTGCCATAAATCTCTCCTGAATATAAACCCTGAAAATAAATTCGTATTTAGTCCTTTATCGGCGAATTGGGGAAAAATATTAGACTATTCTGCGAAATAATAATGGAAGGAGTTAAACCGTAAAAAGCAGGTAATTAGGCTTATTGAATAAAAATGATAAGGACATTAACCATAATCGAAGGGTTTAATAAAAAATTTAGTTTGAAAAAAGCTGATTCCAGTGCGCTTTTGTCGTTACTCGTGAAAAATTTTTATAAAAATGGCTAAAGGGGTTTTGGGCGCCGCCGATAATGTATTTGCTGACAAAATTTCTTAACAGAATACTCGTCATACTTCACGCTGTATCGGTGTTGGCTGCACTCAGTCACCCTAGTCACATACTTCAGTATGCTCCTAGGGATACCTTCGCTGGCCGCCTAGATACAGCCTGAATTATTTAGAGTATTAACACTGTAATATATTGAATAATAAAGGACATACATTATGGCACAGGTCATTAACACTAACATTCTGTCTCTGACTACTCAGAACAACTTAAACCGTTCACAAGGCGTACTGGGTACTGCGATTGAGCGTTTATCTTCCGGTTCACGTATCAACAGCGCAAAAGATGACGCTGCTGGCCAAGCAATCGCTAACCGTTTCACTGCAAACGTTAAAGGTTTAACTCAAGCAGCACGTAACGCAAACGACGGTATCTCTATCGCACAAACCGCTGAAGGTGCAGTTAACGAAATCAACGATAACTTACAACGTGTTCGTGAACTGACTGTTCAAGCACAAAACGGCACTAACTCTAAGAGCGACATCGAGTCTATCAATAAAGAAGTTCAAGCTCGTATGGAAGAGATCAACCGTATCTCTGAACAAACTCAGTTTAACGGCGTAAAAGTATTAACTAAAGACACTAGCATGAGTGTTCAAGTGGGTACTAACGATAAAGAAACTATCTCTATCGGTCTGAAAAAAGTAGACAGCGAAACTTTAGGTTTAACTGGTTTTGATGCAAGTTCTGGTAAAACAATGGGTAAAGAAATTTCTTTATCTGACTTTGATGCAATGAAGGGTCCTGGTGGTCAAGCTGTTGGTGCTGGTAATACAGATACTGCTTTAAAAGCAATGACCTTTGATACAGATGGCGCGACTGGTGTTAAATTTACCGATGCGAAAGTATATCAAAAATTAGATGCTAACGGCGAAGCGGATGGCAAGAAAGTCTATATCGTAGGTAAAGGTGATGACGGTAAAGAGCATACCGTAGAAACAACTTACGCTGTTGCTGATGGCACAACACCTGCAACTGACCCTGCAAAAATTACATTTACTAACGGCAGCACCGCGATGACTGAAAAAGAGTTATCAGTGTTCAAACCATTAGATACTTTAGACAAAGCATTAGCGCAAGTTGATAGCTTCCGTTCAGACTTAGGTGCTATCCAAAACCGTCTGCAGTCTACTATCAATAACCTGAACAACTCTGTTAACAACCTGAGCGCAGCACGTAGCCGTATCCAAGATGCTGACTTCGCTACAGAAGTTTCTAACATGAGCCGTGGTCAGATTCTGCAACAAGCAGGTACTGCTGTGTTAGCGCAAGCTAACCAGGTTCCACAAGGTGTGTTAAGCCTGTTACGTTAATTCGTGATTGGTTAATGATATTGAAGGCCAGCAATGCTGGCCTTTTTCATGCCCGTCATGTTTCGCGCCGCAGCGTTGTTATTAGTTTGAACGCCCGTCATACTTCGCGCCACAGCGTTGTTGACTTCAGTCGCTCACCCGAATCACGTACTCATGTACGCTCATCGGGATAATCTCCTTCGTCGCCTAGCTGCAACACGAATTATTTAGGGCGCGCTTTGGCATTATTAAGGTCAAAAAAAATGTCAAAAACAAGGTCAAAAACAAGGTCAAAGGTAAGGGCAAGGTCAAAAGAAAAAGCAAAAATAGACTCAAAAAATATTGGGCTTCATCAAATTTATTTAGGATAAAAAGAATAACGGCTGATTTAGTGCCTTACTCTGCGGATTGAAATTACGCGTAACACAGATAATGGCTACCTTTAGTTAAAACTTGAAGGGTGATTCAGGTTGTGAGTGATTTATATACTGCCGAAGGTGTCATTAATAAAAATAGCCTATGGGAGCGTTATTACCCTCTAATACGCCATGAAGCCCTGAAACTGCAAGTCCGACTTCCTGCCAGCGTTGATATCGATGACCTAATCCAAGCGGGGGGCATCGGTTTACTCCACGCATTAGAACGTTTCGATGCCTCATTAGGTGCCTCTTTTGCCACTTACGCTGTGCAGCGGATCCGCGGATCCATGCTCGATGAACTGCGTAGCCGTGACTGGGTTCCTCGTAGCGTACGTCGCCAAGCGCGAGAAATGACCAAAGCCATTGGTGAACTTGAGCAAAGCCTTGGGCGCAGTGCGACGGAGCCAGAAATTGCCAAAGCGCTGGATATCGATTTGGCGGAATATCGCCAAGTGCTGCTAGATACCAACAATAGCCAACTGTTCTCCTACGATGAATGGCACGAAGTGCACGGGGAAAGCTGCGAACCTTCAATGGATGAAGACGATGGCGGCAACCCACTGAGTTTACTGATGGAATCCAGCCTGAAAGACCAAATCGTGGCGGCAATAGAACAATTGCCAGAGCGCGAAAAAATGGTGCTGACGCTGTATTACCAAGAAGAACTGAATTTGAAAGAGATTGGTGCGGTGCTGGAGGTGGGGGAGTCGAGAGTGAGTCAGCTTCACAGTCAGGCCATCAAACGGTTGCGCTCTAAGCTGAGGACTTAAATGCTCGTCATACTTCACGCCGTGACTGTGTTGGCTTCATAAGCTAACCCTAGTCACATACTTATGTATGCTCCCAGGGCTTAGCGTATTCGCCGCCTTGCCGTAACTCGAATGCTCATCATACTTCGAACCACTGCGTTGTTGGCTGCTCTCAGCTACCCGAATCACATACTTATGTATGCTCATCGGGATATCTTCGTTTGCCGCCTAGCCGTGGATTCGAATTATTTAGAGCATTGGGGGCGTCATAATAAAGGGCAAAACTAAAGCAAAAATAAGGGTGAAACAAAGTCTCGGTATTTTAGGACTTCATTTTATCTAGAAAGCGTTTGGCGGAGATATGCCATGTGTTGGGGCAGGGATTGAAGCCGAGTTTGGGGTAGGTGTTTTGGGAGTCGGGGGTGGAGCGAAAAATTAAATGACACTCGGGGGGAAGCTCCTCGGCGGTGAGGCGCAGCAAATGCTTACCGACACCTTGGTGAAGATACTGAGTATCTACCGCAATTTCAGAGATATAGCAGCAAAAACTAAAATCCGTGATCGCGCGAGCGAAACCCACCACCTGCTCATCCACCCAAGCACTGATCAACAAATCCGCATTATTTAACATCGAATCCAGCAACGCGACATCGTCAGTGGGCACAAACGTATCCAGTGGGGATTGCTTCAATAAATTCAAAAAATCATCCACCGAAATCGAATGGTTCACTTTATATGTAATGTGGCTATTCACTGGCTCCATGTCATTCCCTCATAAATAAAAACGCTAATATAGTTTTAGCTCGAAATCATGAAAATTGCCTGTTTTTCTTTGTATTTTTGCGTGATGACATTGCGCTATTTGATGAAGAGTAATGAAAGCAATAGATAAAAATGCAGAAATAATCACTATGGGTATTAATGAGTATTCAAACAATTGATTTTATGATTAATTAATTCCAACTATTTAATAAATAACAATATTTAAAAATCAATAATGGATTTTATACACCAATGGGTTGTAAGTGAATATAATGCCAAATTATGCATTTACAGTAGGTATCCATATGTTCAAAAAGGTTATTGTTGTCTTTTTTCTTATTTTCTGTGCTCCTTTTGGCTTTGCCACCGACTTGTCATTTAAAGAAAAATCACCCGTTGATCGCCTATATCATGAAAACTACCAAGGAGTGGACTCACTGCGGGAAGAGCAGAAGTTCAAATTTGACCCTAAATTAAAAATTGCTCAGCAAGATCGTAGCTACCAATCGCTACTCGAACAACGGGATGAAGATGAAAAGTCCTTGCTCAATCACATCCGCCCTTGTGATATCAACCCAACGGCAGCAGGCTGTCCGGGGCATTTATCGTGGATGAACAACCCGCGCGAGCTTCAATCCATGCTAGAGCAAAAATATCAGAATGAATAATTAGTATTCCCCGTGTTGCAAACAAAAGGCGCTTTTTGAGCGCCTTTTATATTGTTTAAATAATCAGCTCCGTATCAATTTCCTTCGGGAAAGGTCAATGTTGATCCCGGTGCTTCGCGGCTTAAATGAATAAAATTCAAATGCTTCTCATACTGGTCAAGAATATCGCTGATCACCTGCTCTTTGGTGTAGTCCATTAAATCGTTAGCTTGGGTGCCTTCCCACAAGTAAGTTTCAAGGCGGTAATAGTGGGATTTACCGGAACGAGCGCGGTAGGTAAAGCTTGGCACCGTGTAGCGGCGTGGCCAAATTTGATAGATAAAACTTTGCTCTTCTTCTAAATCGACCACTAACTCTAAATGGTTAAGTCGCTCTTCTTCGGCAAGAGGATAGATCGCAAATTCCACCTTCGCGCCACGCAATTCCAATTCTTTAGCTACATCTTGCATCGCGGGAATACAGACTAAATCTAACATCCGTTGGGTGTAGGTGGTGCCCGGGAAATTCATCACGCGTCCCAGACGTTGTTTCCACTTAATGGGCTCATTACCATACAGCGGCGCAGGGGCATTGGTATTAATGGCACTGACGCGGCGATAATCTTCAAACCGTAATGACTTATACAGCCCCGCCATAATAAAGAAGATTACAAAACTAAACGGCAGCCCCATAATCACGGTGGTGTTTTGCAGTGCGGGCACCCCATCGGTTATTAACATTCCAAGAGTGAGTAAACCAATGGCAACTGACCAGAAAACCCGTAGCCAATTAGGTGAATCACTGTTTATATCGCTCAGTTTTGAGGTGAAATTCCCCAGCACTAGTGAGCCAGAATCTGCGGACGTCACGTAAAATAGTAACCCTGTAATGGTGGCAACGGAGGCGGTTAATCCAAACCCCGGATATAACTCGAGTAGGGAATAAAACCCTTTTTCGGGGGCCTCTAATACCGTTTCAGCCAACGCTTTGTTGCCATGAATAATTTCATACAGAGCGCTATTACCAAAGATAGAGAGCCAAAGTAGTGTGAAGACAAAAGGGATGATTAGCGTGCCAATCACAAACTGGCGAATGGTGCGACCACGGGAAATTCGTGCCAAAAACAGCCCAACAAAAGGCGACCATGCTACCCACCATGCCCAGAAAAATAGCGTCCAGCTATTCATCCAGTTAGTCGGTCTATCAAACGCAAAACTGTTCAAGGTCATACCCATAAAACGGTTCACATAATCCCCGACGTTGAGTACTAGCGCATTGAGCAGAAATTCCGTATCCCCCACAAAGAGGATAAACAGGATCAGTCCTAATGCCAGCAGTACGTTGAGTTCCGAGAGAATACGGATCCCTTTATTGACCCCCGATGTGGCGGAAATGACCGCCATGATTACCGAAAGGAAAATCAGCCCGCCTTGCACCGTTAGCCCTTGAGGAAGGTCAAACAGCACTTTTAGCCCGTAATTGAGCTGAACCACGCCAATACCGAGGGTGGTGGCGATACCGAAAATCGTCCCGAGCACGGCGGCAATATCGACGGTATGACCAATCGGTCCGTTAATTCGATTACCAAAAATCGGATATAGGGCAGAACGGATGGTTAATGGCAAATTATATCGATAACTAAAGTAACCGAGCGCAATGCCCATCAAGGCGTACATTGACCAGCCCGTGAGTCCATAGTGAAACAGTGTCCACACCATCGACTGACGAGCCGCTTCAAGGGTTTCGCCTTCACCTGTTGGCGGTAACATATATTGAGTGACCGGTTCAGCCACCGAGAAAAACATCAAATCAATGCCGATCCCCGCGGCAAACAGCATCGCTGACCAGCTGAGCAAACTAAATTCCGGTTTGGATTGTTCTGGTCCCAGTTTGATGTTCCCAAAGCGCGAGGTGGCGATAAAAATCACAAAAACGATATACAAGGTGGCGGCAAGTAAGTAATACCAGCCGAAGGTTTTTGACACCCAACCCAGTGTTGCAACAATCCATTTATTTGCGGTGTCAGTCATCAGGATGGTGAAAAAAGAAAACGCCAGTATTAAGGCGGCGGAGGTAAAAAAAACAACGTGATTAAGTTGGTCTTTCTGCCCATTTTTTGGACTTTTTGAATTTGTCATTGGCAGTTCCACAGTTTTATCTGGATGAAAATTTAAAATTAGATTATTTACTAACGCATTGAATTATTAGTAAATATTTAAAATTTCACGGGTATCTCCTCTAGTTATTTGTAAATGAATTGTTGTAAACAATAGTTAATATTGATTGAACATTCAATTAAAAAATCGTTTAATGAATGGGTTCAATGGTCTTATTAGGTCTTCATGCCATGCCGAAAATAGGCGTTCAATCGATACGTAAACAGCAGTTAATTCAGGCCACTTTAGCTGTCATCAACGAAGTGGGAATGCAAGAAGCCAGCTTTGTGCTGATCGCCCGTAAAGCGGGAGTCTCTACTGGGATTATTAGCCACTATTTCCGTGATAAGAGTGGTTTATTGGAGGCCACCATGCGCCATATCCAGTATCAACTCGGGTTTGGTATTGCGATGCGACTCAGATTATTGAGTGGTGAAAATCCTAAAGCGCGAATTCAGGCAATTGTGGAAGGGAACTTTGACTCCACCCAAATCAGTGAAGCCGCAATGAAAACGTGGCTAGCATTTTGGGCGAGCAGTATGCATCAGCCAAATCTGAACCGCTTACAGCGGGTGAATGACCGTCGCTTATATTCAAACCTGAGCTATGAGTTTGGACGAGCGCTAAGTAAACCTGCCGCACGCCGTGCTGCTAAAGGTCTGGCTGCCTTGATTGATGGATTATGGTTACGCAGTGCGCTGAGCAATGAGTCTTTTCCTGTGACGGAAGCGCTCAGCATCACTAACGAATATATCGATATGCAATTGGCACGAGCAGGAGACCATTCGACCTAACTATTTTTCAAAGGAGACGTTATGCAACATCCACCGATTCATAAGCTTTACATTCATGGCGGATATGTCGACAGTTCACAACCTGAATGCGGGCAGTTTGAGGCAATAAACCCAGCCAATGGCGACGTGATTGCGCATTTGCAGTCAGCCAGTATCGACGATATTCACTGGGCGGTGGAGAGTGCAAAACAGGGGCAAAAAATTTGGGTGGCAATGACCGCGATGGAACGTTCACGTATTTTGCGCCGTGCTGTAGATATTTTACGTGAACGTAATGATGAACTCGCCTATTTAGAAACCCTCGATACAGGGAAGCCGCTTTCTGAAACGCGTTTTGTGGATATTGTGACGGGCGCGGATGTTCTTGAATACTATGCAGGCTTGATCCCCGCTCTAGAAGGGCAGCAAATTCCGCTACGTGAAACCTCGTTTGTCTATACTCGTCGTGAACCATTGGGGGTTGTTGCGGGGATTGGCGCATGGAACTATCCCATTCAAATTGCGTTATGGAAATCCGCACCGGCACTGGCAGCGGGTAACGCCATGGTATTTAAGCCCAGCGAAGTTACCTCATTAACCGCATTAAAGCTGGCGGAAATCTACACTGAAGCGGGCTTACCTGCGGGGGTGTTTAACGTGGTAACGGGAATGGGCGGTGAAGTGGGTCAATGGCTAACAGAGCATCCTGATATTGCCAAAATCTCATTTACCGGCGGCGTCCCGACGGGGAAAAAAGTAATGTCGAATGCCTCTAGCTCAAGCCTTAAAGAGGTCACCATGGAGCTGGGCGGAAAATCACCGCTGATTATTTTCGATGATGCCGATTTAGACAAAGCCGCGGATATCGCCATGATGGCAAATTTTTACAGCTCTGGGCAAGTGTGTACCAATGGGACGCGGGTGTTTATCCCAGAAAACCTGAAAGCCAACTTTGAAGCCAAAATCGCACAGCGCGTTGCTCGCATTCGTATTGGTTCACCAACCGATGAAAATACCAATTTTGGGCCTTTAGTCAGCTTCAAGCATCTGGACAATGTGCTGCGCTATATCGAGATTGGTAAGGCGCAAGGGGCGACCGTGTTATGTGGTGGTGAGCGTCTGATGACTCAGTCGCTGGCAAACGGCGCGTATGTGGCACCGACGGTGTTTACTGATTGCACAGATGAAATGCAAATCACCCAAGAAGAGATTTTTGGTCCTGTAATGAGCATTCTAAGCTACCTCACAGAAGACGAGGTCATTGAGCGAGCAAATCACTCGATTTATGGTTTAGCCGCAGGAATTGTCACGCAAGATCTCGCCCGTGCTCATCGCGTTATTCACCAATTAGAAGCGGGAATTTGTTGGATCAACACCTGGGGAGAATCCCCTGCGCAAATGCCAGTGGGGGGTTATAAACACTCTGGTGTAGGGCGCGAAAATGGTCTGATGACGCTACAAAATTACACTCAAATCAAATCCATTCAAGTTGAACTCGGAGAGTTTTCATCCATTTTTTAATCACTTAATTTGACTGAAACAGAGGAGATAACAATGGTCTATGACTACATTATTATCGGTGCTGGTTCAGCCGGTAACGTTCTTGCTACCCGCCTGACAGAAGATACTGATGTTACTGTGCTGCTCCTTGAAGCAGGAGGTCCGGATCACCGGTTCGATTTTCGCACACAAATGCCAGCGGCATTAGCATACCCACTTCAGGGGCGCCGTTATAACTGGGCGTATGAAACAGAGCCTGAGCCTCATATGAACAACCGCCGTATGGAATGTGGGCGCGGTAAAGGGCTTGGCGGCTCTTCATTGATTAACGGCATGTGCTATATCCGTGGAAATGCCATGGACTTTGATGGCTGGGCGCAAGCACCGGGGCTTGAAGATTGGGCTTATGCCAACTGTTTGCCATATTTTCGTAAAGCAGAAACCCGCGATATTGGTGGAAATGATTACCACGGCGATCAAGGCCCCGTGAGTGTGACGACGCCAAAATCCCACAATAATGTGCTATTCCACGCGATGGTTGAAGCTGGCGTTCAAGCGGGTTATCCGAAAACAGAGGATTTAAACGGTTACCAGCAAGAAGGGTTCGGTCCGATGGATCGTACGGTGACGCCAAAAGGTCGTCGTGCGAGTACCGCCAGAGGGTATCTAGACCAAGCTCGCACCCGTAAAAACTTGACGATAGTTACCCATGCCACTACGGATACCATTGAGTTTGAAGGGAAAAAAGCGGTGTCTGTGAAGTATTATTTAGGAAAGCATCAGCAAGTGCAGGTGGCGAAGGCGCGCAAAGAAGTCTTATTATGCGCTGGGGCTATCGCCTCCCCGCAAATATTGCAGCGCTCCGGTGTCGGCCCTAAAGCGGTATTAGCGCAGTTTGAGATCCCTCCCGTTCATTATCTGGAAGGTGTGGGTGAAAATTTGCAAGACCATTTGGAAATGTACTTGCAATATGAATGTAAGCAACCCGTTTCCCTGTATCCCGCATTGAAATGGTTTAATCAGCCGATGATTGGTGCGCAGTGGCTATTTAAAGGCACGGGCATTGGTGCGAGTAATCAGTTTGAAGCGGGTGGGTTTATTCGTAGCAGTGAAAAATTTGCATGGCCAAATATTCAATTTCACTTTCTGCCGGTGGCGATTAACTACAATGGTAGTAATGCGGTGAATCAACACGGTTTTCAGGCACATGTGGGTTCTATGCGTTCACCTAGCCGAGGTCGAGTGCAGATAAAATCTCGTGACCCGCATCAACACCCTAGCATCTTGTTTAATTACATGTCTTGTGAGCAGGATTGGGAAGAGTTTCGCGCAGCGATTCGTATCACGCGGGAAATTATGGCTCAACCCGCGTTAGACCCGTATCGAGGTGAGGAAATTAGCCCCGGCAAGCATATTGTCACCGATGAGCAACTTGATCAGTTTGTACGAGAACGCGCGGAAACTGCGTTTCATCCTTGTGGAACGTGCAAAATGGGCTCGGATGCTATGGCGGTCGTCGATGGTGAAGGGCGTGTCCATGGGATTGATAACCTACGAGTGATTGATGCATCCATTATGCCGCTGATTATTACAGGCAATTTAAATGCCACAACCATTATGATTGCGGAAAAAATAGCGGACAAAATTCGCGGTCGAGAGCCATTAGCACCCAGCCAGGCTCCCTATTTTAACGCTGGTAGCCAGGTGGTTAGAGCGGGCTAAAACGTGGTTTATGGGTGAGGGGACATCCTCACCCTTTGTACATGCTTATTCGCAATGGTTGGTAAATTCTTTATACGCATTCCATGTCTGAGTTGCATACATAACTGAAGGGCCTCCCCCCATAAAAATGGCAACAGCTAAAGTTTCAGCAAGTTCTTGTTGGGTTACTCCTAAATCGACCAAAGCTTTTGTATGAAAAGCAACGCAGCCATCGCAGCGATTGGCAACCGCAATACCAATCGCAATCAGCTCTTTGGTTTTTTTATCCAGAACTCCCTCTGTCGAGGCAGCTGCAATTAAGTTAGAAAAATGCATCATGACTTCAGGAATAAATTGAGCCAGCTCCGGCATGGTTTGCAGTAGGTTTTGATTGATTTCAGTAAACTTTGACATTGTTTCTCCGTCTTACATTATGCGATTAAATAATATATATTTTAATATAATTTAAGGATAACATTGAGCAAGGAAAATATTCGAAATAAGATATAAAACAGGTTTATACTTTTTATTTAATAAAGGATGGTGTATTAAATTGAAAGATTCATATTTAGATGTTTGATCTGAAATTTAACGCTATTAGTGTCAATTTGACAAAAAAATCCTCCAAACGAAGGAGGAAAATAAATATTAAGCGAGACTACTTATATAACACTAATTTTGTATTTACCAAAGCTGACCAGCTAATAAAAATGATCAAAATTTGCTATATGAAAAAGGAATATAAACTAAAAATAATATGGAAGTGTTAATATTAACGAACAGAATTAACTAGCCATTGTAAATAGTTATCCTCAACTTGGTTAGGGTCTAAACGAATTAACTCAGGAATTTCATAGGGATGAATTTCCTTGATTGCATCAAATAGCGCTTGCTGATTACCAATCGTGCTTTTTATCAGTAATAGAATTTCTTTATCTTCTGTCACATTTCCTTTCCACAAATAGACTGATTTCATTTCGGGTAATAATGAAACACAGGCAGCAAGATGGTTATTCAACAGGTGCTGTGCAATTTTTATGGCACTTTCTTGGCTATTAGTCGTGCTTAAAACGATGCAAGGTTGTTGCTGGCTCTTATAATGAGTATCGTCAAATGTCATTTTAATCTCCTTTATTTAAAGGGCTTATTTAAATGAGTAGCCTGATTCATTCTAGTTCAGCTGCCCGTAAGAAAACGTAGTCACATAATGATACAAATAGAGAAGTACGTGATTAATGTGGAGATGATTATTACTGATAACGATTATCTTATTGGGTAATGAATTGGCTGCCCATGAGATAGCAATATATGTACCCTAATAGCTTAAGGCTTGAGCTAAATAATTTCATTAATCAATTAGCCTGGTTGATTTTCATTCGCTCTACTAAACGAAAGTAAATCTATTTACAAGGGGCTTTATTGCTATTCTTGATTAATTATGAGTAATTCGATTCAGCATTAAGTTTTAGATAGGTAAATATCAATAATTATTGAATTTTTGTATATTAATTGAGTTTTGGGAAATATTTTAATATTTAATCGCTTTAATCCGATGGAAGAGTTAGTGACGTTTTTATACATAACTGTTACTCGTTTTTATTTCACTGCCACATTTAACTCATTTTAAGGGTGTGTGACTGTTTGTGAATTTCAATTACATTTTGTTACATAATGGCTTGAAATTCATATGAAACTCAGTAACCAAATGATAACGATCAATATTTTCAGGTGATTATTTGCTAACATCGACTGAGAATAAAAAAATATATATTGCACTTTCTCTGTCATTCCATCTCAAAAACTGTATGGATACCCTTATGAATAAACTGACTCCGTTAAAACCGATACCTACCTTAATCGCGGTCGCGATTACGTTAATTATCTGGTTTGCTATTCCTGTTCCTGAAGGTGTTAATCCGAATGCATGGCATTTATTAGCCCTGTTTGTCGGAACTATCGCTGCGATTATCGGTAAAGCGTTACCGATTGGTGGTGTTTCTATCGTTGCGATTTCCTTGGTGGCCGCGACTGGGGTCACCAATCCTGAATCTACAAAAGGCGCGATTGCAGATGCATTAAGTGGCTTTTCTAATGACCTGATTTGGCTGATTGGTATTTCCATCATGGTCTCCATGAGCTTGAATAAAACGGGGCTGGGAGCGCGTATAGGTTATTACGTTATTTCACTGTTTGGTAAAAAAACCATTGGGATTGCTTATTCGCTGGCCATTGCAGAAACCATTCTTGCGCCTGTGACGCCAAGTAACACTGCGCGAGGCGGGGGAATTATTCACCCGATTATGCGTTCGATTTCAGACAGTTTTGGTTCTAAGGCAGAAGACGGTACTTCCGGGAAAATAGGGCGCTACCTCTCTTTAGTGAACTATAATATCAACCCAATTACCTCCGCGATGTTTATTACAGCAACGGCACCGAACCCGCTGATTGTCAGCTTAATTGTCAGCGAAGCGGGTAAAGGTAATGAGCTAACTTGGGGAATGTGGGCGATTGCGGCATTTGTACCGGCGATTGTTTCTCTGATTTTAATGCCACTGGTTATCTACTTTATGTATAAGCCAGAAATTACCTCTACACCGGATGCTCCTAATTTTGCCAAAGAACGTTTACAGCAATTAGGACCAATTTCATTGCCTGAAATGATCACATTAGGGGTTTTTATCCTGTTATTAATGATGTGGGCAGGGGTTCCTGAAATGTTGTTTGGTCCATCATTCAGCGTGAATGCAACCACGGCAGCCTTTATTGGTCTGAGCGTATTATTGGGCACAGGGGTTATTAACTGGGATGATGTCCTGAAAAATAAAGGGGCATGGGATACCGTTGTCTGGTTCGCCGCACTGGTGATGATGGCTAGCTTCTTAGGTAAATTAGGTCTTATTAAGTGGATGTCTGTCACGGTAGGAAGCTCTATCGATAGCATGGGAATTAGTTGGGTTTGGGGTACCTTAATTTTGGTACTAATCTATGTTTACTCTCACTATTTCTTCGCCAGTACAACTGCGCACATTACCGCAATGTTCGGGGCTTTCTTTGCGGCGGGTCTTGCATTAGGCGCACCGCCAATGCTGTTAGGTTTAACCTTAGCATTCTCCTCATCCTTAATGATGTCATTAACTCACTACGGCACGGGTACGGCACCAATTATCTTCGGTTCGGGCTATGCCACACTGGGCGAATGGTGGAAAGCGGGCTTTGTGATGAGCGTTGTTAACTTAATTATTTGGATCAGTTTAGGAAGTATTTGGTGGAAATTCTTGGGTTACTGGTAATGCCATTGAATATTAATTAAAAATACGTATTCACCAAAAGCCGGAATTATCTTCCGGCTTTTTTGTCCTCTATTGACTGTGAGTGAAATTATATTTTACTGAGAGAGGAAACATAAAATTTAAACCTTAAATCAGTGAATTTATTGAAATAAATAGGGCAATTAAATATTCAATGGAAACAAGATTTTTTAATTTAAAGCAGCTATGATTAATACTAAGGCATGTTGTAGGGTTTTAATGTAATCCGATATAAACAAAGATAAATAGGTTAAAAATGAAAAAGACAGCATTAGTATTGGGTATGGCGGGTATGATGGCATTGTTGTCAGCGTGTTCAGACGAGAAAAAAGAGATTGCAGAGTATCGTTCTGAGTTCGTAAACAACTGTGTAAAAGCAGCGGGCGAATCTGATACAGAAACAGCACAAGCTATTAGCGCAATCTGTGGCTGTGCTTATGATAAAACTGTTGAAAAATATGGTTTAAAAGAATTTAAGCGTTTAGACAGTGAACTGCAAAAATCACCTGCTGCTGCGCCTGAATTCCAACAAACTATGATTTCATTTGTTCAAGAGTGTGCAACTAACGCGCGTTAATTGAATAACTTTAGTCATTGTTAAATAAAGCCACGGTGATGAAAAATCCCGTGGCTTTGTTGTTTTTAGGATAGGTTTTTAAATCAACGCTTATTTAAATAGCTGTTTAAATTGATGTGGAGCACAGCGTAAATATTGTGGTGCCACATTAATTTGTTCATTGAGCACACTGGCGGCACGCCATGGCCAGCGTGGTTCATATAAAATGCCACGACCAATCGCAATAAAGTCAGCTTGCCCAGTCGCAATAATCGCTTCCGCTTGGTGAGGCTCGGTGATCAGCCCCACAGCAATAACTGGCATATCGGTATGTTCATGAATAGCTTGCGCCAGTGGTACTTGGTAATTTGGGCTGACCGGGATCTGTTGCTTGTCTGATAATCCACCGGAAGAAACGTGGATATAATCGCACCCTAATTCTTCTAGCACTTCAGTGAGTTCGATGGATTGAGCCAGATCCCAGCCCCCTGCAACCCAATCTGTTGCAGAAATACGGATACCGACAGCAATATTTGGATTGACCGCCGCACGTACTTCACGGAACACATCCACTAAAAATCGAGTACGGTTAACAAAACTGCCACCATATTCATCTTGTCGTTGGTTGGAGATAGGAGATAGGAATTCATGCAGTAAATAGCCATGAGCCGCATGGATCTCAATTAAATCAAAACCTGCTTGTTCAGCACGTTTTGCTGAATCAACAAACTGTTGCGTTATTTCGTGGATCTCATTGATGGTGAGAGCCTTTGGTGAATAGCTATCGCCAAAAGGCAGAGCGGATGGCGCGACGGTTTGCCAACCATGTGGATCGTCTGGCGCTAAATTTTTCCCGCCTTCCCACGGTAGTGCGCAGGAGGCTTTTCGGCCTGCATGGGCAATTTGAATACCTAATTTTGCATTGGCAAAACTCTTGATGTTTGTTAACAGAGTTTTAAACGCCTGCATCTGAGCGTCATTCCATAATCCTAAATCTTGGTAAGTAATTCGTCCATCGGGGTTTACAGCACTAGCTTCGACAATCACAAGGGAAGCGCCGGATAAGGCAAGGTTCATATAATGAGCCTGATGCCAAGGGCTGATGAGACCTTCATGTGCGGAGTATTGGCACATAGGTGGCACAATAATACGGTTAGTTAGCTGAACTTGACCTAAGTTAGCAGGTGAAAATAGGTAACTCATTCCTTTTTCCTTATAACGAAACTTAAGATAATTCTGACAGTATACAAAAAAAGGAAGAGCATTCTTGTGATAAAGCGGCAAATTTAGGTATTCAAAAAAATTTTTCGTTATAAGCAAGCTGAAAAAGCAATAACGCGAAGATAATTTTGAGGAAAAGAATAAAAAGTATAAATCTCTGCTTGCTATTTTTTATTATAAATAAAAGAACCAGGGATAGAATGTAGATATATTGCAATGTGTCATTTCAAATCATGATAAATACTCGCTTAGTTCCCCATTTCTTTGTTAACCCCATGATAAATCAAGCATGATAAACTTAATTTGGTTTTATGGTTTTTATGGTGCTAATAGATTTTCACACTGGGTTTTTATTTTATTCAATGATTTTCTTTACCTTTAAATGAATATTGTTGCCGCAAAAAAATAATTTTCATCTTGCAACCTAAATAAGGGATTTATATAAGCAACGATAGCCCTACGTAATATTAGTTTTATGTAAAAAGAGTAATGGAGATGAAAATAAAATTACAACTGTAAAAGTGTAGCAGTTTTATTTTCAACAACGTGTATTAGCCTGTGAAAATATAATTCTAAAAAGGAAGGTCAATGTGTTAACAATTATTGGTATTTTAATCATCGTGACAATCGTCACTTTACTGATGATGGGTAAAGCTAGCCCAATTATTGCAATGTCTTGTATTCCTTTTATTGGTGCACTGTTAGCGGGATATTCTATTGGTGAAATCTCGGTCTTTTTCGAAAGCGGCATTAATAAAGTGGCAAAAGTGGCAGCGATGTTTTTGTTTGCCATTTTGTTCTTCAGCATGATGAAGGACTTACATATTTTTGACCCACTGATCCGCATGATGGTCAAAATGATCCGTGGTAATGTGATTATCGTCTGTATCATGACCACGCTAATCGCGGGGGTAGTGCACTTAGATGGCTCTGGCGCCGCAACATTTTTAATTATTATTCCTGCATTATTACCGCTATACCGACAATTAGGTATGAGTCCATACCTAATGTTGCTGCTGATGTGCGCAAGTATGGGGATCATGAATATGGTGCCGTGGGGCGGACCATTAGGTCGTGCGTCAGCGGTAACAGGTATCGATGCCTCTACACTATGGCAAGGTTTAATTCCCGTGCAATTGATTGGTATGGGTGGCGCGGTGGTATTTGCCATTATTATGGGAATGCGTGAAAAGCGTCGCATTGCTGCGGCCGCGTTAAATGGCACTACGCCGTATCAAATGGATTCACTGTTAGGCGAAAGTGAGCAAATCGCAGATGTGGTTGATATTGCCCATAAACCTAAAAAGCCATTAATTAATGGTGGATTAATTGTAGGGGCGATTATCTGTTTAGCATTCGGGCTACTTTCAGCTCCATACGTATTTATGATTGCGCTTTCTTTGGCGTTATTAATTAACTACCCAAATCCCAAAGAGCAGATGAAGGTGCTCTCCCTGCACGCCCCACAGGCGTTAGGTATGGTGGCCATTATTCTTGCAGCGGGCGCGTTTCTCGGCATCTTATCCGATGGTGGAATGTTGAAATCCATCGCAATGGATCTGACATCAATTCTGCCAACGGAATGGGTATCAAAAATACATATTTTTGTGGGTATCCTCGGCGTACCAATGGATATTTTCACCAGTACTGACGCTTACTATTTTGCATTGCTGCCAATTATTCAGCAAATTGCTGCGACGGCAGGGGTTGATCCTTCAGCGGTGGTGTACGCTATGGCGATTGGGAATAACGCCGGTACGTTTGTGAGCCCGTTCTCACCGGCAGCATGGCTGGCTATGGGGCTGGCGGGAATTGATATGGGGCGTCATTTGCGGTATTCGTTCGGGTGGATTTGGGTGTTCAGCTTTTTTACGCTAGCCGTCGGGGCGGTTCTTGGATTGTATTAATCGCTCGTCGTCTTTTGCACCCTAACGTTGTTGGCTTCAAAAGAAAACCCTAGTCACATACTTGTGTATGCTCCTAGGGATTTTCTTTTTTGCCGCCTAGTTACGGCGCAAAATCCATAGAGCCAATGTTTGAGGAAACTAAGGAAAAACCTAAAATCTGAAAAGATAGAAGATAGAAGATAGAAGATAGAAGATAGAAGATAGAAGATAGAAGATAGAAGATAGAAGATAGAAGATAGAAGATAGAAGATAGAAGATAGAAGATAGAAGATAGAAGATAGAAGATAGAAGATAGAAGATAGAAGATAGAAGATAGAAGATAGAAGATAGAAGATAGAAGATAGAAGATAGAAGATAGAAGATAGGAAAAACAAACAGAAAACGGTGAGAGAAAATAGTTGCTAAGTGGAGCATGGATTATCGGACAGTGACTATATTGATGATAAGGGAATTATGTGAGTATGCCTTTATTATCTGAAACCTATAAGGCTCGACATGCGCAGACCACTTTCTTCCTATCATCCTATCTTGTATTGGCTGCGCGTGAATCAAAAACGGCTACTTAGGCGCTGGCACTGGGCATTTTCAGGGCGCAAATATACCCGCAATTTAGCGGAGCAACCGCTGGAATACCGTTACCATAAACACACATCGCGCCTTATACGCAAATTGGGGCAATCAGACCTTCGACTACAACATAACAAAGTGATAAACCTCGGAATTGCGATTGAAACAATGAACGGCGTTACCATCGCGCCGGGAGAATACTTCTCATTTTGTCGCCTTGTGGGAAAACCTACGGCTAAACGCGGATTTGTGGAAGGAATGGAACTTTCTTACGGAGAAGCCCGCAGCGGAATTGGCGGAGGAATTTGCCAACTCAGTAATTTAATCCACTGGATGGCGCTGCATTCACCATTGCAAGTGGTGGAACGCGCCAACCACAGTTTTGATCCATTTCCCGATGAAGGACGAGTACTGCCATTTGGGTCGGGTGCCGCTATCTTCTATAACTATATCGACCTTGTGTTGTATAACCCCACTCAAGCGATATTTCAGTTAGTGTTTAAAATTGGTGAGCACCAAATTGAAGGGGAGCTACTGTGTTCAGAACCCCGCGAAAATAAATACCATATTTACCAACAAAATCATAAGTTTGTTCGGGAGCACGGCGTGATTTATCGCCATAATGAAATTTGGCAGCAAATCACCACCAAAGGGCAGGAGCCGCTCACACTCAGCGACCGCTGTTTGTACCGCAATAAAGTGGTGGTGAAATACCCACTGGATGAATCTCAATTGAGTGATGCGGGTTAATACGAGCATAATTAGGAATATGTTACTGGCTTTTACCTAATTAATTCGTTTAGAATCCCCCCAACTAAGTTATTTCTTGCTGTTTTTCTGATAAAACACCCAAAATGAGGCCGTCTCGCGGACTAGATATGTAATACCAACACTTGATTTCTCAATTATCGCAGAGGCAAATCTTGCACAAGATTTGTTGTGTTTTATTATTTCTGTAGAGAAAGCATAATGAATATGCAATCAAGGAAGTATGGTAGAACGTATCACTATCCGTTCTCACCTGGCACCACCAGCGACGATCGTATTAATAGCGATTGGTGGGCGCACATCCAAAATATTGAACAACTGGTTCATACTGAAAAACTCGATGGTGAAAATAATTGCCTGAATCGTCACGGCGTATTTGCCCGTTCTCACGGCGCTCCGACCCAGTCGGCATGGTCGCAGCAAATCCGTCAGCGTTGGCAATTAATTAAAGACGATCTGGGTGATATCGAATTGTTTGGTGAAAATCTGTATGCCGTGCACTCCATCGAATATCAACATATCGAAGATTATTTTTACGTGTTTGCGGTGCGCCAAGGGGATTATTGGCTAAGTTGGGATGAAGTGAAGTTTTACGCATCACTGTTTGATTTCCCAACCGTACCTGAGCTTCATTTGGCTATCGATAAAACCCTCACTGCTCAGCAGTACAGCAGCGGATTAATCGCCGCGGCAGGGGAAGATAGCCAATTTATTGCACGGGATACCCACACCGGAAAACCGTGCAGCATGGAAGGCATTGTGACGCGCAATCGCCAAGGTTTTGCCGTGGATGATTTTATGCAGCACGTTTTTAAGTATGTTCGTAAAAACCATGTCAAAACCGATATTCACTGGAAGCGAAATTGGCAGCGCGCGAAATTAGCGTTTGAGATGCAAGGAGGTGACCAATGAGTTGGCAGCTGACAAAACAACGGGAATGGTCACAACTTACTGAACAGTTTGAATTTGTGCGTGATATGCATGGCGTACCTCAAGATGCGATACACCATGCCGAAGGGGATGTGGCTATCCATACTCAAATGGTATTAGCTGCGTTGGAGGCGTTACCGGAATATCAGCAATTACCTGAAGCGCAACAGCAGATTGTCTGGACAGCTGCGCTCTTACACGATGTGGAAAAGCGCAGCACCACTCGAGAAGAAGAGGGGCGTATTCGCTCACCCGGACACGCAAAAAAAGGCGAGTTATCCGCTCGCCATATCCTGTTTCGTGAAGTGGAAACGCCATTTGCTATCCGCGAGCAGATTGCCACATTAGTACGCTTTCACGGTTTGCCATTATGGTTGATGGATAAGCCCGACCCAGAGCGAGCGTTGTACGCCGCCTCATTACGGGTCGAAATGTCCTTGCTGTGTATGTTAGCGAAAGCGGATGCGATTGGTCGTGAATGTGAAGACAAAGCGGACTTATTAGCGCGCATCGAGCTATTTGAACTGTTTTGCCGTGAGCATGATTGCTGGGATCAGCCGAAAGCTTTCGCGTCACTGGCGGGGCGTTTTCACTATTTCCATACCCAGCGCGGCACGCCGGATTATCAACCGTTTGATGAAGACGGTAGCGAAGTGATGATGTTGTGTGGTCTGCCAGGAATGGGAAAAGACCATTTTATTCAACAACATTACCCACAAACGCCGATGGTATGCTTGGATGAAATTCGCCGAATTCATAAAATCAGCCCAGCGGATAAAAATGCCCAAGGCTGGGTCGCGCAGCAAGCGAAAGAACAGGCGAAAGTTTATTTGCGTAGTAAACAAGATTTCATCTGGAATGCGACATCGCTAAGTGCCTCACTGCGCGAAAGCATGATCAGCCTATTTGCTCGCTACCAAGCCAAAGTGCATCTGATTTATCTGGAAGTGCCGTATAAGCAGTGGCAGCAGCAAAATCGTCAGCGCAAATATGCGGTTCCGGAAAATGTGATGGAAAGAATGGCGGGGAAACTGGAAATACCGACCCCTGATGAAGCTCATCAAGTTTCCTATTTTATCAATGGTGAATTTTTGAGTGAGCCGGTGAAGTAAGTTTTACCATCCTGCCTCTGTCTAAGAGGCAGGACAATCAGTTCGCCATCATGGCACAAAAACCTTTCCTTCAAATAATTTTCTAGCAGTACGAATAATTGAAGCTTGAATGCCTTCCGGTTTATCCGTCGGGTTACTTAGTGCTACCTCAAATTGACCACTGAGATGTTCAATGGCAATCTTCTGCATATCCACATCACCTTGCAGATAACGCTCGATAACGGTGCCTGAAATCACGCAGCCGGTGGCAATAGCAATTGCGCCCGTTACCGCTAATGCGCCATGGCATTTATGGGGCATAAAGTAGCGCACATTAATGGTGCCGCCGTGAATCGCAGGGGAGACTAAAATCGGTTTTGGGATCACTTTTTTGCTCACATCCCCTAACCCCATCATGGCACCAGCTTGTAGACGAATGTGCTCCAGCTTTTGCATAAACTCGCTATCGCCTTCAAGTTGATCCGCCGTTTCATACCCCGTTTTATTAAGTTGAGGGGCATCGATAAGCACCACAGGCGTCGCCATATCGAGGCAAGAGACTTCAACACCATCAATGATATCGACCACATTTCCGGTAGGGAACAATTTCCCTGTTTTGGTTCCACTGGCATTAAGAAAAGTTAAACCAACAGGGGCAGCCTGACCGGGAACACCCGCAATCGTTGCATTACCGTTATATTCCACTTGCCCATTGGGGGTTTGAATAGTGGCGTTGATAAAGGTATTGGTGTTGACGTTACGCACCCTGACGGTGGTCACATCTCCAGTGATAGGTACTAACCCTTTTTCTAACGAGAATGACCCGACCGCACACAGAATATTGCCACAGTTAGGGGCAGTATCGACAATACGCTCAGTAATGGCGACTTGCGCAAAAAGGTAATCAACATCTGCATCTGGGTGTGTCGATGTGCTGATGATGGCAACTTTGCTGGTTTGCGGGCTACCGCCGCCAATACCATCGATTTGTAAAGGATGACCAGACCCCATAATGGCTAAAATCAGTTCATCACGTTGTTGAATGTCGGTCGGGAGAGAGTCGGCGAGGAGAAAAACACCTTTTGATGTGCCTCCGCGCATTAATGTACAAGGAATTTGTTTCATCACGCGTCCTTTTTGAACGCCTCACCGTAAGAAAAATGGAGTGCGTTATATTGCACTCCATCTTTTTTATGGGGTAAGGGCGATTAGATTAAGCCCATGTTGATAAGAATTTCCCACCAACCTAAACCAATAGTCATGTGAACTAATAGGCTGAGGAACGCGATAATCCCACCAATGATCCACCAAGAACGAATATCGTTATAACCTGCACCGAAGACGATTGGAGCTGCCGCGCCTCCGTAATGGGTTAAGCTACCGCCGTAAGCGTTAGAGAACAGCAGACCCAGCGCTAACAGCATCGGCGGTGCGCCTGCAACCATACCAACGGTGGCGAAAACAGGAACCATCGCCGCTACATAGGCACCACCAGAGGCGAACAGGTAACGAATCGCGACACTGATAAACATGATGACAAAGAACGCTAACATCGCTTGGTCACCGAAGGAGAGGTGTTCGCTCATCACATCGGCTAACCATTTGAAGAAGCCTGCTTTGGTTAGCACGCCGGACATCCCGATAATACCACCGTACCAAATCAGGGTGTTCCAGCCGCCTTTGTTCTTCAACACATCATCCCAAGTCACGACACCGAGGATCAGCGTTAATGCCATCACGGCAATGGCGACACTTGAGGCGCTCACACCGATTTTATCTGCAAATATCCAGCCGGATAACGCCAGCACAAAGATAATGCTGAGCAGTTTTTCACGCACGGTCATTGGACCTAAATCCGCTAAGCCTTTCGCTGCGATTTCTTTGTTATTCACCTTTTTCAATTCAGGTGGATACAGTTTGTAGATAATCAACGGAGTGAGGATCAACATGATTAAGCCCGGCACGGCAGCGGCTAATGCCCAGCCCCCCCAACTTAAATGGATACCCATAATGTCGGTCATCATCGCTAATGCCAGTGCGTTTGGTGCCATAGCTGTTAAGAACATATAGCTGGTGGTTTTGGTCACCATATATACGTTTACCAGCAAATAGTGACCTGCTTTACGGGGGCTTTTTTCAGGATCAGACCCTAATGCAACCGCCACACTGTTGATGATAGGGAAGACAATCCCACCGGCACGCGCGGTGTTAGACGGCGTTGCTGGGGCGATAATCAAGTCAAGAATAGCAGTGACATATCCCAGTCCAAGAGTGGTGCCACCTAATTTTCCAATAAGAATATAGGAGAGGCGCTTACCTAAGCCTGTTATGACGAACGCGGCACTCAAGGTGAACGCGGCGAAAACTAACCACGTTGTACCGGATGAGTAACCACTCAATACTTCGCCAACTTTGACGTCTTTAGTGCCGGTTACACCGATGATCACCGCACTGGCAGCAATCGTGGCTAACAAGATCACAGGCTCGGAATAAGGTTTTAATACCAGCCCCACAATGGCGGCAAGGTACAAACCAAATAACAGCCATGCAATACTCGGTAGCCCTGCGGGCGTCGGTATTAAGGCAATGATTATTGGAATGGCTATTAAAACTAATAGCTTCCATATTTTATCTTTTTGCATAGGCTAATCCTTCAAGAATATAAAACTTTAAATTTCTTAAATCACATAAAACGAATATCTAAAATGTGTGGAAACCTATTTCTGGATATAGCGGTATCTTGAATAGTGTTATTTCTTAATAAAACTATTGGTTAACGCTTATTGACAGAAATGTTATTAATGATTGAAAAGCAAAATCAGTTTTTATTTAAAAATTATTTTCTCTGGTTTTAATTAATCAATTTTGTGATGTTTGTTCCTTTGTTAATGAATATTTAAGTTGTTTTTATTTATGAAGCTAAATAAGTATTCGTAGGTAATCGCGCAAAAAACCACGTTAGAATTAATAAATCTGCGCTGCCTCCGGGACTTAGATTTTTTTCAATACACTGCAAGTCAAATTGTTGGACTTTGCTTAAATCCTGTTCGTCTTGAATTCCTTGATGTAACAAGCTGGTTGCTTGCTGTTTTATCCACAGAAGCCCTGCCATTCCACCGCGATTGGCGATGTTGGTATCGTCATTGAGACTCATCAGTAAAATCAGTGTATCGAGTAGGGCGATATCAGCCTGTTTACCATCTGCCAGTTGTTTCAAATAATGGGGCAGTGCATGGGCTATCACCAGTTGATAACCTTGCTCTGCTTCCCCTCTAGCGCCAGTGAATCCATATTCTTGGAATAAACGTTGCCCTGCTGTTGGGTGCTCTGCGGGCTGTTGCAGCTCAGCGGTTAATCCTTGGCACATGTCAGAAACAACTTGGCTGATTGCGTTAGGCGTAACTCGTTTCTGTAACCCGAATAAACGTCCCACTGCAGTGAGCACTAAACCTAATGAAAAAATTGAGCCTTTGTGGGTGTTCACGCCTTGAGTGGCACAAAACATCGCTTTTTCACAATTGATACCGATACCGCGAATTTGGCGAAGTAGCTGATTAATCGGTAATTGACAATGTTCATAACCTGCATGCAAAAACTGCGGAAAGAATTTTGCAATTGCATTGGCACTTAAATGAAAATCGGTCAGTGCCATATCTTTATGGGCGCCAGTGTTGCATTTATCTACTAAACCCGGTTTAGGGGTTAAATTGACTTCAGCCAGCATCGCTTGCCAAGCCAGTTGGCTGTAGTGATTCACTACGTCATCATTTAACGTACGTTCTCGGTTAATTTTTTGCTGGAGCATGGGCTAACTCCTCGATACGACGCAAAATCTCTTCAAGGGAATGGCTGCGTTGGCGCGCACATACCTTGGCTTCATTGTCACAAATCAAGCAGCGTCTAGTCGGTAAATTGAATTGGCTGCGAGAATATAAAATGCCATTTGCATCAAAAACATCAAAGTCCCAAAGTCGGCCGACGGGGGATAATTCTTCCGCTTCCATTAAGGCTTTTTTGACCTCAAGGGCATCGGCATTGACGGCGACTAAACATTCCGGTCCGGTAACGAAAGGGAATGATTGTTGTGATAAAAGTACCCACTGCCTGCATGAAGCAACTTGCTTAAGCGCATTTAAGCCTTGATTAAAAATGTCTCTGACCAGTTGATTGTCTTTAACCGGTCCCGGAAAAACGACAGTAAATGAAATCAAGGTTACCTGATGGAGACCAATCCACTCTTGCTGACGAGCCTGACGGGCATCACGGCTCGCCAGCAAGTCAGGTAAGGAAATGTCAAATTGCTCTTGGGTATCAGGCAGTGGGTAAAACATGTTCTACTCCTTCACTTGATGGACAACATCAATCACAGAACCGTCACGATAACGCACCACGGCCACCACTTTATCGGTAAACTCGATAGGGTTTGGTGTGCCTGTTAATAATTGGGCGCGTTCACGTAACCATTGAATAGAAACGGTTTTGATACCTTGGCTTTCCAGCTGTTGCTTCAGCTCAGGGCGTGCTGGGTTAACGGCAATACCATGGTCAGTCACCAAAATATCGACGCTAGAACCCGGCGTCACGCAAGTCAGCACATCGTCTACCAAGGTTGGGATACGACCGCGTACTAACGGCGCGACGATGATAGACAGTTTCGCCGCCACCGCCGTGTCGCTGTGTCCACCAGATGCACCGCGAATAACTCCATCTGAGCCTGTTAACACATTGACATTAAAGCGAGTATCAATCTCTAAAGCACTGAGTACTACCACATCGAGCATGTCCACTGAGGCGCCTTTAGAATCAAAGCATGCATATTGGTTGGCACTGATTTCAATGTGATTTGGGTTACGCGCGAGAGACTCGGCAGCAGCGCGGTCAAAGCTTTGCACGTCGAGTAACTTCTTAATTAAGCCTTTTTCATGGAGATCAACGATGGTGGAGGTGATCCCACCTAACGCGAAGCCTGCATGGATATGATGACGGCGCATTTTATCTTCGAGGAAGCGAGTAACCGCCAGTGAAGCCCCGCCAGTACCGGTTTGCAGTGAAAATCCTTCTTTGAAGAAGCCTGATTTTTCAATCACATCAGCGGCGGTACGCGCTATCAATAACTCACGCGGGTTGGAGGTCATGCGAGTGGCATCGGCACCGATTTTGTCGGCATCCCCCACACGTTTAACTTTGACAATGTAGTCCACTTCATCTTGCTTAATGCTGGATGGGTTATGTGGGTAAGGCAGAAATTCTTCGGTCAGCATGACCACTTTCTTGGCATTTTCTGCGTCGATTTTGGCATAACCCAGTGAGCCACAGCTTGCGTTGCCAGTGTATCCGTTCGCATTGCCATATTCGTCACAAGACGGAACGCCGATAAATGCCACGTCGATTTTTAATTCACCGCTATGAACAAGGTTGGCACGTCCACCATGGGAGTGAACTTGCACAGGCTCCGCTAATTCGCCACGAGAAATGGCTTCGGCTAATGGGCCACGTAACCCGGAGGTGTAAATCTTGGTGACGACGCCATGGCGTATATGTTCAACCAGTGGCGAGTGGCACGCGCTGAGTGAACTTGATGCCAAGGTTAGGTTGCGAAAGCCCATTTCGGCAATCACTTGCATCACCATGTTGATGGTTAAATCACCGCCACGGAAAGCGTGGTGGAAAGAGATGGTCATGCCATCTTTTAATCCTGAGCGGCGGATAGCCACTTGCAGGTCATCACACAGTTTGCGGTTGCGTGGTTTTTGAACTTGCTGCTGAACTTTGCCGATATCTTTGAATTCACGCAGTAATTCATCGTCTTTAGGTGCTAAGTAGGCTGATACGCGAGCCTGACGCAATGTATTGGTTGTCATAATGTTCTGCCTCACTCTTCCCGAATGCCTGATAATGCCGCGCGCAATAACACTAAGCGGGCTCTTTCAATTACAGGGCTGTCTACCATTTTACCGTTGAGGGATACGACGCCTTTGCCTTCTCGTTCTGCGGCATCAGCGGCATCTACCACACGCTGTGCATGGTCGACTTCTTTTTGGGTTGGGGCATACAAGTTATGCAGTAACTCAATTTGTCTTGGGTTAATTAATGATTTGCCATCAAAACCAAGCTGTTTAATGAGAGCGGCCTCTTTGAGGAAGCCTTCTTCATTGTTGGCGTCAGAATAAACGGTATCAAAGGCTTGAATACCGGCCGAACGCGCAGCTTGTAAAATGGCGCACCGAGCATAGAGGAGTTCAATGCCGTCTGGAGACCGCTCGGTGCGCAAATTGCGGACATAGTCCTCGGCACCTAATGCGATGCCTATTAATCTTGGAGAAGCGTGAGCAATATTCACTACTTGAGTGATCCCCATCGGGGATTCGATAGCCGCGAGTAACCCGGTGCTACCTTCTTCACGCCCACAGCTTTTTTCAATACGTAAAATTTCGTTTTCAATATCAATAATATCTTGTGCGGTATCGGTTTTCGGTAAGCGCACAATATCGGCACCACCGCGAACAACGGCTTCGAGGTCAGCAACCCCATAAGCGGAGTCGAGGGCGTTAACGCGCACAATGGTTTCAATATCTTGATATAACGGGTGTTGCAGTGTGTGATACACCAAACGACGTGCTGTGTCTTTTTCTCGGATGGTGACGGAGTCTTCGAGGTCAAACATCAGGGCATCGGCTTTATAAATAAAGGAGTTACTGAGCATCGCGGCATTGGAACCTGGGACGAACAGCATACTTCTGCGAGTGCGGCTTTTTCTTTCCGGTGTCATTATTTATCCTCCCATGGCAGAGCATCGAGATCACAGGCGCGAGCCAGTAAGGCTTCGAGGCGAGCGCGTAGAACGCACTCCAATGCACCTTTGTCATCCACCACAATTTCAGCGCCTTGAATATCGTATTTTTCAATCATTTCAAGCACGATGGCATTGATGGCATCACCAAATTGTTTTTCAACACTGCTGGTGATCTGCAATGAGACCTCAAGAGTGTCTTCAAGAGGCTCTATTCGTACCATGACATCACTGGATTCGAGTGTGCCGGCAACCGCTGCGTGTAGTATTTTCATATTTCACCTATAACTAATTCAAGCTTGTAGTGCGGGGGTAGGCGACGGTGTCTGCGCTGCGAGCATCTCTTGTAAATAGTGATACGTGGCAGGGGGCACAATCGGCTTGATCGCCGCAAGATCTTTTTTAGCGAGCAGTTTTCGAACTTGCGAGGCGGAAACCGCCGTGCCGTCGATCACTGTTCGCGGGAATTCGACCAGTTCAATGGGTGGGAATGGCATTTCGTCGGTTTCCAGCCAGTAGCGCATGTCTTGGTTATATTGGTTAGTGACTTGGCAAAATGGTTCTGAGCCGACGAAACGATGGGTAATTCCCAGCGCCGGAGCAATATATTGGCGAAAAATCTTAATATCGATTTCTGTATAACAGTTGTTGGCTACAGTAATGTCTTTAATAAAATAACAAGGGAATGTAGCCCGTGAAATAATGTATTCTGAACCTTTATGAATGGTGAGGTTATTAATTCCTTTTGTGCCTTCTTCAATTAATTTCAGGCGAACTTTATACGGAAAACGGGAAGTATCTTCTTTGACGACAAATAAATGTAGCCAATCACAGTTCTTTGAGGCTTGTTCAATTAAGTAACGATGCCCCAATGTGAATGGGTTGGCATTCATCACGATAGCGCCAATTTTTTTTCCTGCTTTATATTGGGCTTTTAAACTTTTAATATAGCGATTTAAATAACAGCAGCTATTTTCCATTAAAACCATTACATTGGGCACAGTAGCAATGGTATGAAACCCGCATTGATGAAATAGCTCTTCATTTTGGTATTTGGTATAGATAAATAGGTGAGTAGTATTATTCTCGTAAGCGAGATTCACCAATTCAGTCGCTAATTTTAAGGCTAAACCTTCACCACGAACTTCATCGCTAATAGCAACGCATTTAATGACATTCTTAGCGAGACCACCACAGGCAATTAACCTTTCGTTACGTGTGATCGTAATAAAGACGTCAACGCTGGCATCAACGTCTAAATCATTCTCTTTTAAAAACTGAGTGATATCATTGAGTTTTCTGTTCTCATGACGTTTTACTTGGTTAAACGTTATGCTGTCGAACATAATGGTATCCTGCATCTCATTTAGAGATGTATTAAAAATGTTGCTAATGTTAAAGTTAATTAAATAAATATTTTTGGCTTGCCGTTAATTACCTAAGTTCTCAATTTTTATTTAATTATCCTTTTCAATATTCATATTAAATACCCTGCATATAATATATTTGACCTATTTCATGTTTCTAAAATGAGTTTGTATTTGTTTAATGGTTTTAATGTTTTTAATTACGAGTTATGAACTTTACTCAGTGGTTTTAATGTGTTTAATTAATATTATGTGCATTACTAAGCGGACTACGTTATCTTTTATCTTCATTATTGGTATTTTTGCGTGTAACAATAATTTTACTTTTTAGCGAGTTATAGAGAGACGAGATGAAAACAGAGTTTTCACAGATCCCATTTAAAAAAGGGAATATTTTTTCATTCTCAGGAAGAGTCTTTCTTCTATTGTTACTGGCTTCAGTGTTATTGACGCTTGGATTAGGCAAATATTTTACGGATACCACAGAAAACCGCATGATGGCGAACATTCGCGTACTCGCCATGAGCCAAGCCAAAATGATCGCTTCATTGGATGGCATCGTCAGTACTGTAAAAGATAAAGATATTCCTAAGCTAAAAGTTATTGCCGATAAGCTCAATCAAGATTCCAGTTATGACTATGTCGTTATTGGTGATGAACATTCCGTTCGTTTATATCATCCAAATAGCGAAAAGATTGGCTACCCAATGCAATGGAATAAACCGGGGGCGCTAGAAAATGGTGAAAGCTATTTTATTAAAGGCGAAGGCTCCATGGGGAATGCAGTACGTGCAAAAACACCTATCTTTGATGAAAACGGTAAAGTCATTGGCGTTGTTTCCATTGGTTATCTCACCACCAAAATAGATACCTCATTAGCTGAAGTGTTTGTGCAAACGTCAGCAACATTTTTAGGGGTGTTGGTAATTTTGCTATTTCTATCTTGGGCATTCGCCCGATTAATTCAACGGCAAATGCTTGGCATGGAACCTGAAGAAATAACCCAATTAGTGTTGGTGCAAAAGGGGATTTTTGATGCGGTGTTTGAAGGCATTATTGCCGTCGACCGTTATGGGAAAATTATCAATATCAACCATAATGCTAGAAAAATGTTGGCGCTGAGTGAGTCAGCTAAACAGTTAATCGGTAAACCGGTTTCTGAGTATGTTTCTCCCGCAGGCTTTTTCACGAAAGAAATCGCGAAAAACCATCATGATATAGTTTGCGAGTTCAATGGGTTGAATGTGATAGCCAGCCGAGTTGCCATTATGGATGGTGAGTTGCTGGCGGGAGCGGTGATCAGCTTCCGTAGCCAAAATGATATTGAATCCTTAAATGCGCAGCTTTCTCAAGTTCGCCAATATGTGGATAATTTGCGTACATTGCGCCACGAACATTTAAATTGGATTTCTACTTTAAGTGGTTTGCTGCAAATGAAAGAGTACGACCAAGCCTTGGCGTTAATTAAGGGGGAATCGGAATCTCGGCAACAATTAATAGATTCACTGCGAGAGCAATTTGCAGATAAACAAGTGGCTGGGTTGTTATTTGGTAAATATCACCGTGCGCGAGAATTAGGATTACAGCTTATTTTTGTGCCGGGTTGCCAACTCCGTGAATTACCTAACTCATTAAATAGCACGGAACTCTGTGCTGTATTAGGAAATTTATTAGATAATGCCTTTGAGGCAAGTTTAAAGAACGAAGCGGGTAATAAGCAGGTAGAACTGTATATCTCAGATGAAAATAATGAGATTGTGATTGAAGTTGCTGATCAAGGATGTGGTTTTCCCCTTGAGCTGCAAGATAAATGGTTTGAACGCGGAACAACAACAAAAACGGATGCTGTCGATGGACATGGCATAGGGCTATTTTTGGTGGCCTCCTATGTCAATCGATGTAATGGGGCGGTGATCATTGAAGATAATCAACCGTATGGTACTGTATTCTCTATTTTTATACCGAAAGTGAAGACGCAAAATGGCTAAGATAAAAATCCTCATTGTCGAAGATGAACTGCTCCTTGCGGAGATGCACGCGGAGTACATTAAAGCTTATCCTGCTTGTGATAAAGTCTGGCTTGCGGGCAATCTTGCGGAAGCAAGAAAAATGATTGAGTACATGAAGCCTGACTTGATTCTGTTGGATAACTATTTACCTGACGGGAAAGGAATTGATTTAGTTCATGAACTACTTCAGGAGCGCAATAGTGCGGATATTGTATTCACCACCGCCGCTAGTGATATGGAGACAGTCTCTGAGGCGATTCGTCTAGGAGTATTTGATTATTTGGTTAAGCCGATAGCTTATGAGCGTTTAGGGCAAACGTTAGATCGCTATATTCAGCGTAAATCGGTTTTGCAGGGCGCCAATAAAACCAATCAAAGCCAGATTGATGACATGTTTAATACCTATGCCCGTGGTGAGAGCAAAGAAGAGCTACCGACTGGGATTGATGCTATTACGCTTGATAAAGTGCTCGCGTTATTTGCAGTACCCGATGCGGAATATACGGCAGAGTCGATTGCAGAAACCATAAAATTAAGCCGCACTACCGCCCGCCGTTATTTAGAGTATTGTTTAGCCCAACGTAAGATTGAAGCGGAAATTGAATACGGCAAAGTAGGGCGCCCCCAGCGGATATATCGGGGTAGTCATTAGTTGCCGTAGGTAGACGATTGAAGTCTGCGTGAAGGTGTTTGCGTCAATTTCCCAAAAGGTTGTTATGAACGTACTGATCCTTGGCGCTCGTGCGCCGGCCTGTCTAGAATGGGCGCGAGCGTTTAATGAGGCAGGATGGACTGTCAGCGTCGGTGATTCGCTCAGCCAGCCGCTGAGCCGTTTTAGTTGCTCCGTGCAACATTATATCCGCTTACCTGAACCTCGACAGAACCCGATAGTTTGGGTTGAAGCCCTTGCGGCGGCGATCGAAAATCAACATATCGACCTACTGCTACCCACTTGCGAAGAAGTGTTTTATTTGGCCTACGGTCTTGAACGCTTGCAGCCGTTGTGTCGGGTGTTAACCAGTGACTTTCCACTGTTGCATCGTTTGCATCATAAAGGGGATTTTGCAGCCATGACGAACGGCTGGTCTTTAGCCGCTCCTGAAACCCATTTACTGACAGACAGCCAAGCATTACTCGCCTTCGCGGGCGATGCTGCAAGCTGGGTATTCAAACCTGCGTATTCGCGCTTTGCCTCACAAACCTTGATCCGTCCATCAGCCCAACAGCTAAATAAAATACAGCCCACTCAGACCGAGCCTTGGGTAGCGCAGCGATTTATCAAAGGACGGGAGTTTTGCAGTTTTAGTGTCTTGGTTGATGGTGATCTACGCGCCCACAGCTGTTATCACCCACGCTATCGAGTGGGCCGTGGCTCAGGGATCTATTTCCAACCGAGTGCACCAGAACAGGTACGACAATTTATTGAGTATTTTGGACGAGAGACCGGCTATAACGGACAAGTAGGGTTCGATTTTATTCAAGACAAAAATGGTTGTTTCCATGTGCTGGAGTGCAACCCAAGAGCGACCAGTGGTGTGCATTTGTTCGACAACCAGCGACGGTTACTAGTGAATAGCTTGAGTCACCCATCCGAGCAGATCCTTGAACCGACATTAGAGCCTCGAATGATCGCATTGGCGATGCTGTTATTTGCCGCACCACGACGAGCCCTTAGCCCGACGCTCTGGCGTGATTATGCCGCCGCTCGCGATGTTATCGTGCAAAAAGGTGACTGGTGGCCGTTGATAACACAAGTCGGAAGCCTCACGGAAATTGTTGCTCGGGCGGTATCTCGACGCTGTGGATTATTAACGGCATCTACGGCAGATATTGAATGGAATGGTCAGCCACTAGATGAGCGTACGCCATGAGATTATTGTTCGAAGATCAAATCGTTAGTGAGAACGCTAGCTCGAATGATAGCTTGGCTCGGTGCTATGTGCGTGCTTGTGCCAGCGAGTGCTTGATAGGTAATGTCAGCACGAAAATGGTGTTGCTCGATACGAGGACGCAGCAATTTCCGGTCAGTATCACGGACGGCAATGAACCCGACGACAACTGCTATGTGGTGTCCCCCCAAACAGCCTACAGTGGTTATGCCCGCGAGGAAATCAAACGCCTTGGTCACCCCTATCTGACTTGGCCGTTGAAGCTGCTGACTCAAGCTGTCGAACGCTTACTAAATGCGGGTAAGGTCAACAAATTGGTGCAGGTAAACAACTGGTTACTATCGACCAATCTTTATCCAGATGATTGGGATGTTACTGAATTACCGGCAATCACGGCACTGCTGAGGCAAAACTTTCCTGAGCATGGAATTGGTTTTCGTTCGCTTAATGATTTCAGTAATCGTGCATTGCGCCAAAGCCTACAAAATCACGGATACTTGTGTATACCTAGCCGACAAGTTTACTTATTTGATGGTCGAGCAGGGGAGCAAGCGCCGTTTCTCAAACACCACAATACTCGGCTGGATGCCACTTTATTGCGGCGCAGCCCATATACCGTCGTACCTGGTAACGAATTGAATGATGACGATTTCAAAAGAATAGAGCATCTTTATAACCTGCTTTATTTGGATAAATATTGCACACTGAATCCCCATTATAGTGCGCAATGGATGCAGCAGGGACAGCGTGAGGGTTGGCTAGAAATCCGCGCTTTACGTAACGCAGAAGGGCGTATTGACGGCGCATTGGGTTGGTTTTCATCTTCCACTGTGATCAGCACGCCAATAGTGGGTTATGACACCGCGTTACCCCAACGGCTTGGGCTGTATCGACAATTGACTCGTTTGTGCTTGCAAGAAGCGGCTGAGCGTCGTCAGGTGCTGAATTTTAGCTCTGGCGCGGCTGAGTTCAAGCGCTTGCGGGGTGGTGAGCCGCAGATCGAATACAGCCTAGTCTACGTCGCCCATTTATCTTGGGGACGACGCCTTGTATGGAAGGTGCTGAGTGCTCTGTTACATGGTATCGGTGTGCCGATGATGAGGAAGCTAAAACTGTGAAGCCGTTTGAACATCAATGGTGGCCTGTGGCTATCAGCGACAAATTGCGAAACCAACCGGTGGCTTGCCAGCTACATGACACTCCGCTGGTGCTGTTTCGCGACAATGACGGGCATGCTGCTGCGCTACCCGATCGTTGTCCGCATCGTTTTGCACCATTGAGCGCGGGAAAAGTTTGTGATGGGCTGATTGAATGTCCTTATCATGGCTGGCAGTTTTCTGCCGATGGGCGTTGTACGCGAGTGCCTGGTACTGAACTTGCGGCGGGAAGTAAGCCGCTGCTTGAGAGTTTTCCTTGTTGCGAAGCTCACGGGCTAGTTTGGATTAGCCTGAGCATGGAGCGTCCGCAGATCCCGCCAGTTGCTCCTTCCGATAACTCGCAGAGAGTCGATACATTTTGGATCACCGATGAAGTGCAGTGTTCGCTGCAAGACGCCGCAGAGAATTTTCTCGATGGTTTTCACACCCATTTTGTTCACTCTGGCTGGATCCGTCACGACCGGCAACGGCAACAAATCAGCGTCCGAGTTCGCCCTCTGGCTGATGGCGTCGAAGCCGTGTATAGCGAAGAGGGCAAACAGTCTGGATTTATTTCTCGATTGTTTGAACGTGACCGCGGTGTCAGTATGGGGCGTTTTCGTCTGCCGTGTCTGGCAGAAATTGAGTACCGTGACCGTAGTGACGAGCTCAATCTGCTGGTTAGCGCTTGGTTAGTACCTTGTGAAAATGAGCAGTTACGCCTATTTGCACGAATAGCGACTCGGCAGGGCAAGCTTCCGGCAGTCATTAAACGTTATGTATTGAGCAAGTTATTCCGCGTGATCCTCCGTCAAGACCGCCAAATATTGGAAAAAGTCAGCGCCAATAAATTGCGTTTTCAAGGAACCTTACCGACACCGCTCGATGGTGAGCAAGATCTACTAGGGCCAAGTATTCGCCAATTACTTGAAGATGGTGAGCCGCTGATGTTTGAGGAGCGGAAGTTCTGTTTTCGGCTTTAAATGGTTGTGTGGGTGATTACGATATGTTTGCTTTTCCTGTTTGTTTTATTTCTTTGAATTTGCAAAGATAATTGGCATAAAACTTCAGACCTGCCGTGTAGTTAGGGATATCCCCATCACCAAGCAACAACATACTACGTGGCAGTATCGACTAGCTCCACTTTAAGGACTTTACTATGACCCCCTTTTATCAACTGACAGCAACGAGCCTTGGCGGGCAGCACATTTCTATGGCGGACTACGCGGGTAAGGTGGTTTTAGTTGTAAATACAGCTAGCCATTGTGGTTTTACACCTCAATACGAAGGTCTTGAAGCACTCTACAAAAAATATTCAGATCAGGGTTTGGTGGTGCTTGGCTTTCCTTGCAACCAATTCGGGAAACAGGAACCTGGCGGCGCAGAGGAAATCGAGCAAACCTGTTACATTAATTACGGTGTGAGCTTTCCGATGTTCGAGAAAATAGACGTCAATGGAAGTGCAGCGCACCCAGTATTTCGTTATCTAAAAAGTGAGTTGCCGGGGCTGCTGGGTGGCCGGATTATGTGGAATTTCACCAAATTCCTGATTGGACGCGATGGTAAACCGCTAAAGCGTTTCGCTCCGTTTACGACCCCTGAAAAAATGGAAGCGGCGATAGTTGCCGCACTTGGAATTTGAGCGTTCGGACATTCTAGCTATTTCATGCAGATAATCTTAGGGCTATTTCCCTGTCCCCGAATTCTGTAACTCATTTTCCATAATCATCACTTTCTTTTGGGCGCGCTCGTCGCCTTGTTTCGCGGCGAGCCGATACCAATATAAGGCTTTCGTATCATCTTGCGATACGCCCATTCCATATTGATAGCACGCTCCGCTGGCATACTGTGCATCGCGGCTGCGTTGGTTGGCGGCCTTGATAAACCACTGGCAGGCTTTAGCTTGGTCGGCGGTGATGCCATCACCTCGAGCATAAATTAACGCTAAATTAAACTGGGCGGACACTTCCCCTTGCTGAGCGGCTAGGGTTAACCACTTAATGGCGGAAGCGGTATCGCGTTTGGTGCCTTGCCCTGCTAAGTAGAGCATACCTAAGCTATTTTGTGCGGGAGAGAAACCTAATTCCGCAGAGCGCGTAAAATACTGAAACGCAGCGGGGTAATTGACTTTGTCATACATCCCCGTTGCTGCTTGATAACCTAATAAATAGAGCGCTTGTGGCTGATTTTTCTCAGCCAGTGCGAGGTAGATTTGATTGGCTTTTTGGGGATCTTTATCTCCGATTACGCCTTTTTCATACCAATAAGCTAAAGTTAGCTGCGCTGCGGGTAACTGTTGTGCTGCGGCTTTTTCTAGCCAGCTTAATGCTTGTTGTGGATTTTTCTCTAACAGGTTTGGAATACCTTCTAGAGTATATTCCGCCATATTCATTTGACCAATAGGGTCGCCTGCGTTGGCTGCCGCTTCCATCCAAAGCAACATCTCTTTGGGATTTTTACCGATGCCAGCCCCTTGCTGGTACATCAGGGCGAGGTTGATTTGTGCCTTGGTAAAATTTTGACTGGCAGAAAGTTTATACCAATAGGCGGCTTTATCTAACTGACCGTGAGATTGATAAAACATCGCTAAATTAAACTGAGCTTCAGCTTGCCCGCTATCGGCTAATTGCGTGAGTGTTTTTTCATCCACAATTGAAGAAGGTGCAACAGGGGCGACAGTTTTAGCATGGCTCATGTTAATAAAAAGCGAGCAAAAGATAATGAAGGGGAAGGTAAACTGTTTCACTGAGCTTCCTTGGGATGAATTTTAGCCATTTATTCCTAGTGGATAGGTTAACGGGTTGCTGTTAGCGGTGCAATTGCCATTCTTGCTATTCTGAAAATTATTTTTACGCATTAAACGAAGATAAATCATGATGTTATAAAAAAGATTAAAAATAATTAAAAAAAAGATGAACCTTTTAAGTCTATCAAGGGTCTTAATTACATATATATCACTGTTTGCTTGTGTAAACATTCATATATTTACCCTCAACATTCATTTCTTTACATGAAGTAATGCAATAATGCATCTATATCGTGTAGTTTGAATTAGTAGTACGATCCTTAATAGAATGCATTATGCCCAGTTTTAGTCGCTGGGCTTTTTTTTGCATAAAATACGACTCTTCTTGCAAATACCGCTTTATTTTTATTTCACTCCGCTATTTCGTTCGATAAATAAACACGTAATAGTGACATCAATAAATAATCACCTATCTAAATTCATTTTCTATTCAGTTTTTATTATCACGAAGGCGAAATATCCGCAGGGTGCCGCGCGGTATGTTTGTAGTGTGTATAGGGTGTTACTCTGCGAGTAAAATGATTAAAGATAGAACAATATGCTTAACATATAGTGAACAAGTGATTATTTAATGGGCGATAATAATTTCATGATTTTTTAAAAAATTGAAGTTAATCACGATAACGATCCATAGATGTAGTAATTAACACTAGCTAATTCTTTAGTTTTGGTGCATAAATAGCATATATTGCTTAATTGATTATTCTGTTTGGATTGGCATATATTCGCTGTAATGCTGAATAAATAATCAAATATGCTTTAACTCATTGAATTTTATGTTCGCGATTCATAAACAATATTTACACACAGTTTTGTTTGTTTTGAGGTCAGGGATTGATACTCCTCCTACCAAAAGTGAATCTTCTAAAGCTTGAATTCTTGAGACCATAACAATGCGAGGGTGCAGACAGCGTCCCGTGGTTTTTTTGCATACGTACAGGTTGTATTAGAGGTAACTTGTGTCCACAACAAATAACAAAGAGGAAGTCAGTCTTAACGCGTTTAAGCAACCTCGTTCATTCTATCTCATCTTTTCTATCGAACTCTGGGAACGTTTTGGTTACTACGGTCTTCAGGGGATCCTCCCAATTTATCTCAGCCAAGTGCTTGGCATGTCGGAAGCGGAATCTATCACGCTGTTCGCGGCATTCTCTGCACTGGTTTATGGCTTCGTTGCCATCGGTGGTTGGTTAGGGGATAAAGTTTTAGGGACTAAGCGCGCGATTGTCCTTGGGACGGTAGTGTTGATTGTCGGTTATGCCTTCGTTGCCTACTCTGGGCATGATGTGTCGATGGTTTACCTCGGTCTAGCTACCATCGCGGTAGGTAACGGTCTGTTTAAAGCGAACCCATCATCATTATTATCTACCTGTTATGACAAAAATGACCCACGTTTGGACGGTGCATTCACCATGTACTATATGTCCGTTAACATTGGTTCATTCTTCTCAATGCTGGCAACGCCATGGTTAGCCAAACATTACGGTTGGGATGTCGCATTCTCCCTCAGCGTAGTGGGTCTGATCATCACCTTAATTAACTTCTACATGTGCAAAAAATGGGTCGCAGACCACGGTTCAAAACCGGACTTTGCACCTGTTGTTATCTCCAAATTACTGATGACTATCGTCGGTGTGGTTGCACTGATTGCGATTTCAAACTGGTTACTGCACAACTTAGGTATTGCACGTGCGGCACTGGCGGTGATTTCTCTGGGTATTTTAGTTATCTTTATCAAAGAGATGATGGCACTTAAAGGTATTGCTCGTCGCCGTATGGTGGTCGCATTGATCCTGATGCTCGAAGCAATTGTTTTCTTCGTACTGTATAGCCAAATGCCAACCTCACTGAACTTCTTCGCACTGCATAACGTAGAGCACGAAGTTTTCGGTTTTGCGATTGAGCCTGCTCAGTATCAAGCCTTAAACCCATTATGGATCATGATTGGTAGCCCAATTTTGGCGGCAATCTATAACAAAATGGGCGATAACTTACCGATGCCACATAAATTCGCTATCGGGATGTTACTGTGTTCAGCGGCGTTCTTAGTACTGCCATTAGGGGCAAAATTTGCGAACGAAGCGGGTATTGTTTCTGTTCAATGGTTGGTTATCTGCTACGGTTTCCAAAGTATCGGTGAGCTGATGATTTCAGGTTTGGGTCTGGCGATGGTGGCACAGTTAGTTCCACAACGTCTGATGGGCTTTATCATGGGCGCATGGTTCTTAACTAACTCTGCAGCGGCATTTATCGCGGGTTATGTTGCTTCTATGGCAGCAGCGCCTCAAGGTGAGATCACCAGCAAAGTTGAATCACTGGCTGTCTACAGTGATGTCTTTATGAAGATTGGTCTGGTAACGGGTGCAATTGCTATTGTGATGGTATTTACCGCGCCGTTATTAAACCGTATGACGCAAGAACAGCATTAATTTGTTCTGTCAGTGATAAAATTGAAAAGGGCGATAAAAATATCGCCCTTTTTTAATGCATGATTATTCAAAGCATCCGCTATTTAAAATAGCGATTACTAATTAACTTCATGGAGCGGTTATTGCCGTTGACTAAAATGGTGCTCGCGCTGCGGCTATGCAGATCATTCGAGATACCATTCATCAGTACTGTTGGGGTGATAGCAGTTGCCGAGAAAATTACATCGGACGTATTCACCATCATATCCAACGTTAAAATTTCCCCAATTTCGATGCCCATCTGTTGGCAACGAATGGCTTCTTGCGCCGCTAACAGTTTATTTTGTTCGGTGTCTTCTTTGGCTTTGTTACGTGGAACAAGGCGTGCTTGCATGTCGCCACCTAATGCGCGGGCAATAGCTGCACTAATAATGCCTTCTGGTGCACCGCCGATACCATACATCATATCAATAGGGTGCTCAGGTAAGATTGTCAGTAGTGATGCCAGAACATCGCCATCTGGGATTGTGATGACATTGGCGCCAAAGTTACGGATGGTTTTAATAATGTGCTGGTGGCGAGGTTTATCGAGAATGGCAATGTTGAGCATGGAAATGGGTTTATCCAATGCCGCAGAGAGAAACTCGAGGTTCTTCTCTAATGGGTTTTTTAGGTGAACGGCATCCTTTGCTGCTGCGCCAACGACCATTTTTTCCATATACATATCGGGGGCTTGCAGTAATGTTCCTGTTGGGGCTGCCGCCAAAACGGCAATCGCATTATGCTCATTACATGCCACCATACGGGTGCCATCAATGGGATCGACCGCGATATCTAAATGATGTTCGCTAGATTGTTTGCCGACTTGCTCGCCAATATACAGCATTGGCGCTTCGTCAATTTCCCCTTCGCCAATTACGATTTTTCCATGAAAATCAATTTCATTGAGTCGATTTCGCATGGCTTCAACCGCCGCGTTATCTGCGGCATTTTTATCTTGTTTCCCTACCCATTCAAACGCGGCAATGGCGGCAACTTCCGTCACTGACGCGATAGCAGACGCGAGTTCATCGCTAATTTTCATTTTGGTGTGATCCCTAGGACTAAAAAATTATCGCGCCTATGATACGTTTTTTGTGATCAACTTGGTAATTTTTTGGCGAATAAAACGGCGTTTTATTGAGTTCGGAGAGGGTAATTAAGCAGATGGAAGGGCGGAGCAAACTCCGCCAATTGATATTCAAAGACGCATTACAGCATTTCGACGATGGTGATCCCGCCAATAATTGAAATCAATGCCGCAATGGTACTGAGTAATACGGTTCCGGCAGAGGTTTCAGTATAGGCTTTATTACTGATAGCTAACGCTGGTACAGCTGTTGCCGTCGGTAACACACCGATAATAAATGCCGCTTTTAATAAATCACTTTGTAATCCTAATGCGAGGCCGGTTCCAAGAATAAGCGCCGCCTGTACAAAGTTTTTCACAAAAACGTTAAAGATAATTTCTTTATTGATTGTGAGTTTAATACCTGACAGCAATAAGCCGAGGAAGAAGAGAGCCACACCACCTGCCGTTTTCCCGAGTTCATTGACTGAGTTTTGTAGAATTTCAGGTAATTTTACGCCACAAATTGCCAGAATTGCCCCTAAAACAGGCAGGAAAACTAATGGCTGAATAACGGCTTTACCGACAGATTTCAGAATACCGTTGCCATTTGCTGATCCACTGATCATCAATAAGGTAAATGGAATTATGATGACGGTATAAATTAAGTTACCGAGAACCATGGCAATTAAGCCGGATGAACCGACAGTTGCCAGTAAAACCGGTGGTCCACAGTACGCCATATCCGGGAATGAAACAGACAATGCTTGCATCGCAGCATCGGTTTTATTGTGGCGGAAAAATACTTTACCGACTACAAAACCAATGACATAGGATGCAATTAACCCGACTGCGAGCGCTATCAAGTAATCAACATTCAGTAAAACTGAAGGTGGGGCTTGAACGGCAGCAAGGAATAATGCGAATGGTAAGGCGATTTTGACAACAAAGTCAGCAAACGCTTGCGAATATTCCCGTTTCACGAAGCCATATTTACCCGATAACCACCCTACGGCAAGACCGAGTACGATGGGGCTTAGGGCTTCAAGTATTATATGTAATAACATAGGTATTCCTTTGCGTTATTTAGGACAATACATATTTTTTAAATATATCGATAAAAGACGGTCGTTATTTGTTAAATAACTTATTGGTGATTTTGTCTATAAATTAATAACATAATCACACGAAAAAACACCTATTATCTGCATATTTTCTCTAATAAATAGAAAGTATCAAAAATGGATTATTGAAATTAATAAGTTATTAATAAAGTAATAGGGGATTCAGTAGCGAGAAAAAAATCATTTGAAAATGTGCTCTTAGAGACTAAAAAATATTAAAAATGTACTATCATTTTATGATAGTTAAATAATAAGATGATATAATAGATTAATCCGTGAATACTCTTAAAAAGAGTTATTTTGTAACAGTTTGTTACCCACTGTTGGCAATTTAGTTATTCGTCTCTAAACTAGGATGATTATTGAATAATGTCGATTGATACTGTGTATTCTAAGATCCTGTTAACTAATCTTGGGTTACTGGCATTGGATTAAAGAAGGAAACCTATTTGTGGATACATGGATACTCCTCGGGCTCATTTTAATTGCGTTTGTGATAATTGCCCCTGTACTGGCTATCATTGCGATTAATCGTACTGGTCGAATGCAATATCAAATTAACCAGTTAAACCAAAAGGTTGCCTCGCTAGAAGCAGAAATGACTCGTGATAATGGTCATCAGTCTACACATGCTATTAATGAAGAAAATCCAGTATCCCATCAAGTTGATATCCAACATAATGAGAATCAAGTGGATGCACTTAAAATTGCAGCCCAAGATCCTCTACCCCAAGCACCTCAAATTATGCCGCAACCGATGGCAGTTTCCAGCGACAAACAAGCTAATGCAGTTAACCCGATAGCAATTAATCCAAACCGTTTTGATAAACCAAAGCCAAGCCAGCCTGCATCATCTCAGAATAAAGCAGAAGATAAATCCATTTTTGCACATTTCTTCACGTGGTTAGTGACAGGTAATCCACTAGCGAAGATAGGAATTTTATTATTATTTTTAGGTGTTGCTTACTTACTGAATTACAGCGTACAAAATGAGATTATTTCACCTGAACTAAGGCTCGTCTTCAGTGCTGCAGGTTGTTTAGTTTTATTGGGTATAGGTTGGTGGTTACGCACGAAAAAAGCATTATTTGGCCTGATATTACAAGGTGGCGCTATCGGTTGCTTATACATTACCGTTTTTGCCGCTTTCAAGTTATACACCATGATCCCTTATGGGTTCGCATTTGTGGCGATGCTAATCATCTGTTGTGCAAGTATCGGGTTGGCATTATTACAGCGTACGATTAGCTTAGCAATTTTAGCGTCTTTAGGTGGTTATTTAGCGCCAATATTACTGTCCACTGGGGGCGGTAGCCATATCGTTTTATTCTCCTATTACTTAATGTTGTCGATAGGTATTTTAGTTATTAGCTTCTGGCAAGCATGGCGTCCGTTAAATTTAGTTGGCATGTTTATGACCTATGGCGTGGCAATATTATGGGGAATGGACAATTATCATTATGATTATTATCTATCATGCCAGCTATTTATTATTGCTAACTTGATTGTATTCAACGTATTAACTCAGCTATTCGCCTTACGTTTCGAACATAATAAACAGCTCGTTGTCGATAATACGCTATTATTTTTCCCACCATTAATGAGCATTACCTTGCAATTTGCTATTTCGGATGGCATCGGATTATTGCCAGCATTTATTTCTCTACTTATTGGCTTACTGTATCTCATTGCCAGCTTACAGCTTCATAAACGCTTTAATGCCGCTGGCAAGAATATGGCTCTAGGCAATATCATTATTGGGGCTAGCTTCGTCACATTGGCGGTACCACTCGCCTTATCATTTGAATGGACAACGATTGTTTGGTCATTGCAAGGCTTTGCTATGTTGTGGTTTGCCCTCAATCAAGGGCATAAAAAATTAGCGTTGGTCTCGTCATTGCTCATTGCTGTTAGTGCTTTAATAATATTAAGCGATTATCCATATTATTATTGGAACGATAATGTTATTTACATGCTACCAAGCTTGATAGCCGCTTGCTTCTTTGCGGGCGGGTTATTTCATGTGCACCAGAAAGAGGCGAGCTATTTTACCGCGCTTAGTTATGCTTTTTTGATCCTCGGGTTATTAGTCTGGTTAGCCTGGGTGCCTGAATTTACTGGTATGCTGTCATGGAACAGCGAAACGGAAAGCTTAATTATTTTGGCGGTAGTGCTGATCTCCGCGTGGTGCTGGCGTCTTGGCGGTCAAAAAATCAATTGGATACCATTAGTTTTATGCCAGTTCTCATTATGGGCAGTGGCTTATTACTATTTAACATTAGATTTTATTTATGCAGAAAATCCGATGGGGCGTGGTGAGGGTTCGCTGATTTGGCCTGTGATCTTGGGCAGTTCAGTTCTGTATGTGATGCACGCTTATCGTACCCAAAACCTGTATATTCGACGTGGAATGCACGTTGCCAATCTATGGTTAATTATTGGGTTTGGTGCGACGCAAGTTAACTGGTTTGTGGCTAACCTTCCGTGGGGAATGCACGAACTGGGTTACTTCATTTACATTATGTCGATAACCTTAGTGGTATTAATCCTTTACTGGTTACAACATAACAAATTTGTACCAATGCGCCGTAAAGGCTTGCTGTATTGGTATAGTTTATTACCACTTATGGCTGTAATGGTGGTGCTTTCATGTTGGTCAAACTTTGAAGATGGCAAACTCACGTTTTGGAGTTACGTTCCATTAGTTAACCCGTTAGATGAAGCAGGGCTGTTTAGCATTGCAGCACTGTTATTGATGCGTAAAGGTTTTATCGCGAAGCTAAGAAAAATAACGCCTATTGAAATTGGGGTAGTGAAAGGTCTGATGATGGTGATCATTGGATTAGCTATCTTCTGGTATAACGGCATCATTCTTCGTGCGACGGCTGATTTTGCGAATATTCCTTGGAATGAGAATATTTTATTTGATTCGCGTCTCGTTCAAACGGTTCTTTCCATTAGCTGGGCAATAGCCGCGCTATTTTGCATGGTGATTGCAGCTGTGAAGAAAAGTCGAACATGGTGGTTTGGTGGTGCAGCGATTTTCGCTTGTGTGATTGCAAAACTATTTCTTATTGATGTGTATGGGCAGGATGGCATTTCCCGTGCGGTCTCCTTTATTGCCGTGGCGGTGTTGATCTTGGTTGTGGGGTATTTCTCCCCATTACCACCAAAGCATAAAACGGACATTGAGGTACAGGATAAATAGTGATGAACTGCATGAAAATAGCCGTGAAAAAGATAACAACATTATGTGCATGGGGCGCTCTCTTTTCCTTAATATGCTTATTATCATTTGGAAGCTATGCTAGCGATTCTAAAGCCAATGACTCTAAAGCTAATGATTCTAAGCAAGCAAGTCCTTACGATTTTTATCAAGGAAAAGAACTGACCACACCGGATAGGAACAGTCCGTTCTATTGGTTAGAGCTGCCCGCAGCTGCTTATATGGGATCTGCGTATCCAGATACTCTGCAAGATATTCGTGTTTTTAATGGCACAGGAAATGAAATTCCAACAGCGTTATTTTTTGATACTAATAAATCTATTGCAACGACCAATGTTAAATTTAATTTTCAACGTTTAGTCACTCGTGCAGATAATGTGAATCCTAACGACGATGATCAATTTGATAGCCAATATATTCTGGTCGAAGCTGAGCCAGGAAAAACAACCCGTATTGAATTGCCGAATTTACAACGAAAAGATAAAACCAACTATCAAGCCTATTTACTGACGCGTGATCAATTCAAGGACAACGGTGTTTTATCGACTTTAAATTTAGGTTGGGATCAGAACAATCAGGACTGGCAAGCCAAAGTTTTTGTTTATTACAGTACGGATAAGAAAAATTGGGTAAATATTGCATCGAATCAGCCTGTGATGAGCCTGAGATTAGACTCTGGCGTTGTGGCGAGTAATACGATTGAATTATTAAAAGGGGAAAGTACTGGGCCTATTGCACCATACCTAATGTTAGTGACGGTCAGCGCTCAAGAACATGAAATTCCACTTCTTAAATCTGTGACGGGATTGCAGTATGTGATGAACTCTTTCCATCGTCAGGAATCTTTTCTCTTTGAAGTGACAAACGATGGAATCACTCGAGAACAAGTGATTTATCGCTTGCCAACGCCGCAGCCATTGAATGAAATCAGCATTAAACTACAACAATCAAATCGCGTAGTACCGCTGAAAGTAGAATATATTTCCAATAGTGATGAGGAATGGAAATTGTTGGCGAATGTGATGGTTTTCAACCAAATCAATGATGGTGATAAAGCGAGCAATCCGAATTTAATGATCCACGATAAGCAAATTAAGGGACTCAGAATAACTGCATTAAAAGGTAGCTGGGATGAACTGCCACCTACGATTTATGGGTTGCGTGATGCGGTAAATCTAATTGTGAATATACAAGGTGCTTCGCCTTATTTGCTTGTGTGGGGAAATAAACAAGCCACCTTAGATAATGTTAACTACACTCAACTTATTGGTAAAAATGAAAGCGTTGAAAACGTGATGGATGATTTCCCTGAAATCACAACGACAGGTAAAATATTGGAATTAGGTGGTTTGGAAAAAAGAACCCAAGATAAGCCAGTGGAAGAAGGTTTACATTGGATGACTATCGCACTATGGATGTTACTTGTTGTCGGTATTTTCGCGCTGCTTTATTTCTGTTGGTATCTTTTCAAAGAGGTTGGGTCATCAAATAAATCCAATCCAGACGATCTTTAATTAAAAAGGGAACCTAAGGTTCCCTTTTTTGAATCTAACAGCATCAATAGAGGACAGGATCATGCCTAAAGGACTGTGTTTATGTGGGTCAGTCAAACTGACTATCAATCAGCCTATCGATACCGTTCATGTTTGCCACTGTGGCATGTGCCTAAAATGGAATGGTGGTCCTGGAATGACCATCGGCTATGAAGGCGAACCTGAAATTGAAGGTAGAGAGTTTATTACTCGTTTCGCTTCATCGGAATGGGCCGAAAGGGCTTTCTGTAAGCAGTGTGGTACGCATCTATTTTATCATTTGCATTCACCGTCAACGTATTACCTCTCAGCCCCACTATTTGAAGAAAGCAAAAGTGCTAAAATGGGAACACAGATTTATATTGATTGTAAGCCGGATTATTATAATTTTGTTGAAAAGACGCCAATGCTAACTGAGCAAGATATATTAAACCTGTTTACCAACAAATCCTAAACTCCAATCTTATAGCAGGTATTATTGCCTGCTATTTATCTTAAGGTAATCTAAACATTCATTTGTAATGTCAGCGTCAGAAATTTCAATTATAATTAAGCCATTCTATTTTGTTTTTTTACATAATGTTGAAAGGTTATGCTTAATCTAAGGTAAATAGAAAAGGATAAATTATCTATTTTAAACGTAGAGAGAGTAACCTGAGGGATGATGAATGAATAATATGAAAGGAATGCGCCATGCTAGTAATATCGCTTGGGTATTACAATGGGTTCTTAACGCAGGTTTAATTGTGCTTGCTGCGGTGTTAGTTTTCTTTTTAGCAAAAGAAACATTTACGATGGCATCATTAATGTTTGGAGGTAACCAAGAGGCTAAAGCGTATGAACTTTTAGAAGGAATTGTCATTTACTTTCTATACTTTGAGTTTATTGCTTTGATTATAAAGTACTTTATGTCAGGTTATCATTTCCCATTACGCTATTTTATCTATATTGGTATCACGGCAATTATCCGCCTAATTATCGTCGACCATAGTGATCCGATGACTACGTTGCTGCATGCTGGCGCTATCTTAGTTTTAGTTGTTGCACTTTATATTGCTAATACAGAAAAACTTAAACGAGAATAATCTTTAGATTAATTTATCAATCACGCTAAAGGGAATAATAATCATTTCTTTTAGCGTGAGCTTAAATAAATAAAAAAATGACTTAAACAATATAAAACGAGATTAAACATAAGATAAAATAAAATTTCAGGCAATTGGGTTTGGAATAAAACTAATAATATAAGCATTATTAACTAGAAGGATTACTTGATTTTTATTCTGTTAAAATAAAGTAAGAAAGTGTTTTACTTTTCTAAATGGGTTATTTACTGTGATAAAGTTTCTATTCTAATAACATAAGTAACTTGCAACTATGACAACTAAAACACTACCCCAGAAAAAGGGTTTTTTAAATCGCGTTGAGCGCATCGGTAACGTTATGCCAGATGTGACAATGCTATTTGTTTACGCCCTAGTAATATGTTGGTTTTTATCCTATCTACTCTCATTTGTAGATTTCAGTTATCACCATCCTATTTCTAAAGAAAAAATTTCCGTTATTAATATGTTTCAGTATGAAGAAATCATATTATTTGTGACATCAGCGGTTAAAAATTTTATTAATTTCCCTCCTCTCGGAATAACAATTGTTGCAACCTTAGGTATTGGGATTGCAGAAAGCAGCGGCTTTATTAATACCGCGCTGAAAAAAATGCTTTCTTTTATTTCACCTAAAATGTTGACTCCAACAGTTGTTTTCGTCGGGATTGTCTCTCACGTTGCTTCTGATTCAGCCTACGTTATTTTGATGCCAGTCGCAGCAATGATGTTCTATGCCAGTGGTCGCCATCCTTTAGCGGGAATTGCAGCGGCATTCGCTGGTTTAGCCGGGGGATTCACGGCAAGTTATACGCCATCGATTATTGACCCGATTATGCAGAGCTTTACGCAAGATGCCGCGCAAATGTTAGCGCCAGGCTACAGTGTAAATGTACTGTGTAACTATTTCTTTAGCTTGGGCGGAACCTTCGGCGTTATTTTTACTTGCTGGTTTATCACCGAAAAGATCGTAGAGCCGTGGTTAAATAAAAACGCTCCAATCACCAAATCTGACGTTGATACTGATGCTGAGCAAGATTTAGGTAAAATCACACCGCAAGAGCACCGCGCATTCCGTGTTGCGGGATTAATGGTGATCGCATTAGGTGTGGGGTTATTTGCGCTGTTATGGCCTGAAAATTCACCACTAAGAGGCCCAGATGGCAGCTTAACCAGCCCGAAAGCACCAATTATGCAGATTGTTGTACCATTATTGTTCATCTTCTTTGCATTGCCAGGCATAGTGTATGGCTATATGACTAAATCTTTCACCTCGACCAAAGATGTGGTTAAGGCGATGGAAAATATTACCAAGTCACTGATCCCATTTATTGTGTTTGCTTTCTTTGCAGCGCAATTCCTGTATTCGTTCCAACATTCTAACTTAGGTACATTATTAGCCTTATCGGGGGCGGAATTACTGCGAACTTTAGATATGCCATCTGGGATGACGGTATTCGGGGTGATTTTATTAACTGCCGTGTTAAATATCATGATCACGTCAGCGACCTCAAAATGGGCGATTATGGCACCAGTTTTAGTACCAATGTTAATGGCAGTCGGAATTTCGCCAGAATTAACCCAAGCAGCCTTCCGTGTGAGTGATTCTGCGATGAACGTGAGTACGCCAATGTTTCCGTTCTATCCGCTGATTTTAATGTATTGCCAGAAATATTATAAAAATGCAGGTATCGGAACTTTATGTTCTATGATGATCCCATTCACTATCGGTTTATTAATTACCTTAACAGCGACACTGTATCTGTTCTGGGCATTTGATATTCCAATTGGTTTTGACAGTGGTTATACATGGCAGCCTGCGCAATAAGTAAAAGGTATGTGAAATGAAAGAATTAGGTAAGAAATTAGAAGAACGTTTTTATCGCTATGTGGCTATTGAAAGCCAAAGTGATGCGGCAAGTTCTGTTGTACCAAGCACAGAAGGCCAGCGTGAACTGGCAAATCTTCTGGCGAAAGAATTAGAGAGCTACGGCTTGAAAGATGTGTATGTTGATGAACATGCCATTTTATATGGAATGCGCCCAGGTAATAAACCCAATGCCCCTAAAATTGGTTTTGTGGCTCACTTAGATACTGTTGATGTCGGTTTATCTCCGGTGATCAAGCCGCAAACCTTGAAGTATGAAGGTGCGGATTTATGCCTGAATGTGCAGGAAGATGTGTGGTTTAAAACCGCGGAACACCCGGAAGCCGCCGCTTATGTGGGCGATGAAATTATTTTCAGTGACGGCACCAGTGTTCTGGGCGCGGATGATAAAGCGGCCATTACCGTTGTCATGGAGCTGATGGATAAACTGCAAAACGCAGATTTTGATTGCGGCGATATCTATGTGGCGTTTGTGCCAGATGAAGAAATTGGTCTTCGTGGCTCCAAAATCATGGATCTTTCTCGCTTCAAAGTGGATTTTGCTTACACCATCGATTGCTGTGCGCTCGGAGAGGTGGTTTTTGAAACCTTTAATGCGGCTTCTATTGAAGTGGAAATTAAAGGGATCACCGCTCATCCAATGTCAGCGAAAAACGTATTGTTAAACCCAATTCGTGTGGCACATGATTTTATTGGTTGTTTCGATCGTTTCGATACGCCGGAACACACTGAGCACCGTGAAGGTTACTTCTATATCACAGATTTAGCGGCAAACCCGAATGAAGCAAAAATCAAAATGGCGATCCGTGATTTTGACCGCCCAAGTTTTGAAGCTCGTAAGCGTTTCATTTCTGAAAGTATTGAACTGATTCGTACTCGTCATCCACGAGCGAAAGTGGAATTCAAAATAGATGATGTGTATAGCAATATCAGCGATTCAATCGGTGAAGATCGTACAGCGGTAGATATTATTCTCGAAGCGTTAAAAATTCATAATATCGAGCCAAATATCATTCCAATGCGTGGAGGCACTGACGGTTCAGCGCTGTCTGCTCGCGGAATTGTGACACCAAACTATTTTACGGGTGCGCATAACTTCCATTCTCGCTTTGAGTTTTTACCAATAACTTCATTCGAGAAGAGCTATTTAGTGTCTGAAACTATTTGCCGCCTTGTTGGGCAAAAGTAGTTCATACTGGATTTAGCTTTAGCTCGTTAAAAGTCAGAGTATTAAAACCGATAGCTGCTAATTATTTAGCGGCTATTTTTTTGAAAGAAACTCATTCAAGTTTTAAATGTTAATTAATGAATTATAACTAGAATAATAGTTTTAAATATTGATTTAAAAAGAAGATATGACTTATTAATTTTTTCATTTATTATCCTCCCATTATGGCTGCAAGTAATAGGAGAGGTATTTGATTAATATAATAATTATTGATGATAGTAATATTTCGATTCGAGGTATTGAAGCGATACTCACTCGAAATACTCGCTATAAAGTTGTCGCAACGTTTCCTTCTTTAGATCCGGTGATCACGTGGAACCGGCAAAATAAAGCAAATATTATTTTGATTAATCGAGAACATTGCCATTTCGATTCATTGAAAACCTTCACGACAATCCGTCGTACTCAACCTGATGTAGGGCTCATTATCTTCAATGTGCGTCATAATGATATGTTTGTTGTGAAAGCGTTGGATATTGGCATTTTTGGCATACTGAGCGCTAGTATTGCAGAAGAAGAGCTAATTGAAGCCTTGCAAATCGTGAATGCGCGTCAACGAATTATCTCTCCTGATATTGCTCAACAACTGGCTTTACAAAGATTAAATCAACGTGAACAGCTAGATATATATGAATTGCTTTCCGCAAGAGAGCTGGAAATTATGCTCATGATCACCAGAGGGCTTCCGGTTAAGCATATTGCGGAGTCATTATCTTTAAGCCCTAAAACGGTAAATACCTATCGATATCGAATGTTTGGTAAACTTAATATCAGTAGTGATGTAGAATTAACACATATAGCAATCGGTTATGGTTTAATCACCGCAAAACAGGGTTCATCAGGGTGGAACAACAGTTTGATCCAAAAGTTTTCTTAAAAACAGTCACAAACCAACCCGGCGTTTATCGCATGTATGACGCTGGGGGAACCGTGATTTATGTTGGGAAAGCGAAAGATCTGAAAAAAAGGTTATCGAGCTATTTCCGTGAGAATGTCGGTAGCCGTAAAACAGAGCAACTCGTCAAGCATATCGCCTCTATTGATGTGACGGTAACCCATACCGAAACTGAGGCGCTACTGCTGGAACATAACTATATAAAGCTGTATCAGCCTCGTTATAACGTCTTGCTACGAGATGATAAATCTTATCCTTATATTTTTCTGAGTAGCGAAACACATCCTAGAATTTCAAGCCACCGAGGTGCGAAACATGGGAAAGGTGAATATTTCGGCCCATTCCCAAGTTCTTATGCGGTACGTGAAACCTTAGCGGTTATGCAAAAGCTGTTTCCCATTCGCCAGTGTGAAGATAGCGTTTATAGAAACCGTTCAAGACCTTGTTTACAGTATCAAATTGGTCGTTGTTTAGGACCTTGCGTGAAAGGTTTAGTGACGGATGAAGAGTATGATCAGCAAGTCAACTATGTCCGTCTGTTCTTAACGGGGAAGGACAAGCAAGTCTTAACTGGGTTAGTCGAGCGCATGGAAAAAGCTAGCCAAGAGCTACGTTTTGAGGATGCTGCACGTTTTCGTGACCAAATTCAAGCCGTGCGTGCGGTAACAGAAGAGCAATATGTGTCAGGCGGTGATGATGACCTCGACGTTATTGGAGTCGCATTCGATTCTGGATTAGCTTGTGTTCATGTTCTATTTATTCGCCAAGGAAAGGTTTTGGGCAGTCGCAGCTACTATCCAAAAATTCCGGCGGGGACTTTATTAGAAGAAGTAGTGCAAACCTTCTTAGGGCAGTTCTATTTACAAGGCAGTGAAAACCGTACATTACCAGGGGAAATATTAATTGATTTCCCCTTGACGGAAAAAGAGTTACTGGCGGAATCGTTGTCTGGGATTGTGGGGCGTAAAATTAATATTCAAAGCCAGCCACGAGGCACCCGTGCTCGTTATTTAAAACTGGCTCGAACCAATGCATCCATTGCGCTATCTACCAAACTGGCGCAGCAATCGACGATCCAACAACGCATGGCTGCACTGTCAAAAGTCGTGAATATAGAGAATATTTCGCGCATGGAGTGTTTCGATATTTCCCACACGATGGGGGAGCAAACGGTGGCTTCCTGTGTCGTGTTTGATAAAACGGGTCCTGTGAAATCAGAGTATCGCCGATACAATATTACGGGGATCACGCCTGGGGATGATTATGCGGCGATGCACCAAGTGCTGACTCGCCGTTATGGTAAACATCTGGATGAGAGCAAAGTTCCCGATATTATCTTTATTGATGGTGGTAAAGGGCAGCTGAGTCAAGCGCGGGATGTCTTTGATTCACTTGAAGTGGATTGGGATAAAAACCATCCTTTATTAATTGGGGTTGCTAAAGGTAGCGATCGTAAAGCTGGGTTGGAAACGTTGTTTTTAAAACCCGAAGGTGAAGGTTTTGCGCTTCCGCCTGATTCGCCAGCATTACATGTGATCCAGCATATTCGTGATGAGTCGCATAACCATGCGATTACGGGGCATCGCCAGCGCCGCGCGAAAGTGAAAAATACCAGTGCGCTTGAATCTATCGAAGGCGTAGGGCCAAAACGTCGCCAAATGTTATTGAAGTACATGGGAGGATTACAACCTTTGCGTAATGCGAGCATAGAAGAGATCGCAAAAGTGCCCTCGATCTCATACGCGCTGGCAGAAAAGATTTATAATGCATTGAAACAGTAGATATCTTAGGGCAACATACTAAGGTATCCGTCTTGGACAAAGAGTTAGTGAGCGCGATGAAATTAAATATACCAACGTGGTTGACCTTATTCCGTGTCATCCTGATACCGTTTTTTGTATTAGCGTTTTATCTTCCTGTCAGTTGGGGACCTTTTGCTTGTGCGCTGATTTTTGTGATCGCCGCTGTGACGGATTGGTTCGACGGATTTTTAGCGCGTCTATGGAAGCAAACGACCAAGTTTGGTGCTTTCCTCGATCCTGTTGCAGACAAGGTTATGGTTGCGACAGCATTAGTCTTAGTGACTGAAAGTTACGATGTTTGGTATGTAACGTTACCCGCAGCAACCATGATTGCCCGTGAAATCATTATCTCTTCACTCAGAGAGTGGATGGCAGAAATTGGTAAGCGCAGCAGTGTGGCTGTTTCTTGGATTGGTAAGTTCAAAACTACCGCGCAAATGATGTCGCTGGTGGGCTTATTATGGCGTCCAAATCCGCTGATCGAACATCTGTCTATTGCACTTTTATATGTGGCTGCAATTCTGACTTTCTGGTCAATGTTCCAATATTTAAAGGCTGCGTGGGGCGATTTGAGCGAAGCGTGATCGAAATGATTGAAAAAACAGCGAACGATCCAATTATTTCAATAATTGTATTGACTCGATAGGTGAAATCAGTAGAATGCAACGCATCGAACGGCAACGTGGTTTACGAAAATAAATAAGTAAATCAGCCAGTTTGAGAGCAGAAACTGAAAAGTGAAGCTTAAGCGGGAATAGCTCAGTTGGTAGAGCACGACCTTGCCAAGGTCGGGGTCGCGAGTTCGAGTCTCGTTTCCCGCTCCAAATCTTGAAAAAGACTAGGGTGTAAGGCGCGTTAGCAAAGCGGTTATGCACCGGATTGCAAATCCGTGTAGCTCGGTTCGACTCCGGGACGCGCCTCCAAATTCTAGCCCAGGTGGTGAAATCGGTAGACACAAGGGATTTAAAATCCCTCGGCTGTAAGGCTGTGCGGGTTCAAGTCCCGCCCTGGGCACCATATTTAGTGAATGGACCAATAGGTCCATTTTAATTTAAAGATTTAAACTAGTTAGTTAATAAAACTTAGCTACTAGATAAGCAGTAAAGCAGTATTAAAAATTTGGCCCAGGTGGTGAAATCGGTAGACACAAGGGATTTAAAATCCCTCGGCTGTAAGGCTGTGCGGGTTCAAGTCCCGCCCTGGGCACCATACAAAACTTAACTGAATTTAATCAGTAAGTTAGAAAAAGAAAAAGAAAAAGCCACCCATTGGGTGGCTTTTTTGCGTTTGAATATAAAAATAATTATTGGCTCTTCAATGGATTTTACGAATCCAATTTTTTGTCATTTTTCTCCCATTTTTATCAAGATCCCGAAAGACTAAGTAAAAATAAGTAAGTCAGACCTATCCCACCCTGAACTGTGCCAATATCTGCGTTTTAGAAAAAGGAGAGGGTGATGTCTAATATGAAAACTGAAATTGTGGTTGTCCGCTTAACCAAGCATGAGCGTGCGATGTTAGATGCGATAAAGACCACGCCATTACTTGCTGATTGGTTGAAATCGCTCGCTTTTTCTCAAGTGGAACAGCACGAAAAGAGTCAAAATCCTAAATAAACTGGTCTGTTCACTATGTTTCTTGCCTATACATCTTAAGTATAAGATGAATATCAGGTATATTAGTGTTCGATTGTAAGCTACCAAGAAAAATTACTATGATTATCAAACCTAAAATTCGTGGTTTTATCTGCACTACAGCTCACCCAGCAGGCTGCGAAGCCCATGTTCGTGAGCAAATTGCCTATGTGAAATCTCGTGGTGAACTGAAAAATGGACCGAAAAAGGTTCTGGTAATTGGTGCATCCACTGGTTATGGTCTGGCTTCACGCATCAATGCGGCTTTTGGCAGCGGTGCAGCGACCATCGGTGTTTTCTTTGAAAAGCCGGGCAGTGAGAGCAAAACAGGTTCCGCAGGCTGGTACAACGCCGCTGGTTTTGACAAAGCAGCGAAAGAAGCGGGTCTGTATGCGAAAAGCATCAACGGTGATGCATTCTCCAATGAATGCCGTCAAACCGTAATCGACTTGATTAAACAAGATTTAGGTCAAATCGATTTAGTGGTTTATTCACTGGCTTCTCCAGTGCGTAAAATGCCTGAAACGGGTGAAGTTGTACGTTCAGCATTAAAACCAATTGGTGAACCGTACAAATCTGTTGCGCTGGATACCAACAAAGATGTGCTGATCGAAGCCGTTGTTGAACCTGCCAACGAGCAAGAAATCGAAGACACCGTGAAAGTGATGGGCGGTCAAGATTGGGAATTGTGGATGAACGCATTAGCGGATGCTGGTGTTCTGGCTGACAATGCTCAATCCGTTGCTTACTCCTATATCGGTACTGATTTAACGTGGCCAATCTACTGGCACGGTACATTAGGTAAAGCGAAAGAAGATTTAGATCGCGCAGCCCATGCTATCAATGAAAAAATGGCGAAGAAAGGCGGTTCCGCACATGTTGCTGTACTGAAATCTGTGGTCACTCAAGCATCTTCAGCAATTCCTGTAATGCCTCTTTATATCTCAATCGTGTTCAAAATCATGAAAGAGCAGGGCATTCATGAAGGTTGTATCGAGCAAATTCAACGTCTGTTCGCAACTAAATTATTCAGCGGTGAAACACCAGAAACTGACGAGAAAAACCGTCTGCGCCTGGATGACTGGGAACTGCGTGATGATGTGCAAGAAACTTGTCGTCAAATCTGGAAACAGCTTAACGACGACAACATCAATGCACTGACTGATTATCAAGGCTACAAAGCTGAATTCTTACGTTTATTCGGATTTGGCTTAGATGGCGTTGATTACGAAGCAGACTTAAGCGGCGAAGCTAATTTTGAAGTGAAAGAATTAGTTTAATAGATAGCTATCTATTTCGCTGAAAACCCCGAGCACTGGTAAACCGGTTCTCGGGGTTTTATTTTTTTCGCTCTAGGATAATAATGACCAAATTGGCTTTTTATGGTGAGCCTCAAAAAGGGAGCGCAGGGATGTTGATTGTAGAAATGTTAAGTACCGGTGATGAAGTGCTGCATGGGCAAATTATTGACACCAATGCGGCGTGGCTAGCGGATTGTTTGTTCCAGCAAGGATTGCCGCTGCATAGCCGTACAACGGTCGGTGACTCTCTTGATAGCTTAGTGGAAACATTTATTGAGCGTAGCCATCATGCCGATGTGGTTATTGTTAATGGTGGATTAGGCCCTACGAGTGATGATCTCAGTGCGTTAGCGGCTGCAACGGCTGCGGGTGTACCGCTTGTTGAGCATCCTGAATGGATTGCGGTAATGGAGAGCTATTTCACTGCTCGAGGGCGCGAAATGCCGGCAACTAATCGTAAGCAGGCCATGTTACCCGCCAATGCCGAACTTATTGATAATCCAGTGGGAACTGCTTGTGGTTTTACGCTGTATCTTAATGATTGTTGGTTCTTTTTTACACCGGGCGTCCCTTCTGAGTTTAAAGTTATGATCAATGAACAGATCATTCCTCGTTTACGTCAAAAACTTACGTTACCAGAGCCACCTATTTGTTTACGTCTAACCAGTTTTGGTCGCAGTGAAAGCAGTCTTGCAAGGCAGTTTGACCCAATTGAGCTACCAAAAGAGTGTGTGTTGGGTTACCGTTCTTCAATGCCAATCATTGAATTAAAATTGACCGGACCTGCAAATCAACGCGATGCGATGGAGCAAATCTGGCAAGTCGTGAAAGCGGGTGTTGGTGACAATAAAGTATTTGAAGGTACCGAAGGTATTGGCGCGTTAGTGCGAGAATCACTTGAACAACAACAGCTTTCAGTTGTGACACACGAACAGTTCAGTGCCGGCTTACTCTATTGGACATTGAATGCAGCAAAAGTGCCTGTCACTCAAGGAAATATTGAAAAATCAGCAACGCATTCAGATTTGGCAGCCTTAGTCCAAACTGCAAAGAATAATCGGTCGCTAAATCAGCGTGAGATTGGTTTAGTCATTGGCGAATATTATGATGGAACTTTATCTTTAGCATTATCCACCCCAACAGGCAGTTATGCTCAGTGTGTAAATTATTTACCTCACAATCACTCAGAACTGGAAAAACAGCAGGTTAGCGTGATGTTGATGTTGGATATGTTATCTCGTTGGCTAGATGGTCGCCCAATCATTGGGGATTATGAATGGTTAGAGCAAATTCAAGTGATGGAAGTTAACTAAAGTAATTAATGTACCGCTAGGAATATTTGCAAAACCACCCTCAATGAAAAGAGGGTGGCTAATATCTATTATTCAGTGGGTGAGATAGTTTCAATCATAAAATTAAGCCCAGAGATCCCTTTTTCACAGGCTTTATCTTGAAAAACAGAAGGGGCATTTTCAATTTTACGTTTTAATGCGGTAATTTGATTGGCATAAATATCTGCGCCTGCAATGTCTGGGTTATCTTTCAAATATTCGATAAACACATCCACATTCTGATAAAAATAGTCGCAAGGTTTATCTGTGACATCAATCTTAGACAGATTTTTTAAAGAATCAGGTAAAATATTATCTTTGGCCAACTCAATATATTCACCATCTTTTACTTGTTGAATTGCGTTATCCACCTTCGCTTTTAAATTAAATAGCATCACAGCGACAGAGATCAGCGCAACGAGTAAAACAGCATTTGCGGCTAAACTAATACTCAGTAAATATTTTTTCATTTTCTCCCTCAAATTAGTCTCAATAACTGATGAATAATGTAAGAAATTTAAATTTTCTACTTAGTAATTTAGCAGCAATGATTCTAGCTGTAACTAAGACAATCCTTGAAGCTTAGCAAATCATCACGTATTTATTTTATGCCGTTTTGTGCCTTTCAATAGTGGAGTGCTTTAATGGGAGCAATTGATACGTTATGATCATACCAATTTATAGTCATAACCAATTTATGTTAAGTCAGATTTTTAGCACATTATTTAACGAAAAGCTGAATACGTGAACGGAAGTTTAAAGGAAACTCAATGGACAATATCACGATTAAAAATGTTGAAGAGATAGAATTAATGCGAGAATCTGGTCGATTGCTTGCTAGCGTTTTTAAAATGTTGGATGAGTTTATTGTTCCCGGAATATCCACAATGGAAATTAACGACAAAGTCGAAAGCTATATTGTGAATGAACTTCAAGCACGTCCTGCCAGTAAAGGCCAATATGGTTATCAATATGTTCTAAATACATCAATTAACGAAGTCGTGTGCCATGGTGTGCCAAAAGTCGATGAAATCTTAAAGCCAAAAGATATTATTAATGTGGATATTACCCTTGAGAAAAATGGTTTTATTGCTGATTCAAGTAAAATGTATGTGATGCCAGAAGCTTCCCCGCTTGCCCGAAAATTAGTGAAAGATACCTATAATGCAATGTGGGAAGGGATCAAGCAGGTAAAACCAGGTGCTACGTTAGGTGATATTGGATCAGCTATCCAACATCATGCGGAATCAAACGGTTATAGCGTTGTTCGTGAATATTGTGGGCATGGTATTGGTCGAAAAATGCATGAGGATCCGCAAGTATTACATTATGGAACCCGTGGGCGGGGTTTGGTTCTAAAAGAAGGTATGACATTCACCATAGAGCCAATGATCAACCAAGGCGGCATGAAAATAAAAACAAAAAAAGATGGTTGGACGGTCGTGACGCGAGATAAAAAGCTTTCTGCGCAGTCGGAACACACCATCTTGGTCACTAAAGATGGTTATGAAGTACTGACTTTGCGTGACGAAGAGCGCTAATTCGATTTAGTTCTAATACAGTTTTGCAAATCGCCATATTCACCATAAATGGAATATGGCGATTTTTTTCATTAAATTTAATACTTAAATTCTGAAAATATTCATTTATTGATGTCATTTCAACTTGGGTTATCGTTATTGGGTAACAGATCTGAAGCTTATTACTAAAATACCCACCAAAAAGGTAATTTACATAGATATTCCGCATTTGATCGTGTTATATATCGGCAAATAAACTTTTTTGGTGCCACGCATGTTTAACCTCTCTGAGTTAATTAACGATACGCCCATTGATTCTATTCTTTTATTTATTGTCACCTTCGTTTTATTAATTATTTCTGCGTATATTGGAAAATATATTTTTAAACGCCGCAGTGCTCATGAAGAGCTAGCGGATGATGAGGCAAAAATTATTTTAGGCGCGATTTTGTCGTTATTGGGTCTGTTGATTGGCTTTGTATTATCGATTTCCATCAATGGTTATAACAACCGCCAGCAAACAGAAGAAAACGAAGCAATTGCGATTGGAAATGCTTATCAACGAGCACAATTACTCAGCGGTGATGAACGAGCAGAAGCCTCATTGCTTATTCAACAATATCTTGAAGCGCGCATCGAGTTTTTTAAATCGGGAGTGAGTGATGAAAACAGCCAATGGCGGATGACATCTCTGACTAAACAAGGGCAACTCTGGGAAATCGGTGTGAAACAGGCTCAAGAATCGCCGAACCCTGTGGTCTCTTCAGTTTTATCGGCGTTTGGTGATTTATATGTTTCTCAACAAAAAACTATGGCTAGCTGGCGACACCAAATCCCGAATGCTGCTTGGTTCTTACTGATATTTTTCGCTGTCTGCTCGAATGTCTTGATAGGTTATAACATTCGAGGAACAAAAGGTAAAAACTGGCTTATTGTTATTCTGCCATCTTTGACAACATTGGCGCTGTTTATGATTGCAGAAATTGATATCCCAGGAGAAGGGGTGATCCATGTTACGCCGGATGATTTACTTTTATTGCAGGACTTCTTATTTAAGGATGGTGCTTGGCTGGGAAAGTAAGTTAGGCAGTGCAGGAATGATGGAAAACCCTCTGAGTATAAACTCAGAGGGTTGAAGGATTATCGAACGATAATACCTAATAAAATTCCGATAGCGCCGAAGTCAGCGTCACTAAAGGTCGTATTTGCAATACCGATGTCGCCGAGGACTGGCAGTAAGAATACAGGTAAGAAGGTAATTAACAGACCTTGAGCAAAGGCACCAAGGATAGCACCACGGCGTCCACCCGTAGCGTTACCGAATACCCCAGCCGCCGCACCTACGAAGAAGTGTGGTACAACTCCCGGAATAATTACCGTCATGTTCAGTGCATACAAAACAAACATGCCTAATACACCCGCTGCAAAGCTGCTTAAGAAGCCAACTAACACAGCATTCGGTGCGTAAGGGAAGACCACTGGGCAGTCTAATGCAGGTTTTGCATTTGGCACTAATTTATCAGAGATCCCTTTAAATGCAGGAACGATCTCGGCAATAACCATACGCACACCTTGCAGAATGATGTAAACACCCGCTGCAAAAGTAATAGATTGCATCAACGAGAACATGAACCAGTTTTTACCACCGCTCACTTCACGAACAAAATCACTGCCTGCAAACAAACAAGTAATGATAAAGATGATGAACATAGTGAACGAAATAGCGACAGGTGTATCACGCAGGAACAGTAAGCTTTTTGGCACATTCATATCTTCAGTAGAATGTTCTTTATTACCAAATTTGCTACCGATAAAGCCCGCTAACACATAAGATATCGTGGAGAAGTGACCAATTGCTACATCATCAGAACCGGTGACTTTTTTCATGTACGGGTGTGCAATCGCAGGGAAAAACACCATACAGAAACCAACAATCAGTGAACCGACAGCAACGAGCATAGTTCCTTCCATACCTGCGGTCGCTAAGATAACCGCAATCATCATGGACATGAATAAAGTATGGTGACCTGTCAGGAAGATAAATTTCCATGGGGTCAGGCGAGCAATCAAGATATTGATTAACATCGCAAAGAACATGATCATTGCCATTTCACGACCGAAGCTTTTTTGTGCAATAGACACGATTGCTTCGTTGTTCGGCACGACACCATTGATACCAAATGCGTGTTGAAAAATTGCGGAAAAATCACCTAAAGAACTGACAACTAACCCTGCACCGGCGCCTAAAATTACAAAACCCATGATGGTTTTGATGGTGCCTTTAATGCATTCAGTAACAGGTTTCTTTTGAGCAATCAGACCGATAAGTGCGATTAGACCGACGAGTACCGCCGGTTCAGAAAGCACATCTTGCATCAGAAAACGAAAGAATTCCATGAAGCCTCCGGTTACATCGCGCCGAGTTTCTGTAAAGCCACGCTCAGACGTTCTTTCATCGCGACTTTATCAATCATATTTTCCAGAGCAACAATTTCACCGCCAACTTGTTGAGCAACTAATTGTTCGGCGATATCTGTAGTGCCGACAAAAATATCGCTGACAGTACCTTTGGCTGAACCTAAGTCAACGTGGTCAACATCAGCCGTAACTTGTAGGTCTTTTAAAATTGTCTTGATGCTCATTTCCATCATTAGACTTGTACCTAAACCATTTCCACAAACAACAGTGATTTTCATAATATTTACCTATGACTCAATTATTCATATTTAGCGATGATGTTAAGGATGTCATCTACGTTTTCTGATTGCATGATGCTATCAATATCTTCTTGGTTATCAAAAAGTTCAGCCAGTTTTGCAATCGCACCGATATGGCTGTTGCTGTCTGTTGCTGCAAGAACAATCAATAACTTAATTGGATCGTTACCTTCTGAACCAAACTCAACCCCTTGTTTGATGACGGTTAAACCAAGAGATAACTGGTTAACTCCGTCTTCAGGGCGGGCATGTGGCATTGCAATACCTGGGCCTAATACATAGTAAGGGCCGATTTTTTCGTGGGATTGAATGATGGCATCAATATAACGAGGTTCGATGAACTTATTATTAATTAAGGGATTACAGGCAATTTTTATTGCATCACGCCAGTCATTGGCGCTGTCAACCACCTGAACCACATTCGGGGTTAGTAACGTAGTTAGCATTGGTTTGGCTCCTGGTAAAAAAGAAATTCTATTAGATGTTTTAGTAATGGAATGAATAGTAGTGATCTATGGTAGCGCTATCTAGCTGAATTATTCATTTTCGTGATAGCGCTATCATTTTGGCTAAATATCGTTAATAAAATCATTTTTAGTGCATTTGGCAGTTAATTAACAAATCGGAGCTGTGATAAGTTATCGTCGTTGAATAATAAGTTTAGACGAAACAAAGTAATTTCATGCAGAAAACCCGAAAAAGAAAGAATACAGGCAGAGTCACATTACAAGACGTCGCGAAATATGCGGGAGTCGGTTCAATGACGGTATCGCGTGCTTTGCGGACACCGGAGTTAGTCTCGGATAAATTGAGGGAGAAAATCAATGAAGCTGTTGAGGAGCTCGGTTACATTCCCAATTCCGCTGCGGGCATTTTAGCGTCAGGTCAAAGCCGAACAATTGCAGTATTGATCCCATCATTACGAGACAATGCAAGCTCAGTTTTTCTGCAAGCTTTACAAGAAGTCTTGAATAAAAATAATTATCAAGTGGTGATTGGTAGTCACGATTATCAGCATAAAAAAGAGTCTGAGGTGTTACTCACGCTGTTGCAAAGTAGCCCCGCCGCATTAGTGATTTTTGGTGCAATGAATTCTGAAAGTGCCTTGGGGACTCTGAATAATTTACCTATCCCCGTAATTAACGTGACGGGGGATCCTGCTCATCGCTTTACACTCAATATAAAAAACAATTTAGGTGAAGCGGTTAGTTTTCTTACACACTATTTGCTGCAAAAAGGTCACCAGCGCATTGGCTATATTGGTGCACAAATGGACAGCAAAATGCAGGGGCAACAACTGAGTGGTTGGAATAACACACTGTTAAAGAATAACTTAAGTGCTGAGCAAAGTATTACGACGCCGTATGTGGCCACCATGGACTTTGGTCGGCAGGCGATTAGTGAAATGTTGACCCGTCAACCAGAATTAGAAGCCGTGATTTGTAGCCATGAAATGATAGCGTTAGGGGTCATGTTTGAATGTCAGCGGCGCCTAATCAAAATTCCGAAGATGTTGGCAGTGGTGTGCGTTGAAGGGTCGGAAAATTGTGATCATATTCATCCATCGCTCACATCAGTGCGCATTGATTACAGTAAAATGGCGCGAGAAACCGCGAAAAAACTCTTAAAATGGTTAGGGGATACGGAAGAAAGTTTTGCCGATGTTCAGGATGAAATTGTCTTCCCTTATAAATTTGAGGCAAGACAAAGTGGCTAGAAATCACTGTATTTGTTGCACTATATTGTGTATTCGGTCACAGAATCACGTAAAGGTCAAAAGTTATTTTTAATCTCGAAATAAGAATGCTGTAGAGGTCACTGTTTATTTATTCTTCTGTGCTAATTTCCTCCTTATATCTATCGTGCATGTTCGGATTTTACGCAGAGATAGATGCTTTGTTTAACTTGAGATAGTTATTACACTGGGGATAAGTACATTATGAAATCAATAAAAACACTCGTGTCTGCCGCAATTTTAGTTTCGTGTGGTGCGACAGCGGCAACAACAGGTTCTGAAGTTTTAATGGTACAAAATGGTGGAACGCCGAATAAGGTGTATTCTGCAAATAAACCAACGATCAAAGTTGCTACTTATAATATTGGTAAAAATGAGTTGGCGGCGGATGTCGCTAATTTAGATGAATTGAGCAAAGCGATCGCTAAGATTGATGCGGATGTTATTGTCTTAACTGAAATTGACAATAAAACCGCACGTAGTAAGAAAGTGAACCAACTAGAGGAAATTGCCAAAGCAAACAAAATGGATTTTGCGTTTGGTAAGGCGCTCGATTTTGATGGTGGTGAATATGGTGTAGGAATTTTATCAAAATATAAAATTGAGAAATCCCAAGTCGTGAATTTACCATCAGGCGGAGCAGAGCAGCGAGTGGTATTATTATCACAAATTACAAAACCTGGTTTTGACTCACCCATTATTATCATGGGAACTCACTTAGACTGGCAGAAAGATCCTACCATCCGCATAGGTCAAGTTCGCCATATTCTCGATGCGACGATTGGTGATACCGAAACAGGTTTTGATAATATTGCTGCTTCCATCAAAATCCTCGCAGGGGATTTTAACTCAACCGCAAAAGAGCAACCTATTCAGGAAATCAGCTATTTTTGGGATCCAGTTGAGAAAAAAGGGGTGAATTATCGCACATGGCCTGCAGTTAACCCTGCCATAGATATCGACCATATCTTTACCTATAAAGGTCAGGTTTGGGATGTGAAAACCATGACAATTCCAACAGACAGTAAAGACTTTCAATGGTCAAAAGTCAGTGACCATTTGCCGGTTATTGCAGAACTTGAGTTACAAGAACAGTAAGTTATTGGGATAGTGGACAGGCCTCTATTTGAGGTCTGTTTTTATTAGAATCACTTACTTTTGCAGTAATTTTTGGCGCTGAATATAACGGACTTGAGCTATCCCTAAGTACTCTTCAATAGCGTCGTAAATGCGTGAGCTTAATGCGTGAAAATCCGCTTCATTTTCTAAGGCGGGTTTAGTTAATATAATGAATTCATACATAAATTCTTTAATTGTCGAGAATTTATTGGCGACGTTTTCATAGTAATATTGATAAACATAGGACTCTTGAGAATGGCTGAGTTCGGTATTATTTTTGATGTTGTTGGTTGCCAACAACAGTAGCTGAGTATTTGTCATTGTGAGCCCTGTTTTGTTTTTTTGACCCGTTTTTGGTTTTTCAACCTGATATTGGTTTTCGATTTTTTAACTTATTTTCGATGCTGGAAATAGTACACAAGTTAATATAAATGTTTTATCAAAATTAGTCGGATAATTTTAGTTTTTGGTTTTTAAATTAAAGGTTAAATAGCATTGTACATTATATCATTATGTTAGCGATTTATTTCACTGAAAGAACATTGCAGAATGAAAATCATAATCTAATTTATTTAAATGTTAATAATTTTCTATCATATTAAAATATATGAATATAGTCATTATTTTGGGTTTTGCTGCTAAGTAGCTTTGCTTTCCCCCTATATTTCACGGGCTTTTTGTGTGTTTTTTGTTCGGTGAGTGAAAGTGTTAAAATAAAGTATCATGTAATTCTTAAAATTGTTTATCATTGGATTTCCCTATTAATAATATAGGCGATTTCGCTCAATTAAATTATATTAATGTATTTTATTTGATTAAATAAACCTATTTAATTTCTCCCTAATAAAAAAGGGAATAAGATAAACTTATTCCCTTGATAATATGCTGAAATACAATATTTAACCTTTCAATTCTCTAGCACATTGTTGTAAATGCTGGAAAGAAGTGAACCGAGTTTGATGATGTAATTTAAATTGCTCATTAGGCTGATATGTTAAATCAATATTTGCAAATTGAGCCATTGCTTGTGCAACATTCTCACAAACACCTCCTGCGACAGCACCCAAAATAGCAGAGCCCAGTAATACTGGTTCATCCGCTTGAGTTGAAATCACAGGAACACCACAGGTATCCGCTAGAAGTTGGCGGATCAGAGGGTGCTGACCAGCACCACCACTGATAGCGATGTTTTGGATAACGGCGCCTGATTGCGCCTGAGCATCAATAATTTGTCGCAATCCATAGCCAATACTGCAAACGCCAGCGGTATAGAAGGCAAGTAAGTTATCAAAGCTGTTATCCATGGTTAAGCCCGCTATGATGGCTTTCGCGTGGGGATCGGCGAAGGGGGCTCTATTGCCTAAAAATTCAGGAACAATATGAATACCTTTAGCTAATTCAACTGCTTGAGATGGGGTACCTGATTTTTCTAATACCTTATCCGCCAGCATAACGGGTAATGGTTTGCCTTGCTCTTTTGCCATCACTTTGGCTTGTGTAGCCATCGGATGTAACGAAAGTAGTTGGTCAATTGCCGCACCGGCAGCACTTTGTCCCCCTTCGTTGAGCCACATTCCCGGGACCATTGCAGAATAATAAGGTCCCCAAACACCAGGGATAAACACCGGGTCTTGGGTGGTGGTCATCGTGCAGGAAGACGTACCGAAAACATATGCCATATTTGCAGTAGCATCACCATTCACCCCAACTGTACCAATTCCACCAGCATGAGCATCAATCATCCCTGCGGCAACTGGCGTCCCAACCAACAGTCCCATTTGTTCAGCCGCTTGGGCGGTTAAGCCGCTTCCGTTTGGTGTGCCTGGTTCGACAATTTCTTGACCAATGCGAGCAAAGTTTTCGTCCGCTAATTCAGCGAGACCAATTTGGCGAAAATAATCAGCATCCCAGCGTTTTTCATGTGCCAAGTAAGTCCACTTACAGGTTACTGTGCATGTAGAGCGCGCTAAAGAGCCTGTTGATTTCCACGTTAGGAAGTCTGCTAAATCAAAGAATTGCCACGCATTATCATAAGTTTGGCGGCGATTTTCTTTTAACCAAAGAATTTTGGGGGTTTCCATTTCAGGGGAAATTTTACCCCCAACATAATTCAATACTGGATGTTTTAGGCTATTGATGCGCTCAGCTTGTTCTGTGGCGCGGTGATCCATCCAAACAATAATATTGCGTTCAGGATCCTCACTCGGGCTGACAGAAATAGGTTGCTGGTTTTTATCTAAAACAACCAGAGAGCAGGTCGCATCAAAACCAATTCCTGCGACACGTTTCGCATCAATCTTGGCATTTGTCATTGCATGTTTCACACAATAACAAACGGCATTCCAGATTTCGTTACTTGATTGCTCTACGAAATTGGCTCCATCACGGTAGAGCGTAATATCGTGTTTAGCTGACGCAAGCATGTTGCCATGCAGATCAAAAATACCTGCACGGGCACTGCCTGTACCGACATCAATACCAATGACGACGTCGTCATTTTTACTTTGCGTAGGGCTGTTCATATGTCCTCTCACAATCTTTATGGTTATCGGTAAAAACTAGAGGTCAACACTGTTTGGCAGGATCACAAGATCACGGATGGTGATATTTCTTGGACGAGTCAGCATAAAGAGAACCGCTTCAGCGACTTCGATAGGTTGCATTAAGCTGCCATTAGCTAATGCTTCTTCCATTTTTTCTTTTGGCCAGTCATCCAGTAATGCAGTGACAACAGGACCTGGTAATACTGCCCCAACGCGAACTCCGTGTTGGGACACTTGGCGGCGAGTTGAATGGACAAACGCTTGAACTGCAAATTTAGACGCGGTGTAGATAGGCTCCCAAATCACGGGCACCATACCTGCGATTGAGCTAGTAAACAGGACATCCCCTGATTTTTGCTCAATAAAGTGTGGGAGAACGGCGCGTACACTGCGAAATGCGGCATTGATGTTGAGGTTTAATACTTTATCCCAAACATCTGGGTCGCCTTCTGCGACAGGACCACCGATATAAGCACCTGCGTTAGCGTGGAAAATATCTAGGCGACCCGCTTTGGCTAAAATGGCGTCCAACATGCCATCCACTTGTTCTGGTTTCATTAAATCAACAACTAGAGGAATAGCATTGTCGCCTAATTCGGCAACTAACTGATTTAATCGCTCTTCGGCACGGTCAATTAAAACAACTTTCGCGCCAGCTTTGAGTAGGGTACGTGCGCACTCAAGTCCAATACCAGAAGCCGCACCTGTGATGGCGGCAACTTTGTTTTCTAATGAGATAGCCATGATGTTCACTCCGGATAAGTTAGTTAATCAATAGGGAAGTCAAACTGAGTATTAGAAATTAATTTAATTTTAATAAGTTACGAGGGGATTTGGCGGAATGTATTCAGTGAGTGAGAATGCAGGCAAATCGCCATATCAACTCGATTCTAGGTTAATTTCGATGTCGCTCAATCGATGGAGCAGTATTGCGACTTTTACGCTTTGGTGTCAAGCTAGGAAAAAATGGAGGCATAAATTTGTGAGCAAGATCAGACAAAACAAGAAAACCACGATCTATGACCTTGCAGAATTGGCAGGGGTTTCAGCCAGTGCCGTTAGCGCTGTATTAAATGGAAATTGGCAAAAAAGGCGTATTAGTGCTCAATTAGCTGAAAAAATTATGCGAATAGCGCAAGAGCAAAACTATTCGGTGAATAAGCAAGCGAGTCTATTACGCAGTAATAAATCCAAAATTATTGGGATGTTGGTTCCTAAATATGATAACCGTTATTTTGGGTCGATTGTGGAGCATTTTGAGGAGATGGCGCGTGAACGCGGGTTATTTCCTATCATTACCTGTACACGCCGTGATCCCCAATTAGAGTTAGAAGCCGCAAAGGCAATGCTTTCATATCAAGTGGATTGGTTGATTTCAACTGGGGCAACCGATCCTGATAAAATTACGCAAATCTGCCACGCATCAGGTGTGCCGACACTCAATTTGGACTTACCTGGTACATTGGCTCCTTCGGTGATTTCCGATAACTATCAAGGTGCAAAGCAGTTAACGCTCAATATTTTACAGAAAAGGCAGCAACGAGCCGCATCCTCAGAATCGCTGGTGTTTGTGGGGGGACGGGAAGAGGAGCATAACACTCGAGAGCGAATTCGAGGGTTTATCGATGCTCACAATTCTTTGAATATAGAGGTTCCTCAACACCATATTTTGACTTGTGGTTATGCACCAGAAAAAGCCGAACGAGCACTCTCCATATATTCTTCCCAGCATTCGTTGTTACAAAAAGGAACACCTCCAGACATTGAACTTTGTGGGTTGTTTGTCAACTCGACCATTTCATTGGAAGGGGTGATGAGGTGGTTAATGAAAGAAGGTCATACGGGTGCGCATCAGCCGCCGATGGGATGTTTTGACTGGGATCCATTTGTTGCATTACTTGGGAATGATATTGAGATGGTTAAACAGGATGTTCCCGCTATGCTAGAGCAAATTTTCGCCTTGATAGAATCGGGAGAAAGCCAGCCTCAGCTGATTGAGGTGATGCCTGTCATGATGGGAAAAACAGAATAAAATAAAATCAGGCTTAAAGCAGAAATGTTAAGCCTGATTTGGTCTACTTAATATTTTTATTTAATGCTTTTATTTAAAGCATCTAAACGCAATTGATGGCGCTGATTATAAAATTTTACGTAGGTTAAATACCCCGCCAAAATCGTGGAGAGACTTGCCGTCGCTAATAGCATAAATGTCACCATAATTTGGTATTTAACAGCCTGCAAAGGATCGACCCCCGCAAAAATTAGCCCTGACATCATACCGGGCAAGCTCACTATCCCAACCGTCTTGGCGGAATCCACCGTAGGAATTAATGACGCTCGAATACTTTCACGAATAATCGAGGCAGAAGCAATTTTAGGTGTGGCGCCCAAGCTGAGCATTTCTTGAATTTGCTGTTGTTGGCTATTAAAGCGCTGTCCTAAGTTATTGAAGCAGAGTCCGACGGCAATCATGGCATTCCCGGCAATCATCCCTGTAATTGGAATCACTTGCATTGGGGTAAACGCGATAGCTTCAGTGAGAATTAATACTAGCAAGGTTAAAAATGTGCCTGAAGTAATCGCAATTAACGCGGTTGGAAATAGTTTATCGAGGTATTTACTACGTTTTTTCGCATTCCAGGCGGCGTTAAAGCAAATAAATAGCACCAATAAAACAGTGAGTGCCTTATGGTCAACGTGGAAAATATATTTGAGGATATAACCCGCAATTAATAGCTGAACAATGGCGCGGCACGTACTCCAAATAATATCTTTTTCAAGAGAGAGCTTCTCTTTATGGCTAATAAAAATAGCTACTAAGACTAACATGATAGAAAATGCGAGCGACTCATTGGAAATAGTAGGTTGATGCACGATTAATTCCTATTTTTCGCTATGGTGTACGGGAAGGGTAATAATATCGTCAGCATGGCCAATTTCATCTTGGTCATGAGTCACCCAGAGGACGGCAATATTATTCTTGACCGCTAATTGATGAATAAGCTCATTCACTTTGATTTTATTTTGTTCATCTAAGGCACTAGTAATCTCATCCAGTAATAAAATTTGCGGCAAGAATTGTAAATTACGGATCAATGAGATTCGCTGTTTTTCGCCGCCTGAAAGCTCATTAATGCCTTTTTCTAGGATGGTATCAGGTAGTGAAAAATAGCTTAAATCATCGAGGATTTTTTGTTTATCAAATGGTTTATTCCGTATTTGATAAGGAAAAAAGAGATTGTCATACACGGTATTACCAAAGAGTGTGGGCGTTTGAGTGCAATAGGAGACTTGTTGACGATATTTCTCTGGTGCAATTGCGTTGATATTTTCGCCAGCAAATAGAATTTCACCGCAACTTGGCGGGATGAGTGAAGAGACAATTTTTAATAATGTACTTTTGCCACAACCAGAAGGACCCGTGATCAATTTAAATTCACCTGGGTATAGGTCAATCTGCACATTATCTAAAATTATCTTCTGACCAACCTGAAAACCGATATTCTTAAGCTGTAATAAAGGCTGTTTTGTTTCCATATTTGACCTAATCCATCTAATTCTATTATCGATATTACGGATATTATGCGCCAATTTAGGGTAAATAGACACCGCGTTATCTGGAATAGGTTTGGCAAATTAGATTTGCATGAAGAAAATAGTTGCCTTATTATTTTAATCAACGTCTCGTTAGGAGATGGCATTCCTCCTAGTTTAACCGTCCTTGATGTGGACTGATGATGCCTACGTAAACCTTTTCATTTGAATGGGCGCGTAGGTTATGTGCCCGAATTTAGGGCATAAATGTCTGCAGGAGATTTTCCTTGCATTTATTCCCATCTAACTTGTAAGGAAAGTGGTAATGTATGCATCCCTCATTTCTATTGCTTTAGGTTCCGTTTTAGGTGGCTGGTTAAGATGGTTGATTGGCTTAAAACTGAATAATCTGCACCCTCACATTCCATTTGGTACTGTTTTCGTCAATTTAGTTGGCGGCTTTATCATTGGTTTTGCTGTCTCTTACTTTGCGAGCGCCAATATTAACCCTGCTTACAAACTGTTTATTGTTACAGGCTTTTGTGGGGCGTTTACGACGTTTTCAACATTTTCGTTGGAGGTGTTGGTGATGCTGCAAGAAGGGAAATTGGTGGTGGCATTTAGCACGATCGCGATTCATGTTCTCGGGGCTTTATTATTTACGCTGCTCGGTATGTTGTGCCATAACATGCTTTCTCAAGGATAATAGATTTTAATTAAGTATTTATTTTCCACCGATTATTTTCGTACGATTAATAGCCTATCCCTAAGTGTGAATAGGCTATTTTTGTTTCTATTTTGAGCAAAAAAAGAGAATCACGAAATAAAGCAGAATATGTTACCAATGGTGATAATGATGAATTTTTATCGTGATATAACTGCATCAAAATTGTGAATACATAAAAATATATTTCAGGGCAATAGATTATAAATTTATCGTTTTCCCTAAGCTGAAAAAGTATGAATTATCATCGAATATAAAGCATAAAACATATCCTATTAAAAACGGAGCTGAATACGAAACTATCGCTCTGCATTTTCATTATCTTCCCTCATATATGACTTTTTAATCTACAGTTTTTCACTAGTGTATTTTTAGTCTTACACTGTAACTTAATCTATACATCTGTTTATTCAATGTTATGATGAAATTGTTGTTTAAATGTAATGGCTTGGATGGATATGTTCTATTTTGCTTTATTCTGTTCTTTATTTTGAATGAATAAATCTGACATATCAAAATTAATAGATTAAATAACTAAAACAGAAATAAATAAAAATAATAAATACGGGGAAAAACTTATGTCACAAATGTTAGCTCTGTTATTAATTGTCGGGATACTGTACATCGGGGATGCCATAGCAGTACGAACAAAAGCATGGATCCCATCGGTGTTTGTTTGCGCTGTATTATTCCTTTTAGGTTATTGGACATTCTTTCCTAAAGATATTGTGAGCATTGCGGGAATACCAAAGGTTGTCGCCGTGATGTTGATGTATTTACTCATTACCAATATGGGTACATTGCTCTCATTGAAAGAACTATTACACCAATGGAAGACTATCTTAATTTCGTTATCCGGTATTTTGGGGATTATTGTCTTTATTTATGGAGTAGGTCTGGCGTTATTTGATTTAAATACAGTATTAGTGGCAATCCCGCCATTAGTCGGTGGCATCGTCTCTTCATTAATTATGTCAAAAGGTGCTGCGGAAGCTGGGCTGGTGGATCTCTCAGTATTTGCCATCTTAATTTATGTGATGCAAGGTTTTGCCGGTTATCCACTCACGGCCATCATGTTGAAACGTGAAGGTCGCCGAGTGCTTGAGCAGTATCGCAATGGTACTTGGAAAGAGTCATTGGCCGTTGACGGTTCGGATGATGTCGAAGTCAAAACACTGGCATCTGAAAGTGCAATGCCTCGCATGTTCAAGCGAATTCCGAGCCACTATAACACCAGCTATTTCCAATTTTTACGCTTAGTGGTGGTGGGATATCTCGCCTATCTAGTCTCTACCGTTGCTGCACCTTATGTGAGCATCAGTCCGTTTGTTTTGTGCTTATTATTTGGTGTTATTGCCTCGTCGATGGGCTTTTTAGAAAGGCAGCCTCTGCAGAAAGCGAACGGTTTTGGCTTTGCTATCATGGCATTAATGCTATTTATCTTTGATACGTTAAATCATGCGACACCGGATATGTTGTTGAGATTAGTCTACCCAATGGTAGTGTTGATTGTGGCAGCGGTCATCGGCATGTTTATCGCGTCTTGGATTGTTGGAAAAATTCTAGGGGTATCAAAAGAGATGGCTTTCGCAGTCTCATTGACGGCGCTGTATGGTTTCCCCGCGGATTATATCATTACCAATGAAGCCATTAACGCACTGACCAAAGACGAAAAAGAGCGCCAGATTTTAACTAGCCATATGTTAGGGCCAATGTTAGTTGGCGGTTTTATCTCTGTCACGATGGTTTCTGTGGTATTAGCGGGGATAATGGTCGCTTACATTGTGCCTGTTGCGGCATAACGATAAATAGAATATTAGAATTTAACACGCTGAAAAATAATAGTTTAAGAAAGCGAAAAGAATAGAAAAAGGACAGAAAAATGGTCAATAACAGCATCACAGCATCCATTAAAAAACACACAGAAGCGATGATTGCTTTTCGTCGTGACCTTCACTCACACCCAGAATTGCCTTTTGAGGAAGTGAGAACCACGAAGCGTATTGCTGAAGAATTGGCAAAAATTGGTATTGAGTATCGCCTCACTGAACCTACCGGAATTATTGCGGACATTAAAGGCGGTAAACCCGGAAAGACGGTCGCCTTACGTGCGGATATCGATGCATTACCTGTTCAGGAATTGAATGATTCCCTTGAGTATAAATCGACAAATCAAGGGAAGATGCACGCATGTGGGCATGATGCGCATACCGCGATGTTATTAACCGCAGCCAAAGCGTTATATGAAGTGCGCGATGAGTTAAAAGGAAATATTCGCCTGATTTTTCAACCTGCTGAAGAAATAGCGCAGGGTGCGAAAGCGATGGTAAAACAAGGTGCAGTGGACAATGTGGACAATGTGTTTGGTATGCACATCTGGTCTACGACGCCATCAGGAAAAATATCATGTAATGTTGGCGGGACATTCGCTTCTGCGGACTTGTTGGTCGTGAAGTTTAAAGGGCGAGGTGGGCATGGTTCGATGCCGGAAGCGACCGTTGATGCCGCAATCGTTGCCTCGTCATTTGTGATGAATTTGCAAGCGGTGGTTTCCCGTGAAACTTCTTCTCTAGACTCAGCCGTTGTGACTATTGGCAAAATGGAAGTAGGCACCCGATTCAATGTGATTGCAGAGAATGCAGTGCTAGATGGAACGGTACGTTGCTTTGATATTGAAACCCGTACTCGCATTGAAGCGGCAATCCGCCGTTACGCCGAACATACTGCCGCGATGTACGGCGCCACTGCTGAAGTGGATTATATCTACGGTACGCTGCCAGTGATTAATGAAGAGCGCAGTGCATTACTGGCGCAGTCGGTGATCAGCGAAGCATTTGGTGAAAATGCATTAATGGCAGAAAGACCAACCCCTGGTGGGGAAGATTTCAGCTTTTATATGGAAAACATTCCGGGCTGTTTTGCATTATTAGGTTCAGGTAACCCAGAAAAAGATACCCAATGGGCGCATCACCATGGCTGTTTTAACATTGATGAAGATGTGATGGCGTCAGGTGCAGAACTGTATGCGCAATATGCATGGTCTTATTTACAGCAAGATAAGTTCTAATAAAATAATGGGACTTAGTGCAGAAAATAGGCTGTTAGGGTTTCACATCATGATAATAGATTATTAAATCAAGCCTGAGTAATAAATAGATTGCTCAGGCTTTTCTTTTGTATTTTAAATCGAGATATTAACCGCCAAATCCCATTTAATTAAACGTTAATTACGAATTATGGTGAACAAAAATGGCGTCTCTAAGGCGTTGTTGCAGCTCAAAGCGTTGTTCTTGGGTTAGCTTATCATCATGAGAAAGCTGCATTAGCATTTCATTCATATTATGAACGGAGTTTTCATCTAGCAATAAGGCGACTTTGTTTGTTATTTCTTGATAGTAATTCACAGTAAATCCTCCAGCGTATTGGGCTAATTAATTCTGTTTATCAATCACCATGACTGCCATGGTGTTTGCTTCAAGAGCGCGCATAATGTGGGGTTCATCACCTCGGTAGTGAATATAGTCACCGACATTGAGCTCAACAGGGTTGTCGAGTGGCCCAACTAATGCTCTGCCTGACATCAAAATAATATGCTCAGTGACATCATGCATATGGGGTTCTGAAACGCGATCTCGGCCGGGCTGTGCAACAACCGTATAAATATCCCGTTGAGAATTAGGGGGTGCAGAAGAGAGTAAATAGGCCAAATAGTTTGCGTGCTCTGCGCTCACTGGGGTGCCTTCACCATGGCGGATCACAGTCACTGCTGCGCGTTTTTCTTCAATTAAACGTGAAAATGGAATATCCAGCGCAACACATAATGCCCATAGGGTTTCAATGCTGGGATTGCCGCTACCGGATTCCAATTGGGATAGTGTGGATTTTGCGATCCCCGCTTTACGCGCAAGTTCAGAGAGAGAAAGCCCACTTTTTTGCCTTTCACAAGCCAATGATTTTGAGATTAATTCGATAGGGGGCGTGAATAAGGTCAACTTTAACATCCTATTTGATTGCACTTAGCCTAAAGCAACGACATAATGAACGAATGTTTTTTATATCGAACGGTCGTTCTATGCAGACATCTAAATTTCAGTTTTCTATTCTCCATAATAGCACAGTGAAAAATATTGCACTGGTGTGTATTGCAGACTTAATTGTGGGAATTTCCTACGGTGCATTAGCTCATTCACAAGGTTTTGATTGGTGGGTACCGTTGATGCTGTCCATTTTTGTGCTAGCGGGTGCATCCGAGTTTCTGTTTATTGGCGTGGTATTTTCAGGGGGAAGCCCTCTGTCAGCTGCCTTAGCTGGGCTATTAGTCAACTCGCGCCATATTCCATTCAGTTTTGCCGTCAGTGAATTAACGGGAAAAGGGGCAAAATCGTTGCTGGGATATCACATTATGAATGATGAAAGTGTGGTTTTTGGCTTGGCACAAGACAGCGAACGCGAGAAAACCGCCGCATTTTGGTTATGCGGATTAGGAATTTTAATCTGTTGGCCTGTTGGTGTGGTCATCGGAGAAATTCTAGGAAGCTTTATTCAAGATACCCATGCACTAGGGATGGATGCCATGTTTCCCGCCATTATCTTAGCGCTGAGTTTACCCGCGTTGAAAGATAAGCGCTTAAGACTCGCGGCGATAGTCGGGGCTGTAGTTGCTGTGGTAACAACACCGGTATTACCGGCGGGGATCCCCGTTTTACTGGCCTTGTTGAGTTTAGTTATCTATATAAGGAAATCATGATGATGGAACATCCTTGGTTAATCGTCAGTGGGATTTTTATTTTAGCGGTTGGGACGTACTTAATGCGGGCATCCGGCGCATTGCTAAAAGGGCGGGTCAATTTAACAGAACAAAATAAAGCCCTATTTTCAGCTGCTGCTATTGTGATTTTATTTTCAGTCGCGATGACTTCAACGCTCTTTTCAGGCAATGAATTATCGGATTTACCGAAAATAATTGGGGTGGTGGTGGCAGGTATTCTGACTTGGTACCGCAAGCCATTTATTGTGATTGTTTTGTCGGCTGCGATAGTCACAGCGGTATTACGCGGGTTATTTTAGTTAAAAAAAAGCCCCTATGGCATTAGAGGCTAAAATTAGGGATATACCTAAACGTTATTGTGTCCATTAAGATACTGATTTTTAACTAACAATGCCAAAAGGTTGATGTTATCAGTGTAACAGGCACAGCCTATGGTTTAGGTTGACTCATTCTTATTTAGCTACGGGCGCCGTAGCAGGAACCGGCATTGGCATCGGTTGTGCTGGCTTGAATTCAGGCACTTCCACGACAGACATTTTCACCATGTAGCGTTTGCCATCTTCAATTTTAGGTGTATCGTTTGCCAGTTTTTTCAAGGTTTCATTAGGTTTGGTGGTTTGTTCAGTCACGCTATACACCATATTATGATGATTTCCGCTGTGATGGCGTGGTGATTTATTCATATCAACATTAGCGGCTGCGGCGGCAAAGCCGACAGACAGTAAAACGGCAGCAAGTAAACCTTGGTTTAATTTGTTCATCTTTTATCTCCTCATTAACGTGATGAGAGGATAATTCATCAATTAGATTTCCCTCGCAATGGCTTTTACCTGCTTTGACTGAAGCTCCATATTTCCTGCACGTTTTATCCTTTCTTTGCACATTTTATTGAAAATAATGAGATTATTTTACGTAGAGAAGATTATGTGAAGGTAAAGAAGATAACCCAGAAAAATCTCTGGGTCATTGACGGTTAGCACGCGATTTGCGGTTGCTGTGGCTCGAGAGGAGGTAAACCATAGGCTGCGCGAGCACGGTCGCAGGCTTCATTGTGAATGCCGTTATGCCACGATTGTTCGAATTCTCGGCATGGTGTAGGGCGCTGTTCATAAATAGAGCAAGAAACACATTCCCCGACGGTGCCACCAAGTGCAGTACAGCGGGTATTAGGTTTTTGGTTTGTACCTTGCATGCAGCTCATAAAAGGGGTGATTTGCTCTGTTAAATGTTGAGGAACTGAACCACCGCCAGCTTCAGCTTCTGCCCAGTAAAATGAGACACGAAAGTAAGCACAACAAGCACCACAGCTAACACAGGGATTATCTGAAGGATCAGTTTTTAGTATATGAATAATATTGGTCATATAAAAAATCTAACAATGAAGTTGATAGTTCCCGTAGGAAACGGGAGACGCAACACAGGCAGGAGGCCTAAGAAAATGTTGCTCAGTCACTATTATGTTACGCAGCTTTACGTATTGGCAATGTTTTTTAGATTAAAAACCCAGTATTTCCCATCAAGTCGAAATAAAGTAAAAATTTCAATCTGTTGCAGTTTGATAAAATGTCGAACACAGAAAATAGCAGACACAAAAAAACCTGCCGTTTGACGGGCAGGTTTCAATGAGTGTTAGGAGATTAGGGCGATTAAACGTGTTTTAAATCACCATCGTCATCTTGATTGAAGATTGACTTGTCCGTTTCGCCCATTAACTGGCTAGTGACGGTACCTGCTGTCATTGAACCACTTACGTTCAGAGCAGTACGACCCATATCAATCAGAGGTTCGACCGAAATTAACAGCGCAACTAACGTGACTGGTAATCCCATTGCTGGCAGTACAATCAGTGCGGCGAAGGTTGCACCGCCACCCACACCGGCAACACCGGCAGAACTGATAGTCACGATACCGACTAAGGTTGCAATCCATAGTGGATCAAATGGGTTGATCCCCATGGTTGGAGCGACCATCACTGCTAACATCGCAGGGTAGATACCTGCACAACCGTTTTGGCCAATAGTTGCACCGAAAGACGCCGAGAAGCTTGCGATAGATTCTGGCACACCAAAACGGCGAGTCTGCGTTTCAATATTCAGTGGAATACTGGCTGCGCTCGAACGGCTGGTGAATGCAAATGTCAGTACTGGGCCCGCTTTCTTAAAGAATTTGATTGGATTTAAGCCCGTTGTCGCCACTAAGATGCCGTGAACCACAAACATAATAGCTAGCGCGACATAGGATGCGACGACGAAAGTTCCTAAGTTAATGATATCGGCTAAGTTAGAGCTTGCGACCACTTTGATCATCAGCGCCATCACACCGTATGGGGTTAAACGCATGACTAAGCGAACGAGTTTCATTGCCCATGCTTGCATCACATCGATAGCCGCTAATGCTTTTTCACCGCGCTCTTTATCATCTTTAAACAGTTGCAGCGCAGCTACCCCTAAGAAGGCAGCAAAAATAACCACACTAATGATAGATGTTGGGCTTGCACCCGTTAAATCAGCAAACGGGTTTTTCGGAATAAAGGACAGGATTAACTGAGGAACCGTTAAATCTGAGACTTTACCAATATAATTTGTTTCAATGGCCGCTAGACGTGCAGTTTCAGATTGACCTTGAACCAGACCTTCAGCGGTTAAGCCGAACAGGTTTGCGATCAAGATACCCACTAAAGCAGCAATGGCTGTGGTAAACAGCAGTGTGCCAATGGTTAAAAAGCTAATTTTCCCTAAAGAAGATGCCTTATGAAGTCGAGCGACCGCACTCAGAATAGAGGCGAACACCAGAGGCATAATCACCATTTGTAACAGTTGAACGTAACCATTACCGACGATATTAAACCAAAGAATGGAGTCTTTTACCGTTTGGTGACCGGAACCATACACAAGGTGAAGTCCGACACCATAAGCAACACCGAATACGAGACCCAGTAAAACTTTTTTGGACAGGCTCCAACCATTCGATCCGAGTTTTGCTAACAGTATTAAAAGTGCTACGAAAACGAGCACATTGATAATCAGAGGAATATTCATTCCGCACTCCAAATTGTAATTATTTTACATAATGATTCTTGTTGTTAATCCTTAATAGGTATAAGGATTTCATTTCTTCTAACAACTGGTTATATGATATCAGTTGAAGTTAGTCATTACTTATAATCAAAAGTTATAATTTAGGTTGATTAATGCTTACAGTATATTACAAAAGTGAGCTTTTTGTCGGTAAGTGTATATTTATCTGATTATTAAAATAATTTAGTGCGTTTTCAATTTGCTGGAACCAATCAGCGGGATGGGCTGTTGGAATTAAGACAGCACAGACGGTCAAAAGCACAGCAATAAAGCGTTCTCCGCGTTTACTGGACTTGCCGCGTAAGATGGGAAAACAAAAACGTGTTGGCAGAGGCCATAAAAAGGGAACCCCCGATGGAGTCAGCATATCAGCCACTAAATGGCTCATATAACCTAATAAAAATGCTTGGATAAGGTCGCTAGGTAAGTCCCAATAGTGAGGTAGCCATTGGTAGCTGCTGATCAGTAAGATTAGCCAAGCGATCAGACTGTGAGTGAATCCTCGATGTCCACACAGTTTTGATATAGGTAGTGAAATAATACGAAAAAGCCGCCCGAGAATAGATGAAGGATGGTCAATATCCGGCAATAAGGCACCTAGCAACACTCCTGGCACCATATGCAACCAATCACCCTGAGCGAACTCTGGGGTAATTTGCAATTTATGAGCCATTACAAGTGAGGCGACGGAAAAAAGCAGATGCCCTTCAGCAGTCATGGTGGATAAAATACCATCTGTTTATCTATACAGTAGGCGGGCAGTATAAAGGGTTTGTAGGAAATATGGTAGTGGGGGAGAGTTAAAAAAACTCTTATTTATTAGTTAATAACCGTAGATTTTTATACTTTTTTAAATTTCCCCTACGTGAAAAACGTAAGGGAAATCGAGTTCCGTTAACTTATTTAAGATTAACGTAAATTTTCTGGGCGTAAATCGTTCAATGAGGCGATTTTAACATCAGCCAAACCCCAGCGTGGGTCATTGAAATGCTTACTATCAGGCACGACGATAGAACGCATTCTTGCCGCTTTTGCAGAAATCATTCCATTAAAGGAGTCTTCTAAAGAAGCACAATGGATAGGCTTGGTGGATAACTCAGCGGCTGCTTTTAAATAAACTTCGGGATGAGGCTTACTTAATGGCAAGTCTGCTGCTGAAACGACGGCAGAAAAATAATGGCGGATATCAAATAAGTTAAGCACTTTTTCTAGCATATAATCTGGAGATGCAGATGCTAAAGCGATTTTTAGATCCATTGAGCGGCACAGTTCAAGTGCATGCTGTACACCAGGCAGTAATGGGCGTTTTTCTTCCACTAAACCAATAACGCGGTCAATAATACGCTGCTTTGTTGCTTCTAAGCTACAACCTTGCCAAGGAGATGCGTTGTACCAAAGTTCAACAACGTGATCGATACGTAAACCTAGAGTGTCAGGAAGAGTGTGCTTAATGGACAAATCGACGCCTAACTCTGCAAAAACTTCATCTTCCCCTTGTTCCCAAAAAGGTTCCGAGTCAATCAGCAAACCATCCATGTCAAAGATGACAGATTGGATAGGTAATTTATGATACATAGCAAACTCCATTCATTTAGATACCCGCTTAAAAAGAGGGTGGGGATTGTCGCTGTACTTTAATCACAGTCATTTTGGTTTCTGAAACGATTCTAACAAGCTATGACTTGGGGTTATAGAGATATATGTGCTATCACATGATTTTATTAGAAATTTGAGTTTAGTTATTGATGTGAATTCAATTCAATTTTTGAATAATCCGAAACTCGGTTTTTAACTATCATTTTTTTATAGAAATTTGGAGCCAGCAAATATTATCGGCTATGATTAGCGTAGAAAAAAACTTTAAGGAATAGTTGTAATGAATTACCACAAGGCAAATTCTCTTGCGATTGGCAAACGTATTTTGGGCTGGATCGTATTTTTTGTGGCGTTAATTTCCACATTGACATCGCTAATTAAATTAGCGGCTCTGAAAGGAATTCAAGGCGAAGGAATTAATGCAGTTGCCAATGATTTTGTTAAATTAATGGCGGAGATGACTCGACAAAGTACGCCGTTTCTCAATGTATTTTGGAATAATTCACCAGTCCCTGAAGTGAGCCATGGTTTTTCAGGTAGCTGCATCGGATTTTTTGTTATTTTTATTTTTATCTTTGTGGGGCTTGCTTTAAGTGCTTCAGGTTTACGCATGTATCGACAAATTAAATTCATTCGCGAAAGTATTGAAGATCATGTCATTCTTGAAAATGCAAAAGGCAGTGAAGTGACCAAAGAAGAATTAGAAGCCAAAGTCACTATTCCTCGACATACTATTTTCAAACAGTTCTTCTTGATGTATTTCTGGCCGATTGTTTTAGGGATCGCCATTTATTTTGCGTTGAAACTTCTGAATTGGTAGTTTTTCATGATGTGGCCGCTTTTCATTATGTTGATAGTGCCCGTCATGTTGATGTTTTCCCATCATGAAAATGCACAGAATCGGTATTTACTCCGCCGCTGTGCATCTCTTATTTCCGTCTATTTGACTCGTAGTTATTCGTCGTCTAGTAAATTATCAATAATGCTGCGAGCGTGCAGATAGCTCTGTTCATTACCAAACATATTGGCTTGATTGAGTAAGAAATAGAGTTGATAGATTGGTTGCCTGTCTAAGAAGCCCGCTGGTAATGGCCAAACACTTTGGTACCCATCAATAATTTGAATCGGAATTTCTTTATATAATGGTAACATGGCGATATCACATTCCCGATCACCCCAATAACAAGCAGGGTCATAGAGTACGCCATCCATTTGGTTGGTGACCGCACAATTTGCAGGCCACAGATCCCCATGTAATAAAGAGGGCTGAGGTTGATGACCGGATAAGCGGTGTTTAACAATATCCACGAGTTGTTGAATATCACCAAAAACCATGCCTTTCTCAGATGCAATTTGTAATTGAAGACCAATACGTTTTTCTGCAAAGAATGCATTCCAACGCTTTTCCCACCCATTAGGCTGAACAATGGTACTGAGCATAGTATCAAAGTCGAACCCATAGCTCGGCTGTTCTTCCCATTGATGTAATCGCGCCAATTGTTGACCAAAATGCCAGGCATTGGTGCTATCAAAATGTTTTAACGGGAAATATTCGAGGAGAAGAAAGCTGTGGTGTTTGTTGCTACCCAAGCCGTAGACTTTGGGAACGGTGATGGTTTGGCTTTTCGCTAGCATTTCAAGCTGCTCTGCCTCTTGTTTAAAAAGAGGGAGAAACTCGCGGCGATTTTGTTTTACGAACACCGTATGCTCACCATAATCGATTCTTAAGGTGTGATGAATATCCCCACCAGAGAGAATCACTTTATTTCGCAGCTCTGCCTCACCAAAGTGTTCAATTAATAAACGATTCATCGCTTGCCACATGATCCACCTCGCTGTGATTTGGTCTTCACTCATACCATACTATAGCGTCAATTTAGGAATTAACAGTGATCATTGTTTAATAATTACGCCTTATTTCGAAATGATTGATGGCTGATTTTGTTCAAGAATTGGGAGAGGATTGATTTCGGCGATAATGGATGGATATCGCGTTTCTTCTTTTATATAGAGTAAACTTCAAGATAAAAGAGAGTCGAATAGAAGAAAGAAAAAGCTGAATAGGTTTTCACCGTATTCAGCTGAGGTTGATGACAAAGAGGGATAAAAGCGTGGTTTTTCCCTCTTTGTGTTATCAGGCGAAAATCAATAAATTGATTTTCCTCGTTAATTTTACAACCCAAACGAGCCATTTCCAAACCTGATGGGTTTGTCAATGGCCTGAGCTGAATAGGTTTTCACCGTATTCAGCTTTATATCATTAGGCAGTATGCAAATCTTGGCGTGTGCTATGGGATTTGCGGCGCGCGAGGATTAATTTGCTATAGAGCAGGGCGATAACAAAGTAGCCCGCTTGGATCACAACAATCGTTGGGCCTGTTGTCGCATTAATATGGAAGCTGACAATCGTACCCAGCACGCTGGAGGTGACTGAAGCGATAATTGCTATCACCAACATCCAACCAAAGCTACGGCATAGAACAAAGGCGATGATCCCCGGTGAAATCAACATTGCAATCACCAGAATGATCCCGACAGCTTGCAGTGATGCCACGATGGTTAAAGCTAATAGAGAAAGTAATCCGTAATGTAGCCATTTAACCGGCAAGCCGATAACACGTGCTTGATTTGGGTCAAAGCAGTACAGCATAAAGTCTTTACGTTTGAGTAAGATAATCGCAATGGTTATCCCCGCAAACAGTAAGATTTGTTTAAATTCTTCGTCGGTGATCCCCAAAATATCCCCGAATAAAATATGGGTAAGATGTTGTTCAGTATCAATTTTTGCGAACATTACCAAGCCGACAGCAAACATACCCGAGAAGACAATACCCATGACGGTGTCTTCTTTTATTCGACTGTTCTCTTTTAAATAGCCGGTAGCAACGGCGCAAAATAGCCCCGAAACAAAAGCCCCAATAGCAAGCGGAATGCCAATGAGTGATGCAATGATAATTCCGGGTAATACTGCATGGGAGATGGCGTCTCCCATTAATGACCAACCTTTCAAGACTAAAAAGCAGGATAAAATAGCGCAGACGGTTCCCGTAACAATCGCCGTAATCAAGGCTTTTTGCATAAATGGAAATGCGAAAGGATCCATCAGTAAGTCCATAAAATCACTCATGGGTGGCTCCTTGCTGTTTACGGTGATGCAAGTCAGCGACTTCGCTACGGGCTTTGCGACGAGAGGCAAACAGTCCGTGTTTTGGAGCAAAGAAGAATGCCAGTAAGAAAATTACTGTTTGGAACGTAACAATTAGCCCGCCCGTTGCCCCATTTAAAAAGTAGCTGAGGTAGGCACCAATTGCGCTGGTGGCAGTACCGATAGAGACGGAAATGATCAGCAATGTTTTAAATTTATCTGTCAGTAAATAGGCAGTGGCACCTGGCGTAACCACCATCGCAATGACCAATATCGCTCCAACGGTTTGCAGTGCGGCAACGGTACATGCACTTAATAAGGTGAAGAAAATGATTTTTAGGCGTAGTGGGTTTAAGCCAATGGAACGCGCATGGCTTTCGTCAAAAAACACGGCCAGTAAGTCTTTCCATAGGCACATCAGGACAATAAATGAAACGGCAATGATAATCTCGACTTGAAGCACGTCAGCATCGGCGATCCCCAAAATATTACCGAAGATAATACTTTGCACGTTTACTGAGGTTGGGTTCAACGAAACAATTAATAACCCCGCCGCAAAAAAGGTGGAAAAGATAAAGCCGATAACGGCATCTTCCCGTAAGCGGGTGAGATGTTTAACAAATGTCATGGCGAGGGCGGCGAGAATACCCGTAAAAAAAGCCCCCGCAGCGTAAGGTAATCCAAGCGCATAAGCGCCCGCCACACCGGGCACAACAGAGTGGGAGAGGGCATCTCCCATCAACGACCAACCTTTGAGCATTAAATAAGCTGATAAGAAAGCACACACCGCTCCGACGATGGCACTCACCCATATGGCTTTAACCATAAAGTTGTACTCAAAGGGTTGCAGTAACAACTCAATCATTCAGATTCCTTAGGCTGATTTTTTCTAACCGGTGCATCGTGATCGTGACCATAGAAGACGGCGGCGCGTTCATCATCAGTAATTACCGTGACAGAGCGTGGGTCATCATCGTCGTGAAGCTCTTGACCAGACAGGTTAATATGACGTAGTACGCCACCAAATGCTTTTTGCAGATTACGCTGAGTAAAGGTGGTTTCTGTTGGACCACTCGCCAACACTGTGCGGTTTATTAAAATCACATGGTCACAAAATTCAGGCACACTTCCCAAGTTATGGGTTGAGACTAGAATTAAATGACCTTCATCGCGCAGACTGCGGAGTAGGTCAATAATGGCATTTTCTGTTTTTACATCGACCCCTGTAAAGGGTTCGTCGAGTAACAGAACTTTACCTTGCTGGGCGAGGGCGCGAGCCAAAAACACCCGTTTTTTCTGACCACCAGAAAGTTCACCAATTTGGCGATGCTCCAAACCCGCTAAATCTACGCGTTCTAAAGCCATTTTTACGGCTTCTTTGTCTTCCTTTTTAGGAATACGAAAGAAGCCCATTTTGCCATAACGCCCCATCATCACCACATCAGAAACTAGCACTGGAAAATTCCAATCCACTTCTTCTGTTTGTGGAACGTAGGCAATCACATTCTCTTTTAATGCCGCTTTAATCGGCTGATCATTGAGGGTCACACTACCAGACGATGGTGTGACTAATCCCATAATGGTTTTAAACAGTGTTGATTTACCACTTCCGTTCACGCCCACAAGGGCGCAAATGGAGCCACCGTGAATATTGAAACTTGCATCATAAATCGCGGTATGACCATTGTTGTAAGTGACAGTTGCGTCATCAACAACCAGAGTCGGATGTTCAAATTGATTTGTATGGCTCATTTACTGTGAAAATCCTTTTGCGATAGTATCGACGGTTGTGTTCAGCAGATCTATGTATGTTGGTACAGGGCCTTCAGCGGTTGATAGCGAGTCGACGTATAATACTCCGCCGTATTTCGCGCCAGTTTCTTTACTGACCTGCAGAGCTGGCTTGTCTGAAATGGTACTTTCGCTGAAAACAACGGGAATGTTGTGTTCACGAACTGTATCAATCACTTTTTTAACTTGCATTGGTGAGCCTTGCTCTTCAGCATTGATTGGCCACAAATAGACTTCTTTAAAGCCATAATCTTTAGTGAGGTAGCTAAATGCGCCTTCACTGGTCACTAACCAACGCTTATCTTCAGGAATACGATTTAAACGTTCACGTAAAGGTGCATCAAGCGCCGCAATTTCTTGGGAATATTTTTTCGCGTTAGCATTATAAATGTCGGCGTTTTCTGGGTCATATTTCACCAGCGCCTTACGGATATTTTCGATATAAATTTGTGCGTTAGCAGGTGACATCCAAGCGTGAGGATTAGGATTATCTTTATATTCCCCTTCACGGATTGGCATAGGTTCAATGCCTTCAGTGACGACAACTGCAGGCACATCTTTAAGGTTTTCAAAGAAACGCTGGAACCAAACTTCCAGATTCATTCCGTTCCATAAGATAAGGTTAGCATCGTAGGCTTTCATAATATCTTTTGGTGTCGGTTGATAACCGTGGATTTCTGCACCCGGTTTAGTGATGGATTCGACAATTGCGGCATCACCGGCTACATTTTGAGCAATATCTTGTATTATAGTAAATGTGGTGACCACTTTAAATTTTTTAGCCAAAGCAGGTTGGCTGACAAATAAAACGGCAGCTAATGCAATGAATGTGGTACGTAATAGCGTTGATAATCGGAATAAACAGTTTGTCATAAAATAGATCCTAACGTTGGGTCGCGAGTTCTATGAACTAAATTAATCTCATTAAATGGTTAATCTAAATAAGTATGTTATTGGGCTTGAATGTATTTTCTCATTTATATTGACCTATTTGACTCTACAATGAGTATGGTCTTTCAGGCTGATAGTATTTATATCCCAATTGATAATGATTATCAATATCAATTATGAAAAATCCCGTTAAATGGTAAAAGGGGTATTTTTGTAATCGATGAGTTGCTGGCTATCATTATTATTTAACATGACTAAAACACGTCCAGAAGTAAAAGTTAAGTAAAAAATGTATTATTTTTCTAAAGATTAGCTATTCTTTTGGTGTTTTAATTTGCAGAGGATACAACAGTGAAAAAAATGGTCGGCAGTGCGCTTGTACTTTTGCTATTGGCAGGTTGCTCAAGTGATCCCAATAAAACAGCGAACAGAACAAGAATGCTAGATAATCGCAATCAAATGCCAAATACGACAGCCAATACTAGTTATCCACGAACTCCATATGATGAGTTTATTCGTGAATCCGCGAATCGTTATAGTGTGGATGAAACACTGATTAGAGCCATTATTGAAGTAGAATCTAACTTCCGACCAGAAGTGGTGAGTAAATCTAATGCCATTGGTTTAATGCAAATTAAAGCGTCAACAGCAGGGCGTGATGCATATCGTTATCAAGGGCGTTCTGGTGAACCAAGTTCTAACGATTTAAAAGATCCACGTAAGAATATTGATATCGGTACAACCTATATTCGTATTCTCAAAGAACAACATTTGGCGGGTATTAGCCACCCGCAAACTATGTATTATGCGACCGTTGTGGCTTACGTGAATGGGGCCGGGGCATTACTAAGAACATTTGATAATGATAAAACTAAAGCTATTGCGATGATAAATAACTTATCACCAGAAGAGTTTTATCAACATGTTCAGTCTAAACACCCCGCGCCGCAGGCTCCACGTTATTTGTGGAAAGTTAAGAATGCGTATAATGCATTAGCGGTGAATTACTGATATTCCGTCATTAAGTGTGGGAGCTGCGCGATAATTTCAACGATACCGTTGATGACAAATTGCACTCCCATACAAATTAATAAAAAACCCATTATCCGCCCAATTGCATCAATCCCACTGTTCCCTAGCCATTTCATAATTGACGTCGCTCCCCGTAGCCCAATCCAAACAATCACACTGGCGATCAGAAAAACAATAATGGGTGCGACAGTGATAACCCATGGCGCAAAACCAATATCCCCTTGCAAAGAAGCGGTGGAACTAATAATGATCGCGATGGTACCAGGGCCTGCAGTACTTGGCATTGCGAGAGGGACGAATGCGATATTTTGGTTACCTTGACGTTTTTTGGGAACACTTAAATCGTCAGTGGATACATTATTGTTATCTTCACTATTATCTGAATTAGGAAATAGCATCCCAAAACCAATAAAAACAACAATAAGCCCACCCGCAATACGTAGCCCAGGAATCGAAATTCCGAAGGTGTTCATGACTAATTGGCCAGCATAGAAAGCAACGAGCATGATACAAAAGACATAAATTGCAGCCAGCAGTGATTGGTGGTCACGTTGTTCTTTGGTCATGTTGGCGGAAATACTGAGCATCACGGCAATGGCGGTCAGTGGGTTAGCCAGTGGAAGGAGTAAAACTAAGCCAAGGCTAACGGCTTGAAAAAGTTGTAAAATATCTTGCATGTCGAAAATTACCCTCCAAATTAATCTAGAATGGCTTCTCGTTGGAACTATAACAAACATTGTTACTAATTTGTGGAATCAGAAGGGTATTCTCCCACCAAATTTAGGACAAAGAGATTTTTTTACGTGAGATTGCGTAATGTTTTTACTTAATGAATGACAAAGTTGTTCACATTAACTGTGGATAACATCCCGATTCATGTGTGAATAAGTGTAATTATTTGTTGAATAACAAAGGGGTATGTCACTGGATTAAAAACATTCAATATTTTGAGCAAAAAAAAACCTTTTTATGTGAGATAAAAAGGTCAAGGGCATTATTGCTAGAGGGGGTTTATGTTCATTTGTTAGTGAGTATATACAGTGCTATCTGTTTTACTGACAGGTTATGTAAATTCGTTAAAAGATTATTGTCAGACGATAATCTTATTTCTTGGTAATATAATTGGAATATTCTTTACAAACTCTTTTTTATTTTAAAAACTGCTTTACGGTTTATTGTGTATTCTAAATTTCATGTTAAATAGAATTTTAGGATAGCCAATGAGAAAGTTACTGTCACCATTAGTTACTTCATCAATGCTGCTTGTTTTGGCTATTGCCGCTGTGCTGATCCTGTTCCCACAAATGTGGAAACAATCTATTTTTCCTTCGCTCTCTCAATTATTACCAGATTCAGTTAATTCCTTTATGGTACAAAACGGATTGGCGAATAATGCGTGTGATAATTTAGAAAATAATTTAAGAAGTTTTGCAGATTATCTGCAAGCAAATGCAGACGTTGTTGAAGTGAAGGGAATGAATGGATTAGAAGAGCAAATTGCTAATATTCAAGCCAGATTAAATAATTTACCCAGCGATGTGCGTAATTCCGTATGCCAACAAGAGTATGCCAATCTTGAAGGTCTAAAAAGCGTTTTTTCTTTAGGATACCGTTCATAAAATAACAGAGTATTCATTTACACTGTGTTATTGAATATTATTGATATCGGTGCCAATTCTTATCGTTTTATCCATGATATGCTTACCATATGAATATCAATTTAGGATCTGTGATGAGCATATTTAAACTTCCATTTGTGAATTGGTTAGTACTTAATGGATTTGCTGCTTATTATCTGCATATCAAAGAGGGCTTTTTCTGGAGTTTTTCTGGTTGGATGGGGATTATCGGCATCCTGATTGCCTTAGAGGCTTTCGGCTGGATTGGCGCAAGTTTATATTATTTTGTTCAGCAAAAAACCTCACCAAATCCTATTAGCTCCGCATCTTCTCTTATTACTAGGGGCCCTTATCGGTTATCTCGTAATCCGTTATATCTTGCTTTTACCTCGATGAGTTTAAGCTTCGCTTTGTTTTCGCATTCACCTTATTTTTTGGTTTCAGGTTTGGTCTTTTGGTTAATTACTGACTTATACACCATTCCCCAAGAAGAAAAATTCTTATCTGAACGTTTTAAAGAGGAGTGGCGTACTTATACTCAGCAAACACGACGCTGGCTATAATTCATATTGGTTTAATCTGTTGGTTATTTGTTTTTTATAAGTGGTATCATCTATTTGGTGTTTAGTCATTGCTATTATTATCTATTAATTTAGCTTTCAATGCGGATTTTGATATTTTTCAAGGCGGTTTCCTTTTTGTACATATAAACTGGTATAACCCATAGACTTGCGAGGTTATTGCCGTGAACAAAAAAGTGTTATTAGGTGCTATCGTTTCTTCAGTATTACTGTATTCGGCATCAGCTGTAGCATGCCCTTACTGCAATGGAAACTATGATCACCGCTATCAAAACAATTACCATCAGAACAATTATCGCCAAAACAATGAAATCGCTAAGTTAGCGAAAGAGTTTGATGATAAGCGTTTTGAATTGAACAAACTGTACGATGCTGGCGCCAAAGATGATGACTCGAAAGTAAAAACGCTGGTGAAAGAGCTTGATGATTTATCACTGCAACTTCGAAACGAAGAAGACAAACAATATAACCGCCCATATCGTGATGGTGGATGGGGTGGGCGCGGTAACCATCGCGGTTGTTGGTAACGTTTTGTTGTAATAAGGCTATTCAAAGTCATGTTGGGTAGCCTTTTTGTCTTTTTTCACAGGATGATGGAATGATATTTTTCTCCCCTTAACGATTTATCGTGAAAAAGTGTGGTGAGAGATGAAAAAAGTAATAATTACCGCGTTAGAGCATCCCACAACCCTAAATATTTCATTATCGCGTTCAAAATCACGTATTGAATGGTTACCTGAATATGCAGTGAGAACGGATTGCAATGGCTATGATCATAATATTCTTATTATGATGGCGGATTAAACGTTAATGAGCCCTGAGCATCAGTAATTTTAGCGCTACAATAATCAACAACTGGCTATCGCCATAAAATATGTCTGTGTTATGATTACGAGTTGAGTTGCTAGCGATGTGCATAATTGCGTTATCAATTATATCTGCTTTAGCTTATATAATGTGTACATAATTGTGTACCTATCTCGCATAGTGAAGTGAGAAATCGTCAGTAACGTATTGATTTATAAACTTTGGAATAATCAAGCAAGTGATCTTTCGTGTGGGTCACCACTGCTGATAAGGATTTTTTAATGCCTGTTATTACTCTTCCTGATGGAAGTCAGCGTCAATTCGACCATGCAGTTTCTGTCATGGATGTGGCTCGCGATATCGGCGCCGGTCTAGCAAAAGCATGTATAGCTGGTCGTGTTAATGGTGAGCTGGTAGATGCTTGTGAACTGATCGAGCATGACGCAAACCTGTCAATTATCACGAGTAAAGATGATGATGGTCTAGAAATCATTCGTCACTCTTGTGCTCACTTATTAGGTCATGCAATTAAACAATTGTGGCCAAATACCAAAATGGCAATCGGTCCAGTTATCGACAACGGTTTCTATTATGATATTGACCTTGACTATACGCTGACCCAGGAAGATTTGGACAAGCTAGAAAAGCGTATGCTTGAGCTTGCCAAAACAGATTATGATGTGGTTAAAAAACGTGTTTCTTGGGCAGAAGCTCGTGAAACATTCGTAAACCGTGGCGAAGATTATAAAGTTGAAATCTTGGATCAAAATATTAGCCAAGATGATCGCCCAGGTTTATATCACCACCAAGAATATATTGATATGTGTCGCGGTCCACACGTACCAAATATGCGTTTCTGTCACCACTTTAAATTACAAAAAGTGGCAGGGGCATACTGGCGCGGTAACAGCGATAATAAAATGCTGCAACGTATTTACGGTACTGCATGGGCAGATAAAAAGCAGCTTGCTGCATATCTGCTGCGCTTAGAAGAAGCGGCGAAGCGTGACCACCGTAAAATTGGTAAGCAATTAGATTTATATCATATGCAGGAAGAAGCGCCGGGTATGGCATTCTGGCATAACGATGGTTGGACAATTTTCCGTGAACTGGAAACTTTTGTACGTACCAAACTAAAATCCTACAATTACCAAGAAGTTAAAGGCCCATTTATGATGGACCGCGTATTGTGGGAAAGAACAGGTCACTGGGAAAACTACAAAGATGCAATGTTCACAACCTCATCTGAGAACCGTGAATATTGTGTTAAACCAATGAACTGCCCAGGTCACGTTCAGATCTTTAACCAAGGGTTAAAATCATATCGTGATTTACCACTGCGTATGGCAGAATTTGGTAGCTGCCATCGTAATGAGCCATCAGGTGCACTGCATGGTTTAATGCGCGTACGTGGCTTTACCCAAGACGACGCCCATATCTTCTGTACTGAAGATCAAATTTTGGGCGAAGTGACTAGCTGTATTGAGATGATTTATGACGTTTACAGCACTTTCGGTTTCGAAAAAATCGTTGTAAAACTGTCTACTCGCCCTGAAAAACGTATCGGTACAGACGATATGTGGGATACAGCAGAAGCAGACTTAGCCAATGCGCTGAAGTCGAAAGGTATTGAGTTCGAATACCAGCCGGGCGAAGGTGCATTCTACGGCCCGAAAATTGAATTTACACTGTATGACTGCCTTGACCGTGCATGGCAATGCGGTACTGTACAATTAGACTTCTTCTTACCGGGTCGTCTAAATGCTTCTTATGTTGGCGAAAATAATGAGCGTATTACGCCAGTTATGATCCACCGTGCGGTTCTGGGTTCATTAGAGCGCTTTATCGGTATCTTAACGGAAGAATATGCTGGTTTCTTCCCAACATGGTTAGCACCACAACAAGTTGTTGTGATGAACATTACAGATAGTCAAGCAGACTATGTTCAAGAATTAGTTAGCAAGCTGCAAAGTGTTGGCATTCGTGCGAAAGCGGACTTACGTAACGAGAAAATCGGCTTTAAGATCCGCGAACACACCCTGCGTCGTGTTCCTTACATGTTGGTTTGTGGTGAGAAAGAAGTTGAATCAGGTAAAGTGTCTGTTCGTACCCGTCGTGGTAAAGATTTAGGCAGCCTTGATGTTAACGAATTCATGACTAAACTACAGGAAGAAATTCGCAGTCGTCAGCTCAATCAGATGGAGGAATAAGGTATTAAAGGCGGAAAAAAACTCCCAACAGCACGTCCGAATCGTATTAACGAAGAGATCCGTGCAACTGAAATTCGTGTTACTGGCATTGACGGTGAACAACTTGGTGTAATGAGTGTGCGTGACGCACTTGCCAAAGCGGAAGAGGCTGGTGTTGATTTAGTTGAAATCAGCCCAAACGCAGAGCCACCAGTTTGTCGAATCATGGATTACGGCAAGTATCTTTATGAGAAGAGTAAATCTCAGAAAGAGCAGAAAAAGAAACAAAAAGTTGTTCAGGTGAAGGAAATTAAATTCCGTCCAGGAACAGATGAAGGAGACTACCAAGTTAAATTACGTAGCCTCATTCGTTTCTTAGAAGATGGTGATAAAGCGAAAATCACACTGCGTTTCCGTGGTCGTGAAATGGCTCACCAACAAATCGGTATGGAAATGCTTAACCGCATCAAGGCTGATTTGGAAGAGCTCGCCGTCGTCGAATCATTCCCTTCACGTATTGAAGGGCGCCAAATGATTATGGTGATGGGACCTAAGAAAAAATAATAGGTCATGATTAGGAACGCGAGTGGGGATTGCACCTCACTCGCGTTTTTTTATTGATAGACCCAGTTATTTACATGATCCTTAGTGAATAATTTGAATATCTGCTTGAGTAATCTCACAATAAGCAGTAAAATCCGCGGTCGAATCGCTTTGTAAAACTCGCCTTGTTCGAGTTAAAGCTAAAAAAGAATATCGCGTTTGGGTAATAAGTTGTTTAAAAAGGCATTACCGAGGCGCTTGCTTTAGAGAATGTAGCAAATCTCTTTATCCAGTTGGAGGAATGAAGTATTAAAGGCGGAAAAAGAATCCCATCAACACGACCAAATCGTATTAATGATGAAATTCGTGTTCCTGAAGTCCGTTTAACCGGTTTAGACGGCGAACAGTTAGGCATCATGAGCGCGCGTGAAGCGCTTGAAAAAGCTGAAGAAGCAGGTGTTGACCTCGTAGAAATCAGCCCAAATGCTGAACCGCCAGTTTGTCGTATTATGGATTACGGCAAATTCCTTTATGAGAAGAGCAAGTCTCAAAAAGAACAGAAAAAGAAACAAAAAGTTGTTCAGGTGAAGGAAATTAAATTCCGCCCTGGTACAGATGAAGGTGATTATCAGGTCAAACTACGCAACCTGATTCGCTTTCTAGAAGATGGTGATAAAGCGAAAGTAACACTGCGTTTTCGTGGTCGTGAAATGGCTCACCAGCAAATCGGTATGGAAATGCTTAATCGCATCAAATCTGATTTGGAAGAGTTAGCATCTGTTGAATCATTCCCTTCGAAGATTGAAGGGCGTCAAATGATTATGGTGCTGGCACCGAAGAAGAAATAATTAGGCAACCAAGTAATAGTTTCACAGTAATGTGAGTATTATTCGCCTAATTAATTCGTAGTTAATCACAATGCGAAGTTGGAAATAAAAGAAATGCCAAAGATTAAAACTGTACGTGGCGCAGCAAAGCGCTTTAAAAAAACTGCAGGCGGTGGCTTTAAGCGTAAGCATGCAAACCTTCGTCACATTCTGACTAAAAAGTCTACTAAGCGTAAACGCCATTTACGTCCGAAAGGAATGGTATCTAAGGGCGATCTGGGTCTGGTTGTTGCTTGCCTGCCTTACGCATAAGTAAACATTTAGTTAATTAAGAATAAAGACGATAGGAGATAGCTATGGCTCGCGCAAAACGTGGTGTAATCGCACGTGCACGTCACAAGAAAATCATGAAACAGGCGAAAGGTTACTATGGTGCACGTTCACGTGTTTACCGCGTAGCGTTTCAAGCGGTAATCAAAGCTGGTCAATATGCTTACCGTGACCGCCGTCAACGTAAACGTCAGTTCCGTCAACTGTGGATCGCGCGTATCAACGCTGCGGCTCGTCAGAACGGTCTGTCTTACAGCCGTTTCATCAATGGCTTGAAAAAAGCTTCAATTGAAATCGACCGTAAGATCTTAGCAGACATCGCAGTTTTCGATAAAGCAGCATTCACTGCTTTAGTTGAAAAAGCAAAAGGCGCTTTAGCTTAATGTTTGCTTGAAGAGAGGAAGGAAACTTCCTCTTTTCATTTATAATGTTTGTATTAAAAATCAGCTTGTGTTAATACTTTCAGTCTATATTAGTAACCTTAACCTTGTGTTTTTGAGACTATTTTAATGAACAACGTAATTTTTCGTTTCTTTTTTTACTTTAGCACCTGAATCTCGGGGGCTTTTGCGTATAGCGAGTAGAATAGAAACGAAAAGTTACGCTAAAGCCTCCGTTAGGAGGCTTTTTTGTTTTTGGTTTGATAGAAAATACAGTAAAATCAGTCAGGTATTCACATCTTATTAATATGATTGTGATGATAAATTTAGTGAATAACTAGCAAAAGACCGAGTGGTCATAAAGGGGAAACAATGCCACATCTCGCTGAATTGGTTGCACAGGCAAAAGCAGCCATTGAACAGGCCCAAGATGTTGCGACGTTAGAGTCAGTGCGTGTTGAATTTTTAGGCAAAAGCGGCCACTTCACACTCCAGATGAAAACGTTGCGTGATCTGCCTGCGGATGAACGCCCAGCAGCAGGGGCTGTGATTAATGAAGCTAAAGTCCAAGTTCAAGATGCACTGAACGCCCGTAAAGATGCAATGCAAGCCGATATTCTGAATGCACGTTTAGCATCAGAAAAAATCGACGTTTCATTACCAGGTCGCCGTATGGAAAATGGTGGATTACACCCAGTAACTCGCACCATTCAGCGAATTGAAGAATTTTTTGGTGAATTAGGTTTCTCTGTTGAGACAGGGCCTGAAATCGAAGATGACTACCATAACTTTGATGCACTGAACATTCCTGCTCATCATCCAGCGCGTGCTGATCACGATACTTTCTGGTTTGATGCAAAACGTTTATTACGTACTCAAACATCTGGTGTGCAGATCCGTACGATGAATGGTCAGCAACCACCAATCCGTATTATTGCACCAGGTCGCGTTTATCGTAATGACTACGACCAGACTCACACCCCAATGTTCCACCAAACTGAAGGTCTGATTGTTGATAAAGACATTAGCTTTACCAACTTAAAAGGCACACTTCATGACTTCCTGAACAACTTCTTTGAAGAAGAAGTTCAAGTTCGTTTCCGTCCATCCTATTTCCCGTTCACTGAGCCTTCTGCTGAAGTTGATGTTATGGGTAAAAACGGCAAATGGCTGGAAGTATTAGGCTGCGGTATGGTGCACCCTAATGTATTACGCAATGTTGGTATTGACCCTGAGGTCTACTCTGGATTTGCATTTGGTATGGGAATGGAGCGTTTAACCATGTTGCGTTATGGCGTTTCTGACCTTCGTGCATTCTTCGAAAACGATCTTCGTTTCCTCAAACAGTTTAAATAAGGCGGGTCTATCTCATGAAATTCAGTGAACTATGGTTACGCGAATGGGTGAACCCGGCGGTAAGCAGTGAAGAATTATCAGACCAAATCACCATGGCTGGTCTGGAAGTTGATGGCGTTGAAACCGTTGCCGGTCAATTCCATGGTGTTGTTGTGGGAGAAGTTGTTGAATGTGGACAACACCCTAACGCAGATAAACTGCGTGTCACGAAAGTGAATGTTGGCGGCGATCGCTTATTAGATATCGTATGTGGTGCACCAAACTGCCGCCAAGGCTTACGTGTTGCCGTTGCAACCGTCGGCGCTGTATTGCCGGGTGATTTCAAAATTAAAGCAGCGAAATTACGTGGCGAACCGTCTGAAGGCATGCTGTGCTCATACTCTGAGCTAGGTATTTCTGATGATCACAGTGGCATTATTGAGTTACCGCAAGACGCTATTATCGGTACTGACATCCGTGAATACCTAAAATTAGATGATCACGCGATTGAAATCAGCATTACACCAAACCGTGCAGATTGCTTAAGTATCTTAGGTGTGGCGCGTGATGTCGCGGTTATCAATAAATTAGATTTAGTTGAACCTGCAATCAGCCCAGTGGCAAGCACAATTAAAGACACATTCCCAATCCGTGTTGAAGCGCCTGCTGCATGTCCACGTTTCTTAGGTCGTGTTATCAAAAATATCGATGTTAGCGCACCAACGCCAATGTGGATGAAAGAAAAACTACGTCGTGGCGGTGTTCGTTCTATTGATGCCGTGGTTGATATCACAAACTATGTTCTGTTGGAATTAGGTCAGCCACAACACGCTTATGATTTAGATCGTTTAAATGGCGCAATCGTTGTGCGTATGGCGAAAGATGAAGAGAAGCTAGTACTGCTAGACGGTACTGAAGCGACTTTGAAATCTGACACGCTGGTTATTGCCGATGAAACTCAAGCTTTGGGCATCGCAGGCATCTTTGGTGGTGAGCACTCCGGTGTTAACACTGAAACCAAGAACATTTTATTAGAATGCGCATTCTTCGAACCACTGGCTATCACAGGCCGTGCTCGTAATTACGGTCTGCACACTGATGCTTCACACCGTTTTGAACGTGGTGTTGACTCGCAGCTGCAATTTAAAGCGATGGAACGTGCAACAGCATTGATCGTCGATATTTGTGGTGGCGAAGTCGGTGAAATCATTGACGTTTCTAGCAAAGCACATTTACCAAAACCAGCAAATATTAAGCTGACGCGTAAAAAATTAGACCGTTTAATCGGTCACGTGATTGCAGACGAAACGGTGACCGATATCCTGAAACGTTTAGGTTGCCAAGTCCAAGTTTCAGAAGATTGCTGGGATGTGGTGGCACCAAGCTGGCGTTTCGATATGCAAATCGAAGAAGATTTAGTTGAAGAAGTCGCTCGCGTATACGGATATAACAATATCCCAGATGTACCGCTGCGTGCTGATTTGATTATGACTGACCATAAAGAAGCTAATTTACCGCTGAAACGTATTAAAGCGATGTTAGTTGACCGTGGTTATCAAGAAGCGATTACTTACAGCTTCGTAGACCCTAAAATTCAGAGCCTATTACACCCGCAGGAAGAAGTACTTTCTCTGCCAAATCCAATCTCAGCTGATATGTCCGCCATGCGTTTGTCTCTGCTGACTGGTTTATTAGGCACTGTGGTCTATAATCAAAATCGTCAACAAAACAGAATTCGTTTATTTGAGACAGGTCTGCGCTTTACGCCTGATAATCAAGCAGAATATGGTATTCGTCAGGAAAACATGCTGGCGGGTGTGATCACGGGCAACAAATTCGATGAACATTGGTCATTAGATAAACAAGTTGTTGACTTCTTTGATTTAAAAGGTGATCTTGAAGCTGTTTTTGAATTGACTGGAAAACTAAATCAAATTACATTTAAATCTGAAGCACATCCAGCACTACATCCTGGGCAAAGTGCTGGGATTTATCTGGAAAATGAACATATTGGCTTTATCGGTGTTGTTCACCCAGAACTAGAACGTAAACTCGATTTAAATGGTCGTACAGTCGTGTTTGAAGTTCGTACTGATGCAATCGCACAGCGTGTTATTCCAGAAGCGAAAGCGATTTCGCGTTATCCGTCGAACCGTCGTGACATTGCTGTGGTTGTGCCAGAAACTGTAGCAGCTGCCGAAGTTTTAGCAGAATGTAAAAAAGTTGGCATAAATCATATAGTTGGCATAAACTTATTTGATGTGTATTGTGGTGAGGGGATAGCAGAGGGTTATAAGAGTCTCGCTATCAGTCTCGTCTTCCAAGATACTCAGCGTACCATGGAAGAAGAAGAGATTACCGCGACCGTTGATCTGTGTGTTGCTGCGTTAAAACAGCGATTCCAAGCCTCCTTGAGGGACTAAACTTATGGCGCTTACTAAAGCTGAAATGTCAGAAAATTTGTTTGAAAAACTGGGTGTTAGCAAACGTGATGCGAAAGACCTTGTTGAAACTTTCTTTGAAGAGGTTCGCCTTTCCTTAGAAAACGGTGAGCAAGTTAAATTATCTGGATTCGGTAACTTTGATTTACGTGATAAAAATCAACGTCCCGGTCGTAACCCTAAAACTGGGGAAGATATTCCAATCACTGCTCGTCGTGTTGTTACTTTCCGCCCAGGCCAAAAATTAAAAAGCCGTGTGGAAAAAGCAACGCCAAAAGAGTAATCCTATTCTCTGAATAGCAGAGTAATAAAAAAGACCGCCTAGGCGGTCTTTTGTTTTTAAGTAAAAGACACTTTTTAAATACGGTGAAATTTACTTTTCTCTTGATGGATTAACGCGGCAATATAACTTTCAGCTAGCTTAGTTGCTTCAGCTTCTTTTTGGAGCTCAGCAAGAGGATCCTGGCTACTATGTTGCGGTGTGTTGCTTGTGTTCATCAAGTGCGGCGCGAAAATCACCGCCAAATTTCTGATGGACATTTTATGAGATGCTTCATCGTTGGAAATAAGAGCACAAAAGCGAGTAACAAGCTGTAATGTTAATGGTGGTGGTGCCAGGCGACTTAATGCACTGTAGATCCTATTGTCACAGTTTTTTAAAATCGAAGGCGCTTTATTTTTTAATTGCTCGTGATTTTTAATTTGTTGGGTCACATCTTCTTTATTTTTTACTGCATCAGCACAGGCTTGTAAGTCATCAAATGAAATATCTGATTTGAAGTCAATGTTGCTCGTTTTTCTGAGTGATTCGCCTGCTATTTTTTTAAACGCGCTGGCTAATGTTGTTAAAGGATAGTGCTCTAGTTGTGTAAGATGGTAATGAGCACTTTCTGGGTCATTTATCTTATTAACGAGTTCGCTGACGGCATTTTTGCTGCCTTCAGTACGAAATATACCTTCACTTTTTGAATACTCGTTATGCTTAAGAATTGTACTACCTAGCAGGTTAATGGCACGGTTTTTCTCTCTATCTATGTCAGAGAGACGATCATAATTATTAATGAGTTCCACATTGCTTTGTTGCAATTTATTGGCTTCGTTTTTTCGTATTTTTTCTGCTCGCTGGGCTTTATGCTGTGCAATTATGTGTAATGCAGCGGCTCGTGCAGCATCGGCTACGGTATGCCCTGTTAAACCATCTTGGGGAATGATTTCATCTTGAGGTGATAAGTTTTTTGCGGAAGTTTCATCTGCAAAGGAAACGGTGCGAGCGGGTGTATCTTTGTTTGGTTGGCTAATCATAACAAAGGGTTCACTTAAAACGATTTGTTTCTTGCTGGTTTGTTTGCTTTGGGAACTAAAAAATAAAGAAAAAAAGCTAACAAATGATTGAGTTACTTTTTTTAGTGATGTTTTAAAGTGATTGCTAGCCTTATTCTCAGTTTGGTCAGTCTCTTTTATGTTGTTTGCAGAGAGTTGCGGTTTAGAAAAGGAGCTAACTGTGTTTGGTTTCATATGTAAACCTTTATTATGGTTAAGAGTAGAAGTAGAAGTAAAAGTAAAATTAAAATTGGCAGCAGTTTAAATTTTTTCTTATGCTCTCTCTTATATAAAACGCGCTTATTTTTTTAACAAAAGATAATTATTGTAAATGTAATGACTATTTCCTTGAAACAATTACAAAAACAACAATTTCAATCCGATATGGGGTTGATAATGCTGTTGTTACTGAGTCTTTTTATCATTGCAATGCTATCGCTCAGTGCAGGGGAAATTTGGTATTGGCCAAGCCAATGGATGGATGATTCAGCACAATTATTTGTCTGGCAAATTCGCTTACCTCGGCTCCTTGCGGTGATCACCATTGGAGCATCATTGGCGGTGACAGGCGCCATCATGCAAGCGTTATTTGAGAATCCATTAGCGGAGCCTGGATTGCTAGGGATCAGTAATGGTGCTGGAGTGGCGGTTGTTTTTACCGTATTGCTCTCATCGGGTATTACCTATTATTGGCTAGTTAGCATAAGTGCCATTCTCGGTGCTTTAGTCCTCACCGGTATTTTACTCTATTTTGCTCGCCATCAACATTTGAATAATGCCAACTTATTATTAGTTGGCGTTGCGCTTGGCGTGATCAGCGGTGCGTGTATGACATGGATGGTCTACATGAGCAGTAATTTAGATTTACGCCAATTACTGTATTGGATGATGGGCAGCTTCAGTGGTGTAGATTGGCGTCAAATAGGATTGGTCATTGCTTGCCTACCGTTTTTATTTTGGGCAATAACTCAGGGAAAAATTTTAAATTATATATTACTGGGGGATATTCAAGCCTATCAATTGGGTATTTCTACGCATCGCTGGCGATTAATATTAATTATCATTACCGGAATATTAATTGGGCTCAGTGTGGCAATTGCGGGGGCAATTAGTTTTATAGGATTAGTGATCCCCCACATATTAAGGCTAAGTGGGATCACCGATAACCGTTTTTTATTACCAGCCTGTGCAATTGCTGGGGCGCTATGCTTATTAATTGCAGATTTGTTGTCCCGATTACTGATAGACAATGCTGAAATTCCGATTGGCGTGATTACCGCGACCTTGGGTGCTCCTATTTTTATTTACCTTCTCGTCAAAAATCATACATGGCGACAGTAATATGAATAAAACAGTGGTAATTGAAACGCAAAATCTGAGTGTGAAAAACCGATTACGGGATATTAACCAGTCCGTTTTTGCAGGGGAGCAGATACACCTATTAGGTGCCAATGGGGCAGGAAAAAGTACGTTACTTTCAGCGTTGATTGGCTGCACTTCTTACATAGGAACGATTTTATTTAATAGTGTCAATCTGAAAGATTATGCTGTTCAGGATGTTGCAAGGTATCGTTCGTATCTCACACAGCAAACAGGAATTTTACCGAGTTTAAAAGTGTTTCAATACTTATCCTTGTTTATTGAGCAGCATGTCGTTCCGCCCATGATTTTTAGCGAATTATGTGAAGATTTCCAGCTTTCTCCATTATTATCTAAGCCTATTAACCAATTATCTGGTGGGGAATGGCAGCGAATTAGGATAGTTGCTGTATTTTTGCAGGTATGGGATAGGGACTGTTTGAGCGGAAAAATAATCTTATTTGATGAACCAATAAACAATTTAGATATTATTCAGCAAGGAATGCTAGATAAATGGGTGAAATGTTTTTGTCATTGCGCAGGAACAGTTATAATGAGTGGACATAATCTTAGTCATTCTTATAAAAATGCAAGTCGAATTTGGATGATGAAGAAAGGCACAATTATCTATGCAGGTGAGCCTGACAATGTCATGACAGAAAGTCATTTGTCAGATGTATTTATGGCTGATATAAAACTCAATCAGAGCTCATTGAATAAAGTATGGCAGATTAACGATCATACTAATTAGCTAATCGTGTTCTTATTGCCCGTATCACGGCAATGATTGCAGTAATGATGACTGGTGTTGAGGTTCGGTTAAAGTAATTTTAACTAGAATATCCTATTCATAATGAAACTAGGCTACAAACAATATGAGCAATTTCCTTCCGTTTTCAAAACCAGCAATCGGGGATGAAGAGGTTAAGGCAGTAGAAAACGTTCTGCGTTCAGGCTGGATCACGACAGGCCCACAGAATCATCAATTAGAAGAAGATTTTTGCAAACGTTATGGTTGCAAGCATGCGATTGCCCTTGCATCGGCAACTGCTGGTATGCATGTTGTTTTGATGGCGCTGGGTATTGGTCCAGGTGATGAGGTTATCACTCCGTCACAAACATGGGTTTCAACTATCAATATGATTGAGTTGCTAGGTGCAACGCCAGTTATGATTGATGTTGATCGTGATACCCTCATGATTCAGCCAGAAGCAGTAGAAAAAGCCTTAACGAGCAAAACGAAGGCAATAATCCCTGTTCATTATGCTGGTGCCCCCTGTGATTTAGATGCCCTACGTGCCATCGCACAAAAAGCGGGCGTTTTCCTCATTGAAGATGCGGCTCATGCGGTCGGAACACGTTATAAAAATGAGTGGATTGGTGAGAAGGGCACGGCCATTTTCTCATTTCATGCAATCAAAAATGTGACCTGTGCGGAAGGTGGCTTAGTTGCCACTGATGACGATGCACTTGCTCAGCGTGTTCGTGCATTAAAATTCCACGGTTTAGGCGTCGATGCGTTTGATCGCCAAATGCAAGGTCGTAAACCACAAGCAGAAGTGGTTGAGCCGGGTTTCAAATATAACCTATCTGATATTCATGCGGCGATTGCAGTAGTACAATTGTCCCGCGTTGAGCATTTAAACCAGCGCCGAGCGGAACTGACGGCACGCTACCGTGAGTTACTGAAAGACTCTCCATTACAGATGTTATCTGTGCCAGAATACCCACATTTACACGCCAACCACTTATTTATGGTGCGTGTTGATGAGTCTGTATGTGGCATTGACCGCGATGCATTTATGGAGAAGTTGAAAGAGCATAATATTGGTACGGGATTACATTTCCGTGCAGCTCATACGCAAAAATATTACCGCGAAAAATACCCAGAGCTGTCATTACCAGAATCAACATGGAATAGTGCAACGCTTTGCTCATTGCCTCTGTTCCCAGACATGACTGACGCGGATGTTGAACGGGTAGTGAGTGCGATTAATACAGTCCTTTTGGAGTCAAAATAGTGTCATTAGCTGATGAATTTGATGAGATTAAAAAAGTCTCAGTAGTAATCCCTGTTTATAACGAAGAGCAAAGTCTGCCTCAGCTGTTAGAACGTACGATTAAATCCTGTAAACAATTGACTCAAGCTTATGAGTTAATTTTGGTTGATGATGGAAGTAGCGATCGTTCTGCAAAAATGTTGGTTGAGGCGGCTGAAAATCCAGATAACCATGTCATTGCGATCATTTTAAACCGCAACTATGGTCAACACTCTGCGATCATGGCGGGTTTCAATCAAGCGGATGGCGACTTAGTTATCACTCTTGATGCGGACTTACAAAACCCACCGGAAGAGATCCCTCGTTTAGTGCAAACAGCGGCCCAAGGCTATGATGTTGTTGGAACTCGTCGTGCTAACCGTCAAGATTCATGGTTCCGCAAAACGGCATCAAAAATGATCAATGCGATGATCACCAAGGCGACTGGTCGTTCAATGGGTGACTACGGTTGTATGCTGCGTGCCTATCGCCGTCATATCATTGAAGCGATGCTTCAATGCCATGAGCGCAGCACCTTTATTCCTATTTTAGCGAATACATTTGCGCGTAGAACCATCGAAATTGATGTAGCGCATGCTGAACGCGAGTTTGGTGATTCAAAATACAGCTTTATGAAGCTGATTAATTTAATGTATGACTTATTAACTTGTTTAACGACTGCACCTCTGCGTCTGTTAAGCGTGGTTGGTAGCATTATCGCTGCTGGTGGCTTTGTGCTGGCAGTGTTGTTAATTGTTTTACGTTTACTGTTCGGTGCGAGCTGGGCAGCTGACGGAGTATTTACACTGTTTGCGATACTCTTTATGTTTATCGGCGCGCAGTTTGTTGCTATGGGATTATTGGGCGAATACATCGGTAGGATCTATAATGATGTGCGCGCGAGACCTCGTTATTTTATTCAAAAAGTCGTCGGTGCAGACCTTAAAACCGACAAAAATCAGGAAGAAAACTAATGAAAGCTATTGTTTTTGCCTATCATGATATTGGCTGTGTAGGGATAAAAGCGCTTGAGAAAGCGGGTTTTGATATTCAGGCAGTATTTACACACACTGATGATCCAAATGAAAACCACTTTTACTCTTCTGTAGCTCGTGTCAGTGCAGATATGGAACTTCCTGTTTTCGCTCCAGAAAACGTTAACCACCCACTGTGGATTGAACGTATTCGTGAGATGAAACCTGATGTGATTTTCTCTTTCTACTATCGCGATATGTTAAGCGAAGAACTGTTAGCATTAGCACCGAAAGGCGCTTTCAACCTGCATGGTTCTTTACTGCCTAAATACCGTGGTCGTGCACCAATCAACTGGGCACTGTTAAATGGTGAAAGCGAAACAGGCGTGACGCTGCACAAAATGGTCGCTAAAGCTGATGCTGGCGACATCGTAGCGCAAGAAAAAGTGGCTATCACGGATACTGATACTGCTCTGACTCTGCACGCGAAAGTTCGTGAAGCAGCAGAAGTTCTGTTAGATAAAACTCTGCCATTAATCGAAGCGGGCAGCTATAAAACTGTTGCTCAAGATGAGAGCCAAGCAAGCTACTTCGGTCGTCGTTGTGCTGATGACGGTCAAATCGACTGGAGCCGTAGCGCGAAAGAAATTAGCTGCCTGATCCGCGCAGTGACTGAACCATACCCAGGCGCATTCACCTATTTAGGTGCACGTAAAATGATCGTATGGCGTGCTCGTGTATTAGACGATAACCAAGGTAAAGCTGCGGGTACCGTATTATCTAGCGACCCACTGCGTATCGCATGTGGTCAAGGCGCACTGGAAATCGTGAGTGGTCAAAGCGAAACCGGTTTATACATGCAAGGCAACCGTCTAGCTAATGAAATGGGCATCGTGACTGACGTTCGTGTTGGTGCTAAACCAACTGCGCAAGTTAAGCGTCGTAAACGTGTTCTGATCTTAGGTGTGAATGGCTTTATCGGTAACCACTTAACTGAGCGTCTGTTACAAGATGACAACTACGATATCTATGGTATGGATATTGGTTCATCTGCAATTGAACGCTTCATCGGTAACCCACGCTTCCACTTCATCGAAGGTGACGTAAGCATCCACACTGAGTGGATTGAATACCACATCAAAAAATGTGACGTTATTCTGCCATTGGTTGCTATCGCTACGCCAATCGAATATACCCGTAACCCACTGCGTGTATTCGAATTAGACTTCGAAGAAAACCTGAAAGTTGTTCGTTACTGCGTGAAATACAACAAACGCATCATCTTCCCATCAACTTCTGAAGTTTATGGTATGTGTGATGATAAAGAGTTTGATGAAGACGAATCTCGCCTAATCGTTGGTCCAATCAACAAACAACGTTGGATTTACTCTGTATCTAAACAGTTACTTGACCGAGTAATCTGGGCATACGGTGCGAAAGAAGGTCTGAAATTCACCTTATTCCGTCCATTTAACTGGATGGGGCCACGTTTAGACAGCCTGAACTCTGCGCGTATTGGTAGCTCACGTGCGATTACTCAGTTGATCCTGAACTTAGTTGAAGGTTCACCAATCAAGTTAGTCGATGGTGGTGCACAAAAACGCTGCTTCACAGATATCAAAGATGGTATCGAAGCACTGTTCCGCATCATTGAAAACAAAGACGGCAAATGTGATGGTCAAATCATCAACATCGGTAACCCAACTAACGAAGCAAGTATTCGTCAGTTAGCGGAAATGCTGTTAGAAAGCTTCGAAAAACACCCAGCTCGTAGCAAGTTCCCTCCATTTGCTGGCTTCCGTGAAATCGAAAGCGCTAGCTACTATGGTCAAGGTTACCAAGACGTCGAGCATCGTAAACCAAGTGTTGAAAACGCACGTCGTTTACTTGACTGGGTTCCGACTATCGACATGAAAGATACCATTGAAGAAACATTAGACTTCTTCTTACAGGGTGCTGTAGAAGAGCTGGAAAGCAAAAAATAATGAAAAAAGTTGGCTTGAGAATCGATGTGGACACCTATCAAGGTACATTGAAAGGGGTTCCTCAATTACTTAAAGTGCTCAAAGAGCATGATATTCAGGCCAGCTTTTTCTTCAGTGTAGGACCCGATAATATGGGGCGCCATTTATGGCGCCTTTTGCGTCCTAAATTTCTGTGGAAAATGCTACGGTCGAATGCGGCATCTTTGTATGGTTTAGATATTTTACTGGCGGGTACTGCGTGGCCAGGTAAAAAAATCGCCAAAGATTTAGGCTATTTGATGAAACAAACCTTGGATGCTGGGCATGAAGTCGGCTTACATGCATGGGATCATCAAGGATGGCAAGCCAAAGTGGCTAAATGGAGCGAAGCTCAACTCACTGAACAAGTGAAATTGGGTGTCGATGCATTGCAGCACGCGACAGGTCAACGAGTCACTTGTTCTGCGGTTGCAGGGTGGCGTGGTGACGAGCGTGTACTCGAAGTTAAACAAAGGTTTGATTTCGACTACAATAGTGACTGCCGTGGAAAATTCCCATTTAGACCTATTCTACGCGATGGTTCGTTGGGAACAGTACAAATTCCAGTGACGTTGCCGACCTACGATGAAGTCGTCGGTACAGTAGTAACAGACGAAGAATTTAATGATTTTATTCTTCAAGCAATAAAAGATGACCAAGGTGTTCCGGTTTACACTATCCATACGGAAGTGGAAGGAATGTCAAAGTCACAACAATTTTCACAATTATTGGAACGAATTAAGCAAGAAGAAATCCAATTCTGTACATTGAGTGAATTGTTGCCTGAAGACATCAATACGCTTCCAAAAGGAAGAGTGGTTCGCGCCCCATTCCCGGGACGAGAAGGTTGGCTGGGCTGCCAAGAAGAGGAATAAAATACCCATGTTGAATAACCGAGCGAGCAAAGTAGGAGCCTCTCTGCTGGCTCTTTTTTTTGTCTTGACCTATTTGTTGCCGTTAAACAGTCGTTTACTTTGGCAGCCGGATGAAACCCGTTATGCGGAAATCAGTCGCGAAATGCTACAACGCGGTGACTGGATAGTGCCGTACATGCTGGATATTCGTTACTTTGAGAAACCAGTAGCGGGGTATTGGATCAACAATATTAGCCAAATGATTTTTGGTGACACAAACTTTGCAGTTCGTTTTGGTTCTGTCTTCTGTATTTTATTGAGCACTCTGCTGGTTTACCGCATGGCAAAAATGATGTGGCGTAACAGCCATGTTGCCTATGTGGCAAGCTTCATCTACATCTCGATGTTCTTGGTGTTTGCAGTAGGGACATACAGCGTTCTTGACCCGATGCTATCGTTATGGATAGCCGCCAGTATGTTTTGTTGCTTATGGGCGATGAAAGCTCGAGAGGTTAAGACCAAACTCGCCGCATGGGGAGCTCTTGGGCTGGCCTGTGGTATGGCGTTTATGACCAAAGGCTTTTTAGCTTTAGCTATTCCTGTCATTGTGATGCTACCTATCACCTTGTATCAAAAACGTTTCCTTGAAATGCTTAAATATGGTCCATTAGCGATTATTACTGCGGTGATCATCAGCTTGCCGTGGGCATTGGCCATAGCCAAACAAGAACCGGATTACTGGAATTACTTTTTTTGGATTGAGCATGTGAAACGCTTTACGGCGGATGATGCTCAGCACGTTGCGCCATTCTGGTACTACATTCCGATTATTTTGCTTGGGGCTATTCCGTGGATGGGCTTAGTACCTGGCTCATTAATTAAAGGATGGAAAGAGCGTAAATCTAGCCCAGATATGTTTTTTTTACTATGTTGGTTTGTAGTTCCGGTAATTTTCTTCAGTATTTCGCGCGGGAAGCTACCGACTTACATGCTGCCATTTATGGCGCCATTGGCGCTGCTAATGGCGAAATATGGTGTGGATTGTGTACGTAATGGCACCATGAAGGCATTGAAAGCCAACGGAATTATTAACATTGTTATCGGGATTGCCGCCGTGATAGCGGTGATTATCGTCAGCAGTGTGATCAAAAAGCCTCTATATGAGCATGATGAATGGTCAAAAATGGTGCTGGGGGTTGTGGCGTTTTCAATTTGGGCGATCATCGGCTATCTCTGTACCGTATTAAATGCGAAATATTGGCTGTGGGCGGCATCTTGTTCATTGGCGGTCAGCTTATGTATTGGTAGTGCATTACCAAATAACACTATTGATTCGAAGTTACCGCAGAATTTTATTCATCAAAATCATGATCTCTTGATGAACAGTCAATATTTGATGGCAAGTAACGTCGGCGTAGCTGCGGGGCTGGCATGGGAAACCAAAAATTCCAATATTTATCTCTATAATAGCAGCGGTGAATTAACTTATGGCTTGGAATACCCAGACAGTGCGCATCGTTTGGTTAAACCGGATGAATTTGCTGCATGGCTGGCAAAAGCTCGCCAAGAAGGGCAGGTCACCGTGGTGTTCTTGTTAGGTAAAAAAGAAGGGTTGCCAGACATTCCGAAGCCGGATGAAGTCATTAAGAATTCCCGTATGGCGATAGTGGTTTACCATAAACAATGATAGCGCAATTACTTCTATTACTTCTTGTCAGCGTGTTGACTTGCATTGGGCAAATAGCCCAAAAGCAAGCGGTCGTCGTTTGGCAAGGAGACAAACATAATAAAGCCGCATCCGCCATTCGTTGGCTGGTGCTGGCAGTATTAATGTTGGGATTGGGAATGCTGTTTTGGCTAAAGTTATTGGAAACAATGCCACTCAGTATTGCCTACCCGATGCTCAGTATTAATTTCGTTTTGGTCACATTGATAGGGCAATTTGTCTACCATGAGCAAACGGGGCTAAACCACTGGCTCGGGGTTGCCTCAATCATGATAGGAATACTACTGATGAGTATAAGTGTATGAATAAAGGATACTTATGGGTACTCGGTAGTGCGCTATTAGTCACCGTCGCACAGCTCAGCCTGAAAGCGGGAGTTGTTGAGCTTCCATCGTTCTCTCTAGGTTGGCACTGGTTGCAGCTAGAATGGCTGGCAGATAATGCGGCAAGTTTAGGGGTTATCTTTGTCGGGTTAGTCTGCTATGCGTTATCGATGCTGTGTTGGCTATTTGCGTTAAAATATATCGCGCTTAATAAAGCCTACCCGCTTATCAGCCTCAGCTATGTTTTCGTTTACATATTGGCGGTGGTGTTGCCATGGTTCAATGAACCCGCAACGGCGTTAAAAGCGGCGGGGATTGCATTTATTCTGCTAGGCGTATGGCTGATCAGTCGACCTTCTAAGCCTTTAACGAAAAAAGCTAAATAGCATCAGATAATTAGCCTTAGGTGTTTATTTTTTATGCGCTGCACTGTTGATCATTGTACATTATAGTCTCGCGTATTAAGATATCACTTAAGGTTATTATTTTGGGGTTATCTATGCCCGCTGGTTATCTATAAGGTACGCTATGATAGTGAATCTCAAATACCTACCATTGCTGTGTTGCCTCGTGTTGATTGGCTGCTCTTCATCCGTAAAACGGACGTCAGCACCGCCAATGAAAACCCAATTGTCTGATCCCATAATGACTATCGCGCAGCTCAAAGACCAGCTAAGCCAGTGGTATGGCACGCCGTATCACTATGGCGGCATGAGCCAAAATGGTGTGGATTGTTCGGGTTTTGTCTATCGAACATTCAGTGATCGCTTTGCGATTGAAGTCCCGCGTACGACGGTTGACCAAACGCGTTTAGGTACGCGTATTGATAAATCGGATTTAATGCCGGGTGACCTTGTATTTTTTAAAACGGGATCAGGGGAAAACGGTCTGCATGTTGGGATTTACGATACTGATAACACATTTATCCATGCATCTACTAGTAAAGGTGTGATGCGTTCATCGATGGATAATAGCTATTGGCGAAAAGTGTTTTGGCAGGCACGGCGCATCTAATTTCGCTTCATTCCTCATTAATTCTTCAGTGATTATGCTATCTTAGGAGCAAGTTTTGCTTTTAGGATAGCCGAATGTCTACATTACGTTTATTTATTTCTGAATCCTTCGATCCTTGGTTTAATTTAGCGGTTGAAGAGACTATTTTCCGTCAAATGTCAGCTGACCAACGCGTGATGTTCCTATGGCGTAATGCCGATACGGTGGTTATCGGGCGCGCTCAAAACCCATGGAAAGAGTGTAACACTCGCAAAATGGAACAAGATAATGTTCGATTAGCGCGTCGTAGCAGTGGTGGCGGGGCTGTATTTCAAGATTTAGGCAATACCTGTTTTACCTTTATGGCAGGGAAACCGGAATATGATAAAACCATTTCAACGCAAATTATTGTGGATGGGCTGGCAAAAGTCGGGATCCACGCTGAAATTTCTGGGCGTAATGATTTAGTACTCGAAACTGAAAATGGTCCACGAAAAATTTCAGGCTCAGCCTACCGTGAAACTAAAGATCGTGGCTTTCACCACGGTACTTTACTGATTAATACCGATTTAAGTCGTTTAGCAAATTACCTCAATCCTGATCCTAAAAAACTGCAAGCCAAAGGGATTACGTCAGTGCGTTCTCGAGTTGCCAACTTAAATGAGCTAGTACCGGATATTTCTCATGAAAAAGTGTGCGAAGGGATCATAAATAGCTTCTTTAGTTATTATGGTGAAACCGTCGAGCCAGAATATATCTCACCAGAGAAGCTCCCTGATTTACCTAATTTTGCAGAGACATTTGCGAAGCAAAGTAGCTGGGAATGGAACTTTGGGCAAGCGCCTGCTTTTAGTCACATGGCGGATACTCGATTCCCATGGGGCGGTATTGAGTTTCATTTTGATATTGAAAAAGGCGTGATCACGCGCTGCCAGTTTTTCACCGACAGTCTCGATCCATCGCCATTAGAATGGTTAAGCCAGCAATTGGTGGGAGAAGTTTATCGAGCGGAAACCATCCGTCAGTTAATGACTCAAATGAAGACGCAGTGGCCCGCATTGGCTGAACAGTTTGCAGATTTAGAAAATTGGCTCGTTAACGAGCTGAGATAAAAAAAGAGCCGATAATTATCGGCTCAAAATATAGATTTCGTTGGAATGGGTGTTTGAGGGTGTAACGAAAATCTAATGCGCGCTTAATGATGGCAATTGCAAGTCATAAAAGTTTTGCATTCTGGTAACTCACCCGCTTGACGGAATTTAGCAGGGGTAGTATCAAAATGTTTCTTGAAAATACGCGTAAATGTGGCTTGAGAGCTAAAGCCATATTGCAACGCGATATCTAGAATAGGTAAGTTGCCTTCACGTAATGATTTAGCGGCTTCTAGCAGGCGACGTTTACGAACATATTCGCCTAGCGTGCAGCCCTTAAGTTCTTTAAATACACGCTGCAAATGCCATTTCGAATATCCGCTTTTATCCGCGATAGTATCGATTTTGATGCCTTCATTGCGTTGTAATTGGCTTTCAAGCCATCTAATGATTTCATTGACTACACTTTCTGACATATCTACCTCCTACTCTAGTAGGCTATTGTTCATTAATAACTAATAATAACTCATGAAATTATGGTCTATTCTTCCTTTTTTTCCGATATATCGATAGGCTAATCGTGCGGTTTTTGAATGAGAATAACTATTGTTACGATAGTTTTCATTGAAATGCGAAAAACTAAACATACATAGATGAATGTTAATTTATCTTTTAATTCAATTGATTATGATTATTTTTCTGGATAAAAATAGCTTTATTTAGGCTGTTAATAGACTTATTCAAATTTATTGTTGGTGCTGTTCTATTTTATTAACCAAGTAAATTATTGAAATTTTATTTGATGTTATTATGAACAAAATAACTCAAGGTAATATAACAATTAACAGGAAATTCCGAGGTAAATTGTTTTCTTAACAATAGTGCGATGTATTGAAAGGTTCATTTACCCATGAAATTTAAGATTGGGGTAAATGAACCTGATTTCAATATGTAGTTACTTATTAATTACCACTGATAATTCACATTCCAATAAAAATTACGACCTTCCTGTGGTACGCCCATAGAAGAGACATAGTTTCTATCAAACGCATTCTTCAGGGTCAGGGTGGTATTTAGCCCTTTGACAAATTGGTCGGCTTTGTAGTTTACGTAAAAGTCATGTACGCCATAACCTGCATATTGAATCACTTCACGGTGTTTGCGATCTAACCCGTTCTCTGTATTTTGGTTCGATGATTGATATTGTGAGTTCCCCATGAATTTAGTTTTTGCGGTAAATTCACCGGACCAACCCACGTTGACGTCACTGTTTGCAATTGGTGCATTGAAACGCATTATCAGTGTTTCAGGGCGAATGGCCGATAGGGAATAATGCGTATCATTTTCTCGCCCGTCAGTGATATTGTGGTTGATATTGAAGTCAAACCACTCATTTGAATATCGAATGTGGCTATCAAACCCGGATATCGTCGCAGATGGAATATTCTCCAAGAATATTTGCGATGGGAACCAGTTTCCACTGACCTTCTTAAAATCACCACTGGTCACGATGTGATTTTTTGACTTTGTATGGAAATAAGTTGAGCCAATTTGCAGTTCATCACCCTGCAAAACAAAATTATCAAAACTGAAAGCAAATCCAGCCTCAACCGTTTTATTTGTCTCTGGTTTTAAATCGGGAGATGGGCGGAAATCAGAGACAAGACCGAGTAGGGGAACAGTAAAATGGTTGGAGTTATTGTAGAGTTCAGAGAGACGTGGGGCACGATAACTTTCGGCATAGGATGAATGTAACTTGACCCAACTCGTTGGTGTGACGGTAGCGGCAAAACGCGATGACCAATTATTGTGCTGCTGTTTGCCAACATTTTCACGCGCAGTTTTGTAATGGGTAAAACGGGTTCCCGCAGACAAAGTCACAGGGACACTTTTTAAGCTTACATCATCGATTAACCACGCAGAAGCATTCGAAATCTCGGCTGGAGGGTAGCTTATAGCATATTCATTAGACACTTGATGTTGCTGAACATAATCAACTCCGCTTTGAACGTGATGACTTAAACGTGGCGTATGAATAGAAAAGTCATTAGAAAACTGACTTCCATAGGTGTATTGATTACGCGTTTCAGTGTCATAACTGTATGACGTAAAAATGTTTGATTTTTTCTGTAAATCTAATTGTGAAAGATGAAGGTTGGTGTAATAAAGTGACCAATTTGCCTGCCAATTCAATGGATTATTAGGTGTGAAATTTTGGTCAATGATAATGTCTTTTTGTATGGTTTCCCTCTGGTGAGGGGAGTTTTTAAATTTAGGTTGACGGGTGTCAATGACTTCTGGTTGTTTTAAGTCAATGGCATCATTGCGGTATTCTTTGTAATGCAAACCGATAGAATAGGCGGGAAGCGCATACCACGTTGTTTTGAATAACCAGTTATGCACTGATTCTCGATGGTCATACTTATTGGAAACAGGCGATCCAGCTAGCTGTTTTTTCCGTTGGGTGTAACTGATTACGCCATCTAGTGGACCTAAACGCCCTAAAAGCGTGGCTCCCGCATGATAACTGGGGTCATTGCGATTCATTCCACCGAATAAACGACCACCAAATTTTCGGTCGGGCTTAAGAATATCCGATGGCGTTAACGTTTTGATGGAAATAGTTCCAGCCAGTGCGCCGCTTCCATGTTGTACAGAAGACGCGCCTTTATGAATGTAAGTTTTGCTGATCAATGATGGATCAATGAAGGTGGCATCAAATAAGCCCGAATAAAAATCTTGGGGAACATTATCCACCATAATTTTTACGCCACGTGAATCGTAGCCTCGCATCTGCACTGACTGCCCATAGGTACTACCTGCTCCAGTCACAAAAATGCCCGCTTGACCCTTTAACAAATCGAGAGCAGATGAGGCAGTTTGTTGTTCTGGTGCCGTAGTATCAATGACCTCAAATTGTTCGGCAACGGCAAATTTTTCGTTATTTAGAGGGGTAGTGGTTACGTGGATCACGTCGTTAGCGGCTAAGGTACTGAATCCAGTCATAGCAAGGGCGACGGCTAATGTTGATAAAGAAAATACTTTACTGTGTGAAGCATCTGAAGTTGATGCTGATCTCAATGTAAACGCCATTAGGAAATCCTTTCCTGAGTAATATGATTCTGGCTACCGAGATAATAAAAAATATCAGAGGTGGCTTATAGTTAAAAACGAGAATCATTATCGATAATAAAATGGCGGCATCAAGTATTTTTTGGTTAATAATACTGAGTTTTTTAAAAAAAATAGTTAATTATTTCTTTAGATGAATGTGTTTGCAGTGAGTTATTTAGAGGGTAAATGAAAATAAGCGCTTTAGATTGAAAATAAGCTAAAGCGCAGGTGTCATTTTTGGATGAAAAGGTTATTTAAAGCGGAAGTTAACTGCGTCAGCCAGTATTTCAATCAATTGTTCAGTGTCTTCCCAACCCAAACATGGATCGGTAATTGATTGACCATAAACTAGAGGCTGGTCTGCACAGATTTTTTGATTGCCTTCTTTTAAGAAGCTTTCTGCCATCACACCACTAATTGCTGTTGAGCCTTGCTTAATCTGTTGAGCGATATCTTGCGCTACATCTAATTGGCGACGATGAATTTTCTGGCAGTTACCATGGCTGAAGTCCACCACTAAATGCTCAGCTAAACCAAACTCATTTAATTTTTCACAAGCTTGTGAAATGTACTGCGCTTCATAGTTAGGCTTCTTGCCACCACGCATAATGATATGCCCATGAGGGTTACCACTGGTTTGGTAGATTGTCATCTGCCCGCTCTTATCTGGTGATAAAAACATATGCTGCGCTTTGGCGGCACGAATAGCATCAATAGCGATATTGATATTACCATCGGTACCATTTTTAAAACCAACAGGGCAGGAGAGCGCTGATGCCATTTCACGATGGATCTGGCTTTCGGTGGTACGAGCGCCAATCGCTCCCCAGCTAATTAAGTCCGCAATATATTGTCCTGTCACCATGTCGAGGAATTCAGTAGCGGTTGCTAATCCTAATTGATTAACTTCAATCAAAAGCTTGCGCGCTAAACGAATGCCGGTGTTCACTTGGCATGAGTTATCAAGGTGCGGGTCAGAAATTAAACCTTTCCAGCCCACAACGGTACGCGGTTTTTCAAAATAGGTGCGCATGACAATTTCTAAGCGATCTTGATATTTTTGGCGTAACGTATTTAGCTTATTAGCGTATTCAATTGCGGCATCAATGTCATGAATAGAGCAAGGACCTACAATCACCAGCAAACGCGGGTCTTCACCGGATAGGATCTTTTCAATTCGTTTACGTGACGCTGTCACGTTATCGGCGATTGCTTGGGATATCGGAAATTCCTCAGCGAGCGTTTGTGGCGTAATTAAACTGTCCACTCGCAGAGTTCGTAACTCATCTGTTTTATGCATTTTGTTTCTCAAAACTTTTACTCGGCTGAGCCTTTTTGTACAGCCGTATTAGTGACTAAGGTCACAATAAACGAAACTGGCTCAAATTCAAACCACCAACTTGGGTTGAATGAATAATTTTTTATATTTTATTTTGCTAAAAAATACGACGCTGTAATCCCATCGTATCAATCACTTTGGCTGAAATTTCTTCAACAGAGTAGTTGGTAGTATTTAAGTAATTGATTTTATTCTGTCTAAATAGCGCTTCTACTTCAGCAATTTCAATACGACACTGGCGAAGCGAGGCGTAACGGCTATTTTCTCTGCGTTCTTCACGAATTGCGGCAAGGCGTTCAGGGCTGATAGTTAAACCAAAAAGTTTATGGGTATAGGGACGTAATGCGGCAGGCAGCTGTAAATTGTCCATATCATCGGCAGTGAATGGGTAGTTGGCGGCTTGTATGCCAAATTGCATCGCTAAATATAAGCTTGTTGGTGTTTTACCGCAGCGAGAGACGCCAATTATGATTACTTGAGCTTGTTCAAGGTTACGTAATGAAATGCCATCATCATGAGCGAGGGTATATTCAATTGCTGCAATACGGGCATCATATTGATTCATATTTTGCATGGATAACCCGTGAGTACGATTGAGTTTTGGCTCCGGTTCTAACCCGACTTCTCGCTGTATTGGGGCGACCAAACTTTGCACAATATCCTGACAAAATCCTGCACTTTGAGTGATGATTTCTTTCACTTCTGAGGAAATTATTGAATAAAACACCAGTGGACGAAGGGCTGTTTCAGCATAAATAGTGTCAATTTTTTGTTTAATTTCAAGCGCTCGTGCTTGCGTGGTAACAAACGGTAAAGTGTAAGAAATAAAGGATAGTGGAAATTGAGATAAGACGGCGTGCCCTAACGTTTCAGCTGTGATTGCGGTGCCATCAGAGATGAAAAAAACGGTACGTTGAACTTGGCTGGCATTTTTACTCATAGAATTTAATTCGCTCATAACTGGCTTCTTTTTATCGTATTTTTTCTGAGTTTTGGAAAATATTGTAAGTGAATAAACATTTAAAAATCATTTATGGGGGGAAGTATAGACAAATTTTGAACAATTTTTAGAACAAAAAAATTTTATTAATTGATGGAACGATTCACCAGTCCATCTTCCCATAACGTCTGTGCTAGTCTATTCGCGAGGCGAATTTTCGCCAACGAGATTTTTTACGATTTGTTGTCTGTCACTAAATTGCTATAAAAGGATCGCTTTCAATGTCCACAAATGGCCTTACTCCGTGTAATGTACTTTGGTATAACCAATTAGGGATGAACGATGTTGACCGTGTTGGAGGCAAAAACGCTTCCCTCGGTGAAATGATCACCAACTTGTCCGATCTTGGTGTATCCGTACCAAACGGTTTTGCGACAACCGCACAGGCGTTTAATGATTTTCTGGAGCAGAGCGGTGTAAACCAGCGTATTTACAACCTGCTAGATGAAACGGATATTGATGATGTGAATCAACTGGCGGCAGCCGGTGCTCAGATCCGCCAATGGGTGATTGATACCCCATTGACGCAAGCATTAGAGCAGGATATTCGTGAAGCTTTCCTTCAATTATCTGAAGGTGAAGCCGAAGCGTCATTCGCTGTTCGCTCATCAGCAACCGCTGAAGATATGCCTGATGCCTCATTTGCTGGGCAGCAAGAGACATTCCTCAACGTTCAAGGGATTGATGCGGTATTGGTTGCCATTAAACATGTATTTGCGTCGCTGTTTAATGACCGTGCTATTTCTTATCGTGTACACCAAGGCTACGACCATCGTGGCGTCGCGTTATCTGCGGGTGTACAACGAATGGTGCGTTCTGACCTCGCTTCTTCCGGCGTTATGTTTACTATCGATACTGAGTCTGGTTTTGACCAAGTCGTGTTTATTACCTCCGCATATGGTCTCGGTGAGATGGTGGTACAGGGCGCGGTAAACCCAGATGAGTTCTATGTCCATAAACCAACCCTGCAAAATAATAAGCCTGCGATTGTACGTCGTACATTAGGCTCTAAAAAATTGCAGATGGTCTATGCCGACAGTAAAGAGCACGGTAAACAAGTGAAGATTGAAGATGTGCCAGAAGCACTACGCAATCGTTTCTCTTTAGCCGATCACGAAGTGGAAGAGCTGGCTCGTCAAGCTTTACAGATCGAAAAACACTACGGTCGTCCAATGGATATCGAATGGGCAAAAGATGGTCATAATGGTCGTCTATATATTGTTCAAGCGCGTCCGGAAACCGTTCGTTCTAACCAACAGGTTATGGAGCGTTATAAACTGAAAGACCAAGGGCAGGTCTTAGTTGAAGGTCGTGCAATCGGTCATCGCATTGGCGCAGGTTCGGTTAAAGTCATCCATAACTTAAGTGAGATGGATAGAATTCAGCCGGGTGACGTATTAGTGACGGACATGACGGACCCCGATTGGGAACCTATCATGAAAAAAGCGGCTGCTATCGTAACAAACCGTGGCGGTCGTACTTGCCATGCGGCGATCATCGCGCGTGAGCTTGGTATCCCTGCCGTTGTTGGTTGTGGTGATGCAACTGAACGCCTGAAAGAAGACCAAGATGTCACTATTTCTTGTGCTGAAGGGGATACTGGCTTTGTTTATGACGGTAAATTGGCGTTTGAAATCCACAGTTCAGAAGTGAACGACATGCCTGATTTGAACGTCAAAATCATGATGAACGTCGGTAACCCAGACCGTGCATTTGATTTTGCGTGTTTACCAAACGAAGGTGTTGGCTTAGCGAGACTCGAATTTATCATCAACCGCATGATAGGTGTTCACCCAAGAGCACTGCTAGAGTTCGATGTTCAGACGCCAGAATTACAAGCAGAAATCCGCAATATGATGGTCGGCTATGACGACCCTGTTGAATTCTACGTTAGCAAGCTGACGGAAGGGATTTCAACACTCGCTGCAGCATTCTGGCCAAAACGCGTGATCGTGCGTTTATCTGACTTTAAATCCAATGAGTATGCCAACCTCGTTGGTGGCGATAAATATGAGCCGAAGGAAGAGAACCCTATGTTGGGCTTCCGTGGGGCGGGGCGTTATGTGTCAGATAGCTTCCGTGCATGTTTTGCACTGGAGTGTGAAGCCGTTAAACGCGTTCGTAATAAGATGGGTCTGACTAACGTTGAAGTTATGATTCCGTTTGTTCGCACAGTCGCACAAGCCGAGTCGGTGGTTGCTGAGCTGGCAAAACATGACCTGAAACGTGGTGAGAATGGCTTAAAAGTGATTATGATGTGTGAAATCCCATCTAACGCACTGCTAGCTGATCAGTTCCTTGAACATTTCGATGGCTTCTCCATTGGTTCTAACGACATGACTCAGTTAACCCTCGGTCTTGATAGAGACTCTGGTGTTGTATCTGAATTGTTTGATGAACGTAATGATGCGGTTAAGGCAATGTTGTCAATGGCAATTAAGGCTGCGAAGCGTCAGAACAAATATGTCGGTATTTGTGGGCAAGGCCCATCAGACCACCAAGATTTCGCACAATGGCTGGTGGATGAGGGCATTGATAGCCTATCGTTGAACCCAGACACAGTAGTGCACACTTGGCTAACAATCGCTGGAAATCAATAATTTAATTATTCATTTTTAGATTGTTCATTATAAGAAGGTCGGTAAATAATTATTATTTGCCGACCTTTGTTTATATATAGAGACAACCTATTACAGCGATAGAATTAAACTCAATGTAAGTTTAATTTACGTAAATATTCATAATATATTATTCAGATTTTCAGCAAAATAAAACTATAGTCTCATAAATGGATTCATTATTAATGTTAAATAAAAAGTTATTAAATAATTAAAACCATTAAATCCATTACTCTAATTATGCGTAATTACGTATAGAGAGAGTAATTGGAATATTATATTAACTATGCAACAGAGAAGCGGAGTGTGGGGGAGATAGAGATAAAAAAAAAGCCTATCATGGGCTGACAGGCAAAGACTACACACAGCAATTTGGTTAAGTAAGTCACGTTAGAAATTAAATAACATAACTTATTAATTCGTTATCGAAGAGATATTAACAGGGATATATTAAACTGTTTAAATAAGTTAATCACTCGGAACACTCTTAATACCATATTACTTATTGTTCCCAAATGATTATTCATTCGATGTGGAGAATATTAACATAATTAAAGATAAAAACTAACAGTAGTGTGTTAAATATTGTTTCTAAATATTAATGAGAATAGATAGTCGAGAAAACATGTCCAAAATGAAACATGTTTTCTCGAATTAAATGAAATTTATTTCTTCATTAAGAATTCTTCTTCAAGGAATTTTTCGGTGGCTTCTAAATTTTCACTTGGTGGTGCCACTTCATTCATCCACGCTTTGAGCAGGCTATACGAGACAGCCAGCACCACAGGACCAATGAATAAGCCAATCATACCGAATGATAAGATACCGCCGATAACTCCCACTAAAATAAGCACCATAGGAAGATCTGCACCCATTTTAATTAGCCAAGGTCGTAGCACTCCATCCATAGTGGCAACCACTGCCGCCCAAACCCCGAGAATAATTGCCCAGGTAGTATCTCCCGTCCAAAATAGCCACAGAACGGAAGGTACCATGACTAATAGTGGGCCAAGTTGTGCAACACAGCAGATAAAAATCAAGACCGTTAAAATGGCAGCATAGCTAATACCCGATAGAGCAAGACCAACCCCACCCACAATGGCTTGAATTAACGCAGTAACAACTACGCCAAGTGCGACTGCACGAATAGATTGTGCTGCAAGTACCACAGCCGCATCGCCGCGGATGCCCGCAAGACGTACAGCAAAGTGACGAACACCGATTGTCACCAGCTCGCCTTTATAATAGAGCAGCCCACTAAACAGCAGCATCAATACGAGGTGGAATAAGAAGCGGCTGGCACTAACGGCCTGCGTTGCAAACCATCCTGCGGCTTGACCGAAATAAGGTTGTACTTTAGCCAATAACGCATTACCACCACTTGCTACTAAACTGTGCCAAGCGTAATACAGTTTCTCTCCGACCATAGGCACTTGATTCAGCCACTCTAAATCCGGCAAGGTGATACTGGCCGGTGACTTCGCCAATTCGATAAGCGGCGCACTGTTTTGAATAATGCTGCCAATCAAAATACTGGTTGGAATAACAAAAAGAAGGAAGATCAGTAGAACCATGGTCAGCGAAGCAAGCCAGCGCTTATTCCATAGGCGTGCTTGTAGTCGTAAGAGAATTGGCCAAGTAGCAATCACCATCATCCCCGCCCATACGAATCCTAAAATAAATGGGCTTAAGACCCAAAAACAGGTCGCTATCATAAAGATAATGGAGAGCAGTCCAAGGACGAGTTTGGGTAAATCCAAACGTTTTTGCGATTTTTCCATTAATGATCAATCCTTAACAAATGAAAATTCTGTGGGGTTAGGGCTTTTACAGGTGAAAATAGTGTAATTATTTTTCATGCTTAAAAGAAACAATATTGTGATATGGTTTTACTGACAATGTCACCGGCAGATGCGCTATCTTTACAGGCTGCGAGGGAACACTCCAATAAACCTTGTGCCTATTGTGCTACTTAAACTAAAGATAGTACATAACGACAAATGCGATTACTCAACAACAAGAGTCATGATTAATAATGATCCCGCGTATATCTGAAGCACCACATCTTAGTCAGTTAGCTATCCAATTTCTGCACGAGCTACAACAGCAAGGTTTTACTGGTGATACTGGCACCAGCTACGCTGAGCGTTTATCCATGGCGACTGACAACAGCATTTACCAACTATTACCACAAGCTGTCATCTTCCCGCGTTCCAGCGCTGACGTACAAATCATTACGCGCGTCGCAGGGCAAGACAAATACCGTGAATTAAGTTTCACGCCACGCGGCGGGGGAACGGGCACTAATGGGCAATCACTCACCGAAGGGATTGTAGTGGACATGTCCCGCTATATGAATCGAATTTTAGAAATCAACCCAGAACAGGGATGGGTAAAAGTTGAAGCTGGCGTGATTAAAGACCAACTCAACCAATTTCTAAAACCGTATGGCTACTTTTTCTCTCCGGAGCTATCCACAAGTAACCGTGCGACATTGGGCGGGATGATCAACACAGATGCTTCTGGACAGGGATCATTAGTGTATGGCAAAACGTCAGACCATGTTTTAGGGGTTAAAGCGATGGTTTTGGGTGGCGCTTGCCTTGATACTCGCGCTATGCCTATCGAACTCGCCCAAACGATTGCGTTAGAGGATTCAGTCGAAGGGCGTATCTATAAAACTGTACTTGAACGCTGCTTAGAGCAACGTCCGTTAATTGAAGAAAAATTTCCAAAACTAAACCGATTTTTAACGGGCTATGACTTACGCCATGTTTTTAATGATGACCTTACTCAGTTTGATTTAACGCGAATTTTAACAGGGTCTGAAGGCTCGCTGGCGTTTATTACGGAAGCCACGTTGGATATTACGCCGCTACCGAAAGTGCGCCGTTTGGTGAACGTCAAATATGATTCGTTTGAATCCGCATTGCGTAACGCACCATTTATGGTGCAGGCGCAAGCACTCTCGGTAGAAACTGTCGACTCGAAAGTTTTGAATCTTGCGAAAGAAGATATTGTTTGGCACTCCGTAAAATCGCTGATCACCGATGTACCGAATAAAGAGATGCTTGGGCTGAACATTGTTGAGTTTAGTGGCGATGATGCAGATGAAATCAATCGTTTGACTGATAGCTTATGCCAGCGCCTTGATGAATTGATGGCGAGTCAGCAAGCGGGCGTGATTGGCTACCAAGTTTGTCATGACCTTGCTGATATTACTCGTATCTATAATATGCGCAAAAAAGCGGTGGGATTATTGGGTAACAGCAAAGGTGCCGCGAAACCCATCCCATTTGTTGAGGATACCTGTGTACCACCGGAGCATCTTGCGGATTATATCGAGGAATTCAGAGCGCTACTGGATAGCCATAAACTAAATTATGGGATGTTTGGTCATGTGGATGCAGGTGTTTTACACGTTCGCCCAGCATTAGATATGTGCGACCCTCAGCAAGAAATGTTAATGAAGCAAATTTCGGATGAAATTGTTACTTTGACTGCAAAATATGGCGGCTTACTGTGGGGGGAACACGGTAAAGGCTTCAGAGCGCAATATAGCCCAGAATTCTTTGGTGAAGTGCTTTATGGTGAGCTGCGTAATATTAAGGCGGCATTTGATCCCTATAACCGTTTGAACCCCGGAAAAATTTGTCCACCAGCGGGTATCGATGCCCCAATGAAACAGGTGGATGCAACCAAACGCGGCACATACGATCGTCAAATCCCAATTCAAATACGCCAAGAGTTCCGAGGTGCGATGGATTGTAACGGCAACGGGCTTTGTTTCAACTTTGATGTAAAAAGTCAAATGTGCCCATCGATGAAAATTAGCCGCCAGCGCGTGCATTCACCGAAAGGTCGTGCAACGTTAGTTCGAGAATGGCTGCGTTTATTGGCGGAGCAGGGCGTTACACCAGAGCAAATTGAAAAAGGCGTGAGAAGCGAGTCTCCATCGTTACGTGGGTTGATTGAAAAAACGCGTAACTCATGGCGGGCGAAGCAAGGGGATTATGATTTCTCCCATGAAGTAAAAGAGTCAATGTCTGGGTGTTTAGCCTGTAAAGCGTGCTCGACTCAGTGCCCCATTAAAATTGATGTGCCGTCTTTCCGGGCAAAATTTCTTGCGCTATATCATAGCCGTTACTTGCGACCAGTTCGTGACCATATTGTGGCGAATGTGGAAGCTAGTGCTCCGTTAATGTCAAAAGCACCGGGCGTTTTTAACTTCTTCTTGCGTCAAACGGTGGTTCAGAAACTGAGCGAACACACTATTGGTATGGTGGATTTACCGTTATTTTCTCAACCGACGCTGAAACAGGAGTTATCAGGGCATGCAGCGACCTCCCTGACATTAGAACAACTTGAAGGAATGTCTGCTAGCCAGCGCGAAAAACATGTGCTCGTGGTGCAAGACCCGTTCACTAGCTACTATGATGCAAAAGTGGTGGTGGATTTTGTTCGTCTGATCGAAAAGTTAGGCTATAAGCCTGTGTTACTCCCATTCTCACCGAATGGCAAAGCACAACATATCAAAGGTTTCTTAAGCCGTTTTGCGAAAACTGCACGTAAAACATCAGACTTTTTAAATCGTGTTGCTAAACTGCAATTACCGATGGTGGGTGTCGACCCTGCATTGGTACTGTGTTATCGCGATGAATATCATGAAATTTTAGGTGAGGAGCAATGCCAATTTACGGTAATGCTGGCTCATGAATGGCTAATCTCATTACCGGAACAAACCAAAAATGACGGAACTGATGAGCAGCCTTGGTATCTCTTTGGTCACTGTACCGAATCAACGGCATTACCCAATAGCGCCAACCAATGGGCTGCACTGTTTTCCCGTTACGGGCGTAAACTCACTAATGTGAGTGTTGGATGCTGTGGAATGGCGGGAACTTATGGTCATGAAGTCGCTAACCTTGAGAATTCAAAAGGTATTTACAATCTATCGTGGAAACCTGCGATAGAAAAACTACCCCTAGAACGCTGCTTAAGTTCGGGATATTCTTGTCGTAGCCAAGTAAAACGAATGGAAAAAACGGCAATCAAACACCCAATTCAAGCCTTACTGGAGATTGTTTCATGATTTGGAAGCGTCAATTTAACTTGCAACAAATGGCGGCAATGGCTGAAAGCTGTATGTTAGGCCATATAGGGATTGAAATTACAGGCTTTGGTGATGACTACCTTGAAGGTACCATGCCAGTCGACCATCGCACCAAACAGCCTTTTGGTTTGCTACACGGTGGTGCTTCGGTTGTATTGGCTGAATCCTTAGGTTCAATCGCAGGCTACCTATGCAGTGAAGGTGATCAACGTGTAGTTGGTGTGGAAATTAACGCAAACCATATTCGTGCAGCGCGAGAAGGTGTGGTGAGAGGTGTATGCAAACCGATTCATCTAGGGCGCCGTCAGCAAGTGTGGAATATCGAAATTTTTAACGAGAAAAACCAACTGTGTTGCACCTCCCGTTTAACAACTGCCGTATTGTTTGAATAATCAGCAGTTTGTTTCTTCTGATACCCTCAGTTTATTTGAGGGTATCAATCCTATATTTATCTTTCATATCAATTCTTTATAACTTATCTAATTTATTCATTCTCATTCAATGAATGTGGTACTAAACCGAATATCACTTTATTAATTTGTGTTATTTTTATGTACTCAATAATACATAAAAAACATTATCATGAATGAGATTTATTTCTTAATTATTAATTGGTTAGATATTTCCATAAACTAAAATCCTGTCAGTAAACCGTTCTCATCGCTATAACCTCTTAAAACAAATGGTTGAAGTCATATGGGTAATCATTACCATGTCATATAGAGAAGAAATCGCTGATAACAGGCTGAAAAACCATAAGAAAAGTGAGGTCAATATGACTGGTGGTGTAGAAACATTTTCATTGGATGAAAATTCATGGCAGGGCGTCAGCCTAACCCCAAGTGCCGCTAAACAGATCAATAAGTTAGTTCTTCAAACACCGAATAGTAAAGGTCTATCCCTCGGCGTGAAACAGTCGGGATGTGCAGGTTTTGGATACGTCTTCGAGATGATTGAAAACCCAACCGATGACCACTTAGTGTTTGAACTCGATGGCGCACACTTGTATGTACCTAAAAAAGCAATGCCATTCATTGATGGCACGGTAGTGGATTATGTCCAAGAAGGGCTTAACCATATTTTTAAATTTAATAACCCGAAAGCTCAACATGCCTGTGGGTGTGGTGAAAGCTTCGGCGTTTAACTTGTGAAGCTAGATTATGTCTCAGAGCAATGTAGAAGTTGGCGAAGATGTTCAAAGCTGGCTTGATGAAAAACGTTATAAAGAAGGCTTTTTTACCCAAGTTGCCACCGATGAGATGGCAAAAGGGCTAAATGAAGAGGTGGTTCGTGCTATTTCTGCGAAGCGTAATGAACCTGAGTGGATGCTGCAATTTCGTCTTGATGCCTTTAATCACTGGAAAGGCATGGAAGAGCCACACTGGCTGAAAGCCCATTATCCAAATTTGGATTACCAAGATTATAGCTATTATTCCGCGCCATCTTGCGGGTCGTGTGATGATGCCTGTGGTTCACAGCCAGGCGCGACACAATCAACAGGCGCTGCGGAAGAAGCGAATTACCTGACGAGCGAAGTGGAAGATGCCTTCAATCAGCTTGGTGTGCCTGTCCGTGAAGGCAGTAAAGTGGCGGTAGATGCGATTTTTGACTCCGTTTCTGTATCAACAACCTACCGTGGCGATTTAGCCAAACACGGGATCATTTTCTGCTCGTTCAGCGAAGCTATTCAAGAATACCCTGAGCTGGTTCAAAAATATTTAGGTAGCGTCGTCTCGAGTCACGATAACTTTTTTGCTGCACTGAATGCAGCCGTGGCATCGGACGGAACTTTTGTTTACATCCCGAAAGGGGTGCGTTGCCCTATGGAGTTATCGACTTATTTCCGTATTAATGCGGCAAAAACAGGGCAATTTGAACGCACAATATTAATTGCCGACGAAGGCAGTTATGTGAGTTACATCGAAGGATGTTCAGCACCAGTGAGGGATAGCTATCAATTGCACGCAGCTGTTGTGGAAGTGATTATCCATAAAGATGCCGAAGTGAAGTACTCGACAGTTCAAAACTGGTTCTCGGGTGGTGATAGCGAAACGGGGGGAATTCTCAATTTCGTGACTAAGCGTGCCCTGTGCGAAGGGGAAAATTCCAAAATGTCATGGACACAATCCGAAACAGGTTCTGCCATTACGTGGAAATACCCAAGCGTGATTTTAAAAGGGGATAACTCTGTTGGGGAATTTTTCTCTGTCGCGCTGACCAACGGCAACCAACAAGCAGATACGGGCACCAAAATGATCCACATTGGCAAAAATACCCGCTCAACGATTATCTCAAAAGGGATTTCGGCAGGTAAAAGCCAAAATAGTTATCGTGGGCTCGTCAAAATACTTCCGAGTGCCCATAACGCTCGTAATTTTACCCAATGTGACTCCATGCTGATTGGTACCCAATGTGGCGCTCATACCTTCCCGTATGTGGAAGTGAAGAACAATACCGCGCAATTAGAACATGAAGCGACAACGTCGCGCATTGGTGAAGACCAGCTGTTTTATTGCTTGCAACGTGGGATCAGCGAAGATGACGCTATCTCAATGATTGTTAACGGCTTCTGTAAAGATGTTTTCTCAGAATTGCCACTAGAGTTTGCCGTTGAGGCACAAAAATTATTGGCTATCAGCTTAGAACACAGTGTGGGCTGATCCTAACCGAGTTTAGTTGCGCTTGAGCGCTAAAGGCATGTTGATATGTTAAGTATTAAAGATTTACATGTAAGTGTAGAAGGTAATGAAATTTTAAAAGGGCTGTCTCTGGAAATTAAACCAGGTGAAGTTCATGCGATTATGGGACCAAACGGTTCGGGTAAAAGTACTTTGTCCGCAACCCTAGCAGGCCGTGAAGATTACCAAATTGATAGTGGTGAAGTGACATTCAACGGTAAGGATTTACTTGAGTTAGATCCAGAGGAACGCGCGGGTGAAGGGATTTTTCTTGCATTCCAATATCCGGTTGAAATTCCGGGTGTGAGTAACCAATTTTTCCTGCAAACGTCAGTGAATGCGGTGCGCGAATATCGCCAGCAAGAGGCGTTAGACCGCTTTGATTTCCAAGATTTTATCGAAGATAAAATCGAATTGTTGGATATGCCACAAGACCTGCTTACTCGTTCAGTTAACGTAGGTTTCTCCGGTGGAGAGAAAAAACGGAATGACATTTTACAGATGGCAGCGTTAGAGCCTAAGTTATGTATTTTAGATGAAACCGATTCGGGTTTAGATATCGATGCGCTAAAAATCGTCTCCAATGGCGTGAATTCACTACGTACACCAGAGCGTTCATTTATTATCGTGACCCACTATCAGCGCATTTTGGACTATGTAAAACCTGATTTTGTTCACGTCCTGTATCAAGGAAAAATCATCAAATCCGGTGATTTCAGTTTAGCGAAAAAACTGGAGGAGCAAGGCTATGGCTGGCTTATTGACCAACAGTGAAAGAGCGGAAAAACGCGCTGCGGTTGATGCTTTAAATCAGCAGGCAATGCGCCGTTTTGAAACGCTATATGAGCAAGGATTAGGTGGAAAATCTCAGCACGCTCAAACCCATTGGAGCCTTGCTAAACACGTAGGGCTGCCCGCTTTTCGTCATGAAGACTGGCACTATACTCCGTTAAACAGCGTGTTAAATACCCACTACCGTTTTAGCTCGCAAGAACAGCAGGCACCGCTAAGTGACGCACTCGCATTAGCTATTGATGCCTATCGTGTTGTGTTGGTGGATGGGCGCTACAATGCGGAACTGAGCTCTGTCGATACGGGGGAATTTCAAGTTTCTCTGCTCGATAGCCAAGACTGGCTACCAGATGCGGTGAACAGCGAGATTTTCTTACATTTAACGGAATGCCTAGCGGCTCAACCGCTTATCATCCAGTTAGCTGCCAATAAAGTTGCGACTAAGCCACTCTATTTACTGAATATCTCCAGTGGTAGCCATGATCCAAGCTCAATGAACATGAGCCAATATCGCTATCATTTGACTCTGGGGAACAATAGCCAGTCTCAAGTGATTGAACACTTTGTCAGTTTAGATGACCAAGCGCATCTTACTGGTGGGCGTTTAACGGTTGAAGTGGGTGATAACGCTCAGTTTACCCATTTCAAACTGATGACAGAAAACCCACAGGCACAGCACTTTGCTCATAATGACATTGTGGTGGGGCGTGATAGCCAAGTGAAAAGTAGCTGCTTTTTATTAGGTGCAGGGCTAACCCGTCATCATACAAGTAGCCGTCTTGACGGTGAAAATACGGAATTCGAGTTAAACAGCCTGTTGTTGCCGCAAGGTAATGAAATTGCCGACACACGCAGCTATCTTGAACACAATGCGGGTTATTGTAATAGCCGACAGCTGCATAAAGTGATCGCCATGGATAGCAGCAAAGCGGTATTCAACGGGATGATCAAAGTTGACCCTAACGCGCTGAAAACAGACGGTCAAATGACTAACAATACTCTGTTACTGGGTGAAAAAGCGGAAATTGACACGAAGCCTCAACTGGAGATCTATGCTGATGACGTGAAGTGTGGTCATGGGGCAACGGTTGGGCGCATCGATGATGAGCAACTCTTTTATCTACGCTCTAGAGGGATTGATAGTCAAGCTGCTAAACAGATGATTATCAATGCATTCGCAGCTGAATTAACCGAATCTATTACCATCGATGGGTTAAAACAGGCCGTGATGGCGAATATTCATCAACGCTTAGCGGAGGTGTAAACCGATGTTATTTGATGTTGAATCGGTCAGGCAGGATTTTCCTGCCTTAGCGCAATCCGTGAATAACCATCCATTGGTCTATTTAGATAGTGCGGCGAGTGCTCAAAAGCCTCAGCAGGTTGTGGATGCAGAGAGTCAATTTACGTTGCATCAATACGCGGCAGTGCACCGTGGGGTTCATACGTTAAGCGCGAATGCCACCACGCTGGTGGAAAATGTTCGCCAAAAAGCCGCGGATTTTTTGCATGCGGCCTCCCCTGAAGAGATAGTGTTTGTCAAAGGGACGACGGAAGGGATTAACCTTGTTGCGAATAGCTTTGGGCGCCAGTTTATCCAGCAAGGTGATAATATTATTATCACTGAAATGGAGCACCATGCGAACATTGTTCCTTGGTTTATGTTGGCGCAAGAGCGTGGTTTTGAAGTCAGAATCCTGCCTATCCTTGAGGACGGTACCCTCGATACCACTCAGCTCGCACAACTCATCGATGCGCGTACAAAACTCTTCAGTTTCACTCATATTTCCAATGTGCTTGGTACCGTTAATCCGGTGAAAAAATTGGTCTCACAAGCGCGTGAAATTGCAGAGCAGTATGAAAATAGGCTGGCTATCCTGGTGGATGGTGCGCAAGGGGCGATGCATCAACAGGTGGATGTACAAGCGCTAGACTGTGATTTTTATGTCTGTTCAGGCCATAAGCTATATGGACCAACAGGTATTGGGATCCTCTACGGCAAGAAGGCATTGCTTGAGAAAATGCCACCTTGGGAAGGGGGTGGAGCGATGATCCGCCAAGTCAGCCTGAAAAAAGGAGTCACATTTGCGGACATTCCATGGCGATTTGAAGCTGGCACCCCAAATATCAGTGGTATCATTGGGTTAGGCGCAGCTTTAGACTATCTCAATGAGTTAGGATTAAGCGAAACTTTTGCGTATGAAAAGCAATTGATGCAATATGCGACGGATTTGCTTAAGCAAGTGCCTTCCCTTCGTTTATATGGTAATGACCAACGTGAAGGCGTGATAGCCTTTAATTTAGGTGAACATCATGCCTATGATGTTGGAGCATTCCTAGATAGATATGGGATTGCCATTCGTACTGGGCACCACTGTGCGATGCCATTAATGGAACATTATCAAGTTCCTGCGATGTGCCGGGCATCTATTGGTGTTTATACGACTAAGCAGGATATCGATGCTTTGTATAATGCGTTACTGCGTGTTAAACAATTACTTGGCTAGATACCGATGGTATATCGAAGTCACCGTATTGCAGCAAATAGAGATTGTAGCAGATAGAGAGAAGGAAATATTATGTCGGCGTTACCCGATGAAGAGAAGCTATTACGCAATTTTGCACGTTGCCAAGATTGGGAAGAACGCTATTTGTATATGATTGAACTGGGCGGGCGATTACCTGCGTTATCTGAAGCTCAACAGGTGGATGATAACTTGATAGCAGGTTGCCAAAGCCAAGTGTGGATTGATATGCAAAAACAACCGGATGGTCATGTTGTTCTTGCCGGAGATAGTGATGCAGCTATTGTTAAAGGGTTAGTGGCGATTGTGATTATTCTCTTTCAAGGAAAAACACCTGAACAGATCCTTGCTGTGGATGTAAAACACTTTTTCCAGCAATTGGCGCTTGAGCAGCATCTTACGCCTTCTCGGACTCAAGGTTTAAATGGCATGATTAAGTCGATTTTAGCGCGAGCTCACCAACTTCTTTAAGTACTCAGTGGGAAATTGTCGGAATTTCCCACACTTTTCTTTTCTTCCTATTATTTTTATCCAAGAAAATATACCTAAGTAACTCACTGTATTTTATTGCTAAACTAACAATGACGAGACAAAGTTAGCTCACATTCAAATTATTAGCAGACTAAAATATTTATTAAGTATTAAAGATATTCGAGATAGTTGCTATTATGAGCGATATTGTTTGAATTTTGTAATGAATCTTATTTTCCTTGGAGTAGGTATGAAAAGAGTTTTGACGGCGGTAAGTCTGTTTGTCATGAGTGCGGTGCTGGCACCAGCGCAGGCTAAAGATTATCCATTACCCAATAACAACACACGCCTGATCGGGGAAAATATCACCTATGTGGTGCCTAACGATGGGCGCCCACTGGAAGCTATAGCAAGCGACTATCAGATTGGTTTGTTGGCGATGTTAGAGGCGAACCCAGGAACAGACCCTTATTTACCTGAAGTGGGTAAGCCACTGATTATTCCTGCTCAAATGTTATTACCTTCGACACCGCGTACCGGTATCGTGATTAACTTAGCGGAAATGCGTCTTTATTATTACCCTGAAAATAGCCATAAAGTGGCTGTGTATCCGATCGGTATTGGTCAGCTAGGACGAGATACACCTGAAATGGTGACGTCCATTAGCCAATTGATTAAAGACCCTACATGGACACCAACCACCAATATCCGTAAACATTATGCACAGCAGGGTATCACACTCCCGGCGGTGGTACCTGCTGGTCCAGAAAACCCGATGGGGCTGTATGCCTTACGCCTGTCTTATGGTCGTGGTGAATACTTGATCCACGGTACTAACGCCAATTTTGGTATTGGTATGCGTGTTAGCTCTGGCTGTATTCGTCTACGCCCAGATGATATTAAAGCACTGTTTACTAACGTACCAAAAGGAACGCGCGTTCAAGTTATCGATCAGCCAGTTAAATATGCAAAAGAGCCAGATGGTAGCTATTACATTGAGGTGCATCAGCCATTGTCACGTAAAGACAGTGATGACCCACAGACAATGCCAATCAAGCTGACTGAAGATTTCCAAGCGTTTTTAGCGAGTAACCCAGGCATTGATAAAGCAAAAGTTCAAGCAGAGTTGTCTAGACGTTCAGGATTGCCAGTAAGGGTTAATGTTGGGGATGATTCAGAATCGATGAAACGCGATTATCAGCAATTAAAACCAATTGCGCCATTCACGATTACTCAACCACAACCTGTGTTTGAAGGAGAAGTGAAGTCTTCAATTCCTGCCAAATATCAGTCATTTAAAAGCTAATGACTGCCTACCTTAAATGAGTTTTGAAGTAAAAAATAAGGGCCTATAAAATAGGCCCTCAACAATAATTCAGCTATTAAGCTTTTCTAGATAACATCAAGCCGGACTTATTTTTTGTAAGTACGTACTTGGTTGTCCAGACGTTGGTTTGCACGAGCTGCTTCTTCTTGTGCAGTTTGTACATCAGAACGCAGAGACTGAACGTCGTTGCTCAGTTGGTCAACTTTACCGTTCAGAGTTTGCACGTCTGAAGAGAGCTTTTGCACTTCAGTGCTGTTAGAACAACCCGCCAGTAATGCTGAAGCTAATACGATAGAGCCCAGTACAATTTTAGTACGAATCATTATTTTACCCTCTAGATTGATTTATCTTGAAAATATAAAAGCAAGTAACCAAAAAATAGACTTAAGAGCGTTATCTTAAAGCTACCTCTATCCCTTTAAAACAACCTAATGTAAATTAGGGTATGGTACTTACTAAGTCTTATGCTAGTACGTAATTCAAAGTTTTGCTAGAAATACTTTATATTTAACAGGGTGAAAACGAATAAAAATTTCAATTAAGGGTTATTTAGTTTGAAATTTGAGCGAATGGTTATCGTTTTATGATTTATTTTGTAAATGCTTTGTAATCAAAATCTGGGTGAATTATATCTTCGCGGATCATAACGTAACTTATTGAAATTATGTTTCGCACGGATTGCTAAATTTCAGTTATTCCAGATAATAAAAAACCCTACTGCCGTGAAGCGATAGGGTTAATGTCACGCTAGATTATGCAGGACAACTGTGATGCAAGACAACTACAGAACATGTACTGATGAGGTATTTGTTGTACCACTTTGTACTAATGCTCCGGATACCATCACGACGGCATCACCTTCAACCGCTAAACCACTTTCCAACGCTGCACGTTTTCCTTCACGATAGAAATCATCTGTGGATTCGAAAGGACCCACGATCATCGGAATAACACCTTTCACTAACAGTAACTGGCGAGCAGTTTCTTCGTTAGTTGTCAGAGCCAGAATCGGTGCGGTAGGGAAGTATTTACGTACTGATTTTGCGGATTTACCACCATAAGTTGCGACAACGATTAATGGCACGTCCAGTTTTTCAGACATTTCAACGGCACCACGGCAGACAGCTTCAGTCACACGTAAGCGCTGGGTTGGTTTTTGATTTTCAATACGCGTTGGCATAACGCGGTCAGTACGTTCACAGATAGTTGCCATGATAGTCACAGCTTCAACTGGATACTTACCTTTCGCACTTTCTCCAGACAGCATAACAGCATCTGTACCGTCTAAGATGGCGTTTGCAACGTCACCAGCTTCTGCGCGGGTAGGGCGTGGGTTTTTGATCATTGAATCTAGCATTTGAGTCGCAGTGATAACGACTTTGCGAGCTTTAACACATTTTTCAATCATCATTTTTTGGGCGAAGATAACTTCTTCTACCGGGATTTCAACCCCTAAGTCACCACGAGCAACCATGATACCGTCAGAGGCTTCAAGAATTTCGTCGAAGTTATTTAAACCTTCTTGGTTTTCGATTTTAGAGATGATTTGAATATTCTCGCCACCGTGTTTTTTCAGGTGAGCGCGAATTTCTTCAACGTCTGAACGTTTACGGATAAATGAAGCGGCAACAAAGTCGACACCTTGTTGGCAACCGAAAACGAGGTCTTCTTTATCTTTTTCTGCCAGAGCAGGTAAGCCAATAGAAACGCCCGGTAAGTTAACACCTTTTTTCTCACCAAGATCGCCATTGTTTAATACTTGGCAAATGACTTCAGTTGCAGTGATGTTGGTTACGGTCATCCCGATTAAACCATCATCCACTAAAACGGTGTCACCCACTTTCAGGTCTTTGGTTAAGCCAGGGTAAGTGACTGCAACGCGTTCTTGGTTGCCGATAACGGAAGTATCTGTTGTGAAAGTGAAAGTTTGACCTGCAACGAGAGAAACATCATTGCCGCCTTCCAGTTTCATGGTGCGGATTTCTGGACCTTTAGTGTCCAGCAGAATAGCTGCTTGTTTACCGGTTTTTGCACAGACAGAGCGGAGGTTGTTGATACGTTGACCGTGTTCTTCATAGTCACCGTGGGAGAAGTTAAGGCGCATGACGTTCATGCCTGCATCCAATAACTGAGTTAATTTCTCTTCTGATTCGGTTTTTGGACCGATGGTACAAACAATTTTGGTTTTTTTCATGGCAGTCTATCTAATGGTTATAAAGGAAATCGGTATTGCCGCCGATGCTTAATGCGCAAGATAGTCTATGTTGCGCAACTCATTTATAAGAATAGGCGACAGTCTGGTATTCAAAATCTGATTATTTAAAAAACGTCACTTTTTGACTCTTATTATAGTGTAGATGACATTTTTCATTAAAGCTAACATGCTGATTTGTCTTTGTTGAAACCTTTCAGCTTGTGGGATTATTATAAACAACATCAAACTGTGAGACAAATCAAATTTTGCTAAATTTGATGCAGAAGTAATTAAGATCAAACAACAGCGAGATTTTCAGTTGAAAGTGGGTTGCGCAACAAAATAAGGGAAAACAAAATCACAATCAAGATAAATATGATATTTGAAAAAAGCACTTTAATCAGGGTAAGTAGGGCTCAGGATAAATAATGATTCGGAATAAGTAGAATGGTGCGTCCGAGTAGACTCGAACTACCGACCCCCACCATGTCAAGGTGGTGCTCTAACCAACTGAGCTACGGACGCACTGAGATGAAGCTTTGGTTTGTCACTGATGACAAATTCAAATGGTGCGTCCGAGTAGACTCGAACTACCGACCCCCACCATGTCAAGGTGGTGCTCTAACCAACTGAGCTACGGACGCACTGAGGTGAAACTTTGTTTGTCGCTAGTGATGAATTTAAATGGTGCGTCCGAGTAGACTCGAACTACCGACCCCCACCATGTCAAGGTGGTGCTCTAACCAACTGAGCTACGGACGCATATCAATTATTACTGCTCTAACGACGGGGACGAATATTAACGTTCTGCTGTCAATCTGGCAAGGGGAAAATGTAATTTTGCGAGAGTTTGCTCGTATTTAAAACTATTCGCAGAAAAACATTTACCGCCTTACCATAAAATGCTGAAAATTACGCCAATTATCGCGTTGAACGTAATAAAACGACACTGTCAGGTTGGCGATGGATCCACAAAATTCGTGTTGCCATACCAATAGCCGCCGCAGTGAGCCCGATAATAAATCCTAACCAGAAACCTTTTGGTCCCATCGGTTCGGTAATGAAGTCGGTTAACGCCAAAACATAGCCAGACGGTAAACCTAGAATCCAATATGCTGTAAAGGTAATAAAGAAGATTGAGCGAGTATCTTTATACCCACGTAACACACCAGCACCAATGACTTGAATAGAATCTGAAAGCTGATAAAGCGCTGCATAGAGCATCAAGCTAGATGCTAAAACAACTACTTCAGGATTCTTGTTATACATCATAGCGATAGGTTCGCGGAACGTACTGGTAAAGATGGCCGTTAAGCAAGCTAAACTTAATCCTACCGCTAAACCAGTATAGGAAGAGACTTTTGCGGCATCGGTAGATTGACGTCCCAAGTTATAGCCAACTCGAATGGTGACAGCGATACCCATTGATAATGGGAACATAAACATCACAGAACTAAAGTTAAGCGCTACTTGGTGACCCGCGACCGCAACAACTCCTAAAGGAGCGACCAATAGGGCAACAACCGCAAACAGGGTAACCTCAAAAAACAGCGCTAATCCAATCGGTGTTCCGAGCACAATAATGCGTTTCAGGATATCTGGATTTGGTGCGCCTAATGGCTGAGCAGGGCGAATATCTCTCTGATTTGGTGCGTGTTTAACATACCATCTCATCATCAGGCACATTGCCCAATACACCGTTGCTGTCGCCACGCCGCAACCAACACCACCTAAGGCAGGTGCTCCAAAGTGACCATAAATGAAGATATAGTTCACTGGAATATTGACCATCAAGCCAAGAAAACCAATGACCATGCCAGGTTTGGTTTTTGATAACCCTTCACACTGGCTACGGTACACTTGATAAAATAGGTAACCTGGGGCTCCCCACATAATCGCGTGTAGGAAACGAACCGATTTATCGGCTAACTCTTGGTCAATATGAGGCATGTTGCTAATGATCAATTTACTGTTATATAACAGTAACATGATACTAACGCCTAAAATAAAGGCTAGCCACAAGCCTTGTTGAACTTGGTCGCCAATTAGGTTTCTGCGACCTGAACCGTTCATTTGAGCGATGATTGGCGTGAGCGCCATGAGAATACCTTGCCCTAATAAAATAGCAGGCAACCAAATAGAAAAACCAACAGCCACAGCTGACATTTCGATTTCGCTAACACTTCCCGCCATGATGGTGTCCACAAACCCCATGGCGGTTTGGGAAAATTGGGCAAAGAAGATAGGGATACCGAGAGCCAACAAGCTACGCGCTTCTGTAATATATTTCTGCACGCATACACCTTCACAATAAGTTTCGAATTAAAAAAAGAAAAAAGCGGAATGAAAATCTATGATTTACTAAAAAATCAGATAGTTAATGCTAACCCCTTATTCTATCTCTTTTATGTAACCAATCCAACATAGTTATAGATAAGAATAATAAAACAGCAGATTAGTATAGAAACCGTTTAAATGTTTTGTGATGGCAGCATAAATATAACCACTCAAATAAGATAGATCTCTGAAAATTCTTAGGTAAACTGAGTTCATTAATTCACTGCACTGAGAGTCATTATGTTTACAGGCATTGTTCAAGGAACCGCTCCAATTATCTCAATCACGGAAAGAGCTAATTTCCGTACTCATGTCATGAAATTCACACCGGAATTATTAGTGGGTTTAGAAACCGGTGCATCCGTTGCGCATAACGGTTGCTGTTTAACGGTGACTAAAATTGAGGGGGAGTACGTTAGCTTTGATTTAATCAAAGAGACATTGCGCCTCACTAATTTAGGTGACTTAAAAGAAGGGGATGTGGTTAATATTGAACGTGCTGCGAAATATGGTGATGAAATTGGCGGACATGTGGTTTCGGGTCATATTGTAACCACCGCAGAAATTAGTAAGATTTTCACCTCTGAAGATAATCATCAAGTTTGGCTATCTATTTATGATAAAGCCTTGATGAGGTATATCTTGCATAAGGGATTTGTGGCGATTGATGGAATCAGCTTAACGGTCGGAGATGTTATCAACAACCGTTTCTGCGTGCATTTGATCCCAGAAACGTTGGCGAGAACAACACTAGGTAGCAAACGACTGGGTCATAAAGTCAACATTGAGATTGACCCACAAACTCAAGCTATTGTTGATACTGTTGAGCGTGTTTTGCATCAGAAAGAACAAGAAATGTTATTGAAGCAGAAACAAGAGAGTGATGACTCAGTAGATAGCGAAAAATCGTCAATCTAGTTTTGACCTGATAAGATTATAGCTCTATGCAGAGCTATAATCTGTTGAATCGGTAGGTAATAAATTCACCGGAATATTCTATTACTTCTCACTAAAATTGACCGAAAAAATGGCATTGTCACGTTCAATCGCGTCAACAAGTTGTTTGAAATGAGCGCTTTTTTGATACATTTCTAATGCTTGTGCATTTTCCCACTCTTCAAACACAATGTAGCCATTTTCTTTTGCCATCAGGTCATACTGCAAACATCCTTTTTCCATCCGGCTGCGTTTGGCAATTTCGCTAACGATTTTCTTCGTTAAATACCCGTCCTTTTTTTCGGTAGTGATTTGGGCATATACAACAATACTCATACCATTCTCCTTATGTACTCAGAACTATCTTAATGGAGACTTTGTTTTTGTATTGTAAAAAAGCGAATAATTTGACTTTAAAAACGCCGATGGTGTCATGGTAAAGTAACGCTTAAAATCGCGATAAAAGTGGGATTGATCATAATAACCCGTTTCAAACCAACGATAAGTATCTTGTTCCTTTACCATGGTTTTCATCACTTGCTCTAAGCGACAATTGATCTGGTACCGTTTTGGCGTGATCCCAAATTCTTTTAAAAACTCTTTTTGAACTAAGCGTGCGCTGTAGCCAATATCATCGGCAATTTCGGTAATTTTTTTATTTGGATTGCGATAAAGGGAATCGATAACTTGGTCAATAAAATGGTTTTTTTTTGTTGCTTTAGTGACATAAAAACACGAATTCAACTCTTTAAAAGAAGAATTGGCCAATGCTTTAAACCAGTTATCACTCCAAACTTGGCTAAGCGGAGTAGGGATATCCGTATAATTTAACGTGCGTTGGGGAAGTAAAAAACGTAGGGCATCGTGGCGAATACGTAGAACCATCACGCTGGCATTATTCGGGATAGCCGTAAATATATTGACTCTGGGGATGATTAACTGAAATGGATTGACGGATGTATGTTCGTGAGTCGACATACTGATATTTTCAGTCGAAACCCATATTTCAGCACCTGTGCCTGGGAAGATCTTAATAGCATCAGTAAATTTCTTGATAATCAAAACTGAACTAACAAATTCTTTTAATTCATCAGGAGGATAATACTGTTTCAGCATGGCTCTTCAAAACGTCATAATTGAATATGCTAATAATAGCGTGTTATAGGGAAAAAATTAACTCTATAAACGATATATTAACCAAATAACGTTTTATTAAAAATCAGTTCCGTTATTAATAATAGTAACGGAACTGATTTTTATGATGCCAAAAAATAACGTTAACTAACGATTAGTCATGCTGATATTCAGTGTGCTTAATCGCATTATTGGATTTGCTGGCACAACGCTGCATGAAATAGCCTATAATCATTGGGATTACAGTAAATGCCATCACACCAGTTGTAGCGAGTAAAGGGTCAAATGTAAGAGCAGACACTAATAAACTGGCTAAGAAACATAACCCTAACTGTAACGCATTTTGTAGTGCAGCAGCCTTACCACTAGCAGATGGGAACGTATTGAGGGCTTTGGCGACTGCAATTGGGTATGATGCTCCGTTCATTGCTGCCATAAAGCAAAATGGAACCAAAATCATGGTTAATGTTGGCTGCGTATAAATCGCCATCACAAAGAGAATAATCATACTAACGGCATAACCCGCTAGCAAGATTGGGAACAACGTTTCAGCGCGAACTTTAGCTAATACGAAGCGGCAGCCGTATCCCCCGACAATAAATGCCAGTGTTTGAGGAATATAACTCAGGCCGATATCCGCAGGGTTAAAGCCCATATTGCGTAGAATAAACGGCGAACCCGTTAGCCATGCAAAAAAGCCAGCGCTACATGCTGCGTACACAAGTACGTTACCACTGAAAACAGGGGAGCTTAGCAAGGTAGCAAAGGAAACTTTGGTTTGTGGCTGGTTTTCTTCTGCGATGACTTTCGGTGCCACTTTTTTTAGCATCAAAGTCGGTAGCAGGAGTAAAACGCCCACCATCATCAGCACGATGAAGATAAATTCCCAGTTTTTGTGTTCAAGCACCCAGGCACCTAAAAGTGGCGCTAATGCAGGAGAAAGCGCCACTAAAGGCATAATAGAGGCAAATACTTTTTGGGTATCAGCTTCGTTATAGCGGTCGATAACGAGGGCCTGCCATAAAACCGCAGCAGAACAAACGCCAACGGCCTGCAAGAATCGAAGGATTAATAACTGAGTGGCATCGGTGACCCAAATCATTGCTAGGCAGCTAATAATGAACAGCGAAAGCCCAACAATGAGAATAGGTTTGCGTCCTAATTTATCTGAAAGGGGTCCCCATAATAGCTGGGCAAACGCGAAGCCCGCTAGAAAGATACTTAATGATGCGCTGATAGCGCCTTCAGTCGTATTTAAGGTTGTTTGCATTGAACCAAAGGCAGGCAGATACATATCGATGGCTAAAAACCCCAGCATGCTTAGGCCAGCAAGATAAATCAAAAATCCAGAGGAGTTTTTTGTCGCAGTATTTGTCATAGTTTTTGCTTAATCTATATTTAAAATAATGTTGATAGTTATCTTATTGTATAGGCTATTTTTTTACGTTGTGAAACGGTAATATTTGGACTCTGCTATCAAATAATTTGAAAGGAAAGAAAATGTGGTCAGCTCATGCACTTGAAGTCATAGACGCAGTTGCTCGAACGGGAAGCTTTAGTGGTGCTGCGGATGAGCTGCATCGAGTCCCTTCAGCGATCAGCTACACAGTAAAACAAGTCGAAGAATGGTTAGCAGTTCCGCTATTCGAACGTCGTCACCGTGATGTGGTATTGACGGAAGCCGGGGCTATCTTTATTAAAGAAAGTCGAAGTGTTATCAAAAAAATGATTGATACTCGACATCAATGCCAACAAGTCGCCAATGGATGGCGCGGACAGTTCAGTATTGCTGTTGATTGCATCGTAAAACCGCAGCGTACGGAACAGCTGATTTTGGATTTTTATCGTCATTTCCCTGATATTGAACTGTATATCCACCCTGAAGTGTTTAATGGAGTTTGGGATGCTTTAGCCGATGGACGTGTGGATGTTGCGATTGGAGCGACCCGTGCTTCACCAATTGGAGAGCGCTATAGCTTCCGTGATATGGGCTTTATGTCATGGCGTTGTGTTGCGAGCCCCGATCACCCATTAGCAAAAATTCAGGGCAAACTGACAGATGATCAAATGCGTGAATATCCAAGTTTGTGCTTAGAAGATACCTCAAGAAGCTTACCGAAAAGAGATACTTGGGCGCTGGATAACCAACGTCGCTTAGTTGTGCCTTACTGGGAAAGTGGTTTAGCGTGTTTGGAAAATGGCCTGTGTGTGGGAATGGTTCCTGAGCACCGTGCAGCGCCATTGTGTGCAGAAGGTAAGCTTGTTGAGCTGAAATTAGCACAGCCGTTTCCTGAAAGCCCTTGCTGCTTAACGTGGGTTGAGAATGATACATCTCCAGCGTTGAGATGGCTTCTTGACTATCTTGGTGATAGCGAAACGCTCAACGCGGAGTGGTTTGCGAGCTAATGTGCTGAGGTAGACTTAGCGGCGATAATCAATAAATGGACCGTCAGCCACGGAACGGCGCTCAACTAAACGCGGATGAACTTCAATCGTTTGCGCATCTTCGCGTTTATTCACAATACGATCGAGCAACATCGCAAACGCCATTTGACCTAAACGCTCTTTTGGCTGGTGAATTGTGGTTAATGCAGGCGTGAAATAGCGTGCATTACGCACGTTATCATAACCAATAATGGAAATATCTTGAGGGACACGTAATCCCATCTCGTCAGCCGCACAGATTGCCCCCATCGCCATGATGTCTCCACCACAGAAGACTGCCGTTGGGCGGTGCTTGTTACTGAGGATCTGCATCATCGCTTTATAGCCTGATTCTGGCTCGAAATCCCCTTGAACAATCCATTCATCTTTTAATGTGACTTTGCCTTCTTCCATGGCTTTTTTGAAGCCGGTTAAACGCCCAATACCTGTATTTCTTTCGAGAGAGCCAGGGATCACGCCAATTTCACGGTGACCACGGTCAATAAGGTAACGACCCGCTAAGTAACCACCGTGGAAAGAGTTATCAATAATACTGTCAGTGAAATCCCCGCGAGAGGTACCCCAGTCCATGACGACCATTGGGATATTTCGGTAATCTTCCAACATACCTATCAAGGTGTCAGGGTATTCTGAACACATCACAAGTAGCCCATCGACACGTTTTTGTGCCAACATTTGCAAGTACGCTTTTTGCTTACCTAAGTTATTGTGAGAGTTACATAAAATTAGAGTATAGCCTTTCTCATAGCAACTATTCTCGACAGACTCGATCACTTCTGCGAAATAGGGGGCTTCACTTGATGTTGCCAACAGACCAATTGATTTGGTGTGGTTGACTTTTAAACTACGCGCAACCGCACTCGGAGAATAATTGAGCTCTTTGATGGCGGCCCAAACGGCTGTTTTTGTATCATCAGCGACAAAACGCGTCTTGTTGATAACATGGGAGACGGTTGTGGTAGAGACGCCCGCACGTTTCGCCACATCTTTAATTGTTGCCATGAGAAGAAAAAACTCCTAACCAAAACTTGGTCTCTAAAATAATTCTAGTTAAATAATTACCTGCATATTGATGCATAGTACCTTTGCTGGCAATAATTTAGCGATTTGTTGTCGATTTTGTCTGATCTAGCGCAAAAACGAAAGAAATAATTGATGTTATAACATGTGATATAGACACTGGTTTTACGTTTTTGTGCATGTATACTGAAATAACCTTTTTATTTTATGGTTATTTGATAATTCAATTTCTTTATATGAGAGGGTCTCATGGATACAGATTTTAAATATGGATTGCTAGCTGCGTTTGGCTCTTTAGCTGTAATTATTTTGTTTGCTGTGCACATTTTCTGATTTCATTTCCATCCTATCTACTAAGGATGAGAAATAATTAAGGGCGAGTATTATACTCGCCCTTAGTCATTTTAGATCTGAACTAAAATTAAGCCAGATTTTCTTCAACAAATTTCCAGTTAACTAACGCCCAGAAGTTTTCTAAGTATTTTGGACGTGCGTTACGGTAGTCGATGTAGTATGCGTGTTCCCAGATATCAACAGTCAGAACTGGCTTATCGTCACCAGAAATTGGTGTTGCCGCGTTAGACGTGTTAACGATAGCCAGGCTGCCATCTGCTTTCTTCACTAACCAAGTCCAACCTGCACCGAAGTTTTTAACTGCGGCATCAGTGAATTGCTCTTTGAACTGAGCAAATGAACCGAATGCTTTGTTGATAGCTTCTGCAACTTTACCGGTTGGCTCGCCACCTGCATTTGGAGCCAAGCAGTGCCAGTAGAAAGTGTGGTTCCAAACTTGAGCCGCGTTATTGAATACGCCAGCTTCAGAAGTTTTAATGATTTCTTCTAAAGACAGACCTTCAAATTTAGTGCCTTTGATCAGGTTATTCAGGTTAACAACATAAGTGTTGTGGTGCTTACCGTAGTGGTATTCTAAGGTTTCAGCAGAGATATGAGGTTCTAAAGCATCTTTAGCATAAGGTAGAGCTGGTAATTCAAAAGACATTGCGTACTCCTTGATTGCTTTTATTCAGTGTTTAGGGTGTTTGCTCGTAAAATGAGCGAAATTAAATGTACTTCTATTAATTAATCTACTTCTAGTGTAGTGACGTCGAGCCGTGGTGAGCTATTGCGCCGCATTGTAAGTCATGATTTATCATAACAGAATACAGGTTACAGTAAGAAAAAACCTGTTCCATGATGCTATTTATGCCTTAATTGTTAGTAAGTTGCATAATAATTATTCCACTGCGTGTCGTTATTGTCATTGAAGAGCAGGGAAATACATCAAGTGTTATTAATTTGCTAATATATTAACAAATAACTCTCATGATTACACGGCAAAAACACCCAGAGTGAATTTTTTATAGTAAAAAGAAAACGTTGCTATTTGCTTTTCACCTTTTGAGTACAGCAAATAGGAGTGCTATAGTATTCACCTTATAAAACTGGCATATTGTATGAAACAATCACGGAACAATTTGCGATGTTTTGACTATGCCGGCGATTACACCGGTCAATGTGTTCTGTCTAATGAGTTGCCTTGCAAATGATTCAAAGTGGCTCAGTGACTGCAAAATCAGCACCCACGTTTTAGGATATAAAATGACAACTATCGAAAAAATTGAGCGCCAAGTTAAAGAAAATCCAATCTTATTATACATGAAAGGCTCTCCAAAACTGCCTAGCTGCGGTTTTTCTGCTCAAGCTGTTCAAGCTCTGTCTTCTTGCGGTGAGCGTTTTGCTTACGTTGATATTTTACAAAACCCAGATATTCGTGCAGAGCTACCAAAATATGCTAATTGGCCAACATTCCCACAGTTATGGGTTGGTGGTGAGTTAGTTGGCGGTTGTGACATTATCGTTGAGATGTTCCAACGCGGCGAATTACAAGCTCTGATCAAAGAAACTGCAGACAAATACCGTCCAGCAGATGAAACCATCACTGAGTAATTAAATGGTTGAATAGGCTTTAATGCTTATATTGATGAAAACCGTATTAGCCTAAAACTAATACGGTTTTTTTGTTTTTAGGGGGCGAGGTTATTGAGGCTCACTAGGTAGTGGCCATCCACCTAATTTTTTCCATTTATTGACTAACTCGCAAAATAATAGCGCGGTACGGTTAGTATCGTATAGGGCACCGTGGGCTTGCTTGCCATCAAATGGAATACCTGCGGTGACACAAGCTTTTGCAAGAATGGTTTGTCCAAAAACTAATCCACTCAGTGCGGCGGTATCAAAGGTTGCGAAGGGATGAAATGGGTTACGTTTTAACCCAGAGCGTTCTGCCGCATTCATAACAAAGCTGTGATCAAAATTTGCGTTATGAGCCACCATGATCGCGCGATTGCAATCGGTATTCTTCATACCTTTTCGAATTGTTTTAAAAATGGCATGTAATGCTTCATATTCACTCACTGCACCACGTAGGGGGTTCGTGGGGTCAATGCCAGTGAACTCCAGTGCAGAGGGCTCCAAATTCGCACCTTCAAATGGTTCTACATGAAAATGCAGCGTTTCATCAATGGCTAGCCAGCCATCTTTGTCCATTTTGAGTGTAATGGCCGCTATCTCTAATAGACCATCAGTTTTAGGGTTGAACCCACCAGTTTCAACATCTATAACGACAGGGTAGTAACCCCGGAAGCGGTTAACCAGTGAGTTAGGGTTATTTTTTTCAGACATTAGGCTTTCAATTTACAGTTTCTGGTTGGCTTTCATTATGCCAAAGGGAATGCATTTTTGCAGGTAGATACTGAAGATATTTTAGGTGATGGTTATCACCACCTAAAATATAAAATGTATGTGAGGGATTAATTTCCTAATCCTTTGCTCGCACTTTTATTTTCGATGAGCTCAATTTTATAGCCATCTGGATCTTCAACAAATGCGATAACGGTTGTACCACCTTTGACTGGACCAGCTTCACGAGTGATATTTCCACCTGCTTGACGAATGTCTTCACAGGTTTTAGCAACATTATCAACACCTAATGCAATATGACCATAAGCATTACCTAAGTCATATTCTGTTACGCCCCAGTTATAAGTTAACTCGATAACAGCACCTTCACTTTCATCGCTGTAACCGACAAACGCTAAAGAATATTTGTATTCTGTATTTTCGCTCGTGCGCAGTAAGCGCATACCTAATACTTTGGTATAAAAATCAACGGAGCGTTGCATGTCGGTAACACGGAGCATGGTATGTAGTAAGCGCATAATAGTAGTTTCCCTATAAATTCTTCAGGCAATAATGCTTAAAGTCGAATCGATTTATCTATTAATATAACGTGGCAATATGACTAAATACAGCGATTGAGGTTTATTTTTTAGTCATATCATGGCTATACTCAATTCGAGGGAGTATATCATAATTTTATGTTTATATTACGGGTGGTTAACGATGGCAGAACAACTTGAGTTTTTTGATATTCCAAGCCCTTGCCGTGGGATATGCCAGACCAACGAGCAGGGATATTGCCGTGGTTGTTATCGAACCCGAGATGAACGTTTTGGTTGGTTGCAGCTAACTAACGCAGAAAAACGTCATGTAATCCGTTTATGTCGCCAGCGATTTTTAAGATTAAATAATAAGAAAGTGGCTCAAGAAGAGATGAATGATCCTCAACAACCTCTATTTTGATTGATAATCAGACTATTAAAAATAAGATAATTCAATCAAAAATTAATTCATTTAGATTAATTACAATAGTTACATTTCAATAAAATTTTATTTATTCAAAATGATGATGAAGTTCATTTAAATCAACTGTAAATGACATAATTTTAAGAATAACTATATTACTTTGTTTTTTAAGGGTTTATTTGATATTGCATTTTTTATTGTTAGTTGTAATTACTATAAGGGTTAAAATAGATAGATTCGAAAGAAGAGTAAGGCTATTCTTATTAATAAGATAATTGATAGGTTGTCTTATTAAGTGATTATATTGTTTTTATATGAAAAATCATGGAGGAAAGTAAGATGTATATCACTCAATGATTTATTGATGCTCACTATATATAGGTATTTATGAGGTATTGGCTCAATAAAAGGTTGTAAAGATAAAAGGGAGTTAATATATAATTCAAAAAATAATATGTATTTGGTATATTTTTTAGACATTATAATTATATAAAGGAGGGTAAATTGGAATCTCAAATTGGAACTGAATTATCTCGTGTAGTCCGTATGTGGCGAGCATTGATTGACTATCGCCTCAAACCACTTAAACTCACGCAAACACATTGGGTAACACTGCATAATATTAGCCAGTTACCGCCCGAGCAGTCGCAGATTCAATTGGCAAAGGCAATTGGTATTGAGCAACCTTCCTTGGTCAGAACATTAGATCAATTAGAAGAAAAAAGGCTCATTTCTCGTCATACATGTGCGAATGACCGACGTGCTAAGAGAATCAAACTCACAGAGGAATCGGAGCCTTTCATCAAAACGGTTGATCAAGTGATTAATAATACTCGGACAGAAATTTTAAGTAATATTAGTCATGATGAACTAAGTCAGTTATCTTTATTACTGCTAAGATTGGAGAAAAATATTCTACGCTTACAGAATGATTCATAGACTAATAATTGTATTTTATAATTGATTTTTCATTCTATGAATGTAATTCGCATAAATATATATTAATCTAATAATTATAGCCACCATTCACATAATATGTACTTCTATCTAGTTACATGGTTTTATTATGTGAGGCGGCTTTGTATTTCACTACTATGAGTTAATTTTTAGATATATGGGATATTAAGGTGTAGAAATATGAATAAAAAATGTGGCTCAAGAAAGATAGAGAATTCAAATTGTATAAATTAGATTTTACTTGAATGATATCAATCACAAAAATTTAATAAATTCCCGCAATGGAACTCATAGACAAAAAGATAGTAAAGAGCTCAGATTCGATAAAAAGCATTATTAATAAGCTAAAAAGTAAAACGCTAATTATGATTTAAATAAAAAATGCGTTCATCGATTAATTAGTCGGTGAACGCATTTTATCTTGAACTTATGTCAAATTATCGAGGTGACACAGTCACTGTATTTCCACTGTTTGCGATCATAACACGCTGACCTACACGGAAAGCGGCAGGATCTTGTTTCTGAACCACAACAATGTTTTTACCACTGTCTAAACGGATTTCAAGCTGCACACCTTGGCTTTTATTTAGGGCACCTTGTGCTTGTTGACCCGCTAAACCACCCGCGATTGCACCAGCTGCTGTTGCTAGCGTTTTACCAGTACCGCCACCGACGGTATTGCCTAATAGACCACCGATAACTGCACCACCAATTGCTCCAATTACGTTACCATCTTCACCCGCTTGAATGGTAACTGGGCGTGCATTGAGTACGGTACCATAAGTCACAGTTTGGACTTGTTTAGCATCTTGAGCTGAAATAGTATCACCAGAAAGCGTACTTGTATTGACACAGCCAGATAACGCAACAACCGCAGCAACACCTACAAAAACTTTCTTAAGCATAATAACTCCTATGAGACTTGCTGTTCGTGGCAGTAACGTAGCATCGAAGATTTGTTCTTACCATAAGCACAACAACATCAAAAATTTGTTTTAGATAACAGAGCCTAGACTACTAATTTTGAATTAAATAATTCATCAACACTAGGTAAAATATCTCAAATTCCACCCAAAATCCCAATTCAAGGCACCCTTTGCTAAAGAATCATCTATTTTTTGACTATTTTAGAACATCAATTTATGGCAAAGGCTAAATAGGGGATTTTCACCTGTAATAAAAACTACTCACCTTAAGGTGTAGCAGATAATTACAGAATGAACCATTATAAATCAAATTTAAAAAAATGAGAGATAGCAAAGTGACTCATTGTTGCTATTTTGCTCACTATTTTCATCTCTTCTATCAATTATTTATTATTCCTGCGAAGCGCTACGAGAAATTGAATCGATCAGTTGACAAATTTTTCTCTAAAAGCACAATCTTTCCTAGTTTATCTCATCGAGTGAATAGACACGTTAAAGGGAATAATGATGATTAAATCGGGTCGCTATATCGGTGTTATGTCAGGAACCAGCCTAGATGGTGTTGATGTCGTATTAGCTGCAATTAATGATAAGTTTGTTGCAGAGCAAGCTAGCTTGAGCGCCGCATTTCCGATTGAGCTGAAAAAGCGCATTCTCAATATTTGCCAAGGGCAAGAAACAACACTTTCTGAATTGGGAAAAATAGACAGAGAACTTGGCACAATATATGCCGATGCCATTAATCAGCTGCTTCATCAAACGGGTCTATCTCCCGAAGATATTATTGCGATTGGTTGTCACGGGCAAACGGTTTGGCATGAACCTGACAGTGAAACACCATTTACTATGCAGATTGGTGATAACAATCGCATAGCGGCATTAACGGGAATAACGACTGTAGGGGATTTTCGCCGCAGAGACATGGCTTATGGTGGACAAGGTGCTCCGCTAGTTCCTGCATTTCATTTAGCCGTATTAGGGCATCCGACTGAAAAACGTATAGTGCTTAACATTGGCGGGATTGCTAATGTTACTGCATTGCTGCCAAATGCATATGTAAAAGGCTATGACACAGGGCCTGGTAATATGTTAATGGACACTTGGGTCTGGCGTAACAAGCAACAAGCGTATGATAAAGATGGTGAATGGGCAAAAACGGGAACGGTGAATCAGGCATTATTAAATGCGATGCTTAATGATAGCTATTTTAAACGTTCAGCTCCTAAAAGTACTGGGCGTGAATATTTTAATATGCAATGGCTAGAGCAGCATTTGGCGCATTTTAAATTGCTATCTCCTGAAGACGTTCAAGCAACATTGTGTGAATTGACTGCCGTATCTATAGTGGATCAAGTTAAGTTATGTGGTGGCTGCGAGCGATTAATTGTTTGTGGCGGCGGCGCTCAAAATAAATTCTTAATGTTGCGATTAGCAACATTACTGCCGGGGATTGAAGTCGCGCCAAGTGATAAATATGGGCTGAGTGGTGATGATATGGAAGCACTGGCATTTGCTTGGCTTGCCGCTCGCACAGTTTCAGGCTTATCAGGTAGCCTTGCATCAGTAACGGGCGCAAGCAGAGACAGTATATTAGGTGCGATATACCCCGCGAATGTTGATATAAAATAACCGCTTGAAAGGACAGTAAAATGAACGAACTTGAAGAGATCGATCTTGCTGCGGTACGACGTGAATATACAAAAGGTGGATTGAGACGCAAAGATTTAACGCCAGATCCTATTCCATTGTTTGAGCGCTGGTTAAAGCAAGCCTGTGAAGCGCGATTAACTGACCCGACAGCAATGTGTGTGGCAACAGTTGATGAAACAGGGCAGCCTTATCAACGGATCGTATTATTAAAGCACTTCGATGAAAACGGATTAGTCTTTTATACCAATTTGGGAAGCCGTAAAGCACAGCATTTAGAGCATAACAATAAAATCAGTTTGCATTTTCCATGGTATCAATTGGAACGCCAAGTTCATTTTACAGGTGTTGCTGAGCGTTTAAGCCCGATTGAAGTACTGAAATATTTCCATAGCCGCCCAAAAGATAGCCAAATCGCCGCTTGGGCATCAGCTCAATCTTCACGGATTTCGGCGCGTGGAATCTTAGAAGGGAAATTTTTAGAGCTTAAGCAGAAATTTCAAAATGGTGAGGTTCCATTACCGAGTTTTTGGGGGGGCTATCGCGTTGTTTTTAACAGTGTCGAATTTTGGCAAGGTGGCGCTCACCGCCTGCATGACCGCTTTCTATACCAAAGAGAAGCGGATGGCTGGGTAATTGACCGATTAGCCCCGTAATAAATGGTTTTTTAGCTGGCGCTTAATTGATATGCGCTTTATGCTATAGCCTCGTTTAAGAAAATTGACAAATCATACTGGCGAGCCTTTGAGCTAAGCCTTATTTTGTCAATTTTCTACATTAAAATAGATAGACAAAATTCAACCGATGGAGTCATTGATGTCTAGCAATAACCTGATTAAACAATTGCAAGAGCGGGGCCTCGTTGCCCAGGTAACGGATGAGGATGCGTTAGCAGAGAGACTGGCGCAGGGCCCTATCTCTCTCTATTGTGGCTTCGACCCTACCGCCGATAGCTTGCACTTGGGACATCTGGTTCCTTTGCTGTGTTTAAAACGATTCCAACTAGCCGGGCACAAGCCTGTGGCGTTGGTCGGTGGCGCAACGGGTCTTATTGGCGACCCGAGCTTTAAAGCTACTGAACGTAAATTAAACACCACAGAAACCGTTCAAGAGTGGGTAGAAAAAATCCGTAACCAAGTCTCACCATTCCTTAGTTTTGATTGTGGTGATAACAGTGCACGCCTAGCTAACAACTATGATTGGTTTGGCAAAATGGATGTGCTGACATTCTTACGTGATATTGGTAAACATTTCTCCGTTAACCAAATGATCAACCGTGAGTCTGTTAAACAGCGTTTAAACCGCGATGATGTAGGTATCTCTTTCACTGAATTCGCCTATAACCTATTACAAGGTTACGATTTTGCGAACATGAATAAAGAAATGGGTGTTGAGTTACAAATTGGTGGTTCAGACCAATGGGGTAACATTACATCAGGTATTGATTTAACTCGTCGTCTGCATCAAAACCAAGTGTTTGGTTTAACTGTTCCACTGATCACCAAAACAGACGGTACCAAGTTTGGTAAAACCGAAGGTGGTGCAGTATGGTTAGATCCGAAGAAAACCAGCCAATATAAATTCTACCAATTCTGGATTAACACAGCAGATGCTGACGTTTATCGTTTCCTGAAATTCTTTACTTTCATGGAATTAAGTGAAATTGACGCATTGGAAGAAGAAGATAAAAATAGTGGTAAAGCGCCTCGTGCACAGTATGTATTAGCAGAAGAAGTAACTAAATTAGTTCACGGTGAAGCGGGTCTCGCGGCTGCAAAACGCATTACTGAAAGTTTGTTCTCTGGCGCAGTATCTGATTTAACTGAAGCTGACTTTGAACAGTTAGCTCAAGACGGTATGCCGTGCATCACCCTAGAAGATGGTGCAGATCTCCAGCAAGCATTAGTTGATTCAGAACTGGTACCTTCTCGTGGTCAAGCAAGAACGGCAATCAGCTCAAATGCAGTATCTGTGAATGGTCAGAAACAAACTGAACCAATGTATGTATTCACTGATGCTGACCGTTTATTTGGTCGTTATACACTTATCCGCCGCGGTAAGAAAAATGACTGCTTAGTTAACTGGAAATAGCTCTGACGAACCTTTGTAATATATAGCCCGGAAATCTCCGGGCTATTCATATTGGCAAATGGCTACTCACTGATTTCTCTTCATTCGACATAACAATTCTCTGGGTTTCCAATGAAAAGCGTATTATCAATTCAATCCCATGTTGTTTTCGGCCATGCAGGAAACAGTGCTGCTGCATTCCCTATGTGCCGTATGGGCGTAGATGTGTGGCCACTTAATACAGTGCAATTCTCCAACCATACTCAGTATCCACAATGGACGGGCTCAGTATTTCCAGCTCAGCATTTGACAGATATTGTCGAAGGATTAGCAAAAATCCATAAACTGGCAATCTGTGATGCCGTGTTAAGTGGTTATATTGGTTCTGCTGAGCAAGGTAATGATATTCTAGCGATTGTCCAAAGAGTCAAAGCGGCGAATCCGCAGGCACTCTATTTTTGTGACCCAGTGATGGGACATCCAGAGAAGGGATGCATCGTTGCACCAGGTGTCGCTGAGTTTCTTTGCCAACAAGCGCTAGCGGCGAGTGATGTGATTGCACCTAACTTATTAGAGTTAGAAACTTTAGCGAATGAAAAAATCACGACGGTAGAGCAAGCGGTTCAAGCGGCACGTCAATTATGTCAGCAAGGCCCTAAAACTGTATTAGTTAAGCATTTAAGCCGTGCTGGCTATCGTGCAGACCGATTTGAAATGATCTTAGTCACTGCGGAACACAGTTGGCATGTTAGTCGCCCATTAGTGGATTTTGGTGAAAAACAGCCTGTGGGAGTCGGCGACTTAACGAGTGGTTTAATGTTGGTCAATATCTTAAAAGGTGAGCCCCTCGATAAAGGCTTAGAGCATGTTGCCGCAGCAGTCTATGAAGTCATGCTGAAAACCAAAGAAATGGGTGAGTATGAACTTCAGTTAGTTGCAGCCCAAGATTTGATGGTTAGCCCCCAACATAAATTCTGCTCTACTCAGTTAGACTGATTGAGCATAGTAGTAACTTATTAAATATAGTAATAAAAAACAGCGCCGAATGGCGCTGTTTTTGTAAATGCATTTCATACAATAGATTACTTTTTCAGTAACCCTTCTGCTTCTAATGCTTCTTGTACTTTTGGACGCTTCGCAATCTTCTCACAATATTCATTCAGATGGCTTAATGCGCTGATATCAACGCCAACTAAACGAGTCCAGTTGGTGACGGTAAACAGATACGCATCAGCAACACAGAAATCACTTTTAGCGACAAAATAAGGCTGATTTTTCAGAATATCATTCACATACTGGAATTTTTTCAGTAAATTTGCGCGAACAACATCTTTATATTCTTCAGGGGTATTTGGCGCAAATAATGGGCCAAAATTCTTATGCAACTCAGTAGAAATGAAGTTTAGTGCTTCTAGCTGATGGTAGCGCTTCATTGAACCAGGCAGGGCAATCAAGTTTCTATTTGGGTTTTGATCTGCAATATATTGGACAATCACAGCGCCTTCAGTTAATTGCTCATCATCATCTAAAACAAGAGTAGGAACTTGACCTTTAGGGTTAATTTCTAAGAAGTTTTCACCCGTTTCTGTGATTTTCTCTTTTAAGTTAACACGAACAATACTGAAATCTAATCCTGCTTCACGCAGAATGATATGAGGAGAAAGTGAGCAGGCACCGGGAGCGTAATACAATTTCATCATAAAACTCCTAAGTCATAGAATGGTCATCGTTATTGTTCTTCCAAGTATACACCAGATTTAAAAAGAGAATTGCCAAAGGATGCGGGATGGCTCTCAATATCTAAAATCACACTAATATATGGCAAGCTTACGATAGACGAGTATTTCTTTGGGGAATTATCTATTTAATTGATAATTCATTAAAATTAAGAATGTTACAGGAGAGGTCTCTGAGAGGGTTCTGTTATAATTTTGTCTCTCATTGAGCTATTCTCTCAATTCTTAGTCACATTTTATGAGCTGTCAAAATGGCATCCATTTTTAACAATCTTAATTACTTAACCAAGCTAGATGCCATCTTAATGGCTCATAAACCGAATAGTAGTAAAGGATTAAAACGCTTTATTCTGGAATTTTGGTTTTTTGGTTTAATTAACGCTCGTTCTTGTCTGTTTGCTGGGTTCTTCTTTTTGGCTTTATTCCTAGTGCCAGCGAAAGGGATTCTAGGTATTCCTCGATATGATGTTTTGCTGATTTTCGCAGTCTCTTTTCAAGCATTTTTAGTATGGTCAAAGTTAGAAACGTGGGATGAGCTAAAAGCCATTTGTGTATTCCATTTAGTGGGCTTTATGATGGAGTTATTCAAAACCTCTGCGACAATTGGTTCATGGCAATATCCTGATGAGGCGTATACCAAACTTTGGGGAGTTCCACTGTTTACTGGGTTTATGTATGCGGCAGTTGGTAGCTATATCATCCAATCATGGCGTTTTTTTAATGTCAGAATTGAACATTATCCACCTTATTGGATGGCGACATTAGTGGCTTTAGCCATTTATATTAACTTTTTCAGCCATCACTATATTGATGATTATCGCTGGTACTTAACGGCGTTTATATTTGGTTTGTATGCTCGCAGTGTGGTGTTTTATACCCCATTAGATAAAGAACGTAAAATGCCGCTATTGCTTGCATTTATGCTGATAGGGTTCTTTATTTGGCTGGCGGAAAACTTCGGAACGTTCTTTGGTGTTTGGCAATATCCGAATCAAATCGGAGCATGGTCAATGGTACATGCGGGGAAATGGGGGGCATGGTCGTTACTGGTGATCGTGACTTTCACGATTGTGGTGCATCTCAAACACATAAAAAGTTGTGTATCCATAGCGCGCTAGCCACGAACTTTTTGTTAAAGACGGAGACTATTTCCCCGTCTTTTGAACATTACAAATCTTGTCGCCACGCATCAATGGATAATGGCTCCCCAAAATGGCTTTCAATCAGACGACGCGTCACGTCATGAAGCGGAGCCGCTAAAACTTCCGCTGTATTTCCTCGCTCAACGACTTCGCCTTTATCCATCACGAGCATTTTGTCACTTATATGCTTCATCATGCCTAAATGTTGGGTGACGTAAATATAAGCGATATCTTGCTTAGCTTGTAAATCGAGCATTAAGTTGATTATCTGCGAACGCATCGACATATCTAGCGAGGCAAGTGCTTCATCAGCCACGATAATTTCTGGTTGCAGAATTAACGCGCGGGCGAGGGCGATCCGTTGTTTTTGACCCGATGCTAGCATGTGTGGGTAATATTCTGCGTGATCGGCCAGTAATCCTACTTGGCGTAATGTCTGGATAATGCGTCTTTCCCGCTCAATACCAGTAAGGTTAGTATTCAGTTTTAAGGGCAATTCCAGGGTTTGACCAATACGCTGGCGCGGGTTTAATGAAGTACTTGGATCCTGAAATATCATGCGAATACGTTGGCTTCGGTAGCTATAATCCCCAAAATTTAACCGTTGGCCACGGATCAAAATCTCTCCGCCAGAAGGCTCCGTTACCCCAGACAACATACGAGCAAGCGTGGATTTCCCTGAACCATTAGCGCCGATGATGGCTAAAGTTTGCCCTGCTTGTAGGTTGAAACTCAGCGGCTTGACGGCTTGTAATTCATGGCGACGAAATAACCCTTCACGAAAACGGAACGTTTTTGTCAGGTTACGTACCTCAAGTAACGTTTCCATTAGGGTTGTTCCTCGGTATTCAATGGATAATGACAGGCAACCAGATGCCCCTTAATGCTGCGTAGTGGTGGTGCATCAATACAGGTTCGTTGTGCGTAAGGGCAACGGGGTCCCAAACGGCAGCCAATCGGTAAGTGCTCCAATGAAGGGATAGCTCCTGGGAGTGTATTTAAACGACCTTTATGAGGGATCGGGCTTTCAAAATCAGGAATAGAGCGAATCAGTGCCTGAGTATAAGGATGGCGGGGGCGCTGCAAAATATCATTCGGTGTGGCACTTTCTACAGTCTGACCGCAATACAGGACATTAATTCGGTCAACCAATTTAGACATCATTTCCATATCGTGGCTGATCAGCAAAATTCCCATATTATTGTTTTGATTTAATTTATCTAATAAACGGAAAATTTGTGCCTGCGTGGTGGATTCCATCGCGTTGGTGGGCTCATCCGCAATCAACAAGCGAGGCTGATTGGCAATCGCAATGGCGATCATCACTTTTTGGCATTCACCATCCGTCAGCTCGTACGGATAACTATGCATAATGTCTTTGTGATCTTTGATACCCACACGGTGCAATAATTCAATTGCGCGGCGTTTTCGCCAATTAAAACGCTGCCACCAACGCCCTTTGTATGTCCAGCCTGGGATAGATTGAATCAGCTGTTTTCCTATATCGGCAGCAGGATCAAGACAGGATTGCGGTTCTTGGAAAATCATCGAAATATTATGACCAATCAGGCGACGACGCTTACGTGGACTGAGTTTTAATAGGTCAATGTCTTGGAAGCGAAAACGGTCAGCAGTCACGCGGATATTATCTTTGGTGATCCCACAAATGGCTTTAGCAATTAAGCTTTTACCTGACCCAGATTCACCCACTAAGCCACGAACTTCTCCTTCAGATAAGGTCATGGAGACACGGTCAACGGCTTTGACGGGACCATTAGCTGTCATAAACTCAATAGTTAAATTACGAATATCAAGTAATGGCATTATTCCACCCCCGAATTAATCGCTCGGTGCAGTCCATCACCCAGTAAGTTCACAAATAAGACACTCGACATAATCGCAACGCCGGGCAAAATGACTGTCCACGGTGCCACATAAATCAACTCTAACGTATCGCCTAGCATCGCACCCCATTCAGATGATGGGAGTTGCGCCCCTAAATCTAAAAAGCCTAATGCCGCAATATCCAAAATTGCAATGGAGAGGGCGCGGGTTAATTCAGTGACCAAAATAGGGGTGATATTTGGCAGTACCGTGTACCACAAAATAAAGATGTTTGATGCGCCATCTAAACGTGCTGCCACGATGTACTCTTTATCTAGCTCATCATGCACGGCAACATAGATAGTACGCACCATACGGGGGATCAGCGCGAGGCAAATCGCAAGCATCGCATTGGTTAAGCTGGCACCCATAAATGCCACCACGATGATCGCCAGTAGTAAAGAAGGAATCGATAGCAAGGTATCCAAAACGTGGTTAAAGACAGCGGACTTGAGTCCACGGGTCATACCCGCGAGGCAACCTAACACTAAGCCGATTAGTGTCGCAATCGCAGTGACCAACAAGGCTGAGCCGAATGTGGATTTAGTACCAATTAAGAGACGGCTTAAAATATCACGTCCTAAGTCATCCGTACCAAAGAAGAAAGCCACTTCACCATAGTGTGACCATGATGGCGGCGTAATTTGGTAACCCAAAAATTGTTGGTCGATGGCATAAGGTGCTAAATAAGGGCCCGCAAAACAGAGGACGATTAAAAAAATCACCCCAAAAAAGCCGATCATTGCCAGTATGTCGGAGGAGAAAATATTCCACACCACCCGTGTCGGGGATGGCATTTTCTGTTCACGATAAAAATTATCTGAGGACATACCAATCCTTATGTTTTAACGGGTCCATCATTGCGCCTAAAATATCGGATAACACGTTCACGGTGATCACCAATGCGCCAATTAACATCACGCCAGCAGAAATCGCTGAGTAGTCTCCTTGACGGATTGCCGTGACCAACCAGCGACCTAATCCCGGCCAGTTAAATACTAATTCTGTCACCATGGTTAATGTTAGCATCGTGGAGAATTGTAGCCCCAATTTCGGGATAATTGGCGGTATTGCGTTATGAAAAATATGGCGGCGAATAATTTTAAAGCGAGAAAGCCCACGAGTAGCAGCGGCTTTAACATAGTTACTGCTAGCCACTTCATCCGTACTAATACGGACTAAGCGAATGACTTCTGTGGTTGGCGCTAAGGCGAGTGTGAGTACTGGCAGGATCATATGTTCTAACACATTGATAATCATATCTTTACGGTATATCGAATCCGAAAGCCACGCATCCACAAGGGCAAAGCCTGTTACTGGCTTTAGGTTATAAAGTAGGTCGATTCGCCCAGAAACGGGCAGCCATCCTAAGTGAAGCGAGAAAAATAGGGTTAGTATTAACGCTAAAACGAATACAGGCACGGAAAAGCCCAATAGGGCGAAAGTGCTGATCGCAATATCAACGGGTTTGTTTCGCCAAAATGAGGCAATCATCCCTAGCGGGATCCCGACAAACAACGCAAATAAAAAGGCGAGAATACACAATTCCATGGTGGCAGGGAATGTGTCTTTTAGTTGGTCGGTGATAGGTTCTCCGTTAATGCTAGAGACGCCGAAATCGAAATGCAGTAAGCCATCAAAATAGAAGATATATGCATCAATGAGTGATGCACCGCTAAGAGGCGCATTGGGCGTGAAGTAGCTTAAGCTGAAACTGACCAGCGACAAAAAGAAGACCGTCACCAGTAATAGCAGAAATCGTCTCAGTGAGTAGATGATCATGGTTGCGGCTCCTGCTGCCGAGGTGGTGCTTTTTTCGGCTCTTGCATCTCGCGATAAACGCCAGCAAATGAAGTATTGCCGAACGCGCTGATCACCAACCCTTTCATATCAAAACGATAAGCTTGTAAACGCAGCGAGTAAGCTAATGGCAATATAGGCAGTTCTTCCGCGAGAATTTGTTGTGCTTGATGATAGTAATCAATGCGGTCTGCCAGCTCTTGTGTCAGTAATGCTTTATGCAAAACGTCATCAAATTTAGAATCACACCAATGGCTTAAGTTGGTTTGTGAGCCAATGGCAGCGCAACTGAGCAGTGGGCGGAAGAAACTATCAGGGTCATTACTGTCCGTTGTCCAGCCCGCTAATGTCATGTCATGGGAGCGATCCATTAATTGATTTTCTTGGAAGCGACCTTCCACCGAACGGATACTCATGACGATACCCACTTGGGCTAGGTCTGCTTGAATTAATTCCGCCATTTTCAATGGGCTAGGGTTGTAAGACTGAGAGGAGACAGGGACCCATAATTCCAATTTTAATTTTTCTAACCCCATTTCCTGCAGCATTTGTTTGGCAAGTTCAGGGTTGTAATCGGTTATTTTTGTTTGATTATCAAATGCCCAAGATGCACGGGGGAGAATCGATGATGCCGTCTCTGCGGTACCATAATAAATGGACTGCATGAGTCGCTCATTATTAATGGCATAAGAAATTGCTTGGCGAACCTTGAGTTGGTCGAGAGGCGGCTTGCTTGTATTAAACGCAAGATACGCAATATTCATTCCCGAACGCATGGAAATACGCAGGCGAGGGTCATCACGTAGCACTTTTAACTGACTTGCGGCTGGGTAGGCGAGGACATCGCACTCACCAGTGAGCAGCTTAGAAATGCGTCCTGTACCACCCGCTCCCATATCCACCACCACTTCTTCCATGCGTGGTTCACCTTTCCAGTAATCTTTATTACGCAATAAACGGACAAACTGTCCAGCTTGGTAATCATCAAAATAGAATGGTCCAGTACCTACAGGGCGCCAATCAATCATCTCTTGGCGATTGCTAGCCGAAAGCTCATCCGCATATTCGGCAGATAAAACGGGCGCGTAGTGAGTCGCCAAGTGCCATAAAAATGAGGCATCTGGGGATTTTAATCGAAACTCAACGGTGTAGTTATTCAGTTTTTTAATACTTTCGACGCTGCTCGCAAATTGCAAACTGTCAAAATAGGGGTAGCGCCCGCCGTTAATGAAATGGTAAGGATTGCTGGTTTCAAACATGCGGGAAAAACTGAATACCACATCATCTGCATTCATATTACGCGTTGGTGTAAACCAAGGTGTGGTTTGAAACTTAACGTCCTTTCTCAGATGTAGCCGATAGGTCGCACCATTATCTAAAACTTCCCAGCGGGAAGCCAACTCTGGGATCAGGCGATATGTAAAGGGGTCAACATCCAGTAAGCGGTCATACAGTTGTGCGCCTAGGGGATCAATAATTAACCCGCTACTGGCGAGTTGTGGGTTAAATGTGGTGACAATGCCATTGACGCAGTAAATAAAGCCATTTTGGCGAATATCGGCTGGGACATCATTGGCAATGGTGTCTTTGTAGCTTATGTCTGTTTGCTCTGCCAATGTTGAAAGAGAAACAGTAAATAAAAACCAAAGAGTTAAAAGGCGCATAGAGCTAATATCGTTGACCTGAATTGCCTTATTGTAGCGTAAAAATAGGGTAACAGGGTATAAGCAAAATTTGTGGTGATATTTTGTACATAGCGCTGTGGGTAGTGAAGATTTTTAACTGTAAATGAGAATCAACAAGGTTATATCTAATTGTAATGGTTACTATTATTTTTAATTTAATCTTAATGAGAAATAATCGCATTAAAATGCTTTACAAATGATACTAATAACTATTATCATTAACTCAGTCTCTTGAGTGCTTAGCTTTAGCAGACAAGGCATGACATTGCTCACATTGCTTCCAGTGTTTTATTGCTTTCAGTGTTTTAGTTATATAGCCAGCTCGGGTGCTGGCTTTTTTTTTGCATAAAAATCAGCTTTCTAAGCTAATATGATGTTTTTTAATTAATCCTCGAAATTGGTCATAGCTCAGTGATAGGCATTGAGCTGCTTTACGCTGATTAAAATTGGCTTGGCGTAGCGCCTCTTCAACATATTGTTTTTCCGATTCTAATTGCCATTGTCGTAAGTCAAAGGGAAAAACGGGTGCTAATTTGGAGTTTTCTGATGATGCTGCGGGTATCTCATGAAGCTCTGCTAGTTTCTCACCAAAGGGATCTAAAATAATCGTATCCACTGGTAAGTCACTTTCCCCATGCCGATAAACTGAACGCTCGACAACATTTTTCAGTTCGCGAATATTACCTGGCCAAGAATAGTGCATCAGTGTCTGCTGGGCGTTGTCAGAAAACCCAGTGAAATAATCACGCTTTAGCTCACGTACCATACCAATGGCAAAGTGCTCAGCCAATAACAGAATGTCAGGAACACGTTCACGTAATGGCGGCATGCGAATCACTTCAAAGGCAATTCTATCTAGCAGGTCAGCGCGAAAAAGTCCTTGGCGAGCCAATTCTGGAAGGTTGGCGTTAGTGGCACAGACCAAACGAACATCTACTTTTAATGACTGACTTCCGCCTACACGCTCTAATTCGCCATATTCAATCACACGTAACAGTTTTTCTTGTACAGACATCGGCGCGGTTGCCAGTTCATCAAGGAACAATGTGCCTTTATCTGCACGTTCAAAGCGACCTTGATGGCGTTTCTGGGCCCCGGTAAACGATCCTGCTTCATGTCCAAATAATTCAGAATCCAGCAAGTTCTCATTGAGTCCGCTGCAATTTAAGGAGATAAAAGGCTCTTGCCAGCGGGGAGATAGATAGTGAAGGCGATCCGCGATTAACTCTTTACCTGTTCCTCGTTCGCCAATAACAAGGACAGGTTTATTTAGCTTAGCAAGTTCGGAAGCACGTTCTAGGACATCAAGGAAATTACTCGATACACCAAGAATAGTATTGTTAGTCTCTTTCATGGTTATTTTTACCAAGTTTTGGTTAATTTTACCTATAGTTAACTATAGTACAAATAACCGTCGATAGGTATCGAAATAATATTTTTGTTATTTATTAGTTGGTTATGCCATTCTGAAAAAGTTGGCACGCCAATTGCTATCTTAGAGTTGTAAAAGATTTTGATTGAAATAATTATCGGTTTAATAATTTCAATTTTATATTCATGGAGCATCACGTATTGGTTGGACGCCAACATCGGGTTGAGGCTCTACAGAAAGATAACATCCATCAAGAGGATATAAATTATGGGTATTTTTTCACGTTTTGCCGACATCATTAATGCCAACATTGCTTCACTGCTTGATAAAGCTGAAGATCCGCAGAAAATGATCCGCCTGATGATTCAGGAAATGGAAGACATGTTAGTGGAAATCCGTTCCACCTCAGCACGTACCTTAGCTGAGAAAAAAAGTTTAGAGCGCCGCGTCGAAATGGGCGAAAAACAGATTGCCGAATGGCAAGAAAAAGCGGAACTGGCATTAATCAAAGATAAAGAAGATTTAGCTCGCGCAGCATTGATTGAAAAACAAAAAGTCAGTGCCATGGTCGATACGCTAAAACATGAACTGATTATTGTTGATGAAACGCTGACTCGCTTAAAAGGCGAAATCACGGAATTAGAAAATAAACTGCAAGAAACGCGTGCAAAACAGCAATCAATGACCGTACGTTTAGAGGCGGCACAATCAAGTCGTAATGTTCGTCGCCAGTTAGACAGTGGTAAACTGGATGAAGCAATGGCGCGTTTTGAACAGTTTGAACGTCGCATTGACCATATGGAAGGCGAAGCGCAAAGCTACGGTATTGGTAAACAACGCTCTTTAGAACAGCAATTTGCTGAGTTAAAAGCGGATGATGAAATTAGTGCACAGTTAGCCGCGCTTAAAGCTAAAATCAATAAAGACGAATAATATTCACCACGCAAGGCGCAGTGATTTCATTGCGCCAGTGCGCTAGGCTAAATAACCATAAATAAGGAAATGTGATGGGCTACGTTTTACTGTCTCTCGTATTAATCATTTTTGTCATTTTTGTTCTGCCGATTTGGTTGTGGCTCCATTATAGTAAGAAAAATAATGGGCAGGGAAGTCAGCTTACTGAAAATGAAGTGCAACGTTTGATGCAATTGGCAGAGCAGTCATCGCGTATGCAGCAGCGCATCAAAACGCTGGAAGATATTTTAGATGCCGAGCACCCAAATTGGAGGCAAAAATAATGACTAATCTACGCAACCGCAAGTTATATCGCTTAACGGATAAACGTGTTTTTGGTGGTGTTTGTTCCGGTCTCGCTGAATATTTAGAGTTACCGGTTGCTTTGGTCAGAGCATTAGCTGTACTTGCCCTGTTTATGAGTTTTGGATTGACCTTGATTGTCTATGTGGTGATGTGTTTCTTTGTGGAAGCTGCGCCAAGCGGTTACCGAAGCGAACAGGATATTGGACCAGAAGTGACAACACTATTAAACCAAATTGATGCTCAGCTACAAGCTGGGGAAATGAAACTGCGCCAAATGGAGCGCTATGTCACTTCGGACACTTATGCCGTGAACAGCAAGTTTCGTCATCTATAACAACTGATTTGCACCATCACATAAATGGGAATAGAGTTTAATGACTGTATTCCCTTTATATTTTTATTGGGAGAGCGAGAACTAGGAGCATTATGAAACGGCTACAAAATGAATTAACTGACTTAATGAACCGTAGCGTTGACCGCCATGTAAGGCTTGCTGTCACTGGATTAAGTCGCAGTGGAAAAACCGCATTCATCACTTCTCTCGTTAACCAACTTCTTAACACCACCACGGGGGCGCGCCTTCCGCTATTTTCAGCGGCGAGAGATAAACGGATCCTAGGGGTAAAACGCATTCCACAGCGCGATATGTCAATTCCGCGTTTCGCTTATGATGAAGGAATTGCATCGCTTTATGGCGACCCGCCGCAATGGCCGACGCCTACCCGTGGAGTGAGCGAAATTCGCTTGAAAATTCATTACCGTTCAAATGATTCGTTTGTTCGCCATTTTGTCGATAACTCCTCCCTGTACTTAGAAATTGTCGATTACCCGGGGGAGTGGCTACTGGACTTACCGATGCTAGATCTGAATTATTTAACATGGTCTAGCCAAATGAAAGTGCTACTTAAAGGTAAGCGTGGGGAGCTCGCGAATGAATGGCTACAACTTTGCCAAAAATGTGATCCATTAGCTCCTGTCGATGAAAATCTCTTAGCTGAAATTTCCAATGCTTACACCGCATATCTGCATGAATGTAAGCAACAAGGACAGCACTTTATTCAACCTGGTAGATTTGTTTTACCTGGAGAGTTAGCTGGAGCGCCTGCATTACAATTCTTTCCATGGCCAAACATCGAAAAATATGGTGAAAAACAGTTAACGCAAGCGGATAAAAACACCAATATCGGCGCATTACAGCGTCGCTATCAATACTACTGTGACCATGTGGTGAAAGGGTTTTATAAGGATCATTTCCAGCGTTTTGACCGACAAATTGTGCTGGTGGATTGTTTGCAGCCTTTAAATAGTGGCGCAGACGCCTTCAATGATATGCGAATGGCGCTAACGCAGTTAATGCGCAGCTTTCATTATGGAAAACGCACATTGCTCAGACGCATGTTTTCTCCATGCATTGATAAGCTACTTTTTGCCGCCAGTAAATCGGATCACGTCACACCCGATCAACATGCAAACTTAGTCTCATTATTGCAGCAGTTAGTCCAAGATGCTTGGCAAAATGCAGCATTTGAAGGGATCAGCATGGACTGTGTAGGGCTGGCGTCTATTCAAGCGACGGAAAGCGGTATTGTGGACTACAAGGGTGAAAAATTACCTGCTTTAAAAGGTGAGCGACTCAGCGATGGGCAACCCTTAACGTTCTACCCAGGGGATGTCCCTAAGCGTTTACCTAATGAACAGTTTTGGCAACAGCAAGGCTTTCAATTTGAAAATTTCCGCCCTCGGCCAACACCGTTAGATCAACCGTTGCCACATATTCGCATGGACAGTGCTTTGGAATTTTTGTTAGGAGATAAACTGAAATGAGTGAACCTCTAAAACAGCGCGTAGACTTTGCCGCTAAAGCCGATAAGCCAGCCATGGAGCCATTAAAACAAGCGCAAACCTTTGATGAGAAAGCGTTTGAAAAATTTGTGCCGGTTGATATACAAGAAGAACAAGATAGCCAAGATGGCGAAGTTGAAAGTCTTATCAACGAGGCCTTAAAACCTAAACGCAGTTTCTGGCGCAAGCTAGTTGGTGCTGCCGCAGGCATTTTTGGGGTGAGCGTTGTCGCTCAATTAGGGCTTTGGATCCATCAATCATGGATAACCCAAGACTGGACAGCGTTAGGCACCGCAGCAGCGGGGGGATTAATTGTGGTCGCTGGTGTGGGTTCAGTCATCGGCGAATGGCGTCGCTTGTATCGGCTCAGAGAACGTGCAGAGGAGCGTGATTTTGCACGTGAATTGCTTCATAGCCACGGCATGGGGCAGGGTAAAGCATTCTGTGAAAAGCTCGCCAAACAATCTGCATTACCGATGCAACATCCTGCGATACAAAGCTGGCAAGCCACGGTTCATGATTCGCATAATGACCGCGAGGTTATTGAACTGTATAGTAAATTAGTTCAACCGATCCTGGATGAGCAAGCGCGTAAAGAGATCAGCCGTTCATCAGCAGAATCTGCCTTGATGATAGCGGTCAGCCCATTGGCGATTGTTGACATGGCATTTATCGCGTGGCGCAACATTCGTTTAATCAACCGCATTGCAGCCATTTATGGCATCGAACTGGGCTACTATAGTCGGATCCGCTTATTCCGTATGGTGCTGATTAATATTGCATTTGCTGGCGCTTCTGAACTTATTCGTGAAGTCGGGATGGATTGGTTATCTCAGGATATTACCGCACGGTTGTCGACACGCGCGGCACAAGGAATCGGCGCTGGGCTTCTGACCGCTCGATTAGGCATTAAGGCGATGGAGCTATGCCGTCCATTACCTTGGATAGAAGACAAACCGAAATTGGGTGATTTTCGCCGTCAATTAATTGGCCAGCTGAAAAATGCCATTCCCTCAAAAAAAGAGAATCCATAAGCTGTAAATTTGACTGGCAGGATGAGTTGACAGTTTTAATCATTCTGCCAGTCATGTCTAAAAGGGTAATACCCTGCCGAATTAATCAACAATCCTCATATTAAAGAAAGAAATGTTGCTGATATTTATTAGAAACTAGACGAGTGTCAACAATATGTGACACGGCTCTGTATTACTGTCCTGTTTAACGCTAAAATATGAGTAATTATGTTCTCTACAAAAGGTTTCATCATGCGCCTCGAAGTGACCTGCCAAGACCGTATCGGTTTAACGCGTGAATTACTTGATCTTTTAGTTCTACAAAACATTGACTTAAAAGGCATTGAAATTTCAGCTCAACGTCGAATTTACCTGAACTTTGCACCTGTAGACTTTCAGGTTTTCAGTACGCTAATGGCAGAGATCCGCCGCATAAACGGGGTAATTGATGTTCGTCGTATCTACTTTATGCCATCCGAACGTGAGCATAAAGCGGTGTGGGCTTTACTCAATTCTTTCCCTGAGCCAGTTTTATCCATTGATAATAAACTGAATATTGAGCTGGTTAACCCAATGAGCTTGCAACTTTTTGGGGTTGATGAAACTAAAATCAAACAGAAATCCTTCTCCCAGTTAATCCCTAACCATGGTTTACACCGCTGGTTTGAACGTGAGTCACCAGAACCTTACACCGAACGCATTTCGGTCAAAGGCAGCGATTATTTAATGCAGGTCACACCAATTATTCTCGCCGATGAAGATGGGAAATCTCACTGTACAGGTGCGGTGATCTTACTCAAATCCGTGGCAATTCTTGAAAATCAACGTAAGCAAGTGGCTGAAGTTGATATTGAAAACCGTGGATTTAGCCAGATTGTGGCGGTCAGTCCTGCGATGATCCAAGTCGTTGAGCGAGCTAAACGTGTTGCTATGCTGGATGAACCGTTGCTGCTTGTCGGGGAAACTGGAACGGGTAAAGACATTCTGGCAAAAGCCTGCCATTTACACAGTGCTCGTGGTAATGCGCCATTTTTAGGATTGAACTGCGCTTCAATGCCTGATGATGTCGTTGAAAGTGAGTTATTTGGTTATGCAGCAGGGGCTTATCCAAATGCGGTTGAAGGGAAAAAAGGCTTTTTTGAGCAAGCTAATGGCGGTACCGTCTTGCTGGATGAAATTGCTGAAATGTCCCCTCAAATGCAAATTAAACTATTACGTTTTCTGAACGATGGAACTTTCAGACGTGTTGGCGAAGAGCATGAAGTCAAAGTCAATGTGCGTGTGATTTGTGCGACACAGAAAAATTTACCTGAGTTAGTGGAACAGAAAAAATTCCGTGAAGATCTCTATTACCGTTTGAATGTTATAACTCTCACGATCCCACCATTAAGAGAACGAAGCGAAGATATTAAACCGCTCACGAAAGTCTTTGTGTCTAATTTTGCCAAAGAATTGAACATTGATGAGCCAAAAATTTCACCGGCATTAATTGAATCACTCAATTCTTATTATTGGCCGGGTAATGTTAGACAATTACGCAATGCGTTATATCAGGGGCTGTCGCAATTTAGTGGCAATATTCTGGATGTTGATGATATTCAACTTCCTGATGCAGTTAACGCACCTGCGATTGCTTTAGATACATTAAATGGGTCACTGGATGAAATAACCAAACGCTATGAAGCCTCGGTGTTGGCGAGATTATATCGTGATTATCCGAGTACGCGTAAATTGGCTAAACGTTTAGATATTTCTCATACCGCTATCGCGAACAAATTGCGAGAATACGGGCTCAGTACCAAGAAAGAGCAAGATTAACATGATGAAAAAGCTGTTTAAATTGGGTCTACTTAGCGTATTAATGAGTGTGAGTATTAGCACTGTTGCACAAGAAAAACCGAATAATAAGTTAATTGATAAACTCTGTAAAAATACAGAGCAATCCATGGAAGATGTGTATGAAAATGGCGCATTAACTCAGTGTCATTTCCCTAATAGCTCGCTACTAAGTGCTTATCAAGAATATCGTAATCTGCTTGGTGATGATAAAAAGTTTTTAGAAGCTAAGTTAGAACCAAACAAAAACAAAGAAGTGATTTGCTCGGATGATAACTGTCCGTCTATTATTTATCGATGGAGCGGGGACAAAAAACTAGAAATTGAGCAAAGTTTTCCAGGGGGAGAAACGTACCTCCAATTTATTCAAAATAATAAAGGCACTTCGCTCGAAATAAGATATTTTCCTGACTAACGCCCATTCAGTTAGTTCCAATGAAACATGCCAGATAAATAAGCTCACTCATTCAAAATCAGTTAAAAGAATGGAGTGAGCTTACTCGATTAAACTAAATTTACATATTTTTCATCGTAAAACGACGTCCTGATCATTGCGGGTTGGTTGTTTTTTCTGCTATAAAAATGGTGAGCAAAGCTTTAATTTTTAAATTAACGATAAAAAAATGCTTAAGTCGTGCATTGATTATTAATATTAGCAACGCGGGTTTTATACCTTTAAGGAGTTGCAATGGAACAATTTACGATTAATTTTATTGTCAATTTCAAGCTACGTGAATATATGTCTAAATGTCACTACCAAGGTGATATGTTTGAATCCGCGAATACTGCCGCAGAACTTTATTTAATGAACAAGGCAGCTGCGAATTATTTAGCGAAAAAAAATCGTTTTACGTGGGATGTATTAGTCAAAAATGGCGTTAAACCAAGGGATTTGATTATTGATATTCTCACGTCTTGTTGCCCTGTGACCCAAGAGCAGGCTCAACGGATATTAAGCACGTTGTCGCATTCGTTAGTGAGTATGATGAAAGGAAATATGATTTTTACAAATGTGGTCAATGCGAAAAATCATAAACCACTATTTTGGGCTTATGTTGATTAAAAGCATGATTGATAACCCCTCAACCCCTATCAAATGAAGCCACAATCACCGAAAGCATCGGTGATTGTGGTTCTTCATAATATACGATTATTTCAGGCTATTTAGCGCATTGTCATAATCAGGTTCTTCAGTAATTTCAGGCACTAATTGGCTGTAAATCACTTTGTCATTCTCATCTAATACAACGACGGAACGAGCCGTTAAACCTTTTAATGGACCGGTGGTCATTTCAACGCCGTAATCTTGGGCAAAATCACTACGGAATGAAGATAATGTCACCACATTGTCTAAGCCTTCTGCACCACAAAAACGAGCTTGAGCAAAAGGTAAGTCAGCAGAGATACATAACACAACAGTGTTGTCTAAACCGTTGGCTAATTGATTGAATTTACGCACAGAAGCGGCGCAAACACCGGTATCTACGCTAGGGAAAATATTCAGAACTTTGCGTTTGCCTTGGAATGTTTCTAAGGTTGCTTCACTTAAATCTTTAGCAACTAAAGTGAAAGGTTTAGCTTGTGAGCCAGCTTGTAAAAAAGTACCTGCAAGTGAAATGCTATTGCCTTTGAGTTTTACTGTCTGTGACATGTGTTTTTCTCCCGTTTATAGGTTGAGTTACAGAAGATGAAAATATTAAATGATTTTTAAAATCAAATTATTACCAGTTTCACATTCTGAGATTTCTGTTTTTAAATCCTATTATTGATCGAATTGCATTGTTGCCTTCTCGGCATGATAAGTAAGAAGGTTACGCTGCATTATACAAGTAATAAGCCCTATTAAGAGTTTATGTTTTTTATTATGTATCATCCTAAAATACCATATTCAACACGATAAAAAGAGCGCTTTGTGCCGTGTTTTACTTGTTATATGATGAAGTGAAAGCTAATTTTAAACTGACAATCAAGTCAATGAGTTATTCGCCTATCACGGCTAATGCCTTGGCATGTCAAATATCAATTTAGCAGTTTGTAATGGGTTAATTCATCAAAGCTTAGCGAATAACGCTGAGCGATCCTCTTTTTGATTAATAGATAGAAATAATAATATGCATAAACGTTCATTGACCTCTTTAGCTGTATTCATTTCATCCCTTTTCCTTTCTACACCGGTTATCAGTGCGACGGTTCCTGCTGGTACTGTTTTAGCTGAAAATCAAGAAGTTGTACGCCATCTGAAAGATGAGCCAGCATCATTAGATCCGATAAAATCTGTTGGGTTGACTGAAGCTCAAGTGATGCGTGATTTGTTTGAAGGCCTAGTTAATCAAGATAATCATGGAAAGCCGATACCGGGTGTCGCACTAAATTGGCACACTGATGACAATCGAACTTGGATTTTTCAGTTACGCCCTGAAGCGGCATGGTCGAATGGTGAGCCTGTTACCGCTGACGATTTCGTTTATAGTTGGCGTCGTTTAGTCACGCCAGCCAATACTTCGCCATTTGCTTGGTTTGCAGCATTAGCGGGAATTAATAATGCGCAGGATATTATCGATGGTAAGTTGCCACCAGAACAGTTAGGGGTGGAAGCTGTCGATAAACACACGCTGAAAATTGTGTTAAATAAGCCAGTTCCTTATTTCCCGTCATTAACCGCAAACTTCAGCTTATTTCCTGTTCATCGCGGAACCGTTGAACAATATGGCACAGACTGGATTAAAGTCGGTAATTTAGTTGGAAATGGTGCATTTGAACTTAATGACCGTGTTGTTAATGAGAAAATCGTATTAACACCAAATCCGCACTATTGGGATCATAAAAATACGGTGATCACCAAAGTGACTTTTGTCCCTATCAACCAAGAATCTCACGCGACTAATCGTTATTTGGCTGGGGATTTAGATATCACGGAATCCTTTCCTAAGCAGCGCTATCAAAAATTATTACAAGATATTCCTAACGAAGTTTTTACGCCGGATCAACTCGGTACCTATTACTACGCATTTAATACCCAGCGCGCGCCGACCAATGATGTCAGGGTTCGACAGGCATTATCAATGGCAATTGACCGCCAATTGATTGCTAGCAAAGTCTTAGGGACAGGGGAAAAACCCGCTAATTATTTTACACCTGATGTGACGGCAGGTTTTAAGCCGGAAAAAGGGCTGTATCAGACTCATAAACAAAAAGAGTTAGACCAACAAGCCAAAACGTTATTAAAGCAGGCTGGGTACAGTGAAGCGCATCCTTTGGAATTAACGTTGCTGTATAACAGCTCGGAAAACCATCAAAAAATTGCTATTGCGATTGCTTCCATGTGGAAGAAAAAACTCGGGGTGCAAGTTAAGTTAGTTAACCAAGAGTGGAAAACATATATTGATAGCCGTAACACCGGAAATTTTGATGTAATCCGTGCTTCCTGGATTGGTGATTTTAATGAGCCATCTACATTCTTATCACTGCTAACTTCTCAACACAGTGGCAATATTCCTAAGTTTAATAATCCGCAATATGACGCACTAATGACTTCAGCTAGCATTGAAACGAATGATGCGCAGCGTAATGTGTATTACAACCAAGCGGAAGCCATTATTGCAAAAGAAGCACCAATTGCACCAATCTATCAATATACGAATGCGCGTTTGATTAAACCGTGGTTAAAAGGTTATCCGATTGAAAATCCAGAGGATGTGGCATACAGCCATAGTTTCTATATGATTAAGCATTAAGAATGAAATTTAGCCAGTGCAGGTGTGCTGGCTAAATTTTGGGAGACCCAAAATAAAAAAACTCCTTCCACTGGAGAGTCAGAAGGAGGACCAAAAAGGAATAAACACTACAGCGCTAATAATAGGAAAAAACTTTGCGGTTTTATTGCTAATTTGTGTCAATCAAATGGGATCTCTCTAGCAAAAATTGAGAAATTTCATTGGGCTATAAATCTTGCATAACATCTTATTTTTATGCTTTTATTTTCCTTTGCTTAACACCTACTTAAACTTTGTATTTTGATTTTGTTATTGAAATCATTGCAATATTCCCTTTAATCAACTAAAAATACCTTACTTTTCAATTTAAGGAGATAATTGCATGGCGTCGACCTATGGATCGCAATTTCAACACTCTAACCCCGTTCATGCCTTTCAGTTAGATGGAGATGGCGGTGTTCTTCCTATCGATTTAAATGCCACTGCAACACAGCAATCTCCATTTTGGCTGCATTACGATTATAAAAATAAAGAGACGTCTAGCTGGATCCAACAGACTGATTTGTTTAATGACCAAGTGAAGTCGTCATTGACAGGTAAAATGAATCGTATGCGGATGGTGCGTATTGGTGATGGCGTTCTGCTGACATTACAAACCCTGAATAACACCGCAGGGCAGCGCCCAGAGCAATTGGTGGCATTTCGTATCTTTATGAACAGCCGTTTGATTGTTTCATGTCGTCACCGACGTGTTCACTCATTAGATTCTGTTATTGATGACCTTAAAGAAGGCGTCGGTGCACAGAGTACCGGTGAATGGCTTGCAGATGTCACTGATGCAATGACCGATGAAATTAGTGATTTCACCGATTCTCTTCACGAACGTCTTATTGAAATGGAAGATTTGATATTACATGGCGAAATTCCTGAACGTGGGGAATTAGCGTTACTGCGTAAACAAATTATTGTCGTGCGCCGTTATATGGCGCCACAGCGGGATATGTTTTCTCGATTAACCGCTGAAAAATTATTATGGCTAGATGATAACGACAGACGTCGTTTACAAGAAATATCAGATAGATTAGGGCGCTGTATTGAAGATTTAGATGGTTTTATTGCACGTACCGCCATTATGTCTGATGAAATTACGAATATGATGACGGAAATGATGAATCGTCGAATCTATACCATGTCATTAATGGCGATGATATTTTTACCAACCACATTTTTAACCGGTTTATTTGGTGTGAACTTAGGGGGTATCCCTGGAAATGAATTCAAGTTTGCCTTTAGTGCGTTCTGTTTATTACTCGCCTGCTTAATTGCTACGGTATTTTGGTGGTTAAAAAGAAGTCGATGGCTATAAGAAAGGTGAATTGTTCTGGATAATGGGTGCTAGTTTGAGATAAATCAATAAAGGGTATAGGGTTTTAAGGCAATATTACTCCCGCAGGTGAATGCAACGTTGAGCGATGAACGTTGTGCTCCATAATTGTAGTTTTTCTCATATTGAGTTCTTATACAGAATAATTGACCACTGTAATGCCGATGTATTTTACATCGGCTTTTTTTTGCATAAAATCTGATGCCACCCCTGAGTTTGCCCAGAGGTAGCGGACCAATTTTTATTATCTTACTTAACTTCAATCACATCTAATCGGTCAGCACTGTAGTCTGGTTGATCATCTTCATCAATCATTGGCTGAGCAGGCAATTCTTCACGGTCAAAAGCCATATCACCACCATTGATCACGGCATCACCATGTGAAATATTTTTAAAATCAAATAGTTCAGTATCACATAGGTGAGATGATACAACGTTCTGAGTCGCTCTAAACATAGTTTCAATGCGCCCTGGGTAACGTTTATCCCAATCGCGTAGCATCTCTTTAATGACTTGGCGCTGTAAATTCGGCTGGGATCCACATAAGTTACAAGGGATGATAGGGAATCCTTTTGCTTCAGCAAAACGCTCAATATCTTTTTCGCGGCAATAGGCGAGAGGGCGGATAACAATGTGTTTGCCATCGTCACTCATCAATTTTGGTGGCATACCTTTTAATTTACCGCCGTAGAACATGTTTAAAAATAGGGTCTGTAAAATATCATCACGGTGATGACCGAGCGCTATTTTGGTCGCACCTAACTCTGTCGCCGTGCGATATAAGATGCCGCGACGTAAACGAGAGCACAGGGAACAGGTGGTTTTTCCTTCAGGAATTTTTTCTTTTACGATGCCATAGGTGTTTTCTTCGACAATTTTATACTCAACACCGAGTTCGTCTAAGTAAGCTGGCAAGATGTGTTCAGGGAAGCCTGGTTGTTTTTGGTCTAAGTTAACAGCGACCAAAGAGAATGAAATTGGGGCACTTTTTTGCAGGCTTTGCAAAATAGACAGCAGAGTATAGCTATCTTTCCCCCCAGACAGGCAGACCATGATACGGTCGCCTTCTTCGATCATATTAAAATCGGCGATGGCTTGCCCAACATCACGGCGGATTCTTTTTTGGAGTTTGTTTAAGTTGTATTGTTCTTTATTAGTCGTCATTCTCGGTTGTTCTTTCTTGTTTCTGATTGCTATTTAAATTTTTGAAATATATATGCTTTTTTGTTTTTTGTCGTTCTCGTTGTTTCTGAATTAACCCAGTCTTATACTGACTCGTGTATAAGACTTTGTATAAGATTCTAGACATTGGATAAGACTGATATGTCAGAAATTAATAAACTCACAGACAAAAAGCTAAAAAACATTCATGGTAAAGAAATCTCTAAGCCGGTAATGATAGCAGATGGTAGGGGGCTTTCGATACTAGTAAGCAAAAAAGGTTCTATCTCATGGTCATACTCTTACCGATTTGAAGGTAAGTTAAGTAGGATGATAATAGGGCAATATCCTGATTTATCAATGAAACAGCCGCAAGACAAGGCTTCGAGCAATTTTGGTTTCAGGGCATGACCCAAATACCAAAAGCGGTAACTGTTCTGTTAGTGCTATACAAGGTGCGAATCTAACTTAATCTGCGTTATTCTTTCTTTCATATCCATATAAATTAATCCTACCAGACAAATACTCACCTAAATATACTTCACTGATTTTATTAAAACCTTGTTTCGAAATATTGTCTTCTAACCACTCAATGTCTTTGCCGATGATTTCGAGTAAGTCATGGTTAGCTAAGCCATCGACGATAATTGGATAACGTATATTTTCATCGCCACTTTGGATAATAGTCAATTGCCCATTTTGTTCGAGAACAACGCGTTTTAGTTGCTCTATTTCGTATATGCCATTTGATCTTAGTTTGAACATCAAATCATTAGCGGAAACACCGTTTTTTAGACATTCTTTAACGTTAACGCTGCCATTATGTACCAAGGTTATAGGTTTGCCGTCAATAATTCGTTTAATAAAGGGATTATTCTCTTTTAAAAATTTAAGGGCAAAAACAAGTAAAGTCCATATGATTAACACGAGTATAAATTGCAGTACTGTTATTGATTCATTGTAAATGACACCACCAATAATACCGCCTAGAACATAGTTTTGAACTTGATCCATTGCGGATGAAGGGGCTAAATTTCCTTTGCCCATGAGGTTTATTTGAACAATCAGGCATAGGATCCCTAATCCAAGCTTTATAATAATAGGTGTATAAATAATCATTTTATGCCTTATTTTTTTATGATTTTAATTTCGGGATTTGTTAACCAAACTTTTTCTAAGCTGTAAGTTTGTTGATCTACGCTTAAATGAATACGGTAATAACGGTCATCAATTTTAATGATGATGCCATCGGATAATTGTACCGAGTTAGAAAATATAGAATTTATATCAACCCCTTTTTCTTTTGATAATAACCTTACGAAATTAACCATTTGGGATGATTTTGAGTGTATATTTTGACTATCGGTATAATCTTGATACTGAATGCCTGAAATGAAGAGTAAAAATAAGAAGGCGATAATCGTTAAATCCCGATATTTAGTTTGTAGGCGGTGACGCATGTATAGGATGAAAAAAACGATTAAAGCAAATAAAGTGCCAAAAATAATAATATATTTAAAATAATCATTTATATTAGACTGCGCTTGCAAGTAATCTATCCCATAAAAATTCATATAAAAATCATTCCTGATTGTTCACTATATCCATCTTTATTATAGTGACTTATTCGCATTTTAGCTCTGATATTAAAATCTAATTTTGAGTTGTCAGTCATTACCCAAGATCTGTCATTGATTTTTATGTTGAAGTTAAAAATTGTCGATGGTTTCAGTATTTATCAAAGGAAGCATTTTGAAAACCTGCTTGTGGGATTAATTCAAGATAGGTTTTTAGATAACAAAAATATTAATGGAGATTTTATTCAAATATCGTAATGAAAATAATAATGTCGCTTCCCTTCAATAAATAAGTCATTTGAAGAGAAGCGATGAGCGATTACTGAGCCGCCTTTTTCAGTTTTTCAACTTGTTCGGCAGTGACAGGTTTACCTTGCCCCCCCCATTCGGCGCGCGCCCATGATATTAAATCTGCCATTTCTTGTGGCGTTAAATCATCGGCAAAGCTTGGCATAGCATACATACGCTGCCCATTAGGGAAAGTGGTGGTTGGAATACCCGTTAACACTACACTGATAAAGGTTTCGGGGCTGTCCATAGCTAAGATGGCATTACCTTTTAACGCTGGAATGCCATTAGGGACTCCTTCTCCGGTGATCCCGTGGCAACCTGCGCAGGTAGACATATACATTAACCGACCCGTTTCCATGATTTGACTGACATTACCCACGTCTGGTGAGTTTGCCTCAGGCAATGGAGCTGGCGGAGTGTCGGCTCCAAGTATTTTTCCTTGTTTATCCGTCATTAAATAAATTGCCATGTCATTAACATCGCTTTTATTCATCTGGCTAGTAGAAAAATGAGTCACTGTACTCATATCTGCAAATGCAGAGCCTTGCGGGGCATTCCCTGTAAGCAGGAATTGGCGCAAAGAGGCGGTATCGTACCCATGTTTGGAAAGCGCTTCGGCTGTAATATCAGGGATGGCTAAACCGGCTTCTTCACCCCCTTGAAGTGACCGTGAAAACTCGACACCCATCATTAAATTACGTGGTGAGTGACAAGCGCCACAGTGTGCTAGACCTTCAACAATATAAGCTCCTCGGTTCCACTCGGCAGAGCGTTGTGGGTCATGAGGCGCATTTTGTTTAGGGAAATTAAGTAAAGTCCAGAAGTTCATAAATGGGCGAACGGGTAGGACAAATACACCTGTATTTTCTTTGTTTGGCACATTGATTGGCGGAAGTGACATCACATAAGCATACAGGGCATCAATATCATCCGATGTCGTCATATGGGTAAATACAAACGGCATGGCAGGGTAGAGATTGCCTCTTTCTTTACCAATTCCGTCTTTCAAAGCACGATGGAAATCAGCACGGGTATAGTTACCGATACCAAATTGCTTATCAGGCGTGATATTTGTGGAATAAATGGTACCAAAAGGGGTTCCGATGGCACGCCCACCCGCAGCCAATGGCCCTTCAGGTAATGAGTGGCAACCAAAGCAATCACCAGCAGTTGCCAACTCTTGCCCTCTTGGCAGCAATTTGGCGACTTCTTCTGAGGTCAGCGGTTTATCTAAATCAGGACCGATACTGGAGGTACGAAAAGCACCAAATAGGATCGCAAGCATTAATATGATGAATAATAAGATAATAATATAAATGCTTTTACGTAGAGAGCTGGATTTAGCCATGAGGTTTCTCCCTAGTCGATCACGCAGCCAGGAGTGTCTAGAGCGACTTTCCTCACTGCTTCATAATAGCGAACATAGCCTGTACAACGGCAAATATGCTCATTGAGGGCTTCTTCAATCGCATGTTCGAGTTGGTCTCGTTTCACTGGGTTTTTCTTCAGTTTATCAAGAAATACCGTCGCACCCGTGACGAAACCGGGGGCACAATAGCCACACTGGAACGAAAAGTTTTCGATAAAAGCTTGTTGAATTGGCGTTAATTCAACAACTTTGCCTTGTTCATCCAGTTTGGCTTGCCCTTCGATGGTAACAATATTTTTATTGTTGAAATAATGGGCACCAAAGATACAGGTACGGCTTTCAACCGTTGAGCCATCGGGCTGAATTTCCATAATGGTGCAAGCATGGCAGATCCCTTGCCCGCAACCAAAGTGGGTGCCTGTGAGGTCAAGGTATTCATGTAAAAACTCAATCATTGGCATCCCAACAGGGACATCAATAGGACCAATTTTCTGGCCGTTAATGGTCAGTGTTAGTGGCTTGCGCTCAATAATCGGAACGGCATGGTTGATTTTCATGAGAGTGCCTTTTTAATTTTATCTACCGTGATAGGGAATTCATAGAAACGCTTACCTGTCGCATGGGTTAATGCGTTACTCGTCGCAGGTAAGATAGGGATCATTCCCAGTTCTGCCATGCCTTTTGGTGGCGAAGTTTCTGATAGGGGAGGTAAGTAATCAATGGTTTGTTGCCAAACCGCAACATCTTTTGCGCGTGGCAGAACATAGCGATTAAAGTTCCATGTTCCATTACCTGGCCCATCTTCATACAGTGGCAATTCTTCCATCAATGCGTGACCAATACCCATCGCGGTACCTCCTTGAATTTGGCCTGAAACCAATTCAGGGACAATCATTGTACCGGGATCCATAATCATATGGTGGCGCATGATATCGACCTCACCCGTCATAGTATTGACGTTGAGCTCGACGAGGCAGGAAGCTGGTGTGACCGTAGTTGGGTCAGCTTTTGCGCGTTGTGTTGGTGGGTAATAGGCAATTTTACGTTTAATAAAATGGTAACCGCCAGTTGTCATCTGCTTTTTCAGTTCTTGTGGAGCACCCTCGCCATAACGAACGGATATTGCATCGAGAGGGAGATTTTTCAATCCTACAGTTGGAATATCGAACTCTGCGCGAGCCCACTGCCAGCTTGAATAGCCGTGAACAGCAACTCCGGTGATTAGCCCCATCTCATGGGCTCTTTTGGCTAAAATGTCAAAAGGAATGGGCTTCATCCCACCACCGCCAATACCATCAGATCCGACACGAATATCTGCAAATTCAACATTTAAGCCATTGAATGCTCCTCCGCCTGGACCTTCACTCCAAATGCTTTTGGCCGCAGGCCATAGGGTATTTTCTAATAAAAAATGACCCGCTTGGCGTGTACCAAATCCAATGTAATAAACACCGCTCGATGAACTCATGTCAGGGATCAGCGCAGGTGTCCAATAGGGATCAGTTTTTGACAGTTCATCTTGTTTTTTCTGATCTGCCCAACTGGTTTTGAGCGGTAGTTCTGCAAATTCAGTTACCCCAAATTCAACCACATCAGGGGCTTTGCTGAGTGCTTGCCATACCATAACTTGTTGTGCGGTTGTACCACCGGTACCAATCTCTTGCATACAATGGCGCATTGTTAGCTTGCCATTCGCATCAAATTCAAGAGAAAGAATCGTTGGAACACCGCTAGAACCATAAACTTGCTGCACTTGCGCAAAGCCAACGCCGTATAACTTACCGGGGTTTTTTGCTTCATAATCGACTTTATTTTTTTCACGATCGACCCAAATCGGGTGTTTTTCCGCAAGATTTAACATTTCGACATTGCGAGGGTCACCAGCGATTACACCACCTTGTGTATTCGGATAACCTTCTAATATGGCATTACGGCGGCGCAGTTCAATTGGGTCAATATTGAGGTTATGAGCGATTTCATCGACCATCAATTCAGTGACTGCCATCGACTGTAAGGAACCAAAGCCACGCATTGAGCCTGCTTCGACAGCCGGGGTGGCCATGGCGAGAGCGGTGAGGTCAGATTTTGGGAAATAATAAATAGATTGGGCACCACGTACCGCAACGTGTGATACGGCAACCGAGAGGTTTTCACGACCTCCACCATTACAGTTATAAGTACCTTTTAATACATCAAATTTGCCCGTTTTTTTATCACCGATAATGGTGACATCCATCTCAATAGAGTGGCGTTTCATTCCCATTTGGAATTGTTCATAGCGGTCATTTGCCATACGAACAGGTAAGCCATCAGCATAGAAACTGGCGACCATCGAATAGAAAGGAAAAACCGAATAGTCTTTTGAGCCATAACCGACGGTAGAACCTGTTAATAACACAATGTTCTCGACAGAAAAATGTTTGTTGTGCTTCGATAACTCAGCAGCGGCGTTGACGACTCCTGCAGGAGACTGTGTCGCGGTTAAAATATGCAGTGTTTTGGTTTGTGCGTCATACCAAGTATTACAGTTATCAGGCTCCATTGCGCAAGGGTCAATGGATTGTGAAAAACCATGGCGCTCAATCACAAATTTATCGGGATTCTGGCGAGCTGCAGCGATTTCTTGTTCAATTTGCCGTGCGTAATCCATTGCTTTTTCTTGTTTATCAGGGCTTTTTTCTGCCTGATGAAGGGCTTGAATAAAACCACCACCACGATCTTTACGGATCACTGGTGGAATAGAAATGGCATGTTTGGGGTCATATGGAGGCCAAACAGGTGTATTGCCATCGAACCCACCTTTAATACCTGAATCTTGATAAGGGGAAAAGATAGAAGGTGAAAGTGGTGTATCACCACCGATACGTACATATCGCGCTGCACCATAGTTAGCGGGCGGTTTTGGTCCAGTCACCATTCCATATTTTACGGTGTTTGTCGCAAAACGTAACATACGCTGTGCTGCGCTGTATTTATCGAAATCATGATAAATCAAGATGGCAACAGGGTGGCCAATAATCGGTGGAGTGTCCCCTAGAGGCACTAAAATATTGGTGCCATAGAAGCCTTTTCCCATACTGGTGTCTTGAGGAATATTTAAGCCATCACGGATAAGGTCTTCTTGTAAAACAACTTTATCAGGCTGTAAATTTGGACCTAACATTGAAATATCAATGCCTTCAAAGGTTTTATCTGCTTCTGTTGCTTTTAACATAAAGGCATAGCTTTGTTTTTTAGGCCAACCAGGAATGTCTTTAGCGCGGTAATCACGAGCAAAATTTTTACGGCCGGTGACCTTTTCAACACCATCCCAACGAAAGCGTGCTTTACCATTTTGACCTATCCAATCGGTTGATGGAGAGTCAGAATCGAGCTCCATTGCTATCGCAAAAGGGAGTTTACCCACCATCACTGCAATGCCTGCAATAGTGCCTAGTTTGATGAAGTTACGTCTAGAAATATGACCCGACATAGTGTGCTCCCTGATTATATTTTTAGGGTTTTTATTATGAGCAATGGAAGTCAATAATATTTTTTAGCCACGCATTATAAGATTGTTTTATTTCGATTTAATTTGTTCGCAATTTGATGGCTAATATCAGATAGCTCAGTAAGTTACATAAATAGTATGGGTATCTGTATTGATATATCAAGAACGAGTAAAGGGATTTAGACAAGAAAGTGAATAATACTGTTGGGGTCATCTTAATATGACAGTATTGAATAAAATAACTGAGTTTTATTAGAATGTAATTTATTTAAATGATAGTAATTCTTATTAATGAATAATTAAATCAATATGTATTTTATTATATAAAGCATATGATTATGTCGATATTGTGATAAGAGTGACTACAACGTCGGTAGCTTAAAAACCTCACATTTGTGAGATTTTTTGTTTATTTTATTAGAGTATAGAGTCGTGGTTTATAAAGCTAGTAAATAAAGTGCAATGTTACTAATATGAATTCCAATTATTACTATAAATCAATTTTGTATATAAGTGATTTTATATAAGGTGCAATGATGGTTAATATTCTTACCTCTAGCGATAAGAGCAATACATCAGGTAAAAAAATCACAGTAGGTATTAGCTCATGCTTATTGGGTGATAGCGTTAGATTTGATGGTGGTCATAAGCGCTTTCATTTTGCTGTAGATGAGTTATCAGATTATTTCGAATACCAACAAGCATGCCCGGAAATGGCGATTGGTTTACCAACACCTAGACCCGCATTGAGGCTAGTTAAATCTGACGAAAATAGCGTTAGGCTCAAATTCAGCGATGGTCGTGAAGGGGATTTAACTGAAGAGATGATTCAGTTTTCGATCACTTATTTGAGTGGGCTTTTAAATTTAAGTGGTTATATTGTATGCAAAAACTCACCTAGTTGTGGCTTGGAAAGGGTTCGAGTATATGATTCTGTTGGCAATGGTAATAAAAAGTCTGGAATGGGGCTTTTTACTGAACAATTACTCAAAGCAATGCCTTGGTTGCCTGTTGAGGAAGATGGCAGGTTAAGCGATCCTCATATTCGAGAAAATTTTATTATACGGGTATTTGCTCTTCATGAGCTAAATGAATTAAAGAAAAATGCATTTAATCGTCATTCATTAATCGACTTTCATACTCGATATAAGCTCCTTTTATTAGCGCATTCACAGCCTCTTTATCGAGAACTTGGTCGTTTTGTTGCTAGTAACAATGAATGGGATTCAATCGATTCTTATTTTGATGAGTATCGAAATAAGTTTATGAATTTATTACAACACCAAGCGACTAGGCGCAATCACACTAATGTGCTTATGCATATCCAAGGTTATTTTAAACGCTATCTGACATCAAACCAAAGACAAGCATTGAGCGCGTTAATCCTCGAATACCGCCAAGGAACACAGCCTTTATTGGCTCCATTAACATTAATTACGCACTATTTATCTGAATATCCTGATAACTATTTGAATAATCAAAAATACTTTCATCCTTATCCTCAGTCATTAAGATTGAGATATGGGTTATGATATTAAAATACTACTTCAGTATTTTAAAGTTGCTCATATGATTGGTTCTTCCAATCATATGAATATTGAATCTAAAGACCATGTTAGCTATCTATATGAGTTATTTGAAAAAATTATTGCTAATGAATGGATGGCACACTAAGCAAAATCCCCCCTTTTGCCGTGAAATTGAAAATTAAATTTGCTATCCCAGTGTTTGTGTGGCTTAATACTTCCACTGGTTTGGAAGTACAGACCTATTTATGAAAGCAAGTTTTGAAAAGTTCCCCCGTTTAGCGTTATCCCACAGATACCCATTCGTAGTGAATTCCTTCTAATTAGTTCCATAAGTATCAAGAAAAATCAAACCTATATGCCATGTGGCAACAATTAAAAATTCAAAGGAATTCAATATGTCTAATACAATGACTGGTTTAGTAAAATGGTTTAACGAATCTAAAGGCTTTGGCTTTATTTCTCCTGAAGATGGAAGCAAAGATGTGTTTGTTCACTTTTCTGCAATCCAAAGTGATAGCTTTAAAACTCTTAATGAAGGGCAAAAAGTCAGCTTCTCGGTAGAAAATGGTGCAAAAGGTCCAGCTGCTGTAAATGTAGTGGCTCTTTAAGATCGATCTCTTTATGAGATGTCCTTGAAATAAAGGTTCTCTATATAGACTCTATCATTTTGAAGCAACCAAAAGTAACCCTTCCGGTGTTAAATGCACTTTTGCAAAAGTACCATTGAAAGCTCAGACATGTTAGTCACCAGATTGGATATTTTTAAAAACCTCGCTATGGCGGGGTTTTTTTATGCTTGCTTACATTTAATGTAAAGAATTGTAAGTGTTGAATTGAAATTTTCATTAGCGACACTATATAAGTTATGCACCAAGATAAAGAGTTAATCCATACGGGCGAATGGCTAATGGTGCTTATGTAATAGGTAGTTAGTTTGATATTGAAGGAGAAATTATGTCTAACATTAGATCTTTTTCACTACTTCCAACATTATCTGATAACCTACTTTCTAGCAGGTTTGACCAAATGGATCGTTTATTCAGCCAATTAACTGGTAACCGACCATTAACCTCAGAGCATCCTTATAATTTAAAGCAAATAAATGAATCAAATTATCAATTAATTGTCAGTGTTCCTGGTTATAAAGAGGATGACTTAAGCGTATCCTTAAAAGGTGGGAAGCTCTATGTACAAGGTGAGCAATCAACTGAATTAGTTAATGATTCAGAGAAATGGATCCATAAAGGTATAACACAAAATAAATTTTCTCTTGAATTTAATCTCGGTAAGAATGTAAAAATTGAAAGCGCAGAATTATCAAGCGGTTTGTTAACATTAAATATTGAATATGAAATTCCGGAAGAAGAGAAACCTCAGATCATAGCTATTGAAAATAAAGATACAAAATAATTTTTCTGTATTTTTAACCCGTCAGCAATGGCGGGTTTTTTTTGCCTAATACATGTTAGTGCAGGGAACATGAAAGCCAGCTGTAAAAAATCGTAATTGTTACTGCCACTGGCTTGGATGATGTAATCACTGCTCGACCTACTGACTCCGCTACCCGAAATTATTGGTTATTCAGACAACGAATCGCGGAGTCCAAGCAAACGTTAATACCAATCAGTGAACGCTCTTGCGAAAAAAATTAAATTTATGAAAGCCAGAGTGCTTAACAAGTAGATAGAGAATTTTAAAAAAAGTGTCATTATATCTGGTTGTTTTTTATCTTGAGCAATAATGAATAGGATGCAGGCAAGGGCAGGGATAAATACGAGTAAGAGAATAATGGGGTTAGTATACATATATATCGATACTGCTCCCTTATGTAATGAAAATTTTATTCAATAGTAAAGTATATTTTTAACAGGAAAGCAATATGGAAAATTGAGCAGTAACGAATTTAACAATAGAGTGGTCAACAAATCCAATTGTTTAAATTGTTAATATATTAACAATTAATATAAAAATTTCACCAATACACAGATATCACTTCATAGCGGATCGAGTGATTTAACTTAAAGGGAGAGGGAACCTTGGCTACAATCGCGATCGTGGCAGTGAACTTTACAAATGCAACCAACATAAATCAATTTGTGGTTGGTGACCATTTGCAGGAAGATGATTGCGTCTTATTAAGTTGGTAATGAGAAATGAAAGGGCTTTGCAACAAGCCCTTTTGGGGAGAATTATTTTTTTGTATAAATAATTTTTTGTGTTTCATTAGAACAATTACCTACAACAGTACCTTGCTGTGAGGCTGCTTCTTCATTTGAAACGACGGTAATGGTAAAGCTCTCTTCAGGCACGCCATTGTTAATAATTTTTTGCGTAATTTCTTCAACAACGCTTTCACATGACGCACTCGCAATCGCTGGAATAAATAATGTTATTAATGTAGCAATAATTATTCTTCTTTTCATATGCAATATTCCTTATAAGCTGGAGTCATTTAATAGAAATTCTTTTAAAAAGCTTAATAAGTATACTTAAATGAAATATTTAAAGCTATCCGTTGATAGTAGTAAAACACTAGAAGGTATCTTCATCTCTAACCCGCTAGTGTTTTATTAATCTGTTAAATGTAGGTTTTTACTGGGCTACTCTCTGTATTGCCTTACCTCCAGCCTCTATGTCTTCACCAACACCTTTAGTGGTGTTACAGGCAGTTAATGTGAAAACAACAGCTAATGAGCAAATAAGAAAACTGATTTTTTTCAACATATTTTCTTCCTTTTAGGTGTGAAGTTATAAGTTACAAAAGATCATTTTTAATTATAGCAGAACAACTTGATTGATATTTTCACTTGCATAGAGCTGTCATATTTTTAGTGTTAATACTTTAAGTATTAACACTTATTATACTGTCAATCAACATTAGCAATGAAGGGTACATTCTATGAAATTAGAAGAGATATTTATCCATATGCTTAATGTTTTTCAATACTTGTTAGTCGGTATTCTTTTAATATTATTATCAATCGCTTTACCACTCTGGCTATGGCAATCAAAAACCATTTAAGAACGGCGATGAGCTTATGAAAACATTAGACACAATAAATAATAGTGGCCTAGGTAAAGTCTGGTTTGCTGCGAAAGGAAGCGATAGTGGATATCAGATGAAGCACGAAATGTCGTCACCAGTATACACGACAAATTTTGATGAGTTGCCTGTGGCGAGCGCTTGAAAAGGTCATGCCTTGGGTCATGGAATTTAACTAGACGGTTTTTTACTCATCATCTAAATGGAATTTGTGTAACATTCGATGAGCAATAGGTGCAAATATCAATCCTAGAGTGGTCATAAAAACCAGACTGGTGAATACACCATAAAAAGCGAAAAAAATCTTTCCTGAAATGTTTTGCGGAACAATGTATGGACCAATTCCATTAGCTATAAAGGCACTGTTGAATGTGGCATCATGCCAACTTATGCTCGAATCAAAAGCTATATGCCCGACAATGCCAATGAGTAAAGTGGTAACGATAAGTGCAAAGGCGTAACCAAAATGTAATAGCATTCGCTTTAAAAAAGCGCGGAAAGAAATTAATGGCATATTTTTAGATTCAAACATAATTTTTCCTAAAAAGTAATTTAGTGAGGTAATTACATAATAAACTTATGTAAGATTACCTAAAATTTTTATTTTGACAATAGTGTCATAAGTTAGGCTAAATTCGCGTATTTTTTCGTTTGTTGCAATTTATATTCTCGCTAAGTTAGCATAACTGAAACTTATCAGTGGGATGGTGAGATGAACAAAAATGAACTTATGGAATATATCCAGAGTAATTATGGTGCTGTCGCTGAGTACCCATGGGCTAAGTTTCCTAGTTACATTATTTATAGACATAAAAATAACGCAAAGTGGTTTGCTGTCATTCTGACGATTTCTTCAAAGAGATTATACGAAAGCGAGAGTGATGAGATGGTTAATATTATAAACCTCAAATCTCCTCCTGAATTAGTTGGTTCATTGAGGTTAAAGGAAGGGGTATATCCAGCATATCATATGAATAAAGAGCACTGGATTACTATAAAGTTGGACAGTGGATTTCCTGAAGATGAGCTTAAAGCGTTGATTGACGAGAGTTACAAATTGACTGCATAAGCTTAATCATTGATTATGCAACACTAAATCGATAGATGAATCTTATTTAAACTGGTTATATATACTCATTGCAATATAACTTGGAGTGAATATGAACAGAGCATCATTATCTAAAAGTTCTCCTGATGCGTATAACAAATTGATTGAGATTAGCAATTATATTGATGAGCAAGCAGTATCATTAGGATTGGAAGAAGGATTTATCCACCTGCTTAAATTGAGAGTTTCCCAAATTAACGGCTGTGCTTTCTGCGTGAGACTTCATACCCAAGACGCTCAAAAATGCAATGTGAGTATTGATAAAATCGCATTGGTTACTGTATGGGAAGAAGCAGATTATTTTTCAGAAAAAGAGAAAGCTGCATTCTTATTGGCTGAATCAGTCAATATGGTTCATGTGGGGCATATACCTAATGATGTTTATGAGAAAGCCGCGGAGCACTGGAGCGATGAGCAACTAGTATTAATTGAATGGGTATCTATCATCATAGGTTCTTTTAATCGCATTGCTATCTCGAGCCGCTATAAAGTGAAGCCGTAATTATAGCAGTCTTATTCGCTAGTCGAATTATAGGTTAATATTAGTGATACTTGTCCTATATTTACAATAAGTAAAGTGACTTCATTTTTAATCTACGTGACACTGGATCGTGCGTATTAATCAGCTAATGGAGTAATTACTTATGTTCCCAGAGTATCGTGATTTAATCTCGCAACTTCGTCAGTCAGATCCTGATTTTAGAGCCTTATTTAATAGGCATAATCAACTCGATCATGAAATAGCTAGACTGGAGCATCCAGACAGAAGTGGGTATGGCACTGATGTTATCGAGTTAAAAAAAGAAAAACTTCGTCTCAAAGAAGAGATACATCAAATACTTAAAAACCCGCCAGAATTGAGTTAAATCGATAAATTACGACAATTCATAGCCTCGCCAAGTGTGGGGCTTTTTATTGATTTTATTAGAAGTAATTTGCACTTAATCCTATATGCGGAACTACTTAGCTAAGATAGTGTGTCCGAAAAGGAGAATATATATGCCTGTATTTAACCCAATAGAAATGATCGCAGAAGTGATGATGAGCTCTATCAGTATGATTGCAACGCCTGTGGAATACCTACTTTATAGTGGAAAAATAACAGAAATATTCATGATGAATGTATTTTATATTCAACCCTAAGGGCGCTCTCAAATACATCAATAAACGAGACTTAGCATAAAGTGAAAGCTAAAGGCTTTATGCTAAGAGGAGAGTTTAAATATTATGATTCTGGATTTAAATAAGCGTCGAGCAGTGTGTGAAGTTCAACATTTAATACGGAGCTTAGTGCAATAAGATGTGCAACATATATAGATGAGGAGCCGTCTTCATATTGGGAGTATGTACGCTCTGAAACTGAAATGGCTTTGGCTATCTCGGTGACAGTTATTTGACGAGCGAGACGCTGTTCTTTGATGAATTGACCTAAAGAGAGGTTGTTAAGTTTTCTTTCGTTCATCTGTACAGCCCTAAAATTAGTGGTGGACAATAAATAACATAGATATGTTAAACGTTAATAGGGAAGTATCTGCATTTTGGTGATGATAGGATAATTTTATGATAATTATCCTAATGTATGGTAATTCGCTCTTACTGGTTTTTTAGTGCGTATTGAACCGCACTTTGCGCATGAATTGCCGTGGTATCAAAGACGGGCACGGAAGTATCATCTCCATTTACCAGCAATGTAATTTCAGTACATCCAAGAATAATACCCTCAGCACCTTGTTCAACGAGTGATTTCATAATGCGTTGATACTCGGTTCGTGAAGCCTCAGAGATAACGCCTAAACACAGCTCATTGTAGATAATATCGTGAACGATTTTTCTGTCTGTCTCATTCGGTGTGATAACGCTTAAATTAAATTTATCAATCAGACGATCTTTATAAAAAGCTTGCTCCATGGTAAATGCAGTACCTAACAACCCAATAGTTTTAATGCCTGATTGTATTATTTTTTCGCCTGTTGCATCTGCAATGTGAAGGAGAGGAAGGTTTGATTTTTCTTCGATTTGGGAAGCAACTTTGTGCATCGTATTTGTACACAAAACTAAAAAATCAGCGCCAGCAGCTTGTAAACTCATCCCTGCTTTTGCTAAATGGTCAGCAGCAAGATCCCATTGACCGTGAGATTGAAAATGCTCCACTTCAGCAAAATCAACACTGTATAAAACAATCTTAGCGGAATGCAACCCTCCTAGTTTTTGCTTAACACCTTCATTTATTTGCTGATAATAGAGTTGGGTTGATTCCCAGCTCATTCCCCCGATAAGTCCTATAGTCTTCATTGCTAAGTACCTTATATGTGTTTTTTTCTTACTATACTGAGCGTATTTATGGGGAGTCAATCCGTTAATATCATTTTTTATCAATAATATAAATAAAGCTGAGATTATTTTTAACTGATAACTATCTTACTAGTTTTAATATTGGAGTTATCTTTCTATAATTAATCGTATATTAGAGATTAACTTCATTTTTATTTTTTGAAAGATTAATTGATAACGCACAGGGACTGTCCAGTAAATCTTTATTAAATAATATTTTATTGCTGCTATACTACTAAAGTTACTTATTTTATTTTTTAGATAAATAGTAAGTAAAATAAACCTAGTGACCTACACTGACTATTTTTTTGATGTTCAGTTTATGAATTTAAATTTTTAGTTAAGGAGTTTATGATGGTAAGTAATAATCAGGCTCGTCGTTTATTAGGGATGCCGTTTAAATTAAGTCGTTCTAAGCGTAATATTCAAGTCTCTGTGATTGCAAAGGAAAATGCTACGACTTTACCTGAAAACCTGAAAGATAAGCAATTTGTTGCGGTACAGAAAAATAAAGCAACCGAGAAGAAAACCTATCATTCCGTCAGCGTATTTTATCCAGAATATATCTAATTTAATTTTAGGGTAAGATGTGACCCTCTAGATTGACTAGAGGGTTTCTGTTCCTCAATAATAAATTCCTTTCATATATCCATGTCTTTTTTTGAATTATCTGATGGTATTTTATCATTGGAATGGTTCATGATCCTTCAGTAATTTTTTGTGATCGCGACTAAGTTTCTATCTATTAAAGAAAATAAAATAGTGTGATAGTCATATTCTGTCGATAAAATCGGGAGCGAGAATAATGATAAATACAACTAAAATGGATATGTGTAGATGAAATTATGCCAATGGATGCTATTTTTTTGTTTTCTATTTATAAATGGTTGTTCAACACAATTTAAAACTGAAGATGAATCAAATAAGCTGAAGTTTAGTATTCAGCACGCTAACACGATCCCGATTAAGGATTCAGTTGAAACATTGACAGTGGCGGATATGCTGCCCGGAGATATCCTTTTGTCTTCAGCAACGGGGGTGAACTCGTGGGGGATCCGCTTATTTAGTGTGAGTGGGGTGAGTCACGCTTCTATTTATTTAGGATTTGGTCAGGTGGCAGAATCGGTTGGAAGTGGAGTCAGAATTATTCCTCTCGACCAAGCAATCACGGATTCTAATAATATGGTTGTATTACGGCATAACTTATTAACGTCATTTCATGCAGAAAAACTGCGTGAGTTTTCTACTGCTAATGACGGAGGTAAATACAACATGAAAGGGATCATCATGATTGCGCCGTGGATGCTGACAAAACGCGTGTGCGAATTACCACTAATTGGACAGACTATCCGTAATTTTTGCCTTAAAACACTGGCTACAGTGCAATTAGGGGATGATATTGAACAAGCCAACGGTTTCTTTTGTTCGCAGTTTGTCCTAGATGCGTATAAATATGCCGGTGTACCACTGTTTGAAGGGAACTCATCATGGATTACGCCTGCTGATATTTTGCACATGCGTTCAGGAGATGTACCAACCTTTATGCCGACAGAACGTTTAACCTATGTTGGACATTTGAAAAACTGGAGCTTTGGGGGGGCGATCCTCAATAAGTGATGAGGTATTGCAGGCGAAGTTTTGATGAAATACTGTTTGCCATAGAATAAAAAAAAGGCCAACTCAAACGAGTTGGCCAGCTAAACTGGAAGCAATGTGAGCAATGTCGTTGTGAAAAGACCGAGTAATTTACTCAACTATTCACGAGATAAAAGATAACTATTCTCATTTAAGAAATCAACCCCTTTTTTCATATAACTATTATAATTTTTTATCCCATCATAAATCCCAAAAGTGCTTAAAAAACAAATTGATCAATAGTTTTATTGGTTTGTTTTAATGGAATCTCAGTTAATTCCTACGAAAAATATTTAACATTTTTTGCTTTTTCTCTGAGTGATGAAGTGAATTTTAGTGCTGATAAAGAAATAATGTTGTTAATTTGTAGCCGGAGATCTCATTTATCTTTTGAGATAAGAGACATTTACGTACAGTTGATTATAATTTTATTGTTAATGTTTATTCGATAATTTATCAGGAGGGCTTATGTACAAAACAATTTTGGTCCCTATCGATCTCACTGAAGAAGAGTTGACCAGTAAAGCGGTTCGTCATGCGGTAAATTTAGCGAAACAATCTGGCGCAAAAATTCACCTGATCCACGTATTGCCTATCTCTTCGGCAATTATCAATGCATATGCGTTGGGTTATATGGAAATTAAAGACCGCGCGACAGTGAAAGCAGAAGAAGACATGAAAATGCTGATGGATTCGATTGATCTTCCTCATGATGATGTCAGTTACACTATTACGTTTGGTTCACCTCGTGATGAAGTGATTAACACCGCAAAAGATATTAATGCCGATATTATTGTGATTGGCTCTCGCCGTCCAAATATTACGACTCACTTGTTAGGCTCTACTGCGGCAGGAATTGTTCGTTACGCAGAAACATCCGTACTGGTTGTTCGTTAATTTATTCTTTTTTAAAACCTATGCAATGAAGTTCCCGTAATGTTGCATAGGTTTTTTTATGTCGTTTGCAAGGTCATTGTTGAATTGGCATATCGGCATGGACTGAGTAGGATTTTTATGGAGAAATTCACTAAAGAATTAATGCGCATGGAACATTTTGTTTTACGAGTTCTGCGTTTTTATTTTTTAGCGTTATTAGTGTTTTTCATTGGCTTACTGCCTGGGATTATTGGTTTTTATTTTATTGAAGGGCATTCGATAATGGAATCTATGCTGAATGCATTATCAATGCTGAGCGGCCAAGCGATTGAGCCGGCACCAATCACCCAAACAGGCCGTTTCTTTATCGCTATTTACGGTTTATTTTTACAAAGTGTATTCATTATTAGTATTGGCTTAATCGTCACGCCGTTTATTCATCGCATATTACATAAGTGGCACTTAGAAGAGGATTAGATTGAATAAAGTGCCAAATGTTGTGGTTATTTTACTGAATTGATTTTCAGATTAGTAAACCAGTTCACGACATTTTGATTTTATTCAGACTATACTTTTATTGGCAAAAAATAACCATTAAACCGCTATCTCATCTATTCAAAAAACGAATAAATTGAATGAGAGATACATCCTTGAGAGGGGCTTATATGAATAAAACTATTTTGGTTCCCGTTGATATTTCTGAAGATGCATTGACTGATAAAGCGTTAAAGCAAGCTATTCATTTAGCAAAAATGGATAACGCTAACATCCATCTATTTCACTCAGTACCGGATGTTTCAAGATTTTCGATGAGTTATAGCTATCATTATGATTTGCTTGCATCATTTACAAAAAAGGCAATAGAACGTTCGGAAGAACAGCTTGTTGAACTGGTTAATCATATTGTGAAAGATATGGATTTCCCAGCAGATAGGATCTCTTATAAAGTGGAGTTTGGCTCTCCAAGAGAAAAAGTGTTAGATGAAGCTGAGAAAGTTCATGCCGACCTTATTGTGGTTGGTTCGCGTAACCCAAGTATTTCAACACACTTATTAGGTTCGAATGCTTCAGGGATCGTCTCTTATGCGAAAATATCCGTTTTAGTCGTAAGATAATTTTATTGTTTAATATACAGATTGGATTCATAGAAAAGACCTGAGTTATCAGGTCTTTTTCTTTAGGGTAATTAAGATTTATTGACCGTTTCTTTAGCATGCTCAATAGCTGTTAATGCTTGGCTACATGCTTGCTCTTGTGTATCTTCAGGATAACTTGCGAGGGTTTTTCTCGCGTCTTCTAATTGTGATTTCATTAATGCGATTTGTTCATTCGCATTAGGCTCATTTTTATATTGTTCTTCAGCTTATTGAACTAGCGCATTCATTTCTTTGAAATATTTGTCACAAACTTGTCCTGCATTTGCATTCAATGCAGTCAGCGAAACAAATAGACCCAATGCAATTGGCAGAATATTTTTCATCATATTTTCACTTTCAAAAGTCATATTTCGGTCAGCATAGCATCCCATTTTTTAAAAAGACATCGACCAATGATGAATATTTCAGTGAGTTTTAATTTTTATCAAATTAATCATGCCAATATTAAAGCAAGTGGCTATAGCATAAATTGCAAACTATAAATGATAATCATTATTGACTGCGTGTAATAATAAAGTGTACATTTCAGTACATTTTATTGAGTTAACAACCCAACGTAAGGAATGATAATGAATAACAGTATTATGATTAATACTCAGAACTGGCCTGTCTGTGCTATGAATACGTTTCCAACGTCAATGATGGAAACTCAGTCATGGTTATCGGAACTTGAGCAATTGTTAGCAAAAAAGACTCCATTTGTTTTAATTTATCCGCCAATGGAACCGAAAGGAAAACCAACAGCAGAAGACATGGAATGTATGAAATTTGTACGTCGTTGGTTGAAAGAAGGAAGAGGGGCGATGGCTGAATATTGTCAAGCTATGGTGATCACATTACAGCCAGATGGGAGAGATAAAGATGAAATGGAACGTACAGCACCTGTTATTTCATCCCTTTATGGGCCTGAAGTTTTTTTAGTGGAAAGCTCCCAAGCTGCGCAACAGCGAGCCACTGAAATTTTAAATGGGCTATGATTTACTGGTACTAATTTTACGAATATAGCTAGCGATGATATCCACGGAAAGCCCAATTTGTTGATGGATAAATTCATCGCTAGGTTTAAAGTTTTCGACACAGAAAGTTTTGATAAAAACATCCGCTTTTAGCATCTCTAAATAACGGGATGAAATGCTTAACAGTGTGTCGTTATCGACTTTGACAGTCGGAATTTGTGCAAGCTTTTCGGCAAGGCGCTGATAGCTTTGTACGGGACCTTGTTCGAAAAAGAGTTGGCTAATCTCAGGGAAGCGGTTGTATTCCCCTAGTATTAAGCGGTATAGCCCGATAGATTGGGGTTTAATCACATTGACTAAAAAACGCGAACCATAAAACGATAATACCGCTTCAATGCTGTCTAAAGGCGGCTCTTTATGGTCTGGTTCAGTAAAAATATCGTCTATCATATATGCCACAACTGCGGCAAATAAACCTTCTTTATCCCCAAAGTTTTTATATAACGTCGAACGGGAACCGCCCGCGCGTTCGATGATCATATCTAATGTCGTGCCTTCAAAACCATATTGCAGAAAAATATCCGCCGCAGCCGTAATAAGTGCTTGGTGGCGACGCTGTCCTTTTGGTGTTTTGGCGGAACTTGTCTGGTTCATGAAATCAATTTCCTAACAAAATGGCGGCACGAGGCTAAATTATCTGAAAGAGGTCATAATTCAGTTTGTTATTTTCCTCTATGATGTATATGAATATTATCATGTTTAAATCAATATCTGAATTTTTGTCAAATCCTTGGGGGAGAGAATGAAGGATTGCACGATTGATGAAAAAACGCAGGGAGAAGAAGAAGTTGTTGATACACAGAGAGAAATTACAAAGCTGTGTATTGAATGCGGTTTGCTGCTATTACAGCATGGGGCTGAGAGTATGCTGGTTGAGCAATTAACAACACGCTTAGGTATCGCTTTGGGCGCTAACCAGGTAGATAGTGCGATTTCATCTAACTCACTCGTATTAACCACAATCATCAATGGGCGCTGTTTAACATCGACTCGGCGGATTATTGACCGTGGCATTAATATGCATGTAGTGACTGAAGTTCAGCATGCGGTGATCCTCGTTGAGCATCATTTACTTGACCGTAAACAACTACAAAAAAAATTAGCAGGTATCAAACCATTACGTTATCCCCGCTGGTTAATGGTGGTGATGGTGGCGCTTTCTTGTGCTTGCTTCAGTTCCCTTAACGGTGGTGGTTGGGAAAGTGCGTTGATCACCTTTATGGCGAGTGGCTGTGCGATGTATATCCGGCAAGTGTTAACATCTCGCCAGATTAACCCATTGATTAACTTCTGTATTACAGCATTTGTCGCGACATCCGTTTCGGGGTTATTACTCAAAGTACCTTATTTAAATGTGACTGAAACCATTGCAATGGCGGCAAGTGTGCTGCTGCTAGTCCCAGGATTTCCATTAATTAATGCGGTGGCGGATATGTTTAAAGGCCATGTGAATACAGGGATCGCTCGTTGGATGATGGCGAGCTTATTAACGCTGGCAACTTGTATCGGCGTGGTACTGGCAATGATCATTTGGAATCTAAGGGAGTGGGCCTAATGTTTTTCATTGAGCTAATTGAGAAAATGGTCTTAGCGGCTGTCCCCGCCGTCGGCTTTGCAATGGTATTTAATGTGCCTGTGAGGGCGCTGAAATATTGTGGGCTATTAGGCGCGATTGGTTATGGTTCACGAATGATTTTAATGTCGCTGGGTTTGCAAATTGAATGGGCGAGTTTTCTTGCTGCGATTTTAATTGGCATGATTGGCATCCAGTGGTCGCGTTGGTGGCTGGCTCATCCAAAAGTTTTTACCGTTGCAGCGGTTATTCCTATGTTTCCGGGGATCAGCGCTTATATCGCAATGATTTCTGTGGTGAAAATTTCTCAATATGGCTATACCCCAGAGTTAATGGAAACGCTGGTTACTTACTTTTTAAGGGCATCTTTTATTGTCGGTGCGCTCTCTATCGGCATTTCATTACCGGGATTATGGCTATATCGCAAAAAACCAAGTGTTTGATGCTCAAGAATATTTCATTGTTTGAAGTCATTAAGCAGTAAACCACGCCATAGCAAAAGCGTTAATTGATAGTGATTAACGCTTTTTGTTAATAAAGTTTGTTATCTATTCTTTGTATATTATTGCACAAATTCCGATATTGCTTTTGATGTAATAAAATTGAGTACCAATTGATATCAAAAAGACTTATATTTCATTCAACTAGCGAGTATACATAGCGTATTCAGCAATTTCTGCATGAATAACTTGCGTGTTGTATTTAATAAATTGCTTTTTTTCCTATCAATGGTGTTATTTTGAAACAGATTTTTTATTTTTCGCGCATGATCATTGCGTTAGTATGTTTTTCCTCGTTATTTATCTCTTCCGTTTATGCTGCACCGAACAACTTCACTGAAGCGAAAACGTCCAGTAAAAGCCTCGTTTATGGTGATCAAAATCATCAAGGACAAGGAACGCTATACTGTGGCTGTGAGTGGGAATGGACAGGTAAAAGTGGTGGACAAGTTGATTTAGCCTCCTGTGGCTACCAAGTGCGCAAGCAGCAGAGCCGTGCGGAGCGTATTGAGTGGGAACATATCGTTCCTGCTTGGGTGTTTGGTCATCAAAGACAGTGCTGGCAAAATGGCGGTCGTAAAAATTGCGTCTCAACTGACCCAGTGTTTTCTCGAATGGAGGCTGATATGCATAACCTCGCGCCTTCAATTGGGGAAGTGAACGGTGACCGCAGTAATTGGAGTTATGGTCAGTTACCTGCTAATGCGCCTTATTCTTACGGTGCATGTCGTAGTCGTATTGATTTTAAACAGAGAATCTTTGAGCCACGCGACGAGGTAAAAGGGCAGGTTGCACGGGTCTACTTCTATATGCATGACCGTTATAACTTATCCATGTCACGCCAACAGCAGCAGTTATTTATGGCGTGGGATAAACAGTACCCAGTGGATGAATGGGAACAAAAACGTGACCAGCGTATTGCTAAAATGATGGGGCACCATAACCCATTTGTGACGGGCGAAAGAACATGGAGTTTAGGACACAAAAATAGCGGCGATGGCTTAAACATGAGTGATAAGCCCAGTGAAATAGTTCCTCTGCCAGCACCTCAATCTACCCCAAACAAGGAAAATGAGATGCAGGTAAAAGGTAACCGTAATTCAAAGAAATATCATTTATCCCACTGTTCTGGCTTTAAAACCTTATCGGATAAAAATGCAGAATTCTTTGCTAATGAAGCGGATGCTCAAGCAAAAGGTTATCAGCTTGCGGGTAATTGTAAACCACGCTAATCAAATTTAAGCTGTAATAATGCAATGTATTGATGGGTTATTGCAGCTTTTATATGATATTTCTCACATTTTATCTGATGGGTAGGTGAATTTACACATTTCCTGTTAATTTAATGTTGCAATTCAAAAAAAACACGCGCTATATTTAATATAAGGAAACGTTGTAGGTTGATGATATTCGGGTCAATGTAATATTTATAGTGCGAGTGAATTATTTTTTATATTGTCATAATATCGTCATGCAGATTCTTTAGTTTACGAGTATCGCCTGTATAGGAGAAACTAATGAGAACTAGGTGTTTGTTAATCAATGTGCGAGACCGGTTACCACTCCATCATGAAACTGACATGATGAGATTGTTAACCGGTTTTTTTATACCCAAATTATCAACCTAAGTTACACAAGAGCTTGAAGGGAGCTCCTCTCTGTTTTGAATAGTTCGTCATCTGAAATTGACATCATCGATACCTGGAAGGGTTAATACTATGAGTAGACAGAAAGCTGCAACAAAAGCACGTCGTGAAATGAAACGTACATCACGCAAAGATCGTTCAGGGAGGTATGATATGAACAACGTTACCTCCTTCGCTGAATTTACGGGCATTGAGCCGATAGGTATGGCGAAAGAACGTCGCGATGAAACTCCGATAACACCACGTAATGAAGCCCAAAAGCTCTATATTAATTCCATCAAACACAAACAACTGATTTTTGCTAATGGTGAGGCAGGGTGCGGTAAAACCTATATTAGTACTGCGTTAGCCGCAGATGCCTTGATTAACAAGGAAATCAGTAAAATCATTGTGACCAGACCGGTATTGCAAGCGGAGGAAGATCTTGGGTTCTTGCCGGGAGATATGTCTGAAAAGTTTGCGCCTTATTTCCGACCCGTTTATGACGTATTAATGAAGCGATTAGGCGCTTCGTTCCTGCAATATTGTTTACGCCCTGAGATTGCTAAAGTCGAAATAGCACCATTTGCTTATATGCGCGGTCGCACATTCGAAAATGCTATTGTTATTCTCGATGAAGCGCAGAACGTCACAGTCACTCAAATGAAGATGTTTTTAACCCGTTTGGGGGAGAACGTAACGGTAATTGTGAACGGTGACGTAACCCAATGTGATTTACCAAGCGGCGTTCAGTCAGGTTTGGGGGATGCGTTACAGCGTTTTAGTAGCGATGAAATGGTCTCGATGGTCAACTTCACGATTGATGACTGTGTAAGATCTCAGCTGTGTCACAAAGCGCTGATGGCTTACAATGACTAATAACTAGTTTAACCCACTACACAGGCTAATTAATGTATGAAACTGCCCCAGATTAGGGGCAGTTTTTTTAATTAGTCGTCGGGGTTATCCATGACGGCATGACGTTCATGATGATAACCCTCCTCATCATAGCCATATCGCCAGTAAGGAATCGCGTAGATATCATCGCGACCAAAACCTTTTTCACGTCGAATAAAGCGGCGTAATTCACGGATAATTTGGTCTTCACCAGCAATCCAGAAGCCCACATCGGATTCTGGAATATCCCACGATTTAAAGGTATTAATCAGATTAGTAGTCTGGCTAATATCTCCACAAATCCAATCAATTTCGATACCAGCCGGTTTGGTTAACTCGCGAATATCCGTTTGATGGTCAAGGCGTAAAACGACGCGTCCCGTTGCTGTGTCAGGCATTTTTTCCAGTAGCGCTGCTATTGCGGGTAAAGAGCTTGAATCACCCGCCATAAAGTAATGTGCGCGGATAGGCAGTAGTGGATCTGGCCCTCCAGGGTTGGTGATCCCCAGCCAATAACCCGGTTTTGCATCACGAGCAAACAGATAAGCCGGCCCCGCCACCCCTTCGTGCATGGCAAATTCAATATCGATTTCGTTGAGCTCAGGGCGAATAGCGCGAACGGTGTAAGTGCGCACAAAAGGGCGCGGCTTATCTTCTGGCCAGCTACGTCCTTTTTCAGTGAGAAAAGGAAGCGCGGGTTGGCTTTGATGGTCCGGAGCAATAAAAATTTTGAGATGACCACCTTCACACTTCGTTGGATAATTGGCTAACTTTTCACCCGTAAATGTGATGCTGCGAATAGAAGGGCTGATATCGACAATGGATTTAACTTGAATGAGCTGTGGGGGCGCTGGGCGGTAGATATTTTTTTCAACAGTCTGTTCACTAGCCACTAACCGTCTCCTTTCTTAATGATAATATTATTATATGTTAATTATTATCATTATCATATCATGAATGTTTATAGGAAAACTATTCAAAAGATGCAGGATTATTGAGCGTCTAATTATAAATATGCCGCAGCATTTTAATGCTGCGGCAACGAGTTTACTTCACTTTCATGCCGGCGGCAGTCATCAACAATCTAAATAAGGAAGAAAAGGCGAATAGTGCCAATACGCTTCCTAACCAAATTGCCGCCATCCAGCCGAGCTTCTTCCACCAAGGTGAGCGAAGAGTTGTATCAGTGATAGCCTTGGTCTGGGGTAATTTTTCCTCTGAAGACATAGTAACTCCAATAGGTGTAAACCAAAATAACAGGGATGATGAACAGGGCGCCAACTAGCATAAAGCCTAAGCTTTCTGAAGGACCTGCCGCATCGCGGAATGTAATTGCTGGCGGAATTAAACTTGGCCAAACGCTGATGCCTAATCCTGTAAATCCTAAGAAAATCAGCATTAATGCAGCAAGAAATGGCACGCTATCGTAACGTTGGCGTTTGGCACTTTTTAAAATCAACCATACACAACCGAGCACTAATAGAGGAACGGGTAAAAAGAAAAACAAGTTTGGCAAGCTAAACCAGCGTTCATAAACGGCGTCATTTAACATTGGTGTCCATAAACTGATAACGCCAATCACTGCTAACATGACCAGTGTTAATGGGGTTAACACGCGATACATGGTTTTGCGCAGATGTCCTTCCGTTTTCATGATCAACCAGCCACATGCCAGTAAAGCATAAGCGATGACTAAACCGAATCCACAGAACAGCGGGAAAGGTGCGAACCAGTCAAAATAGCCGCCCATATACACGCGGTTTTCAACGTGGAAGCCTTGAATAAATGCGCCAATCACAATCCCTTGGGAGAATGTAGTAAGAATTGAGCCCCAAATAAAGGCGTGATCCCAGCGGCGGCGATGAGATTCATCGGCGCGGAAGCGAAACTCGAAGGCGACCCCGCGAAAAATCAATGCCAGTAACATAAAGGTTAGTGGAATCGATAGCGCATCTAAAACAATGGCATAGGCTAATGGGAATGCTCCAAATAGCGCCGCACCACCAAGCACTAACCACGTTTCATTACCATCCCAAACAGGTGCCACACTGTTCATCATCAAATCTCGGTCTTGGCTCTCTTTTAAGGCTGGGTACAAAATACCAATACCTAAGTCAAAACCGTCCATCACGATATACATCAACATACTGAAGACGATGATGACAAACCAAATTAGTGGTAAATCAATGCCCATGAGTTGCCTCCTCGGAGATACCTTTACGAATTAATTTCATCATGTACATGTAGCCAATCCCAAATACGCCGCCGTACACCACAAAGAAGGCTAGCAAGCTCACGCTCATGTGCATTTCACCATGGGCGCTCACGGCATCTGCGGTACGTTGTAACCCGTAGACAACCCAAGGCTGACGACCGATTTCGGTGGTAAACCAACCGGCTAAGATGGCGATTAAACCTGATGGCGCCATGACGAACATAAAACGCAGGAACAGTTTGGATTCATACAGTTTTTTACGCGAACGGAGCCATAATCCCCAAACACCAGCGGCAATCATTAACATGCCTAAGCCCACCATTACGCGGAATGACCAGAACACCATAAACACATTCGGTCTATCTTCAGGTGGAAACTCTTTTAGTGCTGGAACCTGTTTGGTGGTGCTGTGTGTCAAAATCAGGCTCGCCATGTAGGGAATTTCAATGGCATATTCGGTTTTTTCTTTTTCCATATTAGGAATGCCGAAAAGGATCAGCGGGGTGGCTTCGCCGGGTTTATTTTCCCAGTGACCTTCCATTGCCGCGACTTTAACAGGCTGATGTTTTAGGGTATTTAACCCGTGAGCATCGCCGATAAAAGCTTGGACTGGCGCTAAAATCAGGATCAACCACAAGGACATGGAGAACATTTTCTTCATGGCGGAGGATTTATTGCCTTTGAGTAAATGCCATGCGCCGGATGCACCAATAAAAAATGCCGCTGCCAAGAATGCCGCAGTGGTCATATGGAGTAAGCGGTATGGGAATGATGGGTTAAAGATTACCGCTAACCAATCGACAGGGACAATTCGCCCATCGATAATTTCAAAACCTTGAGGCGTTTGCATAAAGCTATTGGATGCAAGGATCCAGAAGGTTGAAATGATGGTACCGAGTGCAACCATGCACGTCGCAAAGTAGTGAAGCTTTTCGCCCACGCGATTCATACCAAATAGCATGACACCGAGGAAGCCAGCTTCTAAGAAGAAGGCGGTGAGCACTTCATAGGTTAAGAGTGGACCGGTGATGCCACCTGCAAAATCCGAGAAGAAACTCCAGTTAGTTCCAAATTGGTATGCCATCACCAATCCAGAAACGACCCCCATACCGAAATTGACAGCAAACACTTTTGACCAAAAATGGAACAGCTTTATATAGTCAGTATCGCGGGTTTTGAGCCATAAACCTTCGAGTACCGCCAAAAAACTGGCAAGTCCGATGGTGATGGCAGGGAAGATAATATGGAACGATACCGTAAACGCGAATTGAATACGGGCAAGCTCCAGCGCAGTTAGTCCAAACATATTGACCCCTGAATGGAATTGATTTCGACACGCCACATTTCCAGCCATTGCGAAGCAATTTTGGGCTGTTCCTTAGCAATAAATAATTGATTTCGCTGGATTGTTAACACTCATAAATCCAACTAAAAATGTTTTGTGGTTATAGTTAAAAAAAGTCAGGTGAATGTGTGGATAAGTAGAACATGAGACGATAAACTATAATAGTAACAATTTTTAGCAAATCACCTATAACAGTGAGGCGGGAATGACGAGATACGAACAGCTAGCAGCACAAATTCGTCAACAGATTGAAGATAATATTTGGCAAGTAGGTGACAGGCTACCTTCACTGAGAGAGAGCGTTAAGCAATCGGGTTTAAGCTTAATGACGGTGGTACAAGCTTATCAATTACTGGAAAGTCAGGGGTGGGTCGCTGCGCGCCCGCAATCTGGCTATTATGTTGCAAATCGCAATAATGCATTTGCCGCCGCAAAAGGGGGAAAAGGGCTCCATCTAAATGAAAATGTGGAGATTAACGCCTCTATTTTCGGTGTACTGCAAGCATGCAAAGACCCAGATATTATCCCATTTGGCTCTGCTTTCCCAGAGCCCGCTTTACTGGATGATCCAAAACTAGCCAAGTCTCTCGCTTCGGTGGCGCGTCGTTTATCGAAAACCAATACCACCACTAACTTACCTCCGGGGAATGAACAGCTACGTCGCAATATTGCCCAGCGCTATGCAACGCAAGGGATCCACGTTGCCCCTGATGAAATTGTGATCACGGCAGGTGCGATGGAGTCATTGGTGCTGAGCTTACAAGCGGTTACTCAACCGGGTGATTGGGTAGTGATTGAATCCCCTGCATTTTATGGTTCCTTGCAGGCGATAGAACGCTTAAAACTTAAAGCGATAGCCATCAAAACTGACCCACTATTTGGAATTGATCTTGATGCGTTAGAGGACATTGCGGATAAATACCCGATCAAAGCTTGTTGGTTGATGACACACTACCAAAACCCGTTAGGCGGCACGATGCCTCCAGCTAATAAAAAGCGGTTAGTGAATATTTTGAACAGTCATAAAATTGTGTTGATCGAAGATGATGTGTATGGCGAGCTTTATTTTGGTACCCAGCAACCTATTCCTGCAAAATCACTTGATTCACAAGGAAACTTTTTCCACTGTTCATCATTTTCGAAATGTTTAGCGCCGGGATACCGTGTCGGGTGGGTAGCAGCAGGTCATCACGCGAGCAAAATTCAGCATTTGCAGATGATGAGCACCGTTTCGGCCAGTGTGCCAACCCAACTGGCGATCGCGGAATACTTATCTCAAGGGGGGTATGATAGTCATCTGCGTAAGCTTCGCCAAACGATGGAACAGCGGCAACATTTAATGCTGAGCGCAATCGCTAAATATATGCCGTCCACGGTTAAAGTGAATACCCCAAAAGGGGGCTATTTTTTATGGTTGGAATTTGAACCACCATTTAACGCCATCCAGCTGTATCAATTAGCATTAAAGGAAGGGATTAGCATAGCACCGGGGAGCATGTTCTCAACCAGCGACCAATTCAATCATGCATTTCGCTTAAATGCATCATTTGCATGGAATGACAGGCTTGAACAGGCGATGCAAGTTTTAGGGCGTTTATGCTATCGATTAACGGGGCTAAAATAGGGAAAATAGGGTGAGCGTGGAGGTCGCGCTTACCCTTAAGAGTTGCTTAGCTGCTTGCAAGTCCGATAGCTGCAAAGGTTAACATTCCACCAGCAACACCTTCGGTAATGCGACGTTTTTTATCGTTATATTGTTGGCGATTATGCATTGATGCGAATATCATGCCGATGGCACCGTAAATAATGATGCATGATGTGATGAAAGTCGCTGATAAGATTAAAGATTGTATTGCAACACTTTCGGAAACATGGATAAAATTAGGCAGAATAGCGAAATAAACTAGTAACCCCTTAGGGTTAAGGAAGCTAGTGAGAAAAGCTTTGCCAATCACAGCTTGTGTGGAAACGGTATTAATTTGAATCTTTCTCGATTTCATGGCCGATAACAGCATACGGACAGCTAAGTAAGCAACATAGGCGACCCCCACCCATTTGATGGTTTGGAAGATAATTGGTGAAGTTGCAACAATAGCCGCGAGCCCAAGAGCGGCTAAAATGGCATGGGCTACATAGCCGAGAATAATACCCAAATTGGCTTTCCATGCAGCAGAGATTCCGCCTGATAACCCTTGTGATGAGATAAATAAAATATCGGGACCTGGTGTACAAATCAAAGGAATGACAGTTGCACTAAACAGCAATAACGTTTGTAGATCCATCCAAACACCTCTAATTTATTATTATTTTCTTATGAAGAGAACAAAGTTTGGTTATTATAGCTATTTCCCGTTGAAATTTGGTTGTTTTGTTGCTTGTCATGGATGCTTATTTGACATTTAATATCAAAAAATAAAATCAAAAGAGGTTCGAATGCCAAAGAATACTGGCTCGCATTATGCAGAAAAGCATGAGCTGGAACATAGCAGCTCATCCGCCATCAAATTAGATGCGATTGATAAACATATTTTGCAGGTGTTGCAACGAGATGGAAAAATCCAAAATGTTGAACTGGCAAAAGAGGTTGGTTTATCCCCGTCACCTTGCTTAAGGCGCGTTAAGTTGCTGGAAGATGCTGGCGTAATCAAACGTTATGTTGCGGTGTTGGATGGTACAAAGATTGGCGCAGGTTTGTCCCTATTCGCACGCATTTGGTTTAAAACCCAAGATGCGCAAACTATTAATCAATTTGTAGCCGATATTCAGCAAATGCCAGAAGTGGTGGAGTGCCATTTAATGGCGGGTGAATGTGATGCGCTGATCCGTATTGTGACAGAAGATATGGCATCTTATCGTCGTTTTCACGCTGACTATTTGACGCAAATAAGCAGTGTGCAGAGCATCAAAACAGAAGTGCCTATGGAGACCGTCAAAGTCACGTATGCACTTCCTTTATAAGCTTACGAAATCCATCTATTTACCACGCTATACTGCTCAATAATCTCCATCAATATTATTGAGCAGCTTGCTGATTTGTATTGATTACCTTACAAAAGCAGTAATATCGTCGTAAAAATCTCTCCGAGAATATTAATAAGGGCGCTCAGGCAGATCGTAAATATGTTCACTGAGATTATCGACAATGGTGTTCGGTAAACAGTCGATTGAAGCAATCGATTTACCTTTATTGTAAACATCAACCCCACCCGCGCGTTTTGTTCCTAGATAGTCAGAGTGAACGGTATATACGTATGTCCCATTTTTAAAATCTAGCTCCATAATTTGGGCGTGACCTGTATCCGTATCGGCGGCTTGCGTTTTTAATAAATTTTGAGTTAGTTGTTGTGGTGAGCGAACAATTTCAATATCGGGAATATCATCTATTTTTCCAAAAGCATATCGATACTGACCATCAACGTATGTCACGCGAACTTGTTTGTTATTTTTGTTTACACACTGAAAAACAGTAACAGTATAGGCGTCAGCCAGTGCTGGGGCAGACATGAGTACAGGTAATGCTAGTGCTAGTAGTGTACGGCGAAGTTTCATGGGATCCCTACCAAAAAAGAGTTATCAATATTGATATTATCGGCATCGTATTCGGATGCTCTAGAGAGAGTTTAGCATTTAAAATTAAGCTAAATGTATTGATGACTAAAAAGCAGATTATTCCACACGGTATGTTGTCAATATTAGACAAAGTGCACGAATGTAGCAGGTAAATGGCAAAATTTTCTCAGACTTTCGGCAAGGATTAGATTATTGCAATGACGTTTGTTAAATTAGGAGGGTAGTTTCAAAGCACTAGGGTGATAATCGAATAATGATAATACAAGGTGAAATATGCGTGATGGAACTCGTGCTATGCAGGTGAAAAATCGTCATTTACCGAATTGGCAAACATTAAAATTAATATTGAGTTCTTTAATTGTTTTTAATTTTTATTTAAATGTTAATCCAACCGTGAAATCCGATTATTCAATATTGATTGAAATATTTGATTGGGTATTAATTCCGATGTTTGTTTTTATCGCTGCATATTTAAGCAAAGGAATTTTATGGCAAGGTTGGCGTGCCCATTTAATCCCACCTTTAATTATCTATTTCACGTTTCAAACGATAGATGCGATCCCGCTTTATTTTACAAACCGATTAACTATCGCAGAATATTTACTGTTCCCTCAAAATGGTGTTTGGTTTTTCTTAGCGGTACCGATATGGCAAGCCGTTTTTTTATTACTGCCTTCATTTATAAAGAATAATGTCGGGGGAGTGACTGTCACCTTGCTGTTATCCATCATCATTGCGTTTTTCTCCAAGATATACTTATCGGATGTTACTGGTTTTTCGGCGATTATTCAGTATTTTCCATTCTTTGTTATGGCTTACTTTTGTGATGATAAGAAAATAGTTTGGCTCAGAAAAAATGTATTTTTTATCGTATCTGCAGTAATCGCCTTGGTTGTTATTTATATTTATACCCCAGTAGACATTGAATCTGAGCTAATAAAGATTTTAGGGGGAAACCAACTTACTTATCGTTTCTTTGAGCATGTTTTTACATTTCTAATGGGCGTGTTAATTTCAATTGCAGTGATGTGTATTGCATTATCGACTGAGCGATTTGTGAAAACAGCAAATAACGCATTAGGAGTGTATTTAATTCATCCGATCATCTGTTTCTTACTATTAACTGGGTTAAGTTCATTCCATATTGAAGCGGGTTTACCGCTTTTAATTTTGCTCACGCTCTTCACCATTACGTTAGCGTTATTTCTAGCCAAAAATTCGACCATTCATTGGTTTTTAAACCCTGAATTAAAGTCGAGAAAATAATAGAGAATAGTAAGATTAGAAACGGAAAGGGTTTATAAAATAAGGCTTACCGAATAATCTCGGTAAGCCTTTATTAAGAGTAAAATAACTTATTTACGCAGGGCTTTAACTTGCTCAGGGGTCACATCACCGGCTTGTCCACCCCATTGAACACGCAGGAAGTTGACCAAATCGGCAATTTGCTGGTCGTTAAGCTTGTCGGCGAAACCTGGCATACTTTGCATGTTTTGGTTATTTGGGAACGCTTGCTCCGGCAAACCATCTAATACGGCATTAATAAGATTAGTACTGTCCACATCACGCAAGGTCGAATTACCTTTCATCGCCACTGCCACATTAGGTTTACCGCTGCCATCATAGGAGTGGCAACCAGAGCAACTTTCCAGATAAACCTGTTTACCTGCTGCGTTGCCATCACCCATCTTGAGCGGTAATGTGGCTGGTGGATTATCACCCATTAGATAGGTAGCAATGGCTTTATTATCTTCCGGGGTTAAATGTTGCGTGCTGAGGTAAATAACCGGATGCATATCACTGTAGGCTGAACCTTGCGGCGCTAAGCCAGTCATAAAGAACAGCTGGAGATCTTCTTTTGTCCAACCACGGGCAGCGAGGGCGTCAGGGGTAATGTCAGGGGCAGTGAAACGACCCAATGCGCCACCTTTCATATACTTATCTAACTCCATTTCGCCGAGCGCTCCTCTTGGTGTATGACATTCAGAGCAGTGTTCAAGCACATTGACTAAATATTTTCCTCGCTCCCATTCAGGAGAACTGCCTTGGGAGCTATTTGGCAATGGTTTGTCATTGAAAAATAATAGGTTCCAGCCAATCATCGCCATACGCTGGTTTAACGGGAAAGGCAGCGAATTTTCTGGTGGTGCGACATCTACCGCTGGGCGGCTCATTAAATAACTGTAGATAGCATCAGAATCACTGCGAGATATTCCTTTATAGGAGGTATATGGCATCGCAGGGTAGAGGTTTTTGCTTGGTGGCGAAACACCTTCAGTTAATGCTTTATGGAACTCTTCTTTTGTCCAGCGACCAATCCCATAATCAGCAGAAGGTGTTAAGTTACTGCTATAAATAGTACCAAAGGGGGTATCGAGAGGAAAACCACCCGCTAGAGGCGCGCCATTTGTGCTGGTATGGCATGCCGCACAGTCACCGGCAAGTGTTAAGTAACGACCCCGCTCAATCTCCTCGGCGCTCGCGGTGACTTTTTGTACTGGACCGTCAGGTTTGCGACTCTCATACCAATACAGAATCGCCCAGACGACAATAGCTATCGCTATCAACCATAAAATAATACGTTTGATCATTTTATCGTCTCCTTGATTAGTCCCGGAGTACTCATCACCACATCTCGTACTGCTTCATAATAACGAACATAACCCGTACAGCGGCAAATGTGATTATTTAAAGCTGTTTTGATGGCTTCTTCTAGCTCGGCTTCGGCAATCGGGTTGCGTTGCAATTCCTCAACGAAAATCGTTGCCGCATTAACAAAGCCTGGGGTGCAGTAACCACATTGGAAACTAAAATGGTCGATAAATGCTTCTTGTACAGGAGATAATTTAACGTCACCATTTTCTTCTTTGGTGGCAGCCCCTTCAATGGTACGAATGCTTTTATTGTTGAAAAAGTGTGCGCCTGTAATGCAGGTGCGAACTTCTTCACTTGTGCCTGATGGGTTATCCAAAATCACCACACATGCGTGGCAAATACCTTGACCACAGCCAAGTCGTGAACCCGTAAGGTCAACATACTCATGAAGAAAATCAATCATCATGAGACCTTCAGGTACATCCATCGGTCCATATTGTTGACCGTTAATGTTGATGGTAAGTGGCAGAAAATTTAGGCTCATGATAATACCTCTAGAATATCGTTAGGGCGAACAGGCAGACTCAAGAAATGGTGCCCTGTTGCATCAGCAATCGCATTGACGATGGAAGAAACGACAGGGATCATAACAACTTCAGCGACCCCTTTTGGTGGGTCGGTATCGGATAACCCTGGCAGGATTTCGCTAGTTTGTTTCCAAACTGCAACATCATTTGCGAGGGGTAAATGATAACGGTTAAAGTTCCATGTTCCATTTCCGGGTCCATCTTCGTAGAGAGGTAAATATTCATGGAGCGCATGACCAATACCCATCGCTAATCCACCTTGGATTTGCCCTGAAACCAATTGAGGAACAATTAAGTTTCCGCATTCAACGACGGTATGGTGGTCGAGTAATTCGACATGACCGGTGGCCTTATCAATGGCAAGTTCAGATAAGGTAGCGACGGCGCTGTAATAGGTAACGCCAGCATTGTTTCGTTGAGTATCAGGGTAATACGCTTTTTCGCGATGCCATATTTGATAATCTTTGTCTGCAAATCGTAGGGAAAGACCATCAACAGGAAGGCGGCGGGTTTCATCATTAATTTTGAAATCAGCTTCAGCCCATTCCCAGCGGTTAAAGACATGGCAAACTGCGCCAGTTAAACCACCCATCTCAAATGTACGGTCGATTAAGCGTTGTAAGCTGAGCACTTCTAGCCCATCAGCGGTGAGACCATTGGCAACCCAACGGGCATCCTCACGACGAACCACGAGCGGCGCTGCTTGCCCACCACCAATACCCTCTTGCCAAATTGACATTGCCGCTGGCCACAGACCATATTCAAAGACTAATCGAGCGGCTTCTTCAGTACTGTGGGTGAAATAATAAGCGGAGTTACTGGCGCTGGCTGGGGAGCAGTAATTCGGTGTCCAAAGCGGGTTAGTGGCGAGGCGTTCTTGTTCATCTTGCGCCATGGCAAATGGGTTTCCTGTCGAAATCATCGGCAGAACTGACCAATCCACAACCGAAAAATGGGCTTCTTCCGCAGGTTTGCCTAACCACTTGGCACAGACTACGGCTTGGGATGTGGACATCCCCGTACCAATCTCCGCACCACTATGATAAATAGCTATTTTCCCTTCAGGTGTGAGTTCAACGCGCGCAAAGGAGGATTCAGCACCTGTACCGAAGTCTTTTTGAACGCAAGAAATGCCGGTACCAAATAATTTGCCTGCATTTTTAGCTTCAAACTCGGCTTTACGTTTTGCTCTTTCTTTCCACATTGGGTGCTCAGCGCAACGGCTCAGCACTTCATCCGCACGAATTGCGCCGCCTGGGATAGCCCCTTGGGTATTTTTCATTCCTGATTTGATGATGTTTTTCAGGCGAAACTCAATAGGATCGGCTTTGAGTAATTTTGCGGCTTCTTCCATGATCATGTCAGTGGCAGCCATGGCCTGTAACGTACCATAACCACGAGCAGATCCCGCATCGACCGCGCGAGAAGCGATACCCACAGCCGATAAATCACTGCGAGGAATATAGTAGATGGCTTGGGCGCCAGTGGCTGCAACCATCACAACGGAAGGCGTAAAGTTACATCGACCGCCGCCATCCCCAATAAATGAGGCGGAAAGTGCTTCAATTTTATGGGTTTTCTTATTGACGGCGAGGGTGTAATCCATGTCAAACGCATGGCGTTTGATGGTGGATTGGAACTGTTCATAACGGTCGTTGGCTAGGCGGATCGGAACGCCATCACCATACAGAGTTGCCATCGCACCATAATAAGGGAATGGGGTGTGATCTTTCGAGCCATAACCCACCGTAAAGCAAGGGTGTAAGAATATTTGCTTAATTGGGAATTTAGATTTTGCGAGCATTTCAGGCAGTGATGCGGCAACTTCTTGCGGGGACTGTGTTGGGATCACTAAATGGAATGATTGTGTTTTTGCATCATACCAGCCATTGGCGTTATCGGGTTCGAGCGCTGAGGTATCAATAGATTGCGAAAAGTATTTACGCTTGATAACCAGCCAATCTTCCGGCGGACTTTCTAACTGTTTTGCGAGTTCATCCGCATAATACATGCCTTCTTGATCAAGCTTTCCACCTTCACGACCTTCAGGCCAGATTGGGAGATGCTTTTTCATACCAATCGGGGAAATAGGCATATCTTTCATGCTGGAGTATGTATCAGGTGAGAATGGTGTTTCTCCGCCGATACGAACCCCACGATAAGTTCCCCAAGGATCTCGCTGTAATGGTCCCGTATAAGCACCATATTGGATGACATCATCGTGGAATTTGAGTGTCTCTTTAGCGAAGTTAAATTTGGCAAAATCATGATAAATTAGTAACGCGACGGCTTGCCCTAAGTAAGCAGGGGTTTTTCCTGTCGGTAATAGTAAATCTTCACCATAGAACTCAGGGAAGGCGACGCCATCTTTTTCTAAATCACTGGCGGTAACAATACGGTCAGGCATTAAGCCATCATTAAGTCGTTCGAGATTAAAACCTTCGTAGATTTTATCGGCTTGGGTGACGCGTAGAAGAAAGGCGTGTCCTTGTTGTTTGGGCCAGTGAGGGATATCGCGGGCTCGAATATCTCTTGCAAAGACTTTTTCACCTTGCACTTTGGCATAGCCATCAATTCGGAATTTGATTTTTTTATCGACAGGGTTCCAGTCGGGAGCCTGAAGAATTTTTTCCTCGAATAGCACATCAAAAGCTCGGCTATACAAAGGGGCGATATAACAAGAGATCCCCGCAACAACAGCACATTTGATAAAGTGTCTGCGGGATAGTCCGACATGGTTATTGCTCATAATATACCCTTACACTTATTTTCATTGCTTCAATTATTATTTTTTATTTCATTGCTAGTTTCGTGATATAAATATTTATATATCCAATGGTTCTATATCGAAATATGAGTAGAATTGGATGGATAATAAAAATGATGACGATTAGCATAATCTGCATATTATTATTTATAATATAAACAATAAAATTAATTATGTATAATGTAAACCATGAATATAGGTATATTAATATTAGCAGCAGGAAAAAGTGAGCGTTTTCAACGTGCTGGTGGTGAAGGAAGTAAATTAAATTATCGAATTGACCAACAAACGGTGTTCGAAAAAACGCTTGTAAATTCAATGAATAGTGAATTGCCTATTCATGTAGTCACTCGCGCTGATAATTTGGGTGTCATTAACAATTGTTTACATTTTAATATTCCATTTTCCGTATTAAATAGCCATGGACTAGGGGAATCGATTGCGTTAGGCGTAAAAAATACCTCTAATTGGAGTGGCTGGTTAATTCAGTTGGGTGATATGCCCTATATTTCTCACGAAATATTTATTCGAGTTGCGAACGAATTAAAAAATTATTCATTAGTGCGACCTGTATATAAAAACATACCGGGGCACCCTGTCGGAATATCAGAAAAGTATCGACAAAATTTGCTTAATTTATCGGGAGATAATGGCGCAAAATCAATATTACGTCATCAATTGGTTTACGAAATGCAGATAAATGATGAGAATGTCATTAAAGATATTGATTATCTTCCAAATAAAAACTAAGAATAAAAATCAATAGGGACTGAATATGCTACGTGAAGATGTGTCCGTGATTTCTCAAGCAATAAAGTGGGCAATGGATGAACCAGTCTGGTTATGCACTGTGCTGAATACTTATGGTTCATCGCCGCGAAGCCCCGGCTCTTTATTGGTCGCTAAAGGAGATGGGATGTATGTAGGTTCTCTCTCTGGAGGCTGTATTGAAGAGGATTTTCTGCAACGAATTCAGCAAGGTCATTATTTAAAAGATAGCCAAGTTGTTCGCTATGGTCAGGGCGGGGTGGAAGCCAAAGTCAATTTACCTTGTGAAGGGAGTTTAGATGTTCTTATCGAATATTTACCCTGTAACCCGCATTCTCATCAATACCTTTCACAAATTCAAACAGCACTACTCGGTTATACCGCCATCATCAAAAAACTGACACTCCCCCTGCGAAGTGAAATTTCGACGGTACCAAACTCACAACATCCCACGCATATTGAGCGCAATGGCGATGAGATCCAATTTTATATCATGGCGCCACCCAAGCTAATCGTTGCGGGTATTTCCAATGTCGGTGTTTACTGCGCTAATTTTGCGGTCACATTAGGGTTTGAAGTGATTATTTGTGAGCATCGTGATGACGAATTGTTACGCTTTGCTGGGCAAATTGCAGAACAAGTTGAGATTAAAAATATATTCCCTGCCCGTTTTTTAGAAGAGAATCCAAGTGCATCTAATACCGCTATTGTATCTTTGACTCATGACCCTCGCATTGATGATTTAACATTAATGGAAGCAGTGAATACATCTGCATTTTATATTGGTGCAATGGGCTCAACCCGAACGAGTGCTAAGCGCCGAGAGCGGTTGTTAAATTCAGGGGGATTAACGCTTGAAATGCTAGACCAGATCCATGCGCCTATCGGTATTCCAATTGGCAGTAAAACGCCACCAGAGATTGCATTAGCGATTATGGCGGACATAGTGGCGCATAAGAATGGGCGGGGTTAGTACAGTAGGGAATAGATGTATTATGTTGATATCATCATTTAAGCGGGAAATTTAGGATAAGACTCGTTTATCGATTCTGATAAATCGATTATTCTAGACTATTCGCTAAAATCGATCCTACAGGGAGGTTGTAATGTGGTATATCCATCCGACTCGGGCTCAATACACATTACTGTCACAGTACCTTTCTCCTCTAGAAGCAAGAATAGATGCGGGTTTGCTCAATTCTGAAGGAATTGATTCTCTATTATTAGACGAAAACATAGTCTGGAATAACCAAATGTATGCCCAAGCTATTGGTGGCGTTAAATTATTGGTACCAAAATGCGAGTTAGAGAATGCATTAAATGTCTTGGATAAACTGTACCAAGGTAAATTTGCGATCACAGATGAAGGTGAGGACGAGGAAGCTAAACCTAAAATCACGCAAAAAAATGGCGTTACCGACTATATGAATATGTTGCTGGTCTTTTTGCTTTTTTTTGTTACTGGATTGGCATTACCAATTTCAAAGAGATGAGAGTAAAAACTAAGAAAATCAATATTTTTTAACATGTGAAGGGATTTACCATGCAATCAAAACTAATTTATCAATGGAAATATAAAAGACGAGCAAGACTATCTTTCCTAGGTGCAGAAATTTTTTGGATAATCGTTCTGAGTATCATTCAGGTATTAGTCTATCAATGGTATTTGGATTCACATCCTGAAGATGCTGAATTAGTGTTTAAAAGTAACTTTTATTACCAATTTTCTTTTAGCTTGTTTGGACTAATGGAAGTCGTATCGGCGGTTGTTCAAATATATATTTTCTCACTTATTCTTACGCAACGAATTCGGGATATTGGCATTAAATATCCATTGATCATTGCTCTTGCCTTTACGTGTTCATCATTGTTTATCACGCCATTAACGTTTATCAATCAGTCTAGTTTCTTGATGATTTTTATGGCTATTCAACTCATTTTTTCGTTGATTGTTTTATTTACGCCATCTGCGCGAGAAACGAAATCGAGTGTGAAAAATGATGTGATTTAGTGAAGCCAGTATAGGTGACTTATCTAATTTGCTATCAAAAGGAGTTAAGAATTGAGTAAAGCTGGTATTCAGTCTAATAGGGGGGATGGGTATCAAACGTTAGTAGCGTTTGACTGGGCTTTGACAGTGCTATCTGATCCTAACTATCAATGGGTAGAGACGGATTCAGTTAGGTGGCTAGTTGATGACGTTGTGATAGGACGGGCTGATGGTACAAAAATTTGTTGTCAGTGCAAAAAAAATCAAAAAACATTTCGGGCATGGTCATTCTCCGATCTTAATGATGAGCTAGATAAAGCCATTAAAACGCTTATACAAGATCCTTCTACGACAGTTAGATTCTACTCTCGTACCCCTTTTGGTGAGCTAGCTTTATTACAAGAGTTTAGTAATAATTTCCCTGATGCATATGCTTATCATGCTGCTTTAAAAGAGATAAAGGTACACAAGGCGACTGATAGAAAGCTTAGTGAACTAATTAAAAAAATATCTTCTGATTTTAATAGTTACGAGTTTTTATCTAGAACCCAATTTATTACTAGTGATATTCATGAGCGGATGAGAGAAGCTCTGGAAGAGCGCTTGCAATATTTGGTGAGTAATTCTATTTCTGCTTTTAATTCACTTTGGACTGGTCTTGATTATCAAGGAATGAGGGTTAATGATACACAAGATAATAAACTATCATCTAGCTCTCGTTTAACGAAAGCTGACCTTATAAACCTCCTTTCTCAGTCAGGTTGTATTATTTCTCCTCCGATAGATATTCAATCTACCTTTAATTCATTTAGAAAAACATCATCCATTGGTCGTTCATGGCAACGAGATATTGGTGGCCATCGTATTGATACACTTTTGGTTGGTGAATTAATTAAAGCGATTAAAAGTAAAAGCCATTCCATATTAGTGACTGGGGGGCCAGGGTCAGGGAAAACCTGTATTCTACTTGAATTGCAGGAGAAATTAGAACAATTGATGCAATCTGATAGCGCTATGTTACCGCTATTCATTCAATCGCGAGAATTTGCTGATTTAGAAACTGCACAGGAACGACAATCTCTAGGACTAGATGAGCAATGGATTGAAAAGATTGCGCGTGTAGCTGACAGCTATCATGTAATAGTCACAATTGATTCACTAGATGTACTTGCTATAGCTCGAGAACATACGGTGCTAACGTATTTTTTAGCGCAAATAGATCAGCTATTATTAATTCCAAATGTTACTGTTATTACGGCTTGTAGAGAGTTTGATAGACATTACGATAGACGTATATCTCAGCGTTCATGGAATAAAGAGTTTAAGTGCCAAGCATTAGATTGGGAAAGTGAAATCATGCCGTTGCTTGGAAAGCTCTCAATCGATTCATCAGCTATTGATAATACAACTCGACATTTAATTAGCAATCCACGTGAGTTAGCTCTATTTATAAATCTTGCTCAAAGAGGCGGCAGTTTTAATATAGTGACTAGCCAAGCGCTAGCTCAACGCTATGTTGATTCAATTATGTTAACGAATCCATCGTTAGGTGATGAAGGGAAAATAGCACTTGAAAATATGGCTACAGAGATGTTAAGGCTTCGTAGCTTATCGATACCAACCCAGCGATTTACAGCTTCAGATGACATTCGTAGAATACTGCTTAGTCATAATGTTTTACATGAAACTGAGGGTAATAAATTAACATTTGGGCATCAAACACTACTTGATGTACTAGTTATTAGTAGGGCAGTTCGTCATGGATTAACTTTAAATAATTTTATAAAGACTCTTCCTCCTGTACCGTTTGTCCGCCCATCTATTCGTAGCTTTATTGCACAGCTTGTTACAGAGGAAAGACAAGATTTTAGAAAACAGCTACGGACAGTGCTTACCGGAACTTATGCTTTTCATCTACGTCGCCTAGTCGCGGAGTGTTTCGCTGAACAATTACCTCAAGATGATGATTGGCCAATGTTACGTGATTTACGTAATACGCATCGAGATGTTTTCCAAATTATTTATAGCAAAGCTTCACAAGTTGAATGGCATTATTTTTGGTTAAGAAACCTTGTGCCAGTTTTAAAAACTATGCGTGATGTTGATGGTATAGAAGCCCACTCTTACCGTATTGCTCATTGGTTAAATCTAGATCCATCAGGTGTCGTTGATTTTTGGATGGAAACATTAAGATCAGATTGGATAGATAAGTCTCGTTTGATAAGTAAGATTACTGTTTTTATATCAGATATAAAGAGAGAGCATGCATATTTAATGTCTCCTCTATTGCTGGAATTGTTTAAATTTCCACAGGAAGAATATAGTTTTTTAGGTAGAGCCCTTGCTCGATGTGTTGCTGTAGGGGGGGTAGATGATGTAGTTCTTTGGGATTACATCATTATTGATGTTAAAGATGAAGACATCCTATCCTACAGATTTGAAAATAAGCTTAATTGCCGACCACACGAGTTTGGTGCTAAGGATAGCAAATTTCTTTCAGATAGAATGATTAATTCTATTACTTTATTAGAGCTAGCTATATCAACAATTGAAAAATGGAGTGAAGTACGAAGCTCTAGATATGAAGGAAAACATAATTATCGAAGTGGTTTCCTAAGTGAAACATCTCATTCGGACGACCGAAGAATGAGAGACTTTGAGCATAAAGATAGCCAACGTGTCCTAATGGATGCATTAGAAGTTGCTATCATTCATCATGCTAAGTTCAATTCAGAGTGGTGGCAAAACAACAGTGAACGTTTATGCTTTAATCGGGAAGGTTCACTTCGTTATTTTGCATTGTTAGCATGTATTAACTCTCCGCTAACTAATCTTGATATATCTTCTCGACTGTTATCGAAAGTGGATTTTTTAGAGTCCGAGCTTTCACATGAACTGGGCACTTTAGTGCAGAAAGTTTTTATTTATTTGAGTTCAGAGTTCCAAGATGCAATACAGGCAATAATACTTTCTCTTTCTCTGAAATATGCTGATAGCCCTGAGTATAGGGAATATATGCTTATAGATCAGGCCAAGCTTATTATTTGTATTCCATGTCATTTACGTTCATCGTCATGCGTAAGTATTTTAGATGAATATAATCGTTCAAATTGGCCTCTTGAGCATAAACCAGATATTAATGGATGGAGCGGAATTGTAAGAGCTCCATTCTCATTTGAGGTTTTTAATGAACTGAGTAATGAAGGTGTTCGTAGTATTCTTGAACACTATAATGGATATGGACGAGATGTATTCAGCGACATGTTAATTGGTGGGGAGGAGCAAGTTGCTCGTCAATTAAGTGAGGCATCATCAAGAGACCCATTACGGTTTTTGAGTTTTTTGTCTTTTTACTGGCAGGATATAAATGAAGATTTTCGAAATCATATCATGCATGGGATTGCAAATTATTTGAATTATCGCTATGGAAATCTTAATCCAAGTAATGATTGGAAACCAGTTAATGAACCAGATATTGATGTCTTAATTAACGATCTTTTGGATGAATTGGAGCGGCATTCGGTGTATTGGAGACTAAATAGCTCTGCTTCTGAAGTGTTACAAGGGTGCTCACATATAGTGAGAGATATAAATAACGCAAAACGAGTAACTTTTTTATCTATTCCCTATTTAACAGTGGAAGAAAGAGACCCTATATCAGGAGATGGTGTCACTTATATTTCAATAGGTATTAATATGATTAAAGGTCATATTGCTGATACTCTCATGGTTATGGCAATAAGGTTACATGAAGAACATATCTCTTGGCCCGAGTTGTTATTACCTACATTACATCAATTTGCTTCTAACGATCATCCGGCGGTGAGAGCTGTAGTATTACGCCGTTTACCTCATTTACAGCATATTTTGCCTGAAGTTGGTTGGATAGTATTTGAATTAATAATGCGGAAAGGTAGTGAAGGACTTTGGGATATGGCTGAGCGTTGTCTCTATTATTCTTATCATCATGAGTATGATAGGGTTTCTCCGTGGTTAAGTGTGATTGTGTCTGAAGACATTAAGGATGGATTTCAAGCATGGGGAAGAATATCTGCATTAGCTGTATTATCAGGAAAAATAGAAAGTTGTGATTTTATAAAACAAATAAAAGAATTAAATGATAGTGATGCATGGAAAGGAGCGATAGATGTTTGGACACATTGTGAAAATTTTAAACAACATTCTAATTTATGTCTTGCGGGTTTATCTGCGGCGTTAAGTGATGATAATCAATACTCCTCTATATTAGTAGAGTCGATGGGTAGTCTTTTTAGAGAAAAAGAATCTGTTGTTATTTTACCTATGCAAATGTTAGAGCGCTATTTTTCATTAATATCTACGAGTTCTGAAGCATCCAGAATTGGTTTATTCGGTTTCGGTGCATGGCTAAATATTGTTTCATGTATAGACCCTTTGTATGCATTAAAAGCTACTGAGATTTATTTTGAATATATTCGTACAGTAAAAGCCTACTTACATGATTACAATAACCATTTAGTGCAGTTATTGACTCGCTTATTTATACAAGCAGAAGAGCAGGAAGAATCAGATGATGGAGAAATGCTACATCGAGTAGTTGCTTTGCAAGATATGATGTTGATTTTAGGTGTTGATGAAGTGGATACATGGTTAAAAGCAGCTGAAAGACCATGATGATTACAGTTAGTTTTTTATCCTAAAACTTGCAGTGGTCATGATGAAAAAAGCCTGTTTCAACTGAAAGTTGAAAAGACCAGCTAGATTAACGTAGCTTGAATTTTGGGAAAAGCTGAGACACAACCAAAAGAAAAATCCACTCAGTTACATGGATTTCAAAAGGCTTTATTTCATATAGGGCATCGAACGATGCCCTATAATGGGCTAAATCAATTACACATTAAACAAGAAGTTCAACACATCGCCATCTTTAACGATGTAATCTTTACCTTCTGCACGCATTTTACCGGCTTCTTTCGCACCTTGTTCACCACGGAATTTGATGAAATCTTCGAATGCGATAGTTTGTGCGCGGATAAAGCCTTTTTCGAAGTCAGTATGGATTTTACCCGCCGCTTGTGGAGCCGTTGCACCAACAGGGATAGTCCATGCACGCACTTCTTTCACGCCAGCGGTGAAGTAAGTTTGCAGGTTTAATAATTCGTAACCTGCACGAATCACACGGTTAAGACCTGGCTCTTCAATGCCTAAATCAGCCATAAACTCATCGCGCTCTTCATCGTCCAACTCGGCGATATCAGATTCGATAGCGGCGCAAACAGGCACAACTACAGAACCTTCGGCTTTAGCGATTTCGTAGACTTTGTCTAAGTATGGGTTATTTTCAAAACCATCTTCATTGACGTTAGCAATGTACATGGTTGGCTTCAGGGTCAAGAAGCTTAAATAACGGATTGCGGCTTTATCTTCAGCGGTTAAATCTAATGAACGCAGCATGCCAGCTTGTTCTAAGTGTGGCAGGCATTTTTCTAGAGCTTCTAATTCCGCTTTTGCGTCTTTATCGCCGCCTTTTGCGCGTTTTTGTACGCGGTGAATAGCACGCTCACAAGTATCTAAGTCAGACAGCGCTAATTCAGTGTTGATCACTTCGATATCGGCTGCTGGGTCAACTTGGCCAGCAACGTGGATGATATTGTCATTTTCGAAACAACGAACGACGTGACCAATCGCTTCCGTTTCACGGATGTTAGTCAGGAATTGGTTACCAAGACCTTCACCTTTCGATGCGCCTTTTACCAGACCCGCGATATCAACGAATTCCATCGTGGTTGGCAGGATGCGCTGAGGCTTCACAATTTCAGCTAATTGATCAAGACGTGGGTCTGGCATTGGCACAACACCCGTGTTTGGTTCAATTGTACAGAAAGGGAAGTTGGCTGCTTCGATGCCGGCTTTGGTCAATGCATTAAACAGAGTGGATTTACCCACGTTAGGCAGACCAACGATACCGCATTTAAAACCCATATGTTTCTCACCTTAATAGCGGGGGCAGGCGAGTGCTGCCCCTAATGTTTAGAAAATTGGCGCTGATTATACACAAAAACTCGTGTTTGATGAAATCAACTCTTAGGCTGTGGCTTTAAAACCATGTAAGCGATTGATAGCTTTATCCATTCCATCTGATAACAGGATGTCCGTGCAGCGCACAGATTCATCAATCGCATCATCAATAAGCTTCTGTTCTGACAGCGGAGGCTTGCCTAAAACGAACCCAACAACTTTGTTTTTATCGCCTGGATGCCCAATACCAATGCGTAAGCGGTAAAAGTTAGGGTTATTGGCAAATTTACTTTGAATATCTTTTAAGCCGTTATGTCCGCCGTTACTGCCACCGAGTTTCATTTTGGCAACACCCGGTGGTAAATCGAGCTCATCATGAGCCACTAAAATTTCATCCGGATTAATGCGATAAAAATTAGCGACCGCGGCGACGGATTTACCGCTCAAGTTCATAAAGGTGGTTGGAACCAGCAAGCGAATATCATTGCCATTAAGATTGATGCGAGCTGTATAACCAAAAAATTTAGGCTCTTCCTTTAACGATTGGTTATGGCGTTGTGCCAGTAAATCAACATACCACGCACCAGCGTTATGGCGGGTTTGCGCATATTCAGCGCCCGGATTGGCTAATCCAACAATTAATTTTATTTTACTCACGGGGACTTTTTCACTGTCAATGTATAGAAATTGGTGACTAGTTTACCTCGTGTCGGGGGGGATGTACAAAATTGTCATTGATAAGGTTGTGCTAGTGATAATTAGTTTGTGAATTATTCGTCAATACCATCATCAGTTGTTAAATTGATTAAAAGCACTTTTTGAGTAGATATCCTTAAACTCTTCTATACATGTGAAGCTTATCGCAAATAATTTTACTTAAAGAGCTATACTCTTTACATAAATATAAAGTTTTATCGAACTTTTCTTTAATGCTTGCGTATCAGTTTACTGATATTGGAGGTAGATATGAAACGGAAAATGGTTACTCTCATTGGTAATGGCTTGATGGGGTTGGGTATGGTGGTGATGGGGGGAAGCATCGGTTTAAACCTGTTTTCTCATATTGTTGATTTAGGGTTGTCCGATGACATCATCAATGGTTCACTGTTCGGGATCTTTATCGGTGCATTGGTTTGGTTAGTGGGCGCAAGAATGGGCGGTAAAGAGAAAGTGGAAGACCGTTACTGTTTGCTGAAACGCCAATTTCATTCCCGTAACGATAACCACCGTTACCCATAGTGAGTTGGGCTGAAGCTCATCAATGGATATCCTCAGTGAACAAAAATGTGTCATTGAAAAATAGGTAAAATCTAAATAAGAGTGAAATTCGATATCAATGATTTCACTCTTATTTTTTGTCTAAAGCCACGATAAATGAAACCGTTCAAAAAAATAAAGCCCCTACGGTTGATGAACAACAGTAGGGGCGCTACTTATAAATTTTTGTATCGTGACCACAATGAATGTGGTGCGATAAAGCACATTTCTCGCCTCAATAATTTAATGAAAAACTACTGAAACCAGCATGTTAAAACGGGGTCATTAAGACCCCGCTTTAGAATTAGTGCTCGAACATCGCAGAAATTGACTCTTCATTGCTGATACGGCGAATAGCTTCGGCCAGCATGCCTGAAAGGGTCAGGGTGCGAACTTTGTTCAGCGCCTTGATTTCAGGAGAAAGAGGAATTGTGTCACAAACAATGACTTCATCAATTACAGAGTTTTTGATGTTGTCTACAGCATTACCTGAGAAGATTGGGTGAGTTGCATAAGCGAATACACGCTTAGCACCACGTTCTTTCAGCGCTTCAGCTGCTTTACACAGTGTGCCACCAGTATCAATCATATCGTCAACTAAGATACAGTCACGACCAGAAACGTCACCGATGATATGCATCACTTGAGAAACGTTTGCGCGTGGGCGACGTTTGTCAATGATTGCCATATCAGTATCGTTCAGTAATTTCGCGATTGCTCTAGCACGAACGACGCCGCCGATGTCTGGAGAAACAACGATTGGGTTTTCTAAATCTTTCTGCAGCATATCTTCCAGAAGGATTGGGCTACCAAATACGTTATCTACAGGAACATCAAAGAAGCCCTGGATCTGCTCTGCGTGTAAGTCAACAGTAAGAACACGGTCAACACCCACACTTGACAGAAAATCGGCAACAACTTTAGCGGTGATTGGTACACGGGCAGAACGTACGCGACGATCCTGTCTTGCATAACCGAAGTAAGGGATAACAGCGGTAATACGACCAGCAGATGCACGGCGCAGGGCATCGACCATAACAACGAGTTCCATCAGGTTGTCATTGGTTGGTGCGCAAGTTGACTGGATGATAAAAATATCACCACCGCGAACATTTTCATTAATTTGAACACTGACTTCGCCGTCGCTAAAACGACCAACAGCCGCGTCTCCAAGATTAGTGTAAAGGCGGTTAGCAACACGTTGTGCTAGTTCCGGTGTAGCGTTACCAGCAAAAAGCTTCATATCGGGCACGAGAAAAACCTCAGGCTTGCGTCCAGAGAGATATTGTTGACCAACAGCAATGATGGATAAGTCATCACTATCGGTGCAATACACGGGTTATCCCAGCGCGGAATTTGTGCACAGGAGAAACATTCGCTCCTTGAGCGACGAATCCTTGCACCCACGATGGGGATTTATTTAACACCTTCAGGGCATCCGCTTGGGTTTCAAATTCAGAAAACACACAAGCGCCTGTTCCTGTTAGGCGAGACGGAGCATATTCTAACAGCCAAGAAACGAGCTGTTCAACCTCACGAAAACGTTTTCTTGCGATCGGTTCACAGTCATTTGCATACGGAGCCAGTAATAATGCGGCTAAAGAGCGTTTTGGAGAATTTCTATTTAATTCTGGATCTGTGAAGATCATCGGGGTTGAGATTTCAATTCCGGGGTGTGCGACTAAATACCAACGCTCTTTTGGTTCTGCGGGTGTTAAAATTTCGCCAATGCCTTCAGCAAAGGCGGCATGACCGCGAACAAAAACGGGAACATCAGCACCAAGGTGTTTACCTAATTCGGCTAAAACCTCATCAGAAACGTGAGTTCCCCAATGCTCATTAAGCGCAATCAGCGTTGTCGCGGCATTTGACGATCCGCCACCAATACCACCGCCCATCGGCAGCACTTTGTTGATGTGAATATCTGCACCTAACGCCCCTTGATGATTGAGGGTTTCGCGACAATAGGTTCGCAAGCTTTTTGCTGCACGAATAATTAAGTTTTTTTCGGTATCCACACCCGGCATCGGGGTGAGCAAATTAATCTGATCATCCGAACGAGTGCTAAAGGTGATTTCATCACCATAATCTAAAAATTGAAACAGAGTCTGTAGCTCATGATAACCATCAGCTCGCTGCCCAGTAATGTATAAAAAAAGATTCAATTTTGCCGGTGATGGCCACGTTAACGTCATTTTTTCAGTGTCCAACTATCCATTTTTAATTTGATGATTTTATCCCCTTGCTTCAACTCCATGTGGTTCGGCAGCATCGGCGAGGTTTTGGTATCGTAAGAGAGATAATCCAATTTCCATGTTTCGCCATTGATTTTAAACGTCACGGATTTGAGCAGGTGGTTGCTATCGAGAGTATATTCAGTGGCACGCCCTGGAGAACCGACCAACCAAGCGGTGAGATCATCAATGGGGATATCCATACCAGTTAACTGATAAATTAATTCACTTGGCACATCACTCATGTGAGTTTGCCCATCTTTCGTGGTTAATTTGGTTAAATCAGGTTCCACACTAAGTTCCAGTTCACGCGTACCTAATGGGTTAGTCAGCAATAAACGGTATTTTTCGGGGGTATATTGCTGCCAGAAAAACTTCGCGTAAGTTTTGGTTTCTGTTCCGGTACCTTGACCGCCAATGTACACAAAGGAGCCGCGAGTTTGGTAATCACGCAGTTCAACCACTTGTGATTGGTGGGCTTTCCACTGCGCATCCGTTGAAGATGAAGTGCCTTTCGTAGTGTCTTGAGATGTGGTCACACAGGCAGTCAGCAGCAGGCAGGAAAGGGGCATTAATCGCCAAAAGTTTCTGGCTGGGCGCATAAACGACAGAGCTGAAGAAAGTTGCATATCGGTTCTCAAAAGGTAATTTTCAGGAATATTGCGCTAATCTGCAGTGGTTATCAATGAAAACATACTAAAAAATAGGGAATTTGCTTTCTGTGCCAAATAGCGGCATCCTTGATGCATCTTATTGATATTGATATCAGACAGTCCGATAATCAACGTAAATTTTGGTGTGCATCATCTTTCTGATTGTTGATGATAGGCTACCCGTAGAAACAGACGCGTTAATCATCTACAATATACGAATATAAATCGCAGTAATGAGCTAGGTCACTAGTATCATGCTGACAAATAAATTAGCAATGTGAGCAATGTGAGTAAGTCGTAAGCACAATGACCCTATTAGCCTTAGGCATTAATCATAAAACAGCACCAGTGGCTTTGCGTGAGCAAGTCGCTTTTGGTCCTGAAAAAATCGACCACGCACTTGAGGAGTTACTGAAACAGCCTCAAGTGAGTGGCGGCGTTGTGCTGTCTACCTGTAACCGAACTGAACTGTATCTTAGCCTTGAATCCCAAGAAAAAGCGCAGGAGCAGTTAACTAAATGGTTATGTGATTTTCACGGGATCACCGCCAAAGATCTACAACCTAGCCTTTATTGGCACCAAGATGCGCGCGCAGTTAGCCATCTTATGCGTGTGGCAAGTGGGCTAGATTCGTTGGTTCTTGGTGAGCCTCAAATTCTCGGTCAAGTGAAAAAGGCGTTTGCGCTTTCGCAAGATAATCATTCTCTATCTAGCGAATTAGAGCGCTTATTCCAAAAATCGTTTTCCGTGGCTAAACGTGTACGAACTGAAACTGATATCGGTGCGAATGCGGTCTCTGTCGCTTTTGCGGCTTGTACACTGGCGAGACAGATTTTCGAATCACTCAAACATTTGAATATTTTGTTAGTCGGTGCAGGGGAAACCATCGAATTAGTGGCGCGTCATTTGCGTGAGCATGGCGTGCAAAAAATGATGATAGCTAACCGAACGCTAGAACGAGCCGAGCTTCTAGCCAAAGAAGTGAACGCGCAAGTTATCTCATTAGCCGATATCGATAATCGTTTAGCTGAAGCGGATATTGTGATTAGTTCAACGGCTAGCCCGCTGCCAATTATTGGTAAAGGGATGGTCGAGCGTGCGATGAAAGCACGCCGTAGTAAACCTATGTTATTGATTGATATCGCAGTTCCTCGTGATATCGAGCAGGATGTAGAAAAACTTAGAGATGTTTATCTCTACACTGTTGATGATCTGGAATCCATCATTGCCCAAAACTTGGCGCAACGTAAAGCCGCCGCGGTTGAAGCGGAATTTATTGTTGAGCAAGAAAGCGGTCATTTTATGGATTGGTTGCGCTCACAAGCCGGAGTCTCTACAATTCGCGAATACAGAGAGCAGGCGGAAGCAATTCGGGCAAGTATGACCGAAAAAGCACTTGCAGCCATTGCCCAAGGTGCCAACCCTGAGCAAGTGATTATGCAGCTATCACAACAGTTAACCAACCGCCTGATCCACGCTCCGACTAAATCTTTGCAGCAAGCTGCGGGAAATGGGGATGTTGAGCGTCTAAATCTACTTAGGGACAGCTTAGGGCTGGACCATCAATAACCACTTTTTAATCATAGGTCTGATATAACGAATGAAGCCTTCTATTGTCGCAAAACTAGAAGCATTACAAGAACGCTACGAAGAAATTGAAGCGCACCTTGCTGATGCGGGTGTGATTGCTGATCAAGACCGTTTTCGTGCTTTATCAAAAGAATATGCTCAGTTAACGGATGTCGCGAAGTGTTTTACTGCGTGGCGCACCGTTCAGGATGATATCGAAACAGCACAAATGCTGTTAGATGACCCTGAAATGAAAGAGATGGCTCAAGAAGAGTTAAAAGAAGCCAAAGAGCGCAATGAAGAGCTAGAGCAACAATTGCAATTGTTGTTACTTCCAAAAGATCCTGATGATGAATATAACTGCTTTGTGGAAATCCGCGCGGGCGCGGGTGGCGATGAAGCGGCAATTTTTGCGGGTGATTTATTCCGTATGTACAGCCGTTATGCGGAAAGTAACCGCTGGCGCGTTGAACTGATGAGCACCAGTGATGGTGAGCACGGTGGATACAAAGAAGTTATCGCAAAAATTTCGGGTGATAGCGTATATGGTCGCTTGAAGTTTGAATCCGGTGGTCACCGCGTACAACGTGTTCCTGAGACGGAATCACAAGGCCGTATTCATACCTCCGCATGTACTATTGCTATTTTACCTGAACTGCCAGAAGCGGAATTACCGGAAATTAGCCCAGCGGACTTACGTATTGATACATTCCGTTCATCGGGCGCGGGTGGTCAGCACGTTAACACCACCGATTCGGCAATTCGTATTACCCACTTACCAACGGGGATTGTGGTTGAATGTCAGGATGAACGTTCACAACACAAAAACAAAGCGAAAGCGATGTCTGTGTTGGGTGCACGTATTCGCCAAGCTGAAATGGATAAACGCCATGCAGCGGAAGCCTCTGAACGCCGTAACTTATTAGGTTCCGGTGACCGTTCTGACCGTATTCGTACTTATAATTTTCCACAAGGTCGAGTCACTGATCACCGTATCAACCTCACGCTGTACCGTTTGGATGAAGTGATGGAAGGAAAACTGGATGCATTAATTCAGCCTATCATCAACGAATATCAAGCTGATCAGCTTTCTGCTTTATCTGAGCAGGACTAATGCGTTATAGCGAATGGTTACAGCAGGCAGTCGTCAGACTGTCTGCCAGTGATAGCGCTAAACGAGATGCGCAGATCCTGTTGCAGCATACGACAGGGCGCAGTCGTACCTACATCCTCGCTTTCGATGAAACCGAACTAACTCCCCACGAACAGCAACAATTAGAAGCGCTATTAGCCCGTCGTGAACGAGGAGAGCCGATTGCCTACATTGTGGGTGAACGCGAGTTCTGGTCACTGCCGCTATATGTATCCCCCGCAACCTTGATCCCGCGTCCAGATACCGAATGCCTTGTTGAGCAAGCGTTAGCACGCCTTCCTCAAGACGCGTGTCGTATTTTGGATCTTGGCACAGGAACGGGGGCTATTGGGTTAGCCTTGGCGTCAGAGTTACCCAATAGTCGCGTAACGGGCGTGGATTTTAATCCCGATGCGGTGGCGTTAGCGCAACGAAATCAACAACGTCTATCCATTACAAATATTCAGTTCTCACAAAGTGATTGGTTTACTTCACTACCAAATGAACTATTTGATATGATTGTGAGTAATCCACCTTATATTGATGAGAGTGATATTCACTTGAGTCAAGGTGATGTGCGTTTTGAACCATCAACGGCGTTGATTGCTGATGAGGATGGTTTTTCAGATTTAGCACACATTATTGCCACATCAAAACAATACCTAAAACAACAAGGGTGGCTGCTGCTTGAGCATGGTTGGCAGCAAGGTTTAACAGTGCGAGAGCTGTTTAATGAAAATGGGTACACCAATGTCGAGACCTGTCTGGATTATGGTGGTAAAGAGCGAATTTCCCTTGGCCAATGGAATGGTTAAGCGGGCAATTGCAGTGGAATTGTAATGAAAACAATAGCAAATATTGAGTTTAATCAGCTACCGTTAAGTGAAGGCATTATGATGGTTTCTAACATCATTCGCGCCGATTTTCCCTTTATGCAGGTACAAACGCAATTAGATGATTTAGTCACTAAAGCGCGTGCAGCGATAGATTTGACGGCGGATAACCAGTCAAAGATAGAACAGCTGATTGCACTGTTTTATAGTGAGTGGAAATTTGGTGCGGCGCACGGTGTTTACGCGCTATCTGATATGCTGTGGCTGGATAAGGTTTTAGCCTCTAAGCAAGGTACTCCAGTCTCTCTTGGCTCAATTTTCTTATTTATTGCTGAACAGCTCGATTTAGAGATTGAAGCTGCAATTTTCCCGACTCAATTACTTTTTGTCTCGACAAAACGAGATGGTTCTCAGTGGTTTATTAACCCTGTTAGCGGTGAAACCTTATCCCAACACACACTAACTATGTGGCTAAAAGGAACTGTTGACCCATACTCGGAATTCATCTTTGATGAATTGGACGTGGCTGAACATAGCGTTATTGTTCGCAAAATTTTCGACACACTAAAAGCGGCGCTGATGGAAGAGAAAAAAATGGAGATGGCATTAAAAGTCTGTGAGACATTGCTGATCCTCGATCCTGAAGACCCTTATGAAATCCGCGACCGAGGGCTTATCCTCGCGCATTTAGATTGTAACCATGTGGCGCTGAGTGACCTTAACTATTTTGTTGAGCATTGCCCAGAAGACCCTGTGTCGGAAATGATTAAAATTCAAATTTATTCGCTGGATAACCTTCCAGTTGTACTGCATTGATTAACGTATAGACAGTTTTTGTCTTCCTATAAAGGGTAAGAGTATGCAACAGAAAGTAGTCAGTATCGGTGATATTAAGGTCGCAAACGATCTGCCATTTGTTCTGTTTGGTGGCATGAACGTACTTGAATCTCGCGATATGGCGATGAAAGTGTGTGAGCATTATGTCACTGTGACACAAAAATTAGGCATTCCGTATGTATTTAAAGCCTCTTTTGATAAAGCTAACCGATCATCTATTCACTCTTATCGTGGACCGGGCTTGGAAGAGGGGCTGAAAATCTTCCAAGAAATCAAACAGACTTTTGGTGTGAAAATCATTACCGATGTTCATACTCCAGAGCAAGCTCAGCCAGCTGCTGAAGTGGTGGATGTTATCCAACTGCCAGCATTCTTAGCGCGTCAAACTGACTTAGTTGCTGCAATGGCGAAAACTGATGCGGTTATTAACATCAAAAAACCTCAGTTCATCAGCCCGGGACAAATCGGCAACATCGTTGAGAAATTTATCGAAGGTGGTAACGATAAAATTATCCTGTGTGACCGCGGTGCAAACTTTGGCTATGACAACCTAGTGGTTGATATGCTTGGTTTTAATGTCATGATGCAAGCCTCTAACGGCTGCCCAGTTATTTTTGACGTAACACACTCACTGCAATGCCGTGACCCATTTGGCGCTGCATCAGGTGGTCGTCGTGGACAAGTTGCTGAACTGGCAAGAGCGGGAATGGCGGTAGGGTTAGCAGGTCTGTTCCTTGAAGCTCACCCAGATCCAGATAACGCACGTTGTGATGGTCCTTCTGCATTACCATTAAATAAATTAGAGCCATTCTTACAACAAGTTAAAGCCATTGACGAAGTTGTAAAAAGCTTCCCTGCGTTGGACACCAACAGCTAATTAGCGCTTCAAATGCAATTAAATGATGTTGTTTCCATGTTCGGCGCTGATCTCCAGCGCCGATATGGTGAAAAAATTCATAAAGTCACCTTACATGGTGGCTTTAGCTGCCCAAACCGTGATGGCACGTTGGGGCGAGGTGGCTGCACCTTTTGTAATGTGTCATCCTTCAGTGATGAAAAACAGTCTGAACAACCCATTACCCTTCAAATCCAGCAACAAATTTCCCGAATCTCTCGAGCCAATCGCTATTTGGCGTATTTCCAAGCCTATACCAGTACATACGACGAAGTACATCGTTTAAAACAGCTGTATGAAGAAGCGCTGCAACAGGCCGATATGGTTGGCTTATGCGTAGGCACTCGCCCTGATTGTGTGCCTGACGCGGTGTTATCTTTACTGGCGGATTATCGCCAGCAAGGTTATGAGATTTGGCTAGAACTTGGCTTACAAACTGCTCACGACAAAACATTGCACCGTATTAATCGCGGTCATGATTTTGCTGCCTATCAAGCGACCACCCAAAAAGCCCGTGCGCTGGGACTCAAGGTTTGTACTCATTTGATTTGCGGCCTGCCAAATGAAAATGCGGCAATGAATATGCAGACGTTAGAGGCGGTTTTGGCGTGTGGTACAGACGGTATAAAACTGCATCCACTGCATATTGTTGAGGGCAGCATTATGGCAAAAAGTTGGCGAGTGGGTCGCATAGACACCCTATCTTTAGAAGAATATACCGCAACTGCGGGGGAGATGATCCGCCATACGCCAACGGATATTCTGTACCATCGTATCAGTGCCAGTGCGAGAAAACCGACTCTATTAGCCCCACAATGGTGTGAAAATCGTTGGGTAGGCATGAACAGTTTGTACCAGTATTTGCTCGCTAATGGTGGGCAAGGCTCTGCGTTATAGCGTTTCAAGAACCGTTTTAAAAATATCATTTATTCATACGAATTCACTTTTATAAATAATAATAAGGCACCTATGTACCCAATTCTCTCTGTTATTAAAAATACCAGCCGCCAATTTTGCTTAGGCGCGGTGGGTTTAATGTTCTCACTACATGCAATGGCGCAATACGATATTACGCCTGAAGATAAGAAAATATTTGAACAGACCAAAACAGCGGCTCAAAACAATGACGCTAAAGCGCAATATGAATTAGCTGGAATGTATTTGTCGGGAATTGGTGTATTACAAAACCAAAACAATGCCAAGTTATGGGCAGAGAAGTCAGCACAAGCAGGCAATGCAGATGCGTATTCATTATTGGCGGATATTACGTTAATTAGTGGGGACAGAACGTTTACTGAGGAATTTGTCAAAGCCCGTGAATATGCGACTAAAGCCGTTGCTGGTGGGAGTATTCGAGGGAAGATAAGTTTAGCAGAAACGTTGATTACACCTGAGTCAGGTGATGTTGATTACCCGCGCGCCATTACGCTACTTGAGGAAGTCAGTGCGTTAAATGATAAAGATTATTTTAATGCGCCTTTATGGTTAGGCATCATTTATTATGATGGTAATGGGGTGCCACAAGATGAGAAAAAAGCCTTGGAATGGTTTGCGAAAGCCGATGCATTAACCTTCGCTGGCTTTGCAGAAGGTATGGCTTCATTTCAATTTAATGATGGTAACAATGGTGCAGTCAGAGATGACGAGCAGAAAGCGACAAAACTCCGTGCGATGGCTTGTGAATTAGGTAAAACCGAAGGTAATGAAATGTACTGTTACTGATTTTTAGCGTACATGATGGAATTAAAAATGCCGCCCTTGTTAAGTCAGTGCGGCATTTTTATTGTCAGCGTTAAGTTAATAACACGGTAGCACTGTTATGACTGAAGCTGCTTTTTATTTTCCTGGATCTGATGAACTTCTTCTAATGCACTTTTCAGTGAATTTTGGAAGCTAAGCACGCCATCAATCGGACGAACATTGGCACGCGCTAATGTTTTCAGTGGTTGGAATGGAATATCGCACACAATAATGTGGGTGTCTTTACGAACGATATCAATAAATTTATGGAAAGCTTCTAGCCCCCCTGCATCAAATACAGGTACGGCATCCCACTGCATCACAATTGTTTCATAACCGTGACTTTTTATCCGTAGTTCATCAAAAATACGCTCTGCGGCAGCAAAGAATAGAGGACCATTCACTCGCACAACCAGCAGGCTTTTATCTTCTTGAGTCTCTGGTAGTTGGGTTACTCGTGTCATATTGGCAATTCGGCGCATAAACAGCAGTGATGCGATAACAATTCCGACAGTGATAGCAATAACCATGTCAAATAGGACAGTCAATGACATACACAGCAGTAAAACAATAATGTCATCTTTTGGCGCGCGGCGGATCAACGTAAACACTTTGCCAGCGGCACTCATATTCCACGCCACAATTAGTAGCAGTGAGGACATAGCAGCGAGCGGTAAATAGGAGAGCAATGGTGCAAGAATAAGCAAGGTCAGCAATACTAAAATAGAGTGCACAATAGCCGATATAGGGGATGTTGCACCAGCGCGGACGTTTGCAGCCGAACGGGCAATCGCCGCGGTTGCGGTGATCCCTCCAAAGAATGGGGCGGCAATATTCCCTAATCCCTGACCAATAAGCTCACTATTGGAATGGTGTTTTTTCCCCGTCATGTTGTCGAGCACGACGGCACACAATAGGGATTCAATTGCACCAAGAACAGCCATTGACAAAGCGGCAGGCATCAATGCGGTGATCATCGACCAACTGATGGGCGCACTACCCGGTAACTCCCAAGGCAACATAAACTGCGGCAGAATAGGCGGAATACCGTTACCTTGAGTTCCATCCGGTAATAAATAGCTAAATTTAGAACCGATAGTTTCTACCTGAATATCAAACAGGGTTAGCACCCACATGATCAGGGTGCCGACAATAATTGCAGGCAAGTGTCCCGGTAGGCGAACTTTGAGTTTAGGCCAGAAAACCAGCACTAATAAAGTCGCAAGCCCAATCAAGGTGTCACTGTATTGTAGGGTTGGAAATGCTTTAGACAGCGCAATCACTTTATCGACATAGTTTTCAGGAACATGCTCCATGTGCAGACCAAAAAAATCTTTGATTTGCATGGTCGCAATCGTAATCGCAATCCCCGACGTGAAGCCAAGCGTGACGGATACAGGAATATATTCGATAAATTTACCGAAGCGAGCAAAACCCATCGCCAGCAAGATAATCCCTGACATCAATGTCGCGACTAATAAGCCACTAAGCCCGTATTGTTGGGATACGGGGTATAAGATAACCACAAAGGCCGCAGTTGGACCAGAAACGCTGTAACGGGAACCACCCGAAATTGCAATGACAATCCCCGCAATGGCAGCGGTGTAAAGACCATATTGAGGTGGAACACCACTGGCTATAGCGAGTGCCATAGCCAGTGGAATTGCAATAATCCCAACGGTAATACCCGCAATTAAATCCTTCATAAATCGGGCTGCGGTGTATTTCTCTTTCCAACAGGAATCAATCAATGCGCTAAAAGGACGCAATCTATTAATATTTTTTGTACTCATTAAAACCCTACCAAAATAACAGGGTGAAAAATAAACGAAATGAAGGTATGAGGATACGCCTAACTGAATCAAAAAAATGTGTTATTTATCAATGAAACTACAATTATCATAACGTTTTCAGTATCAAAAGTAAAAAAGCGTTATTTACTCCGTTAAATATCATTAAACGTATTTAAAATAATTATTAACTATCGATTTGCTATTTTAAACAGCAATTTAAAAGGTGTGATAATTAATTAATAGTCAATTTACCGTTTACTTAAATACCACCCAAAACAAACTAAAAAATAAGCGAAAATAATAACCATCCCCACAAGAGAACCACGCAATAACTGGTACGCTGAAATAATTTGCGAGTGCCTTCCCAGCGACTTTCCATGCTTCGGTTTTCCCTATTTGGGTTTCTAGAGGATTGAGGAAATAAGAGTCCGAGAGCATTATCAAAGGCTTGGGTATCACCCTGGCGATAAATTAGCCTGAAGAAATGATGGTCAAGCCATAGGCGGAAAATGAAGTATTGGCTGGCAAAAAATAGCCCGACACTCACCGCGAGGCTAAAATGTGAGATTGAATCATGAAGCAGTAAAGCGAATTGACCCAATAACGCGAGGATGGCACCTACGGCAAAATAGCGCCAACTTGCGGTGAATACCACAATCACATCTCCACGGTTTTTATCCATCAATGAACTCATTGCTGTGTTCTCCGTATATGAAATTGCTGATACCAGTGATGTAACTGTTCAACAGTCGCTGAATTTAAAATCACCTGAGGGCGAACTTGTTCCACATGAGCGATTGCCTCATCGATATTTTCCGCCATATTTTGATGTACCATCCAAGCCACTACAACCGTCGCACTACGGGAATAGCCTAACTTACAGTGAACATACACCGAACCACTTTGGGCGAGTCTATCCATGGTCATAACGGCTTTCTCAATATCCTCGGGGCTTAGAGGTAACAAATCAATCTGTGGCTGACTACAATAATTTTTACCTTGGCTGTAGTTATTGCGAGGCCACTCGCAAGTCATATCGAGAACGGCTTGAGTTTGCAGTGGATATAACGGGCGTCCTCCCAAAACTATTTTTTCGTTCACAATACTAGGTTGCTGGCAGCGCTTGGCATAGTAATGATAGGTACCCCAAGCGATCAGGCGATAAGGAAGTAAAACTAATGTGGCAGAAGGAGAAACCTGCCCAGAGGCTGTTTTCTGGAATATCGAAGCACCAGCACCTAAATAGCCTAGTGTGACGAAAGTTAAGGCGATTGCAGGCCATAGGAGCCACCATGTTGCACCTTGCACGAGAAAGGCGAGAGCATAGCAGGCGATAGCGCCGACTCCATAGTTTGTTGCTATTTTCAGGCTACGAGGGCTACCGGTATAGCGCCATTGCCAGCGAGTGTTAATGGGTAACAAGTAGCTGATGATGACACCAATGGCGAAGCCAGTGATCACATCGATAAAGTGATGCTGCCATGTGGTGAGAACGGAGATCAAAATAAGGATTGACCAACTGTGCAGTAACCAGCGCCATTGAGTTGGAGTATGTGCTCGGAAGCGTAACCATAGTAACCACAGTAAAATAATATGCAGTGAAGGGGCTTGGTTATAAGGTAAGTCAAACAGCTCTAAGCTATCGAACATCCAGCCGAATGCCCCATTGGTTTCAGGGCGAGGAAAGCTGAACTTAAGTGGAAAAAGTAAAAAGCCGGTACAGGCGATGAGGGAGGCTGCAACTAAACGCAAACCATGGATGCATTGCTCACGGCGGGTAACACAGACAAACAAGGAAAGCCCATAGAACAGGTCGATGCTCCAATAGGGGATAATGGTCCATGGCAAAAATGGAATGTGTGTTTCCCATCCGTATACATAAGAAGGCACATTAGGCAGTGTCGCGGTGTAATTATTGACTTGCCCATAGGTTAAAAAGAAAAAAGGGGCTAAAAATAGCAACCAAACTAACCCATAGAGCCAAATCTGGCGTCGTGATGTCGGGCGCGTATCTTGGGCTAAATGGAGCATGGGTTCGGTTCCTATCCTTATTAATCGCCTCTCGATGCACTGAAGGTACATCAATCAGTCATCTGCAAGCCAAGTGAGCTATTTGCAGGCTAAATGAGAGCTGAGCAGATAAAAATACAGGTTATTGATAATGATACCAATAACCTGTTGGTTAAAAAGATAAATTATTAACGACGCCTTGCAAGGGAAACACTAAAAATGCCCCAGTTATCGATGGACTGCGTGATTTTTTCGAAGCCAGCTTCTTCGACTAAAGCATCCATTTCGCCTTGGCTGCGGCAGCGCATTACCCACGCTTGTCCACCTTGGTGACTTGGCAGTACTCGGGCGATCATTTCAACTTGTGGGTGCCACGGCTGGCAGGTATAGACGAGTAGACCACCAGATGGAATGGCACGAGAAAGCCCATCAAGGGAAGCGCGGATCAGCTCATTGCTTGGGAAAAGCTCATATAGACCGCTGACAATTCCCAACGTCGGCGCAGGAGAAACTGCCGCGAGATCGTCTGCATCAAATGCGTTACCTTCTTCAAAGCGAACTTTATCATCCAAGTAACGCTCTTTGATATGTAAACGCCCTTGCTCAACGTTAATTGGGCTGTAGTCGCGCAGTAGAACGGAATCGACTTTTCCGTAGTCATTAATGGCATCAAAAATGTAGCGACCTTGACCCGCGGCAATATCCATAATGCGAACAGGCTTCCCGTTATTAGTCAGTTCACGAATAGCTTGGCGAATAATGTTTTCAATATTGACTTTACGCTGGCGGATCCCTTGCCAGCCAATACTGTTGAGGTACTGCCTATCGATAATACGGCCAAATAGACCGGAACCTTGCGCCTCGTTGCGATAGACATAATCGAGGGTAGAGCCGGAATCAAAACCCTTATCGTAGCCGATACGTACACCTTCAGATGCTTTGCCTAATGTGCTCATCGATTTGCTCATGATTTTATAAGCAAGGTTTTTCGGGCAGTATTTAGGCAGTGGCACACTCAATGAGCGGAATGCGTCAGCACTGGTGCTCCAGGTATCTTCGAACTGATAATCATGTTGATACAGTGGCAGAGTGAATAATTTATCAACAAACTGGCGGATCATTTCGATAGGAATATGGCGTTCTTTTTCACCTAATGTGTCGTGATAAAAACCAGGAAGAATATGCTTCTCTTTAATTGAGGTATTTAGGCGCTCATAAAATTGATGCTGTGGTTTATGGTGTACCACATAGTCACTACCAGAAATAAACAACTGAGTTGGCAAAGTGATGGCCGCGGCATCCGCTACCACCCGGTCTGCGGTGGTATACAGTTCCAAAAGAATATTCACGGCAATTGGGCGCGTGATCAGTGGGTCATTGTTAAACGAGTGGATACGCTGCTCATCGTGGGTTAAAAACTTGGCTTTTACATAAGAATTCACGTAGAACAAACCGCGAATTTTTTGCATTAACCCTAAGCCTGTACGGGCAAATGGGACGTACAGTTTGACCTTAAATGCAGGTGAGGCTAACACCATACCTCGGATTTTAGGCGCATAGTCATGCACCCACGTAGAGACCAAAACGGCGCCGACACTTTGACCAATAACAATAATGTTTTCGAATGGGATCTGATATTGCTCTGATACGTAATGGACAAATTCATCCACATCGCGGATGGAAGTACCTAGCGATGGGCTGTAGCCACGCGGACCCTCATTACGACCGTGTCCACGAGCATCCCATGCAAACATAGCAAAATCAGGGAGGTTCAACTCATCCACTAAATGCGCAACACGACCAGAGTGCTCATGACCACGGTGAAACAGAATAATGGCTTTATCGGTGATTTGTTCAGTTGGCCAATAACGATAAAACAAATTGGTATGATCACTGGTGGTAAATTGAGATTCGACAACAGGACGCTGAGTCGAATAGTCAGTTTGAGCGTTCATAATTATTCCTTAATTATTTTCCGATACTGCACTTAATTCAGTCAGTGCGCGGCGAATACGGTTATAGCAGGTATAGGACAACAGCAAGGCAAAGATGACAAACAGGATATTGATCCAACTTGCGGTCATCAGTTGCGGAAAAATACAGACAAACAACCCGAGCGCGCCAAAAACAAAAGCACGATCGCTTTTGCCTACGGGACCATCATAACGCCGAGATGCGCCAATCGCTTGAGCAATGACGCCGATAAATTCAGTCAAAACGCTGAGGAATAGGATCAGTAAAATCCACCAAAATGCATGCGGGAAAATCAGCACGAAAGGCAGGTATAAGGCAACATCAGAAATGACGTCGCCTAACTCATTTAGCATTGCTCCAAGGTGACTTTTTTGGTTATGTTCACGTGCCAGCATGCCATCAATAGCATTGAGCGCCATGCGAATGAAAAGGACAAACGGCAGCAGGATAAACAAATAAGGGCTAGGGAAAATGGCTAATAGCGCACCAACGATAATGGATAACCCTAATGCTGCGAGGGTGACTTGGTTGGCTGTAATTCCCGCCTCAAAGAGCTGACGAACGATAGGGCGTAACAGATTCTGAAACTTCGGTTTCAGATCATAAATGGTCATTCACTCATCCTTAAAATATGCCGCATAGTGTGCAGTTTAGTGCTATATCAATACGCGATTATGTTTTAGCTGCAATAAGAGCTGTCCTAAGTTCACTGTTACAACTATTTATCGTGATAACTATTCACCGTGACAGCAATTTATCGTTACAGTGATTCATAGTGACAACAAAAAGAGACTCAACGATTACTTCCTAAAAGAGCAACTGAGAATTTAGAGGGAATGGATAGAAAAAAGTTCGCGTGTTTCAAAAAAGAAAAGACGCGCAGCCTTTAAAGAAAATGCGCGTTTTCTGAGGGTTAAATAGAATAAGCCATATCCAATTCATGAGTGGCTTTATTATTGCACTTATGATTAAGAGTAGAACGCATGCGTTTAAATTGGCTTGGGGTCATATTAGTGAGTTCTTTAAATTTACGGCAGAATGCGCTGTGGTCGGCGTAGGCACATTTAATGGAAATATCCGTAATCGAATAGTCTTCTTCTAATAATTCAATCGCGTGTTCAAGGCGTTTCTTTTGAATATATTGTTGGGGAGTAATATGAAATACCGTTTTAAATTGACGATTGAGTTGTGATAATGACAACCCTGAAATCTCAGCCAGAGTCGTTATTTTAATGGCAGTATCAAAATGCTGACTAATATAGTGTTCAACGCGTCCCAATTGACCATTTAATTTTGGACTCACTGATTTTTCATCCTGCAAATCTACCGAAATTCCCGCAACACCGATAACCTGATTTTTAGTATCAAAAATCGGCACCTTGGTTGTTAAACACCAGCCTAATAACCCTGCCTTATAGAGATGTAATTCTAGTTTATTGATAACACTGATTTTTTTCTGCATAACCAAATAATCTTGAGAGCTATAACTTTGGCCTAAATCTGCATGGAAGATATCTTCTGCAGTTTTTCCTATTACGCCATTTGGTTGATCAACTTTACACCGTTTAGCCAAGTTTTCATTGGCAAGTAAGTATTTGGCATTACGGTCTTTAACGAAAAAAGTCACATTAGGAAGCGTATTAATCAGTGGCATCACTAACCCAAGATGATTTAACAAATTATTAATATTATCTACGGGAAAAAGCATGTTTTCCTGACTAATCAACAACAGTTTATTTAAATCAATCATATTGCGCTCCAATGCATTCAACTAATTTTAATAGTTATCTGAAATGTTTTTAAATTGTGCAGAAATACGCATGGGTTGATTCGAAAGATATCAAGAGTTGTTTACATAAATCAAGCATTCTATTAACAAATGATATTAATAAGGATGAACTGATGCAGAGTAAATATAAGAAAATTGAAGTCATTGACTCTCATACCGCAGGAGAACCGACACGTTTAGTAATTGAGGGTTTTCCTGATTTAGGGAATGCAGACATGGCGTCGCGCCTGCAAAAATTACGTACGGAATATGATCATTGGCGCTGCACAACGATTTTAGAACCACGTGGAAATGACATTTTAGTGGGCGCATTACTTTGCAAACCAGTGAATCCGAAAGCTGCCGCCGGGGTGATTTTCTTTAATAACGAAGGCTACTTAGGTATGTGTGGTCACGGCACCATTGGTTTGGTCGCATCATTGCATTACTTAGGGCGCATAGGTTACGGGGAGCATTTAATTGAAACCCCTGTCGGGGATGTGACCGCTAAATTACATGAAGATGGTAGCGTGAGCATTCAAAACGTCTACGCATACCGCTATCGCAAAGCCGTCCAAGTCAACGTGCCGGAGGTTGGGCTAGTGACTGGGGATATTGCATGGGGAGGAAACTGGTTTTTCCTCGTCGAAAATTCACCACTCGCTATCCAGTATAGGAACGCGAAGGCGCTGACTGAAATCTGTTTGAAAATCAAACAAGCCCTCGTTGACCAAGGTATTTTTGGTAAAGATAACCAAGAAATCGACCACATCGAACTATTTGGTCATTGCGAAGATGCGGATAGCCAAAGTTTTGTTTTATGCCCAGGCGGTGCCTATGACCGTTCTCCTTGTGGCACGGGAACAAGTGCCAAGCTGGCGTGTCTTGCGGCAGACAACAAGCTCGCGGAAGGCAAAATTTGGCGTCAGGCAAGTGTCATCGGTAGCCAATTCCAAGCTAGCTATCAGATTGCAGATGCTAATGGCATCATCCCGACTATTCGCGGAAATGCCTATATCAGCGGCGAAAATACCTTGTTGATCGATAAAAACGACCCGTTCCGCTTTGGGATCACGGTGGAGTGAGGTAAGCCAATGGATAACAAATATTCTGTGATTGTGGTGGGTGGTGGCATTGTCGGGCTCAGTATTGCGTTATCTGTCCAGAATCAAGGCACGGGCGTTTTATTGGTCGACAAAAACCAAATTGGATCTGGTGCTTCATTTGGCAATGCAGGGCATATCGCCACGGAGCAGGTTTTTCCTGTGGCTGACCCCTCCGTTTTGAAATCAATTCCTAGCATGTTGCTCGACCCGTTAGGCGCATTGCGAATTGATTGGCGTTATATATTGCCGCTCACACCATGGTTACTGAAATTGTTGGGCAATATGCGCCACAAACCGTTTATGCATATTCACCACGTTCTCTCCATGCTCAATGGGGCATCATTGGCTTCTTGGCAGGCATTTTCTAAGCAGTGGCAGTTAGAGGATTTAGTCAAAATCCAAGGTTCTTTGCTGGTGGCTGAGAAACAGTCGACCCTCGAAAAACTGCGTCGCCACGGTGAGTATTTAAATAGCATGGGGGTGCATAACCAATTCTGGGATCAATCCCAACTGTTGGCACAGCAACCTGAACTTGCCAATAACCAAATCGGTGGATTGTTCTATCCCGAGACTGGACATGTGGTGGATCTCGCCTTAATGCATGAGCGATTAACTCAAGCATTCATACAGTTAGGGGGAAAAGTCCTGACTGAGTGTGAAGTCACGGCGATTGATTCGTCATCGGCGAGCCAAGCTCATTTAACCACATCACAAGGCACATTTATCGCTGATAAAGTGGTGATTGCGGGTGGTGCATTTTCGAAATCGTTAGTGAAGATGGTGAGCCGCATTAATGTGCCGTTAGAAACGGAGCGCGGTTATCACTTGATGCTGCCAAATGAAAAAGGGCGTTTATCAATTCCCATTTCCAGTATGGATCGCCGCTTTATTATGACGCCGATGAACGGTGGGTTACGTCTTGCGGGTACGGTGGAATATGCAGGACTAAAACGCCCACCGAATATGCAGCGCGCTCGTCACTTTTTACCGTTAGCTAACCCGATGCTAAAAATGCCATTGGATAGCCAGAATACCAGTGAATGGATGGGTTTTCGTCCCACTATCTCAGATTCCTTACCGGTCATAGACCAAAAAGGTCCGTATGTTTTTGCTTTTGGGCATCAACACTTAGGGCTAACACAAGCGGCAATTACCGCAGATATCGTTAATAACATGATCCACGGGCAACCGACACCGCTCGATTGCTCGCCTTTTTCGATAAAGCGCTTTCTTTAATTCAGGAGAATTATAATGAATTTTCATGGCATCCTTGTTCCGTTAGTCACTCCGTTTCATGATGATCTTTCATTGAATATCACGGCGTTAGCAGAGTTAACCGAAAAACTGATCGCCAGTGGTGTGACTGGGTTAGTTGTCTGCGGCACCACGGGTGAGTATTACGCATTAAATGAAGATGAACGTAAAACCGTATTAACCACGGTCAGTAAAATTGCCAAAGGGCGTGTGACACTGATCGCAGGGATTAATGACTTATCTACCGAGGGCGCAATTAAACGCGCAGCACAAGCGAAAGAACTGGGCTACGAAGGGTTGATGCTGTCGCCGCCTCCGTACAGCCTGCCGGATCAAAACGGCGTTTATGCTCACTACGAAAAGGTGGCGAAATCCACCTCGCTACCAATCATTATGTATAACTTCCCAGCCCGTATTGGTATCGAAATTGAGTTAGATACCGTGGTGAGATTGGCTGAAATCGACAATATCGTCGCTATCAAAGAGAGCAGTGGCAGCTTTAGCCGCGCTCTGCATCTGTTACAAACACCATTTAAAAACTTTGAAGTGATTTGTGGCTGTGATGACCAACCTGTGGACTTTTTCTTCTGGGGCTCGAAAAGCTGGATCGCCGGTGCAGGTAATGTTTTCCCTGCCGAGCAAGTGGCGATTTTTAACGCATCGCAAAAAGGGGATTGGGCGAAGGCGAAGCAGATCATGCAAGAGATTTACCCAGCCATTTATTCCATGGAGTCAGGTAATTATAACCAAAAAGCCAAAGCAGGTTGCTTAAAAGGCACCTTTAACGTGGGGCCAGTTCGTTTGCCTCTGTCAAATATTAGCCAGCAAGAACGTCATGAGTTTCTTGCGCTGATCAAACCATAGCGAGGTTGCATATGTTGATCACCAAAGAGCAGATATTTGAGCGAGCAAAACAGAGCCAACTGTGGGCGGGGAATTTAATTGCGGGCTACCAAAGTGGTAGCGCCAAACTCAAAAATTATACGCCTATTGATAATAGCGCGATTGGTTATATTGCGGATGGCAGCGCGCAAGATGTTCATGCAGCCGTAAATATTGCTCGAGAAACCTTTGAAGAAGGGTGCTGGAGTGGGTTATCTCCCCAAGAACGTAAGCAAGTGATGCTGCGCTGGGCGCAGTTAATTGAAAAGCACAGTGAAGAGCTGGCGGCCTTAGACTGCGTGGATGCGGGGAAACCCATCACGGAATGTTTGCACACAGACTTACCCGCAACGGTGGAAACCTTCTATTGGTATGCGGAAGCTATCGATAAATTGTTCGGAAAAATTGCGCCAACGGGTCGCCAAGAAATGGGGCTGATTGTTCATGAGCCGATTGGGGTTGTGGGCGCAGTTCTACCTTGGAACTTCCCTGCTCAAATGTTTGCATGGAAAGTGGCACCGGCGTTGGCGGTCGGGAACTCGGTGATTGTTAAACCCGCAGAATTAACTTCCTTGAGTGCCTACCGCATGGTGGAACTGGCTTATGAAGCTGGCGTCCCTAAAGGTGCGTTAAGTTTAGTGTGTGGACTAGGTGAGAAAGTCGGGGAAGCCTTAGGACGCCATCCTGATGTGGATGTGGTGTCGTTTACTGGTTCAACCGAAGTGGGGCGTTTATTCCTGAAATACTCCGCGGAAAGTAACCTAAAAGAGATTGTCTTGGAATGCGGCGGGAAAAGCCCGCAAGTGGTGTTTGAGGATGCGGACTTAGATGCGGCTATTCCACATATTATGGCGGCAGCGTTCTGGAATATGAGCGAAAACTGTAGCTGTGGCTCTCGCTTAATTGTGCATGAAAATGTCAAAAAAACCTTACTCGAAAAGTTAACTGCGGCGACATCAACATGGCAAGTGGGAGACCCTCGCGAGGCAGGAGTTTCTATTGGCCCAATGATTGAACAGGCGCATTTTGAAAAAGTGAAATCGTTTTTAGATACCACCGTTAAAGAAGGTGGAAAATTGGTGACAGGAGGAAAAATACGCAGTGATCTCGGCTCAGGTTGGTATATCGAACCGACTATCTTTGATGCTGTTACGCCAGAAATGTCTCTCTTTCGACATGAAGTTTTTGGTCCCATTTTAGCCGTCACATCGTTTAAAACCGATGACGAGGCGGTCAATTTAGCCAATGACACTCACTACGGATTGGCTGCATCGTTTTATAGCCAAAATGTCCATCGAGTGATGAATATTGCACGTCGTATCAATGCGGGGACGGTGTCCGTCAACGGATTTAGCGAAGGTAATATCACCACGCCATTTGGTGGTTTCCGTCAGTCAGGTTTTGGTGGAAAAGACAACGGCTTAGAAGCCTTTGAGCAATACACCCAAACGAAAGTTATCTGGTTTATCAATCAGTAAAATGACATAGACCTGAACCTTGCGGGGTTCAGGTTTCGACCCTTGCAAATACACAAATACAATTACAATAGTCGAGGAGTACATATGGAAGCCATCGTTAATACCATCGTTGGTTACATCTGGGGTAATGCTCTCGTATTCTTATCTCTGGGTGTCGGTCTCTATTTCACATTAGCAACACGCGGTGTTCAGTTTCGTTACATCGTCAAAATGGTCTGTTTATTAAAAGAAAATAAAGCATCAAAAGACGGGATTTCCTCATTCCAAGCCTTCTGTTTAGCATTATCGGGGCGTGTTGGGGTCGGTAACATTGCAGGGGTAGCAACAGCAATTGCGGCAGGTGGTCCCGGCGCAATTTTCTGGATGGTGGTCATGGGCTTACTTGGAGGCGCGAGCGCCTTTATTGAGTCTACACTGGCGCAAATTTATAAGCAGCGCTCAGATGATCAATATCGTGGTGGTTCACCGTACTATATTGAAAAAGGATTGAAATTAAAGCCTTTTGCTATCTTTGTTGCGGCAGTGATCTGTTTATCTTACGGTGTGTTGGTACCGGGTATTCAAGCCAATACCATCGCGGATTCGTTCCAAACGGCATTTAATATTCCACCAATGGCAACAGGTGCATTAGTGACGGTATTAATGGCGTGGTTAATTTTTGGTGGCGTGAAACGTATTGCGAGCGCAGCCGATAAAATTGTTCCTATCATGGCATTAGCTTATATCGTGATGATGGTGATTATTCTGGGCAGCCATTGGGATAGCGTACCTGGCATGTTCAGCTTAATTTTCCGCAGTGCGATGGGAATGGATGCGGTATTCGGTGGGATCGTGGGAACCGCGGTGTCTTGGGGCGTGCGTCGTGCCGTGTTTTCAAACGTGGCAGGAGCCGGTGAAGCGACGTTCAGTTCGGCAGCAGCAGAAGTTAGCCATCCGGTCAAACAGGGGCTTATCCAAGCATTCTCTATCTATATCGACACCGTGGTTGTGTGTACAGCATCGGGACTGATGATTTTAGTCACCAATATGTACAACGTTTTCCCTGATGGTTCAGCGACTGCCCTTGTGGAGTATGTGCCAGGTGTGGCAGCAGGAACTGCATGGACTCAAATGGCAGTTTCTACGGTATTTACATCGGCGGGTGCGGGGTTTGTCTCTATCGCGGTATTCTTGTTCGCCTTCACAACGCTTATGGCTTACTACTATATTGCAGAAACCACCATTGTTTATCTTGACCGTAAGCTTAAATACCCTGTGTTGAAGCTGATTTTGAAATTTGTCTTCCTAGTGATTGTCTTTATGGGCAGCGTGCAATCAGTCAGTATTATGTGGGGACTGGGTGATATCGGCTTCGGCAGTATGAGCTACTTAAACTTGATTGCGATTGTCTTTTTATCGAAACCCGCTTTAAGAGCGTTACGTGATTTTGAAAGACAAACTAAATTAGGGGTTGATCCGGTGTTTGATCCGAAAGCCGCAGGTGTAGAAAACGCAGAGTTATGGGAAGAAATCAGTCGTGAATATCATGCGCAAGGCGTTGGGATTGATAAAATCGATGGTTCTGGGAAGATAAACGAGAAATTACTTAAGGAAGAATAACTTAGATTAGAAATGGCGGTGAGGGAGGGATTCGAACCCTCGATACGTTGCCGTATACACACTTTCCAGGCGTGCTCCTTCAGCCTCTCGGACACCTCACCGTTTTTCTAAATTGTGGTTGTAGAATTTGTTATAAATAACTTGTCCTTCAACGGGGCGCTACTATAGGGAAAAGAGCGCCTTCCGTCAACTCCCAATTAAATAAAAATCCACTTTTTTCTATCGTTTAGCTAAATAAAAACCAATTTGGTTACTCTCTAATCTTAATAAATTACGGTTGATTAGAAATTGATAATAAATTGTTTATTTAAACTTCAAGTAATTAATCCAGATTCCGTTAACTCCTTAACAAAATCCTCATCTTATGGATATAAATATGGGGTATTGACTTGAAAATAAACACCATTACGCACACTCTGGTGGAAACCTATAAGGAGTTGCCATGAATATTTTATTTTACCATCCATTTTTTGATGCCAATCAGTGGATTGATGGCATGCGTGCTCGATTGCCTCAAGCCAATATTCGCCAATGGAAGCCGGGAGATACCCAACAGGCAGATTATGCCATGGTATGGCTTCCTCCTTATGAGTGCCTTGCGGGTCGCCAAGACTTAAAAGGAATCTTCGCATTAGGCGCGGGGGTGGATGCGATTCTAAAGCAAGAGCAAGATAATCCGGGTACATTGCCTGCTGGCGTCCCGCTGATGCGCTTAGAAGACACGGGTATGGCTATCCAAATGGAAGAGTATGCCGCTGCAAAAGTCTTGTATTACTTCCGTCGTATGGATGAGTACCGTCAGTTACAATCCCAGCGTCAATGGAAACAACTGCCAGCTTACACCCATGACCAGTTTGTGGTGGGCGTGATGGGCGCAGGGGCGTTAGGTCAAGCCGTGGCAAAACGCTTAGCCAGTTTTGGTCTTAAAGTCAGAACGTGGAGTCGCTCAGAAAAGCAGATCCCAAATGTGAAAAGTTACTATGGGCAAGACCAGTTAGCGGATTTCTTATCAGGAACCCGCGCGATTGTGAACCTGCTGCCAAGCACCCCAGAAACGGTGGGTATTTTAAATCATCAATTATTCAGCCAGCTTGAGCAAAACGCCTATATTATTAACCTCGCCCGAGGTGCGCACTTAATCGAGCAAGACTTGCTGGAAGCATTAGAAAAAGGGCAAGTTGCAGGGGCGTCTCTCGATGTTTTTGCCACTGAGCCACTGCCACACATGCACCCATTCTGGACACATCCACGTATCGCCATTACGCCACACGTTGCGGCGTTTACGTTGCCGAATGAAGCGATGGATATGATTGCGAGTAATATTCAGCGGATTGAAAAGGGCGAGCAGCCAGAAGGAGTGGTTAGTTTACAGCAAGGTTATTAGTTTCCCGCTCTAGCTTTAGCCATCACGTTGTTGGCTGCGTCAGCACACCCTAGTTACATACTTGTGTATGCTCCTAGGGATGTGCTTTCTTGCCGCCTAGTTGACAACAAAAACTCGTTAGGGAAATATTCGCTATATTTATGCACAGAGCGAATTATTTTTTATTTAAGAAATCATCATTAGCGACTATCAGCGCCATATATAGGACTATGTCATATATGGTATTGCTCAAAGCGTGGGTTTTCTGTTTTTTCAGGTATACTGCATCGCATCATGATCACGAAAAAGTGATTGCAGGAAAATCGTCAACAGGAAGAAACCCATGAATGAATTCTCAATCGTCTGCCGCATTTTAGGTACCTTATTTCAACGCTCTCCGGACGATGCGCTTGTGAAGCCTCTTATCGATATGATTGCTCAAGATAAGCTCAAAGCCTCATGGCCGTTGGAGCAAGATGAGCTGTGGGCAAGAATGGCGAAGGCAGTTGATCACAAGGCTATCACGGCGGATTATCAATCGATGTTTGGTGGTGAACCAACAGTTCCACCTTTTGCTCACCGTTATGATGAAGAAATCACTGAAGCGGAAATTCGCGAATTTCTTGTGACTCGTGGAATGACCTTAACCGATGCTCCAACGGATGCATTTGGTGCGTTACTGTTAGCCGCATCATGGTTAGAAGACCAAGCTGCTGAAGACGAAACCGCTGCGCAGGAAGAGCTATTCGACAGCTATATCCTTAGCTGGTATGGCGCATTTCTGGGGAAAGTTGAAGCTCACGCGACAACGCCGTTTTACCGTACATTAGCGCAAATTACCCGCGATGCCGTCATTGCACTGCGTGATGAGTTAGAATCTGACTCAGAGAGTGATGATGAATAAGTGACAGCGTCACTTAAAGGCTGATGATTGAGAGAAGATAGGCGCTGAACTGTCTTCTCTCATCATAGGTTAAAGGGATAGACACGATGACCTCGACAAAACTTCACGGCTTAATGTTGCTCTTTATTTCACCGTTAGCACTGGCACAAGTGGATAATGATCTGCCTAGCTATAATAAACGCATGGTTAATTACAGCACGGAATTTCAATTTGACCCGCTTTACGGAAAAGTAAAAGAATTAACGCAAATCATGAACGATGAGAAAGGGCTCAGCAAAAGAGTGACTGTGTCTTTTAATCTCCATGGCTGTCTCAATAATTTAAGTTATTACAATAGAGACAGTGAAACAGCGTTTGTGATTGTCAGAAAATTTAAGCAACTTTATTACTTAGTCGATAAACAAAAATTCAAAGGTTATGGCATCGATAAGATGTGTAATTTACAAACCGGAGAACTGCAAGATTGGAAATATTATTATCGTGATGGTCTTGTTAATAAGATCACTCAAGGGAAGAAAGAGATAGCGACATTTGTTTATGGTGAAAATTCGTTACCGATAGAAACGACGTATTTCAATGAGAACGAAGTCATTAATACAAAAAACGAATACTTTTTCACTAATGGCTTAGTCACTAAAATTCTGTTTCATACGACGAAAAATCAGCAACCGTTTGTCGACATTATTCAAAAATGCACCCATTATGATGATCATAAAAACCCAACAGTATGTACCAGTGTGGTGACATACAGTGATGGACGGGTAGAAAAATTCGATTTTGAATACAAAACGAGTTATTACGAGTGACTTTTTAGTATTAAAGATAAATGGCATTCCAATAAAAAAGCAACCTATCAGAAAGGTTGCTTTTTTTCATTTTTAGATTATCAATTTATCAATCAAAAATATTTATGGTCAATTAATCAACCATTGGAATAACTAATTTACCCGGCTTGATTTCTAAACCTTTAGCGAGTTTTTTCGCAGTCGCTTCTGCGGCGCTGTTATCTGGGTTGAGCACGTAAACAGGCTGAGTCGCGAAGAAGGTATCAAGGGAGCTATTTAAATACGGGATCACCACGGAAATGGCGGTTTCCATATTTTCTGGTGTAATTTTATATTGGGTAATTTTCAGCTCTTTCAAATAGATAGAGCCTGTTTGTGCATCAAAAACAGGGCGCGCGGTTAAGGTCAGTGCAATATCAGCCGCCGCAGCACCAAGCAGTGAATTCATTGTGACAGTGGCTTCGCCTTTTAATGCAATAATGCCCGGCTCGCTACGACCAATTTCTGATTGCAAGTTATGCAAGGTGATATCCGCATCTGCAAACCCAGTAATACCGATATTATTTTCGTATTTAACCTTGGTCGCAAGGTAACTGTTAATTTGTGATTCACTGATAGTAAATTCGGTTAATTTGTCACAACCCGTGAGAATAAATAGCAATCCAAAGATAGATGCTAAGAAAATGTTTTTCATAATCACTCCTTTATACAGTAATAACCCAAGTGTAACGTATTACTGCCCGCTCAACATGACTGTTTCAATTTTTTTACGGTTAAATTGGCGATGAAGCGCCCACAAAGTGATAAAACCAATAGTGCCGAGCAAGAACCAAGGAAGCTGAGGGATATTCCATTGGTGCCCAATATCGTACATCCAACCGCCACCGGTATAGCCAACGGCACCGCCTAGCGCAAGACCGAGTCGACTAAAGCCCATATAACTACCACGAGCGCGAGGGTCGGCAAGGGATGCGCTCAGGGTTTCACGAGCAGGATCGGCGGTGATAGTGCCTAAATAGAAAATGCCAATCAACACAAACAGAATATTGACCGATGTGGTCATTCCGATAGGGAACATGCTCAGGCTCATTAAAAATAACCCTGCCATCAAACGTTGCTCTAAGCGGAAATGTTTTTCGCTCCAGCGGGCAATCGGATAAAGCAGTGTCAGGGAAATTGCCGCTTCAATGGCATACATCCATTTCACCGCCGTTGGTGTGCCAGCCAATTCGTTAACGGCGATAGGAAACATCAGCATTACTTGTACTGACAGCATAAAGTAGCCAGAAAGCGTGATCACATAAGTCACAAAGCGGGTGTCTTTCAAGACTCGACGCATCCCATCACGAATAGGGGCTTTGATGGTGGAAATGCGATAAGCAGGAAGTAGCCAAGCATTAAGTAGAGCCGCAATCACGAAAACCGCCGCGCCAGCCCAGCAAACATAGTGGAAGTCATACTGTAAAAGCCAGCTACCAATTAATGCCCCAATCACCGCGCCAGCGCTGTCCTGCATAAACAATAATGAATAAAAACGCCCACGCTCATAAGGGCGGGTCAATTTAATCACTAAAGCGGTACGAGGAGGGTCAAACAAGGTGCCGCCAAGGGCAGACAATATACAAGAAAGCCATAACACCCAAGGATCATACGCCAAAGCCATCAACACAAAGCCTGCGGCACGCAACAGCATCCCGATAATAATTAACGGTTTTGCACCAAATCGGTCGGCAATCGCTCCCCCAAAAATCCCAAATCCTTGCTGCACAAACTGGCGAAGCCCAAGGGCAAACCCAACCACCACAGCTGCCCAGCCAAGCTGCTCAACAAAACGAATTGAAATTAAAGGGAAAACCACGAAAAAGCCAAGAACAACCAGCATATTATCGAGTAAAAGGAAATATTTGCCGAGGCTTCTTGCCCGTGATACCTGCGCCATGAAACACCATAAAAAAATAGTAACGGAAGGAATGATTCTTATTAATAGTATCAGGAGTTTGGAGGGAATGATGGTATATGCACCATGATATTTTTTTATCGATAAATCCGTCATATTTCCCATTATAGGGGTGTTGGCTACGCTTGCTAGAGGGGTACAATATGATAATGATACTTATTATGATCTTGATAATTATTATCACTAATGTATATTTCAAAGCTTGTGAATATTTGTAAGGGAAATAAGTACGTAACCATTCAATAAATAAGGTTTTTCGAACGAGTTACATCTATGGCATTGCACTTAAATTTACTTTAAATGCATAAATTGAAAAGTATAAAAAAATATCCTCATATTTTTATACGCTATTTCGTCACGTCTATTTAATCATCATTAATTAATGAAGGCATTACTTAAATGATATTTCAAAATAAAAGTATAATTAGTTTAATTATTATATGTTCTACAAACACAGCCTTAGCAAATCAAACCAATACTTCGACTCAAAAAGATAAAATTCTCGTCACAGCCAGCAAAATAAAGCCAAATAGCAAGCAAATAGACGCCAATGATATTTCTACCGTAAGAGGAACAACCAATTCAGATATATTTGCTAATAAAACTTCATTACAAGTTAATAATGCACGAAATGAAGCGGGTGCATTAGATATTGGTATTAGAGGATTGCAAGGAAATGGACGAGTGCCAATTATTATTGATGGCAGTTTGCAATCAACCAATACATGGCGTGGTTACCAAGGAAGTACAGATAGAACTTATGTGGATATGGATTTAATCGATACAATTGAAATCGAAAAAGGGGCTTCTATGAGTAAATTCTCAGGAGGAGCCATCGGAGGTACGGTTAAATTAAAAACATTATCAGCAAACAGTATTATTCCTCAAGGTGACCAATTTGGTTTCTTATTTAAGGGGAATATTTACAATAATAACCGACGCCCAACTATCGCTTCAGATGAAAAAGGGGAATCTGGGTATCGAGTTTCAGATGGCGTTAAAAATTCACATTTTAATAATGGCTCTATCACGACAGGGGTTGCATATCGAAATGATAAATTTGATATATTACTGGCGCATAGTGATAGAAAACAAGGAAACTTCTTCGCCGGTAAAAATGGTTATCATAAATACGAAAATACAGATGCTCCTATTAAGCCAGGGCAAGAAGTGGTTAATACCAGTTATGAAAGCGAGTCAACATTATTAAAAACCAATATTTTTCTTAACCCATACTCAAGTATTGAATTAAATTATCGCCATCATGAACAAAAAGCGGGTGAGGTTTTAGCAGCGTATTGGTATCAATACGATGGGAAAATGCCACAGTGGTCTTTAGGTACTGCAGATATTGATACTGCCTCTTTAAATTATTCTTATAAACCCGATTCATTATGGGTAGATATGAATTTAGGTCTATGGTGGACAAAAGGGAAATTTAAACAACGTAATGGCACAACGGATGATGTTACCGCACACTATGGTAATCAATATCAGCACCGCTACACCGATGAGCGAGTGGGCTTTAATTTAGAAAATACGTCGGAGTTTGCAGATTATCCTATCGATATCACTTACGGTGTGGAATATATGCAACAAAAATCAAAGCCATTAACTAAAACCTATCAACCGATTTGGACTCCAGAAGGAACAATACCCGGTGAGGAATTAGACCCTGTAACGCGCAATGCTAAAGGAACGAATAAATCCGTCTTTACCAATATGGCATATCAAGGGGAATGGGTGAGTACTTTAGTCGGGTGGCGTATTCACGCTTTCGATGTTGATGACCATGTTTTAGGTAAAAGTATTAGCTACGGCCCGAAAAATGATTTAATGGGTGAACTTCGTTTTCATGTAACTGACGAATTTGATATTTATACAAAATATTCTGATAGCTATAGAGAACCGAGTTTATTCGAGAGCACTGTATCAGGACAAACCTATTCGTATTCTCCGGATGTTCCATTAAAACCAGAGCATGCTAAATCATTTGAAGTTGGGATGAATGTAGAAAAAGAAAATCTTATATTTGATGAAGATAATACTGAATTACGTGTGGCTTATTTTAATAATGATATTAAAGGGTATCTTTCTCAAGGTGTAAACCCAACGGGAGTTTATTCTCCATATGTGGTGATGAAAAACTATGACAGCTTTAAACTCTCAGGTTATGAAATTGAACTGAAATACGATTCTAATTACGCATTTGGTTCATTCGATGCGACTTTTTATAACAATTCTGAGTTATGTTCAAGAGACGAAATGGAGTTAGGTCGCCTCCCAACGGCATGTAATTCTGTTGGGTTTGCTTGGGGATTATCACCTTCACGGATCCCACCGAAAAAGGTTATGACCGGAATTGTTGGGGTGAAAATGTTTGATCAAAAACTACAAACAGGTTTGCGAGTTCGTTATAACTCAGGCAAAGACTACCCTCATGAGTGGCTAGCGGGAACCGCTGCTGCCCCAGTAACTAAGCTGTACTCAACCACTACATTTGATTTGTTAGGCCAATACCATGTTTCGAAAAATATTCATGTGAATTTTAATATTGATAACCTAACTAACCGCTATGCATTTGACCCAGGAACTGTGATTTATATGCCTATCCCTGGAAGAACGTTTAGGCTTGGTTTGGAAGCAAAATTTTAATTAATATCGTGATTGTTACCTTAGGTTTATATTAGCCTAAGGTAATATAGAATTCTTTGGGTTTCTCTAATAAATTGATTTATATTATTTTTGTATTAATCCAATTGGACAAATAAAACACGAAATGGGAGTATCTAGGGTTTACCTGTAAACATCAATCGTGTGTTTTTACGTACGCATGAAATAAAACAAAACCAACCGCTCAAAAAATGACTTAATTATAGAGAGAATTGAATTAGTTAAGTGATAAATTTAAGTTATAATTCAAGCATCGAAAGTAAGACTGGTAACACTACTAATTAAGGGCTAACGATGTTTGGTTATCGTTCAAATGAACCCAAAGTGCGTCTAATGACTGACAGAATGATTATCCGTTTAGCCTACGAACGAGATAATTACCGACTTGCAGACTATTACAGCTTAAACAAAGAGTTCCTAACACCATGGGAACCCACCCGTGACAACTCCCATTTTAACCCTTCAGGCTGGAATAATCGCCTACATGCCATGAGCGAAATGCATCGCCAAGGCAGTGCGTTTCATTTCCTTTTACTGGATAAAGATGAAAACGAAGTGATTGGCGTCGCGAATTTTAGCAATATTTTACGCGGCTCCTTCCACGCGTGTTATCTGGGCTATTCGCTGGGTGAAAAATGGCAGGGACAGGGGTTGATGTACGAAGCTTTAACCCAAATTATTCGTTACATGCAAAAACACCAAGGCATGCACCGCATCATGGCGAATTACATGCCCCATAATATGCGCAGCGGTAACTTGCTCACTCGCCTAGGTTTTGAACGTGAAGGTTATGCAAAGCAGTATCTCGAAATTAATGGAGAATGGCGCGACCACGTCTTAACGGCATTAACCGACAATGAATGGAAGTCGACTAAAGCCTAAACATTTACTCTACAATCGTAGTCAGTTTTGCCATCCGCTGTTAAACTGCTGCGATTGTCTTCTTTTAGTCTAGCAATCATGAATTTATTAAAATCTTTAGCGGCAGTCAGCTCGATGACGATGATGTCACGGGTTTTAGGCTTCATTCGTGACGCCATTATTGCCCGTGTATTTGGTGCGGGAGCGGCTTCTGATGCCTTCTTTGTCGCCTTTAAACTCCCTAACTTATTACGTCGAATTTTTGCTGAAGGGGCGTTTTCTCAAGCATTTGTTCCCATTCTTGCCGAATATAAAAACCAGCAGGGCGAAGAGGCCACGCGCACGTTTGTAGCCTATATTTCGGGGATGCTTACATTAGCATTGGCGATCGTGACGGTTGTCGGCATGTTTGCTGCGCCGTGGATCATTTATGTGACGGCGCCGGGTTTTACCACGAATGCCGATAAATTTGCGCTAACGACAGATTTATTGCGTGTGACGTTCCCTTATATTTTCTTGATCTCATTGGCATCGTTAGCGGGTGCGATCCTTAATACGTGGAACCGCTTTTCGGTACCCGCGTTTGCACCAACGCTATTAAACGTCAGCATGATTTTCTTTGCAGCGTTCGCTGCGCCGTATTTTGACCCGCCGATTATGTCTCTGGCTTGGGCTGTTCTTGTTGGTGGTGTGCTGCAATTGGGTTACCAATTACCGCATTTAAAGAAAATCGGTATGTTGGTATTGCCACGTTTATCGTTCCACGATAGTGGCGTTTGGCGAGTAATGAAGATGATGGGACCGGCGATTATCGGGGTTTCTGTCGCGCAAATTTCATTAATTATTAACACGATCTTCGCCTCATTCCTGCAATCAGGTTCGGTATCATGGATGTATTATGCCGACCGCTTAATGGAGTTACCTTCAGGGGTGCTTGGTGTTGCACTGGGTACCATCCTATTGCCATCGCTCTCTAAAAGTTTTACTAGCGGAAATCACCAAGAATATCGCCATTTAATGGATTGGGGATTACGTTTATGTTTATTACTGGCACTACCGTGTGCGGTAGGGCTAGCGATACTATCTGAAGCGTTAACGGTTTCGCTTTTCCAATATGACAAATTTACCGCTCACGACTCCTTGATGACCCAGTATGCATTAATGGCGTATTGTGTGGGCTTAACGGGGATGATCTTAGTGAAAATCTTGGCGCCAGGTTTCTATTCACGCCAAAATATTCGTACTCCTGTAAGAATTGCGATAGTCACTTTGATTCTGACTCAGTTAATGAACTTAGCCTTTATTGGGCCTCTGCAACATGCAGGTCTAGCCCTGTCTATTGGGCTGGCGGCGTGTTTTAACGCCGGTGTTTTGTATTGGCAGTTACGCAAGCAAGATATTTTCCAACCGCTATCAGGCTGGCGTGGTTTCTTAGTTAAATTGTTTGTTGCCTTGGCGGTGATGGTTGTGGTGCTATTTGGTGTACTACACTTTATGCCACCGTGGCAAGACGGCAATATGCTGATGCGCATGTTACGTTTGATGGGGGTAGTGATTATTGGAGCAGGGAGCTACTTTGTGGCGCTGTATCTATTAGGCTTCCGCCCGCGTGACTTTATGAAGCGCAGTATTGCGTAGTTCTGAATTCGTATATGTATTAGCTTTACATCGAACAAACTCCCCCCTCAATCGAGGGGGAGTAGACAATTACGGATGATAAGCACGCTCGCCATGAGTGGTAAGATCCAACCCATCGCACTCTTCCTCTGGGGAAACCCGCAGACCAACTAACTTATCAGCTAGTTTAAAGGCGATAAATGCCACTACACCCGACCATACAATGGTAACCACAATACTTTCAATCTGAACAAATACTTGATGGGATAACGTGACGTTGTCACGATAACCAAGTCCCCCAAACAGCGTCGAGGTAAATACGCCTGTGAGTATGCAACCAATAATACCGCAGGTACCATGGATACCAAAAACATCGCACACATCATCGGCTTTTAACCAACGTTTTAAGACGACAACGCCCCAAAGCCCAATAATTCCCCCGACAACACCAATAACAAGTGCACCAATAGGACCAACAGTACCGGCCGCAGGTGTGATAGCGACTAATCCAGAGATACAACCGGAGCAGCTTCCAAGCATGGAGGGTTTTCCTCTCAATAACCACTCAGTAAATGTCCATGAAAGGATAGCGCCAGCCGTGGCAATCACCGTGTTAATAAACGCCAGTGCGGCAATATTATTGGCACTGCCTGCGGAGCCTGCGTTAAAGCCAAACCACCCAATATACAGTACAGCGGTACCCATAAAGACCATCGGTAAGTTATGGGGCTTTAGCACCACTTGGCTGTAGTCACTACGTTTACCCAGCAAATAGGCACCGACCAATGCAGCGACAGCGGCGTTAATGTGCACCACGGTTCCGCCTGCAAAATCGAGAGCGCCATCATCCGCCAGCCATCCACCTTCAGCCCACACCATATGCGCGATAGGTACATAAGAGAACGTAAACCAAATCACGGTAAAAATAAGAAGTGCAGAGAAACGCACGCGTTCTCCCAGTGCTCCGACAATTAATGCGAGGGTAATAACCGCAAATGAGCCTTGGAAGGCAACATGGATATATCGATTAATGGAACCCGATAAATCGTCGATGGACATCGCGCTTAGAAACGTTAAAGAGCCATCCCCAAAGATTTTATTTCCTGCGGTGAAAGCGAGGCTATAGCCGAATACAAACCAAAGAATAATCACCACACTAAAAATCAGCATGACTTGGGTGATCAGCGATAACACGTTTTTGCTGCGTAATAATCCGCCATAAAACAGTGCAATGCCGGGGATGGTCATAAAAAATACCAACGCTGTGCAGATCAACATAAAGGCGTTATCGGCTTTATCAACGGCATTCACTTCCGACGCATAGGCGGGAAGTGCGAAATAACTTAAGGCGAAGAGTGCGGCAGGTAACCATAATCGTCTCATTATTTATCTCCCTTAGAGTGCGTCATCGCCGGATTCGCTGGTACGAATGCGAACAGCTTGTAGAAGTTCAAAAACAAACAGCTTTCCATCCCCCACTTTCCCCGTATCTGCGGTACGAATGATCGCATCGAGAGCGGGTTCCAGTAGGTCATCGCTGATAGCGATTTCCATTTTGGTTTTGGGTAGAAAACTCACTTCATATTCCGCACCACGGTAAAGCTCCGCGTGACCTTTCTGTCTGCCATATCCTTTGACTTCACAGATGGTCATCCCTTGTATTCCTAATTCAGTGAGTGCTTCACGAACATCTTCTAATTTGAACGGTTTAATAATTGCGATGATGTACTTCATAAATCCCCCTGTCTTTTTGAAAAGGCAAAAGAGATAAAGCAAGCATCGTGCCAAATGTTAAATTTCTGTTTTTTAGGGTGTAATGGATTGAAATGGGGAGAAATAATGAGAGGTTGCTCACCAATTAAGTGCAAGCTGTCTATTGGTTACAAAAAATTGCTCAAAAATAGTGCAAAAAAGAGAGGGGAAAGGGGGGCGTGAGAAGTGAAAAGTAAAAAGCCCACCGAAGTGGGCTTTAAACAAAAGAATAAAACTTACATTCTTTCGACGGTTTCGATACCTAACGTATCCAGACCCGCTTTTAGGGTTTTTTGCGTTAATAAAGCCAGTTTTAAACGGCTTTGACGCTGTGCATCGGTATCTGCGGACAAAATAGGGCAATGTTCGTAGAAACTAGAGAACAGACCCGCTAAGTCATACAGATAAGCACACATAACGTGTGGCGTACCTTCACGTGCAACCGTTAAGATTGTCTCTTCAAACTGCATTAAACGTGTTGCTAATGCCATTTCGTGTGGCGCTTCTAATACGATTGGCAGGGTTAAATCCGCTTCGGTAATGTCCGCTTTTTTGAAGATAGAGGCAACGCGGGTATAGGCATATTGCATATATGGAGCGGTGTTACCTTCGAAGGCTAACATGTTGTCCCAATCGAAAATGTAGTCAGTGGTACGGTTTTTAGACAGGTCAGCATATTTAACTGCACCGATACCTACGACATTAGCAAGATTCAGCAATTCCTCTTCTGCCATATCCGGGTTTTTCTCACGGATCAGCGTTTGGGCGCGTTCAACGGCTTCATCTAACAGGTCGGACAGACGAACAGTACCGCCTGAACGGGTTTTGAATGGCTTGCCATCTTTTCCTAGCATCATGCCGAACATATGGTGCTCAAGCGCCATGGATTCTGGGATATAGCCCGCTTTACGGACAATAGTCCAAGCTTGCATTAAATGTTGATGCTGGCGGGAGTCGATGTAATACAAAGAGCGATCCGCATGCAAGGTTTCATAACGGTATTTTGCACAGGCGATGTCGGTGGTGGTGTACAGGAAACCGCCATCTTTCTTCTGGACGATAACGCCCATCGGTTCGCCTTCCTTGTTTTTGAATTCATCAAGGAAAACGACGGTTGCACCTTCGCTTTCTACGGCTAAACCTTTGGCTTTTAAGTCAGCAACGATGCCTGGTAGCATGCTGTTATACAGGCTTTCACCCATCACATCATCTTCCGTTAACGTGACGTTTAAACGGCGATAAGTTTCTTGGTTCTGTTGCATGGTGATATCAACCAGTTTACGCCACATTTTACGGCAGTATTCATCACCAGATTGTAGTTTCACCACGTAACCACGGGCACGAACGGCAAAGTCTTCATCTTCGTCGTAATGTTTTTTCGCTTCGCGATAGAATTCTTCGAGGTCTGAAAGCGCCATATCGCTGGCATCTTCATTTTGCACTTTTTCTAAGTAAGCAATCAGCATCCCAAATTGTGTGCCCCAGTCACCTACGTGGTTAGCGCGGATTACTTTGTGGCCGATAAACTCTTGGGTACGTGCTGCAGCATCACCAATAATCGTGGAGCGCAAATGACCAACGTGCATCTGTTTTGCAACGTTAGGCGCGGAGTAGTCAATCACGATGGTTTCGGCTTTAACTGGTGCTAGGCCTAAACGGTCGCTGGTCAGCGCGTTTTCTGCGTGAGTGGCAATCCATGTTGGGTCGATAAAAATGTTGATGAAACCGGGACCGGCGATTTCAATTTTAGATGCGATACCTTCGAGATCTAATTGGCTGACAATTTGCTCGGCCAGTTGTCGGGGAGGCAGACCCATTTTTTTCGCAGCTCCCATCACGCCGTTAGCCTGATAGTCACCAAATTGCGCTTTAGCTGATTGACGAACAAGGGCGTCACAGCCTTCTGGAGCTCCCGCTGCTAGCATTGCAGCACTGATTTTATCTGAAAGAATAGCCTGAATATTCACCGGATTACCTTAAATAACGAACATAGTTACCGCATTGTGCCATTTCATGGGCGTAACTAAAAGGTGGAAGAGAAAAAACGGCAGGTTTTATACCATATTTTGGGGGAGTCGTGCTACAGTCTGGCACTTGTTTCACTTTTTATTATCTTTGTTTTTTATCAATAGAGTTATGTGAATGTTAGATTTCGATAAAATCCCTCAGTTAAATGATTTGTGGTGTGACCTACCTTATTTTGAAAAAAAAGTGACGGCAATGGCGCACGCACTCGGCTTATCTTTGACAGATTATGTGATTGACCATATTTCTGTACGTTGCCATCATCAGGAAACCGCAGAGCGTTGGCATGATGGGCTATTGCAATGCGCCGAGTTACTTTCAGATAACTTGATTAACGGTCGCCCAATTCGTCTTTATGACCTGAAAAAGCCCATTCAAGTTGCTGGGCAGGATGTTTATATTATCGAGCTGCCTTTTCCAAAAGATAAAATCTATCCTCAAGAGAGCTGGGAACATATTGAAATGGTCATTGATGTCGCGCCAGAATTATTGGAAGAGACAGCGCGTCGTTTATTACCGGACACACTACCGGAGGGCTACTCCTATAAAGTGAGCCAACCTAAAGGTCAGCAAGAAAGACTGCCAAATCCGACTTTGGCCGTGACAAACGGCTTAATTACCCTCAAATATCACCCATTTTCCCTTAGAAACATCGTTGAAAGCGAAAAATAAGTGATGCAATTAACGTTATTGATCATTATTTAGAGCCAACTCTAAATGGTGTGATATCACGCAGATAACATTTAACAAAAAGTGGCATAGTTAGTTGAATGCCTAATAAAAAGCACGTTTTGGCCCTCAATTTTCAGCTCATATTCTACTGAGCTTATGACCATTTTGGAGATCTTCATGGCGAAACTGGAAATTTGCTGTTTTGGTATAGAATGCGCCGAAGTCGCGCAAGAATATGGTGCAAATCGCATTGAGCTCTGTTCAGGGGCAGCAGATGGGGGGCTAACACCAAGCTACGGCTATTTAAAACTGGCGAGAGAGAAACTTCATATACCTGTTCATCCCATTATTCGTCCTCGTGGTGGCGATTTCTGCTATAACGTGAGTGAATTTGATGTGATCCGTGAAGATTTACAGATGATCAAGGAGATGGGGTTTCCCGGCGCAGTGGTGGGGATCTTAGATACAGAAGGGCGCATTGATATCGAACGGATGCAGACCTTAATGGAAATTGCGAATGGAATGGAGATTACTTTCCATCGTGCTTTTGATATGTGTATCAATCCGTTACTGGCATTAGAGCAACTTAAAAACCTTGGGGTGGCACGTATTTTAACATCCGGTCAGCAACAAAGTGCTGAATTAGGTTTGCCACTACTGAAAGAGTTGCACGAAAAAAGCCGTGAAATTAATGGTCCAATCATTATGGCTGGCGCGGGAGTTCGGTTGGCGAATATGACCAAGTTTATGGAAATTGGTCTAACGGAAGTGCACAGCTCCGCAGGGAAAACTGTCCCTTCCAGTATGAATTACCGCAAAGCCGGTGTAACCATGGCATCAAACAGTGAAACCGATGAGTTCACGCACTACTGTGTGGATGGACCAACGGTGGAAGCGATGATGGACTTTATTTCTATAACGGAAAAAGTTCCGGCGTAAATCATAAATTCGGAATAGGACTGACTGAATTTGTGATAGGGAGAGTTAAGATAGGGAGGCTAATAACCTCCCTGAGGTTGATGACAAAGAGGGATAAAAGCGTGGTTTTTCCCTCTTTGTGTTATCAGGCGAAAATCAATGAATTGATTTTCCTTGTTAATCTTACAACCCCAAAAGAGCCATTTCCAAACCTGATGGGTTTGTCAATGGTCTAAGGGAGGTTAAATACCTCCCTTTGTTTTTAGATTTTTGAACTGAGTAAAAACTAAAAACCGCTGAATGAATTTTAAGGAAAAAATCATGCTGAAAAAAATTGTATTAACTTCATCACTTTTGTTTATCACAACCTCCTCGTTTGCATTTTCATTAGCTGAAAAAGAGAAGCACCAAAAGTATGAAACGGAAATTTTCTCTCAAGTTACGACATTAAATAAAACCTGTGGGTCAGACATTAAAGCGAACTTTGACTGGGCAACCTTTTCAAAAGAGCAACTCGAAACCATTGGTATCGATGGTTATAGCAAAGAGATGCTTAAGGGAATAGCCAATGTCTGTGAACACTCTGAACTGGCAAAACAGTCAGTCAGTGAGAAAATCAAAAACATTAACTATTCCTATACCAAGCCTAGGGCGATTGAATTAAAAGATGGCACGCTATCGTTAGGAATGGATTTTGATTCGGCGAATGACGCAAAAGCAGTTGAAGAGTATTTAATGAATAATTTATAGCCGTTATTTTTTGTGGCGCATAATAAAAACCCCCGTGAGTTTTCGATGAACTTTTGGGGGTTTTGTCATGTAGGGCCGGTGAGAATTGCCGTCTTACAATATTACGGTTTTTTCGCCACTAAAATCGCACGTAGAGGGGCAGGATACCCTTCGATGGTTTTGGATTGATCATTAGGGGCTAAAAATTCCGCTAACGAATCCGTTTGCATCCACTCAGTACGGCGCTGTTCGTCTAACGAAGTCACCGCTTGGTCAACAATGCGTACATCGACAAAACCGCATTTCTCTAACCACACTTTGAGCATTTTGGCGGAAGGAATAAAGTAAACGTTGCGCATTTGTGCATAGCGATCGCCAGGGATCAGGCATTGGAATTCATCACCTTCAATCACCAAACTTTCCAACACTAACTCACCTTCACTGACGAGTTGATCTTTTAACTGCCATAAATGGTCGAGTGGGGAGCGACGATGATACAGAACGCCCATCGAAAATACGGTATCAAAGGCTTTTAATGCAGGCAGTTGTTCAATACCTAATGGTAATAAATGTGCGCGTTGGTCATCACCTAACAGTTTTCTAACCGCTTCAAATTGGCATAAAAACAGTTCAGTAGGATCGATGCCGACAACAAACTCCGCTTTTTCGCCCAGCATACGCCACATGTGATAACCACTTCCGCAGCCCACATCTAACACATGACGACCTTTTAATGGGGAAATATGGGGCAGAACGCGCTCCCATTTCCAATCTGAACGCCATTCGGTATCGATATTGACGCCATAGAGAGAAAATGGACCTTTACGCCATGGTTTCAACTGCCCCAAAATATTGTTTAAACGGCGAGTTTCTCCTTCAGTTAATTCCGGATCGCGCGTTGCAGTGACACTATTTTTAATATCCAAATGGGTTGGTGTCATGACAGGCAGGTTATCTAACATTTTCTCCCATGAAGAGAACCCACCGTGTAGGCCTTCTTTCTTCCATGCCGCCAGTTGAGCTGGCAGGGTTTCTAACCAATGGCTAAGAGGGCCAACGGCAATTTGTTGATAAAAACGACCGAAATCGATCATTACTGCCCCTCTTTTAATGCTAATAATGAACCGAAGTTAAAACATTGGAACCAGACTTCACAATGGGTGAATCCCACGCGTTTTAAGCGGGCTTTATGCGCTTCAACAGAGTCGGTGAGCATGACATTTTCGAGCATGCTGCGTTTTTGGCTGATTTCGAGTTCGCTATACCCGTTGGCGCGTTTGAAATCATGGTGCATGTTGAAAAGCAATTCACCAATTTGCTTATCTTCAAAATTGAATTTCTCAGATAACACTAAAATGCCACCAGGCAATAACCCTTGATAAATTTTAGTGAGTAATTTTTCGCGGTCATCGGGATTTAAAAACTGCAATGTGAAGTTAAGGATAACCATGGACGCATTTTCAATATGAATGTCGCGAATATCTCCTTCGATAACCTCGACAGGGGTTTGGGCTTTGTACGCATCAATATGACGGCGGCAGCGTTCGACCATAGCGGGTGAATTATCGACAGAAATGATTTTGCAGTTTTCCACTGAAATATTTCGACGTACAGACAGGGTGGCGGCACCAAGGGAACAACCCAGATCATAGACTTGGCTATTTGGTGTCACAAAGCGACCCGCTAGCATCCCAATCATGGTGATGATATTGGAGTAACCCGGTACGGAACGTTGGATCATATCGGGGAAAACTTCAGCTACTTTTTCATCGAACTTCCAGTCACCTAAATTGGCGATCGGCGCGGAGAAAAGGCTGTCTTTATGGTTTGGATCCTGACTTGACATAGATTTGTATTAATTAGCAGAACAAAAGTAGTGGCGGATTGTAGCAGAAAGCCATATAACCTGAAAACCAATCCGCATAAAAGTAAGGAAAACTAAAAAGAGAACGACACCATTTGTACCCAAGGTAGATAATAGGCATTGGCGATGATCATCAAGGCGAGAGCCAGATAAGTTCCCATCATTCCCATTCGACGCTGTGAATAGTCATGGTTTTTTAAACCGTAAGAGTGGAGCATGCGGCTTGCAATTAGCAGAATGCCGCAAACATGGATCATCCATACTTTGGCGCCATTCATCTCCATTAACAGTAATAAAATTAATGAAATTGGAATGTATTCGATGGCATTGCCATGCACACGGATAGCGGTTTGCAATTCAGAAAACCCACCATCGCCAACAGACACACGGTACTGATTTCTTAGCTTTACGACATTGAGTGATAGTCTCAGTATCAATAAAGCCCCTAGTACAGCGTATAAAGAACTGACCATTTTTTACTCTACCTCTATGGAGATAAATTAAATTTTCTAAATTTTAAAACCTAATAGGTAAATCTACAAATAGAAATATATCGATTTTGATAATTCATTTTTGAATTATTGAATAAGGTTATCCGCTTTAAGTTGCGCCAAGACAGCTATCGCGGTGATAGAGCAGCGGTCAGTATCATTGGAATCTAGCCACACTAGTTCAGCAATTTCAGCCGCGGGTTGAGGGATGCCGTCGTAATCGGCGTGGTAGCAACGAATACAAACCTGTGTGCCATCCTGTTTGCCATCAGCTAACCCTGTGAATTCTCCGTAGAATCGGATGGATTCAGGGTGCAGGGTTAATGTGAGTTCCTCATCGATTTCGCGAGCAAGCGCCTGTTGGTCAGTTTCACCGTGTTCACGTTTCCCGCCAGGAATATAAAATAGGGTTTTATTATGGGAACGAACCATGGCAACTTTGCCATTCTGAATGGTAATTAAACCTAATTTATCAATGATTTTAGTGCTCATCTTTTGCCTTAACCTGTTGTAGCTTGCGGCCAATCATAGAAAAGAGCAGGTGGTTTTACACCTGCGTCGACATTATTTTTTCTCGATAACTTTGACTAACTCATAACGAATGCTTGGGGCATCAGCGGGTGGGTTAGGCACATCAAATTGTTGAACCTCTAGTACGTAGTTATAGCCAGGCTCATAGCTGAATCCTTGAATGGATGAGTAAAAATATTGCCAATCATCCGTTGGTTTTTCTTTAACTTTCATGCATTTCATAGGTGCAACGCCGACACAGTCAGCCAGAGAGGAGTCGATATAAAAGATTTTATTGTTGCTATTGGTGGGCTTCATCGTATTGGTATTATTTCCGTTTTGGCATCCTGCAAGCAGAACAAGAAGGGATGATGCGAGTAGAATTTTTTTCATAAAGGTTCCTCTAGTTTCAGGCAAAAGTGTCTGAATATGAGTAATTATAGCAAAATGAGACGGGTAATTATTCCCAAAAAAATTATGATCTAACAAACAATCAAATTTTAATTCTCAATTGGGTGTGTGATTTTTTTAGATTCGTTGGGATCGTTTTAATAGATAAGAACCATTTTTATTGATTAGAGATGGTTTTTTTGTATCAATTTCGCAGTTAAGCTGTATAGCAAACTGTTTGTCTAACAGAATTTCCTATATAATGTCTGCCTTTTTTGACATTCTGAATTTTCAGCTAAATGCCAAATTCCCGCAGCAAGCAAAAGCACAACAAGCTGAGTAAAAGGATAGAGTATGCGTACTAATTATTGTGGGCAATTAAATATCGCTCATGAAGGCCAGAAGGTCACTCTTTGTGGATGGGTAAACCGCCGTCGTGACTTAGGTGGTTTGATTTTTATCGATATGCGTGATCGTGAAGGTATCGTTCAAGTTTTCTTCGATCCAGAGCGTAAAGACATATTTGAAAAAGCGTCAGAACTGCGTAACGAGTTCTGCATCCAAATCACAGGTACAGTACGTGCGCGCCCAGATAGCCAGAAAAACAAAGACATGGCTACGGGTGAAATTGAAATCTTTGCTGAAGGCTTGGAAGTCTTCAACAAATCTGAACCTCTGCCATTAGACAGCAACCAAACCAACACAGAAGAGCGCCGTTTAAAATACCGCTATTTAGATTTACGCCGTCCGGAGATGTCAGATCGTCTGCGTACTCGTGCGAAAATCACCAGCTTTGTTCGTAACTTTATGGACAAAGAAGGCTTTATGGACGTTGAAACGCCAATGCTAACCAAAGCGACGCCAGAAGGGGCGCGTGACTACTTAGTACCAAGCCGTGTTCATAAAGGCAAATTCTACGCATTGCCACAATCCCCTCAGCTGTTCAAACAGCTGCTGATGATGTCTGGCTTCGATCGTTACTATCAAATCGTAAAATGCTTCCGTGATGAAGATTTACGTGCTGACCGTCAACCTGAATTTACCCAAATCGATGTGGAAACCTCGTTCATGAGCGCGGAGCAAGTTCGCGAAGTGATGGAGCGTATGATCCGCAACCTGTGGCTTGATGTGAAAGGCGTTGATTTAGGCGATTTCCCAATCATGACCTTCGCAGAAGCGATGCGTCGCTACGGTTCAGATAAACCAGACCTGCGTAACCCAATGGAACTGGTTGATGTTGCTGATATCGTTAAAGATGTTGAATTCGCAGTATTTGCGGGGCCAGCAAATGACCCTAAAGGCCGTGTTGCAGCCCTGAAAGTGCCGGGCGGCGCAGCAATGACCCGTAAACAAATTGACGAATACGGCAATTTCGTGGGCATCTATGGTGCGAAAGGCTTAGCGTGGATGAAAATCAACGAACGCGCGAAAGGCTTAGAAGGCGTTCAGAGTCCAGTTGCTAAGTTCCTAACCTTAGAAATTATCGAGCAAATTATTGAACGTACTGGCGCAGCCGATGGCGACATTATCCTGTTTGGTGCGGGTGCGAAAAATGTGGTGACTGACTCCATGGGCGCATTACGCCTGAAAGTGGGTCGTGACTTCGAGCTGACTAACTTAAATAGCTGGCAGCCACTGTGGGTTATCGACTTCCCTATGTTTGAAGAAAATGGCGAAGGCGGCTTAACCGCGATGCACCACCCATTCACTTCACCAAAAGATTTCACTCCGGAAGATCTGGCGAAAAACCCTGAAGATGCCGTTGCGAATGCCTACGATATGGTTATCAATGGTTACGAAGTGGGTGGCGGTTCTGTCCGTATTCACCGCAGCGAAATGCAACAAACCGTGTTCGGTATTTTAGGTATCAATGAAGAAGAACAACGTGAAAAGTTCGGCTTCCTGTTAGATGCACTGAAATACGGTACGCCACCACATGCAGGTTTGGCATTTGGTTTAGACCGCTTAGTGATGCTGTTAACTGGAACTGATAACATCCGTGATGTTATTGCCTTCCCGAAAACGACCGCAGCGGCGTGTTTAATGACCAATGCGCCAAGTCATGCAAACCCTGATTCGCTGACTGAGTTAGCGATTGCAGTTGTGGCGAAAGAAGAAGAGTAATGAAAAGTTATAAGCGCCCAGAATCGGTATTAGTCATTATGGTGGCTGAAAACACGGGCAGGGTGCTTATGATGCGGCGTAAAGATGATCCAGACTTCTGGCAATCAGTGACCGGAAGTTTGGAACTTCATGAAAACAGTGCTGCGGATGCAGCGCTTCGCGAAATCAAAGAAGAGACGGGGTTTAACCCGCAACCAAGTCAGTTACATGATTTGTCGAAAAGTATCATCTTTGAAATTTTCCCGCATTTCAGGCATCGTTATGCACCGGATGTAACCCACTGTAAAGAACATTGGTTTAAATTGGTGCTAAGTGATGAACAAACGCCATTACTGACTGAACACACAGAATTTTGTTGGCTTGAACCGCAACAGGCGGCAAAGCTGACAAAATCGTGGAGCAACAGCCAGGCTATTTTAGAATTTGCTGTTTAATTATTTTATTGACGTTTTTGGAGATATTTCATGGCAGGTCATAGTAAATGGGCCAACACCAAACACCGTAAAGCGGCGCAAGACGCAAAACGCGGTAAGATTTTCACTAAAATTATTCGTGAGCTGGTCACTGCAGCGCGTTTAGGCGGCGGCGATGTCGCAACTAACCCACGTTTGCGTGCTGCTGTGGATAAAGCATTATCAAACAACATGACTCGCGACACATTAAACCGTGCGATTGCGCGTGGTGTGGGTAATGATGATAACGATAATATGGAAACCATCATTTATGAAGGTTACGGTCCTGGCGGCACAGCGGTTATGGTTGAATGTCTAAGTGACAACCGTAACCGTACCGTCTCTGAAGTTCGCCACGCGTTTACGAAAACGGGCGGTAACTTAGGGACTGATGGTTCTGTATCTTATCTGTTCACCAAACGTGGCGTGATCACTTACGCACCGGGCGTGGACGAAGATGCTCTGATGGAAGCTGCATTGGAAGCGGGTGCCGACGACGTTGAAACTTACGATGATGGCGCGATTGACGTTTACACTACACCAGAAACGTTTGGTGAAGTGAAAGATGCGCTGGATGCCGCTGGTTTTACTAGCGAAAACGCTGAAGTTTCTATGGTTCCATCCACTAAAGCCGAACTTGATGTTGAAACTGCCCCTAAATTACTGCGTCTGATTGATATGTTAGAAGATTCAGACGACGTACAGGAAGTTTATCATAACGGTGATATCTCTGATGAAGTTGCTGAGCAACTGTAATTAAGACGATGTCTGCGTAGAGAAAGCGGGCTGTGTCCAGCCTGTTTTCTCTAACGCCTCCCATCTTCACCTTCTCTTTTATTTGCTATATTTATGATGGTAGGAATGCTACTTACACTGAAATTCCGGTGGAAACGGTGATATTTCCTTGTTGCCATTGTGGCTGTCATTAGATGGGAATAAGATGATATGAAAATTAATAAAGGGCAACTATAGGTTTTATATGGCGATTATTCTAGGTATCGACCCTGGTTCACGGATCACAGGATACGGTGTTATTCGCCAACAAGGTAGGCAACTACTCTATCTTGGAAGTGGGTGTATTCGTACTCAAGTTGATGATTTACCAAGCCGTCTGCAGCGTATTTATGCGGGAGTCTCGGAAATTATCACCCAGTACCAACCTGATGTTTTATCTATCGAACAAGTGTTTATGGCGAAGAATGCGGACTCGGCTCTGAAACTGGGGCAAGCGCGTGGTGTGGCGATTGTCGCGGCAGCAAACCAAAATATTCCCGTTTTTGAATATGCGGCTCGCCAAGTCAAGCAAACTGTTGTGGGAACGGGAGCTGCAGAAAAAAGCCAAGTTCAACATATGGTGAAATCTATCCTAAAATTATCGGCTAGCCCCCAAGCGGATGCTGCGGATGCGCTGGCGATTGCCATCACACATTGCCATTTTAATCAAAACCTGCTGAAAGTCGGCGATCCGCGTTTAGTGTTGACCCGTGGAAGATTAAGATGAAGACTGGATATGCATCCAGCATTTTTTGTGGTATAAACAGCAGAGTCAAAATTTAAAACGCTAATCAAATTTAAGGGGTTCAGTGTGATAGGTCGTTTACGTGGCATCGTATTAGAAAAGCAACCACCCATTGTGTTACTTGAGCTACAAGGTGTTGGCTATGAAGTTCATATGCCAATGACTTGTTTCTATGAATTACCTGAAATTGGTCAAGAAGCGATTGTTTTCACCCACTTTGTTGTGCGAGAAGACGCTCAATTACTGTATGGTTTCAATGACAAACAAGAGCGTGCACTATTTAAAGAGCTGATTAAAGTCAATGGCGTGGGTCCTAAACTGGCACTCGCAATTTTATCTGGCATGTCGGCTCAACAATTTGTGTCTGCCATCGAGCAAGAAGCGATTTCCTCTCTGGTGAAATTGCCAGGTATTGGTAAGAAAACTGCCGAGCGTTTAGTGGTCGAAATGAAAGACCGTTTCAAAGGCTTGAATGGGGATCTTTTCAACCCAGTGAGCGATATTAATTTACCAAGCGTGAAGAGCCAAGGACCAAGCCAAGCAGATATCGAAGCCGAAGCCGCTGCTGCCTTGATTGCTTTGGGATATAAGCCGCAAGAAGCCAGCCGTATGGTGAGTAAAGTCGCGAAACCTGATAGCGATTCTGAAACCCTGATCCGTGATGCCTTACGCGCAGCACTTTAATTGAGAGATTATTACGATGATTGAAGCTGATCGCCTAATTACCGCTGAAGTGCTGCATTCTGAAGAAGAAGCCATTGATCGCGCGATCCGCCCTAAATTACTGGATGAGTATATTGGGCAACCGCAAGTTAAGCATCAAATGGAAATATTTATTCAGGCAGCCAAAATGCGGGGGGATGCGCTTGATCATCTGTTAATTTTTGGACCACCAGGGTTAGGAAAAACCACATTAGCGGGTATTGTCGCCAACGAACTTGGGGTTAATTTACGGACAACCTCAGGGCCTGTCCTAGAAAAGGCAGGGGATTTGGCAGCGATGCTGACTAACCTTGAGCCTCATGATGTCCTGTTTATTGATGAAATCCATCGCCTTTCACCCGTAGTCGAAGAGATTTTGTATCCTGCCATGGAAGACTATCAATTAGATATTATGATTGGTGAAGGTCCTGCGGCACGTTCCATCAAAATCGATTTACCGCCATTCACGTTAATTGGCGCCACTACGCGGGCTGGCTCTTTAACGTCGCCACTGCGTGACCGCTTTGGGATCGTACAGCGCTTAGAATTTTACCAAGTTGATGATTTGCAACATATCGTGAAGCGTAGCGCTCAGTATATGGGGCTGGATATCACCGAAGAAGGGGCATTGCAGGTCGCGATGCGTTCACGAGGAACACCACGGATCACTAACCGTTTATTACGCCGTGTGCGTGACTTTGCCCAAGTAAAAGGCAATGGCAGTATTGATGAGTTGATTGCGAGCCAAGCGCTGGATATGTTGAATGTGGATGTGGCGGGTTTTGACTATCTTGACCGTAAACTGCTGGTGGCAATCATCGATAAGTTTATGGGCGGACCAGTGGGGGTTGATAACCTTGCCGCTGCGATTGGAGAAGAGCGCGAGACCATCGAAGATGTGCTAGAGCCTTATCTTATCCAGCAAGGGTTTATTCAGCGAACACCAAGAGGGCGTATGGCAACAGCCCATGCTTATTCTCATTTCGGGTTAACGCCGAAAGAAGTCTAGATTTTAAACGCTTGATTGATATATAGATACGTATGATTTAAATAATATCATACGTATTTCAAATGAAATGAACCCAGTAATTTAGCCACAATTACTGGGTTTTTTTGTATCTATATTTTACTAAATTGAGAAATTATCATTATTTAGTCCATGAAATGGTATTGAGAATATATGCAGTGAGTTTTAAAAATACAGACATTGATAATGATTTTTATTATCATATGGTGTTTTTTCGACTATTAGGATAGTCCCACATGAATAAAGCTTCTTGCACATTTGCGCTCACAGTACTTTTATTTGCAACTGTTGTTTCTGGTTGCACAAAAAACACCAAAGCTATCACCAATAAGGAAACTATTGAAAGTTGTTCTCGGTATTTACCTGAAGGATCAACATATTGGGTGAGTATCGAGGGTGAAATTGACTTAAACAAGAAATTTCATGGGGATTTAAACGTGAATGTTCCAAAAAATAAATTAAATGATCCAAAATACTCAGATGAAGGATTTAAACTAAAAGTTAATCAATTTATGGATTGTGTCGGTGGATTTATAAACGATAGTGTCGGTGATGTAGAAACCCCCGTGAATAACGATAAAAAGAATGTTGAATAATTCGTATTATTGAATTTTATTAGAACCCGCATAAAGCGGGTTTTCTATAGGTTTTTTATCCAGATACGGTTTTATTCAGGCATTCTTTTTATACAACTAGTTTTTCGTTTTTACGCACAAACTTAGAATAAATAAAATGGCAGAAGTTAGTACCACGGACGGGCCAGCCGGAGTGTCATAAAATGCGGATAGGGTTAATCCGCCAGTCACGGAAACCATGCCAATACCAATGGCGGTGAGCGCCATTTGTTCTGGCGTTTTTGCAAAACGTCGAGCGGTAGCAGCGGGGATGATCAGTAAAGAGGTAATGATTAGCGCACCAACAAATTTCATTGCGATCCCGATGGTTAACGCCGTGACCATCATCAACAATAAGCGAGAGCGTTGGAGATTAATTCCATCCACAAAAGCCAGCTCTGAGCTAACTGTCATCGATAAAAGCGCCCGCCATCGATAAAAAAGCAACCCGCAAACGACAACTACACCGATTAGAATCGTTATAATGTCTTCATATGTTACGGATAACAAATCACCAAATAGATAAGCCATCAGATCGACGCGGACATTCGCCATTAGGCTGACGACAACAAGGCCTAAAGATAGAGAGCTGTGAGCCATAATGCCGAGTAATGTATCGACGGCGAGTTGAGGACGTTTTTCCAGCCACACAAGGATCAGAGCCAATAATAACGTCACGGCGATCACGGCGTAAAAGGGATTAATGTTTAACAGCAAACCGAAGGCAACACCTAGCAAAGATGCGTGGGCGAGGGTGTCCCCAAAATAGGACATGCGGCGCCAAACCACAAAGGAACCTAAGGGACCGGCAGCAATCGCGAGTAACATACCTGCAATCCAACCAGGTAACAGTAACTCAATCATGATGGCAATCCTTGCTGTGTTGGTGGGATGTAATCACATTACCTTCTAAATCATGTTGGTGATTATGTTGATGACGGTAAACCCCCAGTTGCTGTGCGCCCCGATAGCCAAACATAGCAACAAATTCAGGGTGATTAGAGACAACATCAGGGGTACCAGAGCAACAAATATGCCCGTTAATACATAAAACTTGGTCTGTTTTTGCCATAACTAAATGCAGGTCATGAGAGACCATGAGAACCGCGCAACCGAGTTCAGTTCTTAATTGATTGATTAGGTCATACAACGCAACTTGACCATTAATATCGACGCCTTGGGCGGGCTCATCGAGAACCAACAAATCAGGTTTATTGAGTAATGCACGCGCAAGCAGAACGCGCTGGGTTTCACCACCCGAGAGTTTCTGCATTGGCTGGTCAATAAGATGCGTGGCTTTTACTCGCTCGAGAGCGGGTAATAAATGCGCCGTGCGGACACCTTGCTTTAACATCATAAACCGCTTTACGGTTAGCGGTAGGGTGGTATCTAAATGCAGTTTTTGTGGGACATAACCAATAGAGAGTGACGAGGCTCGATTGATAGTGCCTGATGTGGGCGCTAATAGCCCCAATACCACGCGAACAATCGTGGATTTACCGGCACCATTCGGCCCCAATAACGTCACGATATCACCTTTGTTAAGTGCAAAAGTGACATCCTTTAATACGGGTTTATCGCCAAATGAGACAGAGATTTTATTTAAAGATAATAGTGGTTGCATATGAAAACATCTTGCAGAAATCAAGTTGTGTTATATTATAACATTTCAATTTTAAGATCACGGAAAAATGTTCATGATACACAAATCGAAACTTATTACCCGTAAATTCATCTGCAAAGCTACGTTAGCTTCAGTTTTAACTGCATCGATGTTGCCACTAGCCAACGCCGATGTCGTCACATCGATTCGACCTTTAGCTTTCATTGCTGCGGGGATCGCTGATGGTGTCACTGATACACAAGTTTTACTTCCTGATGGCGCTTCGCCACATGATTATGCACTGAAACCTTCGGATTTAAAAAAGATAAAACAGGCTGATTTATTTGTTTGGGTTGGTCCTGAATTAGAAATGTTTTTAGAGAAGCCAATCAATGTATTAGACCAGAATAAACGTCTGGCATTGGCTGAGCAGAAAAATATTCATGACTTATTAATGGCTGAAAACCATGAGGAGGACGATAGCCATCAACATGCCGATGAACCTAACCATGATGCGGATCACGAACATCATCACCATGGTGAGTATAATATGCACATCTGGTTGTCTCCAGATATTGCAAATTTGGCTGCCGATGACATTTACGCGCGTTTAGTAGAGCTTTATCCTGCTCAGAAAGATAAGCTGGACGTAAACCTTCGTAAATTCAAAGAAAACATGGCGCAAAACGATAAGAAAATTGCTAGTATTTTAAAACCGGCTCAAAATAAAGGGTATTTTGTTTTTCACGATGCTTATGGCTACTTTGAAAAACACTATCAGCTCGCTCCGTTAGGGCATTTTACGATAAACCCTGAGATTCAGCCCGGTGCCCAAAAATTGCATCAAATACGAACACAACTGGTTGAGCATAAAGCGCAATGCGTTTTTGCTGAGCCACAATTCAGACCTGCGGTTATTGAAAGCGTAGCGAAAAATACGGGAGTCAAAATGGGTACTCTCGACCCACTCGGTAGTGGGCTGGCAATTGGACCAGATAGCTACATGAAGTTTCTGACTCAACTATCAGAACAATACGCAAGCTGCCTGAATTAAGCATAGAGGAATAGTTTAAAGTGCAGCAAATGGCAAGTGGTATTGTGCAGGCATTTAACGGCTTGTCCAAGACCCATAAAATTGTGTTGAGCACGCTCACTGTCGCCACCATGGCCGTCGCGATTTGGCGGCCTGTACATATCCCTACCACGCATGAAAGTGACAGTTCTCCTGATACGGTCATTCCTTTTGCTCAATCAGCGATTGAAGCAGAAGGCGATGATTTAATTCAAGATAGTAGTGAGCAGTTACCCGATGAAGGCGTTGCAGACAGCGACACTGACGCATCAGATGCAGATGGTACACCTCTCGCACATGAATATGTTGTCTCAAGTGGCGATAATTTATCGTCTATTTTGACCCAGTTTGGTATTGAAGCTGGTGATGTTGCGACACTTTCAAATCAACATAAATCATTACGTAATTTAAAAATCGGTCAAACCCTTAGCTGGACACTGAATGCTGATGGCGAATTAGAATCCTTAACGTGGGATGTTTCTCGTCGTGAAACGCGTATCTTCAAACGTGTTGGGGCAACCAACAAATTTGAAGAAGTGAAAGAGATCCGCAAAGGTGATTGGACAAACAGCGTGATGACCGGTTCTATCGAAGGCACGTTTGCTCAAAGCACCAAGAAAGCCGGTTTGACTCGTACCGAAGGTCGTGAAGTTACCAAAGCATTACAGTGGCAGGTGGACTTTAATAAGCTGAAAAAAGGCGATAAGTTTACTGTTTTAATGGGGCGCGAGATGCTCAATGGGACTCATGAACAGAGCCAACTAGTTGGCGTACGTTTACAGTCTGGCGGTAAAAATTACTACGCTTTCCGTGCTGAAGACGGACGCTACTATGACAGTGAAGGTAATGGTTTAGAACGCGGTTTCTTGCGTTTTCCAACGGTTAAGCAGTTCAGAGTTTCATCACACTTTAACCCGCGTCGTGTTAACCCGGTAACGGGGCGAGTTGCACCACATAAAGGGGTCGACTTCTCAATGCCAGTGGGTACCCCTGTATTAGCGGTTGGTGATGGTGAAGTGATTGTGGCGAAGTACAGTGGTGCGGCAGGAAACTTTATTGCTATTCGCCATGGTCGCCAATATACGACGCGTTATATGCATTTACGTCAATTGCTGGTGAAACCAGGACAAAAAGTGAAGCGTGGTGATCGCATTGCGTTATCAGGTAATACTGGACGTTCTACAGGGCCACATCTCCATTTTGAAATGTGGGTTAACCAACAAGCCGTCAACCCGCTAACTGCGAAATTACCAAGCTCAGGTGGTTTAACAGGTAAAGAACGTAAAGAATATTTAGAGCTGGTCAAAGAGACTAAACCTCAGCTTAAACTGAAATAACCATTTCAGCTTCTTCATCCAATAACTGGCAGATACTTGTGTCTGCCAGTTTTTTTTGTAATGCTCTTACACATTCATTTTTGGTTATCAAAATAGCCGTGATTTCTTGGGTATAACATGAATAAAGAACAAGATACCGACAGCAAAAAGGGCTATGTGCCAACGTTTCATAAATCCTATTTATTACCTAAATATTGGGGCGTGTGGTTAGGTGCAGGGCTCTTTGTTGCGCTTGCCTATATCCCTGTTAAAGTTCGTGATCCTATGCTGGCAAAAATAGGTAAATGGGTTGGACGATTAGCGAAGAGCGCCCGTCGCCGAGCTAAAATTAACTTACTCTATTGCTTTCCTGATATGGAAGAGCAACAAAGAGAAGAGTTGGTTGATCGGATGTTTGAAACTGCACCGCAGTCTTTTGTCATGTTGGCTGAATTGTGTGTACGTGGTGCAGAGCGAACATTAGCGCGCACCCAGTGGCATAACAAACAGATTATCGACCAATTGCAGGAACAGCAAAGCAATGTGATTTTTATGGTTCCTCACGGCTGGGCTGTCGATGCTCCTGCAATGTTATTAGCTGCGATGGGGCAGAATATGGCGGCGATGTTCCATCACCAGAAAAATCCCGTTGCAGATTATTTGTGGAACAAGGCGCGTTACCATTTTGGTGGACGCCTTCATTCCCGCGAAGCAGGAATTAAACCTTTTATTGCATCGGTCAGACAAGGTTACTGGGGTTTTTATCTACCCGATCAAGATCATGGGGAAGAACACAGTGAATTTGTTGATTTCTTTGGCACATACAAAGCGACTTTACCCGCTATTGGTCGATTGATGAAAGTGTGTAAAGCGAAAATTGTTCCGTTATTTCCGGTGTACGATCACGTTAATCATCAATTACATATCTATGTTCGTGAACCAATGGATGATATTGATGGGCAAGATGATAACTATATTGCACGTCGAATGAATGAGGAGTTAGAGTTTTTAGTTGAGCCTAATCCAGAGCAATATACGTGGATCCTCAAACTCTTGAAAACGCGCAAGGAAGGTGAAATAGAGCCTTATCAGCGAAAGGATTTATATCGCTAGATATCTTTTTAGTATAGTAAAAAGCCACGGTAATCATTATCCGTGGCTTTTGTTTTTTAAGAGCGGTAGATATTTATTATATATAATTATGGAATAAATTTAATTTAAAAGATGGCTTTAAAATAATGCTAAAAACACTAAAGTGTAGGAGTGATATTCTAAATACATTGTTATATTCTTCCTGAGATGAAGGTGAGGGAAGATTATGGGCTGGAAACATTATGAATAAAACGAAAACAACATTAGATCAATGGATAACTTTGCAAGCTGTTGTCGATTATGGCGGGTTCGCTCAAGCAGCTGAAGTGTTACATAAAACACAATCTTCAATTAGTTATACTATTAGTAAGCTAGAACAAATATTAGATATTGAAATTTTTGTAGTGGAAAAACGCCGAGCTGTATTAACTTCACAAGGTGAAGCACTATTAGCATTATCACGAGAAGTGACCAATAAAGCGATTGCATTAGAAATAGCCGCGAAATTAATAAATAAAAAGATAAATAATAAAATAAAGATAGTAATAGATTCATTATATAGCAGTGATGACCTATTAAATAAGATTGGAAGCCTAATCAAAAGTAGAAAAGATTATGATATTGAATTAACCAAAACACTACTGAATCGGGAAGATATCTTATCATATAAAGAGTTTGATTTATTAATATTTCATCATTATATCGGTTCATTAAATCCCATCTTTTTGGGAGAGATTGACGCGGTTCTTGTTACAGCGCCTAATCATTATTTGCAGCAATGTACCAAAGATAAGATTAGACATAAACTCGAAAAAACACCGCATATTGTTTTGTCTACGATTTTTCAAGATAAGATGCGAAGCCACCAAACTGTTAAGGTTGCAAATACTGAAACAGCGATTAAATTAACTAAAAATTCAGTCGGTTACTCTTGGTTTCCAAGGAATATTATTCATGAATTGATAGAGGAAAACATCTTAAAAGAAATTGAGAATGATATTTGCAATTCTAAATACCAATTTTATATGTATAAAAATAAAAATCCCATAATAAATGATATGATCATAAATTACCTATTTAATGATTTCCAAACTAATTAATTTTGGTTTTAAATTTATTCTGTAAAGTGTATGAGTATTTTTGATTTGAATTTAAAAAAATCAATATAACCATTCATTAACTTAATTGAAGGGGGATGCTATATTTCTGGCGAAAAGTAAATATATAACATATTTACTTTTTGAAATGTAAATTTTAAAACATACATTCTATTTATAGGAAATATCATGAATATTCTAAATAAAACTCTAAATTTATTGGGAGTGAGCTTGGCTATCACGATCGCACCGGCAGTGTTTGCTTCTGGTGTGATTAATTTTACGGGAGAAATAACGGAGCAAGCTTGTACCGTAGATAGTCAATCACGTAATTTAAATGTTGATCTTGGCCGAATATCAACCAAAAGTTTATCTTCTGCTGGAGAAATGGCAGGGTTAACGAATTTCACAATTAAACTTGTAGATTGCCCTCTTGATACTAAAGTGACGGTTAATTTCGCAGGAAATCGCGATGCGGTGGACCAAGATATTCTCGCTTTACATCATGGCAATGGCGCAGCAAAAAACGTAGGTATTGCATTGTATGAAAAAAATGCAGTTTCTCAGATAAAATTATACAAAGATACTAAAGAGGTTGTTTTAGCAGGAAACTCGGGAGAGTTGGAGTATGTTGCAGCGTTTAAAGCAACCGGTGCTGCAACAGCAGGGCAAGCAAATAGTAGCGCAATTTACAGTATTCAATATCAATAATATGCTGGGTGACGCTTGTCACCCATATTTACGTTATGTTGGCATGTCTATGAAGATAATTTATTCAGCTATTTTATTTTTTTTCTGTTTTGTATCTTTAGCATCAGCTAGTGGGATTAGCGTAGGTGGAACTCGTTTTGTTTATATGGATAATAAACGAGAAATTTCAATTCCTATTTTTAATAGTAATGAAAAAAAACCTTTCTTAATCCAAAGTTGGGTGACCGGATTCAATGAGGATATTAAAGCGCCATTTATTGCAACTCCAGCTTTATTCCGTGTTGAGCCGAGTAGTTATGGGGCAGCAAGAATTGCGTATTTAGGCGAGCCACTTTCATCTAACCAAGAAAAAATATTTTTATTAAATATAAAATCAATACCTCCTAAAGATGAGAGTATTGAAAATGAATTGCAAATTATTATTAATTCTCAGTTTAAACTTTTCCTACGCTCAAACGATATTGAGCCATTAAATTTTGATAATATAATATTAACAAAAGAGCATAATGGAATAAAAATAAAAAATAAAACTCCATATCATTTATCAATTAAAAGCATTTTAATTAATGGGGAGTCCATAAAAGGAATGAAAATGATTTACCCTTGGGTAGATGATTATATTTTTAAAGATAAGATAGATAAGGGGCATGTAGTTACTGTTGAATTTATTAATGACTATGGTGCTATTGTGGAAAAGAAAATAACCAAGAGCTAGTGTATGGAAACACACCACTTAATCAAAAATTGGTTTTATAGTAAAAAAACGAAATTCATTAATATTACATTTTTTTCATCAGTTGGATTTGCATCAATTTCTAGTGCAAGTGAGATGTTTGACATCAATGCAATTAATACAGGGATTGAGAATAAGCTATCTGACTCTTCATTATTAAGTTATCTTTCTAAAACAGAAGGGCAACTCCCTGGTCGTTATCAGGTCAATATTTATGTGAATGGAAACAAAGTTGCAGATGAGTTGCTTGAATTTATTTACGATAATGAAGAAAAAAAACTGAAACCTAAGATAACAAAAGAACAGTTAATGAGTTGGGGTGTTAAGCTCTCAATGTTATTACAAAAAAATGAAATCTCTTCAACCGATAAATTCTTAGATATTAAGCGCTCAATTGATGGTAGTGACATTCATCATGATTTCTTTTCAAATCGATTAGATATTAGCATTCCTCAAATTGCAATGGAAATGGCGAGCCGAGGCTATATTGACGTCACTGAATGGGACGATGGAATTAACGGGATGTTTATTAACTATTCAGCACGGTTTAACCGAGCGTGGGGAAACTCAAACAGCCAGCGAAATATTTATGTAGGTCTACGAAATGGGATTAATTGGGGGGCTTGGCGGTTACGTAATCACAGTTATTACAATGACACGAGTGAAAAGGCTATTTTGCATAGTTTGCAAACTTTCTTAGAGCGGGATATTCGTGATTTGAAAAGCCATTTAATTATTGGAGAAACAGCGTCTGATAACGGGATTATGGGTGCTTTTCAATATCACGGTATAAAGCTTATGTCGGAAGAAAGTATGTTACCGCAAAGTCGCCGTGGATTTGCTCCTGTAGTTAGTGGGGTTGCAAATACTAATGCAGTGGTCACTGTTCGTCAAAATGGTCAGATTATTTATCAAACGTCGGTACCTGCTGGGGAATTTATATTGAATGACCTTTATCCAACGTCGTTCAGTGGCGATTTACAGGTTATGGTCGCCGAAGCAAATGGGTCAACAAGAACATTTATCCAGCCTTTTTCGAATGCCCCCATCATGCAAAGGGAAGGTTCATTAAAATACAGCATTGAACTTGGAAAATATCGAGAAGATAAAGGGACACAAAAACCTTATTTTATTCAATTCTCTGGGATCTATGGTCTGCCAATCAATTTAGCGAATTATGGCAATCTATCGTTATTAGGTGGCGCTTTTATCTCAGAAGATAAACAAGTCTATGTTTTAGGATCAGGGGTGAGTTTAGGTTACCTAGGGGGTATTTCATTGGATATGACATACTCACAAGCACAATGGCAGCAATATGCAAAGATGACGGATCAAACCTACCGTCTTCAATATACCAAATATATTCAAAATACAGCGACGGGACTGAATTTATCAGCTCAATACGCGTTAGAGCCAGATATAAACCATACTTTTTTTCAAGCCATAGACATCGACCGAAGATCAAAAAAGCAACGGTTACAGATTGCTTTGAGTCAAGCGCTAGGGAAATGGGGATCTTTAAACATTAATGGGTATCAACAAAAATATTGGGGACAGTCAGGTTCAGATAATAACCTTACAATCAGTTTTGGCTCTCAATATCAATCTATTAATTACAATTTTTCCTATTCCCATTCTGAGCAAAATAATCCTCATCGGGTCGATAGATTATTTTCCTTTAATTGCAGTATGCCATTTCGTTGGAAAGAAAAGGCTTATTGGGGTGTTTATAGCTACAACTCGAGCGGCAATGCCGGGGGAATAAGTACATTTAGCTTGAATGGCTCAGCTTTCAATTCCAATCAATTGCAATATGACATTACTCAGCAATATCATCATAAAAATCAACAATTCAGTCATGGTATTCGTGGTAATTACGTAACCTCTTACGGCGAATTTGGTGCTGGTTGGGATTATGCTTCTGAATATCAAGCTACCCATGCTGAGGCGACTGGAGCGCTTTTATTTCATCAAGATGGAATGACCGCTTCACGCGCGTTTTCTGATGCTATTGGACTAGTTAAAACTCAAGATATTAATAATTTGAAAGTGAATAACGTGCCTTCACTACGTACTAATGGGCAAGGGTATGCAGTGGTGCCTATGTTAACGCGCTATGAGCGTAATAAAGTGAGTGTAGATACCTCGACGTTAAAGGGTAATGATGATGTGGAATTGAGCTCAGCGACCGTTGTTCCCACAAGCGGTGCGATTATTTTGGTGGATCTTAAAGCGAAGCGTGGTGGGCGAGTGGTATTAAAACTCAAGAAAAATAATCGGTTACTCGGGTTTGGTACCCAAGTTAATATTCTCGCACAGCAGCATATCGTCTCATCGGGCATTGTAGCGAATGATGGAGAAGTCTATTTGAGTGGGGTTCCTGCACAGAGTATTGTTCAAATTAAATGGGGAGAAGCGTATACACAGCAGTGTCAATTACCTCTTAAGATTGATGTGAGCAATCAAAATATTCAATTTATTGACGGGGTTTGCCAATAAGGGGTGTTATGAAACAGTTTGCTATCTCCAGCGTTATCTACGCCATCATGTTGTTGTTCTCACCAAGACTTTTCGCAGACTACCGAGCAGAATTTGCATCTTACACGGTACCGATATCTCAAACGCTGTATGTCCCTAAAAGTGCACCCATCAACTCACATATTGCAACGATAGAGCTGGGAACCTATACGCCATGGGTGTGGTGGAATGAATCAGGGACAACGCGAGTGGGAATTAATTTACCTGGTATATTTGATGATCACTATCAGATAGCAGGGGTTGGCGCCATTAAGGAAATTGGCCTATCAGGTATCGGCTTTGCATTGCACGGCTCAGTTAATAGCCCGTGTTCAGCAAGGGGATATGTGAATGGTAAAAATAATCGCGATGGAAATCCGGCGAATCGTTTACTGTGCCCAAGCAGCGAATCAAAGGGCAATTACAATGTTACCTTGAAAGCAGCATTCTATAAAATTCGCCCTCGAGTCAATACTCAATTATTACAATCGACCAGCGCTGCAATGCTTATTGTGTTTAATAATAAGTTTATTATTCAAGATGCGTTTGGAAATGTTGAGCCAAAAATTTGGTTGTCACCGATTAATGTGATTGCAAATGGATGTGAAGTGAAAAATCGGGTGATCAATGTTGTGTTTGGTCAAGTGGAAAAGTCAGGCGCAAATGGGGTGGGGGTGACGCTTGTGAATAGTCGTAAACGGTTCAAAATTGAGCTTGAGTGCGATGAATCTTCACCCGTAAAGATCCGCTTTATGGGAACGGCTGACGAAAGTGGGATAGGTGGAACGATTGCACTCAATAATCCGAATCATCAAGAAACGGCGAAAGGCTTTGGTATTCAAATTAAGCACAAAGGGAAGCCGATTAAACTCAACCAAATGGTACAAATTTCCCGTTTAAATCAAGCGCAACACTATGTTATTCCGTTAGAAGCGGCCTATATTCAAACCGCAGAGAAAACACGCGGAGGAAAGGCGGATGGAACGCTGCAATTTAATTTGCAATATCATTGAGATGAAAAAATAAAAGGGAGCCTAAGCTCCCTCGATGAATTGAACGCTTACATTATCATTAGCGATAAAATTATTATTCAACCACTAAAATACGGCAGGTATTGGTGCTACCGATGGTGCCCATTTGGTCACCTTGAGTCACGATAACTGTATCTCCAACCATCAAGTAGCCATTATCACGTAAACGTGCGATGGCTTCACTTGCTGCTGCAATACCATCAGTATGCGTGCTGCAAAATACAGGGGTAACACCCCGGTACAGTGAACATTGGTTCAATGTTTTTTCATGGCGAGACATCGCGAAAATTGGCAAGCCAGAGCTAATGCGCGACATAATACGTGCGGTACGGCCTGATTCAGTCATCGCGATGATCGCTTTAACGCCTTTTAGGTGGTTGGCGGCGTACATGGTTGACATCGCAATCGCATCTTCGGAACTTTCGAATTCAGCATCTAAACGGTGTTTCGAAATATTCAGACCTGGCATTTTTTCCGCACCAAAACAGACTTGCGCCATGGCGGCGACCGTTTCTGCTGGATACTGTCCTGCGGCGGTTTCTGCGGATAGCATCACCGCATCGGTTCCGTCTAAGACAGCGTTAGCCACATCCATCACTTCTGCACGGGTTGGCATTGGGTTGGTGATCATGGATTCCATCATTTGAGTTGCCGTGATAACCACGCGGTTCAATTGACGGGAACGACGAATTAATTTCTTTTGTACTGCAACCAGTTCAGGGTCACCAATTTCAACCCCTAAGTCACCACGGGCAACCATCACCACATCAGATGCAAGGATCACTTCGTCCATGATGTCGTCAGTTGCGACTGCTTCTGCACGTTCAACTTTGGCGACTATTTGGCATTCGCAACCTGCATCACGTGCTAAACGGCGAGCATAATCCAGATCTTCACCTGAACGCGGGAAAGAGACAGCCAAGAAATCCACATTGATTTTTGCGGCGGTAATAATGTCGGCTTTGTCTTTTTCTGTCAGCGCTTCTGCGGACAAGCCACCACCGAGTTTATTAATGCCTTTATTGTTGGAAAGTTGTCCGCCGACAGTCACTTCCGTGTAGACTTGCAAACCTTGAACTTCACGAACCTTTAACTGTACGCGACCATCATCCAGTAGGAGAATATCGCCAGGTACGACGTCAGCAGGTAGACCTTTATAGTCGATACCCACTTTATGCTGGTCGCCTTCACCTTTACCTAATGAGGCATCCAGCGTGAATTTATCACCAACATTGAGGAAAACTTTACCGTCTTTAAAAGTAGAAACACGAATTTTCGGACCTTGTAGATCCCCAAGAATAGCGACGTGACGCCCTAATCGAGCCGCTATTTCACGCACTTTATTTGCGCGCGCCATGTGGTCTTCAGGAGTTCCGTGAGAGAAGTTAAGGCGAACAACGTTAGCCCCAGCATTGATAATTTTTTCTAGATTATTATCACGATCGGTTGCTGGACCAAGGGTTGTAACAATTTTAGTTCTTCTAAGCCGTCTAGACATGTATTACTCCGTGACCTGTAATGGTACAAATATAAGTGAAACCATTTCACTCCATTTCGAAACCTATTTACTGCAAATAGGGGTGCTGACACGAGCACAGCTATTATATACAGCAAATTTCTTAAAGCCATCGGGAGAATAAAAACTCTTTGGGCCCGGTAGACTTAAGAAACCTCTTTTAACATTGTCATTTCCATCTTTCAGACATTATCAAACCGCGAATCGCGTAACGCTTCTTTGACCCGTTTCAAGTTATCTCTAAATTTTTCGCCTCGACGCAAAGTAAATCCGGTGGTTAATACATCAATGACGGCAAGCTGCGCCATTCTGGAGACCATTGGCATGTACATGTCCGTATCTTCAGGGACATCAATAATAATCGATAAGCTGGCTTCTTTGGCGAGAGGAGAACCTTCGGAGGTAATTGCGATGACCGTCGCATCATTCTGGCGAGCGAGTTGTGCCATATCGACTAAGGCTTTTGTGCGTCCAGTGTGAGAAATCAACACAATCACATCCCCCTCGCTACTATTGATGCAGCTCATGCGTTGCATGACAATATCATCAAAATATATGACTGGAATATTAAAACGGAAAAATTTATTCATCGCATCGTGGGCTACCGCCGCAGAAGCACCAAACCCAAAAAAACTGATTTTCCGAGCTTGAGTGAGTAAATCAACTGCGCGATTAATGGCATGCGTATCGAGGGTATGTTTGACATTGTCTAACCCTGCCATCGCCGACTCGAAAATTTTGTGAGTATAAGTATTGACGGTGTCAGTCTCTTCGATATGGCGATTAACGTATGGCGTGCCATTGGCAAGATTTTGAGCCAGTTTTAATTTAAAGTCAGGAAACCCTTTGGTTTCCATTTTTCGGCAAAATCGGTTGACGGTAGGCTCGCTGACGTCAGCCAGTTGGGCTAACGCCGCTATACTAAGATGAATAGCACTTTGGGGCATTCCTAAAATGACCTCAGCCACTTTTTTTTCTGATTTGCTCAAAAAATCGAGGCTAGTTTTCATTTGTTCTAAAATATTCATATAGCAAAAGTGCCTATTTCAGCAAAAGGAGAAATATTTCTGCCATCAGAGTATGGTGGCATTAACATCTGGATATGACTGAAAATATACTACGTGTTGGTTGTAAGCTATCTATGCACTGAGCGTAACTTATGGCTTTTTTTACGAAAATATGACCCGTATCTAATTTTCAACTTAGTAAACTCACTACATAAACCGTGATTTTCCAACAAAGCTGGAAGCATTCAGTGATAAAAAATTTTATTGATGTCTGGGTATGCTGTATTTTTCAGCATAAAAACTGTGACCAGCGTCATCAATATTTACTGGGCAGTAGCAAACGGGTACATTAGCAGGCAACCGATTGTATTTTTATAAAAACGACATTCAGAACCTATCTCATTAGAGTGAAGTATTCCCTTATTTTCTTTGGGCTCTAATCAGATAGTTTCTAAATTCCGCAGATTGAGGAGAACCAACATGGCGGTACATAATGCTGCTCAAGCTTGTGACCTGATTATTTTCGGCACTAAAGGTGACCTAGCACGTCGCAAGTTACTTCCATCACTGTATCAATTGGAAAAAGCAGGTTATATCCATCCAGATACTCGTATTATCGGCGTTGGTCGTGCCCAATGGGAACGGAACGATTATGTAGAATTTGTGCATAAAGCATTAAATGATTTTTTGAAAGAAGAGCTAGATTCGGCGTTGTGGGAGCGTTTAAGCGCACGCTTAGATTTCTGCAATTTAGATGTCAGTGAAACGGATAACTTCGTTCGTTTAGCCGATATGCTTAAGCAAGATACACAACCCGCTATCCACTATTTTGCAATGCCACCAAGCACATTTGGTGAAATGTGTCATGGGCTGGGTCACGCAGGGTTGAACAAACAACCTAACCGCGTGGTCATGGAAAAACCATTAGGTACAGATTTAGCTTCATCTCAGCAGATCAACAATGAAGTGGCTAAGTATTTCGATGAAAGTCAAGTTTACCGAATTGACCACTATTTAGGTAAAGAAACGGTTTTAAACCTTCTGGCACTGCGTTTTGCGAATTCACTATTTATTAATAACTGGGACAATCGCACTATTGACCATGTGCAGATCACCGTTGCGGAAGAAGTCGGTATCGAAGGTCGTTGGGGTTACTTTGACCAAGCAGGTCAGATGCGTGATATGGTGCAAAACCATTTGCTGCAGATCTTAACGATGATCGCCATGTCACCTCCGGCAGACTTAACCACTGACCGTATTCGTGATGAAAAAGTGAAAGTGCTGCGTTCTTTACGCCGCATTGACCACACAAACGTTCGTGAGAAAGCCGTACGCGGTCAATATACTGCGGGCTTTGTACAAGGCAAAAAAGTACCAGGCTACTTAGAAGAAGAAGGCGCGAATAAGCAGAGCCAGACCGAGTCTTTTGTGGCTTTACGTGTAGATATTGATGATTGGCGTTGGGCAGGCGTTCCATTCTACCTGCGCACTGGTAAGCGTTTACCTGCAAAATGTTCAGAAGTTGTGGTCTATTTTAAAAAGCCGGCACTGAATATTTTCTCTGAAAGCTATCAAGATTTACCACAAAACAAATTGACCATTCGTCTACAGCCAGATGAAGGGATCGATATTGAAATTATGAACAAGGCGCCAGGCTTGGATCATAAACACCGTTTACAGACCACTAAACTGGACTTGAGTTTCTCCGAAACCTTCAACCAAACGCATCTTGCGGATGCTTACGAGCGTTTATTATTAGAAGCTATGCGTGGTATTCAGGCATTGTTTGTACGTCGTGATGAAGTGGAAGAAGCGTGGAAGTGGGTCGATTCCATTATGGAAGCGTGGGCCATGGATAACGACGCGCCTAAGCCGTACCAAGCAGGAACATGGGGTCCTATCGCTTCAGTGGCAATGATTGCTCGCGATGGACGTTCGTGGAATGAGTTTGAGTGATTTTTCTTGAGTTGTAATGAAAGCCCAGTCATCTGACTGGGCTTTATTGTATGTCATAAATACATAGCTAGAAAGGCTATAGCACTAACTCACTACGCCCCGTAGCGGCCATATGAATGATGCCTTGCTCGATACGTAAACACGCCATTTTGGCTGCATCAGGAACCGATAATCCGGCTAATAATTGAGCGGTAAGCTCAGCGCCGAATAGGTCTCCAGTGCCCTTGGGTGTGACAGGGTAACGTTTATGGCGAATAACGGCGACATCCTGTTTAGTCACACAAACCACTTCAATGCTTTCCTCATCAGGTTGGAAAGCGCTCGTAATGATGACCCACTGCGTGTGACCTTTGAGTAACGAACGCGCTGCACGGGTGGCATCGTCTAGATTGTTTATCTCTTGCCCGCTGAGTGTGGAAAGTTCAAATTTGTTCGGGATAATCCCTGTCGCGAGTGGAATGACTTCATGACGATAAACATCAGCTATCGCTGGAGGAATATAAAAGCCACTATCTTCATCTCCCATGACAGGGTCGACAATGACAGGCATTTTAGGGTGTTGCTCGCGCACAGAGCCAAGCCAATTTGCAAGGTCGTGAGCTTTATCTGGGGAACCTAAATAACCCGTCAAAATGGCTTTAATGCTGTTTAAACTGCCACGTTCAACAAAGCCTTGTAAATAGCCACGAAACCATTCACCGGGTAATTCTCCACCATAACAAGTGGCATAGTGGGGCGTGTTGCTTAGAATAACGGTGGGAACTGCAGCAACGCGTAATCCTTGTTTGGTCAATGCGGGGACAGCGATGCTATTACCCACACTGCCATAGACAACTTGTGATTGAATGGAGACAACATCATAAGGAAGCGGGGTGGCATCGGCGGCGTTTTGAAAGCTATTTGACGTTAGCGTAAAGGTATCCATGACTCTCTCTTATTTGGTGTTCATTATTGCTATTTTCTAACGGATAACACGATAAGAAGCGTGTTGGCGTTAATTGTCAATCGTAACCGAAAAAATTCATATTGAATGGGATGTTAGCAGCATAAAAAAGGGTAAAAAAATTTTTTTTTGCTCAGATCCTCTAAAAATAAATGCGAGGAAAATTACAGAATTATTCGCAAAATAGACGCTGGCACTGTATTGCTTAGCATATTAATGAATATTTATGCATAAATATGATGGATTCAAAAAGCGTTTGTATTCATTGACTTAATAATTTTGGCGTGGTAGAAATAGCTTGAAACTAACAATTATATGAGGGTTCGGAGTAACTTGGATGGATGTCCATCCGATGAAATGAATGAGATATCATGCTTAGCGTGACTAGCATAAAGATCAGTAAGTCCCAAAGAAGATCAACACACAAGCTTTTCCTTTCCGCTATTCTTTCCAGTGAGTATCACTGGTGTGGCGCATTATAGCGTCCTTCTAGATTATTCAATTCGCTGAATAAAATCAGCACTCTTTTATTTTTATTTGAATTTTAAACAGCTTAAAGCTTAGCCATTAAGCTAATTGCCTTTCTGTCTTGTTCAAAAAACAGGCTATGGCGAAGCTGTATCTAGAGGGATACTATAATGATTTATTGGATATTTTTAGCATTAGCTATCGTGACTGAGGTCATTGGTACGTTATCAATGAAACATGCCAGTGTAAGCGGTGATTTCACTGGTATGGCTGTGATGTATGTGATGATTGCGACTTCCTATATTTTACTGGCGGTTGCGGTAAAAAAAGTGGCACTGGGTGTTGCTTACGCTATGTGGGAAGGTGTTGGTGTTCTGCTAATTACGACGTTCAGCGTATTGTGGTTTGGAGAATCACTGTCACCAATGAAAGTTGGTGGATTAGTTTTCCTGATCACAGGTATTGCATTGATCAAATCAGGCACCAAAAAAGCGACTGTTAGCCAATCAGCTCAGAAAGTAAAACAAGCTGCAAAAAATGCGGTTGATTCCGCCAAAGCCCGAGCTTTAGTGACAAAGACCGCTAAATCGGAGGTGTAGTATGGCCAGTCAATTTGAATGGTGGCATGCGGCATTTTTGATCCTCGCAGTGGTACTGGAAATTCTTGCCAACGTATTTTTAAAAATGTCAGATGGTTTTAGACGTTATTGGTTAGGAATTTTGTCTCTCATCGCCGTATTAGGGGCATTTAGTGCACTGGCGCAGGCAGTGAAGGGAATTGAACTGTCAGTCGCTTATGCATTATGGGGAGCATTCGGTTTAATCGCCACAGTTGCTGCTGGCTGGATCCTGTTTAATCAACGCCTAAACTATAAAGGCTGGGGTGGGTTAGTCCTCTTACTTATCGGTATGGTGCTGATTAAAATGTCGTAACGGACAATACAATTCTTAAAGCTATTAGTGTTTATTCTACAATATAGTACTAATAGCTTTTCAATATATAATTACATCTAAAATTAATACTTTCAGTGAAGTAATATATTTAAAATATTGAACTAATTTTCATAGAATAATATATGGTTATTCATTCGTTAATGAAAATAATTTTATCTCTATTTATTTTTTGAATGGCCGCCATTAGGCAGCCTATGGGCAAGGTAACGCAACAATTAAAGGTTACCAAGGGCGTTTAAGTGTGGATTATAGCATCTCAATAGCTCAGTCTACTCAACTTTCTGATATATCTATTAATTATAAAGACACTAGCTGTAGTGGCTATTTTACAATTCAATCACGACGTCATTTCCAAAAATGAATTTACTACAGTATTCACTAGTTTTTGAGAAAAATTAGACTCTCTTTATTGTATTAATTCATTTTTATGAAAAAAGGCATAAAATCCTTCAGAGTAGAAAATTTATTTATATCTATCATATTTTAGATGGAATGACTGAAAAGGTATGTTTATTTTTAAAAGTCAGCAATAAAGATAATGTTTACATTTTTATAATGAAGGTTGTTATATTTTATATATTACATGGGATTGGTTTTTATTTTATTTAATAAATATATTCATTTTTATGCCTCATAGAAAGGAAATATCATGAATGATGTAATGATAGTAACTCCACACAGTAGTTTCCGCGATAGATTGATTTATGATGGAATGGCTTTTCATTTGAGATGAAAAAAGAAGATGGGCAAACAGTAAGGCACTAAATAATACATTTTTTTACTTTCAATAAATAAATCAAATAGATCTGTAAAATAGGAGCCAAAAATTAGCTACTATCGTCATGCTATGGTATGTAGTGAGACAGAAAAGAAGTAAGAGAAGTGAGAAAATAAAAGGTCAAAACATCACGTTAAAAAATAATGCCGCTCAATTCAAGTGACGGCATTAAGCTGATGTTCTTTTTCAAGTATCAATCAAGACTAATCAATCGCCGCAACGATTTTGATCTCAACTTTATATTCAGGCTTCATCAGAGCCGCTTGAACAGTGCAACGAACAGGTGCGCTACCCGCAACAACCCATGCATCCCACGCTTGGTTCATGCCAGCAAAATCCGCTTTATCTGCAAGGAAGATAGTCGCATCTAAAATTTTGCTTTTATCTGAACCCACTCGGCCTAACATGACATCAATAGCGGCTAAGGTATCTGCGGTTTGAATAATAATGTCGCCATCCAGTTTTTCTGGGACGCTAGTGTAATAGACCACGTTGTTGTGGATAACAGCTTCAGACCAACGGGTATCTGGGTCAATGCGTTCAATAGTCATAATTGTTCCTTATTATCAATGCTAACAAAGGATATCAGTTTGCTACTATGATGAAAATCAGTTCATTGATGAAACGATAATTAGCTCAGCAGCCATCTTGAACTCATGGTAAAGTGTGCTCATCAACAGTAAGCAATATAGGTTCGTAGTGTCTAACGACTTTTCAGCAGATGGCTTTCTAGCAAAAACAATTCCCGGTTTCCAACCTCGAGCTGCGCAGGTCACCATGTCTGACGCGGTTACTCAATCTATTGAGCAGCAGCATGTGCTGGTGGCTGAAGCGGGTACAGGAACAGGGAAAACCTACGCTTATCTCGTCCCTGCATTACGAAGTGGCAAAAAAGTGATTGTCTCTACAGGGTCGAAAGCACTACAAGACCAGCTTTATCACCGAGATCTACCTACGATTATCGATGCGATGAACTACACGGGTAAAACGGCGCTTCTAAAAGGGCGTTCAAATTATCTGTGTCTTGAAAGGTTAGATCAGCAATCCCTTGGTGGAGGTAGCCTTGAACCCGAGATCCTCTCAGCGGTTGTCAGATTACGCAGTTGGTCCATCGAATCAGAACTGGGGGATACCAGTACTTGCCATGATATTGCTGAAGATAGCCCCGTTTGGCCGTTAGTCACGAGTACCAACGATAACTGTTTAGGCAGTGATTGCCCCCGCTACCAAGAGTGCTTTGTACTCAAAGCGCGTCGTAAAGCCCTTGATGCAGATGTGGTGGTCGTTAACCACCATCTTTTTATGGCTGACAGAGTGGTGAAAGATACAGGTTTTGGGGAGTTGATCCCCCAAGCGGATGTGATGATTTTCGATGAAGCCCATCAAATCCCTGATATTGCAAGCCAATATTTTGGTCAGCAACTCAGTAGCCGGCAACTGTTAGATTTAGCTCGCGATATGATAATGACGTATCGTACAGAACTAAAAGACCAAGCTCAATTGCAAAAAAGTGCCGATCGACTGACGCAAAGCACACTGGATTTTCGCCTTAACTTAGGGGAAAACAGCTTTAGAGGGAATTTACGGGAATTACTGAAGTTATCCGAAGTTCAGCGAGCGTTAACGCTACTGGATGATGCACTGGAACTCTGTTATGAAGTCATCAAAACGTCATTAGGGCGTTCCCAAAGTTTGGATTCTATTTTTGAGCGCGTGACGATTTACCGCAACCGTCTTAACCGCTTAAAGGATGTCACCATACCGGGTTATAGTTACTGGTTTGAGAGCTACGGACGTCACTTTTTATTAGCCTTAACACCACTCACTGTCGCGGATAAATTCAGTGAAATGATTGCTAGTACACCGGCTAGTTGGGTGTTCACGTCAGCAACCCTTTCTGTTAACGAAAAACTGAGCCACTTTACTGACCGCTTAGGTCTCAGCTCTGCGAAAACATTATTGCTCGCAAGCCCGTTTGATTATGAAAGCCAAACTTTGCTGTGTGTGCCTCGCTTTTTACCGGAGCCTAATCAACGGGGGAGCGCTCAAAAGCTTGCCAATATGTTACGCCCGTTAATTGAAAAAAACCGAGGTCGATGCTTCTTTTTATGTACCTCTCATTTAATGATGAGGGAATTAGCTGAAGAGTTTAAAGCGTCGCTGACATTGCCTGTGCTTATGCAGGGGGAAAGCAGTAAAAATAAATTGCTGGCACAGTTTATTGCGGCAGGAAATGCCGTTTTGGTCGCTACGAGCAGTTTCTGGGAAGGAGTTGATGTTCGGGGCGATGAACTGACCTGCGTGATCATCGATAAACTCCCGTTTACCGCGCCGGATGACCCGTTATTGCGTGCTCGTATTGAAGACTGTGAACTTCGAGGGGGAGACCCATTTACCGATGTTCAACTGCCCGATGCCGTCATCACATTAAAGCAAGGGGTGGGACGCTTGATCCGTGATACTAAAGATTACGGCGTGATTGTGATTTGTGACAATCGGCTCGTGACTCGCCCTTATGGAGAGGTGTTTTTGCGAAGTTTACCACCTTCGCCTCGTACGCGAGATCTGAATAAAGCGATTGAATTTTTGGCAACTAAGCGCGCGGAAGCGATTGAGAAACACTAATTTTATGCAATCCTGTGGGCGGTTTATGTTAAGATACCGCCCATCTTTCAGGTTGCCGTCATAAGGCGACAACAAAAAACCTAATATTTGCCGGAGTTTAGGCATGTCGAGTCGTATTCTAGCTGTTGATACAGCCACTGAAGCTTGTTCTGTTGCATTACTGTGCGACGGTGAAATTATTTCGCGTTTTGCAATCTCTCCTCGCGAACATACTCAAAAAGTATTACCGATGGTAGAAGAAGTATTAGCGCAAGCAGGCATTAAACTTAATCAATTAGATGCATTAGCATTTGGGCGTGGACCGGGTAGTTTTACTGGGGTTCGAATTGGTGTGGGCATTGCTCAAGGCTTAGCTCTGGGCGCCGATTTACCCATGATCGGTGTTTCCTCGCTGATGACGCTGGCACAAGGTGTATATCGAACAACGAATAGTTCCCGTGTGTTGGTGGCGATTGATGCTCGAATGTCCGAAATATATTGTGCGCAATATCAACGCGATGAGCAGGGTTTTTGGGTAGGTGAAGAAACTGAAGCTGTGATGCTTCCTGCTGATTTCAAATTAAAATTCACTGAATTAGAAGGGCAATGGAGTCATGCAGGAACGGGCTGGGCTGCTTATCCTGAATTATTAGAAGGCTTGTCCTTAAGTGACAGCCTAATCACGTTACCTGCAGCGCAAGATATGCTGCCAATTGCTGAGCAGCTGTGGCTAGCAGGTAAAGTGACTGCGGTTGAGAATGTCGAACCGACTTATTTGCGTAATGAAGTGACTTGGAAAAAATTACCGGGTCGCGAATAAATAGAATCAGCATGATTTTTTTCGAATGAAAAAATAGCTATCAGGGTAAAACCGATAGCTATTTTTTTAATCTAAGATATAGAATCGGTGTTTAATTGAGCTATTATTGAATAAATAAGCGTTAATAAAAATTGGATTGCACATATAATGTGATAAGGAATACCAGCAGTTTTAATACGTACTATCTCACTTTATAATGACTGCTAATTGGAGGTGGTAAATGAAAATTCAATTTAGCTACCGCTCGGCAATGAAAACTCTATTACTTGCGGGCATATTAGCGCTGGCAGGTTGCGTATCTATCCCTCAGTCTATTAAGGGATCAGTACCTAATCCTGCAGATAATCTTAAGTCGGTGCAAAATGCGCCGGAGATGTATATTGGTCAAGAAGCGCGTTTTGGCGGTAAAGTGTTATCTGTCTTTAATGAGCCGAAAAGAACGCGGATTGAGATAGCCGTCATGACGTTAAATAAATATGACGCTGCGCCTGAATTAAACTCCGCATCGCTTGGTCGAATCTACGCTTATATTAACGGGTTTGTTGAGCCAAACGATTTTAAAAACCGCTATGTCACTGTTGTGGGTAACATAACTGGAGAACAAGCAGGGAAAATCGGAGAGGTACCTTATCAATATGTGACAATGAATGTCACAGGCTTCCAACGTTGGAGCATTGCACAAAGCGTGATGATGCCACCGCCTGCGGGTCCATGGGGGTACGGGTATTATGGCTCCCCATATTACTATAATCATCCTTGGGGATGGGGCTATGGGTATCCAGTGGGGCCGGCTCAAGTACAGACGTATTTAACGGAAGATTAAGCAATAGTATTATTCTGCTAAAAATCCTAGTTAAGCTAGGATTTTTTTTATAAAAATACTGAGCATGAGTGGACTATTAATCGCTTAATTCTCCAAAAATTCCTGCCAACAGTGTATAATTACAGGTTATAAGCAGACTAAAGTTCTGGTGAATTAATCATAAGTTGATAGGGCGGCATTGACCGCCTTATTTTTATCTCGAAGGAATGAAATTTATTTAGTGATATAGCTCTCAACCTTAACATTGTCTAATTTTCAAACTGGTACAATGAGTTAATAATTTGTTAAAGGGTTGTGTAAAATAATAACTCACTAAATTCAGGAGTAACATTTTGGAAAAAATCTGGCTAAAAAACTATCCTGCTGATGTACCTGAAGAAATAAGTCCTGATGACTTCGCGTCATTAGCAGAGTTACTTGAAAACGCCGTTTCTCAATATGCGGATCAACCAGCGTTCATTAATATGGGCGCAGTGATGACCTACCGTAAACTTGAAGAGAGAAGCCGCGCATTTGCCGCATACCTACAAAATGGATTGGGTCTTAAAAAAGGTGACCGAGTTGCTTTAATGATGCCAAACTTGTTGCAGTATCCTATTGCACTGTTTGGGATCCTACGTGCGGGTATGGTAGCGGTTAATGTTAACCCACTGTATACCCCGCGAGAGTTAGAACATCAGTTAAATGATAGCGGGACGACAGCGATTGTCATCGTTTCTAACTTTGCACATACATTAGAAAAAATCGTTTTTAATACCAAAGTTAAACACGTTATTTTAACCCGCTTAGGGGATCAGCTACCGCGCCCGAAAGCCACAATTGTGGATTTTGTGGTGAAATATGTAAAACGGTTGGTTCCAAAATACAATTTGCCGGATGCCATTTCGTTTCGTCGCGCTATGCATCAAGGCTATCGAATGCAATATATCAAGCCGAATATTATTGGCGAAGATTTAGCATTCTTACAATATACCGGTGGTACGACTGGGGTAGCCAAAGGTGCGATGTTAACGCATCGTAATATGCTTGCGAATATCGCCCAAGCTAAAGCTGCGTATGGTCCTGTTTTACATTTTGGGCATGAATATGTGGTAACGGCACTGCCGCTTTATCACGTCTTTGCGCTGACCGTAAACTGCTTATTGTTTATCAGTGTGGGTGGCGTGAATCTGCTTATCACCAACCCGCGAGATGTGCCAGATACGGTGAAACAATTATCCCGCTATCCATTTACCTCGATCACGGGTGTTAACACGCTCTTTAATGCATGGTTGCAAAACCCTGAGTTTCAGAAGCTTGATTTTTCCCGTTTAAGGCTGTCTGTTGGAGGCGGAATGCCTGTCCATAAAGCGGTTGCTCAGAAGTGGCAAGCGCTGACGGGGCGGCATTTACTCGAAGGTTATGGCTTAACGGAATGTTCGCCATTAGTTTCTGGTAACCCATATAATTTAACCGCTTATAGTGGTAGTATCGGGATACCTGTTCCATCAACCGATGTGAAGTTTTTAGATGATGATGGGCATGAAGTTCCTCATGGTACTCCTGGGGAAATGTGGGTAAAAGGCCCGCAGGTGATGAAAGGATATTGGAATCGCCCTGATTCGACCAGTGAAGTGCTTATCGATGGTTGGTTAGCGACTGGCGATATCGCAGAAATAGATGACGAAGGCTATATTCGTATTGTTGATCGCAAAAAAGATATGATTATTGTCTCTGGTTTTAATGTCTATCCAAATGAAATCGAAGATGTTATTTCCATGCATCCTGATGTTATCGAATGTGCTGCAATTGGGGTGCCAAGCGAAAGTACTGGGGAAGCGGTGAAGGTTTTTGTGGTTACCAAAAATTCAGCGCTGACCGCAGCAGATCTAAAAACATTCTGCCGCCGTTCGCTAACGGCGTATAAAGTCCCGAAAATTTTTGAGTTTCGTGATGAGTTGCCGAAATCTAACGTAGGAAAAATTCTACGAAAAGAATTACGAGCCGAAGAGCAGCAAGAACGAGAAAAATCACCGTCATAGCCAACTAGCTGGTGAATTAACAAAAGCAATGTGTGTAACGCCGGTTTTTACCGGCGTTACTGTGTCAGTCAGATACACTTAACCAAATTATAATAAAGAGAAACTTGTTTTGAATTACCGTTTAGTCACAACAGATAGCGAATTAGCCCAAGTCTGCCAAGAGGCCAGTGATGCGCCGTGGTTAGCATTAGATACTGAGTTTGTTCGCACTAGAACCTATTACCCACAGCTGGGCTTATTGCAGTTGTATGATGGGAAACAGGTTTCACTGATTGATCCGCTATTAATGACGGATTTTAGCCCATTTAAGGCATTGTTAACCAATCCAAACCAATTGAAATTTTTACATGCAGGCAGTGAAGACTTAGAAGTGTTTATGCATGATTTTGGTTGTGTGCCTGAACTGATGATAGATACCCAAATCGTAGCGGCATTTTTGGGTTATCCTATTTCCTGTGGCTTTGCGACGTTAGTGGCAGAACATTTGGGAGTTGAGTTAGATAAAAGCGAATCTCGAACAGACTGGCTTGCCCGTCCTTTAAGTTCAAAGCAGTGTGATTATGCGATGGCGGATGTGCTTTATTTATTGCCGCTGGCTAAAATTCTGATGGAAAAAGTGACGGAAGCTGGCTATTTGGCCGATGCCCAAGACGAGTGTCAGCGTGTGGTTGCTCGCCGCCAAAAAACAGTCAAACCTGAAAAAGCCTACTTAAATATCACGAATGCATGGCAATTACGCGATGAACAACTTGCTTGCTTACAGTTGCTGGCGGCATGGCGTTTGGATCAAGCAAAAGCACGGGATATGGCGATCAATTTTGTAATTAAAGAAGAAAATCTGTGGAAAGTAGCGCGCTATTTACCGAGCTCTTTAGGTGAACTGGATGCCCTTGGGTTATCTGGACAAGAAATTCGCTGCCATGGTCGTCGTTTATTAAGTATTGTCGAAGATGCGAAGAAACTGGACGCCAGCCAGTATCCTGCACCCGTTGCTAATATTACTGAGCAGAGCCAATACAAAAGCATTTTTAAAGAGATCAAAGGGGTGGTGAAAGAAATCGCCGAGAATGAAAAATTCAACCCAGAGTTATTGGCATCTCGTCGACAAATTAACCAGTTATTAGCGGTGCATTGGGGGCTAAAAGAGAAATCATGTCAGCCTGAACTGCTTGCTGGTTGGCGAGGCCGGTTACTAGAAGCGCCATTAACCCGATTACTTAGCCAAGCGTAATTATGATAAAGGTACAAAATAGCGATAATTTTGTGCCTTTATACCATTTCTAAAACACTTTTTTTCTTGGGTAATTTGTTATTCATATCAATAAGCTTTATTCTCATCCCGCCAATATTAAATACTTATTCTTCTTTAAATAATAAAGATTATTATTTAGCACTAATCTAAAAATAACACTGCACTTTGGCATTAATGACACTATTTAATGCATTTCAATTCTGTAATTACTCTTAAAAAATTTGAAATATAAATAAAAACCAGACTTAAAATAACCCATTACAGCGATGATTAACATTTGTAGGGGGAGGGTTATTTTATAGTTTATTGAAAAATAAAAAGAAAAAAATCATTCTAATACAATGATTTTTAATTGAATTATAAAATCTCTATTTGTAAATAAAACTCATTCTCATAAAATCATTTCCAGTTTGTGGGCCTACAAATACGTCTAAGAGTACCAAGTAAAAAGTAAGAAGCATCATCTCCTTTTAATTTCTTATTTATATATAAGGAAATAACTTATGAATAAAAGCACTAAAGTTACATTAATTGCTATTTTGGCGGGTGTATCTGCTTATGCGAGTGCGGTAACGGAATCCGCGCAGAGCCAAACGTATGAGACAGAAAGATCGGATATAACAATAGGGGAAACTCAAGTAGCCCATGGGCCGTTTGGTGGTGAGGAAGGCTCACCTGGCGTTGGCTATCGTTATAAATCCGAAGGGAAACGAATATCATTTTCTGGCTTAACTAAAATGATCATGTTCCCAAAAGAGGGCAACGTCTATGTTCTTCCTAGAACTCCGCACGGTAATATTGATATGGGGAAATTCCAGTTCTCCAAAATCGCGGATGCTGAAATCTATTATGGAGATTGGTCACAAACTGGAGAGGAGGACGATGCCAAACATACCGCTTTCTTTTCTGGAAAAGATGCGACAACAGCTGTACCAACTGAAGGTAAAGCCACTTACACCATTGCTGGTATCAACCAATATGATGGAGAGAAACAACTCTCTGGTACATTTGAAGCCGACTTTGGTGATAAGGGCTATACAGGTTCATTACAGGGTCAAAATCTAAAAATTGCACTTGAAGGTAAAATTCAAGATGCGGGTTCATTCTCTGGTTCGGCAGTTGCCAATGATACCGTAACGGGTATGAACTATGGTCGCTTCTTTGGTGAGAATGCAGAGCATGTGGCGGGTATCGCGGTGTTTAACAGTAATCATGAATATGACACTGCCTTTGGTGGTAGCCAAACCGAAGAGTAATTTCTTTATTTAACACTCTTTGTTTAGCAATATCGTTGTTATCAGGTAGGCAAAAGTTATTTTGCCTACCTGTATTGTTATGGAAGAAGAAAAAGGAAGACGGATGAAAAAAATAATCAGCAAGATTGAGGTATTAATTCTATTATTGTTCTCTGTGAATTCATTTTCTAAGCAAAATTATGGGCAACAACAATATGAACAAATAATTGGATTTTTAACTGAAATAAATAACACAAGAAGTAAATCCTTAAATATAATTCCACTTAAAATAAACAAAAATGTCGACGACCTTGGTTTTATTCTTTATGATTTAGTCAATCGGCAGAAATTCCAAAAAATCGATGAAATATTACCTGAATATCTAAATGATAAAAATCATGACAAAGGTATGGTGGATTATATTTCAGCGGAGAGAGCCTATTTTAATGGTGATTACCCATTGGCGCTTAAATTTTATTTAAAAATGGTTAATGGAAGCCCTGATTCAGTATTTGCTGAAATGAAATTGGCTCATATCTATATAAAGAATAGTTATTATCGTGAAGCATTAGTTTTATACGGAAAAATAAAGAATAAATATCGAGTAAGTTTACCTGAAGAGCGAATAAAACAGATAGACAGTGAAATTACAGCATTAGAAAATCGAGCTAATTGGCAGGGAAATTTCAATGCGGATTTAAAGTATGACACAAACTATACCGAGGCTCACGGTAACAAGGAACAGCAATGTAATTCGATGTGGTGCATGCAAGGTAGCGAAATCAAATCCGGTTTGGTGTATGGCTTTTCAGGAAATGCCAATAAAGTCCTTTGGCAGAATCGAGGACATTCACTGTTGGCCAGCCTTGGTGGATACGTATGGGAATACCCACATCGCTCAGTAAAAAGGCGTTTTTCAAGTTATTCATCAGTAAGCTATCAGTATCTTTATGGGAATAAAAAGATCGCTTTTTCACCGATTGTAGATATTAATTGGCGAGGGCATTTGTTTGACCATTACAGTGTCGGCGCGAGCATTACAGGGGCATACTCCCCTAGTAATAAGCTTTATTTGCTATCCAATCTAACGTATAAAAATCAAGCTTTCTTTGGGAAACGAGTATCGCGATCAGGTTATGATATTAATTATAGTATAACGGCAATTTATTCGGTCAATCCACAATGGAGCTTATTTTCAAATTTATATGGTGGTAAAAACATTGAGCAATATAAAAGTGACAGTTATCAAGTGTCAGGGTTAACTGTGGGCTCAATCAATGTATTTAGCTCGAATAAGTTAGTCAATAAATTAACAAGTAGTAATCATACGTTTTTTGATTTTGACAGTGCACTTAATACAAAGCGACACGATGAGTCATGGGCGTTAAATAGCCAAATAATCCTATTAGGACACAAGTTTTTATCATTAACTCCAACACTCTATGTTAATTACAAATTCAATGATAGCAGTGCAAAAATAAGCTATTCCTATAATAAAAGCGAAGTGGGTTTAAATTTAAGTAAAACGTTTTAGTTCGTATTGAGATTTAGTATGAAAGTAACAGCAGTGGTGGCAATGAAAATTGCCACAGGGTTAACGATGGGTATCATTTCACTTTCGTCTTATGCCAGCTCAAGGGAACAGGTGGGCAATATACAGGTAAAAGATAGAACAGATACTATTAAGCTACGTGACCAAAAAGGTGCGGATGACCAATATGATAAAGATGAATCCAATATTTATATAAGTAAAGAAGCGGTAGAACGTTACAAAGGAACGAATCCCGCAGATGTTCTTAACCACGGTATTGGTGTGTATAGCGGGGATGCGCGCAATAGCGGTGCATTAGACCCGAATGTTCGCGGTATTCAAGGGCAAGGGCGCGTACCCGTCACAGTAGATGGTACAGAACAAGCCATCACAGTGTGGCGTGGCTACAACGGGGCTAATAACCGAAATTATGTAGACCCTAACATGATCAGTAGTATTACCGTAGTAAAAAGCCCAATGTTAGACCGTGATATTCGTACTTCAGTTGGTGGCGGCGTTGCGGTTAAGACTCTCAGTATTGATGATGTTGTGCCATTCGATGAACGCTTCGCAATAGATTTTAAATTAGAAACACGGACTAACTCAACCAAACCAAGAATTAACCAACTGCATTTAGGTACGGATTACCGTGATGATTTTCAGTTAATGGACAGTTTTAAAAAATATGATGAAAGAATGTCATTGATGATGTTTCGAGATCCGGAAGTTTCAGTTGAGCCGGATCAACCGGGAAGTTCAAATTTTTTTAATTTAAAAGATAGTGCTATGCGAGTAGCTCTGGGGTTACGGCAAGATAAATTCGACTTGTTATTTGCATATAGCCACCGAAACCAAGGTAATTATTTTGCGGGGCGTCATGGCGCAAACTATTTCCGAGAACCAATTATTCCTCGAGACAATAAATACTCAGAAAAAACGTTAGATCCTAATATCCCTTTTGTTGCCAATGTTTACTTGCCAACCAAAGAAGTGGGTAATACCTCCAGTAATATCGAAACCTTTCTTCAAAAAATAAATTTGCAGCTCTCTGAATCACAAAAAATATCCCTTGGTTATGTACACACAAAAAGCCATTACGGGGAAATTATGCCTTCACAAATTCGTTTTCATGATTTGGCTGGTGAAATTCCTCAATGGCCTTTAGCCAATATTAGCTTAAGTTCTTTCTATGCAAATTATGGATTTAAGCCCAACGACCAGTCATTATTGGATTTTAAATTGAGTTATTGGCTAACAAAAACAGATTTAAATTCCAATACGGCGGGTGGTGCTCCTAGGCAACCATTAGAGGAAGATTGGACAATTGAAATTAATGGCAAAAATCCTTATATGAACGGAAAATTGGTGGATGCCATTAAATTAAATCAACTTAATGACCGACAAGGTATTTCTTTATCGAATAAATCACAGTTAACTCCTAATTTTGATATTACGTTTATTGGCAATTTTATCCATGAAAGAATTAATAGTCATGAGGATTTATATGCGCCAAATGCAGAAATTCCTAAACGTAATGTTTTTAGAGCTATTCCACGAGAAGGTAAGCGTCAAGAATACAGCGGAGCAATTAAACTGGATTGGCGCCCCACGGATTGGTTAAATGTAAATGCGGGTCTACAGTACCAAAACTATTGGTCACGAGATTTATTAAGAGAACGTCGATTAAAAGTCAAAGACTCACGATTTGCTGTGCATCGAATTCAGCAAGCTATGAATTTCGAGTATTCGAGACCATTTACTGAAGAGGAAGCGCGTAAAGTGAGAGAGTATGTGGATAACAAAGGGCGTACTTTTGATGGCTACGATAAGGTTGGCAATTGGCATGACTATAGCATTGGTACTTCTAGAATTGAGTGGTTTGTCGCAGAAGCATTATCACTTCCTAAGTATTCCCTAAAAAAAGCCGAACACTATTCTACAATCCATGAAGAGTATGAGGGATTCCGTATTACCGGATTCGACTATATCAAATGGCGAGTGGATGAAGACGGCAAGCTGACAGTGGAGAATAACCCATTCTATAATGGGGAAATTGACCTCACAGAAGAAGTAATTGACCCGATTAGCCAGAAAAAAGTGAAAGCAATCATAGCCTATCGCGCTCCAAATAAAGAATGGGACTATATTTCAGTCAGTGAGAACGAAAAGTATAAAAACCCAGGTAAACGTATTAATTCCGCGTGGAGCCCATCACTGGGAGGATCAATTTACCTTTCAGAAAATGATCGTGTTTTTGCTCGTTATGCTGAAACCGTTAGAATGCCAAGTATTTTTGAAGATACCATTGGGTTTTCTGGTGCGGGTGATAGCGCCATAAGAACGCGGCCCTTTAAGCCAGAGCGCAGCCATACTTTTGAAATCGGTTATGTACGTAATTTGCAAAGTTGGTTGAAAGCAGAAAATGCTGCCGATTTTAGAATCAATTATTACCATAATATTATCGATAATGCGTTTGATCGTGATGGCAAGTTAGTTTTTGCGCAAATGGATCAGCACCGAACCGCCGGATTAGAAGTGTTAGCCCGCTATGATAATGGGCGTTTCTTTGGGGATTTAGGGGTAGATTTCCGGCTGAAAAATGAAGTCTGTGATGATGCTTCGATGGTTCATTTAGACCCGTTGAACAAGTACAAAGGATCAATCTGTACTGAAGGCGGTTTTCCGAATGGTTATCTTCGAACCCAGTTACAACCTAAGTACAGCATTCACACTAACTTAGGAATGCGTTTCTTTAATGAAAGTATGGAAGTTGGTGGGCGCGTAAGGTATCACGCCAAAACAGAGAATAAAGATGAAGCACAGATGGCGAGCAAGTTTGGTCCTTCTTATGCACCTTTAAACAATAACCCGATGAGTTGGAATGCGGTATTTGTCACGGATGCTTATGTTACCTACCAAGTGAATAAGAACCTGTTAGTGGAATTGTTAGCCTCTAACGTATTAAACGAATATTACATTGACCCGCTGACACGTAGCATGATGCCAGCACCGGGGAGATCCCTTCGTTTAAGTGTGACCAGTCACTTCTAAGGCTCAGCCCCAGCAAAGCACATTTGCTGGGGCTGATTAGGAATATCGCCATGAATTATTTTCGAATTTATTATGGATTACCGCTTTCTGGCTTATTACACGGCACCATTATTTATTTCTGTTTTTTTGCATTCAATTCATTGTCATTCAAAATGACAGCACCGTTAATTTCGCCAGTAGTGACCGTCGCGTTAACCCAGTTTTTAGTTGAGCAACAAGTGAGCATCCCCCAAGAAAGCCAATCGGTAACTGGCGGTGAACTCAATGTTATTGAGGAGCTTGAGTACGCCAATATCAAGGTCAGCAAGCAGCGTAACCAGCAAGATAATACCTCAAATACCGTCGCTGAAAGAACACCCAAAGAAGTGAAATCTGAAAAACGTAGTTCTGTAAAAAATAAGGCTAAGCCGGAAGAAAAAACCAAGAAAGAAAGCCTTCGAGATGATTTGCAAACTCAAAGAGCTAAAGAAGGAGAAAACACAGCAAATTCTTTAGCAGCAGGGCAGCAAGGTGATCTCGCTCATTTTTCTGATGGTGAAAATAGCATCAATGCCAAACAGCGCTATTTAGACCAGATCAAACGGGAAATTGATAGACATAAACAGTACCCGCGACGAGCCCGCAAAATGCGTATACAAGGTGATATTCAAGTTCAGTTTGATGTCACAGAGAAAGGTGAGTTGGTCAATGCGAAAGTGGTGGATTCAGAAAAGAGCCAATTTTTCGAGCAGGCAATATTGGATGCGATTAAGCGTTGCAAGCCACTCGGTAAGCCACCTGAAAATATGAACAGAAAAATGATATTAAAAATTAACTTCAAGTTAGACTAATACTGAAATCGCTAACAAAATCAAGCCGCTATGGCGTTATATAAATATAGCGATATAGCGGCATTGTACAATATTACTGTTCTGCTGGTTTTGCTTCTTTAACGTCTTTACCTTCTTCCGCTTCAGGAAGGGTGACGTTTAATTCGAGAACAGAAATATCATCATCTTTTTGTTCAAATTGTACGGATAACATTTCTGGGTCAACTTGAACATACTTGCAAATAACTTGCAAAATATCTCGCTTCATATCAGCAAGATAAGCTGGCTCACTATCACCGCGGCGACGTTCAGCAACGATGATCTGCAGTCGCTCTTTTGCGATATTTGCTGTCGTCTTTTTTCTCGACAGAAAGAAATCCAATAAAGCCATTATTTATCCCCCAAATAGACGCTTTAAGAAGCCTTTTTTCTCTTCTTCAATGAAACGCATAGGGCGATCTTCACCTAAAATACGTTCTACACAGTCGCTATATGCTTGTCCTGCTTCAGAGTCAGAGTCCAGAATGACAGGTTCACCTTGGTTAGATGAACGTAAAACAGACTGATCTTCTGGGATCACACCCACTAATGGAATGCACAGAATTTCTAAAACGTCTTCCATACTCAGCATATCACCACGAGTCACTCGACCTGGGTTGTAGCGAGTTAGCAATAAACGTTCTTTAATTGGGTCTTGACCTTGTTCTGCTCGGCGAGATTTAGAGGATAAAATCCCTAAAATACGGTCTGAGTCACGAACAGAAGAAACTTCTGGGTTAGTTGTGATAATGGCTTCATCAGCAAAATAAAGCGCCATTAATGCACCACTTTCAATACCGGCAGGAGAGTCACAGATAATAAAGTCAAACGCCATTTCGTTGCTGAGTTCATCAAGAATTTTTTCAACGCCTTCACGAGTCAGCGCGTCTTTATCACGAGTTTGTGATGCAGGAAGAATATAAAGGTTTTCAGTACGTTTATCTTTGATTAACGCCTGATTAAGAGTTGCATCACCTTGGATAACGTTAACGAAGTCATAGACTACTCGACGTTCACACCCCATGATTAGGTCAAGGTTACGCAGACCGATATCGAAATCGATAACTACGGTTTTCTTCCCTTTTTGAGCTAGGCCGGTAGCTATGGCCGCGCTTGAAGTGGTTTTACCAACGCCACCTTTACCAGAAGTAACAACAATTATGCGTGCCATGAATAATTCCTTGTAAATAAGGTCTAATTTAAGTATTCAATATTAAGTTTGTTATCAACTAAACAAAGTTTAGCTGCTTTGGCGAGAAATTCAGTAGGTATCTGATCGCTCAACCAATACTCGCCTGCAATGGACACTAGCTCTGCTTGCAAATGAGTACAATAAATCTGGCTTTCCATATCACCTGAGGCACCAGCAAGGGCACGACCTCTCATAACGCCATAGATATGAATATTACCATCTGCTAATAATTCTGCACCTGCACTAACATTACTTGTGACGATGAGATCACTATTTGGCGCATAAATACGCTGACCTGAACGAACAGGCGTATTGATAATACGGGTTTTGCGATAAGCAGATTCAATTGGAGCAGGTTGTGGGGCAATATCCGATTTCGCAAAAGTAACGTCATCCGTTGATGGTTCTGGCGCTTTTTTGCTTTTACCTTCAATAAGCACTGGTAAGCCCGCTTCATTGATCTTTTGTCTTAACAGTGGATCAGTACAGCCGCTGACACCCACAATTCGAAGACCTGCAGAGACAATCGCTTTGTGGATACTGTACATATCCGCATGGTGAGTTAATTCCGCAACATTAATAACAACTGGGGCATTTTTAAGAAAATCAGGAGCCTGATTGACCTTGTCTTGCAGCGCTTTTTTGATGAGTTTAGGCTCTTCACTGTGTAAGTGAATGACTGAAAGAGTAAAACTGCTGCCTTTAAGTTCTATTGGCGATTGTGGCATCTATCTAGACTCAGCAAATTAAAATTTCCGAAACAATCCTCGGGTGAAGATACTCAGTAAAACAATAGCATGTTATAGTTACTGCATACTTCAAGCAAGCTTACGAACTAAGAAAAAGAGTTAAATATAATGATTTGTGCAATTTATAGAAGCCCGAACCGTGATCAGACTTATTTATATGTCGAAAAGAAAGATGACTTTTCACGCGTACCAGAAGAACTCCTGAAGCAATTTGGCAAACCACAGTTTTCAATGTTAATTTCATTGGATAAACGTGAAAAGCTAGCAAATGCGGACATTGAGCGAGTTCGAGCTGACCTTCAAGACGTTGGCTACTACTTGCAATTTCCACCTCCGGTTGAAAATTTACTTTCTGAATATCGCGAATTAAACGACTAAGACAATTTAGGATGATCCTTAAAAAGCCATTATCGTCAGGAGGATAAAAATGAAGCCAACGTTATTATATACCTTAGTCGCTGGTGTACTTTTAGCAAGTTGCAGTGCTCCGCAAACCCAAAAAGCTGCAACTCAAGCAAACGAAACTCGAATTCTGACAACGGCACAAGAAGCTGCGATTGAGAAAGAAGTTATCGCACTAGATAAAGCTTTTCCAATTGAACAACGTGAGCCTTCACAATTTCCTGCCTATGTGGAATTGCTGAAACAACATGCTGCGGCTCAAGGTATCAAACAGTCTACGATTGATCGTGGCTTTGCTAACATTTATTTCCTTGAACGTGTCGTAAAAGCGGATAAAGGGCAACCTGAAAAACGCGCAACAGTGACGTTAGCCAGCTATTTAAAAAATGTCTTACCACAATCTCGCATTAATGCGGGTGTTGAAAAGTACTATGAAAACCAAGCGGTATTGAACGCAATTAGCCAGAAATATGGTGTACCGCCACAGTACATTGTCTCTTTATGGGGACTCGAAAGTGGTTTTGGTCGTTCACAGGGTAAAGAAGATGTAATTTCAGCGCTTGCCACACTCTCTTTTGAAGGGCGTCGTGAAGCACTGTTTAGTAAGCAATTATTAGCAGCCTTGGAAATCATGGATAAAGGTTATATTCCTGAAGATCAGCAACTGAAAGGTTCATGGGCTGGGGCGATGGGGCAGAGCCAATTTATGCCAACGTCTTATTTATCCTATGCCGCAGATGGCGATGGTGACGGCAAAATGGACATTTGGAATAACAAAGCCGATGTCTTTGCTTCAGTTGCCAACTATTTATCCACGGAAGGATGGCAATCTGCATTACCATGGGGCTATCAAGTTTCACTACCAGCTGATTTTAACCGTAGCTTAGAAGGGGTTAAAACGGAACAAGGAAAAACCGTTCAGGAGTGGGAAAAATTAGGGGTTAAATTACCTGCATTTTCTCGACTATCGCCAGATTTAAAAACATGGGTGGTTATTCCTGATGACCCTGAAGGTCGAACGTTCTTAGTGACCCAAAACTTCCGCACGATTATGCATTGGAATCGTTCATATTATTTCGCATTAAGTGTTTGTATGATGGCGGATGGTATCGCTGCAAAAATACAATAACGATAATAGGAGTTACCGATATGTATCAACATCGCGACTGGCAAGGTGCTTTATTAGATTTCCCTGCCAATAAAGTAGTTTGTGTGGGCAGTAACTATGCCAAACATATTAAAGAAATGGGTTCAGCATTACCTGAGGAACCTGTCTTATTTATTAAACCGGAAACTGCCCTGTGTGATGTGAACCAGCCAATTGTTATTCCTAAAGAATTAGGCTCGGTTCACCATGAAGTTGAGATGGCGATTTTGATCGGTATGCCTCTTAAAAATGCGGATGAAGATAGGGTTGCTCGTGCAATTGCCGGTTATGCAGTCGCACTTGATTTAACCCTAAGGGATTTACAGGCGAAATTTAAGAAAGCAGGGCAGCCATGGGAAAAAAGCAAAGCTTTTGATGGTTCATGTCCAATTTCAGGATTTATTCCCGTTAGTGGTACCAGTGACCTGCAAAATATGTCACTGAGTTTAGAAATCAACGGCGAGATTCGTCAGTCTGGCTCGACCCGTGATATGATCACGCCTGTTTTACCGCTCATTAGCTATATGTCCCGTTTCTTTACCCTACGTCCTGGAGACGTTATCTTAACCGGCACACCGGAAGGTGTGGGACCATTGGCTTCTGGGGATATGTTAAAGCTAACGATTAATGATAATTCACTGACCACTAGAGTCATTTAAGTATAGGATTTTGCAGTATTATGTCTCAGTTTTTCTGGCAGGTTAAAACCTTAGATGAAATGACCGATGAAGAGTGGGAATCTCTCTGTGATGGATGTGGGCAATGCTGCTTGCATAAATTAATGGATGAAGACACCGATGAGATCTATTTCACTAATGTGGCTTGCAACCAGTTAAATATTAAAACCTGTCAGTGCAGACATTATGCAGATCGTTTCAAATATGAAGCGGATTGCATAAAACTGACTCGGGATAATCTGGAAACATTCGCTTGGTTACCAAGTACCTGTGCATACCGTTTGTTAATGGAAGGAAAGCCGCTTCCTGCATGGCATCCATTGAAAACTGGTTCAAAAGCTGCAATGCATAATGAAGGTATTTCAGTTCGCCATATCGCAGTACGAGAAATTGATGTGGTAGAGTGGGAAGATCATATTATGAACCGACCAAACGACAGATAATGCATCACTAATCGACTCTTCTAAAAACCCGCTTCATTTACACTGAGCGGGTTTTTTATCCTTACGCCCTCATTAGATCCAACGCCATCAATTCGATTAAAAATGACAAATCGAACAAAAAAAAATCACTATTAATCACCTGTCAAGATTTTTTATTACAAAGAAGATATTTGTACTTTGTGGAACCTATTGAAATAGATTACTTATAAATGAGAACAAACTCGGTTTATATTTAGTAATGTTCAAATGTTAAATATTCTTTAATAAAAAGTAGAGTGATATTTAAATAATATTCAGTCAGCCTAATTCACACACATGGTGATTTTAAGTGATATTTCATAGCATATTGAAATAATATACTTTTTCTGTCTTATTTCACTCAAATATCATATTGTCATTCAAGAGCTAATTTAATGAGTCAATGTTATCTAAATAGAACTATTATTAACGTTATTGTCACGTTAGTTCACTGAAAAGATGGGTAGAATAGGTAGTGTTAAAATCGATTAGCACTTAGCTTTAAATGCTTTTTTGTTCGAAATGAAGACATAAGACAAATCAAAAACTCACAAAATGCGTTTTTAGGAATATTCCTAATATGCATTTTTTAGGCAATTTTTATAAATTTGGTCGAACTGTTATTATTGGCAAATAACCTTATATATCAATGAATTACGCAAATTCGCCAAATTTTGATACAGATCAAGTTTTTGGTTAAAAAGTACCACTTATTTAGTATTGTTAGATCAGAAATGATTATTTCCGCTTACATAGCCTCACACCCTGATACTCTTAATAAGATTAAATTGTCAAAGTCTTATTATATGACAGGAGCATTATCTTGCGGTATTTATGATTTTTTATCATAAATATTCTCCCTGCTTCTTTACTGTGTTTTTTCTATTCCCTCTACGATAGTGGTAGTCACTAAAAAATTGTTGTTATATAACTTTTTACTTTGCCCTAATGCGCAATAAAGTTATAGATAATTCTTTTACTCTCAATGAGAGTTAATTTGTGGGTTGGAATAATAATTCGATATTTAATTTTATTTATTGGCAAATGTTTCAATATGAACATGGGTTATTTTAATAAGAAAAATTTATCAATTACGTATTTTTAACACGTATAGCGTGACTCTATTTTGTAATCAAAAGACTAGAAAAAGTGTCTAAATGTAAATAAAAATACAAAATTTAACTTATATCTCAAATTTAAAATATTCACAAAAATCTTTTATATCTTATAAAATCGAAATTAAATTTTATAAATTTAAATATTTATTTTTGAATATGCTTATTCGGCCTCTAAATATGACTTATTAAGTGTAATTAATATATTGACCATTTCGATTAATAGATCATTTGCAATAGTCTATGCCTATCAAAATGTTAATAAGCTAAGGTAAAAACGATTTAATGACACATAAGTTTTTATGTATTCTTTGCTTCGAATTAGATGGTCATACAAGTTGTTGGTCAAAAACAGAATGCACTGAGCTACTTTTGATTTGTGCATTACAGGGATCTGTTAGAAGCTTTAAATATGCTGACTTCTGGCTGTATTTTAATACGGTCGAGCTCTGTTTTTGCTGTTACCCAAGACTGAATAAAAGACCTCTTAATAATTTGTATAAGCAATAAATAAAAAACTCATCTTAGGAATTGAAAATGAAAAAAGTTTTACTGACTGCTATCGCAGCAACAGTTCTTGGTTTCACAACAGCAAATGCAGCAACTTCAGTTGGCGGTGGCCAAGTTAACTTTAACGGTAAAGTTATGGATGTTTCTTGTAACGTTTCTGTTGATGGTCAAGGCAGCGATGCAACTGTGTATTTAGCACCTGTTTCTTTACAAGAAGTTAAAAACGGTGGCGCTAATACTATTCTAAAACCAAAAACTTTCGCTATCGAAATCAGTGATTGTGCACAAAGCGGCAAACCTGTTACTGATACTGCAGCCTTAGGCGTGCGTTGGACTGGTGGTAACTTAGCTGCTAATACTAACGGTAGCTTAGCTAACACTGTTGTTAATGGCGCTAAAAACATCCAATTAGCACTGTCTACTGACGGCGAAAAAACCACTAAAATTTTCCCAGGTCAAGCAAGCCAACCAAAAGCAGTTGGTGAGAAAAACGGTAGCAATACCCGTTTCACTTACTATGTTGGTTACTCAACAGCAACTCCTGACACTGTAAGCGCGGGTGAAATCCAAAGCTACGCGACTTACGAAATTACTTATAACTAATTTTTCAGTCAGTTTTTATCGACATTTTCGATAAAAGCATGAGTTAGTAAGCGGTGGGCTAACTGCCGCTTTTTGCTTTGAGGCCTACATGAAAGCCATTCTATTTAGCCTTTGCTTACTGTCGAGTATGACAGCATTTGCAAATAACATCATCGTTAACGGTACTCGTTTTGTTTATCCTAGCGATGAGAAAGAAATCACTATCCAATTAAATAATACGGCTGACCGCCCGGCTATGGCCCAGGCATGGCTTGATACAGGTGATGCATCTGAAACACCTGATACGATTAAAACGCCATTTCAACTCACGCCACCGATTTCCCGAATTGAAGCAAAAGGTGGACAAACTATCCGCATTAAGCTGATGGATAAATCCGCCTTACCACAAGACAGAGAATCCTTATGGTGGCTGAATTTGTTAGACATTCCACCAATGGTCAAAAATAAAGCAGAAGAAAATCAAAATGTGCTGCAATTGGCTATCCGTTCTCGTTTTAAATTTTTCTATCGCCCATCAGGCCTAGGTAGCCGAGAGCTTGCTCCTGAGCAACTCGTTGTTAAAGCAGATGGCAGCAAACTTAATATCGGCAACCCGTCGCCATACTTTATTACTATTACAAAAATTTCTACTGATGGTTCTAACGGATTGAATAATGAAACAATTTTTTTAGAGCCTAAAAGCCAGTCGACAGTGATACTCAAGCGAGCACTGACGTCAGGAACTAAAATTATTATTAACAATATCAACGATTACGGCTCAGATGTAGCGGTAAAAACTACCGTTAAATAGGATTTAGAATGAAGCAGAGAGAGTTAAAAAATAAATATACAAACTTACTCTCAGTGACAGGTTTAGTCACAGTCTGTGCTTTACCGTCGTTTTATGCTTGGAGTGAAGAAGATACCACGTATGAATTTAACAGCGGTTTCATTATAGGTAGCCAAGAAAACGTTGATTTTGACAGATTTAATACAACAGGGATTGGCCCAGGAAAATATTCCGTTGATGTATATACCAATGGGAGTTGGAAAGGGCGATACGACCTTGATTTCGTCGCAAAAGAAAATGGACAGTTAGGAACCTGCTATACCCCAGCCCTGTTATCTGACTTGGGTATTAATGTCGAAAAGTTTGCCCCGACGGCGAAACCCGATAGCAAAGAGTGTCTCTTTTTAACTCAGTGGAATAGTGATCCTGATGTTAGTGACACATTTCACTCATCAACATTACGAGTTGATATTTCTGTTCCTCAAATTTATGAGCAGAAATCATCTCGTGGCTATGTCTCTGAACAATTTTGGGAAACTGGAGTCCCTGCGTTGAATCTGGGGTATATGAGTAACTATTATGATAGTCGCTCAAACGGTAACAATAATGCGAGTGCTTATCTCGGATTAAATGCAGGATTAAGCTATGACGGTTGGTTATTAAAGCATATTGGAAATTTAAATTGGCAACGTAAAGAGGGTGCTAATTGGCATAGTAACCAAACCTATTTACAACGTCCTATTGTTGGATTGAAATCTAAAGCAACCGCAGGTCAGTTTTATACTGACGGGGATATGTTCGACAGTATCAGTTTATTAGGGGCTAAAATTGCCACTGACGATACAATGTATCCTGATAGCATGAGTTCTTTTATACCTGAAATTCGAGGTGTTGCACAAAGTAATGCCCTTGTTACCGTCAAACAAAATGACGTCGTTATTTATCAAACCTCGGTTTCCCCTGGGCCATTTAACCTCAATGATGTGTACCCATCTGGTTATGGTAATGACCTTGTTGTGACTATCAAAGAGGCAGATGGAAGTGAATCTTCTTTTAGTGTGCCTTACACGTCTATGGCACAGTTACTACGTCCCGGTTATACCCGTTATCAACTGTCAGGTGGTAAATCAGATGCTAAAGGCATCAGTAACCAACCGTTCATTATGCAAGGTACTTTGCAGCACGGTTTAAATAACACGTTCACACTGTATGGTGGAATCACGGCATTTGATGACTATCAGGCTTATTTGCTAGGTGCGGGTGTGAATACGGTTATTGGTGCGGTTGCCGTCGATGTTACCCAATCAAGAACGGTATTCAATCAAAAAACGGATATGGGGCAGAGTTATCGGTTTACTTTTAATAAGTTATTTTCTGATACTGACACAAACCTTGTATTAGCGGCATACCGTTATTCAACAGAAGATTATTACAGTCTTTCTAATGCGATTTACACGATTGATGCGGATAAGAAAGGAATAGATAGTTCATTAGGGCGTGAGAAAAACGGTTTTAGCTACACAATTAACCAAAATTTACCGTACGACTTAGGTAGTTTCTATTTCACTGGACGTATTTCAAGTTATTGGAACCGTAGCGGTATCGAAAAACAGTACCAATTAAATTACAACAACCAATTTGAACGTTTTTCGTATGGCATCTCATTTATGCGAGTCTATTCAGATAATACGCAAAGAACGCAAGATGACCGTGTGAGTTTAAATGTGAACTTCCCTCTCTATTTCGGGGATCGCAATTACGCTGCCATTACCTCAAACACCATCTTTAATAATGATAAATTTGGTTCTTCACAAGTGGGAGTTAATGGGTCAATTGATACAGATAATAATTGGACTTATGGTTTAAATACGTCGTTTGAAGAACATGGTAATAGTAATTTTGCACTGAATACGGGATATCAAACTTCGGTTGTGAATACGAATGCTAACTACAGCCAAGGTAATGGTTATCGTCAATATGGTGCTTCTGCTAATGGATCAATGGTGGTGCATGAGGGTGGAGTCACATTCTCGCCGAATACCTCTTCAACGATTGCATTAATAGAAGCGAAGGGGGCCGAAGGAGCTTCTGTCATGGGGTCACAGAACACCAAAATTGATAGCCATGGGTATGCGTTAGCGCCTTATGTTCGCCCTTATCGTATTAATAATGTCGACATTGACCCGAAAGGTAGCCCTGAAGATATCGTGTTTAACAGTACCACAGCGCAAGTTGTACCGTATGAAGGTAGCGTTGTAAAAGTTGTTTTTGATACGAAAGTTGAGAAAAACGCAGTGTATAGCGTCGTTCGACCGAACAGTAAAGCGCTGCCATTCGGTGCCAATGTGTTGGATCCTCAAGGGAATTACATTGGTGTTGTAGGGCAAGGTGGGACAGTCTTTATCAGTAATAATGAATCTAAACTTGCGACAGTGAAGTGGGAAGGCGGAGAGTGTTCGTTCCCATTAACGACGGAAAATAGTCAGGAGAGTCTATGTCAATGATCAAAAAATGGCGCTGGCTAATTGGTGCTGGTGTTCTCCTTACTACTCAGTATGCATTAGCTTTCGGGTATGCAGATGTTTGTTATCGCAAGAATGTAAGACCCATAGATCTCAATATGACCTTAGGCAATGTTGTTGTTGATCCAAACCTTCCTGTTGGAGGGGTTATTATGAGAAAACAATGGCCTATGCGTACTAATGGCTATCAATCGTATTTAACATGTTATGGAACGAATACGCTTCAAGCTGAAGTGGTGATGGGGGGTCTGCGTCATTTAGGTGATGGCGTTTATCAATCCAGTATTCCAGGAATAGGTATGAAATTTGAACGAGGTGGAAACCAAGTCAATATTCTCTATCCCGGTACTCATACGATTTATGGCGGACGAAATGGCGTAAGCGTATACCTTGAAAACTCAACGTTCACATTAACGTTGATAAAAACCGCAAGAAAAACAGGTTCTGGCACAATTGCCAATGGGCAGTACACCGAATATGGTTATAAACATAATACGGATCCATTAATTCGAACGTATCTACAAGGAAATGCGATCACGATTGTATCGCCATCTTGCTTAATCAATGGTGGACGAGAACAGAATGTGACACTCGCGCCGATAAAGCGTAATCAATTGACCGCTTATCAAGCGCCTGTAGGAGATATTGATTTTGATATTACCATGGAGTGTAACGGTGGAATTACCTCTTCAGGATTAACTACATTTAATATTGATTTTCGTGGAAATGCGTCGGCGAGTGATGTTAATGGCGTACTAAGAAATGAAGAAGCTGGAACTAATGGTGCAAAGGGTGTTGGTATTCAAGTAATAGAAAGAAGTAGTAAAGCACCATTAAGTTTTACTCGTAGTTATAAAGTCGGTACGGTAGTGAATAATCAGGATGACTTATTGATTTTTCCTTTAACCGCTCGATATTTTCCTTATGAGAGAGCCATTTCGGCAGGTGATGTTCGGTCACACTTAGTTTTCAATGTCACTTACGATTAAAAATCATATTCAACTTCAATAGGAAATCGCATATTTTTAATAAAACATATGCGATTTTTTTGTTTTTAAATTAATGCTGGTCAGTGGTGTGAGGTCGGATGTTTTATTATATATATAATATGCAGCTTTAATTTTTTAAAAGAAATAAAAAAATACCCAGAAAGCTAATTTTAATCGATGAAGATTAATGGTCTACATTAGCGTTAACTGGGTATTTTTAGATAATCGAAAAAAGATTATTATGCGTGATGTTTAGATGGAATAATTACACTTTCTGCTGCGTATTGTAATTCTCTATTCGGAATGTCGAATGAATGGTCATCGTTATTATTAATTTCACTTTTATAACCGTTAAAGAACCATTCAATAGGACACATTAAAATTTCAGCAATATCAAGCAGATGGTCAATTGGGATCTTGTTAACACCATTTTCATACCGCGATATTTGCTGCTGACTTAAATGTAACTTATTTGCTAGATTTGCACCTGACAAGCCTAGCTCTTTTCTCCGGTTTTTTATTCTAAGACCAATGACACTATGAATGTCCATATGACATACTCAACTTATTATTAAGGTTATTATCAGTCGTTTTCACTATATATTATATTAAATTACAAGCTGGTTTAAAAGCTAATAATTAAAATTAACGTCAAATTAAAGTATTTAACTTTCAATGATGGTCTTTCATTTTGTGATAATCACATTCAAAAATTCGACGTTTGTTTCTGTAGTGCCATTTTGAATATTCCGAATTAAAATAACAATAAGAATATCCCGCTAGAATTACGCGGTTAAACCTGTCTGTTTAATAAAATCAACATTTATCTTATTTGTTAGTTAATTGTTTAATATGTTAATTAGATTAGTTGAATCGTTTCATTATGAAACGTTGGGGTTGATTTTGGATGGTTTTCATTTTTGTTATCCTATAATTTATTCATTTTAATTCTAAATTAAAATATAAAATCAGGAATTTAAAATGCAATGTGTTACTTTTTTTGTGAATTAAATTTCAATTAATTTTATTTATTTTTGTTTTTATAATTAAATATAACTAGATTTATTATATTAAATAATAAAAAAGAAATTTCTTTAGCACTACACTAAGTATAAATATCAAGTATACTTAAGTTAACTTAATTCGCTTTATCACTGAGTGTGTGAGGGTAATATGAAACTGTATATCTATGATCATTGTCCATTTTGTGTTCGCGCCAGAATGATTTTTGGCTTAAAAAAAGTTGCGGTAGAAGAAGTGATTTTGTTGGATAACGATATCGAAACCCCAACACGTATGATAGGGCGTAAAATGGTACCTATTCTAGAGAAAGAAGATGGTAGCTATTTACCTGAGAGTTTAGATATTGTGCGCTATATTGACCAATTAAGTGAGCCTCGTTTAGCCGCAGGGGAAATTAGCCCTGAAATTGATAGTTGGTATAAAGCAGTTTCGTCGACGGTATCTAAATTAGTGACACCACGTTTTACTGAATCTGAGTTTCCTGAAATAGCGACGGAAGCGGCTAAAACCGCGTATATCCAGCGTGTTAGCAAGTTTCATGGAGATGATTTATCTGTACTGCGTAAAGAAACGCACACGCTGTTGATTGAGTTAGAGCCGCATATGGATCTATTAGATGTATGGCTAGAAAAGCGTAACAAAGCACTTGTAGATATTAATGATTTTATTATCTTCCCTGTGTTGCGTAGCTTAAGTATTGTGAAAGAAATAGGTTTTAGCACCACAATTCATGACTATATGGACCGCACATCAAAAGCGACAGGAATTAATTTGTTATTCAGCCAAGCCAAATAATATTTAAGCAATACTAATATAGGAAGATAAAAAAACCGCCAAATTAAGAATGGCGGTTTTTTATTTTGCAATAAAAGCAGAATTACTGCATATAATCACTCAAGATATAAACAAGTTTATAATGGCCTTGTGTCAACGTTAAATGATCTTTGGTTAATGTTACTGTTGCACCATTTGTCAGCATACGGTTAATTAAGGTATCCCATCGTGAAAGATCTTCATCTACGCACTCTAATTCTGTTTTACTTAATGTTTTAACTTTTAGTGTTGCATTATTAATTGCACCCATTCCGTTAAAGTCATTACACATAGAGGCAGAGACAAACATTTTTTCACCGAATGAAATGGACGGTGCGGTCTGTTTTTTGGCAATGCGCTGACCATCCACTTCAGTTAAGACAAAATTATGATGCATCAGCTGCTGCTCAAGGGATTGCTGACTACTACCTGCCTTTACCTGATGGGTTTGGCAAGCTGCAAGTAACAACCCAAAGAGCGTTAGAGGGATCAATCTTTTCATGATGCGAGATCCTGCTAAGGCTTCACTACGTTCGGGCAATTTTCGCCACGACTGATTTGTTGAATATTACTCAGTGTTGTTAAGCTGATACTTGTTAAGGCTTCTTCGGTTAAAAACGCCTGATGGCCGGTAAATAATACGTTATGACAAGAAGATAATCGGCGGAAGATATCATCTTGAATTACATCATTAGATTTATCTTCAAAGAATAGATCTCTTTCATTCTCATACACATCCATACCTAATGCGCCAATTTTTTGGGATTTGAGCGCATTAATCGCGGCAGCCGAATCGACTAAAGCTCCACGGCTGGTATTGATGATCATTACGCCTGATTTCATGCGATTAAACGCGTTTTCATCCAGCAAATGGTGGTTTTCCGGTGTTAAAGGACAGTGCAGAGAGATAACATCGGATTCTCGATACAAGGTGTCTAAATCGACATATTCGGCACCCAGATCAAGGACGGCTTGGCTTGGGTATGGGTCATGAGCCAGTAGGCGCATTCCAAACCCTTTTAAAATTCGTAACGTGGCTTGACCAATTTTACCTGTACCAATAATGCCCGCAGTGCGGTTATGCATGTTAAAGCCAGTTAGGCCTTCGAGAGAAAAGTTAGCATCTCGAGTACGTTGATACGCGCGATGAATACGGCGATTCAAGCATAGCATCATGCCAACAGCATGTTCTGCAACAGCTTCAGGAGAATAAGCAGGAACGCGAACGACTTGAATTCCCAACTCATGGGCTGCATCTAAATCAACATTATTAAAGCCAGCGCAGCGTAACGCGAGAATATGCACATCGAGAGCCGCGAGCTCTTCCAGCACAGCACGGTTTGCTTCATCATTAACGAAAATGCAAACTGCGTCAGCACCGACGGCATTTTTAGCTGTCTGAACCGTTAATGGAAAATCAAAGTATTCAATATTAAAATTAAACTCTGATTGTTGGTTGACCTGTTCCATATGTTTGCGATCATACTGTTTGGTGCTATAGGAAACAATTTTCATCAGAGGAACTCCATAATTTATAGGAACCAATAAATGACAAAGTGTAGGTAAAATAAACAAACCTACAAAAATATGCGTTCAGAATAAGACAATTAGTGATGTAAATCACCTCTAAATTAAGAAAATATCTTACTGTTTACGTTTGATTTTCGTTTGCTCACTATCTTTAACAAAGACGGCCATTTTTAGTGTTAAAATAATGCCATTGTTAAGTTTTATTTTTCTTCTTTTACAGAATAGATTGGTTTTAAAGAACAAAGAACGTTAAGGAGCAGCGTGAAAATTTGCATTATTGGTATATCAGGAGCAGGGAAAACAACGCTCGCTCAAAAGTTATCGGAAGAATTTAATCTCCCTGCATATGGCTACGATGACATTTATTGGAATAAAACCCAAATGGAGTACGTTAAAAATACGCCGGAAACCATGAACTCACTGATTTCGGAGATAAAATCTAAAGAAAGGTGGATAATGGAAGGCTCTTATGACAAGCGTTTAGCGCCTTTTTTTGTCGATTGCTCATTAATCATTCGGCTCAACATTCCTTACCGAGTTTGCGCTTTTCGGATCATTAAACGCTTTTTAATATCGCAATTAAAGGGCATGCGACCAAAAGAAACCTTGATGAATACGTTAGAACTGCTGCGTTTTGCTAAACACTTTGATCAGCGATTGGATGAGTTTTTTGCAGCTAATCCGATATTTGCCGAGAAAGTGAAATTTGCACATGATACACCATCATGTTTTCGTGAAATTGCCAACTATACAGCATCACATATTCACTAAGAACTGACTGAAAATAATGAAGTAACGGAGTGAACACATAGGGTTAAGTTGTTCATTTCTGCTTTAAAAGATTAGAATATATTTATCTGAATGGAGATAGTTATTATGGAAATGACCTACATCGCAATGCAAGTCGTTGAACTGCTCGTTCCAATGCATCCTTTCGCTTTATTTTCATCCATATCATCAATGATATTTATCGCTGCTTCATGAAGATGATGCTCAGAGAATATTCATGAAACGGGCAATAAAAATACTGTTTTTCTTATTAGGGGTGAGTGTTGTGCTCCTAATCATATTATGGTCAACATTAACCCGTTGGGCGCCCATTGTTGCGAGTCATTTTTTACCGCCGCCAGTGACGCTGTCACTTTCTGAGCCACAACTTGTTAATCATCAAATTAGATTCCCTAGTGTGGGATTAAGTGCAAATAATTGTTCTCTTGTCACAGTAACGGATGCCAGAATCTCTTTTTTCCCGATTAGAGCCAAAATTGATGGGCTTGATGTTAATGCGGAATGTTTGGATAGCATCAAAACGAGTGAGGAGTCACCAAGTTCTCCTATCAATATCACCGAGATACTGGATGCACTCCCTCAATTTTCACTCGTCATTGATAAAATCACACTGCATTCTTGGGAACAATATCAAGGGAGTTTATGGTTACGCAGTACCGCTGATTCTCCACTTATGTTGGATTATCAGGGGGAAAATGTACGGGTTTCTTCTTTTGTTAATTCACAAAATCAACTGATTGTGCAGCAATTTTCGGCAACATTACCTCAGAGCACATTAGCGTTAGAAGAGTTGCAAACACTGGATCAACGTAAGCCACAAGAAGAGCCTCAACATATTGAATTAACCGCGCAATTGGCTTTACCTCTGACGACGGCTCAACTGCCCGAAACGGGAGATATCGAAGCGCAATTTAAGCTTATTGAGTTAAATAAACGCTTAAATACAAAATTGCATTGGCAGCGCGACCAAGGATTGCTGACTGTGACGGATCTTGAGCAGCAACAAGAATTATTCCATCTTCCATGGCAGGTTTCATCATCACAAGTGATCGTAACGGATGGTCAATGGCGCTGGGATGATGCACAAGTTCCACTTCATGGTGGAATTGCATTTCAAATTGATAACTGGAATCAAGCCCTGAGTGAGTTTGTGGTTTCAGGACGTTTGAATATGTTGACTGATGCAAAAAAAGGAAAAGCTAACTTAGTTCTTACCCTTGAACCTAGCCGTATCAATCTCCTCGATGCAAATATTGATTTTAGACTCAACGGTCAAGTGAAATACGATGACATGGTGCTGGATATCAATTTGCCAGCAAAAATTGCAGGTCAGTTGGTTTCACCCACCGTTGCATTTATGCCCGGCTCATTAATGAGAGCCTATGGGCAGGTTTCACCGACAATTCTGTTACGGGAAATACGCTTACCTTTGGCGGGTACGCGTTTAAATGCCGACGGAATTTCGGGGCGCTTACAAGCAATTTTAAAAGTAAAAGAACAATATTGGGGTGACTTTGATATTCATCTCGATGGTAGCGCAAATAAGTTTAATATTGATAAAGGTAAATGGTTCTGGAATTACTGGGGAAATGCTAAGTTGCCTGCTTTAGCCGCTCGTTGGGATATGAAAGGTAACGGTAATTGGCAAGATACGCAATTAACGCTCAATAGTTTAAATACGGGATTTGACCAAATTAAATATGGTTTACTCTCCATGTCTGCTCCACGCCTTAAATTGACATCGCCGTTGGTTTGGCAGAGAGAACCAGCAAAAGCTGATTTTTATGGCGCGTTGCAATTAACCAGTAATCGAATGCTATTTGATGCCGGCAGCTATTTGCCTAAAATTACGGCTAATGCAGAACTTAAAGGTACATCCCCTGCTAGTTTTCAGTTAAAAGGGGATTTAAGTACTAGGCAAGTAGGACCTATCGTTATATTTGGACGCTGGGACGGTGAACGTCTGCGTGGTGAAGCACGTTGGCCAGAGCAGTCAGTGAAAGCATTTCAAACATTAATTCCGAAAGACCTAAATATTGAATTACGGGAGGGTAAACTATTTTCTCAAGCCGCTTTTTCCATGACTCCAGAAAATGGTTTTATTGCTGGTGGGCATTGGCGAGTGCAAAATACGAGCTTATGGATGAAGGATGGTGAGCTTAATGGTTTGGATTTTGTCTTACCGTGGAAATTACATAATAGTACGTGGACATTAGGTGAAAAATCGCCCGTTGAATTACGAATAAAACATGTCTCGAACTTATTCGAATTCACCGATATCAAAGCGGATTTATCGGGAACATATCCTCCAACGGAAACGCATCCGATCCAACTGAGTAATGTTGGATTTAAAATGTTAGGTGGTGAAATTAATCTCGATTTACTTCGTTGGCCACAAAATAAACCCGCGACGATAAGTGTCCACCAAGTGGAACTTAGCGAGTTATTCACAAAACTAAAAGTCTCACAATTTGCTGTTTCTGGTCGAGTAAATGGCGAGTTGCCATTTTACCTGAATAACCCTGATTGGATTATTAAAGGGGGATGGATGGAAAATAGCGGGCCTTTGACATTACGCTTAGATACCAATTTTGTGGAGTCTATCGCCAAAGATAATATTTCAGCGGGATCGGCAATTGGGTGGCTACAATATCTTGAAATTCAACGCAGTCGTACGGATGTGAATGTTACCAACTTGGGATTACTCACCATGTCGACTATTCTTGAAGGATATAACACCAAAGAAGCCAAGAAACGTGAAGTTCACTTAAATTATCACCATGAAGAGAATATTTTTCAGTTATGGCGTAGCTTACGTTTTGGCACTGGCTTAGAAGAATGGCTTGAAAAGAATATATAGAAGAGAAAAGGACTAACGTGAAAACATTAAAATTGATCATGATGATGGCAATGGCATCGCTATTAACGGCATGTTTACGCGTAGAAGTCGCTACGCCAGATAAGCCAATTAACATCAATATGAATGTTAAGATTGAACATGAAATCCAAATTAAAGCTGACCGACAAGTCGAAGAGTTATTGAAAGAAAACAGCGATCTATTCGGTGAGGTACCTGCAAAATGATGAACTGGTTTAAAGTCGTCACGTTATGTTCCACATTAAGCATATTTTCTGCATTTGCTCTGACGGTGGAAGAAGGTAAAACTCACGGTCTGGTAGGGGAAACCTTATCGGGATATTTGGCGGTAATTGACCAAAGTAGTGCAGATGCAAAGCAATTGGTTGAACATATCAATACTGAAAGAAAAAACCGATATACAGAAATTGCAGATAAAAATGGGCTTAAAACCAACGATGTCGCAAGAATGGCAGGGCAAAAATTGGTTGAACGTGCACCCGCGGGAGAATATGTACGCGGTATTAATGGGCAATGGATGCTGAAAAAATAAAAATGCGCACTATTTTTAATTTTAGATGAAATAAGTGCGCATTATTTTCGATGCTAAATTAAGAACCAGCAGTAAAGCGTTATTTAACGAGGCATACTGTTAAGCAATCAGTGAATCAATATGGTTTTTCGCATGTGATTGCGCTTTCTCTGCTGATTCAGCGCCTAACGAGGTGCCTTCCGCGAAAACAAACTCAATGTTTTTAATGCCAATGAAATTCAAAAATAGGGTGATGTAAGGCACCATGATATCCGTTGGTGTATCTTTATAAATCCCGCCTCGGCTAGTCAGAACATATGCACGCTTATTGGTTAATAGCCCCACAGCACCTTGTTCGGTATATTTAAAGGTATGACCAGATCGAGCGATAAAATCAAAGTAATGTTTCAGCTGAGAAGGCACTGAAAAATTGTACATCGGTGCGGTGATCACTAAAACATCGCTTTGTTTAATCTCATCAATGAGTTGATTTGATAGGTTTAAATGTGCTTGTTGCTGCTCAGTTTTAGTGTCAGTAGGTGCAAAAGCTGCTAAAATTTCGCCATCAATCGCAGGGATCGGCTGGTTAACTAAATCTCGAACTATAAATTCATCATCGGGATTTTTTTCTTGCCACTGTTGTACAAAATAATCAGCCATTTTATTGCTGTGTGAATAATCTGCCAAAATGCTTGATTTCAATAGTAGTACTTTACTCATTATTTTCCTCGAAACTCATGTGTCTATCTCATCAGATAATGATGATACTCGGTATGTGGCAGATTAATAGGAAGAAATTTAGAAGTCATACTTCAAAAAAACTGATGGTATTTGTATGAAATAACTAAAATCATAAAATAAACCTAAATATTATCTTTAGCCACCACATGATTATAGGTTGATGAGTGGCGTTATAATGAATTGAAAAATAAGGATTTAAGAATGGATTCCATTCTATCAGCATTACATGCTGACATTGAACAAACATCACTGCGTGATCAATGGCAACTGAAGAAACGCCTTCACGGCATCTCAAAAATACAAGATCAAAAATCTCGTATGGCAGTTATCGAAGTCATCAAAGGGGATATTGAAAAGGCAAAACAGAAGGTTGAGAAAAAACGTCTGAATATGCCGAAAATTGTTTACCCTGAAAACTTACCAGTTAGCCAAAGAAAACAAGCTATTTTTGATGCGATTAATCAGCATCAAGTGGTGATCATTGCTGGTGAAACGGGGTCAGGTAAAACCACGCAGATCCCTAAAATTTGCTTAGAGCTGGGCCGTGGCGTGAAGGGCTTTATTGGTCATACTCAGCCAAGAAGATTAGCGGCTCGCTCAGTGGCTTCGAGACTTGCACAAGAGTTAGAGTGTGAGCTAGGTACAAATGTCGGTTATAAAGTCCGCTTTAGTGACCAAGTGAGCGATACCACCCAAGTTAAATTAATGACGGATGGTATTTTACTGGCGGAATTGCAGAATGATAAATTGCTATTGCAATATGACACAATTATTATCGATGAAGCCCATGAGCGCAGTTTAAATATTGATTTTATTTTAGGTTATTTACGTCAATTATTGCCTAAGCGCCCTGATTTAAAAGTCATTATTACATCAGCGACGATTGATCCAGAGCGATTCTCTCGACACTTCGGTCATGCGCCAATTGTTGAAGTTTCAGGGCGAACATACCCAGTTGAAGTGCGTTATCGCCCAATTATGGGGGACGATAATGACAGCGAACGCGACCAAATTGACGGTATTATCGATGCAGTTAATGAGCTAGGGCGTGAAAGTGCCGGCGATATTCTGATTTTTATGAGTGGTGAGCGAGAAATTCGTGACACCGCTGATGCACTATCCAAACTACAGCTGCGCCATACGGAAGTCTTACCGCTATTTGCACGGTTATCTAACAGTGAGCAAAACCGAATTTTCCATCCTCATGGTGGTCGCCGAATTATTCTCGCAACGAACGTGGCAGAAACCTCACTGACGGTTCCGGGGATCAAGTATGTGATTGATACGGGTTATGCACGTATCAGCCGTTATAGTTATCGCACCAAGGTACAACGCTTACCGGTCGAAGCGATTTCACAAGCCTCTGCCAATCAGCGTAAAGGGCGATGTGGTCGTGTTTCGGACGGTATCTGTATCCGCTTGTATTCTGAAGAGGATTTCTTATCTCGACCGGAGTTTACCGATCCTGAAATCCTAAGAACCAACCTGGCGTCGGTCATTTTACAGATGACCTCAATCGGACTTGGGGATATTGCGGCATTTCCATTCGTTGAAGCACCGGATAAGCGTAATATTCAAGATGGTGTCAAATTACTGGAAGAGCTTGGTGGGATCCAACCTCACAAAGATGCAGATAAAGGTTATCGATTAACCGATATCGGACGCCAGCTAGCACAGCTCCCCGTTGACCCGCGTTTAGCGCGAATGGTGATTGAAGCCAGAAAATATGGCGCGGTACGCGAAACAATGGTGATCGTTTCGGCATTATCGATTCAAGATCCCCGCGAAAGACCGCTTGATAAACAGCAAGCTTCTGATGAAAAACATCGACGTTTCCATGATAAGCAATCGGATTTTCTGGCATTTTTAAATCTGTGGGATTATTTAAAACAGCAGCAAGAAGAATTATCTAACGCACAATTTAGAAAAATGTGCCGTCAGGATTTCCTTAATTATTTGCGAATTCGCGAGTGGCAAGATCTCTACACGCAGTTGCGTCAAGTCGTGAAAGAACAAGGGTTTGCTATCAACAGTGCTCCAGCAGATTTTCGCAGTATTCATGTCTCGCTATTGGCAGGGTTGCTCTCACATATCGGCCAGAAAGACGCTGAAAAACACGAGTTTACGGGAGCGCGAAATGCGCGATTTACTATTTTCCCAGGTTCTGGTTTATTCAAAAAACCACCGAAGTGGACGATGGTTGCTGAACTGGTTGAAACATCAAAGTTGTGGGGGCGGATTGCGGCTTCGATTGATCCTGAATGGATTGAACCTCTAGCTGAGCATTTAGTGAAACACCACTATAGCGAACCCCATTGGTCAAAATCAGAAGGTGCTGTCACAGCATCGGAAAAAGTGACTTTATACGGGTTACCGATTGTTGCTTCACGCCAAGTCAATTATGGCTCTATTGATCCATTATTATGCCGCGAACTCTTTATTCGTCATGCACTGGTGGAAGGTGACTGGAATACCCGTCACGCGTTCTTTAGAGCTAACCTAAAACTGTTATCAGAAGTAGAAGATCTGGAACACAAATCACGTCGCCGTGACATTTTAGTGGATGACGAAACGCTATTTGCATTTTATGACCAGCGTATCCCGAATGATGTGATTTCCTCTCGCCATTTTGATAAATGGTGGAAGACTGTATCAAAACAGCAACCGGATTTGCTCAGTTTTGAAAAAAATATGCTGATCAAAGAAGATGCAGGAAATGTATCGGCGCTTGATTACCCGAATTATTGGCATCAAGGCGATCTTAAATTCCGTTTAAGCTACCAGTTTGAACCAGGCACTGATGCCGATGGAGTCACCGTTCATATCCCATTAGCCATTTTGAATCAGGTACAAAATGTGGGCTTTGATTGGCAAGTACCGGGTCTGCGCCATGAATTAATCGTTGCGTTAATCAAATCATTGCCTAAACCTATCCGTCGTAATTTTGTGCCTGCACCAAACTATGCATCTGCATTTTTGGAACGAGTTCCGACCCCAGAAGGTAGCGTGTTAGATAAGCTAGAGCGCGAACTGCGTCGAATGACGGGGGTAACGGTCGAGCGTGAGGCTTGGCAATTAGATCAACTCCCAGTGCATTTAAAAATGACCTACCGAGTGGTGAATGACAAAAATAAAACCGTCGCGGAAGGGCAAGATCTGGATGCTTTAAAAGACAGCCTCAAAGAAAAAGTGCAAGAGACATTGTCCGAGGTTGTGGATGATGGTATTGAACAAAGCGGCTTGCATATTTGGAGTTTTGGCGAGTTACCACAACGTTATGAACAAAAACGCGGAGGATATTCAGTTAAAGCCTATCCAGCGTTAGTGGATGAAAAGAACAGTGTGGGGATCCGTGTTTTTGAAACCGAATTTGAACAACAGCAAGCAATGTGGGGCGGAATTCGGCGATTATTACTCTTGAATATTCCATCGCCAATCAAATATTTGCATGAAAAGCTGCCGAATAAATCCAAATTGGGGCTCTATTTTAACCCTTACGGTAAAGTGCTTGAGTTAATTGATGACTGTATCGCGTGCGGTATTGATCAGCTGATTGCAACTTATGGCGGCGCGGTATGGACTGAAGAGCAGTTCGAATCATTGAAAGAGTATGCGAGAGCGGAATTGAACGATGTGGTTGTGAATATCGCCAAGCAAGTTGAGCAAATCTTAACGGCTGTATTTGCTATCAATAAACGGTTGAAAGGCCGCGTTGATTTTTCGATGGCGCTCGCATTGTCTGATCTCAAAGCTCAAATGTCAGGATTGGTATTTAAAGGGTTTGTGACAGAGCAGGGCTGGAAGCGATTACCGGATATTTTGCGTTACTTAAACGGAATTGAACGTCGATTGGAAAAGTTAGCCATCGATCCAAATCGTGACCGTGCTCAGATGAGCAAAGTTGAACACGTACAAACCATGTGGCAGCAGTGGATGAGTAAACTAACGCCACTACAAAAGCAGTTACCGGAAGTACAGGAAGTTCGCTGGATGATTGAAGAGTTACGAGTGAGTTTATTCGCTCAACAGCTTGGAACGCCATACCCGATATCGGATAAACGGATCATTCAAACCATGGAAAGTTTAACGCAGCAACTATAGCTAGGGGTCAATGATAGCGTTAGGCTGGGATAATTTATTGTTTAATAAGATAAAAATGCGCGATGTGGTAACGGTACCGCTCGCGCATTTTTTTATTGTGAAATTATTAATTACGGATAAGCTTTACTACCCAACCCCATTTTAGTTACAACATGCTAATGGTTTTTACCATTCCTACATTAACAACTGAGTTGTCTGCAATATATTTGCCTTGCTAGCGTGGTTTGGGGCTTATCGTTTTTTGAATTTCTGTATTGGTGAATAGTCATTCAAAAACTACATCACCAAAAGGATGATAATTGTAAAAAGCGAGGAGGTTGGTCAGGGGAAAAGAAGATAATACAAAGCGAGCTAAATTCAATACGTTAAATTTAGCTCGCGACTAAAGAGCGGGATTAAGCTAATAGGGAATATAACGCTGGCACTGAGGCTATTGCAATTCCAAATGCTAAGATTTTCTCTATTAACTTCAGTGGGGCTTTTGCTGTTTGCTGTGAACGGGCATACAGAAAAATAATGATCCCCGGCGCATAGAGCACCACAGAGAGCATTAAGTTAATCAATCCAGATGCGTACAACAGCCATAATCCATAGACAGCAGCAACAAAACCAACCGCGAGCAGGGCTTTGCTATGACGTTGATAAGCAACTTTGACTAAAAAGGCACCGACTAAAAAGTAAGGAACCAAAATCATCTCTGAAGCGATAGTCAGCAGAGTATTGTAGTTACTGCCACTTAACCAAATTAGCACTAATGATAGTTGAACTGCACCGTTGGTGAACCATAACGAGGAAGATGGTGCATCATTCTTATTTAATTTATTGAAAATTTTAGGGAATGATTGGTATTGTGCGGCAATATACGGAACTTCAGCCGCCATAATTGTCCAGCTCAAATAGGCACCACAAACAGAGATAATCAAACCTGCGGCAATAATGATGTCACCGCTAGAGCCAATTAAAGAGACCATTAAAGTCGCCATCGACGGGTTTTTAATCTCAGCCAGATCGGCACGAGGCATGATCCCAAGAGATAGCAGGGTGACAAGAATATAGATAATTAATGCGGAGCTTACCGCAAAAATGGTAGCTAGACCGACATCACGGCGGTTTTTCGCCCGAGCGGAGACGACAACAGCCCCTTCAATACCAATAAAGACCCATAAAGTAATCAGCATGGTGTCTTTAACTTGCTCCCAAACGGGAATACCAAGGTCAATACCGCTAAAATCGGCATCAAAAATATCGAGCTTGAAGGCAAAGAATGCGAGTACGATAAATAACCCAAGAGGGACTAATTTCGCCATCGTAGCGAGTTTGTTGATCCCCGCCGCAGTTTGCACACCGCGAAGAACTAAGTAATGCACAACCCACAGTAAGATAGATTCACCGATTAGAGCTTGCCAAGTATTACCATCGCCAAACACAATGTTATCCGGTGTGTCAGTAAAGAAACTGATAGCGGCAAAGACAATCACTAAATAGGAAACGTTGGCGACAACAGCACACAACCAATAGCCCCATGCAGAACAAAAGCCAATAAACTCACCAAATCCTACTTTTGCATAAGTAAATATTCCGCCATCCAGGTCAGGACGAATTCTGGAAAGGAGTAAAAGAGAGAATGCAAGAAATAAGATCCCTACGCCCGTGATGGACCAGCCGATGATTAATGCTAATGGGCTTGCCACTTCAGCCATATTCTGAGGAAGGCTAAATACACCAGCACCAACCATTGAGCTAAGAACTAGCGCGGTGAGTGCAGTAAGGCTTAATGTATTTTTCAATGTATATCCTGGTTGTTGTGCAATCAAAAGTTAAAATCACGTTAAGATAGCAATGCTATAAATGGATTCACTGTCACAGCTTTTAAATCCAGTTGGATCACCTGCTAAATTAGAGTGTGGATTCTACGAATGAAATGCGCCAGATGCAATGGGAAAATATGCACAGAACAAGATGTTTTATTCACTTTCGCTATTTATGGTAAATAGGCTCACATTTTATAAAGTGCTAATTTGAGCTGTTCAGGAATAGGTATCAGGAAGTAGGGCAATGCAAACAAAAAAAGCCAGCTTAATATTTAAGCTGGCTTTCATAATAAAGTAGAGCTATCGACTATTTGAACAGGTCTGCACTGATGGTGACGCTGCCACCATTCGACTGCCATTCACGAGTGATATGGTAGTATTTTGCACCTTTAGCTTCTGCACGTTTGGCGATTTGATAACGAACTTCTGGGGTATTAGTGTAATAACCGGAGAAAGTAATGGAATCAAATGGAACCATCATGGCTGCTGCTGTTTTGTTCACTTCTTCAATGACATAACCACTTGGTAATGTCACGCTAGTACGACCCGGCTGGCTTGAGGACGTTTCGAAGAAACGACCAACAGCTTCGGTTGGTTCTTCTGAGCTTGCAACGCCAGGGATCAGAACTTTATCAGCAGCTTCACCACCCTGCGCTAATAACGCACGACCCGCCTCTGAATCAGCAGGAACAACTGCTTCTTCTTTTTGAATTTGGCGCTTAGGTGCATCTTTCTTATAGATATATGCGGTTGCTAAAGTGTTACCACCGTCATTCATGGCTACGTTGCGAACCACATAAAATGAGGCTGCATCTTTTTCTTTGGCTTTTTTCGCGATTGCTTCGTATAAGTCCGGTTCAGATGGGTAGAAACCACTTACAGTGACGGCATCAAAAGGCTGATACACTTTTGCGTCCGCTTTAGACATTTCTTCAACACCACCGAAAACTCGGCGAGCAGATTCTTCACGTTTTGATGCATCTTTTGCGTATACATCAGCAACAACACGCATGTTGCCACTGTCACCTATATCATCAAGGCTTTGGATGTAAAAGGCATAAGCCCCCATCTTATCAGCCCTACGGGAAACTGCATCGGATGCTTCATAGATAGCATTAAAACGCCCAGTGACGGTTATACGCTCATAAGGTTGTAATTCGGTAGCCTGTTTTGGCGTTAATTCAACAGCCGCCTGTGTAGCGGTTATACTAGTTAATGATAGCACCGCGGCTGCGATGACCGTAGTTTTCAGCTTCATACAAAATCCTTCCGCCTTGCGCAATTTATTATAAACATGCTGAATAATAGTTGTAACACATGGCGGTGATTATTACACGTAACTGCCCATGTTGTCGCACTATTTTATTTTTATAAGACACAAATAATGATTGACTAGTCAAATTTACCAGTTTTTTTAAAGTATCCAGTATTTTATTGACCTAAAACTAAGATTTCCACGGTGAATTCCATTTACTGTCTTAGAATCGTGATCAATTATGGATCAATAAGGCTAATTTCAGTAGGTTATTAGAACATTTTATATCTGTTCAACGACAAAATAGGACTTTTCCTTTTGATAAGGCAGTCATTTTTTTGGCGAATAACCTACAACATAGATTACTTCGAGCTTTAAAAAGGGAATATTATGCGAATTGGTATACCAAGAGAACGACTTGCCAATGAAGCGCGTGTTGCCGCTACACCATCAACAGTCACCCAATTGTTAAAATTGGGTTTTTCGGTGTGTGTTGAGCAAAATGCGGGACATTTAGCAAGTTTTGATGATGCAGCTTATGAGCAAGCTGGTGCAGAAATTGTCTCTCGTGAGAGCGCATTTTCTGCGGATATTGTGTTTAAAGTGAATGCACCATTGTCGGACGAAATTCCTTTATTAAAAGAAGGGGCGACTTTAGTCAGCTTTATTTGGCCGGCGCAGAACCCTGAGTTAATGGAGGCATTAAAAGCCCGTAATATCAACGTAATGGCAATGGATGCAGTGCCGCGTATCTCTAGGGCGCAATCGCTTGATGCATTGAGCTCAATGGCAAATATCGCCGGTTACCGCGCGATTGTGGAAGCAGCTCATGAGTTTGGACGCTTCTTCACCGGACAAATTACTGCTGCTGGTAAAGTACCGCCAGCAAAAGTGATGATCATCGGTGCGGGTGTGGCGGGCCTGGCTGCGATTGGTGCAGCAGGTAGCTTAGGCGCAATTGTTCGCGCATTTGATACTCGCCCTGAAGTGAAAGAGCAAGTTCAAAGTATGGGTGCTGAGTTCCTCGAATTAGATTTTAAAGAGGATGCGGGGAGTGGAGATGGTTACGCGAAAGTGATGTCTGAAGCCTTTATTAAGGCAGAAATGGCGCTATTTGCTGCACAAGCAAAAGACGTGGATATCATTGTAACGACAGCGCTTATTCCGGGTAAACCTGCGCCAAAATTGATCACCAAAGAGATGGTTGAATCAATGAAGCCAGGCAGTGTGGTGGTTGATCTTGCTGCACAAACGGGCGGTAACTGTGAGCTGACTCAAGCGGATAAATTGGTTGTCACCGATAATGGTGTCAAAATCATCGGTTACACCGATTTACCAAGCCGTTTACCAACGCAATCATCTCAGCTATATGGTACTAACCTTGTTAACTTGATGAAGCTGTTATGCAAAGAAAAAGATGGCGAAATCACGATTGATTTTGATGATTTAGTCATTCGCGGCGTTACGGTTATCAAGCAAGGCGAAATCACTTGGCCAGCACCGCCAATTCAAGTTTCAGCTCAGCCACAAGCGAAGCCGAAAGCCGTTGAAAAGGTGAAAGCGCCAGAGAAGAAAATGTCACCGGTAACCAAGATGGCACTGATGGCACTGGCTATCATTCTGTTTGGATGGTTCGCCAATTCAGCTCCAGCCGAGTTTTTATCGCACTTTACCGTCTTTGCGCTAGCTTGTGTGGTGGGATACTACGTGGTGTGGAACGTCACCCATGCGCTGCATACCCCGTTGATGTCGGTCACTAACGCCATCTCAGGGATTATTGTTGTTGGTGCATTGCTGCAAATTGGCAGCGGTGGCTGGGTAAGTTTCTTATCCTTTATTGCGATCTTGATCGCAAGCATCAATATTTTCGGTGGGTTCACAGTAACTCAACGTATGTTAAAAATGTTTCGTAAGGGATAAGGAGTAACTTATGTTGTCAAGTGGAGTTGTGACAGCAGCCTACATCGTTGCTGCTATCCTATTTATTTTCAGCCTTGCGGGGCTATCTCGCCATGAAAGTTCTCAACGAGGGAACACATACGGCATTATCGGTATGGGGATTGCCCTGATTGCAACCATCTTAGGACCTCATAGCGCGAATGTGGGTTGGATGATTGTGGCAATGGTGATCGGTGCCGTAATTGGTATTCGTTTAGCCAAAAAAGTTGAAATGACCGAAATGCCTGAGCTGGTTGCTATTTTGCACAGCTTTGTGGGTTTGGCAGCGGTACTTGTGGGCTTCAACAGCTTTATTGCAAGTGAAGGTCATGCCAGTAGCGTGATGGAAAATATTCATTTAACGGAAGTTTTCTTGGGCATTTTCATCGGTGCGGTCACGTTTACAGGCTCAATTGTGGCTTATGGCAAACTGTCAGGAAAAATGTCATCGAAGCCGATGATGCTACCAAATCGCCATAAGCTTAACCTTGCAGCCTTAGTCGTTTCATTTATTTTGCTGGTTATTTTCGTTAAAACTGACAGCGTTGGCTTACAAGTGTTTGTCATGTTGATCATGACCGCGATTGCATTAGCCTTCGGTTGGCATTTAGTTGCCTCTATCGGTGGTGCAGATATGCCAGTGGTTGTTTCCATGCTGAACTCATATTCAGGATGGGCAGCGGCAGCGGCAGGTTTCATGCTCAGTAATGACTTACTTATCGTGACAGGGGCCTTAGTTGGTTCATCGGGTGCTATCCTTTCTTATATCATGTGTAAAGCAATGAACCGTTCGTTTATCAGTGTTATTGCTGGCGGGTTTGGTACTGATGGTTCATCAACAGGTTCTGAAGAAGAGATGGGCGAATACCGCGAAACGACAGCGGAAGAAGTGGCTGAAATGTTGAAAAACTCCACTTCAGTGATCATCACTCCGGGCTATGGTCTGGCGGTAGCTCAGGCGCAGTATCCGGTGCATGATATTACGGCAAAACTGCGTGAACGTGGTATCAATGTTCGTTTCGGTATTCACCCAGTTGCAGGGCGCTTACCGGGGCACATGAACGTACTGTTAGCGGAAGCGAAAGTTCCTTATGACATCGTATTAGAAATGGATGAAATCAATGATGATTTCGCCGAAACAGATACGGTGCTGGTTATCGGCGCGAATGATACCGTGAACCCAGCGGCACAAGAGGATCCAAACAGCCCAATTGCGGGTATGCCTGTGTTAGAAGTTTGGAAAGCAAATAATGTCGTTGTGTTTAAGCGCTCAATGAATACAGGGTATGCAGGGGTACAAAACCCACTGTTCTTTAAAGAAAATACTCAAATGTTATTTGGTGATGCGAAAGCCAGCGTGGATGCAATTTTAAAAGCGCTGTAATTGCTTATCATTGACAATATAAAATAAAACGCCCTGAATTCAGGGCGTTTTTATGTCTGAACATTTTCTTTTAATTATTAATTGAATATGAGTAATTGAGAAGGGCACTAAGAAGATAATAATAAAAAGCTCACAAAAATTGTCTATTTATGAGCCTCTAAATATGATTATTGTTACCAGCTTAATTAATCATCTGCGGCACTAATAGGGCAGACAAAACCATCAGGTTTAATCGCTAATAAATCGCATTTTAGCTTATCAATAACATGTTCAGCAGTATTACCTAAGAATGCAGCTGAAAGCCCAGTACGACCTAATATACCGAGTACCACGACACCTGCGTGTAACTCTTCACACATGTCAGGAATGATTTTTTCAGGTAACCCTTCACGAACATGGGTGTATTTCTCATCAATCGCAAATTTCTGCCGCAGGCTTTTCATGGCTATCAGATGCTGACCGCGTAGGGCATTGTTATACAAGCTTGGGTCAAAATCAGGCAGCTCAATGGCAATGTTCATTGGCGCAATCGGGTAAGCGCTAACTAAATGAATTTCCTGCTCTTTAATAACCCGTCGCGCGAGATCTTGAGTTTTCTCAACCAATTTGATATTTAGGTCATCATGGTAAGATTCTTCATTAGAAAGATTCACTGCAACCACAACAGAACCGTGATCTGGCCAAACTTTATCTTTTACCATCCAAACAGGACACGGGCATTTTCTTAATAAATGCCAGTCTAGCGGGGTAAAAATGATGGACTCTAAGTTGTCAGTTTGATGCGCCATTTTCAGTAGAAGGTCATGTTGACCGCTGATCACTTCCTGAATGATGGCTTCATAAGGCTTGTTGTGCCAAATGACTTTAATTTCTATCTCAATACCCGCTTCTAAATAAAAATGGGCTTGCTGTTTGATCCAAGCAGCTTTTTGGCTGATCACCCCTTTGCGCATCGCATTGCGTTCTTCAGGAGAAAGCAGGGTGGTCATGTCATAAGATAGGTCGTAGATAGGCAGGAAGGCTTTTATCCGTCCGCCATTACGCTGCACGATATAAACTGCACGCCTTAATGCCGGTTGATCATCCTGATTTGGGTCGATTGCTACTAAAAGATTTTTATAGTTAGCCATGCTGACATCCTCTCAATAAACGGATAGTTCCATCTCTCTAAACTATGTTATTGGGGATAAATACGCAAGAAATGTGATTAAAAAGTAACAACGGATCACAAAGTTTGTGACCCGTTTATAGGAATACTAGCAAGAAACAGGGGATACTTTACCAGCGATATCAGTCAGTTTCGCCATATCGTCGATGGTAATATATTTACCTTTAACGCTGAGCATACCGCTTTTTTGGAAGCGGCCTAACAGACGGCTAATTGTCTCAACGGTTAAGCCAAGGTAATTACCAATATCGCCACGAGTCATGGTGAGTCTGAATTCTCTTGGTGAGAAACCACGCTCAGCAAAACGATGAGATAGGTTAAGAATAAATGCAGCTAAACGCTCTTCCGCATTTTTCTTAGATAATAAGAGGATCATTTCTTGGTCCCCTTTAATTTCACCGCTCATCAGGCGCATAATTTGCTGGCGCAGGTTAGGCATTTTGCCAGATAAATCGTCCAGCGTTTCAAATGGAATTTCACAAACCATTGAAGTTTCTAGCGCTTGAGCAAAACTTGGGTGCTGTGTATGAATAATGGCATCAAAACCAACGAGGTCGCCCGCTAAGTGGAAACCAGTGATTTGCTCATCGCCTTCTTCAGTAATGGTGTAGCTTTTAATTGTGCCAGAGCGAATAGCGTATAAAGAACGTAATTCATCGCCGGCTTTAAATAAAGCTTGGCCTTTTTGAATAGGTTTTTTACGTTCGATAATATTATCGAGTTGATCCAGTTCGTGTTCATTCAGAGTAAAAGGAATACACAGCTGACTAATACTGCAATCCTGGCAATGAATAGCACAACCACCAGACTGGATGCGACGAACAACTCTTTTTTCTGGGATCATATTAAATGCTCAATCAGGTTAAAATTATTGATATGAGTCAATTTTAGCATAAGATAATTGATCAGGTAAGGGCTATATAAGACAGAAACGAGTTATTAAATAAAAAAGCAAAGAATGCTAAATTTACCAATCTAATAGATTCAGCAGATCATGCTAATTTACGGGATATTCGCAATTTCATGATTTGACATATATTAAATACATAAATTTAATATATAAAAAGAGGGACAAAAAACTTAATAAAAACACGTTTTATTTTACGTCATTTATTAGCATTAAATTAACACAAGAATAAACAGAAAAATATCATTTTTTCCTATTAACTTATAAAAAGAGGTCATAATGAATAACAATTTGATGTCGTTGCCCCCATTAATGACAGCTGTCGACATTATTGATCCAAGCGTTTCGGATGAACTGCAGCTAATAGAAATTCCGCTCCCTAAACTCCTTCCTGGTCATTTAATCGTTAAAGTGGAAGCCTCAGGTGTTAACCGTCCTGACATTTTCCAACGCAAAGGCTCATACCCACCACCGCCAGATGCTTCACCAATCATGGGACTTGAGGTATCAGGTACAGTTGTGGCTAAAGCTGATGATGTAACAACGTGGGCGATAGGCGACCGAATTTGTGCACTTGTAGCAGGTGGTGGTTACGCAGAGTACTGCTTAGTGCATCAGGATATTGCTTTGCCATTAGGAAATTTATCCTTTGAAGAAGGGGCTGCTATCCCAGAAAACTTTTTTACTGTTTGGGCGAATATGTTCCAGATTGGGCAGTTGAAAAAAGGGGAAACAGTACTTATTCATGGTGGTACCTCGGGTATTGGTAGTGTCGCCATCATGTTAGCAAAAGCCTTTGGTGCCACGGTGATAACGACGGTTGGCTCAGAAGATAAAGCGATAGCGGCGAAATCACTTGGTGCGGATTGTGTGATTAATTACCGAACAGACGATTTTGTTAAAGTGACTCAGGAGTATACAAATCATCATGGTGTGAATATGGTCGTCGATATTATTGGTGGAGACTATGTCAGTAAAAATTACGTAGTAGCCGCAAAATTTGGACGGATTATCCAAATTGGCATGATGAAAGGAAACCCAACTCAGCTGAACATGATGCCAATGATGGTAAAACGTTTAACCCACACTGGATCGACAATGCGCTCTCGAAGTAATGAAGAGAAAGCGCAAATCGCAAAAGAGCTGCATCAGCAAGTTTGGGGAATGTTACAGAATGGTAAGATAAAACCAATAATTAACAAAATATATACATTGTGTCAGGTGGAACGTGCACATCACCATATGGAGTCAGGGGATTTGATTGGTAAAATTATTTTAGTAAACAGGTAGCTACGACCTAACTATTTTTTAATCTTTATATAATTAGATAATAATTACGTAGGGTATTATTTGTTATTTATAACAAATAATTTACATTATCAAGTCTTTTGAGCGTAAATATCTCTTTACAGATGATTAATTTTTGAATTTTTGTGCCTGTCCACAAATCCGAACAAAATTAAGATGAGTTTGTTAATGTTTTAATGAAGATGGATTATATCTATAGACAAGTTGGCTCATTAACGGCTTGTCTACTACTGAATATAGGTTAAGGATATAAGTCTAGTCATATCATTAACAAGTTGTCATTCGACACAGACATCCCCCCGTTATTGCACTTTCCAATGATAATGAGTTGAGTAACTTAATGCAGCTGGTGCCAGCCAGCTGTAGTTTGAAGGTGTAGTGATAATGAATAATTTTAAAAATAAAAGCATGAACGTAGATGCATTGTTCCTCGGACCTAAATCTGAAAATGCGGTATTTTTCAGAGAAATGATGGAATATGCAGTGACTGAGCATATGCATTGGCGTTCTGGTTATCATCCTGAAGATCCCGATTTAATTACTACCGTCGATAGATATGCACCGGAATATCGGGATACGTTATATCGCACTGAAGGTATCCTTAATCAGCTTTCCTCAAAGTTAAAAACTACGTCAGTGCCTTGGTTTTCACCGCGTTACATGGGGCATATGAACGCGGATACTTTGATGATCTCCAATCTCGCGTATGTCATGGCTATGATGTATAACCCAAATAACTGCGCACAAGAATCTTCACCGACAACGACGGTATTAGAAATCGAAGCGGGGTTAGATTTATGCGGTATGTTTGGGTATGACGTGCAAAAATCTTGGGGGCACATTACCTCGGGTGGCACAGTAGCTAACTACGAAGGGTTATGGGTCGCGAGAAACATTAAAACCTTACCTTTAGCCATGGCATCCCACCCTCAAGCCAAACAACTCTTAACGGATGTTTCAGAAAACGCGTTACTGAATATGCGTACCAGTGATGTATTGGATCTGATTGATGAGTTGAAAAAGCAAGGGTTGTTTGAAGAAATTCGCAATCTGACCTGCCGAGGCACCGGTGTTGAACAAGGTAAACTCGGTAAATTGTTAGTGCCGCAATCCAAGCATTATTCGTGGATGAAAGCGATGGATATCTTAGGGTTAGGGCAGCAAAACATTGTTCAACTTCCCGTTGATAAACGTTATCGCACGGATGTTTCGCAAATGCGTGACATCGTTTTCTCATTGATTGAAAAAGGCGAGCCTATTCTTGCCGTGGTCGCTGTTGTAGGTACCACTGAAACAGGTGCTATTGATAACGTCGCTGAAGTCATTAAATTACGCGAGGAATGTGAGCAACGCTTTGGCGTTTCATTCTATGTGCATATTGATGCGGCGTATGCAGGTTATGCCTGCGCAATGTTCCGTGATGAAAACAACCAATTCCTTGAATATGATGCGCTTATTGCTCGTTACCATGACGAAGGTGTTTTCCCGCCAGATATCGTTTGGCCAAAGCCTGATGTTTATCAGAGTTTCCGAGCTTTAAACCAAGCTGACTCCATCACAGTCGATCCGCATAAAGTCGGTTTTATCCCTTATGCTGCTGGGGCGATTTGTATGAAGGACAAACGCATTGTCGATTTGATTTCCTATCATGCTGCCTATGTGTTTGAAGAAGTGAAAGAAAGTAGTCGTAAAACCGATAAACAACAGAATGTATTACTGGGTTCATCGATTATGGAAGGCTCAAAAGCTGGTGCGACGGCAGCGGCGGTATGGGCTGCACATCGGTTAGTTCCGCTGAACTTATTGGGGTATGGCAAAGTCATTGCGGCTGGGGTAACAACCGCCAATTGGATGATTGAAAAAATCAATGCCAGCGAGCCGTTTGTGATTGATGGGCGTGAGTTTACATTGGCAGCGATGCCTGCACCAGATTTCCACATGATCAACTTTATGTTCAGGGAAACGGGAAACACCTCACTAGAGAAACAAAACCAGTTAAATAAACGTTTGTATGAACTCTGTTCTTATGCAGCAGGACGCACTTATGCAAATGATTTTTTAACGTCGTCAACATCACTAACCCATGAAGAGTACGGTGATAATCCTCAGAATCTGTGTCTAGAGGCGAATTTCAAGGAAGAGGAATGGCACAAAGTCCATTCAATTTATGTATTAAGGGCCGCAATTATGACCCATTGCCTGCGTGATAAACAGCACTTCGATAACTACTGGAATGAATTAAGAAACATCTTTGAAGACAAACTACAACAGCTCATTGATGAAGAAAATAAACGTAATCATTCCATTCAAAAAGTTAGTGTTTAATTAATTTTGTTAGGATCTCAATATGAAAAATCGCACACTTGGTAGTGTTTTTATTGTTGCAGGTACTACGATCGGCGCTGGAATGTTGGCAATGCCAATTGCAGCGGGAAGTAATGGGTTTTCAGTTAGTTTGGTGATGTTGTTTGGTCTGTGGGCGCTAATGTGCTACACCGCATTATTGCTGGTAGAAGTTTACCAGCATGAATCCCATGAAACAGGGATAGGTAGCGTTGCTCAGCGCTATTTAGGCTCGAGTGGGAAGTTCATCACGGGTTTTAGTATGATGTTTTTAATGTATGCCTTAACCGCCGCCTATGTGACGGGAGCAGGGCAAATCATTACCTCCAATCTGAAAGGTAGTTTTGCCATTGAAATGGCAGACTGGATGGGCATTGTCGTCTTTACCATCATTGGTGGTGGGGTTGTTTGCTTTGGTACTTCATCTGTCGATTTTATTAACCGCATCTTGTTTACCGCGAAAATCGTCTTTTTAGTGATCATTCTGGCAATGATGTTCCCGCATGTGGAACAGTTAAATTTACTATCAGCACCAACCGATAAAATTTTGATCCTCGCGGCTATCCCAGTCTTCTTTACCTCATTTGGTTTCCACGGAAGTGTGCCAAGTGTTGTGAAATATATGGGCGGTGATGTCAAAAAACTGCGAATTATCTTTGTGTTAGGAAGTGCGATTCCGCTAGTTGCTTACATTTTATGGCAAATCGCTACGCTGGGCAGTATTGGCACGAATACCTTTGTGGGAATTTTAGCTGAGAATTCTGGGTTAAATGGACTACTGGAAGCCATTAAAGCAGTTGCACAGTCAGGTAAAACTGAATTCGTCGCGCAAATGTTTATGAGCCTTGCATTAGCCACATCATTCCTTGGAGTTGCGTTAGGTTTGTTTGACTTCTTAGCCGACTTGTTTAAGCGCCAAGATAATGCATCAGGGCGTATCCAAACTGGGCTGATTACCTTTTTACCTCCACTTGTTTTCGCATTGTTTTACCCGAAAGGTTTTGTGATGGCGTTGGGTTATGCGGCAATCGCGCTGTCTATCTTAGCGTTATTACTGCCAAGTGCGATGGCTCTGAAATCTCGTCATGTTAATCCTCGCAAATATCAAGTACTCGGTGGTAAGCCAGCATTAGTGATTGTGTTCCTGTGTGGTATTGCAGTTATCGGCATCCAGCTCGGTATTGTCTTCAAAGTTCTACCGGATATTGGCTAACACTAACGAGTTATTGTTTTGATATAGAAAGCCAGTTCTCTCGCAGAACTGGCTTTTTTCATTTACTTGGATCACTAAAAACACTTTTTGTACTCTAAGACGCTAATTTTCTCGCTATCATAATGATAATAGTTATCATTAGCACGTATTGATAAAAACAGATATATCTAATTCTGGCATTATTCAGAAAACAGATTATGATATTAGATATATCGGTTTTTAATTTTTTGCACATTTACTGAGAGACCAAATGGACAATCCAAAAAACCTCGATACATGTCTATGTGAGGGGAAAAGTGTTCGGCGCATGTTTAATCCAAAACAGCTGCGTATTTATATTTTGCATTTACTCGTAGATGGCGCGAATTATGGTTATGAATTGATAAAAAAAATCAGTGAGGAAACGGCAGGGTTTTATTGCCCAAGCCCTGGCGTGATTTATCCGACACTGACATTACTGGAAGAGCTGAATTTTATTTCAACCAGTAAAGAAACGGGTAAAGGGCGTAAATGCTTTGCCATCACGCCGGAAGGTCGCTGCTTTTTACTTTTGAAAGCGGACATTCTGGCTGAAGTTAAAATGAAGCTAAATTATGCGCAAGAGCTGAAAGCGGGTAACCAATTTGCCAATGAAATTGAGTTAGCGGTAGATAAATTCAAATCATTACTCCGGCATAAAATTGTATTACAGCAGTTATCAAAGCAAGAATCGGCTCAAGTGGTGGATATTATCAACCAAGCCGTAAAACGAATTGAGCAAGTGAATGAGGCGCTATTAGTTTCTGAAAATAACGTAGTCTCGGAAAATAACGCCGTTTTAGAGAAGAACGCAGTAGAAGGAAAATAACATGGCAAAAACCCGTCATATTATCCAAGTTAAAGAGCAAATTCATATGAAAGAGACCATGCAGCCAGAACAAGTGATGCAGCCGGAAGAAAATAAGCAAACTGAGCCAAAAGAAGAACAGGCAGATTCCGTGCCGAAGAGTAAGGTTAAATTTAAAGAGGTAGTTTGTCCTAGTGTGCCAATGTCATACTTTAAGCGAGCAAAAAAACAGAAATATTAAGTTAGATGTAACACAGGTGGCAAAACAGTTATTCATAAAATGAGAGTAAATAGGGTGATTGACCCCATTTCACCGATAAGGATTTGCGTTACTTTATTAATAATTATTTTGTCACGGTATTATTTTATCACGGTATTGTTTTGTTATTGAAGCAATGAAAAGCCCCTAGTGCACGTTGGCATCTAGGGGCTTTATTATTTTAGATCTCTAGCAAAGTTTGAATTCGCTTCATTTCCTCAATCCACTGTTGCTGAAGAAGAGGCTTCTGATGCGCAACTTTACGTTGTTTATCTGCTGCTAACTTTTCTTCCAGCTCCAACAGCTGCTCAAGTAGGTCATCTTCATGAGAATGAGGCATGACCCCTTGTGCATTTTCAGAAATTAAACGGGTTTGGCTCTCTTCCAACTCGTTCTCTGAGAAGGCGGATTGTTTCTCTATCTTCTGGTAAATTTCTTCCAGATCCAGATACTCTTCCAAGCGATTATTATGAATATACCAATAACGCTGGCAACTATTTTCAATTAACCATTTATCATGACTAACGACTAACAGCGCCCCTTCGAATTGGGAAATTTGCTCACTCAGCGCTTCCTTACCTTCAAGATCAAGGTGGTTTGTCGGTTCATCCAGCAAAATTAGCGCATATTGCGCCAAACTTAGCCCAATAAATAACAAACGCGCTCGTTCACCACCACTTAGCGTTGCCACTTTTTGCTGATGGCGAGAATAGGCAAATCCTGCACTGATCAGCGCCATTTTTCGCTGTTCATCGGTGATAGGGGCAAAATGCCGCAATGCATCGATTAAACTATCATGGTCATTCAACTGAGTTAATTGCTGATCGTAATAACCTACTGAAATCGTTGGATGGAACTTTAACTGTGTTTCATAACGCAGGTCAGCAAGATATTGCTGCCAAATCAAACGCAGTAGCGTGGACTTTCCGCAGCCATTGGCACCCATAATGGCAATTCGGTCACCGCTTTTCACTTGCGAAAAGGGGACTGAAAACAGAAATTGTCCATCCGGCGTGGTGACTTGTGTATTATCTAACTCAAGTACTCGATCCGCAGGTATCGCTTTTCCATTCAGTAACAATTGCCATTGATAGCCTTCAGTGAGGTCTGTTTGATCCTCTTTTAAACGATCTATCTGTTTTTCCATTTGCTTCGCTTTTCGAGCAAGCCCTTCATTGTCATAAACTTTGCCCCAAATCGCTAACCGCTTGGCACTTGAAGCAATACGGTCAATTTCCTTTTGCTCGGCGTTAAAGCGATGCTCATCGGCGCGGTCGGTTTCTGCTAATGCTTGGCGTGCTTGGCTGCATGGAAGCCGATAAAAATGCAGAGTTTTATCTCGCAAAATCCACGTACTGTTTGTCACCTTATCCAACAAAGATTGGTCATGAGAAACCAACACAAAGCTACCTTTCCAACTTTGAAGGAAATTCCCTAACCAAATAAGGGTAGGTAAATCCAAATGGTTACTCGGTTCATCTAACAGCAATAAATCAGGCTGGCTGATTAACGCGCGCCCTAACAGTAAACGCGTATGTTGACCGCCACTAATGGCATTTGCCGATTGCTCCCACTGATGAGGTGCAAACCCTAATTCCGTTAATAACACTTCTGCTCGCCAACGTTCAGAAACATGTTCTTGCGTGGGCAGTTTTTGCAGTAGCGCATCTATCAAGGTTAATGGGGCGACTTCCGCAGGAAGATGCTGCTCGATATACGCAGTCACACAATGATTGGAATAGGTAATTTGCCCGCTATTTGGCGATAACTGAGAGGTCAAAAGCTTCAATAAGGTACTTTTGCCGCTACCATTGTGACCAATCAAACCAATACGGTCACCTTGAAGTAAAGTGAAGCTGATATCAGACAGTAATGAGGTGGTGGAGGTATCGTAGTTTAATGATTTTACAGATAATAATGTGCTCATAGCTTACTCAATTTCTAGGCGTAAAAACGCCGGGTATCGTCGATACGACAACCCAGTAAGCTGAGAAAAGACTCTTTAGCTGCTTTGCTCAGGCAGGGTTATCGCAGTGTAACACTGTGAAAGCCTGAGCTCTGGCGATTACCAAAGAAGTGTGAGTATTCAATAAGATCACACAACAGCATAAGATTAGCCTCCTTTTTTATTTTCAATATTTCGGTTGAACAATGGGGTGGATGATAGCAAAGAAGGGGATTTTAGAGCAATAGACCCATTCATTCTGTTTATCTGTTGTTACGAATTATTGGTATAAATCATTCTTATAATGGCGTTGCTTTGATGAATAAAACTGCTGAGCGTTAGGGTTTAGCGCCATCGATGGTTAAAATTGAGCCTCAAACAACAAGAGAGATAATAATGGATATACAAATTAGAACGGCAACCCGTGAAGATGCCCCGCTGATTTTAGACATGATTATTGAGTTAGCCGTCTATGAAAAAGCGCGTCATGAAGTAAAAGCCAGTGTTGCTGATATTGAAAACTCATTGTTCGCACCAGACTCCAAAACCGAAGCGTTACTGTGTTACGTTGACGGTAAACCGGCGGGTTATGCCGTATTTTTTACCAGTTATTCAACATGGTTAGGCAATAATGGGATTTATTTAGAAGATTTGTACGTTTCACCCGAGTGCCGTGGCGCGGGGGCAGGAAAAAAACTCCTCAAGCACATTGCTCAATTGGCTTTTGAACGCCAGTGCCAGCGCTTAGAGTGGAGCGTATTAGATTGGAATCAGCCAGCCATTGATTTTTACCAAAGCATCGGTGCACAACCACAAGACGAATGGGTTCGATATCGCATGGATGCTGAAACAATTGCGAAGTTTGCCAATTAATTTGCTAGCAAAGCAATATTAACTGCTAAAAAAACATTAACGCTTAAATAATATTTTCATCACCATGTCAAAGCCAGCAAATAACGTTGCTGGCTTTATTGTTACTTTTTTATATTCCTATCTACACTTGAAACAATCTCTTTTTTCGAGAGGGTGACTTTTTTGTGATACATAACGATTTAACCTAAGCTAAATTCTGATAAAGTTATAATAAATAATAAGATAGCATCGCAAAATGGCTGTTATATAGACTTTGTCCGTTATAAAAATAATAAAACAATAAAATGTAGATGATATTTATTTCAAGATAAAACAGTTTTGTAATGTGACTAATTAATTTAATTATCGACCAAAAACAACTGTGGTTCACTAATTTATTCAATGAATAGAGAAGGGATGGTATGAAAATAAATAAGCGCAAAGTATCGTTTTATCTTATTTTGGTTCTGGCAATTATAGCGGCCGGATATTATTACTGGAGCCAAAACTCGAGTAGTCTTCCAGAGGGTTTTGCACAAAGTAATGGCAGAATTGAAGCCACCGAGATAGATATAGCGACTAAAACAGCGGGGCGAATTGATACCATCCTTGTCAAAGAAGGGGACTTTGTCCAACAAGGGCAAGAACTCGCCCGTATGGATACCCGTGCCCTACAGGAACAACTCCATGAAGTACAAGCTCAGTTACGCCAAGCCATTAGTGCGGTTGCCACGGCAGAGTCAGGGTTAGTGCAGCGCAAAAGTGAAAAGCTGGCGGCTCAGGCAGTCGTTCGTCAACGTGAAGCGGAGCTAGATGCTGCACAAAAACGGTTAAATCGTTCTCGCGTCCTAGTGAAAACTAAAGCCGTTTCTCAACAGCAAGTGGATGACGACACAGCACAAATGCAAGGTGCAAAGGCTGCGCTTGAAGCTTCAAAGGCTCAAGTTGCTGCATCCACCGCCGCCATTGACTCTGCACAAGCGGGTATCGTCCAAGCAAAAAACCGCGTAGAAGCTGCAACGGCAACAGAAAGACGAATCACGGCTGATTTAGAAGACAGTATTCTAAAAGCACCACGTAATGGACGCATTCAATATCGAGTGGCGGAGCCAGGTGAAGTCCTTGGTGCGGGTGGTCGCGTGCTGAACATGGTGGATTTAAGTGACGTGTATATGACCTTTTTCTTGCCAACAGAACAAGCTGGCAAGGTTGCTCTTGGAAGTGAAGTTCATATTATTCTCGATGCAGCCCCAAATATTGTGATCCCAGCCAAAACCTCATTCGTTGCCAGTGTTGCACAATTTACGCCTAAAACAGTGGAAACCCAAAATGAACGCTTGAAACTAATGTTCCGCGTTCGTGCACGTATTTCTCCTGAATTGCTGGAAAAACACCTTGAATATGTCAAAACAGGTTTGCCCGGAAAAGCATACGTTCGCTTAGATGCACAAGCCGCATGGCCAACTGATCTTGAGGTGAGATTACCACAATGATCGCTAACACAATGATCCATAAAACAAAGACCGATAAATTGATGGATGATGTGATTGTTGATTTACAGCATGTCAGCCAACATTACGGTGATAACTGTGCGTTGGATGACATCACTCTCGCAATTCCTGCTCGAAAAATGGTGGGGCTGATTGGCCCTGATGGCGTGGGCAAATCAAGCTTAATGTCACTGATTGCAGGCGCCCGTGTGATCCAGCAGGGGCAAGTCAATGTACTCAATGGGGACATGCATAACAGCGACCATCGTCGCAATGTCTGCCCCAAAATTGCCTATATGCCTCAAGGGTTAGGGAAAAACCTTTACCATACGCTTTCCGTGTACGAGAACGTGGATTTTTTCGGCCGATTATTTGGGCAATCCAACGAAGAGCGAGCGTATCGCATTCAGGATCTTCTTGAAAGTACAGGGCTAGCTCCCTTTAAAGACCGACCCGCAGGAAAGTTATCGGGAGGAATGAAGCAAAAGCTAGGGTTATGCTGTGCGTTAATTCATGACCCAGATTTATTAATTCTTGATGAACCGACAACGGGAGTTGACCCCTTATCTCGGGCGCAGTTTTGGGATCTTATCGACCGCATTCGAGAACGCCAAACCAATATGAGCGTGCTGGTGGCAACGGCCTATATGGAAGAAGCGGAGCGATTTGATTGGTTGGTGGCGATGGATGATGGCAAGGTGATGGCAACTGGGCATGCTTCTGAATTAAAAGCCCAAACGGGTTGTAATGACCTCGAAGCGGCCTTTATCGCGTTATTACCCGAAGAAAAACGTGCTGGTCACCAAAAAGTGGTTATTCCTCCTCGAGATACACGAGGTGATGACGTTATCGCTATCGAAGCTCAGGATTTAACGATGCGTTTCGGTAACTTTGTGGCGGTGGATCATGTGAATTTTAAAATTCCGAAAGGGGAGATATTCGGTTTTTTAGGTTCCAATGGGTGTGGTAAATCCACCACCATGAAAATGTTAACAGGCTTATTGCAAGCCAGTGAAGGTCAAGCGTGGCTCTTCGGACAAGAGATTGACCCAAAAGATATTGAAACTCGCAAGCGCGTGGGATACATGTCCCAAGCTTTCTCCTTGTACAGCGAATTAAGTGTTCAGCAAAACCTTGAATTACACGCCAAGCTATTCCACATTCCCGAAAATAAAATTAACCAGCGCATTGATGAAATGTGCCAGCGTTTTGACTTGGACGATGTGCGTGAAACGCTGCCTGATGACCTGCCGCTAGGGATACGCCAACGCCTCTCTTTGGCTGTGGCGGTTATCCATCAGCCGGAAATGCTGATCCTTGATGAACCGACTTCTGGGGTTGACCCTGTCGCGCGGGATATGTTCTGGAACTTAATGGTCGATCTTTCAAGACGTGACGGTGTCACTATTTTTATCTCCACCCACTTTATGAATGAAGCGGAACGCTGCGACCGTATTTCATTGATGCATGCGGGCAAAGTACTGGATTGCGATACGCCAGAAAACCTGATCGAAAAGCGTGGATTAGATACCTTAGAAGCCACGTTTATTGCCTATTTGCAGGATGCGGTGGGCGATAAAGATACGGGCAAAGAGACCGCCCCTGAATTTCATGTTGATGCAAAACTGAAAGAGCAAGCAGCGGAAGCACTCAAAAAACGCTTCAGTTTACGACGCTTATTTAGCTATAGCATTCGTGAAGGTATGGAGTTACGGCGCGATCCTGTACGTTCCACATTAGCGTTATTAGGGACGGTGATCCTGATGTTTATCATGGGATATGGGATCAGCATGGACGTGGAAAACCTACGTTTTGCTGTGCTCGACCGAGACCAAACGGGCTTAAGCCAAGGTTATACGCTGAACTTAGCAGGTTCTCGCTATTTTATTGAGCAGCCTCCATTGCAAGATTATGAGCAGCTCGAATCAGGTATGCGCAGCGGAAAAATCACTGTGGCGATTGAAATTCCACCTAATTTTGCTCGTGATATTGCCAAAGGAAATAACGTTAAACTGGGCGTATGGATAGACGGTGCGATGCCAAACCGAGCGGAAACGGTGCGTGGTTATGTGCAAGCGATGCATTTAGCGTGGTTAAGCACGATGGCGGCGCGTCAGCCGGCAGGTGTTGCAGGAATTCCGGCTATTGATATTGAAACACGCTATCGTTATAACCCGGATGTTCGTAGCTTACCGGCGATTGTTCCCGCCGTTATTCCTCTATTATTAATGATGATCCCTGCGATGCTCAGCGCGCTCAGTGTAGTGCGTGAAAAAGAGTTGGGCTCAATTATTAACCTTTATGTCACCCCGATCACCAAATTAGAATTTCTGCTCGGTAAACAACTTCCTTATATTGTTTTAGGGATGTTCAACTTTGTTTTACTTTGCATTTTATCCGTCTATGTTTTTGGTGTGGAATTTAAAGGTAGTTTCTTGTCATTGAGTCTAGCGGCATTTTTGTATATCACCATTGCAACGGGAATGGGGCTGCTGATTTCCTGTTTTATGAAAAGCCAAATCGCGGCCATTTTTGGGACCTCGATTATTACCTTGATCCCCGCGACACAATTTTCCGGCATGATAGACCCAGTTTCTTCCTTGGAAGGGATTGGTCGCTGGGTAGGGCAGATTTACCCAACATCCCACTTTTTGACGATCACACGGGGAACCTTCTCTAAAGGGCTTAATTTCTTTGATTTACAAGCTTCATTTATCCCGCTAGCCATCACGATCCCGATTGTGATTGGCTTGAGTGTTTATTTCCTGAAAAAGCAGGAGGCATAGGGATGTTTCGTAAAATACAGAATATTTTTAACTTAGGCGTGAAAGAATTACGAAGCTTAGGGCGCGATAAGGCAATGCTGGCACTGATTGTGTTTGCGTTTACGGTCTCGATTTATTCATCTGCAACGGTAACGCCGGGTTCGCTGCATAATGCCCCGATCGCCATTGCTGATCAGGATAAATCTCAGCTTTCAAATCGTATCATTAATAGCTTCTATGAGCCGTATTTCTTACCGCCAGCGGATATTGTGCCGAATGAAATTGATGGCTTACTGGATAGAGGTGCCTATACGTTTGCAATTGATATTCCACCTAACTTTCAACGGGATGTACTTGCAGGGCGCCATCCTCAATTGCAAGTTAATATCGATGCAACGCGCATGAGTCAGGCTTTTTTAGGGAATAGCTATATCCAAAATATTACCCTAGGTGAAGTGAACGAATTTCTGGCGAAATACCGCAGCCAAGGGCGTTTACCGGTTGATCTTGAAGTGCGTATGCGGTTCAACCCAAACTTAACGCAATCTTGGTTTGGTTCGGTGATGGCTATCATTAACAACATTACAATGTTATCGATTGTTCTAACTGGCGCTGCACTGATCCGAGAACGTGAACATGGTACCGTCGAGCATTTAATGGTGATGCCGTTAACGCCTTTTGAAATCATGATGTCAAAGATTTGGTCGATGGGATTAGTGGTACTGATTGCCTCGGCAGTCTCGCTGTTGCTGGTGGTGAAAACTTTGCTACAAGTACCGATTGAAGGATCGATATTGCTGTTTATGTGTGGGGTGGCGCTCAGCCTGTTTGCCACTACATCGATTGGGATTTTTATGGGAACGATTGCGCGCTCAATGCCACAATTTGGTCTATTGATGATCTTAGTATTATTACCGTTAAACATGCTTTCTGGGGGGATGACTGCCCGTGAAAGTATGCCGCAACTGGTACAAGACATCATGCTAACCATGCCGACAACCCACTTTGTTAGCCTAGCGCAAGCCATTTTATATCGTGGTGCGGGATTCGAAATTGTGTGGCCGCAGTTTGTTATTTTAGTGGTCATTGGTAGCGTATTCTTCAGCTTTGCATTAATGCGCTTTCGCAAAACCATTGCCACAATGGCATAGTTTTTATTGCATCAGCTCCCATTAAATTACCTCGAATTACTTCTCACAAAACGCTTGCAGATTTTATCGGCAAGCGTTCTAATGCTGCACCATATAAAATACTATGCCTATCAATTTTTAATTAATGATTAGATTTTGCCTATCAAATCGATAGCAACGACTGATTGGATTAAGTCTCTGCGAAACAGTAACTTAATAGTCAACCAAACAGGAGGACATCAAATGTCATTAATTAATACTCAAATCAAACCTTTTTCTAATCAAGCTTTTAAAGACGGTAAATTTATCGAAGTAACAGAGAAAGATGTTGCGGGTAAATGGAGCGTTTTCTTCTTCTATCCAGCGGACTTCACTTTCGTTTGCCCAACTGAATTAGGCGACATTGCTGACCATTACGCTGAATTCCAAAAAATGGGCGTAGATATCTATTCTGTATCGACTGACACCCACTTTACTCACAAAGCATGGCACGAAAGCTCTGAAACCATCGGTAAAATCAAATATGCGATGATCGGCGACCCAACAGGTGCTCTGACTCGTAACTTCGAAAACATGCGTGAAAACGAAGGTCTGGCTGACCGTGGTACATTTGTTGTTGACCCACAAGGTATCATCCAAGCTATCGAAATCACTGCGGAAGGCATTGGTCGTGACGCTGCTGACTTACTGCGTAAAGTTAAAGCTGCTCAATACGTTGCAAGCCACCCAGGTGAAGTTTGCCCAGCTAAATGGAAAGAAGGTGAAGCAACACTGTCTCCATCTTTAGATTTAGTCGGCAAAATCTAATCGATAACCCTCGATAAGAATATTGCAAAATAAGCCACGTTGCAGGCGCTAAACACAATTAAGTAAAAGCCTGCAACGGGCTATTCGACGGGTATATGTACCCGATTTTATGACCAAGGGGATTACATGCTCGATAATAATTTACAGGCTCAATTAAAAGCCTATCTGGAAAGATTAACTAAACCCGTAGAGTTAGTTTCGAATTTAGATGACAGCGCAAAATCAATTGAAATAAAACAATTACTTGAACAAATTGCGTCGCTGTCTGACAAGGTGACTGTGCGTGAAGAGCACGATGTTGCACAAAGAACACCTTCATTTTTAATCACCAACCCAGGGACTAATATTGGCGTGCGTTTTGCGGGCTCACCATTAGGCCATGAATTTACCTCTTTAGTGCTTGCTCTCCTGCAAGTGGGTGGTCATCCATCTAAAGAAGCACAAGAATTGTTGGATCAAGTGAAAGGGCTGGAAGGCGACTTTAACTTTGAAACTTACTATTCATTATCTTGCCATAACTGCCCTGACGTCGTGCAGGCGCTGAACTTAATGGCGGTATTGAATCCGAACATCAGCCATACGGCGATTGATGGTGCGCTGTTCCAAAACGAAATTGATGAACGCAACATCATGGGTGTTCCTGCTGTTTTCTTAAACGGCAAAGAATTTGGTCAAGGTCGCATGACATTAAGCGAAATCGTGAGCAAGGTGGATACCAATGCTAACGCGCGTGCGGCAAAAGCGATTAGCGAACGTGACCCATTTGAAGTTCTGATCATCGGTAGTGGTCCAGCGGGTGCATCCGCTGCGGTTTATACTGCGCGTAAAGGCATTCGTACCGGTGTTATCGGTGAGCGTTTCGGTGGGCAAGTCATGGATACCGTTGATATCGAAAACTATATCTCGGTATTAAAAACTGAAGGTGCAATTTTAGCTGGCGCCCTGAAAAATCATGTGGATAGCTACAATGTGGATGTGATTGATGGTCAATCCGTTACTAAGCTTATTCCTGCTGAACAAATTGGCGGATATCACCAAATCGAAACCGCATCAGGCGGTGTGATGAAGGCGCGCAGTATTATTATTGCTACTGGTGCACGCTGGAGAAATATGGGGGTTCCGGGCGAACAAGAGTACCGCACAAAAGGAGTGACATTCTGTCCTCACTGTGATGGTCCATTGTTTAAAGGCAAACGCGTCGCGGTAATCGGTGGTGGTAACTCCGGTATCGAAGCAGCTATCGATTTAGCGGGTATCGTTGAGCATGTGACGGTATTGGAATTCGCGTCAGAATTGAAAGCGGACTCCGTGCTGCAAGCCAAAGCCCGCAGCCTGAGCAATATCGATATTATTTTGAATGCTCAAACGCTTGAAGTTAAAGGCGATGGCAGCAAGATGACTAGCTTAGAGTACAAAGACCGCACGGATGAAAGCGTGCACTCTTTGGAAGTAGCAGGTGCGTTTGTTCAAATCGGTTTATTACCAAATACCAATTGGTTAGGTGATACTGTTGCTCGCAATCGTATGGGCGAAATCGAAGTCGATGCACGTAATGAAACCAGTGTGAAGGGCGTATTCGCCGCTGGTGACTGTACAACAGTGCCTTATAAACAGATTATCATTTCCGCCGGAGAGGGTGCCAAAGCCGCATTGAGCGCATTTGACTACCTTATCCGCACAAGTACCAGAACCGCTGAATAGCTCATAGTTTAGCGGGTTGTAGCCAAAAGGCACTCGGGGGCGAGTGCCTTTTTTTGTGGTTCTAATAATCAAGATAAGTAAGGCAATTTCATTAATATAATTGCTAATCACTTTACCCACACATCCACAACTTTAGCCACCACTGGTAGTAATTGAGTCAATATCACACTACCCACAAACCATAAAATGATTTTATTGGCGCTGGCGGCTAAAGCTTCTTTGGTGGAATAGTTGGATTTAATTACGGCGATATTGGTTTTGACTTCATGCAGATCATTTTTCATTTTATCGATCTCTTTTTCTAAGCTATTTAACTTTGAATCCATATTATTTCCCCCATGAGATGCTCTTGGATGATGTTGTTTAAATGAATTATCGCTGTAAGAAACAAATAACATTAAAGGGACTTGTTTTTCTCGGAATTGATTCGCCATTGCGTTTCTCCTCAATCCTTTTACTGAACGTGCTCATCCATTAATTGCGTTTTGAACAAACGAACGGGCATAAAAATCGGTGTATGGGGTAGGAGGGTATTTTGATGAGGAAATAGAGTCAAAAAATAGCGTGAAGATAGTGCTGAAGTTACTCCTAAAAACGTTGAGTTGCTAGCTAAAGCCCTGTGGTTCAGGGCTCTTTATCTGTGTAGTCAGAGTCAATCAATCAGTTGTTAAATGCAGGGATTAATGAATATCTTCGTGACTACGGTACACCAAAGAAAGCTCTGGATGATGCCATAAGCTAGCAGGGGTGACGGTCGTGCGCTCCCAAGGAATGGAACCAATAAACCACAGCTTCCAGAATTTTAATTTGGCATTCGGATTTTTTGTTAATAATTCTTGGAAAGTTTCGATTTCACCAATACGAATAGATAGGGCAGATTGGTAAATGTCGAATACAAATTTGGAACAAAACTGGCGTGATGAATCGTATTTAAACCCTGTATGGTAAAACTTATTTAATCGTGGAAAAACTTGTGTCACTAACGCTTGTTTTTGTGCCTCGGTTAAATGTGTGGATAAGCGGCGCACACTGTAACGATGCTCAGATGAGCGGGCAATAAAACGGGATAATGTGGTGGTAGTCGATAAAGGAATGCGGCTTTCAGCCACTAAATAATCGTCACCATCATGACCGATGATCATGCCCACATGGTTACTCCAACACTTTGATGCAGAAGCGATTTGGCGAAAAACTTCAGTGCCGATACTGGTGAAAACAATGTCACCGATTTCCAGTTCATATGGGTAGCTTATTTTTGTCATAGACACCTCAATAGAGTGAAAAGTTACATTGAGGTCATCTTATAAGCCGTCCAATACTAGCGGCAATCGGAATTGCGGCGAATATCATTTCTGTTTAACTTGGGTATATTTTCAACAATGCTTCACTTAATAACTGAATATTCTGGATGATTTTTTGTTCAGTGTGGGCGGCATATCCAAATAGAACGGCATCATTATTTTGGCTGTTAATACAATAACGAGATAATGGTTGTGCACCAAAACCAAGGTTACGACACTGTTCTAGGATAATCTCTAAGTTATAGCCTTTTCTTACCCAACAGACGGTATGAATTCCTGAATCATTCATTTGGGCATCAAAAATATGCGGGAGATATTGATTGATGGATTGGCAAAAAGCAGTTTGGCGTTCATAACAAATTTTGCGGATCTTACGAATATGTCTCGCGTAATGACCTTCTTGAATAAACTGCGCTAAAGCGGCTTGTTCTAAATAACTACAATGACTGTCACTGTAATATTTCATCATCGTAAAAGCTTCACTCAGACTTTCTGGCACAATTAAAAATCCAAGGCGAAAACCGGGATACATCATTTTAGAAAATGTACCGGCATATATAACACGTTGATGATTATCAAGCCCTTGTAAGGCTTGAATCGGTTTGGATAGAAAACGAAATTCGCTGTTGTAATCGTCCTCAAATATCCAAGCATTGTTCTGTTGCGCCCAATCTAATAGTGCAAGACGGCGGGGTAAACTTAAAGTTGTTCCAAGTGGAAATTGATGTGATGGTGTGGTGTAAATCAGTTTGGCATCACCATGATGTGCAGCCGCGTATTCAATATTCATTCCTTCATTATCGGAAGGGATCGGTGAAATATTGGCGCCAGCGGCGGTTAAAATTGCACGAGCACTATCATAACCAGGGTCATCGAGCCAAACAGTATCGCTTTGTTTTAATAAGACTTTAGCTACTAAATTTATTGCCTGCTGGGTTCCGTTGACGATAATAATTTGCTTGTCATTGCAATGAACACCTCGGGTTGAACGCACATAATCAGCTAATAATTTTTTGAGTGGTATATAGCCATCAGGATGATTATAGTGCGTGATATCATGCTTGGATTTTCGCCAAACTCTTCCTAATAACCGCCCCCAAAGGTCATGGGGAAACTGATCAACACAACCAACGCCAATATTAAATATTGAGCGCTTATTGGTATTTGGACGTGATTGTTCCCAAAGTGGCTGAAGGTTATTCAATATGGAGTTCAGATAAAGTGCAGGATTCTCTTGTTGGGAAGCCGCCTGTTTGGTGCTGATTGGACGAACTAGCTCATCAGGAATTTGTGCAGAAACATAGGTTCCAGAGCCTTGCTTTGAATATAAATAGCCTTCATCGATTAAGCGTTCAAACCCTGCAATTACCGAGTTACGAGAAATTGACATCATCTCAGCTAGAGCCCGAGTCGAAGGTAATTTTAGGCCAGCAGCAATCCGTCCATCCAATATTGCATTACGGATCGTATGGTAAACTCCTTCATTAATTCGACCCTGTTCAATTAATAACAGTGGGAACTGAGCTTGCTGCTTTCGTCTCATAAGTGGATCCTAAATAAATAACAAAAGTGTATCTTATACAGTACCAGATAGCTCTGTACTATAACCTCATTCAGTTATATGTCTACAAATGGAAGGGTTATTATGAATAATGCAGAACTACCGGTATCTATTGAGTTTGTTTCCCCTGAGCACTACCCAGAATGGTTAGTTTATTGGCTGGAATATCAAAAATTTTATCAAGTGGATTTAAGCGAAGAAATTACATTAAAAGCATGGGCTCGTTTCTTCGACGAAAAAGAACCAATGCACTGTGCTGTCGCATTAGAAGGGAGCAAAGTAGTTGGTTTTGTGAACTATCTTTACCACCGTTCCACTTGGGCAGAAAATGATTTTTGTTATTTAGAAGATCTTTATGTGACCCCTGAAGTTCGTGGCCGCCATGTAGGGAAGCAATTAATTGAGTTTGTTCAGCAACAAGCGCAGCAGAAACAGTGTGGACGTTTATATTGGCATACCCAGGAAACCAATTTACGTGGACAAAAGTTATACAATTGGGTAGCAGAAAAACCGGGTGTTATTGAATATAGAATGCCACTATAAATGAGTATTCAATAAAATGAAGACCCGCTGTTTGATAACAGCGGGATATTTGTGCTAAAAATCTTAATTGGCTAATTGTGTCCGTACTTCCATTAATGCAAAGCCCAATAAATTTAAGCCTTTCCACGTAAGCGGATTTTCAATATTCTCCGTATCTTCCGCTAAACCAATTCCCCATATTTTATCGACAGGGCTCGCTTCCACAAGGACACGCTCATTGGTTGCCAATAAGAACTGCTTTAGCGCGTCATTTTGAGAAAACTTGGCTAAATTAGCTTTTACAACAATATCAAATCGGTTTGCATCCCAAATATCTTGTTTAAAGCCACGAACTTCTCGTCCAAAGGCTTTGGCTGCTCCAGGATTCGGAGCATGGATAATTTTTTGCAGAATTTCACTATCACCAAATAAACGCGCTTTTTCTGCCATCATAAAATGTTCAGCACTGGCGAAACGGTTACCATCAACGATAAAAGGGGCGGGATACCATTGGCTAAAACAGCTTTTTGTAATTTGCTGTTGTTTGGATTGATGCCCCCAGAAAAAGACATACTTAAATTTCTTACCAGTTCGGTAGAGCTTACAAAGGTTTTTTATATCCATAGGACTAACTTGAAAAATAATAATTAGATTTAATGAGAGTAACGATAAATAAATGTGTTGGCTATCGGAAAAACCTGCACTGTATTTTTGAATAAAGCTCACACTCTGGAAAGGTATCTATATGTATCGTTTTTTTTAACTAACGTCTCATTGATTTTAACGATATAGTCACATTTATCAATTCATAATGGTTTGAAAAAAAAGAATTTCTTAATCATGGAAAAGATCTTACTCGTGTTGTGGCCGTTGTTTGCTCTCATCGCAATGGGTTTTGTTTTACGTAGAACAGCACTATTTTCTGCCGATTTTTGGCCTAGCGCAGAAAAACTCAATTACTTTATTTTATTTCCTGCATTATTAATAAACAGTTTGGCGAGTGCGCCACTCAATAATCCCAAATTACCCTATCTTGCCTGCGCCATTTTTTTCATCCTTGCTGTAAGTTCACTGCTTGTCGTGATAAATAAATATTTATTTAGAATACCAATCCCACGATTTGGAGCTCACATTCAAGGAATCATTCGTTTTAATACTTATTTAGGATTGGCGATTGTTGCGGATCTTTTTGGATCAGAAGGGATTGCGATTTCAGCGGTGATTATGGCGATTTTAGTTCCCAGCTGTAATGTTATTGCGGTACTGTCGTTAAGTGCAGGAAAAAAAGTTTCATTAAAGCAGTTAGCCATGCCTATTGTGAAAAATCCATTGATTATTTCTTGTGTCGTAGGAATATTATTAAATTTATTACCGATAGGTTTACCATTTGGGTCTGATCAATTTTTAAAATTATTGGCAGCAGCCAGCTTACCTTTGGGGCTAATTTGCATTGGTGGGGCATTACAAACAGCAACGCTCAGAAAAGAGTTTAAGCCTATTATGGTTTCAACATTGTTTCGCTTGCTTGCTATGCCTATTCTAGCCTCATTTACGGCTTATTTATTTGAATTACCTACATTAGAAAGTGTGCTTTTAGTTATCTTTTTCTCCATACCTACTGCACCAACATCCTATATTTTAACTAAGCAACTTAATGGAGATAGTCAATTAATGGCGGGGATCATTACTTTCCAAACTATTTTTGCCGTTATTACATTACCGCTAGTTTTAACATTAATTACCCAATAAGATTATTTTTATATAAAAAAGCAGCATCATAATTATTGCTATGCTGCTTTTTACGATTACGTGTAGTTAGATATACAATTATTTAACCAGTTTACAATCACGACCTTTATCGTCAGAAATACGGTTATTAACAGCATCATCTTCAGAAATAGTGGCTAAGTTTAACCCTGCTTTGCTGCTCCATAGTTGGAAGTTTTCACCAACATAGCGAGCGCCACTCGCGGCTTCTTTGCTTTTCAGTAAAATCAGTTCATCGCTGTAAAGCATCACTGCTGTATCTTGATTAGGGAAAGAAACTTTAATTTTTTGTCCATCACAGTTATAAGTTTGTGTTTTCGCTGCAAATGCAGATGAAGAAGCAGCCAAAATTGATAATGCAGCGATAGAAGAAACTAAAAGTGTTTTTTTCATTGGATTTCCTTAATACCTTTTAAGTATTTATACCAGCGTTCATAAACATTGAAACCATAAGCTACAGCGACATAGTATTACTTTTAAATATACATTGTATAAACATTTATTCACTATTTGATGAAATTTAATAATGTTCTTAATTTCGGGTTTATTCCTTTATTAAATAAAATTACAAATATCGTAGAGGATATTTTTTCTGAAGGTTAATAATTCATTTAAGGTTTAAAATAATCTATAAGCACTATCTTAAAGTTGATTTAAATACTTTTTTTTCTAATTTTAATTAATCTTGAAATTGGTGATAGGTAAAAATAGCTAAATAACAAATAGGATAAACGAAAATTTTAACTTATTAAATTTTCAAGGATTAAATGCAATTTCTTGTGAGTGTTCGATGAATAACATACACTGAAGGCGTAAATTTTACGTCATTTGATAAGGAGTTAAGCGTGTCTTTGGAACAATGCCGAAAATATGAAAATCTTTCTATAGAAGAGACAATCGAAACACTCTCATTACTCTATTCAAATGCCATTGAAGCCTTGAGAAATGCCATTGCAACCTATGTTGATAAAGGGACATTACCGGATGTTAACGCACGAGAAAATGGGTTGTTTGCCTACCCTGAGTTGTGTGTAACTTGGGAAGGAAAGGTTGATCATTGTGAAAAAACGCGAGCTTATGCCCGTTTTGTGAAACGGGGAGATTACAGTATTACTGTGACCCAACCTGACTTGTTTCGAGCTTACCTCGTTGAGCAATTGACCATTTTTCAACAAGATTATGACGTATCTTTTGCAGTTCGTCCGTCTAAGACTGAAATTCCATATCCATTTGTGATTGATGGTTCAGATTTAATTCTTGATAGAAGTATGAGTAGCAGTTTAGCTGCTCATTTTCCTATTACAGATCTCTCTCATATCAGTGATGATATTACGGATGGCTTATATCATGTGACGGACGATATGCCATTATCCCACTTTGATGCACTCCGCGTAGATTTCTCTTTAGCGCGACTAAAACATTATACGGGAACACCACCTGAGCATGTTCAGCCTTACATTTTGTTTACCAACTATAACCGCTATGTTGATGAGTTTGTGAATTGGGCCTGTGAGCAAATTCGTGATCCAGAAAGCCGCTATATCGCGTTATCTTGTGTAGGGCATAATTATTTAACCGCTGAAAATGCCGATCCTCAATTTGCTACATCCGATTTAACATGGAAAAAATTCCAAATGCCTGCATATCATCTGATTGCACGTGATGGCGGAGGAATTACATTAGTGAATATTGGCGTTGGTCCAGCAAACGCGAAAAACATTTGCGACCATTTAGCAGTATTGCGTCCTCACACGTGGCTAATGATAGGTCACTGTGGTGGGCTGCGTGAAAGCCAAAAAATAGGTGACTATGTTCTAGCTCACGCCTATTTACGTGATGACCATATTTTAGATGATGTATTACCACCAGATATTCCTATTCCAAGTATTGCTGAAGTTCAGCGGGCGCTTTATGACGCCACTAAACAGGTAAGTAATATGCCTGGTGAACTAGTTAAACAGCGTTTACGTACGGGAACTGTGGTTACAACCGATGACCGTAACTGGGAATTAAGATTTTTTGCAACCGCACGCAGATTTAGCCTTAGTCGAGCCGTTGCTGTGGATATGGAAAGTGCCACCATTGCCGCACAAGGTTACCGTTTCCGTGTCCCATATGGCACATTACTTTGCGTTTCGGACAAGCCGATTCACGGGGAAATCAAACTGCCGGGACAAGCAAATAGTTTTTATGAAGGCGCAATATCGGAGCATCTACAAATTGGGATCCGTGCCATCGATCTGCTACGACAAGAAGGTGATAAGCTACACTCCCGAAAATTAAGAACATTCGACGAGCCGCCATTTAGGTAATCTAGAGGAGGGAAATTCGTGATCCCTAAACTTGAAACAGATAGGTTAGTTTTAGCAAAACATGAGGTTAGTGATTTTTCAGCACTTTCGCAGTTATGGGGACAACGTTCAATGGTTCAGCATATTGGCGGTGTTCCCTCAACGGAGCGCGAATCATGGATGCGTATGCTCGCGTATGGCGGACTTTGGCCTTTACTCGGGTTTGGTTATTGGGCGGTGAGAGAAAAAGCGACAGGAAATTATGTGGGAGACCTTGGGTTTGCCGATTTTCATCGCATTGTTGAACCCCACGTTAAAGGTATTCCAGAAGCGGGATGGGTGATTGCGCCTGAATATCAAGGCAAAGGTTACGCGACGGAGGCGATGCAAGCTGCATTATCTTGGTTAATCGCGGAGCAGAAACACCAAGAAAGTATCTGCTTTATAGGACCACAAAATATACCGTCACTGCGTGTTGCTGAAAAGTTAGGGTATATACAAGATAAAGAAGTGTTCATGAACGGCAGTATCTCGGTATTGTTGCGTAAAAATCTTATCTAGCCTTAATTATCCCATTTTTGATAACTATCAATCCTATTCTTATTTATAGAATAGGATTGATCCTCTCAGTAGACTCTTAAAATTACTTGGTTGATTTTAAGGTCACTATGTCTAGCCACTTTCTTGCATTCGAAAAACCTATTATTGAGCTTCATGAAAAAATTGAAGCATTAAATGCCTTTAAGCAAAAGGGTCATCCATCAGAACTAAAACTTGATGAAGAGATCCAATTATTAGAAAAAAAATGCCAATCACTCACTGAGAATATTTTCTCTTCTTTAGGTGCATGGGAAATAGTGCAATTAGCACGTCATCCAATGCGTCCCTACATGCTTGATTATATTTCTCTTATATTTACTGAGTTTCAGGAATTTGCGGGGGATAGAGCATTTGCTGACGACAAAGCTTTAGTTGGTGGATTAGCACGTTTAGACGGTCGCCCAGTTATGGTAATGGGGCAACAGAAAGGGCGGGATACGAAGGAAAAAGTAAAACGTAATTTTGGAATGCCATCCCCTGAAGGTTATCGAAAAGCGCTTAGATTAATGAAAATGGCGGAGCGATTTAAACTGCCAGTTATTACCTTCATTGATTCAGCAGGGGCTTATCCTGGTGTTGGCGCTGAAGAACGTGGGCAAGCTGAAGCAATTGCGCGCAATATTCAGGAAATGTCTTGCCTAACAACGCCGATTATTTGTGTGATCACCGGAGAAGGTTGTTCCGGAGGCGCGCTCGGGATTGGTGTGGGGGACAGAATTAATATGTTGGAATACAGTACATACGCAGCAATCTCTCCGGAAGGCTGCGCTTCTATTTTATGGAAAGATTCCCAAAAAGCGCAAGTTGCGGCTGAGGTGATGGGAATGACCGCGCCTAGACTAAAAGCGCTGGGAATTATCGACACAATTATTCCTGAACCGTTAGGCGGAGCGCATCGAAATTACGCATTGGCTGCACAATATCTGAAGCAGCAACTTATCTACGATTTAAACCAACTTAGTGCATTAGATAAGGATACGTTATTGGATCTACGCTACCAAAAAATAATGGAAATTGGCTATTGCTAATGTTATTAGTGGGGCATTAATGAACACTAAAATTAGGTTGTATTATGCCTGTTGATCTTAATTTACTAAAGGTATTTGTTGCAGTGGCCACTCAGGGAAGTTTTGCTAATGCAGCAAAACATCTCTCAATGCCAACATCAAATGTGAGTCGGCAAATTAAGCAGCTTGAAACTCAACTTAATTGCCGATTGATTGAACGGACTACACGGCAAATGCGTTTAACTGAACAAGGTACTTTATTATTAAATAAAAGCCAAAAATTGTATTTAGAATTAGATGAAACCTTGCAACAAATTAGCACCTCAAAAATATTAAGTGGCACTTTGCGGTTAACTATTCCAAGTGAATTTGGCAGTGTATTATTTGCAGATTTACTGGCTCAATTTGCGCTTACTCATCCTGACCTTGCCATCCACTGTGACACGCAGCTAGCCCCTCTGGATGTTATTGGTGATGACGTGGATTTATTACTGACTTTTCATCGTGGAGCATTGATTGATAGTAGTTATCACTCAAAATTGGTTAAGTCATGGGAAAGTGTTGTCGTTGCTGCTCCTAAATTAATTGAAAAACAAGGGATACCCAGCACCGTGGATGAACTCAGCATGATGCCCTGTATCACGAGTTTCAGTGCGTTGCAGGGGCAGCCATGGATTTTTAGCACACATGATGGTCAGTTAAAAAAAGTCAGTATAAACAGTCAGTACCGTGTTAATAGCGGTATTCTTGCCAGTGCGGCGGCACTTAATGGGTTGGGATTTGCTATTTTATCAAAAGAGGGGTGCCAAAGCGCAATTCAAACGGGAACATTGGTGGAAGTTAGTTTTGATGATATGTATCCAGCGCCGATTGAGCTACGTGCTGTTTATGCCTCAAAACGTTCACTTTCGCCGAAAGTTGATACCATTTTGAGTTATTTGCTGAAAAATATCTAGGCCGATATTACTATCAGCCTATTGCCATAATGCCAATAAACATTATGGTGATCCGAGTTATTTATTTCCGCGTAGGCGTAGTGTTAAGCCTTTTAATAGGTAACGTAATAGTTGGTCGCCACATTCACGATAATTTTTATGTTCTGGATTACGGAAAATAGCACTTAATTCTGGTTTTGAAACTCGGAAATCAACAGATTGGTAGATTTCCAGTAAATCAACATCTTTCAGTTCAAAGGCAACACGTAATTTCTTGAAAATAATATTGTTATTGATTCTATCTTCAACTTCAGGCGCTGGACGACTTTCATCTTTACCACGGCGATGGTAAATCAATCCGTTAAGAAAGTGACCGAGCACAAGGTCGCTACATTCAACGTAGTCTGGATCGGTATCTTTCTTTAGCCAGAGGCTCATTTCTTCTTTTGTGACTGAAAAGTCTGCAAGTTTTACGATTTCAACCATCTGAGCATCGCTCAAATCCAACATATAACGAACACTTCGTAAAACGTAATTATTTAGCATGGGGTTAATTATCCAACGGATCGATTAAAAAACAGGCTTATATTAGCCATGAAACGTTATTATAAAGCAAAGGCGGCTACCGATGCTTTATAAATTATTGGTTAGCCCATAAAGTAAATCAGTCCATAGAAAAAGACTAAAGTTAATCCGACGGTTACTAACATATTTTTCAGTAAGGATGCAGCCACAACGCAAAATAGCGCTCCCCAAAGATAAGGATTATCAGGAAAACTACGCAATTCATGGTTTTCTAATAAGATTACAGGAGCACAAATTGCGGTAAGCAAACAGGGGGCAGAATAACTGAGTGCTTGGCGTACAATTAATGGTAACCGTATGGGTAATTGAGGGATCAGAAAAATATAACGGAGAGAGAAAACAACAGCCGTTAAACTGATAATTAAAATCCAGATCATTTTTCTTCCCTTAATAAACGAGAGACACCAACAGAAACAAACATTCCACCAACACCGGCAATCACAATTGCACTACTGAACGAATGCATTGATAAGGTAATTGCTGTAATTAATGAAAATAAAACACCACAGGCGGTACTTATTTTTTTAGTGAGTGGAACTACAATGGCCAATAGTGTCGCGACGACTGAGAAATCTAAATGTAATTTACTTAAATCACCCACCAAATTTGCCATCACAATGCCGCATAGGCTGGTGACTAACCACACAAGATAAAAACTAAATCCGGCACCAAATAAATAGGAAAAACTGAGGGCTTGACGCTTGGCTGCACTAATGGCGAATAGCTCATCAGTTAATAGAAAGCCAATGCTTAAACGTTGTGGTGTCGTAAAATTCTTTACGTGAGGGCGCATGGTTAGCCCATATAAAAGATGTTGTGATGTAATAAAGAAGACAGAAATCACAATTGTAATATAGCCTGCCCCAGAGTTGAGTAAACCTAGGGTGACTAACTGAGCTGCGCCTGCAAAAACCATTGCAGACATTGCGATGCTTTGCCAAAAAGAAAGCCCTGTTTCAATGGCCATGGAACCTGCAAGAACTCCCCACGGAATAACTGCAAGATTTAAGGGTAATGTATGGACAGCTCCATCCATCATTGCGCGTTGCCATGGCTTTGGTTGTTGAGACGACATCGATGTGCACCTGTATGTTGAAATGTCATTCATTGAATAAAAGTCTAAACAAAGACAATGTTGATTTAACTACAGGTATTTAGAGTAAAAATTATTATTCGATACGCTGTAGGTATCCATTGTTATATCGTGAAATGTGGAACAAATCACTATCTCTACCTACAGACTTTAAATGGTATTAAAAACTAACTTTTTATTAGTTTATGAAGTTTTATATTGATTAAAAATTTTTTTTGGCTTGATGCTGGTTAAGTGATTTTGATTGGGGTTTAATTTCAATTTCAACTGTCAACATCTATATCAATGACTAGATTATAATTAAATTGCTAGATTTATATTCTGTATATTAACATATCTCTGGTGATATCTTTTATTAAAAATAAAAAATGTGTATCATAGTACCCATTAAGCAAGAATGTGAATTAATTGTTATAACTTTTATTGAGTTAGCGGGTTTATTATGCTTGAAAACTTCGGTATTACAAACTTATGGACTTATCTTATCGGTGTAATTTTTATTACATTGGTACCAGGCCCTAATTCTCTATTTGTTTTAACGAGCAGCGCAAAATATGGTGTAAAAAATGGTTACAAAGCAGCACTTGGTGTATTTACTGGTGATGCATTGCTCATTTTTTTATCATTCTTAGGTGTCGCGTCTTTAGTCAAAACGTCTCCTATATTTTTTAGCGTGATCAAGTATGCGGGTGCTACCTACTTATTTTACTTAGGTATTAAAACGTTGTATGCAGTATTACATAAAAAAGAATCTGCAACAGATGTCGATGGGATCATATTAGAAACAAAAGGCACTTATAAGAAAGCCGTCTTTCTAAGTTTACTAAATCCAAAAATGATCATTTTTTATGTTTCATTCTTTATTCAATTTATTGACCCAGCGTACCCAAGTGCAGGGGTACCATTCTTCGTGCTCGGCGTGATATTAGAAGCATGCAGCATGTTTTATCTATCAATGCTGATATTTGGTGCTGTTGCAGTGACCAACATGGTAAAACACAATAAAAAATTATCTAAATTTTCAAATAGCTGTATTGGTGCCGTCTTTTTAATGTTCGGTGCAAAATTAGCATTAACAGCCTAATTTATTGATTTATAAATTTTTACTAAAGGATAGCTGGCAAATGTGCCAGCTATTTTTTTGTTTTTAATTTATCTTTTCAGGTTTTTTCCTGTTTGCCTTCAGAGTGATGCCTGTCATCATGATGCTAATTTAGTCACGACTAAGTAAGCCGCTGTACAAGGAAGTATGAGTACGGCTATATACAAAACCATCGAATTGATATTAACTGAGGTTGTTATGCACATTCTGGGATTATTAATCTATTTTATTCCTGCAATTTATTTCGCTGTCCATTCAATAAAAAGTAATCAAAACTCTTATTGGTTGTTCATTTTATTTGTTTTCCCAATTTTGGGCTCGATTGTTTATGCGCTGGTCATTTGGATGCCGACTATGCGTTATTCCCGCCATGGGTATAAGTTAGAAAGAGCGATTAAAAAACAATTAGCCCCAAATAAAAGCATCAATCAAGCTCTAAAAGAGTATGAATTAAATCCGACTACGAATAGTTGTGTAACACTAGCAGATGCATATACCGATAAAGGTGACTATCAAAATGCGATTAAATACTATCAGGAATCACTGCAAGGAATTAATCAGTATTCACCGGATATTATGTTGAAATATGCGGATGCACTGTATGAAGCGGGGGAGTACACGCGTTGTAAAGAGACGTTAGACCTATTGTGTGAAAAAAATTCAACGTTCAACTCGAATGCAGGTCATTTTTTATATGCTCGTTCTTTAGTACGCTTAGGTTTGGTTACAGACGCTGATAATGAGTTTCGTGCCTTATTAAGTCATCGTGATCATATTGAATACAAGGTTGCTTACGCTGAGTTTTTATTTGAACAAAAACGTGTGATTGAAGCGATGCCATTAATTGATGAAGTGATTAAAACCTATTCACTTTTACCCAAAGCGGCACAAAATTATAATAAGCACTGGTATCAAACGGCTGTGAAATTAAAAAATAGTAAGTTAATAGAATAAGTTAGCTTTCAAATACAATCATTAAAAACATCTCGTTATTGGCTCTCCATCGTTGGTATGGAGAGCCAAATTATTGCAATTATTCCTACCAGCGTTTTATATCTCTATCAGATTGAGTGACAGATGTACATTTCGCTAATAGCGGCAATGTTTTCTTTTTCAAATCATCCATCAAGCTATAAATAACGGGAACAAATAGTAAGCTGAGAACGGTTGAACTCATCAAGCCGCCGATAACAGCAACTGCCATTGGTGCTCTAAATCCCGCATCAGCTCCAGTTGTGAGTACGAGGGGGATCATCCCTGCAATCATGGCAAAGGTGGTCATAATAATAGGACGGATTCGTTCCTGACCCGCTTCGATAATAGCTTGTTGTCGATTTAAACCAGCTCGTTCTTTTTCAAGAATAAACTCCACCAAAAGTATCGAATTTTTGGTGACTATTCCCATTAACATTAAAATACCAATAATGACAGGAAGATCTATCATTGCACCATATAACACTAAGGCGATAATGGCTCCCCCGATAGAGAATGGTAGTGCCACTAAAATCGTTATAGGTTGCATAAAATCTTTAAACAAAATAATGAGTATGGCGAATACCAGTAGTACACTGAAAAGCATTGTTGTACTAAAACGTTCAAACATATCGAGCATGAACTCCATATCACCATACTCTAATGGCTCAATACTTTTTGGTAGTGATTGATATTCAGGAAGTTCGACAACGCGTTCCAATGCTTCGCCAAGTGATAACCCATCTAAATTACCTTCAATAGACATTTTCCTAGCTCGATTTATGCGGTCAATCTGTGATGGTCCATCGCTAAAATTAATGTTAGCAACGGATTTAAGTGGCACAGTTAAATCGTTACCGCTACGAATATAGAGATTACGCAACGCGCTTACGTCATTTTTTTGATTGTCAGGTAAAACAACCTGTAACGTTAATTGTCTATCCGGTAAATTAAACTTAGCGCTGCGAGAGTTCGATTCTCCCATTGTTGCCACTCTTAATGTATTGGCGATTTCTTCTACATTAACTGCAGTTCTTCCTAAATCTTGCAGGTCAGGGGAAATAATCAGCTCTTTACGTAAAAGTGGTTTAATAACACGCACATTATTAATGCCATTTACGTTGGCAACTGCATCGCGAAGCTTATGCATTTGAATTTCTAGCTCTTTGGGATCAGCTCCTGTAAAGGTCAATGAAAATTCTTTATTTCCTTCGCTATTACTGAAGGTATAGCGTGCATCTGGAGTTTGTTGTAATAGGTGAGAAATTGAGTTTTCAAACTGTTTTTGTGACATTTCACGTTCATTTGGTTCTGTTAATGTCAGAATTATTTGGCCTTTATGCTGAGCTATTCCATCGGCGTCATCACTGATCCCCGCAATGGTATAAATTGACTTTATTTCAGTACGTGACTTCAATTGTTCAGTCATATTCCTAACCGCTTTTTGCGTTTCTTCGACAGGGGTTCCCGGCGGTAATTCCACTTCAATCTGGCTAACACTAATATCGCCTTCAGGCATAAAGCCAATAGGCAGATAAGTAATACTGGAGATTGAACCAATCAAAAATATAAATGCGAATGAAAGGGCGAGTTTGCGATGTTTCAATGTCATTACTAACAATTGAGAATATCGATTGATCCAGTTAGGTACAGAATGTTCGGTCACTTTCTTTTTTGCAGGTAATAAAACATAGGCCGCCATTAATGGCGTAACTAATCGGGCTACTAGTAACGAAGATAAAACAGCCGCGGAAACGGTAATACCAAAAGGCACAAAGTATTTACCAACAAAACCGCCAATAAAACTGACGGGTAAGAATACCGCAACAATAGTGAGTGTGATGGCGACAATGGCAAAACCTATCGCGTCTGAGGCTTTTAAAGCGGCTAAATAAGGGCGTTCGCCTCGCTCTATGTATTTTTGAATATTCTCAATTTCGACAATTGCATCATCGACCAAAATACCGATGACTAATGTCAAAGCAAGCAGTGTCATACTATTAAGTGAATAACCAAATATTGCCAATACCAAAAAGGTGGGAAGGATAGATAAAGGCAATGCAACAGCCGCGACCAAGGTAGCTCGCCAACTTTTTAAAAAGAAGAAGACAATGATAACGGTTAAAAATGCACCTTCTAATAAAGTTTGGATTGTTAAATGGTAGCTTGACTCCGTATATTTCACAGTTGATGAAACAAGCTGAATAGAAATATCAGGATGTTTCAGTTTTAATTGTGCAAGTTCATGTTCAACATTATTTGCTACCTCGGTATCACTGGAACCTTTTGCACGAAATACGGCGAAACCAACTACATCTTTACCATTTAATTGCGAAATAGTTTTGGCTGTTTTTTGACCCTGATAAATTGCAGCAATATCCCCGAGTTTAATCCACTGTTGATTACCAATAGGTAACTGAATATCGTTAATTTCATCAACGTTCTTTTTTTCACCTAAAATTCGAATAGTATGTTGTAGGTCATTATATTTAGACGAGCCACCAGCGGAATTTTGATGCACGCTTCTGAGTAATTCATTAATGCTCAGAATAGACAATTGTAATGCTGCAAGTTTATCGGTATCAGGCTCAATACGAATAACGCTATCAGCACCACCAAGGCGGCTAACTTTTTGTACTCCGTGAGCCGTAATTAACTGCTTACTGACTGTATCATCAATAAACCAAGATAAATCGGCAAGGGATTGGCTATCTGATGAAACGGCGTAACGTAATATTGCACCGCCTTCGATATCAATACGGTTAATTAATGGTTCATCAATTGTTTGCGGTAAATCACTGCGGATTTGTGCGATTTGTTCCCGAATATCATTGGTTGCAATATAGGCATCCACGGTTAAATCAAATTCAACCGTGGTGGTGGAAATGCCTTCAGTGATGGTTGATGTGATATGACGGATCCCTGGAATACCAGAAACTGCCCGTTCAACTGGTTTCGTGATAGCGTTTTCCATTTCGGTCGGGGATGAGCCATCTTGCGTAATGGTCACTGTGACTATTGGAAAATTAACTACCGGGTTTGCAGTAACAGGCAATTGATTAAAAGAAAATATACCCGCAATTGTGAGTGCTAAGAACATAACTATAGTAGGAATAGGGCGCGTGATTGCCCATGAAGATAGTTGGAGTTTCATTGACTATCCTTGGCTGGGGTCACTGTATCATTTTCAGTTAAAAAGGCTTGGGCATTGGTGACAACAACGGTATCACTCGAAATAGGGGATAAAATCTCTATACGACCATCATGAATTTTTCCGGTGGCTATTTTTTGCTGCTTCACTTTATTATCAACAACAGTGAAAATAACTCGTTCACCATTATCTAATGTTCGAATGGCACTGTATGGGAGCGTAGTTTGCAGTTTTTCTTGATTGGAAATAATCGCGGTACCTGATTCTCCAGCTTGTAGATTATCTCCATTTTCGGCGAGAGAAATACGAATCTTTCCTTGTTGTGAAATAGGATCTACTTTCGGTGCTAAGTAACGTAATTTTCCTGCTATTTGATGGTTGTTAGGCGTTTTTAATTGAATAAACTTCAGATTTGATAAACGTTTTAATTCTGAAATATGCGCTAACGCATCAAATTCAATTTCACCATCTTCAATGATTTTAAACAGTAACTGATTATCCGTTAACATTCCGCGAATAGCATGACGCTCACTGATCACGCCTGAAATAGGCGCAATGATCCGTGACTTATCTTGTTGGCTTTTTTCTTTCGCGAGCTGAGCTTGTAATTGACGCAGTTCTGCTTTATTAGCATCTAAAAGTGCATTAGCCGCTAAAGATTCTGATTTTGCTTTTTCAAAGTCGTTGGCAGAAATAACCCCAGTTTTAGCCAGAGGAGCTAGACGAGAAAGTTCTTTTTGCGCTTGTTCTGCCACTGCTTTTTGCTGCTTAATATAGGCTGTGGCTTTTTCAGTTTCAGCTTGTAACTGGCTTACAGATGCATTTTGGAGTGGAGATTCTAATATGGCGAGTAGTTGGTTTTTCTCAACCCATTGACCTTCTTCAACCAGTACATCAATCACCATTTGTTGTTGCAAAGGTGAGCCAATCGCAATTTCATTTTTTGCAACAAATGTTCCCGGTAAGGACAAGGTTTCCGTATAGGGTATTTGCTTAGGCGAAGTCACACTTAATCGCATGGTTTCAGAAAATGAGACCGGCGATATAAACAGCATACAAAACAGTAGGGAGGTAATACTAAAACGTTTCATAAACCCATAAATCCTAATCGTGATATTGAGGGTAAATTAATGAAATCGCCTCAGCATTACCATAAACCAAAGTTAAACCTTAATTTTCCGTTAAGGTTAGTTATTTCAATATCTAACGTGAAAAACGTTTTGAACCAGCGACACACAGAATGACTCCAAGCGTAGACATGATCATGACGCTATTAACTGTTTCATTAAGTAGCCAAGCGGAAAGTACTAATCCAATAAACGGTTGTAATAGTTGCAATTGACTGACGCCCGAAATTCCGCCTTCAGCCAGCCCTCGGTACCAAAAAAAGAAACCAATTAGCATACTAAATAGAGAGACATAACCTAGGCCCATCCATGCTTCAAATGGCACAGTAGAAAACGTGGGTGGTAAGCGCAAAATACTGAATATCACCATGATGGGTAACGCTAAAACCAACGCCCAGCAAATCACCTGCCAACTCCCTAATGATTTTGAAAGTACAGCACCTTCTGCGTAGCCCAATCCACAGACAATCACAGCAATGACCATATATAAGTCACCTTGCCATGCGTGAGTGGCTCCTTGAAGAATTGCGAAGCCGATTACAAATAAACTTCCCATGACTGAAAACAACCAAAACAATTTGCGAGGGCGCTCGCCTGCCCGTAAAACGCCGAATAAAGCGGTAGACAAAGGAAGCATCCCTAAATATACAATGGAGTGAGATGAGCTAATGTACTGTAATGCAACAGCAGTTAAGAATGGAAAGCCAAGCACCACACCAAATGTCACGATAAGAAGAGGAATCAACTTTTGTCTTGCTGGGATTTTTTGGCGTAAAGCTATCAAAACAATCAGAGCCAAAATTCCAGCGATGGTAGCCCGTAGAATGGTCAAATAATCGGGCGAAAACCCACTGATAGCCAGTTTGGTTGCGGGAAGTGAGCCACTAAAAATAGCAACACCAATAAATCCACTGATCCAACCGCGAGTGGTATGAGAGGGATCCGTTATGGAAACACTGCTCGATGTTAATCGTTTAATTTGATTCATAATTGACCGTTATTATTAGTAATTGAGTTTTACTAAGCTAATCGACATAATCATGACAATCAAAAAATTGTCATAGGTACAATTTCATGACTCAGAATCGTTATAAGCAGTATGTTGACTTGCTTTCAGCGCAAATCATGAGTGGCGAATTGAAAGCGGGGGAGCGTTTGCCTACGCATCGCCATTTTGCGGAAAAATCGGGTATTTCCTTAGTGACAGCTTCTCGGGTATATCGAGAACTGATTGAACGGGGCTTGATCATCGGGGAAACCGGGCGAGGCACCTTTGTCCGAGATATCAATCTATTGCCCAAGTTAAGTATTGAGCAAGATGTCGCTAAAAACGCGTTAGACCTGAATTTCAGTTATCCGATTGCGAAAGAACAAACCAAACTATTACGGGAATCGTTACGGGAAATAGCGGTTGGTGGTGATCTAGAAGGGATTCTTTATTATCAACAACATACAGGGCGGGAACATGAAAGAAAAACGGTCGCTAAATACTTAAAACAGCGTGGGTTAACTCATGCAACGGCAGATACAGTGGCTTTAGTGAGTGGTGGGCAACATGGTTTAGCTACCATCATTTTAGGTATGTTCAGTCCTGGGGATATTATTGCCGTCGATGCCTTAACTTACCCGGGGTTTAAGGCTCTTGCAAAAATTTACCATTTAGAACTGATATCTGTGCCTACGGCAGAAAATGGTCCAAACTTACAAGCGTTGGATAAGCTATGCCAACAGAGAAAAATTCGAGCTTACTATGCGATGCCGACTTTGCATAATCCACTAGGCTGGGTGATGAGTTTATCGGAGCGTAAAAAGTTGGTGGATATAGCTAAACGGCACCAATTTTTCTTAATTGAAGATGGATCTTATGCCTTTTTGCAGCGACCAGCAGTTGTTCCATTAGCAACGCTGGCACCTGAAATTACATTTTATACAACAGGTTTTTCGAAGAATATTGCAACGGGATTACGTGTCGGCGCGGTACTGGCACCGCAACAATATATTGAAAACATCGAGCGTATTATCCGAATTACAACATGGAATACACCGGCAATAACCACGGCTATCCTCTGTGATTGGATTGAAAAAGGTGAGGTAGATAGCATTGAAAGGGATAAGCGACGGGATGCAAAAATACGGCAAGCAATAGTCCAGAAAATTTTTACGGATATACCCTATATTGCGCATCCTGCTAGCTATTTTGTTTGGTTACCATTACCTGATGGCGTACGCGCAGATGCAGTCGTCAGTGAATTAAAAAAGCAAAATATAGCCATTAGCAGCGCAGAGTCTTACAGCACATCAAACTCAGTACCGCAGGCGTTAAGAATAGCAATTAGTACCTTATCCCATGAAGAACTGGCGGTGGCAATAGCGGCGATTAGGGGCGTTGTATTGTACTTAATTGATTTATAAAAATGATAGGTATAAAGGAAGAAAAATAGTGGAACATATCAAACATTTTACGGCGACGGCGATGATCTGTAATTCCCGAGGGGAATTTCTATTACATGAGCACCCTAAGCTAGGTATCTGGCTACCTCCTGGAGGTCACGTTGATCCAAATGAAGAACCACAAGATACCGTTGTTCGTGAAGTGTTTGAAGAAACAGGCTTACGGTGCCGAGTGATTGATTGCCGCTATCCGTTACACTCTAAGGTAAATGATTCAAAAAATACTCTCTCTTTACCAATTCCTTTAGCTATTTTAAAAGAATTCATTGCAGATAAGCGCCAAGGAGATCATTGGCATATCGATATGGTTTATCTCTGTGAGCTCATAGACGAAGAAATCCAATGCAATGCAGATTTTCATTGGATTTCTCTGAGTAAAATGAATGACTTAAACCTTCCTAAAGATGTGGTGGAGCTTGCCATTATGGTGAATGAACATTTTCAAAATGGTTCGGTTCATTCGAAATGAATTCAGTCATGATGAAATACTAAAAAAGAGCAAAGAGATACCCAGAATAATTAATAAGGCGCCGATAACTCTATCCATAATGAATTGATATTTTAAGATTTTATTTCTAATCAATGGTGCTGCAAAAAATAGAGCAATTAAACTAAACCAAACCCAATGTGCAAAAGAAATAAATAATCCGTAGCTGAAGTTTAGCCATTGAGAATTACCAGCTTGGATCACTTGGGTGTAGACCGAAACAACGAAAAACATCGTTTTAGGGTTGAGTGCATTGGTTAAAAAACCCATTTTAAATGCGGAAAATGAAGAGGGTGCTGATGTTGGGTTAAGGTTATCGCTGGCGTTAATGGCTGTTTTGTTTGTTAGGGATTTAAAGCCGATATACACCAAGTAAGCGACGCCAAGGAGTTTGACTGCCATAAATAATGTAGGGGAACTCATAATGATCAGAGTCACGCCAAAAATGGTATACAACACATGAATTTGCACTCCAGCAGCAATACCAAGGGCACTGAGTAAACCCGTTTTGGTGCCATAGGAGTAGCTATTTCTGGTGACCATAGCGAAGTCGGGACCAGGGCTAATAACCGCCAAAATAGTGATGGTGGCAACAGCGATAATTTCATTCATAGTGAGATCCTAATGGTAATAAAAACTGACTTAATTTTTGGGTGAAAAATAGATTTGATTAATTAGATACATTGATTATCAATAGATTGTAGTTAGATAAAAAGCGATTTATTCTCAATGAAATCTGTCAGTTTTCGTTACCTATTTAATTGTGAAACTACTCATTTTATAAGCTTCTTGATTTTATAAGCCCCTTAATTTTATGAAGACATTAATTTTATGAAACTGCCTCCATTAACATCGTTACGGTTTTTTGATGTTGTTGCGCGCTATGAAAGTATTATTAAAGCCGCGCAAGAGCTGCATGTTACGCACAGTGCAATTAGCCGCCAGATAAAATTACTTGAGGAGCATCTCGGTGTTTTACTGTTTGAACGGCGTAATCGAGCTATCTTTTTAACAGAAGAAGGTAAATTGTTATTTCAAACAACAACACACTTATTCCAGCAACTTTCTGATACCGTCGAAAAAATTACGCAGCGTCCTCATAACCAAGTAGTTAGTTTATCGTGTGAGCCGACCATCGCAATGAAATGGTTGATCCCTCGTTTAACTGATTTTTATCAGCAACACCCTGAAATTACGGTACATTTGATTGCCGCAGGTGGTCCTATTGATTTTAATAAGGCGGGAGTCGATCTTGCTCTTCGTCGTAATGATTTCACTTGGGATGACAATATTTATGCGAAGAAAATATGTGCAGAATGGATGGGCATTATCAAGAAAAATGATAGCCAACCCTATCATGAGATGAACTTACTTGTGCCAGCCTCTCGGCCAAATGTTTGGCGTACATGGCAAGCCCGTAGTGGCACCAATTTACAACATAATAAACAAGTTAATTTCGAACATTTCTACTTGTGTTTGCAGGCTGCATTAGCAGGACAGGGCGTTGCTATTGCATCGTTCCTAATGGTTGCTGATGAAATTAATACACAACAATTAATGGCCCCAGAAGGTTTCATTGAAGATGGTTCGGCATATTATTTACTTTCACCCAAAGAAATAAAAGCAGATACCCCAGCGGCCATTTTTATGGAATGGTTGGAAACAAACGTGAATCAAAGCCTGTTGTTAACTCAGCAATCGGCATAAAATTTGTATACTTTTAAGGGTTTGGTCATTTAATCACCGAACCTACTTGCGTAGTGAAGTTTTTATGCCCTAACTATTTCGCTGCGTGCTATATTTCCCAGAATCGTTTTTGATGTCTTTATGTTGGAGTAAATAATGAGCAAAATTCGGGTTGGTGTCATTTTTGGTGGTAAATCCACTGAGCATGAAGTTTCGTTGCAATCAGCTAAAAATATTATTAATGGATTAGATCGTAGTAAGTTTGATGTTTGCCTTATCGGTATTAATAAAGAAGGGCAATGGCATGAGTATGATGAAGCGAACTTCCTGTTACATGGCGATGATCCTGCTCATATCGCGTTAAATACTCCAAAGCGTAGCATTGCAATCGTTCCAGGCAAACAAAGTGAACAATTCATTTCTCTAGAAGATGCTAAACCTCTCCCACAAATTGATGTGATTTTCCCAATTGTCCACGGTAACTTAGGTGAAGATGGTTCTTTGCAAGGTTTACTGCGTATGGCGAATCTGCCATTTGTTGGACCGGGTGTTCTAGGCTCATCAGCTTGCATGGATAAAGATGTCACCAAACGTCTTTTAAGGGATGCAGGGTTGCACATTGCACCGTTTATTACGCTATTGAAAAGCGGTCGTGGTGAAATTAGCTATGCTGCAACGGTTGAGAAACTGGGCTTACCATTATTTATTAAACCAGCTAACCAAGGTTCATCGGTTGGGATCAGTAAAGTTAATAATGAAAGCGAGTTTAACACGGCATTAGATTTTGCATTCTTATTCGATGTAAAAGTGCTGATTGAAAGCGCTGTAAAAGGGCGTGAAATCGAGTGTGCGGTGCTTGGAAATGAACACCCACTAGCTAGCCCATGTGGCGAAATCGTGCTGCATGACAGTTTCTATGCTTATCATACTAAATATATTGATGAAAATGGTGCGTCTGTTGTTGCTCCGGCGGATTTAGAGCAAGATGTGAGTGAAAAGATCCGTGCAATTGCACTTGAAGCTTATCAAGCCTTAAACTGTAGCGGTATGTCCCGCGTTGATGTATTTTTAACTGAAACGAATGATGTTGTGATTAATGAAATCAATACATTACCGGGTTTCACTAATATCAGTATGTATCCGAAACTGTGGCAACAAGGCGGTATGACTTATCAAGAATTGATCAGTCGTTTAATTGAACTTGGGATTGAAAAATTCCAGCAAACAGCTGCATTAAAAACAGCCTGCGATGAAATTTAATCTCTGATATTTTCCGCAATTTTTGCCGATAGCGGCCTGCTATCGGCAATATCACTATAAAGTTATCTCATTAATTCACTGTGTTTTTGTTGCACCAAACATAATTGATGTAACGGAATAACGGCTCAAATCCAAATTTTTTATATAAATCAAATCCTGCTTCTGAAGCATCTAAGAAGCAATGTTCGACTCGTTGTTGACGACAAAATGCGAGAGCATAATCAATAAGCTGAGAAGCATAGCCTTTACCTTGAAACTTAGGTTCAGTACCGATATCGTCGAAACGTGCTAATTCGCCTTCAATGGTGACCGTCATGGATGTTGCGGGCTCTCCATTGACCAATAAGACTAAATGGAATTGCGGTGCACCTTGTTGCAGGGCATCTTCGTGGTAGCGAACATACTCTTGGATCACGGTATCATGCTCTTCGGAAAGGTAGAACGCAGAAACCAATGGTTTAGCCCAAAGGGATAAATCATGGTTTGCGAGCACGATATCTACCTGATTATCAGGCAAATCAACTTCTTTTTGCTGTGACAATGTTAGTGCCATTGCAGTTGTGACGCTGTCACGTTTATAGTTAAGTGCTTCAATATCTTTGACGACTTTTGGCAACATCTCTTCAGGGATCACCAAAGTGTGATTCTTTTTCTGCGATACGAACAGGTTGTATGCTTGCATAAAAGCATGATGAGTAGAGTCGGGTTGCAGATAAATAAAATTGAACGCTGGGGAGTTTAATGGCGTTAAATAACAAATTGTATGTTGTGCAATCTGGATACTGTGCTCACAAATCGAAGTCCAAAACGTCTTTTCGATCGATTGGTAATGTCGTAAATAGTAGAGCGGTATGTTCATTAGTCAGTTACCTGATACAAAATGTGTTAGTCAAAATGGAGCAAATAATAAATCTGGCCCCATGTAAAATTTTGTTAACTTATTGGCAGTAAAGCCTTTGTGATCTATCTATTGATAATAACTAAACCTTTAAAATCAGCAACCGTTGCGGCAGTTGTCATCTTATCTTTAGCCTTAGATCCCACTCTTGTGCAACGTTTTCAGTGTCATTAATCAATATCTATAAAGTAAATTTGAAGATAAATTAAGGCGTTTCGTGCGATATGCAGATAGATTGTTATTTAATGCTATCTTACATTGCTCATTTACTCTATAAAATGTCATGTAAATTTATAAAAAGCTTTGTAACTCAATGAGATTATCTTACTAATTCATCCATTATGATAGTGGAAATAAAGAGATCGTACCTGCATAAATATGCTAAATAGAGTGACGTAAATAAGATAAATAGAGTTGTAAATGTTATATGCTTCAATGTATTGTTTTTGAAAAATAAAAGATGACTGGGGTTACGTTAAGGTAATGCAAAAATTTATATTGGTTGCCCTGTATTTAGTGGGTTATTCAGTGTTTGTAGAATCTGCTGAAAATCCTTTTGATAGGCAAATACTGAAACACGATGATAAAGAAATCCATTATTACCTACTTAAAAGTGACTCTAATCCCTCTAAAGAATTATTGGTATTAATCCAAGGCTCCGACTGTAAAAGTGTCGTTAATAACCAAAACCTGATTAAGAATTTTAGGGGAGTATTACCTAATAGTGATGTGCTTTTAGTGGAAAAAACAGGCTTAACACCAGATGTAGGGTTACATGATCCAAATTCCTTAGAAGAGAACTGCCCTGTGGAATATATGAGAAATGATTCTTATTTTGAGAGAGTGGATAACTATATTGCTGTGCTGAACCAGTTGAAAAATCAGTATCAGCATATTGTTGTATTAGGTGGTAGTGAAGGGGCGGTAGTCACGAATATTATTGCGTCTAGAGTTAATTTTATTGATGCGGCTATTTCACTAAATGGTGGCGGACAATTTTTTATTAATGATGTGATTTACAGCATTAATAAAAGTCTACCTGCTGAAGAAGCGCAAGGTGCAATAGAAGGATTTAACCAGTTTGCAGATGCAGTTTTGCATGATCATTTAGATGATGACCAGTTTCCCAGTAATCACGGACAAAATTGGTGGTATGAAGCCTTAACGATAGATAATAAAAAACTACTTCAAGGTGTTCGTAAACCCCATTTAGTGATCCAAACGCTCACCGATATTAATGTGGATGTGGAAGGTTCACAGAAAATGATGAATGAGATTAATAACCCCAATATTACCTATAAAACTTATTCCACATTAGACCACTATTTTAAAGACAGTCAGGACAATAATCAGACAGCAGTCGTTATCGCTGATATTCAGGATTGGTATACAAAATTAAATATCAAAAAATAGGTTGGGTAGATACCCAGCTAAAGAATTCTTAGTTGGGTATTTAGGGATTCTATTCTGAAATGTAGCTGTGATATTTAAAAATCGGTTTAAAACCTAGTTTTTGATAAACCGACAAACCATCGCTAGACGCTTCCAAATAACACTGCTTGATTTTATGTTGAAGACAAACCTGTAAGGCATGTTTAATCAATGCCGTGGCACATCCTTGTCTCTGGAATTCAATATCTGTACCAATATCATCTAAGCGCGCAATGTCATTGTGTAACGTGAGTGTCAGTGATGATACAGGGGTCTGCTGATTAAATAAGACAAAATGCATGATATTGGTTTGCTTGTCCAACGCACGCTGATGATAGCGAATATATTCATCAATGATGGATTCATCATTATCACAATCAAGTTCATTGACTACAGGAAACGAAGTAATAAGCGGTTTCGACCAGTCAGAGAGATTATGATTGCTAAGCTTTATATGATAGTCGTCTGGTAACTGATTTTCCGTTTTGAGTTCATTTCCCGTAAATTCAAAGACCATCGCTGTTGATTCATCATCATCAATAAGATCATGCTGTTGTATACAATTTGAGAACTTGGGTAATTCATCGGTGTGAACAACTAAAATATAGGGTTTTGACTGTTGTTGAAATAATGTATTTGCCGCTTCAAAGCCAGCAATAGTTGCTCCTGAATGTAAGTAAATATAATTAAAAGCGGGAGTTTTTAGCTCAGTAAAATAGGCAAACGTATTTGGCTCTACATGATGCGTCTTTAGGCAAATAGCAGACCAAAAAATATTTTCTAATGAGTAAAAACACGCTTCGTTGTGAGTCATTTCATTGTGTCCTAATAAATTAACTGAACGTTCCTAGTCTATTGAGCAAATTGAGATTGCTGTCACTATGGTACATGGGATAGCATTTGTTTAATTAAGAGAAGATTAAGGAATATCTGTGAACAATATCCCCGAAACCATTACGTTCTTTGAGCGTTTATTACCACTGGTTGTTTCCGGTGACAAAGTGATCACCATTCGTGATGAAAGTGAGAGTCATTATGTACCAGGCTCCGTTGTCAAAGTCCACGCTTTAGAAACTGGCGAGTACTATACCGATATTGAAATACTTTCTGTTGAGCCGCTAAGCTACGATGATATTTCAGAGTATCACGCGACCCAAGAAGCGATGACATTGGAAACGTTGAAAGCTTTAATTCGTGAAATTTACCCAACAGAAAATTGTCTGTATGTTATTCATTACCGATTAACAACGGTAAACGCTTAATCACGATAACGGCTTTTTACTAGCTTAATAAATGCTTTTGTGGCTGGAGACGCATCACTGTAATTATTAACAGCAAAGGCAATATCCCGAGTCACGCGGGGAATTAATGGTTTTACGACGATGTTGTTAATATTTTCGGGGATTGCGAGTTGAGCCACAATCGATACGGCTTCATTTCGTGCAACTAATGAAAACGTACTGAGAAGCTGGCGGGTCCTAAATTGAATTTTAGGTGTCAGCTTTTGTGCAGAAAATAGTCCCATCACAATTTTACCTGAACCGGCTTGAGTTAAGTTGAAGGGGTACTCACACAATTGTTTTAGTGTAACTCCGTCGTACTGAGTCAAAGGGTGGTTTAGCGGTAAAATAGCCACATATTGGTCGTGTTTTATGGGAAAAGTATCAAAGCGTTCGTCTGGCAAGACCACAACACCAATATCTATGCGCTTTTCTTGCAACCATTGAGCCACGCTCTCATCGTCTCCCTCATCAACAATAATTTCAATGCTTGGGTATTGCTGACGAAAGACCTTTAGTAATGGAGGCAAAATACCCGTTGAAGAACCGGGGCCGAAAGATCCTATCCGTAAAACACCTTTCTTTAATCCATTGGATGCTAGCGCTTCTTGGCGCATTGCTTCTTGAAGGCTCAGTATATGTTGGGCGCGATTTAGCAGTGTGTTACCAATTTCGGTCAGAGTGACTTGGTTTTGTTCTCGCGTAAATAAACTGACATTGAAATCTTTTTCAAGGGATTTAATGGCATGTGAAACCGCAGATTGGGAAATATTCAAAGACATTGCCGCCAAGGTAAAACTTTTTAGCTCAGCAACACGGGTAAATATTTCCAGTTGGCTTAGTGTCATGAGTAAATACTCATTTGATTATGATCTTGGATAACAAATACCTTATCCGTATCGAATGACTGAGTCAATAAAGTACACAATATCTGATATGGATGGGGAAACATCGCGATGGAATTAAAAATAACCAAAAGGCAGGTTCAACAAAAGTCAGTCAATATTGTTGTTCTAAAAATGATATGTGTCTCGATATTATGGGGAGGAACATTCATTGCTGGTAGGATGTTACAAACCGATATATCACCATTATTTTCAGCGACGCTTCGCTTTATTTTTGCGAGTGTTGCATTGCTTATTTTGCTGAGCTGCACTCGTATTGGTTGGGTAAAAGTGAATTCGCGTCAGTTTTTTCAAATTCTCTTGTTGGGATGTAGCGGTGTATTTATCTACCAAGTCTTTTTTTTCTATGGGCTACAGCTTATTCCTGCGTCTCGAGCGGCACTGTTGGTGGCAATTAATCCTGCGATGATTGCTTTAATTTCCTATTTATTATGGCGAGAAAAAATCACGAAAATTAAAGGTGTGGGTATTGGTTGTTGTGTATTAGGGGCAACAATATTGTTATCAGCAAAAACGTCAGATGTGAGTGGGTTTTTAACAAACCAAGGTGATCTTGCCATATTAGGTTGTGTAGTGAGTTGGGGGATTTATACCGTTGCAGGTAAAAATGTTATCCGCGAAATTGGCGCTATACATACGGTTGCATATGCCGTGCTATTAGGAACTGCACTATTGGTTATCGCGTCAAGTATCATGGGGCAATTAACACTTAGCGCGATTATACACTTAACAAATACCGATGTTATGAGCCTGTTATACCTTGGAATATTAGGCTCAGCACTGGCTTATATTTGGTATTACCAAGGTGTTGATCAGTTAGGTGCCGCGGGAGCCGGGTCATTCATTGCACTTAATCCGTTGACGGCGGTAATAATAGGAACGCTGTTTTTAAATGAGGAAATTACATTCTCTGCATTATTGGGGGGGATAGTGATTATCTTCGGGTTATGGGTAACGAATAAATCGCGAGCCTAAAATAGGCGCTCTATGGAAATAACTGACTCCATAGAGCGATATTTATTATTTAATGGTTTTGTTAATTTCTGAATAGGCGAAAAGGGCTTGAGCACCGCCAGTATGGACAAATAATACAGGTGTTTTTTCAGAGGAATTGTCTAAATAATCAATCAAACCCGCCATGGCTTTTCCTGTATAAACGGGGTCAAGAAGGATCCCTTCTTTTTGAGCTAATAGCGCTATTGCATCTAAACCACCGCGGTTTGGCATGCCATACATTGGTGCGAAGAAATCATCCCAAAGTGTAATGTCTGGTGTTTTTTTAATTTGCAGTAATTCTGCTAATTCAGTTTGCAGTTTTTCAACTTTTGGTGCCTGATCTTGCTGTTTACGAGAAACGGTGACACCAATGAGTTGTGAAGTAGGGAGTAATTCTTGTAATCCAATCGCTAAGCCAGCGTGAGTTCCGGCACTGCCAGAAGCCACAATCACTTTATCAAATTCAATATTGGTCGGTTTTTGTTGAGCAATTTCAATCGCACATTGAACATAACCTAATGCGCCCAGACCGTTGGAACCACCAACAGGGACGATATAAGCATCTTGCAAGTCTAATGATTTAATTAACTCTGCCATTTGTGCTTGTGGATCGGTTAATTCGTCACACATGACGCATTGAGTACCAAATAAATCGGTCAGGAGCTTATTGCCATTATGCAGGAAATTGCTGTCTTCACTTTGAATAGGATTTTCTAATAAAGCGACACATTTCAGTCCGTACATTGCCGCTACCGCAGCAGTTTGACGAACATGGTTTGATTGAATCGCACCTGCTGTCACAATAATCTTTGCATTTTGGGCTAAGGCATCCGCCATTAAAAACTCAAGTTTACGCAGCTTATTTCCGCCCATTGCTAACGGCGTCATATCATCGCGTTTAATGTAGATTTCTCGACCATATAAACGCGATAAATTATCGAGTCGATTCAATGGGGTCGATGCTTTAAGCAAGTCAACTTTTGCGAACTGAGTTAATTTTTGTTGAAGAGACATCTAAATTCCCCTGTATTAATTGGTAAATCCTAAATAGAGATAAATGGCAAGTACGAAGCTTGCTGTTACTAATGCATAAGGCATTTGAGTGCGAATATGTTCAATATGATCACAATCAGTAGCCATAGAGGCAACAATGGCATCCGCAGAAATAGGTGAGGTCATGTCTCCGAAAATAGACCCTGATATGGCTGCGCCAATCATATATTCAATAGGCATACCGACGGATAACCCTAATTGAACACCAATCGGGATCATAATGGCAAAGGTTCCCCATGAGGTACCCGTAGCCAGCGACATAATAGCGCTAATGATAAAGATAAAGCCGATAGAGAATCCAGGTGCCATAATGCCTTGAGTGACTTCAGCAATATAAGCGCCCGTATTCAGTTCAGAAGATACATTTCCCATCAAGAAAGCTAAAATCATGATGGAGCTGATTTTTAACATGCTGGCATAGCCAATAAATAGCTCTTTAAAGAAGCTATCAATATTTAATAGCCTTCTTCCGATAAACCAACAAAAAGAAACTGCGGTACCGAACATAACGCCCCAATAAACGGACGTTGAGCCGCTCCCTTTACTGAAATCCCCATCACCTGTGATATATAAGGCCACTGGAACCATTAATACAGTAGAAAGAATAGGGATGAAAAAGTTCAAGGCTGAATGGGCATTCGGATGTTCAATAATCTCTTCCTCTTCATTTGTAAGTGAAGATTCGGCTAATTTTCCTGCCATGAAATTTTCTTGATACTTCATTTCGGCTTTTTTCATTGGTCCCCATGAAACATTGGTGAACACATAGAATAAAATGGTGACCAATGATAGCCATGCCATTAAGTTGTAGCCGATAGATTTAATTAAAATATCGAAGGGTTCACCTGAAATAAGACCTTGGGAAATTTGTACACCAATGAGTCCCATAATCACTGCACCCCAACCATTTATAATAGCTGATGAACAAACAGAAACGCAGGCGGTTTGAATAAGATATGACATTTTTTCTGGGGCAACGCCATATTGTCTGGCTAAATTCTTAGTGGATGCCCCCGCGACTAACTGGTTGATGGAACTCTCAATAAAAATTAAGGCAGTAATGACTATGGCGAGTAATTGTGTTGCCGTTCTATTCTTAATTAATTTTGTTTTATTTGTCAGTAGCTGAACTAATGCACGAACACCGCCTGTGACGACGACTAGGCGCATAATCCCACCAATCATGACCATAAAGACGATGGTACGAGTGTTGCCGGCGGAAGAAAATGTATCGATGATGCCATCCACAGTTCCGCGAATGCCGAGTAATACATTGTGGTCATTAATGACGGTAAAACCGACTAAAATACCGAGCATTAATGAAAGCATCACCTGTCGAGTGAGAATAGCTAAAAGGATAGTGACAATTGGCGTGATAATTGTCCAAATACCATAGTCGTGCATGTGTTTACCTTGGATATTTTTATTGTATGACGTGTAGTTTATAAATATCAGGAAATCATAGCATTGATGGAAGTAGGCTGTCGGATATTTTCATTATATTGCCGTAGATTGTTACAAAATCCATGCTGAAAGTCAGATAAACTGCAAGATTATGGTATTGAAGGGTACGCTATCTTTTTGAGATAGCGTAGTAAGGGTTATTAAGCTTGTGATTGCCACTGCTGATAAGTGATGCGACTAATTTCTTCAGTCTTTGTCTCGCCAATAAGCTCAATAAATTGTGGGGCTAATGTTGTGTAATATTGGAAACCACATTTTTCTTGAGCAATTTTAGATTGTTGATTACCTTGGAAATAACCGCACCATAGATTATCCAGTTTGAGATTTTTAAATCCATGTCGCATGATTTCTCGGATAGCTTCAGGAATGAGCCCTTTTCCCCAAAATGGTACGCCTATCCAATAACTCACTTCCGCATCGTTATCCCCAATTGGAAAATTACTCTCTTTTCCGATAGATAAACCAATCAAGCCAATGGCTTTGTTATCTTCTTTTAGCGCAACGGCAAACACACCATCGCGCATAAAAATGGATTGAATAATTTTCGCACTTTCTTCGACGCTCTGGTGAGGTGGCCAGCCTGCAATAGGGCCGATACGTTCATCTTTTGCATAATGATAAAGGTCTGCCGCATCAGTAATATGCCAAGGGCGTAAAATCAGCCTTTGTGTATATAAAATCATGTTATTTTCTCTTTATTGCATTGATATTATGCCACCTATTTTAGGTATTTATTTGCTTTTTTTAATAGTTTAACCTCGGTATTTTGGGTACTTATGAAAACTGACATTTTAAAGAAACTAGGTAGAATAGGTTAATAAAGCTAATGGCATGAATGAAATGTGAGTGTGTTGAACATGAAAGAGTTGCAGCAGCATCAATCTGTATGGGAAGGGGTAGTCAGCATCGGCTCGACGACACTGGAAGAATTGCAAAATACAGTATTGTCTCCAGACTATGTGACGCTATGTATTTGTAGGCAAGGAGCTGGGATTTTCAATATTAATTTTAAGCGCTATGCCTTACGCAAAAATGAGCTCTTTGTTTTGTATAATGACACTTTTGTTACGTTACAGAAGCGTTCTCGGAATTTTATTGTAGATTACATCCATATTGATAAGACGTTTGCCACAGATATTGCATTTGTTTTACCTAATTCATTGTTTGCCTATTTTAATTTTCAACCACGTTTATCAATGTCATCGGCACAATCCACACTATTTTCACATTGGTATCAGCTATTTTTATATTACCACCAAGAACGCGCAGAGTATGGGAAATTACAATTACGGCAACATTTACAAAATCTATTTTTAGAAATTGCTAATCAGGTTAATCATGCACAATCCCATTTTTCAGATGAACGTAGCCGTAAATCACAATTATGTTGGCAATTTTGGACATTAATAACCCAGCATTGTAAACAGCAAAGAGAGGTTAAGTTCTATGCGAATCAACTTTCGATTACACCGTTTTATTTATCGCAAATTGTGAAGGACTTCTTCAACGATCCGCCCAAGGCACTGATTGATAGACAAGTGGTTTTAGAGATTAAAGCTCTGTTAGAGAGAAGAACGTTCACCATTCAGGGTATTGCGGATGAATTAAATTTTGAAGACACCTCGTATTTATGCCGCTATTTTAAGCGGCATACTGGTGCAACATTAAGTGAGTTTAGAAAAAGAGTGAATAAGAATTAACTCGGGTCGATTTTTGTCGAATGTTTTTTAATAAAATCAATAAAGCAGCGTAGCCTTGGAGAAACAGCTTGGTTGCGATAATAGACAGCATTAATCGGCTGTTTCATTGTTATCGTTTTTTGTTCTAGCACCTTCACGAGTCCGCCATTGGCAAAGGCATCTAAGCTTACAAAGTCGGAAGAAGAGAGAATGCCAGTTCCTTGCAGCGCTAAATGATGTAGCACTTCGCCACTGGCGCAGGCGATATGGGGGGTAATTTTGAGTAAGCTGCCATCGGCGTTTTCGAGTGGCCAATAATTTAATGACTCTGGCGTTGTGAAACCGAGCAAACAATGCTTATGGAGATCCTCTATCGTTTCCGGTATTCCATATTTTTCTAAGTAAGCGGGGCTAGCAACTAGCCTTTTCTGGGTATAACCCAATAGTGTTGCACTGAGTGAAGAATCCTTTAACGTGCCAATTCTAAACGCGACATCCGTTTTTTTCTCTAATAGGTTTGTCACACCTTCATAGTTATTTATTTCTAACTCAACTTGGGGATATCGTTCATAAAATAGAGGGATCAACGGAGCAATTACATGGGTTAAAAACGGGGTAGAAGCATCAATGCGTAGCTTACCTGATGGAATCGATTGGCGAGCGGATAGCAAATCTTCGGCTTCTTGAGCTAATCGGACTATTTCTCGCGCTTTTTGCAAAAATGCAGCACCTTCATCACTAAGTTTGATGGCGCGAGTGGTTCGGTAAAGTAGCGTGGTTTTGACTTTCTCTTCTAAACGCAATAATGCACGACTCACGGTGGATATCGTCATGCATTGCTGGTCGGCTGCTGCTGTAATAGAGCCGTAATCGACTACGCTGATAAATGTTTGGAGCTCTTCTAATGTGATTTTCATTATTGCATTTCCCGCAAAAGTTATTCTCACCATAATGGGTTTTTCAACCGCTTTCAATATGGAAGAATTGCCGCCGGTCAATTGATATTGGTTTATAAGGCATAAAAATGAGAATAAACACAGCATTGCTCGCGTTATCTGTTGGAGCATTCGCCATTGGTATTACCGAGTTTTCTCCGATGGGAATGCTTCCCTATATCGCTGAAAACCTGAATGAAAGCATTCCTTCTGTCGGTGCGATTGTGGTGATTTATGCGCTGGGAGTGATGATTGGAGCGCCAATCATGACGCTATTATTAGTGAGTAAGCGCCCAAAAGTTGCGTTGGTTTTTTTAATGGCTATTTTCACGGTGGGGAATTTATTATCGGGTTTAGCGCCTAACTTGGTGACGCTGTCACTTTCAAGGTTAATTACTAGCCTAAATCACGGGGCATTTTTTGGTTTAGGTGCCATTGTTGCGGCCAGTGTGGTTCCTGCTGGTAAACAAGCGAGTGCGATTGCGGCAATGTTTATGGGGCTGACCATTGCGGGTATTGGTGGCGTTCCATTAGTCACTAAAATAACCCAATTAATCGGCTGGCGTGAGGCATTCTATTTAATTTCGGGTATTGGATTGCTCACGATCGCCAGTTTAATTTTTGCGATTCCTGCACGTTTACAAGGTAGCCAGGTTAACGTTAAAAATGAATTGCGTATTTTAAAGCGCCCATTAGTGATGTTAGGTATGTTATCGACGGTACTCGGAGCAAGTGCAATGTTTACCTTGTATACGTTTATAACGCCAATGTTGATGAATTTTATTCAGGCTTCAGATCAGACAATTACAATGATGTTAATGGTCATTGGCGTTGGTTTTAGTATCGGTAATTATCTTGGTGGTTATTTTGCGGATAAAAACTTATATCCAACTTTATTAACTTTGTTTGTATTATCGGCAATAAGCATGGCGATATTCCCAATAATTGCGACAAATATCGCTGGCGCTACTATTGGCTTATTATTCTGGAGTATTGTTAGCTTTGCACTCGTTCCACCCATTCAAATTTTAGTGATGAATGCGGCTGTTGGCGCACAAGCGCTAGCATCTTCCGTGAATATTGGCGCATTTAATTTGGGAAATGCCATTGGTGCTGCTGTTGGTGCGGCGATTTTATCCCATGGTTACAGCTACACGACGATGAGTCTTATGGGCGCATTATTGGCGATAGTCGGGTTTATAGTGATTTTGCTGATCGTACGCCGGAAAAACAGCGAAACACAAACGCAGGACGTAATGTGTAGCGCGAATTAAAAAGCAAGGTTTGGAGTGTTCGACATATAATAACCAGAGATACTGATCACGGTGAAATCAGTAAAGGGTTAAATATATGTCGACGAAAAATCAATGGGTCACAGATGAGCAGCGCTGGAATGCGCTGAAACTACGAGATAAAACCGCAGATGGTTATTTTGTGTATGGTGTGAAAACATCGAAACTTTATAACCATCCATCCGCAGCGGGACGATTACCGAAGAGAGACAATGTGCTGTTTTTTGATAATGAGCAGCAAGCGATAGCGCAGGGATTTCAGTCGGGAAAACGTCGTCGTCACGAAATGTCACAGCAAGCTCAGTTTTATCAAGAAAAAATTGAACTTGCTTGTCGGTATATTGAGCAAAACACCCAGAAATATACATTGGCTGAGTTAGCTGATTATGTCGGAATAAGCCCGTTTCATTTTCATCGATTATTTAAATTACAAACTGGATTAACGCCTAAAGCCTATCGCGATGCTTATCTTCATCAGAAAGTACAAGCACAATTACAGGAAAATGAACGGATCACTGACGCTATTTATAATGCGGGTTTTCATTCGAACAGTCGTTTTTATGAAACAGCAAATTCGCGATTGGGCATGACGCCGACAGCGTGGAAATTAGGTGGTGAAGGAAGCAAAATCTATTTTGCTCTGGCCGTTTGCTCGCTAGGAAATGTACTGGTTGCACAAAGCCCGATAGGCATTTGTGCAATTTTATTCGGAGATGACCCTGAACAATTGCTAAATAACTTACAGGATAAATTTCCCCATGCTCAGTTGATTGGTGGAAATAAAGCATTCGACCAAGTGGTTTCTAAAGTTATTGGGTTTATTGAAGCCCCAGAAATAGGTTTTGATCTTCCTTTGGATATTCGAGGAACTGCATTTCAGCAACGAGTGTGGCAAGTGTTAAGGAATATTCCTGTTGGGAAAACGGTGAGTTATCGTGAAATCGCAGAAAAGATGGGAGCCCCTAAATCGTTTAGAGCAGTGGCGAATGCATGTGGTGCAAACATGCTAGCTGTAGTGATTCCATGCCATCGAGTAGTGAGAACGGATGGTGGATTATCGGGATATCGCTGGGGGATCGACCGAAAGCGGGCATTATTACTAAAAGAATCTGCAAAAAAATAATAAGGTCTATTTTGAAATAGAATAAGGCTGCGCCAATATCTCTATTTCCGCAGCAATTTTCAATATAAATATCATATATATTCTCTAATTAGATAGTTTTGAATTTACAATTATCGTTTTCTATTTATTATAGTGCGCGGTTTCTGTTTTATATCCTTCGAAAATTAATTTAATTAAGGTCAGTTTAATTTTTTTAAATAAACTCTTAGATTTTTTGATTTTTATATTTCTCATATTTTTTCCTTGTAAATAATGAGATTACCCATCGAAAGATGAATGTAATTGGTTGTGTTAATATAAATTTTGGGTATGGTTTGCCCTTTATATTTTTTTCATATTCCATAAATAAAATCCTATTGCTGTATTTTGTTTATTTAGCTTCGCATGAGAAATTGACTTAAAAAAGTGACAGATTGGCTTTTTTGTAAAATACAGATCATCTCAGCGAAATCTGTATTACATTACAGATACGGGATTCGATTTTAAGGAAATGAGTGCGATGCTCTATAAACAAATAGCCCAAATGCTGCAGAGCAAAATCCATCGAGGAGAGTTTCTTGGTGGGGAGAAAATGCCGTCGGTACGTGATATTAGTCGCTGCCATGATGTGAGCATTACCACGGCTCAACTGGCTTATCGTGAACTGGAACGGTGTCAGCTCATTTATGCAGTACCGAAATCGGGTTATTTTGTGATCCCTGAAAAGGCCACAGCACCATTGCCTAAAGTGGCTAACTATATTCAAAAGCCTGTTCATATTGATAAATGGAACCCGACGATGGACTTCCTGCGTGTTGAAGAGCGTGCAGGAGTCACATCATTATCGTGTGCGGTACCTAATATTGCAGATAAAACCTTAGAGCCATTATGGCAAGAAATGAATATGGTGGCGCGGCGTCGTAATCCGTTAACACTTGAGTATGATAGCTTGCAAGGGTTAGCCGCGCTCAGAGAGCAAATCTATCATGTATCTGATTATCGTCAGTCATTTACCCCTGATGATCTTGTGACGACCACCAGCGCCCATCAGTCGATTTCTATTGCAATTCAAGCATGTACCCAAGCCAATGATGTGGTTGCTGTTGAATCACCGACGTTTCCCGGATTATTGCAAACGCTTTATGGGCTGGGCCGTAAAATCATCGAAATTCCCGTTGATCCTCAAACAGGAATTAACTTGGAGAGGTTAGAAGAAGCTTTCCAATGTTGGCAGGTCAAAGCGGTGGTGGTCACGCCGACATGCAATAACCCGATGGGCAGTATTATGCCGGAAAAAAATAAACAAAGGTTGCTTGAGATGACTAATCGATATCAAGGTACGATTATCGAGAATGATTGTTTAGCGCCTCTTGCATATGCTTATCCGCGTCCGTCAACGATCCAATCTCTGGATACCGAAGGTCATGTGATTCTGTGCAGTTCATTTTCTAAAACCGTTGCACCGGGAACACGGACGGGGTGGATAATCCCCGGTAAATACAAAGAGAAAGTTATGCATTTAAAATACTTATCGCATTGTTCTGGCGAAGTTTTTATGCAGCAAGTGATGAGTAATTTCTTAAAAGAAGGGCACTATTTTTTGCATTTACGCCGAATGCGTCAGCAATATCGTGAATTACAATGTCAATATCGGGAATTAGTTGAAACGCATTTTCCTGCTAATACTCGAATTTCAAGGCCTCAAGGTGGATTTTCATTATGGGTCGAGCATCCGGCAGCAGATACTGCGAAATTGATGGAGATTTTACATCGCAATAAAGTGACGGTATTGACGGGAACCCACTTTGCTACAGGCGATTGCTACCCAAACCACCTGCGTATTAATTATGCTTTAGAGTTGATCCCAAGACGGCGTAACGCGATAAAAATTCTCGGAGAAACCTTAAAAATGAGTCTGTTGAAATAGGGCATTGAAACAGAAAAAAGAAACCCGCTAATAATAGCTATTAGCGGGTAATTAAACATAAGGAACATTATTTATACAGCAAACTACGTTTACCGCAGTTTATATTGCCAATGCGAGGGTTTGTTTATTTTTAATTCGCATGCCATTAAGCATACTTAACCATGCCAGCACTGTCACTACCATTAAGATAATAAAGATAAAATACGGAGGAAGTTCAGTCAGAACGAACCCCGTCATCATAGGGTTAAATGCCCCGCCAAGTAGCCCCAGCGCTTGAGCAGAAAAATAGCTGGATTTCATGCCTTCAGGGGCAATGCTATCAATTAGCATATATTCCCCTGGTGCGTAAATAAGTTCGCCCAATGTGAAGATAAATGAACCTAACGCCCATAAATAGAGATTATCCCCAGATCCCATAAATACCGCTAATCCCCCTAGAAAGAATACGCTACCAATGGTCATTAAGCGTCTTAAGTTATCCGGCGTAATACGTTTACCTACCGTGTATTGCAAAGTGACAACGACGACGGCGTTGACAGGTAAAATCACACCAATTACTGCTTGTGCAAAATCACTGTTAGCAACGGTGATTACATATTGGGAGATCCACGTGGTAAAAGAGCCGAAAACGAGTGAGCCGAGAAAAGTGGAGAGAATAAACCAAGCCAATGCACGGTCGTGGAGCATTGCTTTAGGGTTCCACACTCGCGGTTGACCATCAACATGGCTAGCAGGTTTGGTGCTTTGAACAAATCGCTGAATAAAAAAGATAGGGGCGGCTGCGGAGACTGCCGCTAGCCAAAATGGTAAATTAATGCTGTACATTAATAACCATGTGCCCATTGGGGGCCCGACCGTCCAACCGATATTGATAAAGGTGTAGTTGAGGGAAAATACTTTAGTTTTTAAGGATAATGACAAAGTATCTGCAAAATAGCCTTTTAATACAGTCGAAAAAACAGAATAAGAGCAGTTAATTAGTGAGAAAAATATAATCACCAATAGTGCATTGTTCATCAGCGGAATTGCAATAAATCCACAAATAAACGCTATCACCGCAATAAGCATGCAGCGTTTTTTATCGACTTTATCCGCCAGCATGCCAAATCCCATACTGAATAGCACGCCGACCGTTAAGGCAATAGTCATAGCAACACCGACGATATCGATCGCCATATGGTATTGGCGTGTCAGATAAATCGCCATAAATGGTAATGTGGCGCCGCGCCCGATGGTTAATAGCAGCGAAGACGCGAGCAGGGCAGTATTCGAGATATTGGATTTAGAAAACATGGCTCACGACCTAGGAGTACATTGTTGTTATAAAAATGGTTGTTATAAAAACGATTGTTACAAAAATGTTTTATATAATTTTATTATATAAAATACATAAAATTGCGGCACCAAGAAACGGGTTATTAGGGCGGGAAATCAAAACAATATTTTGATCATGCTATTGTGCCATTGCCAACCAATTATCTGGCTAAAGATAGCGGCGACGCAGATAGTAGAGTTATCTGCTATCAGCTTAACTGCATAAAAAATCAATTAATTATTGATTCATCATCCTATTTAATCGGCATATAAACTAAGAGCCGGTTGCCTTTCTCAATATCAAAAGTCATCGTTTTTGGTGCGCGGCGTTATTGTTGAAATGGTTGGTCGCGGAAGTGAACTTAAAACCCTGTTCGAGTCATTAAAAAAGAGCGCAAGGGAATGCGCTCTTTTGATAATACACGGTCATTATAATGAAGCGAGATAAATTCGACGGCTCACTTCAGGGGTAATATCACGGTGTTCCCCGAGTGTCACCATGCTATGCGCCACGAGGCTCTCAACTAAAGGCTCCACGATATCTTGGTTGAGCTGATAATCTTTAAAGCGTGTTTTTACTTGCATTGCTTCGAAAAAGTTTCTTGTTAATTCAATGGCTTTGAGTGCTTTTTCTTTTTCGCTGCCTTCACGGATATCCCAGACGCGTTCTGCATACTGCGCCATTTTCGCTTGTTTCTGAGACAGTTTTTCTTCCATTAAGGAAGGCAGGATAATGGCTAAGGTTTGGGCATGATCTAAACCGTAGAGAACGGTGATTTCATGACCTAACATGTGGGTTGCCCAGTCTTGCGGTACGCCAACACCAATTAAACCATTTAACGCTAATGTTGCTGTCCACATTAAATTGGCGCGCACATCGTAATTGGTTGGATTTGCTAAGGCTTTCGGGCCAATATCGATCAAGGTTCTCAGTAGACCTTCAGCAAATGTGTCTTGAACATTGGCATTTACAGGGTAGGTGAGGTACTGCTCGATAACGTGTACGAACGCATCCACAACCCCATTGCTGATTTGACGAGGTGGTAATGAGTAGGTTTTAACCGGGTCTAAAATAGAAAATTGAGGGAAAACTTTGTCACTCATAAAGGCTAATTTGGCGTGTAATTCTTCACGCGTGATCACAGAGCCTTTGTTCATTTCAGAGCCAGTAGCAGGGAGGGTTAACACCGTACCAAAAGGTAATGCGTGTTCAATAGTGGCACCGCCGCTGGTCACCACTTCCCATTTATCTCCTGCGTAATTGACTGCCGCCGCGATAAATTTAGTACCATCAATGACGGAGCCACCGCCAACAGCCAGTAAAAAATCATAACCTTCGTGTTCAATTTGCGCGACAGCTTTGATTAAGGTTTCATAGCGAGGGTTGGCTTCAATCCCACCAAAATAGCCAATCTGGCGATTTTTCAATGCACTCGTAACTTCATCGAGGGTGCCATTCTTGCGAGCACTTTCACCACCAAATAGCACAAGGACTTTTGCATTCGCGGGAACCAATCGGTCCAATTCACTTATTTTACCTTCACCAAAAACAATGCGCGTTGGGTTGTAAAACTCAAAATTATTCATATACAAACCTTTGGTTGGGAATGGTAGGGGATGTCATTTGGCATCGGTTAGGGTTAAAAATGTTGAGATTACTCTAGTATACACTTGAAACTATTCAAAGGATGATCAAAATGTTTGGTTGGAACTTTGTTTATTTATAGCTGAATTTTCAATTCACTATCCGTTTTTGGGGCAAGTAATTTCCTAGCGATAGCACTTAATGCTTATGATTAATTTGACTTCGATATCACTACGATCAATATTTAATTCATTCAAATGAATTAAATATAATGCAAATGAGGAAATTATGATGAATTCAATGATACCTGTTCCATTTACCCTTAAAGAGCGTGATAGACGATGGGATTTGGCTCGTAAAATCATGAAGGAGCATGGTCTGGAAGTTTTGATGGTGTATGGCGATAGAGAGTCCGCCGCACCGGCACCATTTTGTATCGATCATTATTTTACCAATGACAGACTAGGATCTGTGGTGCTGTTCCATCAAGATAAAGCACCAATAGTGGTGACATTTGCGCCGATGATGGTGGCTGACCATATGCAGGCGTCTTTACGCAATGATATGCAATGGATTTCACCTGAGCAGATTATGGTGGGAAAAACAGGGCGCAATATCGGCAATATTTTGATTCAGTTAGGGGTATCGCCGAATGCTCAGATAGGCGTCATTGGGCTTGAACCATATCCGCCGTTCTATTTTGATGGTGCGATGCCGTTTAATACGTTGTCAGGTATTAAAGAGCAATTACCGAATGTAAATTTTGTGCCTGTTTATAAAGCCTTTTTCCAATTAGCCTCGGTCAAAAGTGATGAGGAAATCGCGCACATCAAACATGCAGCCATGATTGGTGAAGCCATGAGTGAGGCGATGCGCAAAACAGCTATTCCCGGAAATACCGAAGCGGATATTGCTGCGGCAGTGACTTCAACGTGTTTATCGATGGGTGGGTTTACCGCAGAAATTTTGATGGGGTCAGGTCCTGAATATATTGGTTGGGGACAACCAGCATGGCAGTACCGTTCGCAAAAACCGAGGGAAATACAATATGGAGATATTGTATTAACTGAAATTTTTGCACTGTATGGGATGTATGAAACTCAGCATCAAGCTGCGGTAGCGGTGGGGAAAATACATCCGAATATTGAGCGAGCTGCGCAAGTTTCGCGAGAATGTTATGAGATAGGTGTAGAGAATCTCAAAGAAGGCATTACCTTTGGGGAGTTGGTGGACAAAATGGAACAACCATTATTAACGGCAAAAGGTTGGCATGTTCATCCGCTTATTCATAGCATTAATCCTTATGGTCCAATTGGCTTTGGTACGGCTCCCGGAATCGAAATATTACCGTTAGCTCAAAAATATGGACATATAAGCCGATTGCCTAATCCTGGGCGTGAATTAGTCTTAAAAGCAGGAATGACATTTGCGTTTGAACCCAATTGTGCCTTTGATTATCATTTATGTAATTTAGGCGGTACCGTTATTGTGGGAAAAGATAAGGGGATAGAATTAAATAATAATTCGACGCATTTAATGCGTGCCGACGTATAATGTTACTTATTTAATGTAATTAGGGTTTCAGCTGCATATGACAGAAATAAACAAAAACACACTCTCTTCGGAGCTGACGAAAGAAAAATTAATCAATGAAGGCATCAAACAGTTTGCTCTTTATGGTATTAATGGCGTGAGAACTCGTCAACTGGCTGAAAGTGCTGGAGTTAACCAATCTGCCATCCCTTATCATATGGGAGGAAAGATGGGGGTCTATGCAGCTGTTATCCATAAAATTGCGGCAGATCTTGCCCAAATGAGCAATGTAAGCGTATTTGATGTGCAGTTTGAGCAATTAAAATCACGGGCAAGCCATGAGGTAGTAAAGGTTGAATCATTACTACGGTTATTAATAAAAGGGCTGGGATTAGCGTTGTTGTCGCCGGGGCATGAGTATTATTCCATATTAATCCTAAGAGAGCAGTTAGAACCTACAGAAAATGCAGATATTATCTTTAAAGAGTTTATCGAGCCTTTTCATTCTCGCTTAACTTCACTTGTCCAATTTATTACGGATGAAGATCAAGCGACGGCGATTATTTCAGCACATGCTTTAATTGGGCAAGTTTTGGGATTTGTGATTGCGAAAAAATCACTATTAAAACGCTTGAATCAAAAAAATCTTGATAAAGATTTATTGGACAAAATCCTAGAGCAAGTGAGTGTCTTTGCGTGTAATGCCGTCATATCTCGTTAATTTTTAATTTATGTCATGTTAATTTTAAGCCGTTGCATTAAGATGATAGAAAGTTATTAAGCTTAATCATCAAAGGTAAACGAATAGATTATGCGGCGGTTCATTCAGTTAGATCTTCCTCCAGAACCTGTTATTAATGAAAAGTGTGTCCATAAGCGCTTGAAAAATAGTGTTTGTGACAACTGTGCGAGCAGCTGTCCTGTGGGTGCGATTTCTTTTGGTTTTATGGATGCGAAAATTGATAATGAACTGTGTTATCAATGCGGTAACTGCCTGTTTACCTGTCCAGTCGATGCCATTGAAAATATTCAACCTCATGAACGAACCTACCAAAATGGCTTTTTGGTTATCAGCCATGATGAGCCACTTGCTAGCCCTGAAGAACTGATTGTTTGGCATCGTCAATATGCCATTCGAGGTATGCAAATTCCTGAACCGTTGGTGGACAAATGGTTGCCAGCTTTAGCCGCATTAAATTTAAAACTGGAAGCATTACAAGAGCCTATTTGGAGTTTGACCATCACCAAACCTGCGGAAGTGGATAGTGGGCGGCGTAGAATGCTTTTTCGTCAAAAATTAGATAGTCAGCCATTAGATAGTGGCAAGGTTAAAACGGGATTAAATGCCAGAAAACAGTTTTATCCTGAAGATAGCTGGTTCCATATTGCATTAGATACGGCGAGTTGCATTTTATGTGGCGCATGCGCGAAAGTGTGTGATGAGCAGGCGATAGAGCTTGAAGATCATCAATTTAGTTTGGACGATAAGCGTTGTACCGGTTGTATGAGTTGCCAAGTGGTTTGTTTCCCAAAATCAATTCAAGTTCATCCCCATGTTGCGAAAAATAGCGAATCACAGCATTTCCATTATTTCGATGGGACATGCCAAAAATGCCAATTACCTTTTTCGGCATGGACTGCGGAAGAAACTCTGTGCCCAATTTGCGCACAACATAAACAGCAAGGCTGGCTATAAATAAACGCCTCGTTTCAGGCGCTTATTTACAAACTTAACTTTATTAATTAACTTCACTATCTCGCATATTCTCAATAATCATTTCAGCAATTTGAGGGTTTAATGCGGCTGGCGTATCGTGCCCCATACCTTCAATCACTTCTAATTTTGCCGTTTCAATATTATCAAAAATATCCTGACCTGAAGTGACGGGGAATAATGGGTCAATAGAGCCGTGTATCACCAGCGTTGGGGCGGTGATGGCACTGAGGAGTGGCCTTAAATCACCCGTTACTGCAACGGCGGCTAACTGACGTTTAGTGCCTTCTGGAGAGTAGTTACGCTGGAATGCTTGTGCAATATAATCACGGCAATTTTCTTCATCGAACGGCACGCACGTTGAACTAATGCGGCGGTAAAATGCGAGTTGCCCAGCAATGTAGCCTTCAAAATCCTGTTTAGGATCTACGCCAGGAGACATTAGCATTTTCATGACATCCGGCTCGCTTTGCGGCAATTGCTGATTGCCCGTTGATGACATAATTGGACAAAGTGAAAGAGTGCGGTTCGGAACTTTTGATGCTACTACTTGCGCTATCATTCCCCCCATTGAACGTCCTACAATATGGGCTTTTTCGATGGATAAGCCATTTAACAAGGCGATAATATCATTGGCCATTTCAAATAAGGTGTAGGGAACATCGACATGCTCGCCGTTTTGTAATCGCTCAGCCATTTCTCCGATATTCAGTGGCGGGTAATTATCTAAATGTGGCGATAAGCCCGCATCACGGTTATCGGGACGGATAATATAAAAGCCTGCATCTGCAATTTGTTGGCAAAATTCTGATGTCCAACTAATGTTATGTCCACCTAACCCTGCAATAAGTACGACAGCAGGATGTTCTGACTGACCAAAGGTATCGTAATACAGTGTTAATGGTGCTGTTTTTGTCATTTTATTTCCCTATTTTTGGTGATAGCTATTTATGCAATAACTCAGCAAGAAAGGCTAGCGCTAAAAAAAACAATCGTTACTAATTTAAACGCCATTTACTTTAGTTATTAATAATAAATCGACTTTGTTAGAGAATTTAGCGAGCTTTTTTCTGGTAATAATTGATCCCTAACAGTGCAAGCGCAGCTACAAATGACAATACCGCGACATGTAAATTGCCAATTAACCCATACAGTGAGACGAAAACACCACCAAGTGCAGAGCCTAAGGCGATTCCGCTATTAAAAAAGGCAATATACAGGGAGCTTGTGGCTTCAATATTATGGGCGCTGTAACGCATCATCCAGGTCATTAAAGTGACTGATACGCCACCATAAGCAATTCCCCAAAGTACCATAATGGATAATGCCATCCATACACTCAGCGGAAAGAATATATACGCTCCTAAACTTAAGATAAGACCGCTGGCTATCATCACGACCGCAAAATTTAGGTGTTTGTTGGCGGTGAGCCCAAATAGGAAGTTACCTACGATACCTGCCAACCCGTAAATCAGTAATAAGCCTCCTAAAAGGTCGACTGAAATCAAATCATTATTGGATAGCAGCGCACGAATATAGGTAAACGCCATAAAATGCCCGGATACAATAAGCAGCGTTATCAGCAGCCCATTCATAATGATGGGACGCTTGATTTCAGTGATAAACGTTTTGAAGGTGGGAGATACCATCGCGGGAAGTGCGGGTAATTGCATGAGTAAAGAGAGGAAAAGTAACAATGAAATAAAGGACATTGAGGCAAATGCTGCACGCCAGCCTAACCATTCGCCCATTAAAACGCCGAAAGGCACGCCCAATACAGACGCTGCTGCCACGCCACCAAAAACTAACGACGTTGCTAGCGCGACAGAGGGGGCTACCACTAAGCGAGGCACTAACCCGCCTGCTAATGCCCAAATAATGCCAATACAAACGCCAACAAAAAGACGACTGATCAAGAGTAGCCAATAATACGGTGTTAAAGCCGCCACTAAGTTACAAAGGGTTAGTAAAAGCGCCCCAATCAATAACAGTGTTTTGCGGTCAACAGAACGCGTAAATAACACAATCAGCGGTGAGCTGATGGCGGCGCTGATAGCAGGAAGTGTCATTAAGAAACCGGTGGTTGCTAAAGAAACAGAAAAATCTTCCACAATCGGCGTTAATAGCCCTACAGGGATCATCTCGGTTGTCACCACACTGAAGGTCGCCAACATGAGCGTCAGGATGGCTCCCCATCGCTGTTGAACAGTTGCATTGGCTTCAATCGTTATTGTATTCATCATATAAAGTTCCAAATAATTACGGTCAGTAAATAGTTTCAAGCGTGAATTGATCTTATCTGGGACATTATTGATAATAAATATCACTGCTGTGGCTTCATTGGGGATAAATCGTGTCTAATTCAGCATCATTACTGATGGATAACTTGTTCGACTTGAAAGTCTTTGTGGATGTGGTTGAAACAGGAAGCTTCACGCATTCTGCGGAAAGACTGGGTATTTCGCGTTCAGCCGTCGGGAAATGTGTCGCGCGATTAGAAAACCGAATACAAATTCGCTTATTGCATCGCACAACGCGAAGTCTTCGCTTAAGTGATGAAGGGCAAACGGTGTATGAAGGGGCGCTCAAAATTTTACACGAAGTCGCCAATATCGAAAATGAACTGAGTCAGGGACAACAACAACCGAAAGGGTTATTGCGCATTACGGCTCCGGTCATATTTGGACGTTTGTACATCATGCCTATTGTCAAAGAATATGTACGGCGATGGCCTAATGTGGAGGTAGATGTCCATTTCTCGGATGACTATAGCGATATTGTCGGGGAAGGGTTTGACCTCGCCATTCGTATTGGGGGAAATGATGATAACCGGCTGATCCGTAAAGTCTTAGCGCCACATCGCATGGTCACTTGTGCATCTCCTGCCTATTTACAACGATATGGTACTCCGCAGAGCATTTCAGAGTTAGTAAAGCACCAAAAGTTGGCGTTTAAACATCGGGGCAGTGTGGTTTCGTGGCAATTTCATACCCCTCAGGGAAAGCAACTATTACCCGTATCAGGGCGCCTGACGTTGAATGACACTCAGGCAATTCTAGATGCCAGCATTGAAGGCGAAGGAATTTGCCAGTTAGGGGTTTTCTTAGTGGGAACTGCTATTCAGCAAGGGCGACTACTACCGATATTGAGTGAATTTTCTCGCCAAGAATCATCGATTTGCGCTTTATATCCGACAAAACGTTATTTGCCGCTCAAAGTGAGCTACTTCCTAAAGTTGATCGATGAATGCTGGCAAGGAAAAGCAATTTGGGATTTTTAACTGTCTTTTTTGGCATATAAATAGACCGAAGCTCGAGAAACCCCAAGGTGTTGCGCGATGGTATCCATGGATTTTTTAATATCAAGAAGACCTTCTTTGCGTAAAATCTCGATTAAGGCAACTCGGTCATCCGCCTTCAAGGTACGTGGAGTGGCGGCGATAGAAGCGGCGTATTGATCGATGCGAGTACGAATAGCTTCGCTGCCGTTGGGTTCTAGATGCTCTTTGACGGGGCTGCATCCCACCTCTGTAAATTGTGACAGCATACTTTGCATACTGCGAAACTGGGTCATATCTAAATTGAGGCACAATGCAGCAACGTATTGCCCAGTTTCATCTTTGATACCGATTGATGTGCTCTTGGCTGGGCGTCCATCTGGAAATTGATTGGCATAATTGGCGATGATATTGGGGAAATCGGCGGATTCAATACGGGCGAGACCCAATTCAGTTGTCGGTTGACCTTCTTTGCGCCCAGAGAGGTTGTTATGAATTGAAATAATCGAATGTTCGGGGTTTTTCAGATCATGAACCACTACTTCACAGAAAGGGGCGAAGGTCTCACTTAACCCTTGTGCTATGGCTTCAATTTGTGCCAATAAACTGTTTTCTTGTGGCTTTGCCATAACTCTACCCCTTCATCTATTTTGGATATCTCTTTAAATATTAAACTATTTTTTTCAATTCTAATAGAGAAGGGGCATAAATTGCTTAAGCTAACATTAATTCTGCGAAGCGTTTAATGTCCACATTTCCGCCGCTAATAATAATCCCAATACGTTTGCCGCGCAGCTGTTCTTTCATTTTCAAGGCGGCAGCGAAAGAAAGGCAACCTGTCGGCTCCACAATTATTTTCATACGCTCAGCATAGAACTTCATGCGATCAACTAATTGCGCATCGGTCACAGTTAAAATGTCATCCACATTTTGTTTGATTAGCTCAAAAGTGTAGTTCCCCACATGTTGAGTTTGTGCACCATCCGCAATAGTTTTTGGCGTATCAATGTGCACAATTTTTCCACTACGGAAAGATTGCTGCGCATCATTACCGGCTTCAGGTTCAACTCCATACACTTTGCAATTTGGCGATAATGCCCGTGCGGCGAGTGCGCATCCAGAGAGTAGCCCACCACCGCCTAAGCAAACAAATAGGGCATCCAGCTCGCCAACTTCCTCAAACAGCTCTTTGGCCGCAGTACCTTGACCCGCAATAATATCCACATGGTCGTAAGGTGGGATGATGGTCAATCCCTCTTTTTCAGCCAACTCGCGACAAAGTTGCTCTCTATCTTGGGTATAGCGGTCAAATCTAATCACTTTAGCGCCGTAGCCTTGGGTGGCGGCAACTTTGACTTCTGGAGAATCAATTGGCATCAAAATGGTGGCTGGAATATTTAACATTTGTGCCGCCAGCGCGATACCTTGCGCATGGTTTCCTGATGAAAATGCGATCACACCCGCTTTCTTTTGTGTAGGAGTGAGTTGTGAAAGGGCGTTTAACGCGCCACGAAATTTAAATGCCCCCATACGTTGGAAATTTTCACATTTAAAGAATAACTCAGCGCCAAACTCTTTGTTGACTGTCGTGGACGTCATCACTGGGGTTTTGTGAGCAATACCTGCAATGCGCTGTGCTGCGGCTTCGACATCTTGATAGGTCGGTAATGTTAATTCAGACATGATATACCCCATTATTAAATGGCTAATTGGTAATAACTTGATTTTTATAACAACGCGTTCGCTGCGACAGCGGTTGCTTCAATTTCGATCCCTGCACCAAAATGCAGTTCACTAACACCCGCAACGGCGCGAGCAGGACGAAACTCGCCAATCCAATTGGCATAAATTTGATTAAAAACCGGCCAATTGTCCATATCCGCGATATAAACCCGAACCTGAACCAATTGTTGCCGACCGATACCATTGGCAGATAAGCAAGCCTCTAAATTTGCTAATACCTGTTCTGCTTGCTGAGTAAAGGGTGTGTCCGCATGGACATTTCCTTGGCTATCTGTGGGTAATTGCCCCGATACAAACACGAAACCATTCGCCGTGACTGTGTGTGAATAGTGCCCTCTTGGTGGAACCAGCTGGGAAGCATTAGTGTATACGATATCTGTGTAAGCGGTATTTTGGCTCATTGATTTTCCTCATTCGGAAATTTAATTTATACAATAAGTCTAATATTGGACTATATGTTTAGTCAATGGCTTTTTGCTGTTTAAATGAACTAAAAATTTTCGTCAACTTGCCGATGATATCTGGGCAGATCAAGCTAAAAATGAGAAAGATTGTTATAGATGGCATTTTGCTCACAACGTCATACATTACTGATCAATCTTCCATAAACAGGCGGTATTTGAAGCAAGTGTTGGGAAAATAGCGGGGGAATAATTAAATTATTGGTATTTAATTCCAGATGAATAATTAAGCAATAAAGTTAAATAATCAGGAATAAGAATAATCAAATTGAGATGAATAACTAAAAATGATAAGAAGTTGTTATATAACTACATTTAGGAAATTAACATGGCTAAAATTACCTTTGACCTTCTGGCTATTTATGGCGAAAAAGGGGAAACCGCAGGATTACAATATTTACAAGAATCCCTGCTTCCTTTTGCCGCATTTGAAGAAAGCTTACCCAAATCGCTCTTTGATTATGTCATTGAGGGTAAATCCCCTGAAATTCTCATGAAACTGGGGCAGTTGGACAAAGAAAAAGCCACAATCTTATTAGACAAACCGGGAACGGTGGATTGGTGGTGGGGAAGCCACAGTTTTGATGCCGGCTCGTATAGCAAAGTGATCCGCCAAGGTAAGAATGCCCGCCATAAACTGTATTCCAAAGTGGGTGATGATATTACACCAGCGCAAATAGCGCGTTTTGCTAAAGTGGTCGCGGCGGCTTGCCAAGAGGTGAATATCAAAATTTTGACGCCAGAATTGCCTTCTTGGATGCTGTATTTACTGTGTGATGCATTTGTAACCACCTTTGAAAATTCACGCCATGCTAAATATGAACATCGTAAACATTGGAACTACGAGCTGCTAAGCCAGTTAGTGGAAAATGAAGCGGAACAACCGGGTAACACCGTGCTATACGGTATTTTTGATAGACAAAATCTGTCGGATTATCACTACGAAAATATGGTGTTATTGTTTGCTATTCCAGGTTTAAAAGAATACTTAATTGCTGAGCAAGATTTTATTCGCCAAAGCCTACTGAGCAATTTATCCGCCAGTGGTCAGATCCAATTGATCGATACGCTGAGAAAAGACGAAGCGCTGTATAGCGTGTTTGCCGATATTTTAGTGCTATTGGCAACCAGTTCACTGAAAACCGTGCGTTCAGCGGCTGAGCCAGTGATGTCTATTCTGCCGGAAGAGGCGGTTAAAACCCACTTAACCAAAGTACTGCTTGAAGGAACGCCAAAACAGCGTACGCAAGCGGCGGATCTGTTCGCCCGTATTGGTAAAGATCGAGATATTCTTGAAGCAGCGTTGAAAGTGGAGACCAACAAAACCGTCCTCAAGAGCATTGAAAGTGCGATTTCTCGCTTTGATGTGATGGATTGTGCGAGTGAAGTGGAAGAGGTCGAAATTCCAGAGATTATCCCGATGGAAGATACGCCACTACCAGAAAGCGCAGTCGATATTTTGGTATCTAACTTCCGTGAAATGCTGCAAAAAGCCAAAGAAAATGCTGAGCGCGAACTGGAAGAAAACAAACAAGAAAAGCATAAATACACGTGGTCACAACGCCATTACAAAGAGTTCAGTCAACACAGTGAAGACGAATGTGCTGGCTTATTAGCTAAACTAAACTCGGGTGTCGGAGTGATTACCGATCATGAATACAATGTCATTAAGCACAAAGAGCGCATTAATAATTTACCGGAATTCACGCTATTCCACGCGTTGCGTTTGCTGAGTCATAACCGCTCTGATGTTGAGCATTTTTCTCACTATCAACTCACTCGTGAAGTTCCCGTTCGCATCTTATCGCAACTCGATTTACGTCAATTAGAAAAAGGGCTTGAGCAGTGCCATTTTAAAAATGCGAGTCGCTTAATTGCTGACTTATGCCTGCGTTCATACAGTGATGGATTAGGGCTATTTAGAGCGCCGGAACAAATTTGGCCGTTCTTTATGCAGTACCCCGATTTCTTAAGTGAAGCGCTGGGGCTTATCCCGCAGCACCAAGGGCATCGTTATTACCAAGAGTATGATGCGTCTAATGCGGTAACCATTTTAGGTAAATACCCGACCATTCCGGCACGATTCATTCCTCGTATTATGGAGTTGGCGCTGGGTGAAAACAAAACTCACCGTTTAAGTGCTCAAAAATTGCTGGAAACCTTACCAAGCATTCACGTTAATGCGGCAGAAGGCCTTGATTCTGGTAAACAAGAGATCCGCGTTACTGCTATCGAATGGTTAGCTCGCTTAAAACATCCAGATTCACTAAAACCGCTGTACGCGTTGCTGAAAAAAGAGAAACGTGAAGTGGTAAGAGCCGCATTATTAACGGCATTAGAGCAATTTGGCGAAGATATTTCCGGTTACTTGGCACCGAAAGTTTTGTTGGCGGAAGCGCAAAAAGGCTTAAAAGCCAAAGCACCCGCGAGCATGGCATGGTTTGATTTGGACGCCATTCCAGCCATGACCTGGCAAGATAATAAAAAGGTGGATGCGGACATCATCCGCTGGTGGATCATTCTGGCGGTGAAATTAAAAATGCCGGCGGGTAATGGGCTATTACAGCGCTATATCAGCTTATTATCATTAGACAGCCAGCGTAAGTTAGGTAGCTTTATTCTCAACAGCTTTATTAGCCAAGATGTGGCAGGACCATCACTGGAAGCGGCGATGGCGGAAGCACAAAGAGATGCGCCATCACGCTTGAAAAACTACCAAGATTGGCTAAAACGCTGGCCTGAATACTATGCCAAGTATGAAAACTTCACCCTTGAGCAGACCATCAACGAGATCAAAAACGAAGTATTAGGCCGTTATTTAGGCTCGGCTATCAGTGAAAAAGGGATGCTTGCGTTGATTTGTGGTGTGGAGGGACATGTTGCCGTAACCATGCTGCGTAACTATATGCGTGACCATTACCAGCGCCGTGCCCAAATTGAAGCGATGATTGACGCGATTGCCGTCAGTAACGATCCGCTGATCATTCAGCTTTTATTATCATTATCGCGCCGTTATCGCACCGCATCAGTCCAAGAAAAAGCCCGCGGACTGGTGGCTGATATCGCACAACGTAACGGTTGGAGCGCGGATGAACTGGCAGACAGAACTATTCCAACTGCGGGTATGGATGAAACGGGGACTTTAGTACTGGAATATGGGGATCGCACGTTTACTGCCAAGCTCGATGCTCAGCAAAAACTGGTGCTATTTAACCCTGAAGGTAAAGAGATCAAAGCGCTGCCGGCGGCACGTAAAACCGACAACGAAGAGCTGATTAAAGAGTCGAAAAAACTCCTAACATCCAGCAAAAAAGAGCTTAAGCAAGTTATTGAATTACAGACTGCGCGTTTGTATGAAGCGATGTGTGCAGAACGTTTGTGGAGCACGGCGGATTGGCAGGAATACATTCAAAATCACCCAGTGATGCGTGGTCTGATTGAACGACTGGTTTGGTTAGAAGTGAAAGATGACCAAGTGATCAACCAATTCCGTCCATCCGATGATGGTTGCTTGTTGAACCTTGATGACGATGAAGTCGAATTGAGCGTAGATTCCAGCATCAAGCTCGCTCATGCGGCGTTATTATCAGACGCTGATCGTAAAGCGTGGATTGCTCATTTTAAAGATTACAAAGTCAAATTCCTATTCTCGCAGATGGATCACACCATTCCAGATCTGGCGTTAACGCTCACGGAAATCGAAGATAGAAAAGGCTGGCTAACGGATACCTTCACCCTACGTGGCGTGTTAACCAAAATGGGTTATCAGCGCGGCCAAGCGGAAGACGGCGGAAGCTTCTGTCATTACTTCAAATATTTCTCCAGCCTAGATTGCTATGTGTATATGGAATTCAGTGGTAGCTATGTCCCAGAAGAAAATATCCCTGCGGTGTTGTACTCCTTGAGTTTTGACCAAGCACAAAAAAGCTCGTGGGATAGAGGCTATGTGGAACTGAAAAACGTGCCGCCGATCCTGTTAGCCGAAAGCTATGCTGACTACCTGAAAGTCGCGGATGCCTGTAGCGGTTTTGACCCTGAATGGGAAAAGAAAACCCCGTGGTAATCATTGATTAATCGACGCATAAATTTAGGAAACCAACATGGCTAAGGCGAAACAAGTAACAGAAGGCGTTCTGCGTGAAAGCGCAGAAGTGCGCTTTGCGGATGAATTAGAACGATTAACCCAAGCGGATAAAGGCAACCCTAAACCACAAGGTTGGCTACGTTCCCCGCGGGCGGTACGTCAATTTATTCTTGGGGATGAGGCACTGCAAATTACCCCTAAATTTTTTGGTGACGATGCGCTGGTTGATCGCGCCATTGTGACCTTACTGGGTAAACAAGGGTTAATGCTGGTGGGGGAGCCTGGTACGGCGAAATCCATGCTGTCCGAGTTATTAGCGGCGGCGATTAGTGGTGACTCAGGTTTAACCATTCAAGGCACGGCGGGTACCACAGAAGACCATATTAAATATTCGTGGAACTACGCGCTGCTACTGGCGGAAGGTCCTACAGAAAAAGCCTTAGTGAGTTCACCGCTCTACCAAGGAATGCAACAAGGTAAAATTGTGCGCTTTGAAGAGATCACTCGCTGCCCACCTGAAATTCAGGATGTGCTGGTTAGCATGATGTCAGAAAAGCAAATGATGATCCCTGAGATGAAAGATAATGCACGGATCAGCGCCAAGTCAGGCTTTAACTTGATTGGTACTGCCAACTTACGTGACCGCGGTGTGCATGAAATGTCATCGGCACTTAAGCGTCGATTTAATTTCGAAACCGTCAAACCCATTCAAGATCCGGCATTTGAAATTGAACTGATCAACAAACAACTGACTGTTGAGCTTGGCGAGCTGGATGGCAAAGTGACTGTCCCAACGGACGTGATCGAATTATTAGTCACGACTTTTCAAGAATTACGTTCAGGCAATACCAAAGATGGCGGGAGCATCAAAACCCCAGATGCGGTGATGTCTACGGCAGAAGCAGTTAACATCGCCTATGCCTGTGCATTGGAAGCTCACTATTTGGGGAATGGAACACTGAACGCAGGCGCTGTCGCGCGTCAGCTGATTGGTGTGGTACTCAAAGATAATGCGGATGATATCAAACGGATGCGTTATTACATTGATAATGTTGCCCGCGAACGTGCGAAACAGAGCGAAGCATGGAAAGCCTTTTTCGATGCATCCCGTGAATTCTGGCAATAATATCCGTCGTCGCAGTGTGGTGGTAAATACATCGCCACACTGTCCCTATGAGAGACATCATCGGTGAGTTTATCAACGATCACATTGCAACACATCACATTGCCGGAACGGCTACAAAATGCCCTTGAACAGTGGCAAAGGCTAGGAGAGCATCAGCTCTATTTTGCGCCTGTTCGTCATCATAGCCCCGCCTGTGCTTATAGCGTATTGAGCTTAATTGAGCAGGTTAAGCCTGACTATGTGCTGATAGAAGGTCCTGACAGTTTTAACCCATTAATTGCGGGTTTATTGGATGGTGATACACGTCCACCCGTGGCGATTATGGGGCAGACTACCCTGAAAAGTGCGCCTACTGAATCAGATGAAAGTGACGCTGTCACGAGATCGGCGTATTTCCCATTTTGTGAATATTCCCCTGAGTGGCAAGCGTTACACGTAGGGCAGCTGCATCAAGCTCAACTGCGTTTTATTGATTTGCCGTGGACAGCACAGGTAGAACTTGATCTGGAAGGCGAAAGCCAGCATCAAAGCCTGCAACGGGAACGCTACCTTGCTCATAGCTTATTTATTGCTCAGTTGACGAAAAAGTGCGGGTGCCGTGATCACGATGAACTGTGGGAACATCTGTTTGAATTGCGCCCGTTAATGTCGGTTGCCAATTGGACTGATTTCTTCCGCGATACCTTTATTTGGTGTGCCTTGGCACGTTTAGATTTCGAGCCAGAAGTACTGGCTTCGGAGGGTTCAACTCAGCGTGAAGCCCATATGCAAGCGCACATTCAAACCATTAAAGCCGCAGAGCCAAACGCGAAAATTGTGGTCGTGACGGGCGGGTTTCATACCTTGGCACTGCTTGAAGGGCTTGGTAAAGCGGCGTCGCAGCAATTTAAACTCTCTTCCGAGCAACAAAAGCAATTTATGGCTCAGCAAAAGTTGGCAGACCGTGACAGCGCTTGGCTTATCCGTTATAGCTTTGACCGGCTTGATGCGTTAAATGGTTATGCCTCCGGCATGCCTTCGCCAGCCTTTTATCAAAAAGTGTGGGAAGGGTTGCTGGCACAACGCACTGATCAAGCTCAGCAAAAAATGACTGCTACCGCGGCTTATCAAAATCAGCTTGGTATTCAATTTTTGGCTTACGTGGCCGAAGTGTTACGGGAAAAGCAATTTGATGCAGCGCCAGGGTTTTTATCTGTTAAGCTCGCCGCAGAGCAAAGTCTGAGACTTGCCGTATTTCGTGGGCACACGGGCGCGGGTCGCTATGATCTATTGGATGGGCTGCAAAGTGCGTTTATCAAAGGCAGCTTAGATGAAAGCCAAGATGAACTGTGGCAGCAAATCAAAACCTGTTTTTCTGGTTTTACCTTGGGGCAGATTCCTAAAGGAACCATCACACCGCCATTGGTTTCTGAAACCTATTCATTGGCGAAAGGCTTTCGCTTCAAATTGGACGATACTTTAGCCAAAGTCAGCCGCTTAGATGTATACCGTAATAAGCAGCACCGTTTACGCAGCCGTTTTCTGCATCTTTTGAGTTTTTTAGAAATCCACTTCGCCAAACCGCTTTCTGGTCCCAATTTTTTTTCGGGCAACCAGCTGGATTTACTGTTTGAAGAGTGGCAATACGCGTGGACGCCAAATGTGGAAGGGGAGCTGATCGCGCTTTCTGAAAAAGGCACGCAATTAAAAGCCATTGCACTGAATAAAATTTTGGCGATGGAAAAGCAACTTGAAGAGCAAGGTGTCAGCCGTTCTAGCCAAAGCGCGGTGACATTGCTAATGCAAGCGGCATTGATTGGGCTTCATCAGCGCATTCCAACGTTATTTACGTTATTAGATAGCTATATTCAGCAAGATAGTCAGTTTGAATCATTGGTGACCTGTGCTCATAAACTGGTACACCTATGGCGCGGGCGTAGTTTCTTTGACCTCGAAGATGAAACGGGCATCAAACAGCGGATTGATAAAGTACTCTCCCAGGCCTTTTTCTGCTTAGATCAGGTGGCCCAAGGGGATGAACAGCAGCAAGAACACTATTTTAATGCGCTGCTGTCTTGCCGTGAATTAATCACCTTTATGCCGGAAATTAGCCGCGATACGGATTATTCCGCAGAATTTTATGCACAATTGAGCCGGTTGGATGGGCGCCTTAATCACGCACCGCTAATTAAAGGGGCGGTGGATGCTATTCGTTATCTTGGTGGTCAAATTGATGAATCGGTACTGACCGAGGAAATTCAGCGAACGTTCAGTTTAGGTAGCGACCCGGAACTGGCTATCGGTTATTTCATTGGCATTATGCGTACCGCACCGGAATTGGTTGTGCGCTTACCCCTATTAATTGAGCTACTCAATGAACTGTTGAGTGAGTGGGATGATGGACGTTTCTTGCAAGTATTGCCGGATCTGCGCTTTGCGTTTAGCCAATTAACCCCGAAACAAAATGCGCAAATGGCGCGGGTGGTCGCACAAAAATTATCGATGGATACCCAAGATTTAACTCTCCATCAGACACAATTCAATCAGCAACAATTACTCCAAGCCATGGAACTCGAACAAAAAATTCAGCTTCAGCTTGAAAACCAAGGGTTAACTGAGTGGTTTTCGTTGCAAAATGAGGGGCTATCTCATGGATAAGCAGCCAGAAGATGCGCAATTAACCGAAGAACAACTTCAATTAGCGAAACGCTGGCGCCTTATTTTAGGCCAATATGCGGATGGCGCTCTGGGACAAGCGGCACTAAATGGTGATGAGCTCAAAATCGAACGGTCATTGGATTTTTTATATCGCCGTGAATATCAACGTCGCGGTTTACGCCAAGAAGGAGGCCGCCATGGCTCGCTAGATGCGTCCCAATTGACGGCGGTTAACTGGCTGAACCAAGCCCGTAAATTGTTCCCGAACAGCACCTTTGAGCGAATGCAGTCGCAGGCATTAGAGCGTTATGAAATTAGTAGTTTATTAAAAAGCCCGCAAGCCTTGAATGCAATGGAGCCCACCAAAGCCTTAGCTAAATCGTTATTAAGTTTACGCGGTAAAATGAGCGAAGATACGCGGGATGCGGTGAAGAATATTATTCGCAAAGTGGTGGATGATATTTTAAGCCAGATGCGAAACCAATTTCGCCAAGCACTAACAGGGCGTCGTAACCGCTTTAAGCGATCGCTACTCCCTAATAGCCGTAATTTTGATTGGCGAGCTACTATTGCTGCGAATTTAAAGAATTATGATCAACAAAATCAGCGCCTAGTGATTAAAACCCCGTATTTTAACTCCCGCCAGCAACAGCATTTGCCGTGGGATGTGATTTTGTGCGTCGACCAAAGTGGCTCGATGGCGAGTTCGATTATGTATGCGGCGGTGTGCGCCAGTATTTTAGCGGCATTACCGACAGTACGTGTCTCTTTGGTGGTGTTTGATACCCAAGTGGTGGATCTCAGTCATTTAGCCCACGATCCGGTGGAAGTATTAATGACCGTGCAGCTCGGCGGGGGAACCGATATCGCGAAAGCGATGCATTATTGTGAAAGCTTGATCCGCAACCCAAAACGCACGGTGATTTCGTTGATCAGCGACTTTGAAGAAGGCGGGGCATTGAATAATCTGCTCAATTGCACCGAGCGCTTGAATAGCCAGCAAGTGAAATTGTTGGGATTAGCCGCTTTAGATGATGATGCATTGCCGGTTTATGATACGGAAATTGCCCAGAAGCTGGCGGATCGCGGTATGAGTGTGGCGGCGTTAACCCCAGAGCATTTTGCTCACTGGCTGGCTGAGGTGATGCAATGAGTTGGAAAACCGTTTATTTACATTATGATGACGATGCATTGGCCGTATTTGCCAACATCGGGTTGCTGCGCCGCGCCCGTAAGGATCTGGAAAGTGGTAAAGTTTCTCCGGTTTGTTTAGCGGATGGAACTTTTACCAGCGATGGTCAGCAAGTCACGTTAGATCCTCAAGGGGTGCAAAAAGCCAGCTGCGATTGTTCGGCCTCGGGTTGCTGCAAACATATTCTGGCTGCGGTGCTTTGGGTACAAACAAACAGCGATGAACAATCGATTGATTCTACAGAAGATAGTTCAGAATCTGTCGATATTGAACCACTATTACCCGAGTTGCTGGCATTCGATGTTCCCGCATTAATCAAGCAAAACAGTAAGCCAGATTGCCGCTTGGCAGTGAAGATCTTACAGGATTGGCAAGATCATGCAGTGATCTTGGATGACCAATCGAATCAGCTGAAAATCACGATCCCCAATTATGATGAGCCAATTATCTATATTCGGGGGAATGGCTTTCAAGGGATGCTGTCGTCATTACCGGAGAAGCAGCAAAAAGCCCTCCATTTGGCAGCGGTCGCTAAGGTATTTCTTCAGCATAACCAGTCGTGGAGTTGGCCTGATGATCTGATGCCTAACCGCGAGGTCACGCTAGCATTGAGCGACGATGAGCAAACGGTGATTGCGACTATCCAGCGTTTTATTCACGATATGCTGCGTCAGGGGATTTCTCATATAAGCCAAAGCAGTGCTGCGCAATTACATTTATTGAATATGTCGGCGCGTGCGGAAGGTTTACCTCGCTTAGCCAATTATTTAAAGCGTTTAAGCTATCAAGTGAAATTATTAGCCCAGCGCCATTTCACGATAGATGAAGGGCAAGTATTGCGGTTTATCGCGCAGATCAGAGGCTATCTTTACCAATTAACTCACGCCAGCGACGATAAAATTGCGCAATTGCGCGCTTTTGGTCGTCGTCAATATGACAGTAAAACGGACATTCTCTCTTTGATCCCAATCCATGCCGAGTGGTGGCAAACTCAAAGTGGCGCCATTGGGGGAACGTTTAGTTTTTGGGATAACCAAGAGAAAAAAGTGGTGCAGTGTAGCCAAGCACGCGCCAATACCCTCGACCCGAATTTCACCCGTCACAGTGTCTGGCAAACGCTAGCCATTTGGAAACAAACGGCAGATAACCTGATGCACAGTGGTTTTGAGTTGCACAATCCCCGCTTATCCGATGAGGGCAAACTTGCGGCTAGCGGCGATAGTCATGCAATTAGTCGCAGTGCAGTTAGCCAAGCGCCGCACATTTCATTCGATGATTACCAAGCATTGAAAAGTGAGCTGGGATTTGAGGATTGGAAAGCGGCAACGACCTATTTCAATGCGCTCACCGATGATGCTCAGTTTGAGCCTGCTGTGCTACATATCGATAGCTACGAACCGCTACATTGGAATGAAATCGAGCAGTGTGTCAGTTGGACTGTGCTGGATGGAAACCGGAATCGGGCATTTTTGCGATTAAATTGGCAAGGCACAGAAAATCACAAAATTGAAGAACTGCGTTTTATCACTCAGAAAGGTTGGGAAATTAGTGCGGTATCCGTTAAAGTAAGCGTCTCTCAGCAACAATTACAACTAACTCCGAAAACACTCTGGTTGAAAAAAGAGCAGGGTATTGAGCTGTTTTACCTCGATTTTGAATCAGTACCTCGTAAAAAACAGTCTTCCAAGTTTATGACGTCGATTGCTGAATATATGGCGAAAAAGCAGCAAGACCGCACAGCATTTGCGCCAGTGCCAACACTGGCACAGCAGATTACCCGTCCAATCTTGGCGGTATTGGAAACGCAAAGCTGTACAGGGCGCGCACAGTTATCCGCGAGTCAAATTGACGAGTTAAACTTTGTGGTCAGGACATTGCACGACTTGGGGATGTTATGGTTTGCTAAGCAACTGGTGCATTACGTAAAAAAGGAAAATCAAACCGCCGAAAATTTACTGCGCTTGGTGTACCTTTGCGACCAATTTGAGCGTTCGCAAAAATTGATGCCTTTTGAGTTGAATAGCTAATTTAGCTCGTAAAAATAGAGAGGGAAAAGGAATTCCCCTCTCTACATTTTATGATTCTAAATAGTTTAGAAACGTCCGTAGTAGCTGATTCAGCGCTTGTTGCTCTTCATTTGACAGTGATGCCACTAAACGAGATTGGTTTTCGGTATGGGCTGTCACTACGCGATTGATCAAATCCAACCCTTCAGTTGTTAAGCTCACCAAAAAACCGCGCCCATCATCAGGATTGACATGACGCGCCACATAACCGGCTTTCTCTAGCTGATCGATGCGATTGGTCATGGTACCGGATGTCACCATCAAGGTAGCAAGCATATCGCTGGGTGACAGTGTATAAGGGGAACCCGCACGGCGCAAAGTGGCGAGTACGTCAAAACTTGATCGGTTTAGGCCAAATTGGGCAAATACCTTTTCCATTTCACGGGTCAAGTGATGGGCAACGTTACCTAAGCGACCAATCAGCCCCATGGCGCTGATATCAAGATCGGGGCGTTCACGTTCCCATTGTTGAGTGATTTTATCTATTCTATCCATAGGCAAATCATACAATAATCTATCTTGACGTCAAGGTAGTTTGAATTTATCTTGACCTCAAGATAAATCAACGTGAGCGTATTCATGAATAGATATTGGGTTCTATTTTTAACGGCATTAGCACCGATAGTTTGGGGAAGTACCTACTTGGTGACGACGGAAATGTTACCTGCGGGTATGCCGTTGACGTTAGCCATGCTCCGAGCCTTACCCGCAGGATTGCTACTTTTACTATTTTTACGCAAATTGCCTCAGGGGATTTGGTGGGGACGAGTACTGATTCTCGGCATTTTAAATTTTTCGCTATTTTGGTGGCTGTTGTTTATCTCCGCATACCGTTTACCGGGAGGTGTGGCGGCAACGGTGGGGGCGATTCAACCGCTGATTGTGTTATTCCTTAGCCGTTGGCTATTAAGCAGTTCGCTATCGAGTATTTCGATATTTGCCGCACTGAGCGGTATTTTCGGGGTAGCTATTTTATTATTGACGCCAAGTGCCGCGTTAGATTTAACCGGGATTATTGCGGGCTTAGCCGGGGCGTTCTCTATGGCGGCAGGAACGGTATTAAGCCGTCGTTGGCAGCCTCCAGTCTCAGCATTAACCTTTACCTCGTGGCAATTAACCGCAGGCGGGTTAGTCTTACTGCCGTTTGCGCTGTTACTTGAACCTGCGTTACCTTCTTTGAGTTTGTTAAATATCGCAGGTCTGAGTTATTTAACTTTGATCGGTGGCGCACTGACTTATGCATTATGGTTTCGTGGCCTCGCTATCTTAGGACCCAGTTCAGTAGCATCGCTGGGATTCTTAAGCCCGATGAGCGCCGTTATCCTAGGATGGCTGTGGCTTGATCAACAACTCAGCCCATTACAGTTACTCGGCATGTTGGTGATTTTACTCAGCGTCTGGGGTAGCCAAAAAGCAGAGCGTAAATTGGCATTGAAAAGGCAGCAACAAGTCGCTTAAATGGTCAGGGTGTCTTATATAGGTAGACACCCATTTTACTGAGTGGTGACTATGTTATTTCCTGATGAAGAGAATATGATTGAGATTGCGCCAGACGCTTATCTTCTTAAAGGTTTTTTGCTTGGGCAAGGGGAGCCGTTATTAGCTGCATTGCATGAAGTGATTGCTCAAGCACCTTTGCGTTATATGGAAACCCCTGGCGGATACGCTATGTCTGTGGCAATGACCAATTGCGGTGATTGGGGCTGGGTTACGGATAATAAAGGCTACCGATATTCCTCTGTCGATCCGATGACTCTGCAGCCATGGCCCATGATGCCCGCATTATTTAAACAGTTGGCGATAAATGCCGCTGAAAAAGCTGGCTTTTCTCATTTTGATCCTGATGCCTGCTTAATTAACCGCTATGGTGTGGGGGCTAAAATGTCGCTGCATCAAGATAAAGATGAAGCGGATTTCTCCCAGCCGATCGTCTCCTTTTCACTAGGATTGCCCACTATCTTTGATTTTGGCGGAGATACGCGAGAACATCCGCGTCAAGCTATCCCATTAGAGCATGGGGACGTCTTGGTCTGGGGCGGACGTTCACGGCTCAATTACCATGGGGTACGACAAATCAAATCAGGCGTTCATCCTCAACTTGGGGCTTACCGTTTTAATCTGACATTTCGTCGCTCACAGCTTATGAAGTGACTCGTTTCTGCAAGCCAAAAAATATCATTGAATATTGAATAATATCCGCATATAACTGTTGGCTTGTTTTTAACTTAACGGTAGGTTGCCAATGTACAGCTTTATTAATGATTATAATGAAATAGCGCACCCAGCAGTGATGGAAGAACTCAATAGCTTAGCGGGTAAGCGTTTTGAAGGATATGGTACCGATACGTTATGTGCCAGTGTGGCTGAGCAAGTGAAACAGCGCATTGGACGCCCAGATGCAGATATCCATTTCTTTAATGGTGGTACTATCACCAATTTAACGACCATCTCTCATATATTAAGACCTCATCAGGCTGCTATTGCGGTAGATTCAGGGCATATCGCGGTGCATGAAACAGGGGCAATTGAAGCCACAGGGCATAAAGTTTTCACTGTTCCTTCAGCATCGGGTAAATTAACGCCAGCGCTGATTGAGCAAGTTTTAGCGCATCATACCGATGAACACTGTGTGCAGCCAAAATTGGTGTATATTAGTAACTCGACAGAGATTGGTACGGTATACCGTAAAGATGAGCTGGTTGCGCTGCGTAAAGTGTGTGATGAGCATGGTTTATGGCTGTTTATGGATGGTGCACGTTTAGCCTCAGGCTTAATGTCCCATGCGAGCGACGTAACGATTGAAGATATCGCTCAGTTGACGGATGTTTTTTATATCGGTGGCACTAAGATTGGTGCATTGACCGGTGAAATTCTGGTGATTTTAAACCCAAGCTTGAAATCTGATTTCCGCTTTAGCATCAAGCAAAAAGGGGGATTGCAGGCGAAAGGTTGGTTATTAGCGGCACAATTTAACGCACTGTTTAAAGATGACCTTTATTTCAAATTGGGTAAGCATCTCAATGATATGGCGATGCATTTAGCGGCATTCTTTACGCAACAAGGTTTTGAGTTCTTAGCGCCAGTTGAATCAAACCAAGTGTTTGTGGTGCTACCGGATGATTTAGCGAAGAAATTGTTGGAACATTACGTTTTAAGCAGTATGCCAGCGCCTGAAGCGGGTAAAACTTGTGTGCGTCTGTGTACTTCATGGTCCACAAGCGAACAAGATGTTGAAAAATTTATAAGCGTATTTAAGTCACTGCGTTAATTGCGTCATGAGTAAGCCCACTATATGGGCTTACTGTTATCAGCGATTATTTAGCAGGGAGTTTTAGTCCATTCAGTAGCATATTAATGCTAGCAATACTCTGTTTTAGCCGAATTTCACTCTTATCTTGCGCTATCCAGTAGGCCGCTTCGGATAAGCCTCCATTCAGTAACGCGGCGAGGGCGCGAGGCTCTACGTTGGCAATAACATTATCTTCTACCAGCTTGGCGATGATTTTTTCAATAGCGTCCGCACATTGTAAGTTAGATTTTGCAATGGCTTCTCCTAATACCGCTTTAGCATCTCGCAAAATAATTTGCTGATATTCAGGCTCTAGCGCCATTTCTAAATAGGCATGACAGCGTTGTTGAAAGCTTGACCACAGGTCATCGCTGTTGTCCGTAATTGTTTGTAAACGTTGGTTCATTTCAGCATCTATTTGTTCGACAACCGCCAAGAATAATCCCTGTTTGTCTCCAAAATGGTGATATAGCGCGCCGCGAGTCAATTCAACACTGGCAGTTAAATCATCCATTGATGTGTCTGCATAGCCTAAACGGCAGAAGAAATCCCGTGCCGTCGCCAGTAATAGGGCGCGAGTTTGTTCCATTTGGGCTTGTGTTCGTCTTGCCATAAAACCTCTTACATACATTGCGTATGATTGTTTACATTCATCTCGTATCAATATATCATTTTTATACATACACACCGTATATATATTGAATTTTTATTATGGAGATACTGCATGCTGAGTCGATACCAACAACTTTTTCACGCTTCAGGAAGCATCCAATTCGCCTTAGCAGGGCTTTTGGCTCGCTTAGCGTTACCCATGATGGGGATTGGGATTATTACCATGCTGTCAATGTTGCAAGGAAGTTATGCACTGGCAGGTGGCGTTTCAGCCACTTTTGTGCTGACTTATGCCTTATTATCGCCGCAGATTTCTCGCCAAGTGGATAGCCATGGTCAGTTTCGCGTATTGCCGTTAGTGACTTTTATTAGTGTTCTGGGCATGGGGCTAATCGTGGCGTCTACGTGGTTAGGGCTCTCTTATATTTGGTTATTTTTAGGAGCATTTCTGTCGGGCTTTATGCCGAGTATGTCGGCGATGATCCGCGCGAGATGGTCGCAGATCTACAAAGGGGATCCGCTACTGCAAACGGCGTACTCGTTGGAAACTGTATTCGATGATTTGACATTTATTGCGGGACCTCCCTTATCCGTCGGGCTGACAGTGGTTCTGTTCCCACAAGCGGGAATTATGATTGCGGGTATTTTATTGCTGGTGGGAGTCTTGCTCTTAGTTTCTCAACGTAAAACAGAACCTGCCTTAGTCGATAAGCACCAGATGATGAGCGCGAAGGCGTCTATTTTGCGCCTGCCAAGTTTACAACTGTTGATTATTCTCATGATTTCGCTGGGCGTGATTGTGGGGACGGTCGATATTTTGAGTGTGACGCTGGCACAGATACAAGGGCAGCCGGCGATGGCGAGTTTAGTGTTATCACTGTATGCCATTGGTTCTTGTGTGATGGGGGTGGTATTTGGAGGGATGCGTTTATCAATGCCTTTGCCGCGTATGTTGCTAATCAGCGGGGTTCTGACATTGCTGTCGATTATTCCGTTGCTGTGGGTCGGGGGAATTTTGTCGCTGTCGATGGTGATGTTTATATCTGGGCTATTTTTTGCACCAACGATGATTATCGGTATGTCGCTGGTGGAAAATATTGTTCCCGATCACCGTTTAACGGAAGGAATGACATGGCTACTTGCGGGACTCAATATTGGCGTGGCATTTGGGGCGATGCTCTCAGGTAAAATGGTGGATGAGCTTGGAATTTATGCAGGATATTGGGTTGCTATTGCTGGCGGTATTTTGGTGGTGGTGTGCTCACTCATGAGTTACGGGCTATTGATGCGACAAGAAACGGCAGTTTGTTCCTCTTAAAAGACCGCGTCATGCTATTATGCTCACCATTAATTTTTAAAAGATGAAATAGATAGGTTATATGTCAATGATGGTGATTTGGGTGGATGCGGATGCATGCCCTAAAGTGATTAAAGAAGTGTTATATCGCGCGGCTGATAGAGAAAAAGTGCAAATTACATTTGTGGCGAACCAGCGTTTATCGGTTCCGCCTTCGATGTTTTTAAAAACTCTGCAAGTTCCCGCTGGGTTTGATGTTGCAGATAATGAGATTGTTTTACGCGCACAAGCCGGCGATTTAGTGATTACTGCTGATATTCCGTTGGCAGCGGAAGTCATGGAAAAGGGCGCGGTGGCGTTGAACCCTCGAGGTGAACGTTACAGTGAAGCCACCATTCGTGAAAGACTGACAATTAGAGACTTTATGGACACGATGCGAGCTAGCGGCGTGCAAACTGGGGGGCTTGCTAGCTTAAACCAACGTGATCGCCAACAATTTGCAAATGAGTTAGATAAGTGGCTGCTGCAACGTCGAAAATCGTTGGGATAGTGTTTTTAGTTCATTCGCATACGGTGGATTTTCAATAACCTGACGTAGGTTGCACCTCGATGGGTTATCCCTGTCTATAATAAAAAAATCCTCCGCTAATGTGAGACACCATGATGGATCCACTACACAGCATTCTGATTACCTTGTTTTTGTTTGTTTTGACCTTTTTTAACCCTGGTGCCAACTTATTTACGGTGGTTCAGACAACGTTAAGTTCAGGAAAAAAAGCCGGATTAATTTGTGGTTATGGGGTTGTACTGGGGGATGCGATTTATTCAGGGTTAGGGCTATTTGGGCTGGTGGCATTAATGACACAGTTTGAGTCGTTATTTTCCCTGATTAAGATTTTGGGTGGATTATATTTATTTTATTACGCGATCAGTGTCTTTCGAAATAAAACGCAACTGTCTCTTGCCACCGAAAAAAATACAGAAAATTTTCCAACAGGCGTTTATTTTCGTCGAGGGTTAATTGCTGACTTATCTAACCCACAAACTGTTCTATTTTTCATGAGTATTTTCTCTACTACGATTTCACCCTCAACACCGCTGTGGACTAAGCTTGTGATTTGGCTAGGAATTGTGGTGGCTTCTCTAATTTGGCGTATTATATTATGCCAGACATTTTCATTATCTTCTGTAAGACGAACATATTCCCGTATCCATAAAGTGATAGGCAAAGTGGTCGGATTGATTTTAGGCGGGTTAGCTTCTAAATTAATTTACCAAGGTATTACTGAGATTGCCTTTAAAAAATAAGCCTCACTGAAAGGACCATAAATGGGAATAACTGCATTGTATTTGGCGGCTGTGCTAACATGGATTGTTGCACTATTGCATTTTGCGTGTCTGGTTTGGGGTGCAGCTGGATTTAAGTGGCTCGGAGCAGGGGAACGGATCGTTAAACAGGCTCAAGAAGGGCATTGGTATCCACCATTTACGGCGATTTTTGTCGGCACGGTATTAACCATTTGGGGATTGTACGCATTCAGTGCAGCTCAAGGTTCTTTTTCTTTACCCTTTACTCAATCCATTCTAATTGCCATTGCTGCTGTATTTTTAATTAGAGCGGCGATATTTCCACTGATCAAAAGCCGCTTTAAAGGCAATAGCGACCTATTTTGGTATGTCAGTTCCGGGTGCAGCTTGATATTGGGGGCACTATTTTTAGTGGGTGCACTGTTACGCTAAACAGGAAGTACGTTAAACAGGCTTGGAAATGGTCAATAAGGTGACAGCGTCACCTTATTTTAATATTGAAGGATACGTGTAACATTATTGAGCGGTGGATTTTACCCACTCAGTGACTTCCTCAAATGTTCCTTTGAAAACAATTCGATCCTGTTTCTTGCTTAACTGATAGCGGTACATCGGATCATAATATTCATGAAGAAGTGGTGTAAGCCATGAGAAATGAACGTCTGTTTTTTCCGTTTTACGTTGAGCAATCAGCGCATCATCAAGGAGTTTAGTTAGTTCAATCGCTCGCTGGGAACCTAAACGTTTACGAATAGCATGTAGACCATGATGTAGATATTCGCTGTAGGCATTCCAACCTTGTTCTTCACCAAATGCGGCAAGAAAATCGTGGGTCATTCGGTCAAAATATTCCTCTTTTAACCTTTCCATACGGCGCTCAATGGGGTCTTCAACCACCGCAATTGTTGCTGTTTCCATTGCTTGGCGTAGTGAATCGGGAAGGCTGTTCACGCCAATGGCTCGACCTTCATCTTCAAGCACCCACCGGTTGTGATTAGGAGCTTTTTTTAACATAGAAACCGCTAAATGGTTTTCAAACGTCGCCTGTGAAAATTGGGCTTCTAAAGTACGCCCAAAGGAAGAGCCTCGATGATGGGCAATACCTTCTAGATCAATACTATCTTCAAGGCTTTGAACTAATAGTGTTTTGCCATTTCCAGTGCAACCGCCAATCAATATTACTGGGCGTTGAGCGAGTTCGTTAATTGCATCGATGGCAGTTTGGCGTAAATTTTTATAACCCCCATTAATAAGCGGATATTCAATGCCCGCTTCTTTTAACCATTGTTGAGCAATATGGGAGCGCATTCCGCCGCGAGCGCAGCAAAGATAGCCTTCTGGGTTTTGTTGACACGCAGTTTTCCACGCATTAATTCGATTTTCACGTAATTCACCCGAGACTAATTGATGCCCTAACTCGACCGCTTTGTCGGAGCCTTTTTGTTTATAACAGATCCCGACGGTGGTACGTTCATCGTCATTCATTAAGGGTAAATTGAGTGCCGATGGCATAGCGCCTTGTTGAAATTCAACGGGGGCACGAACATCAATGATTGAGGTGTCAGAAGCGAGGATCTGGCGAATTTCAGGTGTGGAGAGCGCTAATTCCATAATAAATAAAATGATTCATATCAATTCGGATTTCGATAAGGGCTACTATACTCCTAAATAGGGATGATGGCACCTTATCTGGGACGAAAAGAGAACGGAGTGCTATATTGGAAGTCGTCTTTCAACTTTCGAAGGAGTAATGACATGAAAACCCTAACACTGCAAGAGATGACTGAAACGCAAAGAATGCGGGTGAGGCAACGGCTGGCTCAAGAACGTAAAAGTTTAGGGCGCGAGTTGACCAATTCAGAAGAAAGCAAAGTCAAAAAATTGATCATTACCGAAATCTCGGCTGAAGTTGAAAAAGAAGCCAAAGCCTTAAGAACCCAAAAGAAAAAAGAGCGCGTAACAGGGAGCAATGTGACCTACAACTGGTCATCTAACAACCATACTCGCGGTTATCGCTAACAAAATTTTCTCATTAAATTCAAGATCAACACCAAAAAGCACCTATTAATAGGTGCTTTTTTTATGCCATGAAAAAACGCAGTGTTTTGACTATTACAAGCGTATACTGATTATTAGCATTCATATAATTGCAATTTAAATAATATCAGTGAGCTGTAATAGGAGTCTGATCATGACAGAAGAACATGAACCGTTTGGCACTTTACTTGGCTACGCCCCCGGTGGTGTTGCAATTTACTCTTCCAATTACAGTTCCATTCCCGATTTAGGTGAACGGGATGATATCTCTTTTCGCAGTTATATCAATAATGAATACATGGGATATAAATGGCAATGCGTTGAATTTGCTCGTCGTTTTCTTTATCTCAATTATGGCGTGGTGTTTACCGATGTCAGCATGGCGTATGAAATTTTCGCATTACGTTTTTTGCGCCATGTAGTGGATGACGGCATTTTGCCATTGCGCGCGTATCAAAATGGCAGCCAAATGAAACCCACCGCAGGAAGCTTACTGATTTGGGCGGAGGGGGGTGAATTTGAGCATACTGGGCATGTTGCGATTATTACCCAAGTTTTTGATAACAAAGTTCGAATTGTTGAGCAAAATGTTCTACACCATAAACTCCCTGCGGGTCAGCAGTGGACTCGAGAGCTACCGCTAAACACTGATAATGGAAGTTATACGTTGTCTGATACATTCACCGATACCACGATCCTCGGTTGGATGATACAAACGGATAATAACCAGTATGCCTATAAAGAACCTGAAATTAATCCGCAATTGATGGAACTGCACGCGGCTCAGTTAGATAGCCAAGTCAACTTCAAGCAATGCTGGTTAGATGAATCTAACCCGATTGAATTAGCCTATGTGAAGGCTAACCATGGGCATAAATTGAATGCCAACCCTCACGAATATTTCACGATTTCCAGCACTGCCGAAAATCAGCTAATGCAGGCAACAAATGAAGTTCATTTGATGTATTTGCATGCGACTGAAAAAGTCCTCAAAGATGACAACTTACTGAAACTTTTCAATATTCCCGAAATTCTCTGGCCGCGTTTGCGTTTATCATGGCAAAACCGCCGTCATGATATGGTGACGGGTCGCCTTGATTTCTGTATGGATCATCGTGGATTGAAAGTTTATGAATACAATGCGGATTCAGCTTCTTGCCATACTGAAACAGGGTTAATTATTGATAAATGGTCAAAAGTAGGCGGCATCAACGCGGGCTGGAATCCTGGTGAACGACTGCAAGAGTTACTTACGGATACATGGAAACACACCACTGCAAAACCGTTTATTCACATTATGCAAGATCGAGATAGTGAGGAGGATTATCACGCTCTGTTTATGGCTCAATCCATTAAAGCGGCGGGATTTGAATGTAAAATTATCCATGGTTTGGATGAGTTAGTCTGGAATGAAACGGGTCAAGTGGTGGATGGTGAAGGGCAGGTGCTTCAATGTGTATGGAAAACATGGGCATGGGAAACCGCTTTGGAGCAGTTACGCCAAGAGAGTGAAAGTGACCTTTCTGGTTTACCTATCCGAACCGGTCATCCACATCATAATGATGTCCGGTTGATTGATGTGCTGTTGCGTCCAGAAATTCGTGTTTTTGAACCATTATGGACGGTGATCCCAGGCAATAAATCAATCCTGCCGATTCTATGGTCACTGTTCCCGCATCATCCATATTTATTGGATACTGATTTTGAGATTAACGATGAGCTACGCCAAACGGGGTATGCCGTGAAGCCTATCGCGGGGCGCTGTGGTAATAATATTGGGCTAGTTAATCATCAAGACGATATTCTGGATGAAACTTGTGGGCAATTTGCCCATCAAGAGAATGTTTATCAGCAATTATGGTGTTTACCGAAAGTGGCAGAACGTTATATTCAAGTCTGTACATTTACGGTGGGTGGACATTATGGTGGTGCATGTTTACGTTCTGATCCTTCTTTAGTCATTAAGAAAGATAGCGATATAGAACCACTTTGGGTGCTTGACGACGATGACTACCTGAAGCAACGTCAGTAAAAATAAGAATAAAAGCAAAAGAAATGGCGCTATCTTTAATACTGAAGATAGCGCCACTTTCGAGATCTAGATTAGAACTGATACACTAAGCCCAGACCTAAGACATTATCCGTATTGATGTTGTGCTCACGAGTAAACTCATTTTTATTCAATAAGTTAATTTTGTAATCAACAACAGCGGACATGTTGTTGTTGAACTCATAAGCTGCGCCAACAGCCACATATTTCACTAAATCTTTGCTGCCATATTCACCAAGATCTTTCCCTTTAGATTGGTTATAACCAATTGAAGGGGTTAAGCCGAAATCTAAGGTATAAGTAGCAACAACTTCTAAGTTTTCTGTTTTATTGGCAACAGCTTCAGCATCATCTTCGCCATAGCGAGTTGCATTCAGTGCTTGGCCATACATCGCTGCGATGTAAAGGTCTTCCCACTCAAATTTACCCCCGACGTTCCACACTTGCGCGCGTTCACCTTTTGCACCAATAGCGCCATCACGCTGGCTTGGTGTACGACTTGAGTTTGCATAGCTGCCCCCTAAGGTGACGCCGTAACCTAATTCATAAGCGGTGGATAAACCATAACCATCACCGTTATTTTTTAGTGCATCTTCACCAGAGGATTTATTCTGATCGCCATTCTTGCCTTGGTATTGCAGGGCGAAGCTTAAGCCATCAACATAGCCGAACATATTATTATTGCGATAAGTTAATAAGTTACGGTTACGTCCCATCATGAAATTATCTTCTTGATCCATGGTGTCCGCGCCCCAAAGTGGGAGAACATCAGTCCATGCATTGATATCGTAGTTCACACCATAATTACGACCGTAATCCAAAGAACCAAAATCAGCGAATTTTAAACCGGCATAAGCTAAACGGTTTTGGTTTTCATGATCACTTTCAGATTTATTGGTTGGAGTTTCCCATTCAAAACGACCATAACCTGTGAGTTGATCGTTGATTTGCGTATCACCACGGAATCCTAAACGAACGCGTGAATCATCACCATCTTCACCACTTTTTGAATCGGCAATATAGTGGCGAACATCAATTTGTCCATAGACATCAAATTTGTTGCCATCTTTGTTATAAACTTCTGCCGCGTTAGCTGCGCCTGCGAATGCCAGAGTTGTAATAAGTATTGCTAATTTATTGTATTTCATATAAAAATCCTTTAAATCACGTATAAAACAGTTGATTTTGTGCATGGATGGGAAATAAACCGCGTATATTATCAACGTAAGGTATCAATTCAGGCAATATATAATTAAATGAGAATCATTCAATGAGTGGATTGCACTGAACTAAATATAATTACTCGCAAATTATTTCGTAAAATCGCTATTTGGGAAGTGCGAATGGAAGGCGGGGGTTTCAGGATAATCGTATAGTGAACTGGAACGGCAACATTTAGAATGTGATGCATACCAAATGATCATAGAAGGATAATAATTGATGCCATGGACGTTTTCTCATCCTGCGGTTGTGTTTCCTATTAAGCATTCTTTCTTGGGAAAATGGCTAAGTTTGCCTGCGATGATCCTTGGGAGTTTGAGCCCAGACTTATTATATTCGTTTGGATTGTATCGATTAGCATCAGAAGCCCATCGTATTGTGGGATGGCTATCTATTGGATTACCTCTTTGCTTTATTATTTATGTCATTATTCTGAAGCTGGCTTCGCCATTATCAACCGTTATACCTTTTGCGATTAAAAAAACGCAGGATCGGTCTATCCGAAATATTTGTATTCTCGCTATATCTTTCTTTATTGGCGCATTAACGCACATTGTTTGGGATTCTTTTACGCATGATACAGGCACGATGGTGCGGTCATGGTCATTTTTACAGTTCAACCTCACCATGACGGATAAACAAGAAATTGCTATTTATAAAATTTTGCAGCATTCCGGATCATTATTAGGTTTGCTCTATTTAAGTTATCAATATTGGCGATATCATCGAAAACAGCCAAAAATACAGCAGCACATTGATAACCAAAAACTCAAAAAAATAATGGGGATAGGTGTTGTTTCCGCGCTATTCGCGCTACCTATTGCCTATTATCTCACACCGAAATTACCCAATTTTCACTTTAACCGCTTCGTTTATTTAGAACTTACCATGATGGTGCCATTTTTCTTTGGTGGTTTAGTTACTTATGGGATTTGGACATTTTACCGTCAATGCCGCTTACGTTAAAATATTCAAGGTTTTTGTAATTTCAACATTTCAGCACATTGCAGCCTCTTGTAACTTTTGTGCAATTGGACAGCATAACTGGAGATGTTGGGGGTTAAAACCACGCTGAAATAACCAGACCCATTCGCCATGACTATCGAGAATTAAACCTGCATCTCGATAACCGACTTGGTAAAAAAAGGGCAGATATTTGGCTAGCATGGCATTGATAGGAACCTGAATATAAATACGCCGCTCATAGGGTAGATGCGCGAGTTCATTGATGACCCCACCTGTTATTTGATGCAGTGTTACGTTTATGCGCTCCCCGCTATCACACACCTCAATGGGAAAAATGTGAAGGTTTGGCATAGCAAATGGCGGTTTATTACCGAATGGCGCGCTCAGTAATGCCAGTGTATTTGGCTGAGTTCTCATCGAACTGAGTGTTGGTACGGGTTTTGGCTGCAAAGTTTGTACGCCCACAACAACACTTTCAAATGACCCTGATTCAAAGGGGGAGCCGACATAATCCCGCAATAATGCGGTGGTATGAAACCCTAAATTTTTTGCCAATAGCTGTGAACCTAAATGGCTGCATACCATTTTAATGGTCAGTGTTGTTAATTGCTGCCGGCGAGCCTCTTCATAAAGGTACATACCAAGCTGGAATGCCACGCCACGATGCCGGGCAGCAGGATGGGTGACAATCATCGCCAATTCTGCATTAGTGGTAACGCTAGCGTCTCGTTTTAAGGCTGCATGACCGATGATTTTGTTATTTTTTATAGCCACAGCACTGCACCAAATGCGTTGTTTATTGCGCCGAGTGATCATCGCGGGGATATAAAGCTCGGGATAAACGTAGCGGTCTGCGTATACATCACGAAAAAGCGCGCTGATATCATTAGCATCTGTTGCGTAAAAATTTCGGATATTCATTATTTATTTTTCTTCTAAACGTATGTTCGGTTATCGATAATTCGCTGTAATTTACCTGTTCGAATATTGCAAATAAGCTCATCCTGTTGACACCATTCAATAACCCAATGTAGTTGGTCACTTTCGAGTTGCTTCACGGCATGGCTATATTTTTTTTGGATTGTATGACCAAGAGTTTTGGCGTGATTATCATCGCCCAAAAAAGCAATACGTAGTGTTAATTGGTCATAATAGCCATGATGTTCTATTAGCATTTGCCACTGTTGCTCGCCAAGTAGTTCGCTAATTAAAGCGTCAATCTCATCAGGGTAAATCGTGGAGTGGCCAACACGAATACGATGCCCAAAGCTACTTCGTCCATGTAAAAAGAACCGACGAGCTGGCTGTCCCTTTGGTTCAGACCAAGCAGCAGTATCGCCAGTTGGATAGCGGATCAACGGCATAAGCTGACGGGTTAAGTTTGTGATAACTAGCATGCCGGTGCGGCCTTCATCCTCAATTTGTTCGCCAGTGACCTCATCAATAATTTCAACGATAGTTTCAGGTTCAAAAACTCGATGCTCTCCAATTTGACATTGAGCGTCACTCTGACCTATTAGTCCCGAATCAACCCCCGCACAGCCGATAGAGGCAATACGGGCACAAGGAAATGCGCGTTGAAGTAACAATGATTGTTCGGCAAATAGGCTTTCTCCTCCAAATAGAAGCAGGGAAATCTCCAATAAGGGTTGGTGTTGTTGGGTAGCTTTTGCTGCTAGTTGTAATAACGTTGCAGGAACTCCCGCGAGAACATTGATTTTATGTTGGCGAATTTGAGTAAATAAGCCTTGAGGATCGATTGTGCCGCTAAATGGATATTCACATAGGGGAATATCTGCATGGAATAGGGCTTGATGGATAAATAAGAAACTCGAATAAAGATCCCCAGCGAAAAATAGATTTCCAACCCGATCGCCAGATTGTAATTGGTTTGACAGGCTACGGCTAAAGCGGGTCACAAAGGCATACCATTCGTTATGGGTATAAAGCGATAATTTACAGGCTCCAGTGGTGCCGCCTGTTTTAAATACCAAACCATGAGTAAATGGAGCCGTTAAGACAGGCCAACTGGCCAGGTCATGGTTCCCAGCCCAATATCCAGCAGAATTGACGAGGGGTAAATCACAAAGCTGCCAGCCATGTTTGGGGATCTTCCGGTAATGCTTCGCATAGTAAGGTGAGTGCTGACGAGCAAATTCAACTAGCTGTTCAAGCGATAAGATAGTGGCGTCATTGATGTATGTTTTCATTTGTCGACCCCAATCCTGTATTTATGAGAACTGTATTCATGAGTGCTATATTTCTGAACGCTTAACATTTATCGTTTATCAATGACTAATAGCGTTTTACCACTTTGAGGATTGCACTCAAATGTGGTTGATGGGCAACGGATAACTTCAAATTCAAGTAACGCTGCATCAAGTATCATGAGTAACACCGGGTCACTCTTAAGGCGATTTTGTACTTCTATTGTGTCACCATCAGCGAAAACACGCATCCGGTCTAATTGGCTAAGGGGGTTATGATCTAAGATGAACTGTATTGGAACGTCTGCCAGTCGAGCTAGCTGCTGCATTGGGATAAATGCACTGCCTATGCGGGTCAGGTTGTCATGGCGGTCTAGAAGTTCAAAGCGAGGCGTGAGTGCGCCACAAGGGCAGGCGCCTTTCACCCAACGCCCAAGATCACCAATGTCGTAGCGAGTGACCCGATGTCCATCTCGGTTGCGAGAAGTAAAAAGTAAACGACCGACTTCTCCTGATTTAACGGGAATATCGCTGGTTATTTCGACTATCTCTAACCACTGAATATCAGCCATTAAATGAAATATACCGTCTTTGCTTGCCTTACAGGCGTGGCCTAATGTACCAGCATCGGTGGAACCATAGAGCGCAGAGCGAATAGTTTGGATACCGAAGCTATGCCAGAAATCACGTTGGGCAGGACTTATTGGCTCACCACCGGTCAATATTTTTCGAATGCCGCCATAGCGGCGTAATGGTACTGCTTGTTGCGTAAATAGCTGAGAAAGCGTGCTTGGCATGCCGATAAGTGTATTAACTTGCTGACTCACGATCATTTCGGCAATTTCGCCATAGTCATCATTTTTGGGACCGCCCATAGGAAGATGGGTCACGTTAGCTTTATCGAGGATGGTGAAAAAACTAAGTAAACTACCGTATAAATTTCCTGAGTAGAGTAAATTCAGTACGTTATCATTGGCGGGGTCAAGACCTGCGGCGAAGATACCATCTGCGGCGGCTTGCATTTGAAGATGATAGTCACGATAAGTAAAGCCGGATAACTTAGGAGTGCCAGTGCTGCCACCACTGCGGAAAAATAATTTAGCGCTAGGCTGTATCGTGTTTTCAGTGAATGACAATTTGTCCATAATGGGTTGTTCTGTAAGTAAATTAGGTTCCTCGAGTGGGAGGTCAAGGGTGGCTAAACCGGATAAACTATTTTCATCGAGAGTTACACTAACTCGCCGAGTGAGTCGATTTAATGCAAACACTCCATCATGGGGCTCACCGTGATAACCTGAATGAATGCACCCAGGTGTGGTGATGCGATTAACCCCAGCAGCCAGCAATTGCTGACTCAGGTTCGCTGTATCATTTGTCGTTGAAATCAGAGCACAGGTTTGCAAGTAAGTACGCCATGGGCGTAAGGTTTCAATCAGTTTATGGCGAGGCAAGGGGCGTAATAAGAGCGTTCTATATAGTGGTGATGGCTCAAATTCAATGGTATTTTTTAACCAAATACGCCAATTATCCCCACTCCAGCAGAGGTTTTGTGCATCTGCAAATACGTTGTCTAATTCGTTAAAGGCGTTTGCAGTGGTAATATCCGCCGCGGATGTGATGTCTGGTTGTTGAAATGGCCAGTAATGACAACGTCGATGCATTGCCTGTGCTAGATTATTTCCCACGTCGATGAGTGTTGGTAAGGATTCAGTATCGACGAAGATACTCTGTGGGCTCGAACATGATAGCTGATTAAATCGACAAACTTCATCCGCAAGTTGATCCAAATTTTTGTCAGTAATGCCATTTGGGATTAACCAAGAAAAACTGATTTTATGACCCCAAGGGAGCCAACGGCAATTCGGCGAAAGTTGTTCTTTTATACTTGTTAGTGTTTTATCCGCCCCCCATGCAGAAACGCCATCAACCTGCTTTATTAATTGGGGAAGGTTTTCTATTGCCACAGGTAAGATGGCGACATAGTTCTTCAATACATGGGTTTCGTCACACGCCAGAAATGCGTGTAATAATTCGAAAGTTATCCCTTGTTGACGGGAGCTTGTACGCAACCAGTTAATATTACCCACTAACAAACTTTCGATTATGGCTAAAAAAGGAAGAGATGTGGCATTTGCGGGTGTGATATGCAATACGACTCCCAACGGCCGCCAACTTTCAAAATGAGGTTGAGATAAATGGGGACGGCGTAAAGAGAATGGTGAACGCCCTAATTCATGTTCGAGTTTAAAACGTAATGCGGTGGGATGACAAAATTGTTTGATTTCGTTTCTTAGTACCTCATCAATTTTAGGTAAAAAATTAGGGTCTTTTAATCGGGTGATAAAACGTTCCGCACAGGTCAATAGGGCTTCGAGAGGTAAAGGTTGCCCCAATGTGCTTGGCAGCATTTCAGTGAGTAAACTCAAGGACTGATTGGGATTGAAATCGGGGTAATGTTTTCCATAAATGAGGAACATATTATTTTCCTTGGTGTAGTTCTGAGGCGGCTAATGCGCAACTCCGTGTTTTATGTTGAGTTGCACGACCAAGCAGTTGAAACCAGTCAGTTCCTAGACCACATCCACATTCAGCACCTCGATGTAGGATCGCTAAATCGCTCATCAAAATGCTATGGGCTGGGCAGGAGGTTATATAGGGGGAAACCAATTGTAAGAAACCGCTTTTGCCATACCCTTTTATTTCAAAAGAGTAGGTATCTCGCACCCACGCTTTAGCATAGACAGGAAGGTGAAAATGGTGATGAATACATTCGATATAGGGAACACCATGCTCAATGGCACCATAACCATCTCGGCAACGTTCGTTGATGATCCCTAATTGTTTGGTCAGTCTTTGGTAGAGCGTAGTTTTAGGGATTTTTTGTTCTGCATATGTTTTCCAACTGCCGCCAAAAAGTGTTAATGAGTCGGGAGGTAATGTTAGCGGAGGCAATTGCATATCTTGCATCATTTCAAGTACAAACCAGATAAAAGCAGGGAAACCAAGTATACGTACAGGGGCATCATCAAGGGAAAAACGCTGTAATGCTTGGATCACGCCTAGCGGGTCAAATTGATGACCTTTTCCCGTATGTCGTAAGGCATAAACAACCTGTTTAATTGGCGCATATTTGCATAAATATTGATCAGTATACGTTGTGCCTAGGGTAATTGAATCGACGGGCTCATAACTGAGTAATAGGTAGTTACACGGTGTTTTCGGTGTAACCCAGTCATAATATTGGAATATATGATCAACCATGTTCAGCAAGGCGTTAATACTACGTTCATCAAAACGCATCCGGCTTTTTTGCCCCATAGTACCCGACGATGTTAGCTCTAACGCATCATTGCCTGTGTGGCTAACCAACAGATTATGTTTGAAATAGTTGGCAAAGATTGGCGGTAAGTCTCCCCATGAATTGATTTGCGGGTTTTCCGGGGAAATATGATGTTTAATCAGCCATTGGGCATATTTGGGGGTGTTTTTTATATGGAAAAAAACGAGTTCCTGCATAGCGTGATGGAATAATAATTCGCTTGCCGCCGTACAATTATAAGGTTGATTTAGTTTGCATAATTCATCGACAGTAGGGACAGATATCATAAGATATTCCTTTAGCCCAAGGAGTAATTGAATAAGAAAAAGGTGTTAAAAAAGTCTAGATTGCAACAGCAATCTAATATTATGAGTGATAATAAACAGATGGAAAAAAAACAAAATTATTAAGATTGTTACACCGTAATAGTAAAATAGAAGTCTTGTGCGGGAGGTTAGAGTACAGCTTCAAGGTTAACGTTTTTGATGGGTACTAAAGGAAATGGCAGTAATAAAACGCGTATTACTGCCAGTAATTCATGTGGTTAGTTGGCGGTTTGGTTATTGAGGCTATCTCGCAGTAATATCATCGCGATAATAATGCCAATTCCTACCGCTAATCCCATAATATTAACTGAATTCCAACCCATAAAGTAAAAAGCGAAGCCTGCACTTAAGCTTCCTAAGGCACCAAAACTGAAAATGAGAAAATCTGTAGCGCCTTGAATTTTGGCTCTTTCATGTTCATGGTAAGTTCTTGGAAGTAGCTGTGTGGTGCTAATTAAAATAAAGTTCCACGCTAATCCGACTAATGTCATGGTGATTAAAAAGTGTGTGTAGCTCGAGCCAGTGAAACCAATAATGTTGGCTATAGCTAAACATATTGCCCCCATCCAAACGAATATTTTCACCCCAAAACGGCTAATCAGATGCCCAGTAAAGAATGAAGGGGCGAACATGCCTAATATGTGACATTGAAAGACAAAAGTGATGGCTGCAAAATCAAATCCTTGAGCTTTCATCGCTAATGGGAATGTCCCCACCATATAAACGACAAGGGCATAACCGATAGCACTGACAATGGCAATCAGCATTAATAATGGCTGAGAATAGAGCCGTAAATAAGAGCGACTTACCCATGAATTAGCGGTTTTGGCTTGAATTTGATGCGGTTTTAATGGCAAAAAGAGTAACAGAATAAATGCAAGAATATAGATAATCGTCAGAGCACCAAAGGTTCCAATAAATGGATAGTTTTCAATTAAGGTTCGAGTTGAAACAGCAAGTGTTGGACCAATCAATACGGCAATAATACCGCCACTCATGGTTAATCCAATGGCTTTTGAACGTAATGCAACCGGCGTTTCTTCTAATGCAGCAAATCGGTACTGTTGTGCCGTACCAATAGCAATACCCGTAAAGAAAGTGCCAATAGAGAAAAGTAATAAATTCTGGCTATAAATACCGATTATGGCAAATAGTGCGCCAGCTAATCCGCCAACGTTTCCAAGAATGAACCCAGCACGACGGCCAAACCGCATCATAAAATGCGCCATCGGAACAGAAGTCAGAATTAATCCAATATATTGAGCAAGAAGAGGGATTGTCGAATAGGCAGGATCGGCAGAAAGCTGAGATCCGACTAAAACGGCAACCGACAATACAAGTGCATTACCGGTTGTAAATAGGGCTAATGCGGCGGCAAGCCAAAAAACTGAACGAGGCATAATCATTCCTTATTGTTCATAAAAATCAACAATAGTAGAGGGAGAAAACGAATATGCCGGATGATACAACTTCAAGTTAACTTTAAGTCAAGCGAGTTTTTTACTCAGTTTAGCAATGTTTTGTTTTAAGCTTACAGATAAAATTTTCTGAAATTTAGGACACTGCAAGTGGTTTTCTGACGGACATTGTTCAATATGTTGTAACCCTTGCTTAAGTTTCTGCAACTCTTGGATTTTTTGGTCAATTTCATCTATTTTTTCTCGCAAAATAGGGCGTTCAATTCCTTTTTCTGGCAAGTGATTTAACATTTCTGCTATTTCATCCAGTGAAAATTGAGCCTGTTTAGCAAGAATAATCAGCGAAAGATGAGTGAGGACTTCAGGTGCATATAATCGAGTTAAACCTTTTCGGCCAATAGGTTGGATTAACCCTTTGCTTTCATAGAAACGAATAGTTGCAGAGGTAAGACCCGTAAGTTCGGATACTTGGCTGATAGAGAGTGTTTTCATAATAATTTTGCGCTCTATATAAATAACGTTTATCCGCTAACTTATCACCTAACTATTCTGAATTGAATTATGGTTGATGACTTATTTACATTAAGAATGGTTAACTCAGTTCATTTGAAGAAAAATGGTGTTTTTTAGTCATAAGAAATAGTAAAAATGAAGGAAATATATGATTAATGATGGGCTAAAGATTATTATCACTGGCGGTCCCGGCGCAGGTAAAAGTGCAATTATTGAAAATTTAATGGCTAAAAAATACACCTGTTTACCGGAATCGGGTAGGGCCATTATTCAAGATCAAGTCTGTATTGGTGGTAACGCATTGCCATGGCTTGATAGACAAGCATTTGCTGAGATGATGCTTTGCTGGGAATTACGATCATGGCATTTGGCTGATCATCATAATGAAATCTGTTTTTTTGACCGGGGGCTGCCTGATATTGAGGGCTATTTGAATTTATGTTCAATTCCAGTTCCTAAGCATATAGAACGAGCAATCAATACGTTTCAGTATAAAAAAAGCGTATTTATCGCACCACCATGGCAAGAAATATATGTGCAAGATGCGGAAAGAAAACAAACATTTGATGAAGCAGTGATGACCTACCATGCGATGGTGACGACATATAAAAAATATAATTATGAATTAATTGAGATCCCTTGTTTACCTGTTGATGACCGAGTTAATTTCATTCTTTCTTATGTGAACCAATAATATGAATAAAAAATTCTTGTTAGCGCTTGTTTAATGGGACATAACGTTCGTTACAATGGAACAGAAAAGGTACATTTAGTGGAAAAACCATTCAAGAAATGGGGGTTGCCACTACATTATTATCTAAATCAGGGGTTTCTGTATTTTCTCACTCCAAGTAGTGCAGTGGTTAGATAGCTCAGAAAGATGACAATACTAGAAATAGCTGCTAAATTGTCTATTCATATATCTATTCATTTATCTATTCATTAAGTGGTTAATACCATGACTAATCGATCTGAGATGATACATCAATTGCTCCGTGATGGGCCAAGAAAAGCAAGGCAACTAGCTGATATTATTAATGTTAGTCAGCCAACTTTGTCTCGAGCGCTAAAAGTATTAGGTGACGATATTATCCGGATTGGCGCTGCATCCTCTATTCAATATGCATTGCGTGATACGTTTCGAGGGTTTAATTCTGCTCCTATTTATCGCATCACAGAAGAGGGTACGTTACGATCTATAGGTCAGTTAATTCCGGTTTATCCAGATGGATTTGTTATGGAGCAAGCTGACGGAGTATGCCTTCATAGTGATGGTTTACCATGGTGGCTATTTGATATGCGCCCACAAGGATACCTTGGTCGAGCTTATGCATCCGCCTATTCAACGCAACTTGGAATATCACCAAATCCAGATCGCTGGTCAGACTCCGATATTATAAGAGCCTTGATCGCTCACGGGCATGATGCAGTAGGAAACTTATTAATTGGGGAGCAGGCAAGAAACCAATTTCTGAACATGCAGGCACCGACTCCCGTTGATCGAGCCACTGTGTATCCAACATTAGCGCGAGCAGTTAGCTCGGGAGAGGCTCCAGGATCATCTGCAGGCGGTGAGCAACCTAAGTTTTGTACCTACACTGAACGAGGTCATGTCATCGTAAAATTTACGGCGAAAGATGATAACCCAATCAGTGAACGTTGGCGTGATTTGTTACAAGCGGAGCACCTTGCTTTAAAGGTACTTGGAGTAGAAACAGAGGTATTTGATTTTGAAGGACAACGCTTCCTTGAAATTCCTCGATTCGACCGTGTTGGTTTACTCGGTCGTCGAGGGCTTTTTTCTTTACAAGCTCTGGATGCAGAATTTGTAGAGCGGGCAAGAGAGCCTTGGCCTGTATTGGTCAATGAATTAGTGAAGCAAAAATATGTACATCCCGATGCGATCACCAGTACAGCACGGCTTTGGGCATTTGGTATGCTCATCGGCAATACCGATATGCATCATGGTAATTTATCGTTTATTAGTAGTCATGGCCGCCCATACCATCTTGCACCAGCTTACGATATCTTACCGATGGGGTTTGCGCCTAAGTCGGGTGGTGAAATCGTTAATACTCTTAGGCCAGTTACATTACTTGAAGGGATCCGTGGAGAAACTTGGCGGGAAGCGTTGGAATTAGCTGAGACGTTTTTTACTTTAGCCAATGATTGCCAATGTTTTTCTGAAAACTTTGCTTTATGCTTACAAACGTTACGCGGTCACATCGATGAGGCCAGTTCCCGGATATCGCGCCTCGCTGATGAGTTTTGATGCTAAAACGTAGTCTAAGCATGGGGCATAAACATTTTCGGAGCGATTATGCGTTTTGATATGGTTGATTTACGTTTATTTGTAAATACCCACAAGGCCGGGAGTATTACAGCAGGGGCCAATTTATCTAATTTAAGTTTGCAATCAGCCAGTGAACGTATTCGAGGTATGGAAAGTGAACTTGGTGTTTTATTATTGACGCGCTCTTCGTCGGGAATAAAGCTGACAAATGCAGGATTGGCATTATTGAATCACGCGAATCAGGTGCTATTGCAGATCGACCATATGCGCAGTGAATTACGTCAATACAGCCAAGGTTTACGGGGGTATATTGACCTGTTATGCAACTCTTCGGCACAAGCCGGTTTTCTTCCCAAAAAATTAGCTGACTATCTACAGAAACACCCAAATATTAGCGTTGGGATCCGTGAAATGTCGAGTGAGAAAATCATCAATAGCCTTAATAATCAAATGGCAAACTTAGGAATCGTTGCAAATCCATCGTCATTATATGACTTAGAATTTAAATTTTTATGTGATGACCATTTAGTTATTTTCGCGCCACCATCCAATGATTTGAATGACCACGGCATTTCTTCATTAAAACAAATTGGAAACCATGATTTTATTGGACTCTCTCAAGGTAATGCATTACAGGATTATATTGACCATCATGCACTAAGCGAAGGAGTTTCATTTAATTACCGAATGCGTTTAGCAACGATGGATGCGGTGATGCAATTGGTGAGTGAAGGGCTTGGCTATGCCATTTTACCGAGACAAGTCATATCACGCTTTATCGGAATATATCCAGGAAATATCACTCCTTTATCTGATGAATGGGCAAAACGCAAATTATACATTTGCGCCCGAAGGTTTGATGAATTACCGAGTTATATGGATGAGTTTGTTAAGTTCTTACTTGAATAACATGTAAATACCTAAAGCGATCAATCCTAAGAAGAAACAACGCCTGAATATTTTTTCACTGATCAAGTTTCTACAATATTGCCCCACATACATGCCAATAATCGCCGGAATAAGTACAATTGACGATGTGTAATAATCTATAGTTTCACTATTATTCTCTCTGATTAATAATATGGCCAACGCAATTGTTGACGCGGTAAACGCGAGTCCTAAAGTTTGTATTAATTCATTTTTATTAAGATTTAGCGATTGTAAGTAAGGAACGGCAGGGATCACAAAAACCCCCGTGGCTGCGGTAATAACGCCAGTAATATAGCCAATCAGTGGGGATAACCATCGTTCATTTTTACCCGATGTTGACGATTTAGGGAGGAACATGGCCACTAATCCATAGATGATTAATATCAGACCTAATGCAGGAAATACCCACTCTGATGCTGAGCTCAATTTTGGTAATGGGCTATAAACAGTGCCAATAAAAATAGCGATAATAAATAAGTAAAATCGTCGAATTAAGTTTAAAAACTTACCACCGATCATAAGCTGCCATATATTAGTGACGAAAGATGGAATAATTAGAATGCTTGCTGCAACAGCAGGTTCCATGACCGTTGTTAACAAACCCATAGATAATGTTGGCAAGCCTAGCCCAATGACTCCTTTAACAAATCCTGCTAAAAAGAAGATCAATAAAATTAACGCCATATTGGATTTACCTTTGAATTGATAAGGATTGCTTAAAGGGTAATCAATTAAATAAAAACAACCTATATGGATTATCTTCAGGGGGGCTTAGGAAAATACAGAGTAGGGGTTTTCAGTAAGTTACAGTTATTATAGCCATCAATACACCATTTAAATTAAGCTATAAGTTTTTCTATAGGCTACTAAAAATTATCATCATTTGTGAACCATACAAAAGAAAATATAATCATGAGTAAAAATAAAGCCCTACATAAATTAAATTTCAACTTATGCTGAAATAAACTCATTATATAAATATTGACCATCAAAGGTTTACTATGACTTTACGATTTAAAACATTTGCCGCATTAATTTTAAGCATGCCTCTTGTATCCTCTGCATTTGCTTTGACTTTACAGGATCAAGTTAAGCAATACGAAAAAGAGGGTTGGAAGGTTGGTTTGTCAATTATATTCCCAGATGATAAAACGATTTCTATAAATGGAAATCAACGTTTTCCTTTAGATAGTACAGTTAAATCAATTGCTTGCGCCAATATTCTGGCAAAGGTTGATGCAAGGAAACTTTCATTAAATCATTCGATGATAGTGACTGAAAAAAATATTGTGACATATTCACCAGTTGCTAAAGATTATATGAATAAGCCATTTACGCTTGAACAAGCTTGCAAAGCGGCCAATGAATACAGTGATAATACTGCCGCTAATTTTGCTATTTTTTCGGGTGGGGGACCAGAAGCTCTGACGGCATTTATGCGGGCTATCGGAGATACGGTTACTCGTTCTGACAGATATGAGCCAGAATTGACAGTCAATCCTGAGGGTGATTTGCGAGACACAACGACTCCTGATGCAATGAGCAAGAGTATTAAGAAAATTTTGACTGGCGAAGTTCTTAGTCATTCATCAAAAGAACAATTGAAAGAATGGATGGTCAATAATAAAGTCGCTGATAATATGCTTAGAGCTTCACTTCCTAAAGGATGGAAAATCGCAGATAGATCAGGTGCAAGTGACTATGGTGTCAGAGGGATAACGTCGATGGTCTGGTCAAATAATCATGATCCTGTTTTCATCAGCATCTATGTAAGAAAAGCGGATACTTCTTTGGATGAACGCTCAGAAGTGATTCGTGTTTTAGGTTCTCATATATTTGACGAATACCTAAGTCACTAGAATATTGGAATTACTTGTTGTAGGTTGGGGTTCTATGGAAGAACCCCGATAAGTAGTAGAGAGATAGGTATAAGGCTATTATCTGTCCATATATTCTATTTAACATAATATGCATTATGCGAACTTAAGTATAAAATAAAGAAATCCAGCATTCTGGCTGGTTAATCGTGTTGGTTTGTTTATCGCTGAAACTGTCTTTTATCTACGACCAATTAAGCTCTTCAGTAGTTGCTTCATGTCTTCCCGCAAAAGTTCTGTGAGATTTAATTTAACTTTGACGATTGTTTGGTTCTTGAATTCTGATTCCCCCAAAAGTTATCGACCTACGTTTGACGCCAAACAAAAATATAACGGCATATTACTTCTATAATGACTGGCTTATTTACTTATATAGATGTGGTCACATGGCTAACAAACTGAATCTTAACTGGCCTGAATTTCTAGAAAAATACTGGCAGAAAAAACCCGTTGTATTGAAAAATGCATTTCCTGGTTTTGTCGACCCTATCACTCCAGATGAACTGGCCGGTTTGGCGATGGAACCGGAAGTTGACAGTCGCCTAGTCAGCTTCATTGATGACAAATGGGAAGCGAGCCACGGTCCGTTTGAAGACTACAGCGAATTAGGCGAAAAAGGATGGTCACTGCTAGTACAAGCCGTCAACCATTGGCATATGCCTGCCGCTGAACTGGTAAAACCGTTCCGCGTGCTGCCTGAATGGCGTCTTGATGACTTGATGATCTCCTATTCAGTTCCTGGTGGTGGTGTTGGGCCACATATTGATAACTATGATGTTTTTATCATCCAAGGAATGGGACGCCGCCGCTGGCGAGTGGGTGACGCCCTTCCCATGCGTCAGTTTTGCGCACATCCGGCATTATTACATGTTGACCCATTTGAGCCGATTATTGATGTAGAAATGGCAGCGGGCGATATTCTGTATATTCCGCCGGGATTCCCTCACGATGGCTTCACCTTCGAAGATACCATGAACTATTCTGTCGGCTTCCGTGGTCCTACTGGGCGCGATTTGCTGAGCAGTTTTGCTGACTATGCACTGGAACAGGATTTGGGTGGAATAAACTATGGCGATCCTGACCTGAAAGTCAGTAAAAATGCGGGAACCATGGAGCCTCATGAGGTTGAACGCTTACGCGCTATGATGATTGAAATGATCAATAAGCCCGGTGATTTTGAACAGTGGTTAGGTCGTTTTGCAACCACTCCACGCCATGAGTTGGATATTGCCCCTGCTGAACCGCCATATCAGCCGGAAGAAGTACTGAGTGCTTTGAATGCAGGTGAAAAATTGATACGACTAAGCGGGCTACGAGTCATGCGCATCGGCGATCATTTCTTTGTTAATTCAGATGGTTGGAATACCACAGAAATAAAAGGTGCGGACGCATTGTGCCAGCTTACGGAAATTGGAATAAATGAACTCGATGAAGCACTGGATAACCCAATTTTTGTCGCTGAGTTGACCGAATTTATCAATCAGGGATATTGGTATTTCGAAGAATAAGTTACTTTAGCCTAATAAGATAAAACACCTGGTGATGGGTGTTTTATCTCATTTTCCATTACTCGTCATAAACTCAATAAACTTTTTTGTTTTCAACGGAATATAACGGGCATATGGATAAATTAAGATAAACGGACGAGTTGTTCCCGCATACTCTTGCAGAACTTCTACTAGCTCACCGCGTTGTAATTCTTGCTCGACAGTAAATCGATATACCTGCATAAGACCAGCCCCATTTTTCACTAATGTCAGCGTGGCCAAAAAATCCTGCTGGCATAACAAACGCCCTGTCGTCTCTATTTTTACAACATTCCCTTGTGAACGAAATGTCCACGGTATTTTTCTACCACTACTGGGTAAGGAATATTGAATACATTCATGATGCATAAGGTCAGAAAGAGCATGAGGTGTGGAATGCTGCTGCAAATATGAAGGTGCAGCCACAATGATGAGTTCAGCATCCTCAAGGCGACGGGCAATTAATCCTGAATCATGTAACTCGCTTCCTCTGATAGCAACATCATAGTTATCCTCTGAAAAATCAATATTTTCATTGCTGACTTCCAGATTTATTTTCAATTGCGGATACCGAGAACAGAACTGATTTAATCGAGGGAGTAATCGGTAATGCGCATAGAGTGTTGGAACACTAATACGGAGTATCCCAACTGGTATCTGATGTTCCCCAGAGATTTTGCTTTCGGCCTCAATGAGTTGATTTAACGCGTTTCTACAATCCAAGTAATATTGCTGCCCCGTGTCGGTTGTTCGCATACTGCGTGTCGTTCTAACAAATAATCGGGCTTGCAATCTTTTTTCAAGTCGGCCAACAGAACGACTGACTGCAGCTGGAGTAACGCCAGCTGCATTAGCCGCCGCTGTAAAACTACCGGTTTCTACGGTAAGGCAGAATAATTCGATACTGCCCATTTGCATATCATCAAAATAGCGTTGCATAGCCACCTGAAAGATTAGTTACATAATGTATAAACTATAATAACACTGCGATTATTTTTCAATTTTAAGTAATGAATTATTGTTATAGGCAACATCAATACAACAACGCCAACTTCTGTAATCAGTCGATGGCACGACAGAGAACAATAAAATGCCCTATATCAATATCAAAGTGACAGATGAAGGTGTCACCAACGATCAAAAAAAACGCTTAATTGAAGGCGCGACCACCCTGCTCAATCAGGTACTTGGAAAACCGAAGTCGTCTGTTTTTGTCGTAATTGATGAAGTCAAAACCGACAACTGGGGAGTTGGCGGGGAGATCGTAACCGATCTTAGAAAAAACGAAAATTCACGATAAGTTGGAGATAAAAGCATGAAAGCTGCAGTCATTCATCAATTTGGTGGCCCTGAAGAAATAAAATATGAAGATCTGAATATGCCTCTAGCGGGTCTAGGTGAAGTCCTCGTTAAAACACTGGCAATTGGCACTAACCGACTTGACCACTATGTTCGTTTAGGTGAAATTTCACCCGATATCACCTTTCCCCATGTTTTAGGTTCCGATGCGGTAGGTCAGGTTATAAATTGGGGCGAAGACGTCACTGGATTTAATGTCGGTGACCGCGTGATCTCAATGCCAGGTTATCCATTGGATCCGTCAGAAGCACATATTCGCCCAGTGACAGTTGCCAGTAGTTACGCTATTCCCGGGGTTCACACTCAGGGAACCTATGCTGAATATATTGTCGTACCTGCGCAGTGGCTATTGATTGATAATACGGACTTACCCGTTGAGCAAATCGCTGCACTTCCGGTGCCACTACTTATTGCTATTCGTTCTGTGGAAATTGTTGGTGAAGTTAAAGCCGGAGATACCGTTCTGGTGCAGGCGGGTGCGTCAAGTACAGGGTTGATGAGCATTCAGGTGGCGAAAGCGCTTGGGGCGCGCGTGGTCACAACGGTACAGAATTCAAACTCGGTTGAAACAGTCAAAGAATTTGGCGCCGATTTTATTATTAACACCTCTGAACAGGATTTTGTTTCTGCCATCCAAAAATGGACTGAAGGAAAAGGTGTTGACGTTGCAATTGATAACTTAGGTGGCGACATTCTTCAAAAAACAATCAACGTAGTGCGCCCAGAAGGCATTATTGTCTCAATGGGTTTTATGGCAGGTACGCAAGCGACAATCGATGTTCGTAATTTTTTCTTCACTCAAAAACAGCTACGAGGAACATTGGTTGGCGATATAGAAGATTTTTCAAGATGGCTTCCTGCTATTAAAAAAGGGCTAATCAGACCATTGATTGACAGTACGTTGCCGTTATCTCAGGCAGCTTATGCTCATGAGCGAATTGCAAACAACCAGGCACGTGGCGCAATTATACTTATTCCTTAATATTATTCGCTCTCAGCCACCGACCGCTATAAAAAAGTCGGTGGTTCAATTCTTATCTATCCTCAGAAATCAAAACCTCTTTTTTTAAAAGATAATCAAAACATCAGCCAACCATTCTGATTGCTCTTTATAAATAGAATCTTACTTTAAGCTTATTCTGTTATCTCAACGGATTAAATTCCAATATGATTAAAAACTATCAACAAAACTAATTTATCCAGCTAATGGAGTATCAATATGTTTGTCACTCGCAAATTCACCAAAGGAATTTTATTTGTATCGGCGTTAGCGTCATGGCAAGCATTTGCTGAATCAGCGCCGCTTTTGCACCCTCTTAAACTCAATCAAGCCACGATTTTTTTACGCGGTGCCGAGTTAACGAATAGCGCCACTGTTAATTTACCGCAAGGCGAAAGTAAACTGGTTTTTACCAATCTTGCTAACCACCTTGATCAAAAAAGCCTTTCTATTAGCTTAGATAATGAAGATGTTTTGATTCGCTCAATTGATGTGCAAACCATTGCAGTGGAACCTGTCTACACAGGTGAAGTGGCAAATTTAAAAACGCAAATAGACGCGATAACTAAGCAAATTTCAGAACTTAATATCAAAATAAAAGTGGGTGATGACCAACTTGCTTTACTGAAAGACCAGCGCTTTTTTGGTGAAACGACGACATTATCCCTTGAGCAGTCCGCATCCAAATTGGAGTTTATTCGCAAGCAAATGTCTGCGATATTGAGTGAAAACTTAGCGTATCAGCAGCAGATTGATGAATTGACAGAGAAACAAGCATTATTGCAGACAAAATTTGAAGGCATTCTTCCCGATAATATTGGTGAACAGACGCAAATTGTGTTGACGGTTGATGCTCCCAAAAATTTGAGTACTAACATGCAAATCTCGTATGTCACTCCCGATGCCGGTTGGTCTCCAAGTTATGATATTCGCGCTAAAGATATTGATAAACCAGTCAGTATTACCTACAAAGCTGATGTTATTCAAAATACCGGCATGGACTGGGACAAAGTTAAACTTACCCTTTCCTCTGCCAATCCAACGCGTAATATCACCCCGCCATTTTTAACGCCATGGTTATTGTCTGTTTATGACCAATATAATCAAGGCTATATGAGCGGAAAAATGTCCGCAACCATGGATATGGAGGTAGCAGCACCTGCGCCAGTAGCGGAACTCTCAGCAGTAAAAAAACGCAGCCCTGGAATGGCAAACTATGTGTCGACCAACACCAATGGCGTGAATCTCAGTTATAACATCGACTTGCCTTTTAGCTTAGCCTCTACCCCTAAAGCAAAATCCATTACCATTAAGCAAGCGGATGTTGATGCTAAATATCGTTATACATCAACGCCAAAAATGGCTGAAGAAGTCTATTTGCAAGCACAAATTGATGACTGGGATACACTGAACTTACTGAATGGCCCTGCAAATATTTACTTTATGAACAGCTATGTGGGTGATTTTTATGTGAATTCAGGGCAATTAACTGAGACTCTCGATATTCCATTCGGGGTGGATGATAACATTCAAATTTCTCGTGTGAATAATGCAGGTATGCGTAAAAAACCGACCTTTATGGGCTCCTCGGTTGAGCAAAAAGAAAGCTTCTTAATTAAAGTACGTAATACGCGGAAAAATGACATTAAACTGTCTGTTTATGACCAACTCCCGACGAGCCGAGATGCCGATATTAAAGTGCTCAACCCTGAATTTAAAGGCGGAAAATTAGATGAAACAGAGAATAAAATTGAATGGGATTTAACGCTTAAACCTCAAGAGACCGTCGAGTTACCGCTAAGTTATACGCTGAAATACCCTAAAAATAAGCAGATTAATGGATTATAACTCACTAAATAAGTTAATTATTTTACTGGTGTAAAAGAACTAAATAAGGGGCTTGGAAGCCCCTTAATAATAAGGTTAGAATGATTCAAAACAAACAACGATAACAACCTGAGGTACCTAATGATTATTCTAGTAACCGGCGCAACATCAGGATTTGGTGAAGCTATTGCTCGCAAATTTATTCAGCATAACTTCACTGTGATTGGAACAGGACGTAGAACTGAAAGATTAAATGCATTACACCAAGAATTGGGTGACAAATTTTATCCATTAACTCTGGATGTACAAGACCGAAAAGCCATTCAACACGCTGTAGCTAATTTGCCCTCCCACTTAAAAAATATCGACCTTTTAGTGAATAATGCGGGGCTTGCTTTAGGTTTAGAGCCTGCATTTAATGCTAATCCGGATGACTGGGAAACCATGATCAACACAAATACCAAAGGCTTAGTAAATATGACTTATGAAGTGCTGCAAGGTATGGTGGAAAAAAATCACGGACACATTATCAATATTGGCTCTACCGCGGCATCTTGGCCATATAAAGGTGGCAACGTTTACGGTGCAACCAAGGCATTTGTAAAACAATTTTCCTTAGGATTACGTGCAGATTTAGTGGGCAAAAAAATCCGTGTGACCGATATTGAGCCAGGGTTAGTCGGTGGAACTGAGTTTTCAAATGTCCGCTTTAAAGGTGATGATGAAAAAGTCACGAACACCTATAAAGGCGCGGATGCCCTCACTGCTGAAGATATTGCGGAAACTGTTTACTGGGTGGCAACACTTCCGGCTCATATGAACGTTAATACACTGGAATTAATGCCGGTGTGTCAAACATTTGCTGGCTTAACCGTACATAAACAATAATAAATTTTCGTACTATTCTATAAAGACGGCATTATTGTTTATTAGCTATACTCTGGTTATAGAGCGAGTATTGAAACGAAAGGAAATTACATGAGCACGTCACAAAAATTTATCAAAAATGGTCTGGCTGCAATCTGCTTCTGCCTCCCTTTGATGTGGGTTAATGCGGCGCAAGCAGCTAATACATCATGCGCTGCGGGTAGCACTTGTGTTTCTGTCGGCAATGGTAGTAATGATCCGTTGAATAAGGAACAGGCGCGACAAGATAAAGAACAGTGGGATGAGACTAAAATGCTGCGTTCTAAAGTTAACCGTCGCACTGAAAAAGAGTTTGATAAAATTGACGCCGCATTTGATGCTAAAGATAAATGTGAGAAAAGTTTGAATCTTAATGCGTATTGGGAGCCAAATACTCAACGTTGTCTTGATGTTAACTCAGGTCGTCCAATTATCAATCCATAGTTGAAAATAGATTATATCGATAAAACAAAGGGCGCTATTTGCGCCCTTTTGCTTAGATAATAAATTAAAATCTCTATAAAGATTAAAATGCAGGAACCGAAACAAATTCTTGCAGTTTTTCACCATCTAAATAATGTCCCAACTCTTTTTCTTCAGGACGCAATAAATAAGGAATTTCACCCAATAATGGCGCATTAATATGTTGTTGCATACGCTGGATAATTTGAGCGTAATGTGCCAAGCCTGGGTTGATTCTATTGGCTAACCAACCGACTAACGGTAAACCATCCGCTCGAATAGCTTCAGCTGTCAATAATGCATGATTGACACACCCATGCTGAATTCCGACGACTAAGATCACGCCAACAGATTGTTTTTTCAACCAATCAGCATAAAAAGTATTATCATCGAGAAGATAACGCCATCCACCATTACCTTCGATAACAACTATGTCACTTTGCTCGTGAAGGTGATCTAATCCTTTATTGATTTTATTAAAATCAATACTGTTTTCATGGCTGTAATTATCACCAAGTCGGACAGGGTTAACTTCATCATACGAGACTAGATCTTGCGAAACACGATGAATAAGAAGTGCATCCTTATTGCGCTTCCCTTCAGGTGTATCGATACATTGATCTGCAATAGGTTTGTACCCTACTGCTTTAATACCTTGATTATTAAGTGCTTGTAATATTGCTAGTGTCGATACCGTCTTCCCGACATCTGTATCTGTCCCGGTAATAAATAGATTGTTCATGGTTGTTCTATCCTGAAGTGACAGACTAAAGTCAGCAAAATGCTATAAAAATGATATGAATTCAGTTTATGGGAATGGGGAAATGATAAGTTTGCGTTAGCTCAATTTTGTGTAAGATAATGAGAAGTTTATCAAATTGTATTAGCCTTGCAGTAATTGCAACAACAGTGAGCCATCATAAAGTGCATTTTGAATTAATGCCGTTTCACTTTCGTTAATTGAAATTGTTGATTTCTCAAACATTAATTTATTACTGTAAAGTGGATTCCCATATAATGAGATAAAATATTGTAGGCGAGTAAACCAATAATTTTGCTCATCAGTTAAAGGCGAATTAATTAAAATTAATTCGGTTCCAAATAAATTAATCATCATAGCTAATGGATAAGCGAGTCGTTTGGCTGTTATATCGAGTAATAAAATACATAATGGATCATTTTCTATTGCACCTCGACTAATTGTATCAATATCGACGCTCTCTTTATGCAAAATAGATTCAGGATAATCTGCAAGTAATTCGCTTGCTTGCTGAATAATTGAAGGAATGGATACCTTAGTTTCTAAGCAGCTCTTTCCTCCACAATAGCAAGATTGTGGTCTTTCTGAATCAGTTGGAGTATGTGCAAATAATATAGGCTGACGTGTTATTGAATCCAGCGAATAGCCGTGATTCAGCACCGCGATATTAACTACTTCTTGAATCTGTAGATAAATAATATTTTTTTGTGCTCGAGATTCTGAATGTATGAGGTGGTCGCCGATAGCTAGAGCATTAACTGGCGGGTGAAGATAGACGGGTAGCCCTGTTTTTTCTGTGAGCATTTCGCCGATAGCCAGTTGGTGGACATGGTAGTCAGGCAACCTATAAATAACTCCAGAATAAGAGTCTAAGAGACCATCTAATAAGATACTGATCGCCGTAACTCTTTCTAAGTGAGATGCATTTTCTTCGAAAAATAGACTAATCAGTTCCGATAATCGATCACTAAATTGTTGATTACCTTTTACATCAAAAGGATAGCATTGCTCCGTGAGGGTTTTAGCATTAATTTCTTTTAACGAAATAATAGCGTGTTGCTGTTCAATTCGAATGGCTAAAAATTGCCAACCTTCACTTTCAATGACTAACCCAACGGCTGGGCGCCCTCTTAACCCTAATACTGGAAATTCACGTTCTTGTATCAAGTGAGCATCCATCAATTCACGGGTAATTTTGGTGATACTCGCCGGAGCCAATTGAGACTGTTTTGATAACGCAATACGGGAAATAGGACCATGCTGTGCAATAATTCGGTACACAAGCCCTGTATTTAATTGCTTTATTTGGTCGGTATTCCCCGTTTGGTTTATCATCTTAACACTCAGAAATCGTTATAAATTATGATAGATTATGCCTGATATAAATGAAAACTCGGCTACATTTACATATAAAACGTGATGCAAATCTCGTTAATCATTTCAAATCTTACGCTTTATATGCTCACAATACTTATATACCCACAATATTGTGCAGCAGTAATTCAGTCAGTTTTTTAGCCGCAGCAGGTGGCGTTCGTCGAGTATTGTAGACCAACCAGACTTCTGAAGTAGCTTGAATATTCGCGAGTTTTAGATACCTCACACCGTCAATCTTCATTCGTGTAAAGGATTCAGTGATGATGGATATTCCCATTCCAGCAGATACCAAACCTAGAATGGTCATAGCTTCTCCTGCTTCTTGGGAAATTGTAGGAACCACTCCTTCGGAAGCTAATAATTGGTTAATCTCATCATACAGTGCCGTCCCTACTTCCCGCTCAAAGAAAACTAACGGATAAGCGGCTAGTTGCTTAATGTCGACACCACTTTCTTCAAAAGCCAGTAAAGGATGCCCTTCATAAACCGCAACCATAAAAGGCTCTCTAAACAATAATTGATAGTCCAATTGTTCAGGCAATATTGTATTGCGCATGATGCCAATGTCTATGCGCCCGGTCACTAAAGGCGGGATTTGCTGCTTCGTATTCATTTGATGCATATGAATAGAAACATCAGGATATGCTTCTCGGTATTGGCGTAGGCTCATGGTGACTTTGTGCATGAATGGCGTTGTTGACGTAAAACCAATAGATAATTCGCCCAGTTCCCCTTTTTCCATCCGAGCCGCTTTGGTTGCAGCGGCATCGACCTGCCCTAAAATTTGGTGTGCTTCTTTGAGAAACATGGCGCCAGCTGGGGTTAAGGCGACATTGCGGTTATTGCGCTCTAATAATTTGGCATTCACCATTTCTTCAAGCGCCTGTATTTGCTGGCTTAGTGGCGGTTGAGACATGTGCAAGCGCTCAGCTGCACGTCCAAAATGTAGCTCTTCGGCAACCGCAATAAAATAACGTAGGTGGCGTAATTCTATGTTCATTAGATTGATATTTTAAATGTATCATTGTGTATTATTAATATATTAGACAAAAAAATAGAAAGTTTCTATTCTTTGATCGAAATCAAGTCCGTTTAGTCGTCAAGGAATTTACATGGAACAGCAGTCAAATAGCCTCTCAACGAGCCAATCTCTCCAAGGAAAACAAACCAAAACCTTGACCAATACAGAGCCGAAAAAACATTATATTCAACGGGACGATGCTCTGTACCTGCGTGTCACTCTGTCATTTTTTACTGTAGGTTTTGCAACATTTGCGTTGCTGTACTTTGTACAACCTATTTTGCCAATGCTGTCAGCGGATTTTAATATTTCCCCAGCGACGGCCAGTTTATCACTCTCTTTAAGTACAGGATTAATGGCATTGGGATTGCTGATCACTGGTCCTATTTCCGATGCAATTGGTCGTAAAAATGTGATGGTCATTTCCCTGACTTGTGCGGCACTTTTTACATTAATGAGCTCGATAATGGAGAGTTGGCAAGGGATTTTGATCGCTCGTGCATTAGTGGGATTATCACTTAGCGGTGTCGCCGCTGTCGCCATGACCTATTTGAGCGAAGAAATTCACCCAAGCTATGTTGCACTTTCGATGGGCTTATATATCAGTGGTAACTCTATCGGGGGAATGAGTGGGCGTTTAATGACCGGTGTCATTGCCGACTATTATTCATGGCGCGTTGCGGTGGTTATTTTAGGCTCATTGGCGTTGTTGGCCGCGATTGGATTCTGGCGCTTATTACCACCATCCCAACACTTTCGCGCGAGTTCGCTGAAACCTAGAAACCTTTGGGTTAACTTACACTTACATCTACGCGATACGGGATTACCTTGGTTATTTATTGAGGGCTTTATCTTGATGGGTGGTTTCGTCACCATGTATAACTACATTGGATACCGCTTACTTGAATCGCCTTATAATTTTAGTCAGTCTGTCGTAGGATTCTTATCTATTATTTATTTAACAGGAACTTATAGCGCGACTAAAACAGGAAGTTTGACCCAGAAACATGGTTTTGGGCGAATTTTAATTGCTGCCATTGCGATGATGTTAATTGGCGTAATTTTGACGTTACACAGTAATATCTGGGTCATTTTATTAGGCATGACAGTATTGACCACTGGATTCTTTGCCGGGCATTCCGTTGCAAGTAGCTGGGTTGGACGTCGCGCTAAACGGGCAAGAGGACAAGCATCTTCCCTCTATTTGTTTAGCTATTATGCGGGTTCCAGTATTGCCGGTACATTGGGTGGCTTTTTCTGGTCGGCATATGGTTGGAATGGCGTGGCATTATTTATTGCGGCTCTTCTACTGGCCGGTGTAGGTATCGCTTATAAGTTAAAAACAAAATGTTAGTGGCTTATAAATTACCGAATAATCCAATAAGTTAACTGCTACCAAAGGTTAGAATTCACATCCTCATCATAGTTAATAGAAAATATATAAATTAATCAATGATGAGGATCTTCAATGAAAAAATTATTATTATTTCCTTTATTACTCTGCTATAGCTACTTTGCCCTGCCTCATGGCTATATCGAGTATCCTGCAAGCCGAGCTTACCTGTGTAAATTACAAACCAATAAAAACTGTGGCGCTATTCAGTACGAACCTCAATCTGTTGAAGGATTGAAAGGATTCCCTCAAAAAGGACCGGTTGATGGTAAAATTGCCAGTGCGGGTGTTGCGGCTTTTTCATCTATCGATGTTCAGAATCCTTTTCGCTGGACGCGCATGTTAATAGAAACACCTGATTTTGATTTTTTCTGGCGATTAACGGCGATCCACAAAACGACGAAATGGGAATATTTTATTACACGAAAAGATTGGAACCCAAGTGAACCATTAACCCGATCCCAGTTTGAATTAACGCCATTCTGTAAATACGAAAAAGTAGAGACGCCGCCGAGTTTAGTACAGCACAATTGCAAGCTCCCCCAAAATTACCAAGGCTACCATATTGTTTTGGGGGTTTGGACCATTAATGATACGGGCAATGCATTTTATCAAGTGATTGATATAGAGATAGATTATAAGCAATAACAGCAAGAAAAAACCATGATGGGATAGTACACTACCCTACTGCGCTATCCCTTAATTTCCTGATTAAGCTTGTTGATATACACAGCTGTTAATGTTAATTTTGTTTATCCAACAATAGAATGTTGTAACTAAATATAAGGTTGAATACATCAAATGTCCAAACAACAGTTAATTAGCTCATTCAATCTATTAGAGTCGAATATTAATCTGCTATGCCAATTGCTTCAGGCGCAAAAAGGTGTCAATGCGGCTGTATTTAGTTTACCGGAAACCCTTAAAGGGGACGAAAACAATGAAATCAATTCTATCTTTGTGGATAAACATACGGGAAACGATGCAATAGCCCAAACAATAGAGCTATTTAAGCTTTTGTTTATTCATAAAAAATCAGAATTAGTTAGCAACAAAACAGCGATACGTTTACCAGGAGCGATTTGTTTAGCACCCTCTTACGCTGAATATAAACAATTTCAGCAGTTAATTTCCGATATCAACCAGTTAAAAATAGACATTAAGCAAATAGTGACCAATGTCGATGAGGCTCATCGGTTTGAATTTATAAGAGAAAGTTTGCATGGGCTACTTACGCTGAATACCTATCGAACATTCACCGCTGTTGTCGATCCTGATACTATTCGTTTTGGGTGGGCAAATAAGAAAGTGATCAACAAAGTGACTCAAGAAGAGATGCTCAACCGTTTACAAGCCAGTCTAGAAAGCGGAAGAACACCGGCTCATTTACAGCGCGAACATTGGCAGCTGCAGTTAGAAACTGAGATCCAGTTAATTCGCTCCCTTCCCCATGATTGCATTCTAAAAACACAGCGTCCGGTTAAAGTTCAACCTATCGCCCGAGTTTGGGACAAAGAAACTCAAAAGCAAACACAATATCCTTGTGCGACGCCGATATTGGTTTTTGCTGTCGATAAAACATTGAGTGACATAAAGTTGGGTGAGCTGGCGGATTATCATCAAGACAGTATCGCATTGCGTAATCGCCCAAAAGCAAAGCCTGTTGAATTACTGATACCACGCTTAAATCTGTATATAGAGCGATAAAAAAAGCCCCTGCTCTATTTCTAGTACAGGGGCTGAAAACCTTATCTTAGATAAAGATAATTACGACTTCATGCTACCAACCATATCTTCTGGACGAACCCACTCATCAAATTGCGCTTCAGTTAAGTAGTTCAATTTCAGAGCTGATTCTTTCAAAGTCAGACCTTCTTTGTGCGCTTTTTTCGCAATTTCAGCTGCTTTGTCGTAGCCGATATGGGTATTTAGCGCAGTCACTAGCATCAGAGATTCGTGCAGTAATTTCTCGATACGCTCACGGTTTGGTTCGATACCTTCCGCACAGTGTTCGTTGAAGCTACGCATACCATCAGCTAATAAGCGGATAGATTGTAAGAAATTATCGATAACCATTGGACGGAACACGTTCAATTCAAAGTTACCAGAAGCTCCACCAATGTTCACTGCAACATCGTTACCCATCACTTGAGCGCATAACATAGTTAATGCTTCGCACTGAGTTGGGTTCACTTTCCCTGGCATGATTGAGCTGCCTGGTTCGTTTTCAGGAATCGAAATTTCGCCGATACCACAACGAGGACCCGATGCTAACCATCTAACATCGTTAGCAATCTTCATTAAAGAAGCAGCTAAGCCTTTTAATGCACCGTGTGCGTGAACTAATGCATCACATGTTGCTAATGCTTCAAATTTGTTCGGTGAAGTAACAAACGGTTGACCCGTTAATTCTGCAATTTTCTTCGCAACACGAACCGCATATTCAGGGTGAGTATTTAAGCCTGTACCGACCGCAGTACCACCTAACGCAAGCTCGCAAACATGTGGCACTGCGTTTTCAATATGTTTTTCATTATGGGCTAACATAGCGGCCCAACCTGAAATTTCCTGACCCAATGTTAATGGTGTTGCATCTTGTAAATGCGTACGACCGATCTTAACAATGTCTTTGAATTCTTTTGCTTTCGCATCGAGGGTTTTATGCAGAACTTTCAGTTCTGGCAGCAAATGTTCACGCATCGCGACAACGGCCGCCACGTGCATTGCTGTTGGGAAGACGTCGTTAGAGCTTTGGCTCTTGTTAACATCGTCATTTGGGTGGATCAGACGGTCGTTACCGCGCTGTCCGCCGAGGATTTCGCTACCGCGGTTAGCAAGTACCTCATTCATGTTCATGTTACTTTGAGTACCAGAACCAGTTTGCCAGATAGCGAGGGGGAATTCTGTTGGATGCTTGCCAGCAAGGACTTCGTCTGCCGCAGCGATAATCGCATCACCGCGATCTTTTGGCAGTAAACCTAAATCCATGTTCACGCTTGCAGCCGCTTTTTTAGTGACAGCTAATGCGTGGATCAGAGCAACAGGCATTTTCTCTACAGAGATACGGAAATGTTCTAAAGAACGCTGCGTTTGCGCGCCCCACAAGTGGTCAGCAGGTACTTCAATTGGTCCCATTGAGTCTTTTTCAATGCGAGTGGCTGCCATTACTAGCTCCTTAGGTACATATTCAGAATAATTAATTTTAGAATCATCTGCTTGCAGGTAAGCAAATAACCGAGCAGTATAATGCCACAAATTGAATTTCAATTATGAGACTTGGTCGAGCTTATTGTGCTGTAGTAAAAAGGAAATTAGTTGATTTTTGCAAAAAGAGAGTTTTGATATGCTAAAAATGATAAACCAAATCCAACACTATGATTGGGGAAGTAAAACTGCCCTCAATGAGCTGTATGGCTATCCTAATCCGGATAATTTACCTATGGCTGAACTTTGGATGGGCGCTCACCCCAAAGCCAGTTCTGAGGTCATATCCCCCTTAACACATCAGAAAATCTCGTTAAACAGCTTCATTAAAGAAAATCCAGAGAAAATACTGAGCAAACATATCGCCGAGCGCTTTGGTCGATTGCCTTATTTATTTAAAGTATTGTGTGCTGCTCAGCCTCTCTCTGTTCAAGTTCATCCAAATAAGCATGATGCAGAAATAGGATTTGCTAAAGAAAATGTGCAAGGGATCCCTTTAGATTCTCCTATACGTAATTATAAAGATGATAATCATAAACCAGAGCTGATTTATGCATTAACGCCTTTTAAAGCAATGAATGCATTTCGTCCTATAGATGAAATTGTCGAATTATTTAGCTTTATTGCAGCCGCTCACCCTGAAATTCAACTTTTCGTTCAAGCACCAAGTGAAGAACGACTTAAAAAATTATTTGCACAGATTCTTAATCTGACAGGCGAACAAAAAGATCTTGCTATAGGGGTATTAAAAGCTGCATTAAATAGCAAACAAGGTGAGCCTTGGAATTCAATTAAACAAATGGTGAACTTATATCCAGAAGATAATGGTTTATTTACACCTTTAATGCTAAATATCGTTGAATTACAACCAGGTGACGCCATGTTTTTAGCCGCTAGAACCCCTCACGCCTATTTAGAAGGTGTCGGGTTAGAAGTGATGGCTAATTCAGATAACGTTTTACGGGCTGGATTGACCAGTAAACATATCGATGTTAAAGAACTGGTTGATAATATTGATTTTAAATCAATTAAAGCTGAAGATTTGTTCAACATTCCCGAAAAATCTGGAAATGTCTGGAAATATAAGATCCCAGTAGAAGATTTTTCATTTAATATATATTCTATTGACTGCTCTGGGTTATCCATAACTAACCATGTTGCTTCAATTTTGTTTTGTATTGAAGGTAAGTTAGTATTGCGATCAGGTAATCAAGAAATAAACATGAATTCTGGTGAATCTGTTTTCTTACCTGCTTATGAGGATAACATTTCTATTAAAGGAAATGGTCAATTAGCCCGAGTATTTAATTTTTAGGTCGTATTCTGTATTTAGCCGTTGGTACACACAGCCAAACGGGTAATAAAACTTATATTATTTTTACATAAGTACGTTTTGTACGTACTGAAAGGATGGATGTTGATAATGAAAAAGTCATTAGTTGCGGTAGGTGTTATCGTTGCTCTGGGCGCAGTATGGACTGGCGCATCATGGTACACAGGTTCAAAAGTTGAAGCTGAACTGAATAAAGTGATTACGAATTCCAATGCGTTTATCACCGCTAACAATCCAAGTGCTGATGTTGTCTTCAAATTAGAGAACTACAAACGTGGTGTTTTCTCTTCTCAAGCTGACATCGTCATTACTTCAACCACTTCTGCTGACGAAAACATCGTCTTTAAAGCGGATATCTCGCACGGTCCACTGCCATTATCTCAAGTGGCTAAATTCAACCTGATGCCAAAATTGGGCGCAGTGAATGTTGAATTAGCGAACACTAAAGCGACTAAAGAGCTGTTTGAAGCGACTAAAGGCAAGCCATTCATGCATGGTTCTGCGGTTATCGGCTACAGCAAAAATGTGGATTCTAGCATTGAGCTGATCCCACTTGAGTACACTAAAGATGATGGTAAGTTCTCTTTCAGTGGCGCTAAATTTGATATCGCAACCGGTTCTGACTTAAGCACCGTTGATGCATCTTTAGTGACTGATAGCTTAGTCATTAGCAGCACCAAGGAAGAAGGCTCTATCACCATGAAAGGCCTGAAGCTGGTTTCTAACGTCACGAAATCTCAGCACGGCTTCTATACTGGTACTCAATCTTTCGTGATCGCAGATACCGATGTTAGCATCCCTGAAACTAAGTTCTCGTTCAAAAACTTAGACGTTTCAAGTGATACATCTATCAACGGTGATGATGTTAAAGGTAATATTTCTTACAAAATCAGCGATGTAAAAGCGTTAGAGCAAAACTTAGGCTCTGGTGAGCTGACGGTTGCTATCGAGAAATTAGATGCGAAAGCATTAGGCAAGTTTGTGGAGCAATACAACCAAGCACTGGCTGATGGCTTAGCAACAGGCAACCCTGGTGAAGTTAGCGAAAAAATCGCAATGCAGATGATGACCACGACTCTGCCAGAGCTGATGAAAAGCAAGCCTGTATTCACAATGAGCCCGTTCTACTGGAAAAACGACGCTGGTCAAAGTTCTATCGACCTGAGCATCACATTCAACAAGTGGAATCAAGACGAAATCACTGCGTTAGCAATGCAAAACAAAGTGGATGAAGCGTTCAAACAACTGATCACTTCTTTCGACTTCAGCATGAAACTGAACAAGCCAATGATCATTGAGTCAATGACTCAAGCGATGATCTTAGATGGTGGCGTAGCAGTATCAGCAGAAGACAAGAAAGCGGTTCAAGAACAAGTTTCTGAAGAGTTCGCAGGCGTTCAACAAATGCTGACTGCGGATATGTTCTCTAACCCGTTCGAAGAAATGTTCATGACAGATGAACAACGTGCAGAAAAAGCGAAAGAGAAAAAACACCCTTGGATGATCGACAGCGAAAACGATTTAACCATGACTGTTAAATTCTCTGGTAACGATCTGACCTTCAACGACGACAAATATACCTTAGCTGAATTCTTAACTAAGATGAAAATGATGCCGGGCGCAGAAGATGAAATGGGTTACGAAGAAGAAGCTCAACCAGCTGATGGTGCAGAAGTTGCAGAACCTGCAATTGAAGCAGAACAACCAGCAGAAGCGCCAGCTGCACAGTAATTGATTCTTAAGATAATTTTTCCTTAAGATAAATCAAGTAAACGCCAGTCACACAGACTGGCGTTTTTCTTTTTATCACCCTCTTTTTCATTGATTTTTACTCAATTACAGACAAAATGGAGGCAATATATCTATAAGGATCATTTATTGTGATAAACAAACAACTCCCACTCACGGATTTACACCGCCACCTTGATGGCAATATTCGCCCAGAAACCATTCTTTCCCTTGCACAACAACATCACATTCAGCTTCCCGCCGATGAAATTGAAGCATTACGCCCTCACGTTCAAATTATGGGACAAGAAGCTGATTTAGTCGGCTTTTTGACTAAACTGGATTGGGGTGTTGCTGTCCTCGCGGATTTAGATGCTTGTAAGCGCGTCGCATTTGAAAACGTGGAAGATGCGTTCAACGCCGGTATCGACTATGCAGAGTTGCGTTTCTCCCCTTACTATATGGCCATGAAGCACCAGCTTCCTGTTGAAGGTGTTGTGGGCGCAGTTATTGATGGTATTGCCGCTGGTTGTCGCCAATATGATATTCAAGTGAACCTGATTGGTATTTTAAGCCGTACATTTGGGCAACAAGCTTGTGCCATAGAATTAGACGGTCTTCTTGCTCATCGAGATAAACTATGTGCTCTCGATTTAGCTGGCGATGAGCTAGGATTCCCTGGCGTCCTATTTGAAGAACATTTTACCAAGGCGCGTAATACTGGGCTCAATATCACTGTTCATGCGGGTGAGGCCGCAGGCGCAGCTAGTATTTGGCATGCGATCAAGCATTTAGGTGCTCAGCGTATTGGCCATGGCGTAAAAGCCATTGAAGATCCTGAACTTATTGAATTTTTAGCAAAAAATAACATTGGTATTGAAAGCTGTTTAACTTCAAATATTCAAACCAGCACCGTCCCTTCACTGGCTCATCACCCATTGAAAACGTTTTTATCCCACGGTGTATTAGCATCCATTAATACCGATGACCCTGCTGTTCAAGGTATCGAGCTACCTTACGAATATAATGTTGCTGCATCGCAAGCCGGCCTAACACAAGCTGAAATTGAGCAAGCACAACGTAATGGCTTAACTATGGCTTTCCTTTCCAACAGCGAAAAAGCCGCGTTAACGCGTAAAGCGGCCAGCCGATAATCCCGTTATAACCCCCTCCGTTATAACAACCAATAGGGCAGATGCTCTTTCTGCCCTATCTAACCTTTCAATATTTCAAGTTATCTCTGCTGCTAATCTATTTTATAGTATTAAACCCTCTAGTATGTTGTAACTAAATAGACGTATTGATAAAGGCAGCCATCGCTGCCTTATCGTGTTAATTACTTTTTTTCTAATCGTTTGGCATATTTCTGTGCTATCACTGCACACACCATTAATTGAATTTGATGGAAAATCATTAATGGCAGCAAAATAATCCCCACTGTTGCCGCTGGAAATAAAACGTTCGCCATCGGCACGCCGTTCGCTAAACTCTTTTTCGAACCACAGAACAGGATGGTAATTTCATCTTCCTTGCTAAATCCAAGAAGGCGCGCTGACATCACGTTAATCACCATCACCACCACTAACACGACGCAAGAAACTAATGTAATGATAAACAATGAATAAGCATCGATAGTTTGCCAGATGCCCTCCACTACCGCTTCACTGAACGCCACGTAAACTACCAGGAGAATCGATGAGCGGTCAGTGGTATTAACCAATCTTTTATGGCGATTAATCCAGTTAGCAATTAACGGGCGGCACAAATGCCCAACAATAAACGGCACCATTAATTGCAACATAATTGAGCCAATCGCGTTCAGAGTGTCCATGGCTTGGCTGCCGTCGGTATCCATTAGTACCCCCACCAAAACAGGTGAGAGGAAAACCCCTAAAATACTGGATGCCGAAGCGCTACAAATTGCGGCAGCAACGTTGCCTCCTGCTACTGAGGTAAATGCAATCGCTGACTGCACGGTTGCTGGCAATGCACATAAATAGAGAAAACCCATATACACCGTCGGTGACATCCAATGAGGCACCATGAAACGTAACGCAATACCAATAATGGGAAAGAGAATAAAAGTGCTAGCAAATACCAGTAAATGAAGCCGCCAGTGCCCCATCCCTGCAACAATAGATTCTCTGGATAACTTAGCTCCATGCATAAAGAACAATAGCGCAATTGCCGCTGTAGTTAAGTGCTGAAAAACGGTTTTGACTTCCCCTTCACAAGGGAAAATACTGGCGATAACAACTACGCCAATCATAATCAACAGAAAAGAGTCTATTTTAAGTTTTGCTAATAAATTCATTCGATTTTCCACAAATAAAAAGCCAGGTTTCACACTGGCAATATGTTGCTGACAAAGAGGGATAAAAGCGTGGTTTTTCCCTCTTTGTGTTATCAGGCGAAAATCAATGAATTGATTTTCCTCGTTAATTATTGCAACCAAAAATAGCCATTTTCAAACCAATTAGGTCTGAAAATCGTCTAAAGCCAGGTTTCACACTGGCTTTATCTTCAACGTTGAACCTTAGAAAATATTTTCGATGGTACGTTTTTCTTTTGCTGATTGGATACCGGCTTCAATCAGTTTCATAATATCGATGGCTTCACTTGGTGTTACTGGATTTGGCTTACCGAGACGGATAGCGTCATGAATAGCTTCATAATAGCCGCCATAGTTGCCTTTTTCATTGTTCCACGCCTTCGTCACCATTTCATCACCTTGTGACAGGGTCACAACTCCATGATTCGGATCTTCCCCCCAATACTCTCCTTGCGGAATCGCGCCGCTTTTTAACGCATCTTCTTGAGTATCCAGACCATATTTCACGTAACTGCCCTTCATTCCGTGAATGGTATAGATTGGCATTGGCGCAGCGGCAAGCGTCGTTGAATGAAGAATCACTTTTTTATCTGCGTAATCCAGCATTGCATGGAAATAATCCACCGCTTCCGCGCCTGGTCGAATAATACCAAGATCCACCGTAATCGCTTTTGGTTTGCCAAAATATTGCAGGACTTGGTCAATAACATGCGGTCCTAAATCGTACCAAATACCTGCTCCCGGAATATTGGCTTCACGCCAGCGTTGTCTAACCACAGGACGAAAACGGTCAAAATGAGATTCATAATATTTAATCTCACCTAAACAACCATCTTGTAGGATTTTTTTCACGGTGCGATAACCTGAATCCCAGCGACGATTATGATAAACCGACAACAATTTACCTGCTTTTTCAGCGCGTTGTTGTAAATCTTCGGCTTCTTTAACGTCGAGCGTAAAGGGTTTATCTACCACCACATGCTTACCCGCCGCTAGCGCTTTACAGGCTAATGGATAGTGAGTGTCATTCGGGGTTGGAATCACCACCAGTTCAATTTCATCATCCGCGAACAGTTCTTCCGGTGTCCCCACCACCTTAACATTAGGATGGTCGGCATGAACTTTGCTCGCATCGCTACTGGAGATTGTGGCTAATTCAAACTCCTCTAACATGGCTAAAAATGGGGCATGGAAAGTTTTGCTGGCATAACCGTACCCGACAATCCCAACTTTAATTGGCTTGGACATGTTGACCTCACATTAGTGGCATATTTTGCTATTTTAAAAAAGTACCATCAGAATGAATCAATTAGCAAATAAATCTATGATAGGATTATTATTTATCTGTATTATTTAATGATAAGGGATCCCTTATTTATGACTTCTGTTTATAACGCAGACCGCATTACTGGCTGGCTATTAGTCCCTGCAAGCTATTTACTGCTGACATTATTTGCTGCTTGCAGCATGACCGTGATGTACTGCATTAAGTTTTATGAGATAGTGACCACCGTTGAAAGCTGGAGTAGTTTCATTACTCCTCAGTGGTATTTATCATTTGCTATTAGCCTCGCTATGTCACTGTTTAGCGTGCATATGGCGCAATTGATGTTTAAACGTTCTCGCCACTTTCCCCGTCGTTTTACTATCTGGTTATTAGCATTAATGTTAATCGGGCTAAAAACCTTCGCTTTTTCCCCGATTGATGACCAGGCAGCCTTACAAATCCTCGCGTGGCCACTCTTAGGAGCTGCTTTTTTCGTCCCGTATATGAAAGTTTCTAAACGCGTGAAAATGACTTTCACACAAGATCGATAAGCATCACAAAAATAGCTTTGATATCATAGCCTCCGTTAAACTGACTGCGGTCAGTTTTTGGGCTTTTTTCTCTCTTCAGGCTATGACATGACCGACTATCTTCTACTTTTTATTGGGACAGTGTTAGTCAACAACTTTGTCCTCGTTAAATTCTTGGGATTATGCCCATTTATGGGTGTATCAAAAAAACTAGAAACTGCCATTGGGATGGGGTTTGCGACAACGTTCGTTATGACTCTCGCCTCTATTTCTTCGTGGCTAATCGATACGTTAATCTTAATCCCACTGGATCTAGTCTATCTGCGCACACTGAGCTTTATCCTTGTGATTGCTGTCGTGGTGCAATTTACCGAAATGGTTGTGAGAAAAACCAGCCCAACGTTATACCGCTTATTGGGGATCTTTTTACCGCTGATCACCACTAACTGCGCGGTTCTTGGGGTGGCCTTATTAAATATCAACCAATCCCATAATTTCTTGCAATCTGCGGTCTATGGCTTTAGCGCCGCCGTCGGATTCTCTTTTGTGATGGTACTTTTCGCGGCTATTCGCGAGCGTTTGGCTGTCGCAAATGTCCCAGCACCTTTTAAAGGTTCGTCAATTGGCCTGATCACGGCAGGGTTAATGTCCCTCGCATTTATGGGCTTTAGTGGTTTGGTGAAATTCTAATGATGTCTTTGTGGATTGCGATTGGCATATTAGCCGTTTTCGGGCTGATCTTTGGTCTGATCTTAGGTTATGCCTCATTACGTTTTAAAGTTGAAGAAGACCCTATTGTTGAAAAACTGGATGCGATTTTACCGCAAAGCCAGTGTGGTCAATGCAGTTATCCGGGGTGCCGCCCCTATGCAGAAGCCGTCGCCAATAACGGTGAGATGATTAACAAATGCGCCCCTGGTGGCGAGCAAGTGATGCTCAAAATAGCCGAGTTAATGAACGTAGATCCTCAGCCGATTGATGGCGATGAAGAGGCACAAAATCCCGTTCGTAAAGTGGCGGTCATCGATGAAGAAAACTGTATTGGTTGCACCAAATGTATTCAAGCTTGCCCTGTGGATGCCATTGTGGGCGCCACTCGCGCTATGCATACCGTGATTGAAGATTTGTGTACAGGCTGTGACCTGTGTGTAGCCCCTTGCCCTACGGATTGTATTGAAATGGTACCGGTTAAAACCACAACCGCTAACTGGAAATGGGATTTAAACACCATTCCTGTTAAAAACATTACGGATGTACCTCTTTCTTCAGTTAAAGAGGGTTCCCATGCTTAATTTATTTAAGTGGTTGAAAAAAGATAATGTTTGGGACTTCGATGGTGGCATTCACCCGCCAGAGATGAAACTGCAATCCAGCCAAACGCCTATGCGAGTGGCTTCCGTCCCTGGCGAATTGATTATTCCGCTACAACAGCATTTAGGACCTGAGGGTGAACTGATTGTTAAGATTGGTGACACCGTCCTTAAAGGGCAGCCGCTTACCAAAGGCTCCGGTCGTACTGTACCTGTCCACGCCTCAACATCAGGAACCATTGTTGCCATTGAGCCAATGGTGACTGCGCACCCTTCAGGGTTAAAAGAGCTGTGTGTCAAAATTAAATCGGATGGTTTAGATACTTGGGCACCTTTGCAGCCCGAGCCTAATTTCCAACAACTTTCACGTGCCGATTTACTCAATAAGATTGAACAAGCGGGTATCGCCGGTCTTGGTGGTGCAGGCTTCCCGACAGCATCCAAGCTAGCGGGCGGTAAAGATGCCATTAAAACATTGATTATCAATGCTGCTGAGTGCGAGCCATACATCACCGCAGATGACCGCTTAATGCAAGAACATGCCCAAGAAGTCATTGAAGGTTGCCGCGTTTTACAACATTTACTCAATCCAGACCAAGTACTTATTGGTATTGAAGATAATAAACCCGAAGCTATCAAGGCATTAAAACGTGCGCTGACGCCTATAGATTCACAGATTTTTGTACGCGTGATCCCAACCAAATACCCATCAGGTGGCGCGAAACAGCTCACAAAAATCTTAACCGGAAAGGAAGTCCCTTCTGGCGCACGTTCTTCCCAAATTGGCGTGTTAATGCAGAACGTCGGTACCGCTGTTGCCATTAAACGCGCGGTGATTGATGGTCAACCACTGATTGAACGTGTCGTAACAGTGACAGGCGAAGCGATTAAACAGCCTGGTAACTTCTGGGCGCGTTTAGGCACTCCCGTTAAGCATCTGCTTCAACAATCTGGTTTTGAACCTGAAAGTGAACAAATGGTGATTATGGGAGGCCCATTAATGGGCTTTACGCTGCCGGATCTGAATGTGCCAGTGGTGAAAATCTGTAACTGTTTATTGGTTCCTACCCAAGAAGAAATGGGTGAAAAGCCAGTCGAAGAAGCCTGCATTCGTTGCGGTTTATGTGTTGATGCCTGCCCTGCGGGATTACTGCCCCAGCAATTATATTGGTTCAGTAAAGGCAACGAACACGAAAAAGCGCAAAAACATAATCTGTTTGACTGCATTGAGTGTGGCGCTTGCGCTTATGTTTGCCCAAGTAATATTCCGTTGGTGCAATATTATCGCCAAGAAAAAGCTGAAATTCGCGAGATAGACCAAGAGGAACGTCGTTCCGCAGAAGCAAAACTGCGCTTTGAAGCCAAACAACAGCGAATGGAACGCGAAAAACTTGCCCGTGAAGAGCGCCATAAAAAAGCGGCTGTTCAAGTGGATACTGCGGATAAAGATGCAGTTAATGCGGCGCTGGCTCGTGTTAAAGCGAAGAAAGCCTCAACCTCTGAACCAATAAAAATTATTTCGGGCGAATTGCCGGATAATAGTGCCGTTATTGCAGCAAGAGAAGCGCGTAAAGCCCAAGCTCGAGCTAAGCAAGCGCAAAAAGTCGCGGAACAAACTCAATCTGATAACTTAGTTATTGCAGACGGCGCTGAGGGTGATGACCCACGCAAAGCTGCAGTCGCTGCTGCCATTGCTCGTGCAAAAGCGAAAAAAGCGGCTGCGCAACAGACTTCAGAGCCTGTTGTTGAAGCGCCTGTTGAAGCCACTGAGGAAGTCGACCCACGCAAAGCTGCCGTCGCTGCCGCAATTGCTCGTGCAAAAGCGAAAAAAGCGGCTGCGCAACAGACTTCAGAGCCCGTTGTTGAAGCTTCAGCTGAAGCCGCTGAGGAAGTCGATCCGCGTAAAGCTGCCGTCGCTGCTGCCATCGCTCGTGCAAAAGCCAAAAAAGCGGCTGCGCAACAGACTTCAGAGCCTGTTGTTGAAGCGCCAGTTGAAGCCGTAGAGGAAGTCGATCCGCGCAAAGCTGCCGTTGCTGCCGCGATTGCTCGTGCAAAAGCCAAAAAAGCGGCTGCACAACAGACTTCAGAGCCTGTTGTTGAAGCGCCTGTTGAAGCCACTGAGGAAGTCGACCCACGCAAAGCTGCCGTCGCTGCCGCAATTGCTCGTGCAAAAGCGAAAAAAGCGGCTGCGCAACAGACTTCAGATCCTGTTGTTGAAGCGCCTGTTGAAGTCGCTGAGGAAGTCGATCCTCGCAAAGCTGCCGTTGCTGCTGCCATTGCTCGTGCAAAAGCGAAAAAAGCGGCTGCACAACAGACTTCAGAGCCTGTTGTTGAAGCGCCAGCTGAAGCCGCTGAGGAAGTCGACCCGCGCAAAGCTGCCGTTGCCGCTGCGATTGCCCGAGTTAAGGCAAAGAAAGCCGCTGCTCAGCGATCTACAGAACCTCAATCAAACGAACAAACCACCACAGAGTAAGTGATAAACAGATGAAATTTAGACCGCTTGATAGCAAAGCACGCCGTTTAAAAATTGCTAGCGCCCCATTTACTCATGATAACCAAAGCACCAGCCAGGTCATGTTTTGGGTTCTGCTTGCCGCTATCCCCGGCATTGCAGTGCAAACCTATTTTTTTGGTGTTGGAACCTTATACCAAATCGCCATTGCGATGGTCACCGCCGCAGTAACGGAAGCCATATCCATCCGCTTACGCCAGCAGCCAGTGTTACCTGTTTTGAAAGATAATTCCGCGATTGTTACCGCGTTATTACTCGGTGTGAGCTTACCGCCATTATCACCTTGGTGGCTGATTGTATTGGGCACTGTATTTGCCATTATTATTGCTAAGCAATGCTACGGCGGCTTGGGGCAAAATCCATTTAACCCTGCGATGGTTGGTTATGTGGTATTGCTGATTTCATTCCCAGTGCAAATGACCAACTGGTTGCCGCCTCAAGAATTGCAACAGCTGCATATTTCAGGCTTTGATAGCTTGATGGTGATCTTTAGTGGGCATACCTCGACGGGAATAACGTTGGATCAATTACGTACCGGTATTGATGGTATGAGCCAAGCGACTCCGTTAGATAGCTTTAAAACGGGCTTACTCACCCATTCTATTTCCGATGTACTACAGCAACCAATCCTGCAAGGCTCTTTAGCCGGTATCGGTTGGCAGTGGGTGAACCTTGCCTATCTGGCAGGCGGATTAATTATGCTAAGCCGTCGCATTATTAGCTGGCATATTCCCGTGGCATTTATTGGAACACTCGCCCTGCTCGCTGTGGTTAGCTGGTTAATTGACGATAGCCGCTATTCCCCACCATTAATCCAATTATTGTCAGGGGCGACTATGTTGGGCGCATTCTTTATTGCCACCGACCCAGTTACTGCTTCAACCACACCAAAAGGACGGATTATTTTTGGTGTATTAATTGGCTTTTTAGTGTGGGTGATCCGCGTTTACGGTGGGTATCCTGATGCCATCGCCTTTGCTGTCTTACTTGCCAATATCACCGTACCGTTAATCGACCACTATACGCAGCCTCGCGCGTATGGACATAAGTAAGGAGCCAGCATGTTAAATACAATGCGCCGTCATGGCACAATCTTGGCTCTGTTCGCGGCGGGTACAACTGCACTGAGCGCCGCTGTATATACGCTAACGAAAGATATCATTGCGGAACAAGCCGCTATCGTGCAGAAGAAATTACTCGACCAAGTAGTGCCTGAATCCTTATATGACAATGAGCTCGCCAAAGAGTGCTATCTAGTCACCAATGAAGCTATACTGGGAAATAAACTCCCTCGACATCTGTATATTGCCCGTAAGGATGGTCAGCCTGTTGCAGCGGCTTTAGAAAGCACGGCTCCCGATGGATATTCCGGTGCGATCCACTTGTTAGTTGGTGCAGATTTTAAAGGCAATGTTTTGGGTGTACGCGTCACAGAACACCATGAAACACCAGGGCTTGGGGATAAAATTGAAACCCGCATTTCTGATTGGATCACCCATTTTACGGGCAAAAAGTTAGAGTCTGCGCAAGACCCTCATTGGGCAGTGAAAAAAGATGGTGGTGATTTTGATCAATTTACAGGCGCCACAATCACGCCTCGTGCAGTTGTCAATGCCACAAAACGTACCGCGGCATTTATCCAAACGGTACCTGAAGAATTAGCGAATTACCCAATTTGTGGGGATGAATAATGAGTAGCGAAACTAAAGAATTATTTGCACAAGGGTTATGGAAGAATAACTCTGCATTAGTACAACTACTGGGTTTATGCCCATTATTAGCGGTATCATCAACAGCGACTAACGCATTAGGTTTGGGGCTAGCAACAACCCTCGTTCTCGTCTGCACTAACGTAGCAGTATCCGCATTTCGTCGCTGGGTTCCTGCTGAAATCCGTATTCCTATTTATGTGATGATTATCGCCTCCGTGGTGAGCGCCGTACAAATGCTGATCAACGCGTATGCGTTTGGTTTGTATGAATCGCTGGGGATCTTTATTCCGCTGATTGTCACAAACTGTATCGTCATTGGACGCGCTGAAGCTTATGCTTCTCGCAACACAGTGCCTTTATCTGCCGTCGATGGTCTGGCGATGGGATTAGGAGCAACAGCCGCACTGTTTGTACTGGGTGCTATACGTGAAATTCTTGGTAACGGCACCTTGTTCGATGGCGCTGATCTACTGCTAGGTTCATGGGCAAAATCGTTACGGATAGAAGTCTTACACCTTGACTCACCCTTTTTACTCGCTATGCTGCCACCGGGCGCGTTTATTGGCTTAGCCTTAATGCTAGCTGGTAAATACCTTATTGATGAAAAAATGAAAAAGCGCACGGCGCTAAAATCAGGTCAACAACCTGCTCGTGAATACCAAAAAGAACAAGGTTGTGGCACTCATATTTCTTAAATTTGAAGCTTTGTGAGCAATGAATAAAACTAAACGAATCGAAATTCTCACTCGCCTGCGCGATAACAATCCTCATCCGACAACGGAGCTAGAATTTAGCTCCCCTTTTGAATTACTGATTTCAGTGCTGCTGTCTGCGCAAGCCACCGATGTCAGCGTCAACAAAGCGACGGCAAAACTTTATCCGGTCGCCAATACGCCAGAGCAAATGGTCGCTCTCGGCGTTGATGGCATCAAAGAGTATATTAAAACCATTGGGTTATTTAATACCAAAGCCGAAAGCGTCTATAAAACCTGCCAGATCCTGATTGAAAAACATCATAGCCAAGTCCCTGAAAACCGCGAGGCATTAGAAGCTTTGCCAGGTGTTGGACGTAAAACGGCAAACGTTGTGCTCAATACCGCCTTTGGCTGGCCAACCATTGCCGTTGATACCCATATCTTCCGCGTGTGTAATCGCACCAAGTTTGCTCCCGGCAAAGATGTTGTGGAAGTCGAGGAAAAACTATTAAAAGTGGTTCCTGCTGAATTTAAAGTCGACTGCCACCACTGGTTTATTCTCCATGGTCGTTATACCTGTATCGCCCGCAAACCGCGCTGTGGATCTTGCATCATTGAAGATCTTTGCGAGTTTAAAGATAAAATTTACCCTGAAAATTAATCAACTTAGCCCAAGATGCGAATTTCCACACAGTTATAAAGTCATTCGCATTTTTTTCTTGCTCTAAGACTTTGTCTTACGCAACAATAGAGCCAAACTCAACATCAAATAAACGGTAAGTATGTTTCAAGACAACCCATTATTAGCGCAACTCAAACAAACGTTGCATGCCAAAACACCTCGCGTCGAAGGTCTGGTAAAAAGCACTGAAAAAGGCTTTGGCTTTTTAGAAGTCGATGGACAAAAAAGCTATTTCATTCCACCGCCGCAAATGAAAAAAGTGATGCACGGGGATAGAATTTCTGCCGCTGTTCATACGGATAAAGACCGTGAATTTGCCGAGCCTGAAGAGCTTATCGAGCCATTCCTTAACCGTTTTGTTGGTAAAATTCAGAAGAAAGATAACGACAATCGCCTGTTCGTTATTCCTGATCACCCACTGCTAAAAGATGCTATCTCCTGTCGCCCAATCAATGGTATCACTCATGAATTTAAGCAAGGTGACTGGGTTGTCGCAGAAATGCGTCGCCATCCATTAAAAGGCGACAAAGGTTTCTACGCAGAAATTACAGAATATATTACCTTCGGTGATGACCATTTCGCACCGTGGTGGGTTACGTTACGCCGTCACCAATTAGATCGCGCTGAGCCTGCAATGGTGGAAAGTGAGCGTGATGATGAAGGCTTAGAACGTGTTGATTTAACTGACCTTCACTTTGTCACCATCGACAGTGCAAGCACTGAAGATATGGATGATGCGCTGTATATCGAAAAAACCGCTGAAGGCAACCTGAAACTGTATATCGCGATTGCCGACCCAACCAGTTATATCAAAGAAGGTAGTGAGTTGGATAAACTGGCATTAGCCCGTTCATTCACTAACTACCTGCCAGGCTTCAACATTCCAATGTTGCCTCGCCAACTGTCTGATGATTTATGTTCACTGCGTCCTAATGCTCGTCGCCCTGCTCTGGTTTGCGTTACGCAGATCCTGCAAGACGGTGCCATTGATAGCAATATTGAGTTCTTCAGTGCGTGGGTTGAATCGAAAACTAAGTTAGTTTATGACGAAGTTTCTGATTGGTTAGAAGAAGCTGGTTCTTGGAAACCACAGTCTGACGCTGATACTCAGCAAATCCTGCTATTAAAAGAGATGGCTGATAAGCGCTTACAGTGGCGCCATAATAATGCCTTAGTCTTCAAAGATAGACCGGATTACCGTTTTGTTTTAGACGAAAATGGCAACGTGGTGGATATCGTCTCAGAAAGCCGTCGTACTGCAAATCGCATTGTTGAAGAAGCGATGATCACCGCTAACTTATGTGCGGCTAACGTGCTGAAAAACAAATTAGGTTTCGGTATATTTAACGTCCATATGGGCTTTGAACCTCTGCAAATCGAACAAGTGGTTCAGACCTTGAAAGATAATGGCATCGAAGCAAAAGGCGAAGAGCTATTAACCCTTGAAGGTTTCCGTCAATTACGTCGCCTCTTGGATTCACAGCCGACTCAATTCTTAGATAGTCGTATTCGTCGCTTCCAAACTTTTGCGGAAGTGAAAGCGGATCCGGGTCCTCACTTTGGTCTAGGCTTTGACGCGTATGCCACATGGACATCGCCAATTCGTAAATACACCGATATCGTCAACCACCGTTTGCTGAAATCGATTATTGCGGGCGCTCCAACACCCGAAAAACCAAGCGAAGAGTTATCCCTTAAGCTGGCAGAACGCCGCCGTGCTAACCGTATGGCTGAGCGCGATGTGGGTGATTGGTTATATTCCCGCTATCTGAAACCGTTTGAAGGCACTGATACTAAGTTCCCTGCGGAAATTATCGATATTACTCGCGGTGGTGTGCGTGTACGTTTAGTGGATAACGGCGCCGTTGCCTTTATTCCTGCGCCATTCCTGCACAGTGTTCGTGATGAAATTCAGTGCAGCCAAGAGACTGGCAGTGTGTTGATCAAAGGCGAAAAAGCCTATCAATTAAACGATATTATTGATGTCAATATCGCCGAAGTGCGTATGGAAACCCGTAATATCGTGGCTCGCCCAGCCGCGTAGTCATTCTCCATTTCGTATCAAAAAGGCCATCACCTTAAGTGATGGTCTTTTTTCGTTTGGTCAAAATACATTCAATATGAATAGGTTAGCATTTAATGTTAAACATCTAACGTTTCTTGACATTTCTTTCTGATTATTCCGATCCGCCTATTCTTTTTTCATGATATTTTATTTTGGCTATATGCTAATACGTAATTATCATTATAAAAATAAGTTGGAGTAAACATCATGAAACGCATCCTCTCTTTTGTCATTATCGCAACGGTGGCACTGGGTCTCAGTGCTTGTTCAAATATGTCAAAACAGAATAAAAACACAGCGATTGGAGCGACTGTCGGTGCTGTTGGAGGCGCAATATTAACGGATGGAAGCGCACTGGGCACAGTAGGCGGCGCGGCTATCGGCGGGATTATTGGACATCAAGTGAAGAAGTAAATTTAACACACACTTTAATGACAAATGGGGGAATAATTTCCCCCATTTTTATTAGGATGGTTATTTTTTAAATATTGCTAATCAACCACCGGCCAATTTAACTTGGTAGCCTTTAGCTTCAAGTAATTGTTTCAGCAAGTCACGCTTATCACCTTGGATTTCGATATCACCATCTTTTACTGCACCGCCGCAACCGCATTTTTTCTTCAATTCAGCGGCCAGCTTTGTCAATTCCGCATCATCCAGATCTAAGCCCGTCACAACGCAAACCCCCTTGCCTTTACGACCGGATGTTTCACGGCGAATACGCACGATACCATCGCCTTTTGGACGCTCGGCTTTCGGTTTTTCTTCCTCAATGCGTCCTATATCTGTGCTATAGACGAGACGGCTGTTAGCGTCACTCATGCGATATCCTTAATGGATTGGTTAATTTGTTGTAGGGTCAGCGCTGGGTCTTCACTACGGGTGATCGGACGCCCAATTACCATATAATCGACACCTACTTCAATCGCTTGTTGTGGGGTCATAATACGACGCTGGTCACCCACTTCGCTGCCTACAGGACGAATACCTGGCGTGACTAACTTGAATTCTTGCCCGCATACTGCTTTTAGCGCTTTTGCTTCGTGTGCTGAGCACACGACGCCATCAAGACCACACTGCTTAGTTAACAGCGCTAAACGCTCAGCATGCTCTGCCGGCGTTAAATTAATACCAACACCCGCTAAATCCGATGCATCCATACTGGTTAATACGGTGACAGCCGTTAATAAAGGAGCATCTTTACCATAACTTTCAAGAGCTTGGCGTGCCGCCTCCATCATTCGTGCGCCGCCGCTAGCGTGAACATTCACCATCCAAACGCCCATTTCTGCCGCTGCGGAAACTGCACGAGCAACCGTATTCGGAATATCATGGAATTTAAGATCCAGAAAAACATCAAAACCACGGTCATGGAGTGACTTAACAAATTGAGGACCATTAAATGTGAACATTTCTTTGCCCACTTTCAAGCGACAGTCGCGCGGGTCAATCCTATCAACAAATGCGAGTGCGGCATCTGCAGTTTCATAGTCTAGAGCCACAATGATAGGCGAGTCAGTGTTTACGCGAACGAGGTTCTCAGTTGAGGAGATCATTTCATAGCCTTTATTGAGTATTGTCAGAAATTAAAAGTGACGCTGTCACTGACCATCCAGCCCGCGAATTGGCTTGATGGTGTCCCAAGAGCGACAAGATGGACAGTGCCAATAGAGCGAACGGGAGGTAAAACCACATTTGTGGCAACGGTAATCCGGTTTAGTACGAATTTGCTCACCCACCATTTTACGCAGCAAAATCAAGCTCTCTTTGGCTCGACCTTCTTCCGCTTCCGCCAGATGGTAATCCATCAAACGGTAGAATAAGCGCATGGTTGGATGACGTTGAATTTGGTCATTGATATAGCTAGCAGCCGCTTCATGATTCTGCTTTTCAACAATAATATCGGCGAGATAAAGCTCGGCAATTGCCCCTGTATTTCCATCAACACATTGACGCAAATAGGTTTCCCAGCCTTCCGCCAGCCCAGTGTGTCGATAGCATTCGTACAGCATTGGCAGCGTTTCAGACACCAGTTCTCTATCTTGATGATAAACCTGCACTAAGGAAGAAATCGCTTTATCATAATTGCCTTGCTCGATAAAAATACGCCCTTTCATAATCGAAACGCGTGCGCAGTTTTTGTCAGCTTGCTCGCCTTTATTTAATAGGCTTAAGGCTTCGTCGATATCATCACTCGCCAATTCTTGAGTCGCCAACTCACAGTAGAAATGGGCGATTTGTTCCCGTAACTCTTCAGAGCCTAATTTCACCAGCTTGGTTGCCGTTTCAATCGCTTTACCCCAGTCACTGGTTAACTGATAAATCGATAACAAAGATTGCAGCGCACTCTGTTTAAAATCCACTTCATCGGTTAATTGCTGGAACATGTTTTCGGCACGGTCATACACACCCGCGGCCATATAATCGCGACCAAGCTGTTGAGTGGCTAATAAACGTTGTTCAAAAGAAAGCGCGGCACTTTCCACCAGCGACTGGTGAATACGAATCGCGCGTTCAACTTCGCCACGAGAACGGAATAAGTTACCGAGAGTTAAGTGAGCTTCAAAGGCGGAGCTATCTTCCGTTTTGAGCATTTCGAGGAATAAATCAACGGCTTTATCTTGTTGATTAGATAATAGGAAGTTGACGCCTGTCACGTAGTCACGGGACAAGCGATTTGCATGCTGCTGCTTATCTTGCTGAGCACTTCTGCGCCCCATGTACCAGCCATATGCAGCGGCAACAGGTAGCAACAGAAAAAGCAACTCGAACATTGAGGATTATTCCTTGTTCTGAGCTGTCACTAATTCGGTTGAGTCAGAAATAGTTTTCTCTCCAGCACCTAATTGTGATTCTAAACGTCTAATTTTACGACGTGCATTCTTAAGGCTAACAATGGTACGCAAATAGAACACCGCACACACCAGCCACCCCAGCACAAAACCGACACCAAACAAGGTTGCAAGTAAGGAAGATAAAGAAAAATCCCCTTTTGCAATCAGGTAGTTAAATGTAATAACCTGATCATTGCTTGAACCTAGCGTAATCGACACAATAAAAACGGCGACCGCTAGTAATAAAATCAGAAAATATTTCACATTTTTTCCCGTTATCAGTTCTTATCGTTCCAAAACATATCTCTGATAAGGTAGCATTTTCAGCGCATTCAGACAAAGTAAATTATTCGCCTGCCAAGAGTATTCGCTCTAAAAACCGCCCTTTTTCATCATGATAATCCGATTAGCGTTAAATTCATTTCTCTAAGAATCGAGATTGATATATCCAGTAACCTAACAACGCGAAAAGCGCACTCATCAACGTGGAGGCAATAATATCAAGGGGCCAATGCATTCCTAGTAGCATACGGCTTAATCCGATGCCCTGCGCCCAGCATAATATGATGATTCCCAATGCATATTGACGTTGTTGCCAAAACAGCGCAATTAATAGCAATGCCCATCCCGCAGCAAAGAACATATGACCTGAAGGAAATGAGTAGCCCGTTTCTGCCTGCCAATGTTTACGCTGCCATTTAGGAATAAGCGTATTCGACTTCACGGTATTTTTAATTAAATCCGCTCGCGCCCCACGTTTTAAATCATAAAATTCCTGATGGGGAATTTGATAGGTTTTCTCCAGCCACACCACATAGGGACGCGGTTCTTGGAAGGTGCTTTTCATTAAGGATTTCACCCCTTGCGCACCGAGAATACATAATGCGATAACCACCAGCAACTTTAGCCATTGATTCCGCTTATGACGAAAGACGATTAACGTTAAAAGAGTTAAAAATACAAACGTCACATAGCTATAAGGCAATCCCGCGCTATCCGTCAACCAAAGTAGCCATTTCATCGATGGCTGATGCTCAGGAGTCCACTGCCAGCCTGTGGCTATCATAACTATCGGCGGTAACAGCAAAAAAATGACACTTATTGCGATAAGGTAGGCACTCTTTCTCATCTAGAATATTCCTTACGTTTTAATTATTTCCTAATTAACAAATTTTACATAGCCTGCAAATATCTCTGTTATAGTAGTATAGCGTCGGCTGTGTGCAAAGAATGCCGGACTCTATATGCAAACGTCATATAGCATCGATATATTTAACTTTAGTGACCATATTACTTTAGTACCATATCGATTTACGTGTTTAATTCAGCAAGAGTTACTTTAACTAATGAAAGAAAATATGCAGCTAAAACGTATTGCCGAAGCCAAACTACCTACCCCTTTCGGTGAATTCCTAATGGTAGGGTTTGAAGAAATCGCAACAGGTCGTGACCACGTCGCGCTGATTTTTGGTGATATTACAGGCGCAACGCCAGTACTCAGTCGAATTCATTCCGAATGCTTAACTGGCGATGCATTATTTAGTTTACGTTGTGACTGTGGTTTTCAATTAGAAGCTGCGCTCAAGCAAATTAGTGAAGAAGGCCGTGGGGTACTGCTGTATCACCGCCAAGAAGGTCGTAATATTGGGTTACTGAACAAAATCCGTGCTTATGCATTGCAAGACCAAGGATTAGATACCGTTGAAGCTAACCTAAAATTAGGATTTAAAGCCGACGAACGTGATTTTACCCTGTGTTCTGATATGTATAAATTATTAGGCATTAATGAAGTTCGCTTACTGACTAATAACCCGAAAAAAATTGATATTATGCGTGAAGCGGGTATCAACGTCGTTGAACGTGTGCCATTAATTGTTGGACGAAATCCTAGCAATGAACATTATTTAGATGTGAAAGCACAAAAAATGGGTCATATGTTATTTAAGCACCAATAATTATCCTTCTCAATCAGGAGGAGTGTCCCTTGCTCTTCCTATTATTCTTGCCTTAATTCCCATTTTCATCATAACAGTCGAATCCATAACATTTGACGAGTGCTATATTCACATTCTTTTTATAAGGTTTATACTGTTCACAACTTAATACCATTCATAATTAAATACACCGAAAAATAAGAGTGGAACATTCCCACATAATAATCCGAATGGGAAATGTCTATTTTTCGTCTACCAAGGAGATAGTGTGAATAACCTGCATTCCATCCAGCGCATGAGAAGACTGCGTAAAAGTGAACAATTCCGCGACCTATTCCAAGAAACCCACCTCTCCATCAATGACTTATGCTTGCCTATTTTCGTTGAAGAAGGCTTAGACGATTACGCACCGATTGCGAGTATGCCTGGCGTTGTGCGTATTCCAGAAAAACGCTTAGCCTATGAAATTGAGCGTATTGCAAAAGCCGGCATTAAATCTGTTATGACCTTCGGTGTGTCTCATCACTTAGATGAAAATGGTAGCGATGCATGGCAAGACAATGGTCTGGTGGCTCGTATGTCTCGTATCTGTAAAGAGACCGTCCCAGAAATGATTGTGATGTCGGATACTTGTTTTTGCGAATATACGTCTCACGGCCACTGCGGTGTGATGCACGGTGATGTGGTTGATAACGACCAAACTATCCATAATTTAGGTCTGCAAGCCGTTGCTGCTGCGCGTGCCGGTGCTGACTTTATCGCTCCTTCTGCTGCAATGGATGGGCAAGTTGCCGCAATCCGCCATGCACTTGATGAAGCAGGATTTACCGATACAGCGATTATGTCTTACTCCACGAAATTCGCATCAGCTCTATACGGCCCATTCCGTGATGCAGCAGGTTCATGTTTAAAAGGTGACCGTAAGACTTACCAAATGAACCCAATGAACCGCCGTGAAGCGCTGCACGAGTCGCTGATTGATATGCAAGAAGGCGCAGATGCGCTGATGGTAAAACCCGCGGGTGCTTACTTAGATATTATCCGTGACCTACGTGAGTGTACCCAATTGCCTATTGGTGCGTATCAAGTCAGTGGTGAATACGCCATGATCAAATTTGCCGCGCAAGCAGGTGCAATTGATGAAACTCGCGTCACGTTAGAAAGCTTAGGGTCCATTAAACGCGCTGGAGCAGATTTAATCTTTACTTATTTCGCACTGCAATTAGCTGAAAATAAGATCCTGTAGTCTCTCTTTAAGATAATAAAACGCCGATACTGGATATAAATACAGTATCGGCGTTTTTGTTCTTTTGTTCATTTCCGCTCATTTATTCAACGATATGAAGATTAACTCGCCTTTTTCTGTTGGAATTCTAGCTGCTCGGATAGCCGGTCTGCATACATTTTTGCTGTTTCTGGGGTCAGTAGCCCTGCAATCAGGAGATCTTTTTTACCATTTGCAAGGTCAGCAACGACGCCCCATGTTTCGATATCCATAGCTTCACAATCAAGTTCGTGATCGGTGACAGGCAAAATATCAAAGAAATCTTTTAGTGGTGCAATAGAAATTGCGGTGTACTCGGCATTCAAGCCTAATGGGAACTCTTTATCTGCATATAATCTTAAATCATGGACTTCGGTTTCTGGGGTTCTCATGACAACTGAATAAAGATTCGGAATATGTTCTAAAATGTCACGAACTTCATCATTCGCACCCGCACAATGTGAAGTGCTTAATAGAATGTCTGCCGCCCATAATGCACCCTTGAAAAAATCAGTTTCATTGATATTTGCCATATTGATTTCCTTTACGCTATTTTCGATAAATGCGGTCACTTCATTCCATCAAACTACTGAGCTTTTTCTGAATACTGACTATCACAATAACTGAGAAACTGGCTAAAAAACTTGAGAAATAACAATATTAAGCGTTAATAAAGAAAAAACGCCCACAAGAAATCTTGTAGGCGCCATAAACGGAGATTAATTGAGCATTTGGCGGATCACATAATGCAAAATCCCACCGTGTCGGTAATATTCCATTTCCGTCGCAGTATCGATGCGGCAACGAGTATTCACTTCTTTCACTGTGCCATCACCATACGTAATTTTTACGGTGATACTTTGGCTTGGTGTCAGAGACTGTAAACCAGTAACATCAATACGCTCATCGCCTTTTAAACCCAGGGTTTTACGGGTTTCTCCACCTGTAAATTCTAATGGAATAACCCCCATCCCAATTAAGTTAGAGCGGTGAATACGTTCATAGGATTCGGCGATCACCACACGAACACCCAGTAAATTGGTGCCTTTTGCCGCCCAGTCACGGCTAGAGCCTGAACCATATTCTTTACCCGCAATAATGGCTAACGGACGTTTTTGTTGCTGATACAACATCGCCGCATCAAAGATAGCCATCTGTTTGCCTGTTGGAATATGTAAGGTATAGCCGCCTTCCACCCCCGGTACCATTTCATTACGAATACGAATATTGGCAAACGTACCGCGCATCATGACTTCATGGTTACCACGGCGAGAACCATAAGAGTTAAAATCTGCAACCGCCACACCGTGTTCTTGGAGATAACGCCCCGCTGGACTTTCTTTCTTAATATTCCCCGCTGGAGAAATATGGTCAGTGGTTACCGAATCCCCGAGAATAGCGAGAATGTTTGCCCCGTGAATATCCGCAACGGGCTTAGGTTGTGCAGGCATATTTTCAAAGAATGGCGGATGGCGAATATAGGTTGAATCCCCTTGCCAATGGTAGGTTGAGGAGCTTTCAACATCCAGCGCACGCCAAGCTTCATCCCCTTCAAAGACCGCGTTATATTCTTTATGGAACATGTCAGTTTTGACTTTCTCCACCGCACTGGCAATTTCCGCACTGGATGGCCAAATATCTTTCAAGTAGACAGGCTGACCCTGTTGATCCACACCTAATGGGTCAGTTTTTAAATTAACGTGCATATTGCCAGCCAATGCATAGGCAACGACGAGTGGCGGTGATGCCAGCCAGTTGGTTTTTACCAACGGATGAATGCGCCCTTCGAAGTTACGGTTACCTGAAAGCACCGCCCCAACCGTCAGATCATGTTGCTTAATTGCCTCTTCAATCGGTGCAGGTAACGGACCAGAGTTACCAATACAGGTAGTACAACCATACCCCACAAGGTTAAAGCCCAGTTTGTCCAGATAAGGTGTTAATCCCGCTAATGCCAGGTAATCAGTCACGACCTTAGAGCCCGGTGCGAGAGAAGACTTAACCCATGGCTGACGAGAAAGCCCTTTTTCTATCGCTTTTTTCGCCAGTAACCCTGCCGCCATTAATACACTAGGGTTAGAGGTGTTGGTACAGGATGTGATAGCGGCGATCACTACCGCGCCATCGGTAAGGTCGAATTCCTGCCCTTGAAAGTTCACGCGAGGATGCGCATGTTTATCTTGCTTATTCAGCTCTAAATCCACTGCGCCTTGGAATGCTTTCGGAACTTGGCTCAGTTCAACGCGGTCTTGTGGGCGTTTAGGTCCCGCTAGGCTGGATTCTACCGTGCCCATATCCAGTGCTAAGGTACTGGTGAAAATCGGTTCATCCCCTGGGTGACGCCATAAACCTTGTTGCTTGCTATAGGCTTCCACCAGCGCGATTTCATCGTCTTCACGCCCTGTCAGTTTCATATACGCAAGGGTAATTTCGTCTATCGGGAAGAAGCCGCAAGTTGCCCCATATTCTGGTGACATATTGGCAATGGTCGCGCGATCGGCTAATGGCAGGTCAGCTAATCCATCCCCATAGAATTCAACAAATTTACCCACCACACCATGCTTACGTAGCATCTGAGTGACGGTTAACACCAAGTCTGTCGCGGTGATCCCTTCGGCTAATTTACCAGTTAGCTTGAAGCCCACCACATCGGGGATCAGCATAGAAACAGGTTGCCCCAGCATCGCGGCTTCCGCTTCAATTCCGCCAACACCCCAGCCTAATACCCCCAAACCGTTGATCATGGTGGTGTGGGAGTCCGTTCCAACCAAAGTATCGGGGTAAGCAACTAATTTTCCGTCAATCTCTTCATGCCAAATCGCTTTACCGAGGTATTCAAGGTTAACTTGGTGGCAAATCCCCGTTCCCGGCGGTACCACCCTAAAGCGGTTAAACGCTTTTTGTCCCCAACGTAAAAATAGGTAGCGTTCGTGGTTACGCTTCATTTCAATTTCGACGTTATCCTCAAACGCTTGGGAATTACCAAACTCATCGACCATCACTGAGTGATCGATGACTAAGTCAACGGGAGATAAAGGGTTAACTTGGTTGACGTTGCCACCAAGGGATTTAACCGCTTCACGCATAGCGGCGAGATCGACAACCGCAGGAACACCAGTAAAGTCTTGCATCAGCACCCGCGCGGGGCGATAAGCAATTTCTCTGTCCGCATGTGCGTTTTTTTGCCAATCGATGATGGCTTGGAGATCGGCGTCAACGACGGATTTACCGTCGATATGACGCAGTAGGTTTTCGAGTAGAACTTTGAGGGATTTAGGAAGTCTCGCCCCGCTGCCTAATTGTTTCTCTGCAAGGGCAAGACTGAAGTAATTATACTGTTTGTTACCGACATTCAGTGTTGCTGCACTGTTTGTTTTTAAACTCAACGACATAACTCCTCCTTGGCGTTTTTATCACCTTATTTTTTTACGCAGTATTATTAATCATAGTCCTCATAATCATTTCCTCTATAGATTTTGTGCCAATTAAAGAATAGGAAGCTCAATTTCTTTGAAAAATTCTTCGATATCTTCGTTGTTACGCAAGGCAATGGCTTTATCCACCACATCACGTGTGAGATGCGGGGCAAAACGCCAAATAAAATCATACATATAGCTGCGCAGGAAACTGGTACGTTTAAAACCGATTTTCGTGGTGCTGTAACTAAATTTATCGCGCATATCGATAACCACGAGATCTTTATCCACCTCAGGATCCACCGCCATGCTGGCGATAATGCCAATCCCTAAACCGAGCTTCACATAGGTCTTGATCACATCCGCATCCGTGGCAGTGAAAATAATTTTGGGCTCTAAGCCTACTTTTTGGAATGCAACATCCAACTCTGAACGCCCAGTAAACCCGTGGGTGTAAGTCACAATTTGATATTCGGCAATATCTTCAATCGTAACGTTCTTTTTATCGGTCAGTGGGTGCCCTTTCGGTACTACTACACAACGATTCCAGTGGTAGCACGGCAACATGATAAGGTCACTGTACAGATGGAGCGCTTCTGTCGCGATAGCAAAATCACTATTCCCTTTGCAAACTTCTTCAGCGATTTGGGTTGGAGATCCTTGCTGCATATGCAAGGAAACATGAGGATAACGCTCAATAAAGGTTTTGATTACAGGCGGTAAGGCATAGCGAGCTTGGGTATGCGTCGTGGCAATTTTTAAGCTACCGCGATCAGGAATGGTATGTTCACCGGCAACAGAACGGATAGCTTCAATTTTGGAGAGCACTTCACGGGAAATGCGCACAACTTCCTCACCAGCTGGAGTCACGTGAGTCAAATGCTTACCACTACGCGCAAAAATTTGAATGCCTAGTTCATCTTCCAGCATTCTGACTTGCTTACTGATCCCCGGTTGGGAAGTAAATAACCCTTCTGCTGTTGATGAAACATTCAGGTCGTGATTAACCACTTCAACAATATATCGCAGTTGCTGTAACTTCATACTCACTCCACCTCTTACAGGAAATCATTTTTGCTATAGCTAAAAAACATTACATATAACAAAAAGTAATATTGTTTAATTTATATATAACCAATATAACATCAAACTAATGAGAATAAACAGTATGATGATATTATTTCATCTTGCTGTGAAAAAAAGACGGCGCCCAAGTAAGGTATTGCAAAGTCAGATTATTTTTTTCTTCGACTATGCTTGAATAATTAGCATGCGAATTTTATTTCCATTTTTGCGGTGAGCATCCTATTTAGACTACAGAGAGGTTATCTAGATGCGTATAAAAGTTTTAGCCATGATGGTCGGTTTATCAACCCTATCCTTTGCGCCTCACTTATTAGCGAAAGAGCTATCTTACGGTCAGCAAAAAATCGTGTTATCAGACACCATCGTGCCGGGTAATGACTTTTACCAATATGTTAACCATGATTGGATTAATAAGGCGAAAATCCCAACGGGCATGCCACGAATTAACTCTTTCGTGGATTTGTATTTAAGTACCGAAAAGCAGACTCAATCTATTATCGATGAATTAAAGCAAGCTCCAGAAAGCAGCTTGGATCATAATCAGAAAAATATTCGTAACTTATATTTAAGCTATTTAGATGAGACCAGCATTGAAAAAGCAGGTTTAATGCCAATCAAATCCGACTTAGCGGCTATTGCAAAAGCCAAAGATCATAATGATATTAGCCGTCTGATGACGCTGCCGGGTTATACTTCCGTGCTCTCTTATTGGGTGGATTTAGACGCCAAGGCGCCAGATACCTATATTCTGTATCTTGGCCAAGGTGGGCTTGGATTACCTAATCGTAATTACTACCTTGACGATACCCCGCAAATGAAAGAGATCCGCAAAAACTACATTGCGTATATTGCGACAATCTTGAAATTAGCCGGTGAAAAAGACGTTAAGAAAAAAGCACAACAGATCTTCGACCTTGAAAAATCCATTGCTGAAGTGCATTGGAGCCCAGAAGCTCGCCGTGACACCATCAAAAATTATCACCCTATGACCCTCGCTGAAATGAAGAAATTTACCGATGGCTTTGCGTGGGATAGTTTTATTCAGCACTGGAAGTTAACCGATCAGCAACTGGCGAAAGTGGTGGTTGAGAACGATACGGCGGTAGAAAAAACGGCACAGATTTTTGCCAAGACCCCGGTTTCAGTCCTGAAAGATTACCTAACGTTCCAGTACGTGAACGATCATGCAAGTTATTTAAACAAAACCTTATCTGACGCACGCTTTGATTTTTACTCGAAAAAACTCAATGGCGTTGAAAAACAGCGGACTCGTCAAGAACGCGCTCTTCAAACAGTCAATTCACTGCAAGGTGAGCCTCTCGGACAGATTTATGTAGAGAAATATTTCAATCCACAATCTAAAGAGAAAATTCAAGATTTGGTCAATTATGTGCGCGGTACCTTTAATGCACGTCTGAAAGATAATGATTGGATGGATGAGCAAACTCGCCAAGAAGCACTGAAAAAGCTAGAGCAGTTTACGGTAAAAGTCGGCTACCCTGATAAATGGAATGATTTTAGTACCATTAATTTGAAACCGAACACATTGATGGATAACTTTAAGCAAGTGGAAGCATGGTCATATAACGATGCCATGAGCAAAATTGGTCAGCCTGTTCGCAAATGGGAATGGGGCATGACACCACAAACCATCAATGCATATTTCAATCCAGTACAAAATGAAATTGTGTTCCCTGCCGCTATTTTGCAAGCTCCATTCTTCGACCCAAATGTGGATCCTGCTTATAACTACGGTGCGATTGGTGCAGTAATTGGTCATGAAATGGGTCACGGTTTTGATGATCAAGGCAGCTTATATGATGGTACAGGTCAGCTACGCAATTGGTGGAGCGATAGTGCCAAAGCGCATTTTAAAGAGAAAACTGCCAAGTTGGTGGATCAATATAATGGCTTTGCTGTCGATGGTCAAAAAGTGAATGGTGAATTAACTCTCGGTGAGAATATTGGTGATTTAGGCGGTTTAAATATCGCGCTAAGCGCTTATAAGCAATTTGCTAAAGAGAACTACCCAAATGGCGAGCCACCTATTATTGATGGTATGACTGGCTTGCAGCGTTTCTTTATTTCATGGGCCAGAACCTGGCAAGAGTTGTCAAATAAGGAATCCGAGCGCAATAAAATCCTCACTGATCCACACAGCCCAAATCAGTTCCGCGCCAATGGTGTTGTCCGTAATATTGATGATTGGTACACCACCTTCGGCGTCGATAAGGATAACGCCCTGTACCTCGCACCGGAGAAACGAATTAAGATTTGGTGATTGGTTAAATCGGTAAGATTACGTTGAAAAGCCTCTTGTGTAAGAGGCTTTTTCTGTTTGAGTCTTTTTATGACCGATAGCATCGCTGTTTCTTCTAAATAATTCGCGTTAGAACAAGGCGGCTAACGCGGATATCTCGGGGGAGCATACACAAGTATGTGACCCGAGTAGCCAAGTGACGCCAACGCAGTTATCACACGAATTATACCCCAGAAACTTCCTTCTAAATAATTCGTGCTGTAGCAAGGCGGCAAATGAGCTAATCCCCTAGGAACATACACAAGTATGTGACTAGGGTTAGTGAGTGTAGCCAACACAGCTACGGTGCGAATTATGACGAAGGAATGATGCCGCAAGCCATCCTTGCGCCACCACCGCCTAAAGCCTCTGGATGATCGGAATAATTATCCCCACCCGCATGCACCATCAGCGCACGGTTTTGAACATCTTTCAGGGATTTTAATTTTGGCGCTAGCACGCTGTAGGTAGCATTACCTTGGCTATCAACCACTAAACCCGGTAAGTCTCCGAGGTGACCTGTTTTGTCATAAGGCCCTTTGTGAACCCCTGTTTTAGCTGGATCTAAATGTCCGCCCGCTTTTAATGCGGGTACAGTTTTACTGTCTTTTTCACCCGCTTCGCAACTTGGGTTTTCATGCACATGGAAACCATGCACACCACCTGCTTGTAAACCAGATAGTTTTGGCGTGAAGAGTAATCCGTATTCAGTTTCAGAAATCACCACTTCACCAATGGTTTTTCCCTCGCCTTTAGCTGTCGCTTCTTTCAGCTCTACCGTAGTTTGTGCCGCATACGCTGCACCAGTTGTGAATAGTGCCGCTAACAAACATAATTTGAACTTCATACTGCCTCCAGTCATTCATCGTGATTATTATCCTTAAGCTAAACGTTAGCATAATAAATGAATGAAAATGGGCGATTACTGCTTTTGTTATGTGAGAGCTATCGAATTATGAACAAAAAAAGAGCCCTAAGGGCTCTTTTATAATGATTGCGGCTTTAGCGTTGAAGATCTAAACAGAATTCCAAACTATTATTCTAAATAGTTCGCGTTAGAACAAGGCGGTGGCTAGCACCAGAGTCATCCTGAATATAATCAATAGATTTATTCAAAATAATTTGTGCTGTAGCAAGGCAGCAATCGAGCTAATCCCTAGGAGCATACACAAGTATGTGACTAGGGTTAGCGAGTGCAGCCAACGCCGCTACGGTGCAAAGTATGAAGAATAAAAACTATTCTTTGGGTTTCCATTGCCCATCAACATAAAAAGCACTCCACCCCGTCGCTTTACCATCTTTCTCGGACGAAACATATTGCTGTTTTGTCTTGCGGCTAAAACGAACCACTGTTGGGTTGCCCTCTTCGTCTTGTGCTGGTGCTTCCGCTAAGTACGCCAATTTTGCCGGTAATCTGTCTTTAAATCGTTGTAGTTCTGCCACTAATGGCGCACGTGTTTCCCTTGATTTCGGGAAGGTGTTTGCGGCAAGGAATACGCCAGCTGCACCATCACGTAACACAAAATAGGCATCCGATTTTTCACACGGTAATTCTGGTAGTGGTACAGGGTCTTCTTTCGGTGGTGCAATTTCACCGCTTTTTAAGATCTTGCGGGTATTTTTACACTCTTCGTTGGTGCAACCCATGTATTTCCCAAAACGTCCCATTTTCAGGTGCATTTCAGAACCACATTTATCACACTCAATCACCGGACCATCGTAACCCTTGATGCGGAACTCGCCTTCTTCGATTTCATAGCCTTCACATGCTGGATTGTTACCACACACATGTAATTTACGACCATTATCAATCAGGTAGCTGTCCATCGCAGTGCCACATTTTGGACAACGACGTTTTGCTCTTAAGGCGTTAGTTTCTGCATCGTCACCTTCGAGGATGTTTAATACTTCATCTTCAGGGATCAGATTGATGGTTTTCTTGCATCGCTCTTTTGGTGGCAGTGCATAGCCGGAGCAGCCTAAGAATACCCCAGTGGATGCGGTACGAATTCCCATATGACGTTCACAGTCAGGACAGATAATCGAGGTGATCACCATTGGGTTGGTACGCATGCCGCCTTCTTCCGGATCTTTTTCTGCGACATCAAGCTGTTTGCTGAAGTCAGAGAAAAATTCATCCAATACCGCTTTCCACTCTGCTTCATGATTCGCAACGTGATCCAGCTGGTTTTCCATGCGAGCGGTGAAGTCGTAGTTCATCAGGTCATTGAAGTTTTCTTCTAAACGGTCTGTAACGATTTCACCCATTTTTTCTGCATAGAAACGGCGGTTTTCCACTTTAACGTAGCCACGATCTTGGATCGTTGAAATGATTGCCGCATACGTTGATGGGCGACCAATACCACGTTTTTCTAATTCTTTAACCAAAGAAGCTTCACTAAAACGCGCTGGTGGCTTAGTAAAGTGCTGGCTTGGTAGTAATTCCAGCAATGATAATTCAGCACCCACTTGAATCGCAGGTAATGTTTTATCTTCGTCATTTTTACGCAATGCTGGCATGACTCTTGTCCAACCATCAAAACGTAACGTACGACCTTTGGCTTTTAATTCGAAATCTCCCGCTTTCACCGTTAATGTGGTGGAGTCGTATTTTGCTGGTGTCATTTGACACGCAACAAATTGATTCCAAATTAACTGGTAGAGGCGCTTAGCGTCGTTTTCCATGTCTTTCAGTGAATCAGGTAATACATCAACACTGGATGGGCGAATAGCTTCGTGCGCTTCTTGGGAGTTATCTTTACTGGTGTAAACGTTGGCATCTTTTGGTAAATACTGTGCGCCAAAGTTATCAGAAATATAACCACGAACCATGTTCACTGCATCTTGGCTCAAGTTCGTTGAGTCCGTACGCATATAAGTGATGTAACCCGCTTCATATAAGCGCTGAGCCATCATCATGGTTTTCTTCACACCAAAACTTAAGCGAGTGCTCGCCGCTTGTTGGAGTGTCGACGTGATAAACGGTGCGCTTGGTTTACTGGACGTTGGTTTATCTTCACGATCAATCACTTGATAACGTGCATTTTCCAGTAATTTAACCGCAGCTTCCGTTTGGACTTTATTGACAGGTTTAAAAGCTTTTCCCGCTTGGGAAGTCACTTCTAAACGCAAGTTAACGGCGTTTTTATCCGCTAAATCCGCATGGAGTTCCCAATATTCTTCAGGAACAAACGCTTTAATTTCACGTTCACGCTCAACGATAAGTCTTACTGCGACGGACTGTACGCGTCCAGCAGATAATCCGCGCGCCACTTTTTTCCATAATAATGGAGAGACCATATAACCCACGACACGGTCCATAAAGCGACGAGCTTGTTGGGCATTAACACGGTCGATATTCAATTCGCCAGGGCTTTCAAATGCTTGAGTAATTGCATTTTTAGTGATTTCGTTAAACACCACTCGGCTAAAACGAGAATCATCACCACCGATCACTTCGCGTAAATGCCACGCAATAGCTTCCCCTTCGCGGTCAAGGTCCGTCGCGAGGTAGACGTGGTCAGCATCTTCGGCTAACGCTTTTAATTCAGAAACCACTTTTTCCTTACCCGGCAGAATTTGATAATTCGCTTTCCAACCATGATAAGGGTCGATCCCCATGCGTTTAACTAACGCTTCTTGCGGATCCTTTTTAACTTTCTTTGTTTTGTCGGTCTTTGCTTTATCGGTAGATGAGCCTGTACTCTTTGGTGAGCCGGATTGTGAACCAGAGCCGCTTTTCGGCAGATCACGAATGTGACCAACGCTGCTTTTTACAACGTAGCCACTGCCAAGATACTTATTGATCGTTTTGGCTTTTGCCGGGGACTCCACTATAACAAGAGCTTTACCCATATTTACCTTTACCTACTATCAACGAAGGCGCATTTTTCTATTCAAATGCGCAAAATGAGAATCTCTTTTTTATATTGCGACAGAATCACAATATATCAATATTTTTTCGCACAATAATTTGTAACGAAACGAATTTTATCCATCAGTCACATTATTTTGTAAAGCATACAAATTGCTCTAGTTGACTGATTTTAACCACATAATGCAGTTTAGCCGCATTGAAAAACACACACTGTACCTGATAAAATGCTAGAAGCAACCAATTATTTTTTCAAGAGAGGCATTCTATGAACAATGAGATTCAAACTATTTCAAAGCAAGAACTGCTTGAAAAAGCCAACGAAATCATCAAAAACCACGATGAGTACCTTGATGGCATGTTCGTGGATAATGTCGAGCAACATCGTGGTGTTTTAGTTTTTAAAGGCGAGTTCTTCCTTGATGAAAACGGAATACCATCCTTAAAAAGTCCAGCGGCTTTTAATATGTATAAGCATTTGGCGCACCTCTTTTCTGATAAGTACCGACTGCAAGAATCAGAATAGATATAAAAAAATACCGGCTTTTATCGCCGGTATCTTTAAGGGTAGTCCAACTTAAATATTGTGTCATGAATATTCAGTGAACATTATGGCTTTTTTATAAAAGCGGCTTTTGTCCACGCTGCCACCAGCGTAATAATAGCTTATCCGCACTCTCTGCCGCGCTACTGGTAAAACGCTCGACCATTTTCTTACTCATCACAAAACGGATGCTGATAATTTCTTTGGTTTCGATTGCGTTAATGATCAAATCATCACTAACACCAATTTGGTCAACGAGCCCTTTCTCTAGCGCTTGCGTTCCATACCAATACTCGCCTGTTGCCACCGCTGCAATATCAAGGGATGGGCGATTTTGATGAACAAAATCTTTAAATAGTTCGTGAGTTGAATTCAGATCTTCAACAAATTTCTTACGCCCCTGCTCTGTATTTTCACCGAGCATTGTCAGTGTACGTTTATATTCCCCTGCGGTGTGCAGCTCCACATCCACATCGTGCTTTTTCAATAATCGGTGAATATTTGGAACCTGAGCGACAACACCAATAGAGCCTATAATAGAAAACGGTGCCGCAACGATTTTATTCGCAATACATGCCATCATATAGCCGCCGCTTGCCGCAACCTTATCAACTGCAATTGTTAGCGGAATATTTTTCTCTTTCAATCGCATCAACTGAGAAGCGGCTAAGCCATAGCCATGGACTAAACCACCAGGGCTTTCTAAACGTAATAAAACTTCATCTTGCTGATCCGCAACTGCAAGAATTGCACTGATTTCCTCACGTAAAGAGCTAACTTCACGAGCATCCATACTGCCTTTAAAGTCTAAGACATATAAGCAAGGCTTTTTGACGGCGGTTTGCCCCATTTTCGCCCCAGCCTTTTCATTTTTAGACTTGGCTTTTTCCTGCTTTTTAAATGCCTTTGACCACGCTTTTTGCTCAGAATCATTCATTTTGATCTGCTGCATTTGACGTTGGCGTTCACGGTAATTTTCGCCTAGGTCAGTAATTTTTAATGCGCCTTTACTTCCTTGACGTCTCATACCTACGCCAAATACAAATACTGCAATCACAGCAATCGCGACCACAATGGTAACCACTTTTGCTAAAAACAGTCCATACAAAGAGAAATACTCCACAAGTTGATCCTTCTAATATTTAACGCTAATAAAAAAATGATCGCATGATTGTTCATAAACAACCAGTAAAAAAACTGTTATCAATAACCACAGACATGAAACAAATGTGGTAAATTGCCCTCCCGTGCAATCTACGCGATGATAACCTTCAACGCGGCTCAAGACGATAGGAAAAATTATGCTTCATTATCAGCCTAGACAAGATCTTTTAAATGGTAAAACTATCTTAATTACCGGTGCTACTGACGGGATTGGTCAAGAAGCAGCATTAACGTATGCACGCTTTGGCGCCTCCATCATTTTATTAGGCCGTAACTCGCAAAAATTAGAGGCGGTTAAACAACAAATTATTAATTCTACCGGTGCATCCGTAGAAACCTATGTGATTGATTTACTGACTGCAACAGAGGCAACTTGCCAAGCTATCGCTGACGATATTGCCAAACAACACCCTTACTTGGATGGCGTATTACATAGCGCAGGTTTGCTAGGAAATATCGCACCAATCAGTGAACAACCGACTCAGCTCTGGCATGACGTCATGCAAGTTAACGTCAATGCGGGCTTTATGCTCACACAAGCATTACTTCCTTTATTAGAAAAAGCCCCACACGCATCGCTGATTTTCACCAGTTCAAGTGTCGGTAAACAAGGACGCGCTAATTGGGGCGTTTATGCCGTTTCAAAATTTGCGACTGAAGGTTTAATGCAAGTCTTGGCCGATGAGTATCAAGGCACTGGATTACGTATTAACTGTATTAACCCTGGGCGCACTCGTACCGCTATGCGTGCAGGTGCGGCACCCGGTGAAGATCCAATGACCCTAAAAACACCTGCCGATATCATGCCGACTTATCTATACTTAATGGGTGATGATAGCGCCGAGCAAACAGGAACCAGCGTAGACGCTCAGCCTAATTTAAAACCGATTAAAGCTTAAACTCGACCGAAACGGAGCAAGCTATGAGCCAAGACCGACACGAAGAACGCCAACAACGTTTAAAGCAAAAAGTGGATGAGCGAATTGAAGCAGCCCAGCTGGAGCGCGGGATCCTGATTGTCTTCACTGGCAATGGAAAAGGAAAAACGACGGCAGCATTTGGCACCGCTTGTCGTGCTGTCGGTCATGGCAAAAAAGTAGCCGTTGTCCAGTTTATTAAAGGTGGCTGGGATAATGGCGAACGCAATCTTTTAGAGCCTCACGGCGTCCCCTTTTATGTGATGTCCACCGGGTTTACTTGGGAAACGCAAAACAAGCAGACTGACACACAAGCTTGCCTTGAAACTTGGCAACATGCAGTGGAATTATTGCAAGACCCTCAATATGACTTGGTGATCCTCGACGAGCTGACCTACATGATCAGTTACCATTATCTTCCTCTTGCTGAAGTAATGAATGCATTAAGTTGCCGTCCTGAAAATCAATCCGTCATTATTACAGGCCGTGGGTGCCACCGTGATCTATTAGAGTTTGCTGATACGGTGACAGAAATGCGCCCTGTTAAACATGCTTTTGATGCAGGGATCAAAGCGCAAAAAGGAATTGACTGGTAGCCTTTGGTAACATGCGAGTTAGCTGCCACCAGCTATTTCGGTGTTACATCCAGTTTTAAAACCCCAGCACTAAAAATGGCGGCAGTTTGTGATAAGAATTGCAAATATTTTTGTCGCTCCTCAAGGCAATTATCCCCTGTCTCCCATTGGCTATAGCGCTCCGCCATATTCGATACGGCTACATGGTATTGATTATAAAAGTTCTGTTTTTTTTCTGGGTCAGCGGATCCTCGATACGCTTGAATCAGCGTATTCACCTTCACCGCATACTGCTGAATTTGCTGATCTTCAAAAGCAGGGAGTGTGACTGGATAGTCAAATGTTAAACTTACCGTATTGTTTTGCACTGGCTCATTTTGACGCACAACCAGTTGTGTCATTTGTTTATCATCCGACGAAATCGCCGTAATGAGTTCTGAATAAGAAAAACATTTTGTTTTTATTTTGCTGACTGTTGTTAGCGAATTTAATTCATCAGGGATCCGCGTTCCGACCGGGTAATCACAGTTGAATACGTTATTATCAATAATGATATCATCACTACTCTCAACTCTTCCTTTCACTTGATAATCACCAATAGTTAATTCCTGTATTGTTTGATTATGAACAGAAGGAATTCCATTATTACCGTATACAAAGCTGTAAGAATAATAAAGTTGCTTTTGAGGATTTAATATCCCTCCTTTATTACCTGGGTAAATCATAAAATAAATGTGCTGACCTTCTTCGGTTGTCATGGAATGTAATCCCTGCTTTAAATACAGACTACCCACTGATGCTTTCGGGATCACCATCAGTTTATTATCAATAAAGAAAGAATAATTTTCCGATGAGTCATTACTAAAAAAGAACCGCCCACTTTCAGATATATGTGGTTGATAAACATCACAACTTGTTATGCTGAAACTCAATAGTGCTATATATTTCATCGACTTTGCACATAACATAAACATTAAAACCTTTTATTTTTTCATTATGATAAAAATAGTTTAGATAGAAGAGTTGTACAATATAAAAGCCTCATAATGTGACAGATACCTTATAAACTCCATATTGGCGTATTTTAAGTTTTAAATATCTAAATAACAAAGAAATAAAAGTAATAAGTGGAATAACACAACCTTTTTTAACTTTATCATTTTCTAGTCAAAAAAAGACACCTAGTAAATAATAATTTAAGATTGGGATAGCTTATTTATATTATTCGAAAATAGAATTCCGAATGAATCGATTTTTAGAAAAATCAAAGTTGAATGAATTATTGAAATGACCAAACAGAATGACAGAACATTTCGCTATTCTATTAAATTGAAATAAAAAAAGGCTATGGTAAATACCATAACCTTCATTTTAAATCATTCGAATAACGTTAAAACGATTAGATTCGAGTACGGCGCTTAGCCGTTGGGCGTGAAGTTTGGCGTTTCGCTGCTGGGCGAGATGCCACTTGAGTGTGACGTTTCACCGCACGGCGAATTTGGTTAGCTTTGATGCGGCGCTGATCGCGCTCAACAGACACTTTACTTTCTGTTTCAACATCCAGTTCAACTAACTCTCTTAAATAGTTAGTTTGCTCTAAACCTAATTCAGTCCAACCACCACGTGGTAAACCTTTTGGTAAATCAATATCTCCGTAGCGAACACGGATCAGGCGGCTCACTTGCACACCAACAGATTCCCATAAACGACGAACTTCACGGTTACGACCTTCGGTTAAAGTGACGTTATACCATTGGTTCATTCCTTCACCACCGCGATACGACACAGTCTTAAAGGATGCCGGACCATCTTCTAATTGCACGCCAGTGGTTAGCTGACGAATTTTTGCATCCGTGATTTCACCAAATACACGTACTGCGTATTCGCGTTCCACTTCACGGCTTGGGTGCATTAAGCGGTTAGCTAATTCACCATCGGTTGTGAATAACAATAAACCACTGGTGTTCACATCTAGACGCCCTACAGCAATCCAACGAGCCCCAGTCAGTTTTGGTAAACGGTTAAATACCGTTGGACGACCTTCAGGATCATGGCGCGTGCACAATTCCCCTTCCGGTTTGTAGTATGCCATCACGCGGCAAATTTCTTTTTCTGGCTCTTTTATCGCTAAGACACGACCATCAAGACGAATTTTTGTGGAGGCTTTGACTTCAACACGATCACCCAATGTTGCCATTTTGCCATCAACACTAATGCGGCCTTCTTTCAATAGGCCTTCGATTTCTCGGCGAGAACCATGCCCTGAACGGGCAAGAATTTTTTGTAGCTTTTCAGTTTGTTGCGGTTTAGAACTCATGAGATCCTCAGCTGTCGCCTTCACAGGCGTCAAATAGCTTCTTGCGCTATTAAAACAAGCCTCGCTCAATTAACAAGTCTTGTGTCATCGGCAAAAAGTGATGAATTTGAAAACCTGCGCATTATACACAGGTTTATTGTGATCCCCTATGACTAATCGTCTTCCCTGAAAGAATGAATTTTCAAGGAAGATTGGCTTATTCAAATGGGGTTGGGTCGCCAGTTCCGACACGAGCGACAACTGGAGTGTCATCAGTAAAATCAATTACCGTGGTTGGTTTTTGCCCGATGTAACCACCGTGGATCACTAAATCCACTTGTTTATCCAGTAAATCGCGGATTTCTTCTGGATCAGATTGAGTAAAATCATCGCCCGGTAAAATCAAACTGGTGGACATAAGTGGCTCCCCCACGGCTTCCAGTAAATCGCGGGCAATTGGGTTTGATGGTACACGTAACCCAATAGTTTTACGCTTTTCGTTCATCAAACGACGAGGCACTTCTTTGGTGGCTTTTAAAATAAAGGTGTAATTACCCGGCGTATTGTTTTTGATTAAACGAAATACGGTGTTATCCACATGGGCATAATTTGAGATTTCGGATAGATCACGGCACATCAAGGTAAAGTTATGGTTCGCATCCAATTTTCGGATACGACAAATACGCTCTAGGGCATTTTTATCTTCTAAACGACAACCAATGGCATAACCTGAATCTGTCGGGTAGACGACAACACCGCCTTTATTCAGGATCTCAACACTTTGGCTAATTAGCCTTGCCTGAGGGTTGTCCGGATGGATATAAAAAAACTGGCTCATAGTGACCTCTATAGTTGAGTATCGACAGCATCATCCGGTGAACGACCTAAAAATGGCACTATCTATCTATTCTTACAAAACAAAACGGCGCTTAGAAAACACAACGGTCACAATAATATTTTCATCAAATAATATTGTGACTCAACAAAATAATTCATATACAGACTATTTTACACCCAAACCGTGATCCATCAACGAATTAGGTAATATTCTTACAAACTAAGAGGTTTTAGCTTTCTATCAATTCACTTTATCCCAGAGGGTCCAAACCGCTTGCTCATCATCAGGAAGCCATAAATTCCGCCCTAACTCAATCCACGAACAAGGGCGATGGAAATCTGACCCAACAGAAGTTTTCAAGTTAGCCTCTTGTGCCAACTCTCCTAAAAATCGCTTCTCATTTGCCGGCTGCTGGCAATGAGAAATTTCCATCGCATCCCCTTGGCAAGCTTTAAAGTGATCGATCAGGCGTCTTAGCCATTTATTCGATAATTGATATTTTGATGGATGCGCCAGCACCGCGACACCGCCAGATTGATGAATAGCATCCACAGCTTCTTGAATGCTGCACCACTGCGCGGGCACATAGCCGGTTTTCCCTTTCGCCAGATAGCGCTTAAACACATTATTGATGGTTTTCTCTTTGCCAATTTTGACAATGTACTGTGCAAAATGCGCGCGAGTAACCTGGCCGCCACCTGAAATCGCTTGGGCATTTTCCCACGCATCCTCAATCCCTGCCTTTTGCAAGCGACGACCTATCTCAATCCCACGGTCTAGGCGGCGTTGTGATTGCTGCGAGAGTAACGTTTCCATCGTAGGATGGCTCGGTGAAAAATTCAGCCCAACAATATGAATTTCAATATTTTCCCACAGGGTGGATATTTCAACCCCGTTAACTAATGTTAATGGACGTGGATTGTCAGCAAGATACGCTTTGGCAGCAATTAAGCCATCACAAGTATCATGATCCGTAATTGATAAAATATTCACACCCATTGCTATCGCACGTTCGACTAACTCAGCGGGAGGCAATTCTCCATCTGATGCATTCGTATGGCTATGTAAGTCATAGCGAGTCACTATTGGCGTCGAATCTTGCGACATATTGTTACCTTCTCCCTTTTCGACTTAACGAAAATTAAAAATAAATACAAACAGCTATTGACATCAACCGCGCGATCCAGTTTACTAGTACACAAGATTTGTTGTATTCAAAAGAATTAGTATGCAAAAGCATTTAAAACTTAATTTGTTTATCCAGTGAGGCATGTATGACTGTTTTCAATTTATCAAATCGTTGGTGGCGCGACTTCCCAAATTGGGCGGAAGCCGCACGCGCATAAATTGTTAATGCCTCAGTGCCGAACCCGCCCTCAACCAGCGGGTTTTTTTACGTCTAAAATTAGCTTAAGGCAGCAAAATGAACAAACAAAACACCACATTAGCACATTTTAATCATCTGGATAGCCCAATTAACTATCAACCGGATCCTACGTTGTTATTTAATCACCTGTGCCAGAATAAAGCCGCTACCATGCTGCTAGAGTCGGCTGAAGTCAACAACAAAGCCAATTTACAAAGCTTATTAATCATCGACAGTGCATTACGCATCCGTGCATTTGGTCAACGAGTTGAAATTGAAGCGTTAACTGAAAATGGTCAAGCTCTATTACCTTTAATTAATTTACAATTAGCCGAGAAAGCGATTTCTCGCGATTTAACCGCAAACCATCTGACCGTCATCTTTGCTCAACCAGAAAGCCAATTAGATGAAGATAGCCGTTTAAAAAGTGCTTCATGCTTGGATGTATTACGCGCATTGCCAGCAATTGCACAAGCCCATTTCCCAAGACCAGAAATCCTGTTTATGGGCGGATTATTCTCCTATGACTTAGTGGCAAATTTTGAAGCATTACCGGAAGTGACTGCCACAAACCAATGCCCAGATTTCTGCTTTTTCGTTGCAGAACACTATTTAGTGATAGACCATCAAAACCAAGCCGCGCGTTTAAAAAGCCTATTATTTACCGCAGACACCCACATTGTTGCGCAAGTACAGCAGCGTCACAGCGAAATTATCGTTGCGTGCCGCCCTTACTTACCAGCATTACCTCTGGGTGAACAAGACAACTTCAGCGTTACTATCAATAAAAATGATGAAGAATATGGACGTGTCGTCAATACCTTAAAAGAAGCTATCTACCGCGGTGATATTTTCCAAGTCGTCCCATCACGCAAATTCAGTATGCCATGTGCTCAACCGCTGATTGCCTATCAAAAACTTAAGGCGCAAAACCCAAGTCCGTACATGTTCTATATGCAAGACAACGATTTTACCCTGTTTGGCGCTTCACCAGAGAGCGCCTTGAAATACAGCAAACAAACTCGCGTGGTGGAAATCTACCCAATTGCAGGTACCCGCCCTCGTGGACGCAATGCGCAAGGAAACATCGACTTAGATTTAGATAGTCGCATTGAATTGGCCATGCGTACCGATGAAAAAGAGCTGGCAGAACACATTATGTTAGTAGACTTAGCACGTAATGATTTAGCGCGAATTTGTGAAGCAGGCAGCCGCTATGTTGCCAACCTGACAAAAGTTGACCGCTACTCTTTTGTCATGCACTTAGTTTCCCATGTTGTGGGAACTTTACGCAGCGATTTAGATGTTTTCCATGCGTATCAAGCATGTATGAATATGGGGACATTAACAGGCGCGCCGAAAGTCAAAGCGATGCAACTGATCGCGGAATGTGAAAAAGAGCGCAGAGGCTCCTACGGCGGCGCAGTGGGTTACTTTAATGGTAAAGGCGACTTTGATACCTGCATCGTTATTCGTTCTGCATATGTCGAAAACGGCATTGCTACCGTTCAAGCTGGCGGCGGCGTTGTCCTCGACTCATCTCCACAAGGTGAAGCCGACGAAACTCGTAATAAAGCCCGCGCAGTGATCCGCGCTATTGCCCAAGCCCACCAAGTTGAGGAGTTATTTTAATGGCTAATATCTTACTACTCGATAACGTCGACTCCTTCACCTACAACTTGGTCGACCAATTACGCGCCAGCGGTCATCACGTAGTGATCTACCGCAACACCGTTAATGCGGCGCATGTTTTATCCGTACTGAATCAGCTCGATGATGCGATTTTAGTCCTTTCACCGGGTCCAGGAAAGCCAAGTGACGCGGGCTGTATGCCGGAAGTACTTAAATCAGTAATAGGCACCATTCCAGTGATTGGCATCTGCTTAGGGCATCAAGCCATCGTTGAAGCTTATGGTGGAACGGTTTCCCCTGCGGGTGAAATTTTACATGGCAAAGCATCAATGGCAACCCACGATGAACAAGCTATGTTTGCAGGCTTAGAAAACCCTATTTCAGTGGCACGTTATCACTCTTTAGTGGGTAGCCAAATCCCTGAATCATTAACGATTTGCGCACAATCCAATGGCATGGTCATGGCGGTACGCAATGATGAACAGCGAGTGTGTGGATTCCAGTTTCACCCCGAATCCATCTTAACCACCCAAGGAAAATTGTTGTTAGAAAATACGGTGGCATGGGCGCTTTCTTCCCCCAACAAAACAACATCACATTCGCACTAATGGGACACAGAGAGCCAATCATGCAAAACATTTACGATAAATTATTTAAGGCGCAAGCGTTAACTCAACAAGAGAGCCAATATTTATTTAACGCAATTATTCAAGGTGAACTCACTGAGCCCCAACTTGCTGCCGTCTTGATCAGCATGAAAATGCGTGGCGAACAACCACAAGAAATTGCCGGTGCTGCATTGGCATGCTTAGAAAATGCCCAACCTTTCCCACGCCCTGACTATCAATTCAGTGATATTGTCGGCACAGGAGGAGATGGTGCAAACAGTATTAATATCTCCACTGCCAGCGCATTTGTGGCGGCAGAATGTGGGATAAAAGTCGCAAAACATGGCAACCGCAGCGTTTCCAGCCGCTCAGGCTCATCGGACTTGCTCGCCGCCTTTGGCATTGCCTTAGATTTAAGCGCTCAAAGCGCCCGCGATGCATTAGACGAGTTAGGCTTATGTTTCTTATTTGCGCCGCAATATCACAGTGGATTCCGCCATGCCGCGCCGGTACGTAGCCAATTAAAAACCCGTACTTTATTTAATGTACTGGGTCCATTAATTAACCCAGCTCGCCCACCGCTAGCCTTAGTGGGCGTCTATCAGGATTCATTGGTTGAACCGGTAGCAAAAACCATGCAAATGCTTGGGTTTACCCGTGCAGCTGTGGTACATAGTGGAGGGATGGATGAAGTTTCACTTCATGCACCAACCCATGTTGCCGAATTAAAAAATGGTGAAATTCAGCAATATACTCTGACAGCTGAAGATTTTGGCTTAGCGCCTTATCAATTGAAAGATTTGGAAGGCGGCACCCCAGATGAAAACCGTTTTCTGCTGACGCAATTATTACAAGGTCATGGTCAAGCGGCTCATGAGGCGGCTGTCGCCGCAAACGTCGCCATGTTGCTACGTATTAATGGTTACGAAGATTTAAAAGAAAACAGCGAGCACGCACTCAATATTATTCGTAGCGGCAAAGCATTTGACCGCGTTCTGGCACTAGCTGCAAGGGAGCACTAAGATGAAAGGCACGGTATTACAAAAGATTGTAGATGATAAATTTGTCTATTTAGCGGAGCGCAAACAACGTCAACCGCTGGCAAGTTTTCAATCTGAAGTGCAACCTGCGCAACGAAATTTTTACTCAGCTCTACAAGCGAAGCGCCCAGTATTTATTTTAGAGTGCAAAAAAGCCTCTCCATCGAAGGGGCTTATCCGTGAAGATTTCGACCCCGCGGTGATTGCGGGCATGTATGCCCCTTATGCTTCTGCAATTTCAGTCTTGACTGACGAAAAATATTTCCAAGGTAAGATGGATTACCTGACGATTGTTAGCAACACAGTAAAACAACCTGTTCTGTGCAAAGATTTTATCGTTGATCCTTATCAGATTTACCTTGCTCGCTATTACCAAGCGGATGCTATTTTACTCATGTTGTCCGTATTGAATGATGAACAATATCTTGCCCTTGCCGATGTAGCACACCAACTGAACATGGGCGTTCTCACTGAGGTAAGCAACGATGAAGAACTGGAACGTGCGATAACATTGAAAGCTAAAGTGGTTGGGATCAACAACCGCGACCTACGCGATATGTCTATCGATTTAAATCGTACGCGTCAACTCGCGCCGCGTTTACCGGCAGGAACCGTGGTGATCAGCGAGTCAGGTATTCTTCAACATCAACATATTCAAAGCCTTACGGATGTCGCTAACGGCTTCTTAATTGGTAGCGCCTTGATGGAGCAAGAGGACTTACCAAAAGCACTGCGTAACCTGCTGATTGGTGAGCATAAAGTGTGTGGCTTAACCCGTGAGCAAGATGCTAAAGCCGCATTTGCTGCAGGCGCCAATTTTGGTGGACTGATTTTTGCTGAAAAATCTCCTCGTAAAGTGACGCTGTCACAAGCAAAGCAGATTATTCATGCTGCACCACTTAAATTTGTGGGGGTTTTCCATAATCAATCCGCGGATTTTGTGGCGCATATTGCCCAACAATTGGCGTTACATGCGGTTCAGCTCCATGGTGATGAAGATAATACCTACATGGCACAATTACGTGAAATGCTGCCAGCACATTGCCATATTTGGAAAGCGCTGAATATGGCTGATAGTCAAATCGCCGATTATGACCCTACGTTAATTGATTTGCTGCTATTAGATAACGGCGCTGGCGGTACAGGAAAAACCTTTGATTGGTCATCAATACCAACAAATAGCGGTCACAAGCTAATGGTGGCTGGTGGGCTTACCCTTGAAAACTGCCAACAAGCCGCGCAACTCGTCTGCAATGGGCTTGATTTTAACTCTGGCATTGAAATCGAACCGGGTATTAAATCCGAACAAAAATTAAACCAAGTCTTTGATGCATTGAAATCAGCCCGCATGGCGATTTAGCTCAAAGCCATATTAATCATACTGAACATATAAACTTAAAATGGATAATAAATAATGAGCAAATTAGATCCCTATTTCGGTGAGTTTGGTGGGCAATATGTCCCAGAAATTTTGATCCCAGCATTGAACCAGCTAGAAGATGCCTTTATTGACGCACAAAATGATCCTGCGTTCTTAACGGAATTCCATGATCTACTTAAAAATTATGCAGGTCGTCCAACCGCATTAACCCTGTGCCGCAACCTGACGGCGGGTACCAAAACGAAGCTTTATTTAAAGCGCGAAGATTTACTCCACGGTGGCGCACACAAAACCAACCAGGTGTTGGGTCAAGCATTGCTCGCCAAACGTATGGGTAAAAATGAAATTATCGCTGAAACTGGCGCGGGTCAGCATGGTGTTGCTACCGCCCTTGCTTGCGCCTTATTAAATATGAAGTGCCGCATCTACATGGGTGCAAAAGACGTTGAGCGTCAATCTCCAAACGTGTTTCGTATGAAGCTAATGGGCGCCGAAGTGATCCCTGTACATAGCGGCTCTGCAACCTTAAAAGATGCTTGTAATGAAGCGCTAAGAGACTGGTCTGGCAGTTATGAAACTGCACACTATTTATTAGGGACTGCGGCAGGCCCTCACCCATATCCGACTATTGTACGTGAATTTCAACGCATGATCGGTGATGAAGCAAAACAGCAAATTTTAGATAAAGAAGGTCGCCTACCGGATGCGGTGATCGCCTGTATCGGTGGTGGTTCCAACGCTATCGGTCTGTTTGCTTCGTTTATTCCTGAAGAAAACGTCGGGTTAATTGGTGTTGAGCCTGCCGGTCACGGTATTGAATCAGGGCAACATGGTGCACCGTTAAAACATGGTCGTGTTGGGATTTATTTCGGTATGAAATCCCCTATGATGCAAACCTCTGAAGGGCAGATTGAAGAATCTTACTCCATTTCAGCAGGGTTAGATTTCCCATCAGTGGGGCCTCAACATGCGCACTTAAACAGTATTGGTCGTGCTGAATATGTTTCGATTACCGATGATGAAGCGCTAAACGCCTTTAAATTGCTGTCACGCAAAGAAGGGATTATTCCTGCATTAGAGTCATCTCATGCATTAGGGTATGCCCTCAAAATGGCAGAGCAAAATCCAAATAAAGAGCAGTTGTTAATTGTCAATTTATCCGGTCGTGGTGATAAAGACATTTTTACGGTACATGATATTTTGACCAGCAAAGGGGAAATCTAATGACGCGTTATACTCAACTTTTTCAGCGTTTAAACCAACAAAACCAAGGCGCTTTTGTTCCCTTTGTCACGTTAGGTGACCCTGATGCCGAGCTTTCTTTAAAAATTGTCGATGCATTAATTGCAGGAGGTGCGGATGCCTTAGAAATTGGCATCCCCTTCTCTGACCCTTTAGCGGATGGTCCCACAATTCAAAATGCCAATTTACGTGCCTTTAAAAGCGAGATCACACCGACGTTATGCTTCGAGTTATTAGCGCGTATTCGAGCCAAACACCCCGATATGCCGATAGGATTATTGGTTTATGCTAATTTAGTTTTCACCAATGGGATCGACTATTTTTATCAACGTTGCCAACAAGCTGGCGTAGATTCCGTTTTAGTTGCCGATGTACCAATGCGTGAATCAAAGCCGTTCCGTGAATCAGCCATCACCCACGGCATCGCCCCAATCTTTATTTGTCCACCAAATGGGGATGACGCACTGCTAAAAGAGATTGGAGAACATAGCCAAGGTTATACGTATTTACTCTCTCGCGCAGGCGTCACTGGTACAGAGCAGCGAGCGCAAATGCCATTAACTCATTTAGTGAGCAAATTAACCCAATATGGCGCAGCACCTGCACTTCAAGGATTTGGTATTTCGGAGCCTGCTCAAGTGACTGAAGCGATTCGTAATGGCGCTGCGGGGGCAATATCGGGTTCTGCTGTGGTAAAAATCATTGAAAATAACCTACAACAACCACAAGAAATGCTCAGTAAATTAACAACGTTTGTGGCAAATATGAAAGCCGCCACACAAAAATAGTACCTTAATTTATTTTCTTCATTGTGTCAGAAAGCCATCAATAATTTGATGGCTTTTTTCATTTCAAATAGCCGTTAATGCATTCAATGGTTTCTGTCAAATTTCCACTTTGCGGATAATATTTAAAATATATTAGGTAAAGTTACTCAGGCTAATTTAGTTTAAATATCCATCTTGATATTTAATTATAAAATTAAATTTTCACTCTGATTATTGGTCTTTTTTGATATTGTGAATTTAATGTTAAATAAAATACAAATGATTTAACATTGAGTTTTCTGCTTATTATATTCTTTATTCTCTAAAAACGAAAAATCCGGGAATAAATTCCCGGATTTCTTTACTGCTTTCTAATCCATTAGCGAGCAAGAATAAACTTGCCTAAGTCCTTAAGAAATTAGAAGCGGTAACCCACACCAAACATAAATACAAATGGGTCTAAACGTGTATCAACTTTAACGCGGTCTTCACCAGCTTTGAATTTAACTTCAGTATCGATATCCATCCACCACACAGAGGCATTTAACATCCAGTTATCAGTCAGGTTATAGTCCATACCAGCTTGCGCTGCAAAGCCCCATGAACTGGACAGGTCTAAATCACTTAAACCTGGGCCAAAGTTTTTACCTTTACTATTAAATTTCTCATCAAAGAAGAATGTATAGTTCAGACCTGCACCTAAATAAGGACGCAGTTTATCTTCTTTGCTACCAAAATAGTACTGCGCCATCAGTGTTGGTGGTAAATGTTTTACAGATGCAATTGTACCCAAATCACCTAAACTAACTTTATGTTCGAAAGGCGTTGCTGCTAATAACTCCACACCAATATTATCGGTGATCATATAACCGAAAGTTAAACCTAATTGGGTATTATTATTTGCATCAAATTTACCTAAGCCTAATACATCTTCAGAGTTCGCATTTGGTCTTACAGTAGCTGTACCTGCACGGAATAAAAAGTCGCCAGCTTCATGAGCAAATGAAGCCGCTGGAGCTAAAGTTGCAGCAGCCAATACAAGCGCAGTGAGTTTTTTCATTGTCAATCCCATTCCTATGTTTATTATTTAGCAAAAATATAGCCTATTCTTAAATTTAATATTCAAATCAAGATCACATCTTTTGCTAATTTATATATTTCTTAATAAAGCTGAGTTTATTATTCCATTACTGGTTTTTTCTATTTTGATTTGAATCAATTTTCATGAAATAACTATTAAAATAAAAAATGATTTTATATTAATGGCTAATTAAATCACGATTTAAATATATATTTAAAATACACCTTTAAGATTATTCTTTATTAATAGTGATACACTCATTTATGGTGTAGCACACTTATTTAGGCTAACTCCCAGACTTTTCTTATCTTTCTCTACCTATACGTCCGATACTCAGTTACAATCACCGTCAAATTTTTATTCCGTTTGTAGATAGGAGCAGTTACATGTCCATTTCGGCCAACTCACTCTTTCGTGACAGCATCAACTTTTTTAAAAACCAGTTGAATGGCCTCTTCACCATTGTGTTAATCGCCACCGCAATCAGCGTGATTGTCTACGCAATGTTAATTCCTAATGAACGGATGATTGGCGTGTTACTTGAAGCGCAGAACCAGCTACTTGATGCGGGCAATGCTGGGTTACAGAATTGGGTACTGAACTTACCTGAAGATGAGAAAAACAGCATTCTACGTGTGTCTATGGGCTTGATTTTATCCGTAGCATTGGGAAGCTTGGTCCTGATGTGCGGCGTGCTCTCTTATATCGCCAATTTATCTCGCGGTGAAGCCGTGAACGGGACTCAAGCATTAGTTTCATCATTACCTAAAGCCCCTGCGATGTTCCTGCTGCTGATTATCTGTTCCCTATTAATTCAGCTTGGTATCACCTTGATGGTACTTCCTGGTCTGATTTTGGCGATTGGCTTTTCTCTTGCCCCTGCCATTTTAATGAATGAAAAAGTGAATCCGTTTAATGCCATGGGCAAAAGCTGGAAGTTGGCATTTGCCAATTGGCGTATCGCTGCCCCAATGATTTTAATTTGGATGGCAACGCAAATGTTAGTCAGCATGCTGTTAAGCAGCCTGCAACTAAATCACATTGTGGTCAATGGTATTTCATTCCTGATCAACAACATGATTGCCGCTTTTGCCTTAATTTACTTTTTCCGTTTATATATGCTGAGCAGCAAAAACGCATAAATAGAAACAGATTTAATGATCAAAAAGGGCGTCTCTTCAAAGTGACGCCCTTTTGTTTTTCATCCTATCAATACCATTACTCTGACAGCTTACTATCGACGGTTCCTTCCTCGCTCTCCTTGCGCTCTTCAACACTTTTTTGCTGAATATGCTGCTTACTCTGGATCAAGCGGATAGCGAAATAGATATCTGGCACCACCAGTAAATCATCATCAGAACGACTAATTTTATTTTGTGATAACCAACGGTTTAGGGATGTCCGTCGCCCTGCTAGCACCAGCGTGACCCCTTTCGCTTTTAATGACGTCACGAGCTCGTTAAGTGCCGAAAATACACTCACATCGTTATGGGTAAAGCTGACCGCTGCATCGACAATGACCCACGCCGGACGTTTACGTTCGCTATCTATATGCTTATTTAACCGATCTTTAAAATAGTTCACATTGAAATAGGTCAGCGGTGAGTTAAAACGATAAATCAGCACGCCTTCAACCGCCTGAATATCATTATCCGGGTTCATTGAGTGCAACATACCCTGCTCGTCAACACCCAATAACTGATCTGTCGGGCGGAATATCACCCGCAAAAATTGCAGCAAACCTAACAACACGGCAAAGCCCACTCCGCTGATCAAGCCGACCACTAACACCGCACATAAAGTAAAAACGCATAAGAAAAAGGCTTGTCGGTTACGTTTACGCATGGCATAAATGCTGCGAAAGCTGATCAGTGAAAATGTCGAGACCACCAGCACCATACCTAATGCGGGCATCGGAATATAACCCAGCAGATCTATTGAAAATAGCAATACCACCAAAATAGTGAGCGCAGCAATGACCGATACCATCTGTGTTTTACCGCCCATCATATCGTTCACAGCAGTTCGGCTACTGGCCGCACTCACAGCAAACCCTTGAGATAATGCAGAAGCGATATTCGCCATGCCTAAGGCTCGTAGCTCTTGATCAGCATCCACGGTATAACCATTTTTGCTAGCAAAGCTCCGCGCCGTCATCATAAAGCTCACAAAGCTGATGACTGCCAAGTTTAAGGATGGCGTCACCAAATCCCGCAATAAGCCGGGGTTAAAATCAGGAGCCGCTATCGAGGGTAGCCCATTACCAAGATTACCGACGGTGCTAATGCCATATTGCTCAAGATTGAAAACAATGCTGGCGCTCGTTGCCAAGACCATCGCAATTAACAGTGATGGCCACTTACTGCGTATCCGTTTGATAACCATCGTCACAGTAAGTGTTAACACCGCCACCGCTAATGTCGGAATATGGGTTTCAGGTAGCGCAAGCGGTAATGCCACTAAACGCTCAATAAACCCGGAAGGAAGGGAATCAATACCGAAAATTTTACCTAGTTGACTGACAATAATAGTTAGTGCGACCCCATTTAATAACCCTTGTAAAATCGGCCCTGATAAAAAATCCGCAAACATCCCCAGACGAAAACGTGCCGCAATCAAGCACCATATTCCCGTCATTAAACTCATTACAATAATTAATTGCCAACGGGTATTCTCATCCCCCATCGCCAAGGGCGCAACGGCAGCGGCGATCACCGCACAAGTTGCCGCATCCGGTCCAATGATTAATTGTTTAGAGGTTCCAAACAATGCATACATCAGCATTGGTAAAATACAAGCATATAGCCCGACAATGGCATTGATCCCCATGAGTTCAGCATAAGCAATTGCCACAGGCAGCGCCACGGCGGCGACCGACAACCCCGCTTTCACATCCGGTCCCAAGTTCGCCAACTGATATTGGCTAAAGGTTTGTAAACCGGGCATCAGATTAAATAATCGCGCCTTTATCATGGGAAAAAATCTCTAAAAATTAATCAGTTAATTTCTTGTGTAGACTATTTATATCCGAACTATTAAAGTTTATCTAGGACTAAGTCAAATAAGGGTAAAATAGTGCAAATTTGATTGGTTTGCAGGCTTAACTCTTGGTAAAAAAGAGCAAACTTTTAACAATCTGCGCAAAATCAGTTAAACTACGCCACTATGTTTAAGTTGACTCCGTTTGAATTGACTATATTTAAGCTGACTATATTCACGTTAAGGATCTGAATCCACTGTTATGAAACAACTTATTGATTTTATTCCTTTGGTTATCTTTTTTCTCTTTTATAAGCAATACGACATTTATGTTGCTAGTCAGTCATTACTGATAACCACCCCAATTTCCTTACTGGTCACTTACTTCATTTATAAAAAAGTGGAAAGAGTGGCAAAAATCACCTGTGCGATTGTGATGGTATTTGCAGGGTTAACGGTGTTATTTCACAGCGCTGACTTTATCAAATGGAAAGTCACCATTATTTATGCTCTGTTTGGTATTGCTCTATTTGCGAGCCAATGGTTTACAGAAAAACCGCTCATTCAAAGAATGCTGGGGAGTAACCAAGAAATTAAGTTAGCAGACAGCTATTGGTTAAAATTAAATACCGCTTGGGGTATTTTCTTTATTGCTTGCGCTGTTATTAATATTTACGTGGCATATTGGATGGCTGAGAGTGTTTGGGTCAACTTTAAAGTGTTTGGATTGACGGCTGGCACCTTAATTTTCACGATCCTTAGCGTGGTATATATTTTCAAACACATGACTAAAGAACCTCAGGCGGAAAAGCCAAAAGAGTAATTTATTTCTTCGAAATATTATGATGATAAATAAGCTGCGCACTTTCGCAGCTTTTTTATGCCTATCACAGTGATTTGTTACAATTATCTGTGACTGGATGTACTCTAGCGGTTTACTATACTTATGTTTGTTTGCTATAAATGAGCAACAAAATCATAGTGTTTAATTCCTTTTAATAAAGAGTTTGATATGCAATTACCTAACGGTGAACTCGTTTTACGTACTTTGGCAATGCCTTCAGATACCAATGCGAATGGCGATATTTTTGGTGGCTGGCTAATGTCTCAAATGGATATTGGCGGCGCGATTTTAGCAAAAGAAATTGCTCTGGGTCGCGTAGTAACAGTGGCAGTCAATGGCATAAAATTTCAAAAACCAGTTGCTGTTGGTGATGTTGTTTGTTGTTATGCTCGCTGCTTAAAAACAGGGAAAAGCTCCGTCACTATCAATATTGAAGTGTGGGTGAAAAAAGTGGCAACCCACCCTGTAGGTCAGCGTTATCAAGCTACTGACGCAGTATTTACTTATGTGGCGGTCAATGATGACAATACGCCCCGTGCATTACCTGAAGATAAGCAACACTTCGAATTAGAAAGTTCGCAGCCTCAAGCTTAATCATTCATATACAGTAAGGGCGCTTCATAAGCGCCCTTTTTTGATCCCGATACTTCCTAGCATTTAAGCTTGGCTTACTGTGCCATCTACTTTGAAGTAAATTTCAGTGGTATAACCTTTCGCTGGTAGCTTTTCATATTTCCAACGGTTCATTGCACGCTTCACATCGCGCTCAAACATCCCTTTAGGTGAAGCTTCAACAAACTCAATATTTTGCACTCGCCCATCTTCATCGATGTCATAACGTACTTTCACATAACCATTTTTTCCTAAGCGACGAGCGCGGTCTGGATATTCAGGCGCTTGTTTACTTAATGCTTTTGGACCACGCTGACCAGTGGATTGGTTAGATGCTGTTGCATTATTTTTGACGTTAGTATCAGTTCCGCGCGTGTTGGTGACTTCTTTTGGCGTAGTATCTGTATTTGTGGATGGCGTTTTGTTCATCGCCAGTTGTTTTTCAACAGGTTTAACTGGCTCCTGTACTTTTTTCGGCTCTTTTTTAGGTTCTTTTTTCGGTTCAGGTTTCTTTTTTACTTCTGGTTTTTTCTGCGGTAAGACTATCGCTGGTTCAACAATAGGCTCGGGTTCAATGATAGGTTCAGGTTCAACCACAGGCTCTGGCTCTGCCTGTGTTTCAGCTGGTGGAGTGGCTGCTGGTTCAGCAAAAGAAAGCATTGCTATCGAGATTGGCTCCTCAAGTTGAGGAAATTTCGGTTGATTAAAAATCCATGCCATTGCCAAACCCGCATGAATTGATAATGAAACAGCAATGATCACTAACAGTCTGATACCACGCATATGCAATTTTTACCCTACACCGTTTACTTATTGAATATGGCTAATAGTTTAAATGCAAATAGCAATCATATTCAATAAGGTTTAGCGAACAAAGTTAAAAATGTGAGTATAAACGTGAATACCCTTACTCAATCCACTGTGTAAATAACAGGGAATGACGGCGTTTATAGATGTCCATTTTGCGGAGCGAATAAATGTGCATATTGCGGCGAGAGTGTCTTTCTAACCAACGGCGACGGCGGCGAACGACTTGTCTTAGCATTCTCCAGCGACCCACTTCTTGCCTACTGCGTCTCATCTTTTTAATCCTTATCAGGTGTATGTTCGTAACAGCGAAATATTATATGCCTTTGCTCACGAGAACCAAGTGGAAGTTATCAAAGTGTTGATGAAATTTACCCCGTAAAAGAGAGGTAGATTCATTGAATTTGTCATTAATTGCACTTTTATCTATTTAACTCAGTTTTTATTCAGAACTTTTACTAAATTCTGGTATGTTTATTCTTAGTCTATATTTAATAAGACATATTTTCTTTTTTCGACTCTTTTTCTCTCTGTCAGTGAGGCTTGTTATCCATTATGGCAACCGTCTACACCTTAATGAGTTGGTTACTGTTTTTCCTGTATTGGTTAATTGTTGCTGGGGTTACTGTTCGTATCCTCGTCACACGTCGCCCCGTCACTTCGGCGATGACATGGTTACTGATCATTTATATCCTGCCTCTGGTGGGGATCATCGCGTATGCCGCATTTGGTGAACTCCATTTAGGTCGACGTCGTATCGATAAAGCCCATCAAATGTGGCCATCGGTTGCCACTTGGCTGGAAAATCTACGTCTCTCCAAACATATTTTTGCTAATGATAACAGCCCCGTTGCGGAGCCATTATTCCAACTGTGTGAGAAACGCCAAGGCATTGCAGGCGTCAAAGGCAACCGTATTCAATTACTGACCACCAGCGAAGACTCACTAAAAGCCATTGCCAATGATATTAATAATGCCAAGAACTCTATCGAAATGGTGTTCTATATTTGGCAGCCAGGTGGGCTTGTCGATGAAGTCACCGAAGCCCTTCTCAATGCGGCAAAACGTGGTGTTAAATGCCGCATTATGGTGGACTCTGCAGGAAGCTGGCATTTTTTCCGCAGTGATTATCCTGATAAAATGCGTGCCGCAGGGATTGAGTTTGTCGAATCTCTAAAAGTAAACCTTATGCGTTTTTTCCTGCGCCGTATGGATTTACGTCAGCATCGCAAAATCGTTGTGATTGATAACTATATTTCTTACACCGGCAGTATGAACATGGTGGATCCTCGCTACTTTAAACAAGATGCGGGGGTCGGTGAGTGGGTAGATATTTTAGTCCGTATGGAAGGCCCTGTGAGTACCACATTAGGGATTGTTTACGCCTTTGACTGGGAGATGGAAACCGGACAACGCATTTTACCGCCACCACCAGATAGCAATATCATGCCGTTCGAGCAAGATAACGGACATACCACCCAAATGATTGCATCAGGTCCTGGGTTCCCTGAAGAACTTATTCAGCAATCATTAATGACGGCGATGTTCTCAGCTCGTAAGCAGCTGATCATGACTACCCCATACTTTGTCCCAAGTGATGATTTACTGCATGCAATTTGTACCGCAGCGATGCGCGGCGTTGATGTCAGTATCATCATGCCACGCCATAATGATTCTTTCTTGGTTCGCTGGGCCAGCCGCTCTTTTTACACGGAATTACTAGAAGCTGGCGTAAAAATCTATCAGTTTGAAGATGGATTACTGCACACCAAGAGTGTCTGTGTTGATGGGGAATTAAGCTTAGTCGGTTCAGTGAACTTAGATATGCGCAGTTTATGGCTGAACTTTGAAATCACAGTCGTGATAGACGATAAAAGTTTTGGTAGCGATCTGACGCTGGTTCAGTATGATTATATGGCTCGCTCTACACGTTTAGATATTGAAGAATGGGAACAACGCCCGTTCTGGAATCGTGTGATTGAGCGTCTGTGCTATTTCTTTAGCCCATTATTATGATAATAGCTGTGATCAAATAGCTATTATCACCATTGCTTAACCGTTAGGAAAACGTCATGAGCCAGAACCCAAGTATTAACTTAATCGATGAAGATGAAATCATTGAAATTGCCTATGACCTTTTCCTTGAAGGTGCGATGGATAACTTAGAGCCTGCCGACCAAGTGATTTTCGCGTTACAGTTCGAAGTGTGTGGCGCGGCTGAAATTGTGCCATTTAGTCAAGATTGGCATATTCTTGCCACCCAAGGATTACCTTTAGCGCAAATGAGTGAAGTGGTGATCGGGCTTGCTAAAAGCCCAGAGGATGAAATTGACGATATCTTTGCACGAATTCTTATCAGCCGTAACCCTAAGCACCCTTTCCAACATATCGAATGGAAACAGTAATCCAAAATAAAAGATGGGGGAAATATTCCCCCATCTTTTATTAAACTTTATTCTGCTAAATCCAACTGTAAATGATGCTTCTTAATATAGTGACGTAGATTATTGCGAATATAGTCACTCTTATCTAATGGGTATTTTTCCCACGCAGCCACAATATACGGTTCCACCCCGTCGACAAACTCAGGGGAACGCGCGACAGCTTGGATCGCGGTTAATGCAACTTCACTCTTATCCGCAATCATATATTCAAAGTAATTAGTGACCTTTTGGCTAAAATTTACATCATGGGAAGCCGCATATAACGCACTGACGGCAATCTGACCATCCGCATGATTAAATAAGTGTTGGAAATCTTCCACTTTGACCGCTTGCAAGTCCTTGAGGATATATCCTGCAAAGCTCACCGTGTCTGCGTGTTCGCACTGTGCTAATTTGGCTAAAATAGCCGATTGAAACTTTGCTAAATCGGATTTTTGATACCAATAAATCAGCTGCAATCCACGATTGATTTGCACTGAATTTTGGCTTTCAAGCGTTTGGGCTAAATAGTCCGATGAAGCATCAACGGAGTATTTTGCTAATACTTCCAACGCCTTCACATGGTAAACGTTGAGTGTTTCGTTATCTAATATACGAGTGAGTTGCTCAATGCCCTTTTCCGATAATGACGGTAACTTTTTCAGTCCTTCTAGTGCTGCCAGCTTCGTCTTTTCATTATCGTCATGATGAAATAGGTTGAATAACGTAGTTTCATTGCCGCCCATTCGATGCCCAAACCAGCCTGTATCGTATTGCTGAATAATTTCATCCAGCCAGCGCTCATACCAATCCAAAAAGTGGCTTTCATAAGCAAACTGATACGGTGTTGGTGAGTCACACCATTCGTGGGTATAAACCAGTCGCCCAGCATGTTTTCCCGTCACCACCAGCAGAATGTCATATGTACAGCCGCAAGTCCCAAGGTAAAACAACCCTTGGTGAAGCAAGCTTTCCCGTGAGTCGTACTCTTCATCACTGCAATCTTCCGCTAAGTGGCTGAGTGTTTGCCACTCTTTATCGCTCATGGTTGGGCTAAGCACGCAAGGTAATGCCACCGAATCATAACGATTTTCGCTGTCTTCAAAACGTTCTACGCCGTAATAAGGACCTGCGCCACCATCGCCCAATTGCGTCATAAACTGCACATATTCTTGGGGTAAATTCACCCCAATTCGGCGCTGCCACTGCGCTATCTGTGCCATATCCAAAGGTGGGTTGAGCTGATAATGGTGGCTGTCCGCTCCGAACAACTCTTCATCGCTGTCCATTTGCTTAGCAAGGGGGAGTTTTTGTTGTATACGTTGAATTTGGTCATCCGCATAACGCTGGTTGATGGCTTGCCATGTCTGATGTATTTGATGGATCTGCTGCAAGTGGTCACTCATTAATGGTTACTGTCCTATCAAGTTTTAATTATTTATTTTTAGCCTTTAATATCATTGCCTTTAATATCATAGCTAACTGATTATTTTAAGTAGCAATTGGGTTTGAATTCTCTGAAAATTGTTTCGCATAAAAAAGGCTCCACTTTATAAATGATAAAGGGAGCCTTAATACAACAATAAAACGCAAATCTTACCAATTACAGTGGATCAATTTTCAAACAAGATACTGCGTGCTTGAAACTTCCTTCGAGTAATGGGCGGGTTTTGGCGCATTCTGCATCAGCACTTGGGCAGCGTGTTCTGAATACACAGCCTGAAGGCGGATTAATGGGCGATGGCAATTCCCCTTCAAGAAGCTCAATTTGCTTATTTTTTTCCTTATCTGGATCCGGTACTGGCACCGCAGACATCAATGCGCGCGTATAAGGGTGCAGCGGGTTGTTATACACTTCATCATAAGTCCCCAGCTCCACTGCATGTCCTAAATACATCACTAATACGCGGTCAGAAATGTGTTTTACCACCGCAAGATCGTGGGCAATAAAGATTAAGGAAAGTTTCATTTCCCGCTGAAGTTCTTGCAGTAAGTTCACCACTTGCGCTTGAATGGAGACATCCAGTGCAGACACAGGCTCATCACAAATCACCAATTTCGGCTCTAAAATCAGCGCCCGTGCAATCCCAATGCGCTGACATTGACCACCAGAGAATTCATGAGGATAACGATTGATCAGGTTCGGCAATAAGCCAACTCGCATCATCATTTTCTTTACTTTTTCAGTAACTTCTTTTTGTGGCATCTTCGGATGATAAGTTTTTAGTGGCTCCGCGATAATATCTCCAATCGTCATCCGTGGGTTTAAGGATGCCAGTGGATCTTGGAAAATCATTTGGATATCGCTACGCACATTACGCCACTGCTTGTCGTTCATGGTGAGCAAGTTTTGTCCTAACCATGTCACCGTGCCGCTAGTGGATTTAACCAAACCAATTAATGCACGCGCAAATGTGGATTTACCACAGCCAGATTCCCCCACCACGCCCAAGGTTTCCCCTTCGTATAAACGCAGTGTCACTCCATCGACGGCTTTTAAACTTTTATCCGGCTGCCAGAACCATTGTTGTTTATCTCTAATGGAAAAATGCACTTTTAAGTCATTGACTTCCAGCAGCACCTGCCTATTTTCTTGGCTCATACTAATTCCTCCACAGGCTTAAAGCAGGCACGTAAACGAGATTGTGCAAAACTGGATAATTGAGGCTCTTGCTCTACACAGTGCTGGTTTGCATATTGGCAACGCGGCGAGAACGGACACCCTTTTGGTAAGCGTAACAAGTTTGGCGGATTGCCTGGAATCGTGGCTAAGTTATCGTCATCACCATCTAAGCGTGGCACTGCTGCTAATAAACCCAGAGAATACGGATGAGATGGCTGATAGAAAATATCTCGTGCGCTGCCATACTCCATCGTGCGCCCCGCGTACATCACGAGTACCTTGTCACACACACCGGCGACAACCCCTAAGTCATGGGTAATTAAGATGATCGCGGTATCAAATTCCTGCTTCAGTTCATTCAGCAAGGTCATAATTTGCGCTTGTACCGTAACGTCCAATGCGGTTGTCGGTTCATCAGCGATCAGCAATTTTGGTTGGCACAGTAGCGCCATCGCAATCATCACACGCTGGCGCATACCACCAGAAAACTCATGCGGATACATATTCATACGTTTACGGGCTTCCGGCATTTTTACCGCATCCAGCATGCGTACAGATTCTTCAAAAGCCTCTTTCTTGCTCATCCCTTTGTGCAGCATCAACACTTCAGATAACTGCGTACCGATTTTCAGGTATGGATTGAGGGAGGTCATAGGGTCTTGGAAAATCATGGAGATCTCTTCCGCACGCATGCGGTTAAGCTCTTTCTCCTTGAGGTTTAAAATCTCACGTCCATTAAACATGGCAGAGCCACCTACACGACCATTTTTTGCCAGTAACCCCATCAAAGCAAAAGCAGTTTGGGATTTACCCGAACCGGATTCCCCCACAATTCCCAGTGTTTCCCCTGCACTCAATTCAAAATTGAGTTTATTCACCGCGGTCACATCCCCATCTTGGGTAGCAAATGTGACGTTTAAATCCTGCACTGATAATAAAGGGCTTTTGCGTGTTGAATGTTCCATAAATTAGCCCCTTAGCGATCTTTCGGGTCGAGAGCATCACGTAAGCCATCGCCGATAAAGTTGAAACAAAACAGCGTGATAACTAAGAATCCTGCGGGGATCAGCAGTAACCACGGTGTGACTTCCATAGAGTTAGCGCCATCACTGAGTAAAGCACCCCAGCTACTGAGCGGCTCTTGAGTTCCTAAGCCAAGGAAGCTTAAAAATGATTCAAACAGAATCATACTTGGGACTAATAATGATGCGTAAACCACCACCACCCCCAGTACGTTAGGGACGATATGACGCAAGATAATGTGACGCGTGCTGACACCACAAACTAATGCCGCTTCAATAAACTCTTTGCGTTTTAATCCTAATGTTTGTCCACGCACGATACGCGCCATATCCAGCCATGACACCATCCCAATGGCGACAAATATCAGCAGGATGTTGGTACCGAATAAAGTCACTAACAAAATAACGAAAAACATGAACGGGAAGGAGTTTAAAATCTCCAGTAAGCGCATCATGATAGAGTCAACTTTACCGCCCACATAACCTGCCAGTGAGCCATATAAGGTTCCGACCACCACCGCGACTAATGCTGCCGCAACGCCAACCATTAAAGAAATTCGTCCACCAATTGCCACACGCACAAGTAAATCGCGCCCAGAAGCATCGGTACCAAAATAATGTCCGGTCGCCCAATCAGGTGGCGTTGACATCATTTCCCAGTCGGTATCGTCATATAAAAATGGCGATAACATCGGGGCAAAAATCACAAACATCGTAATACAAAACAGCACACACAGGCTGACAATCGCCGCACGGTTATGCATAAAGCGTCGTCTTGCATCTTGCCAAAGGCTGCGCCCTTCAATATCTAATTGCTCAGAAAAGTTTTCCAGAGCTTCACTATTTTTGTTGTTTAGTAACATAGTGTTTCTCCGGTCTTAGTAACGAATTTTCGGGTCGATGACGGCGTACAGCACATCGACGATAGCATTAAAGGCAATGGTCAATACCCCAACTAAAATCGTTAAGCTAAGCACTAACGAGTAATCACGGTTTAATGCGCCATTGACGAACAACTGTCCAATTCCCGGTAAGCCGAAAATGGTCTCAATCACCATGGAACCCGTGATGATCCCCACGAATGCAGGTCCCATATATGAAAGCACTGGCAGTAATGCAGGTTTTAACGCATGGCGGAAAATAATGGTACGCAGCGGTAATCCTTTTGCGCGCGCAGTACGAATAAAGTTTGAGTGCATGATCTCAATCATCGAACCACGGGTAATACGCGAAATACTGGCGATATACGCCAAAGAGAGTGCCACCATCGGTAAAATCATGTGCGTGACGTTACCACCATCCCAACCTCCACCGGGGAGCCATTTCAAGTGAATGGCAAAAATCAGCACCAAAAGTGGTGCCACAACAAAGCTTGGGATGACAACCCCCGTCATGGCAAATCCCATGACTGTAAAGTCCCATTTGGTATTTTGATTTAATGCGGCAATCACCCCCGCAGTAACACCAAATAACACGGCAACCACAAAGGCTGTGGCGCCTAATTTTGCAGACACGGGAAAGGCTTTCGCAACTAAATCGTTGACGCTATAGTCTTTATATTTGAAAGAAGGACCGAAATCCCCTTGAGAAAGTTGGAATAAGTAGCTGAAATACTGCTTATACATTGGGTCATTAAGGTGATATTTCGCCTCAATGTTAGCCATGACTTCGGGTGGAAGCTTACGTTCACCAGTAAACGGGCTGCCCGGTGCGAGTCTCATCATAAAAAATGAGATGGTAATAAGAATAAATAAAGTCGGAATTGCTTCAAGCAAACGACGCAAAATAAATTTAAACATTGCCCTTTCCTACTTCTATTGCCATTAAGGCTAATGGCTGGCCCTCAAGGAGCCAGCCTGTTGTGATTAGTGCTTGATGATATACAGATCTTTAGTATGTAAATTATCTAATGGATCTTTACCCGTATATCCACCCACGTATGGCTTCACTAAGCGGGTGTTCACATAGTAGTAGAGAGGCACGATACCAGAGTCTTTATCTAAGAGCTTTTCGGCTTGTTGGTACAACTCAGCACGCTCTTCGTCCGTTTTCACCTGAAGTGTTTTCTTCATGATGGCATCGAAATCTTTGTTTTTATAATGCACGGTATTGTTACTGCTATAAGAAAGCAGCATGTTTAAGAAGGATGACGGTTCGTTATAATCCGCACACCAGCCCGCACGCGCCACATCATAGTTACCTTGGTGACGACTATCTAAGAAGGTTTTCCACTCTTGGTTTTCCAGTTTCACGTCAGCGCCAATGTTTTTCTTCCACATGGATGATGCAGCGATCGCGATACGTTTATGTAAATCTGACGTGTTATACAGTAAATTGAATTTCAGTGGATTTGATTTGTTGTAACCCGCTTCTTCCAGCAACTGTTTGGCTTTTTCATTACGCTGCTCTTGGGTCATATTGGCATACCAATCTGGTTTTTCTGTCTTCATGCCGCTAGTAAACGGTGGTGTGAAGCCATAAGCCGGAATATCACCTTGCGCTTTCACTTTGTAAGTGATGACATCTCTGTCCATTGAAAGTTTTAATGCTTCACGAACACGCGGGTCATTAAACGGCGGTTTTTCGTTATTAATTTCGTAATAATAGATACAGAGATACGGATTTACACGCAGCTCTTTTGGCATATTTTCTTGTAGTGACTTAAATTGTTCGATCGGTAAATTGCTATAGGTCATATCAATTTCACCACTGCGGTAACGGTTAACATCCGTGACTTCAGAGGAGATAGGTAGGAAAGTCACTTGGTCAATCACGGTGTTTGCGTTATCCCAATAAGTTGGGCTACGTTCTAAAACAATACGTTCGTTAACTGTCCAATCTTTTAATTTATAGGCGCCATTACCCACAAAATTGGCTGGTTGAGTCCACTTAGCACCATATTTTTCGATTGTTTTTTTATTCACTGGCGACATCGAGGAGTGTGCCAATAATTTTGGAATATAAGGGACGGCTTCACTCAAACTAATCACTAAAGTTTTATCATCCAGCGCTTTAATGCCCAGCTCTTCTGGCTTTTTCTTACCGGCAATGACGTCATCAATATTTTTGATATGTGCATACTGCAAATAACTCGCGTATGGGGATGCGGTATCAGGATCAGCGAGTCTGCGCCAGCTATAAACAAAGTCTTCGGCCGTGACAGGGTCACCATTTGACCATTTCGCGCCATCGCGAATTTTAAACGTCCACTCGGTGAAATCTTTATTTTCCCAGCTCGTAGCAGAGCCAGGTAAGATTTCACCATCAGGACCCACAATCGTAATCCCTTCAAAAAGATCTCTTGCTAAAGCCGACTCTGGAACACCTTCAATTTTATGCGGATCAAGGGATTGAGGTTCAGAACCATTGTTGCGAACCATATTTTGTTTTTCAGCCAGTTCGACACCCGCTGGTACCACTGCACCATAACTTGTCGCCATCGTCCCTGCCATTAACCCAGCAGCAACGCTTAAAGCAACAAATGTCTTATTCAGTAATTTGCTCATTATTTTGGTTACTCCCATACTATTGTTTTGGTTGTGTTGTTGATGCATCTGCTTACTGAGTCAGTAAGCAATTATTTTGTTTATTACAAAATTATTAATTAGTAGAATTAATATATAACCGCTTAATATCCATGTGATCAAGAGGGTCTTCACCTTTAAATCCTCCGATTGTGGGCTTGATCATCCTTGCACTCACACGGTAATAAACGGGAACTAGCGCAGATTCCTTATCCAGCAGGGTTTCCGCCTGTTGGTAAATCTGTTGACGAGCTTGGTCATCCGGTGCCGTTAAAGCCTCTAATAACAGTTGGTCATAGGCTTTATTTTTATAGGCCGCCGTATTGTTGCTGTTTTCTGATAGTAATGAATTCAAAAATGCAGAAGGTTCATTGTAATCGGCACACCATGTTGCTCTTGCAACCTGATAATTTCCTTCATGGCGATTTTGCAGTGTGGTTTTCCACTCTTGGTTTTGCAGTGTTACCTCTGCGCCAATATTTTTCTGCCACATGGATGCCGCTACAATCGCCTGCTGTTTATTTTGGTCTGAGGTGTTATATAGCAAGGTAAACTTGAGCGGATTTTTGGCGTTATATCCAGCCTCCGCGAGCAACTCTTTCGCACGTTGATAACGCTGTTCTGGCGTGAGCTTTACCCATTCTGGCACTGCAAAATTACCATTATGGATAAACGTTGGCGTAAAACCGTAAGCCACCGTCTGTCCTTGATCGATAATTTTATTAGTGATGGTTTCTCTGTCTAAACCTAACTTAATGGCTTCTCGTACTCGAGGATCCGTGAATGGGGCTTTTTGATTATTAATTTCATAATAAAACGTACACAGAAACGGACGAACATACAGTTCGTTCGGCTTTTCCGCTTTCATCTTTTTGAATAGTGTTGGGGGAATAGCTGAATTACTAATATCGATTTCCCCACTGCGATAGCGATTGTTATCACTGACTTCAGAGGTAATCGCTAAGAATGTCGCTTGATCAATCTGCGTTTTTGCGTCATTCCAATATAACGGATTACGTTTGATAATAATTCGCTCGTTGACCGTCCACTCATCCAAAACATAGGCGCCATTGCCCACAAAGGAACCCGGTTGAGTCCATTTATCGCCGTACTTTTCAATGGCTTTACGGTTAACGGGTTTCATTGAAGTGTGGGAAAGCATATCGATAAAATACGGAACGGGATGGCTTAGGATGACTTGCAAATGTTTGTCATCAAGGGCTTTAACGCCCAACGATTCTTTAGGTTTTTGACCTTTTAAAATAGCGTCTGCATTTTCGATATAAGCATTTTGTAAATAACTGGAATAAGGCGAGCCAGTTTTGGGATCCGCTAAACGCTGCCAACTATATACAAAATCCTCTGCAACAACGGGAGTGCCATCACTCCACTTGGCATCATCGCGTAAGGTAAATGTCCATACGGTGTAATTTTCATTTTGCCAATGGGTTGCCATACCAGGAACCGCCACACCATTAATATCGTCGTAAACCAGCCCTTCCAATAAATTTAAAATAATATTGCCTTCAGGTACCCCTTCGACTTTATGAGGATCGAGTGAAGTCACTTCTGAACCGTTATTGACCACTATTTTATTTATAGATGTTGTATTTAATGGGGATTTATCGGGGGTTGATGAAGCTTGAGCAGAAATTGTTAATGAGAAAATGAGACAGGAAAGTAAACTGTGCTTGGTAGTAAGTTTCATCGTTGCGCCTTCTCCATTTCATAGTTGCGGTTTTACAGTTAACGTTTCAACGTATGTTGAACGACGTTTAGTTCGCCTACACATTGTTGATTTACTACTGCTCTAGTCACTGTTTCTTAAGCTGTTTTCTAATTTAACCACCAAAAGCTTTCCTTAACGGTGCAATTTTGCTCAGAAAGCTTATAAAAAAAAGTTATAAAAATTACATTTATTTAACATTTAAAGTTAGAGAGCCTATTGAAAAGGGGTAACACACTTCCTCAACCTTTAAATACTCAAATAAAAACAATTAGATAATAAAAAACCTTAAGTTACTCTTAAAATTTTCATCAACATTAATCCAAACATATCATTAACAATCTCTAATGAGAATAGTGAATAAATTTACGCAGCTCACATTTCCTTACTTTTTATGCCTGATTTTGCAAAAAGTGCGACACATAATCACATTTCAAATTTATCGCGTAGAGGAATTATTTTGATTGTAAAGGACGGTTTGATTACACATAACAAGCCAAAATATTTGAGTGAATATTTTGAATTCGAAAGGAATAATGGAATGAAGGGAAAGGCAGATGAGAATAGCCGTCTCGTAAGACGGCTAAATAACACTCACTATAAAAGTCCTGGAAATATGGCTTTAACACCCGTTACAGCGATTTCGATACCTAATGACATGAGTAGTAGCCCCATGATACGAGTGACAACGTTGATGCCCGTTTGCCCTAAGTAACGAACCAGTAAAGACGCAGAGCGGAACAACAGCCAACAGCAAAAAGCGAACAAAATACTGGTTAACGCTAAACCAATAAAGTTCTGCCAGCCAGTCCATCGCGATGACCAGACAATGCACGAACTGATTGCACCGGGACCCGCCATTAACGGAAGCGCTAACGGTACCACTCCAATACTATCGCGCACTGCGGTTTCTGTTTTTTCTTGTTTGTTCTGTTTGTCCTCACCAATTTTACCGCTGATCATCGATAGCGCGATGGTGACAATCAGAATTCCCCCCGCGATGCGGAATGAGTCAATTGAAATACCAAACAGCTGTAATATCGAGTCCCCCACCAGCAACGATGTACAAAGAATAATTGCGACTGATGAGTTGGCTATCGTATTAGTTCTATTGCGGCTCGCAACGGTTTGATAGTTTGTCATACTAATAAACACAGGCAGGATACCAACCGGGTTTACCAACGCAAATAGACCAATAAAAAATTTAATATAGCCTGATAAATCAAGTAATGTTGCGCTCACCCATTAATACCCTCATAAAATTCTTAAACAATAAACGCTTACCTGAACTAATTTTATCACTGAAATCGCTAAAATCCTTAGTTAAAGAACAATTTTGTGCATCTTAGTAGAATTATTTATTGCAACTTATCTTAATGGCCAAAAAAGAATGATTTATTCACCTCTTTTTAGCGATAAATTAATCATTTTTTTGCAAATCAATGAATCCCATAAAAACAGCATGCTGAATGGAGTCAGCTTGCATACTTTGTGATTTAGATCACTTTATTAAATTCCCTTTTTGTTAATCTAGTCTCAACTGATAAACGCGGTAATCAATCAGTTAATTTTTACTTTTTGAGCTATTTATCTGAGATTTATAAGCCAATTAGCATGGGCGAAAAGCATTATTATTAAGTTTATCTATACTGTTGTTTTGGGTGGTCGTTTTAGATGTTCTAGTCACAACAGCTTTTTTTAGATGCTTTGCTCATTGGCTTAAAAATTTTAACTTTATCAGGAGTAATCTATATGTCCGTAACAAACGTTACTGAACTCAATGAACTTGTTGCTCGTGTCAAAAAAGCTCAACGTGAATTCGCCAGCTTCTCTCAAGAGAAAGTGGATCGTATTTTCCGCGCCGCTGCTCTTGCTGCTGCTGATGCACGAATTCCATTAGCAAAACTCGCAGTTGAAGAGTCAGGCATGGGGATTGTTGAAGATAAAGTGATTAAAAACCACTTCGCTTCTGAGTATATCTACAACGCATATAAAGACGAGAAAACCTGTGGTGTTCTATCTGAAGACCCAACTTTTGGTACCATCACCATTGCTGAGCCGATTGGTATTATCTGCGGTATCGTTCCAACCACTAACCCAACCTCTACCGCAATTTTTAAATCATTAATTAGTTTAAAAACCCGTAACGCTATTATTTTCTCTCCACACCCACGCGCTAAAATTGCGACTAACCGTGCTGCTGAGATTGTATTGAACGCGGCCATTGAAGCTGGCGCACCAAAAGATATTATTGGCTGGATTGACTCCCCTTCTGTTGAGCTATCCAATGCGCTGATGCACCACCCTGACATTAACCTGATCTTAGCGACAGGTGGTCCAGGCATGGTGAAAGCGGCTTACAGTTCCGGTAAACCTGCGATTGGAGTGGGTGCGGGTAACACGCCAGTTGTTATCGATGAAACCGCAGACATCAAACGTGCCGTTGCCTCTATCTTAATGTCAAAAACATTTGATAACGGCGTAATTTGCGCATCTGAACAATCTGTAGTGGTGGTTGATGCTGTTTATGATCAAGTTCGTGAGCGTTTCGCTACCCATGGCGGCTACCTGTTACAAGGTAAAGAGCTCAAAGCGGTACAAAATATCATTTTAAAAGATGGCAACTTAAACGCGGCTATCGTGGGTCAACCTGCATTTAAAATTGCAGAAATGGCGGGCGTTATCGTTCCTGAAACCACTAAGATCTTAATTGGTGAAGTCAAACTTGTGGATGAGTCAGAGCCATTCGCTCATGAAAAATTGTCCCCACTCTTAGCAATGTATCGCGCTAAAAACTTTGAAGATGCAGTAGAGAAAGCTGAACAGTTAGTGGAAATGGGCGGTATCGGTCACACCTCTTGTCTCTATACTGACCAAGATAACCAACATGACCGTGTCAGCTATTTTGGCGAAAAAATGAAAACGGCGCGTATTTTGATTAATACTCCTGCGTCTCAAGGCGGTATCGGTGACCTGTATAACTTTAAACTGGCGCCGTCTTTAACCTTGGGTTGTGGTTCTTGGGGGGGTAACTCCATCTCTGAAAACGTGGGACCAAAACATTTAATCAATAAGAAAACCGTGGCAAAAAGAGCTGAAAATATGTTGTGGCATAAACTTCCTAGTTCAATCTATTTCCGCCGTGGATGTCTTCCAATCGCTTTAGAAGAGATAGCCACTGATGGTGCGAAACGCGTCTTTATCGTGACCGATAGCTACTTATTTAATAATGGCTATGTTGATGAAATTGTCGATGTTCTGAAAAAGCACCATATTGAAACCGATGTTTTCTTTGAAGTCGAAGCTGACCCAACATTATCCGTTGTGCGTAAAGGTGCTGCTCAAATGCAAGCCTTCCAACCGGATGTGATCATCGCTTTAGGTGGTGGTTCCCCAATGGATGCTGCGAAAATCATGTGGGTGATGTACGAACATCCAGAAACACACTTTGAAGAATTAGCATTACGTTTTATGGATATCCGTAAACGTATTCACAAGTTCCCAAAAATGGGTGTGAAAGCAAAACTGGTCGCTATCACCACCACTTCAGGTACAGGTTCAGAAGTGACGCCATTTGCTGTTGTGACGGATGATAAAACAGGTCAAAAATACCCATTAGCGGACTACGCATTAACACCAAATATGGCGATTGTTGATGCTAACCTCGTGATGAACATGCCTAAATCCTTAACCGCGTTTGGTGGTTTGGATGCAGTGACTCACGCATTAGAATCTTATGTTTCTGTTCTGGCAAATGAGTTCTCTGATGGTCAAGCACTCAAAGCACTGACCCTGTTAAAAGATTATCTGCCAGCAAGCTACCATGAAGGAGCAAAAAATCCAGTAGCAAGAGAGCGCGTTCATAATGCGGCAACATTAGCCGGTATTGCTTTTGCTAACGCCTTCTTAGGGGTTTGTCACTCAATGGCGCATAAACTGGGATCGGAATTCCATATTCCACACGGTTTAGCAAACGCCCTATTGATTTGTAACGTAATTCGTTTCAACGCAAATGATAATCCAACTAAGCAAACAGCATTCAGCCAATATGACCGCCCTCAAGCACGCCGCCAATACGCTGAGATTGCAGACCACTTAGGATTAACCAAAGCAGGCGACCGTACTGGTGCGAAGATTGAACGCTTACTGGCTTGGTTAGAAGAGATGAAAGCGGATTTAGGCATTCCTAAGTCTATCCGTGAAGCTGGCGTTGCCGAAGCGGACTTCTTAGCTCACTTAGATAAACTGTCTGAAGATGCATTTGATGACCAATGTACTGGCGCTAACCCACGTTATCCGCTGATATCTGAAATTAAACAACTGTTACTGGATTCTTACTACGGTCGTGAATTTACTGAAAAAAGTGCAGAGCCAGCAGCACCAAAAGCTGAAAAGAAAAGCAGTAAAAAATAGTTAACTCGTTGATGGCTTAGCCATTAATACATAAAAAAGGCTTCAAAAGATTTAGGGTTTTCCTAACGCTTTTGGAGCCTTTCTCGTTATTTCGTCATAATACTTTATACTTATCTTAGGTGTCCATCTGGAAAAATATGCGATCCGCAAATTGATGCTTTCCAATCGACAATGATTTTTCCTTTATTGTGGATTAATAAGCTGATATGAAAAAACTGGCTGGCGTTACCTACATACTTTTATTCATAGTAAGCTTTTTCGCTTACAGTGCTGGCTTGCGTTTGGAACAAACTCGATTAATCCTAAATAGCACTAAATCCAATGCAACATTTACCATTGTGAATGATGATTTGAACCCCTATCTAATTCAGACCTCTGTAACTGAACAACTCGAAGGTGCCAAATCCCTTTATTTTGCTGTGACACCACCACTGTTCAGATTAGATGCAAATAGTAAGTTTAGTGCTCATGTATTATTAAAAAATGAAAGGGAATTACCCGTAGATAGAGAATCTCTGTTTTTTTTAAATACACGGGCTATTCCCGCACCAAAGCATCCTAATGAACAGAAAAATGATGCCAAACGCTCGTTTGTGACGAATATCGTGATTAAAGTCTTTTACCGCCCTCATCAACTGGCAGTGCCTAATAATGCGGTATTTCAGCAAGTGACTCTAAAAAAACAGGGAAAACAATGGGTGTTTAATAACCCTACCCCCTATTATCTCACGGTGGTAAACCTCAAATATAACCAGCAAAACTGTAGGAAAAGCCTGATCCTCACGCCATTTAGTGATACTGAAATCACTGGTCTACAAGGTCATATTTCCCAAGCTAGTTGGCAGATGATTAATGATTTTGGTGGTCTCTCTGACATTATTATTTATCCGCCAGTTAAGAGTAAATAAGTCAATAATCCCCATTTGACTGGTGCGCTTTTCTCTATTTTTGTTTTTATTGACGATGTTGGGGTTTCCTGCAATCACACTCGCCATTGATGATAGTTTGAAGTTTTCATTACAACGACCGTTTTAAAATGCTGAAATGCTAAATTTCATTGCGCCCTACAGTTTCGAGTAAATTTGCATTTTTTGATTATATGATATGTGCCAAAGTGTGAAATTAAACTGCCATAAAAAGAAAGCCCCATGTTAAAAACATGAGGCTTATCAAATCTCACTCAATCCGGTTTTATTCTATGAACGCTGAAACTTTATCTGCTATGCATCCCTTTTAAGAACTAGCGAGCTGAGTATTTTATTAATTCATTTACTTTATTTGACAAAAATATCTTAATAATCTGATATTCCTATTTGTAAACTATATAACTCATTAATCTTAATTAATGATTATTTGAAGTTAAACGGTATTTTTTCAATTGCACCGCTATTCATTAATTGAGCTTGCTTGATAGCGTCTGAGTAATGCTTTCGACAAACTGAAATATACTTTTCATTCCCGCCGATATCCACTTGATCCCCCTCATATACTGGGATGCCATCACCACCAATCCGCAAAACTTTATTTGCCTTACGTCCACAGTAGCAGACGGTTTTTAACTCAACGAGTTTATCTGCCCATGCTAATAAATATTGGCTTCCTGCAAACAACTCTCCGGAAAAATCCGTTCGTAAACCATAACAGAGTACCGGAATGTCTAAATTATCGACGACATCACATAATTGCTCTACTTGCTGTTTTGTCAGAAATTGGCATTCATCAATAAGTACGCAATGTACTTTTTGAGCATTATTCTCGTTTTTGATAATTTTTGCCATATTCGTTATAGGCGAAAATAATAACGCATCCGCAGATAAACCGATCCGCGAAGATACCTTACCTTGACTGAAGCGGTTATCGATCTCAGCGGTAAAAATCAGCGTACGCATTCCACGTTCGTGATAGTTATAGGAAGATTGTAATAATGAAGTCGATTTACCCGCATTCATCGCAGAATAATAGAAATATAGCTGTGCCATTGGGCGGTTCCCTAAAAAATAATATTCGCGAATACTTTAGCATAAAGGTCTTTTAAGATTAACTTAAACCTATGTAGATAAGTAAGTGTATGAATTTCCATCCATCACTATGTTAAATTAGTTCCTTTAGATCACACATCATCTGTGTTGTAGACAATTAATCTCAAACTGATATTAACTTTATCTGGTATAGATATTGGCACATATTGCTAAGTTTATTCTGTCAAAAAAAGAAAATTTCCGTTAAAGACATCCATTGATACATCGACAAACAAAAGGTAATGGTTATCACTAGGCTATTAATATAAATTTTAGTGACATTTTCTAATTACCTTTTTTCATTAGTACCGTTATTGATAATAGAGCAATTTATAGCAACGAAAATTTTTATAATTCTTTTGTAAAAAAATTGCATTCGTTAAAGATAACTTTTAAACTACCGAAGTAATTTAGCTATTGCAGAATTTAAAATAGCACTCTATTATTACTGTACACATGCCAACATATAAAATTGAGACCAGGAAAATGAGCGAATCATTAAAAGCATTAAATAACATCCGTACGCTTCGTGCTCAAGCACGAGAAGTCACTTTAGAATCTTTAGAAGAAATGCTGGAAAAATTAACTGTCGTTGTTGACGAACGTCGTGAAGAAGAAAGCCAAGCTCGCGCTGAAGTTGAAGAACGTAATCGCAAACTGGAAAAAGTTCGCGAAATGATTTTAGAACAAGGCGTAGATTTAAATGACCTTCTGCAAACTATGGATTCTGGTAAAAGCACCAGCACTCGCGCTAAACGTGCTGCTCGCCCAGCAAAATATAAATATGTTGATGAGAACGGCGAAACTAAAACTTGGACAGGCCAAGGTCGTACTCCAGCAGTAATTAAAGTTGCAATCGAAGAACAAGGCAAATCTTTAGACGATTTCTTAATCTAATATTGATAACCTTCCAAATTCTAAACACCCTTTTTATAAGGGTGTTTTTATTTATAGTAGCCTTGTTATTATCCATTTATCATCTCCTCTGTTTCAATCCCCCTCATCTATTTCTAATCAAAAAGAGTGATACAAAATATACGTTAAAGTAAAGTTACGTAATCTAATCAAGTGATATTCTTTAATCTCCTCCTAGCCCACTACACTAATTAATTTACACGCCACACGGGTTATATCGATTTATATTATATAACTGACATTTAATGACACTTAAAATCTGAGTACTCCTTTTTACATATTTCTATAAAATGCCCATAAAAAAAGCTAACCATAAAGGCTAGCTTTTATCTGTACAACAAAGATTCGTATTTTAATTAGATTTCGATGATGAATCTAAATTAGCGGCTAACTCTTTAATCCACGCGGAAAAATCATTTCCTAGTGTATCGTGTTGCATACCATATTCTACAAAGGCTTTCATGTAACCTAATTTATTTCCGCAGTCATGACTTTTACCACATAAGTGGTATGCTTCAACAGGTTCCTTATTTTCCATCATTAATGCGATAGCATCCGTTAATTGGATTTCATCGCCAGCACCCGGTGCTGTTTTCGCTAATGCATCCCAAATCTTTTCGGATAATACATAGCGCCCTACAATAGATAAATTGGATGGAGCTTCATCACGCTTCGGTTTCTCAATCATACGGGAAATCGGTTTACTATCGCCTGGGTGCAAAGTCACACCGTTGCAATCCACAATTCCGTAGTTAGAAACATCGTCTTCTGGTACTGGCTCAACTAAAATTTGGCTAGCCCCAGTAGTTTCGTAGTGTTCTAACATCTCTTTGAGGTTAAATTTCGTTAAATCGGTGCTGTAGCGATCTAAAATAACATCCGGAAGGATTATGGCAAAAGGCTCATCACCCACCAATGGTTTTGCACATAAAATAGCATGACCTAAACCTTTAGCAATGCCTTGGCGTGTTTGCATGATAGTCACATGACTTGGGCAAATGGATTTCACTTCATCCAATAATTGGCGCTTAACTCGCGCTTCTAAGATGGCTTCAAGTTCAAAGCTGGTATCAAAGTGGTTTTCAATAGAATTTTTAGATGAATGTGTCACTAGCACAATTTCATTAATTCCTGCAGCAATACACTCATTAACCACATATTGGATTAAAGGCTTATCAACAACCGGTAGCATCTCTTTAGGAATGGCTTTCGTCGCTGGAAGCATACGTGTTCCTAAACCTGCTACAGGGATTACCGCTTTACGCACCTTGCGTTTGATCATCTCGAGAACTCCAAAAATTTAATAAGCACCGTTTATATTTTCAATAAACTATACTGGCGCGTTTTTAGTGCGCGCCAGTATATCAGGATTCATTATTGAATAAATAGAGATGGGTTCGTTTAGGATAAATAGAACCTAGATCCATTAAATAAGTGCATTATTTCTGAGCATAGAGATTAAACATTAACTTGATTTTTTGATTCGAATTATGAATAAGACACTTCCAACTCTCACCTTGAAAGTCTAATCGATTTGAATGGTATGTTTTTAGCGTACCTAGCGGGACATTTCGCGCGAGATGGTAATGATGCTGCTCCGTCGTAATATTGGCTTCCAGTCCTGCACTCGCCAAAATCACATTTTTAGATTTGGTATTAAAGTAACCAAGTAACAATGGAAACTGACCTGAAAAGCCAGAATCTTCCAGTAAGTGATTTATTTGATTAATAATGTTATCAATTTGAGGTAATTTTTTATCTCGGTTGTTCACCGCACTTTTTAAGAGGTCATTAAACACAACACGAATTAAAAACGCCGCCATCACCCCTTCTTGTGGAGAGCGTTCTATATCAATGCAATAAAATCCGATTTGCTCCTCAGATATTGCCGCGATATCCAACAGCAACCCAAAACGATTCGCTTCATTTAATTGTCTATAGTTTATCTTATAGCCATTTATAACCTGCGCGACTGGAGGCTGTAATTGTTTCAAGATGGCTAACATATCCAACTTGTCATTATTCAAAATGTTCGAAATATTCTGGATTTCATTTTCAATGAGTGTTTCAGAGTCATATTGCTCTGGATACAGTGCCGCATGAATCGTCACTTTCACTTCATCAAGATTTTTTATTGGCTTTAACAAAGCATCTTTCGCACCAAGACGAAACATTCTATCTAATTGCGTGAAGTCCGTAGTTGCTGAAATAACAATCACAGGTACATTAATATTACGCTCCACCAGCTCCGCCATAAATGATTCACCATTCATGATGGGCATGTTGAGATCACAAAGAATGACATCGGGAATCACCTTTTGTTGCGTGATCAGCTCAAGTGCAAGCGCGCCGTTGTCAGCGATGTAGACTTCTGTTTCTAAACTTTCGAGGTATTCACGAAGAATAGTACAAAAAATTTTTTCATCTTCAACTATGAGTATTTTTCTATTTTTCATATCATACCTACCACGACAACCCTGGTTTCATAAGTAATATATTCTGACGCCAATAGTCATATTATAAAATCATTAACGACTATATTTTTTAAGTATAGTTATTTTATCGAGAAAAGAATGAGCCAATCTTTAAAAAATAATTGTAGTTGCGGTCATCCTTTGCCGTTTGACCAATGCTGCTCTCCGCTGTTGCTTGGGCTGGTTATTGCTGAAACGCCAGAGCAATTAATGCGCTCACGATATAGCGCTTATGTCCATCACAATGTAGATTACCTCATCAAAACATGGCACCCAGATTGCCAAGCACAAGAGTGGCGAGAAGCTATCTTAGATAGTTTTGAACAAACTGAATGGCTGGGACTGCGAGTCATTAGTTCTTCTCATGCTAAAAATCCTGACGAAGCTTATGTCGAATTTTCGGCTTGCTTTATTGATGAAAAAGCTGATCATAAACAGCTTATTCACGAACGTTCCCGTTTTCTTCGCATTGATGCACAGTGGTATTACATTGACGGAATAACACCAAAAGTTGGGCGCAACGATGATTGCCCATGCGGCTCAGGAAAAAAATTTAAGAAGTGCTGCGATAGTTATTAATTCTCTGTTTATCAATTCGTATATTCATTGCATAAATTACGATTAGCCTAAATTATTAGGCTTTAGTCAGTTAAGGATTAGACAGTTCCATGCAACACAAAAATGTACAGAAAAAAATTCTCAGAACCATTTGTCCTGATGCAAAAGGATTGATCGCTAAAATCACCAATATTTGCTACAAACACCAGCTGAACATTATCCAAAATAATGAGTTTGTTGATCACCGTACTGGTCGTTTCTTCATGAGAACGGAACTGGAAGGGATTTTTAACGATGAAACCTTACTGGCAGATTTAGATGATGCATTACCAGAAGGCTCTAAGCGTGAATTAAACTCTGCAGGACGTCGCCGCATTGTTATTATGGTCACAAAAGAGGCGCACTGCCTTGGTGATCTTCTGATGAAGAGCGCTTACGATGGATTAGATGTCGATATTGCTGCCGTTATCGGCAACCACGACACCTTGAAAAACCTTATAGAGCAGTTTGGTATTCCATTCCATCATATTAGCCATGAAGGTTTAACGCGCGAACAGCACGATGAGAAACTCACGGCCCAGATTGATCAATATCAGCCTGACTATGTTGTCCTTGCTAAATATATGCGGGTGTTGACCCCTGCTTTTGTTCAGCACTACCCTAATCAAATTATTAATATTCACCACTCATTCTTACCGGCATTCATAGGCGCACGTCCTTATCACCAAGCTTATGAGCGTGGCGTTAAGATCATTGGAGCAACCGCTCACTTTGTGAATGATAATTTGGATGAAGGTCCAATCATCACGCAAAACGTTATCAATGTGGACCATACATTTACTGCGGATGATATGATGCGTGCAGGCCGCGACGTTGAAAAGAACGTACTGAGCCATGCTTTATATTGGGTATTGGCACAGCGCGTCTTTGTTTATGGCAATCGAACCATTATTTTATAACAGAGCGTATCGGTTATTAATTGTAGTAATTTGTTGATTTATCACGCATTGAGATTAAAAAATCAGCATTCAGACATTTTTTCTCAATTAATACTTTACAGGGGCGCGTCATTTGATATGATGCCGCCCGCTGTGAACGATTACAGCAATTCAAAATCTGGTGGGATACCCAAGCGGCCAAAGGGAGCAGACTGTAAATCTGCCGTCACAGACTTCGAAGGTTCGAATCCTTCTCCCACCACCATCTAAGCAACGTCTTTTCCAAGTTTGTCAACTACCCCAATAAATCGATTTAATACACTTGAATGTGATTTTGATTTATAAATGTAACAGTTACTTTTATCCAAAAGTCCATTTAATGAAACATAGATCAGCGATCTATCGATCAGCTCATCCTCAGGATAATAGTCAATAATCCCGATAAAATCACCGTCTTGAATGAAACTCTGACAACACCCAATATTATCCATCTGTCGTATGCTGGATTTATTCTCTGCGGTTTCAACTTTAGCCAGCAAGTCACTCATCAGTGAGCTTTTATAAAATGAGGGATCGCATAGCCAAGTACTTTGTTGTAGTAAGACGACAACATCATGATTAAATTTCTCGTATAACTCTTTTCTGCAATAAATACCTAAAGGCGCATTCTCTATTTTTTTTTGTAATGAAAACCTTTCACTGATGACTAATTCAGAACTTAAAATTAAAGTATTTCCATCATAATCGACAATTTCATCTACCTCATCATAGTTAAATCTTAATATATTAACCTGTACATTATTCTTATGTGCTGCTTGATATAAATTAATTAGATGATTTTCTTTCCCCCAGTCATAATAAATATTAGCTTCATTGACAATATAACCAGAAAAATGTTTTTTCGTTATTTCTTTCTCCTGCAAGTAGAGATCTCTAAGATCGTTATAAAGTTCTTGGCCATCCTTAGTTAATGTCATTCCAAATTTTTCTCGTTTAAAAAGCCGTTTACCCAAACTCGTTTCAAAGTCTTTTATGGATTTTGCGATGGGGGGTGTCGTGCGATTCATCACCCTTGCAGCCTTGCTTAGCGAGCCATTCTCAACAACTGCCATAAACGCCTCTAATTTTCTTGAAAAGAACATATCTATGACCCCATTCTATTTATTGAAATGTAAACCAACATGATTATTTTAAATAACAGCATGTTGATTAACCCATAATCTTCCGCATCAAATAAAAATTTAAATAAATTTTTTGATTTGATGATTAACAATATTTCATAAAAGTATTTTTATAATTTCCAACATAGCAAAGCAATATATTATATTGTTTCATTTGATTATTTTTTATTGCCCCACCATTAAATCACATTAAAATATAAATAACCAACTGACTTTAAATGAACTTTTCAGTAGTTGATTATAAAACTAACAAACATTTTTTAATTAACAGCTATAGATATATTATTATTAAAAATTAAAGTTCCCTAATAAATTATCCGCAATTATATAAACAAAAAATATTTAATAGTTACACTATTGTTAGCATCTGATAGAATCCCCTCAGTCATATTCAAAGCAATGGGTGATAAGTAACCATGAAATTTATTTCGTTCAACATTAATGGCCTAAGAGCACGTCCTCATCAACTGGAAGCGATTATTGAGAAGCACCAACCTGAAGTCATTGGGCTACAAGAAACAAAAGTCCACGATGATATGTTCCCTTATGAGGAAGTCAGTAAATTAGGCTACCATGTTTATTTTCACGGTCAAAAAGCCCACTATGGCGTAGCATTACTCCTGAAAAATGAACCACTAGCCGTTAGAAAAGGCTTTCCAACTGATGATGATGAAGCTCAGCGCCGCATCATCATGGCTGATATTCAAACCAGCGAAGGGATTCTGACAGTCGTCAATGGTTACTTCCCTCAAGGAGAAAGCCGTGACCACCCAACCAAATTCCCAGCAAAAGAAAAATTCTATCGTGATCTGCAAGATTACGTAACATCAACGCAAACCACGGATTCCCAATTGCTGATTATGGGTGACATGAACATCAGCCATACCGATTTAGACATCGGTATTGGTGAAGTTAACCGTAAGCGTTGGTTGAAAACCGGAAAATGCTCATTCTTACCTGAAGAACGTGAATGGCTAGATAAACTACTGAGCTGGGGGCTTGTTGATACTTACCGTGAGCAGCATCCAGATACCACCGATTGCTATTCATGGTTCGATTACCGCTCCAAAGGCTTTGACGATAATCGCGGTCTGCGCATTGACCTTCTGCTGGCCTCTAAGAAACTCGCCAGCCGTTGTAGCGCAACGGGTATTGATTACGACATCCGTGGTATGGAAAAACCGTCTGACCACGCACCTGTTTGGGCTGAGTTCGACCTGACGAAGTAATCCTGAGTCTCTCTTTATAGGGCATAATCATATGCCCTATGCTTTCCCCTAGATATCCTTCCTACCCAAATTACTGCTTAGCGCGCTCAAGTTTAGAAATCCACTGCACCTATTCTGACGGTGATGATTTTTTCCCTTTACTCGCACTCGCTTTTTTCGTGCCCTTCTTTGCCACTTTATTATTGGCAACAGGTGGCAATTCACGAAATGCGCGCAAGTTTGTGTATTGACGAGCTTGCTGAATTAAGTTGATTAACGTCTGGCTCAACGGCTGCATAAAATCATCGTAACGCGTCTGTTTTTCGCTGATCTGCGTTAACCTTGACTCCCAGTGAGCCGTCATATCGGGCAAGGTCGCCATATCGGGTAAAACATGGATCAGCGCTCGCCCAGCGGGGGAGGCGTGAATATAGCGCCCTTTTTTCAACAGAAATTGACGCTTAAACAGTAAATCAATAATCCCTGCTCGCGTCGCTTCAGTCCCTAAACCATCCGTTTCACGCAATACTTTTTTTAATGCTTTATCCTGCACAAAACGGGCGATCCCCGTCATCGCAGACAGCAGCGTTGCATCGGTGAATGGGCGAGGTGGCTGAGTTTGCCGTTCGACCACTTCCCCTTTTTCACATAAAAGCTCATCGCCTTTTTTCACGATAGGCAATGGCATGCCGTCGTTTTCCGCGTCACGCTCTTTCCCGCCTAACACGACTCGCCATCCTGCTTCCGCAAGAAAACGCGCTTTGGCATTAAACTTGCCGTTTTCAATGTCTAAATCGATAGTGCATTTGCGGTAAACCGCATCCGCCATAAATTGAATAATGTACTGACGAGCAATCAACTGGTAAACATTGCTTTCATTTTCAGTTAAACGCACGGAGGCTGTTTTAGCGGTCGGAATGATGGCATGGTGAGCATCCACTTTTTTATCATCCCAACACCGATTTTTCTTATCCAGTTCGGGTAATTCAAATTCAGTTAATGCGGGTTGGTGTACTGCAATCGCATTTAATACCGCATGACGCCCGGCAAAATGCTCGTCCGGCAAATACCGGCTATCCGAACGCGGATAAGTGATAAGCTTATGGGTTTCATACAGTTTCTGGCAAATATCCAGCACCTCTTGGGCACTTAAACCATATTTTTTGGCGGCTTCAATCTGCAAAGCGGATAACGAGAATGGCAGTGGTGCAATCTCAGTTTCCTGCTTATCTTGGTATTGCGTGACAATCGCCGGTTTGCCTTCGATGCGAGAAAGTACATGTTCCGCCAATGGACGATGAATTAAACGCCCTTCTTCATCTTGAAAATCAATGCAAGATTCACTTGGCTGCCAAATTGCCACAAAGCGCTCATCCTTTGGTGTGACAATATGCGCTTTAACTTCAAAAAAGTCTTTTGGTACAAAGTGTTCTATCTCTTCGTCGCGCCTAACTACCAACCCCAATACGGGAGTTTGTACGCGCCCAACAGAGAGAACCCCTTGGTAACCGCCCCGCTGCCCTAATAAGGTATAGGCGCGGGTCATGTTGATTCCATATAGCCAATCTGCACGAGCGCGGGCTAATGCAGAAACACATAACGGAATAAATTCACGGTTTTCACGTAAACGATCAATCGCTCGCTCAACAGCTTGAGGGTTCAAGTCGTTAATTAAACAGCGCTTCACGCTTTTACGTTTTTCGGGATCAAGCTTGAAGTAATCCAGCACCTCATCCACCAGAAGTTGCCCCTCTCTATCGGGGTCTCCTGCGTGGACAACGACGCTGGCTTGTTTAAGGAGCGTGTCGATAATGTTTAATTGTTTGGTTACTGCGGAACGGGGCTTCAATTGCCATTTCTCAGGAATGATTGGTAAATCTTGCAAGTTCCAACGGGCATAACGCGGATCATAAGCATCCGGTTCAGCCTGTTCTAAAAGATGCCCAATGCACCACGTGACCATCTGGTCATCGCCACATTGAATAAAACCATCCCCTTTACGGTGAGGTTTTGGCAGTACATCCGCAATGGCCCGTGCAAGACTAGGCTTTTCCGCAATAAACAAACGCATAGATTAATCGATCACTTCAATTAAAGGCACACCGCTTTGTGCAGGTAATAAGGTACCGACAGACTGTAACAAAACACCTTGCTGCTGTGCAATCTCTTTAATTTTAGCCACTTCCGATGGTTTAATCGCGATTAGAAGCCCGCCTGACGTTTGTGGATCACACAACAATTTGCGTTGTAGGTCGCTCATTGGTCCAATTAAGTGACCGTAGCTATCAAAGTTGCGTTGAGTTCCACCCGGTACGCAGCCTGCTTCAATATATTTTTCCACACCAGCAAGTTTTGGTACTTTACTAAAGGCGATCTGAGCACGAACACCAGAACCTTCGCAGATCTCACTTAAATGTCCCAGGAGACCAAAGCCCGTTACGTCCGTCATTGCCGTTACACCTTCTAGAGGAGCGACAACCGCGCCGAACTTATTCATTTGGCACATAGTTTCAGCAGCAAGGTGCGCATGTTCTGCTGCTAACACGCCTTTTTTCTCAGCCGTGGTCAGCACACCAATACCCAGCGGTTTGGTTAGGAACAGTTCGCAATCTGCGCTCGCTGCACTGTTTTTCTTCACGTAATCTGTGTTTACGACCCCTGTCACCGCTAAACCAAAGATAGGCTCTGGTGAATCAATGGAGTGGCCGCCTGCCAGTGAAATTCCGGCATCCGCACAAGCAGCACGCCCACCTTCAATCACTTCGCGAGCCACTTCTGGTGGTAATTTTGCAATCGGCCAGCCTAGGATCGCAATTGCCATAATCGGCTTACCGCCCATCGCAAAAATATCGCTGATGGCGTTCGTTGCAGCAATACGCCCGAATTCAAATGGGTTATCCACGATAGGCATAAAGAAGTCAGTGGTACTGATAATGCCGATACCATTGCCTAAATCATAAACTGCGGCATCATCTTTGGTTTCATTTCCCACTAATAAATGAGGATCATGAAATTTAGCTTGTTCAGTATGTAAAATTTGCTCTAATACTTTTGGTGCGATTTTGCATCCGCAGCCAGCACCATGGCTATATTGGGTCAATCTAATTTTTTCTGTCATTATCTGTCTCTTTAGAAATGCTCTTTCTATTTAGAAATAGGACACAAAACCTGTCATATCAGGTTGTTGAGCTTTTGCAGGCGCTTTTAATTCTGGTGTACCTAAATAAAGGAAACCGACGATATGGTCATTTTCTTCACAACCTAAACCTTCACGTACAATAGCGTCTTCCGTCCATGAACCTGAACGCCAAATACCGCCAAAACCTTGTGCTAAAGCGGCCATTTGCATAGCTTGTACGGTGCAGCTTGCAGCAACAATTTGTTCCCACTGTGGCACTTTGGGATGATCTTTCACTTTCGCAATCACAGTAATGATGAGTGGCGCACGAAATGGTGCATTACGCGCTTTTTCTTCAACTTCCGCGCCTAACTTGCCTTCTACCGCTGCTTTTTCAAGCAGTTGGCTGAAGCGAGCGATACCATCTCCTTGCATGACAACAAAGTGCCATGGCTTTAATGCTCCGTGGTCTGGCGCTCTCATTCCTGCGGTAAGAATATTATCGAGTTGTTCGCCTTGTGGCGCTGGAGTGGTTAAGCGTGAAGCTGAACGACGGTTCAACAAAAGGGTTAATGCATCCATATTGATCTCCGATTAAGAGTAAGCTGATGTAGTGCTCAGCAAAATAGAAATACCATCAGGCTATTGTACAACGCCCACAATGGTTTTGTTATGAATAATCCTGTATTACATTATTTGGTATCTGTCATCGTTTGATACTGTATAGGATTAAATCTATTGATTAATCTATCTATTAATCATCTGTCAAATAGATGATATTCTAAATCATTCGCGCGTCATCTTATGCCGCCATCTTGATTGATATCCTCACACTGGAGAAAAAATGCGACAACTCTGGGATATTTTCGCCACTGTTTTTAAGTTTAGCTGGCGAGTCATTAATTTCATTCGACAATTTGTTTTCAACGCAATTTTCTTCGTGTTGTTATTTTTAGTGATTGGCGGTTATTCTCTCTTGCAATCCGACAGCGAGCCAGAAAAAAACTATTTTGGTGCACTGGTTGTTGATCTACAAGGGATTGTTGTTGACCAAGTCTCTTCCCCAGATCCTTTCGGACGTATGAGTCGCGAATTACTAGGTACCTCCAATAACTTAATGCAGGAAAACTCGCTATTCGATATCGTCGATACCATTCGTACCGCCGCTGACGATGACCGCATTACAGGTCTAATACTACGTTTAGATAATCTGGTGGGCGCAGATCAACCCTCCATGGCATACATCGGTAAAGCGATTGAAGAGTTTAAAGCCTCTGGGAAATCAGTCTATGCCATGAGCGATAGCTATACACAAGCTCAATATTATTTAGCGAGCTTTGCAGATGAAATTTATCTTGCACCCCATGGCGCCGTGGGTATTTACGGTTTCTCAACGGATACCCTGTATTACAAATCGTTATTAGAAAAACTCAAGGTAAGCACCCATATTTTCCGCGTTGGTACCTACAAATCTGCGGTTGAACCGATGATGCGTGATAATATGTCACCTGAAGCCCGTGAAGCTAACCTGCTTTGGTTAAATACCTTGTGGGATAACTATTTAGGCTCTATCGCAGAGAATCGCCAATCTAAAGCAGAGCAAATCTTCCCGGGAGCGGATAAACTCATTGCACAACTTCGCGCAGCCAAAGGTGATACTGCGCAATATGCTTTACAGCAAAAATTAGTAGATAAGATCTACACCCGCGAACAAGCCGAAAATGTGTTCTCTAATCAGTTTGGTTGGAATAAAGAAGATAAAACATTCAATGGCATTAGCATCTATGATTACTCCACTAAAATTGCCGATACCAGCAACAGCGACGGCAATATTGCAGTCATCGTAGTACAAGGTGCCATCATGGATGGTCCGCAAACTCCCGGTATTGCTGGTGGCGAAACCCTAGCAGCTCAAATCCGTGATGCCCGTTTAAATGAAAATATTAAAGCCATCGTATTACGTGTTAATAGCCCTGGTGGAAGTGTCAGCGCTTCTGACTTGATCCGCAGTGAATTAGCCGCAGCCCGCGCAGCGAAGAAACCTGTCGTCGTATCAATGGGTGGTATGGCCGCATCAGGCGGTTACTGGATCTCAACACCAGCTGACTACATCATTGCAAGCCCAAGCACCTTAACAGGTTCTATCGGTATCTTCGGTGTGATCAATACCTTTGAAAACTCATTAGAATCCATTGGCGTTTATACTGACGGTGTTTCGACTTCACCATTAGCGGGCGTTTCTGTCACTAAGGGGATCAGTCCTCAATTTTCCGATATGATGCAAATCACCATCGAAAATGGCTACCAAACCTTTATTGGCTTAGTCGCTCAATCTCGCCATAAAACACCAGAAGAAATCGATAAAATTGCCCAAGGTCGCGTTTGGATTGGTAAGGATGCGCTGAAGATTGGTCTAGTTGATGAACTCGGTGATTTCGATGATGCCGTTGCAAAAGCCGCTGAATTAGCGAAAGTAAAATCTGTCGAGCTGGATTGGATGCAACCTGAACTTTCCTTTATGGATCAGTTAATCCTTGAACTGACAAGCAACGTTCAAGTCATGATGCCTGATGCATTGCAAACATTCCTACCACCAGCGGTCGCTACTGATATTCGCCGCCAAGCTCAGTTTTTCTTAAAAATGAACGACCCGCAAAACCGTTACGCATTTTGCTTAAACTGCGCTGAAATTAACTAATTATTCATTTCCACCCATGGCTCCCCTCTCAAGTTAATCTTAGAGGGGCTGCCATTCGCGGTGAATGACGCTGGCGTAAACTGAAGTTTCCATCACAACAATCTGCAATATCTTGTTTTATCCATAGATTATCTCCAGCAAATAAGCCAAAATCCTTATAATCCAAATTATTCACACACAGAATTTCTTATTCATACAGAACTTCGTCTGTCATCGTTAGGTAACAAAATGCAGAAGAAATCGATTTATGTCGTTTATACGGGTGGCACCATCGGCATGCGCCATTCTCCTCAAGGCTATATTCCTGTTTCTGGTCACCTACAGGCACAATTAGCCCAAATGCCTGAGTTTCATCGCCCTGAAATGCCAACATTTACGATTCGTGAACACCAGCCATTAATCGACTCTTCGGACATTACACCGGAAGATTGGCAAAATATCGCCGATGACATCAGTGAAAATTACGATAAATATGATGGTTTTGTGATCCTACATGGCACTGATACCATGGCATTTACCGCTTCTGCGCTCTCCTTTATGTTTGAAAACTTGAAGAAGCCCATTATTGTGACGGGGTCACAAATCCCACTGGAAGCCCTACGTTCCGACGGGCAAACCAACCTGCTTAATGCGCTTTATTTAGCGGCAAACTACCCGATCAATGAAGTGGGTTTATTCTTCAATAACAAACTGTATCGCGGTAACCGCACAGTAAAAGCGCATGCTGATGGTTTCGAAGCGTTCACTTCGCCAAACTGCTCTCCACTGATGGAAGCCGGTATTCATATCCGTACATTCAATGCCTGCCCTGCACCGATTGGCATTGGGAAATTAAAAACTCATCGCATTACCCCGCAACCTATTGGAGTTGTCACGCTCTACCCTGGATTATCCATTGAAATCGTAAGAAATATTCTTCAACAACCGGTTAAAGCGCTAATCTTGCGCTCTTACGGTGTCGGTAATGCTCCTCAGCAACCCGAGCTTTTACGCATCCTTCGTGAAGCAACTTCTCGCGGCATTATTGTCGTCAACCTCACCCAATGTATTTCTGGGCGTGTAAATATGGAAGGTTACGCCACAGGACATGCATTAGCAGAATCTGGAGTGATCAGTGGTTTTGATATGACTTTTGAAGCCGCATTGAGTAAATTACATTACTTACTAAGCCAAGATTATACCTCTGAGCTTATTCGAGAATTAATGCAAAATAACCTGCGTGGTGAATTAAGCTACGCTGATGAATAAGCTATAACCTACTGAGAAGAAAGATGAAATCAGCATTACTGTTAGTAGACTTACAAAATGATTTTTGTACTGGTGGTGCTCTCGCTGTAAAACAAAGCGAACAGGTTATTGAAACCGCTAACCAAGTTATTGAGCAATGCCAAAAACAGGGTATCACTGTGATCGCCAGCCAAGATTGGCATCCAGAAAACCATCTCAGTTTTGCCGTGAACTCTGGCCAGCCTATTGGTGCCCTTGGTGAACTTAATGGATTGCCACAGGTTTGGTGGCCAGTTCACTGCGTGCAAGGCTCCCATGGCGCTGATTTTTATCCAGAGCTTAATCACCAAGCTATTCAAAAGGTATTTACTAAAGGTGAAAATCCGCAAGTCGATAGCTACAGTGCCTTTTTTGATAATGACAGAGTCAGTCAAACAGAGCTGCATACATGGCTTCAGCAACAACAAATCAGCCATTTAATGATTATGGGCATTGCGACGGACTATTGTGTGAAGTTTACTGTACTGGACGCACTGAGGCTGGGCTATCGTGTTGATGTGCTAACGGATGGGTGCCGTGGCGTTAATTTAGCCCCTGAAGATAGCCAGAAGGCTTTAGCGGAAATGCAGAGTGCGGGGGCTAGTCTAATCACATCATCCCGCTAGAATACTGTAGTAACTAGCCATGATATAGGTTTGAAATTCGCCCCGTTAGCTGACGGGGCGATATACTGACTTAGTCGTTATCCTGCGGTTTCAATGTCGCAAGTCTATCCCCTTGGAAAAGCGCTTTTAACTCTTGCTTGCTCTTCATGGTAATTTGACCGTCAGTACCGACCGTCATGTGTTCCGCATCATGGTTATGGCGTGACTGCCATAGCATCACCATCTGCAAAGTATTTTCTTTCTGCTCTGGCGTTAATGCCACACCATCTGGCCATTTACCTAACTCCACTGCAGTCACTAAACGCTGGTAAATTTCAGGGGTCATGACAGACAGTAATTGATCTATTTGTTGTGCATCCATTTCTACGCTCACGTTACGCCTCATCACATCAATCTAGTGGCAATCTCGATAATTATTCTTGCGGTGTTATATCTATAGTGTATTTTGAATAACTAGCTGAATCGTTATTGCCAAATGTATTTTGACACTTCAGCAAGCTTCAGCACGTTATCCTAGGGTCTTTTCACCCGTTTGGTCATCCGTAAAACTTAGCGATGCTGAATTTATGCAGTAACGCTGTCCTGTTGGTTGTGGGCCATCAGGAAATACATGCCCAAGATGCGCATTGCAATTACCACAACGCACTTCTATTCGATGCATACCGTGAGAAAAATCTTCGATAAATTTTATCAAACTTTCATCAATCGGTTGAAAGAAACTCGGCCATCCGCAGCCTGCATCAAATTTGGTCTCAGAAAGGAATAAAGGGGTTCCACAACAGAGGCATTCATACACGCCATCTTTACGGTTATGCAATAATTGGCCGCTAAACGGGGGCTCTGTGCCAGCGTGTTGTGTAACATGCAGCTGGACTTGGTTAAGCTTTGATAAATCAATAGCTTGCTTATCTTTATTCGACATTGATTACCTACTTTTTTTCAAAAAGATGCGCATTAAAACGATTTTGCATCCATTTCAAGCAACAAAAACTTAACAACGCTCAGTGGAAAACTATTCTAGACTATTAAGGTTAGAACTTTACGGTTTGATTTGTGATGAGCCTCACATATATCACTGATGGATGGTTTCATTATGCTGAACAATCCCGATAATACGTGCGGCTGTATTTGCTGCTGAAGTGACTGACAAATATGCAGATAGTGGTATCAGAATTGATTTTTTTCAATAATTGACACGATTCCGCTTGACGGCTGGCAAGGTTTTGGTAACTTTAAGTACATCTTAATTCACGAAATAAAATAGCTGGTGGAAATACTATGACTATCAAAGTAGGTATTAATGGTTTTGGTCGTATCGGCCGTATCGTTTTCCGTGCTGCACAAGAGCGTTCTGACATCGAAATCGTTGCTATCAACGACCTACTCGATGCAGAGTACATGGCATACATGTTGAAATACGACTCAACTCACGGTCGTTTCAACGGTACTGTTGAAGTTAAAGATGGTCACTTAGTTGTTAACGGTAAAAAAATCCGTGTTACAGCAGAGAAAGATCCTGCGAACCTGAAATGGAACGAAGTCGGTGTTGATGTTGTTGCTGAAGCAACAGGTATCTTCCTGACTGACGAGACTGCTCGTAAACACATCCAAGCAGGCGCGAAGAAAGTTGTGTTAACTGGTCCTTCTAAAGATGACACTCCAATGTTCGTTATGGGCGTTAACCACAAAGCTTACGCAGGCCAAGAAATCGTTTCTAACGCATCTTGCACAACTAACTGCTTAGCTCCACTGGCTAAAGTTATCAACGACAAATTTGGTATCGTTGAAGGTCTGATGACCACTGTTCACGCAACCACAGCAACTCAAAAAACTGTTGATGGTCCATCTCACAAAGACTGGCGTGGTGGTCGTGGTGCTTCTCAGAACATCATCCCATCTTCAACTGGTGCTGCTAAAGCTGTAGGTAAAGTTATTCCTGAGCTGAACGGTAAACTGACTGGTATGTCTTTCCGTGTTCCAACTCCTAACGTTTCTGTTGTTGACCTGACTGCACGTCTGGCGAAACCAGCAACTTACGCACAAATCTGCGACGCTATTAAAGAAGCTGCAGAAGGCGAACTGAAAGGCGTTCTGGGTTACACTGAAGACGACGTTGTATCTACCGATTTCAACGGCGAAAAACTGACTTCAGTATTTGATGCTAAAGCAGGTATCGCTCTGAACGATAACTTTGTGAAACTGGTTTCTTGGTATGACAACGAAACTGGCTACTCTAACAAAGTTCTAGACCTGATTGCTCACATCTCTAAATAAGCGTTGTTAAGTAATCAGTGTGACTGAGCCGCCTTTTGGCGGCTCTTTTGTATCTTTCATACATTCAAAATTAAAGCCCAGCTCAATATACTCCAAGCTGCGTCTCCCGCTTCATTCAATGCCGCTTGCAGTATCGTGAGTTTGTTATATTGTTATTTCTAGTTACTGCTCTATTTATAGTCGCTGATTTAGGTCGTGATGATGGACCAACAACCACAGGCGCAAGACAATGCATGATAAAATTTTTGCTTTACCTGTTATCAAACAAATTTCCCCTTACATTACCCAACGTCAACTTGGGGATTTACCACTGATCGTCATTTCGCATCCAAAAGTGCGTGGTGCTGTGAGCTTGCAAGGTGCCCACTTAATTGACTGGCAACCCGCAGGTCAAAAACCCTGTCTTTGGCTAAGTCCCGAAAGTGCATTTAAAGAAGGGGTTGCCATTCGTGGTGGTATTCCTATTTGCTGGCCATGGTTTGGTCCTGTAAACAGCCCTAGTCACGGATTCGCCCGTATTTTACCTTGGCAATTTACGGCTCATAATGAGCATGATTGTGGTGTGATCCTCACCTTTACCCTGACGGATAACGAATACACCCGCAAATTATGGCCTCATGAGTTCACGCTGATTTTACGTATGAAGCTCGGGGAAACCTGCGAGCTTGAGTTAGAAAGTTATGGTGACTTCGAGGCTACCGCTGCATTACACAGCTATTTCAATATCAGTGATATCCAGAAAGCCACCGTTTATGGTCTTGGTGGACATTACATTGATAAAGTGGCTGACAGAGAAGCCTATATTTCAGAGCCGCTGAAATTTAATAAGCACACTGACCGCATATATACCGAGCCGGAAGAATACAGCTTATTGCGTGATGATGGCTGGAATCGCACCATTGAGTTACATCATTATCATCACAGTGATGTGGTGTGCTGGAACCCTTGGGCAGAATTATCGTGTAGCATGCAGGATATGCCTAATAATGGTTACAAACAGATGGTTTGTGTAGAAACAGCTCGCATTCATATGCCAATGAAATCCGAAGCGCAAAACCCTTCTCGCCTTTCTCTCGTGATGGTATGCCGCGAAAATAAACCGCAGCCACAGCAAGAACAATAAACATAAAACCAAACGTAAAATAAGTGTAAGAATAAATGCAAAAATAAAACCCCAAAACAGCCTAGCCATTTTGGGGTTTTTTATTCTATTCCAGTGTATGAATTAGAAGGTGTAAGTCACACCGCTCCACATAATCGCCGAATAAGATTTATTGACCATTGGGCTGTCTTTTACTTCACTAGACAGTTTATCAACACGGCCCAGTGCAAACAGAGACCAGCTGTCTGTCATTTTGTAATTAGCTGACAGCTCCACATACGGTGTCCAGCTTGAGTTTGGTTCATAACGCTTTAATCCGCTGTTGGCAGATTCTTTGGATGTCACACCGAACTCATAACGGTTCAGTTTCGCGCTATCCCACTTGATACCTACACCTGGCGTTAAAGACCAGTTATCACCTTTAAATGCATACAGGTAAGCTGCTTCTGCACGCATCCCTTCGCTTTCCCATAACATGTCGAGAGAGCCATTGAAACGCAATGTACCCCAGTCAGCATTATGACGGTAAGTAAAGCCACCCATCACAGTATCGCGACGACGATCCAGCTTACGCATGTCAGCATCATCATTATCTTTTGGTTTAAAGAAATGTGGGTAGTAGTATGCATCTAAAGACAACTGGTCAACTTTATCATTCCATAGGTAATAACCTACAGCCAAAGTACGGAAGTAAAAATTTTCACTTTCATAATTTACAACGGGAACAGGCGAAATATAGTCGCTCGTTTTGATGCCTTTATACGGTGTTGCTTGCGCTAATACAGAGCCTCCAACAGACCAAGTTCCAGCAAACGCAGCACTTGAAGCCGCACTTAACGCAATGGCAAGTGAGGTTATTTTGATTGTTTTAGACATTTTAAATTAAACCCAAATTATTCAGATGAAGTTAACAATAAACAATGAATAACGTGGGAAATTTCACCCACGTTAATGAGATGGTTCACATTTAAAGCTAAATTCCCTTAATTGTCTATCTTTCTCAACAAAGAATCTATGCCAAGTGAATGAATCGAGATGCTTTTTTATTAAAAATCAATAGGTACTCGACGTGCTAGCGCACATAATAATTCGTAACCGATTGTACCCGCCGACTGTGCCACATCATCAACAGGTAAGTTCTCGCCCCACAACTCTACTTGAGAGCCAATAGCCGCTTCAGGACAGTCACTAATATCGATCGTTAGCATATCCATAGAAACAGCACCTAACAACGCACAACGCTGTCCATGACACCAAACTGGCGTTCTAGTTGGCGCATGACGAGGATAGCCATCAGCATAACCACAAGCGACCGTCGCGATACGCATCGGTTTTCCTGACGTAAACCTGCTACCGTAACCAATGGATTGACCTGCTTCAATATCATGGACTGCAATAATTTCAGATTGTAACGTCATCACCGCTTTTAAACCATATTCAGCAATATCGCCCCATTTGCCACTCGGAGACGCACCATACAGCACAATCCCAGCACGAACCCAATCATAATGAGTATTTTTATGCCATAAAACTGCACCCGAATTTGCAATGCAAGTCGGCAGTGATAACGGTGAAAATTGCTGGATTTTCGCTAACGGCACTTGTGTTCCTTCTACCAAATCTGAATTTGCAAAATGGCTCATTAGTGTCACATCAGCGACATTTTCCATTTGGTTCAGTTGAGACACAATATCCGCATACTCATCTACCGAAAAACCTAGGCGATTCATTCCACTATTGAGCTTAATATACACAGAAATAGGTTTGCTTAGTGGAGCTTGCTCAATGGCAGCTAACTGCCAGCGACTGTGTACGCTGGTTGTTAACTGATACTGGTCAATAACGGCCAAATCATCGGCTTGGAAGAAACCTTCCAATAATAAAATTGGTCCCTTCCACCCTTCATTTCGCAATAAAATGGCTTCATGGAGATCTAAAACGGCAAAACCATCAGAATCTTTTAGTCCACGCCAAATTCGTTTAATACCATGACCATAACCATCTGCTTTCATGACTGACCAGATCTTCGCTTGACCAATTTTCTGGCGGATCACTGCTAAATTATGTTCTAAATTATGTTGATGAATGACAGCACGAATTGGGCGTGGCATTGCGATTCCTTATTATTGATATTTTGCGTCGCTCAATTAACGCGCAGGCGATAAATGACCAGTACTGACTAATTTCGTATTAAAACCATCGGTATACCTAAATACCGATAAATCATCCGCCGCGATGTCTGGCGTATTCCCTGAAATTAAGTCAGCCAACAATTTGCCAGAGCCGCAAGCCATTGTCCAACCTAAGGTTCCATGTCCCGTATTCAAATATAAATTGCTAAATTCTGTCGGTCCGACAATAGGGGTGCCGTCTGGTGTCATTGGACGCAATCCTGTCCAAAATTGCGCTTGGCTAATATCGCCACCACCTTGGTAAAGGTCTTGCACCACCATTTTCAGGGTTTCACAACGTTTTTTCAGTACATCAAGATTAAAACCAACCACTTCCGCCATTCCCCCGACGCGAATACGCTGATCAAAGCGTGTCACTGCAATTTTGTAAGTTTCATCCAACACTGTAGAAACAGGGGCGCGTGATTCATCGATGATTGGCATCGTCAATGAGTAACCTTTCAGAGGGTAAACCGGAATTTTCACCAATTGCTGCAATATCTGTGTGGAATATGACCCCATGGCAACGACATATTGATCCGCCAGCAAAATCTCGCCGTCGACCTTAATGCCGCTAATGCGCTTACCATCCGTTAAAATTTGCTCCACATGACAACCAAAACGGAATGTTACCCCGGCTTGCTCCGCCATTTTTGCCAGTTTTTTAGTAAATTGCTGGCAATCCCCCGTTTCATCGTTTGGTAAGCGTAGCCCCCCTGTCAGCTTATGTTTTACAAAAGCCAATGCAGGCTCAGCCGTAATGAGCTGTTCTGAGGTCAGTAATTCGTATGGCACACCTTCTTGCTGTAAAACCGCAATATCATTGGCTGCATTATCAAACTGTTTTGCGGTTCTAAACAACTGTAACGTACCGCCTTGGCGACCTTCATAGCTAATACCAGTATCTGCTCTAAGTTGGCGTATACAATCACGACTATATTCTGCGATTCGAACCATACGGCTTTTGTTCATGGTGTAGTGCTGCATGTCGCAGTTTTTCAGCATTTGCCACATCCAACGCAATTGGAACAGGCTACCGTCGGGTTTGATCGCTAAAGGAGCATGTTTTTCAAACATCCATTTTACGGCTTTAAGAGGTATCCCCGGCGCACCCCAAGGGGTTGCATATCCTGGAGAAATTTGTCCAGCATTTCCTGCACTGGTTTCTTCAGCCACATCAAGCTGTCTATCAATGACGCAAACTTCATGCCCTTCTTGTGCTAGATACCACGCAGTGGTAACACCAATAACGCCAGCACCTAAAACGAGAACTTTCATAGAACCCCTCAAGAGAACAAAATGGAATTACTGTTAGCATAATATTCTAGTTTTTATTTTCCAATACAGTTGATTAACATTTTTAACAAAAAAGACAATAAAGCTGATTAAGCGCCTTTTAAATTTGCAATGCAGCTTATTATTTCAGGTTAAAAATCCTCGAAAAAATATATCCAATTGAATTGGATGCAATTAATTTAAAGACCACTTCAAAAAAAAAATAAAATTCAATATTTTGTGCTTTAATTTGAGTGCAATATATTATGTGCCAATTTAATTAACTTCATGGTCACTTCACTTAATACTGAAAAGTTATAATTCTCTAGGTTATTCAACTGAAATATCTGTAGTGATTGATATTCCTATCCAACATAAATTCAAAAAGTTAATTAAAGGGGGTAGCAACATGATGAGAAAGATCTTTTCTGTAGGACGATTAATGGGGATAGGTGCTATTTTGTTTTTATTCGCTCATATGAGTTTTGCAGGAGTGCTTTGTGACCCTGTAGGAAAAATACGTATTGAGATAGATGGAGACAATGTCTGTTTTAGCACAACCCGCATACCTGAATGTCCAATTTATGCATTACCAGCAACCACAAGTAGATTAAAAGTAGGTTTCCACTGTCTAATAAATGATGACTCTATAAATTTGTCAGATGATAATTTTATAGATAGGGTGGTTAAAGAATTATCAAACAAAGAAATCGATTATTACAACATCGTTACGATAGATGACTCCTGCACTTGCTTACTAAATTAATATTTGGAATATGACTAATAGCAATAAAAAAGCCAGCGCTAAGCACTGGCTCTTATCGGAAAAGAAGTAATGAATTAAATATTATTTGCGAGATCAGATGGCATATTACTTTGCATATTGTGCCAGATTACCCCGCTATCTTTACCATAGTTTCTGACGCAATCCATAATACGGTCATAAGCTTGCTCGCGACATAAATTGCTTAGCTGTTGATAAAAGCTTAACGCTAAACGACGCGCTTCAGGGTTAGAGAAATAATAACGCCCAACACGGGTGTATAACCCTCGTAATCCATTAATAATTAAGCCGTAGATTGGGTTGCCTGATGCAAATGCCAGACCACGGAAAATATTGTAATCCAAATCGCTAAATGCATCCGAATTGTCTTCAACCTTATCTTTACCCGATAACACTTCTAATGAGGCTTCCGGATCATTACGAAATGCTGTACGAATAAAAATAGCAGCGATATTAGTACGTACTGCCAATAAGTTATCAATTAGCTGAGGCACGCGGTCGTGATCAAGCTTTGCCAGCGTTTCCAGAATATTTAATCCTGACGTTTCCCAGTAGTTATTGACCTTGGTTGGCTTACCATGTTGAATAGTTAACCACCCGTCACGGGCTAAACGCTGTAAAACTTCACGTAATGTCGTACGGGTTACGCCGATTAATTCAGATAGCTCACGCTCCGCGGGTAAGATAGATCCTGGAGGAAAACGATTGTTCCAAATACTCTCAATAATATACTCTTCCGCAAAACCTGCCGGACTTTGAGCTTTAATAACCATATTTTTATTATTCCAAACATTTTTAGACGGACTACGCGAAAGCATACCAGATTGTCACAATCTGAGATAGTTAGCTTTCCAATAAACCGTAGGTGAATCGTAAAAACCCCATATAATTAATGGATTATCTATTAGCAAATAAGCTTAAATTCTATAAAAGATAAGAGTAGTATGTAACGCGCTGTCACACAACACCAGTTAAAGAGGATTAAAAATCATAATGGATTTTAGTTTAAGAAGAGCATTCTTGAAGAATTTTTTGGGAAATTCTCCAGATTGGTACAAACTTGCTATCATTTTGTTCTTAATAATAAACCCAATTGTTTTCTACTTTGTTAACCCGTTTATCGCCGGTTGGTTACTCGTCATTGAATTTATTTTCACCTTGGCGATGGCACTAAAATGCTACCCATTACAACCTGGTGGTCTATTAGCCATTGAAGCTGTGCTAATTGGTATGACTTCTCCTGCACAGATTTCTCATGAAATCAGTAATAACCTTGAAGTAGTTCTGTTACTGATCTTTATGGTAGCTGGCATCTACTTTATGAAGCAACTTCTGTTATTTGTGTTTACGAAGCTGTTAATAAACGTCCGTTCTAAACGAATTTTAGCGTTGTCATTTTGCTTAGCAAGTGCGTTTTTATCCGCTTTTTTAGATGCTTTAACCGTCATTGCTGTGGTCATTAGCGTTTCTATTGGTTTCTACTCTATTTACCATCAATATGCATCTAGCCAACCTAGCAATACGGATCTACAAAATGATTCCTTCATTGATACGGTTGAGAAAAAGCAAACGCTGGAACAGTTCCGTGCGTTCTTACGTAGCCTAATGATGCATGCGGGTATCGGTACTGCCCTTGGCGGCGTAATGACCATGGTGGGTGAACCACAAAACTTGATCATCGCAAAACATGTTGAGTGGGATTTTATTACCTTCTATCTGCGGATGGCGCCTGTCACTATCCCCGTTTTCTTATGTGGGCTGGTAATCTGCTTCCTCGTTGAGAAGTTCAAAGTATTTGGGTACGGGGCTGAATTGCCCGATACCGTCCGCCAAGTATTAACCGAACACGATAAAAAAATGAGCGCTAAACGCAGTAAAAAAGAGCAAGCACAGCTTATCGTTCAAGGTCTTATCGGTATTTGGCTAATTCTCGCGCTGGCATTTCACCTTGCCGAAGTGGGTCTGATTGGTCTGTCCGTAATCATTCTTGCCACGACATTCTGTGGGATCACTGAGGAACACGCACTCGGGAAAGCCTTTGAAGAAGCCTTGCCGTTTACTGCCCTACTGACGGTATTTTTCAGCGTTGTCGCCGTGATCATTGATCAGCAGCTATTTACGCCATTTATTCAGTATGTACTGCAATCCTCTGAATCATCGCAACTGTCCCTATTCTATCTGTTTAACGGGTTGCTCTCTGCGGTATCAGATAACGTGTTTGTCGGTACCGTGTATATTACTGAAGCATTGAAAGCCGCTAACGCAGGCTTAATTTCAGCCGAGCAATATCAGCACTTAGCGGTCGCCATTAACACCGGAACAAACTTACCGTCGGTTGCAACGCCAAATGGACAAGCCGCCTTCTTGTTCCTGTTAACCTCAGCACTGTCTCCGCTGATTCGTCTGTCTTACGGTCGAATGGTGTGGATGGCATTACCATTTACGGTTGTAATGACAATCGTCGGTCTGTTAGGTGTTGAGCTATGGCTTATCCCATTAACTGATTGGATGGAAAGCTTAGGGTTAATTTCTATTCCACGTTGATCAATATTGATTGTTCAGATTCTGGATTTAAAGCCGCATATTTATGCGGCTGAGGTTGATGACAAAGAGGGATAAAAGCGTGGTTTTTCCCTCTTTGTGTTATCAGGCGAAAATCAATAAATTGATTTTCCTCGTTAATATTACAACCCAAAAGAGCCACTTCCAAACCTGATGGGCTTGGAAATGGTCTGAGCCGCATATTTATGCGGCTTTTTTTGTAATAAAACGTAAAAACTAAGCTAATCTTATTCTAATCTGATTTTGCTGCTTTTTTTATCACCCAGATAGAGGCAAAATAAGCCGATTATTGATGAAGGGAATTTATTATGTTCAGATTTTTTAATTACTGTTCTCAAGGACGGTCAGCCTGGCTACTTATGGCATTCACTGCTTTTATGCTTGAATGTGCCGCTCTGTATTTCCAACATATTATGAAACTGCAACCTTGTGTAATGTGTATCTATGAACGCGTTGCATTGATGGGAATTATTGCGGCCGGTTTAATCGGAGCGATTGCACCGAAAAGCACCGTCGTTAAAGTGATTGCGATTGTGGTTTGGCTGTATGCGGGTTGGCGTGGATTAGACCTTTCATGGGAACATACCATGCTGCAACTATACCCATCTCCGTTTGCATCGTGTGATTTCTTTGTTAATTTCCCAGACTGGTTACCACTTCAAGAATGGGTACCTTCTGTGTTTGAAGCGACAGGTGATTGTGCGGTTAGACAGTGGGCATTCTTAGGGTTAGACATGCCGCAGTGGTTAGTCGGTATTTTTGCAGCTTACATCTTAGTTGGCATCATCGTTGCGATCAGCCTCTTCTTCCCAAGCAAAAAATAGCCTTTCTTTTTCGCCCATCAACTGTGCTTGATGGGCGATTCAAATCATTAGCTCACAAAAATACTTAGATACACGCCCCGCTACGGATTGCCGAAACGGCACAACGACGCCCATTTGCAAATTGGCAAACTGGGGTCTTTTCACCATTGAGTTCTAAATTCAGTGAAGGCAGCCCACCAGCAGAAGTACATGCCTCTTGAGCACCGGGACCTAAATTCACCACTTGCTGAGCATATTGAGAACCGGACGTTTCTGCTCTTGTCATTTTACTGTTATCAGGGCTACTGCACGCTGAAAGTAAAATGGATAATACGGTAGCTGAACCCATTGCCACGACTGTTTTTAACAGCGCCTGACCTTTCCTTTTCATTCTCTTTCTCCGATAGTATCAGCGCTGTTTTGAGTCCCACTATGTTTTGAATCTCATTAATGGGTACCACTTTTAGAAAACAGGTTGATGACTAATACACCAATGATAATTAATAGCATACCAATAATTGCGGGTAAATCGAGTTTTTGGTTATAAATATAGATAGCCGCCACAGAAACCAACACAATTCCCAATCCTGACCAAATAGCATACGCAATCCCCAGTGGCATCACCTTCACGACTTGGGAAAGCCCCCAGAAAGAGACTGCATAACCAATAATAACCACTAAAGAGGGCCAAAAACGGCTAAAACCATCTGATGCTTTTAATGTTGTAGTCGCAATCACTTCCGCAATAATGGACATTAATAAGAAGCTCAATCCTTTCATCGTTCACCTTTCTCTCTTTTTTAGCCTAAAATTTGGCAGAAATTTAACACACAAAAAAGCACCGCACTAACCTTTAATTAGTACAGTGCCAAATGAATAAATCTAGCTTAATAATTAGCAGCAGTTGACTGTTTTTCTGCAAAAGCTGAGCGATAGCGGGTATAGATAAACACACACCAAGCAAGTGCTAAAAGGCTGATAATTGCCCCCACATACCCAATATTGGTCATTCCCATATGGGTAATCACTTGGTTCCCTAATAATGCCCCAGCACCAATTCCAATATTAAATAACCCAGAGAAAATCGACATCGCGACATCGGTCGCATCTGGCGCTAAATCCAATACTTTTACTTGGATCCCAAGGCTAATACACATGATCGCCATACCCCAGAATATACAGGTACCAATCAGCGTCCAAACATCGCCACTTAGTGGCATAAATAACACTAAACAAAGCGTCAGTAAGGTCATCGATACAGGTAAGAATGAGAGCGTAAAGCGGCTACTGTAGCGGCTAAACAAGACGCTACCAAAAATACCAGCCCCACCAAAAATTAATAATAACAGTGTGGCAAAATTTTGGCTCTGTAAGGCAATATCACGTACAAACGGTTCAATATAGCTATACGCAGTAAAATGAGCCGTAATGACGACGGTGATTAACACAAAGACACCCATCAATGCGGGACGTTTAAACAGAACCGGTAGGCTTTTTAATGAACCGGAATGTTCGCTCGGTAAACGTGGTAAAAAGCGTAATAACGCAATCAGGGTTAATAACGCAAGTACGCCGATACACAAAAATGTTACTCGCCAGCCCATCCATTGCCCAATCACTCGCCCTAACGGTAATCCCAACACGGTTGCCAGTGCCGTTCCCGTTGCGAGCAAGCCCAATGCTTGCGCTTTTTTACCCGCAGGCGCGACGCGGATCGCCAATGATGCGGTAATCGACCAGAAAACTGCGTGAGATAATGCGATACCAATACGTGCGATAATCAGCACTTCAAAATTCCACGCAATCCCACATAGAATATGGCTGAGAATAAAGACAACAAACAAAATTCCCAGTAATTTTCGCCGCTCAAATTTCCCCGTCATCAGCATTAATGGCAGAGACATCACCGCGACAACCCACGCATAAATGGTGATCATCAGCCCCGTATGGGCAACGGTCATATCAAAACTTTCAGCAATATCACTCAGTAATGCGACGGGAACAAATTCGGTGGTATTAAAGACAAAAGCCGCAACGGAAAGCGCCAATACACGGATCCATGCAGTGCTTCGAGAAACCTGGGACATGGTTTACGACATCCTGTTGATGATAATTAAGGTAAAGAACAACCTTTAGTACATTTTTGTGAATAATATCACATTCTCCATTCATCTTTAAAGGATTGAAAATTATCATGTTCACACTATTTTTTCATAGAGAAACAGTTATACCCCTTTAATTTTCATGTCAGTTTGAAAAGCGACAGAATCATTTCTTCTATGCTACAATCTGCAAATTACTTTTTATTCTTACAGGAATTCCTAAATGAAAACCCATTTTCCAACTGAGCCAGACGTAAACGCATTAGCAGACGAAGTAACTTGTTTAAAAAATCTTGTTACTCATATGCTTAAAGCTATCGGTCAGGCTGATGCGGGTAAAATTCTGATCAAAATGCAACGCGAAGTCGCTTCGATGGAAGATGAGAAGCAAGCTGAGACTTACAAAAACATTTTAGAACAAATCAAGACAGGTTATCGCCAATAAGAGCTTTAGCGATAAATGCGATTCTAAGCGCTAACTCAAAACAGCGAACTAAAGTGCACAAAAACCTAAGTTTCGTTCACTAGGATCCTTTATCTTTGATCTCGAATTAAACCATTCTTTATTCATTTAGCTCCCCCTTCAGATCCCTATGAAGGGGGCTTTTTTTTGCCTCTAATTTACTGTTTTATAAATGGATTTATAAGACGACATCCACATCTCATCCACGATGTAACCCACCTTTAGTTTTAGCCCCTCATTATTGGAGGGGTTTTCTCTTTATCTGTTCAAGTGTTATATAATAAGAATTTAACAATAATCATTCAGGAAAAATAAAAAATGGCAAAGGCAAAACCAGTCTGTTTTGGAGACTATCAATTTCGAACTCAAAATGCAGCAAAAGAAGCTATTAGAGAAAAGTTAACTCGTTACCAATTTGGCGATCGGCTTAATGAGGAAGATGAGACTTTTTTCTCCGAACTATTTCAATTGCACTCTGAATACGAAGAAAAAATTGGGTGTGGTATTGAATACATTAAGGTAGAAAAAGACTTCCACAATAACAAATATCTTCATATATACAGAGTTGACACTTCAGATGTTGATATTAGTTGGGTTCACTGTATTCAGCCTGCATCTAAAAAATCTATTGTATCTTATGCATTTAGGCGTGCAGTGAAAGCAGCAGTGATAGAATTTAAAAGAAATGCTCTAAAAGAAGCACCAACCTGTCCTATATTAAATACCCCATTAAATTTTGATAATAGCCATGTAGCATATATAACTCCTACATTTGACGAATTGCTTTTAAAATTTTTAGAAGAATCAGGACAATCTATTGACTCTATAATGCTAAAAGATCCAAATACTGAGGATAGAGATCAAAGAGGAGTTATTAACGACCTTAATTTAAAAGAACAATGGATTCAATATCATAAACTCAATGCCCAGTTAACGCTCTTAAGTGCTAAAGCAAACTTAAGAAGAAGATAGTTATTATAAACCTCATATTGTATATCTATTATTTTAAAATCATTTTCCCAAAAAACGCCCGATTATTTTCGAGCGTTTTTTCAAAAAAATATTACATTACTAACACTTGTGTATGATATTCCTTTCTTCAATCAATTTAGGTCTAACAATAAATCGTGAAATAGATTCGTGGCTGATGAATGTTGCACTGCAATTAACATTCTGGCACTGGTTGTGGTTTTCTTTGGTTTCGTTAGTGATATAACGTGAAGTACGAATACGGGCTAGCTCGCCGCAAAGAGGACATTTCATCATGATTCGGTTACCTTTTTCATGATGTTGATATTACGTATATTGTACTGACACTTTATACAGTAGTCATTACTTTTTCTTTATTTTTCATTCACTCATTTCAAGACTTGATACTTTGACTTCCAGCTCAAGCGAGGATGTATACCCACTGTCATTTAATGAATGAGAAACCCGCGTTAATATCCACTCCGCGCCGTCAATTTCAGGCTTAAACCCTTGTACTTTAACCGGCATTTCGGGGTAAATATCTGCTCGCCCCTTTGCAAGTTGAATAGAAAATGAAGCAACCCCACGTTGCATTTTTTCCCATGCAGCCTTTGCTGCCCGTTCCGCATTGCCCTTGTTCGCGTACGTGTGTGAAAGCGTTAACGTGTTACCCTCTTCACCGACAAGATAATCCCCTTGAGGCTCATCCACTTTGGTTTTAGTCGGATCTTTCTTTTTAGTCTTACGCTTGCGCTTTACGTTAACTTCATCTTTTTGTTTTGGCTTGCGGGTATTTAGCCAACTTGCGACTACGCCGGTGTATGCCCCTCGGTCCGCCAACGAAAACCGGTAGCTATCACCTATTTCGCGCGTTAGCAGCAAAGGAGGGATCGACTTTCCGCTTGCGGTTTTACCACTCCCCTGCGGCATAAATAGCAGTTGTCCATTTTTAATGGTAGCGATAGCGCCCTCTTGCTTACCCAACCTTGCCAAAAAAGAACCGTCTGACTCATTGGTTTGGTCAATGTGTTTAAGCTGGATTTTCGCTAACTGGCTCTCAATAACTGGCTCTACATTGTTACGCTGAGCAATCGTTTTGATAATATCGCCGAGGGTTTTGTCGTGGTAAGACATTTCACGCTTCACATTGAGCGTAGATCTAAAATCCGCACTGCGACCACGAATAGCAATTTTATCCGGCGCCCCACTGTATTCAATTTCATCAACCGTGAATTTTCCTTTAAAAATTAACGGCTCATTTTTCCAGCCCAGATGAATGGATAATTCTTCACCTCGTTTAGGTAGCATCATTTTTCCGTCGGCATCATCGATTTCAATATCAAGTTGGTCGGCTTCAAATCCGCGATTATCCGTTATGCTTAGTGAGATCAATCGCCCTTGTAATCGTTCGTTGATATTCACCGTACCGGCTGTAATGACATATTGTGGTATCGACTCAAAGCCAGTTAGAAAAAAATCATTCACCCTAGCATTCCCCCAATCCCATTGCTGACCGCATCCGTGACAGAGTTTAACTGCTCATTAAGATTACCGAACATCTCAGAGAGTGACTCATCTACTCGTTTTATTGTTAGCGTAAATTCAATTTTTCTGGCTGCGCTATCTTCAAAGAAGTCGCTTTTATTCTCACTTAGGCTTTCAATGACATACATCCCGTAAATAGTGCCATCACCACCAATAAACGACCACGCTTTACCCGTCTCTGCCATAGCCTGCAAGGCTAACAGCGAAAACTTGCCGCCGGTTAATTCAGGGTACAACGTACCTGACAAAGTAATCGGATCATTAGATGGTCCTAAAAACTGGTAACTTGGTCGTTTACCGATACGATTGTGATAACCAAAACGGAATTGATGTTCTCGCTGCATCCCTTGAAATGGGGTTGTTCTCAATTCAAAAACAAACAACCCTAACGCTGCCATTGCCATAATTAATACTCCTCACTGTCACGGTATTGGCTACGCTGCGCCGCCTTTTGCTTCCTGTAATACGCTTCAATTTGTCGCGCAACCTCTTGCCCGATATCCTGTGCCGACTGATGCGGTTGCGGATAAATATTAATGATTGGCGCTGGAATAGGCTGACTGGATGGTGCCGAGGATTTAGCCCCTGCATTAACCGCATACGGGTGGATAGGCTTTGCACTCACCGGCTCGGCTAATGAACCTAGCGTCATTGCCGCCGCCATTGCCATGGCTGCCGTATTTCGTCTGCTGGTCACACAAGCAGGACCCTCGACAATTTCCGCCCCCCGTTCACCGACTATGCCAAATTGACCACGAGGAATAACGCCGCCACTGTCGAACATACCCGCACTTTTCATCCCCGCCTGTAAGACGGTCACTTGATTCATTGCGCGTAAATTTTTAGTTTCATCCGACAGCATCCAATCAGGTAAGAGATCGGTTGCCATTTTTTTAATTTCAGCGAATTGGGCTTTCAATGATTCCCACTTTTCCAGAATCCCGTTTTTAAGGCTATCGATGATCTGCCCGCCGATTTGCTGGAAATATGCCGGTAGATTAGTGACATCATTAATGATTTCATTCCATTTATCTGAAATGGTCTTTTTAATAAGCGTCCACATATTCGACGTCACAGATACAATGCTATCCCAGTGCTTGTAAATTAATCCCGCCGTTGTCCAGTTTAAGATGAAATATTTCACCCACTCCCAAAATTGTGAAAAAGTTTGCTTCACTGCATCCCAAACTTGCGCCGAGTAAGCTGTAATCTGATCCCAGTTCTTAGCAATAGGACCAACTATTGTCCAGTTCATCAAAAATGATTTAATCCAATCCCACGCAGCCGAAAAAATACGACAAACTCCATCCCATAATTTTTTAACGTAAGGAACAATGTCATCCCAATATTTGTAAATAAGGTATGCAGCTCCCGCAATCGCCGTAATAATTAAGATAATCGGGTTCGCTAATAAGGCTTTCCCCAGCATCATAAATGCCGCCCCCACTAACTTAATCGGCTTGATTAACAATGATAAGAAGCCACTGCCTTTAATGCCCAATACCGACAAGCTAAACTTCGCCATCGCGAGTGGTCCAATCATTGCCGCAATCATTAACGAAATACCACCACCCACGGCGAGCAAGCCACCTAGCCCCAAAGTGATCATAGTGATTTGTTTGACTAACTCAGGGTTTTTCTTTGCCCATTCACCAAATTGACCAATTAACCCCGTGACTTGCTGCGCAATGCTTCTTAATGGGCTGTCTGCGCCACCAAACACCTGAATGCCGACATCTTCATACGCGGATGTTAAGTTTTTCAAATCACCGTCAAGGTTATCGGTCATGGTTTTAGCCACTTTTTCGGCTTCACCTTTTGCAGCTTTGATTTCTGCAATCATGGATTGCAGTTGCCCTGAACCCGCTTGATCGGCAAGGACGGATAACGCTGAGAACGCCTCCTCTCCCGCAATATGTTTGAACAGCCCCGCGCGTTGTGCGGTACCCATTTTCTTGGTTTTTTTATCCAATTCCTCAAGAATGGCGGGAAACTCGCGTAAATTCCCTTTTGCATCACGGGTTTTGATACCCAACTTTGTGAGTGCTTCAGCGGCTTGTTTTGGCGGCTCAGCCAAACGCCCCAGAATAGATCGTAAACTGGTACCCGCCATTGAGCCTTGAATACCCGCATCACCCAACTTACCGGCTGCAACGGCTGCCGTTTCTAAATCAACCCCTAACCCTGACGCCACCGGTGCAACATATTTCATGGTATCGCCGAGCATGTTTAAGTTAACGTTTGAGCGTGTAAACGTAGCGACTAGCGTGTCACTCACGCGGTTCATTTCACCAGAATCAAGTTTAAAGCCGGTTAAAATGTTAGAGCCGATATCTGCTGTCGTCGCCAAATCAATATCACCGGCTAACGACATTGACAGCGTACCTTTCATGGCATTTTTAATTTGCTCTGGCTTAAACCCTGCCATGGCATAGAACGCTTGCCCTTGTGCCACTTCATTGGCAGTAAATGCCGTGGTCGCACCCAAGTCACGCGCTTGGGTTCTAAGCATCTTATAATCAGCCGAATCTTTATCTAAGCGTGTTAATGCCTGCACTTTTGACATGCCGATTTCAAAGTCATAGCCGGGTGCCAGCACTTTTTTAGCGGCATACCCCATACCAATACCGGTGGCGGTCATTGCCGCCCCCGAACCGGCAATTTTATTTCGCGTGTCCATTGCAGATTGATAGCTATTTCTGGCGCTCGCCATGCGCCGCTCTTGCTCAGCACTGCGCTTTAATTGCTGCTCTTGCCGCTGTAATTGCTGAGTTGTCCTAGCAATGTCGCTGTTTAATCGCCGCTGCGCCTGCCCGAGTTGATTCGTTGAAATACCACTCGCTTGCAGCTCGCTCCGCTGCCTCTGGACAGATTGCTGTAATTCGCCATATTTATTTTTTAATTGTGAGGCTTCTCGCTGCGCTTTTCTTAACGCATCGGCTTGCTTTCGAGTGGGGTTTTCTGTTGCGCTCAGCTCACGGGCTAACGCTGATGCGCGTTGCGTTGCGGTCTGGTAAGCCTGCTGAGTTTCATTGAGTTGTTGTTTGACTTTGCGAAACCCTTCAATTTGTCCAGCCTGTTGGTTGAGGGTTTTTAATGCATCACGAGACTGGCGGATAGCTCCCGCCAGTTTTTTGTTGGACTCTTGCGCGCTACGAAATGGCTTTGTCAATTTATCGACAGCATTTAGCACGACTTGTAAACGTAGGTTTTTACTCATCACCGTGTCCGCTTCGTTTGTAAGCGCGATAACGCCATTCTAATAATTCGATGAGACTCATTTCGGCGGTTGCCGACGGTTGCCAATGAAAAATGGTCGCAATATCTGCGACCAAATCATCAACGGTTAATCGTTCTGGTAGTCCGTGCGCATCGAGTTCGGCAGCAAAAAATTAACCACCTCAATCGAAAGCAGCACCAGATCAGCGGGATTCATCGCCATGATTTCAGGCTTAGTCAGCGAGGGGGAAGTGATACGCGGCAACACTTCTGACATAGACAATACATCCATATCCATCAGCGCTTGCAAACGCACACCACGTAATGCACCGGTGTTCGGCTTACGTATGACGACTTCGGTAAGTTCTGCTTCACCGCGTTTAATGGGTTCATCCAGTTTTACAGTGGCTTGATTTTTCTTCATTTCAACAGTCATTTTATTTTCCATTACAGCCCAATAGCCGCGCGTTGTTCAGCAAGACGATCAACACCGTCCACAATTTCAACCATGTTGATGATGTCAATTTCGATAATCGACTCACCACCCCAAATCAATTTGTAATACGTCGATTTAAAGCTGAATTTAACTTGAGTGTTATCACCCTGCTTTGCCGTTCCGGCATCAATTTCAGAAAGAAAACCACGCAATTCAACCTCACACGCTGTCACTTCGCCGGTATCTTCTCGCTGGTAAGCACCGGCAAAACGTAACGTCACTCCATCAATTTCAGTGATACCCCACTGTTTATAGATTTGCGCTTCCATCCCGCCTAGCGTGATTTCGCTATCGAGAGCGCCATCATCTAACCCCATGCGGATATTAACGGCGCCATTCATTCCGCCGCCGCGATAGGTTTCTAACTTTCGAGTGATTTTCGGTAATGTCATTTCTTCGACAATGCCGACCCAATTTTGCCCCTCATTAAAGAGGTTCATACTTTTTAATTTACGTGGTAAAGCCATGATTACCCCTTAATCTTTGATGAGAAGTCCATCAAATATTTGTCAGTGATACGCTGACGTAATGTGATGTTTTCCGCAGGTGGCACCGGTGTGTAGTCATAATCAATCACTAACTTACCGTCTTTTAATTCATCCTTATCATTGGCATCAGGATCAAACCAACACTCGCCACCTAAGAGATAACCATTGTTAGTTAATGAACGCAGTTTCGCATTAATACCTGAAATGATGAATTTCACCAGTGTTGGTGTCATTGGCTTATCGACTGCCCACATGTGCGCTTCTGCCATCGTGTCAGCAATGATTTGTGCGGTTCGCGTGTAGTTCTCGAATGCAAATAGCGGATCATCGGAACACGTGCGAGAACCCCAAAAGCGAAAACCATCCTCACGGATCAGCGTGGTAATATCGTTTTCGTTGAGTAAGCCGGCATCAGTTGCAGGGTTTTGCAAATCCCATGAAATATCGGCTGAAATACCTGTCACGCCGTTAACACCCACGTTAGACAGCGTTTTATGCCAACCAATTTCCTGATCTATTTTTGCACGTAACCCTAATGCGCGCGCCGTGGCAAAGGCGATAGACTCAGTATTAGCAACCTTATCCCACGATAAATAATCAGGGTGAATGACCATTAGTTCGCGCTGATTAAAGTTTTTGCGGTAGTCCAATACCTCCGACACCGTTTTACAGCCGTAGGCACTGACATAAGCAAAGGCGCGCAGCTCTTGGGCAACCGCCGCTAACTTGGTCGCAACTGCCTGCGTATCATGACCCGGCACACCAAGAATACGAGGCTTTACACCGGTATGGTTTTTAGCAGTAAGTAATGCCTGTAAACCCGTTTTTTGTCCGGTATCGGTTGTGCCACCAATAATATTTGATGTGGTCTCGGCTTCACTTTCCCCTTGCGCTACGCGCACAACGACAGTAATCGGTGACGTTTGGTCTCCAATGGCTTCAAGTGCATGGGAAAACGTTCCGGTTTTACCGGCTTTGCCTAATGCACTTTTGATATTGGTAATAAGCACCGGCTTATTAAGTGGAAATGCCATTGCATCAGCATCATCAGCGGTACACACCATGCCGACAATTGCGGTGCTAATAGTTCGAATAGGGCGTGTTCCGTCGTTGACTTCAACAACGCGCACGCCGTGATGGTAATCTTGTGCCATAAAAGAAGCTCCTTTTTGTGGTAGCTTCTATGGTGTTATTGATATTTCGCGTTGTCGTGTGATGGGTGTTGTATCGCGGAGTTGTACAACAAAGGGGCGCTAGCCCCCTGTGTATTGTTATTCTGGTCTTTTAGGAAACTTAACGTCTGGCAAAAGGGAAGTATCGATTCGATTGAGTTGAACGCGGTATACCTTCCATGCTTTTAATTTTTTAGTTTCTTCATCAGTTGCAATATCTAAGTCAACTGCATCTTGAAGCGGTTCAATAATATTGCTGGCTTCTGCTAAGAGAGTTTTTTTCTGCATTTCATTCTGTAATAGCTTAGTTTCATTTGATGTTTGATACACATATAACTCACCATTCTTTACTCTGTGCATATTAGTATCAATCTCAGTTTTAGATTCAACTTCTAGAATGTAAGCTCCCTCCGGATAAAGCATTGAAACATCATGATGCATTGAAACGATAATCCCATCATCATCATAAAGAATCTTAAGTGTTTCATGACTAAAACTATCCTGCTGTTTATACCAATCGCCATTAATATTCTGTAAATAAACAACGTTAGGGTAATGATCTTCATTAGGAATATACCGCTCAAACTTTTTAGTTAGTGACATTTACCCACACTCCATTAACCATAATTTGTAGACTCGCGATTTTTAATCGATCACACCATACGTCTCCCGGTCCACCGTTTTTATTTCTCATTCCAACAATAAATTGATCTGTTGAAAATGAGGACCAACCGCTAATTCCCATTCCTACTTCTGTAGGTGCCGAGACCCTAAATACTTTATTATTAACTGATGCCAATATTTTGTTATCAATCTCTGATTTGGTATAAGTCCCCACATCACCCGCTGTCAGTGAGATATCTGTGCTTAGCGGCTTATTGTTCACTTTTCGCGTACTAGGCACTCGACCATTCGCATTATTATTGGCATTAGTTGCCGCAGTATTGGCAGCATTGGCTGTTGCCTGTGCATCTGTACCGGCTTTTTTCGCATCAGCAACTTTGGTGTCCGTTTCTGCCTTGGTGTAAGCGCCAACATCACCCGCTGCTAGTGAGATATCTGCACTTAGCGGCTTATTGTTCACTTTTCGCGTACTAGGCACTCGACCATTCGCATTATTATTGGCATTAGTTGCCGCAGTATTAGCAGCATTGGCTGTTACCTGTGCATCTGTACCCGCTTTTTTCGCATCAGCAACTTTGGTGTCGGTTTCTGCCTTGGTGTATGCCCCAACATCACCCGCCCCCAGAGTGATATCAACATTTAATTGTTTGTTATTAACTTTACGAGTGATAGGAACAGCGTCAACATCACTGGCTGTTAACGAACAAATACGCTTGTCTAAAACTTCAATAGCATCATCAACATACTTACGGGTTGCTAATACCACTGTCGGATCAATTTTAAGCGTGACAGATTCGGTATGGCTGACAATGAGAACCACTCGAATTGTTTGAGTACGCCCCGACCCTTCAATCAATAACGGCTTATAAGTTTCTGGGCAGTTGGCAATAGCAACTAAAGCCCCTGACTTATCAAACAGTCCAATTTCACGTATCCACCAACCGCCCTCATTCTCAGGAATAACCTGTTCTGCAATGATTTGATTCGGGTTTAATGGGTCAATGAACAGAGTGTTAATCGCAGCTTTACGACGTTCATTAATGAGTTTCGTTTGCTTGGTGTCCGGTGCCGGCAATGAGCCGCCACCATCACCGACGGACATGTGCGTTAATTCAATCTTTGTGCCGAGAGCTGTCGCCTCTGCGAGCACCTTTTCACCGTATGTGGTGAGTAATGCATAATATTTCATTGGAGAGTAACCCTCATTTCATCAATAACATGAACTGCTGCGCCAGTGGAAATAACACAACCAACACTGATCACATCCGGCGTGTATGGATAAACCGTCAGCTCATCCCCGCCATAACTCGTCGCAGCACAAAAAATATTGCCTTTGGTTTCAAGTTGGATGGTTAGCCCGACGAGGTGCCGGCTGGCTGGTTTTGCATCGAAAATAAGCGCTTCTAGCTCTCGATACATTTCTTCGGTAATACCGGTTTCTAATACACCAATATCAAGACGAAACGTGCCGGCGGTTTCGTTGGTTTTCCACCATTCAATCACGCGGATTAAATAGCCTAAAGGTTCAACTACTCGGCGCAGTGCCCCGATTGTGCCCTTGTGTTTGTGAATAAACATCGCCGCTTTGATGGCGTCGCGTTTAGCTTTTTCTGTCCAGTTTTTATCCCATCGGTCAACACTAAATGCCCATGCCAGATACGGCAGTAAATGCACTGGACATTTATCAGGGTTCCATAATTCACGAATAGGAATAGGCACCCGCTCTATTTGAGCCAACGCATTGGCGGCGGCGAGTTCTAATGCGGATGAGCCAGTCGGGAGTAATCGATCACTCATCAGAACCACCCAATGACACATTAATACCGGTGCAAAAGCTGGCTTGGGTTTTATCTAACTGAATATCAGCGAGTGGCTTTTTTAGCTCAACACGCTGGACGCCCTGCACATGCAATGCCGCATAAATCGCACTCAGCACAATGTCGCGCCCTAACCGGTGTTGCTGTGTTGTGTAACGCGCTAGCTGTTCTTCTGCCGCCGCAGTAATAGGCTCGTATTCAGGTGAGGGATAACAGTAAATAACGGCTTCGATGTCATAGTTAATAATTGTGGCAGATTGCACCGTCACACGGTCAGCCACAGGGCGCACATCTTCATCGTTTAAAGCCAGCTCTACTTTGTCAATTAAATCAGCCGGCGCGGTACCGTTCCCCTCTCGCGATAAAACCGTTACTGTCACGCAGGCGGGGGATGGGCTGATCACCGAGGCATCTGCCACCCGACCATCCGCACTGCGCGCATGATGTTCATAACTACCAACTGGACCCGCGACACTCAGCCCCTCAAACGCACTGGGAATACGTAATCTTAAATCAGCATCAGATTCATACACTGGCGGGATCGGAGGTACCGCATTAGCATCCCCCTCAGATAACATCAGCCGCTTAACATTATTATTCGCCGCAAGCTGATCTAAATCTGCTCCCACAGCAAAAGCGACCATGCTCGCTCGCGCGGCTTCATTAATACGCTGGCGTAATAAAAGCTCACGATAACAATTCTCTTGCAATAACTTGGTTAATGGCTCGGATTCAAGCGCCAACGTTCTGGCTATTGCAGGGCGTAATTCACTGGGCATCGCATCAATCAGGGCGTTTTTACGCTCCGTAAAAATCAATTCAAACGCCAAACTTTCAACCACATCCGGTGGCGGGAGTAAGCTTAAATCAATGGTCGCCATGGTCACCTCACAGGAACAGAGAAACTAAACGCTTGTTCAGTTCCCGAAAAAACACCGCTCAACTCAATCACAATGCTGGCTGGCATCGGTGTAGAAATAGTTAATTGCTGAATCTCGATGCGAGGCTCCCACATCAACAACGCCGTGTAACATGCCGCCATCAACCGCAGCCTTAAGGCTTTATTGTCGGGTTGGTCTATCAACCTAAACAACAATGAGCCATAGGAACGCCGAGCAATGCGGCTCCCAATTGGAGTGACTAAAATATCGCGAACAGATTGGCGAACATGGTCAATGTCGGTAACGCTTTGACCGGTGGCAGCACTTAAACCGAGAAATCTCATTGTGGATCTCCCGTTGTCTCACCACCTGAACGCACACCGCCATGCTGGTGCTTATGCAATGTAATACCATTGGATTTAATCGCGCCGCCGGTGTGAGTAAAGTTGCCTTTCATTTCACCGCCCTCCGTCACATTTAATGTGGCGCACGTTAAGTTATTCGAACAAATCACCGTTGGCGTGGTGAGCTTTATTTGCTTACTCGCATTCACAATGACTACTTGGGTTTTCGCATTGATTTGTTCGCTAGCCTCAATCGTTGCCGTCTTAATCCCTGAGGCTTTTAGCGCGCCGGTTGCAGGTTCATATTCAATGACGGCGCCATCGGGGTAAATCACATGATTGGCAGTCAATGAATCGGTCGGCTCACTGTATTCATCAGAAAAAAGCCCTACCAATACAATGCCCGTAGTCAACTCGCCACCTATCGACAAGATCACCACTTGCTCACCCACTGAGGGCGCCCATATTTGGCGAGCACTCCCCGCACGTTGAGTCACCCACGGCAACCAATCAGTTTGTAAATTCCCAGTTTGTACCCGACACCCACGACGAATATCGACATCAATAATGACACCGGTGCGGATCATGTTTCGGATGATGCGGAGCAGATCCGCGTTATTGGCATTTGCATTCATGGTAATAGCCTGCCAGACAAAATGACGGGAATGCATGGTATCGGTGTTGTAATGCCGTGAATTACAACATCATGAGGCAAAATGATTAATGATCAGGTTTTCAATGTGGCGAATGTCATCAACAGTAAAACCCAACAATTGACGCACAGGATATTGAATATCAAGGTTACGCAGCTTTTCTTTCAAACCGTATTGATGAATAGCGGCAATCGCAGCCGCAGAGGGAGCAAAGAAAATAGCAGCTTCATTGTCGCTTGCAAATGTTCGCATATAGCGTGCCGTTGCTAACTTTTTAAACATCCGCGCTTGCTTACTTTTCCCTTTGATTTTAACTCGGTCTTTTTTTATCGAGATAAATCGCTGAATATCCCCTTTTCTAAATGAACGCAGCGCCCCTTTGTCCACGTCAAATCCGGTAATGGTTTGCCTGCCTTGGCGCCAGTTTTTAAGATTACGCTGTTGATCTCGCCAGATAAAACGCATCTCGCGCTGAACGGTAATAAACTGGGCTTTTCGCTGAGTGAATGGGCTACCATCAGGGTTTTTCTGCTCTCGAATACGTTTGATTTGTCGCTTACGTAAATCACGCACCAAAACCCGAGAGAGTTTTTTTCTCTCTGTTGTGGAAGCTCTTGCCAAAAGCCCCGCAATTTCACTGTTTAACTCAGTCAGTGCATCATCCATACAATGAATCCCAACCATGGATTGGATCGACTGGCTCATTGACAGCTTCAACGTGATACTTGCCCTCTTTCATCGCAACAATCACACGCTCTGTCAGTTTTAAATCAATGCTGATATTGGCACTTTGGCTATTGAGAATATCTGCTTCAAAACGAATGCCCGTAGCCCGTTTATCAGGATTCGCGAGAATATCTGGCTGATGTTCTTTGAGCCATTCCAGTACTACTGCAAAAATAATATTTTGGTCATCAGGGAATGCCTCAATAATAATATTCAAGCTGTAGTTGTACTCGTAAGATAGCGAGGGTTCATAGGTGGCAATAATGCTGCCATCATCGACAAACAAATATAACTTTTCGGGGTTATCTTTCAGGTAAGGGATTTTTTGGCAAAGCCGGTCTTTAATGCTGCTGAGTTTTTTCATTCTGACGCGCGTCCTCCGCCTGCTCTATCGCCATTAATTGAGTATTCGCCTGTTCGATATCAGTCAGTAACGCATCCACCCATACGGGTAAATCACAATAGGTTAGCGCCTTTCCGGTAGTGATGGCGGGATCGGCTGGGTCAGCGTTTTGGGTATCGGTACGCATTGCGATTCCACGTAATCGATACGTGTTGTTGAGCAGCCGGTCAGCAATACCGCGAGGCACAGGCAGATCACAGGTGGGGTCTTTTTGAATAATCGCTTTATATTCAATTTTTCTTTCCTCTGATGCAGCTCGTTGACGTAATCCGTTTGAAGATGCACTTGATGCTATTTGATTAAGGCGCTGAAATTGAAATGATTTATCAACAATCATTTTATTTTGCAGCGCAATGGTATGCGTTTTCTGCTCGTTGTCCGCTTCCAGCCGCTTACGTAAAGCATCACTTTTATCTAAAGCCAAAGTGAGACAGCCAATAATCACTATGCTGACAACAGCTAATATAAGCGGCGTTTTACTCATAATAAGCTGTACGCTTTCTCAAACATGGCGTCATCGTATGGCTGTTGACCATTCTCAACCTGCACGATTGCCTTAGCCATTTTGAATGCCGTATTCTTATCATAGACATCAAGACAGTCACGACGATTAAAACCCGTTTCTTTACAGACACGATTAATATATCCCTCTGTATTATTACGGTCTTTTGCTGGCGCCCAACGTTCTATAATTTCTTCTACGGTATCAATTTTCCCGCAACCAACCCCCTGCTTTCCTTGATACGTTGAATACGTTCGTAGCAGCTTTAAAAGCGCTCTGATTCCGTACTCTGGTTTCATAAATCGACAATGCCGCGGCTCAATGTTAGGATCAAACGGCAATTCTCCTTGCCATTTATTTCGTGGATTGTAATCGATATTACCAGGGTTATTATTTCGAATTCCGCGTGACATTTATTTATCTCCCAATCGCTTATTAATCATTCGGTGTGCAATCTCACGAATTTTTTCCACACCTAAAAAACCAATCGCACCGCCAATCATGCCGGATGCGCCATTCGGAATACCAAGAAACTCAGCGCCACCAATAATTGCCCATGACAACGCTCCGCATAACAGGCATTCAGCCCATTTATTTTTTCGCGTGTCACCGTCATAAATTAGGCAGGCATAACGAATAAAAATTGCCAATGCTACACCTGACAATTGCGGTAATGCGTTTTTAACTGTCTCGAAAATTTCTGCAAAGTGTTCTTTCATCGTTTTCATACCATCCCCCTATTGAGGGTGTTGTTAATCCCAAAGTTGGATCATGGCTTTTTTGGGCTGCTCGGTAATATCGGGTAATTCAACTGTCATCCCGTGCGTTAATATTGGTCCCACATCAGCAAGGTTTGGGTTAAGTTCTAACGTTTTTTCAACCACACCGGCTGTCTGACCTAGTACCCGAAAACACAGGGCATCCAATGTTTCGCCTTGCAACGCCATCACTTTCATATCAATTCAACAATATTGTGTGATTCACCCTTGATGCGCTGAATTGCCCACTGCACATCACGCCATAATTCATCAATCGTGGTACCTAAACCCTCGGCTTTTTTCTCACCACTGTTTGTGGTGTCTACATCGCGGTAACGTTCAGTCAAATTGGCTTTCGTTTGGCTGTAAACGGCGCGACGATAAAGCAACACCAATTCACTCTCTGTATTCACAAATTCAGCCGGAATTTTATCCATTGACGCATAGCCTTTTTCAATCTGGCTTTGTCGCCAAGCGGATAACTCCCGATTAATTTCAATGATGGCGGTAGTGATGGCATGTTTGAGGCGTTCCGGCGTCAGTTTCCCGTCTGTCAGCATGGATTTTTGATAATCCAGTGCGTGGATATCCGGAAAGAAATCGCCACTGTGAAAGACTTCATCAGTGATGTTCTGTGATTGTGAGGAAGTAAAATCCATACAATGCCTCTAAATAGGTGGGCGGTGGACAAAGGAAGTTAAATCACATTATTCCTTTGTGCCGCCCTAGCGCGGTGGCTCGTTCTGTTGTTCCGTGATGGTCTCTTGCTGCTTTTCTAGATACTTCTCAAGTTGCTGCAAGTCTTTCTTCACACCAACACGGTCATTTAATTCCAACGCTCTCAACCATGAGCAGGTTGCGGGTTGAGGTTGATTATTGTCTCGCTGGGCATAGCCTAACCACTTATAAAGATTTGCACGGACTTGGTCTGGCATATCTTCATCATTCGTTAGCGTCATGGTTCGAGTAAGGACGTCCAACGGCATCGGAGTTTTAGCGGCGTATTGCTTTTCAGCCTGATCGGCAATCTCTTCCGCAATAGCACAGCCCGTTGTGCGGGTGTGCTTATCGGGCATGTTGAGGTTATAACGCAAAGCGTAGTCGGCAATATCTAATGCCCCGTGATAATCACCGGCATCAATACGCCACAACATTACCCGCATAGTGACATCATCTTGCTGTCCTTTACCGCTCGCCAAAATACCAGCGACCCAAGGCGCATAATTAGGCAGCATTTCCCGTTTTACGCTGGCTTTACGCTCAAAAGACTGAATGCGCTTTAACCGGCGACGGTCAGCATTCATCATCAATGTCATTTGCGTGTAAGCCGACCCCGTTTGCATAATTGGATCGCGCTGCTGAGCGTCCTTTTCTGCGCCCATACGGATCACATGACGACGGAAAATACTGCTACTCATTACTCGCCGCCCTCGCCCTTATCAGCTTCTGTGGCTTTTGCTGGCGCACTCACCATTTCGATATTTTCAATCAGCGCAACGCCGCGATAATCTTCAACCACATAGGCTTCATTAACCGATTCGTAGTTTTCGATTTGGTCACGCTTTGGATTATCCAAAATATGACGGCGGCGAGTTTCGTTCTGCCAGTAAATTGACAAGTTATCGAGACGGGTGATCAGAAGTGCGTTATCGGGGAAATACGGTGCGCGAACGGCTTGCAAGCCGCCAATGCGTTTTTGGCTGATGATCATATCTGCCGCGAGTTTTTCGCTGTTTTCCTGCTCTTTATTGACCAGCGGGAAATACTTATCACTGAGTAACTTTCGACCGCAAATCACCACGATATCAGTATCATCTTGATATTCTTCATCAATCAGATCGTCAACAGCGCTCATCACCAAAGCGTCAAGGTTATGGAAATCACCATCAACTCCGACGCGGATTGTCGCAGAAATCACTTTCCCATCAGCATCTTTAACATCACTGACTACATGCTCAGGCGCGTCATTTCTCACTTTTTGCAGCCAGCCGATATTAACGTCTTGCAGTAACTTATTCACCTCACGATTAGAGTCTTTCTCTCTGCTGATACCGTTAAATCCGATCATGATGCGGTCAAGCGCCTGACGGCGAATAATCGCGTTACGAATACGTAACTGAAAATCTTTAAACTTCGCCCATAAATCCAATTTTTTATACTTAATAGCCGTATCAAAGTTGGTTTGCTCACATTTATAGGTCACTTCATTCAGTTCGCTTGGATCTGTTGGCTGACGGTCTTTTTTCGTGGTGTCCGTTGTACCTGCTACGGTTGAACCTACACCCAGACCAATGACAGAGCCTGATTGCTCATCAACAGGAACCACGTTTACCATGGTTAAAAATGCCGCACTTTGCTGAATGTTATCTTCTAGCGTTTGGGCAATAGACGGATTCACTTCAACTTTGCTGGATAACGCCTCTACTTCAACATCAAACAACGACGCTAGCTGAGTGAGAAAGGCATTAAATTGAAATCGGGTATGTTTTTTCATGTTTGCTCTCAAATTTGTAGGGCTAATTAGCAATCCGTCAGGAATTCAGGGGCTGTCGCGCCGTTATCACCCAACGACTGTGGTCGATTGACATTGCTTCCATCCGTTTGTTTGAGCGTGGCTTTTAGCTCATTCAGCTCATTACGCAGCTCACAGATTGCATGACTTTCGCTTTCGTAGGCGCTTAGTTTTGTTTTGGCTTCATCAAGCTCTAAACGCACGGCATCAATCGTTTGAGCGCACAGCTCAACGCTTTTATCAACATCAGAAAAACGGGCATCGTCTTTCTTGCTTTTGCCTCGCAACATTTCGGTTACGCGGGAAAATAATGACGGGGTTTCCGGCTTTTCTTCATCGAATTCAAACAGGGTTTCTTCGGCAAGCGTGAACACGTTCTCTTGAGATTGCTTACGACCAGATAGCGGGTTAACACTGTTATTTGCGCTAAATTGCAACATTTCAGTGCCAAGGCTGGCAGGGTTATCGGTTACTGCCAAACCAACAAGGTAGGCTTCGCCGGTATCCGCAAATTTCGGGTTAATTTCCACTGAGGTATATACTTTCTGACGCTTTTTATTCATTTCGATCAAGTCGTCAGTTGGCAGTAACGTGGCATACAAGCCCAGCTTGCCTTTCAGTGCGCCCTCTTTAATTTCTTCGGTATAAACAGACTCCACATCGCCAAAACGTGGCATCCATTCATACTTCAAGTGTTCAGAGTTAATGCGAGCACCATACACACTGGGATCGTAGTTTTTTTCGATATCAGTTAGCCAAGAACGCTGCACCGTGCGCCCATCAGTCGTAGCACCCTCAACACAAATTCGCACTGGCTTCGTTTTTTTCGTCATGCAAATGACTCCATCAGTAACAAAACGGGATTGTCAGAATATTTTTCAAAAATAAGTTGGCTTATAGGTTTCAGTGTTTACATCGAGGAGACAACGGATCGCTGTTGTAGGAAAGGCAGGTACAACACAACGCCAGCGCACGCGAGGATTGCGCTCAGTAATCTGGCAGCATGAATACATTACATGATTTTGAACCCCGCAAACGCGCGATGCACCTTTATTTCAGTGGGCACCGTATTGCGCGTATTGCCGAAATTTTAAAAGAAAAGGCATCCACGATTCATAGCTGGAAACGGCGCGACAAGTGGGATGAGATCACGCCGATTGAACGTGTCGAAATGACGCTTGAAATGCGGCTTTGCACACTCCTTGAGAAAGACAACAAAGAGGGAAAAGACTTCAAAGAAATCGACCTACTTTATCGCCAAGTCGAGCGACACGCCAAAATCCATAAGTATCAAAACGGGGGCAATGAAGTCGATTTAAATCCCAAGCTTGCCAACCGCAACGCCGGTGAACGTCGCGCACCGGATAAAAATGTATTTAGCGAAGAACAGATTGAACGATTAGAAGAGATATTTCGTGAAAATATGTTCGGCTATCAAAAGGTTTGGTATGGCGCTGGCAATCAATATCGAATTCGCGACATTCTCAAATCCCGACAAATCGGTGCAACGTATTTTTTTGCACGAGAAGCTTTCATTGATGCGTTGACTACGGGGCGAAATCAAATTTTTCTATCTGCAAGTAAGGCTCAAGCCCACGTCTTTAAAGGTTACATCATTGAGATGGCACGTGAAGTGGATGTGGACTTAAAAGGTGACCCCATTGTTTTATCAAACGGGGCAACCCTCTATTTTCTGGGCACCAACGCCAAAACAGCCCAAAGTTATCACGGCAACTTATACCTTGATGAATTCTTTTGGATACCAAAATTTCAAGAATTGCGGAAAGTTGCCAGTGGCATGGCACTCCACAAAAAATGGCGACAAACCTATTTCTCAACCCCATCAAGCCTGACGCACAGTGCATACCCGTTCTGGTCTGGAAAATTGTTCAACCGAGGTCGTGCTAAAGCTGATCGTATCGACATAGATGTCAGTCATGCAGCACTCGCCGCAGGCAGGTTATGTGAAGACGGACAATGGCGTCAAATCGTCACTGTTGAGGATGCTATCAAGGGGGGATGTGATTTATTTGATATCAACCAATTGAGGCTGGAATACAGCCCCGATGAATATCAAAACTTGCTGATGTGTGAGTTTGTCGATGATATCGCGTCGATTTTCTCACTGGAATTGATGCAACGTTGCCTTGTTGATAGTTGGGAAGTTTGGGAAGACTTTCAGCCTGAAATGTATCGCCCTTATGGTTATCGCTCGGTTTGGATTGGGTATGACCCCGCCAAGGGTACAGAAAATGGCGATAGTGCCGGTTGCGTCGTCATTGCCCCACCGTCCATGATGGGAGGTGCTTTTCGTATTTTAGAGCGCCATCAATGGCGCGGCATGGACTTTCGCGCCCAAGCCGAAGCCATTAAACAACTAACTGAACGTTATAACGTGGAATATATCGGTATTGATTCCACCGGTATTGGGCACGGTGTTTATCAGTCAGTCCTTGAATTTTTCCCTCACGCTCGCGAGTTTGTTTACAACCCAGCCATAAAAAATGCTTTGGTCCTAAAAGCATGGGATGTGATCAACAGTGGGCGATTAGAGTTTGATGCCGGTGACACCGACATCATTCAGTCTTTTATGGCAATTAGACGGTCAACCACCGCCAGTGGTAACCGCCCAACCTATGAAGCCAGTCGCAGTGAAGATGCCAGCCATGCTGACTTAGCATGGGCAGCAATGCATGCCTTATTCAATGAACCGATCACCGGTGACAGCACTCAACACCATAATATCGTGGAGCTATACTAATGAGCCGTAAAAACCGCAACAATCGCAATAAAACTCAAAATACCGGTGGCGTTGAAGCGTTCACATTTGGTGAACCGGTTTCCGTTCTGGATAGTCGTGAAATTTATGATTATCTGGAATGTGTCAGAATGGAAAACTGGTATGAGCCACCGATGAACTTCAATGGACTGTCAAAAGCATTTCGGGCAGCCCCACACCATAGCAGCGCGATTTTTGTTAAGCGTAATATTCTGACCAGTACCTTTAAGCCACATACATTACTTAATCGACAAACCTTTGATAGTTTTGCGCTCGACTTCTTAATGTTTGGCAATGCCTATTTGGAAGAGCGAAAAAATCTATTAGGTGGCTTATTACGATTTAAACATATTCCTGCCAAATATACCCGCCGCGGTATTGAAGAGAATCAATATTGGTTTGCTAAATATGGTTATGAAAGTGAGCCTTACGCTTTCCAACAAGGCGGGGTGTTTCACTTGATTGAGCCTGATATCAACCAAGAGCTATACGGCTTACCTGAATATCTTGCCGCCCTACCCTCAACCTTATTAAATGAATCTGCCACGTTATTTCGTCGCCGGTATTATCTCAATGGGAGTCATGCCGGTTACATCATGTATATCAGTGATTCGTCACAGTCTCCGACCGACATTGAAAATATTCGTAATGCAGTAAGAAGCAGTCGCGGACCCGGCAATTTCCGTAACTTATTCCTGTATGCCCCGAACGGAAAGAAAGACGGCATTCAAGTTATGCCCCTGAGTGAAGTCGCCGCGAAAGATGAGTTTCTGAATATTAAAAATGTCAGTCGTGATGATATGCTCGCCGCACATCGGGTACCACCACAAATGATGGGGATCATTCCACAGAATACCGGTGGCTTTGGTGATGTTGAGAAAGCGGCTAAGGTATTTGTTCGCAATGAACTCATTCCACTGCAAGCCAAGATGAAACAGTTAAATGATTGGTGTGGTGAAGAAGTTATTCAGTTTGAACCGTACCGGCTGGATGATGATAACGAATAAATTATCTCAACATTAAACATTGGTACCGCCTCAATTGGCGGTATTTTTTCGCCATTAGGCAGGTGATCACGATGGTTTAAATAATAATAAAACCCCACGCTATTATATCAAAAGTACAACGTCAAGACGAATCAGCCTAAATTTCCCCTCATCAAATCGACACATAACCGCCCTGTAATCCATTCTAAGACGACCTAAAATAATTGCTACTAGTTATATAAAATTGAATTTGACGCCGCTATGGCTCGGAGAATTTGCGAGGTGATAATTAACAATAAACATGTCGCCGCGCAATCGTAGCCCCGCCACGCCTGCCCACTAAATAGGTCGGTTTTCATGCACATGCATGAGTTCACTGGAACCCCACCAGTAGTGGTACTTCATGTCAGTAACGATTCGTATTTGATCTTGCAGATTTTGGGGGATATGACTGTTTTTATGCATTCTCTTTGTTATTATAATTTATCTTACTTTGTTTCAAGTTAAAAAACAGTAGTGAATAAGTTATAGTCTCATTTTAATAGAGCATTAAAATTATTAATTTAAAGGAATTAAGATGCTAGAAAGAATACGAAAAATAACCAGCGTTGGATTATTTAATGATATTAAAGCTGATAGTTTAAAATTCAAAAAAATATCAATGATTTATGGTGACAATGGTCGAGGTAAATCAACACTTTCTTCAATATTACGCTCGTATACGTCAAAAAACCCTGAAATTATAATAAAAAGAAAAACACTTGATTCAACATCGGAACAATCCGTTGATTTGTTATTCTCAAATGGAAATATATCAAAATTTAGTAATGGTAATTGGGAAAAAACCTTCACTGACATCCATGTTTTTGATTTAGAATTTATTGATAGAAACGTTTACTCTGGCGGTCAAATAACTCCAGGGCAAAGAAAAGAGTTTCTTAGTTTCGCATTAGGCGATTCAGCTGTGCAAGCAATGAGAGATTTTGATGATGCATCTAATAATGCTTCCGAACATGCTAGGAAAAGAAAAGAAATTGAATCTATACTATTAACTCATAGAAAAAATTACACACTTCAGAAATATATTAAATTAAAACCTATTGTTGATATTGACTCGCGCATTGATGTTAACGTTGAAAAACAAGATAAAGCTAAAAGGCTTGATTCGATTAGAAGAAAAAGCAAACCAAATAAATTAAATTTATTCACCCCAGCGCTTGATAATTTATTTTCCATTCTTAATAGGAGTGTGGAGAAAATAAATGATGATGTTGATATTAGAGTGAAAAAACATTTAGAATCATTTCCATTTGATGGTGTTAAAGGCTGGATAAACAAAGGATTGGTATATATAAAAAATGAATCATGTCCTTTTTGTTCTCAACAAATAAATGATAGTGAATTAATTGATGCTTATAAAAAATATTTTAATGAGGCGTATCGAGTTTTTATAAAAGAAGTGAGTGGATTGTATTCAATGCGTGACAGGGAACTAAGTCAGCTTGATATACCTCTTTATAAGCAGCAAGTTGAAAATATAAATGAAATCTTTAATTCTTGGGAAGAATGCTTGTTTCTTGAAAAGATTGATTTGAACCTTGTTTTTTTAGAAAAAAACAAAATAGAACTATACAATATACTTCAACGTATTATTGATAATAAGAATAATGACATAACCAGTGTTTTAAGTGAATCTGATATTGAAAGATGTAAGGAATTATGCATTGAAATAAATAATGAAATAGCCATTTTTAATAATTTAATAGATAAAGTCAATATTAATATTTCAGAGTATCTTGCAAAACTTGAAATAGTAGACACTATTAATTTAAATAGAGAAAAAGAAGATTTAATTATAATTAAAAATAGATTTTCACCTGAAATTGAAAATATAATAAACGAATATAATACTATAAAAGAATCCGAAAAAAAAGCTAATGAACTAAAAGAGAAAAAAAGAAATGAGTTAAATACATTCATGACATCGACCCTAGGTAATTATGAGGGGATAATAAATGAATTTTTAACTAGTTTCGGCGCATCTTTTTCAATAAAGAAAATTACATATAATTATCATGGCGGGGGTCAACCAAAGTCTGAATATGCAATAGAGTTAAGAGGAAAGGAAATTACAATGCAAGGAGATGACGCTGAATTTAGAACTTGCTTAAGTGAAGGTGATAAAAGGACACTTGCCTTTGCATTTTTTCTTTCCGTGGTTTTAAAGGATTCAAAACTTGACGAAAAAATTGTCGTTATTGACGATCCAATGTGTAGCTTTGATACCCATAGGAAACAACAAACTGTAACAGTTTTAAAAGATATTTATGATAAATGTAAACAAGTTATAATTCTTGCACATGATATGCTTTTTATAAAGAAACTTAGGGATGAATTTGATAAAAAAGGAGTGAGTAATGATATTGCTTTATTTAAAATTTACCGTGTAAAGGGTGACTTTAGTGCATTAAAGCTACTGGATATAGATATAGAATGTGAGTCTACGTATTATAAAAATCACCGATTAGTAAATGAATATGTATACGGTGAAGGAGAGCACGCCGAAAGAGATGTTGCAATCGCAATTCGTCCTTTGTTAGAAGGATATTTACATCGACGTTTTCCTAAATACATAGCTCCTGGGCTTCTTTTTGGAACAATAATTCAGTTGATAAATAATGCAGAGAATGATTCTCCGCTATCCCATGCTAAATCTATAACAAAAGAGTTAAATGATATTAATAGTTATGCTGGAAAATTTCATCATGATACAAACACAGATGCTAGTACTGAACCTGTAATTTCAGGTGAACTAACAACTTTTTGTAATAGAGCATTGAATATAATTTATAAAGGAACAAAATAATAATATGCTCTCTACCACATAGAGAGCATAAAAATTATTTAGTCTGATTCATCACTATTTTTTATACTAATAACCAAGTATTTGTCGTGAGACTAAAGATTGGTCATGATGTTCCATAATAAATTCTTCACGTTCAATATCAAAGAAATTATGTGTTATATCATAGTGATCAAATATCGACGGTTCTAAAGGAATTGTCGCATAAGGATTAAAATATATATGCAATCCATCAATATGTGATTCACTGTATTCTTCAGATTTACAAATATGGGTATCAGAACCACAAACAAAATTTCCATCGATAAATCGAATAGAGAAAACATCATGTGTTGGGGTTAACTGCTGATGACTAGTCCCTATATTATTTATACTTTCTAATTCATAAAAATCAGTTTTATAAATTTGACGATAACGTGTAGCTTTAACATAAGAAGGAATACCACTTTTAATTATGGCTTTTCCTAACATTCCTGTTGATGAAAATATCACAGCACTTATTTCTTTAAATGAATCATTTGTAAAAATACCAAGATTCAATTTTGCTCCGTTTGGCTTAATAACAAAATCTTTTTTAGGTGTAACTAATTCGCTCGAAGAATTTAATTTAGGCTGATCTATTCCGAATAAAACCTGATTGATAGCAATATTATTTTGTGCAAATGAAAATTTTTGATTGAATGGAGCAACAGCAATTACAAATGGATTTCCTTTTACATGCTCCAAACTACTGTAAGGATGTTTTTTTCCATTAACTCCCTTATAAAGGTCAAGTTTACTTTTAAGCCTACCTAGAAGCTTTATAGTACAATCAGTAATAAATTCATCATCTATGTATGGATTTTTATCAGATTCATCTTCTATATTAATGGATTTAGTCGTTATAGGAGGATCTGCAACCACGGCCTCTATATTTACGGTATAACCTTCAGGAGTACTTATACAAAAATCGGGGCTTTCTTTTGTATAATCAATAGTCATGTTTAATTCTTTGAAAGTTTGATTCAAATATAATTCCCAGAACGATGAGTTAAAGGTTGTTTGAAATTCTTTTATAAATTTATCTTTTTCTTTATGTCTATCTAAAAGACCTTTTCCCCATGAGTTAATAACCTCTCTAACAGGAGCTAAATCATCTCTTTCAACTAAATATTGAAAATAATCATGTAACAAAACCCCTTCTTTAGGTATGAAAAGATCCATTTTTATTCCTTAATTTTGTATTTTATGAGTAAATTGTATAGATTCTTAATCATAAGATAAAATTTACCTCGGCTGTAAGAACATGTATTTATTGTTCATTTTTACTTAATTTTACTATTCTAGATAAGATATCATAACATCTTTGTTTATATTTCCTAATTCTAACTTTATGCTGAGTTTCAATTTCCCGCCTTTGAAGTTCTTTCCCATCCTCATTTAACTCCAATCTCAACCTATCCCCATCAACTTTTATAAAATGAAGCCCATCACTTACACCTAAACCGTTAATGAACATGGTTTCAATTTGTGGAATAACAAAATGAATGCCGACTTCATTGGCAAAATTGACTATTTCCGACTGAATTTTTTCATCACTTTCACTTAATTCAATGTTTGAAATCTGTCTTTGTTGATTTCCCTGCAATATTTCGCTTCCTGCTGCATTCTCAGCATCCGTTTCTATAAACGCGAAACCGTATTCCTTAATGTTGCATACTTCACCAGAGCCATGCTCTGGCTCGTAAAATTGCACATCTGATAGATTAGAGGTAATAGGCGATCTACAGTTATTGACAGGACTCCGAGGCGCTCCGCTGTCGCTTCTTAAAAGATTAAGGTCAAGGTCAACGGCGCTTTTCTTGACGATTTGATACTTTCTTTCGCGAGTTTTAATGACTGGCGCACCAGATTTTAATTGGTTGTAGATACCAACTACTTTCTGAACCTCTTCCCCGTAGACGTTAACGTCATTAGTCTCACGAGCTACGCGGATCGTTTCTAATTTGCGTGGAATACATGGACCACCTTGTGACATGACATACTCAAAAAAGTCACCCTCATCAGCCGCCGCGCGAACACGCTCCGCGATATCACCAAGGCTGTCAGCAATGGAAACGCCGCGCAATCGACGACACTCGCGATATGCCCCTTTTGATGGGAGTTTATAGAATTTGAATTGAGGGATGCGCCACGTTGAAGCCCACGCGGTTACCGCCGCCGCCATGCTTTTTAAGTCTTTGCCGGTTTCGTGATCAATTTCACCATCAAGGGCGTAACCGTCGATATTTTTAGCGATATACTTCGCGATATACCCGACGGCACCACCACGGTTCATATGCTTACATTCGAAACGGAATTTCTGTGCGCCGGCTTCGTTTCCATCTTCTTTCAAAGCCCGTTTACGCATAATATCAATCGCTTCCGCGCGTTTTGCTTTATCAACAAATAGCAACATATGCCAATGCGGCGTGCCATCATGGTGCGGCTCAACAACTCGAACACCATAAATATTGATATTTTTATCATTGAAAGCCGAGCGAATACGCGACCAAATTTTAACTAAATAGCGCTGCCCATCTTTTGGCGTAAAAGCCTCATCCTTCCACTTGTGATTAAGCACCGCGTAAAAATCATCTTTACCCGTTTCCTTGTTTTTTTCTTTTCGTTGCTTTGTCGGGTGATACTTTGACGGGCAAGTTAATGTAATAAACATGCCGATATCACCCCGTTCTTTCGCTACGCGTTCAATACCTGCCATTTGCGCCATCAGTTCCATCCTGCGTATTTCAGGGTTAGAAATACTCGCCATGACTTTCTCAAACAGATCAAACCGCTCACCCGTTTCAACGTCTTGAATATCCATACCTTGCAGATATTGCATATTAGATAAACGCTGAGCTTGCACCTCACGAATAGCCTGCTTACTGGCATAAGGCTGGCGATTTACACACACGTCCATATTGGCAATCATGATTGCCTCAATCCATTGGGTACGATGGGCTTTTAGCTTGCGATGCCAAAAATCTGCGTCAACTAAACGTTGTACAGCTGCAATAACTTGGCGCGTGGTTAAGTTTTGCTTTCCTTTTCTGCGCTTTCTATTTTTCAAAACTTTCAAATAGCTTTGATAGTGAAGAGGACACACATGTAAACCATTGGAAAGCTCAGCTAAACGCCCATAAATCAACGTTTGCGATGCATCTTCATAGATAACCTCACGATCACCGTCATTTTGCTCGGTCAACTTATCGCAATAGATTTCATAGAGACTGAAAAAACCACTTGAAATATGCTCCGCCAATTTTTTAATTGGCTTGTCATACAGATCAAACAGCCTGTTAAACTGGCTAATTTCAGAAGTAAAACGAGTGGATAGCGTCAATAGCGCTTTTGTATCTAACTCATAGCGTGAATTAACAGCCATAATACGTGGGTAGATTTTCTTGTAGAAGTCAGAACGTAAATACTCATACGCTTTATACTGCCCTGACTCTTTAATGATGTTCTCATAGTGCTTTTGAATACGGTAACGCAAGATGCGCGGTAAAGTCTCTACTTCACCTAAAATCGCTTGCGCATGAATTAATTGTTCATGCGATAGAGATTTTCCTAAAGCATCTATATCAGCTTTGTAATAATTATTTTCTTTGGGCTTATTCCACGAATACGGAAAATCCATATCTGCGGAATAAGTTAATCCCTGTTGCGTGAAATCCAATACCTTAGACATTAAGCGCCCCGCCTAATGTTTCTGGTCTTAATAAATTAATGGCAGTTTCACAACGACGAGAAATGACATCAACAGTCTGGCGGTAAACATCCAGCGTCTTGATGCCTTTTCCCTTCACTCTCATGACGTGATACGAGGTCAGCTCAATCGCAATAAACCACGGATCAGAGCTACAACAAACTAACTCATAACAACGAGTTTTATTATTGATTTGCAGTAAGCGCCACTGAACATTTTTAGAATCATCTACATGGCGCTGAATCGCAAAGCGAGTACCGCTAATGTAAACGCCATCTTTAGGGTCAAGCATCATGACTCAACCCCTGCCAAAACTGCGATAATTTCAGTTGCCGATTTACGATTTCCGTTCGCTGAAATTTTTCTCGGTGCTTCTATCTCATGGACAGTAAAGCCAAGATCAAGATACAGCTCTTTTGCTGCAAGAGAATTAGATACGGTAATAGGATTACCTTGAATATCATTAATATCTTTCAAGGCAATTGCTAGTTCTTGCTGGTCAGTATTAGAAAAGCCAGCAGTATGATAACGAGTGAAACTATCCCCCATATAAGGCGGATCGCAATAAACACCATCACCAAAATCAACGAGTGATAATGTATCTTGCCATTCAAGATTCAAAATTCTAGTTTTGCTGAGATAGGCTTTATTACAGAAACTATCAATTTCAGTTTTAGGGAAATAAGGCGCTTTGTAGTTACCAAAAGGAACATTGAATTTGCCTTGTTGGTTATAACGACACAGCCCATTAAAACAATGCCTATTTAGGTATAAAAATAAACTTGCTTGCCTTAATCGTGACAATTCCTGCTTGTCACCGTTAAACTCTACTCTAGCGAGATAAAAATCTTCACTATTATTTTTTTCACTAAAAAGCTGCAATGCCTCTATAGCAACACTTTCAGGCAGTGTCGTTATAGCTTCATATAAGTTAATCAAATCAGGATTAGCATCCGCGATTAAATACTGCTCATAATCAGTATTCATCATCACAGCACAAGATCCAGCGAATGGCTCAACCAAACGGTTTGCTTTAGGCAAATGAAGGCGTAGCTGCTCCATAATACCAACTTTAGAGCCTGCCCACTTGAGGATAGTTCTATTAGGTTTAGCCACGAAAATTATCCTCAATTCGAATAATTGAAAAAGAAATCATCACAAATTCAGGTAATGGCTTTAGTTCTGGATAAACATCATTAATCTTTGTGATGTCAGTGATTAAGCATGAAATAGCGTTACCTGTGTAACTGGCATATGGTTTATTAGTTGAATTGAATTCACGTAAAAACAGCTCGTCACCCACCTTAAAATCTCTATCGGCACGGCGAAATTCTGCTGTTTTCAAACCATCTTGAACCAATTGAAAGTAACGAGGGGCAAGCTTGAGCTCATGTCTTCTTTTCACCGTCACACGCTCCGATAATGTTTGCTTTTCAGCTCAAAAATCGTTTGGCAATCAATACAACGAGTACAGCCCATTGAGGCAATTCGACGCTGTTCTGGAATTGGTTTATCGCAGTCTTCACACTCAAAAGCCGAAGTACTGACTGCTCGGTTTGTAACTGCTTTTATTTGCTGCTCTCGCATCAACATTTCGTGCTCGCTAGCGCGGTCAATTTCTTTAGACATGATCTAACTCCGCAGCCAAATTGGATAAATGAACAGACTCACCCGCAAGCAATTCAAGGATTTGCTCACGAGTCAGTTTTTCACGAGTTGCTTTACAAACGATGGAATCAAGACGAGATGAAAACTTATCAAGCTGAACTTTGCGTTCATCTTCACGAATGGCTTTAATGCTGATAGCGATAGCCGAGTAATCACGTTCTCTCGTAGCAATATCAACACCAATTAAAATCGGTTTTATCTCTTTATTTCGCATAACTAATACCTCAAATTTAGAATGTAAGAACCCCTGACGCGCTAACGTCATTTATTTCTTTATTTAATTTAAATAGGCATGGCGATGTGTTTCGGTAACAATGCCGCTAATACTTTTACTTGATTAATTGCAGATATAATAGATTGCTTATCCTCTTTACTAAAATCCTCTAACATCAATTGATGCTTATCACTATTAATGCCAGCCAAATAAAAAATCATATTTAGCATTCTCACATCACTTAATCTTAAATACTCAATAAATCCGGAAAGCTCCTTATTATCTGGACATTCTTTATTTGAATGAAAAACTGTCGTTCTTAATTGAGCCGCTTTATTCAACTCACTCACACGATATTCAATGCTTTTTCCGTGATTCTCGTAGTACCTAGTTGTTGCTCGCTTTGCTGGTGTAGCATCAGTTTTCACATTACCGGCTGATTCAATCAACTGTTTAGCTTTAACTAACTCAATTGTTGAACTATTCATTTCGTTTATCTAAATGCAGAAATAAAAATAAATGATAAGAACAAAAAACCAACAAGCATAAATAGTTTATCAACACTAGATAACTTGCATTTCTTCCTATCGCTTTTAAATTCATTAACAGATGAACCCGTTAATTTATGTTTATGCTGTTGCACATGTAATTGTGTCATTTATAGCCACTCCTCATGTTATTTATGCGACAAGATCTTGTAACCTGCTTGATTTAAAACTTGAGCAAGTACATCTGATAAAACTGAAACCTCAATATCTGATAATGCAGAGCGCCATGCTTTTTTGGCTCGAACTCCATCCATACTAAGTGATAATTGCATTTCAATTATGGAATGGTATGTTCTATAGAGTTCATCATATTTTTCTTTCTTATCTGAAAGGGTATCCATAGTGTCTACTCCAACTAACATTAAGAAATTCAATGAAATAACCGGTATTGTTTTAGCATCTTTATACGAATCATTTCCTGTAAGAAGAGCCTTTACAGTAGAACGGCTATTTCCCGAGACAGCGCAGGATCCATTTGAAGAGCCATCAATTAACCATGATGCTATATTTGTTACAGAAACTGTTTCATGGTTAGTGGAGCATGGTTATATTTCCGCAAACATTCAGTATGGCTATTCTTTCTCCGACGCAGTCCTAACAGTAAAAGGTCTAGAATTATTGAAACTGACGCCTAACTCATTAGAACCATCTTTTGGCGAGCAACTTGTAGAAGCAGCCAAATCTGGTGTCAAAGATACAATCGTAAACATATCATCATCAGTCTTAACTTCTGGCGCTGCATTGCTATACAAGACTCTAACTAACTAATTTAATTAAGATTTAACTATCGATGAAAAGGAACTTCATCAATATATGGACTAGGGTTACCCCTAACGAATAATTTATCGATATATTTTGTCGCCTCAGTCATCGAATCAAATAACCCAAACGAATTATCATCACGTTGAACATGAAAGCGAGTTACGGGATTCATGGCTTTAGCCGGTAACTTAATAATTTGAAAGTTACGATACTTAAAGCTATGCGTTGAAATCTGCTCAATACCAGCAGTCATTTCGTCACCTACCCTTTCAAAGCTTCTTCGACAGATTTCAGCTCATCAGGAACAGCACCTAAATCGCTAATCAGTTTATTTACTCGCTTAAACCAACTCGCTTTCCACCCCATTCGTTCAGTTGATGGAATTTGACCAGTAGCCTCATAAACCATTTCAAGCCACTCATTCCACATGATCATTAAGCGCATATCGCTAAAGCTTTCACCATGTAATTGACGTTCTGTACGAATAGGCAAACGGCGACGGTCGGTTAGTTTTCTAACACTACTTTCTGACTTACCTGTACGGCGGGAAAACTCTGAAACAGTGATCGGATCAGGAATCTTGAACAGCAAATGTAACAATTTCTCATTCATGTGATAATCTCTCCATTTGGGGTATTTCATTAACAGAATACCCCTAGTGACATTTTGTTAGATAACATTAATACATTGGTCGGAGAATTGCAACATGCGTCTTAGCGTATCTGAGAAATTAAAATTGATGAGAGAAAGTGAACGGCTTACCAGCTTACCGGAAACCGCGCAAATGCTGGGCTTAAGTAGAGATGCTCTATGGCGTTACGAAAACGGAAAGACAGTACCAAATGCCGACGTAATCACATCCATCATCTGTAATCCAAAATTTGAGAAATACGCTCTTTGGTTTATCACTGGTAAAACAGCACCAGATGTAGGTCAAATCGCCCCTGCACTTTACGACCCTAAAAACTATGAAGTTGATGAGGACAAACAAGCATGACATTAAATGAAAAACTTAAAGAAGCATTATCCGTTGAACACTTAGATATACCGATTGCTAATAACATCAATTGGCTATGCTTTGAGAATATTTTAAAACATCGGCGGCTTAGTAAATATTCTCTATGGCTAACAACCGGTAAAATTATTCCATCTGCCGGTCAAATTTCACCGGCTATCGCACACAATGGGCTTATGAAAATAATCTAGCTGCTTTTAATAACAAAAGCTGGCTAAATATTTATCAACAGTATGTTTTTACTAACAATTTAGAATCACCTCGTTTAACCGGAGGGCGCAACAATGACTATTAAGGCGCTTGAAGGTGGACGTTACAAAGTGGATATCAGACCGCAGGGGCGAGAAGGAAAACGAGTCCAGCGGGTATTTAAAAAGAAAGCAGATGCCTTAGCATTCGAAAGAAGTGTAATGCTTACTGCAAATAGCGATGAGTGGAATAGTGAGTCACGAGACTACCGATCTCTGTCTGATATTTTTCAGATATGGTGGATATATAAAGGGCGTAACAATAAATATTCGGCTAATCGCAAAAGAACAGTGACAAAGATAATCAATGATATGGGTACCCCTTCCGTATATCAGATAACCCCTAAGCTTTTAGGGCAATATCGGTCAGATAGGCTACAAAGTGGTGTGAAAGCCTCAACAGTCAATAGAGAGTTGAATTTGTTGATGGGAATTTTCACATCGTTGGCTGAAATTGGTGAGTGTTCTAAAACCAACCCAATCAAAGGGCTTAGTAAGCTAAAAGAAGAAAAGCCCGAAATGTCTTATTTGACGAAAAGTGATATTGAAAAATTACTGAATGCTGTTGAAGGTGATTATTGGCGTATTACAGTTTTATGTTTAAGTACCGGTGCTAGATGGGGTGAAGCAACCCAATTAAGAGCCGAGAATTTATTACATGGGCGAGTTACTTTTATGAAGACGAAGAACGGCAGACATCGCACAGTTCCAATATCTGAAGAAGTAATGAAAGCAGTAAAAATTAAAGAGTCTGGTTTACTGTTCAACGCTGACTATGAAACTTATAGAGCGATACTAAAAAACGTAAAACCTGACTTACCACATGGTCAAGCTGTACATGCTTTACGTCATACATTCGCGGCTCATTTTATGATGAACGGAGGGAATATCTTAACACTCCAAAAAATCATGGGTCATGCAACAATTCAGCAAACAATGACGTATGCACACTTTGCGCCAGATTACTTAAATGAGGCTATATCATGTAATCCACTACGCGAAAGCATCCACATTCCATCCACATAAACGGGCTATTGTGGTGCTTTATAGTATGACAGACATGTGATATCTCATTGATTTATATAGCCAGACCTGTATTGACAAGGCTGGCTATGCCTTATGAAGGGGGCTTTTTTTTGCCTAAAATCCTGCCGACTCATTACCCAAAAACAAAAAGCGCCACTCTTTCGAGTAGCGCTTTGACAAATACCCTGTCTGTCTACATAACGTGATAGGCGAACTTAAATTGGACCTAAATTCGTCATGACTGCGTAAACAATCGAGATAATCGAAATAATGACCCAAGTTAATACCAACGGCCAGATAAACTTCAACCACTTGGTGTATGGGATTTTCGACGTCGCTAACACCGCCATCAAAATACCTGATGTTGGGTTAATACAGTTCACAACACCCTCGCCCATTAATACCGTTTGAACGGTAGTTTGACGGGTGATTTCTAACAGATCGCCCATCGGGGTGAAAATAGGCACTAAAACTGCCGCTTCACCGGAACCTGACGAAATAAAGAAGTGCATGATAGCAGCGGTACCGAACATAGAAAGCGCAGATAATGTTTTTGGTAATCCATCCATCAGAGAAATAATCGAATTCACGATGGTGTCTAAGATCATGCCATCCGCTAATACAATTGCGATGGCACGCGCCATGCCAACAATAAATGCCCCGCCGACCATACCTGCACAGCCTTTCAGGAAGCCGGTTGCAATATCATTCGGTGACATCCTGTTCAGTACGCCCACCCCCACGCCTAAGATGATAAACATAGCCATCATCTCTTTCTCGCCCCAGCTCCACTCAATGGCACCGAAAATAAAGCCAATTAAACAGAATGCGGCATAGGATAATGTAATGACGTGACGTAAAGAGATTTTTGAGGTCTCAAATTGGCTGTCATCAATCTGTACTTCTGGACGCACCATCCCTTGGCGACGGCTTTTCTTCGCGTACAAAGTTAAAAAGATAATCCCTGCGATCACAAAGCTAATATAAACCACCGTGCGGAAGCCAAATGCTGATAGCAGCGGAACATCGGCTAAACCTTGAGATAACCCGACGGTCATCGGTGCCATTACCGAGGCGTTAAAGCCGGAGTAAGCCGCAACATAGACAATCGCTGCGCCAAACTTGTCATCCATTCCGACTGACTTCGCCACCAATAAACCTATTGGCACGAAAGCAATTATCGAGTTCACCACAATCCCAGTGGTACCCAAAATGGAGAACACCACAAAGAAGATAGTGATCAACAAAAAGTCATTAAGCTTTTTACTGCGTGAAATATTACTCAGAACTTTGTTGATTGCGCCCGTTGTTTCAAGCAGATGTAACGCGCCACCAGTAAAGATAATCAAGAAAATGATCGGAGCCGCTTTAACTAGCCCGTCAGCGATCGACGTGAAAACCTGTCCAGGTAAAACGCCATGCTGTTCAGGTAAACGCTCATAACTCCCCGGAATGGTATAGGAGCTCTTAACTTGGGTTTCCACACCATCTTTGATAGTTGTGATAACTTTCGTTTCAGAGGCATACTGCCCCGCAGGAACGATCCAAGTCGCAACCGCTGCCGCGACAAGGATGAAAAAAAGCAATACATACGGGTTTATCCCATCAGAACGCTTTTTTTGTGGTGGTGGTGTTGTTGATGTTATTGCCATAGATTTATCCTGTTGGATTATTATTTGTTTTGTTAGTCATAATTACTGCGTAATGCGTTTTAACACATTGAAAAATAGCTGAGCGCGCTCAGTTAAAGAGGGGATTTCGAGGTACTCTTTGTCACTATGTTGATAGCCACCAATTGGACCTAAACCGTCTACCGTTGGCGTACCCACACCAGCGGTAAATGAGGCATCAGAACCACCACCTGTAGAGACATCTTCCAGAGCGATTTCTAGTTTGTCAGCTTCTTGTTTGATGATGTCGATAAGAGCAGCGCTTTGTGCTGTTTTTGCCATTGGTGGACGGTTGATCCCACCAGTCAATGAAAGTTGAATGCCGTTTAACACAGGCTGGCTACACACTTCACGTACTTTCTTGTCGATTTCAATACCTTGCTGCTCAGAAGAGATCCGCACATCAATTTCTGCACGCGCATTTGGAGCGATGGTATTGACGGATGTTCCACCAGTAATCAGACCCACGTTCACTGACAGCCCTTTATCGTGCTGAGAAAGTGCATGTAAGCTTTGGATTTTGAAAGCAAGTTCTTGGATAGCACTGATCCCTGCCTCAGGAGCAATACCAGAGTGAGACGCTTTCCCTTGAATAGTCAGAACATAGGTTCCCACACCGCGACGAGCGCTGACAATGGCACCATTCGCGCGCGCAGGCTCCATCACTAACGCGTAACGTTTGCCTTTCGCACATTCCTCGATGACCGGACGTGACGAAATAGAACCTATCTCTTCGTCGCAGTTCAGCAGCACTTCAATTTTTTTGTAGCGTTCATCGTTGGTGGCATAAAGCTGTTTGATCACCTGATGCACCATGACATGGCTGCCTTTCATATCGATAACACCAGGACCATAGGCTCTATCACCCTCAATGCTAAATGGTCTTTCCGCTACTGTGCCTTTTGGAAATACAGTATCAAGATGCAGCAAAATCAAAATTTCAGGCGTGGTAGATGGGTGATAAAGACGATAGTTATTACCCAATTTTTCATTTGGGATTATCTCAACTTCAAAGCCCATTGATTGGTAACGTTCACACCAGAATGCAGCGTGATTATCAACACCCTCTTTATCGTATGAACCGGATTCGGTATTAACCACTTGCTTTAATAAATCCAGCATCTCTGCTTCGTGTACTAAAAATTCATTGTGCATGTTGAGTTCCTATTATTTTATGGCGAGATATTTCACTGAGAAAATTGGCTCCCACGCGATAAGATTTTTATTCCAAACAAAATGAAATGTTTATTACTCATAGCCGATAATATTATCGTCATATTCCATTTGACGCGCAAAACATAGCGCTATCTATGCACATTTTATGCATATACAACAACGATGAGTAAAGCCAGATTTAACCCAAGGAGAAGAAACCCTATGATAATTCGACACTTACTTTGATTGAAAAGGATACTTTCGCACCATAACATAACAGATTAATAAATTACAAATAATTATTAATGCATAAATATGCTCTATTTTTTGATTTTTTCAAAAAGTAATAGTTACAGAAAGCAATTATAAAAATATATAAAATAAATATATTAATTATGGTAAATAATCTTCAGAAATTAATGGCAGGCTATTAATTTTAGCTAACCGTAAATATGCAATATTACACGTGGTATTTATTTTTTTATTCACATGATTTAACGCCAATAACGCGTATATATCTTTCTAACTTTATTTAGATTTAAATAACCCCAAAGGAGTATTTAGCCTATTTACTCAACATTTACTCAATAAATAAGCGTCAATACCTATAAAATAGTCGTAATTTTTAAACTGAAGGTTTAATTCGATTCAATCTGAGTGCCGTTTTCTTTCAGTATATTTATTTAACTCTCTTCAGCATAAAATACCTGTCACTTTTCTTTTACTAGCACACTGCTTTACTGGCACTATTCGCTGAAATAGTTAGATAAAATGATAAATCGAATACGGCGGGGATAGTGGTAGGATGAGTAAATAAAAAAGGGAAACATGATGTTTCCCTTTCATTTTATCGTATTAACATCGTAGGCTATTTCAGATACTGGCCTGAACGTAATGCTTCAATACGTTTATCTAATGGCGGGTGAGATAAAAACAGTTCGCTAAATGCTTTACCACGACCATTGATACAAAATGCCATCAAACGCCCTTCTTCTTGCGGCTCATAGCTTGTTTTCAGGCGTTGCAGTGCAGCGATCATTTTCTCTCTACCGACTAATTTGGCAGAGCCTGCATCCGCGTGGAACTCACGGTAACGAGAGAACCACATCGTAATGATACTCGCTAAAATACCAAACACGATTTCTAATACCATCGAAACGGCAAAATAAACCATTGGGTTACCATTGCTGCTTTCACTTTCATTGTCATTGTTGTTTGACATAAAGCCAGCCGCAACTTGCGCCAAAATACGTGAAATAAAGATAACGAAGGTATTCACAACACCTTGCAATAAGGTCATGGTAACCATATCACCGTTAGCTACATGGCTGATTTCATGGGCAATAACTGCTTCAGCTTCATCACGGCTCATGTTTTCCAATAAACCTGTACTTACCGCAACCAAAGAAGCATCACGGCGTGCGCCCGTTGCAAATGCGTTGATATCCGGTGCATGGTAAATTGCCACTTGTGGCATTTTGATACCGATTTGCTGGGACTGACGGCTAACAGTGTTAACTAACCACTGTTCCATCTCATTACGTGGATGCTCGATAACTTCCCCACCAACGGACTTCAGCGCCATCCATTTGGACATGAGCAGCGACACAAATGCACCACCAAAACCAAACAATGCCGCCATGATCAGCAGACCTTGAGCACTACTTCCACGTATCCCGGTTAAACTTAAAATAATCCCGAACACAAACATAACAGCTAAGTTTGTGAGCAAGAATAAAGCAATTCTCATCATTTTTTATAGGTTCCTTGGTCAAAACAAACATCACGACAAATTTACTTCATAAATAAGGTTTTTTCACACCATTTCAAGCCCATTAACAGGAAAAAGTCATAAAATAACATATCTTTACACACAGCAATAAAAAATGCCGTTTTAATAAACGGCATTTAAATGATAACGATAAGGCACTACGAGAAAATGATCAGCTCACTTTACCTTTAGTTGGTTTGCCTTTAGACACTTTTGCGGTTGTTTTTGCTGCAGCTTTAGCTTTGTCGGCTTTTGCTTTATCCGCTTTTGCTTTGTCTGCTTTTTCTTTTGCTGCTTTGGTTTTGTCTTTCTCTACCGCTTTAGCTTTGTCGGTTTTTTCCTTCACCGATTTAGAGGTTTCCTTCTCTTTAGCCTTGGCTTTATCTGCTTTTTCTTTCACTGCTTTTGCAGATTCTTTATCGGCAGCTTTAGCTTTATCTGCTTTCTCTTTTACAGCTTTAGAGGTTTCTTTGTCAGCAGCTTTGGCTTTATCCGCTTTCTCTTTTACAGCTTTAGAGGTCTCTTTCTCTGTTGCTTTTGCCTTATCTTTCACCGCTTTCGATGTTTCTTTCTCAGCAGCTTTTGCCTTATCAGTTGCTTTTGATGCTTTATCTTTTGCAGTTTTACTCATGTTGTCACCTGTCTCTTTGATAGAATCTACCGCAGATGGTTTGCTGGACTGCTTTGCCACACCCGCCCCAATACCTGCACCAATACCTGCACTTTTATTGATTGAGTTTTTTAGCTCATTTGTACAGACTTGCTCTGAACGACTGGTTGTTCCGTCATTACAGATAAATTGCCCGCTATCACAACGAGCAATTCCGCCTTTAGCGCCTGAACAAGGGTAGTTACTTGCATTCGCAGAACCCATTGACGACATCATGACCGCCATGACAGTTAATAAACCTACAGATAATTTACGCATTGCTTTGCCTCATTAATAAGGGATATTACTAACTGAAGTGTAGGATATTTTTGAAAAAGAGAAAGAAAACCTACTATTTTTTTAAACAAAAATTTAGGTTTAGTTGAAGTTAAGACTATAGATAAAATACTTAATATATTAAACCATTATTAAATCAATGAATTACAAAATCAATAAACATAAAAAAGCCAGCTTGCGCTGGCTCTAGAAAATACTTTTTATTTTTACTGTTTGGCACCAGAAAGCATCTTAGTGTTTTGATTCGAAAGGTCTATTGCCATTTTCACCGTTTCATCTAAATACGGATCTGGCGCTTCATAATCTTTCGGTAAATCATCAATTGACTTCAATAGCGGTTTGCCTAGTTTTGCATTGCGTTCATTAATGCGTTTCAGTTTGGTCGCATCAATTTCATCATCTTCTTTCTGACGTTGAGCATAGTTCAGAGAAATCAGATTCTTAGTTGCTTTCAATGACTTGTAACGCGCAATATCTTCATCGATATATTTGAACTCAGGGTCAACACTGATACGGGCTAAATGCTTGGTTTTAATCGGAGATAAATCAGCATTAATGTCCCCAGATTTAGTGTAATTCGCAGCCGGGATGCTATCCCAAGGCAATGCGTTATCTTCAAAGCTTTCACCTGTTTCTGCTGGATCTTGCCCTGTTGGCATAACCACATCTGGAGTCACACCTTCACGCTGAGTACTTCCACCATTTACACGATAGAACTTCTGAATAGTGTATTGCACTGAACCTAATGCTGGCCATTCTGGTTTTAGCATTTGGTCATAAACGCGGCTTAAACTTCTGTGCTGCTGTACCGTTCCTTTACCAAAAGTCGGTTCACCCACAATTAAAGCGCGACCATAATCTTGCATTGCTGCAGCAAAAATTTCTGATGCAGAAGCACTAAAACGATCAACCAGAACAACTAATGGACCTTTATAATAGATAACATCATCGTCATCCGCATCTTGGCGAACTTGACCATTGTTATCACGAACTTGAACAACCGGTCCTTTGTTAATAAACAGCCCAGATAATGCGACCGCTTCTGTTAATGCCCCACCGCCATTACCGCGCAGGTCAATAATCAGAGCCGAAACATTCTCTTTCGCCATTTTTTGTAGTTCAGTTTTGACATCGTTGGTCAAACCGACATAGAAACCTGGAATATCTAATACGCCAACTTTCTCTTTACCTTGCTGTTTGATAGACAGTTTTACCGCTCTATCTTCCAGTCGGATCTGTTCGCGAACAATTGTCACGATACGTGGCTTAGCACCTTTCGTATCTGAAACGACTTCTAAACGAACTTGGCTACCTTTTGGCCCTTTGATTAAGGCAACGACGTCGTCTAAACGCCAACCCACGACATCAACAATAGGTTTACCAACTTGACCAACACCAATGATTTTGTCGCCAACTTTTAGCTCTTTACTTTTAGCTGCAGGACCACCCGCAACTAAAGAATTAATTGTCGTATTATCATCATCTTGTTGTAACACGGCACCAATCCCCTCAAGGGATAAACTCATTTCTGAGTTAAATTGTTCAGTGCTACGAGGTGATAAATAACTGGTATGTGGGTCAATTTCGCGAGCAAACGCATTCATAATTAATTGGAATACGTCTTCGCTTTGTGCCTGAGATAAGCGTTTCAATGCAAAATTGTAACGCTTAGTCAGTTTGTCTTTGATCTCTTTGTCATCTTTGCCCGTTAATTTCAAACTTAACCAATCATAGCGAACCTTTTGGTCCCATAAACGGTCTAGTTCTTCTTTATCCTTCGGCCAAGGTGCTTTAGTTCGATCAACCTCAATAGAATCCGTCGCGTTTAAATCAATCGGTTGATCTAAACGCGCGAGTGCATATTTGAAACGTTCAAAACGACGTTGCTGAGAAAGGTTATACAGGTCATAGAACTTATCTAACTTGCCATCTTCAAGCCATTCACCCGTTTTTGCTTTATCTTTTGCATACTGGTCAACATCGGATTGAAGTAAAACATTATGTCCGTAATCAATCATATTGAGATAACGGTCAAATATTTTCCCAGAAAACTCTTTGTCTAAATCGAATTGACGATAGTGAGAGCGCGTAAAACGCGATGTCACACGCTCACTCACGGTTCCGTGCTGTGTATTCTGCTTTAAAAGAGGTAACTGAGCAGCAGTGACCGGAGTCACTGCCTGAGTATTAGCTATTGCTGTGCCGAAAGTCGCGAGACTCACAACAAATGCAACTTTGAGTAATTTGTTCATGACCTGAGTGACCTCCGTATCAGAACTTTAAATGTTCCGCGCGCACAATCATTGCCAGACCAGATGGCAATTGAACCCTAACACCATCTTTGGCAATTTCCAGCACAGAGGCATCCATCATACTGCTACCCACTTTCACTTTCAGAGTCTGACCGACTTTCAGTGTGTTGATATCAGTAACTGATTTCAAATTCTCTTCAGCTGGATTGCTACGAGGTTTTTTCGGAGCTGTATTTTGTGGGCGTTCTTTTTTGTCTGATGGACGGCGACGAGATGAGTTCTCTTTGTTCGCATCATTTTGACGAGGTGCTTTGTCGCTAGGCTTTTTCGCAGCAGGACGCTTTTGCGTTTTTTGTTGCTCTGCGCGTTGGGCTTGGACTCTCGCTTTCGCTTCAGCTAATTGTTGACGCGCATGGGCAATGTGCTCTGCATCTAATTCACCGCAGTCATCTCCATTTAAGTCAACACGTTTTGCGCCTTCTTTAACACCGTAAAGGTAACGCCAGCTAGAGGTATACATGCGTAACGCAGAACGTAATTGCGTTTTGCTAATACCATCCTCTTCGGTCAAGTTCCCTACGATATCTTGAAAAATTCCGACTTTAAGCGGACGTGCTTCGCCTTCAGCGATAAAACAGCGTGGAAAACGCTCTGCCAAAAATGCGATAACTTCTTTACTACTATTCAACTTAGGTTGATTTTCCATGAAATTTCCTGATAACAACGATTTTGCCAACCTCACGGGCATGAACAAGCGGACATTATAATCGTGTTGCTGACAATTGCCACGTTCCTATTGATTTTACATACCAATAATTAATAATATTTTGGTATAGAACACATTGCCAAGTGCTGGCATAACTGGTCTGTAAGGTATTGAAGCCCTTTTTCATCCTCTTCATCGAATTGACCGATATTTGGGCTATCGATGTCTAAAACCCCAATTATCTTGCCATTTACACTCAGAGGAAAGACGATTTCCGAGTTACTAGCCGCATCACACGCGATGTGACCTGGAAAAGCATGCACATCTTCCACACGATGAACTTGCGCTTTGGAAAATGCAGCACCACAGACGCCTTTATCGAACGGGATCCGTACACAAGCGACTTTACCTTGGAATGGACCAAGAACCAGTTCCTTTCCATCACTCAAGTAAAAACCAACCCAGTTAATACCGGATAAACGTTCAAATAATAACGCACTGCTATTTGCTAAACTGGCAATTAAATCATACTCTCCAGCGATAAGTGCAGATAAACTATCTGAAAGTTCGTGATAATACTTCTTTTTATCCATATTTATTTTCAGTTATACGTAAACAAGTAAAAAATATTAGTAAGCGTAGACCGTAGGTTAGCAAGTTGTCACTTTTACGTAAATTTTTTTACACTAGATTACAAGCAAATTAATTCATACAATCAATATATATGACCCACATTAATCATACTGCCATGAATTTGCAACGTTGTTGCCATTGTAACCAAAAAATAGTGACTCCGCCTTTTCAACCGCGGCAAGTCATTGTTTGCCCAAGATGTTCTAGTCAATTAAATGATGGGCGTTCATGGTCACTCCGTCGTCTTGCACTATTATCTATCACTTTATTGCTTCTTGCGCCCATCGCTTTTTGGCAGCCATTGATTTCTATTCATCTATTTGGCACCCAAATCAATGCTAACGTGCTTGATGGCGTCCGCTTAATTAGCGAGCAAGGTGACCCTTTTACCGCCAGCATTGTGGCTTTTTGTGCGATAGCTGCACCGCTACTTTTGCCTATTTCGATTTTATCTTTGGTATTAGCACGTTATCTGGCCATCAACATGCGCCCCATTTTACTGATGATGAAGCATCTCAAAGAGTGGGTCATGCTGGATGTCTATCTTGTCGGTTTGGGTATCGCCGCGATTAAAATGCAAGATTACGCGACGGTTTACGTCGGGCATGGGTTGATTGCGTTTAGTACTATGTCTGTGATTAGTATTATTATTTTAATCCACATTAATCTCGATGAACTGTGGCGACGGCTTTATCCTTTAGAAGAAAATACAGATGCTCCTCATGCAGAAACCTGCCTAGCTTGCCATTTTACTGGCGAACCCAATAAGAAAGGCAAATGTCAGCGCTGCCACCGCCCACTTCACCATCGTGAACCCTTGAGCTTACAAAAAACATGGGCCGCACTGATTGCCGCCATGGTGCTGCTAATCCCTGCTAACCTATTGCCCATTTCGACGTTTTATTTAAATGGTCGACGTCTAGAAGACACAATTTATTCTGGGGTCGTTTCCTTAATTGACTCAGGAAACTGGCCGATTGCCATTATTGTTTTTATTGCCAGTATTTTGGTGCCCTTCGTGAAGATTATCATCATGATACTGTTACTATTTTCAATTCAATTTAAAAGCCATACAGACCCCGTGTTACGGATGAAATTACTGAAATTCGTTTCATGGATTGGGCGCTGGTCGATGTTAGATTTATTCGTCATCGCCTTGATGATGACCTTAGTTAATCGCGATATGCTAATGTCATTTACTATGGGGCCTGCGGCTTTATATTTTGGTACCGCTGTTATTTTAACTATCCTTGCTGTTGAGTGGTTAGACAGTCGATTAATATGGGATTCTTATGGAAAATCAAAACCATCAAAGTGAAGCTTCGGATGAAGTTTCGGAGGCTATCAGCCGTAAAAGGACGTCAATTTCGCCCTTTTGGCTGCTTCCCATCATCGCGATCATAATCGCAGGCTGGCTGCTATTCCAACAATGGGTGGAACGTGGCACGCAAATTACCATTCAATTTTCGTCTGCCTCTGGCGTTGTTGCAGGTCGAACGCCAATTCGCTACCAAGGTGTGGATGTTGGCATGGTGCAAACCGTTTCTATTAGTAGCGATATGAAAAGCGTAATTGTCACTGCCAATGTGAATAAAGACATGCGCACTGCACTCACTTCAGGAACGCGTTTTTGGTTGGTGACACCTAAGGCCTCTTTAGCCGGTGTATCAGGCTTAGATGCTCTGGTAGGTGGGAACTATATTGGTATGCAGCCAAGCACTGGCTCGCCAAAATCACAATTTGTGGCGCTTGATACGCCACCTCAAAGAAACTTAAACGAAGGTGAATTACTCATTTACCTTACCGCGAAAGATTTAGGCGCATTAAACGAAAACTCTCCTGTTTATTACCGTAAAGTTCCGGTCGGTTATATTTCTGATTATTCCTTATTACCTGAAAATAAAGGTGTATCCATCGCGGTTATTATTAAAAAACGCTACGTGAATCTCGTACGCTCGGATAGCCAATTTTGGAATATCTCTGGTATTGAGGGTGGATTTGACCTAAATACTGGTGCCAGTATCAAAATGGAAAGCCTTTCGGCTGTGATCAATGGCGCAATCGCATTTGATTCCCCAGAAAACAGCCTGCCAGCGCAAACAGGGCAACAATATGAATTGCAGCCGAGTAAAGAAGATGTCAAACCGCTTGATCAGCAAGGCAATATAGACTTGCAACTTACCCTCACCGCATTGGATACCTTTGGGGTGAATGTAGGACAACCTGTTATTTACCGCGGAATAAAAATCGGCGAAGTGTTACAACGTCACTTAACGGATGACAATGTTCAGTTCCAAATTGCCGTGTTTAATGAATTTAAACATTTGGTTAAACAGGACAGTAAATTCGTCGCCAATAGTCGTGTCGATGTGCAGTTAGGTATGAGTGGACTGCAATTTCAAGGCGCGACACCTCAAGAATGGCTGGAAGGTGGCTTACATATCATTCCAGGAAAAGGGAAAGATACATTACCAGAGTCATTCCCGTTATATCGTACCGATGAAAATGCCAAAGCGGGTATTTTAGGTTCCGCACTACCGACCACCATTACGCTAAACACCAATACCCTTCCCGACATCCAACAAGGCTCAGTGGTGTTATATCGTCAATTTGAAGTCGGTAAAATTGTGTCAATTAAACCAAACAATGACGGCTTTGCAGTGAATGTGTATATCTCAGGTCAATATCGTAACTTATTGACCCCACAAAGCGTATTCTGGGCTGAAGGTGGCGCTAAAGTTCAGTTAAATGCTGGAGGTTTAACGGTTCAAGCTTCCCCGCTCAGCCGTGCTTTTAGTGGTGCAATTAGCTTTGACAATATTCAAACTGGCTCATTAGATACTTCACGTCAACATACACTTTATCCATCAGAAACGGCTGCAAAAGCGATTGGTAGTGCGGTGACGTTGACAACCTTTGATGCGTCTAAGCTGTCGGAAGGCATGCCTATTCGTTATTTAGGTATTAACATCGGACAAATCGAATCGCTGAAACTATCTGCGGATAACCGTGAAGTGAAAGCAAAAGCGATTCTATATCCTGAATATGTGGAAAACTTCACCAAAATTGGCAGCCGTTTCGCCATTGTGACCCCTGAACTTTCGCCATCGGGGGTTAACAACCTCGATACGCTGATCCAACCTTATATCAGTGCAGAGCCAGGGCGCAGTAATAAGAGCCGTTTCCAATTTGAATTGCAAACTGCCAACATTACAGACTCCCGTTATCTCGATGGTTTAACCATTATTCTTGATGCCAGTGAAGCGGGTTCTATCCAGGTGGGAACGCCAATTCTATTTAGAGGATTAGAAATCGGAACCGTAACGGGGCTTTATTTGGGAGAGCTTTCCGATCGCGTTTATGTTGCAACACGCATAGGTAAAGAATACCAATATCTGATCCGCGATAATACCCAGTTCTGGTTATCTTCCGGTTACAATCTCGCCTTTGGTTTAACAGGCGGCGTAGTGAAAAGCGGTACATTCAAGCAGTTTGTTCGTGGTGGAATTTCGCTGGCAACCCCGCCAACAGTGCCACTGGCACCTAAAGCTAAGCCTGATCAGCATTTCATTCTGAAATTAGAGCCACCTGCGGACTGGTTAGACTGGGGAACCCCTATTCCCAAAAAATAATCCCTCACAAGGCGTCATGTTTCACAGCATGACGCCTTTTTTATCTCCCATCGCTAAAAATATATTTTGGAAATGAATTCCATTTATACTATACTTAATTTCGTTGGACTGATTTTTTATTGTAAAAATAAAGAGTAAAGAGGAAACGTTATGAGCATAGTTAAATTGAAAATCTCTTCCTATGAAATCAATGATGCAGTCATGGCTGATAAGCGTAGTGATACTGTGAGTATTCCTTGCGATTCCGATTCTGAGTTTTGTATGCAATTGGATGGTTGGGATGAACACACGAGTATCCCTGCGACACTGGATGAAAAACCGGTTCTGCTCTATCGCCAGCGTTATGATAAAGAAAATCATCATTGGCTAATGAGAATTGCTTGATGAAGATGGTGGTATTCAATAGAACGGTTAGATGGGAAATAACACAAAAAAAAGAGGCCTGGTAGATTCCGATTACCGGGCCTTGGGAAATGGCTCTGGCAGAGCCGTGCGCTAAAATTGCCATTGAGACGTAACAAAGTACTCCCTAATACTAGCGTTCAGCTTACGTTCTTACCACTTAAATTAGCAATTAATTTACATATTTTTAACACAATTTATTGCTTAATTTTCTAAGATTGAGCTATTTGCATGATAAGTTAAACCTATCTAAGCAATCAGCAAAACCTTTCAATTGCCATCTCCTTGATATTTCTAGCTAAAGGCTAACTACATCCTATTTGCTCTCACACAGTTTCTCGGCGGCTTGCTTCAGCGGTAATACTCGCTCTTCAACTGATTTAGTGGTTTCGATAGGCGCTAATAGCACATCAATCGGTTGTGCTTGGATCTCTTTCTTTTCCATTTGCGCCGTTGCAATATCATTCAATGGATGCTGCATTAACGTAGATGGGTTGATGACCACCAATGCGCCATTCGCTCGACACTCTAATATCACTTCTTCACGCTTTAGCGGCCAATCGTCGCCAAACTGTTTTTTACTGACACTCGCCAATGGCGCAGCTATCGCCGTACTGAATGTTCCACCCAGTACTAACGCACAAATTATGAATTTGAATTTCATTGAAAATGACCTTGTCAAACGGGGTTATACAAAGATATGCACCATTATACAGGTTGATAGGTAGCAAAAATAGCCACCGCAAGGATGGCAATCGTACCAAGCAGCAATTCAGCCCAACTATTTATTATCAAATAATTAATCTGCCCTTGCTGTTGAAGACGTGGTACCACCCAATAACGATTCGTTAATGCCAATAGCACCATCAACCCAACTAACGCAATTTTTAGCCATAGCCAAGATTGGTATTCGGATAGTGTTGAGGTGAATGGCCAGCCCGGCAATAAAATCAGGCTATTAATAATTCCCGTTATTAGTACACAAATCACAGCAATATGCCCTAATTGCGAGTAACGCTTCATTGATACAACAATTTGCGTTTCTAGCCCTGCTTTTAACTGTTCTTTACTACGTAAAAATTGAATACAAATAAGGAAAGGCCACAAGCCCCCAAACCAATACGCACAACTAATTAAATGAATGAATTGATTAGTTTGATGAGCAATTCCCAGCCACCCTTCATGCATCGCCGCATGACCAATAAAGGCATGCAGACCCAGAATAATGACGGAGAAACCAAGAATGAGATAAAGTTTTAAGGTGATCGGGCGTATAAACAGAACGGCAAATAAACCGACAGCACTGAGGATTTCCCAACGCCAGATTTGACCAAAGGTAGTGCCAAGTACACCTTGCCAAATATCCATATTCAACGCATCTTCCCAGCCATCGCCCATCAAACCAGATTGTGCAATCATCCAGCAAAATGTGGTGATGATAGTAATAACTGCGCTAAATATAATGCTTTTTTTCAGTGCATCTTGGAGTAGTACGCGAAATTGCCCATGGGAAACTATCACCGCAAACATCGACATTCCACACATCAACATTGCGGCGATAAAATGAGCAAATCGCGTTAAGGTATAAAATGCTTCCAGTGACATATTATTTCACAGTGAAGCTATAGTTCCCTTTGGTTTTATGCCCATCAACAGAGACAACGCTCCATTGAACATCGTACTTACCTGCGGCTAATTTGCTTTCAACAGGAATAATAACTTTGGTGTTATTGCTAGGATCTAACGCGGCTTTACCCGTCTTGATTATTTGCTTGTTCTCATCCGTTACATTGACTTTAGTAAAGTTAACTTCAATACCTTCAGAAAAGTTTAATGTGATAGCTTCTGGTGCCTGCTCTAATGCCGCGCCCTCAGCAGGTAATTGATCTTTAAGATGCGCATGAGCAAATGCTTGTTGGAATGACATACCTAAGAACAGTACAGCGACCGCGCTTAATTTACGCCAAGAAGATTTTATTTGGTTGATTGGCATAGTAACCTCTTAATTTGCAGGTGAATTTAGATATATTGCCAATCATTATACGGAAAATAATATGCTACGCAGCGATAAAATCAGATTTTATCATTCAGCTTGTGAGGCTTGGCACAAAATGCGAATAAAACTCACTCGCAAAAATAAAACAAGCGCCATTCATCTCTGAATTGGCGCTTGATAAGTAACCCGAAAATCGAGTTATTGAAAAGAATAATTAAACGTGCGCAGCTGCCGCTAAACCTTTCAGATCTTTATCCAACAGGAATAATGATTTACCAGACTCACCCACCATGCCCAGTTTATCCAGTACAGATTTGAACAGTTTCTCTTCTTCATGCTGCTCTGCAACATACCATTGCAGGAAGTTGAATGTTGAGTAATCTTGGGTGGTCATGGCTAAATGCGCAAGTTTATTGATTTCTGAAGTAATTAATTGCTCATGCTCGTACGTTTTATTGAACACATCAGCGATAGAATTAAAATCTTCTGGTGGTGCAGCAATCGCGCCTAAACGTGGTAATGCCCCTGTATCGCTAAGGTAATTAAATAAACGCTGCATGTGCTCCATTTCTTCTTGTGAGTGAGCTTTCAAAAATGCAGCTGCACCTTCAAAACCTTTATCACTACACCAAGCACTCATTTGCAAATACAGATTAGCGGAGAAAAACTCAAGATTCAGTTGTTTATTTAACGCTTCAATCATGTCAGCTTTTAACATATCTTTACCTTAATGATGATGATTTTATGAAGTTATATCCCACAGTAACATAATAAATGCATTCAGAAAACATTCTTCCCATAAAAATTAATTTATTGATTAACAATAACTTTTTGTAAAAATAACACGAATCAGTCGCATTAGCTTTTATTCATCGTAATAATCCTAATTGCTTACTATTATCATGTTTGAATTTAATTTTATTCGCTAGCCATCTCACTATTTCATCAAGATTTTTTGAACTTCAATTGCTACAATTCATGCTGATGTAGTTAACCGTTAGGATTTGAAATGAGCCATAATCTTGCCACCCTCCCAAAAGAAGAGATGGACAAAATTAACGTTGACCTTCTAGCTTCCGGTGTTGCTTTCAAGGAACGTTATAATATTCCCATTATTCCTGAAGCCATCGAACGTGAACAGCCAGAACATTTGCGAGATTATTTTCGTGAAAGACTGGTTCACTATCGCCAATTATCAATGAATTTCGCTCGAATGCCTTACGAGCCAAGAAATCGCTAGGAATGAAATTTTAGGCACAAAAAAAGGAGAATGTAATTCTCCTTTGACCATTTTCAAACCTATAGTTTTGGAAATGGCTCTTTTGGGTTGTAAAATTAACAAGGAAAATCAATGTATTGATTTTCGCCTGATAACACAAAGAGGGAACAACCACGTTTTATCCCTCTTTGTCATCAACCTCAGGAGAGTTAGACTCTCCTTTTTCATTCTATAAACCCACAGATTATTTGCTGGTGTTATAGGTGATAGTATTGTTTTTACAATCCACAGCGACACGATAATGCAGATCGGATTTCGACCCTCTGACCACTAAAGGCAGCGAGTAGCCATCTTCCGTTTTCGTCACTTCACTGTCGTTGATCCATGCAACCGCTTTTTTACCCACGGCCGCTTTTTCATCTGCCCAGCGTGGTAACCGGTTATTCATAAAATCATTTTTAACCTGCGCCGCAATTTGTGGCTCAGTAAGATTGCCACAGCTCACAAATGCAGCAGCTTTACCTTCTTCCTTGTTAGCACTGAATGCAAACGAACTTAATACAAGCGCACAACTGCCTAAAACCATTGCTATTTTTTTATTAACATTCATACCGTCCTCCGGCATCTACGAAATGTAGATGAAATTGAGATCCATTGTACTCACCAAAACTGCAGCATCATTAACAACGCGCGTATAGGCAGACGTTGTCTATTTAGTGTAGTTGTAAAAATAAAACCTATGAGCAAAATGACTTAACTGATATGAATTTATCAGAAATATTTTTAAATGTTAATAGGATGTTTATTAATTATTAATTTTCGTCATCGAATCGAGCAACAATTTGCTCTTTACCTTGATGGTTTTCCCTGATTTCTTGAGCAACCAGCGCAATCGCTTCTCCGCTGCTCATGCCTTCTGCCATCAGTTGGTGAATACGTTCAACCGCTTCTTGTTGCTCTGCGTGGGAAAGTGCTGGCATACCTGAAAACATAATCAACCTCTTTAAATTGCAGACTTATTTAATACGTTAAGATTTTCAGCAAATTTTAACAGCTCTTGCCTTAATAAGGTAAGATTATATGGTAATCTGGCATTATTCACTTGTGGAACCTGATTTTAATTGATTGATATGGCTATTAATAAAATACAACTCCCTTACAGCCCCAATGTGGCATTAGATTATTTTGCATCGTTATCGCACCAACCATGGGCCATACTGCTTCATTCTGGTCAAGCTGAACACTCTCATAACCGTTACGATATGATTGTCGCTGATCCAGCAGTCACCCTATTAACCCGCGGTTTGCAAACGGAAATTCAAGCGCAAAATCAGCCGGCTCAGTTTTCAGAAAAAGATCCCTTTGCCCTTTTACAGCAATATATGGATCAATATCAAGCCGCCAAATTTACTGATGAAACTCTGCCGTTCCAAGGTGGCGCAATGGGAATTTGGAGCTATGACTTAGGTCGCCGTATCGAAAAACTTCCTGAACTTGCCACGACAGAACTGCAATTTCCCGATATGGCGGTGGGCATCTATTTATGGGCTCTTATTGTTGACCATCATGAACAGCGTGTGACCTTATTCAGCCATCAAGATGTCGAGCAACGACTCACTTGGTTACAGGCTCAAAAAGCCTCTCGTAAAAGTGCCTTCTCACTGACGTCCCCATGGCATGCCAACATGACCGAAGCGCAATACCATGAAAATATTGCCCGTATCCATCAATATTTACGTGAGGGGGATTGCTACCAAATCAACCTAGCTCAGCGCTTTAAAGCCAAATATAAGGGCAATGAGTGGGATGCATTTTTAACACTGAACGAAAGCAACCGCGCCCCATTCTCCTCGTTTATTCGCTTACCCGATAATGCGGTTATCAGTGTTTCTCCTGAACGCTTTATTTTATTAGATAAAGGTGAAATTCAAACTCGCCCGATCAAAGGCACACTCCCTCGCTTAGACTCACCCGAGGAAGACCAACTCCAAGCAGAAAAATTAGCCAATTCGCCAAAAGATCGTGCTGAAAACTTGATGATTGTGGATTTGCTGCGTAATGACATTGGACGTGTTGCCAAGCCGGGTACCGTACGCGTTCCTGAGCTTTTCAAAGTGGAGCCTTTTCCCGCTGTTCATCACCTCGTTAGCACCATCACCGCCACATTAGACAGCCAATACCAAGCCACTGATTTACTGCGTGCCTGCTTCCCCGGTGGTTCCATTACGGGCGCACCTAAAATTCGTGCAATGCAGATTATTGAAGAATTAGAGCCCAATCGTCGACATGGATATTGTGGCGCAATCGGCTATATTAGTTTCTGTGGCAATATGGATACGAATATCACAATCCGTACACTGATAACTGATAAAAAACAGATTTATTGCTGGGCTGGTGGCGGTATTGTTGCTGATAGCCAAGCAGATAAAGAGTACCAAGAAACCTTTGACAAATTACGCCTGATTTTGCCAAAACTAGGAAAACTCGATAGCGATGACTGAGCTAAATAGCTTTATTAACCGTTTTCAATTTACACTCCCGCTTTCTCGCCAACCCGCCACATCGGCGGGTAAAGCGGCCGCAGTGCTATTGCCAATTATTAATAAATCCAATCCGACATTATTGCTCACGCAACGGTCACCACTATTACGTTCTCATGCCGGTCAAGTGGCATTTCCAGGCGGTTCACGCGATCCTGAAGATTCAAACTTAATTGCGACCGCATTACGAGAAGCCTACGAAGAAGTCGCCATTCCACCAGAGAAAGTACAGGTCTTAGGGCAGCTTGCACCTATTTCCAGTATTGGGGGTTATCAAGTCACCCCAATTGTGGGTCTTGTACCCGATAATATTCGCTATCAGGCGAATCCTAACGAAGTTTCCTCTATTTTTGAAATTCCCCTGTTTGATGCATTATCCCTGCAAAAACATAAATATGTGGATATCAATCGCTCTGGCCGCGAAAAACGGGTCTTTTTCTACTGGTATAACAATCACTTAGTCTGGGGCCTCACTGCATCCATCCTGCACCAGCTTGCCCTACAACTGGATTAGCCTTCATAGTCAACAATCCTTTTATTCAATCATTTTTTCACTATCCAAAATACAATTAGTGCTATTTATAACCAATCCACCTTATGTAACTACCTTATTTCAAAAAATACTTTAAACTTACTGGTTAACACTACGAAATAACAGTAAAGTAGCGCCCTTTAAAATAAATCACTATATCTTCATCTTTTGTTTAAGGAGTCCTGCGTGATAAGCGTTTTCGACATGTTTAAAGTGGGCATTGGCCCTTCAAGCTCTCATACCGTTGGTCCGATGAAAGCTGGGAAAGAATTTGTCGATGATTTGGTCAATAAGCAATTATTGCCATCCGTCACCCGTGTCGCAGTAGACGTTTATGGCTCTTTATCCCTAACAGGTAAAGGTCACCATACCGATATCGCCATTATTATGGGTTTAGCAGGTAACCTCCCTGCTACCGTTGACATTGAATCAATTCCATCCTTTATCAAGAATGTGGAAGAAACAGAAAAGCTGCTATTAGCCAATGGCACTCATACTGTTGATTTCCCACGTGAGGGTGGCATGAATTTCCGTCAAGATAACTTACCGTTACATGAAAACGGTATGACTATCCACGCCTTCGCTGGCGATAAGGAAATTTACACTAAAACTTATTATTCCATCGGCGGTGGTTTCATTGTCGATGAAGAACATTTTGGTCAAACCTCTTCAGACAGTAAACCTGTCTCTTATCCGTTTAATTCCGCGAGTGAATTACTCCTAAAATGTAAAGAATCCGGCTTATCGATTTCTAGCCTGATGATGAAAAATGAGCTGGATTTGCACCCTCGTGAAGAAATTGACGCTTACTTTGCGGATGTATGGAAAACCATGCAAGCCTGTATTGAACGCGGTCTGAACACTGAAGGGGTCCTTCCAGGTCCATTGCGCGTTCCTCGTCGTGCACCGGCACTGAACCGCTTAGTGACCTCTGCAAGTAAACTGTCTAATGACCCGATGAACGTGGTTGATTTAATCAACATGTATGCATTGGCCGTTAACGAAGAAAACGCAGCGGGTGGTCGTGTTGTTACAGCGCCAACTAACGGTGCTTGTGGTATCGTTCCGGCTGTTTTGGCCTACTACAACCATTGCGTTGAACCCGTTACACCAGAACTTTACTTGCGCTATTTCTTAGCGTCCGGCGCCGTTGGTATTCTGTATAAAATGAATGCGTCTATCTCTGGCGCAGAAGTGGGTTGCCAAGGCGAAGTTGGTGTTGCCTGCTCAATGGCGGCGGCAGGTTTAGCAGAATTATTTGGCGCAAGCCCAGAGCAAGTCTGCATTGCAGCTGAAATTGGTATGGAACACAACTTAGGTTTAACCTGTGACCCTGTTGCCGGACAAGTTCAAGTACCTTGTATTGAACGTAACGCAATCGCCTCTGTTAAAGCTATCAATGCCGCACGCATGGCTTTACGTAGAACCAGCGAGCCTCGCGTTTCTCTCGATAAAGTTATCGAAACCATGTACGAAACGGGTAAAGATATGAATGCCAAATACCGCGAAACATCTCGTGGTGGCTTAGCTATCAAAGTCCAGTGTGATTAATCAGTAAGATTAAGCCTCCCTCTTCATTACTCATTTAAATGGTGAAGAGGGAGCTTTACCCTCACTATTTCTGCGCTTATTTAATTTTTTTAATTAAGTCTATTAAACTCCAACACCTTCATCAAAATAACATCTCCCCTCTTTTTGCTTTTCTCGTTTCAGCTTTCGATTTTTATCGTCTACGAACGTTTTATTTCTTCAGTACTCTCACGCGGGATTCTATTTTTTGAATCGCTATTTCCATTCTGTTATTCCTTTAAATTCTATTGGTCAGCCCTATTTTTGCTCACTTTTTACTCTCCATGACGAATTTCTTATCAAATAAACCGATTTTTTGTTACCGATAACAGAGTGTCACTCTTTCTTATTGAAATAAACCAAAATTATACTCTGTAAATATTTATATATTTAGAGTTATAGGTTTATTTATCAGTAATATTTGGATCTGTTTTTATTTTTCTGACGCGAAACAAGTTTTTTAGATTAATCCTAGTGATATGATCAGACTGACCATTCAGCTAATAATTGCACTTAACTAATTATTAGCTAGCCACTTAGTTTGAATTTATTCAGCTACTATTTAAGGTGCAGGGGAAACACATAGAGAAGGAGTCCAGTTTCTAACTTCTATTCTATCGTCAATGATGTTTCGATTTATCTGTTAAGAGGGAAAAATAGTGAGTATAGCTATTATGATTGGTACCCACGGAGTTGCTGCTGAACAGCTACTCCGAACCACCGAGATGTTAATAGGCGAGCAAGAAAACGTCTCGTTTATTGACTTTGTCCCTGGGGAAAATGCTGACACCCTATTTGAAAAATACACACAAAAGCTGACTACTCTTGATACCTCAGCGGGTGTGCTATTTCTTGTTGATACATGGGGAGGTAGTCCATTTAATGCTGCTACACGCATTGCCAATGAGCATGACAATTACGAAATCATTACAGGCGTAAATGTCCCAATGCTCGTCGAGACCTTTATGTGCCGCGATGACAACCCATCCATGGATGAGCTGATCACCGTCGCGCTAGAAACAGGTCGCGGTGGCATCCGTCCATTCAAGTTTAAAGAAGCTGTTTCAGAAACTCCTGCGCCCGCAGCGGTCAGTGCACCTGCTCCACAACCTGTTATTGCAGGTCCGGGCGAACACATGATTATTGCTTTGGCGCGTGTTGATGACCGATTAATTCACGGTCAGGTGGCGACTCGCTGGACAAAAGAGATGCGTGTTAAACGCATTATCGTTGTCAGTGATGAAGTAGCCAAAGATACCGTTCGCTCTACCTTACTGAAACAAGTTGCACCTCCAGGTGTTACCGCCCACGTTGTTGACGTAGACAAATGTGTCCGTGTTTACAACAACCCGAAATATTCCGGCGAGCGCGTGATGCTGTTATTCACTAACCCAACAGATGTACAGCGTATTGTTGAGCAAGGCGTTGAGATTGACTCGGTCAATATTGGTGGGATGGCCTATACCGAAGGTAAAACCATGGTCACCAATGCCGTATCAATTAACCAAAAAGATATCGATGCATTCAATTATCTGAATGACAAAAATATTGAGTTAGAAGTTCGTAAAGTCGCTTCAGACAGTAAAGTCCACATGATGGATTTAATTAATAAACTCAAAAAATAATGTTTTAGAAATTAGTTCTTATTGAACCGTTACTCAAAAACAGACTTAGAAACTTGTTGGTTACAGGAGATTAAACAATGGAACTTACCGTTGTTCAAATAGTAATGGTCTTCGTCGTGGCTTGTATCGCCGGTATGGGATCGATCCTCGATGAATTCCAGTTCCACCGCCCTCTCATTGCCTGTACGCTTATTGGTATTGTTCTGGGTGATATGAAAACCGGTATTATTATCGGTGGTACACTGGAAATGATCGCGTTAGGTTGGATGAACATCGGTGCGGCCGTTGCACCAGATGCTGCATTAGCCTCCATCATTTCAACCATTCTGGTTATTGCAGGTGGTCAAAGTATCGGTGCCGGTATTGCACTGGCTATCCCACTGGCAGCAGCTGGACAAGTACTGACAATCATTGTTCGTACTATTACCGTTGCATTCCAACACGCCGCTGACCGTGCTGCGGTCTCCGGTAATTTAACCTCCCTGAGCATTATCCACGTTTCTGCGTTATTACTGCAAGCAATGCGTATCGCAATCCCTGCACTGATCGTCGCAATTTCAGTGGGAACTTCAGAAGTCCAGCACTTACTGAACTCTATCCCTGAAGTCGTTACCAACGGTCTGAACATTGCAGGTGGTATGATTGTTGTGGTCGGTTATGCGATGGTTATCAACATGATGCGCGCTGGCTATCTGATGCCGTTCTTCTATTTAGGCTTCGTGACTGCGGCCTTTACTAACTTCAACCTTGTTGCACTTGGTGTGATTGGTGTTGTGATGGCGATTCTGTACATCCAACTAAGCCCGAAATACAACAAATCCCAAGTTGTTGTCAGCCAATCAAACAGTAACAACAATCTTGATAACGAATTAGACTAGAAGGAACGTAAAAATGGTTGAACAAACTCAATCTACTGAAAAACGGCTGACAAAAAGCGATATTCGTGGGGTTTTCTTACGTTCTAACTTATTCCAAGGTTCATGGAACTTTGAACGTATGCAGGCTCTGGGTTTCTGTTTCTCAATGGTTCCCGTGATCCGTCGCTTATACCCAGAAAATAATGATGACCGTAAACAAGCGATTAAACGTCACTTAGAGTTCTTCAATACCCATCCTTACGTTGCTGCGCCTATTTTGGGTGTAACGATGGCGATGGAAGAAGAACGTGCTAATGGCGCGGACATCGACGATGGTGCAATCAACGGTATCAAAGTCGGTCTAATGGGACCATTGGCCGGTGTGGGTGACCCAATTTTCTGGGGAACTGTGCGCCCTGTATTCGCTGCTCTGGGTGCTGGTATCGCGATGACAGGTAGCTTGTTAGGTCCTGTACTGTTCTTCGTTCTGTTTAACCTTGTACGTCTGTTAACTCGCTATTATGGCGTGGCCTATGGCTACAAGAAAGGGATTGATATCGTTCAAGATATGGGCGGTGGATTCCTGCAAAAACTGACAGAAGGAGCATCGATTCTAGGCCTGTTTGTTATGGGGGCGCTGGTCAATAAATGGACTCACGTCAACATTCCACTCGAAGTTTCGCGGATCAAAAACCAAACCACGGGTGTGGAAGATATCACTACTGTTCAGATGATCCTCGACCAATTAATGCCTGGATTAGTTCCTCTATTGCTGACCTTCGCCTGTATGTGGCTGTTACGCCGTAAAGTGAATGCTTTATGGATCATTATCGGCTTCTTCGGTTTAGGTATTCTGGGTGCTTGGTTAAACTTCTTAGCGCCATAATTTCTGTTAAATAATAAAAAAGGGAGGTTGCAGCCTCCCTTTTTTACTTTTAAGCTTGGTAATTCGTCCACTTAGTCATGGGTACTCAAATGACCTTAAATGATGTCGTTTTAGCTATTATCATTTTGATCATGCTTGTATACGCAATCTATGATGAATTTATTCAAGGAACACTAAAAGGCAAAACTCTATTAAAAGTTAACTTAAAACGTAAACATCGAGTGGATGCCATCATTTTTATTGTTCTCATTTGTATAGTCATTTATACAAATATTGTTCGACATGGTAATTTATTAACCACTTATTTATTAATGATTACTATTTTTATGGCTATTTATTTAGCTTTTATTCGTCGCCCAAAAGTATTTTTTAAACAAACCGGCTTTTATTTAGCCAATACGTTTATTTTATATGAGCGAATTAAAACAATGAATTTATCTGAAGATGGTATTTTAATGATTGGATTAGAGCAAAAGAAAGTCCATATTCAAGTCAACCATCTTGATGATTTACAAAAGATTTATGATTTTTTTATTAATCATAAATAACTACTTTATATATTGGTATAAATATTAAGGTTAATTAAATGTTTAATTAACCTTAACTTTGTTAATATCGAAAATGAAAATTATTCTCATTTAAAAAATATATTTATTAATAATTAATATTTTGCCTTTATTAAAATCTATGATATCTTTCGTCCCACGTCATTGGGGAGTAGCCTGTTCTGGAATGTATTCTTTCCAGAAAATCCGTGTCAACATACTCGTTTGTTTTTAAACGTGGTGCGGATGCCATTTATTGGTTGGCAAGACCATAGACACATAAATACGCCTTTTGGTTGGGGGTAATTTATGTGTATATGGAAACACCCAACCGAGATTATTGTTATGAGCTTTTACGCAACTCTCATCCTCGCCTTCGCGCTCTCTATGGATGCTTTCGCTGTCGCTATTTGTAAGGGCGCAGTGCTCCATAAACCTCGTTTTCGTGAAATTCTTCGTACTGGCTTTATCTTTGGTTTTATTGAAGCTATCACACCGATCATTGGCTGGGGCATTGGTATTTTAGCCAGCCAGTATGTTATCCGTTGGGATCACTGGATTGCGTTTGCCCTGCTATTCATTCTTGGCGGACGTATGATCTGGCAAAGTCTAACCACCAAAGATGAAGATTGCTGCGCTAAACCATCAAGTCACAGTGCAGGAAATTTAGTGTTATCTGCCATCGCCACCAGCCTTGATGCTATGGCAATTGGTCTAGGTCTGGCTTTCCTGCAAGTAGATATCGTCCATACAGCGATGACTATCGGCTTAACCACGATGATAATGGCCACAATTGGCATGATGATTGGCCGTTACGTAGGTCCACTATTAGGAAAAAAAGCAGAGATTTTAGGTGGGCTGGTGCTTATTGCGATTGGATTTAATATCCTCTTTGAGCATCTCGAATTATTTATGTACGCGTCATGATCTTCCTGTTCCCCCTGAGCCATTCAGGGGGAACAGTTTGAGATTTAATACGGGTTTTAGACTTTATATTGATAAACTCGGATCAGAAAATCAGCGGTATAACCTTTCACGCTTTCCTGCTTTAATTGCTGTTTCACCTCTTCAGAAGCTCGCCACGCAAACGGCGTCATCTCTAACAATGCAAATGCCTCTTCCCCTTCAAGATCCATCACATAATTTAAGCGAGTCTCATCAATAAATTTAAAGTCTGGAAGGTCTTCGTCTTTTGCAGGGTGTAATTTCACTTCATCATAAATCAAGGCTTTTAATTCTTGCAGATGTTCTGCTGCCGGCGTTACCGTAATTAAAACTCCCATTGGTGTTAATACTCGGCTTAATTCTTGCGCCTTACAGGGTGCATAAATACGAATAATGGCACTCAAACTCGAATCAGCAAACGGTAAACGATGACTTGAAGCAACACAGAAATTAACTGATTTATAGCGCTTAGCAGCAAAACGGATTGCCACTTTTGATACATCCAGCCCATACACACTAACAGATTTAGATGCCGCCTTTAATGACTGAGCAAAATGATCAGTGTAATACCCTTCCCCACACCCGATATCGAGTATATTTTCACTGCTCTCAGGTAGATATTGAGCGAGCTTGTCAGCAACCTTATCGCGCATTGGCTGATAATGACCCGCATCTAAAAACTGACGACGAGAAACCATCATTTCTAGGCTATCACCTGGATCTTTAGAACGCTTATGTTGTACAGGGAGCAAATTAACATAACCCTCTTTGGCGCAATCAAACTGGTGATTTGCTTCACAACGATAGCTACTGTTAATTAAATTGAGGGGTTTAAAACACAAGGGGCATTGATAATTCATATGGTTACACTGATTTAAAAATAATGCGCAGTATACCATATAAGCTGTCAAGCAGCGCCATGGAATTATACCCCATGGCACCGTGACGTAATCGAGAGGAGTATAGCGAACTTATTTACCTGCTTTAGCCGCTTCAGGTGCTTTGACTTCACCTGACTGTTTCACTTCACTCTTTTTAACTTCTTTTTTACCATGCTCTGCTTTGGCAACTTCGTGCGTTTTCACACCATGGTTTACATGTTCAGTTTTCGCAGTGGTATTTGCTAATGCAGCACCAGAAACAGCTAATGATAGAACAGTCGCGATTGCTAATAATTTTTTCATTTTGAACGCCTTATTTAAATTCAAACTAATGAGTAATTGATATAAAACTTATATTTTGGTGTAGCTAAAAATTTAAATGGCTTTTTCGGCACTTTTATCTTTAGTTGCACTCACTTTTTTCTCAGTTTTCACTTTTGCGTGATGAGCTTTAGCTGAGTGATGAGCGACAGCAATTGGCGCTACTGGCTCAGTTTTGGTTGTTGTATTTGCTAATGCAGCACCAGAAACAGCTAATGACAATACAGTTGCGATTGCTAATAACTTTTTCATACTAAGTACCTTAAGATTAATTTATTAAGCAAGGATGTTCTTGCCACATTAATAAATCATATCTACAGATCATTTCGCAATAGGAGAATATTAAAGATTCTTAAATTTTTTATAGGTTATTTTAATGAATAAATATTTTAATTTTGTTGATACTCCATTTACTTTTAAAGATTAATTTTTAATCGTTTTTAACTTACCAATAGTTTTATTTTTCAATATATATCAAACAGATAAATTAAAATAAATCTTGATGCTAATTTTTTGATTTTGAAAATCATCTTCATTCCAATTTATTTGATATCTATTTTTTTCTTCATTTTTCTTTTAAAAATTCACTTTTCATCTTGCCAATTTAATAAAGCTTCTTTTTTTGAAGATAAGCTGACTTCTATTTTTACCTAAAAAGAACTTTTTCTGTTTACTTCAAAAAAAAGCCATTCAACTTTGAATGGCTTTAAATTCACTATATTCAATTTAAAAATTAAAAATGAGCAAACTCAGGAATCGGTTTACGTCCATGAGCCTCTAAAAAATCTAAAACGCGGCGTGGTGTGGTATTCAAAATTCGGGACTCTGGAAAATCGATGGATTTCAACATCTCAACCACTTCATCAAAACGCCCTAAATAACTGACATGATGTGAATCTGAGCCTAAAGCAATCCAACCGCCTGCTTCTTTCACCGCTTTCGCTATTTCTATACAGTTCTTCTTACTACCCGCTCTAGAATGCAAGAAAGAGGAGTTATTCATCTCTAGTGCTACGTTGCTCTCTTTAGCAGCTTGGGCAACAGCTTTAATATCAATTGGGTATTTAGGGTTGCCAGGGTGAGTAATAATTTGCACTTTTCCGCTACGAATAGTAGCAATCATCGCTTCTGTATTGTCTTCTAGACTTTGTGGTTCTAGAACTGGCTCATGGAATCCTGCTAGAATAATATCTAGATGACGAGCAATCTTTTCATTGCAGTCTGTCTCACCCTGCTTATTTTTAATGTTTGCTTCAATTCCATATAACAAACCAACACCATTAACAATGCGCGGCAATATTGGCATATTGCCAAAATGCCATTCATGTGGGGCATCTTGCATTTCAGGGCCATGATCGGTAATGGCAAATAGTTTCATTCCTCGAGCGGCAGCTTCCGCAAAGTATTCATTAACAGTGCTAAATGCATGGGTGCTGGCAATGGTGTGCGCATGTAAATCAACTTGATACATAAAATATCCTTCTAATTCTTCTATTTGCCTTCTGACATTATTCAGATTGAAAAGGTTATCCCAAGCTAACATATCGCCACCAAGGATTCGATAACAATTCTGTTAAACCGCACTTATCGGATCTTTATTGTAAATTGCAGTTTATCTGACTCCTATTTAGCCAATAAAAAAGCCCGCTTCATTCGTGCGGGCTTTTATTCACTAAATATGGTTTAGTTAACCAAAATACGCTTATTGGTTGCACCCCATAATATGGACATTTCAGTAAACAGCGCGCCGCTAATATCTTCAACCTCTTCAGCGGTTATTTCCCCTTTTCCTTGTTTACCAAAAAAGACAACCTCATCTCCTGGTTGTACATTTTTAATATCAGTAACATCGACCATCACAGTATTCATGGATGTTTTTCCAAGAACAGGCACACGTTGCCCATTGATTAAAACATGCCCAGCATTACTGAATACGCGACGGTAGCCATCCGCATAACCGACAGGAATATTTGCTAATACAGAATCACGCTTCAGTGTATAAGTTCTGTCATAACCAACGGTATTTCCTTTCGGATAGTGATTCACCGCCGCAATATTCGATTTAAATGTCATCACGCGTTTGTAGTCTTTAGTGGCAACCGTATCACCATAAAAAATACCACCAACACGCACCATATCCAACCACGATTCTGGCACGGTCAATGTTGCATAAGTATTCGCAACATGCAGAGTAACATCTTCGCGTTTCAATCCTGTCACATTCAGAACTTGTTGAGACTCTTTTTTGAATTTAGCCAGATCTTTTCGGATTTGTGCTTCATCCTCTTCAGGATAGTGAGACATAATCCCGACGATTTTTAAATTAGGTAACTGCGAGATTAGCTTAGCTTGTTGCAATCCTTCAGTATTACTGACTTCCAAACCATTTCGTGACATTCCTGCCGAGTTCAATGCAAGGTGAATCGGAATAACTTTGCCCTGTTTTGCCGCTACCGCATTTAAGCGCTGCGCCATTTCCAAGTTACCAATTAATTCTTCTACATTAAATTCAGTGGCTTGAGCCATTTCTTTTTCAGTGGCGTTACGCACTCGCATTAAACGACCTTTAAAGCCTAAATCACGAGCTTGCTTCAATTCTGTGTTGCTAGTTAGCCCAATGCATTGAACATTATTTTCAATCATTACTGGGGTAACTAACGTCAGGTCATGCCCATATGCATCCCCTTTTAAAACAGCACACATTCCCGCTTTATCACCTAATAATGCTTGTACTTTCTTGATATTGTAATCCAATGCACTGTGAGAAATTTCTATCCATGCATTATTAACTAGTGCAGGTTGAATCTGTGCAGATGGGGTTTCTATGATGTTGGTTTTCGCAGGTTGCTGACATGCAGTCGCCACCAGCAGAGGAAGAAGAGCAAGATATTTCAGACGAAATGCCACGTTGTTATCCTTAGCCATGGATCAGTGAGTTTCCCCTCACCTTTATTATTATGATTACGGGGAGTGAACATATACTTTCGATGTATATAGGCTACTGATAATAACAATATGAATTAATTGAACAAGCAATAATTACCAATATTTGAATAAAAAATCACTTTAAGTGAATTTATAATGGAAATCACTCTGGAATTTCTTTTCTCATATCTTGTTTACTGCAATACAACTACCTCTAAACTGCCTCAATAATGTTTTTTACGAGGCTGCTCTCATAATCATTTTTTCTGCTTTAAATTACCTTGTTCGGGGTATGTTTTTCTTTTTGGATAATATTATTCTGGGTGCGTTTGTGTTTGGGGCTTGTGTTTTAATCCTCAGCCTTGTTGACTGTTCCGTTATCTCGTTTTTAACGCACGTTATTTTAACTAATAAGGGAAACTATGAATTGGATAATTCAAAAGATAATGAATCCTCTTACAGGAGGAGTTGGTTCCGCCTTAGCACTCAATGGTGCTATATCGCTTATCGTTCCATCTCTGATTTTAACAACCACTAATATTTATATTCTAGCGGCTATACTCAGCGTTATTTTCATCTATATCTCGATAAAATATGATTGAGTTTTTCCATCCACAAACAACACAAGCACTCAGCATATTTTACTTTACGCTTATTCTTGCTTACTTAGTTATTCACCTTATTTGGGAGCATTTTGATAAGTTTGCCGAAAATTTTTCGTTAATTCGTTTACCTCAAAAGGTGGCTGTTATCTATACCGCCGCCACCTTTGCGAGTAATTTATTTTTAATCGTGATTATGTTTAACCTAGATAACCCACTCAAAAATGATAGCGTCATGATTTTGCCGTTAAGCCTCGCAGGGCTAACTGGCCTATGCTATTCGTTAGGGGCTATTGTTCCTAGAAAGAAAGCAACTCATATTTAAAGTTCACTAATATGGACTTTAAATCATCTTTATACTGGCTGTGTCCCTATTTAAGGACGCTATGAATAAGAATGGAGTTCAATGAGTCTACGTTGAAAAAATTAAGGAAATGACAAGGTAGAAAGCAGCAACTAATCTCAAAGCAATACATTAGCAACAAAGGTGAAGAGCTAGAATGGTAATTCAATTAATGAAAAAACAAAAAGGCACCAGTAACTAACTGATGCCTTTGAATTTATCGACAACTAAACATTGTTATCAACAATAACTCTATTATTCCCACTCAATGGTCGCTGGTGGCTTGCCACTGATGTCATAAACTACGCGGGAAATGCCATTCACTTCATTGATAATGCGATTAGACACGCGACCTAAGAAGTCATATGGCAAGTGAGCCCAGTGAGCAGTCATAAAGTCGATGGTTTCAACTGCACGCAGAGAAACAACCCAGTCATACTTACGACCATCACCCATTACGCCAACAGAGCGCACTGGTAAGAATACGGTGAATGCTTGGCTAACCTTATTGTACAGATCCGCTTTGTGCAGCTCTTCGATAAAGATAGCATCTGCGCGACGTAGCAGATCACAATACTCTTTCTTCACTTCGCCCAGAACACGAACACCTAAACCTGGGCCTGGGAACGGATGACGATACAGCATATCGTATGGCAGGCCTAACTCCAGACCAATCTTACGCACTTCATCTTTGAACAGCTCTTTCAAAGGTTCAACCAGACCCAGCTTCATATCTTCCGGTAAGCCACCCACGTTATGGTGAGATTTAATAACGTGCGCTTTACCTGTTGCTGATGCCGCAGACTCGATAATATCTGGGTAAATCGTTCCTTGAGCCAACCATTTGATATTTGGCAGCTTAGACGACTCTTCATCGAACACTTCGATAAATACGTGACCAATTTTCTTACGCTTAGCTTCTGGATCTGAAATGCCAGCCAGTGCGTTCATAAAGCGGTCTTCTGCTTTCGCGTGGATGATGTTCAGGTCAAATTTACCTTGGAACATTTCCATGACTTGGTCAGCTTCATTTAAACGCAATAAACCGTTATCAACGAATACACAGGTCAGGCGCTTACCAATCGCACGATTTAATAATAGCGCAGTAACAGAAGAATCCACACCGCCAGACAGTGCTAACAGAACATGGTCATCACCGATTTGTTCTTTCAGGCGAGCAACGGTATCTTCGATAATTGCGGCTGATGTCCACAGCGCTTCACATTGGCACAGATCCAATACGAAACGTTTTAAAATATTTAAACCTTGATGAGTGTGAGTCACTTCTGGGTGGAACTGAACACCGTAGAAACGCTTCTCAACGTCAGCCATGATGGCATATGGACAGCTTGGCGTGCTTGCAATCGTTTTGAAGCTAGACGGGATAGCGGTCACTTTATCGCCATGGCTCATCCACACATCTAAAACTGGCTTGCCATCTTCGTTCAGCGCATCTTGGATGCCGCGGAACAGGTCGCAATCTTCCAGAATTTCAACGTTCGCATAACCAAACTCACGTTCGCCAGACACTTCAACCGCACCACCTAATTGCATGGACATAGTTTGCATGCCGTAGCAGATACCTAAAACAGGGACGCCCGCATTAAATACATACTCTGGTGCACGTGGGCTATCCGCTTCTGTCGTACTTTCTGGGCCACCAGACAAGATAATCCCGTTAGGATTAAACTCTCTGATTTGCTCTTCGGTTACATCCCATGCCCACAGTTCACAGTAGACGCCAATTTCACGGATACGACGCGCAATCAGCTGAGTATACTGAGAGCCGAAATCAAGGATAAGAATGCGATGCTTATGGATATTTGTAGTCATTTGAGGAGAATTCCAGCAATTCAAGTCAAAATAAAAGGTGGTGACGCCATCAATATGGGCGCCACCCTGAAACTTTTTGATTACTGTTTTAAAAGATAATAGCACCCCGAAATGGCGTTATTATCCTAAACAATAATTACTGCCCTAAGCGATAGTTAGGAGACTCTTTAGTGATAGTCACATCATGAACGTGGCTTTCTTGAATACCTGCTCCACTGATACGCACAAATTCAGCTTTCGTTCTCAGCATATCGATAGTACCGCAGCCTGTCAGACCCATACATGAGCGTAAGCCACCCATTTGTTGGTGAATGATCTCTTTTAAGCGACCTTTGTAAGCCACGCGACCTTCGATACCTTCAGGCACCAGTTTATCTGCTGCATTATCAGATTGGAAATAACGGTCTGAAGAACCTTTAGACATTGCCCCCAGAGAACCCATGCCGCGGTATGCTTTATAGGTACGACCTTGGAACAGGATAGTTTCACCCGGAGATTCTTCGGTACCTGCAAACATGGAACCGACCATCACACACGCTGCACCTGCCGCGATAGCTTTAGAGATATCGCCAGAGAAGCGGATACCACCATCTGCAATAACAGGAATGCCAGTGCCTTCTAATGCACCCGCGGCTTCAGCAATTGCCGTGATTTGAGGTACACCCACGCCAGTCACGATACGAGTCGTACAAATTGAACCTGGGCCGATCCCCACTTTCACTGCGCTAACGCCAGCGTCTGCTAACGCTTTCGCGCCTTCCGCTGTTGCAACGTTACCACCAATGATTTGCAAATCAGGGTATTTTTGGCGAGTTTCACGAATACGCTGTAAAACCCCTTCAGAATGACCGTGTGATGAGTCAATGAGCAGAACGTCAACGCCTGCTGCAACCAGTGCATCAACACGTTCTTCGTTACCTGCGCCGGCACCAACAGCCGCACCCACACGCAGACGACCTTGCTCGTCTTTACATGCGTTTGGTTTACGTTCTGCTTTTTGGAAATCTTTAACGGTGATCATACCTAACAGATGGAAGTTATCATCGATAACTAAGGCTTTCTCAACACGTTGCTCATGCATTTTTTGTAAAACGACTTCGCGTGCTTCGCCTTCTTTCACGGTGACTAAACGCTCTTTTGGCGTCATCACCGCAGTTACTGGTTGGTCTAAATCCGTCACGAAACGTACGTCACGACCTGTAATAATACCCACTAAAGAATTATCTTTAGAAACCACAGGATAACCCGCGAAACCATTACGTTCAGCCATTTCTTGCACTTCACGAATTGTGGTTTCTGGGGTAACAGTGACAGGATCAGTCACGACGCCGCTTTCATGTTTTTTCACACGACGGACTTCTTCAGCTTGGCGCTCAATGGACATGTTTTTATGGATAAATCCAATACCACCTTCTTGAGCCAGTGCGATAGCCAGATCAGATTCGGTGACAGTATCCATCGCTGCGGAGAGCATAGGAATGTTCAGGCGGATTTTTGCGGTCAGTTGAGTGGACAGATCTGCCGTGTTTGGCAGTACAGTTGAGTGTGCAGGGACGAGTAAAACATCGTCGAAAGTTAGTGCTTCTTTTTTAATGCGTAACATAGGCAATATCCCACCAGGCAGCGTTATGAAAGGTATAAAATATTGCCGCGGCATTATACACACCGTAATCGGTTGCTTCCAGCACTTTTTTCAAAAAAAACTTGATAAGTCCGTCGGCTACGTTAGTATCAGTCAATTAAGTCATTGTTTTAAAATTTGATCTAGCTCACATGTCGACTCAACAAAATAGCGCAATTTACTCAGTCAGCAAGCTCAACCAAACGGTAAGAGAACTTCTTGATACCCAAATGGGACGAATTTGGTTAACGGCCGAAATTTCCAATTTTTCGCAACCAAGTTCGGGACATTGGTACCTGACACTCAAAGATGATCGTGCCCAAGTTCGCGCGGCGATGTTCCGTGGGCAAAATACTCGCGTCACTTTCCGTCCGCAAAATGGGCAACAGGTGTTAGTCCGTGCCACTGTCACACTGTATGAGCCGCGTGGAGACTATCAGCTAATCATCGAAAGCATGCAGCCCGCTGGTGAAGGTTTATTGCAACAGCGCTTTGAGCTACTCAAACAAACCCTCAATGCCCAAGGGCTATTTGATGTTATTCACAAGCAGGCCTTACCATCTCCAGCAAAACGTGTGGGGATTATTACCTCTGCAACCGGTGCTGCCCTGCATGACATTTTAAATATCCTGCATCGCCGTGATCCATCCCTACCCGTAGTTATCTACCCGACGGCAGTTCAAGGGGATTTAGCGCCGGCACAAATCGCCAGAGCCATCGAGCTGGCAAACCTACGCAATGAATGCGACGTTCTCATTGTGGGGCGTGGAGGCGGGTCACTGGAAGATTTATGGGCATTCAACGAAGAGGTCGTAGCGCGCGCTATTTTTGCTAGCCGATTACCAATCATAAGCGCCGTTGGGCATGAAACGGATGTGACCATCGCCGATTATGTTGCCGACGTACGCGCACCTACGCCATCTGCAGCCGCAGAGCTTGTTAGTCGCAATCAAACCGAAATGCTTCGCCAATTGAAATCAGGGCAACAGCACCTAGAGATGGCGATGGATTATTATTTGGCAGCTCAGCAGCAACGTTTCGCACGTCTTCAGCACCGTTTACAGCAGCAACACCCACAATTACGCCTTGCTCGGCAACAAAATCAGCTTTCAGCCTTACGCCAAAAACTGACCAATGCCATCAGCCGCCAGCTACAATTCGCCTCCTTTACATTCGATAAAAACCAACGCCGTTTGATGCAAAATGACCTGCGCCCTCAATTGCAACGCCAACAGCGCCAATTGCAGCAAACTCAATACCATTTGCAGAATATGCTGACCCAGTTAGTGAATAACTACCGCCAGCGTTTTGCTGTTGCCTGCTCAAAAATGGAGGCTGTCAGCCCTCTTGCTACCCTCGCCCGAGGTTTCAGTATCAGCGAAACCACGGATGGCGCGGTATTAAAAAAAACCAGCCAGGTGAAATTAGGCCAACAGCTCAAAACTCGCTTAAATGATGGATGGGTTGAAAGCCAAGTTACCAATATTCAGAAGGTTCGAGCAAAAAAATCACCCAAATAGCCGTTTTTTAAAATATTCCGCGCCATCTCGAATGGCGCTATCCGCCGTTGGCATAAGGCGCGAATAATGCAAAAAGGCATGTAGCACTCCTGGATACATTTTATATTCACAAGGTATTTTATGTGATTGGAGCGTTTGAAATAATGTTGCGCTATCATCAAGTAACGGGTCATATTCCGCACTTGCAATAAAACATGGTGGAACATCTCGCGTAAGATCGTTATTGAACAAGCAATAGTAAGGTTCTTCACGGCTTCCTTGTTCGCCTAAGTATGCATTGTCATACTCTTGGAGTTCTTCTCGTCTTAGCCCATCCCATTCACCACCATATAAACGGCGGCTGCCGGAATCTTGTAAACCATATAACCCATACCACAGTAAAACTGCGCAGATATCACCACAGTAGATTCGTTTATCTCGCAACCATAACACGGTAGCAAGAGATAACATCGCGCCAGCAGAATCCCCCGCAAATCCAATGTGATGCATATTTAGCGCATATTTTTCAGCATGTTGATAATAGAACTGGCATACCGCTGCCGCTTCTTCAATCGCTTGAGGATAACGTGCTTCAGGGGAAAGTGAATAATCAATACCGATGACCGTACAACCAGAATACAACGCTAATAAACGCATAATTCGGTCATGAGTATCAAGATTGCCGAGGATAAACCCGCCACCGTGTAGATAAAACAGTGTGGCAGGTGTATGTTCAATAGGGTGATAAATTCTCGTGACAACGTCACCTTTAACGGTTTTAACCGTCATGTTTTCAACACGAAAAAGTTCAGGTGCGTTGGCGTTCCAATAACGGCGATCTTCATTATAAGCAATACGCTGAGCTTCATAGCTTCCATCAATTGGCTCAGCTGGTATCTGTTGTTCATAATATTGAATAACTTTTTGCATCTCTGGTGAAATTAAATCAAGCACATTGATTTTATTGGTAGTTTTCATTGCAATCTCCATACTTTTATTGGTTGATTGTAATGAATCCAAAGGGATAAACTGAGAGTCGAGTATCCAATATTGAAAAGCGTTTAGATAATAAGCCTATCAATCTTCCTTAGTGAGTAAGGCTAAAAATAATACTAAACGCTTTCCGTTAGCAATTTCCTGATTAGAAGCGCACTTGACCGCCAATCATATAACTGCGCCCTCTTCCCGTTTCATTGTTTCTGCCACGTTCTTCCATCACAGCGCCAGAGTTCGCACGGTTTAGCACGTCGGTGTAGTTTTCATTAGTGAGGTTATTAATCGCCATCATTAATTTGAAATGTTTATTGATTTCATAGTCTGCGTACAGATCAACGATAGTTGGCTGTTTTTCATACTTTTCCGTCATTGCATCCCCGTTCATGTCACCGTCAGGAATTGGACTGATACGTTTAGATGGTCCCGTCCATGTCACTGTCGAGCCTACGGTCAGTTTTTCATCAAACAGGCGAACTCCCGAATCTAAAGTCACGTAATATTCAGGTAATTGAGTAAAGTCCCCTGCACTAAATACCGATGTACTGTTGATTGATACTGGTTGTTTGCCAGACTCTTTGGTGTAAGAAACCATGGAGTAAAACACGCCAGCATCGTAGTTAGCTTGCAACTCATAACCGCGCAAATTAACATCTCGAGGGTCGTTCACATACATATCAGCACGTTGAAAAATATCTGGATTTTCTTTATCCCACACATCATCGTTAATTAAGCACCAATCAAATTCTTCTTGAGAGGTTGCACGGCATAACATGAAGGATTTACTGGTAATGTAGTCTTTAATATGAGTATGGAACCACAGTGCTTTTAGGTTAAATTGGTCTCCTTCCACCACTAGGTCCGGCTTTAAGCTATTAAAACCAATTTGCCAAGTTTGTGCTTTTTCCCCTTTTAGGAATGGGTTCATACTCTGACCGCCATTTTGGGAGAAAAAGGCTTCTTGAGAGTTCGGCGCACGCATCGAATGTGCGTAACTCACAAATGGCTGAAATTCAGGAATAATTTGTGCCGAAACTAACACTCCTGGGTTAATACCACTTTCTCGTAAATTTAACGTACTGGCTTCTTGAGGGAAGCATTTCTCAGTTTCATCACAAGCGGGTTTATACCCTTGAACGCGATAATTTAAATAATTGAGGTCGAATGTAGCAGTATAAATATCGTACTGCGCCTCAAATTGCGTATACAAGCTCGCAATATCTTGTGTGCCACTCGGCGAGAATGGGTTGTAAGTAATCGTATTTGGATCTTCTACAGGCTTTGTGATTTTTTGGTATTTGGTCTTCATTAATTTCGAACCAATCTGCCACTTAAAATCAGTGTCACCATAAGAAAAACGGCTGGTATTGGAAATATTAATACTGTCAGATTTATTCTCTGATTCGGCGTCTTTTAATGCACCACCAATTGGCTCACCTTGGAATTTTTGGGTATTAAATCCATGGCTCGCCAGCACTTCCACATCAATCAATTCGTTAATTGGCGTGTATTTATATTTAAGATAATAATCTTCACTATTAATCTTACGGCTGGTTAATTTATTTTGTAAAAATCGACCGCTGAATTCGACTTCATGGCTATCATTCGGTTTATATTTTAATTTGGTTAATTGAGATTGCGGTTTTTGTTTGAATGTCGGATCCGTTGCAAATTCATCTGTATCAAATCCATCACCATTTTTATAACTGCCTGGGATATTATGCCCACTCACGGCAATTAAGCCGCCAAAATACCCATCACCCTCATTTAATAATGATTTTCCCGCGACAGAAACCATGCCGTTATAGCCGAGTCCATTATCTCCCCAGCTCCCTTTGCTACGTACTCCCCACAAATTATCTTTGAAAATCACATCATCAATCGATAAGGTTCGAAAGTTGGCGCTTCCCGCTAAGGCGTTAACGCTGTTGCTGCCATTCAATTGCCCCTTTTCTACCTCAACCTCCACAATAAAGTTAGGGTCAATAAGTGAACCAAAGTCATTACTCGGCTGCATACCGTGAGTGAATTTACTCGGCGATATTCCGTAATAGCTTTGTGTGACACCATCCACCATCATGTTTACCCGCCCAAAGCCACTCAACCCGCGAATATTCACGTTGATGGTGCCTTGGCTCGCATCCATTTGGGTATAGGTTCCGGGCATCGAACGGATAATTTTATCCATGGATTGCAATTTATTTTCGGTGCCGACTGCGCTATAAGCTCCCGGTTTTTCCAATGCTTTGACCAACGGCGTTTGTTTTTGCGCGCCCGACACTTTTAATTGGCTAAAATTAACCACATCATCTTTCTGTTTATTTGTCTGCTGTGTGTTTTCAGACAAAGCGAAGCCGTGGAAGCCAGCGGAAATAGTCCCAGCCACCATGATTATTATTTTATTATTCATTAAACCATTCCTGTAAACGTACTGATAAAACAGTCGCTCACATTGCAAACGCAGAATAAAAATAATGTCTGCGAATAGGATCAGCTACAGTGTTTATAAACCGTACAGCTGATCCTTAATAGCCTTATTTTTGGCTAATTATTATGGGTAACGCTATTTTAAATCTGGAAAATATTTTGCTTTATTTTCTAACATCAGAATAAAGCTATATTCTCTCGCAATATCATCCAAAGCATTAAAGCGGCCGGATTTTCCACCGTGTCCGGCATTCATATTGGTTTCTAATAACAATAAAGAATTGCCTTGTTTCAGCTCTCGCAGTTTTGCTACCCACTTTGCAGGCTCCCAATATTGTACTTGAGAATCATGCAGCCCTGTGGTGACCAAAATATGCGGGTAATGTTGGGCTTTGATATTGTCATATGGGCTATAGGCTTTAATGCGCCAGTAATCTTCCTCATTCTCTGGATTACCCCACTCATCATATTCCCCTGTAGTCAGTGGAATTGAAGGGTCAAGCATGGTCGTGACAACATCAACAAATGGCACTGCAGAAACCACACCTTCATACAGATCAGGAGCCATATTGACAACAGCGCCCATCAGTAAGCCGCCTGCGCTGCCGCCCATGGCGTAGACATGACCTTTTTCCCCATAACCTTGCGCCAACAAGGCATTAGTCACATCAATGAAGTCCGTAAAGGTATTCATTTTATGGACGGTTTTACCCTGAATATACCAATTCTTTCCTAAGTCCCCACCACCACGAATATGGGCAATAGCATATACAAATCCGCGATCAAGCAGGGATAAGCGAGAAGAACTAAATGACGGGTCGATACCATATCCATATGCACCGTAGCCGTAAACCAGAAGTGGGTTTTTACCTTGTTTGAAACTATCTTTGCGATAAACCAACGAAACCGGTACTTTCACCCCATCTTGGGCCGTGATCCAAATACGTTCGCTTTGATAATTCGCTTTATTGAAATCCTTCACTTCCTCTTGTTTTAATAGCTGTTTCTCTTGAGTCAGCATATTAATTTCATACACCGAGGATGGTGTTGTCATGGAGGAGTAGCCGTAGCGTAATTTATCCGTATCGGGCTCTGGGTTATTTCCAATCCACGCCATATAAGCTGGGTCATCAAAGCTGACAGAATGTTCTTTGTGAGTTAACCAACTAATTTGTCGAATATTCACTAAGCCGTTTTGACGCTCTTCAATCACTAACCAGTTATTAAATAACGCAAAACCTTCAAGGTCGACATCATCACGAGGCGCGATAAAGCTTACCCATGGTGCCGTGGCATTATCCGCAATATACAGCCCGAATAATGGATGCTGATGATTAGAGCGAATATAGAATTTACCGTTAAAATGATCAGGGTAATATTCCACACCTGTTTTGCGAGGTTGTAGCACTATCGCATCACGTTCAGGTTGGTTTGCATCCAAAAGACGATATTCTGAGGTTTCGGTACTCGTGATCCCAATCAGAATATAATCTTTGGAGGTGGATTTCGCTAAACTGACGAAGTAAGTATCATCTTTTTCTTCGTACACCAATTTATCAGCGGATTGCGCTGTTCCATATTGGTGCTTAACCACTTGATAAGGCAACAGTGTTTGTTTGTCTTTATTAACATAAAACAGTGTGCGGTTGTCATTTGCCCACACAATATTACCGGAGGTGTTAGTTAGAACATTTTCTTGCCACTTTGCATCATCAACTTTACGGAACGAAACTGCATAATCATTACGACCTTGGCGGTCTTCAGCGATCGCTATCGTGGTGTTATCGGGGGAAATGGCTAGCGCCCCCATTCGGTAATATTCAGTACCTTCCGCACGTTGGTTACCATCAACCAAAACTGTCCATTCGCCATCACTATTAATTGGGCGTCTTTCATAAATGGAATAGTTTTTACCGGCGACAACGCGAGAACGGTATGTATAGCCATTGTAGTTGTATGGCACAGACTCATCATCTTGCTTTACGCGAGATAATAATTCGTCGTAAATTTCCTGTTTTAATGGCTCCCCCAATTCAAGCTGCTGCGTGGTGTAGGCATTTTCTTGATTCAGATATTCAAGGATCTCAGGAGCTTCACGGTTATCGTCCCTTAACCAATAATAGTTATCAACGCGCTGATCCCCATGAATAGACATAGTGTGGGGCTGTTTTTTCGCTATTGGTGCTAGCATTTTGTCCTCCGCAGCACTGCTGGCTGCATATAACCCAAGTAGTGTGACCACGCAATAAGTGGTGATTCTATTACGCATGGTTTTATTATGTATGGTTTTATGACGCATGGTGAGTCCAATCTATTTATCATTAAGAGTAAAATCAATAGGTAACCTGACTGTTATCCGTCCATTCTTAAGTATTTCTGCTGGCGGTACGGGTAACGGTGCCGCGCGAGATAACACCTGCTGCGCTTCTTTGTCTAAAGAACGTGTGCCTGATGAATTCGCTAGACTGCTATCAAGTAAAAAGCCTTGGCTATCTACCGTAAACATCACCACGGGTTTACCTACGCGATTACGCCTTCCTGCATCTTCAGGGTAACGTTTATATTTATTCAATTTTCCAAGCACCATCGCTTCCCACTCTTTTTGAAGGCTATCGAGGGCTTCGGACTGGCTATTAAGTTCCGCTGCAATTTGCTGGCTTTGGACAAGTGCCGCCGCATCGCTGGTCACTGGCGCATCGCTGGCTTTCGAATCTGTGGTTTGCACCTTCTTCACTTGCTGCTGTTCTTGTTTCTGCTTTTTCAACTCAGGCTTTGGTTTTTTCGCCGTTGTTTTCGTGAGTTGCACTTCCGCTTGCTCATTAACAGGCAGTGTGGGAATAATGGCGTCCTCTGCTTGTGCTTTATGGGATTCACTCGCCACTGCTAGCTCTTGAGTTTGACCAATGTTCACTTCCGTTAATTGTTTGGCTTGTGCTTCGATAGATAACTCCATCACCACCGAGGGCGGCGGCAGGGATTCTTCCCATCGCGCATTGTGTGTTACCCAGATAAAAAACCCCACAATGACAATATGCAGTGCCACGGCTAAAACCAGCCAGCCGCCCATTTTGGAAGTTCTACTCACATACCCACTTTCAAACGTTATTGTGCTCATATTCATCTTACGTGCTTTTACAGAGTTGCAAATGATAATTAATAACGAATGCAAATGGAAATTATTTGTAAATAAATATGATGATTACTTCACAAAATTAACGATTTTAAATCATCATATTGCTTGTCTTTGTTGATTATTTAGGCGTGTACCAAACATAATCAGCATGCAAGTTATCGATTTCCTCGCCTTGCTCCGAAATAATCAATACTTTCAATGGCTCATCTGGTGCTAAATCGAGCATATGTAACGGCACACCAATCGCTCGCGTTGCATGATAACCACCTGCAAATAACAATGCGGGAGCCGGAGCATCTAATAATCCTTGAGCCATCGCCCTATCTCTTAGTTGCTGGATCACCAGCATCTTTTTCGCTTGTTTATCATCCAACTCACCATTGTGTGAGCGTTTAATGGTTTCACTGATCAGTTCCTGAATAACAGGCTGAGTTGAATGTGTTCCTGTGATCGTAGGCGGATTGTCATAAGCCTTCAGCACAGCATCTCGATTAATATTCGCGGCTAAAACTGGGGATGGCTGAGCCAGTAAATACTTCACGAGTTCCCCATATTGCGCCCACGGCCAACCACTATTCCAATGTAAAATTTCTTGCAGTTTTTCATCTCGAATATACGGGTTTCCTTGCATCTGTTTTTGGACATTGTTAACTCTACTCTGTTGATCTGGGGTGAGCATTTCCAACAGCACCGCACCTTGAGGACGTATTTGCTGCATTTCCTGGGCGACCCATTGCTCAATTTGATGATGGTAAATATTGTCGTGTTTCTCCCCAACAATCACACGAGGAGAGGCTGCAAGCTCTTGAATTAACTGCTGAGGAGTGATGGATTTACCCGAATCTAAATCAATGATTTTGCCAGCTTGTGTGAGTTGGGGATCCAATTGCTGAGCGGGTTTTGGTGTTTGTGAGGTACATCCTAACTGTGTGAAACTCAAAACGAAAAGCATCCCTAAACTCAACAGTGAGGAGTTTTTCGTTAAATAATTCAAAGAACGTGCTGATATCATTATCTTTTCCATATAGTGACTTTGAAGCCATTCAAAATACAGATAATGATAATCATTTTCAAATAAAAAAGACTCCCATTAACCACAATGGAAGTCTTTATGCGGAACTCGATGATTAATCAATCATTCGAGAAACTATTATAATGAAGCTAATTACAGTGGATTCGTTTGAGCTTCCACTGCGGCTAACGCCACCATGTTGACAATACGACGAACAGATGCGATTGGCGTTAAGACGTGGACAGGTTTCGCAACCCCCATCAGTACAGGACCCACAGTAACACCATCAGAACTGGTGACGCGCAGCAAGTTATAGCTAATACGCGCCGCTTCCATATTTGGCATAATCAGTAAGTTTGCTGAGCCTTTCAGTGGGCTATCTGGCATCACATCTTTACGGATTGATTCAATCAATGCCGCATCCGCATGCATTTCCCCGTCAATTTCCAAGTTTGGCTCACGCGCTTTCACTAATGCCAGTGTATCGCGCATTTTTTGTGCTGAACCACAATCTGAAGAGCCAAAGCTTGAGCGAGATAACAGCGCAACTTTAGGCTCAATACCAAATCGACGAACGGTATCCGCTGCCATTAATGTGATTTCCGCTAACTCTTCTGGTGTTGGATCTTCGTTCACATAAGTATCTGCAATAAAGGTATTACCGGTTGGTAATAACAAGGCATTCATTGCCCCTGCAGTATGTGCACCTTCACGGAAACCGAACAGGTCTTTGACGACCTGGTAGTGTTCACTGTAGCTACCGATTGAGCCACATATCATCCCATCAGCTTCACCACGTAGAACCATGATACCGCCGATAATAGTTGGGTTTGCAACTAATGCACGGCGCGCCATTTCTTGAGAAACACCACGGCGTTTCATAATTTGATAATATTCTTGCCAGTACTCTTTAAAGCGTGGGTCATTTTCATTGTTGACCACTTCAAAATCTTTACCTAGCTCAATATGCAGACCCAGTTTTTGGATACGCATTTCAATCACGCTAGGGCGACCTACCAGAATAGGGAATGCTAAACCAAGAGAAACCAGCTCTTGAGTTGCGTGTAATACGCGCTCTTCTTCCCCTTCCGCTAATACGATGCGTTTTAGCTCTTTTTTCGCTTGGGAGAAAATTGGCTTCATAAATAAGTTTGTTTTATGAACAAACTGATTCAGTTTTTCAACATACGCATCCATATCCGTGATTGGACGTGTCGCGACGCCTGATTCCATTGCTGCTTTTGCTACTGCTGGCGCAATTTTCACGATAAGGCGCGGGTCGAATGGTTTTGGAATGATATATTCAGGTCCAAAGAATAAATCTTGGTTCCCGTACGCTGAAGCGACTTCTTCACTTTGTTCCGCCAGCGCTAAGTCAGCAATAGCGTAAACGCAAGCCAGTTTCATTTCTTCGTTGATTGTCGTTGCGCCAACATCCAGCGCACCGCGGAAGATGAATGGGAAGCACAGAACGTTGTTAACTTGGTTCGGATAGTCAGAGCGCCCTGTACAGATAATGGCATCTGGGCGAACTTCTTTTGCTAATGGTGGCAGAATTTCCGGCTCAGGGTTGGCTAATGCTAAAATCAGCGGGTCTTTCGCCATGGTTTTCACCATTTCAGGTGTTAATACGCGAGGACCTGAGCAACCTAAGAAAATGTCAGCATCAGGAATAGCATCCGCTAATGTGCGCTGACCATTATCGTCAATCGCATACGCGGCTTTAGTCTCATCCATTAGTTCATCGCGACCTTTATAAATCACCCCTTTTGAATCGCAAACGGTGATATTTTCGCGCTTTAATCCTAACGCCACTAATAAGTTCATACAGGCAATCGATGCGGCACCCGCACCGGATACCACTAAACGCACATCGCCAATGTCTTTTTTAACGATACGTAGACCGTTAATCACCGCCGCAGTACAAATAATGGCGGTTCCGTGTTGGTCATCATGGAACACAGGAATATTCATGCGTTCACGTAATTTTTGTTCAATATAGAAGCACTCTGGCGCTTTAATATCTTCGAGGTTGATACCGCCGAATGTAGGTTCCAGCGACGCGATGATATCAATCAGCTTATCAGGATCGGTTTCATCGACTTCAATATCGAAAACATCAATACCCGAGAATTTCTTAAATAGCACCCCTTTCCCTTCCATGACAGGCTTACCTGCCAATGCACCGATATTCCCTAATCCTAGTACCGCAGTACCGTTAGAGATAACCCCCACAAGGTTACCTTTCGCTGTATAACGGTATGCTTTTAGTGGTTCTTCTGCGATTTCTAGGCAAGGTACCGCTACGCCAGGAGAATAAGCTAAGGCTAGGTCACGTTGAGTGGTTAACGGTTTGGTTGGTGTTACAGTAATTTTCCCAGGATGAGGAAACTCATGAAAATCGAGAGCACTTTGTTTTAATTTATCATCCATCATCAAGTCCTTTCAAAATTTGGTAAGGTAAGAGCCATCACAGTATAAACACATCTTGTTAGCAAATCATGATCACGTCTATGATTTCCAGAAAAATCTTTCAGTTACAAGAAATTTACACAGATTTGCCACAAAAATACAATGGCGAATTTATAGACATACATAATATTGTTATTATTTTTATTCATATCATTTTTTAAATCACTTTAATTTTTTTCAATCTTAGTTATTATTTTTTTGAAATTAATGTATTATTCTAAAGCTCGTTTCTTTTTAGCCTTAATATATCCAGCTCCATAATATTCGCTCCCATTATTCATGCTTTTATGCGGCTAATTAATTCATCAATTAAGAATAATGATTTCATGTAATCTTAAATATATTATATTTTAACTATATCAATTCTAGTTAATCTAATAAGTTGTCAGACATAAAAAAGGAACCCACTATGTCTAATCACACGGTTATGATTATCGATGAACACCCTATCTTTCGTTTTGGACTGTCTCATTTATTAAAATCAAAAGCTGACTTTGACGTAACGGCAGAAGTTTCAAATAGTAAAGAAGCGCTGAATATCGCCACCAGCAAACAACCCAACATGATACTGATAGATACTATTCTTCATGGTAATAAAACATTCGAAACGATTCGATTACTACGTAAGCATTGCGCTAATAGTTATTTGCTGGTTCTTTCGCTCTCAACGATGAAGACTGATATCTACGCCGCTATCGATGCCGGTGCCCAAGGTTATTTATTAAAAAATAGCGAACTCGATATGTTGCTTAATAGTATGAAAAAAGCGATGGATGGGCACCATGTATTTAGCGAAAAAGTTTATCAGCATCTGATTACTCGGCATCAATCTAAAGATCCACTCTCCACATTAACTCGCCGTGAATGCGAAATATTGCACGAAATGGCGGCAGGGTTAAAGAACAGAGAAATCTCTCAACTATTATTTATTTCTGAAGAAACCGTTAAAGTTCACATTCGAAATGTTTTAAAGAAATTACGAGTCCGATCTCGTTTAGAAGCCAGCTTAATATACATGCGTTCAAAATAATTTAATCTGATTTAATTTAATTAACGTAAGTTGCCTAAATTAATTATTTTATTATTTATATATAAAATTATGAATATTAACTCTGCCTTAGTTATTATTAAATCGCTTATTAGATTAATAAATCTTTTCGATTCAAAGGGGTAGACCATAATTGTATTTTCCCGCATTATGTATGGCATACATTGTTCGCCATCAGAGGAAAATCATATGTCCAACACCCCTGCATCCCCTTATATCATGTACGGAATTAAAAACTGCGATACCATTAAGAAAGCTCGCCGTTACTTAGACGATAACGCAGTCAGCTACCAATTCCATGATTACCGCGTTGATGGCATCACTGATGAACTCCTCTCTACATTTTTGCAACACATCGATTGGGAAACCTTGGTAAATAAACGAGGTACAACTTGGCGTAAGCTCAGTGATGAAGAGAAAAATGCAGTTGTTGATGCTGATAGCGCGAAAAAAGTCTTACTGGCTGAACCTGCGATGATCAAGCGCCCTGTTCTTGTTTCCGCTAATGGTCATTATCTTGTCGGGTTTAACACCGACGACTACAAAAAATTCACAAAATAAAGGTGACTCAATGAATTGCCCTGTCATTGAACTTGCAAAACAACTTATCGCCCGCCCCTCTATCAGCCCAGATGACCAAGGTTGCCAAGATTTACTCATCGAACGTTTGAATAAAATCGGCTTTACGGTAGAAAAAATGCCATTTGGGGATACTCTCAATTTTTGGGCTCACCGTGGTGATAATGGCAAAACTCTCGCCTTTGCGGGTCATACCGATGTCGTCCCTGCTGGCGATCACAGTAAATGGAAAACTCCGCCATTTACGCCAACAATTATCAATCAACATTTATATGGTCGTGGTGCTGCCGACATGAAAGGCTCTATTGCCGCCATGGTCGTTGCCGCTGAGCGCTTTGTAGAAAAACACCCAGCTCATACTGGTCGTCTCGCGTTTTTGATTACCTCCGATGAGGAAGCTAAAGCGACCCACGGAACCGTAAAAGTGGTAGAGACGTTACAAGCCCGTCATGAGCCAGTCGATTACTGCTTAGTAGGGGAACCATCCAGCCAGTCTGCGCTTGGTGACATCATTAAGAATGGTCGTCGCGGCTCTATCACCGCTCACTTAACTATTTTGGGCACCCAAGGGCACGTTGCCTATCCACATCTGGCGGATAACCCAGTACATCGTGCAACTGGCTTTCTGCAAGAGTTAGTCTCCACTAAATGGGACGATGGCAACCAATATTTCCCAGCTACCAGCATGCAAATAGCCAATATCAATGCAGGTACAGGCGCCGATAACGTCATTCCTGGTGAACTAAAAGTACAATTTAATTTCCGTTTTAGCACCGAACTGACAGATACCGTGATCCGCGAACGTGTAGTTGGCATGTTAGAGCGCCATGGGCTGAATTATCATTTAGATTGGTTCTTATCAGGTCAGCCATTCTTGACGGGCGACAGTGAATTAGTAAGTGCAACAGTACAAGCGATCCAAGAAGTCACAGGGCGCGCAACCACCTTATCTACCAGCGGCGGCACCTCTGACGGGCGTTTTATCGCCCAAATGGGTACCCATGTTATCGAGCTAGGTCCATTGAATGCGACAATCCATAAAGTGGATGAGTGCGTTAGCGTCGATGATTTACAACAGCTCGCCGTGATCTACGAACGTATCATGGAGCTACTATTACTATGACTCTCTCCATCGAGATGTTAACAGGGCGCTCAACCGACCATTTAGTGACTTTGGGCGGTAATCACCGCCTACAGTTTAATACCACTAAAGCATTCCTTGCCATGCAGCAAGTGGCGGCACGCGCCGGGTTTAAACTACAATCCGCCAGTGCTTTTCGTGATTTTGCTCGTCAGCAGATCATTTGGAATGAAAAATTTGCTGGTAAGCGCCCTGTTCTTGATACCCACAGTCAGCCGTTAGATATTTCAACATTATCTGAAGGGGAATTATGTGAGGCAATCTTGCATTGGTCTGCGCTACCAGGGGCTAGCCGCCACCACTGGGGTACAGAGATTGATGTTTACGACCCGCTACGCATTCCTGCTGGACAAACTTTGCAACTAGAACCGTGGGAATATCAAGAAGAGGGATATTTTGCTGAGCTTAATCACTGGTTAACTGACAATATGGCGACCTTTGATTTTTACCGCCCTTTCACCGCAACTAATGCAGGTGTAGCGGAAGAACCTTGGCACATTAGTTATTGGCCGTTGTCTCATGAAGCTGAGCAGCTATTAACGCCAGGAATTGTTAGGCAGGTACTAACCGAAGAAGATATCAGTGGAAAAACCTGGTTATTAGATAACCTTGAGTATGTTTTCAACCGCTATATTAAAGTGCCTGAATGATTTATCTGTCACTCAGTCTCTTGCTGAGTGACAACTTTCCTTATTACGATCCTTCGTTATTCTGATCCGAATTTGACACATCCACGACAGGCAAGCGGTACATAAAAATCAGTAACCAACACATCCCTAAAAATAACCCAATTTTTAGCCAGCCATAGCTGACCACCCAAATCGAAAAAGCAAACGTAATAACAATTAATATCATGGCTTTCGGTTTTACACCTTTTGGTAGCGCGCGATGCGTTTGCCAGTGACGTAAATACCCGCCGAACCATGAACGATATAGCAACCAGTTATGAAAGCGTGGTGAGGAACGCGAAAAACACCATGCCGCTAATAATAAAAAACAGGTCGTTGGCATGACGGGTAAAATAGCGCCAAGAAAAGCTAAGCCAACAGCAATCCATCCTACTGTAATGAATATGATTTTCTTTATATTCACTCAGGCTCTCCCGTTACAACAAAAAACATGGTTAAATGACCCCACTAAAACCTACCAACTGCGTCATGTGGGCAGGGCTACACATTATTATGATTAAAATAAGAAGGCAAATATGCATTGGTTAGCCGATTACTGGTGGATCATCCTACTGTTATTAGTCGGGGTCATTTGGAACTCAGTAAAAGAGATGATGCGACTCGACCCCAAAAAGTATTTAGATGACAAACCTGAAATTCCACCTCACAAAGATAATAATCACCTCTGGGATGATGAAGACGACGACTGGCCTAAAGACAAAAAGCGCTAATTTGTTGCCTTAAACTTTTCACCACTTCAGGGTAATAGTCATTCAGCCACTGCGCAACTTCGGCTCTTGCGTGTTTTAACCACTGTTTTTGCCCTACTAACCCTAAGTGCATAGCAATACACTCCACAGATAGCCCTTGATGATAATACTTCGCAAGGGTAGAACCTGTGATTTCAGCCGAATGTTGTTGCTGTAAAACCGCTAAAAAACGCTGTAATGACGGCTCACTGGCGGCTAACGAACGATGGTAGTCGCTAAAGCCGACCAATTCTAGCCAATCTCCAGCGTCAAGATGCTGTTCAAATGTGCTTTTCAGACTAAATTCATTCAGATCATGACGCCAGAATAGATCTCGCTCTAATCTCTGTTGCCCTAAATGGCAAATTGACTGCGCTTCTGCGGATAATGGCAATATCGCCATCGCCGTGAAACAACCACTACTCGCCTCAACATGCCGCCCAATTCGTACGATCTGGAACCCTGATGATTGCCAAAAAGCCAATAATTCTGGGGTTAAACCAAAGCTGACCGATAGGAAGTCTAAACCGTCCTGAATGCCTTGCTCGATTTGCGATTCTAATAACCGGTAGCCAATTTTTTGGCGACGATATCCAGCATTTACAGCGATACGCATCACTCGTCGAGAACGTAATGTCGGGGCTTGAGGGAAATAGCAATGCGCCGCAAGGGATTGAGCAACCAGATTTCCCCGTGGGCGCCGCTGTCCTGCCCAAATTTGCCAGCTCAGTTTTTCATCTAAACCGCCTTCATCCACCATCCATACTGCGGCAATAACATCCTGATTATGATGGCTTGCGACAGCAAAGTGCTGGTGTTGCGCATCCAATAATCGGCGTAAATCTAACGGCGAAGTCCGATAATGCGCTGCGGTCAATAAACCATAAAATGCGTGGAGTTGTTTGGGATCATGAGCCAGTTGCTGCTGGCTAAGTGACTTAAGAATAATCGGTTCTGACACAACATTCACCGATATAGCGCTTTCCAATAATAAACTTTGGTTAATAACCTTTTCGAGCGGGTCATGTTCTGCAAAGCGAATCGGCTGAGTGAGCCACAGCGAGGTAAAATTTTCGAGGCTATCACAAAATTTCATCATAAACCCACGCCCCGTACCCTCATAACCTTCCACCGTCGTGGTCATAAGGACCCGAGGGAAAAAGGCGATAATCTGACGCAGGATATGGGAAGGAATGGCGGCAGCTTCATCAATAATTAGCCAATCAGCCTCAATTTTCTGCCCTGATTGGCAATAGTGAAGTAGCGCATCAGGCGCCCAAAATTTAAGTTCATGCTCTGCATATTCAGCAATCACACCAGTGGTCACTTTCGCTGGCGCACAACACCAACACACACCTTTCCATGCTTTTATCAGCATACCCGCAACGGTGGACTTGCCTCGTCCGCGAGGGGCTATTAACCCCCATACTCCGTTTTCTGCTGACAGCAATTGTCCAAGCGCATCTTGTTGCTGTTGGGTCGGCTGACCACTGGGTGCTATCCATTTGGGGTGATCGGGTAGCAAATTCAGTACGCCAGGTTGGTTTTGCTCCTCTCGCTGTTGATCAACAAACAGTACATCAGGGAGATTCTGGAAAGTGCGTTGTAAATGATGGACAAAATTCGGTGTGGGGATTTCACCAAATTGCTCATTCCATCTCACACTATCCTCATCATTTTGCTGCGCCCACAGAGATTGGGGTGGAGTGCAAAGCACCAACAAACTTCCTGCTTTTAGGGTTCCCGCTAAGATAGCCAGCGCTTCGCTGTGTAACCCTTTACGCGCATCAAAAATACCATGAACAAATTCACGACCAAGCAATAGTTGGGCTTTTTCTGGTGGAATGCTATTAGGTAATTCAGGTGAAAGGCAGAGCCAATCCCCTGCTAAGAAATCTTGAAATTCCTCAAGCTGAGATGTGACCCACTCATGCTCCCCAGATAACACCAGCAAGCGGCGAAAACCGATATGATGTAGTTGCTCAACAATCGCTTGTAATGAATTTTTCATCGCCAAGATTACGATTTACCAATAAGTAATGACAGAATCCCTGCGGCAATCAATGGTCCAACAGGAACGCCTCGGAATAAGGCAACACCAATCACCGTGCCCACCAATAGCCCTGCCACCGTCGAAGGCTGGCTCCCCATCAGCGCTACACCCCGACTGCCTAGCCAAGAAACCAATATACCAATCACTATTGCCAGTAATGATTTCCAATTCAAAAAGGAGCTTAATACATCATTTGCTGAGATTTTTCCGCTCGCAATGGGCGCCATGACACCTATAGTCAAGATTAAAATTCCGATGGTTAACCCATATTTTTCGACCCAAGGGAAGAAATTATTCAGCGGCGTGATCCGCACCACCAGCAAAAATAGCATGGCTAACGTTACTGTCATGTTGTGGCTGATAATGCCTAATCCTGCCAATACCAGCAAAATGATCAGTGTAGGATCCACTTGGCTCATAATTTTTCCCCTGTAAAATAAATGCATTGCGACAACACAGTTCCACCGCGTCAATTGAGTGAGTATGTTATTGATCTCGCGTTGAAGAGGCAAATCATCCTTCACCTTCAAACGCTATTTTCTGTAGTCTATCTGAAAAAAGTTTATCTTAGAAAATAGGTTTCCCTTCATTCATGGAACCCTAATAAAACTTAAGTTAAATAATCAGAATATTCGATACTCCCCATTGTTTTTTCATCCACTATTCCGACCTTCTTGATCAATATTTTTTAAGATACAGAGTGTTTCACTAAAAAAAACCAAAAAAAATGTCTTTAACAGACAGCAATTTATCTATTCGTATAATAGATTGCCGTAATCTATAAACACGATTCACTAGGATCTCGGCTATGTCTCACGATTTAACCACTTATTCAAACGCTCGCTTTATCGCACTGCGTCTACGTCCAGGGGAAGATGTCATTCTTACCTTACGTGAACAGGTCAAACATCATCAGTTGCAAGCCGCATTTATTGCTGGATGCGTGGGTAGCTTGACCGATGTCGCCTTGCGTTTTGCTGGGCAGGAAAATACCCATCTTACCTCAGGTAAATTTGAAATTGTGTCACTGATAGGCACCCTTGATGCTCAGGGTGAACATCTGCATTTGGCGGTTTCCGATGAAAACGGGCAAATGAGCGGTGGACATATGATGCCGGGTTGCACCGTCAGAACTACCCTCGAATTGATTATTGGCGAACTGGAAAACAAAACCTTTACCCGTGAGCCTTGCGCGCTCTCAGGATATGAAGAATTGGTCGTCACTTCTCGTTAATTTTTGTTCTATTTTGATTTCATTCTAGCTTTAATTTACAACTTATTAGGGATATTTAATTCATGGCAAACTCGTCAATCATTTCCAGCCGAACATTGGCTTTAATTGTTTTTTCGATTGCAATCAACATGGTAGTTGGGCAATTAAGTTCCATGCTAAAACTGCCTATCTTCCTTGATTCTATTGGCACGATTATCTGTGCGCTGCTCGCAGGTCCGTGGGCAGCTATCTTTAGTGGTTTAGCGACTAACTTGCTTTGGGGGCTTTTAACTGGGCCTATCGCAGCAGCATTTGCCCCAGTCGCGATGATGATCGGCTTAAGTGCTGGTTTGCTAGCGCGTGCCGGCGGTTTTCGTACCCTACCACGCGTTATTTTATCGGGAGTGGTGATCACTATCGCACTGATGATTGTTGCGGTACCTATTCGCACCTACTTATTTGCAGGAACCACTGGTAGCGGAGCAGACTTTTTTGTGGCTTATTTCCATGCTGTCGGTGAAAACTTATTAGAGTCTGTGGCTATCACTGTTTTAGGCGCCAATATTGCGGATAAGATAATTTCAGCCATTGTGGCTTGGTTGCTTGTCCGCCGTTTACCTGAGCGCGTTCAGCGTACTTTCCCGAATATGGCTAAAGTTCGCTAGGGGTTAGGATGCACCCTTTTACTTCATTGGCCTTATGGTTCTGGTTTAGCGCTAGCACATTGATGCTACCGCTAGGCTGGGGATTAGTTATCGTTGCTTTCGCTACCCTTGCCGCAGTCATCTTGCGCTCAGCATCATTCCATCGCTGGAAATTTATCGCGGGAATAATGTTACCAATGGCGGTAGGACTTTGGCTAATCCACGGAGGGTGGCTAAGTGAATTATTAACAGGCTCACCGCCACAAGCCCTTCAGCAGCAAAAAGCCATGGCTTTATGGCTGCGTCTGCTCGCCATCATTAGTGCCTCTCAGTTATGGCTACAGTATGTTCCCACTGAACGGTTTATCCGAGCGCTATTTGCCAGTCGCCTCCCGGCCAGCTTTGCCTATGTGCTTGCGGGTCCACTTTTACTTGTTGAACAACTTCGTCAGCAGCTTGCCACGATTCGTGAGGCTCAGCTTGCCCGAGGGGTTCCCTTAGATGGCCACTTTTGGCAACGATTAACGACGTTACCCGCCCTATTGCTTCCCCTGGCGAGCCAAGCACTCAGTGAGCTAACTGTCCGCAGTGCAGCCCTTGATATGCGAGGTTTTCGCTACACTCGCCATCGCACCACATTGAATAAACCTGCGGATAGCCGCCTTCAATATGCATTGCGTCTTGGCTTATTAGCACTAATCGTGATTGAAGCAGGGGTGGCGCTATGTTGGTAAACATGATGGAAAATAGGGTGGTAAGTCTACAGCAACTAACATTTACGCCTCAAGACAGCGAGAAACCTATTCTGTCAGACATTAACCTAGCCCTATCACACGGAAATTGGCATTGTGTGTTAGGCGGAAATGGCAGCGGAAAAACCACATTAGCCCAACTATTAGCGGGTTGGTTGCCTGATCAGCTAACCGGAAATATCACGGGTAATGGCATGATCCTTGCTCAACCATTAGGGGAGCAATCTTTAGTTGAACTCTCTATTGAGCGTCAACTCGTGCAACAATCTCCGCAGTTACAACTCTCTGGCTGTACGTTTACCGTTGAGCAAGAAGTAGCTTTTGGTCCCGAAAATTTAGGGCTTCCGCCTGAAGAAATCGTTCAACGGGTTGAACAGGCTCTTGAGTTAACATTCAGCCAAAATTTACGCACTCGTCACCCGGCAACACTCTCCGGCGGAGAAGCTCAGCGCATTGTATTGGCGAGTGTTCTTGCTATGCAACCTCGATTATTACTATTAGATGAAGCCTTTAGCCGCTTAACGCCCGTAGCCACACATCGATTACTCACCCAGTTAAAAAATTACAGTGAACAAACCGGCTGTTGTGTAATTTTGTTCGAACGGCATTTACTGCCAGCTCTGCATTTTTGCGAAGATTTTTCGTTGCTGGAACAAGGCAGTATTACTGCTCAAGGGAATATTGACGCCATATTTTTACCCGCACAGCAGACAATCAATATGCCCGATGCATGGCGTGTTGTCGGGAAATTAATGGAGCGTGGTAGTTGGCACTCCCCGGTGCCTCGCAATGAACAACAACTGATTCAAAGTATTGAGGCGTGTTATGCTGCAAATTAATCAATTAAGCTTTCAATACACTCCGAAAACCGCACATGCCATTGAGGATCTCACACTGACAATTCACTCTGGGGAATGGGTGGCATTGGTGGGAGACAATGGCGCAGGCAAATCCACCTTATTGCGTTTAATGGCCGGTTTATTGCTGCCTTCACAAGGGGAAATCGATTTTAATCAACAACCTCTCAGTGGATTGAAAGCAGCAAAACGCGCTCCGCAGATTGGGATTTTATTCCAAGAGGCTGAAAAACAGATTTTTCATAGCACGGTGAAAGATGAAATTATGTTTGGATTACGCCGCCAAAAATTATCCTCATCGGATATCGCTGAAAAATTAAAGCGAGCTTTAACACTCTGCCATTTAACAGATGTTGCGGATAAACACCCGCTTGATTTACATTCCGCTCAGCGGCGCATGGTCGCAGTGGCCTGTTTAACCGCTATTCAGCCTAAATTACTGCTGTTAGATGAGCCAAGCCGTGATTTCGATACACAGTGGTTAGGGTATTTTGAGCAATGGCTCGATTATCAAAAACAATTGGGTGCTACGGTTGTCACGATCAGTCATGATTTGGATTTTGTGGCTCGCCATTTTGCGCGTGCGCTACATTTATCCCAAGGTCGCTTAGTGGCAGATGGTAATATTGAGACGGTATTACGCCACTCTGAGTTACAGCCAGATTCTGTTTTACCTTCCCCAACTTTGCATTCTCTCAGCCATCAGCTAAATCTACCTATCGAAAACCAAGCTGAGCGTTGGGTTCAGCGATTTCTGGCACAGTCATGATTTGAAGACAAAAAAATAGCCTGCTGTTGGCAGGCTATCATTCTTCATATTAGCGAAGCTTTAGAAACTTAATCGAGTTTAACGCCGATACGACGAGCGACTTCTTCATAAGCTTCAATCAAGCCACCAAGGCTTTGACGGAAACGGTCTTTGTCCATTTTGTTCAGGGTTTCTTTATCCCACAAACGGCTACCGTCTGGAGAGAATTCATCACCCAGCACAACTTCACCTTTAAATAGACCAAACTCAAGTTTGAAATCGACTAAGATAAGACCTGCGTCCGCAAAAATCTTGCTTAAAACATCGTTCGCTTTGTAGCTCAGTTCGCGCATTTTCGCTAAGTTTTCTTTGCTCACCCAACCAAACGTTTCGCAGTAAGACTCGTTCACCATTGGGTCATGCTTAGCGTCATCTTTCAGGAATAAGTCGAACAGAGGCGGGTTTAAAATCATCCCTTCTTCAACCCCAAGGCGCTTAACCAGAGAGCCTGCCGCACGGTTACGGATAACGCATTCAACCGGCACCATATCCAGTTTTTTAACCAATGCTTCAGTGTCAGATAATAAGGCTTCCATCTGTGTAGGAATGCCTGCTTCTTGCAACTTAGTCATGATGAAATGGTTAAATTTGTTATTAACCATTCCCTTACGGTCAAACTGTTCGATACGCTCGCCATCGAGTGCTGATGTATCATTACGGAACTCCAGAACTAATAAATCTGGATCCTCTGTGGTATAGACCGTTTTTGCCTTGCCACGATACAACTCAGCTTTCTTTTGCATCTTAAACACTCCAGGGATGTGATTACACTCAATAGAAATCAACCTGCACAGCAGATTCAGATAAGTAACAGTAGAATAGAACGCTAAAAATAGCGGGTTCATTGTTAATTTTCTGCTCTGATTCAGTCAGTTATCCCAAAAACATTGATACAGCGCTAACTAACTGATATTCAATATTTTATGATTAACTGCTAATTATGATAATAAAATTCTCTCGCATACGCAAACGATTACTTAGCTGCAAATACTGATTTTTTGTCCATTTGTTTCACTGAGAATTTTATGAAGGATAGATGTGCAGATGGGTAGTTAAAGTAATGGATGTTTGCTGATTACAATCAGTTTGTGGGTATATACGTCGATATCTCTACCCCAAAGTTGATTAATCCACTGACTAAAGAATTCAGCCTCAGTATGGATTTGCGTTAGTGGCCTGTCTTCGAGCGTACCATCGGAAGCATAAATATAATAGCCTTGATAAAATGCCCAAGAAATCATGATTTCCCAGAAGCGTTGCCCATCACGAGTATGCTCTTCATCCGTTACCATGATGCTATGATTGTCGAGTAAATGAATGAAAAATACTCGAGGTAAATCGCCAATATTATTCCGGTGTAGATGGGATATAGTGCGCCAAACTTTAATTTGCGTGCATGTGGTTTCACCAAAGACAATATCCGTACGCAGTTTCAATTCTAGCAAATATATCGTTTCTGGCTCTTCTCCAGTAGTCACCATCCGATATTGGTTTTTCTTACATGATTTCATTAATCGGTATCCTTGAGGTACCACATAATTTGGTAAATCAAAAACAGTGGACCCCTCCTCTAGAAAACTTCTTGTATGAGCAATATTATTTAATGAATTTAGTAAATTATCATTAAAGCTTGTCCCAGCAATTCTTCTTGGCATCGTTATATTATTCCTACTATCCATTGGTTTCGATGCGCTATTATCCATAACTTTTCTTTCACTGTTAGCCATTAGAGCCTGAAGTTTATCCGAAAAAAAACGCCATCCCATAGGACGGCGTTTTCACTTGATAGAACAAATAAGTTAGCTATATAAAATTATTTTTTAGCCGGTGCTTTACTGAAAGCGGCTTTCAGTGCGGCGACCATTTCATCATTCTGTTTCTGAGTTAATGGCACGCCTTTAGTGTTGATAAACTGTAGGCTACTACGGTTATTCAAATCACCCACTTGGACTTTATAGTCATCTTCAGGTACCGATGGGTCATCAATACCCAGCGCTTGCCACTCAGAGCTGCTCAAGCCTTTGTAAGTCACCATGACGGAACCTGCTGAGCGGCTACGGTCACCCACTTTCATACCAACACTTTCTAATGCGTGAGGTAAACGCTCCCAAACTGCATCGTACGGTGCACGAACGATAACCACTGGTAAGCCAGTGTCATTGCTACCTGTTTGAACATCAATGATGCCATAGGCGCTTTGCAAGCTATTTTTGCTTGAGGTATCACGCAGTGTGTACAGAGCGTCGGTTAAATCGTTTAATAACAGTTTGTTATAGCGTTGAATTTCCGCTGCATCTGTTACCGTTTCATCACCTTGGCGTAAGCCTAAGTTAGTCACTGTTAATGCAATCATGCCATTTTCTGGCTGAACAGTGACTTTATGACGGCTCTCTAATGGGACGTTTTCGTCTGCACGATCCCATTTAATCCAGTCAGTTTCGATAGAGCGAGAACCATCGTTCTTCGTAGAGACTGGGATGCCACGCTGTTCTAAAATCATGGTCACTTGTGACCATAAAGCATTATTTTCAGGAGTATTATCTAGCAACAAACGGCTGGCTTCTGCACTGTTTTCAGTGCGTGAACCTGCTAATTGTGAAATCGTCAGTACTGGTGGGCGAATATCTAACGCTTTCCCAACCGCCCCTGTTGAGGTGGTTTTAGGAATGTCATATTCTCCATTAGTTGCTGGTAAAGTGATCCCCTGTGGCGCATTCAGCACTTTCAATGGCGCAGCATTAAGATATTCCTCATCACCACTAACCTGACGTTTATAGCGCTGATCGCTGGAGCAGGCTGCCAGTAACACGACAAGTGACAGGCCAGCAACCTTCATAACCTTCGATTTTTGCAATAATGTTGCCATTAAAATTCCCTAAATTTTACAGTAAACCCGCGAGTTTCAAGGCATCTTCAACCTTTTGCTGTCCAGATACAGTTAACGGTGTCATTGGTAACCGTAAAGTATCATCCGCAATAAGACCTAAACGATGACAAGCCCATTTCGCAGGGATTGGATTCGGCTCAACAAATAACTGATGATGAAGTCCCATCAGCTGTTTATTCAATTCACGGGCCTCAGTATATTTGCCCGCAAGCGCTAAGTCACACATTTTTACCATCTGCGCAGCCGCGACGTTGGACGTGACCGAAATGACGCCCTTTCCACCGAGTTGCATAAAATCAAGTGCGGTCGCATCATCGCCAGAAAGTAGAACAAAATGGTCATCAACCAATTCTTTGATTTGATGAACCCGTGCTAAGTTCCCTGTGGCTTCTTTAATTGCCACAATATTCGCCAATTTCGCCAAGCGGCCCACAGTTTCAGGTAATAAATCACATCCAGTGCGCGATGGTACATTATAGAGAACTTGTGGCAAGCTGGTGTTTTCTGAAATAGCTTTAAAATGCTGATATAAACCTTCTTGTGACGGTCTATTATAATAAGGTGTTACTGTTAGGCACGCAACTACACCACTGTTTTCAAACTCATTTGTTAGTGAAATCGCTTCTGCGGTTGCATTTGCACCTGTTCCCGCAATAATTGGGATACGTCCATCAGCTAACTCAAGCGTCGCTTTCACTACATCAACATGCTCTTTATGGTTTAATGTTGCTGATTCCCCCGTTGTTCCCACTGACACAATCGCAGAGGTTTTGTTTGCGACATGGTAATCCACCAGTTGTTTCAAGCTTTTTCTATCAACGTTACCCGCTGAATCCATTGGTGTGATCACAGCAACAATACTGCCTTGTAAAAAGTCTTTGTAGTTTACGTTTTGATTAGCCATCGCAATGCCCCCTAAATAGTGAGTTTCCATGTTACGTTTTCATTTCACAGAAGAAAACCACCCAAACGCAAGATTTTAATGAATTTTGTTAATGCCGATGACATTAACTTAAATAGAAGTAATAATTCAGCCATATTTGTCGCAAGAGTGAATCGCCCCACTTGGCAGATTCACAATTTTATGGTTTCCTTACCACCATCCTGAGTCAATATCATTGACCTAAATTTAGTCAAAATAAGGAAGATACTTTGCCTAAGACTGAACCGCAATTTCTTGTTATTACTGCGCTGGGAACAGATCGTCCGGGCATTGTGAATACAATTACACGCCTTGTCAGTGAATGTGATTGTAATATTGAGGATAGTCGACTCGCTATGTTTGGCGAGGAATTTACTTTTATAATGATGTTATCCGGCAGTTGGAATGCTATCACGCTTCTAGAAGCGATTTTACCGACTAAAGGGGCTGAGTTAGATTTGCTGATTGTTATGAAACGCACGCATAGTGTACAAAAAACCTACTATCCGTCTACTGTAACTGTGAATGTGATGGTGGACGATGCGCCGCGTATTATTGAACAGTTTACCAATTTGTTTACCACTCAACAGTGCAACATCGCAGAATTAATTTCTAAAACACAGCCTGCAAATGATACTCAACCGGCTCAATTGGAAATTCAAATTACAGCCCATGACCCACTGGATGATAATGGCATAATTATAAAGAATAAATTTCAACAACTATGTACAATGCTAAATGCCAAAGGCAACATCAGTATTGTTAACAACCCCAAAATGCAGAGTTAACGGAGATATATGTAATGAACCCATTGAAAGCCGGTGATAAGGCACCTCAATTTAGCCTTCCTGACCAAGATGGTGAAATCATCAATCTTTCTGATTTCCAGGGTCAACGCGTATTAGTTTACTTTTATCCTAAAGCGATGACACCAGGCTGTACAGTTCAAGCATGTGGACTGCGTGATGAGATGGATACACTAAAAGCAAAAGGTGTCGAAGTTTTAGGTATTAGTACAGACAAACCAGAAAAATTGGCTCGTTTCGCTGAAAAAGAGTTATTAAACTTCACACTGTTATCCGATGAAGATCATCAAATTTGTGAACAATTTGGTGTGTGGGGTGAAAAACAATTTATGGGTAAAACTTATGACGGTATCCACCGCATTAGTTTCCTTGTCGATGCAAATGGTACCATCGAGCACGTATTTGACGATTTTAAAACCAGTAATCACCATGAAATCGTATTAGCGTACATCAACGCTAACACCTAATACTGATACATAGTGACTAAAACCTAATCACTAAAAAGGGTTGCTTATTTTGCAACCCTTTTTTCTTATTGGCTCTTTTAGCCTTCTGTTTTTTCTATTGTTTCACTATCACTCAAATCTTGTGGCCACGCGTTAATTACCGCTTTGATTAAGGTTGCGAGCGGGATCGCAAAAAATACGCCCCAGAATCCCCATAAACCACCAAAAATCACCACCGACAAGATAATCACGAGTGGGTGTAAGTTCACGGCTTCTGAGTACAACAGCGGCACAACGATGTTACTGTCTAGCCCTTGGATCACCAGATAAACAATAAACAGTGACCAGAACTCCGTGCCAATGCCCCATTGGAATAGTGCGACTAAAACCACCGGAATGGTGGCTGCCACTGCACCGATGTACGGGATCAAAACAGAAACGCCAACCAATACCGATAACAGCACTGAGTAACGCAAATCAAAATAGGCAAAACCAATATAGGTACAGACGCCAACAATCACCATTTCCGTGACTTTACCACGTAAATAGTTGGTAATTTGTTGATTCATTTCCAACCAGACTTTACTCACTAACTGGCGATTTTTTGGAAGAAGTTTAACAAAGCTTTTGGTGATCTTTTCTTTATCTTTTAGTAAGAAAAACATCATTAATGGCACTAAAACCAGATAGACGGCTAACGTAAAAATACCAATTAATGAAGCGACTGACGCTTTTACCACAGACTCCGCAACAACTGACAACCTACTGCGCACATTATCTGCCATCATATCAATGATGCCAGCATCAACTAGTGCAGGATATTGCTCCGGTAATCGGCGAGCAAACTCGCTAAAGCGATTGACCATGTTAGGCAAATCCGCCACGAGGTTAATCCCTTGTTGCCACGCTGTTGGTGCAATAATTAAGATCACCATGGCACTTATTCCAGCAAACAAGGTCAAAATGATGCTAACCGCTAAAACGCGGGATAAACCAAGTCGTTGGAGTAAATGTGTTGGCCATTCAAGTAAATATGCTAAGACAATTGCGACTAATAATGGAGCCAGTATACTGCTGAAAAAAAAGATGACCAGAAAGCCAATAACCAGCAAACTAAACAAGGCAACTGCTTGCGGGTCAGCAAAACGCCGACGGTACCATTGTAAAAACATTTCTAACATTCATTGGCTCCTGGGAATGTAAAACAAAGACAGTTCCTAAATTAAAGAAAATTATACCGAATAACAGATTTTACGATAGCTTTTGCTATCATATCTCCCAATTAATTCGTATTTTCTGTAGGTAATAAGTGAAGATATGCACTATGACTAAAAAATTGAAATATCCACTGCTCGCTATCCTGATGTCCGCACTTATCCATGGTGCTGTATTACCTGCCTATAGTGCTGTTGAAGATACCCTACCCGATATCGGTACAACCGCGGGAGGTACTCTCAGCATTAACCAAGAAATCATTATGGGTGATGCCATCACTCGTCAAATTCGAGGAAGTACTCCTCTTATTTATGACCCCTTACTAACTCAGTATGTGAATAAGCTGGGGCAACGTTTAGTGACGAATGCCGATTCTGTCAAAACGCCATTTAAGTTTTACCTAGTCAATAACCCGAATATTAACGCTTACGCCTATTTTGGCGGTAACGTGGTTCTTCACTCTGCGCTATTTCGTTATAGCCAAAATGAGAGCCAGCTTGCTTCCGTTATGGCGCACGAAATCTCTCACGTCACCCAGCGCCATCTGGCGCGAATGATGGAAGACCAGAAAGCCACAACACCGTTAGCTATCGCGGGGACTATCGGTTCTCTATTACTGGTGATGGCGAACCCGCAAGCCGGTTTTGCCGCATTAACGGGAACATTCGCAGGAATGCAGCAAGGGATGATCAGCTTTACACAAGCCAATGAACAAGAAGCTGACCGTATTGGTCTGCAAACATTGCGTCGTTCTGGGTTTGACCCTCATGCCATGGCTGATTTTATGCAAATCATGTCTGACCAAACCCGCTATATGTCTAAACCGCCAGAAATTTTGCTGACTCACCCCTTACCAGACAGCCGTTTAGCCGATGCCCGTAACCGTTCAAACCAATATCCGAAAGTCCATGCCCCATCTTCATTAGACTTTATGTTGGCACGCGTTCGTATTTTGTCTATGTACAGCCCTGCGGATCAACGCAATGCGCTGGACCAAATCATCGAAAACTACAGTAAAGGTAATGCTCAAGAGCAAATGGCCGCGAAGTACGGTAAAGCATTATTGTTATCTCAAGATAAAAAATACAGCGAAGCGGGCGTGATTATTTCTGAATTGTTAGCCAAACAGCCGGATAACCCATGGTTTATCGATTCCATGACCGATATCGATATTGAGCAAAAACAAGTCGGTAAAGCGGTCGCACGTTTGCAAGATGCATTAAAAAAATCACCAAAAAATACGGTATTTATTGTCAACCTTGCGAATGCGTATGTCAGCAATGGACAGTATAAAGATGCCACTAATTTATTGAATAAATATACATTTGATTACCCAGACGACCCAATTGGCTGGGATCTGCTTGCCGAAGCCTCCGCAAAACTGGGGGATCGTAATGCAGAACTGGCGGCGTATGCCGAAGGTATGGCACTGCGCGGCAACTATGATACTGCCATCAATTATTTAAGTGAAGCGAGCCGTAAAAGCCGTTTAGGCAGTTATGAACAACAACGTTTTGATGCGCGAATCGATGAACTTACTCGATTAAAAGAGCGCGATAGCAACGCAAAACCGTAAGGAATAAAGATAATGACGGATTCAATTAAAATTTATCACAACCCTCGCTGCTCCAAGAGCCGTGAAACACTGGCTTTATTGCAAGAAAAAGGCATCACGCCGACGGTGGTTGAATATTTAACGACGCCACCTTCAATCGCTGAGATTGAAAAATTGCTGAAGATGCTTGGATTTACCGATGCGCGCCAATTAATGCGCACCAAAGAAGATATCTATAAAGAATTGAAATTAGCGGATAACAGCGTCACTCAAGCGCAGCTTATTCAAGCCATGCATGATAATCCAAAGTTAATTGAACGCCCGATTGTGGTGAAAGGTAAAAAAGCCAAGTTGGGTCGACCACCAGAGCAAGTGCTGGAAATTTTATAAGCAGGCTATTTGGCAGACAATAAATTGGCAGTCGATGGGCTGCCAATTTTTTATAATTTGAGAATGTCTTTAACGAAAGGAATAGTCATTTTACGCTGAGCGACAATCGAGGCGTGATCAAGCTTATTTAAGATATCAAATAAAGTGCCCATCTTTCTGTCTAACCGTTTTAATACAAACCGACAAACGTCTTCAGGCAATTCAAATCCACGAATACTGGCACGTAATTGCAGCGCACAAATTTTGTCTTCATCACTTAAAGGGTGCAGTTTATAAATTTGCCCCCAATCGAGACGAGAGGCTAAATCCGGCAACTTCAAGTCAATCTGGCGCGGTGGGCGATCCCCGGTGATCAGTAAACACGTTCGACCAATTTCTAAAATACGGTTATACAGATTGAAGATGGCCATTTCCCACTCTTCATCTCCCGCGATGCATTGAATATTATCAATACAGACCAGAGAAAGATGTTCCATACCTTCAAGCACATCAGGTACAAAGTAAGCGCGTTTATCCAGTGGCACATAACCCACAGCAACACCTTGCTCAGACAACTCAGCACATGCCGCATGCAGTAAATGACTCTTACCGCCCCCTTCTCTTGACCAGTAATAAATATAACTACCATGAGGCTGATTAATCGCCGTTTTGAGCGCAGAGAGTAATCCCTCATTTTCCCCTGCATAGAAGCTAGCAAAGGTTTCATCATCAGGAAGAGAAAGTGGTAATGAGAGTTGAGATGGTGTATTCAGAAGCGCCTCTGATTGTGCAGTTCAATTAACGCCATTGAGTTTATCATAAATAACAAGAAGAGATGAACAGCCTGGCGGTTAATTGCCGGAGCTTTAGCCACTCCGGCAATCTATTTTACTTAATCGTGACTCATTTTTTATTTTCGTCTAAGACTTTCACTTCAGAAGTCACAAACTGTTTTTCTGGACGAACAAAGGTAATAAAGCGGAACAACAGCGCCATCAGAATACCGACGATTGTCGCCAATGCCATCCCTTTCAGTTCAGCTTGACCAATGTGGATCACTGCACCACTCACACCGATGATTAAAATTACTGAGGTTAAAATCAGGTTTTGTGGTTTGTTATAATCCACTTTCGAATCAATCAGAACACGAATACCCGAAGCTCCGATTACGCCGTACAGTAACAGTGAAACACCCCCCATAACAGGTACTGGCACTAATTGAATCGCAGCCGCTAATTTGCCCACGCAAGAGAGTAAGATAGCGATAATTGCCGCACCACCGATGACCCACGTACTGTAGACCTTAGTAATCGCCATCACGCCGATGTTTTCACCGTACGTGGTATTTGGTGTCGATCCAAAGAAACCCGATAACACAGTAGAGAAACCGTTTGCGAACATAGAACGATGTAAGCCAGGGTTTTTCATTAAGTCGCGCTCAACGATATTCGCTGTCACCACTAAGTGTCCAACGTGTTCCGCAATGACCACTAACGCCGCAGGCAGGATGGTTAAAATCGCAAACCACTCAAAACGCGGTGTATAGAAAGTCGGAATGGCAAACCATGGCGCTTCGATAACTGGCGTAAAGTCAACAATCCCCATAAAGTAGGAAAGTGCATAACCAGAGAGGAAACCAATTAAGATTGGGATAATCGATAAGAATCCACGGAAAACCACCGCACACAAGATAGTGACTGACAATGTGGTGATCGAGATGATTAAGGTGCTTGAATCAACCGCGGCGCCTTCTTTAGGTAATAAGCCCGCCATACCCGCTGCCGTTTGCGCTAATTCCAGACCGATAACCGCGACAATCGCCCCCATCGCTGCGGGTGGGAACATCACATTGATCCAGCCGCGCCCTGCCACTTTGACAATCAACGCTACGATACAGAACAGCACCCCACAGATAATAAACCCGCCAAGCGCTAGCTCATACCCAAGAGGCAGTAAAATTAATACCGGAGAAATAAAGGCGAAGCTCGATCCTAAATAAGCTGGGATTTTGCCCTTACAGATAAATAAATACAGCAGCGTACCGATCCCGTTGAATAACAAAATCGTTGCCGGGTTCACGCCAAACAAAATAGGAACAATAACCGTTGCCCCAAACATGGCAAACAAATGTTGAAAGCTTAATGGAATGGTTTGTAGTAATGGTGGTCTTTCTTCAACACTTATCGTGCGGCGTGTCATGCTCGTCATCCTCTTATGCGTCGTGAATATTCTTTTTTTATCAAAAAAAAGCCGACTCTTCAGTCGGCTTCATTATTATTTAGTACCAAATATCTTATCGCCCGCGTCTCCTAGACCCGGAACAATGTAACCTTCTTCATTTAAGTGTTGGTCAATTGAAGCCGTGTACAGTTCAACGTCTGGGTGCGCTGCTTCTAATGCAGCAATACCTTCCGGTGCAGCAACTAAAACTAAGACTTTAATTGAATTACAGCCGGATTTTTTCAGAAGATCGATGGTTGCAATCATAGAACCACCAGTTGCTAACATTGGGTCTACAATCAGCGCCATGCGCTCATCAATGTTAGAAACTAATTTTTGGAAATAAGGGACAGGTTGTAACGTTTCTTCATCACGGTAAATACCCACTACGCTGATACGTGCACTTGGGATGCTTTCCAATACGCCGTTCATCATACCAATACCCGCACGCAGGATAGGGACTACAGTGATTTTTTTACCTTTAATTTGTTCAATTTCTACAGGACCACACCAACCATCAATTGTTACTTTTTCAGTTTCTAGGTCAGCGGTCGCTTCATAAGTCAGTAGGCTACCAACCTCTGAGGCCAGTTCACGAAAGCGCTTAGTGCTTATGTCATGATCTCGCATCAGGCCGAGTTTATGTTTAACGAGAGGGTGTTTTACCTCAACGATCTTCATGGGTTTCTCCTACTTTTTTAAAACGTCACCGGACAAAAAAATCGCGGGATTATACCGCTTTTTTCCCTCAATGCCACTAGTATCATCTTGATTAAGGTCAAACAATCATCAATCAGGCGTTATTTGCTGAATTAGTATACACATAATATTTTTTATGGTGTAGGCAGCGAATAAAATCATGCGCTTTACGTCACGACATCACGATTTATTGCATCAAATATTTCAGTCAGAAAGCTATCGCAAACGTTTGCGGAGCCTGATAGAATATCGGCAAATGAAGTTATCTTTTCCAAAATGCAATTGCCTTGGGGGCCGTAGTGACTGATAAAACCTCTCTCAGCTATAAAGATGCCGGTGTTGATATTGATGCAGGTAACGCATTGGTTGAACGAATCAAAGGTGTGGTGAAAGAGACTCGCCGTCCAGAAGTGATGGGAGGATTGGGAGGGTTCGGCGCACTGTGTGCCCTACCACAAAAATACCGTGAGCCTGTTTTAGTCTCAGGCACTGACGGTGTGGGAACAAAACTACGCCTCGCGATGGACTTAAAACGTCATGAATCCATCGGTATCGATTTAGTCGCTATGTGCGTCAACGACCTGATTGTCCAAGGTGCTGAGCCACTGTTTTTCTTAGACTATTATGCAACCGGTAAGCTGGATGTGGATACCGCTGCAAGTGTTATCACGGGTATCGCGGAAGGCTGTAAGCAGTCTGGTTGTGCATTAGTCGGTGGTGAAACCGCTGAAATGCCAGGCATGTACCACGGCGAAGATTATGATGTTGCTGGCTTCTGTGTGGGTGTCGTTGAGCGCTCTGAAATTATTGATGGCACAAAAGTCAGTGCGGGCGACGCGCTGATCGCGTTAGCCTCAAGCGGTCCTCACTCTAACGGTTACTCATTGGTGCGTAAAATTCTGGAAGTCAGCAAAACCAATCCAGAAACCACGCAATTAGCGGGCAAACCGCTTGCTGACCACCTGTTAGAACCAACGCGTATCTATGTTAAAAATGTCTTAGAATTGATCGCTAAAAACGACATTCATGCCATTGCACACATTACTGGCGGTGGCTTCTGGGAAAATATTCCTCGCGTTTTACCTGATAACACCCAAGCCATCATTGATGGCAACAGCTGGGAATGGCCTGCGGTATTCGAATGGCTTCAACAAGCAGGTGATGTTACCACTCACGAAATGTATCGTACATTTAACTGCGGCGTCGGTATCATCATCGCTCTGCCTCAAACCGAAGTTGAGTCCGCATTAAAACTGCTGACGACATTAGGCGAAAATGCTTGGCAGATCGGGACAATTGGCGAATTACCTGCGGGTGAAGAGCAGGTTGTTATCCGCTAATGAAAAACATCGTTGTTTTGATTTCAGGCAGTGGCAGTAATTTGCAATCAATGATTGATGCCTGCCAACGCCATGAGATCGATGGGCAAATCGTCGCAGTGGTCAGTAATAAAAGTGATGCTTACGGTTTGGTTCGCGCACAAGAGGCTGGTATTCCAGCCCTTTGTGTTAGCTCAAAAGCGTTCGCCGACCGCCAAGCCTACGATGCTGCACTGTTAGAAGCTATCGAGCAGTATCAACCGGATTTAGTGGTCTTGGCGGGGTTCATGCGTATTTTAACCCCTGAGTTTGTGAAACATTTCACAGGAAAAATGCTGAATATCCACCCTTCTTTACTGCCTAAATATCCGGGGTTACATACTCATCGACGCGCACTTGAGAACGGCGATAAAGAACACGGCACTTCCGTGCATTTTGTCACTGAAGAGCTCGATGGCGGTCCGATTATTTTACAGGGACATGTGCCGGTTTTGCCGCAAGATACTGAAGACGATTTGGTTGAACGCGTTAAACTCCAAGAGCACCTGATTTATCCTCAAGTTATTGCGTGGTTTGTTTCGGGTCGCCTCGTGATGCAAGACGGTAAAGCCCTGCTTGATGGCCAGCCGCTATCAGCGACAGGTTATCAAGCAAATTAATGCGCAGTTAGGTAAGTTTAAATGTATTCGCTCAGATTTGGTTGGCAGGTCTGAGCGAGTAATACAATCTCAGCCATTTGCCCTTTGTAAGAAATGTTTTGTCAGGCAACCCGAGAAGTAGTTTTGATCGGAAAGCGGGCGTCAGTGTGAAATAAACAGACACCCGATAATATTAATTCGAGAAATTATTTCACTCGTTTCCCTGTTTCATCTATAACCCTTTCACCATCCTCTTTAGTAAAAGAACCTTTCTGAGCTTCAGGTAGAATATCCAGCACAACTTCTGAGGGACGACAAAGACGTGTACCAAGCGACGTAATTACAATTGGTCGATTAATCAGAATAGGATGCTGAAGCATAAAATCAATCAACTGCTCATCAGAGAATTTGTCTTCATCAAGACCCAATTTCTCATAAGGTTCAACGTTTTTACGCAGCAATGCACGCACAGAAATTCCCATATCTGAAATTAGTTTAATAAGTTCATCGCGGGTTGGCGGCGCATCAAGATAGTAAATAATCGTTGGTTCATTACCGCTGTTACGTATCATCTCTAGTGTATTACGTGAAGTGCCGCAGGCTGGATTGTGATAAATAGTAATGTTGCTCATATCAATATCTCATTACAAAGTGATAGATAGCCGCCACGCTAGCGCGACCAGAGTAAAAAATAACACTGGTAGGGTCATGATAATGCCGGTACGGAAATAATACCCCCACGTGATTGTCATATTTTTCTGAGCCAGTACATGAAGCCATAACAGTGTAGCAAGACTGCCTATCGGGGTAATTTTGGGGCCTAAGTCGCAACCAATCACATTGGCGTAAATCATTGCCTCCTTGATGACACCAGTTGCAGCACTCCCGTCTATCGACAGCGCTCCAATCAGCACCGTCGGCATATTATTCATCATCGACGATAAGAAGGCGGTCAGGAAGCCAGTACCGAATGTCGCAGCCCATAAGCCTTTATCCGCCAGTATATTGAGTACGGAAGAAAGATAGTCAGTGAGTCCAGCATTACGTAGACCATAGACAACCAAATACATACCCAGAGAAAAAATCACGATCTGCCAAGGCGCACCACGAAGCACTTTCCCAGTATTAATGGCATCTCCCCTCTTGGCTACCACTAGCAATACCACTGCGCCAATAGCTGCTATCGCGCTGACAGGGATCCCCAGTGGCTCCAGAACAAAAAAACCAACTAGCAGGAACAGCAGAACAACCCAGCCAGCCCTAAACGTTGCAGGATCCTTAATCGCACTACTAGGAATTCTCAGCAAGGAAACGTCATATCTGGCAGGGATATCACGACGAAAGAAGAGATGCAGCATAACCAGCGTGGCAGCAATAGCCGCCAAATTCACAGGAACCATCACGGAAGCATACTGCGTAAAGCCCAGACCGAAGAAATCTGCTGAAACAATATTGACTAGATTAGAGACAATCAGAGGTAAGCTAGCGGTATCAGCGATGAATCCTGCCGCCATGACAAATGCCAGTGTTGTTCCCTGACTGAACCCCAGAGCGAGTAACATTGCAATCACAATCGGTGTTAATATCAATGCAGCACCATCGTTTGCAAACAGTGCAGCAACCGCGGCGCCAAGCAGAACAATCCAGGTAAACAGCAGACGACCGCGCCCGTTTCCCCAGCGGGAAACATGCAATGCAGCCCATTCAAAGAAACCAGATTCATCTAGCAGCAAGCTGATGATGATGATCGCAATGAATGCTGCTGTAGCATTCCAGACGATATGCCAGACGACGGGAATATCATCAAATTGTATCACCCCCGTTCCCAAAGCAAGCACGGCTCCAATACTTGCACTCCAGCCAATACTGAGTCCTCTTGGTTGCCAGATGACTAGAACCAACGTCAGTATAAAGATGCTTCCAGCAAGAAACATTTCCAGACTCCTTTATATATGTTTATGCGCATATAATTAAACTTATCAGCAAGACGTACATACGGATTTTTTCAAGCGTTCACGTATATCATCGCGCAAGCAGTGCCATGCCGTCGTTATTGTTTCACTCGCCCATGCGGGAATGTGAGGTGAGAGACGATAGTGAATCCATTTACCTTCTCGACGATCTAGCACCAGCCCAGCCTCACGCAGGATAGCCATATGGCGAGAAATTTTAGGCTGTGATTCAGTAGTAACCACACATATATCGCATACGCACAGTTCACCCGATTCCCGGAGAAGCATAACAATGGTGAGACGAGTTTCATCCGATAAGATTTTAAAAAGCTGAACAGGTTGTAGCATTTTTTACTCCGTTTAGCACACCAAACACATATGGTATACCATATGTGTTTATTTTGAAACCATCAAAACATCTCGTAGGAGCAAACGTAATTATGGCTTGGTTCTGCGCATAAAGTGAGCACGTAAAGCGAATGACAAGACCTTGCTTTTCAACCCCCTGAAAATACGATGGTATTGTCTGATCGATACATGAAACGATAATGTGGAAAAATCAAATACACCTTTAAAGAAAACCGACTTAATTTAGCGTTTTTATTTCTATAACCTATAAAGACTACAGAAACTCAACCGGGTAATAAAAATTCGGTATATTTTTTATTGTGCGTTAATAAGAACGCGGAGAGAAAATGATTCTAATCTTTACTATGTTTATGTTTTCCTTAACGATGTCAATTTCACCAGGTCCTGTCAATATGGTCATTGTCTCTTCAGCGGCAAGCCATGGCGTTAGAAGAACTCTCCCATTTGTTTCAGGCGCCACAATCGGATTTACGTTATTACTTATATTTATCGGATTTGGTTTCTACACAGTCATCGATAAGCATCCACTGTTCCTCAAATACCTCAATATTACTGGATCAGCGTTTATAATATATATCGGTTATAAAATTGCCTCATCTCAGCCTGAGTTAACTTTCAATAAAGTTGATATCCCAAGTTTTACCCATGGTTTTTTGCTTCAATGGCTCAATCCAAAAGCTTGGATAGCTTGCGCTTCAGGGATTGCCTTGTTCTCTGAACCATCAACGCAAACTACACTAATAACCTTTATCATGATCTACTTTCTCGTGTGTTATTTCTCGTTGACTGCATGGGCTATTCTTGGGGACAAAGTTTCAATATTACTGAATAGCACCCAGAGAATTCGCATTTTTAATTTTTTGATGGGGGGAACATTAATTATTACAGCATGCTATCTGCTTTATTCCCAATAACTCAAATTGTCAGCTTCCATTAATACGCTAATCATTCAACAATTCAATCAATCCAATTGATGAGACTCAAACGCATTATAAAGCTTATTAATCAATGTGTAAGCAATACTGCTAGTCGATATATTGGGAGGCCAAATTGCATAAACTTTAAGCGGCTCTAATGACCACTCAGGGAGTACCTCTTGCATCTCTTCACGTTTAATGTCTCCTCTGCAGAGATAGAGGGGAGGTGCGGTTAGACCCACTTGCTGTTTTGCAAGGGCGTAGGCAGCCTCAACATTATCGACATTAACAGTTGGTGTGTACTTAATTAAAGCTACCTCCCCATTTTTGTGCTTAAATTCTCGAATACTCTGCCGCATAGTTAAACCAATCCAAGGCATTTTTTCTAAGTCCTTAGGATGGTTTACTGGCTTGTAATTTCTGAGAAATCGCTTAGATGCTACAACTTGTCTAGGCAATACAAAAAGATGTCGAGATTTGAGTGAACTGTCCGGAAGTTCCCCAATCCGAAATGCAACATCAATACTGTCCGCAATGATGTCTTTGCGTGTATCACTATAAGAAATATTCAGGCAAACATCTGAATATTCTTTTATAAAATCGGCAAGATGATGAGTAAAATCACTATTTAGAAAAACAGCGGGAATAGAAATATTCAACTTATTTGTTGTTGAAATGGCACGTTGCTTAAACTCAATAAATCCCTTTTCATACAACTCAAGCATGGAATTTGCTGTCTCAAGTAATTTGGCACCATCATGAGTTAGAGAGAGTTTTCGGGTATTTCGATATAACAATGCACTTCCAAGGTTTTTCTCAAGTTTAGATAAATGAGTACTTGCCGTTGCAGTAGTGAGCCCTAAAGCGTCTGCCCCTCCTGAAATTGAGCCTGACTCCACAATTTTTGCAAAAACAATCAGGTAACGGATATCATCTATCATTTATATACCTATGGACATGAATAAACTCTCAATTTGATATTCATCATACTATCGTATTCTACACCTAATTCGAAATGGCTATATTTTTATAAATAACACCAAAGCCTATCCTCTGAGAACGATTCATCAACGCCCACTCATGGTACAAAGCGACCACACTGACTAGATTAATATCACAATCATCTCAGTGTACCGCTAACTACATGCTAATCACTCCCACTTAAACAAACTAATCTTCGACAAACTCACCCTCTCCCTGCTTTCTGTCATTATTTTATTGCAAATAAGTGGTATCCTTATAACAGCGCTAAGTAATTAATTTTCTAGTTGATACTTTCGCCATAAATAGTTTTATAATTAACAACAATCGAGGTGTTTTATGACGACCGGGCAAGCTCATCTGTTTAGATTGCGCCCACTTGAGCGTGAAGATTTAGCTTTTATCCACCAGCTGGACAATAACGCCAACATTATGCGTTATTGGTTCGAAGAGCCTTATGAGGCATTCGTTGAGCTCAGTGATCTTTACGATAAGCATATTCATGACCAATCCGAACGCCGCTTTATTGTCGAATCTGACAGTGAAAAAGTCGGTTTAGTTGAGCTGGTTGAAATTGATTATGTTCACCGTCGTTCTGAATTCCAGATTATTATTGCACCCCGCTATCAAGGCAAAGGGTATGCAAGCCGCGCTGCAAAACTGGCCATGGACTACGCCTTTTCAGTGCTCAATTTGTACAAACTTTATCTGATAGTCGATAAAGAAAATGTCAAAGCTATCCATATTTATAATAAACTCGGCTTCCACACAGAAGGCGAGCTGATTGATGAATTTTTTGTTAATGGTCGCTACCACACCGCAATCCGTATGTGTGTGTTCCAGCACCAATATTTTGCAATGAAACAGCAGTCTGAAAACGCGTAAATAACGCAATAGAAGTCAAAGGTGATAATCGGTTTTTATCAGCATTAACCAGTCGAATACGGAGCAACAATGTCCCAAGAACGCCTCTATCATGAAAAAGAGCTCAGCTGGCTCTCTTTTAACGAACGAGTTCTCCAAGAAGCCGCGGATAAGCGGAACCCTCTTATAGAACGAATGCGTTTTTTGGGCATTTACTCCAATAACTTAGATGAGTTCTATAAAGTCCGTTTTGCGGATGTAAAACGTCGCATCTTAATCAATGAAGAGCGCGGTTCCGCCAGCGGTGCACGTCATCTACTCAAACGCATTCAATCTAAAGTGGCCAAACAAGAGCAAGAGTTCGACGTTCTCTACAACGACCTGCTCCTTGAAATGGCACGCAACCAAATATTCTTAATTAACGAGCGTCAAATTTCACCTCGTCAGCAAATTTGGTTACGCCAATATTTTCGCCAAAATTTACGCCAACATATCACGCCAATTTTAATTAATCGTGATACTAACTTAGTGGAATTTCTGAAAGACGATTACACCTACCTTGCCGTTGAAATTATTAATGGTGCTGAAGTGCAATACGCTTTATTAGAAATCCCATCGGATAAAGTTCCGCGTTTTGTTAATCTCCCGCCAGAGATGCCAAAGCGCCGCAAGTCAATGATTTTGATTGATAATATCCTTCGCTATACTCTCGATGAAATTTTCAAAGGCTTCTTTGATTACGACAAACTCAACGCCTACTCCATGAAAATGACCCGGGATGCGGAATATGATATCGCCACGGAGATGGAATCTAGCCTGCTGGAAATTATGTCATCCACGTTAAAACAGCGCTTAACGGCTGAGCCTGTTCGCTTTGTTTATCAACGTGATATGCCCGATGAAATGGTCGCGCTGCTACGAGAAAAACTGGGGTTATCAAGTGATGACTCGGTGATTGCGGGGGGGCGTTACCATAACTTTAAAGATTTTATTAACTTCCCAAATGAAGGAAATAAAAACTTACTCAACAAACCGCTACCGCGCTTACGTCACCGTTGGTTTGATAATTTCCGTAACGGATTTGATGCCATTCGCGAACGCGATGTGTTGCTCTACTACCCGTATTACACCTTTGAGCACACATTAGAATTGCTGCGCCAAGCGTCGTTTGACCCGAATGTGTTATCCATCAAAATCAATATTTACCGTGTGGCAAAAGACTCACGCATCATCGACTCGGTGATCCACGCCGCCCACAACGGTAAAAAAGTCACCGTGGTAGTGGAGCTGCAAGCGCGTTTTGATGAAGCCGCCAATATTCACTGGGCAAAACGCCTGACTGAAGCGGGTGTCCACGTTATTTTCTCCGCGCCAGGGCTTAAAATTCACGCCAAGTTATTTATTATCTCCCGCATGGAAGAAGGACAAATTGTTCGCTATGCCCATATCGGTACGGGTAACTTTAACGAAAAAACCGCTCGTCTCTACACCGATTACTCATTACTCACCTGTAATGAGCAAATCACCAATGAAGTGCGCCGAGTATTTAGCTTTATTGAAAACCCGTATCGCCCTGTAACTTTCGATAACTTGATGGTGTCTCCGCAAAATACACGCACCAAAATCACTGAATTAATTGACCAAGAAATTGCGAATGCTGAAGCTGGGTTACCTAGCGGCATCACGCTGAAAATTAATAATTTAGTTGATAAAGAACTGACCGATAAACTTTACGATGCTTCCAATGCGGGCGTTAAAATTCGCTTGTTAGTGCGTGGTATGTGTTCACTTGTCTCAGGGCAACAAGGTTATAGCGAGAATATCCAAGTCACCAGTGTGGTGGACCGATTCTTAGAGCATGACCGAGTTTATGTCTTTACCAACGGCGGTGACGAAAAAGTCTTTATCTCCTCGGCCGATTGGATGACCCGCAACATCGACTACCGTATCGAGGTGGCTGTTCGTTTGCTGGATCCGCGACTTAAACAGTTGGTTTTAGATATCCTCGAATTACAGTTCAGTGATACCGTCAAAGCCCGCTTTGTTGACAAAGAACTCAGTAATCATTATGTTCCCCGCGGCAATAAGCGCAAAATTCGCGCTCAATTAGCTGTTTATGAATTTTTAAAAGCACTCGAAATGCCTGAAACAAGAGCTTGATACTATGCCAATTGCCAGTTCATCTACCCCAAGACCACAAGAAATTGCCGCAATTGACTTGGGTTCAAACAGTTTTCATATGGTTATTGCGCGTATTGTCAATGGAGCACTACAAGTTCTAACCCGTTTAAAAAAACGTGTTCATCTTGCTGATGGGCTGAGCGATACCAACGAACTCAGTGAAGAAGCCATGGAGCGCGGCTTAGCGTGTTTATCGCTATTTGCTGAGCGTCTACAAGGTTTCACGCCTGATAACGTCTGTATCGTCGGTACCCATTCATTACGAGTCGCCACCAACGTTGAAGAATTTCTACGCCGAGCCAAAGCCATTATCCCCTACCCGATTGAGATTATTTCAGGACAAGAGGAGGCTCGCTTGATTTTTATGGGCGTTGAGCACACGCAGCCGGAAAAAGGACGCAAACTGGTTATCGATATTGGCGGTGGATCTACGGAGCTGGTGATCGGTGAAAAATTTGAGCCGATTTTAATTGAAAGCCGCCGTATGGGCTGCGTTAGCTTCGCGCGTCACTATTTCCCTAATGAAACGATTTCCACAGATAATTTTAATCGCGCTTATTTAGCCGCCTGCTTAAAACTGGAAAGCACCGCTACCCTATTTAAGAAGCAAGTTTGGGACGTCGCAATGGGAGCATCCGGCACCATTAAAGCGGCACATGCGGTGATTGTAGAGATGGGCGAGCGTGATGGCATTATTACTCGCGAACGCCTCGAAAAAATCAAACAAATAGCATTGAAGTACAAAACGTTTAAATCACTAGAAATTCCGGGACTTTCTTCTGATCGCAAACAGGTTTTTGTACCTGGTTTAGCTATCTTAATTGCGGTGTTTGATTCCCTCGATATCAAAGAATTACGACTCTCTGACGGTGCCTTACGTGAAGGCGTTCTCTATGAAATGGAAGGCCGTTTTCGCCACCAAGATATTCGTCAACGCACCGCATTAAGCCTTGCCGAGCACTATAATATCGACCGTGAACAAGCCAAACGGGTTTTGAAAACCATGGAAGAGCTGTATTATCAGTGGCGCCAGCAGAACCCTAAACAGGCCAATCCACAATTAGAATCCATTTTAATTTGGGCTGTTATGCTGCACGAAGTGGGATTGAGCATTAACCATAGTGGCATGCATCGCCACTCCGCTTATATCTTACAAAACACCAACTTACCGGGATTTAGCCAAGAGCAACAATTGCTATTAGCGACGTTGGTTCGTAATCATCGTCGTGCCATTAAATACGATGAAATACCTAAATTTAACTTATTTAAACGCAAGCAATTTATGCCGTTGATACAGATTTTGCGCTTATCTATCTTATTGAATAATCAGCGCCAATCGACAACGACGCCTTCAACTATGCGCATTGAAACTGACGATGGTCATTGGACACTTTTCTTACCTGCGCAGTATCTCGCCCACAATGCGTTAATGCTGCTTGACCTTGAAAAAGAGAGTGCCTACTGGGAAGAGGTTCCAGGCTGGAAACTCACCATTTGCGCAGAAAATGAGCCATAGGCTTATATGACTCAAAAATGAATATGATTTAGAAAATAGAAATAAAAAATAATGATTTGCGGTCAGTGTTGTTTTGTTCTTCTTATTCGAAATATGAACAGATTTGATATTTTTTTGGGATCAGCGACAATACTGGGTAGAAGTTTCGTCACCTCGCAGGCGAATTAATTTAAAGCGCTTCGGCGCCGAATGGTTTAAGGATTAACATGTCACAAACTGCTTTTTCAACTGATGCGGCACCAATAATCAATCCGCATTCACAAAGACTGGCGTACATCCGCCAGCAAATACTGACGTTATTCATGGAAGACGAAGAGTTTGTTCACGCTCTTGTCGAGAAAGACCAACACGTCAGTATGGATGATAAAGCATTTAGTGAAAAAATTAGCACTGTTAAAGAACTGCTTGTTGACCTCCACACCGCGGATATCGCCGATATCCTTGAAATGCTACCGTACGACGAGCGTCTCGCACTTTGGCGCTTAGTCGACAACAACGAACGCGGTGAAGTATTGGTTGAGGCCTCTGTCTCTGTTTGGGACAGCCTGATTAAAGATATGTCAGACCGAGAACTGCTGCGAGCGGTTGCTGGCTTACATGTGGACGAACAAGCGTATATCGCCGAGCACTTGCCCCGCGATACGATGCGCCGTCTCCTTACCTACTTAGACCCAAGCTTACGCAGCCGTATTCGTGAAGTTCTCCAATACGCCAAAGACAGCGTTGGGCAAATGATGGATTTCGAATTCGTCACCGTGCGTTCCAATGTCACCCTAAAAACAGTACAACGCTATCTACGCCAACGGGGAAAAATTCCAGAAGCAACGGATAAAATTTTCGTTGTCGATAAAGATAATTATCTGCAAGGTGAATTACCCCTGACCACCATTTTGATTCAAGCACCAGAACGTATTGTTGCTGACGTGATGAAAACCGATACCGTTACCTTCTTACCCGATGAAAAAGGTGAAGATGCGGCAAGCGCGTTCGAACGTTATGACTTAATTTCTGCCGCCGTTGTAGACAGCAATGGTTTACTGATGGGGCGCCTAACCGTTGAAGACATCGTTGATAATATCAGCGAAGAAAACGACAACAGCATCCGCCGTATGGGGGGGTTAAGCCCTGAAGAGGACGTATTCGCCCCTGTTGGTCAAGCGGTTAAAACCCGTTGGACATGGCTTGCCATTAACCTGTGTACCGCGTTTGTGGCTTCCCGCGTTATCGGGGTGTTCGAAGATACCATTTCACAGTTAGTTGCCCTCGCAACATTAATGCCAATCGTGGCAGGTATTGGTGGTAATACCGGTAACCAGACTATTACGATGATTGTCCGCGCCATTGCGCTACACCAAATTCAGAACGGTAGCTTCTCCTTCCTCATGATAAGAGAGCTCGGAGTCGCCTTTATTAACGGGGTGGTTTGGGGTGGTATTATGGGCGTCGTCACCTACCTTCTCTATGGGGATCTCGCCATGGGCGCTGTGATGACACTTGCGATGGTGCTCAACCTCTTGATGGCTGCCATCATGGGTGTTCTGATCCCATTAATTATGATTAAGATGGGTAAAGATCCTGCTATTGGCTCTAGCGTGATGATCACCGCAATCACTGATACTGGTGGTTTCTTTATCTTCTTAGGGTTAGCAACCCTATTCTTAGTTTAACTAACTACCCGCGTACTTTGCCTTAAGCTAGGTATGCGGGTTTATAAAAACCTGCCATTTCCTGCAAAACCTCCTAATTCTACTAAAATAGAAATCACTGACAGATCATATCCGCGAGTATTATTTATTTAAATAGCCTTATCCCCTGCAAGTTAATTATATTATTTTATTTATTCCCGTTATTCATTCTATTTAATTTCACACTTAATAAATGAGTACCATTATATTTATTGTATTTTTTCCCATTATTTTGCACCTAAAAATATACAATCGTCTGTAATTGCTCGTTTATTAATATCATATCGTGACATTCAATTGTCATTTGGAGTAGTAATTTTACCTTTTCAAACTAAACAGAATATTACGCTTGTTTTTAAGGTGGTAGTTTACAGAATGTGAAACTTTCTGCTATAAATGAACTCACGTTAGAGATACAGAGTATTACCTTGGTTTATTTTCCCTCGTTTTATCTCTCATATCCTTTGCCAAATAATATTAATTACTTCGCTATTTAACGTACCTATTATTACAAATAACCTCATCGCGCTAATATTGAATTGTTGTGTATTTAGAAGGACAGAATTATGACATCGCAAACAACCAGCCAGCCTGCGGCCAGACCGTTAGGCAAAGAAGATTATAAAACATTGGGCTTATCCTCTTTAGGTGGCACTTTAGAATTTTATGATTTCGTTATTTTCGTTTTTTACGCGAAAATTATCTCCCAGCTATTTTTCCCGGGCGATAATGAATTTCTCGCATTAATGGCGACGCTGGGTCTGTTTGCTGCGGGTTATCTTGCTCGCCCATTGGGCGGCATTATCATGGCACACTTTGGCGATAAAATCGGTCGTAAGAAAATGTTTACCTTAAGTATTTTCTTGATGGCATTCCCAACTTTTATTATTGGTTTCTTGCCAACATTTGAGACCATTGGCGCCGCTGCACCACTGTTACTGTTATTAATGCGTATCATGCAAGGCGCTGCTATTGGCGGTGAAATGCCTGGTGCATGGGTGTTTATTGCCGAACATACACCGAAACAGCGTTATGGTTTAGGCGTGGGAACATTAACCTCAGGGATCACTGGCGGGATTTTATTAGGCTCTATCGTCGCTATTATCATTGAGCGTTCTTATACTACCCAAGAAGTGCATGATTTCGCGTGGCGTATTCCGTTTATCTTAGGGGGCATTTTTGGTTTTATCTCTGTCTATCTGCGTCGCTTCTTACAAGAGACCCCGATTTTCAAAGAGATGGCCGCTAAGAAAGCATTAACCAAAGAGTTGCCAGTAAAAACCGTGGTTAAATCCCATAAACAAGCTTGCATGATCACTGCAGCACTGACGTGGTCGCTGTCTACCGCTATCGTTGTCACCATTTTGATGACCCCTGACGTGGTATTAAAAGGTATTTATGGCATCGATCGTAATATTGCTTTACAAGCCAACTGCGCAGCAACGTTGACCTTAACCTTAGGCTGTATTTTCTGGGGATGGTTAGGAGATAAAACGGGAACACGTACGTCGATGACATTGTCTTGGGGCGGATTAGCTGTCACAGCTATCTACTTCTATTCATCATTGTCATCCGATATTTCTGCGAATACCTTAACATTTAATTACGCGTTAATGGGCTTCTTCGTAGGAGCGATTGCGACAACGCCAATCATCAGTACTCGCGCGTTTCCACCAGAAATTCGTTTCTCTGGCTTATCCTTTGCGTACAACTTGGCATACGCCGTATTTGGCGGGTTGACCCCAATCTTAACTGGTGCATGGTTACAGCAATCCCATATGGCGCCAGCCTACTATGTGGCGGGGGTTTCCTTGTTAGCTGTTGCTGTAGCGTTTATCCCTCTGTCATACAAAGGTTGGACTCGTACCGCAACAGAGGAACGTAACCCTGCGGCAGCATTAAAAACCAGCGTAACTCAATAAAACGAATGAGAACAATTACTCGCCTGTGGCTGTAAAGTCACAGGCTTTTTTATTTTCTTACGAAAAACCGTGCTTTTATCCATAGTTCTTTTCCATTTTTTCATATTTCCTCCATTTTCTTTTGTTCCCCTCAGGCTAAACTATTAAAATACGCAACTGATTAATTTTTAATATATACCTTATTATATTCAGTTAAATTTATTGGAATGGTTCCTAACTGATTTTACTCAACCTTGAGTTAAGCGAATTACCCACCATGACGACACAGAAACGCCGTACAATTTTGACTCGCTCTGCCCTGTTTGTTGCTCTGTTAGCTGCGGCTGGCGCAACCTGGTATGTCTACCATAAAAATAACCAAAATGAAGTACCAACCACAGCCAGTGCAACTCAAGATGGACAAGGGAAAAAAGCAGGTGGAAGACCAATGCGCCCACTTGCACCCGTTCAATTTGCCACTGCCCAAGAAAAAGTCGTTCCGCGCTTCCTATCCGGTTTAGGTACTGTACAGGCTGCTAACATGGTGACGGTCACTAGCCGAGTTGAAGGTCAATTAATGAATATCTACTTCACCGAAGGGCAATCCGTTAAAGCGGGTGATTTACTCGCGCAAATTGACCCACGTCCTTTTGAAGTGCAACTTGCTCAAGCGGAAGGTCAATTAGCTAAAGATAAAGCGACTTTAGCCAATGCTCGATTAGACCTGACCCGCTACCAAAAACTGGCGGGAACCAAAGTCATCTCCCAACAAGAGCTGGATAACCAGCGGGCTACTGTGTTACAAGCCGAGGGTAGCATCAAAGTTGACCAAGCCGCGGTTGATAACGCCAAGCTGCAACTCACCTACAGTAAAATTACCGCCCCTATTTCTGGACGCATCGGTTTAAAACAAGTGGATGTGGGTAACTTTATCTCTTCAGGGACTTCCACGCCGATTGTGGTGATCACCCAAACACAACCTGCTGACGTGCTATTTGCTTTACCTGAAGGCGACATTCCTGCAATCCAGCAAGCACAAGCAGCAGGAAATAAAGTCCTGATTGAAGCGTGGGATCGTAATAACATTGCTATGATTGCGCGCGGTGAATTACTGAGTACCGATAACCAAATTGATCCAGCAACCGGTACACTGAAAATCAAAGCACGCTTTACTAACGAAGAGCAAAAACTGTTCCCGAACCAGTTTGTGAACGTCAAAATGCAGGTAGAAACCTTACAAAATGCTGTCGTGATCCCAACTGCTGCCCTGCAAATGGGCAATGAAGGTCACTATGTTTGGGTACTAAGCGATGATGATACCGTGACGAAACACCTTGTGACGGTGGGCATTCAAGACAGCCAACAAGTCGTGATTGAAAGCGGTTTATCCGCCAATACAAAAGTCATTACCGATGGCGTCGATAAGCTAACAGACGGCGCGAAAGTTGAAGTGGTCAACGCTTCAACCCTTGAAAAGAAACCCGCTTCCGCTGAGAAAAAACCTCGCAATAGCGCGGAGAAAGCCTAATGCAGCCGGATACTCATAAAGGCGGTGGCCCATCCCGCCTCTTCATTCTGCGCCCTGTTGCAACCACCTTATTTATGGTGGCGATTTTGCTCGCGGGGATCATCGGTTATCGGTTTTTACCTGTATCAGCATTACCGGAAGTTGACTACCCAACCATTCAGGTGGTGACCTTATATCCTGGTGCCAGCCCTGATGTAATGACATCGGCTATCACTGCACCGCTAGAAACTCAATTTGGTCAAATGTCTGGTTTGCAACAGATGTCATCTCGCAGCTCTGGCGGCGCGTCGGTGATCACCTTAATGTTCCAGCTCTCTTTGCCTCTCGATGTGGCAGAGCAAGAGGTTCAAGCAGCGATTAACTCTGCCACTAGCTTGCTGCCCTCCGATTTACCGTATCCACCGATTTACAACAAAGTAAACCCTGCGGATCCGCCCGTTTTAACGCTCGCCGTCACCTCCGATGCGATGCCGTTAACGCAGGTACAAGATATTATTGAAACCCGCGTGGCGCAGAAAATTTCCCAAGTGACTGGGGTCGGCTTAGTCACCTTAGCGGGGGGGCAACGCCCTGCTGTACGCGTCAATCTTAATCCGCAAGCCATGGCGGCAAAAGGATTAGACAGCGAAACCATTCGCACCGCTATCAATAATGCCAACGTCAACTCTGCAAAAGGGAGTTTTGATGGTCCAACCCGCTCTGTAACGTTATCTGCCAATGACCAGATGAAATCCCTTGAGGATTACCGCAAGTTGATTGTGGCTTTCCAAAATGGCGCCCCTGTTCGTTTGGGAGATATTGCCACCATTGAACAAGGCGCTGAGAACGCCTATCTCGGTGCATGGGCCAATAGCCAACAAGCAATTGTCATTAACGTTCAGCGCCAACCTGGCGCTAACGTGATTAGCACCACGGATACTATCCGCGCGTTGTTGCCTGAATTGATTGAAAGCTTACCAGCATCCGTTAACGTGGATATTTTGACCGACCGTACCAGCACCATTCGCGCCTCTGTCAATGATGTTCAATTCGAATTAATGCTCGCTATCGCCCTCGTGGTGATGGTGATTTACCTATTTCTACGTAATGGTATTGCGACGCTGATCCCCGGCATCGCCGTACCTTTATCGTTAGTTGGCACCTTTGCCGTCATGTATTTTTGCGGCTTTTCCGTCAATAACCTCACCTTGATGGCACTCACCATCGCCACGGGATTCGTGGTGGATGATGCCATCGTGGTAATTGAAAATATCTCTCGTTATCTCGAACAAGGGGATAAACCCGTTGTTGCCGCATTAAAAGGCGCAGGAGAAATTGGTTTTACCATTATCTCCCTGACCTTCTCTTTGGTTGCCGTACTGATCCCGCTGCTGTTTATGGGGGATATTATCGGGCGCCTATTCCGTGAGTTTGCGATTACGTTGGCGGTGGCAATTCTGATCTCTGCGGTGGTATCCCTCACCCTCACCCCAATGATGTGCGCCCGCTTACTCAAACCAGAATCTCAGCATAAACATAACCGCTTTGAAATCGCCTGTGAGCGTTTTTTTGAGTGGATGATTGCGGGTTATGGTGTTTGGCTAAAACGCATTCTTAACCACCAATGGTTAACTCTGTGTGTCGCGCTGGGAACCTTGGTACTTACTGTGCTGCTGTATATGTGGATCCCGAAAGGGTTCTTCCCACTGCAAGATAGCGGAATCATTCAAGGCACAATTGAAAGTCGCCAATCCATTTCGTTTGCCGCGATGTCGAAGAAACAGCAAGAAGTGGCTGGCATTATTCTGGCAGATCCGGCGGTTGAGAACGTTACCACCTATGTGGGTATCGATGGTAACAATGCCACTCTGAATAACGCCCGTATTCAAATCACATTGAAGCCCCTTGATGAACGCGACGATCGTGTTCCTACGATTATTCCTCGCTTACAACAAGCCACCAGCGGCATTGCAGGGGTCAATCTTTACTTGCAACCGTCACAGGATTTAACCATTGATACGCAGGTTTCCCGTACCCCGTATCAATTTACGCTGCAAGCAGGTTCTCTGGATGAGCTCAGCACTTGGGTACCAAAATTGCAGGAAGCCTTAAGTCAGCAACCTGAATTGATTGATGTCAGCAGCGATTGGCAAGACAAAGGTTTAGTGGCGTATGTGAATGTGGATCGGGATACCGCGAGCCGTTTTGGTATTACTATGTCGAATATCGATAACGCGCTGTATAACGCATTTGGTCAGCGTATGATCTCCACCATTTACACCCAAGCTAACCAGTATCGCGTGATTTTAGAGCACAATACCCAAACCCGTGATGGAATGGAGGCGCTCAATGATATTCGCTTAAAAGGCACTGATGGCGCCATTGTTCCACTAAATACCCTTGTGAATATTCAAGAAGGTTATGGACCTTTGGCGATTAATCACCTTGATCAGTTCCCGTCAGTCACGTTCTCTTTTGATGTAGCGGGAGATTCTTCATTAGAAGAGGCGGTCAATGCGGTGAAACTGGCTGAAAAACAGATTGCGATGCCAAAATCGATAACGACACAATTCCAAGGCGCCACCCTCGCCTTTGAAGCAGCGCTAAGTAGCACCGTTTGGCTGATTTTTGCCGCTATTATCGCCATGTATATCGTGCTGGGTATTCTGTACGAAAGCTTTATTCATCCAATCACTATTTTATCCACTTTACCAACCGCTGGTGTGGGGGCTTTGCTCGCACTCATGATGGCGGGCAATGAGCTTGATGTTATCGCCATTATCGGGATTATTTTGCTGATCGGGATTGTGAAAAAGAACGCCATTATGATGATTGACTTTGCTCTCGCCGCAGAGCGTGAACAAGGTTTATCCCCGTATGATGCGATTTATCAGGCCTGTTTACTGCGTTTTCGCCCAATCCTGATGACCACCATGGCCGCATTGCTTGGTGCGCTACCGCTGATGCTCAGTACCGGTGTCGGCGCAGAACTGCGTCAACCGCTGGGGGTCTGTATGGTGGGCGGGCTGATCATGAGCCAGATTTTAACGCTGTTCACCACACCTGTGATCTACCTGATGTTTGACCGTTTAGCCCATCGCTTCAATCGCCGTGAGCACAAGGCACAGGAGTCTTAATGAAACGCTTCTTTGCTTTGTTTATTAGCCGTCCTGTGGCGACCACGTTAATCAGTGTCGCCATTACCCTGTGCGGTGCATTGAGCTTTCTGTTTTTACCTGTGGCGCCATTGCCGCAGGTAGACTACCCCGTGATAAGAGTGACAGCGTCACTTCCGGGCGCCTCCCCTGAAACCATGGCATCCTCTATCGCGACACCGCTTGAACGCTCATTAGGCAGTATTGCTGGCTTAAATGAGATGACCTCGAGCAGTTCGTTAGGGCGAACCTCCATTACCTTAGAGTTTGATTTAACCAAAGATATCAATAATGCCGCGCGGGAAGTACAAGCGGCGTTGAATGCCGCACAGAATTTATTACCTAGCGGTATGCCAAGCCGGCCGCGTTACTATAAATCAAACCCATCTGACGCGCCGATCATGATTTTAACCCTCACATCAAACACCCTCAGTACCGGGGAAATGTATGATGTGGCATCCACACGCTTAGCTCAGCGTATCGCGCAAATCGATGGAGTCAGTGAAGTTGCAGTCGGAGGTGGTTCTCTTCCTGCAGTGCGTGTGGAGCTCAACCCAACCGCCCTATTTAATCAAGGGGTTTCCCTTGATGCTGTGCGCTCTGCCATCAGTAGTGCCAACGTACGCCAGCCCCAAGGTTATATTAATAATGACGATAATCGCTACCAAGTTCAGACTAACGACGAACTGAAAAAAGCCGCCGATTACCGTCCGATTATTGTGCATTACAGCAATGGCAATGCCGTCAAACTCAGTGATGTGGCCGTCGTAAAAGATTCCGTCCAAGATGTGCGAGCCGCAGGGATGTCCAGTGGTGAACCGGCGGTTTTGATCATTATTCGCCGCGAAGCGGGTGCCAATATCATTGAAACTGTCAAACGCATTCGCGAAGAACTTCCTGAATTTAAAGATATGATCCCCGCCGCGATTGATTTACAGGTTGCTCAAGACAGAACACCCACAATCAAAGCGTCGCTGGCAGAGGTCGAACGGGCGTTAATGATTGCGATTGCGCTGGTGATCCTCGTCGTATTGCTATTTTTACGTTCAGGGCGTGCCACTTTAATTCCCGCTATTGCGGTACCTGTCTCGTTAATTGGTACCTTTACCGCCATGTATTTATGCGGGTTTAGCCTCAATAACTTGTCATTGATGGCCTTAACTGTCGCCACCGGATTCGTAGTGGATGATGCCATTGTAGTGTTAGAGAACATTTCTCGGCACATTGAAAATGGTCGAAAACCGTTTATCGCGGCGGTTAAAGGGGTTTCTGAGGTTGGCTTTACTGTTGTTTCTATGAGTATTTCTTTAGTGGCAGTGTTTATCCCACTGTTATTGATGGATGGATTAGTTGGGCGATTATTCCGCGAATTTGCAATTACGCTCTCTACTGCCATCGGAATATCATTGATTATCTCGCTGACGTTAACCCCGATGATGTGCGCGCATTTACTGAAAAAACGTGGCTCTGCTAATACCAAGCAACGAGGATTTGGACGCGTTCTTATTCGGTTACAAGAAAGTTACGCCGTCACGTTAAATTGGGTGCTATCTCATCGTCGCAGTGTACTGGCGGTGCTGATTGCGGCAATTGGCTTGAATGTTTATCTGTATATTTCGATCCCTAAAGCCTTTTTCCCTGAGCAAGATACAGGGCGTTTACTGGGATTCGTTCGAGCAGACCAAAGCATCTCATTCCAGTCAATGAAGCAAAAAATGACCAGCTTTATGCAGCAAGTGAAAGCGGATCCTGCCGTGGATAGCGTCACTGGATTTACGGGCGGCAGCCGCGTCAACAGCGGTTCTATGTTTATCTCCTTAAAACCACTGGATGAGCGCAAAGAGAGTGCCAACAGCGTGATTAATCGCTTGCGCATGAAACTGGCGAACGAACCCGGTGCCAACTTATTTATGATGCCCGTTCAAGATATTCGCGTGGGCGGACGCCAATCCGAAGCCAGCTATCAATTCACCCTGTTAGCCGACGAGCTGGATGCATTACGTTCATGGGAGCCCGCTATTCGCCGAGCGCTGGGGGATTTGCCTCAATTAACCGATGTGAACTCTGATAAAGAAGATAAAGGCGCGGAGATGGCATTAACCTATGACCGCGATTTGATGGCGCAACTGGGTATCGATGTGCGTGATGCGAACAACCTGCTCAACAACGCCTTTGGTCAACGTCAAATTTCCACCATTTATGAAGCCATGAACCAATATAAAGTGGTGATGGAAGTGGCGCCGGAATATACCCAAGACGTCAGTTCGCTGGATAAAATGTTTGTGGTGAATAAACAGGGAGAAGCGATTCCCCTCTCCTATTTTGCCCGCTGGCAACCCGCCAATGCACCTTTAAGTGTTAACCACCAAGGGTTATCAGCCGCGTCTACTATTTCCTTTAACGTGGCAGACGGTTATACCTTAAACGATGCGATTGTGGCGGTGGAAAAAACCATGACCGCTTTAGGCGTTCCATCGACGGTACGCGGTACTTTCGCAGGAACAGCGCAAGTTTTCCAAGATACCTTAAAATCTCAGTTATTTTTAATCTTAGCGGCGATTGTCACGGTCTATTTGGTACTGGGTATTTTGTATGAAAGTTATATTCACCCGCTCACCATTTTATCGACACTGCCATCCGCAGGTGTCGGCGCGTTATTAGCCTTGGAATTATTTGATACGCCATTTAGCCTAATTGCTCTAATCGGCATTATGTTGCTTATCGGGATTGTGATGAAAAACGCCATTATCATGGTAGATTTTGCCCTTCAAGCCCAACGCAATGCGAACTTATCGGCGAAAGAAGCTATTTTACGCGCGAGCCTGCTGCGCTTTAGACCGATTTTAATGACGACCCTTGCCGCGATTTTTGGGGCGCTCCCTTTGATGCTAGGTACAGGTGATGGCGCAGAATTACGCCAACCACTGGGGATCGCAATTGTTGGTGGTTTGGTCATGAGCCAGTTGCTGACGCTATTTACCACCCCAGTGGTGTATCTCAGTTTTGATAGTCTGAGACAGCGGTTTTCACGCAAAGCGCCTTCAATACAGGAGAAATCCCATGAAGCTTAAACTCTCGAGCCTCAGTACTCGGTTATTTATCGCTATCTTTGCCACCTGTTTGCTGCTGGTTGCTATCATGCATCAAGGGGTCAGAATGGGCTTCCAGCATGGTTTTATTGACTATATAAAAGAGAATGACCAGCAACGTGCTGAGTTACTCGCTTTGGCGCTTGCCGAACAATATGAGGAGCGAGAAAGTTGGCGTTTTTTGGCAGTTGATGAGCGGATGTTTTTCCGTATTTTACGCAATGTCGATAATCAGCACCAAGGGCAAGGTCATGGCGGTGGTCATAAGCGAATGCGCGGTATGTTTTGGGTTTATGACACCAAAGACAACCTCATTTGGGGGCGTGACCTCCCCCCACCGGATCAAGTCATCCGCGTGCCAGTTAAAACGAGCCGAGGAGCAACCGTCGGCTGGCTAGTTGCCAGTTATGAAAGTGGTATCAGCAACCAATTAGACCAACGTTTTGATACCCAGCAGATGCACATTAGCTGGGTAATTGCAGGGCTATCTCTGTTCGTGGCGCTGTTAGTAACCCTATTTTTAGCTCGCGGCTTTTTAAAGCCCATCACCCGATTATTGGAAGGTACTCAACAGCTCGCTAAAGGCAATTTCAGCGCACGGATATCTGAGATTGGCCAAGATGAGTTGGGGCAATTGGCGAAAGACTTTAACCATCTCGCCTCGACGTTGGAAAAAAATGAGCAAATGCGCCGCGATTATATGGCGGATATTTCCCATGAATTACGCACCCCGCTCTCCGTTTTACGCGGAGAACTTGAAGCTGTGCAAGACGGCGTACGCCAAGCGACTCCTGAAACCATCAATTCCCTACTCAATGAGACTCAAACACTGATAAAACTGGTCAATGACCTGCATCAGCTTTCGTTATCCGATAGAGGCTCCTTGGTTTATCGTATGGAATCTATCGATATTATCCCGATTATTGAGATGAATTTAGGGCAAGCCAAATGGCGATTGGAAGATAGACAACTGACGTTAGAAACTCACTTTTCCTCCCATTCCCACCTATTTGCTGACCCTGACCGCATCAACCAACTGTTTTATAATTTGATGGAAAACAGCCTGCGCTATACAGATCCTCACGGCAAAATTGCCGTCAACGTGAGCCAACATGACCAACAACTAGTGATCACGTGGGAAGATAGCGCGCCGGGATTAAGTGTTGAAGAGTGCCAGCGTCTGTTTGAGCGATTTTACCGTGTAGAAGTTTCTCGTAACCGTGCGAGTGGCGGCTCAGGTTTGGGACTGGCGATTTGCTATAATATTGTCGAAGCCCATAACGGGACTATTTCTGCTGCCCCCTCTCCACTCGGTGGCGTGAAGATAACCATTCAAATTCCCATTACGACGCAGGAGGAGCAATAGTGTCTTTGCCTGATTCCCCTTTATTGGGAGCCAATAGCGCCCATGTTCTGATTGTTGAAGATGAACCCAAACTTGGACAATTACTGTTTGATTATCTGCAAGCGGCAGGCTATGTTCCCGCCTTGCTGATGCGTGGTGATGAAGTGATCCCCTATGTACAAAAGCACTTTCCTGACCTGATTTTATTAGATTTGATGTTGCCGGGACTCGATGGCATTTCAGTCTGCCGTGAACTGCGTAAATTCAGCGACGTTCCTGTGATTATGGTGACGGCTAAAACGGAAGAAATTGACCGTTTATTAGGGTTAGAAATTGGTGCCGATGACTACGTTTGTAAGCCCTTTAGTCCGCGAGAAGTGGTTGCCCGAGTAAAAACGATTTTGCGCCGTTGCCAAAAAGCCCCTTCGTCTACAGGTAGCCAAGAGACTCAACTGATTATCGATGAAAATGCGTTCCAAGTCCGTTATGGCGATAAATTACTGGAATTAACCCCCGCAGAATTTCGCCTACTAAAGTTTTTGTCTGATAACGCAGGTACGGTGTTTTCTCGGGATCAATTACTGGATATTTTGTATGACGACCATCGCGTGGTCACCGATAGAACCATTGATAGCCACGTCAAAAATTTACGCCGTAAGCTCGAATCGTTGGATGACGAAAAAACCTTTATCCGCTCCATCTATGGTTTAGGCTATCGTTGGGACGACATCTAATTGCTGCCAGCGTTTCTGTAACAAAATTATAACCCTGTTTTTTACATGGGAAATTTGGCATTCCCGTCATTTAGCGTTAAAATCCCCACCCTCGAATTTTTACACCAAGCCATCCGGCTTGGTGCTGACCTGACATCAGACTGAGAACTAACATGTTTACACCAGAATTATTATCCCCAGCAGGTTCCTTGAAGAACATGCGCTATGCTTTCGCTTACGGTGCCGATGCGGTTTACGCTGGCCAACCACGTTATAGCTTACGCGTGCGTAATAACGAATTTAACCATGAGAATCTCGCGAAAGGGATCAACGAAGCCCACGAGCTGGGTAAAAAATTCTATGTGGTCGTCAATATCGCGCCACATAACGCCAAGTTAAAAACCTTTATTCGTGATCTGACTCCCGTGATTGAAATGGGACCCGATGCACTGATTATGTCAGACCCTGGTCTGATTATGATGGTGCGTGAAGCCTTCCCGGAGATGGATATTCACTTGTCGGTTCAGGCTAACGCCGTCAACTGGGCTTCCGTAAAATTCTGGAAACAAATGGGATTAACTCGCGTGATTTTATCCCGCGAATTATCGTTGGAAGAAATCGCTGAAATCCGCCAGCAAGTGCCTGAAATTGAGCTGGAAGTCTTTGTACACGGTGCGCTGTGTATGGCATATTCTGGTCGCTGCCTGCTGTCTGGTTATATTAATAAGCGTGACCCTAACCAAGGCACCTGTACTAACGCGTGTCGCTGGGAATATAAAGTTCAAGAAGGCAAAGAAGACGATGTGGGTAACATCGTGCATGTTCATGAACCAATCCCCGTTAAAAACGTAGCGCCAACACTCGGTGAAGGTGCTCCAACCGATAAAGTCTACATGATTGAAGAAGCGATGCGTCCGGGCGAATACATGACCGCCTTTGAAGACGAACATGGCACTTACATCATGAACTCAAAAGATTTACGCGCCATCGAACACGTTGAAACACTGACCAAAATGGGCGTTCATTCACTGAAAATCGAAGGTCGTACTAAATCATTCTATTATTGTGCTCGTACAGCCCAAGTATATCGCCGCGCCATTGATGATGCGGTAGCGGGTAAGCCATTTGACCCAACCCTGCTTTCTACCCTTGAAGGATTAGCACACCGTGGTTATACCGAAGGTTTCTTACGTCGTCACACCCATGATGCCTACCAAACCTATGAATATGGCTATTCCGTTTCGGATACCCAGCAATTTGTCGGTGAATTCACAGGCAACCGAGTGAATGGCTTAGCGGAAGTCGATGTGAAAAACAAATTTAGCGTCGGTGACAGCTTAGAGTTAATGACACCGTCAGGTAATATCGTCTTTACTCTGGATGCATTAACTAACCGCAAAGGTGAATCTATTGAAGTTGCTCCAGGTAATGGACATGTAGTTTATCTGCCAATTCCTGAAGATGTGGATGTGAATTTTGGTTTGTTGATCCGCAATCTTACAGGAACGACTACTCGAGATCCGCACCAAGCCCAAGAAGAAAAAGCGTAAAAGCAGAAAAAGCGTAAACTGACTAAGCATTCCATCGCTTATTACTAAACACGTTTTACTAAATAGAAGCCCATGGTCGATGACTATGGGTTTTTTCTTAGGTATTCGTGTAAAAAACGGCCATTTTATGCTTTATTTTAGTTGAGAATCATTCTCGTTATTGACAGTTTCGTTAAAAAGTGCACTCAATATCCAAATTTATGCAACAGATCACATCAATTGGTTATTCTATATCGTATAGTCACTGTCGAAAACGAAGAACTAGAAAGTCATAAATTAAGACTAGGAACCACCTCCTTGGCTGGCTCAATCTCCCTTGAGCTAGCCATTTCTTTTTTCTAGTCCCTCAAAATTCTCACCACCAGCGATGAAAATGATGTACAGGCCCAAAACCACTACCAACTTCTAAGCTATCCGCTTGCTCTAGCGCCCCTTGCAAATAGGCTTTTGCTTCCACAACTGTTTGTTGCCAATCCTCAAAACGCGGCCTCAGTGCAGCTAATGCAGCTGATAATGTGCATCCTGTACCATGGGTATTTTTGGTATCGATACGTACCGATGTGAAGCGCCACTCACCTTCTGGGGTGATCAACCAATCAGGGCTTTGAGAATCGATTAAGTGCCCGCCTTTCATCAAGACACTCTGGCAACCTAATTGCAGTAAACGTTGCCCTTGCTCACGCATTTGTTCTTCCGTTTGTGCCATCGGCTCATCAAGTAATACTGCCGCTTCGGGCAAATTTGGCGTGATCAGCGAAACCATAGGTAAAAGCTCGCGTCTTAGCGTCTCCACCGCATCTGGCAATAATAGCGGATCTCCGCTTTTAGCTACCATCACCGTATCGAGCACCACATAAGGCACGGGTGTTTTTTTCAACGCATTGGCGACAACTTGAACATTGCCTCGATTAGATAACATGCCGATTTTCGCGGCATCAATACGGACATCACTTAAAACAGAGTTCAATTGGGCCGCAACAAAGTCTGAAGGGATATTATGGATGGCTTGAACACCTTGCGTATTTTGTGCCACCAGCGCAGTCATCACACTGGTTCCATACGCACCGAGTGCGGAAAATGTTTTCAGATCTGCTTGAATACCGGCTCCACCAGATGGATCCGTTCCCGCAATCGTTAATGCATTCACTCTCATTAGTGCCCTCTCCATTGTCTTCAGTAAAATAATTGTCTTCAGTAAAACAATTGCCTTTAGAAAGATAATTGACCTTAGTCATATTGCGCTTATTACGTCTTTTTAACTTAATAAAAATCATTAAGTTAATTAAATAACGTCCTTAAATGAATTGTCTCATACACAATGCTAATTACTAGCAGATTATCCATTGTCTTCAATAATTAAATGCGATTGATTTTCATCAAAAATAAATTTGATTTTTATAATTAATAATCAAATGGTTATAGCTAATTGATTCATTCTAATATCAAAAAATTGATATCAATATTGAGTTGATTCCTTACAGCAAATTACGATCCCAATACGTCATTATCCTAATTTAACCATTTATTGCTGTCCTATTTAGCTTATCTTTATTAAAATAATTTCCACTACAATTATTACAATTGCGATAATGATGTCATCATTGTCAATGTCTATCATGACTCATCTATCAGATAAAACTAGATTGGATCCACAATGAGAGTTAATAAAAACATACAGTTGGTTGTAGGCGCATCGGCAATTCTGAGCGCTTCAATCTGCATGTCATCGCCTGCATTTGCTGAAGAGCAGTCAGTCGGTTTATGGGATAAATTCACTAATAATGTCAGCACCACTTGGGATTCTGACAAATATGAGCTGTATATCCCGTTCTTCACTTGGCATAACCGTCTTATGTACGATAAAGAAAAAACAGATACCTATAATGAAGAGCCATGGGGCTTTGGTATTGGTAAATATCGTTATGATGAAGATAATGACTGGCATGCACTCTACGCAATGGCATTTATGGATTCCCATAATAAAGTCGAGCCAATCGTGGGTTATGGTTTCCAAAAAATGTGGATCCCGGGCGATCTTGATGGCTTCCGTATGGGGGCGGGATTCACATTAGGTATTACCGCGCGTGAGGAATATAGCTATATTCCACTCCCTGCGCCTCTGCCTTTAGTTTCTATTGAATATGATAAGCTTTCTGTTCAAGCGACCTACATTCCAGGAACATACAATAACGGTAACGTCCTGTTTGCTTGGTTACGTTGGCAGTGGTAAGCGTTTAAACTCATCTCGCTAGAGGCTGATTGACCAAAAAGCCAGCATAAAAAAACCGGTAGATTAAAAATCTTACCGGTTTTTTGTTTTTTATTTATCTGGTCTTTTACTGATTGATAAGGCTATAACGCTTTGCTCTCTACACCTTGTTTTTTAGCACCTGAGAATTGATAACCAACCCACAGAACCGCGATCCAAAGAGGCATAATCAGTACAGAAACGCGTAACCCATCCATTGTCAGAATAATAATCAAGATCAGCGACAAGAATGCTAAACACAGATAGTTACCAAACGGATACCAAATACTCTTAAACTTCGTTTCAATACCCTGTTTATTCATCGCGGCTCTAAATTTCAAGTTAGAAACACAAATCATAATCCAGTTTAGCACCAGCGTCGTTACCACTAAGGACATCAGTAATTCAAATGCCTTGCCTTCCATCACGAAGTTAATCAAGATCCCGCCAGAAGTCGCGATACCTGAAACAATCAGCGCCATTACAGGCACGCCGCCTTTATTCACTTTTGCCATAAAGCGCGGTGCGTTACCTTGTTGTGCTAAACCATACAGCATGCGACTAGTACAGTAAGCACCACTGTTATAAACCGACAGAGCCGCAATCAAAATCACCACGTTCAATGCATTGGCAACGAGTAAATCACCCAGCTCATGGAAAATCAGTACGAAGGGGCTAGTTTTGCCATCCAGTTGCACCCACGGATACAGCGCCAGTAATACCGCCAGTGAGCCGATATAGAAAATTAAGATACGGTAAACCACTTGATTGATGGCTTTTGGAATGCTTTTATCTGGATCTTCCGCTTCTGCCGCGGTGATCCCCACTAATTCCAATCCACCAAATGAGAACATAATAATCGCCAGCGCGACTAATAGCCCATTATAGCCTTTGGCAAAAAAGCCGCCGTATTCCCATAAGTTACTCACTTTGGCTTGAGGGCCGCCATGGCCACTAAACAGTAAGTAACAGCCAAATAAAATCATCGCGATAACCGCAACAACTTTAATTAGCGCAAACCAGAATTCGGTTTCTCCATAAGAGCGAACATTAATCAGGTTAATTGCATTAACCGCAATAAAAAACACCAGTGCCGAAACCCAAATAGGTAACTCAGGCCACCAGTGTTGCATATATTTACCCGCAGCGGTCAGTTCAGTCATCCCCACGAGGATAAACATCACCCAGTAGTTCCAACCCGAGAGGAACCCGGCAAAACCGCCCCAATATTTGAATGCGAAATGGCTAAATGACCCAGCAACAGGCTCTTGAACAATCATTTCACCTAACTGACGCATGATCAGAAAAGCGATAAATCCACACAATGCATACCCAAGTAGTACCGACGGACCTGCCATTTGGATGGTGGTTGCTATCCCTAAAAATAGCCCTGTACCGACAGCGCCCCCCAAGGCAATTAACTGAATATGCCTGTTTTTCAATCCGCGCTTTAGCGTCTGTTGCGCCATATCTTTACCCTTCATCCTCTAGCTTTTTGTTATCGTCCACAGTTGTGATAATCACGCAAGTTTATTTGAATTTTTGCATGAACTCCACTCGCAATTATACAACTGTAAAGCTGGCTTTCTGCCTGTCTTCTAATGTTTCCAAATAATGACAAACTAATATCCTGTAAGACGTTGCAAAATGCAAACTCAAAATGGTAACAAACCCGTCACGCGGCAAACACCGAGTTGAAAATCATCCCCGCCCTGATCGCAGAGATTATTCATCGCCAAGAGGTATAAAAAAGCACAAATAATTACAATGCTGATGATTAATAGCATATTTCGCATAGATAATGGGGTTCTTAATAGTCACATCATCTGGCAATATTAATCGATATTATCGTCTTTAGTTTCGTAAAATGGGCTATTCATCGTTTTCAAGAAAACAATTGTTTATTTTTGCAGCTCTTGATAAATAACTGGCTATTATTGTGTGATTTTTATACATAAATCTGTAATACCGCACAACCAACCTTTGTCATGGTGAAATGAAGTTGTGTATACTTCGGTTACCGTAAAATAAGAATGAATTTGAGATGGCACAAGATAACCACGTAGCACTTGTTAATGCTCTAAGTAAATGGATCGAAGAGCATTTAGGTCGAGTCATCCATTTGGAAGAACTCGCTGCTTATTCTGGGTATTCCCTTTGGCATATGCAAAAAATCTTTAAGGAGGTCACAGGAATCTCCTTAGGAAAATATATCCGTCAGCGCCGACTGGCTGGCGCCGTAAATTTATTAAGAAACAGCAGCCAAAGTATTTTTGATATTGCGTTAGATTTTGGCTTCGGCTCGCAATCTCACTTTACCTATATGTTCCGCAAAGAATATGGCATTACGCCGTTTGATTTTCGTCAAAATGACCAAATTCATTTGGATGTAAAAGAGCCATTACACCTAATCCCGGATGATGAGTGAATTTGTTTTACGCGCATTAACCTGAATTTTTTCAGTTTTAATGCGATAAAACATGGGTATTCTCATCCTTTTTACTGAGCAACTTATCCGTTGCCCTCTTAGATAATTTACATTCTCGATAATCAGAGTAAGGTACGTGTAAAAGTTCTATTTTAGGAGGCATTGATGTCAATCAAACTGGTCGCCATTGATTTAGATGGCACGTTACTCAATTCGCAGCACCAAATTTCTCCCGCAGTGAAAGAAGCCATTACCCGCGCGCACAAACAAGGTGTGCGAATTGTCCTTGCCTCAGGTCGCCCCTATTCTGGCATTTTGCCCTACCTTCAAGAACTTGGATTAGACACCGCCAGTAACTACTGCATCAGTAACAATGGCAGCGTTATCCATCAAGCCAATGATGGCAGCCACCTGTATGAAAACTTGTTAGATTTTGAAGATTATCAATATTTTGCTGAACTAGCTAACAACGTGGGGGTTCATATGCACGCCCTTGCAGACAACACCATGTTCACTGCGAATCGTCATATTAGCCGCTATACCATTCATGATGCCTATTTCACCAATACCCCTTTGGTGTATTGCCCAGTTAACGAAATGGATAGCTCGCTCAGTTTTACCAAAATCATGATTATTGACCATCCCGAGAAACTGGATGTAGGTATCAGCTATATTCCTGAAAATACCTTTGAAAACTACTCGCTGATCAAAACTAGTCCTTATTTCCTCGAAGTTTCGAATAAGGATGCAAGCAAAGGCTCTGCACTAAAAGTGTTATGTGAGAAATTATCTCTCACGCCGGATAAAGTCATGAGCATCGGTGACCAAAATAATGATGTTGCCATGCTACAGTATTCGAGTGTTTCGGTTGCAATGGGAAATGCTGCGCCACATATTCGTGAAATAGTGAAATTTGTCACCGATACCAACGATTGTGATGGCGTTGCTGTCGCAATAAACAAATTTATTATCTAGTGAGCAGTTAATTTAAAGTTCAAATCTCTAGACCAAAATACAATTTAACTGGATATGCCTAGACATCCCCATTCTGGCATATCCATCTCCTGTCTTTCTCTTAGGGCTATTTTATCCTTTACCTTACTTACTCTTCCAAATTTGATACTATCTGCCTCTTTTAAAAAATTGTCATTCATCTATAAGTACAATAAAACCCACATCACTAACAGGTAGTAAAATGTTTTCGACTAAAGATATGTTAATTCTGGGGATGATGGTATTCGCCTTATTTCTAGGCGCGGGAAATATCATCTTTCCACCGATGGCAGGCTATCAATCAGGGACAGACTGGTTTGATACCTCATTAGGTTTTCTGATCACCGGTGTTCTATTACCCTTCTTAACCTTAGTAACAGTTGCAGTAAAAGGACGTGGTGAAAAGCTTTCTGTTGATTTGCCTAAATGGGTTGCGGTCATTTTCTGGGTTGCACTCTACCTAATTGTCGGCTCCACATTTGCGATGCCAAGGGTGACGAATACCGCATTTGAAATGGGCTTTTTACCATTAGGCTTCGTTGAAAAAAGCACATTTTCTCATCTCACTTTCGCGCTCATTTTTAACTTTACCTCGATGTTCTTCATGTTGAAGCAAGGCACCATGATCAGCGCGATTGGTAAGTTTATGACTCCAGCGTTACTTGTTTTATTAGTGGTAGTGGGGATTGCCGTGGTCATTGACCCGCTTTCTGATATGAATCCCCCTGTTAAACAGTATGCAGAATTTGCCTTCTTTGGCGGCGTAATTGATGGTTACCAAACCATGGATGTACTATCTGCGATGGCGTTTGGCGGGATTGTGGCGCGTGCATTAGCTTCAAAACAGATCACTGAACCACGCCAAGTCGCAACCATCACGATTAAAGCGGGTTTAATTTCAGTGAGCTTACTCGCGGCACTGTATATCTGCCTGTTCTATTTAGGCGCGACCAGTGAACAAGTGGCGAATACAGCCACCAACGGCGGACAGATCTTCTCTCGTTACGTCGATGTCCTATTTGGTGCGGTAGGTACGTGGATCATGTGCGGAATTGTATTACTGGCAAGCATGACCACGTTAGTGGGTGTGACCAGCGCCTGTGCAGATTACTTTGCCACTTTCCATCACCGTTTAAGTTATCGCTTCTGGGTGGTTTTCTTCACGATGCTAACCACTGTCGTGTCCACGTTTGGTCTCGATACTTTATTGCGCGTCACTATTCCGGCTCTGCTGATGATTTATCCTTCATCGGTCACTATCGTCTTCCTGCAATTTGCACGCAAATTTATGGCTGCTCCTAGGGTCACTTATGGGATCACCATTGGCGTAGTTGTACTGATGAGCCTATTCGATACGCTAAATAATATGGAATTATTAAGCACAACAGTAAAAGCAAACCTAATCACCTACTTACCGCTGTTTGAGCAAGGTATGGGTTGGTTAATTCCAGGGATTATCGCGTTTATTATCTCGATGTTTATCGGCAAATTGACCGCGAAAAGCGAGCCTGTTGCTGAGCAAAACTTAGCTTAATCTTGATATTTAAAATCCGAATGTTGGCATATTGCTGACATTCGGATTTTTATTTTTTAGCGACCTTATTCCAGAAAACTCACAATAATTTCAATTCATAATTTTTCTGATAATCCCCTGAACTTCCGAGCGTTTCCTGTAAGAAATCGAGAAAAGTCGCCACCTTTTTAGGTAAAAACTTCCGGTTTGGATAGACCGCATAAATATGATGCAGCGGCAAGTGATACTCCGGTAACACCGTGACCAATCGCCCAGCGAGAATATCCGGTGCGACAATAAATTGAGGTAGCTGGCAAATACCAAGCCCCTGTAAAGCGGCTTGGTGCAATGCGAGGCTGCTATTTGCCCGAAAATTCCCCGTCGGGGTAAATCGAACTTTCTTTCCCTGATAGGTAAACAACCATGTTTGCCCTGCTTGGAAATAGCTGTATAAAAGGCAGTTATGCTCAGCGAGTTCATCAAGATTATTCGGGTTTCCATGTTCCTCAAGCCATTTCGGGGAAGCACACAAAACACTATGGCAAGGTGATAACGTTCGAGAAATTAACGAAGAATCCTGTAATTCGCCTATTCGCACTGCCATATCAAAGCCATCACCCACTAAATCCACCAGCTTATCGTCAAACACGATCTCTGCATGTAATTGTGGCCAGCGTTTCAAAAACTCGGGAAGCAGTGCGGTTAAGTGCAAATGACCAAATACCATTGGAGCGCTGATTTTTAATGTTCCATCGACCGAACCACTGTAACGAGAGAGCATTTCATTGCCCTCGTTAATCGCTTGATGGGCTTTTTTCAGGTAGGAATAGTAAAGCTCACCCGCTTCTGTCAGTTGCAGGTGGCGAGTTGAGCGTGTAATTAAACGGATCCCCGTTTGCGCTTCTAACGCTATCAACTTTTTGCTCACCGCCGATTTTGTCATATGCAGTGATTCTGCTGCTTTTGTCAGGCTGCCCTGCTCGACAATAGCGATAAAAATAGGGAGTAGCGTGTAATCAACATTCATTATTGTCAACTTAATAGAAACACAGTTTTTCCTTTATAACGGTTTTTCTCATCATCGACAATCTCTATACTTCGCAAATCATTCACCCCGAATTAATCAATATGAAAAAAGAGATTTTACTTTCGCTGATCGCCGTGTGTTCCGGTGTTTTACTCACATTGATGATCATGAGTAATAGCTATTTATCTACTTTTACCTCGCCACTACAAGCCTCTTGGTTGACTCACGGAATAGGTAGCATGGTTGCTTTGCTGATCTGGTTGATGGTCAAAGGTCGATTGGGAAAAACACAAAGAAACCACAAAATTCCCCGCTGGAGCTATCTCGGTGGGATCCCTGGTGCCTTTACAGTGTTACTCGCCGCGATCACGGTCAACAGCCCTCTTTCACTTTCAGGTTCCATTGTATTGATGCTAACAGGGCAAATAGTGGCAGGGCTACTCATTGACCATATAGGATTTTTAGGGTTAGCCAAACGAAAAGTAACGCTAAAGGATGGAATTACGGTGTTGCTACTACTGATTGGCTCAACATTCATCATTCTGGGGAAATAATCTATGTTACTGTTTTTTATTATGATCGCACTGTCTAATGGAATTTGTATTATTCTGAGCCGAAGCATTAATGGAGGGCTATCTCAAGTCACCAATGCTTTTTATGCCTCTTTAATTAATCATGTTGTGGGATTTTTATTATTAAGCATGATTATTTGGTTCGCCCAAGACTCATTTAACATTACCTTTGAAAACATTCCTCTCATTGCGTTTACAGGAGGCGTCATTGGTGCTTGCTTTGTCATCATAAACAGCTATGTTTTGCCATTACTTGGCGCCACACTAACCACTATTTTCGCTATTAGTGGTCAAGTACTTTCCAGCGTCATTATCGATGCTGTTCAACATGGCTTACCAGAACATTGGGTATTGCAGCTACTTGGTGTGATTTTTATCCTCGGCGCTATTAGTGTTCGTTACACGCCCAAACATAACTCAGCGCCTTGTCGCAATAAAACAGGTGATTGACCCTATGGTTACCATCAAGACACCTTGCCAGAACCCCAGTGTTAATGCGGTGCTCAATAACATTGAAGAAAACGCTGTAGAGATAACAGGAGTGAAATAGGACAATGTCCCGAGAAAAGCCACATTGCCTTTAATGATTGCCACTGTCCAAAGTGCATTCGCCCCGCCAGTTGCAATAGCAGTGACAAATAACAAACTGATGCTATTCACATTGATATTAAATGGTGCTGGCGTCGAAAAGATAAATAAGATCCACAATCCGACCGATGTCATGATAAAAAACAGCACCATACCATTGCAGCCATTCGACATTCGTTTCGTAATATTGCTATAGAAAGCCCACAATAATGCACCAACAAAGGCTAAGCCGTAGCTCAGTGGGTTACTTTGAATATTTGAAAGAATCGCATTCAGGGACAAAGGTTGATCCCCTGAGATAACCCACAATAAGCCTGCAAACGCTAAAATAAGCCCAATAATCAGTAATAGGCTAAAACGCTGCCGATTAAATAAAACCGCTAACGCAATTGTGAAGCTCGGCCATAAATAATTCACCATACCCAACTCAATGGCTTGCTGACGAGTATTGGCAAGCCCTAGAGCTAAAATAAAGCAAATTTCATAGCTAACAAATAAAAATGCCCCCCAGAACAAATAACGTCTAGGGAAAAGATGAATTTTCGGCAATCCCATTACAACAACCAAAACTAGGCTCCCTATCGAATAGATAAGTGCCGCACCACCAATAGGGCCAAAGTTTTCGCTCGTACTGCGAACAAGCCCTACCATCGTGCTCCACAATAATATGGACACGACCCCGTAAAATGTTGCTGCGTATCGTCCGAGTTTCATCTTCCTGATCAACACCTTATTTCATATTTATCTTGGTTATTATTTTCCTCCAAAACCTTACGCTCTAAAGACAATAAAGCAAGTTTTTTATATTTATTAACCAGAGAATGAATAATAAAAAAGGCGCTTAGAAATAAATCCAAGCGCCTTACATTTCTATTAATTTTCAACTGAGGTCAATGCAGTCAACAGCGATCAGCAGCTGCAAAATTAATGGGCTTCGTTGTTAACCCACTGCTCAACCGACTCCTTTTCCCAAATTCCTTCATTGAGCTGCTTTTTCAGCTCTGGATGATCATTAATATCAAATGTTGGAATTTTGCCCGCACCTAACTGTTGGTTGTAATCTTTCGCCAGTTTAAATGCCACACCGGACAACAAGAGGATGGCAATCAAGTTTGTAACTGCCATTAAGCCCATCGAAATATCCGCAAGTTTCCAAATCAGTGGCATTTCACCGAGCGCCCCGAACATCACCATTCCCAATGTCGCTAAGCGGAAAATAAATAGCCCTGCGGTATGATTATTTTCCAAGAATATCATATTGCTTTCTGCATAAGCATAGTTGGCAATGATGGATGTAAAGGCAAAAAAGAAAATTGCAATCGCAACGAAGATACTTCCCCAGCTGCCCACCGCAGAAGATAAAGCTAGCTGAGTCAGCTCAATACCATTGATTTTACCCACCGGACCATCTAACACGCCAGAAGCCAAAATAATAATGGCTGTAGCGCTACAGATCACTATGGTATCCATGAATACTCCCAACATTTGGACATAGCCTTGGGAGGCTGGGTGTGGTGGATAAGGTGACGCAGATGCCGCTGCATTTGGCGCAGACCCCATTCCGGCTTCATTCGAGAATAATCCCCGCTGAATGCCTTGCGTCATCGCTTGAGCGATACCATAACCAATTGCACCGCCTGCGGCTTCCTGTAAACCAAAGGCGCTACGGAAAATCAGCATAAAGACATCAGGTAAGCGCTCAATATTTTGACCGACGACCCAGAAAGCCAGTACTAAATAAGCAATAGCCATGATTGGCACAACAAATTCGGCAACTTTAGCAATTGATCTTAATCCACCAAAAATAATGATGCCACTGAGGATCACTAAGGTAATTCCAACATAGAGTGGGTTAAAATCAAATGCCACAGCAGTTGCTTGTGCAATGGAGTTCGCTTGAACTGCATTAAAAACCAAACCAAATGCAATAATTAAGAAGATGGAGAACAATACACCCATCCAGCGCTGTTTTAAGCCTTTCTCCATGTAATAAGAAGGTCCGCCGCGATAGTTACCTTGGTCATCTTTGGTTTTATAAAGCTGCGCTAATGTGCATTCAACAAATGATGTCGCCATTCCTAATAATGCAACGACCCACATCCAGAATATAGCGCCAGGGCCGCCTGCCGTAATCGCGATAGCAACACCCGTTAGATTTCCAGTACCGACTCGTGCCGCTAGGCTGGTACATAGTGCTTGGAATGAAGAAATACCTGAGCTGTCCGATTGAGTGCTATTTTTCAGTACTCCGAACATGTGACCAAAATGCCTAAACTGAATAAATTTAGATCGTATTGTAAAATATAAGCCGGCTCCCAGTAATAAATAAATTAATAACGAGCCCCAAATAAGATTGCTGATTGAGTTTATAAATTCTATCAAATTATGCTCCTTTTATTATATCCACTAATAGATGTATTAGTTGGTGAGTTATTTAGCTCCATATTATTTAAGTAATTAAACAAATAAAAATATAAACCATGATGGTTTATCATGAATAATCAATGTTATTAAACAAGACCCATGAATTATATTTTTTTTACTTTCTCTGTAAATTTTTTTCTGAACATCAGCCTATTTAATACTTAAGACAGCGAATAATCATGCAAGCCAGAGTAAAAAAGTGAAATAAAATAATTATTAAAACAAAGTGATACAACCAGATTGATTAATTTAAGAACGATCTCAATCAATTGATTAAAAACATGATAATTTTTAACCAGAATTTACTATTATAAGTAAAAAATCATTAAATTTAATTAAGTGAACGCGTATTTGGTTAAATGGTATTTAATTATTTTTTAAATTGAATAACTAATTGCTAAATTTTAATGATTACTCCTTTGAATAATCATTGATGATAAATATTAAATATAGTTTGATACGTCTTCATTGAATTATATTTTAAATCTACCACTCAAACCTATTTCAGAGTAGAATAATCGTTTTGCAATCATCATAATAAGATTATTGCTAATGTTTTATGATACCAATACACTTATCGCTAATTTGCTTTCTACATCAAAGGGTAATATATGGAAATCCACATCAAAGTTTCTGACGATTTAGTCTCAACGCTCTCTGAAAAATCCTACGACGCGTTCACAGCTGAATTGCATGCCAGAGTTTTAGAAGTATACCCAGGTAGCAACCTTTTTATTACACATGACAGTGGTGCAACCACCTTCACTACCAAAGGCTTCCATGATGATAAAGAAGCCCATATCGTTCTCCATGAACTGGTTGAAGATGTTTTCCATCATGGTCACTGGTTAAAAGCATAATACTCTAGCTCTATTTTCCAGCCTCCAGCGATAACCGCTAGGCTGGAACTCATCCCTCTCGCCCTTTCCCCTATTTCAAACCCTGATCAAGATCATAGTTAATAATGATGTTAGTCGACTTTGTATAAAAGTCCTTTTCTTTTAAGCGCTATATGGTAATGTATATAACGAATTTTCATTTACATTGCTTTTGCTAATTTATAGCAGCCAGTATTTATTACTGGCTTTTTTTATGGGAAAAATGTAGGCGAACGCCTGAATTGGATACGCAGCTATACCGTAAATACTCTAAATAGAATTACTGTGATTTTTCACACAATGACACAATAGCAGTGCGTAGTTCTGGTGTATCACTGGTGATCAATTGATGATGTTCAGAGAATTTTCCATCTTGAACACTGACGCTAGCAACAAACGGTAACTTATCACCTTGCTCACTAGTTTGATAAAAACCACAGACTCGGTAGCTTTCACCTTCTTTAAATTCGCTTTTCAGGACAATTTTGACATCCTCAAAAGTCAGAGGACTACCTGAACTTAGCTTATTCTCGATAAGCTTTTCAGCTTGCTTGGTGACATCGCTATCACCGATCGTTGTATAAAACTGATAAGCAAATGCACCTAACGCCAACAATATAACTATCAGTAGCTTGCTTTTTATACGTTTCAATCTCAAATCCTTCTCATACTACACTTATGGGCTTATCGATTATGTTAACACCTTTACCCCATCAATAATAAGTATCTCGATATTCATGCCGCACAAAAAGTTCCATTTAATTGACAAAACAAAAATAAATTTATTTTACACTTAATATTTTATAGCTTATATAATATTGAATTATTGCCATTCGAACACTACCAATATTTATTTAACAATTTTTTATCAGTATGAAGAAATAATGAATAACTGTGTTTTAAATATGAAACTTCCCTATATTTAAGTAAATAAGATTGAAATAAAAAAACACAGTGGCAAGCTGATAATAAATAAAGAGGAGAATCAAAATGAAAAATTTAAAATCACTTATTTTAGTCGGCAGCTTATTAGCGGTGAGTTTCTCTACATTTGCTTATCACGGTAATGGTTATCACCGAAATGGCAATGGAAGTTGGTGTAACGGATCCAATCAATCTCAGTATGACAGACCCTGTGATGGTACTTACCGTGGGCAATATATGGGACGCCATCAAGGAATGATGCAATACTCAACGGCTGTACAAACCACTCAGCCAGAAGAAGCGTTAAAGAAAATTACAGCGGAAGTACCAAAGGGTGAGAATAACAAGAAATATATGGTAAAAGTGGCAGTGATTGAAATTTCACCTAGCTTAGCGACACAAGACGCTCAATAAATTTCACTCTGAATCATAATAGCCAGTAATATCTTTAATAATGCTGGCTATTACGTATTAACTAAAAGTTAGCTATTTATACCTATTGGTAAATACCCTTGCCATAATGGTTGATATTTATCTCCATTCTTATTTTTATTTAGGTGAATATAATATTCACCAATTTTTTGTAGCAATAAACAATCATCAACATCTTTTAAATTATCTTTATGCTGTTGCTGACTGTTCACTAAGAGCTGGCTAATTGCTTTTTGTTTAGCTTCTTGGGCATTTTTTGCCACAAAGAGATCAAACTCATGCAGCTCCGCAAGTGTTGATGAAATATATCCACCTACATTAATAAAATAGAGTTTGTATTCACTTTCTGATGGTTCTTTGCTCAAACTGATGTCGAACCCATCTGCCCAATTGATATCTGCATACCCATCCACATGAATTTTATCTTTATCCCCAAACCAAGCATCGCGCAATAGTGGCCAAGCTTCTTCTGGTGTGTTGACTGCCGCAAACTGAATATCGTGCACCTCAATATTGGATTTTCCGGCATTACCACCAACATAAAACATAAATAGTTTCATTATTCTCTCTCTGTGATTAGTTATCGTTATGTATGATAATATACAACCATATCAATTCAATGTGCAATAATTAACACCACTCCCAAAAATTAAAACTAATCAAAATTACTATTTATAATCAAGCCATTAGAGCAGTTTAAAAATTATCTCCGTTTCAAACCAGCCTTTTGAAATATAACAAAATGAATAAAAAATCACTTTAACTATATATTTATTTACAACTGAATTATTTCTAGTAATCTAATCACACAAGATAAATATATTTCAGGGACTCATTATGGATCGTCGTTCTTTTCTAAAATCAAGCTCACTTATTGCTGGTGGCTTAGCACTAAATTCAGTTTTAAATCAAGCAAGTGCAAATACTAGCGCACTTGTTAAACCAAATGCCCAACATCCTTTATTACTCAATTTCAATGAGAACTCATTGGGAATGTCACCCAGTGCACAAAAAGCGGTTATTGAAGCTTTACCCGGTTCATTCCGTTACCCTGATGACGCACGCTCTGAGCTTATTGGTAATATTGGCACACTGCATAGCCTAGACAGCAAGAATGTGACCCTCGGAAATGGTTCGTCAGAAACCATTCAGGCGGCTGTCGCCATGCTCGCAAATAAAGCAAGAAAAGATGGCATAAAAATTCAACTTGTCACTCCAGATCCAACATTTAACTATGCTGAACTTTATGCTCTCCCACTCGGTGTAGAAATAACTAAAGTTCCCTTAAAATCGGACTTGAGTTTTGACCTGAAAAAAATGGAGCAAATCGCCAATGATTACGATGGTTTATCCATTATCTATATCTGTAATCCAAACAACCCAACGGCGATGATAACTCCGCATAGCCCACTCGATAACTGGATGAAAAAAGTTTCAGATAAACAGTTTTTTATTGTTGATGAAGCTTACGCGGAATTTGTTGAAGATCCACAGTTTGTAAGCGCAATTGAATTAGTCAAAGCAGGACAAAAAAACCTAATAGTGACACGGACTTTCTCGAAAATTTACGCATTAGCAGGCCTGCGAGTGGGGTACGGCATTGCAACCCCTGAAATCATTGAAGCGGTCGATGAGTTTATCTCGATTGATAACACCAATACTGCGGGTGCTGTCGCTGCCATTGCATCATTGAAAGATAAGAAATTCCTGGAATATAGCCTTAAATCTAACAATCTTTCACGTAAAATCGTTGAAACTGCGCTTAATGAATTAGGCTTAGAGTATGCGCCATCACAAGCTAACTTTATTTTCCACAAAGTAAAAGGTGATGTGAAAACTTATAAACAGCGTATGAAAGAGGCCAATATTATGGTTGGCAGAGAATTTCCACCTGTTATGGGTTGGAACCGCTTAACCTTAGGTACCCCGCAAGAAATGGAGCAGTTCGTTGCGGTACTTAAAGAGTTTCGTCAAAAAGGTTGGGTGTAAGTAAAAATCCCATTATTTATTAAGCATCTTCTACTTTCTATAAAGTAGAAGATGCTGTTCACTAAAAAGGACCTTTAAAAATAAAAAATGCGCCTGCAAAAATAAGAATAAAGCCAATGATATGGTTTATTGTAAAACTCTCACCTAGATAAAGCACAGAAAACCCAGCGAATACGCATAACGTAATCACTTCTTGCATCGTCTTCAATTCAGCGGCGCTGTAATATTGGTGTCCTAAGCGATTTGCAGGTACCGCAAAACAGTATTCTACAAATGCAATCAACCAACTAAAGAATATGACTATATATAATGGCTTATTCGTAAATTTTAAATGTCCATACCAAGCGAACATCATAAATACATTGGAAATAACCAATAAGATAACAGGATAGAATTTTGCTAGCATGATAAGCCAATGGCGAGTTCAAATATGCATATATTATGCGAATAACACCCCTTAATTTCAATCATCTTCCCATACTTGTTCATGATTGCTTTCACATATAACCAGCCAAATAGCTTGCATTATTTCCCAACATGGAAATTAAATGTACTTATTGGTACACTTTTTTATTTACTTTAATCTTACAGCGACTACAATGACCTCAATTAATGTATGTATAGGTACACTTTATGACGGATTTTATTACTGCAAACCAAAAGGCATGGGATAAACAAGCGGCATCTCAACAACCTTGGTCTACTCCGGTTGATAGCCAAACAATTGAAGAAGCAAAAAAAGGAAATTGGGAAATTCATCTAACGCCAACCCCATTAAATAAAGCTTGGCTTGGTGACGTAAAAGGGAAAAAAATTCTCTGTTTAGCTTCTGCTGGTGGGCAGCAAGCGCCAATATTGGCTGCTGTGGGCGCTATCGTGACAGTATTTGATTTGTCAGAAAAACAGTTAGCGCAAGATAGTATGGTGGCTAAGCGGGATAATTTAGCACTGACAACAGTTCAAGGTGATATGCGTTATCTCCCTATGTTTGAAGACAATTCATTTGATATTATTTTTCACCCAATTTCAAACTTATACATTCCCGATGTTAATCCTGTATGGCAAGAATGCTTTCGGGTACTTAAACCGCAAGGTCGATTGCTCTCAAGCTTTTTTAACCCTGTCGTATTTGTTGATGATAGAGATAAAAGTCCTACTGAAAATACAATTATTCGACCACGATATACCATGCCGTTTTCAGAATTAGATAACTTATCGCAGGAACAGGTGGCGTCAAAACAAGCAAAGCAAGAAGCGTTTGTCTTTGGTCATTCACTGACGGACTTAATTGGTGGGCAAATACAGGCGGGCTTTAACATTGCAGGTTTTCAAGAAGATTGGCAGCCAAATCCTCGTTTTGTTATCGATAATTTCTTGCCAACATTCCTAGCGACATTGGCAATAAAACCATGAAATCATAAGGCAGAGTTGATAATACAAAGATCAATCTGCCTTTTAATTATTATGATTTATTACTCTCGATTGCAATAACGTTCCCAGATAGGGTCAAATTGTTCAACAGGAACAATATCATCAACTTTTTCCACTAGTGGAATAGAAACCACTGTTTTACCTTCTTTGTTTTTATGTAAACGAACAATAAATCGTTTATATCCGTAAGGTAAACCATCTTCAAACCCAAAAACTTCACCACAATAGTAGCCAGTCTCATCGCCCTCTTCATTCTGATTCAGAACATGATATTTCACATTTTTGTATGTTGCGGCTGATGGATATACCAGAAAATCTTCAACGGCGCTTTTGACTTTACTCTCTGCGTCCATCTCTGTATCTGAAGAAACTTCTGTCATCACACCTGCTATGTAGGAACAGCCCGCGACTAATAATACTACAAGGACTCTTAGTAACATTTTTCTCTATAGAATGGCGAATTAGAACACACTAAGTATTATTATAAATCGTCTAAAAAATAATTCGAGTACAAATCTAACACAGAAATGTTGTATAAAAATTTAAGTGCTGAAAAACGCATATTTCATTCAATTTACACAATAAAGGAGTTAGAACAATAAATTTCACTGAGTAAGCTGCCAGAAATACACTAAAACAGCTGCAGCAACTATCCAAATCAACGTCGCTAAACTTAAACAAATCCACGGTGTTAATTTGGTTGCAAAGACATAAACAGTGATTAAATACATTGCATAAGGGATTAGTGACCATAAACCAAATAATGCTGTTTTTCTTAATGCCTCCGCACCTTGCTCCTGAACCACGATCACATGGGCAATTAATGCAAAAGTAGGAAACAAAGGAACCAATCCCGCAATATAATAAATTTTGCTACGCGAGAGAATCGCAATAACTAAAACAGCGAGTGCACCAAACAGGCATTTTACCAATAACGAAATCATAGCAAACTCAATAGGGTTAAGAGTATTTGTACTGATTATCACTCTAAAGCACCCACATTGACTAGTTCACTTTCATAAACAACCCTTTCCCGATCACATATTTAAACATGTGATTTTTTACACCCTATATGTTTATCGATGGTTGAATATTTTTTGCCATTATTCTGATATAACCTCTTTGTATAATGAAACAACTAAAGAGATAAAAATGACAATAAAAATTTCTGTACTCGTTGATAACAACACCCTGATTGACAGTTATTTTTGTGGCGAACCCGCAGTTTGCTACCACATTGAAGCTGACGGTAAAAAAATCCTATTTGATACTGGCTATTCCGATGTTTTCATTAACAATGCCAATATCCTCAATATCGACCTTGCTCAAATTACTGACCTCGTTTTATCCCATGGTCATAATGACCACACATGGGGAATTAATCACCTTATTCAATATTTAGATCGCCGAAATGTTGAATCCCAGCAATCCAAAAAATTGATTTATCATCCGGATGCTTTGCAACCTAAAAGTTATCACTCAAAAGTTATTGGCGCGAATACCCCTAAGAATGTTTTAACCGCCTACTTTGATACAGTTGAAACTAAAGGTTCTTACTCTGTTTCTGAGAATGTCATTTTCTTAGGTGAGATCCCACGAAATAACACGTTTGAAGGAAAAGAGCCGGTAGGTAAAACTATCGATGAACATAATAACAGTGTTGATGATTATGTACTGGATGACAGCGCCCTTGCGATTAAAACCTCCGAGGGGCTGATTGTTATTACGGGATGCTCACACTCTGGGATCTGTAACATTGTCGAGCATGCTAAGCGAGTCACTAAAATAGACAAAATTGTGACTGTCATCGGCGGATTTCATTTACAAAAAGCGTCCGATGAGCTGTTACACCAAACCAGTGAGTATTTTAAAAAACAGAATTTATTGCAGATCCACCCATGCCATTGCACGGACTTAGCTGCTAAAATTCATTTGGCAAAACACGCCCCTGTACAAGAAGTTGGAACCGGTATGCAACTCACTTACCCTGCATAAAATAACACTTAATCATGTAGCTAATTACAATAACCCCTATATTAGCTACATGGCTTCATGTTGATTGCCTTTATAAATATATTTATGTTCTAGAACCCAAATCATTATCGTGTTTTGAGCCTGATAACATTCTCGTCAGCTCTTCACATCGAATAATTTTTCCATCCATCAAATGAAAGCAAGCAAATACTTCAAATTCACTCACCGTGCCCTCTTTTTTTATTGCTTTCGCAATATGTTGCGTATGAACACAATTTTCACCTTCTGCAATTGACTTAATTTCTATCGTAATGCTCTCGGTGGCTTCTTTTAAAACCTGCATATGCGAGTAGAACTCAGAAAAATTAATCATTTTTCCGTCAACTACTTGCACATAATCCGATGAGAAGAATTGCTTAATTATAGCTAACTCTCCAATTTGTTTACCAAGAACCGCTTTTAATGCCTGCTCCACAAATACCATCTTATTCATGACTATTTCCCAATATAATATTAATTTTACATTTCTTAATGCTATATTCGGTCAAATCACATGACTTTCAATCACTCTGTCTTTTATTGGATAAAAATAATTCTTATTTACATTACGTAAATCTATTCATCTAATTCTTATCATCAAAATAAACTTATTGAATTTCATAAGTAAAAAGACTACAACATAGAGTAATAGAAAAAGAATTCTTTTAAGGAATAACATGAAACTGTTTAAATCTATTTGGCAGTTTTTTGGTGTTTATCAAACGCCCGCGATTCGCTTAACTCATTGCATGATATTTTTATTGGTCATTGGGCAAATTATCATCAGCAATTGGATGTCTGTCAGTAAAAGTGGCGTAATCCCAACAAGTGGTCTTGCGTATTATTTTACTTGGCTACACATTATCATTGGGTTTTGTTTATTATTTTTAGCGGCCATTCTCATTTTTGTCTGTCTCTCAAATCGAGGATTTAGATATTTCTATCCTTATTTATGGGGGGATCTCACTCAGATAAAAAACGATATCACAAGCTTATTTAATTTAAAGCTTCCTGACAGCTCACCTAAAGGGTTAGCAACAAGTGTCCAAGGGCTTGGACTGGGTGCATTGGCGCTAGTTATCCTTTCTGGTGTAACTTGGTTTATTTTATGGTGGCAAAACTCATCATTAGCCCCTGAGGCAAGAAATATTCATAAAACACTCACAGGACTAATCGAAGCTTATATTGTGGGACATGGTCTTATGGGCTTATTGCATTTTATCCTATGGAGAAAAACACCCCATTGACCTACAACTAATAGAATGAAGCATCCGTCGTACTATGTTTCTTCAATGTAATTTGCTTTCCATCCGAAATAAGTGTCAATACAAATTGGCACTTATGCGACACGCCCTGCTGGTTATACTCACATTGAGTATCAACAGTTAGCACAGACTGATCGAGCACTTTAACTTCTAGAATAAGATCATACGGCTTAGTTTCATCACTCGTATACCTTACGGAAATCTCTGAAAACAATTTATTATCATTGTAATAGGAAACATTGTATGAGCGATTGTTTTCATCATAGTGGAACGCACTGAGCTTAGTTTTAGGTTCCGCGACCCATGAGCTATTAATGAAACCATCGGCATTATACTGGTAGGTTAATTTACCATCGGAGTCTTTTTTAGATAAAATTAAACAATTATTTCCAATTTCCATTTCTACTGGTCCATTAGAATCTTGACCAATCAATTTATTTTTCTCACGTTTAACAGAAAGCTCATTATGTACACTATTAATATACTCATTTTTTGTACGAGTCATGCTAAAGCTTTCAATACAGCCATCCTTTGCTATTTTCAAATCTGACTCATAGTTTATAGAACCATCTTCATTATAAACGACAGATTTAACATGCTTAACATTGCCTTTTACTGGATTAAAATCATACAGTTGAGCCATATTAAAAACAACCGGGTTATATTTATCCATAGGGACTGCACCGGCCTGAAATGGTAAAAAAAATGTTGTTATGCTGGAAGCCAGTGATAAGAACTTAATATTCATGCTGTCCTCTAATTTTTATATTTATTCTGATAGTTAAATTACTATTTATTTTAATGAACTTGAAATTTTATACGTAAAAACACTACCAGAAGGATGCGCCTAATTTTACTGTGCTTACGTTTAAAGTTAAAGGTTAAAGGTTAAAGGTTAAAGGTTAGATTACCTCACTGAGCTCAAGAAATTTAGAGCTTAGATGCACTACCATACAAAGACTCTCGGTCATACTATCTTTATCTCTAACATAAAACTATTTTCATTTAAGTCATACATTTTTAAAATAAGAAAAAACCAGCACAATCTTTTAGCAAAGTGAAATAAGCTGCTAGAATTAATGTAAAGTTGCGCAAGCATGCCTGTTTTTAACAGATTATCTCATGGGAGATGGATTAATTTATTGAGAGTTATCTTACTGTTATCTTGAAATATACAGATAATGCTGATTTACACAAATTTAAGTTCTACCTATACTCACCACTCAATTTTTCGTCAAGGAATAAACATGAATTGGTATTTAGAAGTCATCAAAAATAACTATGCTAATTTCGAAGGTCGTGCTAGACGTAAAGAGTATTGGATGTTTACTCTTATTAACATGATCATCATTATGGTTCTATATGCACTGATCATTTCATCTGTTAATTACACAACAGGTGAAATGGGTGGATTAGGAATTATCGCTGGAATTTTATTAGGGATCTATGCGTTAGCCACTATCGTCCCTTCCATTGCTGTATCTGTACGTCGCTTACATGATACTGAAAAATCAGGCTGGTGGTATTTAATCTCATTTATCCCATTTGGTGCGATCGTTTTGCTCGTCTTCATGTGCTTAGAGGGTACTAAAGGCGACAACCGTTTTGGCGCAGATCCAAAAGCATAAAAATAGTGCCCCTTATTATGTAAGGGGCTTATTTAACTACCCTTTTAAATTCTCTTCAAAATATCTTTAATCTATTTGCTTCAATACATTGTCCGCTAGTAAAACACGGTTTCCGTAATACTTCTTTTCGGTAACTTTATTGTTTTTCCATTTGATACGATTGTGAGTATAAAGTTGCATTTGTGTGCAATATTTTGCTCGTCATAATCACATTTAGAGTCGACAACTAAGATTGGCAAACCAAGTGCCTTAATTTCCATTTGAAGATCAAATGGCTTAGTTATGTCTTTGCCGTAACTAATGATACTTTCAGAGAAAACAACATTATCTTTATAATATTTTATCGTCTCAGGAAGGTTATTCTCGTTATATGTGTTTTCACTGTATTGAACTTTAGGTTCTGCACTCATTGAGCCGATAATTATTCCATCATTATTGTACTGATATATTAACTTTCCATTACTATCAGTTCTTGAAATAATCAAACAATTCTCTGCCACTTCCATTTCAACAGGTCCATTTGCATCTGAACCCACTAATTTATTTTTGTCTCGTTTGATTGAAAGCCAGTTATCAATGCTATTTAAATACTCATCTTTTTTTTGTTTCATCGTGAAGCTATCAACACAACCATCACGACCAACCCTTAATGCAGACTGATAATTAATGGTTTCATCCTCATTATAAACAAAGGTATTCAGTTCTTTGATATTGCCTTTAACTGGATTAAAATCATAGAGTTGAGCAAAATTAAAAACGATCGGGTTATACTCATTTTTTTGAAATGCTGCAGATTGAAAAGAGACGGTAAATAATGCCAATTGAACAATTGAAGCTAAGTATTTGTTATTCATATAATTCTATACCTCAGAATTGCTAATTTGCTGTGTTCTAAACTTTATAACGATTCTTTTCTAATTTTTATTTACATCATTAATTTCACTACAAATAATTCCTATCATATTAACATTTATCAAACTAACTTCCAGCGCCATTTCTTTATGCAAAAATACGTACAAACACTTATTCATTAAATGTCTTCACATTGCATTAAGATAATCTTTAGATAATAGGATTCATACCTATTTGATTGTTTAGAATTCATAAAAGACTGCACTAGGCAGCTGTAAATACAAGGCTAAATACTATTAATTAATATATATTTTAACCCTTTTAAGTTTTCCAAATTTTGGTTATGCGACCTATAGTCTAATGAAATTAATTTATGCATTTTTGAGAGAAAAACCCGAAAAAAAACGGGAGTTTTTAGGCTCCCGTTATTATTCACACTACGTAATAAATTACATGTGTTTAATGATTTCGTCGCCGAATTCGCTACATTTCAGCAACTTAGCGCCATCCATTAATCGTTCAAAATCGTAGGTAACGGTCTTAGCCGCGATTGCGCCTTCCATTCCTTTAACGATTAAGTCAGCAGCTTCAATCCATCCCATGTGGCGCAGCAGTATATAGATACATTAATCATAACCATCTGATATTTATCATATTACTATAAATATTTTATCTTTTTCATGATAAAAACAGAGAGTTTTAAGTCATTGATAACATAAATGATTAATTTAGTTTTGATAACTGCTATTTCTCAAACATTGAGTGGAAATTAATCGATTTTAACACAATTAACCCATCACAATAATCGTCTTTTCTAATCGCTTAAATTATCTTTGCTTTAATTAGACAGCTAAACTCGAGTGTCTGGTTTGAACAATAAGCGGACGTTCATAATTATCCCTGTTCAGGAATGCATGGTTAGCGCGACCGCTAATGCATTTTTAGGTAACAACCTACTTTATATAGGCTCTTGCGTTGCTAATAAGCGGAACCGACGAAAACATATGCTATCAAACATCACTTCACCATCAGGTTGAAAACCCAACCGTAAAATAGTTTTAATTTTTACCCTACTCAAGGGCAGTAAAATAGTGATGCTTTCTAGTTTCATCTCACAGAAAGCACGTCTGATAATTTCGTCATAGATTATTTTACCAGCCCCCCAATAATCTGGGTGAAGCACCAGGGCAAGGTCTACATCACCGTCTTCATATTGTAATCCCCCCCACCCAGCAAAATGCTCATTAATCATAATTGCCCACGGGCCATAACCATGTTCTTTCCATTGAGCATCTTTTTGTGCCACCCATTCTATACACTTTTGGTAGTTAAAATCGGGGCTTCCCAATGGCATGTGCCGTAATACATCAGGATGGTTATTGAGCGTAATAATATTGCTAACATTGACCTCTGTTAGTCTTTTAAATTCTAAAATCAAATACAGATCCCTTATGAAAAAATGCATGAATAAAATAATTCTACTGACATTATCATAACGTTATGGTTCTAATGATACTTTCATGACCTATTCAGCAAAGAATTGGGATAGTAGAACTTATCACATCTATCAAGATAAGCTATTAGAACACTTCTGATGATATTTCTTCTAAGAAATAAATCATATTCACTGCTGCGCTCCATTACATCGGACTTTTTTAATTATTTACAGCGTCCGTTTGAATTTCCGCTCATGGCACAAAGCTGATGGAGACCAAAACTTAAAGGTTTACTCTGAATAAGTACCTTATTATAACTTTTTTAGAACAACATTATCTTGTGTTAAGGGGATCAGATATCGCTTCGCATCATTTTCCATGACGCAGCAGTATATAGCTATATTAATCATCTGATATTTATGACATTATCATTAATATTCTATCTTTTACATAGCAAAAATAGAGGTTTTTAAGTTATTGATAATATTATAAATTAATTCGTTCGTCTAGAATCCATTAAATCAATTGCAATGGCATATATGGTAATCATTTGTTTCTCTTGCTCACTTTCTTTTTGCTCTTTTAAGATCGCAGATATGCGCTCTCCAGTAATGTTATGCTTTGACTCATTTAGCAACATAACAGCCCGACCAACTACTTGGCATATTCGCATATAAATTACATCTTTATCCGTATCCATAATCACCTCTGAGTATTCTCTCAACAGTATCACTTAGTTAACGTAATTCCCAGATAAGATTTGTATAGTTTTACTATAATTAATTTTTCTGTAAAAAATTTAATGAATTCATTTAATATTTTTCATATTCAAACATTTTCTGATTTTTAGTTCATTAATTATTTTACTTGTTTAGATCAACTTTCCTACCATAGCTTATCATTAAGCTAATTATTTATTTTATAATAAAATCATTCTTTGGGCTTTAACCTATCAGCATTGGAAACATATAGAGCAAAAATAAGTACTAATATTGATACGGAGTAAATAATAAAGAGTTGTGGATCTTTATGCTCAACCACTATTAACCTAATTACTGCAGTAATTGCAATATAGATAAAATACTGTAATGGAAAATGATAGTTAGATTGAAAATATTTAATAATCAATGCAATGAACTCAAAGTATAAAAAATAAACAATAAGGCCATCTACTAATAAATAAATTGATATGGAATCATTAGCTGTAAATAATAACCCTGCTAATACAACAGTTTCTTTTATTAAAAAGGCTATTAATATAACAGCAAGTAAAAGTAATGCGGCACTACTAATCCACTGCAATATTCTACAAATCAATTTGGATTGACTTAGTCCTGACATGATACACCCACAGGATATTAATCCTTTGATATTAAATAGTAATATCATTAATTAAGGAAATGGACCACCATCGAGGCATCGAACCTCGACTCTTAGACTTAATAAGGCTAAATACTCTTCCAGTTGAGTTAATGGTGGGAAAAAATCATTTAAATAAATTAACTACATATGAAGTAATCAAAATTAATATCCCTACTAATATAATTACTACAAATATATTTCCTGAATATATAACAATACGTCGATAAAGAGGAAACCAGTTCACAGAATACACCTTATGAGTTAATTGTTAGAAAACACATACCCATTACCAAGCTTATTTAATGATGGCGTATCAAAGAAATAAATTGCACCAAGGATCGCTATAGTTAACACAGCCAAAATGAGTATGTTCTTATAAATAGTTACAACTAAACACTGAACTGTTTGCTTTTTCATTAGTATACCTTGGGTAAATATCCCTTGGATACCACATTTATTTTTAGATAAAAGCTTGCGGATGCAAGATTTGCTATTCATAGCAATGAGGTATAATTACTCCTTAACCTTAACACATCCATTTAAATAAATACGATTTAAATAAAAAAAACCTCGTTGTAACGAGGTTTTAAGTGCTATTGAAATTTTAATCAGCAAACTTTTGCTTTCATTGAGCTTTTGCAAAAAATGCATTTAGCCCCATGTGGATTATTTACTGAAATATCAAACTGTGAGGTTCTATATTGAGATCCACTACAGCAAGGACATTTAAAGTACAGATAGACTTTTATAGTGTCTTTAAAGCGCCACCACTTGTCCTGCAGCAGGACCTTTTGCACCATTTTCAATGATGAATGAAACTTGCTGACCTTCAATTAAAGATTTGAAGTTATCGCTCTGAATTGCAGAGAAATGAACAAATACATCTTTAGAGCCATCAGCTGGAGTAATGAAACCAAAACCTTTATCGTCGTTAAACCATTTTACTGAACCAGTCATTGTATTAGACATAGAATTTCCTTTAATTTTTTAAGTTTGCCATAAGGCATATTAGGTTTGTTTTTTATTTTTACTTATGGGAATTAATTAGAAGGAATTCGCAATGAAGGGTATCTTAGATAACGCTAAATGGTGAACGACTTTAAACTGACTAGCATAAATAGGCCTGTACTTCCAAACCAGTTAAACCATTAGGCCACACAAACACAATAATAGCAAATTTTATATTTCACTCCTTTTTCAGAAAAGCTTACTATTGATAGTATAAATGCAAATTAAAAAGCCATATTTAGCGATTTATTTGAATTCGTTATACCACTATTTATACAGCTAGAGCATATTTTTACAACTTCATAACCTGATTTTTTAGCCATTTTAATTGCTTGCATAGCATTTAAAAAGTTACCCAGATAAAATCTATTTACAGCTATAGGCATATTCTTACATCCAATCTTATGCATTTTATAACTACCCTGTGGTTCCATCATTGTCTGAATGTAATAGTTCATTTTTTCTCCATTAAGCTATACGAGAGGAAGCACACTAACAATCCCCATAATCGATGGTTTTAAACCTCTACACTTAGTTTTCAGAGGCTAAATACCTTTTATTTCCGTGATCTGCAGAATAGTCTTACATCCAGTATACAAGTGAAAATGCAGCTAACAGTAATACAACTATTATTAAAGCATTTCCTGTAAGTGATAAAATGTTTCGGTACAATGTAGATAAATTCATAGGTAGTCCCTTAGGAATTACTTCCCTTGGATACCGCATCTATTTGTTAGATAAAAGCTTGCGAAGGCAAGATTTGCTTTTATAGCAATGAGGCATGATTATTTAATGTACTATAACATACTATCTATACATTAACTTAATTAATAATTTTATAAATGAAAACATTTAGTTAGGAAGCATTTCATGCAAAATACTCTAATAATTAAAATGCTTACTCACTATACATACAATTGATAACAATTTTTTATTAACTTTTTACTTTTAGCTAATTTTATTTTTAGAAAGTAAATTCTATATTTATATTTTATTCATGCGCTTAATAATAACTTAACTTATTGATTCATAATTATTTAAATGGCATTAACCCTTGGTTTTATGCCATTTTCAACTATCATTTAACCTCTTGATTTAACGATATTATTTAAACGGTTTTGGGGAAGTCATTTTCTTAGCCATAAGATAAATTTTACCTTATTTCTTGATCTCCATTAATATTTTACTGTATATAATCACAGTTATTATTTAACTGTTTTTATATACAGCGCTTTATACAAGGAGAATGTACGATGGTTACTATTAAAGTTCGCTTCGCTGCAAGCATGAAAGGTAAATTACCTGTGGGGACTTTCGACGCATTGAGAAATGAGATCACAAAAAGATTGAACCCCAAATACCCTGATTTAAATATCGATATTAGTTGGGGATCTCAAGCTAATGTTTCTATTGATGGCCTTGGTAAGAACGAAAAGAAAACCTACATTGAAGAAACGCTGGAAGAAATTTGGAATGATGGAGATTGGATGCCTGAAATGAAAGAAACTGAGGAAGTAGAGTATTTCGATAAATGATTAGAGTGCGCCAACTACTCAAGCTGGCGCATTTATATTTTAATTATAGCAATGTGTCATTATCACCAAGGTCATATTGTTTACGTTCCGTAGCTTCCTGTTCTGCTCTTTCCGCTTCTTCTGCTGCTCGTTTAGCTTCTTCTTCAGCTAATCGCTCTGCTTCTAGTTTAGCAAGCCTCTCAGCTTCAGCTAGCTTCTGATTGTAGATAGAATCACTCGGCATATTCACACGAACATCAATCCAGTGGCCATTGGGAATATCGCAATAGTCATAGTCTTCACGCTCAATGTTATTCTCATCTAGAAACTCTGGATAAGTCATCAAGCGCTGGGCTTCGAGTCGCTGCGGTAGTACATGCTTTCTATAGCGGGTTTCAATGATGATGTCGCCATCCGGTAACACGTCAAAATCAGCCCATACCAATGGTAAATTGTTAATCCCATTCGGTACGACTAAACCACCGTGAATACCGCCCCAGCTAGCATCCGAGTTCATGCCGAGAGTGCCTTTGAGTTTATAGCGCCCGATGCCAAGTTTTTCGAGCTCAATTCCCTCTGATTCGTCATTGAGTTCGATATGGTCTGCGAAGACTTTGATTACTGGAGAGGCAGGTCTTAGATTTCCGTTCGCATCTTTTGTCGTGTTTGCCGTTCCGTATAAATAGGATGTTTTCCAGTTTGCTGGTACCGCACCAGATATACCTGATGTTATCTGGACTGTGCCTGATGCATGACTAACGCACATATTAAAAAATGTATCTGCTGCTTTAACCAGTAAATTTGGAGCATACTGATAAGAATACTTCATTGTCGAACCGTTTGATGTTTGGTTTCTCCAAACCGAGGTAGGTTCATCTTTGAATAATATTTCTTGTTGAGCATCAGTTAAATTTCTTGATGAGACAACACCACCAAAACCAAAATCACCGACCAGCATCATAATTTTATCTGTATTTTTTGGCAGCCTAGGAATGTTGATTTTTCCAAACCAGTCTTGACCATCACGGTATTGTAAAAATGCATCAGAGTCTTTTCCCGCAGGTGGATAAATATTAATACTATTATCATTAGTTGATACAATTCCAAGGCTAGTAGTATCTAACTTACCAGTCATTTTCCCACCGGATGTGCTCAACTTCCCATCGATCAGCTTTTTCAATGCAATGATGCTTTCAAGTCTTACCGTTTCACCCGTTGGGGTTTTTATTTCAACAATGCCGTCCTGCGTCATCCATGTATCCATGTTGCGGAGGAAATACTGGATATACTGTTGATTCGCTAGCATCTTGCGAACACCATCGCTCATGCTGTCTAGAACGAATGTGGCAATCTGATATTTCGCTGCTGCGGCTGCTACTGGCACAGGATAGGTAAGATTAATCTCAGTGTCTGAATTCACAGATAACACATTGTTAAAGTACACAACGTTATTGATAAAAATAGAGATTGGACAACCTTCGGAGATACCAGCCAAGTTATCTTTCCAGCGCGTTCCAGTACCTTTTATTTTTGTTTGTCCTGCTGTAGTTGCGATTGTGCCTGTTTGATAAATCATATTTTAACTCCAAAATTTGGACGCAAAAAAACCGCAGTTAAGCGGCTTATCGTTGAATTGAGTATTTAGAAGTAGTCGTTTAGGTCTATGGCGTAGCTGCCGCCAAAGATGATCTCCTGATCATAAACATCCATTGATGACCCGGTATATTTTGGATAGCTGCCAATGGTCCATAGACGCGCGCCAATAAGCTTGTTTCCAGAAACTTTATAACCACCAGCAAAAACGTTGTATGAATTACTTTCCTCAACGACCCAAGCGCTTGGTGTGTCAAACGTGAACATGGGTACCGCAAATGAGCTCGTCGCTGAGTTTTTATTGAGTGTGAGTTGATGTCCGTTTTTAACGAATGGGACGTAATCAGAGCTGTACGTCACTTTACCAGCAGTGTTCCATATAGTTAGCCCATCTGCAGGCTGTAAATTGAGCCCGTATGAAAAAATCACAACGTAAACATCCCCTGCGCCAGAAGACCACACCTGCTTATTTGCCCTGTCATATCGTAAAACATGGCTTGATGATGCTGGGCGCATAAAGACACAGACTGAATCACGATTTGGGATGGTTGCAGGAATTGACCATTTTTGCCGATCCGTTAAGCGAATTTTTTCTCTAAATACACAGTACGACAAATCACTTTCTTGCGTTATTCCCCTAAAATTGTCGATTGCTCCATCAAGGCCATTAATAAACAGACCATAGGTATTTTTAGGCACATCTTTCAGGGTGCCAAATAACATAAAGTGAGTCTCACCGTCATTACCCGGCAACCACCCTCCTTCCCATGCTATTTGACTGTACTCGCACCTGAACGTATCGCCATCTACCCACCATCGACTAATCAAAGTCTTTGTCACTGCGCCATACGCCCAAAAGTGACACGTAGACATTGGCACAATTACAACGTCGTACTTTGACAGTCCGGGGATATTAAAGCTTTTCACTTTATTGTATTTATCACCAGACCACGGATCGACCATGATTTTTTTAATGAATGAAAGAGGGAATGTTCTATTAGTGATTTCAATCGGTTTACCGCCATCCTTGGGATTTACAAATAATCCGTAATCATCACTCATGCTGGACGCCTCCCCACTTTCACGGCCCATCTTCCATTTTCGTCATAGACTGTCATTCCGGTACCATCAACTAACACCCGACCTGCATCCCCAACAATTTTAAAATCCCCGCTGATGAGCAGTTTGTTAAACTCCGCATCGCCAGTTTTAGCATCGATATTAAAACCCACTTTGCCGGGAACGTAATTTGCTGACGTCATTTTGTCAGTTACAACCACGCTATTGAGCCACGCTTTATCTATGAACGTTTCTTTCATGAAAATCTGACCGTTCTTCATATACATAAACGTTTCGAACTCACCGTTTGAAGGATTAATAAACGCAAAGTTATTGGCCATAAATCCGATGTAAGTGCTGACTTTTCCTGCCTTCACTTCGGCACTAATAACCATCCCTGCTTTATAGAATGTTTTGTTGTACCAAACCCCAGCATTCACATCCCACGTTGCATAGCCTTCACCTTTTGCAGTAAATTCGGTTGTCGCTTTGGTGTTAACAATCGCCATCTGTTCATCAAGCTTTGACTGAACCTGCGTTTGTGATTCCGCAAACGACTTGTTTAATGACGCGATGGCCTGATCATTTTTAACAACGCCGGATTTCACTTCACCAATTGAGCTTTCTAATTCAGTGACAGATTTAGAAAATGCTTTGTCTAAATCAGCAATGGCTTGGTCATTCTTGATAACGCCTGCTTTAACGCCATTTATTGATGCATTAACTTCAACAATAGATTGAGCCCATGCCAAATTTGCATCCGCAAACACCCGGTCTAAGCGCTTAATTTGCGCCATTGACTGACCATGCTTAGTGAATAAATCTTGCTGGACTTCAAACGTTGCAGCGCCGTTGATTAGGTTGGACTCAGAAAGCCAATAAAGCTGATCTTCCAGCTTCTTACCAGCTTCGGTCGTCATAAACTGCCCGCCCATTTCTTCGATGATATCCGTAGGCAATGCATTGGCTTGCCCAACGGATTCAACAAATGGTGACTTTCCGTAACTATTGACCCTTCGAACATAAAACCAATAATCGGTACCCGCTTTTAAATTTTCTTTCGTCCAGAACTGTCCTTGCCCTAATCGATTGGATTTTGTTGTAACTTCCAAATCGTTAGTGTTAGCCAGTTTCTTGTCGCTGAACCAAAACTCAAATGTATAGCCGTGTTGTGCGGATTCACCAGCACGTGGAACGCACGTCAATGAGAACATCCCGCCAGTCACTTCAACACTGACAGGCTTAGGTGGGGCTTGAATATCAAAATCAATAATGGTAGGTGCAGACATGGCGCCAGCGACATTAATTGAACGAACTTCAGCGCGATAGGATCCGCGAACAAGTCCTGACAAATCGACCCTATCTTGCGGCACCTGAATTGATTGAACCACTTTTCCATCTTGTATAATGTTCACTGTATTGTAGCGAACATCTGCAGCAGCTGATTTCCAACTCAGATATCCCTGAACAATCTCGCCGATACTAACTGGCACAAATGCAAGGTTTAACGGTGGCGCCACGCCGCCCGTCGGCAATACAGTAAACGGTGGTCTAACAAATGGCTTGCCGATCACATCCTCATAAATATAAGCACCATCCTCCTCGAGGAGGATATCAACTCCTTCCTGCGGGTGAAATTTCCATTCAGCAATACGAAACTCAAGATTTTGAATGCCAATATGGGGAAGATTTAATAAAATCACTTCTCCTGGTCGGTATGCATAGCCATCCATGTTCATTTTAATTTGAACTCGGCGCCCAGCTCGCTTCTTACGTAAGTAGAGGTTGGCTAATCGGCTGGCTTGGTATGGGCTAGTGACAAAGCGATAATCCATGTTCTCTTTGATTTCTAACCCATCTTCATCAATCCATTCTTCGATAATGACAGGCTCAAAGTCAGTTTTGATATACACCTGTTCAGCATCAACAAACGTCCCGTAAATCGCATTAGTCGCATCACGTAAAGCCAGTTCCGGCGTGATGTTAACGGTATCAATGATTTGATTCGGTTCAATGCGTAATACTGCAGGACCATTGTAAGCCTGCATTAAAATCCCGTGCTTTCCAGCTACATAGGTCGGCTCCGCTGCAATGCATTTGTGCATGTGATCGAGTATCGATGCTGGAGATTCAGAAAGTTCATAGGCCCCATTAATTGTGTAGCGTGGTTCGGCAGCACCTTCAGGGCTAACGACTTGTTCGTCACACAGATCTGCAGCGACCTTGAATGATTCAAAATCAATATCAGCATCAGGCACACCAAGATAACTACGATAAAAATCGAGAACTACCAGTGCACCATTGTTGCTCCAGATTGTTTTATTTGTACGAGGGTCGAATAGCTGCTTACCCCAGACCTCTACTTTGACGTTCGGCACACCGTACGGGAATTTTTCAGCATCGTATCTCAGTGTTAATCGTAGCCATGCCAAGCCATCCCCGATCATGTCCTCTTTCCATGACGGTGCATTCTTTAGCATGTATGGATCACAATCAGTCCGGGAGTTATGAAACTCATAACCCGCTTTATCACCGAAAGTGCCAATCAGGTCATCATTCAACCAAATCCTACCGATGTGATCTAGTTTGTGAGCCGCTAGTGCCAGCGCCATGAATAGACGTTCATTTTCATCTTGCTCACCGCGCTCTTCTTCTGCGAAAAAAAGCAGCCCTGAACATACAGTTTTCCCCACAATTATCGTTTCTGGTGCAGTTGATGAACGCAACATCTGCTTGCGTTCAGACTGATCCCGATAATTCATCGAAGGCATCTTATCTTTGTAAATCATCGCACCTGCAGCTTGAGTAGCTATACCGGCAGCAATTAATGCATAACCAACGGGTCCTCCATAAATAGTACCCACCACCATTAGCGCTGCAGATGCAATATTGGTAACCGTCTTTCCCATTTACTCTACTCTCCACGCTTTGACTGGTTGATGATTAACTGGCATTGCTCCTGACTCGGTAACCGCCCAAACTTTATTTGCCCATATAACGCCAAGCGTCTTCCCATCATCGCCGTTAAACATGACGATATCGCCACGCATTGCTTGATTAACTGGAATTTCAAGAAAGTGATTTAAAAGCGCAGACTCAATATCACCGAACTCCGTTTTTAAAACACGCATTGCGCCGGTGCGAGTTTTATATCTTCCACGCACTTTTTCACAGGGATCAAAATCACAGAGCGCAATCACACAATCCGCAGCAAATAAGCAGCAATCGTGCTCACCCCATGAAAATGGCGTTTGTGTTGCTTTTTGTAAGGTTTCAGGGAGTCTGGTTGTCCAGTTAGGATGTCGCATTGCTGATCTCCGGGCATAAAAAAACCCGCCGAAGCGGGTCTGTTTTAAAGCTATTAGGCTAATAATTGCAGGTATGCTCAACCATACCTTTCGTTAGCAAATCACTTGCTATAGTTGTACTATTCTTGTGAATTTTTATATTTCCATTATCTATATAAACGAAAGTATAAAACCCTTTATTACCAGTGAATCCACCGAATGAATTTTTAGCGTTAACATACCCACAAACTTTCATAGATGACGATTTTCCATCATTTACCCTTTCTACAATCTTTAGCTTACTAAATTGTGCCGACTGAGGATCTAGAAGTACCTCAGAAACAGAAGCTTCTACAGCAGAATAGATTTTTTTATCGGTTACTTTAAAAGACATAACAGCAAAATAAATGATAACTAGGATAGCCAACGCGCCAAGTACATAGGTTATTTCTTTTTTCATAATTAAATCCAACAAGTTATTACTTTCGCATCAGAATAGATGATCCCTACTTATAAATAAATGTTGGCGCATCTTTTTTGCTACCCCAATAGATAGCACGCTCCGCCATTTGTGCAACATAACGAAAAATACGATCACCCGTGTGCCTCTTTGTCCATGATTCATCGGTGAATCTATCAGGCAAACCTTGTGACCATCGCTCAAAGCGGTTTGATACCGTCACGGCAACTTCGTTATTATTACCCGTAGTCACACCAATATTTGATATTTGACCAGCGAACACAATTTCAGCTACAGCGGGTTTCCCATCACCACCTAAAGCCACCAGCATTAAACTGACATTTCTACCACGACTTCGCTCATTCATAACATCGGCAATTAAAAGTGAGTCAAAACCAGAAAGTGACAAGATAAGTTGTTGTGGGCTTGTGGTGTTACTTTCCGAAACTGTTTCTATGCTCCCCAAAGAACCCACGCCTAAATAGACTTCCCCCGCAATAATCAAATTGCCAATCCCTGTATGGGCTCTTGTTACCCCTGACTTCAAATCAAGTTTTGCAGCAATGACTAATTCAGCCCCATCATTAATTGCTTTGACCATGCTGTTAGAAAATGGATGATAAAGCATTAGAATAACGCCTCCTCAAACGTAATTGTTACATTAGAAAAGACGCCCGGTCTGTATTGAAAATTACCCTGATCATTGCTGGTTAATTTAAAAACTCCAAATGGACGCACAGTTTCTAATTTATCATTGGCTGCTGGAGAAACCCTTAACATAGGTGAAATAGGGATAACTGCATTCCCTTCTTTGTCACTAATGACATTATCAGTGACCATTTTCAACTCATTACCAACCGTCAAATAATCGCCTTTACGCAATATAATTGAACTAGCTATCCATCCTTTAGTTTGTAATATTTTACCTGTTTGATTGGCGGTACTTATTCTTGCTTCACCTTTTCCAGTCAATCCTTGACGTAACCAATTGCTAATTTTTACTCGACCACTTTCACCATCAAGCGCCGCCATAAGAACCTCTAGATCGCGTGATAATTGCTCGGTAAGATTATTAAAGGTTAATGTACAGCGCCAACGGCTACCAGGAAAGCGCACTGTTTGCACGCTTCCGGTAAAAACAGACGCAAATGATTTACTATTGCTGATTAATTGCCAGTTCATTGTTGCTGGCACAACGGCTTCTGGCCACTCTAATACCATGATTACCTCTCAAGGGATCCTCGGATTTTTCCTCTCGTCATAAAATCACGCTGTATTTTAGCTAAAGCTTCATCTGAACCTTGCTTTGCCCCCATCTTTGCAGCTTCCTGCATTGCATCATAAAGAGCCTGATCACCATTGCCAGTAACGTGGAATGTTTGATGAATAATGATACTTGGCGCGGCTGATTGTGCATGCTCCAACCCTAGAACCCTAACGCCTAGCGAACCATCCCTTCCGCGAGTTAATGGCATAATTGCCTCTGGTCCAGCCTCCCCCATTAACCCCATCCCAGGAACGCCACCCTTAGCAAAAGGAAATAATGTCGGAGATTTCACAATACTATTACGATGGGCACTTAACCCAGGAGACTCATAAGTATTACCTTTGGCATTTGGTGTGGCTTTTAGTCCCATTGCATCACCAAAAGCGGTACCAGTAAAACCTGCTTTTAGAGCATTGAAAATCATCATCTGGAAGATCATCTTAGTGATTTCAGTCACAACTGATTGGGCAAAATCGGCAAAGTTTAATTTCCCTGTCGCCACGAAGTTAGCCAGCATACCTGACATGTCACTGAGGGCTGAATTACTAATAGATCGCATTTGGTCATAAACGTTTTCAGCTGTATTGCCAAAATCCTGTACGCCTCTAGCCATTCCTTTGTAAGCATCCTTCTGATCTCTAGATTTATCTTTCGACGATTGACGAACAATTTCTAACTGCTTTTGCTCTTCTTGAAGTAAAAATGCCGTTTGGTCAGCATAGAGTTGAGATTTCTTATCTGAAACTTCCTTGTCCAATTGATAGCGTCTTTGCCTGAAGTCATCTTGAATACGCTGCTCTTCAAGCATTAAATCATAAGCATTTTGACTCATCGTCATTTGCAAGATTTGATTTGTTGCATCTTGACTAATTTTTGACGTTTTTTGCATAACCTCAAAATTTTGGTCATCAAATTTCTTTCGCAACTCCTTAAATTTAATTTCTTTTTCTAACTCAGCGTTTTTTAGTAACTGTGTGCGGATCTCAACATGGTGTGATTGGATGCTTTTTTGTCGAGCATTTAAATGCTGCCCTTGCAATCCAATTAATTCTTGTTCAAAGGAAGCAAGCTTACGCTCTGATGCAGTAAGACCTTCAGTTTCTTCCAATTGAGCTCGTAGTGCGGCACCTTGTTGCAAAAGCTGTTCTATACGCTGCTTTCCTTCATCAACAATAGGGTTACCGCCTGTTTTCTTTGGCGCAGCAAATAACTTATCCAGTCCCTTTATGGCTTGCTGATATTCATTTGCGGAAATAGTGCCCTTATCCAGCATATCCTTGAATTGCTTTTGCCTTTCATAGCGTTCCTTTTGTTGATCAACGCCAGCTGAAAATGCAGCATTAAAATTAACCTGTAGCTTCAAGCTTTCTGTTAAATTTTTTTGTTGTTCAATTTGTTGTTTTTGCTGCTCTTCTTGTTCTTGCTTTAGCTTGTCTGTTAATAAATTCTTTGTTGCTACATACATACCAAGAAATGGGTCTTTACCACCCATATCTAGATTGCGGATTGTCATTTGCAATCCAGCATAAGCTTTATCTAGCTCCCTAATTCTAGTTTCGTGATTTTTTGCAAATGCATTAGTTTTTTCATGATATTCACTCTCAGCAGCTATTGCTGCTAATCTTGCTGCATTAGCTGCTTCATATTTTTTACCTTCCCTATCAAGTCTTGCTATTCTTTCTATCACTTGCGCATCAATGATATGCCCTGCATCGATTGCCTTTTGCAATCCCTCGACAGGGCGATCACCTAAAGCAACTAATCTGGATACTAGGTCATCGACACTACCACCTGACTTTTCCATCTGAACGCCAAGCTCTGAAACTTGGTGAAGCAAGTCACCAGAAAAACCCGCACTAGCTGCGGCAGCCACAGATTTATAAGCTTCTGCAGTTCCACCTAGCTCATTCGCTAGATTTCGTAGATCATAGGCGGTTGTTACAAGCCCTAACCCGCCTTTTTGCAAGGCTGCATTGAAAGCTTTTTGGCGATCTTCGGCTTGCTGATATTGAGAGTATAAATAAGTAAAGGCACCCGCTGACGCCATAATGCCAATACCGACAGCACCACCCATCATGCCCCATGCACTTTTAAACAAACTGGCACTATTCGCCGCTGCACGCTGTGAGAAGGTTAGTTCTTTGCTGGCATCGGATAATTGAACTGTAGCAGCTGCTAGATTTTTCTTACCATCAAGCTCGCTTTTATCAGCTAAAATAATGGCATTAGACGCGCTCTGCATTCGCTTCTTGGCATCGGCTTCGGCAATATTTGCCTCACTGATAATGCGTGCGTTTTTAGCATGATCCTCCGCGTAGCTGACTGAAATACCATTCTGCTTGTTCACTTCAACTTGTCGCTCTAAATACTCATCGAGCGCAAAAGCTTGCTCTCTGCGGGCAATGGCTTCGTCACGCATTTTTGCTGCAAGATTGATTTTTTCTTGGGCGCTTTTTCTATCCGCTTGAGCCCCTTCGATTTGAGCACGAGATAAATTAATAGCCTCTCTCGCGGCTTCTTGTGCGACTCGCTGCTGTTCTGCTAAAGAAAATTTAACACTGTTGACGTTCTCTAATGAGCGTTCCAGTGCAGGAATAAAACCACCAATTAAACTACTGGTCGCTACCGATGAACCCGCAGAAACACTGGTAAGTGCATTTCTTAGTTGAGCAAATCCAAGTTGTGAGTGTCTCGCCAATTGGCCAGAAGCAGATAAATCAGCACCCGCCTTTCTGGCACTGGCTGACACTTCTAATAATCTTTCCGCTGTGTTACCCGCATCTTTCGTTGCTGCTTGTGCGAATTTTTGGGATTCTTTTCGCGCAGAGTCATACGCATCAAAGACTTGTGATTTAAAAGAGGCTGCGTTGAGGTGTAACGCAACCGCTAAACTTGCAACGTCAGCCATTTAAGATCCTCATGACATCATTACACTGCTCTTCCACACTAGATGGAAGCGGTGTTTGGGTTATTGGAGAGTGTTCGCCTTGTTCCGGTTCCGGATCAGACTCATGAGAGAAAAAAGCCTGCCAGTGAGTGATAATATCCGCAGGCAATTGCGCTATTTTGCGTGGGTCTGGCTCACCCCATCTGTCAGCCAGTTGGAAAATCAACTTAAGATAGGGTGAGTTGGTTAGTTTTTTTTGGCTTCCTCAACCGAGCCATAACTGTATTTTTGTACGAATGCCATCGCAGAAAGTAGTGTTGGCGTATCGTGTACCGTCACTAATTCATCCGCTGTAGGTAACTCATCTTCAGGGATTGGATTACCTTTTTCATCGCAAATCGCTTTTAAAATCAACTTAGCACCAGCCTTACTAGCGTCTGAACTAAATCCGGTTTTTTGAGCTTCCTGAAGGTCATGCTCATATTCATCAAGCTCAGCAATTGTTAGCCGGCGAAGAAAGACTTTGGTACCTAAAATTGAATGTTCTTCAATGTGGGGTGTAGGTTTAAGAAGAGATGACTTCAGAGACATTATTCTGTACCTCCAGCAGTAGCAACACCCCATGTGATGTTATTTTGCTTACCCTTTACAGTAATTTGGATAACCTCATTCGCGGGCGCTTCAAGGCTATTCATTTCCCAGCCAGATAATGCCAAAATCATGGTTGCTGTACGTTTGTTTGGTAGCTCAAGGTAAAACTGCACGACTTCACGGGCATTCGCCGCGTTCAAAAATGCAGCAAAATCCGCATTCTCTGGATCGTCAATAAACCCAAGTGATTTTTCAGGTCCATCCGGTAAATCAGAGATTGATTGTTTGTTTTTATCCTTAAGCGTTGTGCAATCAACAAACCCACCAGTTAGCCCCGTTGCACCTGTTGTTTTACAGTTTTCCAGTGCTTTCATCTGTTCAACGGTATCACCCGGCTTACCAAATTTAACGATAGTGCCGGCAGGCAACATTGCATATTCAGGGGATGATTTTTTATCAGCCATATTGATAGCTCCAATAGTTTAATTAACGATATTTTTCGATGCTTGCACGTATTTCCGATGCAAGTGTGTTGAGAATAAATTGACGGTTATAATCCAACGCTGGTCGGATGAATGGATTCGGTATCTGTTTGACAGTGCCAAATTCTTGCGCCTTTGCTTTCATATAATGCGCTTTAGTAGGACCCACTCTTACTGTCATGACAGAGAGTGTTTTGTTGTCCTTCATTCGGCTTGTGGTGGTAATTTTGATGCTGTCTCTCATGTGCTCAGCTTCGCTTGTCGCATCATAACCAGCATGCTTTTTCATATCGTCTAACACGGGTGTCATTGCCTCTCGCCCAGCTTGCCTTAACACCTTTGTAGTAATTTCTTCTCCTAGTTTATTAAGTTCATACTCCAGGTCTTTTAATCCCTTCACTTCAACCGTCATTCTCATGTGGCGTCCTCTGGATAAGTAATAACAAAATCACGCATCACTCTGAAAATAACGCGCTTATCTGTCTGCTCCTCTCGTGATTGCATGAAGGCCCCGCGCTGAACGGTTTGTACTGGATATGATCCGATATGACCGTGCGTGATGTTTTCCCAAGCTTTAAGCACCAAGGCCTCTAGCTTCAACGCTTTGGCATAATCATTGGGGATCTGAAAGGTAATTTGAAAACGCGATTGAACAAGGGAGGTTTTAGCGAGCCCAGTAAGCACTTTAGGGTCGCTGATGCGCTGATAAATAACCCCTTCCAACACATCAGATGGCAGCCCTAACGGATATGCCTTTAATCCTGTTAGTCGCTCCAAATCGGCTTTAATGTCAGTTTCTATCATGCTGATTGTCAGCCTCCGTCGTTATGATTAGTCGGTCTGACTTGTTTCTATCAACAGCGCGAACCGTGAAGTTGCGATTTTGATAAGCGATGATCCACCCGATATTAACGTCGCTACGTGGTCGAATAGTGAATTGGTACGTTTCGATAACCTGCTGCTGATCGGCGGTGCGTATTTTCCGGTTAGACATCGCCTCCGCTTTTGCCCAAACATCTTTGACTTTCACCACGCTAGATTTAGGGACGCCGAACTCATCCCTCACTTCCTCGATACGCGATAACCAAATCCGCTTATTGAGTTCGCCCGCTTTCATATCACCCCCTAAATATTGATATAGCGATATGGTTCCAATAGCGCTTTAAATCCGGCAGACATACCCGTTGTTTCTCTATTTTCATAGAAATGACCCACCGCCAGCATAATGGCCAACTCAACATCCTCCGAGATCTGCAAACCATCTGGATCGGATTCAGGAATATCACCGTCATAAAGCGTTCTATTGATGTAGTTTTCTGCCCGCTTCTTAGCCGCAAGCATATACGTGATCAGCAAGTCATCTTCTGTTGCATTGTCATCGTCAATCCGACATTGCGCCTTTAACTTCTCCAATGTGGGTAATGGCATGTTTTCACCTTAATGCCTGCGACCATGACCAGATCGCAGGCACAAAAAAACCGCAATTAAGCGGCACTTGACTGGGGGAGATTAATAATTATTTTGTGGTGCCTTTACCGACCAGCGCCTTAATCGCTGAAGTATCTTCAAGGACACAATCGAAGCGGTGGAACGCCAAGAATGCTGTCTGGTCATATTCAGCATAACGCTCAACTAAACGCTTCAGTACCATGTAAGTAACTCGACGGACAATAAAACGATCAAAGTCACCGCAGAAGATGAATTTTTTACCCGCTTCCATTTTATCAATCGCCTGATCGACAACATACTGCTTTCCTAAGATGGTTTCTGGTGCAACCCCTGCAACGGATGGCAACCATAGCGGGCGCTTTTGCGCATCTTCCATTTCTTTTAGATTTTTCAATGTGTCATCATTGAACGCTAAGCGGAACTTAGGACCATTGCGGTACGCAGGATCAAGCGCATGTTCTAATGCATTAATGTCTTTCCAACCAAATACTGCCGAGGAATCAATTGTACTGGTGACTGACGCATCCAGCCCTTTTGGTTGTTGCGGTGTTCCAGCCCCTGTGCCTTTGACTAAATACTTCGCTTCACCGCGACCAATTCGCTGAGCAATACGGCCGCCTAAATAAGTTTCAATATTTACACCACTATCTTGAAGAAGCTCATTCGAAACACGAATAATTTTAGAAGAAAGCTTTTTCGCCCCTAAAACTGCAGTTCCAAACTCAACATCTTGCTCGCTAGCTGCAGTATTTTCGCCCAGTAACTCCCCCTCTTCTTCCGTACCATTTGATGTCGTCCATGGAATATCTTGGCCATTTGAGGTAGTTAAGATCTGAGCGACACTCGCAATACCACCGTACGCTTTCATCTGATCGATAATTTTATTCAACATTTGGGTTGGTACGGTATACCCACCTTTATCATCTGGCGATGTTCCTTGCGCACGCAACTCTTTTAGCGCCTGACGTTCTTCTGCAGTTAATTCACCAAAACCACTACGCACAAAACGGTCAAAGGCTAAATTTCGACGTTCAATTTTTGCCGCCTCTGGATCATTATCAGGGTTATTGCGATTTTCTTGCTCTTTATCGTCAACAAACTCCTGATCTAATGAGCGGAGTTGCTCTTCACGCTTGATTTGTTCATCCAATTTTTCAAATTCAGTGTGGGCTTTATTCCACTCCGAACGTTGCTCTTCCGTCATAATGCCCTCACCCACTTTTTCGTGGATAGCACGCATTTCTGTCGCGATGGTGTTACGTTTTTGCTTTAAATCATGAAGCTTCATAGTCATAGTATTACCTTATGCATTGAGTAAAGTTAAAATGCGCTCACGCGCTAATTTTTGATTAATCGCTTTTTGCAGATCACCGCCATTTCTGGCTTCCTTCCAAGCTTCCATTGAGCGAACTGCGGCACCTGCGTCTTGATAGGCTGGGTAAGTCACTGGACTCACATCGAATAAGCGTGAGAATTTATGAATTTCACGAATAATCACGCCTTCATCATCTTGATACCAATCTTCACCATCTCGGGCGACACGAAAAGCAAAAGAACTTTGGTTAATATCGCCACGCTGCATCGGTGCTAGCACTAAATCGCGGATAGTTTGGGTATCAGGTGCCGTGATGTCATAGACCAATCCACGCTCATTCACACTTAAAGACAGTGTTCCTGCCGCTGTTCTCCCAAGGATATAGTTAGGATCATGATTGAATAATCCGCGAACATCATCATTAAGCACGTCATCAAATGCCCCCGGCTTAATAATTTCTTTAAATCCATACATCAGCTCAGAACGAGAGTCGAAAACAGAGCCTAACCCGATAATATGGGTTGCTTGATTCTCATCTCTGGGTTCGGCTCTCACCTCTCCCATATAGCAGCGAGTTTCTTGATTACTGCTCATCATTATCTCCTTTGGGTTTTTCTGTTTGGCTTCCCACAGGCTGAGCAGCGTTAACGCTGACTAACATTTCGTCCAGCCCATCAACTGGGTTCATATCTTCAAAAGCACGCACTTCATTTCGGCTCATCCAACCATCCGTAATCGCAAAATGGTAAAATTCAGCGCGTTCTTTCGCCGTACCTCGTAATAAACCCGCCAAATTAAAGCGAACATAAAATCCCGCCTTTCGCTCTTGTCGCGTAAATAAACGTCGGTTTAATTCCTGCTCCCAATTCACCGCCCACGGCATGATTGAGTACCGAACAAATTGAATAGCTTGCTCTGAAATATTAGAGAAAGTGGCTTTTTCGAGGTCATTTATCATGTGTGCAGGAACGTTAAAGATCCCCGCAATCATAGAGCGGTTCAATTTCAGCATGTCAATTAGCTGAGCGTCGACAGGGGAAACTGTTAGTGCCTTGTAATCAAGCTCAGCGGGTAATAGCATTGTTTTATTTTCCTGACTACGTAATGCTGCCGATGCTTTTTGCCACATTTCCTTTAGCCTGTTCCAGCCGTCTGTTTTTAACTCCCCTTTAACAGAAACAATACCAGCAGGTCTTGCATTCCCGCCGAAAAATGAGCTCGTATACTTCTGTCCGCTCATTCCCATACCGATAGTTTCAGCATGCTGAACAATAGGACTAATACCCATGCGCTGGTTATTCCCCAGAGCGCGAATGTGGATCATGTCATCAGGACTGATAGCAAAATTGCCGAGCTCGTTGTAAACACCGTAGGTATAACGACCGCCTGTATTCAGTAGGGTTGTTTCCCACGGCATACACGCCTCAAGATTGGTCACTTCCCCTTTACGGTTTCGCACAACCTGTGTGTAGCCATTTCCCCAACCAAGCACATGCCGATGTTTCGTTTCTCGCCATTTATAACTAGTTTGCCATTCGTTAGGTTCATCATGAACGAGGTGAAATAAAGGATGGTCACGCGCAGTTTCAACTTTATTGCCAGATTTACGCATAACATGTAATGGCATTTGAGCAATAGATGAAGAAAGCACGTAAATACACGCATACACTGCGGCAAGCTTCATCGATGTTTCAGGACTAACATGTACGTCAGCAGTGAAAATTCCATCGGTATCAATAGAGTCTGAGGTAATGGGTACCGATGGGTTTTCAATGCTTGTCAGTCCATCACTACGAAATAACACGTTAAGAAGCACGTTTCCCCCTCATTGCTGCCACTAATGCATAAACCACCAGCACGGAACCGCCGATCATTAATGTATTGGGGAGCCCATAATTTAGATAACAGCCTGCCATCACCGCCCCAAAACCAACTAAGGCAGTGATATCGAGAAATAAATTTTTCATAGGAATAGTAAATCTTCGTCTGGGTTGAGTGAGGAAAGGAAATCACCATCAGAACCACCCCCCACCAATTGACGGCTTTTTGCAGTAAACATGGCAACTGGACCATCAATTTTGTTTTCGGGTGTGGATTTGTTGGGGAAGATATTTTCGTTTCTATCCGGTTTTACGGTGACGTTGGACAACATCCAAGCCATCATTGGATTGTGATCGTGATGAAACTTACCTGCATACACATCAGCTTGAACACTTTTCATGGCTTCAGACATGTTCTTAACTGTTTGAGCAACCTCAACTAATGGAACACCTTCTTCCGCTAGCCGGCGTGAAAACTGAACCGCACTCCATGGGTCAAACCCTAATTCACGTACATCATCACCCTCACACCATTTCAGGATGTCGTCTTTGATAATGTCATGATCAATCACTTCACCGTCAGTTAATTCCAAGTGACCTGCATCAGCCCATTTCCGGTAAAGCTCTGCGATGTGTTTCGGTGCGGTTTCAATACGATCCTCGGGTAACCAGAACTTGCATTTAATGTGCGTTTTACCCTGCCCGTCTTCATACATTTTTATCGCTGCAGCGACGTCAATTTTGCTAGCCAAGTCAACGCCAACCCAAACAGGATAATGCTGTAACTCAGCATCAGTGGCGTTAGCTGGAGCACTTTCCCATTTGCTCATGTCCATCCAGACGGATTCAGCATTCACCCACTTATTAAGGTGCTTAGTGAGAAAGTTAGGTCGAGCAGCAATTTGCTCTTTCGCCTTCTTGGCAAGACGTCGCATATCATCAAAACGCTTGCAGACACCAAGCCCAGGATTAGCTTTTATCCAAACGGATTCATCAAAATCATCGTCGCCCTCATCGAGGGTATAAATAATGGCAAAGAAAGTGTCATCATCAACAATACCCGTTAGAACTTTAATTGCGTAATCCCGTAACTCGTAACAGATTCCCTCTTTGTTAAAACCCGATGTTGTGATGGCAAATAAAAGCGACTGCAATCGCGCACCTGTTGCCGTTTCAAGAACATCCCACACATCGCGAGTTTTATGAGCGTGTAGCTCATCGACTATCCCACAATGAATATTCAAGCCATCGAGGTTATTTGCATCACTGGAAAGTGGTTCAAATTTAGACGCCGTTCGCTCTTGGTAAATAGCTAACTTGTTGTAATCAAATAAGCGACCTAGTGTTGCTTTTGCTTTTTTGACCATATTTTTGGCATCTTCAAACACAATACGTGCCTGATCGCGAGTCGTTGCGGCTGAATAAACCTCAGCACCACCTTCGCCATCAGCCCCGGTCATGTATAAACCGATGCCGCTGGAGAGCGTTGATTTTGCATTCTTACGAGCCACTTCATTAAATGCGGTTCGAAAACGACGAACAAAGATGGCATCACCATCATCATCAAGAACTTGTTCACCGGTTAATTCATCAATTAACGGGATCACGAACCCGAAAATATTAATCAAGATAAAGACATGCCACGGCATTAAATCAATCGGCTTTCCAGCCAATGCCCCTTTGACATGCGGGATAAAATTGTAAAAGTCGAGTATGTGCTGTGCGCGATCTTCAATGAAATAGATGTCACGCTCAGGACCATGCTCTAAATCATTTAAAAAACGCTGGCACGCTAAGCGCACCAATTCGCACGCAACAATTTCTCCAGCCACGACCTGCTCGGCGTACTGAATTCCATCTGCTACGGTTGCCATTCATCATTTGCGCTTTTTCAGAAATGCTTCTAGTGGATCTTCCTGCTCAGGACCTTTGACACTGACTTTTGTTCTTGCTGAAGGTGTCATGCCAAATTCACTGAGCATAGCTCGGATTCGCTTCCAAACATCGGCTTTCATTGCAGCCGCTGGATGTGCTTTCTTGATAATGTCGCCAGTCATTGACGTAGTGTTGTAGGTATAACCTTCAGTATCGAGCACCTCGCAGTGATGCCGGTACTCAACGTATGCCTCAACCAATAATTCCAGAGCTTTTGCATCGAGCGTGCTCATGACACCCAGTGCATCTAACTCTTCTCCCATTTTCTTGAACCAATACTTACCCCGCTTATCAAAATACTTTGGTGTTTGGGGTACCCCTGACGGCGGTTTTGGTTCTTGCTTATTAATGGGACGTTTTGATGGGTTACCCCTCACTAATTGCAGGTGTGACGGGGTTTTAGGTGGTCCAGCCATGATAGAAACCTCCTATTAATTAACGCTGGGGATCCCCATAAAAAAGTTTTCTAACCTGCGGCGATATCACAAAAGGTAAGGCGGCGGTACTTTAGGGCGAGAGTGGTAGGGATTTGACCCGCCCCTCCCCCTTGTGAGTTATCGCAATATAGCGATTATCCTCTGGTTCGTTCACTTGCCGTCTTGCTTCTATGGCACGACCAGCACAGCGATTGCAGATTGCTATCATCATCGGTACCACCATGCGCCTTAGGTTTGATGTGGTCCACTGTCTTTGCTTCAGTTGGTTTACCTGACATCAAACACTCTTGGCATAGATGTTTATCACGATGCAAAACGCGAGCACGTATCTTGTCCCACTTGGAGCCATAACCGCGCTCATGACGGCTCTTGCCTTGCTGGTGGTTTTCCCATCCTGTATTCATGTGCTCTTGACAATAACCACTACGGTCAGTGGTTGTTTTACTGCAGCCATGCTTGCGACAAGATCGAGGTATGCGAGGCGGCATAATTTTCTCCACAAATGAAAAAGCCACCAGTTAATAGCTGATGGCTATAAACCTTTACAAATATAAGGTAGCTATTGTCTAGGTAAGCGCGTACTGTTGCCGCGTTGAAGTATGCTTTAGCTTTGAAACCTAAACATGCATGACCTTTCAACAAAACCTAAAAACAATAAGTTATATTAAAGCCTACGACATTAAGACCCTCTTTAGACACGGGGTCTATTTTTTAAATCTACCCTTCCAGTTGTAAAACTCCATGTTCTTCAGAGCCTTAAGATCTCCATAAATAATTTCGTCACCATCACAGATAGTGATTACTTCATGGTGTATCACAACTGACCATCTTATTGTGTAAATTCATGTAGTGATTAATTTGCGCCTGTATCTTAATGAATCTCAGCACCTTTAATGCCATTAAAACTAATGCCCTCGAAATGAGTCATGCGGTCAAGTACCACTACGACACTTGAATTGTATCCGGGGCCATAAGGCGGAAAGCTGTAGGTTTTCACTATGCTGTTATCTCCGTATTAATTTTCAAATGTTGGAATAATTACACCAATAAAAAAGCCCCGCATTACGAGGCTCCGATTTGTAATATCTGCTTGAGAATACTACTTTTTTATTGTTGTAGCTTTTCGTGTTTAACGTATAGTGAAGCTCTATTCAAAAGCATTTATTCTCATTTATCCCCGATTTCTGGGGCATTTTTATTTATCAAAAACAAAAAGTCATCGGTGATTAGCTGATGGTTATGAACCTTTACAAATATAAGTTGGCTATTATTTAAACAATGGAGTACGTTGAATAGGCTCGCTTACCAAGCTAATACTAGCCGCGAGCATGTATGACACGTCTACTCAGACAAAACATAATAAGACTTAAACTATCCTATACATTCAGACCCTCATTAGACACGTGGGTCTATTTTTTAATTCTCTCAGCTTCAATTTCCTGTATTGCTTTAAGCTGTTCATTCGCTTTTTCTATCGTTCCCAGCAATAATCTGTTCCATAATACAGACGCTTTGAATGATAGGGTTTTACCGTCACTGTCAGGCGGCAATGGCGGTACCACAGAATTAGTCAATGTTGATGGAATTGGAACGCATTGCGCGCGCTCGTAACTCGTTTGTGTACTCGAACAAGCCATCAGTAACAAGCTGAGGCACAAGAGAATCACAAGAAGACTCTGCTTTGAGTATCGTTTTATATTCAATGATTTTCTCCTGCGCTTTCGCATCAGCTTGAATGCCGTTCCGGTATGCTGTTGTTGCTATCTGATTGAAGCGATTGAATTGAAATGACTGACGGGCAATGACTGCACTTTGTTTGATGTTATCTTGCTTTAACTTGTCGTTGTCACTCTTAACTGCAGTGTTGTTATCATAAAGCGTTAATGCCAACCAGCTAACAGCAACTAACATTAAAAAAAGCCAAAACGAGTTATCTATCTTCATAAGTTAACCTGCTTGGCTTTATTGTAATTGACCGCACTTTGACAGCGTTTTTCTAAACTTACCTTGTCAGTACCACCGCAGGTATTGTCTCTGAGTACGTATACGCCAGCTGCCAAACAGACGGGGATCCCGATAATGAAAGCGGATAAGCATAAGCAAACTCGCCAAGACATACAGCTTCTTCCACTTCGCGCCTTGTCATTAACCCTTTCCATTTCACGCCCCCGGCATAAATCCAACGTTTAAGTTCATTGCAAGCACCAATGTGATCACCTGCGTTGAGTTTTTTGAGTAACGTAGAACGCGAGAAAGCACCGGTTCCGACGTTATAAGTAAATGAATAAAGTGCCGCTCTGGTGTAATCAGGAATATTGACTTTAATTAGTGGATTTACCGCTTTAGCGACGATAGCTAAGTCTTTTTCTAATAGCGCTTTACACTCAGCTTTTGTATACGTTTTTGTGGGAATAATGTCAGAGCCTGTATGCCCATAACATACGGTAAGAACGCCAACTACATCGCGGTACGGTTTAGGCTCATACCCTTCAAACTCAGTAACCATTGCAACGGCTAATGTCATCAATCCGCCAGCTGCAGCGGCCATTTTTATTTTATTTGGTATCTTTGCCACTGTTAGCCTCTCTTAATTTGAATTCTTTCCGCTTGTAGTACCAATTCACCAAAAATGTGGCGACTGTACAGATGATCCCAATGAGCACCGCCCACTGGTCTAACGATAAAGCCCCAGCAGCAGTGGTGATAACTCCAAGAGCATAAGAAAAGGGGCTAGAGTATTTTTCGTGCATACGCATATCCACCCCCTGCGGAGTGTTCCGATGTTTAGTTAATAGAAAGCCACCAGCAATGGTAGCTATAGATTTGTTAGTGCTTTAGGTTGGTGATTTAGCTGATTGTTTTTGATTGGACCGTGTATCAACAAAGCTTACATGAGTTGGAATGATGGACCTGTCACCAATACTAGCCTCGAGGTTTCCATCTTTATCATAGCTAGCCATTCCTCCATTAAAGGTTAATGAGACGCCTGTATCTGATATATTGAACATCATAATATTTTTAAGATCCATGCTCCCTCCAAAGGAAACTGATATGAACAAACAGATGTTTATAAATAAGGTTAATGAAATTGGCTCGAAATTTGGGAGTTCCTGATGTTCTGTATAGCGCTCTAAAAATGATTAACTCAATAAAAAATAATTTAGCTCATGGAAGCGGACATAATTTAATTTCTGATGAGTCAATAGATAAACTCGTTAGTTTATTAAAGGGTTTTCAACTAGAAAACCCAGCTGATACATGGAAAATAGATGACCCGCTGCTCGTAAAAAGCAAGGATGGGTCAACGATCACTGAATACTCAATTTATGATGAAAACACGCCAAAGAGGTTAAAGTTATTCATATGCTTTGCGTTCTTAATGTCTAGGCTTGCTTTTTATCTAGGAATAGAAACTCTGATGCTAAACTAAAGCAGCTATAACACTCTTAAATTAAGTAGCCCCTAGGTGGCTTAAGCAAAGCCACCATAAAATGAAAAGACTACGCAATCTTTAACCCATTAAATATTCGACTATAATTTATTTATTACGTTTAGTAACTGATTCTATCAATGATGCTAATTGCTCAAGCCCATCAAATGTTGATGGTATATTATTTTCATTAGGTTGAATATTTGAAAAAATAATATTTTCAAATTTTTCCAATGCTTCTCTATTATCTTTGTTTTTCGAAAAATCGGAGTAATTATCAACAAACATGCACAAATTCATTCTAAGCTTTATCTGCGTCAACTCCGCTTTAATCGAATTATAGTTTTGAAGTGAAACTCTAAAAAAATATAAAATAATAATGGTTAGTGCTGAAAAAGCAAAGTAATGAATCAAATTAACGTCTGTTATTTTCTCAGAGGTTTCAGTGTATAATTTGATTCCTATTGGTAAAGTTGTTCCAATGGCCAGCATGAAAAGAATAGTTAAAGACACCCATCTTTCTCTGTTTTTGGATTTATAAAAATCGCTATAAGCTTTAGTTAACCCCGCAAAATTATAATCAGAAACAATTCCATCCAGATATTTTTTTAGAGCAGTTATGTGCTTTTCTTTTTCCTCAAGATACTCATTAGTTTCCTTTACTTTAATATTGTATAATTCAGTAAATGCTTGTTTTTCACCATTAATAACGTCAACAACCTCATCCATGTCACTTTTGATTTTTAAAACACTATCCATTATTAACTTAATTTCAGTTGTTTTATTAACCCTCTCATTTAACTCCGAAAGAATGACGCGGATATAATAATCATGAGCTTGGTTAAATATAAAGTTTAGCTGTGCTTTAACTGTCCCACCCCAAAAATCAAAAGTTGATTCATATTTTTTAGGGTCTAATATTAGTGTAGACAGCTTGCTGTAATGGTATCCATTTGGAACTCTTACATTATATTCAACTAGGTACCTAATCATTACTGAGTAAGCAAATAAAATATCTTCATCTGATGAGTATTGAATGGCATGCTTAACCTTCCCATTAATAGCACATTCTTCATCTAGACTTAAATATATCTGAGTCACAAACTCAAATGTGTTTTTTATGCATTCAAAAAAAGCACGGGAAAAATTATTTTTGATATCTTTATGAAATAATCTAGTGAATGTATCATCATCACTCAAAATATTAATGATTTTATATATATTAGATATATTAGATTCTAAATGACCACTCATGTTGCCAACCATATCCCTTTATATTACTCAATGAAATGCAAGCGATAATACAAAAAAAACCATAGGATAGCGAGCTTTCATTGTATAAGTTAGGTGACAACGTATTTACTCTTATCACATTGGCTCCTAAATTTCGTAAAAAAGTAAGTAAGCATACCGAACAGCAGACTCCCTAGCATACTAATCGTTGTCAATAGTTACGATAAAAAACATCTAATAACTGCTTTAACCAGTAAAACGTTGAACCTGTCGAAGTAGCATAGGAGGTTTCAGTCGTTAATTTATACATACGCATATACCCCCCCTACGGAGTGCCCGATATTTAGTTAATAGAAAGCCACCAGCAATAGCAGCTAGGTTTAGATTAATGAATTTAATCAGTATTTGAGATAAGTTAGAGGTTCAGCCCTGTGTGACTTACCGAAGGGATGGCTGATTAACTTTCGGACAAAGGTAAATAAATGAGTAGCTACTCTGACCTATTTCAGATGATTAAAATACGAGTGTGTAGAAATAACAAAGAGCCAGATACATTGTTGCAGCAAGCAAACAATTACCGTGCAAATCAAATTTGGCACCGTATTGAGCAAATATTTATTTTAGAGTGCCTGCTGGTTGAGTATAGAAATGAGAATGGCTCTCTCTATTCGCCGCTGGAGAATGAAAAAGCATTACATCACATGATTTTAAATAAGACGCATTGGACTCTTAATGAAATAAGAAATCTGTCTTTTAATGATTGCATGTTGGTGATTTCAGAGTATTTACGAAAAGAAAAAATACATCCAGATGCTCAAAAATTTTTAGATGGTATGAGGTTACCAACTAAAGCTTATCCTCTTGATGATTTTTCAGAAATGGATTGGGCTCCCAAGGAAGATTCAGTTTTCCTTCAAAGGGAAAATTAAATATAGCTGCGAGTTCATTCTCGATGCTTTCAAGCTGCTCAAGTAGAGTGGCTTTTTCTTTTTGAAGCTTATTATATCGGCCAACAAACAAACTCTGCTGTAGCAACCAATCTTCTAGCTCTAAGCTATTTAGATCATCGTTGACAAAGTAAAGCTTTTCATTTTTATCACTCATAACTACCTCTCTTAAATAGAAAAGGCCACGCAATGCGCAGCCTTTAGAATACCTTTATAAAAACTGTCATTATAAAAATAAATCCAGAGTATTTGAGATAAAGTTTTCCAAAAAGAACATACATCTATTTTTGGGTGGTCAAACAGGCCATGACATTCAAAAAAATGTTACTTGTTATCCTCGATGCTTTTATTTAATAGCGCTCCCTCTGCCATTATTTCATCTATTTTTTTATCATTATCTCTAACTAGAAATTCAGATTTTAATCCTGTTATAGCTATATTGTTAATATCATTAACTTGCTGATTTATATTATTCGTGATTTCACGTGCCTTTTGCAGTGACTCTTGGTCAGTGCAAATGCTGCCATTTTTAGCAACAACCCCATCCGGATAAGGTAATTCTTCTCTGGCATGAACTGTTTGGATTAAATTAATTAAGCATTGAGTTGCCTGTTTAGAATTAAGAGACCTAGAATCAGTTGATATCTGCACAGTATCTTTATCTTTAAAAACAGTTGTTGGTATGCTTTTATCCAAATCGATTGACTTTTGCGATACAAACCATCCAGCGATAGAGACAGCGACTAAAATTAGCCCTGCAAAGAAAGGCAAAAGCCCTATTAACTTACTGTGCCAAAGAAAAAATACCCCCAAGGATGTAAGAAAAAAAGATAGTAATAATAGCGATATTAAAAAAATCTGACTCTTCGCAGGGTTCAATAATAACTTAGCTTTTAAATGGCTCTTTAAGTTAGGCTCCATTACTTTTACCTGTAATTGTAATGGTTCCATCAGTATTTTTTATTGGTGCAAAGAATGGGATGTTATCATACATGGCTTGATTTCTTGAATTAAAGAGCTTTATAACCTTTAAAACTTCATCAGAATAATAAGTTAGCGTAGCACCATCAATAAAACAATCAATAAGCTCAAACCTCGTTGTTGTTATCGTGAGGTGGCAAAAATCAAACCTACATCCAATGAATCTGTAGCCATCTAAATGTAGACTTTTTTGGTTATACCACAATCCATTGACATTAATTAGATCGTCTACTGGAACGATACTCCCCAGCGCAGAGTTGTTATTGAATTCCATTCAAGCACCTTTAATTAAAAAGCCCCGCTATTGCGAGGCCTTAAATTCGTTTACTGCCTTGCGTATATAGCTTCGCGCAGCATATACGAAAACTATAACTTTATCGGTAAAATAGTCAAGGCTTATTCACTATAATGATACTTATGGTCGAATTCATCGCACATTGGGTGATAAAGCATAAACTCAGCAACACTTAACCACGCCTTAACTCTGTCCTGATATGTACGAAGACAGTAACGCTCTTCTTTATCACAAAGCTCCAGCGCAATTTCATGCTGAGATTTTTTATAAACATAATGCTCTTTTAGAATATTCAATAAACCAGCATCAGCATTCATGACCTCGCAAATGACTTTATCCATTTTGCCACCTTCAGCATCCGAGCAGAACCACATGCTACTTAGCGTTTTTTTATCCTTAAACTCTTCTAAGAACATCAATAGCGTGTCTTTGGATAACCCTGAAGTGCGCATTCTTTTCATTGCGTCTCTTAACGCTTTTTTGGTGATTGCTGGCTCTTCTAATAACTGATTAAACATTCCTGCTGCACTAGGAACCTTGCTAAATGCTGCCCATCTTCCCCACATTTTTAAACGACCACGGATCCACACGCTTTCCAGTGTACGTAATTTTAAATGTTCTTCGCCTTTACCTGTTGTTAATGGATAAATCACTTAATACCTCTTTAGCAGACCGCACTCTGCATTAACCAAATACGCCTAGACCGATAGAGCGATCTAGAAATTTAAATAACAAAACTAACTGGCTACCATTTTCTTGTTCCCACCCTCTCGGATCCTTGTGTAACTCGCTGTGGTGAACTCGACATAGTGGAATTGTAAACAAATCATGAGCCTTTGTGCCTATGCCACCCTGCCCGTAGCCGATAATGTGATGTGGGTCGTCAGCCGTAGCACCACACACGCAACACGGTTGTGATTTAACCCATTTCAAGTAGTCGTCATTAGTCCAGCGCTGAAGCTTTGGAAACTTCATAAAGCTTGCTGGTGGCTCAGCGTCTATGGTTAAATTTAATACAGGTTTTGATACCCGTTCACCATTCACCTCGTCGCTGAAGTTATGTTGAGAAGAAGAGATTAAACCCGAGGGTTGATGCTTTAATTCATCAGGTAATGTCGTGATCAGCATTCTGCCACTAAACATACCTAGGCTCGCTCCTGGTTTAAACATCACTGCCTTCACTTCTGGAATGATGATGGGAGTTAATATCCACTGATGAATCATGCCGATTTCCCCCCTTCTGTATTAAGAGGGTGTATCTCAATTTCAAACCGACCACCCTTGACTACTTCACACCATTCAATGATTGCACGCCTAACCTGAACATCATCACTCCAAACACCCGCATGTGTTAATGCATCAAAAGGCGCTTTCAAGTAATTATCGATATCCATTCGGCGCTTTGATGGTGGATACATCTTCACAGTGACAGATACATGCTCAGTGATTGCTTTCGGTCTTCTACGTAATTGCTCATAGATGGCTGCAGCTGCATTTGCCCGGAACGCGCGCCCTTTTGCACTGATCAGAGTTTTACCGTTGATATTCCGCCAGCAAGCGTTAACACTTGGAGGAAATGGTAGTGTTAGAGATATTGAGTTACTCACTAATTACCCCCTTATTCCATACAATTACTGCCATTGGTTTATCATTAACATCGGGGCCTTTAGCGCCACAGCTATGACATCTGACATAGAACCATGTTCTATAACTATGACTTTCAACTGTTGTGTCAGAACTGTTGCAATAACGGCAAGGCTGGATTTCTGGCATCTTGTCTTTCATGCTCTAACTCCCGCCAGCAATTTATCTAGTTGTTTAAGCAAAGGGCTTCCCATATCGCCGATGTAAGCTTTTTCAACAACTCTCATTTCACCCAAAGAGTCCGTTTCTTTCTTTTTAGAGGGCTCTACTGGCATTTCAAGCACAGGTTTTACTTCTACCCTTTTCACTCGCCTTGCTGCCTTTCTCGCTTCCAACTTTTCAGCCTTCAGTCTTTCAAACTCTAACTTCACAGCCTTTAATTTCGTTACCGCATAAGGATCTACTCTATAACGATTTTCAGGGGTCACCTTACCGTTATATTTACCAATTAATTTCACGCACCCAAGTTCAACCATTACCTTCAATAATCGACGTGCAGTGGCATTGTGAATAGCGCATCCACTCGTCAATGTTTTGACAGTGAAATTATCGTAGCTACGCATCGCCTTGATCAAATCAATCCCTTGTTGATACATGTAATCTTTCACGCAGCCACCCCCATCTTTTTAGCTAACCACTGCGCTTGCTCTATGAATGCTTTGCCGCGCTGCTCTAGCTCTTCACGATTGATGTAATCAAATGCTTTGCCAGTCCAAGTTTTATCGAAAACAACAATTGCTCCGGCGAAAAATGCCCCGGTAGGTTTTTGTTTTTCATCAGCAGGGTTAAACCACTTAGGAACGTCGAAACCGATACGCCCACGAATAAAGCAGATGTGATCCGCATTTTGTGGCCACCAACTTTCACTTGTTGCTGCTTTCAATAAAAAGACATAACGACCGCCCTTTTCACGCATCGCTGAAGCGTAATTCATAATGTGAATAACACCTGTGATGGCCTGTTTATCGTGATATGAAGGTCTTGAATATGGAGGGTTACCAAATGCCACACCGCCGATTTCTTTTAGCTTTTCCGACCAATCTTGAGTGAGCGCATTGTCTTCTGCTGTGTAAAAATGTGGGGCTTTGTTATTTTCACCATCAGTAAATAAATCCAGCGTGAATGGTCCATAGATTGCGTTAGCGCCGTACACCAGGTTTTCGGGAGATTGCCACTGATCCCCAATCTCATTAAGTTTGTGAGTAGGCTTTGACTTCAATACATTGAGTTTTTTAACATACTCGCTCTGTTCTTCTTCCAGTTCGCATAGCAATGGCTCGCATGATTCACTGCATGAACCAGCATCATAGCCACCAGCACCACGGATAGTTGCCGCTATATCATCACGAGAATGATCCGCAAACATGGCAATAATGCCTTCGAGTGAATTATTACCTCGATACATGATTTTATTTTCTTGTTGGCGGCGTTCTACAACACGAACAGATTTATCGGTAATTACATTAAGGAATTGCTGGGCTAGTTCTGGTTCATCACGAGTTGCTAAAGCAATTTTATTAATGCCTTTTTTAACGCAGAAAACGCAATTACCTAAGTGTTCAGGTAGGTCTAGATCGAAAGGTTGTTCAGCCCACCAGTCAAGAATGTCTTGCTTCTCAACATCACTGATATCCGCCAAATATGAAACGCCTTCACGCTCTTTTAGTCGTTTTGGCTCATCAGCTCTAATGCCTAGCCATGTGTGGTACTCACCGTAAGTTTCTTTACAGTAACGAGTGAAAACCTCTGTTTTCATCGTTCGAGTACAAAATGCACCATGAACGTATGGAGTGCCGTATTTGCTGCAAGCATCTATCCACGGTTGTAAGTCATGCCCAATGTCATCAACTGAAATAACTTTGTAGGTGTTGGCTTTTCCAAGTTCCGGATCAATAACAAGTCGCAGGCAAATAAGGTCAATATTCCAGTTTTTGGCAACATTACGGATAAATTCATAGGTTTTAGGATGTTCCGCACCGGTATCCATAAAGACATGTTTTATTGTTAAATTTTCTTTAGCGGCTTTTCGTTCAAGTAAATGGACCATAAACGCTGAAGTGCGACCACCAGAAAAGCTTGATACATTAATCATCAGATGGCACCCCTCTCGCTGCTTGTTCTGCTGCCTGTTGCCAAATACCTGCCCATGCCTTGCGTCCAACAAAATCACTCATTCGACGTACGCCTGATTTACCTGCTAACTCTGCTGCAATTTCTTCGATGCGATTTCGAGGCTTAGAATGTGAGCCGATGATGCGAGTGAATGCCTCGTCACGCTCAACTTGGTCGATAGAAACCTTTTGTTCACCCGCTAAACGGAGGGTTAAATCATCCCACTGGGTACGCAGTGTTCTTGGACACTGAACGTTTTTCTTCCAGAACTCATCCTGGCTAACGCGTTTGTAGAATTGGCAAATCTCTTTGTGGGTGCGACCGTCTTGGCTCACCATCAGGCGAACATCGTTAGCCCACTCTGTGAAATTTGGCTCTTTCGGCTCTTGTAGCCCAAGCTCTTTGAAAACTTCACACTTGCGGCTAAACAGCCATTCAGCACACTTGAGGTCATCCGCAGCTCCCCATTTCTGGAAGTTAGGGCTGTAAATCACTGCCTCTGGGTAACGATTTAAAAAATCAATTTTAGGCTTGTCGCTGGATTCGTCAGAATTCTGCGACGAAGGATTAGTTCTTGATGGATCTTGTTTTGAAGTTACTGACGGATCGCCCCCAGATTCTGACGGGTCAAAATGGTTATTTTTGCTCGATTCTGACGGGACAGATTTTGATACAACAGATTTTGACGCGTCAGGATTTGACGTATCAGATTCTGCTGGTTGAGGTAATGCGGCTCTCGCTGCTGAAGCTAATTTATTAACATTAAGCTGATAGATATTGCTCGCATTACGGTTGCCTTTGCGACGCTTTTCTCTCGATAACCAACCATCTTTTTCTAAATCTTTGATAGCGGTACGTACAGTGCTTTCACCCGCACCGATTTGACGAGCAATTGTCGGTACCGATGGCCAGCACACGCCCTCATCGTTTGAGAAGTCAGCGAGACGAGCCATGATAGCAACCGAGGTTATCTTCAAACCTGCTGGCGCACAGCCATCCCAAACATAACTTGATAGTTTTACGCTCATAGTTGCTACCTACTCGACTCTTCTGAATTCATCTTTAAATTTGTATAACGGGGCAAAGCATTCATGCTCATAGCCTTCTCGCATGTAAATGACCCACATTTTTTCCCGGTCATAACGAACAACACGGACAGGAATGCCGCGTTTGTCGAGATAAATGCGATTGAGATTATTTGGATCTTCATCAGTCATGTGCCTCGCCTTTGCTATTGAAGTAAAAGTTAGCCCAGTCACTTCTCAACTCAGCGATATCTACCAATTTCTCATTTCTCTGGTAGTTGCCCGACTCATCTGCTGACGTTATGATTTCTACATATTGAAGCGAACCTTGTTTCGAGACTGGTAAGCATCTAAATTGCTTTATTGGTTGAATTTGGCATACACTGTTCATGCTAGTAGTTGCTCCACAAAAGTTGTTATTAGCACCGACGCTCGGGACCGCATATCCTGAGCGTCAACCTTCCTAAAGTTGGTCATTACGCTTTAACCCCATAAACAACAGGTAGTGAATCAATAAAGTGCTTTGCATAAGCAAAAACCTTTTGAGATTTTTTGTTTATCGCGGTGATTTCATCGCCAGTTAAAATGCCATCAGCTATGCTTTCTTGAATTAAAACGGCAAGCGCCCCCTGCATTGCACCTAACTTCATTCGAATATCAAACAGCTCAACCTGATCGAGTTTTTCAGCTTCAATGGGTTCCATCGCTGTCATGCCATGGCGATCTAGGTGATACTCCACCAGCAACTTAGTTTCCGACAGTTCTTCTATTGCCTCTAATTCGTCATGCTCAAAGAATCGACAACCATTCTTTTCATACAGCTTATTGTTGAAAGTGGTTTCAGATATTCCCAAAGCACCCGCTATCGCTGAACGACCACCAGGGAATGCTTTGCACATTTCTTTCACAACTTCTTTTAGTGTTTTTTTGCACATATCTACAATTCCGTTGTTTTGTTTGTAGTTAACTCTGTTAGTTGTTATTTGTAGAATCTACCCGTTGTTATGGATAGAGATCTGGACGTAATGTATTTCGTGAAACCCCTGATGCCCGTTCAACTATTAGCACCTTGTCTGCCGGCACTCGTTTGTTTCTGTTCAGCCAATTCCAGATTTGCTGCTGCTTTACTGGCTTATTTGAAATGTCACTGATACGTTTTGCTAATTGAGTCTGCCCGCCTGTTGCATCAATTGCCTTTTGCAACCCGATAACGCACAACTCGACAATTGAGTTACCCATAACTCCCCCTTAAGTTGTAAAAACAACTTAAGGTTAATTCAAAATAACAACTTTGACAACTTTTAGATGTTGGAACTCTCAACACTTAAAGTTGTAAAATGTCGAATAAATGGGAGGGATCACAATGTCTATAGCTAAACGGTTGTTAGATGCGCGAATAAAAGCCGGAATGAGCCAAGCAGATCTGGCAGAAAAAGTCGGTGTTAGTCAGCAATCCATTCAAAAGATTGAAGCGGGTCAAACAAATTCACCTCGTCGAATTGCTGATATCGCGAAGGCTGTTAATGTATCTGCTCAGTGGCTGCAGTTCGGTACCCATGATGGAAACGGGTTAAAAACAGAGTTTGAAGTAAAGGAATGGGAAGAAATCCCTAGTCATGGCAATGTTGAATTTGTCGATATTCCGGTACTTGATATTGAACTAGCAGCAGGAAGCGGATCTAGCGCAGAACTTATTGAATTAGAAGAATATACCTACCCATTCAGAAGGGATGAATTACGTAAATATGGCGTTTCTGCAAGTAATGCAAGGATAGTTAAAATAGTTGGAAATAGTCTCTACCCTGTTCTTAATGGTGGTGATTTAGTAGCCGTTGATATCACCAAAAGAGATATCAAAGATGGGGATCTTTATGCAATAAGAGATGGTGTTTTATTGCGCGTTAAGATCTTGATATATCGACCTGATGGCGGACTAATAATACGTAGCTTTAATAGGGACGAATACCCTGATGAGCAGCTACCTAGAAGTGAAGCTGTCACCAGAGTTCATGTTATTGGTAGGGTCTTTTGGTCATCAAGAAGCTGGTAAGAATTTCATTAAAATATCTTCTGTAGTTATTTTAATACTAGATTTACCACTATCTCTATCTTCAATAGCCTTCTCAATTTTTCGCCCGTGGCTGGAGTACCTCCAATCGCGGGATGATAGAGCTCCAATTACAAGGTAATCAGCAGATTGTGTCACCCTATCAATAACTTTACCTCCTGCCTTCTCTATAATTTCTGAAACTAAAGATCTCTTTCCTGTCACGAAATTTCCAGTCAAACAAACTGTTGCACCAATTACATTGAAATTATCAATGTCGTCACATGGTAAATGGCATGAGAGTCCGTCAACAATCCCGCTATCTAGATCTGTACCAGAGAAATCAACAATGGCTTTATAAAGCAGCTCACTTTCGCTTTTCTCTATAATTCCATCCTCTTTAATGGATTTAATTAGTTCATATAAGTGCTTGCCAGGATAATTTCTCTTTAGCATTCCATTCTGAGTAAGCCACCAGTCAAGATAATTAATCTCATCAATGCCCAACTGTCTATCCGCAACTATTCCTTTGCACAAGCCATTGAGTAGATTGATATCTGACTCTTTTGAATATAAGTCAATATTTGGCATATCCATTATTGACCGCTGAACCTCTAGTAAAACGCCTTTCAATTCTTCTCTTTCATCTGCTGTAATCACTCCATCATCCAGAACTCTTGCTATTCTTTCCTGTAAAAGCACTACAAATGGGTTGTCTGAAATTTGCTCTGAGTCAGAAAGCCATGTGGTCATGTAAATAATTTCAGAATCTGATAGTTCATTGTCTGATAAAACGCCATCGATAATAGAAATTAGGTTCGCAAATAGCTTGTCTCTATTCTGCTTATAGTTAAAAGCTGGGTTGATATTCATAGTCTCTCCTATTTTCTCTATCCTTTAATTTTCTTTAACTTAAATCAAACAACATAAAGTTGTTGACTTTGGTTTTAAATACAACTAAATTACAACTAAATGGTGTTTTGAGAAGCTATTCTTATATACAACTTTGACAACTTAGGAGCACTTATGCATACCACTCCAATAGAACCAATCGTAACCTTTAGCGTGCCAATGTCGCAGGAAGATGCACAGGCATGGATTCTTCAAAAGGCTGCTGAATTCAATACGCTGGAGTCGCTTAAGGCTAAACAGGCTCTGTTCGAGCAAGAGAAAGAAGATCTGCAACGCAAGATTGAAAAACTCGATGATGAGATTTTCGACCAAGTAGAACGCTGTAAAGTCATTATTAGTGCTTAGTTGATTTAATTTTGTGGGGTAATTGGTATGTGCGGAACTACTAACGAAAAGAAAGTAATAAGGATCTACTCTCTTGTTTTTCATAAGAATGCATTAACACTGTCAACCGACAATCATGAAGACTTTTGGTTAGAGCTTCACTCAACTGTCGGTTGGGTTAAATTTAAAAAGATAAATAATGAAGATGAATTCACTAAGGGTGGAGCACTGTTTGTAGCCACTGAACTGCGTTCGGGATCTGATTCAGTCCCTTGCCCAATATTTCAAGCACGATGTGTTTTGTGGCGTCAGCGGGAAGCTCTTTTAAGCGCTGCAAATACCCTTTCTTTTCTTCTGGGTCGGTAACGTTTTGATTAATGAAGTCACGAAGAACGGCTAAGGTATCATCATGCAATTTTACAGTGACGATTTTTAATGATGCCGAGATACTTCCATCTTCGCTTAATAAATTAATAGCATGTTTTGTCGCTTTAATAAGATCTATGGCTGCATCAGGACCTTCCATATATCTTTCGATACCACCAGTAATTAATCCCTCCTCTTCGAGGTAGGCAATATTTGCACATAGTTTTTTGTTATCTATGTCATACAGTTCTTTGGGAATATTTTCAGGTTCGATTTGATCAGGATAATCATTTACAGCTAGCTCTAAAATTTTAAATTGTAAGTCTCTATCGAAATTAGACATTTCAAATTCTCTTGGTTGTGTAGGGCTTCCAAGAATACCACAGCCGCCTGATGTGGCTAAGTTAGTTCAGGCTCTCATTATCATCTCTATTGGTGTTTTAGTTATTGATAATTTTTGGCGGTGCCATGCCGCCTCTTTTTCTAAATATAAATAAGACCATTGGCATCAGTCCATACGGGTAAATATGTACTTAATTACTGCCAGTGGTCTTATTTATATTGTGGCTAAAATATACTTAATCTGTATGCGGCAGAATGTGGAGGTAATTATGCAAATGCTAACTTTGGAGGAATGGGCGAGCGAACGTTATAGAAGTCGCCCTCCTCGACTGGGGACATTACAACGCTATGCTAGGAGTGGCTTGTTCTATCCACCAGCACAAAAAGAAGGTGGTATTTGGCGCGTGAGAGAAGATGCCGACTTAGTCGGTAATTTGACATCACCGGTTATCAATAAGAGTGATAACCCAAAATTACAAAGGATTTTAAACGATGGCTGCCCGTCCACGTAAAAATAACGTCAACATCCCTAATCTCTATCCACTATTTAGCAGAAAAGCTAACAAGGTTTATTGGCGTTATCGCCACCCTATAACTGGCAAATATCATGCACTCGGTGACAATGAGGCTGAAGCCCGTGAAATTGCTATTGAAGCTAATAACCGATTAGCGGAACAACGCAGCCGTCAAGTCATGGCGATCAGCGATAGAGTAGCAAGAATTAAAGGTAAAGAGATCACCGTAAACACTTGGCTAGATCGCTACTGGGTAATACAAGAAGAGCGCCTTGCTGACGGTGATATAAAACAAAACACATATAAGCAAAAAAGAAAACCTGTGGACCTAATGCGCCACTCTCTCGCAATGAAGTCTTTGCCAGCAGTTGATGCGAGAGATATCGCATCAATACTCGATGAATATAAATCTAATGGCCAACATCGTATGGCTCAAGTTATTCGCTCCGTATTAATCGATGTGTTTAAAGAGGCACAACATGCTGGTGAAGTGCCACCAGGGTATAACCCTGCACTCGCCACTAAGCAGCCAAAACGACGGATCACCCGCCAGCGCTTAAACTTGGAAGAATGGCAAAAAATATTTGATATTGCAGATAAACAGCATAAGTATTTAGGCAATGCGATGCTATTAGCAGTAATTACCGGACAACGACTTGGCGATATTTCAGCAATGAAGTTTAGTGATATTTGGGATGACCATTTACATATCACACAAGAAAAGACTGGGAGTAAATTAGCTATTCCATTAGCGCTAAAATCTGATGCATTGAATATGTCATTGAGAGAAGTTATTTCAAGATGTCGTGACCGCGTTGTCAGTCAGTATCTTATCCATTATTTCCATACAACTTCCCAAGCAAATCGCGGTGAGCAAGTCACAGCAAATACAATAACAACAAATTTTAAAAAGGCGCGAAATAAAACTGATATTGATTGGGGTGAAGGAACGCCAGCTTCATTTCATGAACAGCGCTCTTTATCTGAAAGGCTATATCGCGAGCAAGGGATAAACACTAAAGATTTGCTGGGTCATAAAAACCAACAGCAAACCGATAGGTATAATGATGATAGGGGTAAAGATTGGTTAGTTGTTAATATTAATCATCTTTAATAAGCCAACCATTTTTTTTCGATGCTCCTTCAAATTTTTTCATATGGTTAATAATATTAACCATGCATCTCTCCACTGTGTGTTCATTAGCAATGATAGCATCCATATAAAATATAATTCTAAGCCATGATTTAAAATTTTGATCATCAAGAGTAGCAACTACCGGAGTTAAACATCTAACGGTTGCTATCTCTCTTTCACAGTAATTTTTAATTTTATCTTTAATTACATCCGTTATTTGGTTTTCTTTGAAATATTCAATTAGCATATCAAAGTATGCTTGATTTTTCTCATAATGTTTTCCATACAAAAATTCGTTTTTACCATCTTGGTTTTCAGGGTAATTTACATTTATCTTAATATCATTCGGAAGGTAATCATCAATATGCTTTAAGAAAAAAATAAATATTTCTCTTAATCTTTTTTCTGAGATTATTTTTCTACTCATCTCTTCTTTTTTTTGAAGAAAATCAATAATACACAATATTATAATGAATTCAATACATACGCCGATCAGCTCTGGAAAAATACCATCTGACAAGAATGGCAATAAGGTTCCAGTATGTTCGGGATTGAAATATGTTTTATAATAAACAATTAACAATATTATTAAGATTATAAAAAAAATAAATTTCAGCTTATTTTTAGTAAAAATCTTCACGGATTTACCTATATTTTGATAATTCATTTTGATAACTTTTTGATAACCATTTCAGTAGTAATAATAAAAAACGGGAACTATTAAGTTCCCGTTATTAATTATACCACGTAATAAATTACATGTGTTTAATGATTGCGTCGCCGAACTCGCTACATTTCAGTAATTTAGCGCCTTCTAATTGACGTTCGAAATCGTAAGTTACAGTCTTAGCCGCGATTGCGCCTTCCATACCTTTAACGATTAAGTCTGCCGCTTCAACCCAACCCATGTGACGCAGCATCATCTCTGCGGACAGAATGATAGAACCTGGGTTTACTTTATCTTGGCCTGCATATTTCGGTGCCGTACCGTGAGTCGCTTCGAACAGCGCGCATTCAGAACCAATATTTGCGCCCGGTGCAATACCGATACCACCAACTTGTGCCGCTAATGCGTCAGAAATATAGTCACCGTTCAGGTTCATACACGCGATAACATCATATTCTGCTGGACGCAGCAGGATTTGTTGTAAGAATGCATCCGCGATAACGTCTTTAACGATGATATCTTTGCCAGTTTTTGGATTCTTGATTTTAACCCATGGACCGCCATCGATTAATTCACCACCGAATTCTTCTTGTGCTAATTGGTAACCCCAATCTTTAAATGCACCTTCAGTGAATTTCATAATGTTGCCTTTATGAACTAAAGTCACTGAATCACGGTTATTATCGATAGCATATTCAATCGCTGCACGAACTAAACGTTTTGTACCTTCTTCAGAACATGGCTTGATACCAATACCGCAATCTTGTGGGAAACGAATTTTCGTTACGCCCATTTCGTTTTGCAGGAATTTGATCACTTTATCTGCTTCTGCACTGCCCGCTTTCCACTCAATACCTGCATAGATATCTTCTGAGTTTTCACGGAAGATCACCATATCAGTGAGTTCAGGTTGTTTAACTGGGCTTGGTGTGCCTTTGTAGTAACGAACTGGACGTAGGCAGATGTATAAATCAAGCTGTTGACGAAGTGCAACGTTGAGGGAACGAATGCCGCCGCCAACTGGTGTGGTTAATGGGCCTTTAATAGAAACGCGGTAATCGCGGATTAAATCGAGAGTTTCTTGAGGTAACCAAACATCTTTACCATATAACTGAGTGGATTTTTCGCCAGTATAAATTTCCATCCAAGAAATTTTACGCTCACCGTTATAGGCTTTTTTAACTGCTGCATCGACAACTTTTAACATTGCTGGAGTGACATCAACCCCAATACCGTCACCTTCAATGAAAGGGATAATTGGGTTGTTCGGAACGTGTAATTTGCCTTTTGCATCAATGGTAATTTTAGCGCCTTCTGCCGGAACTACTACTTTGCTATCCATTAACCTCTCCTTCACTTGCGTATTTTGCTTGTTAATTTTTTGTAAGAGACCTGTCAATACTACTGCAATCTGCGTCGAACGCCAATGATTACTAAGCTAAGCTTGTATACAGATCGCATTTAACGCATTATCTCCGTGTCCAAACACTCAATAAAATCAAAACAAATTCAATATAATCATGATATTAAAAAAAATGTTAACACTCTAAAAAGTTAAATACTAAGCTAAATCACAACCTAAATACTGAACGACCTTATTCCATAGCTTATCTAAAATACCTTATCCAAACATTCGTACTGCTCACAGAAATTAATATATTCTCATATTATCTTTATGATTTAATAGATTTAATTAAATTATTCGCACTTAATGGTTTTAATGCACGTAAACCGAAACCGCATTGATTTTAAACAATTTTAGATTATTGCTAATTTGATTGAATTCTATCTAGATAAATAATGAAACACCATAATAGATTAAGAAAGATAAACTTTTATTTATTAAAAATATAATTATTAATTCAAGATAATATGAAAGGTGAATATATGGAAAAGTTATCAGACTTAATCAATCTCAAACAAAAAGCATTTTCACAGCATCCTTTTTTTCACAATCCTATTAACCCATCGTTACCCATCAAGGAGTCACTGGCGTTCTTACCCAAAATAGCTTTCTTTATTTTGACGTTTGGAGACATTAATAAATACATTCTTCCCTTTGAAAATCCTCAAGATGATTTAGAAATTGCGGTGAATAATCATGCGTTAGAAGATTCGGATCATTGGTATTGGTATATCGATGATCTCCGCACATTGCGTATGAATGAGCCACAACTTTTTACGGATACCTTAGTATGGTTATGGTCGCCACAAATGGAAGCTAACCGTAAGCTCACCTATGAATTAATCAGTGCCATCGTCAATCAACCTGCCAAAATTCGCTTAGCTGTCATTGAAAGCATGGAAGCAACGGGGCGCGTATTCTTTACGTACATTAATCAACTCGCTAAATTATCTCCTGCGCCACTTAAATATTGCGGTGATCTTCATTTGGCTCACGAATCTGGTCATGCGATGGGCAGTGATGCAGAATTAATTGATACCATTAATTATACGGATGAAGAACACATTCTTTGTGTGCATTTGATAGAGAAAATATTTATCGCTTTCTCTCGTTTTATCGATGAAATAAATCAGTAAGCCATAAGTCAATATCCGATAAATTAGGGAGAGCTACCTGCTGATTGCTCGTATCCCTCCCTTAAATAACCCACCCAAACAGCCTTACTTTATCGCCAAAATATCGCTATTCTATTGCCCATTACATGAATGACTCTCAATAAAAGTATTATGAACGCACCTAATCGCAAGCATACTAAGAAAACTGCACCACATTCAAAGCAACGTCGTTCATTGGCAACGAATTCATCTTCTCGCGTGGCACGCCCAACCCAGCCGCGCAAAGTGATTATTTTCAATAAACCATTTGATGTACTCCCGCAATTTACGGATGAGCAAGGGCGGGAAACGTTAAAAAACTATATTCCCATCTCTGATGTTTATGCTGCTGGGCGTTTGGATAGAGACAGTGAAGGTCTGTTAGTCCTCACTAATGATGGAAAATTACAAGCTCAGCTCACCCAACCGCATAAAAAAACAGGAAAAATCTACTATGCTCAAGTAGAAGGTATCCCCGATGAAAGCGCCCTCGCAAAATTTCGTCAGGGATTAACCCTAAATGATGGACCTACCCTACCCGCAGGCATCGAGTTAGTCAGTGAGCCAGAATGGTTATGGGTACGAGTTCCACCGATCCGTGAGCGTAAGAACATTCCCACATCTTGGTTAAAGATCACGCTTTATGAAGGAAGAAATCGACAAGTTCGTCGAATGACTGCCAATATTGGTTTTCCCACATTGCGATTAATACGCTACGCCATGGGAAATTTTACGCTCGATAACTTATCTTCCGGCGAATGGAAGGAGGTCACTGTTGTTTAAACCCAATGTTACTGTTGCCACCATTGTCCACGCCAAAGGGCGTTTTTTAGTGGTTGAAGAGTGGATAAATAATAACCCCACATGGAATCAACCCGCAGGACACCTTGAAGCCGATGAAACGTTAGTACAAGCTGCGGCTCGCGAGCTCTATGAAGAGACGGGCATTATTGGTGAGCCTCAGACATTAATTAAAATTCACCAATGGATAGCCCCCGATAAAACCCAATTTATTCGCGTCTTATTCGCCCTTGAACTGGATGCCCCTTGCGAAACCCATCCCCACGATGATGATATCAGCGCTTGTCATTGGGTTAGCGCGGAAGACATCCTGACTAGCCAATGCCTTCGATCCCCTTTAGTTGCCCAAAGTATCCGCTGCTACCAAGAAGGTACTCGCTATCCTTTGAGCGTTTTGGCCGCCTTCGGAGAGCATTACGAATAACATTATTCTCCTAACGCTGGTGCAATAAGGGGGCAACGTGCTAAAGTATGGGGCTTGATTTTTCCGCATTGAGACTATTTCCCATGTCAAATAACAGTACCAAATCAGATAACAGCCAAATTAAGGTCATCGTCGGTATGTCCGGTGGTGTTGATTCATCCGTTTCCGCTTACCTGCTCAAGCAGCAAGGGTATCAGGTGGTCGGTCTGTTTATGAAGAACTGGGAAGAAGACGATAACGAAGAATACTGCACCGCGGCGACTGACCTTGCAGATGCACAAGCGGTATGCGACAAACTCGGTATCGAACTGCGCACCATCAACTTTGCCGCTGAATATTGGGACAATGTATTCGAACACTTTTTAGAAGAATACAAAGCCGGTCGTACCCCAAACCCAGATATTCTGTGTAACAAAGAGATCAAATTTAAAGCGTTCTTAGAGTTTGCTGCCGAAGATCTGGGCGCAGATTATATTGCAACGGGTCACTATGTGCGTCGCCGTGATGTTGACGGCAAAAGCCAGCTATTACGGGGCTTAGACAATAATAAAGACCAAAGCTACTTCCTGTATACCCTCAGCCATGAACAAGTGGCAAAAAGCTTATTCCCAGTGGGTGAATTAGAAAAACCTGAAGTACGTCGCATCGCTGAAGAAATTGGCTTAGTGACTGCGAAGAAAAAAGATTCTACTGGAATCTGCTTTATTGGTGAGCGTAAATTCCGCGATTTCCTCGGACGTTATCTCCCTGCTCAACCAGGTCCAATCGTCACCGTTGACGGTGAAACCATTGGTCAGCACGAAGGGTTGATGTACCACACATTAGGTCAACGTAAAGGGTTAGGCATTGGCGGCACCAAAGACGGTTCTGAAGAGCCATGGTATGTAGTCGATAAAGACGTTGAAAAAAATCAATTGATTGTAGCGCAAGGTCATGAGCATCCACGTTTAATGTCTACAGGCTTAATTGCTCAGCAATTAGATTGGGTTGATAGACAAACATTAACTGAGCCATTGCGCTGCGTGGTGAAAACCCGTTACCGTCAAGCGGATATCCCTTGTACAATCACCCCATTGAGCGCCGAGAAAATCCAAGTCACTTTCGATTATCCGGTTGCAGCTGTTACTCCGGGACAATCTGCGGTATTTTATATCGACGAAGTCTGCCTCGGTGGCGGCGTTATTGAAGCCCGTATTCAGGAGTAAATGTGGCTAAAAACTATTACGATATCACGCTAGCCTTAGCAGGTATCTGCCAAGCAAGTTTGATGGTACAAAAGCTCGCTCATGAAGGCACCTTTAGTGAGCAAGATGGTAAAACCATGGTCAATAGCCTGACCAACATGAATCCATCCACCACACTGGATGTATTCGGTAATGACGAAGCGAATTTAAAAACCGGTTTAACTGCCCTGCTTGGCATGTTAACCGGGGGTAATAGTGGGATCTCTGCAGAGATGACCCGCTATATGCTTAGCATCATGGCGCTAGAACGCCGCTTAAGTAAAGATGACAATGCCATGAACCAACTCGGTCAACGAATTGAGCAATTTGAGCGTCAAGCTAGCTATTTCGAACCGATGTCTGAAGGTGTTTTTAACGCACTCGCCGGAATTTATGTGGATGTAGTCAGCCCAGCAGGTCCTCGAATTCAAGTGACCGGCTCCCCTGATATTCTGAAAAATACCGTTGTTCAAGCCAAAGTTAGAGCCACATTGCTCGCAGGTATTCGCTGTGCAGTTCTCTGGCAGCAAGTTGGTGGAAGTCGCCTCCAACTGATGTTTTCTCGAAGCCGTCTGTCTAATCAGGCGAAACAAATTTTGTCTCACCTATAAATCTGGAGTTGCTACCAATGGAATTATCCTCACTGACCGCTGTATCCCCGATTGACGGCCGTTACGGTGATAAAGTCAGCGCTTTACGCACTATTTTTAGTGAGTTTGGCTTACTGAAATTTCGTGTGCAAGTTGAAGTTCGCTGGCTGCAAAAACTGGCTGCAACCGCTCAAATCAAAGAAGTTCCTTCATTTGATGCTGACGCAATCGCTTACTTAGATGAAATCGTCGCGAACTTCTGCGAAAAAGATGCAATGCGTATCAAAGAAATTGAACGCACAACTAACCACGATGTTAAAGCAGTAGAATATTTCCTAAAAGAAAAAGTGGCGCACATCCCTGCTCTGCATGCGGTCTCTGAATTTATTCACTTTGCTTGTACGTCGGAAGACATCAATAACCTGTCCCATGCCTTAATGCTGAAAACCGCTCGTGAAGAGGTTTTACTACCACAATGGCGTCAAATCATTGATAAAGTTAAAGCGATGGCGCACGAATACCGTACTTTACCTTTACTGTCACGTACTCACGGGCAACCAGCAACACCATCCACTATTGGTAAAGAATTTGCTAACGTTGCGTACCGTTTAGAGCGTCAATACCGCCAGTTAGAGCAAGTGGAAATTTTAGGTAAAATCAATGGTGCCGTTGGTAACTATAACGCCCACATTGCCGCTTATCCTGAGGTTAACTGGCACGAATTCAGTGAAACATTCGTAACCTCACTGGGCATTCAATGGAACCCGTTCACAACCCAAATCGAACCACACGATTATATCGCAGAACTGTTTGACTGTGTGGCGCGTTTCAACACTATCGTGTTGGACTTTGACCGTGATATCTGGGGCTATGTTGCTTTAAACCACTTTAAGCAAAAAACCATTGCCGGTGAAATTGGCTCATCCACCATGCCACACAAAGTTAACCCTATCGACTTTGAAAACTCAGAAGGTAACTTAGGTTTAGCAAACGCGGTATTAGGTCATTTAGCAAGCAAATTGCCAGTTTCTCGCTGGCAGCGTGACCTAACTGACTCAACCGTTCTGCGTAACTTAGGTGTCGGTTTAGGCTATGCCCTGATTGCTTACCAATCCACAATGAAGGGCTTGAACAAATTAGAAGTTAATGAACAGCACTTACTGGATGAATTAGATCAAAACTGGGAAGTGTTAGCGGAGCCAATCCAGACAGTAATGCGTCGTTATGGCATCGAAAAACCGTATGAAAAACTGAAAGAATTAACTCGTGGTAAACGCGTTACCGCTGAAGGCATGAAACAGTTTATCGATGGTTTAGAACTTCCAGAAAGCGAAAAAGAGCGTCTGAAAGCGATGACGCCAGCCAACTACATTGGCTATGCGATTAATTTTATTGATGAAATCAAGTAATCAATAGTTATTCAAGCAGGCGGCATTCATGTCGCCTGTTTTTTCTATTTATTTGTTTAACCCGTTTTCCAAAAAATCTCAGATTCGACTATTTTTCCGATCTGTTTGACTTATATTTAGTTAAGATCTTGTTCCCTATCCCATCTCTTTCTACCATACTCATTATAATATTCTCATTTGCATGCTTTCTTTATGTGAGGTTCTCAGATGCGCATTCTTATCGTCGAAGATAACGCCCTACTTCGTCACCATTTAACCGTTCAACTCAAAGAATTAGGTCATCAGGTAGATTCTGCTGAAGATGCAAAAGAAGCGGATTATTTTCTGAATGAAAGCCATCCCGATATTGCAGTCGTGGACTTAGGTCTTCCAGATGAAGATGGGCTTTCTATGATCAAACGCTGGCGCAGTAACCATGTCAGCATTCCGCTCCTCGTCCTAACTGCACGAGAAAGCTGGCAAGAAAAGGTTCAAGCTCTCAATAGCGGCGCTGATGACTATGTCACCAAACCTTTTCAACTAGAAGAGCTGGTCGCACGGATGCAAGCATTGATGCGCCGTAACAGTGGATTAGCCTCCCAAGTGCTTGAACTTGAAAACTTTGTTATTGACCTTTCCCGTAAAGAATTCACCGTTAATGGTGAGTCGGTCAAACTCACTGCATTTGAATACACCATTATTGAAACCTTGCTGCGCAATAATGGAAAAGTGGTCAGTAAAGACTCCCTCATGCGCCAGCTCTATCCAGATGCAGAGTTACGGGAAAGCCACACTATCGATGTGCTTATGGGACGTTTACGTAAAAAAATCCAACAGTTCCATGCCCAAGAAGTGATTGTGACTGTTCGAGGTCAAGGCTACCGTTTCGATGTGAACAGCTAATATGAAACTGCGTAAATTTAGGTTCAAACCCATCTCTTTACAGGCGCGTTTTATTTGTGCGACGTCAGCCGTCATTCTGGCGCTAACCCTCGCTTATGGGATTGTCGCTGTTGTGGGTTATTTGGTCAGTTTTGACCGAACGACCTACACGTTACTACGTAGCCAAAGTAACCTAATTTACAGCCTTGCTCAGTGGCAAGATAATAAAATTGATATTCGCGTTCCCCCAAACTTTACGTTGAACAACCCCTCGTTGATCATTATTTATGATAAAAATGGGCAAACTGTCTGGCGCCAACGAGAAGTCCCCAGCGTCGAGCGTCTTATTCAACTCGATTGGTTAAAAAAGAATGGGTTATACGAAATTGATACCGATTTCGATGAGACGCGCCAATTGATGAACAATAACCCAGACTACAGCCATCGACTCAATGATATAGATAATATCGATGAGCCATTAACTCACTCCGTTTCAGTTAACCAGTATTTAGAAACTGAAACCATGCCAGCACTGACGATTGTCGTCGTCGATACGTTACCTCAAGACTTACAAAGCACGGGCGTTGTCTGGGACTGGTTTGGTTACGTGTTACTCGCCAACTTTATACTGGTGATCCCGCTGTTATGGCTTGCAGCCTATTGGAGTGTGCGCCCCATTAAGTCATTGATTTCGCAAATTAGTAGCCTTGAAAAAGGGGAGCGAGAAACGCTGGATGAAAACCCGCCAGCAGAACTGCGAGGCTTGGTACGGAATTTGAATATTTTGCTGAGTAACGAACGCAAGCGCTATAGCAAATATCGCACTACATTGTCCGATTTAACCCACAGCCTAAAAACCCCGTTGGCCGTATTACAATCCACATTGCGGCTTCTACGTTCTGGTAAGCAAATGACCATCGAACAAGCAGAACCTATCATGTTGGAACAAATAGGACGCATTTCTCAGCAAGTTGGCTACTATTTGCATCGCGCCTCGAATCAGGGGGATGAAAACCTGATGCTGCGGGAAATCGCTTCAGTACCTTCTATCTTAGATAGCCTCTCTAGCGCACTGCATAAAGTGTACCTCAACAAAGGTGTCTCCATCACCGTCGATATCTCCCCTGAAATCACATGGCTGGGTCAGCCTAATGATTTTATGGAAGTGATGGGCAATATTATGGAAAACGCCTGTAAATATTGCCTTGAATTTGTGGAAGTCACTGCCCTTGTCAATCACGATAGCCTAACCATTTTTGTGGATGATGATGGTCCTGGCGTCCCAGAGAGTAAGCGCAGCATGATATTTATGCGAGGACAACGCGCTGACACCCTAAGACCAGGGCAAGGTTTGGGGCTATCAATAGCGGTGGATATCATCGACCAATATGATGGCGAAATTACCATTTCAGATAGCCCACTTGGCGGTGCTCGTGTCGCCGTCACCTTTAGGCAGCAAGCGGTGATTGAAGATGCTTAGGTCTTGAATTGAGATAGCTAGGGCATAAACGAAGATAATTCACTCATCTGTAGATGAAGATGGCTAATCTGTGAACTGACGCCCTCTAAGCCCTGTTTTACAATCCATTTCCGGTATACTATTTAGGAAGTTTTGTCATAACTAGGGAACAATAAGATGGATTATAAACTGAATCTTGACTGGCAGAGTTTTCTGGACAGTCATTGGCAGAAACGACCTCTGCTTATCAAACAGGGTTTTACGCGTTTTATTGATCCTATCTCGCCTGATGAACTCGCGGGATTAGCGATGGAAGATGAGGTTGATAGCCGTTTAGTCAGCCATCAAAATGGGCTCTGGCAAGTCGCCCACGGTCCATTCGAAAGCTACGACCATTTAGGTGAAGAAAACTGGTCAATCTTGGTTCAAGCCGTTGACCACTGGCACTACCCAAGTGCGCAACTGATGAAACCTTTCCGTGTCCTTTCTGACTGGCGTATGGACGATTTAATGATCTCCTACTCCGTTCCGGGTGGTGGTGTAGGTCCTCATCTCGACCAATACGATGTATTCATTATTCAAGGCGAAGGTCGTCGTCACTGGCGTGTTGGGGAAAAAATCCCAATGAAGCAACACTCCCCACATCCTGATTTACTGCAAGTGCAGCCTTTTGACGCCATTATTGACGAAGAGATGGAACCCGGTGATATCCTGTATATCCCACCTGGATTCCCCCACGAAGGTTATGCCATTGAGCCATCACTGAATTTCTCTGTCGGTTTCCGCGCGCCTAATGCTCGTGAATTAATGAGCAGCTTTGCTGACCATTTAATTTCCAATGATTTAGGCAGCTATCGCTACAGCGACCCTGACCTTTCTTTCCGTGATAATCCGGCTGAAATTTTGCAAGGCGAACAGATTAAGCTGCGCGAAATGATGGAATCACTGATTCATGATCCAGAGCTATTCCGTAAGTGGTTAGGTGAATTTATTTCTCAATCACGTCACGAGCTGGATTTGGCACCACCAGAGCCGCCTTATGAACAAGATGAGATTTATAATTTATTGAAAGACCAGCAAGAAACCCTATATAAACTCAATGGGTTGCGCGCTCTTCGTGTGGGTGATCAATTCTTTGTTAATGGTGAGTCTTTAGAGACTAAATGCTATGAAGCCGCTGATAGCCTGTGCCGTTTCGATTCCGTCAACCATGCAAATCTTGGTGACGCGTTAGATGATGTCAATTTTATTGCCTTAATGACAGCATTGATTAATAGCGGATATTGGTATTTTGACGACTAATTAGTCCTATAATTAACCACCAACAAACAGCAAATACCCCGAATATCATCACATCGGGGCATTTGCTGTTTTTTATATTAAGCACGCATCAAAACTATTTATCAGTATTGCGTTTTGCATGAATAGCCGTTAATTCCGCAATTCTCATAATCACGCTCACCGCCTGCTCCATTCCTTCTTGAGTAATAAACTCATGTTTACTATGGAAGTTATAGCCACCAGTAAAAATATTCGGACATGGTAAGCCCCGGTATGATAGCTGCGCTCCGTCCGTTCCCCCACGGATAGGCTTGATAACAGGCTCAATATCACAGTCCAGCATCGCTTGTTTCGCTAATTCAACAACATGCGGATATTTCATCACTTCTTTATGCATATTGTAGTAGCTATCATCCAATGTCAGCTCGATATAGCAGCTTGGGTGCAGCCCTTCACCCACTTTTTCCGCGATACGAATAATATTTTTCTTTCTCGCTTCAAAATTGGCTAAATCAAAATCACGGATAATGTAGTTCATTTCCGCTTTTTCCACGTTACCTTTAATGGACGTTAAGTGATAAAAGCCTTCGTAACCTTCCGTATTTTCAGGTGTTTCATCCGCCGGTAACATAGAATGGATTCGCGTTGCTAAACCCAACGCATTGACCATCACACCTTTGGCGCTACCAGGATGGGTATTGTTACCCACAATTTTAATAGAGACGTTGGCAGCGTTAAAGTTTTCGAATTCAAGTTCACCGACGCCCCCCCCATCAACGGTATAAGCCCAGCGAGCATCAAATTCTTTAAAATCGATATGTTGTGCACCACGACCAATTTCTTCATCTGGCGTAAAGGCAACACAGATTTTTCCGTGTGGAACATTTTGCCCTTCTAAACGCACAATCGCGGTAATAATTTCTGCGATACCCGCTTTATCATCCGCCCCTAATAAGGTTTTGCCATCAGTCATAATCAGCGTTTTGCCAATCATTTCGTGCAATACAGGGAACATAACGGGGGATAAAACTTCATCACCAATGCCCAGAGCAATATCGCCACCACGATAATTCTCAAGCACTTGTGGGCACACATTTTTGCCCGAATAATCTGGGGCGGTATCCAAATGCGAAATGAAGCCTATCGCAGGCACATCCCAATCGACATTGGATGGCATGATAGCCGTTAAACAGCCATGTTCCGACAGCGTCACTTTTTCAAAGCCAAGGATATTTAATTCTTTGGCTAACGCGCGGGCAAATTTTAGCTGGCCAGTGCTACTAGGTACTGTTTTTGCATTCAGTTTTGATTGTGTATCAAACGCAGTGTATTCAAAAAACCGCTCCAAGAGTTTGTCCATACTTCCTCCCCCTAAATATCAATGGGGATATTATGGGAAAGATCACAGAAACAATTATTGTTTCAAATCAGATTTGCAGCTAAAGAGTGAGGAAGATAACTAATTAATTTAATTTATTGTTCATTTTGAGCTGCACTTTTGGATAACGCAACGCGTTAAGTACCATGTTATATAATGGCTATCTTATATAACGAAATGCGCTATAGAATGATTTTTAAGGTGGGAATACGATGGCAAAAACATTTTTAATTTACGGTGTCAGTAAAGGGTTAGGTAAAGCATTAGTTGAAGGAGTGCCTGACCAAACTGATACTGTGTACGGTGTTTCTCGCACTGAACCGCCTTTTGGTGGTGCGCAATTTCACTGGATATCCGCTGATCTTAGTGATATTCAATCGGCTTCAATTATCAAAAAGCAGCTAGGCGAAAAACCCATTGATACCCTAATTTATAATGTCGGCATTTGGGAAAAACTCGCCTTTACTGAAGAATATGATTTCGAGTCCACCAGCGATATTGAATTACTCACCATGATCCAGACCAATATCGGTGCCTGCCTGTTGAACTTGAAAGCACTTCTTAGCAACTTGCGTTTAGGCACCAATAGTAAAATTATTTTAATTGGCTCTACGTGGGGGTTGGATAATCATAATGGTAAAGAAGTCACCTTTAGCGCAACCAAATATGCCTTACGTGGGATTGTACAATCACTGAGAGAAACCTTGCGCCAAGATAATATTGGCATTTCTATTTTGAATTTAGGTTATCTCGCCACGGAATATCCGTTATCTATGCCAGTGAATGAGGTGATTCAAAAAAGTCAAGGTGCGTTAATTCCGCTGCAAGATGTGGTCAATGCCGTGCGCTTTATTCTTAGCACCAGCAGCGCCACCTGCGTAAAAGAAATTACCATGCCCGCCATGTTAGATGAAAACGTGTGATATCAATCTAATTTGCTCGGTGCATAAAAGGGAGCAAAAGCTCCCTTTTATGTTCATTCTTCGCTGTTTAACTTTGCCAGTAAGTCATCCACATATTCACTAACCACTTTACTCGCCAATCCATAATGGCGCTCTTCAAACTCGCTTTCCACTTGGCTTGGTTCTAAATTCAGTTGTACCGTATGAGCACCTTGTAAACGCGCTTCATGTACAAACCCTGCCGCTGGATAAACATGCCCCGATGTTCCGATGGAAATAAACAGTGTGGCATCTCCAAGTGCTTGGTAGATCCTGTCCATTTCAAACGGCATCTCACCAAACCACACAATATGCGGGCGTAATGGCTGTGGGAACTGGCAGCAATGGCAACGCTCTTCTACGGATAAATCCCCTTTCCATTCGAGGACTTGGTTTGACCAATTACAACGTACTTTTAATAATTCACCGTGCATATGCACCACGCGCTTGCTACCCGCACGCTCATGTAAATTATCAATATTCTGTGTCACTAGCAGGAATCTATCCCCCAGCGCTTGTTCTAATTTTGCTAATGCGTAGTGCGCTGCATTCGGTTGAATATTATCTTGTTGCAACTGGCGACGACGTTCATTGTAAAAGCGCTGAACTAATTGTGGATCACGAGCAAATCCTTCAGGTGTTGCCACATCTTCCACGCGATGCTCTTCCCATAAACCATCTGCCGAACGGAAGGTTTGAATCCCTGACTCTGCAGAAATACCCGCACCGGTTAATACAACCACGTTAATGTTTTGCATACTGAGCAGTCTATTATCAATGTAGTAAGAACGATTGCGAAGTCGCTGACGGCGTTTACATTTATTTTTACTTATTTTTTTCAATCTACGGCGAAATCGCAACATCGGAAATTTCCTTTCATCCTTGCAGTGAATTTGTCGGTATAAAAAGTGGAAATATAAACATGGTAAATTATGTTATTTATACATAATTTAGATAGTAACATACTAAACCCCTTCATCTCCTGCAAAGTAAAACAAATATCTCAATAACCTCGATTTAATAACTTTTTTATCATCAAAAAGACATTTTTTTCACTTTCAGATGACAAAAAACTTTATCCCCATCACACCTAACGGCTAAAATAGCCGCCATCTCACTATTTTGGTTTCTCTTATTTGAAGGATTTCCATGGAAAAGTTTTTTGAAAGAATGATGTACGCTTCACGTTGGATCCTTGCGCCCATTTATTTGGGACTATCACTGACATTGCTGGCGTTAACCATCAAATTTTTCCAAGAAGTATTTCATATTCTGCCAAGCATTTTTAGCATTCCAGAATCTGATTTGATCCTCACGCTGCTATCTCTCATTGATATGGCGCTGGTGGGTGGATTACTGGTGATGGTGATGTTCTCAGGTTACGAAAACTTCGTCTCTCAATTAAATTTGTCTGATCATCATGAAAAGCTGAATTGGATTGGGACTATGGATGCGACGTCACTGAAAAATAAAGTGGCTGCCTCCATTGTCGCCATCTCATCCATCCACTTATTGAAGATTTTCATGAACCTCAAAAACGTCGAAAACGATAAGTTGATGTGGTATGTGATCCTTCATTTAACCTTCGTGCTGTCGGCGTTTGTGATGGGTTATTTGGATAAAATGACCAAGAAAGCTAAGTATTAGTTCTCTCTCAATACACACGATTCGGCATAAAATAAGGGAAGCTCACTGCAGCTTCCCTTATTGTTTCAAATATTATTGTTTCAAGAACGGTAAAATGTGGCTCATTAACTGTTCAGGACACTCCTCCGTCACGAAATGACCACACTCCCCAAGCATCGCCCCTTGTAATTGGGTTGCTCGCCCCTGTAACGTCAATTGCGGCGCATCTCGGGTTGCCTGATCCGCCCCAATCGCCAATACTGGCATGGTGAGCTTTTTCTGCGCTCGCTGTTTATTTTGCTCAATCGTCTGTGGAATAGCACGATAATAGGCAAAGCCAGCTCGCAGTCCCCCCGGAGAAGCATACGCATCAATATACGTCTGTGCGGCAACGCGATCACGACGATAAGCCCAATTATCAAAAATAAAGTTAAGATACTCACGCTCTTTACCTGCCGTCAGCGTTTCCGGTAAATCTCGCACTTGGTTGAACATAAAATGCCAGAGGAAAATATTCTCCTCAGGATCAACGAAAATACTCGGTGCTGGCGCTAATCCTGGAATAACCGCTTCAGTTAAGGCTATCTTTTTCACGTCTGCGGGATAATCACTGGCCAGCGCATACCCTACCCACATCCCAATATCATGCCCTATCACTGAATAGTGAGTATGACCCAGTTGCTTCATCATTTCGTGCAATGTGGTTGCGGCAGCGCCCGTATCATAGCCACTTTCTGGCTTATCAGAATACCCTGTTCCCAATGGATCAACAGCAATAGCGGTATAACCATTAGCAGCGAGATCCGTCATCACATAGCGCCACGTGTACCATGTTTGTGGCCAACCGGGGATCAATAAAACTGGCTCACCTTCCCCAGCGGTAACATAGTGAAGGCGCTGCCCGTTCACTTTCACATAGTGATGTTGAAAGCTGGCTTCATTCGCCTCAATGGCTGGAAGCGTAGCACTTTTGGCTGTTTGAGCTAGGTTTCCTGCTGCTAACGTAGCTGTTGCTTGCAAAGAGAGCGTCATCAGAGAAACGAGTAACACCTTTTTAAATACCGAATTCATATTTGTTCCATACACTTTTATGTGGGTAAAAAAGCCACTCATTCACGAGTTGCATTAATTATTTGTCGATCAACAATGAATAGGTTAAAGGTTTTTTTAATTCTTTGTCAATCGATAAATAATAATTATTTGTCATTCGACAAAGAAGTGATAGTATGAACGCATTCTCATTCAGCGCATCATTATCATGTTTTAAGGGGATCATCGTTATGGCGGGAAGACCAAGAGAGTTCGACCGAGACGCGGCATTAAATAAAGCAAAACTTGTCTTTTGGCAAAGAGGTTATGAAGGTACGTCGATGTCAGATTTAGTCTCTGCTCTAGGCATCGCTTCTGCTCGCATTTATGCGGCATTTGGCTCGAAAGAAAACCTATTTCGCGAAGCTATCGCCCTGTATCTAAGCCAAGAAGGCGCTTTTGCTGATACTGCATTACAAGAGCCTAATACGCGTCTAGCAATAACACAGTTATTAACCCAAGCTGTCGAAACTTACACCCAACAAACGCATCCACAGGGGTGCATGGTAGTTTTATCACTGACCAACTATGCCAGTGAAAATGAAAACATTATGTCTTGGCTAGCGAATTACCGGAAAGACCGTACCACCGCCATCATACAACGTTTAAATGAGGGTGTAACTCAAGGGGATTTACCCAAGGAAACAAACACCCAAGCACTTGGCGATTATATCTCAACACTATTTCACGGCATTTCGATTCAAGCTCGCGACGGGGTGAGTAAAGCGCATTTACTCGCGATGGTTGACGTTGCTATGACTGGGTTTGATTCCTTTATCTCAGCATCAACTGCCCACTGATTATCCACTTCAATTTTAGGAAAAAATTGCTATGTCCTCATTCGGTTCATCTCCCAGTCGTGCATGGGTTTGCACATGGCTTTCAACATCTCAGCCCACCACCGGTGAGGCATTTCCGTTTCCATTGGAGATCCCAACCTTATTGAATAACCAAACCCTACAGCAAACGCTGCGCATCACATTAGGCGGGCAACAATTACGCCTTGTGTTTTCGAATCGTTATGGCTCTCAGCCCCTAGTGTTGGGTGAAAATGTCATTCTTGTAAAATCGCCATCTGGTCAGTCATGGAGCGCCCCTGTTCTGTTTAATGGGCAATCCGGTGTTTCTATCCCCGCAGGGCAAGTGGTGTACAGTGATGAAATCATCCATCCTATTCACGATTTGTCTGAAGTCACCCTACGAACCTATCTACCGGCTCCTACGCTTGTAGAGACCTTTCATTGGGATGCGCGACATTATTCTCAATTAACATCGGGTAACGGTGTTCATTCCAAAATGATGAAAGAAAGCCTACCAATCAGTTCGCGTTTATTATTAGAAGCTGTTGAAATTCAGAATCAGGCGCCAAGCCAAGCGATTGTCGTTATTGGCGATTCCATGGTGGATGGCAATGGTGTCGAAATGGGAACTTATCGCCGTTGGGTAGATTTTTTTGCTGAGCGTACCGTTTCTCAGCACACAGCGGTGATCAATGCGGGCCAATCGGGTTCTCGCTTACTCAAAGATGGTATTGGCATCAGTACATTATCTCGCTTTACTCGGGATGTTATTGAGCAAGCTGGCGTAACCATTTGCATTGTACAAGTGGGTCTCAATGATATTGGGCTTGCACAAACCGCTCTAGCGCCTGCGGATATGACGCCTTCCGCTAGCCAGTTGATTGAAGGTTATCGTCAATTACTTGATATGGCGCATCAGCATCATATTCGCGTTGTCGGCGTCACGCTTGTTCCGCTACGCGGTGCAGACGAATATGGATTAGATAACTTCTATACCTCCGAAAAAGAAGCTATTCGCCAAGAAGTGAACGAATGGATACGCACTAGCGATGAATTTGATGCATTAATTGACACTGAACAACTTGTGCGCGACTCGCAAAATCCTCAACAATTAGCGCTAATCTATGATTCCGGGGATCATCTCCACCTTAACCACGCAGGGCATCTGTTGGTTGCGAATTCAATTTCCTTTGATACTGTTATTGGAGTTTAAAACAGTCATTAGCATTGAAACCATAGGTATGAGAATAACTTTTCGTACCTAATTATTCCGCTATTCTTTGATACAGCTTAACATTACCTTCAGCCACACCATCATTCTCTATGTTACTATCCACCGACCTAATCCATCATTTAAAACAACCTTGGATAATAGAATGAGTGACCATTTTGTCGGGAAATTTGAAGTCGAAATTAAGTTCAAACTACCCAATTCTGACACTTTTCTTAAGCAGCTTATCAATGATAATGCTGAAGCATTTACCGTAAATAATCATGAGGTTGATGACTTTTTTGACTATCAAGATGGGCAGTTAGCCGCGCAAAATATCAGTATGTCCGTGCGGGAGATGACACCCTCAGGGATTAAACTCTGGATAGTCAAAGGACCAAGCAGTGCCGAGTGTAAAGCGATTGATATTGCAGACTGCCAACATGTCAAAAACATGCTGAGCACCTTGGGATATCAATGTTACCTAACGATTGCTAAACAGCGCAGCATCTATTTTCTGGATGATATTCATATCACCATTGATTACTTGGAAGGTATTGGTTGGTTTGCTGAATTTGCGATTATGACAGACGATGAGAGCGAGTTAGACAACTTGTACACCAAATTACTGTCTACCGCGCAACACTATGGTTTTACAGAAGCATTAATTGAAACTCGCAGCTATAAGCAGATGTACCTTGAGAATTTGATGAAATAGCCTTAGATAACATGATGAAATAAGGCGCGACTGTTTCCACTCGCGCCTTATTGATTACTGACCGCTTAGAATGCGGGCTGGGTCTAACTTACTTGCGCGTCTTGCTGGATACCAGCTAGCTAATAAGCTCAGAACAACCGCGGTGGACAGCACATAAATCACATCCATCACATGCAGTTCGGAAGGCAGGAAGTCAATAAAATAGATATCCCCTGATAAGATAGGATGACCGATAATCACTTCAAGTCCCTTAATTATTGTGGTTAAATTCAAGGAGATTAGTACCCCCAGCACCACACCGATAAGTGAACCAACCAGTCCCCCGATTAAGCCATACCACAGGAAGATTGCGCGAATTTGCCTATCTTTTGCCCCCAATGTCCGCAGAACTGCAATATCACTGCTTTTATCTTTGACTGCCATCACTAGCGTGGAGACAATATTAAAACAAGCGACCCCGATGACTAAAATCATCGCCAAGTACATGACACTACGAACCACTTGAATGTCGTTGTACATATAGCCGTAATCGCCTATCCAGCTTTTCACGACCACATGATGCATCGTTTTAAGCCCAGCGTCATACACCACTTTATCGGCTTCGAAAGGATCTTTAGCTTTAATTTCAAAACCGCTAATGCCGTTTCCATAACCGAGATATTCCTGTGCATCCGCTAGCGGAACTAAAGCAAGCTGATGGTCGAGTAATCCACTTAAACGAAAAATTCCCGTCACTTGGACACGAATACGCTTAGGTTGCTGAATTTTCATGCTGTCATCGGTATTCGGAATCATAATTGTTATCCAATCCCCGACTTTTACATTCAGCGAATTCGCCACCCCTTGCCCTAAAATGATTGACTGTTTACCCGCCTCAAAATGTTGCCACGCATCATTTAGGATAAACTCAGGCAATGCACTGACTTGGGATTCCGTCTCGTGAGAAACGCCCATAATCTGGATGGCTTTCAGGTTCGCGCCGCGCTCAAGTAGCCCCGTAAAATTCACATAGGGGCTGACCCCTTGCACACCCGGCGTTTTACGGATCACATTTTGGGCAAATTCCCAATCTTGATAAGGGGCTTCAACCGCGTAGATTTGCCCGTGAGGCACCACCGAGAGCACGCGGTTATTCAGTTCTCGCTCAAAGCCATTCATGGCACTTAAGCCGATAATTAACACCGCCACACCTAAGACAATGCCAAGGGTCGAAACAATCGACACCAAAGACACCATTTCTGTCCGGCGACGTCCTCGGCTAAATCGCAATGCCGCTAATAGCGTCAGAGGCATTTTAATCATTACATTGCCCCCAGCGTAATTTCCTGTTGCAAATGACCATCACGCATTTCTAAACGTCGGGATAGACGACTCGCCAGTTTCATATCATGGGTGACCACTAAAAATGCCGTTTTTTGCTTGCGGTTTAGTTCACCCAATAATTCAAAAATCGCATCCGCATTACGCAAATCGAGGTTACCTGTTGGTTCATCCGCCAGCACTAACGCGGGGTCATTCACCAATGCACGAGCAATAGCAACACGTTGGCGCTCACCACCAGATAATTCAGATGGGCGATGATTGGCTCGGTGCTCTAACCCTACCGCTTTTAACATTTCGGTGGCTTTCGCAAACGCCGTTGCTTTCGCAACACCGCCAATTAACAGTGGCATCGCCACATTTTCTAATGCTGTAAAATCAGGTAATAAATGGTGGAATTGATAAATAAAACCGAGGTCTTTATTACGAATTGCCGCACGAGCGTCGGAAGAAAGCTGATTAATCTGCTGCCCACGGAAAATGACATTACCTTGAGATGGCGTATCTAACCCGCCAAGCAGGTGTAATAAGGTACTTTTACCGGAACCTGAGCTACCCACGATAGCCATAGTTTCGCCTTCATTCATCGTGAAGCTGACATTCTTTAACACTTCTGTGGAGAGTGCGCCTTCTTGATAAATCTTACTTAAATGTTCACAGACCAGAAGTGGTTGGTTATTCATATCGTAAAGCCTCAGCAGGTTGTACCGCTGCCGCACGCCAAGAAGGATAAAGCGTCGCCAGCAAAGAAATCAGCATCGCGCACAGCGCAATAATTAAAATACCCGGATAATCGAGTACAATCGGGAGTGCCACTCCCCGTGGTAATAAGCCAATTAACGGCATAATTACGTTCAATTGGCTCGATAGCAGCGTACCCAACACGGTACCAATCAATGTACCGATAATGCCCGCGCCCGCACCTTGGATCATAAAGATAGTCAGGATTTTGCTACGTTTGAGCCCTAAGGTTTTCAAAATCGCCACTTCGCCTTGTTTTTCCATGACTAATAAGGATAACGACGTAATGATATTAAAGGCCGCTACCGCGATAATCAGGCTCAGCAGCAGACCCATCATGTTTTTTTCCATTCTTACTGCTTGGAAAAATTCGCCTTTACGCTCACGCCAATCTGTCCAAACTAACCCTTCCGGCAGTGTCTGTTTGCTCGCCACATCCACTTGCAGAGGTTCGTCCAGATATAAACGCCAGCCAGTAATGTTTCCGGTTGAGTAACGTAGCATTCGCGCTGCATCAGGCTGAGCAACAATCAATTCGCTCGTATCCGCTTCGCCATTCGTTTGAAAAATACCCGCAACCGTAAATAAACGCTGACTAGGTATACGCCCCATAGGGGTTAATTGACTCACGCCCGGGATAATCAAGCGCACTTGGTCGCCGCGTTTTACGCCGAGGGTTTCCGCCAGTCGATTACCGAGAAAAACATTGTATTCCCCATCGATTAAATCACGGCGATCCCCGCTTATCAGCTTATCGAGTAACAAGGAGGACTCATCGGAACGAATTCCTCCCATCACTCCCACTCCTACGTTAGTTCGACTTTGTAAAACCACTTCCGACTGAACAATCGGCTCAATTTTCTTAACGCCTTTGAGGTTTTTTAAGTCCGTGATGGGATGTTGATTGGGATCGATATTTCCCGTATTTGAGGTCAATATGGCCTGTGGCATATAAGCAAGTATGCTATCTTGTAACGAACGTTCAAAACCATTCATCACAGACGTCACGGCAATCAATGCCGCAACACCAAGGGTTATGCCTATTGCCGACAAGCTGGACACAAAACGTCCAAATTTATCGACTGCGCGCCCACGCATATAGCGCAGACCTATAAAGAGTGAGACAGATTGATGCATGAAAACGTAATGTCCCTGTTGCCAAAGCGAAGTGTTCAGGGATAATAAAGGGTACGATTGATGAATGGAACCACCCAACCGCGCTTTTGTGGTTTTTTTTATTATAAATACTATTTGTTTAGATCACTTTCAGACTACTCAATGAGTTCTGTGGGTCGTTTAATTAATTTTTAATTGCCTAACTAATCATTAATTAACTAGTTAGCTATGAGAAGCTGAATATTTCTATGTCGTCAAATTATCGTTATGAACTGCCCAGTCGTGCTGGAGATGTCCGCCATTTAGGCTGCTTAATTGGTGCTGCGGGTCCCTTAGAATGTGCAGAAATGATTGAACGCCATCAAGGTCCTGTCGTGATTGTTACGCGTGATATGCAAAACGCATTACGCGTTCGTGATGAACTTCAACAGTTTACCCAACATCCTATAGAGACACTGTCGGATTGGGAAACGCTACCCTACGATAATTTTTCGCCGCATCAAGAAATCATTTCTCACCGTTTATCCACTCTATACCGCTTGCCAACACTGCAAAAAGGGGCGCTGATCCTCCCCGTTAATACCTTAATGCAGAAGGTATGCCCTGCTGATTTTCTAACGGGACATGCTTTAGTGATGGCTAAAGGCGATAAGCTCTCACGCGATAGCCTGCGAGACGAACTAGATAAAGCCGGATATCGCCATGTTGAGCAAGTACTTGAGCATGGTGAATATGCGATTCGCGGAGCATTACTCGACTTATTCCCAATGGGTAGCGACCTGCCATTTCGTATCGACTTTTTTGATGATGAAATTGATAGCCTACGCACCTTTGACGTCGATACCCAACGCACTTTAGAAGAAGTCAGCGCAATCAACTTGTTGCCAGCTCACGAGTTTCCGACCGATAAAGACGCTATCGAGCGTTTTCGTAGCCAATGGCGCGAACGTTTTGAAGTTCGTCGTGATCCGGAACATATCTATCAGCAAGTGAGTAAAAACACCCTGCCAAGTGGGATTGAGTATTGGCAGCCACTGTTTTTCGCTGAACCGTTGCCCTCTTTATTTGAATATTTACCCGCTAACACCCTGTTTGTTTCGCAAAATCTGCAAGAACCCGCAGAGCGGTTCCAGCAAGATGCTCAGCAACGCTATGAAAGCCGTGGTGTTGACCCAATGCGCCCATTGCTTCCCCCTGCCGAGTTATGGTTAACCGTCGAACAGCTGAATCAAAACTTAAAAAATTGGCCTCGGGTACAGCTGTCTACGGAAAAATTACCGAAGAAAGCCGCCAATACCAATTTAGACTATCAGCCACTTCCGGATATTAGCACTCAAGGGCAAAGTAAAAACCCATTAGAAAAACTGCGTCAGTTCACCGAACAGTTTGATGGCACGATTGTGTTCTCCGTGGAGAGTGAAGGACGCCGAGAAACGGTGAGTGAATTACTCGCTCGCCTGAAAATCCGCCCTGAAATTATCAGCAATTATTTTGATCAAACCCAAGACCGTTTTGCCATTACGATTGGCGCAGCAGAGCACGGCTTTATTCAGCCAGAAAGCCACCGCGCATTAATTTGCGAAAGCGATTTACTGGGTGAACGAGTTGTTCGCCGCCGCAGTGACCAACGCCGCACCATCAATACCGATACGCTCATTCGTAACCTTGCAGAGCTACGCCCGGGTCAACCCGTGGTTCATATTGAGCATGGTGTCGGACGCTATCAAGGCTTAATCACCTTAGAAGCGGGTGGTGTTCCCGCCGAGTATTTGATCCTCACCTACGCAGGCGAAGATAAACTGTATGTCCCTGTTTCTTCATTACATTTAATTAGCCGCTATGCAGGTGGAGCCGATGAAAATGCACCGCTGCATAAGTTGGGTAGTGACAGTTGGGGACGCGCTCGCCAAAAAGCGGCGGAAAAAGTGCGAGATGTGGCAGCCGAACTTCTGGATATTTATGCTCAGCGAGCCGCAAAAGCCGGATTCGCCTTCAAACATGATAAAGAGCAGTACCAAGAATTTTGCCAAGGTTTCCCATTCGAAACTACCACCGACCAAGAGATGGCGATTAATGCAGTATTGAGTGATATGTGCCAGCCTCTGGCAATGGATCGCTTAGTCTGTGGCGATGTGGGCTTTGGTAAAACAGAAGTCGCCATGCGAGCTGCATTTTTAGCGGTCAACAATAATAAGCAAGTGGCTGTACTGGTTCCTACCACTCTACTAGCCCAGCAACATTATGATAATTTCCGCGACCGCTTTGCAAATTGGCCAGTACGTATCGAAATGCTATCGCGCTTTAAAACGGCCAAAGAGCAGCAACAAATTATTGCGGAGGCCGCAGAAGGCAAAGTGGATATTTTGATTGGTACCCATAAATTGCTACAAAGCGATATTCAATGGAAAGATCTGGGTTTACTGGTAGTGGATGAAGAGCACCGTTTCGGAGTTCGTCATAAAGAGCGCATTAAAGCGATGCGTGCTGATGTGGATATTCTGACCTTAACGGCGACACCTATTCCACGTACCCTGAATATGGCGATGAGTGGTATGCGGGATTTATCAATTATCGCAACCCCACCCGCTCGCCGCTTAGCCGTAAAAACCTTTGTTCGCCAATATGATGATTTAGTGGTGCGCGAAGCGATTCTGCGGGAAACATTACGCGGTGGTCAGGTTTATTATCTCTATAATGATGTGGAAAATATCGAAAAAGCCAAAGCGCGTCTTGAAGCCTTAGTGCCTGAAGCGCGATTTGTTGTGGGTCATGGACAGATGCGAGAACGCGAACTTGAGCGAGTTATGACGGATTTCCACCATCAACGGTTTAATGTCTTGATCTGCACCACGATTATTGAAACGGGTATCGACATCCCAACCGCAAATACCATTATTATTGAACGTGCTGACCACTTTGGTTTAGCGCAGTTGCATCAGCTACGCGGTCGTGTGGGTCGTTCCCATCACCAAGCTTATGCTTACCTGCTGACACCGCATCCAAAAGCCATGACCACCGATGCACAGAAACGCCTTGAAGCAATATCGTCTCTTGAAGATTTAGGGGCTGGGTTTGCGCTAGCGACTCATGACCTTGAAATTCGTGGAGCTGGCGAGCTATTGGGGGAAGACCAAAGTGGGCAGATGACTACCATCGGTTTCACCTTATATATGGAGTTACTCGAAAGTGCGGTCGATGCACTGAAAGAAGGACGCGAGCCATCCCTGGAGGATCTCACCAGTCAGCAAACTGAAGTGGAACTGCGTATGCCAGTACTGCTGCCTGATGAGTATATCCATGATGTGAATATCCGCCTGTCTTTCTATAAACGTATTGCCAGCGCTAAAGATCAGACCGAACTGGATGAGCTGCGTATCGAGCTAATCGACCGCTTTGGTACCTTACCTGATGCAGGTAAATTCTTGCTGTCGACAGCAGGCATTCGTTTACAAGCGCAGAAACTGGGCATGAAGCGGATTGAAGCTCATGAGAAAGGCGGATTTATTGAGTTTAATGAACGCAACAAAGTCGATCCGATGTTCTTAATCAGCTTACTGCAAAATCAGCCGAAAACGTTCCGCATGGAAGGGCCTGTCCGTTTGAAATTCTTCCACGATTTAGCCGACAGAGCGACGCGTTTAGACTTTATCAAGCAGCTAGTCGCTGATTTTGATGAGCATCAGCTGGTATCGTAGGGGCAATCATCCTCAACAAAAAAGCCATCGATTCACTACGATTCGATGGCTTTCTTTTATGTAGCTTTAACCAATAAATGACTACTTTTTATTATCTATCGAATGACCTATCGCTTCTAAGTGTCCCAGAGCATCGCTATTGCCCTGCTCCGCAGATTTCTGAAACCATTCTAAGGATTGGTGAGAGTCATCAGATAAGCGCGCACTGGTTTCATACATCATGCCCATCATATATTGCGCTTGAGCATGCCCTTGGCTAGCCGCTTTCAGATACCACTCAATGGCTTTTTCCTCATTCTCTTCAACGCCTTCCCCTACATCATACAGAGTACCAATCTCATACTGTGCATCGAGGTCACCACTTTTGGCTTTCAACATGAGTTCATTAAATGAGGGGATATTGCGTGACCTGAAACCTAAAAATTCCAGTAATTTTTTCAGCATGGTTTCTCTTTCTACTCAAACATTCCAAAGGTATTTTTACCCGTTTTAACTTCCAGTACGGTAGACGGTTGGTAAGCTTTTGGTAGGTCATCTGGCTTCATACAGTAGAATGGCAAAATGCCTTTTGCCCCTTCACGCAGGGTTTCACATGCCGCTTTACTGGACATGGTTAAATCTAACTGCCCATTTTCATTTAGAGGAATAAACACCGTTGGCTCATACGGCATTCTCACTTTACCAATCGTATCGCCAATACGGTAAATTACATCATAACCCACAATAATCTGCTCTAAACTTTTGGTGATCACACACGTTCTTGGTTCATTGCTGGAGAATGGAGGTAGCGACCTGCCTTGTAAGGATTGGATCATCAAAATGGTTCTGCATTCGCGTTGAGCGGGATGCCAACGAGATAACGACTCTTGCGTGAATGTGCCTAAAATACCCGTGACCGAACAGTTTTCATGTTCCACCATACGCGTTGCCCTAATGGGTTCGGTAGATAAAACAGTGGCAATTTTTACTTCGTCACTGCGCACAAAAGAGAAATAAACGACAGCAATTAGGCAAACAACAACGAATGCGGCTAACAACAACTTAATTTTTAGCTTCATCGCTTGCCCTTTTTTTAAATAGTGAATGTGTTAGCTATTGTAGCTTATCTAGTATCAACTACATTAATTACATACAATAAATATGGTTTTTTAGATTAGTCTGAGTATGAGACATACATCTTATTTACTTACGCGTAATAAGTTTACCGTGAATAGTCGTAAATAATTAACTAAATCCATTTCAATATATTACACCAAATAAAAACCCCATCTATTCCTTTGTTTTATAACAAAAAAATAAATTTCCCCAATAATAGGTATCATGAGTGATTTAAATTAACAATATGCTGCCTTTTTGTATTAAATCACACTTAACCCAAACTCATTAGGGTAATTAGCTGACTTTATGGCGTTTATTTAATGAATAAATATTTAAAATATATGTACCGTTTTAACTGGGTACTATTATTTTAAATACATTTTTATTCTGATTGGAGAATACACACGATTATTCACTGATAACCGTGTATATCCTTGCGATTGCAGAACTGAAAAAACGATAACTACAGATTAATGTAATTTCAGTTTAGGTCGAATAATACGGTTAATGCTGCCAACCAGCATCATTAAGCCCGTTTTTATATAGCCATGTAATGCAATTTGGTGCATGCGATATAGGGAAATGTAGACAAAACGAGCTATACGCCCTTCTACCATCATATCTCCACGCATTAAGTTCCCCATCAAGCTACCTACCGTACTAAAACGAGATAACGAAACTAATGAACCATGATCTTTGTAAATGTAGTTTTTCAGTGGCTTATCTTTCATTAATGCCACGATATTGTCATAGCATAAGCTCGCCATTTGATGAGCGGATTGTGCTCTTGGTGGGACAAAACCACCTTCTGGTTTTGCACAAGACGCACAGTCACCAATAGCGAAAATTCCATCATCCAACGTGGTTTGTAATGTCGGCTTAACCACCAACTGATTGATACGGTTTGTTTCTAAACCTGCAATATCTTTCATAAAGTCAGGTGCTTTGATCCCAGCCGCCCACACCATTAAGTCAGCATAAATTTTGCCGTCTTCTTTGGTATTTAAGCCATCGGCATCCGCGCTGGTTACCATGGTCTTGGTTAATACTTTCACGCCCAATTTATTCAGTTCTTGGTGTGCTGCGCTTGAAATACGCGGTGGTAATGCAGGTAAAATACGCTCGCCCGCTTCCACTAAGGTCACATTTAGCGCATCAGTGTCTAACCCTTTAAAACCATAGCTCGTTAACTGCTCCACCGCATTATACAGTTCAGCAGAAAGCTCAACCCCCGTTGCCCCACCGCCGACAATGGCGATATTCACTTTTTCTTCCGCATTATCACGTACTGAATAACGCAAGAATAAATTCAGCATTTCATCGTGAAAACGGTGAGCTTGTGCAGGACTATCAAGGAAAATGCAGTTCTCTTTTACGCCTGGGGTACCAAAATCATTCGAGGCACTTCCCAACGCCATGACTAAAATATCGTAATCAATTTCACGCAATGGCACTAACAGCTCTCCATCTTTGTCACGCAGTTCACCGAGAACCACTCTTTTATTTTCTCGGTCGATATTCGTGAGGGAGCCTAATTGGAAGTGAAATGCATTGTGACGAGCATGGGCTAAATAGCTAATAGCATCAACACCATCATCCAGTGAACCTGTCGCCACTTCATGAAGTAATGGCTTCCATAAATGGCTTGGGTTACGGTCAATCAGTGTGATATCCGCACGTTTTTTACGCCCTAATTTACGTCCTAAACGTGTTGCCAGTTCTAAACCACCAGCACCACCGCCTACAACAACGATTTTAGGTTGAGTTAAGGTCATACGCCCCTCATATAAAATATATTAATGTTATTTAAGATTTCTAATAACAAAAAACTTAAATAACACTAATTCACCGTCTTTTATTTTGTTTGGGTTTGAAGAATATCATGCTTGGTTATTTGGTCATACCAAATGTTGATGCAAATCAATTTAGTTGATTATTATGACAACGATCACGCTCGTCAAATCATTTTTTGAAAAAAAAGAAACGAGTCAGCTTTATTTAACTTAGAGACAAAAAAGCCCGAGAATGGCGTTATTCTCGGGCTTGGAAACCTAGCATTTTGTGGGGGTATTTTACTTCACTTTCTTAATACGCTCGTCAGTCGGCAACTGAATTGGCGAGTTATCTTTGAAGTATTTCATCAGCGCTTCGTTATCCGGCAGGCTATAGATACGGTCTTTACCTTGTTTAAAGGCAGAGAAACGGCTACCGCCGGTTGCCAGAAATTCATTGGCAGCGACACGATAGTTTTTCTTCATATCGATTGGCTTACCATTTAATTTCATTGAGCTTGCAATCACTTTATCGCCTACCGCACGACTGTCATCCCATTCGTAATAAAAACCGTGGGAAACTGGCATGACTTGCGGGCGTTCACGATCCCACTGTTGCTCTAACGCTTGTTTGATTTGCGCGCCAGTTAATGATTGCGTAACGACCACATTCGAGAATGGCTGCACCGTAAAGATATCACCGTAAGTCAGCTCCCCTGCTTTGAGATCAGCACGAATACCGCCGCTGTTCATAAAGGCAATTTGAGCGCCGCCCGCATCTGGAGTCGCAGCAACATATAACTGAGCATCGGCGATAATTTTACCTAATGTTGAATCCCCACCCGCCGCTAGTTTTTTATCCGCCGGCGCACTCAACGTACCCATCACTTGTTCAGCAATCGGTTTGGAGATGCGTTCATAGTTTTGGATAAAACGGCTTAATTGTGGATCTTTCTCATAACGGCTGGTTTCTACCGGAATATTTTTCGCATTAATGCTAACGATATCCTTGGTTTTTCTATCGATTTCAATATTCAATTGAGACAGTAATGTCCCGTTAGATTGTGCTGAAATGACTTTTTTTCCATTAATATCACAGTTATACGCTTGATGCGTATGGCCGCTCACCACAAAGTCCACATCCGCATCGAGCTGCTTAACGATCTCGACAATAGGTCCTTTGATGTTATCGCAACGGTTAATATCTTTAACCTTGGTATCCACTTGCTGAGTTGCCCCTTCGTGGATCAACACACCAATGCTACGAATACCCTGCGCCTTAAGCAATTTCACTTGCTGGTTAATGGTTTCGGCTTCATTTTTAAACTCTAAGCCCGCAGTACCACTTGGTGTAACGATGGCAGGCGTTCCTTCCAGCGTTAAACCAATAAATGCCATTGGTACGCCATCAAACTTCTTAACGTAATAAGATGGGAATAGCGTCTCACCGGTCTCTTTGACAATCACGTTCGCGGCTAAATAGTTAAAGTCTGCACCAGCAAAAGACTCTTTACCCACACAGCCTGCGGTAGGATGGCATCCACCATTTTGCTTTCTCAGTAACTCGATTTTACCTTTGTCGAACTCATGGTTACCGACTGCACTAGTCTCAAGACCAATTGCGCTAAGCGCTTCAATGGTCGGTTCATCGTAGAACATCGATGACAGTAATGGACTCGCACCCACTAAATCCCCTGCGCCGACAATAATGGTGTTGTCGTTTTCCGCTTTTAATTGCTTAACCAGTGTCGCAATGGATTCGATTCCACCGAGTTTACCATCCCCCGGCGCTTGTAATGCACCGTGGAAATCGTTAATACCAATGACTTGAACTTTTACGGTATCGCTCTGTTTTGTGGCACAGCCTGCTAATAAAGCACCTGATACCAGCAATGTCACTAAACTGATTTTATGATTCATCTATTCATTGCCCTCAATTACATTTTAAAGCGATAAGTGGTTGTCATCGAACCGGATAAAGAATGTGCACGACGCGACTCACCATCATACAGTTTTGGCGTGGAGTTATCAGACTCTTGCTGATGGTGCCAGCCCATACCGCCACTTAATGAAACGGAAAGGTTTTCAGTTGGTTTCCAGTAAGTAAATAAGCCAACCTGACCTTGTTTTAAACGCTCACCGGAGTAAGAGAATTCACTGTAGTTACTGTTAGCCCCGACAGACCAAGTTGGGTTAACTTGATATTCGGCTTTTAACGCCAACATGGTTTCGCCATCACGAACATAGTCAATATCGGCATAGGCTGGTGAATTAAAACGTCCACGAGTGTTACCAATTGGGTTACGTGCAAATTGCCCTACGCCATTGGTTTTATGTGCGGTGGTATGCGTGATGCCCGTCATTAAAGTCCATGGTGTTTCTGGAACGCGCCACTCAATTTCACCCGCATAGTGCCAAGCACGCTTATCAAAGTTTTGTTTGCCACGTTTGGTATCTGTCGATGTACGCTTACCATCGCTACCATATTCATGACCATAAATTTGAGAAGATAAGGTGATATCTGAGTTAAGTTTATATTTGATCTCTAAACCTTGTTGACGGAAAACATCATCAGCCTGACCAATAAAATAAGAAGCTTTCAATGGTTTGGTGTTGTAGTTAATGCCACCTGTAACCACATGGTTGATATCGTGATTAACACCATTTCCGTCACGGAAATACATTCTGTCAATATTTGGACTATCACGACGCATCACTTTGCCATCAAGATAGAGCAAATCTAAGTTCCAATCGCTAATTGCGGTGTTGGTATAATAACCATTATAGGTGTTTAAAGATAAACGCTGAGAGTTGGTAAAAATCCCCGTATTTTTCAACGTGAACCAACCCGCTTTACCTTTGAAATTAACAGGTTCAAAATCTAATTTAAATTTAGCGTAACGCTGACCAATTTTGTTATAGCCTTTCGCTTCGCCATCATCGTTATATAAAATTGCTCGAGAGGCGAAGTCTTTACTTGCTGCCAGTTTGATTGCGCCGTAATAAGAAGCATCAAACCCGATAAAATCAGCAAAATACCCTGATTGGTAGTCTAACTGAATATTCTGACCCCAAGCTTGTGCAACTTGTTTTCTGTAACGTTGCTCGTTGGCATCGTAACGGTTTTCTGACTTCAGGTATTTCCACATATTTCGTGTAGAAAGTTCTAATTCAGAATCTGCAACAAATGAGTTTTCCTTGATGGCATTTTCCCAATCGCCAGCATTAGCCCCAAACGCAACGAAACAAGATGGAAACAATATTAACGCTATTTTTTTGACTTTCATTTAAATTAAACCTAGTCGTGATTATTAGAATATAACTACCCGCACCCAATTTTCATTGGGTGTTATGGCACCTTGCTATCTTTCAATAAGTAACAATTTTATTTAGCTTTAATTACTGCAATAGTCTTTAATGATTATTTAATTTAAGTTGCATCCTCTATTCTTTAAGCACAATTTATTTTCTTGGCGTTAAGAATAAAATTTAATTATTTTATAAGTCGAAATAATTAATCCAAACGTGCAAATTTAATTTAAGTTCACACCATGATTTCAAACTTATTTGGGCAATATTCAACCGCACTCTGATAAGGAGCACTTTGCGTTGATATTCATAATGAAAAGTATGCTAACGTAATTTTATGTCAATTAACACGATCAGCGTCACAACAAACCAGATACATTGCAAATCACACATCATTCGATGTGATATCAATCACTTTATTGGCTATTGCAGCTATTAATTGTATTTCATATTTAAACAATAATTTTGCTATTTTAGTCATCTATATTTTAATGAAATGTTATTTACTAAAGTGAAATAACATTTTTATTTAAATCAATAACATTAACCCATAATTCAGACCTTCTATTTAAATAAATGGCTAAGTCAATCATTCTGTTTTTAAGCGATATACTGGTTTGATTAGTTGAAATGAAGAATATTTATCATCTATAGAGAGATTATTTAACGCCAATTAATCATTCTAACTAGGAATTATTCCTAGTTAATTCCATGTAGCAACTAATATTAACGTGTGATTTTTACACACATATTGAATATAGATACAGTATTACTAATCAATTTAGATAATCTCTATCTTTGCTTCTATTCAATTTATATCAATGAGGTTACCCGTAACTTATTCAGTGAATTTAGGATAAAAAAAACCGATGGGTCATTATCCCATCGGTTCAATTTCAACACAGTTTAATTAGCGGTTACGGTGTTCTTGCCATTTTTCATGTAATTCGACTAATTGACGGTGACTTTGCTTCCAACGATCCACCGATTGTAGCTCATTCAGTGAATACTGGCGGCCACTGTGGTACAGCTTAGAAGCGCGGCTGTCACTTTGTTTCGGTAAATTATCCAGTACGCTCACCGCACCTTCTCGATTATTACAAACAAGGATCATGTCACAGCCCGCATTCAATGAGGCTTTCGCTCTCTCTGGGTAACTTCCCATAATGGCAGCACCTTCCATCGATAAGTCATCAGAGAAGATAACGCCATCGAAACCAAGCTGCTCACGTAATACCGATTTTAGCCAGAATGGTGAACCACTCGCAGGACGGTCGTCCGCTTGAGTATAAACCACGTGAGCAGGCATAATCGCATCAAGCAATTCACGCTGAATAAAGTCTTTAAAAATAGACATATCTTTGCCACGAATTTGCTCGAGTGGGCGATCATCTCGTGGCGTTTCTTTATGGGAATCGGCTTTGACGGCGCCATGCCCAGGGAAGTGTTTACCTGTGGTTTTCATTCCTGCGCTGTGCATACCGCGAATAAAACGCTCTGCCATCATCATCGCAATTTCAGGATCTGCATGGAATGAACGCTCACCAATGGCGATGCTTTCATGCCCTAAATCCAGCACAGGTGCAAAGCTAATGTCGATATCCATAGCAATCATTTCTGCGGCCATTAACCAGCCTGCTTCTTGTGCTAATTTAGCACCATCCATCTGATTGTTCAGTTCAGCAAAAGCTTGTGCAGAAGGTAATGCGGTAAACCCATCACGAAAACGCTGTACACGGCCACCTTCTTGATCCACAGCAATCAATAAACGGTGTCTTGATGCATCACGGATTTGTCGCACTAACTCACGCAACTGTGCCGCATCATGGAAGTTACGAGTAAATAAAATCAACCCGCCTACCAGTGGATGAGCTAAAATTTCACGCTCTTCGTTGTCCAGTTCATAACCCTGAACATCCAGCATTATCGGACCCATAACATGCCTCACTTGATTAATTTTCACAAATTCTCGTGTATTCACGGAGATTTTATATTACCCAATCAAAGACCAAAATAGTCTCGTAATGGGGAGGAATCGTTTAAAAACTGCGCTTCTTGACGCTGGCTCCACTGGACTTCATACCACATTAACGTCATGTATTTGACCCACGGCTCCCATTGCAGGCAGTGCTCTGCCAAACGGAATTTATCTTTATAGGCGCCATAGGTGTAGCAATATTGCGTCAAGAAATAATCTCGCTGTTCTACCGTCAAGCTATTGAATTGAAAATAGGTTTCTAGGGACAAACCAATATCGGTATTTGCCGCATATTCCCAATCCACCAGCATTTTTGGTACCCCTTGCTCACACAGCACATTGCCCGGATGAATATCCATATGAGCGGGTGCGAGCTTTAATACCTTTGGCATTGGCGTGCGTAGAAAGCGACGATGTACCCGCTTCCAGCGTGCAGAGACTCTTTTATTATCAATTAAATAGCCATAATGAGCAATCTCATTACGTAACGGTAATCGGTAATTTAATACGTCATGATTATGGAGCTTAGCAACGATCTCTGCCAAGTTTTTTTGAAATTCAAAGGAAAGAAATTGTTCGCAGCTAGGATGGTCTCCATCAACCCATTCCAATAATAACCAATGGGTATTACGCCCGATGACTTGAGGTGAATAAGGAAAATCTTTCAGTTGCTTAAGAATATGCGCTTCTTTACGGCGATTAATATACAACGCATTTTGCGCTTGCCCATCTGAGCGGGCGATTAATTTGATGGAAGGAACCGTATCTTGAGTTTGAGTAGCGTATCGCTTTTCAACTAAATAGCTGCCACCTGATAACCCTGCTAATGGCGAGACTTCCCAGCATGATGCTAAAACAGCTGGGAAGCATTCAGCAAGTAATGCAAACAGTGATGATTGATTACTCAATACTCTGTTTTCCAGACCACACAATCTCACCGGTTTGCACGTCCATTAACTGCATTTCAATGCTGCGTTCTTTAGAAGAGCCTGACATGACACTGTAAATCACATATTGCGCTTGGACGTAACGTCCTAAACCAATCGCTTTACTGCGAGTTACCAGACTATCATCCTGCGACAGTCCCAATGTTTTACGGGCAGCACTGACGACGCCTTGAGGAACCACTTTAAACTTATTGGTTTTCATGACTTCACTGGTTAATGCAGCCGTGACTGCCTGTGAAGGTAAACTTCCGCTGGTATTATTTTTGACAGAATCGACCAGCAAAACTTTGCCGCTTTCAACACCATTGTCCGCCACCATTTTCTTGACTAACGGCTGTAATGCCCCAGCCCAATCAATGGTTTGCTGCTTTGGTGGCATCGGTACTGTGTCTGTTGGTGGTGGAGGTGTTAATTCCGGCTGCTTTTCAGGCTGTTTCGGTGTTACACTCGGTTCAACTGGAACAATCGGGGGTTTAGGCCCTTGAGGGACTGACGGACAACCTGCCAAAATAAATGCTGCTGCTGCGACCAATAAGATCCGTTTCATTGTGACTCTCCAGCTATTGAAGGTAAGAAAACATAGATACGCGCATTACGTGCAAGCGGGGATGTTGTGACCTCTTTTAGCATCACTGACGAATTAGCAGGGATGACTTGAGATTGACTCTTTGTTGAATCCACTCTCAGTCCTTGCTCGTCATACCAAAAGATACGATACATCACAGTGACCGGTTTCTTTTCAATATTGCTCATATTGATAGTTGCGGTCGCCGTTACACTACCGACCTTGATCACTGGTTTTTCTACAATCACGCCCGCTGCTAGCACGGAAGGCTCCATCACGATGCGCTGCTGATCATTAAATGATAACCCTGTTTTTTTATTCCAAGCACAACCACTGAGAAACAACATGAGTAAGCTCAGTGTGGCGATGTATTTTAAGGTTGATGCAGCACGTTTCATGATGAATTACTTAGCCAACAATGGGCCTAATGGACGTCCACCCACTAAGTGCATATGAATGTGGAAGACTTCTTGCCCTGAATGCTTGTTACAGTTCATAATCAGGCGATAGCCATCTTCAGCAATCCCTTCTTCTTTCGCAATTTTCGCCGCCACGGTAAATAAGCGACCTAATGCCAGCTCATCATCAATCGTCACATCATTCACGGTTGGAATTAATTTGTTCGGAATAATCAAAATATGCGTCGGTGCTTGTGCCGCGATATCACGAAATGCAGTGACCAGTTCGTCTTGATAGACGATCTCAGACGGGATTTCACGTCGAATAATTTTACTGAAAATAGTCTCTTCTGCCATGACAAATTCCTTAATAATTTAATCGTTATCTATTTATTGCCCAACGTGTAAATGGAATAAACGGTTGAAGTTTTCTGTGGTAATTTGTGCCATTTCTTCAACACTCACCCCTTTCAATACAGCCATATACTCCACCACATCACGCACATACGCAGGTTGGTTCTCTTTACCACGATGCGGTACTGGGGCTAAATAAGGTGAATCTGTTTCCACTAAAATTCTATCTAATGGCACAACTCGCGCTGCTTCTCGGATCTGTTCAGCATTACGGAACGTGACAATACCAGAAAAAGAGATATACATCCCTAAATCCAGTAAATCGATGGCCGTTTGTTGGTCTTCCGTAAAGCAATGCAACACACCGCCACACTCGTCAACTTTCTCTTCACGTAAAATAGTCAGTGTATCTTCTCGAGCGGAACGAGTATGCACAATCACGGGCTTATTCACTTGACGACCAATGCGAATATGCTGACGAAATGACTCTTGCTGTAGTGCCGCATTCTCTTGCTGATAATAGTAATCTAAGCCCGTTTCACCGAGCGCGACCACTTCACTGCCCGCCGCTAATTGCGCCAATTTTTCAAAATCATAACCTTCATCCAAGTTCAATGGATGAATACCGCAAGAAAACGCGACATTGTCGCGCTTTCCAATTAACTGTTTCATGCTTTCAAAACCTGGCAAAGTGGTTGCCACGGCTAACATAAAGCCGACATCTCGTGCAGATGCCTTTGCAATAACATCATCGACGTTAGTGTGTAGTTTTTCGTAATCTAAACAATCGAGATGGCAGTGTGAATCAACAACAAACATAGTCTACTCTTTTTATCTTGAAGGCGAAGCGAATAACGCTTCCCAGTGTAATAATTGGTTGGTCAGGATCAATTCCTGATTCAGTGCAGGCACGGTTAATAGCTGGTAACGACACCCTTGCCACTGGCTATACACATCCAATAGCTGCGAGCTGCTCATGGATGTAGCCAACAAAGTAACGCACGCCATTTTATCTTGGTTAACAACATATTGCCCTGCTTTTTGCTGCAATTTTATGCCATCGGCAATTAACCCGAGTAGCCAATTAATGCATTCAGGTCCATTGTCAGTATTTAACGCTGGCAAAAGCTTTAAAAAATCTTTCTGACGTAAGCTCTGCTCTAACTCATTGCACAATAGCTGACGTCGTTGCCACTGCTCCGGCTTAAGCAACTGTAATGCGGCAACAGGAGCACCTTGACATAATGTTAACGCAGTCACAGCATCTTCTGCGGATAAGCCCGCCTGCTGTTTTTGCAGCCAATACAACGCAATTTGCTGATCCGGTGCAGGTAAAAAATGAGTTAAACAGCGACTTCTTAATGTCGCCAGCAAACTATCAATTTTTTCACAACCTAATAAAAAGTAGGTTTGCCCTGCGGGCTCTTCTAAGGTTTTGAGCAGCGCATTAGCCGCGGCATCCGTCAGTGCTTGTGCATCGGGAATGGAAATGACTTTTGCACCACTTTGCTGTGCATGACCACTTAACGTTTCTGTCAGTTTACGAACCGCATCAACACTGATGGTTGTTTTCCCTTTTTCAGGCTCTAGAACATGATAATCAGGATGTGTACCTGCCAACATTAAGCGACAGCTATGGCACTCTCCACAGCTTTTTAAACCGTCTTTATCTTGGCAAATCAACCAACGGCTCACGCCATAGCTTAATGCCTCAGCCCCATTGCCCGCTATTGAGTGAATCAACAACACGTGGTGCCCACGTCCTGCTTGATAGGCGCTAATTAATTGACGATAAGTCTCATTAAGCCACGGATACCAATTCATCATTAGTGCCTTATTTTGCCAGCCACGTCAGTAAAGTACTGCGAATATCGGCTTGCACCTGTTCAATATTTTGGCTCGCATCGATGGTTAAAATCGTGTCGTCTGCCGCTGCCAATTCTAAATAACGCGCTCGGGTACGTTCAAAGAAAGCCAGTGATTCTTTCTCAATACGGTCTAATTCACCGCGAGAGCGGGCGCGTTGTAAACCCAATTCTGGCGGTAAATCTAAATAGAGCGTCAGTGCAGGTTTAAATTCACCAAGGACGAGGTCTCTTAATGAAGCCATTAAATGGCGATCGATTTCACGGCCACCACCTTGATAAGCTTGGGAGGATAAATCGTGTCTGTCACCGATAACCCATTTTCCTGCAGAAAGCGCAGGCTTGATGACGGTATCAACTAACTGAACACGCGCCGCGTACAACATTAATAGCTCAGCTTTGTCGGTGACTCTATCACCTTCAATGCCTTGCTTTATCAATTCACGTAGTTTTTCCGCAAGCGGCGTACCACCCGGTTCACGGGTAAACACCATATCATGGATGCCAGCTTGTTTTAATGTGTCAACAACGGTATTGATTGCCGTCGTTTTACCCGCACCTTCTAATCCTTCAATAACAATAAATTGGTTTTTCATTTCGTTTATCAATTCTTTTGCTCAATTTGTCGGTAAACCTTAACAGCGCGGTTATGGTCGTTAAGATTGCGACTAAAAGTATGTCCGCCTGTACCGTCGGCGACAAAGTATAAATAATCTGTTTTTGCTGGATGAGCTGCCGCTTTTATCGAAGCCAGACCCGGCATGGCAATTGGTGTTGGCGGTAAACCATCGATTTTATACGTGTTATACGCGGTATAGTTATCCAAATCACTACGGTAAATTTTACCACGATAGTTTTCCCCTAACCCGTAGATAACCGTAGGATCTGTTTGTAAGCGCATGTTTTTCTTCAAGCGATTCACAAACACCGAAGCAACCTGCGCACGTTCGTTGTCCACGCCAGTCTCTTTTTCAACAATCGATGCCATGATCAACATTTCATAGGCATTCTTATAGGGTAGATCTTTATCGCGACCTTTCCACTCTTCGTCCACCGCAGCTTGCATGCGTTTATAAGCGCGCTTGAGTATCTCAACGTCGCTGGTTCCCGCAGTGTATAAATAGGTATCGGGGTATAACCAACCTTCGAGGTTATCTCCCTCTTTAAAATCCAGCATGGCATAAAGCTCAGTTGGCGTAGCATCTTGAGTTTTATGTTGCATATAGGGAGCATCACGCAAAATATTGCTCCAATCAGCCAATTTGTTACCTTCAATAAAACGAATACTAAATTGTGCTTCTTTTCCACTGGCGATCAACGCTAATAATTGCTCTACAGTCATATTTGGCTGTAAGCGATAGGTGCCCGCTTTGAATTGAGCTAATTCAGGACGCGCTTTAAGAAGAAGTTGGAAATTATGCCCTTCTTCAATGAATTTTTCTTTGATAAGCAACGCTTCTAAGGCCACTCGCCCTGTTCCAGAAGGCACAGTAAAAATTGTTTCTTGGATAATGTTTATGGGCTTTTTCGCATAATCAAGAATTTGGCGATATTGCAGATACACCACAATCGCGCCAATAACCGCAAGGACAAAGACAATCAGTGTTATTTTTTTCGCTAATTTCATTATGGGTCACTTAAGTGCATTGTTTGTCGATGAATAATTGTTTGTCGATGAATGATATAAGTTAAATAGTTATCAGCTTTAAATTTGTCGCTGTAATAGTAAATACTCAAACAGTTCTCTTGATTGATAACGGATTGTTTTATCTTCTGAAAACCGAATACTTTTCACCGGTAAAACAGGCATTAAAGCATTGCAAATAATCACTTCATCACATTGAGTCAAAATGGCGGGAAAGCGCTCGACTTCTGCCAGATGGTACTGACTATTATTGAGCTGTGCTATGATCTTTTGTCTCATTAATCCATTGACGCCGGAGTGACTAAGAATCGGAGTGTAAACATCACGCCCTATACGCCAAAAAATATTGGCGCTACAGCATTCAACGATGGCGCCATTCGTATCTAACACCACGGCCTCGTCTAATTTTGCATCATCAATTTCTTGGCGGATCAACACTTGCTCTAATCGATTTAAGTGCTTCATGCCAGCTAAGAGTGGATTGCGGCTTAATGGAATTTGACTGAGCAGCAACGACGCCCCTTGGCACTGTAATGCTGCGTAGTGTTTTGGGAAAGGAGAAACCATCACGATAATTGTCGGATGTTCAAATCCTTGAGAGCTATAACCTCGACCGCCCTGACCTCGACTTAACATGACTTTCACCACAAACTCTTCATCCGTTTGCTGCTCACAAACCTCTTCAATATGTCGCGTCAGTTGTGGCCAATCTATCACCGGTAATTTGAGACGAGCAGAATCCTGCTGTAGGCGTAAAATGTGCTTATCTAACATCTTTGCTTGTTGATTCACACCATGGATAGTCGTAAAGCAGCCATCACCAAAGGCAATAGCGCGATCGGTAATATCAATTTGTTGACAAGAAACCCTGTTAACCCAATAAGTCATGACCATTTCTTATAATAAAAGCTGATAAATCAGGCAGTAACATAGTGTGTAATATCATAAACTAAAGCAAAGAGTACTGCAAAAAGAAGGTAAAAATAAAGCCCCAGTATCAAAGACACTGGAGCTTAGAAATGCACGGTATTATTGATTATTCCGCGTGATAACGACGGAAAATTAAGGAACCGTTAGTACCACCAAAGCCGAATGAGTTACACAGAGCATACTCCATGTTTTCAACTTTACGGGCTTCACCCGGAACAAAATCAAGCTTACAACCCTCATCAGGATTATCTAAGTTGATTGTTGGTGGAATGATTTGGTCACACAGAGACAGAATAGTAAAGATAGATTCAATCGCACCCGCAGCACCTAATAAGTGACCTGTCATGGATTTTGTTGAACTGACTAATACATTCGTGTCTTCACCAAATACAGAGATAACCGCTTGCGCTTCCGCTAAGTCACCTGCTGGTGTTGATGTACCGTGAGCATTGATATAGCCAATATCACTTGGCTTAATGCCTGCATCATTTAGCGCATTCACCATCGCTAATGCAGCGCCTTCACCATTTTCTGGTGGTGACGTCATGTGGTAAGCATCACTGCTCATACCAAAGCCTGCGACTTCTGCGTAAATTTTCGCACCACGCGCTTTAGCATGTTCATATTCTTCAAGTACGATAACCCCTGCACCATCACCCAGAACAAAACCGTCACGGTCTTTGTCCCATGGGCGACTAGCCGCTTGTGGGTCATCATTACGGGTTGATAATGCACGTGCTGCACCAAAGCCAGCGACACCTAATGGTGTTGTTGCTTTTTCGGCACCACCTGCCAACATCACATCAGCATCACCATACGCAATCATACGTGCTGCGTGCCCAATATTATGAACACCAGAGGTACATGCAGTAGCGATTGAGATGCTAGGACCACGGAAGCCATACATAATGCTTAAGTGACCAGCAACCATATTGATGATTGTTGAAGGTACGAAGAATGGGCTCACTTTACGAGGACCGCCGTGTAACATAGATTCACAGTTGTCTTGAATGAGACCTAACCCGCCAATACCAGAACCAATCGCCAAACCGATACGAGTAGCATTGGCTTCTGTTACTTCCAATTCAGCATCTTTGATAGCTTGATAGCCCGCAGCAATACCGTATTGAATAAATGGGTCCATCTTCTTCGCATCTTTGCGAGAGATGTCAAAATCTTCGTAGTTGAAATCTTTTACTAAGCCAGCAAATTTAGTTGCGTGGTTAGTAGTATCAAAATGATCGATTAGGCTGATACCACTCTGTCCGTCACAAACAGCTTTCCATGATGACTCAACTGCGTTGCCGACAGGAGATAACATGCCCAGTCCGGTTACGACTACACGACGCTTAGACACGTATGTCCTCCAAGGAGGGAATTAGTTACAAAAGAAACATAGGCGATCGAATGATCGCCTAGATAAGTTTTACCGCTATTACTCAGATGCTTTGACGTAGTCAATTGCAGCCTGTACTGTAGTGATCTTTTCAGCTTCTTCGTCAGGGATTTCGCAATCGAACTCTTCTTCCAGAGCCATAACCAGTTCTACTGTGTCAAGAGAATCAGCGCCCAAGTCATCAACAAATGAAGCTGTATTCACAACTTCTTCCTCTTTAACACCCAGTTGTTCAACGATGATTTTCTTAACGCGTTCTTCGATAGTGCTCATACTATTAAAATTCCTATCAAAACTCGCTTTCGCGATGGTTTTCGTAGTTTATGAAATACAGGAAAAGATACAACCCAATCCCGGCTGTGGAAACCATTATTTTGCATAATTTTGTATTAGATAACACAAAAATATGCAAATGGTTCCCTCATTTCTTTAGATCATGTACATGCCACCATTGACATGCAATGTTTCACCTGTGATGTAAGCAGCTTCGTCAGAAGCTAAAAATGCTACAGCACTGGCAATTTCTTGTGCATCACCCAGTCTATTCGCAGGAACCTGAGATAAAATGCCTGCACGTTGTTCGTCTGTCAATGCCTTAGTCATATCAGTTTCGATAAAACCAGGCGCTACAACGTTAACAGTGATACCACGAGAAGCGACTTCACGAGCTAATGATTTACTAAAACCAATCAGCCCAGCTTTCGCTGCCGCGTAGTTTGTTTGTCCCGCATTTCCCATGACACCCACAACAGATGCGATAGAAATAATACGCCCACAACGCTTTTTCATCATGGCACGCAAAACGGATTTAGACAAACGGTAAACGGATGAAAGATTCGTGTCAATAATATCTTGCCACTCATCATCCTTCATACGCATCAATAAGTTATCACGCGTAATACCAGCATTATTAACTAAAATATCAATTTCGCCAAATTCCGCACGGATCTGGGTCAATGTTTCTTCAATTGATGCTGGATCTGTCACGTTTAACGCTAAGCCTTTACCTTTGCCATCTAAATAGGCAGTAATTGCTTGCGCGCCTTTTTCGCTTGTTGCAGTACCGATAACGGTCGCACCGCGTGCAGTCAAGGTTAAAGCAATCGCTTTACCGATCCCACGGCTAGCACCAGTTACCAGTGCAATTTTTCCTTCAAAGCTCATTGTCGTCCTCAGATAGTTTCTAAAGCCGAGTCTAATGATACAGGATCATTGACTGCAACGGCAGTTAAATTAGAGACAATTCGCTTGGTTAGACCAGTCAGGACTTTACCTGGACCCATCTCAACCAATTGCTCAATGCCTTGTTCTGCCATGAATTCGACTGTTTCAGTCCAGCGCACCGGATTATATAATTGGCGCACTAATGCATCACGGATATTTTTCGCAGACGTTTCCATTTTAACATCAACGTTGTTAATAACTGGATAGGTCGGCTCACAAAATTCAATTTTTTCTAATGCTTCAGCTAATTTATCTGCAGCTGGCTTCATTAATGCGCAGTGAGAAGGCACGCTAACAGACAGTGGCAATGCACGTTTTGCGCCGGCTTCTTTACAAGCAGCACCTGCACGCTCAACCGCAGCTTTCTCACCCGCAATAACAACCTGCCCCGGTGAGTTAAAGTTAACAGGTGAAACCACCTGCCCTTGTGCTGCTTCTTGGCATGCTTTCTCGATAGATTCGTTATCTAAACCGATGATTGCATACATTGCGCCCGTGCCTTCAGGAACCGCTTCTTGCATCAGTTTACCGCGCAGTTCCACTAATTTAATGGCTTGCTTGAAGTCGATAACACCCGCACAAACTAGCGCTGAATATTCGCCAAGGCTGTGACCTGCCATCAATGCAGGCATTTTGCCATTTTTTGCTTGCCAAACACGGAAGATAGCTACAGACGCTGCTAATAATGCGGGTTGAGTCTGCCATGTTTTATTTAACTCTTCTTCGGGTCCATTTTGAACTAGTGCCCAGAGATCGTAACCCAATGCTTCAGACGCTTCAGCGAATGTTTCTTTAACCAGCTGATTTTGTTCTGCTAAATCAGCTAACATCCCTAAAGACTGGGAACCTTGTCCCGGGAATACCATAGCAAATTGTGTCATGTTTGTTTTCTCAGTAAATTAAAAACGAACCAGTGCGGAGCCCCAAGTAAAGCCGCCACCAAATGCTTCTAATAACACTAATTGGCCACGCTGAATGCGACCATCACGCACTGCTTCATCGAGTGCTGTTGGGACTGATGCCGCAGAAGTATTTCCATGACGATCCAACGTAACAACCACTTTATCCATGGTCATATCCAATTTTTTTGCGGTCGCGGAAATAATTCGTAAATTTGCTTGATGTGGTACTAACCAATCAAGTTCTTCTTTTGCAATGTCGTTTTGCGCCAATGTTTCATCAACGATATGGGCTAATTCACGCACAGCAACTTTGAATACTTCGTTACCTGTCATGGACAAGTAAGCTTGGTCATCTGAACAGCGGCTACGGTTTGGTAAGGAGAGTAAATCTCCATAACGCCCATCAGCGTGCAGATGTGTAGAAATGATACCCGGTTCTTCAGAAGCGCCAATTACCACAGCGCCCGCAGCATCACCAAATAGAATAATGGTTCCGCGATCATTCGGGTCTAACGTTTTAGATAACGCATCCGCACCAATCACCAATGCTTTTTTAGTCATGCCCGTTTTAACGAACTGATCAGCGATACTGATAGCATAAGTAAAACCAGCGCAAGCTGCTGCTACATCAAATGCCGCACAGTCATTAATTTCCAGCATTTGCTGAATTTGACATGCAGCGCTTGGGAATGCGTGAGTTGCGGATGTTGTCGCGACAATAATTAAACCAATTTCACTGCTGTCGACCTGTGCCATTTCCAGCGCATTTTTTGCTGCTTGGAAACCCATTGTGGACACGTTCTCATCGTCAGCTGAAATTCGTCTCTCTTTAATACCCGTACGCGTTACAATCCATTCATCAGAAGTATCAACCATTTTTTCCAGATCAGCATTGGTACGAACTTGCGATGGCAAATAGCTGCCTGTTCCTAATATTTTACTGTACATAGGTTATTGATCACTCCTGGGTAAAACAATATTAAGTCGAGCTGTTATTCTTTCGGGAACTTGTCGTTCAACAGCCTGTACCGCACGTTCAATCGCGGCTTTAAACGCATTCTCATTCGCTGCGCCATGACTTTTGATGACAATCCCTTTTAATCCTAACAGAGTCGCGCCGTTATACTGGTCGGGGTTCATATCCCCAAAACGCTTCATTAGCCGTTTTTTCAACCATTTCTTAGCGAGTTGCATAAACCAACTGCTTTTTTTGTTCTCTTCACCGGCTGATTTTAACAATGAAAGAATGACACGAATCACCCCTTCCATTGTTTTTAGTGAGACATTACCTGCGAAGCCGTCACACACTAATACATCTGTTTTACCTGTCAGCAACTCGTTGCCTTCAACATAACCAATGTAATTAATTGACGCCGTTTCTTTTAACATAGCGGCGGCTTCGCGGATATTGTCCAGCCCTTTACTCTCTTCTTCACCAATATTGAGTAAAGCGACTTTAGGTTGATTGATGTTGGCAACTTCTTCCGCCATCACTGAACCCATCACTGCAAATTGCACGAGCATTTCACTGCTGCAATTCACGTTAGCCCCTAAATCGAGGACAACGGTTTTTCCTTTTTTCTGATTTGGCAAAATGGTCATTAACGCTGGGCGTTCAATACCCTCAATTGATTTTAACATCAATTTTGCCAAGCCCATCAATGCACCCGTATTACCCGCACTCACGCAAGCCTGCGCTTGACCTGTCTTCACTAACTCTAATGCCACTCGCATTGATGTCCCTTTGCTTTGGCGAATTGCATGGGATGGCTTAGCATCGTTAGCAATGACGTTTTCAGCAGGGATAATTTCGATACGCGAAATTTGCTCAGCACTTTGTTGTGCAAGCAAGGGATGAATGGCTTCGGGTTGACCGACAAGCAGTAATTTTAATGCTGGATTAGATGCCAGTGCCTGCAATGCAGCAGGCACCGTGACGCGGGGACCAACATCCCCGCCCATGGCATCTAACGCGATGGTTAGACTAGCCAAAGTATCAACAATTACTTGCTGATAACCTTACGGCCACGGTAGTAACCATCTGCAGTCACGTGGTGACGCAGGTGAGTTTCACCGGAAGTTTTATCTACAGAAACTAGGGTAGCAGTCAGTGCATCATGTGAACGACGCATACCGCGTTTTGAACGAGTTGGTTTATTCTGTTGTACGGCCATTGACCTTACTCCTTAAGTACTTTTCTTTAAACTGGCTAATACGGCAAATGGATTTGGTTTCTCTACCTCAGGAGGTAGTTCACCATACACCATGTCCGCTTCGGACACTTCACAGTGTTCAGAATCATGAACCGGAACCACTGGTAGGGATAGAATTATTTCATCTTCTAACATTCCCAGCAAATTTATTTCACCAAATTCATCTACATAAACTGGTTCATACTGTTCCGGTAATGCTTCGGCCTTTTCGTCACTGACGACAGGACTAAAACAATACGATACGTAGACATGATGTTTGAAATCTTTTCTGCAACGTTGGCATTGTAGGGTGACATCCAATTCAGAATGCCCCTCTATGACCGTCAAGCGCTGATTATCAATTTTAAATGATAATTTGCTTTCAACATCACTATCTACACTGACTACTGATTCGGCAATTCGTGTAACTTGCTCAGGTGTGTAACTCCCGACATAGTCGAGGTTTTTCTGAGCTGCACGCTGCGCATCGATAGTCAGGGGTAATTTTACCTTTTGCATAAGGCGCGCATATTAACTTTGTAATGAACTATAGTCAAAGAAAAAGGCGGGATAAACTCGCCTTTTCACCAAAAAATCGCCGGTTAAGCGGATATAGTTTAAAATGAGTTAACCCTTTTGGCTATGAGTTTCGAGAAAAATCATGAAATCGATTATTTTGGCGTCAACCTCTGAATACCGACAAGCCTTACTGAAGAAGTTGGGTATCCCATTTCTCGCCGCCGCGCCCAACATTGATGAAACCCCTGTTTTACAGGAATCGGCTCAAGCTTTAGTGATGCGCTTATCTCACGAAAAAGCCAATGCATTGGCTCAACGGTATCCACAACATTTAATTATTGGCTCTGACCAAGTTTGTGTCATTGACGATAAAATCGTCGGAAAGCCACATAATTTTGATAATGCCTTTAAACAACTCAAGGCAGCGTCAGGTCATCGGGTGACTTTTTATACTGGGCTTTGCTTATTAGATAGTGCGACAGGTAAATTCAATCTCCAGTGCGAACCCTTCGATGTCTATTTTAGACAGCTCACTGATGAAGAAATCACCCAATACCTAAATAAAGACGAACCTTATCAATGTGCGGGTAGTTTTAAATCGGAAGGACTAGGCATTAGCCTGTTTGATAAACTTTCAGGGCGAGATCCAAACACACTGATTGGCTTGCCGACTATTTTATTGCTGGAAATGTTACGCCAGCATGGCGTCAATCCACTTTTAGACTAAATAATAAGGTTAGCTAACCTGCGGGAGTTGCTAACCTTTATTATCATTATTACTGCGCTTTTTTCGCTCTCAAGACTTTCAGGCACTGATTCAAATCGTTATGTAACGGCGCAACGACTCGCATCTCTTCACCTGTTTTAGGATGAGTAAATTTCAGTGAATACGCGTGCAAAAACAAACGTTTTAGCCCTGTATCTGCCAGCTGGCTATCAAATTGCCTATCACCATAACGATCATCAAAAGCAATTGGATGGCCTGCATGCAAAGTATGCACGCGGATCTGGTGAGTGCGCCCGGTTACTGGGCTCGCTTTAACTAACGTTGCATTTTCAAAACGTTCTTCGACTTTAAAGCGTGTTTCAGAAGGCTTGCCTTCACTACTCACTCGAACAATACGCTCACCGCTTTGTAAAATATTTTTCAATAACGGCGCTTGCACAACTTTAGTATGTGACTGCCAATTACCGCGCACTAACGCTAAATAATCTTTTTGCATCTGTTTCAGGCGTAATTGTTCGTGAAGCGCACGTAACGCCGAACGTTTTTTAGCAACCAATAAGATGCCGGAAGTATCTCTGTCTAAACGATGTACCAGCTCTAAAAAGCGGGCTTCTGGACGTAATGCGCGCAGCCCTTCAATCACGCCAAAGCTTAATCCACTGCCACCATGAACCGCGGTACCTGATGGCTTATTAATGACTAGAATGGATTCATCTTCAAATAGAATGCAATCTGTTAATGCTGCCACCTTATCCAATTTCGCTGAAACAGGTGCGGTTTCACGTTCAGCCACACGCACTGGCGGCACGCGAACTTGATCCCCTTCGAGTAGTTTGTATTCAGGCTTAATTCGCCCTTTGTTGACGCGCACTTCACCTTTACGGATGATGCGATAAATCATGCTCTTAGGAACACCTTTTAACTTGCTCAGCAAGAAATTATCAATGCGTTGCCCTGCTTCGTCATCGCTAATATCAATAAATTGGACTTGGTTTTCTGTTTTCATTCGGGAATGCGTTAACTCTGATTGATGAATAAATAGTCTCACTTACATCGTTATATCATACCGACTCCACGAATTTTTTTATGTTTTTTTTTAAATTGGTCAATTTCTGCATGATTGGCTCAATTTCTTAATAAAATTTCCATATAACTTACGTTGCACTTGCTATAATGCACTTGGCAATGGAATAATAAGCGGCGCCAAGATGTTTAAAAACGAAAATTGGCTTTGCTATGTTAGCTTTAGGTGTTTTTGCACTTTCGGCTATAATTATTTTTAGCTAGTAGAATACAAGTTAGACGTAATACTGTAGGAATTTATTATTTGATGGCGTAACGATGCTGCAATGGCGTAAGACATCTAACTAAATCAAATAAATTAGCGAGCAACGAATTTTAGCTTATTGGGTTGGGAGTCTCCGTTTTCTAAGAAATCTACGGCATCCTGATTAAGAACGCTGAATTTTTAATCTAAAAATCAGGTTCACCGAATACTGCGCGTCTCTATACGAACGACTGCCGAGAGGTAGACGGCTTTGTAAAAATCATGAGGCCATCGGTTTACAGTAGCTCCTTCTTTCGCTGCTCTTTATTATTTAAAAAATAATGAGTAAGTAATAACATGAAAAGAATGCTAATCAACGCAACTCAACAGGAAGAGTTGCGTGTTGCCCTTGTTGACGGGCAACGACTCTACGATTTGGATATTGAAAGCCCAGGTCATGAGCAAAAAAAAGCCAACATTTATAAAGGTAAAATCACCCGTATTGAACCAAGCCTCGAAGCTGCTTTTGTTGATTATGGCGCTGAAAGACACGGTTTCCTGCCTATCAAAGAAATCGCTCGCGAATACTTCCCTAGCAATTACCACTCCCAAGGTCGTCCTAACATCAAAGATGTGCTTAAAGAAGGCCAAGAGGTTATTGTTCAAGTTGATAAAGAAGAACGTGGTAATAAAGGTGCAGCCTTAACCACATTCATCAGCTTAGCGGGTAGTTATTTAGTTCTGATGCCAAACAACCCACGTGCTGGTGGTATTTCTCGCCGCATCGAAGGTGAAGATCGTACAGAATTAAAAGAAGCGTTATCTTGCTTAGAAATTCCAGATGGTATGGGACTCATCGTCCGTACTGCGGGTGTGGGTAAATCAGCAGAATCCCTGCAACAAGATTTACTGTATCGTTTACGCCACTGGGAAGCGATTCAAAAAGCCGCTGAAAACCGTCCAGCTCCGTTCTTAATCCACCAAGAAAGTAATGTGATTGTCCGTGCTTTCCGTGATTATTTACGTCCTGACATCGGTGAAATCCTGATCGATAACCCGAAAGTGGTTGAGATGGCACGTAACCATATCGAAGCGATTGGTCGTGGTGATTTTGCTAGCAAAATTAAACATTATAGTGGCGATGTACCTCTGTTTAGTCACTATCAAATCGAATCTCAAATCGAATCGGCGTTCCAGCGAGAAGTGCGTTTACCTTCAGGCGGTGCGTTAGTTATCGATACAACCGAAGCATTAACGGCTATTGATATCAACTCCTCACGCTCAACCCGTGGCGGTGATATCGAAGAAACGGCATTCAATACTAACCTTGAAGCCGCTGACGAAATTGCACGTCAATTACGTTTACGTGACTTAGGTGGGCTGATTGTTATCGACTTTATCGATATGACCCCAGTTCGCCACCAACGTGAAGTTGAAAACCGCCTACGTGAAGCCGTTCGCCAAGACCGTGCGCGTATTCAAATCGCACGTATTTCACGCTTTGGTCTGTTAGAAATGTCTCGTCAGCGCCTTAGCCCATCACTGGGTGAGTCCAGCCATCACGTCTGCCCACGCTGTACAGGTACAGGGACTATCCGTGATAACGAATCGCTGTCACTGTCAGTACTGCGTTTAATCGAAGAAGAAGCACTGAAAGAAAATACCCATGAAGTGCATGCGATTGTCCCTGTGCAAATCGCGTCATACCTGTTAAACGAGAAACGCCAAGCAGTCACGGAAATTGAGCAGCGTCAGCGTAACGTGCGCGTTGTGATTGTACCGAATGACCAGATGCAAACACCTCACTTCCACGTCATCCGTATCCGTAAAGGTGAAGAAGTTCAAACTCTGAGTTACAACTTAGCCCAGTATCATGAAACTGAAACTTTAAACCACGGTGAAGAAGCGACGACTGAGCGTAAAGCACCAGAGCAACCTGCTATTTCAGCATTTGCACTGCAAGAGCCAGTTGAAGTTCCTGCACTGAAACCAAAAGAAGCTCCGGCTAAAGCACCTGTTCGTGCCAAAGTGGATGAACAACCTAAAGTTGGTTTATTTAGCAAAATTGCTGCTTTCTTTAAAGGTCTCTTTGCTGAAGAAGAAAAAGCGGTTGAAAAACCGGCTCAAAAACCACGTCAAAATAACAATGACCGTCGCCGCAATAATGATCGTCGTCGTAATAATAACGACCGCCGTAATAACAATCGTCGCGACCGCGATGATAATTACGAAAATCGAGATAACCGCGACAATCGTGACAACCGCGATAACCGTAATAATCGCAATGCACAATCTGAAGATGCTGCCAACCGCAACAAGGGACGTAATAACAAAAATACGAACCAAGTTGAAGAGCAAACCACTGACAATGCAAACCGCGAAAATCAGCAGCAACGTCGTGATCAGCGTGCAGAACGTCGCCGTCGTCAAGATGAAAAACGTCAACAACAAACTGCAAAAACGCAGCAAGATAACCAGCAAACCGCTGTTGATAATGCAGCTGTAGAAAAAGATGAAGAAGAACAACGTCCTGTTGCTCCTCGTCGTCAACGTCGTCAATTAACACAAAAAATTCGTGTGACTGACAATGACCAAGCAGCAGAAACGTCAATGGTTGCTGATACCGCCGTTGTTGCAGAAAAATCTGCGCCGATTGCGGCATTACCAGCAGCAGTGAATGTTGAGAAAAAACAATCTCATGTTTCGCTGGACGAAGATGACAACTTAGTGACTAACTCAGAACAATTGGATGATGATGAAAAACAAGACACCATCATTCCACGCCGTTCTCGTCGTTCACCACGTCATCTGCGTGTGAGTGGTCAGCGTCGTCGCCGTTACCGTGATGAACGTCATCTGAATAAATCACCAATGCCTTTAGCGGCGGCTGTAGCTTCCCCTGAATTAGCCTCTGGTAAAGTGTTTATTCGTTACCCTGTCGTTCAGCCTCAACAAGAAAGCATGGCTATCATGACCAATGAAGAGATGCTGGAACAACAAAATACCGTTCAGGCCCCTGTGGTAGCTGCTCCAATTGAACATGCTGAAGTAAAAGCCGAGCTCACTGAAGCCCCAGTTGTTACTGAAACTGTTATCGAAGCACCAAAAGTAGAAACTGAAGCCAGCGTTGTTGTTGAAACCGCAGCAATCGAAAGCGATGTGCCTGAAAATGTTGTTGCTGAGAATATTGTTGAGAGTGTCGCAGCCGACGTTATCGAAGAGACAAAATCAGCAGTCGTTGAAGAGGTCAAAACTGTTGTTGAACCTGTCGTTGCTGATGTAGTGATTGAAACCGCAGTTACAGCAATTGTTGAAACCGCCGTAATTGAACCAGCTTCAACAGCAAATGCAGTTAGCTTACACAAACGTCATGCATACTCACCAATGACGAAAGCCCCAGCGCCTGCTGTAGTGGCTTCAGACTTTGAAATTAAAGAGTATCAACGTGAGCCATCAACCTTTGAATCTAAAGGCGCAGGTGGACATGTAGCAGCCAACGTTGCGACATCAGAAATGGCAAAACCTGCTAGTTTCTGATTTTAGCAAGTTACTGACGAAAGCCTTGATAGGAAACTATCAAGGCTTTTTTTTGCCCAATAAAAATTGAGTCTGTTGTAATTTATTAAATACTAAGGAAATTTATCATCTTAAAGCCTTTGACGAAATATCGTAGATAACTGCATTGTACATTTGCATAAAAGACATATGTACCGTGGGAAAACACACTTAATGAGGATATTTCTATGGATTATGATTATACACAAATAGACCATTGGAAAAATGGCCATGCCTATGCAAGCGATGGTGTATTACTACTCCCAACCCTTCATGTAAGTTACAACAGAATTCTTCCTGACCACATTCTGAATGCGATGGCAAAAGGATTATGTGGTGTCTGTGGGATCAGTAATTGCCGTTTCGAAAAGACATCTCCTTATAAAAAAATGTTAAGCGCCTATCAAAGTGGACAACTTGAATTAATGTATACCATTTATTGGCGCTCTTTTGGCGGGTTGTACCCAATGATGAAACCGAAAATAGAGCAGGATTTAAATGAAATAAATAAAATAGAGTCAGAGGAGATTAAGGAGTCAGTTAAATTTACAACTGATTTTTATAAAGAAGTTTTTAATACCTATGGAGAAAAAGCAGAAAAACTGGCTAAAACTATAGCGGAGCAATCCAGAGGAAAAAGGATTCGTAATGTTGAAGATGCATTAAGAGCTTATGATAAATATAAAACTAATATTAATAAAAAGATCGATACTAAAAACCGGAAAATTATTGCATCAGCATTAGAATCACTCAACGTTGATGAGATTGCAAAAAACTTGAAAAAATTCAGTAAAGGCATGGGCTTTGTAAGCTATTCAATTGATGCTAACGACCTAAGAATTGAATTGGTTAAAGCCGTAGAAACTGATAATTGGAGACCATTTTTTGTGAAAGTAGAAACTATATTAATAGGAATTAGTGCTACGGGTATTGCTGGCTTAGGTTTTAGTTTTTTATTAGGTGGACCAGTTGGTATATTAGGCTATGGACTTATACTTGCCGGAATAGGGTCTCTAATTGATGATAGCTTGGTAGAAAAAGCAAATAAGCTAGTTGGTTTATAGTAAGCCACAAGAAGGCAGTTCATTTGGTTACTGCCATCTTTTTATAAAGATAATTATTATAAATATTAACGTTATTGGAATTGCGAAGAAAAAAACAACACCATGATACAAAGCTAATCCTCCAGCCTTACCTGGAGTGTCCATCAACAAGCCTCTACTCCAAAATTCTTTAGTAGTAAAAATTAAAAAAAAGCTTTCCACAGCCCATTTAGCCAGCGGAAAAATTACAATGCCAATAATACTTATCAGTATAATTAATGGTTTATATTTAAGCTCATTATCTAAACAAGAGTATAAAAATAATAAACCCATAAACCATCCCCAGTACATATTTTTAATATAATATCGTTTATTCATTGCGTGCTTTCTTACCAACTAAAGAGTTAATGATAACAAAACACATATGCAAATGAAAACTCATAATAAAATTAAGTTATTAATATATATGCATTTTAAATCCAATCAACTAATCACTAAGTGAACCATCTCATTTTATTACTAAAAAAAAGCTGAGACATAGCTCAGCTTCCTTAAAATTAAATCAGACGACAATTACTTAGTTTCAGGTCGCGCCAGTTCACCCATTTCTTTAAGTTTTTTAGAGATCTCACGACGCTCTTTGGATAACTCAGCATTCTTAATGATGTAATCATCGATACGATCATCATAGTCGCTACGCATGTTTGCGATGATGCCATGGATATCATCAATGGACATACCTGGTTTGATATACTCACTCAGGTTATCTAACAGCAAAACACGTTTTTGGTTATCACGAATTTTCTTTTCGTTATCCGTGATTTCGCGACGAATTTTATTTTTACGACGAAACATACGCACAAATTCCAGTACATTCTGGAAAGTTGGTTTGTTGGCGTTGTCCATGTTTAAAATCCCCTATTCAATAATCAAAATGTATTGTCTATTAACACAATACCTTCTTCTAGGGTCACCTTACAAGATACATTCGCTATTTTATTGATTTAATGTTACTCATAACATCTTGGTATTGATTCAATACACGGATCACTGTTTTGGAGTATTTGGAAGGAATAAAAAAGACAGTATGATTCTCAACGGGTAACGAGAATATATTTCGTCCTAACTCTCGTCGTTGTACAGCAATAGTGAGCTAACAACTCAAAACTGTTAGTGAACCGAATGAGATACTCTTCCGCCTTTTTAGTCCCAAAATGCTTCTGGCTATACCACCAAATAGCTTCTAAATCCTCATTCGCTTTTGGGGTCAGATTTATCGTTTTCATTTTTAACCTTATCTTTCATCCGTTGAAGGAATTTGGTTTGATCCCAAGCGATTGGCGTTCCACTGCTCAATCCTTCAGCAATAAGATCTTTTAATTCTTGCACATGGGATTGCGCTTGCTTTTCTTTAAGTAAACGCAAGGCATCACGTAAAACTTCACTCTGCGTTCTGTAATCACCTGAATTAACTAATGAATCGATGAAATCACGAAGTTCATCACCGAGATCGACTGTCATTGTTCTTGCCATAAGCTTTCTCGTATAAGATATATTCTTACATCTAGTATAGGTTCATCTATTTTTTTGATCCAGATTATTTTCTATACTCAATTTTTCTAGACTACTTTTGAGGTTAATATGGATAAAACACGCCTTCATAGCGATGCCATCGCTGAGCTTCTACGAAATGAACCCCACCTTATTAAATATTATTTAGAGCACGCTTTGCTTGAAGCTAATGAAGATGGCGGCCAAGAGGCTCTTATTTAGTGTCTATCCCATATAATGCAATCGCTATCCCCCACATAAGTTTAGATTTTCTGCCAGATGGTTTACCATAGCATCAAACCGTTATGCGTTTGCATTACTCACCTAAATCGACGATGGATCTCATTTTGAAAAATAAGCATAATCAGCCGACCTTTTTTATCCATGACTATGAAACATTTGGTAAGCATCCGGCTCTGGATCGCCCTGCTCAGTTTGCGGGTGTGCGGACAGACTTAGATTTCAACATCATCGATGAACCTGAAGTATTTTACTGCAAACCTACGGATGATTATCTTCCTCAACCAGAAGCGGTAATGATAACCGGCATTACCCCGCAAATCGCAATGGCCAACGGCATGAATGAAGCGGAATTTGCGAAGCGCATCCATAACGCATTCAGCGTACCTAACACCTGCATTATGGGTTACAACAATATTCGCTTTGATGATGAAGTGACGCGAAATATTTTTTATCGTAACTTTTATGACCCTTACGCCTATAGCTGGCAGCAAGGTAATTCTCGCTGGGATTTATTGGATGCATTACGCGCTTGCTTTGCGCTGCGCCCTGAAGGGATCAATTGGCCAGAAAATGATGACGGGTTACCTAGCTTACGCCTTGAGCACTTAACCAAGGCCAACGGTGTGGCTCATGAAAATGCCCATGATGCTATGTCTGACGTTTTAGCCACCATTAATATGGCTAAGTTACTGAAACAAGCTCAACCTCGTATGTTTGATTATTTCTATCAACTGCGAAATAAAAACAAAGTTAACCAGCTGATCGACATCGTGGATATGACCCCGTTAGTTCATGTATCGGGGATGTTTGGCGCGGTACGCTCTTATGTCAGCTTAGTGGCCCCTCTCGCTTGGCACCCTGAGAATAAAAACGCGGTGATTATGTGTGACCTGTCAGCAGATATGTCGCCACTACTAACGTTAAATGCGGATGAACTTCGTGAGCGCTTATACACACCAAAAGCTGAGTTAGGTGACGAGCTACCCGTCCCAGTTAAACTGGTACATATTAACAAATGCCCAATCCTTGCCCCTGAGAAGACCTTGCGAACAGTAGATGCTGAACGTACAGGCATTGACCGTGACCTGTGCATGCGTAATTTAGAGCTGTTACGTAAGAATCCTGATGTGCGTAATAAACTGATTGAGTTGTTTAGCGTCGCCCAACAATTTGAAGAAAATAATGATGTAGATAGCCAAATCTATAATGGTTTTTTCAGCCCATCTGATCGCTCTACGATGGATATTATTCGCGAAACGCCACCCCAGAATTTACCTGCGTTAGATCTTAGCTTTGAAGATAAGCGAATGAAGGAGCTATTTTTCCGTTATAAGGCACGCAATTTCCCTGCGACACTCTCTTATGATGAGCAACAGCGTTGGTTACAGCATCGCCGCGATTATTTTACTGAGAGCCGTTTAACGGATTATCTACAGCAAATTCAATTACTCATGGAAGTTCATCATGAAGATGAAAAACGCTGTCAGCAATTAAAAGCCTTAGTGAACTATGCCGCAGAATTAGCAAGTTGATTGTCAGTGATAGGGATGAAAATGGCTCTTTTTGAGTTGTAAAATTAACGAGGAAAATCAATTTGTTGATTTTCGCCTGATAACACAAAGAGGGAAAAGCCACGCTTTTATCCCTCTTTGTGATCAATCTCATGGGCAGAAAACCCGCCCATTTTATTATCTTCTATCTTTTAGTGGCCTAGTGGTCACAACCACAATCCCCTTCCCAATGTTTCCGCTTAGTGGTCTTTCCAAGACCTGGATTCATGGTATTTGTTGGGTCGGACTCTTTATAGAACGATTTCAATTGTTCCGGTGCTTTATATAAATGCCCAACGTTGTGCTCTGCTGGGTACTGAGCGCCTCGCGCATCCAGTAATTCCAACATTTTTTGCTTCAGCTCTTTCGGATCTACGCCTTTTTTCAAAACATAATCTTGGTGCATGACGTGGCACATAAAATGTCCGCAATATAATTTATGCACAATCAGATTTTCAATTTCTGGTGGCAATTTTTCAAACCAATCACGGTCATTACGTCTTAGTGCAATATCTAGCGGTAGGACATCTTCCACATCATTATTATGTACGGCATGATAGCGAACGGCAGATCCCGCAGCGGCAAAGCGATGTAAGAATGCTTTTGCACCTTCTTCTGGTGTGCATTCAAAATAGCCGCCATCGGCTGTGGCGAAGAAGGATTTCAACCAAACTTTAGCTTCATCTATACCGTCCCCCGCCATTTTGAGCATTAAATGGTGCTCGTACTGGTCACGGAACTGTTTCATGCGCGGTGGTAGATGAGATGGCCACAGTTTGCTTAGCAGCTGCATGGTGCGGTCAATTAAGTTTGATGGCAGAAATGGTACTTTATTCAGCACCGCATCCATACGCCCTTTAATGGTAAAGAAGGTTGGCATTTTGTCGGTGCCAAATTTATCGATCATTAAGAACGTATCTTTGCCGTAAATTTCGGCAATATCAAAGCAGCCACGGTGCATATATTCACCTGCGACAGGCAAATTTTCAAACTCACTCAAAATATGGCGACGAATGTCTTCTAGGACATCTGGATTGTTTGAACCAATATAGAAAACTTGTGTGGCTTTGTCCGCAGGGAAAGTATCTAAGCGAACAGCGAAAACAGCTAACTTACCCGCACAGCCTGAGGCTTCAAACAAACGACGCTCATCCGCATTAAAGCGCGATGGCGTGTCTGCATCGACATCTCGCACGCGTTCTGCGTAATCATGATCGGATGCCAACTTTTCACTATTTTCGATATCTTCACTGCTATAGCGACGGTTTTGTAGGTTGGTTAAGATCTCTTCTGGAGTTTTCCCCAATTCGATACCTAAATGGTTTACCAGCTCAACCTTGCCATCTTCATTGACGCGTCCATATAGGGCCAACTCCGTATAAGCCGGACCACGACGCACAAGGGAGCCACCAGAACTATTACAGATCCCTCCCACAACGGATGCACCAATACATGAAGAGCCAATTAAGGAGTGCGGTTCACGCCCCAGTGGTTTGAGGATTTTTTCGAGGTCATAGAGCGTACTGCCAGGCATCGCAACCACTTGGTTAAATTCGGGTAGGACTTGAATTTGGTTTAGGCGTAACGTGCTGATAATGACGATATCGCGATCATAATCATAACCGCTTGGGGTTGAGCCTTCAGTGAGCCCCGTGTTTGCCGCTTGCATGATCACAATTTTGTCAGCTTCGACACAGGCTTTAAATACATACCACTGTTCGAGTAACGTGGTTGGGAATACAACGGCAATGGCATCACCCACTCCTGAGCGGAAGCCTTTGCGATAACGTTCTGTTTTATGGGATTCGGTAAGGATATTTTTTTTGCCAACAATGTTCCTGAGTGTGAGTAATAATCGTTGGTTCTCAGGATTTTTTACATCATTCATCTCATGCCTTCCTGTCAGGGTCTTGTCATTAAACCCATCCACAATATCACATAAGATTAATATGTTAAGAAATTATTAATACCCTTTAGAAACAAAAACAGCACCCAAAGGCGCTGTTTTTATTAGTCATCAATTTCAGTTCGCAGTTTAACTATTTTGATGCCAACCTGTATTTGAAGTTATATTTAGGCAGCTATGCTGACATATATTCAAAATAATTCGTGTTGTAGCTAGGCGGCAAGCAAGCTAGACCCTAGGAGCATACATAAGTATGTGACTAGGGCTAGCGCGTGCAGCCAACAACGCTACGACGCGAAGAATGAAGAATATATTTATAGGTCGCTCATCTGCGGCATAGGCCTACGGAACATACGAGTCAGCACCGCCATATACACCAGACCAACCGCCGTCCAAATCAGACCATAAACCATTGAATCTTCTTCGATATTCAGCCACAGCACACAGACTGTTAGCGTACCGATGATCGGTAATATCAAATAGTTCATGATATTTTTGAAGCCTTTAATTCGGCGTTCACGAATAAAGAACTGGCTGATGACTGAAATATTGACGAATGTAAATGCAATCAGCGCACCAAAGTTAATTAATGCTGTTGCAAAATCCATCTCAAACCAGATAGCGCCGAGGGCTAAGAAGCCTACTAATAAGACGTTATACGCCGGAGTACGCCATGTTGGGCTAACATAGCCGAACACTTTTTCTGGGAATACACCATCACGACCCATTACATACATTAAACGCGCACTACCCGCATGAGCTGCCATACCGGATGCTAATACCGTGACACAGGAGAACACAAGGATAATGGCTTGGAAGAATGACCCCGCCACAAATCGCATAATGTCAGGCTGTGTTTCGTTAATATTCGCAAAACGTGAAACGTCTGGGAAAAATTGCTGTAAGAAGAACGAAACGGTAATAAAGATCACACCACCAATCAGTGCAGTTAAGAAAATTGCACGAGGAATGACTTTACCTGCGTTTGGTGTCTCTTCTGACAGTGAACTTAACCCATCAAAACCTAAGAATGAGAAACAGAGTATGGTTGCCCCAGCTATCAGCGGGATCATCTCAGTTTTTTCATTCGCAAATGGATTGAATGTCCAGATCTCCCCTGTCCCTTCACCATTTGAAACGCCGTGGATCACTAAACCTGTGAATACTGCCATTACCCCCATTTGGATAATCGCAATTACAGTACTTAAGTTTGCAATCACGTTGATACCCCGTAAGTTGGCGGCAGTCATTAAAATAACCAAACCAATAACAAAATACGCAGGTTCAACATTCGGGAAAATATCTTGTAAATAAATTTTCGCCAATAAGATGTTGATCATTGGCATGAAAATGTAGGACAGCAAAGATGTCCAACCCACAAGGAAACCAATATGTGGACTCATTGATTTCTGGGCATAAGTATAGGCTGAACCCGCTGATGGGAAGCGTTTAACCAGCTTACCGTAGCTCAGTGCAGTAAACAGTATCGCAGCAAGTGCAATAATGTATGAAGTCGGGACGTGACCACCAGTCTTATCTGATACCATTCCGAAAGTATCAAAGATAGTCATTGGCTGAATATACGCAATACCAATCATAACAACTTGTACAAGCGTTAATGTCTTCGCAAGTTGAACACGGTTATTGGCGCCAGTTTGGTTGTGGCCGATATCTAAAGGTACGGAATTATTTTGCATGATAAAGCCCCCCCATAACTTTCGATTGCGTACTTCGACTCAATCGACAGTTACTGGGAAGACTTTGCATCTGCCTATAAGCAGAGAAGAAAGAAGAGAAGTGGAAAAACGTCTGTGCGAAGCCGGTGTTTGCTCCGTAGTCATCAATGCGGCAACGACGACCGCTTGGCCCTGCTGCCAGTGCGAAAAAGTAAGCCATAAAAGCATTCCTCAAAGCTGTAGCATGAAATATTAGCTACACGTAAATATTTATTTATCTATCCGGCCTGATATCCGGCCCCGTTAAAATGAAAGAACCCTAAAAAGCAAAAAAACCGATGCCGGTTTTTATCAGGCATCAGTCATTTTTTAGTCCGCGCATTTTGCACGTCATACCTGTAAATAGCAAGCCAATTTGTTAACAAAACGCCCCCTTTTCGATGAGAAATTCTGATAATTTTAGACTTTCCGTTCTGATAGCTAATATGACATGCTTTTAAGACGATAAATGACACTAAAGCCGATTGATTATCCTTAATAAAATGCTAAACCGGTCGGTCTAATTTCGCGGCACTTTTTTCCAATAACATATCTAAACTTGAGTGCAGTAATTTACTTTTTACGGCTTTGGTTTCTGACTGCAATGGACTACCAACTTTGTTATCCATCGTATAGACCGTTACTTTTCCCTCTTGATGGTTATAAATCAATAAACCATCCACGCCATAATCATATTGGTCTTTAAAATTACCCAGTACCGATTGCATACTGTTTCTCGCCTCAACATCACCATTGACGGCTTTACGGAGTGCTTCGATGGATAATCCCACAGGAACCGAGTAGACATACAACACTTCCACATCAGAATCACCATCATCACTGCCATTACACATAAAGCAGCCGTCTCTTTGAACAGAGGATAGCCTCTCCATTTTGCGCAGTTCGATTAATAATTTTTGTCCATCTTGATACGGTGATTCTGAAATATCGAGAAAAACGAGTCGGTAAGGTCCCGGATCACCCGCAAGGGCATTGGAAATATAGCCTATAAAGAGTAAAAAACTCAGACAACTAGCTCTAAAATAACGGTTAAATTTGGGCATAGTCTATTCCTGCTTGGCTCCATATCGCGGTGAGGAAGATTGACGCAGTTAGAGATAAATAACCATATCTTTATTTCCGAATTACTGATTTTCTTTTTGGATATCTATTTTCTTTTTAAATAATAGTACAAAAAGCCCTTTGGCGATTAACCAAAGGGCTTAGATAAACAAAAACTAATGGTTTAATTAGAAGTTGTAGTTGATGCCGATATTATAACGACGGCCATCCGAAACTTTATCAAACTCTTCTTCAGTTAAACGCTTGTCTAAAATGTTGTATACACCACCCACTAAGTTCACATTCTTAGTAAGATAGTAGCTTGCGCCTACATCAACAAACGTATAAGAAGGCCGTTCTTTTGCCATGCTTGAGCGAGATAAGAATGCACTGCTGCGGCCATTAAAGTTCACTCGGTTCCATAACTGCAGATCTTCTCTTGCTTGCCATGTTAAAGAACCATTTGCCATGTGCTTAGGTGTACGGCTCAGAGGCTTGCCACTGAATTTCCCACTCTTTTGTTCTGAATCTGAATAAGTATAGTTTGCCGCAAATGCCAAGTCTGCAGTGATATCCCAATTAAAGGTCAACTCAGCACCACGTAAATTTGCTTTATCAACGTTTTCGCGCGTGCTGATAAATTTATAGGCTTCTCCGTCATACATACATTCCCCACTGGCTACGCTTCCTGGCGTTTTACCGGTTGAGTCGGTACAAGTACGAATCTCCATAATTTTATCTTTAAAATCAGTATTGAAGAATGTGATCCCCACATTTAGATTGTCTTGATTGTTCCAAATAAAGCCAATCTCTTCTGTCACACTTTTCTCAGGTTTCAAGTCTGGGTTACCTATGATAACAGCAGGATCGCCACCACCGCCGGTACCTTGCCCCCAGTTAGCCGCAACTTGACGTAACTCTGGTGAACGGTATCCCGTAGAAACCCCACCTTTAATTACCCACTCATCCGATGTATGCCAAACACCATATAATCTAGGAGTCCAATGAGAACCGAAGTTTTCATCTTTATCCATACGCAGGCCACCTGTTAAGGAGAAATCGTTTGTCATCATCCACTCATCTTCTGCGAATAACGCCCAGCTATAACGATTTAATTGGTCAACGCCACCCGCAGATTTCAGTTTGTTTCCTTTATCACGCAGGTCTTCATAACGATATTGTCCACCAATACTTAAAGTATGGTCACCTAAGTTAAAGACGGTTTGGTTCTTCACTAATGTATCGTTGTATTCCATATTACGACTTGGGTTTTTAGACTCGTCACGCTGAACGAATGTTTCAGCGGCACCCCAGTCATAAACCCCATTATGCGTAAGCGCATAGTTATTTTTTCTATATGTCGTATTGGAATCTTCGCATTGAACTGGAACAAGTTTACCATTCACTTTAGTTGTACACATCAGCGCTTTTGATTTTCCAGCTGTACCATTCCGTTGCTGTTCATCATATTTAAAGTCAAAGTCGAAGGTATTAAACTCATCAGGCGTTAACGTTAGTGTCGTCCCAATCGCACCGATCTTTTGCTCGTTGAAACCACCTTCGAATTTGTCTTCACCGCGATGTGAATATAATCCATTGAATTTTACGCCCAGTAATCCATCCACTAATGGGCCAGATGTGTAGAAACTACCTTGGCCTTGATTCCCTGAATCACGATGAGAGTTAATGGTTGTATCCGCACGTAAAGATGTGGTCCATTCTTTACCAACTTTACGAGTAATGATGTTGATAACCCCGCCCATCGCATCAGAACCGTATAATGATGACATAGGACCACGTACCACTTCGATTCGTTCGATAGCAGGTAATGGTGGCAACCAGCCTTGCTCAATACCGGAACCATCACTGTTTGGACGCGTTCCTCGGGTATCAACACGTTTACCATCAACCATGATCATGGTGTACTTCGCATCCATTCCTCGGATACTAATATCAGAGCTACTACCACCACCTGTGACTTGAACACCCGGTAAATCCTTCAGGGCATCCGTCACATCGCGATAAGCTTTAGTTTCTAGCTGTTCACGTGTCACAACGGAAATTGATGCTGGCGCATCTTCAATCTTTTGCTGATAGCCTGATGCAGTTGTTACAAAAATTTTATCGCTGCTGTCATCCGCAAAAGCAGGTACCGCAGTGATAGCCGCAATAATGCTAACTGCTATTTTTCTTTTAGTAAAAACAACCATTCCCAATTCTCCAAGAGATTTCTTTATCTTAACAATGAATTTTCTATGCTCAGCATGGGTCATCTAACGCCCCAAAGGTTTATTATTCTATTGACATGATACTTTCTGAGGTTTACCACTTTCGAAGCTAAATCAATTAAGTAATTAACTCTCATTCGCAGGCGGTAACAATAATGTAAATGGTAATACTTATCAATACCATTATTGAATGATTCATGACTTTCCGTGATGAATTGTGTGACTTAATTCAAAGGTTAAATCTTTTGAATCAAGATCTGCGGCTGATTATTCATCCGTCGTAGATCTGATTAAAAACGAAGAAAGGTGAGCGCTTGTCAAAGGAAGGCTAAATACAAGCGCAAAAAGACAGTAGATACGGAAGGTTATTGATTAATATTCAGGCTAAATTGTGCGTAACCGCGTTTTGCCGCAGCGTGATACTGTTGGTTTAGTGGTGCAGTCATCTGTTGTGCTATTGCCGTCATTTCAGGGCCTGCGAGTTCAGGGGAACCCGTACGAAACGGCGGGCGAGGATCATACTCAATTGCCAATTCGACAAGGGAGGCAACCTCTTCCCCACACAAGGCTTTGAGCACCAACAGTGAAGCGTCAAATGAACCAGTTGCCGGTCCAGAGGTATAAATCGACCCATCGATGACGACATCGCTGCCCCCTACAGCAATTGCCCCTACGTCTGGTAGCATCGGGACAACATTGCTATTACTTGTTGCCCGTTTACCCCGCAATAACCCTGCCGTTCCTAGCATTAACGAGCCATAGCAAGTACCAATCACCGTTTTTGCGGTATGCCCAACCCGTGCAAAAAACTGAATCACTTCAGGATCTTCAATAACCTCCGGAGGCACCATACCCGTGACTAAAACATCTAAATCATCAGGGCACTCATCGAATGTCATTGTTGGCATAGTTGGCCACCCTGTGTAGCCCTCAAGCAACTCTTTACGCTTCCAGATAAAATAAATTTCAGCGCCCACAATAGTAAAAACGGATTGTGCCCCATTAATATCCATTGGCATAAATCCTGGGCAGACAAAAATACCCACTTTAAGTAAAGAAGATTGTTGTGCCCTACCCCCTGCAATCAGCGCCTGAATTGACGGAGTCGTTAACCCAGCAGCCGTGCTAATAGCATAATCATATTTATTCATTCTATTACCTTTGGTTATTTAATCGCCATTATTATACTGATCGGTAAGATAATATATGATATACAATGAAGTAAACTATTTTTGTACTGAATGGTAATAAAATGGCACAAAAAGGTAGACCACGAAATTATGATAGCCATGAAGCACTAAATAACATCATGGCGTTATTCTGGCGCAAGGGGTATTCCGCGACTTCACTTGAAGATTTGGTTAACGTCACTGCGATGAAAAAGCCGAGTCTCTACGCCGCTTTTGGAAACAAAGCGCGACTGTATGAATTAGCAATGGCACGGTTTGGTGAAATCGCGCAGGCACATTACGCAGCTGCGCTGGCTGAGCAATCGCCAAATGAGTCATTGTTCGCACGACTTAGCCGTTGGCTTCGTGCCACCGTCTCCTTGTATAACGGAGTAGACGGTAAAACGGGCTGTATGGTGCTCTCTACTGCCGTAGCAGAAACCGATGACCCACAGGTACAAGCCTTCCTAAAAGTCGTTATCCTTGCACAGGAGACGATGCTTATCACTTGTATCGAAAAGGAAAAATCGGCCTTACGTGAACCTGAAAATGCGCGATTACTGGTAAAAACGCTTATCGCATTACTGCATTCAGTATCGCTACGAGCGAGAGCGGGCGAAACAGAAGAGGAGTTGTCCGCGCTAATTGATGCGGGAGAGATGGTGCTGCGTGCAACGCTAGTTATACCAGAAAACACCCAATCAACGTCATCCCCTTAGAAAACAAAAATGGGTAATGTCGTCAGCAAACTCACTGACCAACATTACCCATTAACATCTTAATTTTAAGAGAAAATTACTTCTCTAAATTCTCTTTATATGACGGGAAGCTCATCTCTTTATAACGGATAATCGAGGTTTTCTTCACGATTTTATATCCGAACCAGATAGCTAAGAATAGAGGAATACCGATATAGGTTGCGGTAACACCTACCCAGTCAATCTTATCTTCTAAGAAAGCTTGATAGTTTTGACCCAGTGTAATCACTAAGCACAGGATAAAGGCGAAAATTGGCCCGATTGGGAAGAAACCTGAGCGATATGGTAAGTCATTAAGATCTCTACCTTGCGCAATATAGCCTCTTCTGAAGCGGTAATGGCTGATGGCAATCCCTAACCACGCGATAAACCCAGTCATACCTGACGTGTTTAATAACCACAGATATACCGTTTGGTTCCCAAACATTGAGCTTAAGAAGCACAGACCCGCCACAACCGTGGTTGCCAGCAATGCATAACGTGGTACTCCACCTTTAGAGAGGCGAGCAAAGATTTTCGGCGCTTTACCTTCACGAGCTAAGGTGTACAGCATACGCGTTGAGGCATACATCCCGGAGTTACCCGCAGAGAGAACCGCAGTTAAGATAACGGCATTCATCACCGCTGCCGCTGATAATAAACCTGCATTCTCAAATACTAGTGTAAATGGACTTACGCTAATGTCTTTCACGTCGTTACGCAGTAAGCTTGGATCAGTGTAAGGGATAATTAAGCTAATGATTAAAATCGCGAAGATATAAAACAGCAAAATACGCCAGAACACTTTACGCACCGCACGAGGGATATTTTTCGCTGGATCTTTTGACTCACCCGCCGCAATACCGATTAATTCAGTACCTTGGAATGAAAACCCTACGATCATCGCCACACCAATCATGGCAGAGAAACCACCAGCAAATGGTGCATCACCAATTTCCCAGTTATGCCAACCCGCGTTTTCTGCGCCGTTCATAATGCCGAAAATCATCAGCACGCCAACGACGATAAAAATAACCACCGTGGTCACTTTGATTAGCGAGAACCAATATTCCGCTTCACCGAAGCCTTTAACGGAAATGTAGTTCAGTAAGAAAATGATTGCTAAGAAGATAGCACTCCAGATCCAGCCTGGGGTATCTGGGAACCAGTAGGTCATCACTAATTGTGCCGCTACAAGGTCAACCGCGATAGTCACCGCCCAGTTGTACCAGTAGTTCCAACCTAATGCGAAGCCAAAGCCTTCATCGACATATTTTGCGCCATAAGTCGCAAAGGAGCCAGAGACTGGCATGTACGCAGCTAATTCACCTAAGCTGGTCATTAAGAAATACACCATTAAACCAATAATGGCGTATGAGAGGAGCGCTCCACCCGGTCCAGCTTGTGCTACTGTGGCACCGGATGCCACAAATAAACCGGTTCCGATGGAGCCGCCAATTGCGATCATCGCGAGGTGGCGAGCTTTTAGTTCTCGACGTAATCTTGGTCCGCCGCTCATCGATGTCGTTGTATGTTGTTCTGCCATCTGTTCCCTGTATTTTATTTTCAGTCAATAACGCGGGGGATTCTAACAAACTCAAACGGCAGAACTAAGCAACTCTTTGCTGTTATAAGATACCTTCATAATCCAGCGATAATTATTAGCAAAACACGTTATAGTGAATAAAACGTCAATTACAATAATCCAGCAGATTCTTTATCGCGTTAGAAAGATGCTTCTGACGGTGATAAATCAGGTATAACGTACGCTCAAGTTGTAACTCTTCCACTTCAAGCTCCACCAGCGTGCCATTCTCTAATTGCTCCGCAATCACTCGTCGAGATAAACAGCTGATACCCATCCCAAAACGTACCGCATGTTTAATCGCTTCAGAATTACCTAACTCCATTAAAATATGGAATCCTGGAAGGTGAGCAAAGAGTAGTTGATCTAGTACATCGCGCGTACCAGAACCTCTTTCACGCAAGATCCATGGCGCATCTTTTAACTCTTTTAAAGTCACTTTTTTTTGTGCTAATGGGTTACTTGGCGCGGAAAACACCACTAACTCATCTTTTAACCACGGTTTTGAAATAAGCTCAGGACTGTGGCAAACCCCTTCAATCAGCCCCACATCAGCCCGAAACTCCATCACGCCTTTAATGACTTCCTCAGTATTTCCGATAAATAATTCCAGTGGAATTTCAGGATTATCATGACGGTACCCGGCTAAAATCTCAGGCAACATATAGTTACCGATTGTGGTACTTGCCGCCAAACGAACTGCGCCCATCTCTTTTTTGAACAGTTGCTCGACTTCAAATGCTTGTTCTAATAACGCTAATGCCTTTGGGTAAAGTAGGCGCCCATGTTCGTTAGTGACAAGTCGTTTACCTACACGGTCAAAGAGTTGCACACCTAATTGCCCTTCCAAGTCAGTCAGTGAAGCACTCACTGCGGACTGCGATAACGCTAATAATTGCGATGCTTGCGTCGTGGAGCCACTTTTTAATACTTCCGTGAAAACTTCAAGCTGCCTCAGTGTAATACGCATACAGAAAGCTCCAAGATGATTATGTAGTTGTAATAATATTGTTAATATTAATCATTTATTAGCAATATACCAGAAGAAACTCGTAATCTATTTTTTAGATAAATAATACAAAAACAATCAATTTAGATTATTACATTTTTTGTTATATGCTTATTCCAACTTAATCTAAGTCGTCATAAAGAGTGTAGTCATGGATAAAACTGGAACCAAAGCAATCACACAAAATAATTCATTCCCTATTCTAAAACTTGTTCCGGGGATCATTTTAGCGGGAATTTTAACAGCCATTGCCATATATCTTGGTGAACAATCATGGTTTATGGATATCGGGCTGGGCGCGCTCACTCTGGCTATTCTTCTTGGTATTTGTGTGGGAAATACCGTTTACCCTGCGATTAGTACAAGTAGCGATGCAGGGATTAAATTCGCTAAGCACTATTTTTTACGTGCCGGTATTATTTTGTATGGCTTTCGCCTGACTTTTCAGCAAATTACCGACGTGGGAGCCACAGGACTGATTATTGATGCACTCACATTAACCTCCACTTTTTTCTTAGCTTATTGGCTTGGTAAAAAAGTATTCAAACTTGATGATGAAACCACCATGTTAATTGGTGCGGGTAGCAGTATTTGTGGTGCAGCTGCCGTAATGGCAACCGAGCCGGTCGTTAAAGCGTCCGCAAGTAAGGTCGCAGTTGCCGTTTCAACCGTGGTGATCTTTGGTACCATTGGTATTTTTGTCTACCCATGGTTATATCAGTTAAATGCGCATTTCGGCTGGATCCCTGCGACTCAAGAAACATTCGGGATTTATATCGGTTCAACCGTACATGAAGTCGCCCAAGTTGTTGCCGCAGGTCATACTATTGGTCCAGATGCAGAAAATGCTTCTGTGATAGCGAAAATGTTACGCGTGATGATGCTGGCGCCGTTTTTAATTATCTTATCTGCATTTATTAGCCGTAAAAATGCGGCCAGCACGCAAGAAGGCGCCCAAAAAAGTAAAATTACGATCCCTTGGTTTGCGGTGATTTTTATCTTAGTCGCCGCGTTTAACTCATTCAACTTATTACCTGAGCAACTGGTTAAACAAATTATTACGTTAGATACCATCCTATTAGCGATGGCGATGGTGGCATTAGGGTTGACAACGCATGTCAGTGCGATTCGACAAGCGGGGATCAAACCTTTATTGATGGCTGCTATCTTGTTCGCTTGGTTAATTTTCGGCGGTATAGTGATTAACGTTGTTATTCAGTCGGTGTTTTAACCCTCATTTTCTACTTGCTAAGTTTGTCTCCTTTTTTGAGCACCTCCGATTGCCGCTTTTTATAAGCGGCATTTTTTTATTGGTTTCATTTCTTTAGTTATTAATGGCATACTCCTGAAAAAAGGAGTCTATCATGAAATATGTTGGAGCACATGTCAGCGCCTCTGGCGGCGTAGACCAAGCAGTGATTCGCGCCCATGAAATTGGAGCCACTGCATTTGCCTTATTTACCAAGAATCAACGTCAATGGAAAGCCGCCCCCCTTAGTGATGAATCAATTAAAAGCTTCAAACAAAACTGCGCTAAATACGGTTATGGGAAGCACCAAATTTTACCCCACGACAGTTATCTCATTAATTTGGGGCATCCTGAATTTGAAGCATTAGAGAAATCTCGCGTCGCTTTTATTGATGAAATGCAGCGTTGTATGCAATTGGGAATTGACCTGCTGAACTTCCATCCCGGCAGCCACCTTAAGCAAATTGAAGTTGATGATTGCCTCGCGCGTATTGCAGAATCGATCAATATCGCCTTAGAAGAAACTGAAGGTGTTATCGCCGTCATTGAAAATACTGCAGGACAAGGGACAAATCTGGGGTTTGATTTTACACATCTAGCTAAAATCATCGAGCGCGTTAAAGATCAAAGCCGTGTCGGTGTTTGTATTGATACGTGCCATGCCTTTGCCGCAGGTTATGACCTGCGCACAGCAGAAGATTGCGAGAAAACATTCCAACAATTTTCTGACATTGTGGGCTTTGAATTCTTAAAAGGTATGCATCTTAATGATGCGAAAAGTGAATTTGCCAGCCGTGTTGACCGCCATCATAGCTTAGGTGAAGGCAATATTGGCTATGCACCATTTAGCTATATTATGAAAGACCCACGTTTTGATGGTATCCCGCTGATTTTAGAGACCATCAATCCCGATATTTGGCCACAAGAGATTGCATGGTTAAAATCGCAACAAAATAGCTAAGACAGCTAATAGACAAAACCATCGCAAACAAAAAGGCGGCCTTCTATAGCCGCCTTCTCAATGAAATAATCGTACAATATTTACAATGATTTCATCTCAATTTTCGCCATCATATCCGCCAGCTTATTACGATTTTTTAAGCCAACATCAGGCTGAGAAACCGATAACGCAGAAATTGCGGTCGCCATACGGAGTGTATGCTCGCTAGTCTCACCATTTAATAAGCCGTAAGCTAACCCTGCAACCATTGAATCCCCAGCACCTACCGTACTGACAACCTCACATTGAGGCGGTTTTGCAAGCCAAGATCCTGAAGCATTTACCCAAAGAGCACCTTCTTCACCAAGGGAAATGACCACGTGAGAAATGCCTTTATCACGCAGCTCATGTGCCGCCGCAATAACATCTTTTAAATCAGGTAATTTGCGCCCTACCCATGTTTCTAACTCTTGACGATTAGGTTTAACTAACCATGGGGATGCTTTCAGACCCGCTTTTAATGCTTCGCGGCTACTATCAAAGATAATACAAGGGCATAATTGACGCAGACGAGTCATCCAACGTGTGAATTCTTCAGGTTCAATCCCATTAGGTAAACTTCCGCTTACCACCACCATGTCAAAATGACCAAGCCAATTAAGGGATTCTGTGGAAAAACGGTTCCAATCTTCTTTACTGACATCAAAACCAGAGAAATTAAAGTCTGTCGATTCACCGTTATTTTCTGTGAGCTTAACATTAATGCGCGTACGACCTGGCACCATGCTAAAGCGGTTTGCCATGCCATTTTCACTAAAGAAGTGTTGGAATTCTTCTTGGTTGTCCTTACCCATAAAGCCGCTAACAGTGATATCAATACCGAGGTCACGCAGGACTTTTCCTACATTAACCCCTTTGCCTCCAGCATTGAGACTAGCGGTCTTAACTAAATTGACTTCACCGACTTCGATGGAAGGGCATAGCCCCACAAGGTCATAAGCAGGATTTAATGTAATTGTAGCAACCCGGCGAGTCATAACCACTTATCTCCCTTATCATTATTGTCTTCGTGCAGACGGTCTTATCACAAGATTTTCAGGGCATAGTTATAACACTAATAACTGTTAGTTTCAGTGATATTTGTATTTTTTCCTGATTGTAATTTGAAAGTAACGTGGCAAAATTCTTTCCTTTATAAAAATAAGAAGAAGGAAAAATAATGTCGGATCCTCAATATGTTGTTGTTGGTGTCGGCGTACTGATTACTAACGCCCAAGGGCAAATTCTCCTAGGTAAACGTAGCAGTCAGCATGCGCCTTACTGGTCTATTTTCGGAGGCCATGTTGACCCAGGAGAATCTTTCGAAGCCTGTGCAATCCGTGAAATAAAAGAAGAGATTGGTATTGATATCGAGACCCCAACCGTATTTGGTATCAGCAATAATATCGAAACCTTCCAACAAGAAGGAAAACATACCGTTTCCATCTGCATGCATGTGGAATATAACGGAGAAAAAGCCCCACAGATCATGGAAGCGGATAAATGCGAAAGCCTGTTGTGGATCTCCCCAACTGACCCATTACCTGAGCCTCATTTTGAAGCTAGCCGTAATACCATTGAGCTATGGCTCAACAAACGCTTTTATCAGCCTCACCACTAAACCCCATATGCACAAATTTTATCCTATTTGTGCATATAGTAATCACCATTAATTATTTTTTATTTTATTATCTTTTAGATGTTTACATTATTTCAGTCCTAATGTATCGTTCAGCTAGTACAGTGAAACAATCATTCAGGAGTCATCATGGAAGCCGATGTAACAAAACCACCAAAGCGCCCCTCTATTTTAGGCGGTTCAATGATCATAGCCGGTACCGCAGTCGGTGCAGGTATGTTTTCTATTCCGATGGTGACTTCAGGTGTTTGGTTTTCCGGTTCAGTTGTCTTACTGATCTACACATTTATCTGTATGTTATTATCAGGATTAATGATTTTAGAAGCCAATATGAATTACCCTGCAGGTGCTAGTTTTCATACAATGGTAAAAGATTTATTAGGCTCCGGCTGGAATACCATTAATACCCTCTCCATTACGTTTGTATTATATATTTTGACCTATGCCTATATTTCGGCAGGTAGTTCAATTATTACAGAGAACATTTCTCAATATGTTCAAGTTCCACAAGCACTCTCAGGCTTTGTTTTTGCGGTCGTTATCGCGTTTTTTGTTTGGTTATCTACCCGCGCGGTTGATAGGTTAAGTACGATTTTAATTGGTGGGATGGTGATCACGTTCGTCATGTCTATTGGTGGCATGGTCACAACCGCTTCGCCTTTAGTTCTCTTCGACCAATATGAAAATAGCCACAGTGAATATTTACCTTATGCATTAGCTGCATTGCCTTATTTACTGACCTCTTTTGGTTATCATGGTAACGTGCCGGGATTAGTGAAGTACTACAATAAAGATAGCCGTAGTGTCATGTTGAGCTTAGTCTACGGTGCAGGAATTACCGTCACTATCTATATCTTATGGCAGTATGCTATTCAGGGTAATATTCCGCGCTCATCCTTTATTGCGATCAGAGAAAATGGTAACAATATTGGTGCGTTACTGAATCAAATGAATATTTCCGCACAGAGTAGCTTTATTTCACAATTTTTAACGCTGTTCTCTTACATGGCATTAGCTAGCTCGTTTTTAGGCGTATCCCTCGGCTTATTTGATTTTATCGCTGACTTCTTTAAATTTAACGATAGCCATCAAGGGCGATTTAAATCAGTCATTATTACTTTCTTACCGCCAACAGTTTTAGGTTTAGCGTTCCCTGACGGCTTTATTTATGCCATCGGTTTTGCAGGACTTGCAGCCACTATTTGGGCGGTCATTGTCCCTGCCATGATGGCAAGAGCAAGCCGTAAGCGTTTTCCTAATAATAGCTATCGAACACCCGGCGGAAGCTTTGTGATTGGGTTCGTAATCTTATTTGGTTTGATTAACGCAGCAGCCCATATTTTGTCTCTGTTAGGTTTATTGCCTGTTTATTAAGTTATTCAAAGACAATCATTGGTTAAAAAGAGATCCCTAGCGTGAAAACTAGGGATTTTTTTGATGTTAACATCTTGCCTAATCCGTTATCTGCGAGTAATTTTGTCGAACTCTTTTTGACTAATAACAAAGAAGGTTATTTATGGCTAAGGCCAACGAAATCAAACGTGGTTTTGCAATAAACTACAACGGGAAATTACTGCTGGTTAAAGACATTGATATCCAATCCCCAAGCGCTCGTGGCGCAAGTACACTGTATAAAATGCGCTTTACCGATATCAAAACCGGCCAAAAAGTTGAAGAGCGCTTCAAAGGCGATGATATTTTAGACACAATTTCACTCACTCGCCGTGCGGTAAGCTTCTCGTATATTGATGGTGATGAGTATGTGTTCATGGACAATGAAGACTATACCCCATATATCTTTAAAAAATCTGATATTGAAGAAGAGCTGCTATTTATTCCTGAAGAAGGTTTACCAGGAATGCAGGTTTTAACAATGGATGGGCAAGTGCTAGCACTTGAATTGCCACAAACTGTCGATATGGTGATTGCTGAAACAACACCAGGTATTAAAGGCGCTTCTGCAAGTGCTCGTACTAAACCTGCAACAATGCCGACTGGCTTAACAGTTCAAGTTCCTGAATATTTAACTACCGGTGAAAAAATCCGTATTCACATTCCTGAACGCCGTTATATGGGGCGTTGTGATTAATTATTTTGCTCTATTTTCTCAGTATGAAAATAAGCTTACATTACCTATGGGCATTCCGCCCATAGGCGTCATTATAAATAAACATCACTCATCCTAGAAACGCATTCCATTTAACATTCAAAAATTAATATAAAAATGACAATTTAGTTATTAGTCATAAATAACCGTGTAAACCCCTATTTTATTTTCCTTATTAATCCATTTGAATGTTTGAGTTCCTTTATGATTTGGAAGTACAGTTCCTTTTTCAGTCAATTTATTAAACTTTACTGACGTCGTTTTAACGGCTCCATCATCATTCCAACATTTTGTATCAATACTCTGTTCAATACTCGTGATAACGCAAGGTGATGCGACAATCGCGCCGACAAAGTGGATAGTACCTGATGCAACGGGTTTTGCTTCGCTATGTGTAGAGGCTTTAGCGTGCATACCGAATGTTAATGCCATTAAAGAAAATACTGCTAATGTTATTTTTTTTACTGAGTGATCCACAAGAATTTCTCCGCTTAAAATTAAGTTATCGTCAATTACTAGAATTTATTTACATCTAATTGATGCGTTGTTTAATAAATTTCGGATATAAGCTTAATTTGAGTAGGGAAATAGTTATTTCACATATGGTCGCCATTTTTTATTTTTAGAAACCCGCAAAGGGAGGCAAGATTTTTAGCGTTTAAAATTTAACTTAGATACAATAAATTTCATTGGAATTGATTTCATTTATACAACAAATCACTTTCTATTTTATTAAAATTAGTCATCTTATCCATCAATCACATTAGATGTTTATTAATTAGAACTGCTATCAACAATTCTCTAATTAAATTCATTTTTTTAGTAAATTTTTAATCTATTTAATTCCTTTCACTTATTAAAGGAGTAAAATTTCGTAGCATCGAATAATGAACATAACTGTTTAGCTCTCTTCATTGGAAGCTTAATGCATAAAAAACACACGATAATGTAGTAAGAATATCCGCAACATATACCTATCTAATACGGACAATTTGTTTTTACATTTAAGTGACAAACAATATAAATTTAAACTTCTTTACAAATCAGATTGAAATTTAAAAAATCACCACTGTTTTTATAAAGATATTAGATAATAAACGTGACTATGATCATGTTTTCTTTGAAAACGGTCTTCCTAAGAGCGCAAAAACACTGGATTATTCGCATTCTGAAGGCAAGTTAATGATGGATCTCTCGTTTTATATAATGTTTTGTAAATTATGCCCCTATTAACTCGCCATTTCAGCTTTGTTTATGTATATTCTTTATGTTTGGTTAAAGAACCTAATATTCATCAGCCAAATATATAAAATAAGTACGATTTTTAGCAGCTTCTGATTATCTTTTTATAATCAACAGGTGTTAGAGCACAAGATAGCTGCTAATTTAGAGCATAATTTGTTCGATACATAAACACTTTCTGCGAAAAATACACTCAGTCGTTTAATGCGTTTTTCACAGGGATCAGTTTAAGTGTGTTGTGTAATTTCCACACGGCAACAAATAAAATGGCAAGGGATATTCTATTAATGTTAACTTCTGAAAAATTTAAGCGCTATATCTGGCGCATTGTTCCGGCAGTCGCAATTGCCGTAACGCTTTCAGCATGTACGGCACCGAAAACGTCGAAGAATGGTCAGACAACCACAAGATCTTCAGATGCTCGTATGTTAAATGCAACATCGAATGACTCACTCGCAATGGCATCTCAAGATGAGTTCGAAGATTTAGTCAGAAGTGTTGATACCAAATCCAAAATCATGGATCAATATGCAAGCTGGAAAGGCGTAAGCTACCGTTTAGGTGGAACCACGAAAAGTGGTGTTGACTGCTCTAGCTTCGTACAACGTACTTTCCTCGAACAATTTGGCGTGCAATTACCACGTACTACCTCTGAACAAGAGTCTTCAGGTAAAAGTGTAAAACGCAATAATTTAAGAGCGGGTGACTTAGTTCTGTTTAAAACAGGTCGCACGATGAAGCATGTAGGGATTTATATCGGGGACAATAAGTTTGTTCACGCCTCTACAAGCAATGGCGTTATTGTTTCTGAAATGACTAACGATTATTGGAGCAAGCGTTATTACGCAAGCCGCCGTGTGGTTAATGGTTCATAGAACCCAGAAACATTAATGCAGTAACATATAGATACCTTGCCAATAAAAAAGCTTCCAGGCTCTAAACCGGAAGCTTTTTTATTGGGCCGAATATCATAAAGACGACCTTAAGATTAAATAGTTTCAATGCCATTAAGCACAATAGAAACCAGAAGCCATTTCTGCGATAGCAACACCGGATGCTTTTAAACGGCACATTGCGGTTAGCTCATCACTCGCTCGGATAAATAAACACATCTCTTTTTGCCATTCTAAAATGGCGTTATCGATCTGCATTTCCGATAACGATTCAGATAAATGCTTCATTGCAATACAATCTGTTGCACAGTCGTGGCTCAGCAATTTTAGCCCCACTAGCTTATCGCTATTCATATCATTCATAGGTACAACTTCAACATCAGTCCCTATTTTTCCCGATAACCAGCGGTAGCTTTGCGGTAGCCTGTGCACCACCGAAAGACCTAATTTTTCCACAAAAATTTCCTATTAAAACATGTCATCATTTTGCCAAGTAAATTGACTAGCCAAATCGCCATTTAATTTACATTTCACTCAATGAATATCGATTCTTTTAGATACTGAAACTCCCCCAAGAGACAACGTCCCTCTTCCTTGTACCTCTCTCTATATTAGAGAGTGAATAGAGCTACATATGTCTTAAAGAAATCCTCGTTCAAACCGAACTTTTAACTCAATCGAAAAGTAACATGAATGTTAAAAGCAAGAACTTAAATATAACATTAAAAAAGTAGCATGTCGTTAAATTTTTGTGACATACATCATTGCATACGAATTTTTTTGACAAAAAAGTTAATTATTAAACAAATTTTGAGAACAACCATCAAAATAAACCATAGTAAATCAATTTATTTTTTACATTATTATTCAAATGTATTAACAATTATCTCTTTTTTAAGCTCATATAGCCTTATTTCGGATTATTAAAAAATGAGTTCCACTTTTCATCGAAAACAGAAATTTAACAAACATTCCATTTAAGATAATTGATATGGATCATTTTTTGATAAATACTTTAATTTCATTAAGAAATTAATCGATTTTACCGAAGTGTTGAGTAGGTTAATCCATAGGTATCATGAATAATATATTGGTGAGATAAATCAGCATGATATAAATAATTGAGGGAAACTAATGAGTTTATCAGCTTCATCCTTGAAACTGATTCTATTGGAGATGTTATTTTGCTCTTTTCGCTAAAAGCACAAATAACATGGAGAGAGCCACACAACCTACCATCGAGCCTACCATCGGCCATGCATTTTTAGCAGGAATCATTGATAACAAAGTCCCCACCAATGCACCAATAGAAAAACGAATTGTGCCGGCAAGTGAAGACACTGTTCCTGCAATATGAGGATAATTATCGAGGATCACTGCCATCGAGTTTGAGGTGATCATTGCAATCCCACTCACATAAATCGCGACGCCGATCACTAATGTCCAGAAATCCATACCCAATGCTGTCGTCGTTAATAACCATATTCCCATAACGAACTGAACAATAATCCCGAAATACAACATTCGCTCAGCGCCAAATTGCCTTACAAATTTGCCGTTAATCGTCGTCATAATAAATAAGAAGACAATATTGATGCCAAAGTAATAGCCAAAATGTTGAGGCGATACTCCGTTAAGGTCGATATAGACAAATGACCCCGCATTCAAGAAAGAAAACATACCGGAAAACGAAAATGAGCTGGCCAAAATATAGAACAACACTTGGCGGGCTCTGAATAACGTCGCAAATTGGCGTAATGTGGTTCCGATATGGAATTTTTGTCGCCTTTCAACGGGTAGTGTTTCTCGGATAAATAAACTGACTAGCACCACAGCGATAACAGCCGCAATTGCAATACTCCAGAAAATGGCATGCCATGAGAACCAGCGCATCATTTCGCCGCCCATGATAGGTGCCATCAACGGTGCAATTGTCATCACCAATACGACGAAAGACATGCTTCTGGAGAATTCATCTTTAGTAAACATGTCGCGCATTAATGCGTTGATCACGACGCTGGCTGCGGCTGCCGCAAATCCATGAAGGAAACGCAACCAGATAAATGTATCGATCGATTCCGCAACTGCACAAGCCGCCGAGGCTAATGCAAAGACAATCACCCCACCTAAAATTACGGGTTTACGTCCTAGACTGTCCGCCATCGGACCATAAAAAAGCTGACCAATTGCAAAACCAAAAATGTAGCTGTTTAGGGTCATCTGAATGCGCCCTTCATCTACATTAAAGTAACCTGTCATTGCAGGGAAACTCGGTAAATACATATCAATCGCTAATGGCATTAGCATTGATAGCAAACCTAAAATTAAAATCAGCCCCAAATAGGATGAACGCTGTTGTTGCACTTATTAACTCCTGCTATGACATCATTAACGGGGAACCGTAATACTCTCAATCTCAGCTTCAGTCAGTGGACGATATTCCCCCGGCTCTAGCTGCTCATCTAAACGAATTTCCCCGACTCGCTCACGATGCAAACCACACACATGATTTCCGACGGCCGCAAACATCCGCTTAACTTGATGATAGCGCCCTTCACTGATTGTCAGCCGGACGTCACGTGGAGAAATAATCTCCAATTGAGCAGGTTTCGTGAGTGATTTCTCACCATTTAACATGACGCCTTGTTCAAATTGAATAGCGACATCGTCGGTAATATCTTCACTCAGTTGAACTCGGTAGGTTTTCTCACAATGATGTTTTGGCGAGGTAATGCGGTGGGACCATTGCCCGTCATCCGTTAATAACACTAACCCTGTCGTATCAATATCCAAGCGACCTGCTGCATGCAGTTTTTGGGCGACGGGCTCATCAATAAAATAGAGAATTGTTGGGTGCGTTGGGTCATCAGTAGAGCAAACATAGCCTTCAGGCTTATTGAGCATAAAATAGCGAGGTCCTGTGACTTGCACTAACACATTGCCATCATAGGCAACTTCATTATCAAGACCCACCTGCATTGAACCTGATTTTACAACTTCATCGTCAACCATGACATTACCGGCACGTAGCTCACGCGCCACCAAACTCCGGCTTATCCCAAGTTGCTGGGACAAAAATTTATCCAGTCGCATAGATTCTCTTAACTTGATGGAATGTCAGCGAGAGGTACAATAGCACCGCGCTGTCATAAGATAGAAAGATGGATTGCTGTGATTACTATCACATAATTTATTATACCAATAACCTGTTACAAGTGATAGCGCAGCAAGGGGAACGCTTAAATTTAGACCTAGCAACGGATTTAACTTAAATTTAACATTAATAATCTGACTTTTTTGAAAAAACTAACTCATATGCCTGCAGCCTCATCCCGTTTTACTTTACGCCCTTACCAACAAGAAGCCGTTGACGCGACGATCCAGCATTTCCGTCGTCATACTACACCAGCAGTGATTGTGCTTCCGACAGGGGCAGGAAAAAGCTTAGTGATCGCAGAATTAGCGAGGCTGGCTCGTGGGCGCGTATTAGTTTTAGCGCATGTCAAAGAGTTAGTTGAGCAAAACCACGCTAAATATCTGACTTATGGTCTAGAGGCAGATATATTCGCAGCAGGTCTCAATCGCAAAGAATCCCACAGTAAAGTGGTCTTTGGGAGCGTACAATCGGTAGCGCGTAACCTTGAACACTTTGACGACAAATTCTCCTTAGTGATCATCGATGAATGTCATCGCATCAGCTTAAACGAAGAAAGTCAGTATCAACAAATTATCCTAAGCTTACAAAAGCATAACTCTGCACTACGCATTTTGGGCTTGACCGCGACGCCCTATCGCCTTGGCCATGGGTGGATTTACCAATACCACTACCACGGAATGGTTAAAGGTGATGAACACTGTTTTTTCCGTGATTGTATCTATGAATTACCGCTGCATTACATGATCAAAAACCAATTTTTGGTTCCCCCTGAACGCTTAGATATGCCAGTGCTACAATATGATTTTAGTCAGGTATTGGTTAACCAATCGGGAATTTTTAGTGAGCAAGAACTCAATTTATCCCTCAAAAAACAGCAGCGCATTACACCAAAAATTGTGGCGCAGATTATTGAGTATGCAACGCCATTACAAGGTTGCATGATTTTTGCTGCTACGGTTGAACATGCTAAAGAGATCCTCAGTTATTTACCTCAAGATACTGCGGCATTAGTCACCGCGGATACACCATCCCTCGAGCGCCAAAGCATCATTCAGCAATTTAAAAACAAGCAATTACATTATCTTGTCAACGTTTCAGTACTGACCACTGGTTTTGATGCGCCACACGTAGACGTAATTGCCATCTTACGCCCGACAGAGTCTGTCAGCTTATATCAGCAAATCGTTGGACGTGGCTTACGTTTGAGTGAAGGAAAAAAACAGTGCCTAATTCTGGACTATGCCGGAAATCCTCACGACCTCTTTCGCCCCGAAGTGGGTAGCAGCAAACCCAACTCCACCAGCGTTCCAGTCCAAGTTTTCTGTCCACTGTGTCAGTTTGCCAATGTTTTTTGGGGGAAATGCACCGCTGATGGTCAAATTGTCGAGCACTACGGGCGTCGCTGCCAAGGGTGGGAAGAAGATGAGCATGGACGAAAACAACAATGTGAGTTCCGCTTTCGATTTAAGCAATGCCCCCATTGTGGCGCTGAAAATGACATTGCCGCACGACGTTGCCATAAATGCCAAGAAGTGCTTACTGACCCCGATGATATGCTTAAAGCCGCATTACGACTCAAAGATGCGCTAATCTTACGCTGCGGGGGAATGGAACTCACGTCAGGCTCGGATGCAAAAGGCGAATGGCTTAAAATTGCCTACTATGATGAAGATGGTACGTCGGTGTCTGAGCGCTTTCGACTCACCACTCCGGCTCAAAAACGCGCATTTGAATTCCGATTCTTGCGAGAACATCATCGAGCCCCAGGTGTTCCTTTCCATTGGAATAATGCAAACGACATTATTTCACAACAAGCTTTATTACGTTACCCACAATTTATTGTTGCGCGAAAAAAAGAAAACTACTGGGAGATTAGAGAGAAAATCTTTGATTATCAGGGGCGTTTCCGTCTTGCAGCATCGTTAAGATAAGCAGAAAAGACGCGATTAATGATGAATAAATCATGCCAAGTCAGAAAGATAATGATCTTAATGATTGCCCGCTGACCGTTTTTTCGTTAAAATGCCGCCCGCCTTTGTATGTCTCGCTTAGCGAAATGATGTTACAGGGCCAAATCTCGAACCTGCTGCTGGGTCGCCTGTAGCAGGATTTTTATTTTTTCTTTTATAGAGAAATTGTAATGTTAACTATCAATGCAATTGAACGTAAAGAGCAGGGTAAGGGTGCGAGCCGCCGCCTGCGCAGAGCTAACCAACTGCCAGCTATCGTTTACGGTGGCAACCAAGAAGCTATCTCTGTTACTCTGAACCACGATGAAATCATTAACCAAGAAAGCAAAGCAGAATTTTACGAAGTTCTGACTCTGGTTATCGATGGTAAAGAAACTAAAGTAAAAGTTCAGGCTGTTCAACGTCACCCATTTAAGCCAAAAGTGACGCACATTGACTTCCTGCGCGCTTAATTAAGCCCATAGCCGAGCTTTAAAGTTTTTTCGGGACGCCGAGTAAATAACGCCGCAATTGCGGCGTTATTTATTTCAAACATACGATTTCTAACATAAAAATTTCGATAGTGAATCCATCATTCACTATTTATTACCGCGACGTTGCAACTGGTCACGCAGATTCGGCGGTGTACCACGGATAGTCAATGTGTCCGTCACGGGATCCCAGAAAATACGTTCTCCCATTAACATCGCGTCAAAGCTAATCGTAATACCCCCACCACTGCCTGAAAATTTCGTTAATTGCTTCAACGTACCGCGATCAGCAGGAAAACTCTCTTCCAGTTGATAATCATTTTGGCGAGTAAAATCTTCAAAGCTTTGCTCTTCCACCATTGGTAACTCTTTTGAGAGTTCCTTCAGCTCAATCTCTTCGCCTGATTGCAGTTGCTCACTGCAATAGCTGTGAACTTGCTGGCGATAGGCTTGGCGAGTGTTTTTATCCATTTGCGCATTATCACAAAAATCATCCAATGCTTGGACTAACCCTTTATTCTGTACCTTCGCATTCAAACCTTCAGACGCAGCTAAAAAGTCCATAAAGAAATCAGATACTTTACGCCCCACTCGTCCTTTAAGGAAAGTCAGATAACGCTTCGACTCAGGATTAGTTTCCCATTCAGTCAAATCAATACGCGCTACAATATCCGCATGAGGAATATCTAAATAGTGAGTCGTACCCAAATCGAGGGACTCAGTCACAAACATACTGTCGCAACTATTCAGAACAGCGATAAGGAGATATTCCACTGCCAAGTAACGATATTGGCAGAAGAGAACGATTCCGCCTTCAGCAAACGGGTATTTTGCCAGCTCATCTTTTAAACGTACGGTCATTGCACGGCTAAAGCCTAAAAACTCTTCTTCACCCTTACGCAGTAACGTTAACGCTTCAGCCAGTTCACTCTCTTCGTTGAACTCACCAAACGCCTTACTTTTTGCACTGTATACACGATGTAATTCTGCCATCATGTCTTGCACAACATTGTCTGTCGTCAATAACGAATCACGCAACATGACTTCTAAGGTCTGTTCATCTCGTTTAATCAACTGGTGTAACGCTATCTGGGTAATTTCCAGACTCATTGTTGGCTCCTTTCGCTAGCAGAAATAATGTCGCGTATTCAAACACTGTTAGTATTTGTCTGCAACTGAAACCGTTAACCGCCATTTTTTTATTACTTTTGTGGCGAACTATTATCCACTTCGGTGATCTAAATAAACATTATTATCAATTAAACGAAAATTTGTTTAAAGAAAGAAGAAAAGTCACCCACAATGGGCTATCATATGGAGCTTTCATTAATTTAGGATGCCATAATTTATGCCACAATCATCTCGCTATAGTGATGAAAAAGTTGAAGGTTTACTGTCTGACCTTGTTAGTGTGTTAGAAAAAAACCATACTCCCGTTGATCTATCATTAATGGTACTCGGTAACATGGTTACCAATCTGCTGAATACGTCTGTCGCCCCTGCTCAGCGTAAAATGATTGCAGAGTCCTTTGCCAATGCATTACTTTCTTCTGTACAAGAAGATAAATCACACTAATTTGGTTGATAAATAAACAGCATGGTCACCCATCAGCGCTACCGTGATAAAGTCTCCAACATGATTGGTTGGGGGCATTGGTTTGCACTTTTTAATATACTACTTTGCCTTTTGCTAAGTAGCAGCTATCTGTTTATTTTTGACTGGCCAGATACCTTCGCTGGTCGCGCTTATGCCTTCGTCAGTTGGTTGGGTCATTTCAGTTTTGTGGTGTTCGCTACTTACTTGCTAATCATCTTTCCGCTGACCTTTATCGTTATGTCCCAACGATTGTTGAGGGTTATCTGTGTGGCGCTAGCCACCGCGGGACTTACCTTATTACTCTTTGATATTCGCGTCTTTAGCCAATTTGGTCTTCACCTTACCCCGCAGGTATGGGATTTAGTCATTAACCCTGCCAAGGGTGAAATGGCGCGCGAATGGCAATTGATGTTCATCAGCATCCCCATTATTTTTCTGGTTGAGATGCTATTTGCGACCTGGAGCTGGCAAAAACTACGCAGCTTAAGCCGACAAACATTTGGGCGCCCGCTGGCAGGTCTATTCATCGCAACATTTGTGATGTCACATTTAATGTATGCGTGGGCGGATGCCAATTTTTATCGCCCAATCACGATGCAACGCTATAATTACCCGCTGTCTCAACCAATGACAGCGCGTAAGCTACTTGATAAATATGGTCTACTCGACCTAACTGCACATCAAAATCGTGTATTCCAGCAAGGTAGCCCAACTGCACTGAAACTTCAGTATCCATTGAAGCCGCTTAACTACCAAGACCAAGGTACGGGTTACAATTTACTGTTATTGGTTGTTGATGATTTAGGTAATGTTTCTCAGCAAAACCAAATGAACTCATTGAAAGAGTTCAAAAATATCAGCTCCCAATTTACCAATCACTATACTTCTGGATTGCGCAATGACACCGCCCTATTTGGGCTGTTCTACGGTATCTCATCAAGTTATATTGATAACATTCTCAATGGTCGCCACCCTTCTGTACTGATTGAAGCTTTACAGCATCAAGGCTATCAGTTTGGTTTATTCTCCACTGATGGATTTAGCTCACCATTATTCCGACAAGCGATTTTGTCTGACTACTCCTTGCCGACAAAAGCAGCGGACAATGACAAACAAACTATTGCACAGTGGAATTTATGGCTAGATAACGTGAAACATGGCTCTCCTTGGTTTTCATTCTTAAATATCAAGGGAGCGCCGGGAAGTAATCAAACGGATAACCAAATCAGTCAAGTCATTGAGACGTTGAAGAGCCAGAACAAGCTGAATAATACCATTGTGGTGATCACGGCAAACTACAACAGTAACGGTTCGCAAGATACTGACTGGGTGAATAAAAAACACTTTAACCGCGACAGTATGCAAGTTCCGTTATTTATCTACTGGCCTAATACTCCAGCGCAACAAATTGATAAGCTGACTAGTCATCAAGATGTAATGACCACCCTCATGCAGCGGGTATTACATGTTAATAATCCGCCTGATGATTACAGCCAAGGAGAAGATCTCTTCAGTGCGCAGCGCACTTATCCGTGGGTGATCACCGGCGATAAAAGCGATGTCGTCATTACCACCAACAGCGCTACCATGTATATGGATCATAACGGACAATTTAATATCTATGACCCACAAGGTAACGAGCAAACTGACGACAAACCAGACCTTGCTGAGCTACTGAAAATCTTTACTGAACTTAAACGCTTCAATGAAAATTAGCGCTTAAATTTCAATCAGTCATATGAATTTGCTCTTGATTTCGCCAATGTTTTGAGTAGTATATTTTTACCTAAAGCCTTGCTTTAAAGGCATACAATTCGTTAATCGGCACGTAGCGCAGCTTGGTAGCGCACGGTCATGGGGTGTCCGGGGTCGGAGGTTCAAATCCTCTCGTGCCGACCAAATTCTCACTCAAGCCAGCCTTTTCGGTTGGCTTTTTGTTATTCAATACTTCCCTTTCTTTAACCATTATCTGATAGCCAAATTGCATCGCTATCGGGATAATAGCCACTATTCTTTTAACCTTTTATTGAGTTATACAGCATGTCGCTATCCGTCACGGTTGCGTTATCACGCCAAGAATTTATCGCCTTTAGCCGCTACTGCCATAAAAACAACTACTTTTTACCCAAAAACCGCAGCTTGCTCACTTATACCCTGCTCTATTTGGCTTTCTTTGCCATCATGGGAGGGGTATTCACCTTACTCCAACATTTTGATATCGAGCTTAATCTAGGGCAATTTGTTGTCTCTGTTCTGATGGCGATATTACTTTATGCCATCTTTGCAATACGTTTGTTTAAAACATTGAACAAAGCGATTCCTGATGCGGATAGCTCGACTTTCTGCACAAAAACATTCACGGCAGATGAGAATGGATTACACATTGAGAGTACCTATGGATTATGGCACTACAATTGGAATTCAATGGGTTTTATAAAACAAAATGGAGACACGCATTATCTATTTATTGATAGAACTAGCGCCTTTATTTTCCCAAAACGAGCGTTTGATTCACACGAAAACTATCTAAAGTTTGTGCAATACCTCACTCAACAAAATTATTTTTTAAATAATCCAGAATAAATCTTAGTAAACTAAATTAATTTAGCATAATCATCCGTTATGCTTTATTTTAAATTTTGCGAAGCATTTATATTCACCACACATTTTTTTACACTTTATTTTTAGCTTTAATTAACGATTTATATTAAAAATTAGAAATAACTCCACGAATAGTATTTCGTCTATATTATCACCTGTTACCACCCCCTTTATGAGTAAAAATATTTATATATTCTGTTTTTCTTAAGAATAATCTCTATTTTCACTATTTAAATTTCCTGCCAATTATCTACTCACATTTATTGTGACTTTAAATTCACATTGATTTTAAATGATTTTTAATTAATTAAATAGGTTTGCATACGTAAAAATACGTTTTATCGCACTCAAGCATAAAATCAAATCCATTAGAAACCTTGATCTATCCATCTTAAAACTATATAAAATAGCAAACTGATTTAAGCCAAATTAAAGTTAAAGAATATATTTCATTTACCAATAATTCATATTTAAAGCGAGTAATACCACTAAAGGACTCCTAAAATGTCAGATAGCTTCCAAAATGAAGTACCGAAGGCTCGGGTTAATATCAAATTAGACTTGCACACGGGTGGTGCGCAGAAAAAAGTGGAATTACCACTTAAATTATTAGCTGTTGGTGATTACAGCAATGGACAAGATAATCGAGCATTATCTGAGCGCGAAAAAGTTAATATCAATAAAAATAACTTTAACAGTGTACTCACTGAATTTGCGCCGACCATTAACCTCACGGTGAAAAATACCCTTGCCGGTGATGGAAGTGAAGAAAGCATCAACCTCTCTTTCAAAAACATGAAAGATTTTGAGCCTGAGCAAGTTGCCCGCCAAATTCCTCAACTGCGCGCAATGTTAGCAATGCGCAATCTGCTGCGTGACCTGAAATCTAATCTCCTCGATAACGCAACGTTCCGCCGTGAACTGGAAAATATTCTTAAGGATCCAGAGCTCAGTGATGAACTTCGTGAAGAACTAGCACAGCTAGCGCCGAAGAAAGATTAATTTGGATTATTAAAGGATTATGCTGATGTCTGTAAAAACTGAATCAACTCAAGGCGCAACAACTGTGCTGGATGACACCTCAAACCAAGGTGTTTACGCTTCTTTGTTCGAAAAAATCAATTTAACGCCAGTCGCATCAATCAGTGATATTAACGCATTCCAAGACAATGCTGCCTTGGCAGACGCAACGGCTGATGAGCGTGTCACTGTCGCCGTTCAAGTCTTCTTAGACCGTTTAAAATCATCAGGTCAAAAAGTTGAGCGTTTAGACCGAAACCTACTTGACCATCATATCGCGGAGCTTGATAAACAAATCAGCCAACAACTGGATGAAGTCATGCACCACCAAGACTTCCAAAAAGTTGAATCCACTTGGCGTGGCTTGAAATTCCTCGTTGACCGCACTGATTTCCGTCAAAACGTTAAAATTGAGCTGTTAGATATCGCTAAAGACGATTTACGTCAAGATTTCGAAGATAGCCCTGAGATCATTCAAAGTGGTCTTTATCACCATACCTACATTGCTGAATATGACACCCCAGGCGGCGAACCTATCGCAGCCATGATTTCCAACTATGAATTTGACCGTAGCCCGCAAGATATCGCCTTACTGCGTAGTATCTCCAAAGTCTCAGCATCCGCACATATGCCATTTATTGGTTCTGTGGGGCCAAAATTCTTCGGCAAAGAGACGATGGAAGAAGTCGCAGCAATCAAAGATATTGGCAACTATTTTGACCGCGCCGAGTACATCAAGTGGAAATCATTCCGTGACTCTGATGATGCTCGATATATCGGCTTAACGATGCCTCGCGTGCTAGGTCGTCTACCATACGGACCAGATACCGTGCCTGTTCGTAGCTTCAACTACGTTGAAGAAGTTAAAGGTCCTGATCACGAGAAATACCTGTGGACCAACGCCACCTTTGCTTTTGCTGCCAACATGGTAAAAAGTTTTATCAACAACGGTTGGTGCGTACAAATTCGTGGACCTCAAGCCGGTGGTGCCGTTAAAGATCTCCCAATCCACCTGTTTGATTTAGGTACGGGTAGCCAGGTAAAAATTCCATCCGAAGTGATGATCCCTGAGACCCGTGAATTTGAGTTCGCCAATCTTGGATTTATCCCGCTGTCTTACTACAAAAACCGTGATTACTCCTGCTTCTTCTCGGCTAACTCGGCGCAAAAACCGGCGTTATACGATACCGCTGATGCCACCGCGAACAGCCGTATTAACGCCCGCTTACCGTACATTTTCTTACTGTCTCGTATCGCCCATTACTTGAAACTAATTCAACGCGAAAATATTGGTACCACCAAAGACAGACGCTTACTTGAATTAGAACTCAACAACTGGGTTCGTGGCTTAGTCACTGAAATGACCGATCCAGGTGATGATTTACAAGCTTCTCACCCACTACGTGATGCAAAAGTGGTTGTAGAGGATATTGAAGATAACCCGGGCTTCTTCCGTGTGAAACTGTACGCGGTTCCACACTTCCAAGTCGAAGGTATGGATGTTGATTTATCGCTAGTTTCTCAAATGCCTAAAGCTAAAGCCTAACGGTTATTAAAGGTCATTCAGGATGAAAATCTACCGTCCCCTATGGACAGACGGGGCCTTTTTGGCCCCTCAGCAATTTCAACAGCAAGCCCGTTGGGACGGTCATGTTGCTGAAGTCGTCGCACAAATGGGTATCGCCTCCACGTGGGGCGTCATTAATACCGAGTTTGATGTCAGTGCATTAACGCTCTCTCGCGTAAGCGCCCAAAAAATCGTGGTGCGCTTTCACGACGGCACACTGATTGACACAACCTTAGCTGATGCCCTTCCTCCGGTATTGTCCCTCAATGATTATGCGGATCGTCAGTCATTGGATATCGTTCTGGCGCTGCCTTTAATGTTAGCCAATGGTGGAAACTTAGTTCCCGAAACAGGAACCGATCGCCCACGCCGATTTAGCCAAGAATGGGTTAAAGTCCAAGACTTATTAGGGCATGAACAAACAGACATTGCCGTGCTACGTCACGTGGCAACACTGCGTTTTGCTCATGATGAGAATGAAGCCTATATGACCTGCCCTGTTGCACGCCTTATTCGCAACGCTCAGGGGATGTGGGAATTTGATAACCACTTCATTCCCCCCTTACTTTCCTGCCAGGGAAGTGCTGAATTACGAACATTACTTTCTGAGTTTATGCACCGTTTAGTGGCTAAGCGCCGTCGTTTAATGGCGCTACGTCGTGAAAGTAATGAGAAAATGGCCGACTTTGTGGTCGCTGATGTCTCACTGTTTTGGTTATTGAATTCACTCAATAGTGCCGAACCAGTCCTCAATGAGCTCAGCACCGCATTACATCGTCATCCTGAATTGCTATATCGAGAGCTAGCTCGTTTAGCCGGCAGCTTATTAACTTTTTCCTTAGAAAGTAAGCTGGAAGACATTCCGCTGTACAAACATGAGCAGCCAGAGCTCGTTTTCCCACCTCTTTTTGCCTTGTTAAATACACTGCTTGAAGCCAGTTTGCCTTCTCGCGTGATTAGCATTGAACTGGCGAAAGAAGGTCCATTCTGGAAAGGTCAACTCCATGACGGTCGATTACGTGAAGAAGCCGATTTTTACTTATCGGTTCGCTCATCATTGCCTGCTCACTTATTGATCGCTCAATTTCCACTCCTTTGCAAAGCGGGCAGTAGTGATGATGTGGCTGACGTCGTTAATGTGGCACTCAATGGTATTCCATTGAAACCGCTCAGCCATGTCCCAACGGCGGTTCCTCTTCGCTTAGAAAATCAATACTTTGCGCTAGATATTGAAACACCTGCGGGTCAAGCCATGCTCTCTTCTGGGCAATGTGCATTCTATGTTCCAAGCACGTTAGGTGACATTCAATTAGAGCTGTTTGCGGTACTTCGCTCATGAACAATACAACATCACACCATACTATCGACATGATCTTCGCCCAAACTTGGCTGATGGTTTGTCAGTTACATCAAGGCACCGCCATCACTCATGGGGATAGTTTTTATCGTCGCGTTTGCCAACTCATTGATGAAACACGTCAAAAACTGCTCGAACACGGCTACCCTGAATCCGCCATTGAACATATGCAATACGCTCAATGTGCTTTGATTGATGAATCTGTGATGAATCGCCAGCACCAAGATGATGGCTACAACACATGGATCCAGTCTCCTTTGCAAGCACGTTACTTCAATACATTAGAAGCGGGAGACAAACTTTGGGATCGTCTACGCAGCATTTTAAACGAAACCGCCCCGAATCCTGACGTTTTGCTCTGTTTTCATCGCGTGCTTACCCTCGGGTTTGTCGGTAAGTTTCGCCAAAAAGAGGCGCCAGAACGTGAACGTATCGTCGCTCAACTCAATGTTCAGCTTCCAGATTATCTGATCACGTCAGAATTACCTCTCGTCGTAAAACCTAAATTACGGTTTAGCCGTCGCAGACTTTACTGGTTTGGTTGGATAGGCGGCATCCTCATACTCGCCGCCATGTGGTGGGGGTTCAGTGCTTCGTTAGAACATTTACTACAACAGTGGATGACACAAGGATAGGCATGCAAAATCCAATCAAACAGTGTCTGACGCTTTTTGCTACGGGGCTTTTCTTGTGGCTACTCTGGGGATTTTGGTCTCTAGGGCAAAGTGTCACCATTTTTGTTTCCGTCTTCGTCTTAGTACTGACGGGGGGAATGTTGTTTTGGCAATATAAACAGCGACGCCAAGTGTTATCCACTGAACATGATTATACGGGTGCATTTCCTACTGATAATTATCAGGGACCTGTCATTTTAGTCTGCGGTCAATCTCAAGCACTATTTCTGGATGACCAATTACACAGAGAAACAAATCAAGGTTGGTATATTCGCGTATCCGCGCCCACTGAGCTCGTTAAACTGATTGCCGCATTGGTGGAATATGCCCCTTCACTATCTGGGCATTTATCCTTACTTTACGTTGTATTACCTGAGCAACTTACCCAACAAGAAACCCTGACACAAGCGCTACTCAACTGGCGTCGAGCTATTGGGGAAGGTCGTCAAAAAATCGGTGCTAAATTGCCATTTTGGGTAACGGTATACCTTTCTAAACCTCATCATGCTGATACCGCTATGCATGTTGATGATGAACATACGCCTTGGATGACGTTACTCAGCCACCAAACTGAATTTCAGGTGGAGCAAGAAGGTGCGATGTCAGTCCCTTACTCCGTGTGGCTACCTGCGCATTTCGGACAGTCAGAACAAAGCCTGCAATTTTCGCTATGGCTAGATACCTTACAGAGCTGGCTAAACCAAGTTTTAGTTCCTCAATTTACCCTACCTCAAGCTGGAGCACCGAAGCAAATCCCTTCCGCATGGGCCATTCAGTGGATTAATATCACTAGCCAGCCAAACAATTTATGGCAGCAATTCATCCAAGAAAAAACCACATTGCCATTGCGCTCCTCAGTACAAACAACGGATTTACTCCCTTTGCCGGATGTCATGTTACGCCGCTTACATCATGATATTAACTTAAGCCGAACAGAAAAAAGCCTCGGTGCAATTGGCGTCATTTTTGGGGTTTTCTTCGTGGGTGCTTTAGTCGGTAGCTACCACCATAACCAGCAACTCATTCGCCATATTGGTGAAGATATTGCTCGTTTCTCTCAGCTTTCAGAAGTTCCACTCGCACCCAAATTGACCGCTTATCAGCAGCTACAAGATGATGCTGCTGAGCTTGCACGCTGGGAGCGTGAAGGGATCCCAAGCGCTTACTCTTTAGCGTTATATCAAGGTAATCGAATATTGCCTTACTTACATACTCTGCTAGGGAGTTGGGCGCCTTCTCAACCTGAAATCCCTCCTGAAGCGCCGACTGCACCACCTCAAATCGTCACTTTGGACAGCTTGTCCTTATTCGATGTTGGACAATACACACTCAAAACGGGCGCGACCAAAGTGTTAGTTGATGCGCTACTCAATATCAAAGCCAAACCCGGCTGGTTAATTATGGTTTCTGGCTATACCGATAACACCGGGAATCCAGAGCAAAACCAAAAACTGTCTTTAAAACGCGCAGAGTCTGTCCGTGATTGGATGATCCAAACCAGCGATATCTCGCCAACCTGCTTTGCTGTGCAGGGATACGGACAAAATAACCCCGTTGCCGACAACAACACCGCTGACGGACGAGCTCGCAATCGCCGCGTAGAAATTCGCCTGATACCGCAAGCTGAAGCTTGTCAGATATTAGGCGTCAACACCGTACCATCGATGGATGGTGGTACACATTCCACACTAAAGGAGAAGTAGTTATGGCTATTCCAGTTTATTTATGGCTGAAAGATGATGGCGGTGCTGAAATTAAAGGTTCTGTCGACGTACAAGACCGTGAAGGCAGCATCGAAGTGGTTGCTCAAGACCATAACCTGTACATCCCAACGGATAACAATACCGGTAAATTAACAGGTACTCGTATCCATACGCCATTCATTTTCGTTAAAGAAATTGATGCTTCAAGCCCTTACCTTTACAAGGCTGTGACCACGGGTCAAACCTTGAAAGAAGCGGAATTCAAATGGTATCGCATTGATGACGCAGGACAAGAAGTCGAATATTTCAACACCAAACTTGAAAACGTCAAAGTCGTGAAAGTCGCTCCAAAAATGCACGACATCAAAGATCCAGGTAAAGAGAAGCACAACCATCTCGAAGAGATTGAGCTGCGCTATGAAAAAATCACTTGGACATACAAAGACGGCAACATCATCCATTCCGATTCTTGGAATGAGCGTGCTACCGCTTAATTAAGACAAGCAGGCGTTTCGGCGTCTGCTTTTTTCTTGCGCCCCTTGCGCAACATCACTCACACACAACACATTTTGCCATTAAACAAGCAATACGCGCTTTCAACCGCGCATTCCCATCGCGAATATCACCTTATGAACCTCGGTTAACGGTTAGGGGCGGTAGCGTGCCTAAACACATTGATATCCACCAGATTATCTAGGGAGAGAACATGGAAAATTCTTCAGTTATGTTATTGCGTCGCCTAAACCCTTTCTGTGCAAATGCACTAGAGGCAGCAGCTTCCTTGTGCCAAACACGCGCCCATGCTGAGGTTACCATCGAACATTGGTTACTCAAGCTGCTTGAGCTAGGAGAAAGTGATATCACCGTGTTAGCTCGCCGTTATGAATGGGATATTTCCGCACTTTGGCAAAGCCTGCTAACAGAAATCGACAGCCTACCCCGCTCTATCCATAGCCGCCCCTCCCTCTCAAAATCACTCCTAAACTTAATTCAAAACGCATGGGTGATAGCCTCATTGGATGAGGATATCGAGCACATTCGCAGCGTCCATATTCTTGCAGCGATGGTGAAGCAACCCTCTTTAGTTCCGAACGACGCCCTTTGGCCATTAATGACCTTAAGCATCACACAATTACAACGCTTAAGACCGATGCTGGATGCGCAATCCGATGAGCGCCCTGAAGTTCAGCAACTTGCGGCGCATAATCAATCTTTGCCAGTAGAAGCGCCACTTGAAACGCAATCAACAAATGAAGCTCCAGCACCGAATGTCATCGGAAACACACTGAATGAAGCCTTACTGGCCGTGCTGAATAAATTTACGGTGGATGTGACCGAAAAAGCACGCGAAGGCGCGATTGACCCAGTCTTTGGACGTGATGACGAAATCCGTCAAATGGTGGATATTCTTTCTCGTCGTCGCAAAAACAACCCCATTCTCGTGGGAGAACCGGGTGTCGGGAAGACGGCGTTAGTGGAAGGCTTAGCCCTACGTATCGTTGAAGGTAATGTTCCTGTCAGCCTGCAAACCACATCATTACGCACATTAGATTTAGGTCTACTGCAAGCGGGGGCTGGCGTCAAAGGCGAATTTGAACAGCGCTTAAAAAACGTGATTGAAGCCGTACAACAATCTCCTACTCCGATTTTACTGTTTATCGATGAAGCCCATACCATCATTGGCGCAGGCAACCAAGCTGGTGGCGCTGATGCCGCTAACTTACTCAAACCCGCCCTTGCCCGTGGTGAATTACGCACGATTGCCGCCACCACTTGGTCTGAATATAAGCAATACTTCGAGCGTGACGCCGCTTTAGAACGCCGCTTCCAAGTAGTCAAAGTCGATGAACCTGATGATGAAAAAGCCTGCTTAATGCTGCGGGGGCTAAAACCACGCTATGCAAAATATCATGGTGTTCACATTACCGATGATGCGGTCAAAGCCGCCGTCACCTTATCTCGCCGTTACTTAACCGGTCGTCAACTACCCGATAAAGCCGTGGATTTGCTCGATACCGCCAGCGCCCGTATCCGCATGAGCCTCGATACGCTCCCTGAAGAATTGACGCGTTTAAAGGCCAAGCGCAATGCATTAGAACTTGAACAACAAGCTATTCTTGATGATTTGGCGATTGGCAACACCACCAACCAATCCCTGCTGAGCCAATTAGTCACTCAAGATGCCCAAATCGCCATACAGCTGGCTGAGTTAGAACAGCGTTTTGAGCAAGAAAAAAACCTTATCAGCGAACTCTTAGAACAGCGCCGCCAATCCCAAGATGTCAGCGATATCCAATCACAGTTAGAACTCGTTCAACAAAATGAGCCGCTGATCACCCCCGATGTGGATGTTAGAACCGTTGCCACTGTCATCGCCGACTGGACAGGCGTGCCATCATCCAGCCTCTTAAAAGACGAACAAACCGAACTGCTTGAGTTAGAAGACTCGCTAGGTAAACGCGTTGTGGGTCAAGAAAACCCATTACTGGGGCTTGGACAACGGCTGCGTGCTGCTCGCACGGGTCTCGCCTCAGAAAATGGTCCTCAAGGGGTATTTTTATTAGTGGGTCCAAGCGGAATCGGTAAAACTGAAACCGCACTCGCCTTGGCTGATGTCCTGTTTGGTGGCGAAAAATCCTTAATTACCATCAACATGTCAGAGTATCAAGAAGCCCACACTGTCAGCCAATTAAAAGGCTCGCCTCCAGGTTATGTGGGTTATGGTCAAGGCGGGATTTTAACGGAAGCCGTTCGCAAGCGCCCTTACAGCGTCGTGTTACTCGATGAAGTGGAAAAAGCCCACCGCGATGTGCTCAACCTGTTTTATCAAGTTTTCGACCGTGGATTTATGCGCGATGGCGAAGGCCGTGAAATTGATTTTCGCAATACCGTTATCTTAATGACAGCCAACTTGGGCAGTGACTTGTTGATGCAGCAACTCGAAGAGTTCCCTGAGTCTACCGACGGCGAGCTGCAAGAACTACTGCGTCCAACTTTGCGCGACCACTTCCAGCCAGCCTTACTCGCACGCTTCCAAACCCTAATTTATCGTCCATTAGGCCCTGTCGCGCTGCGCCAAATTGTTGAAATGAAACTGGCCAGCGTCATTAAGCGTCTTTACACCCACTACAAGCTTGAAGGCATTATCGAAGAAGCGCTGTATGACACACTCGTGAGCGCTTGTTTATTACCCGACACCGGTGCCCGCAACATTGATAGCCTACTGAATCAGCAGATTTTACCGGTACTGAGCCAACAATTACTCATGCGCCAAGCTAACCACCAGCAAGCGCAAAGCCTGACTTTGGGTTATAGCGAAGAAGACGGGATCACCCTGAGTTTCAGTGATATTGAGGAGATAAATCCATGAGCCTACTAGATACAACCAAAAACCTCCTTCAAGGCCAAAACCGCTATCGCCTAGAAGTGCAAGGCTGTTCAGATTTACTGGACGTTGAACATTTTACGGGTCGTGAAGCCGCTAGCGATACCTATCGCTACCAAATTACGTTTACCTGCGCCGCCCAAGATCTTTCTGCTCAACAATTATTGCGTCGTAATGCCAGCCTGACCTTTTCCGCGCCGATAAATAACGTAATGGGACTCGCCACTCAGCCGAGCGTTGCCAAGCGCGTTCATGGGGTGGTGACGGATTTCCGTCGTCTCTCTGGCTCTGCGGATGAAGCTCGCTACCAGTTAGTTATCGAGCCTTTTTTTGCGCTACTCCGCCATCAAATTCGCAGCCACCGCTTCTTTATCAACCAATCCATTCCTGATGTGGTTGAACAAATTCTGCGTGAACATAATTTCAAAGGTTGGGAATTCGAATTTCATCTCGAAAAAGAGTACCCAAAACGCGAACAAATCAACCAAATTAACGAAAGCGACCGCCAATTTATTGAGCGCCTACTCAGTGAAGTGGGTATTTTTTACCGCTTTGGTTTACAAGATGATACCCAAACCGAGGTGCTCCACTTTACGGACAGCCAACGCGGTTATGTGTATGACAAAATGCTGCCATTAAATAGCCCATCTGGGCTGAGCGATAACCATGTTGACAGTGTTTGGGGATTATCTTTGCGCCATCAAGTGGTTGAAAGTACTGTTTTTGCCAAAGACTATAACTACCGACTGGCGGAAGATACGTTGATTTCCGCCGTCGCAGACATGACCCGCGGTGATGGCGAAAAAATCAACTACGGCGATGTTTATCACTATAAAGGCCGCCACCTAACCCGTGGGGACAAAATTCGCCCTGAAACCGAAACCGCTAACTTTTGGGCAAGACTCGATCACGAGCGCTTTTTGGCTCGTCAGACTTTACTACGCGGAGAAAGCAGCGCAGCAGACCTGACACCATTATTAGTGCTAAGTATTCAAGATAACCCGCTCAGTTCGACGTTACCCAGCGTATTCAAATCGCCGATTTTAATTACTCGCCTACGTTTTACTGCCAGCCGAGATAAAGCGCTAACCGTCCGTTTCGACGCCGTGCCATACACTGAATCACTGTGCTGGCGTCCGGCACTAAAACCACGCCCTGTCATTGCTGGAACATTAATGGCACGTGTCACCAGCGCAAAAGACCACGATATTTATGCCCACCAAAATGAACATGGCTTTTATTGGGTAAAATTCGACGCGGATCGCGATGATAAAACCAAGGGCTATGAAAGTATGCCCGTACGTTTGGCGAAGCCTTACGCCGGCGATACTTATGGGATGCATTTCCCGCTGATTCAAGGCACTGAAGTCGCTATCGCCTTTCATGAGGGAGATCCAGACCGCCCTTACATCGCTCACGCACTACATGACTCTCGCCATCCCGACCACGTTACGGATAAAAATAACACCCGTAATGTGATCCGCACGCCTGCGAATAACAAATTGCGCATGGAGGATAAACGCGGGCAAGAGCATATTAAGCTCAGCACCGAGTATGGCGGAAAAACCCAGTTAAACTTGGGGCATTTGGTCAATGCCGAGCGCGAACAACGCGGCGACGGTTTTGAGCTACGTACTGACAGCTGGGGCGCGATTCGCGCGGGTAAAGGGTTGTTTATTACCACCGATAAGCAGGATAAAGCCGGTGGTGACGTGTTGGCGATGGAAGAGGCAATACAGCAACTAGAGCAAGCTCTCGCGATAGCCAAAAGTTTATCAAAGTCAGCTGAAATTGGCGGTTCTATTCCAGCCGATATAGCATCCCAAGATACACTCAAAAATAGTTTAAATAACCTACAAGCTCCCGGTGTACTTGTTCATGCCCCCGCTGGAATAGGCGTATTTTCGCCTAAAGCGATACATCTAGCTTCAGGTCATGAAAGTATTGCCATAACCGCTAATCAATCTGCAAATATATCTGCAAATAGCTCAATCACATTCAATGCCAAGAATGATGTCAGCATTTACGCTCAAAGTTCAGGCATTAATGCAATAGCCAAATATGGTGATATAAAAATACAGTCTCAAAATGATGCAATGTCAATTTTATCTAAAAAAGACCTTGATATTAGAACGATTGATGGAGCTCTGAATATTACCGCAAAAAAAGAAATCATCCTTAATTGTGGTGGCGGTTATATCAAGATTGCAGATGGTAACGTTGAAATTGGCACACCAAGCAATGTATTACTTAAAACGACCAATGTTCAGAAAATGGGTGCAACTAACTTCAACTCTCCAGCACCTGAAATTCCAAAAGGCTTCAGCGAGCAATTTATTATCAAAGATGAAATCAGTCAGGAAGTTTTACCCTTTACCAAATACACACTCACCACTGATGATGGAGATACCTATGAAGCCATCTCAGATAAAGACGGTAGAACGCTTGAAATATTTACGGCTACACCACAAAAAATCGATATGAAAATAGAACGGAATAATCAAGATCCCCTTTCTGATACGGACTAAAACTATTATTCACAACGAAATCTTACCGTCTATTTTATTCAAAGGTATTTTTATGTCAGAAAATATTGAAAATAACCATCAATCAAAAACAAAACCGGGGGCTACTGGAGAAATTGCCACCAGCACTGCGCCAACTAGCCTCTATTTTCACCCCGACAGTGGTACGTTTCTTTTTCCCGATTATAACGATACACGGGCCATCGAACTCGATAATAATCAAATGAACGGATTATTAGCACTTCGTGTGGATGCAGAATTACGCATAGAAGAGCTTCAGCGAAAGCTCGGTGATATTTCTCAACCCTATGATGTTAATAAATTGAGGAATAGAGAACGTTTACTGGCAGAGCTGCGCAAAGAAGAGTTATGCTTTGATACTGCCGTGAAAAATTTAAAAACGGAAATGAAAATGCTCGCTCCTCCGGAAGAGTTACCCAAAACTAAGCTCTTGGACGACAGCAGTAAAAAAAGTGCCATTGGACTCATGGAGCTCATCGAAATTTCCGGGGGAAAAAAGGGGTATAAATACACCTACGTGCGCTCCGATAAAATTAAAAATCATATTCGCCGCTATCAACTGAATGAGAATGACAAGAAAAGTGGGACTAAAAGTTTTATCACTACCGAAGAATATACCGATGACAAGGGGGAAAAGCGCCAACGGCAAGTGATTGACAAGGAAAAACTAACATCACAATTAACCACGGGGAAAGCGAACATCTCCCTGTATGAAAAAAAATTGGTGGAAGACAAAGCCGGTACGCTCGGGGAATGGGCTAATGAGCTGAATGAAAAACTGAAAAAATCCCCGTACAAAGGTGACAACTTTGAGTTTGACTCCCAGTCCCAACTGATGCGATGGGGATACGGTGCAGGTTTTAAAGCCGGAGTTAACCCTTTTGAGGTGGATTTACGGACCGGAAAACGTAAAGAAGGTTCATTGCCAACCGCGGAGGGCAAGTTCAGTGCTTATGCGGGATTGGCGTTAGCCGAATCCAAAAGCACCCTAAAACTCAAATTGCCCTATGACCGCGGAATTACCCTAATGTACCCCTTGGATGCGGATAAAATCCAAGGGGGTGGTATGGGTGTCTTGGGCACCTTTCGATTCGATATTGATGTCACACTTTCCGGTAGTGTCGGCGTTAGCCTTGCTGTTGAAGGAGGGGTGAACCTCAAAGGCAATGCCATTTCCGGTATGCCGGCCAAAAGCGCCTCGAACGCCGACCCGAGTCAGCGCAAAGTCGATGTCAGTCAGCGCCCGATTGAGCCTAACGGAAAAGGGGAAATCGGCGTTTTTGCTGGGGCGCAAGCCAATTTAAATGTCACCGGTTCACTGAAATGGAATACCCCGCATAAATCACCCTCGGGCTCAACCCAGGGGGCAGATGGGTTTACAGTATTAGGCAAAATCAGTGCTGATGTGGCCGTTCAAGCGGGGATAGGACTCAACGGAGCGATTCAATTCATGTACATTAAGGGTCGGGTGCGCTGCTTGGTGTCCGGCGGGGTGTGCAAAGGCGTCGGCGGCAAAGGTACATTGGCGTTTGACATTAATGGACCAGCGATTTGGGATGATTTTTTGCCGGCGTTTGGCTACATGTTGCGCAGCATGGATTATGTCAAATTGGCGAATATTATCACTTCTGATGATTTTAAAGCATTTTGTATTTTAACGTTGATGGAGTCCATGGGGATAGTCAAGGATGTTCGACGATTTGTTGAGGCATATAAGGATGCAAAAAAATTAATTAGTCAATTACGAGATGCATGGGAAGACAAAGAGGCTCGAGTTGCCTTAATGAATAATGTCAATCAAACCTTCGGCGGGTGTTTAAAGTTTGCCCCCCCAGAAAGTAAAGGGGCAGCCATAGCCTCGCTGATGACCGGCAAGTTTTGGGATGAAATCAGCCCGGCTAGCCATAAAGGCACAGAATGTGAAGGGGGCGTGCGGTTCGCGGCGCGCAAGCGGGCGATTTTGCTGATCCTCAGCTGGGCGCAATCCAAGCGCGATTACGAAAATATTATGCAGTATCTGTCAATGAACGTCGGGGAAAAAGGCGACTGGCGTGCCAATGAAGCACGTGTGGTAGCGTTTTTGGCTGATGGAGAAGCCCCTATTTCGGGCACACAATTTAACATGTTGGGGCCCGCCCCGCTCATCACGATACCCGCGCCCGAGATCCGGATTGAGCCAAGCCATTACCGACAAAATTTAACGGCCTTGTATCAGCAACTGCCCAACAGTCTTGAGGTACAGCAAAATGTGGATGTAAATCAGCAGACACCGTTAAAACAAGTCGATTTTATCTACGTGGACAGTTGTACGCGCGTGTTTGTGAACGATAAGGAGCTAGGATAATGAAGATGTTGTGGTATTTAAGTGTACCCTTACTAATAGGGAGTGTGGTGGGCTGTGATGACGAGCAAAAAGCGCAGAATGCCGCACAATTACGCGAAACTTCGATGAAAAATATGGTGTCAATTCCTGGCGGGCGTTTTCAGATGGGAGATTTTGGGGAGTTAGTGGAGGAAAAACTGCCGTACAGTTTTGACTCATCGACTCGACCGTTGCACTGGGTTTCGTTGCCGGCGTTTAAGATGGGGAAATACCGTGTGACGTGGGGGGAATTTAATCGCTGGTTGGATGTGCAGGGAAGAGAACCGCTTGCATTGTACTCAAAGCGAAAAAAGAGTGAAATTATCCATTGGGATGAACTGGGGGATGATTATCCGGCACAAGTCTCATGGCAGGATGCAAAGGCTTATTGTCAATGGCTAGGGGCGGCGAACGGTAAACAAACGGATTTACCTACGGAAGCCCAATGGGAATACGCGGCGCGCAGTGGCGGGCAATTTTTGATTTACGGTAACAGTGATAATCAGATGCACTATGAACAAGATCCTGAGCGAAACTTTGTATCATGGGGAAAACCTGTCGGCAGTTTTGCACCGAATCCTATTGGGCTCTATGACATGATGGGCAATGGACTGGATTGGGTGAATGATTGGTACAGTGAGGATTATTATCAACACTCACCCGAAGATAATCCGCAAGGTCCTGAGTATGGCGAGGAAAAAGTGATCCGAGGTTACCATGGCAGTGCCGATGGCACATTGACGATTTCTCGAGGAGGTGAAATCCCTGACCATGAATTTGGTGAAGGGTTTCGGTGTGTGGAAAACCTGTAAAAGGTTAAGTACCCTACCCTGTGAAGTCGAGTCAACAGTTTTCGTCGCACAATTGAAAATGTTGTGATCGATCCCGCTCATCACGATACCCGCGCCCGAGATCCGGATTGAGCCAAGCCATTACCGACAAAACCTAACGGCCTTGTATCAGCAACTGCCCAACAGTCTTGAGGTACAGCAAAATGTGGATATGAATCAGCAAACACCGTTAAAACAAGTCGATTTTATCTACGTGGACAGTTGTACGCGCGTGTTTGTGGATGAGAAGGAGTTAGGATAATGAAGATGTTGTGGTGTTTAAGTGTACCCTTACTAATAGGGAGTGTGGTGGGGTGTGATGATGAGCAAAAAGCGCAGGATGCCGCACAATTACGCGAAACTTCGCTGGCCAATATGGTGTCAATTCCCGGCGGGCGGTTTCAGATGGGGGATTTTGGCCCCCTTTTTGATGACAAACTGCCGTACAGCAGTGATCCGTCGACTCGACCGTTGCATTGGGTTTCGTTGTCGGCGTTTAAGATGGGAAAATACCGCGTGACGTGGGGGGAGTTTAATCGCTGGTTGGCGGTGCAGGGAAGAGAGCACCTTGAATCTTATACTGAGGGGAAAAAGAGCGAGCTGACCTATTTGTTGGAGATATTTGGCGACGATTACCCGGCAAAAGTCTCATGGTCGGATGCGAAAGCTTATTGTCAATGGTTAGGGAGGGCGAACGGCAAAAAAACGGATTTACCCACCGAAGCCCAGTGGGAGTATGCGGCACGCAGTGGCGGGCAGTTTTTGATTTACGGTAACAGTGATAATCAGATGTACTATGAGCAAGATCCTGCCCGCAACTTTACCGATTGGTCTGCCCCGGTTGGGCTCTTTGCGCCCAATCCCATAGGACTGTATGACATGATGGGCAATGGAACGGATTGGGTGAGTGATTGGTACAGTGAGGTGTATTATCAACATTCACCGGAAGAGAATCCTCAAGGGCCCGACAATGGTGAGGAAAAAGTGACCCGGGGCTACCATGACAGTTCTGATGGTGCATCGACGATCTCTCGGGGAAGTAAAATTCCTGATCATGAGTTTGGTAATGGATTTCGGTGTGTGGAAAACCTGTAAAAGGTTAAGTACCCTACCCTGTGAAGTCGAGTCAACAGTTTTCGTCGCACAATTGAAAATGTTGTGATCGGTCCCGCTCATCACGATACCCGCGCCCGAGATCCGGATTGAACCAAGCCATTACCGACAAAACTTAACGGCGTTGTATCAGCAACTACCCAACAGTCTTGAGGTACAGCAAAATGTGGATGTGAATCAGCAGACACCGTTAAAACAAGTCGATTTTATCTACGTGGACAGTTGTACGCGCGTGTTTGTGAACGATAAGGAGTTAGGATAATGAAGATGTTGTGGTGTTTAAGTGTGCCCTTGCTGATAGGGTCACTGGTAGGGTGTGATCACACCCCTACCGCAGAACAACAAAAACAAGCTCAACAACTAGTTAATAGCACTTTAAATAATATGGTGTTTGTTGAGGGCGGAACTTTTTTAATGGGGGACTTCGGTGGTAAAGATGGTGTTTCAACCCTCTATTACAGTCCACGTAAAGATAATAAATTTACCCACAATGTAACCCTCGATAGTTTCAGTATCTCAAAAAGTAAAGTTTCCTGGGGAGAATATCTGTTATGGATAGATTTAACAAATAAGCCGCTACCTAAAAGTTATATTGCAATAAAAGAGTGGACACGATATCCCCCCGCTAAAGAGTTTATTAAAGATAATTATTTAGCCTCTGTCGGTTGGCAAGACGCTAAAGATTATTGTCAATGGATTGGGCAACAAAGTGGTTTACCTGTTGACTTACCTACAGAAGCGCAATGGGAGTATGCGGCTCGTAGTCAAGGTCAATTTTTACGTTATTCAACGGATAATGGTCAATTTGGTACTTTCGTTGATCCTTCCTCCGAACCGTATATTGTACTAAATAAACGTAAACCAAACCCCCTAGGATTATATGATATGCTAGGCAATGGTTGGGATTGGACCAATGATTGGTACGATGAAAATTACTATTCGGTATCCCCCGAAAAAAATCCGCAAGGCCCCCAATCTGGTAGCACTAAAGTTGCTCGGGGCTCTTCGGGTACTAGCTTTCTAAGTAACCAGAATATTGACCGTTATGCTATGGAACCAGTTTTAAACGATATCACCATTACAGGGCGAGGTTTTCGCTGCGCTGTGCAATCCCCAAAATCTATTTCAACCACTGAAAATTATAGCCAATAATTAATATTAAAATACTAAGTTAATATTTTTTGAATATCACAACCTACCTATTAATATTTAAACTCTTATGACTAAAAACATTATTTTACTGGGTGATAAAACCAGTCATGGTGGCACCGTTATTACCGCAACTTCCGATATTGTTATTAATGGAAAAAGAGCAGCTAAAGTAGGTGACTTAGTTAGTTGCCCCAAAAAAGGTCATGGCACTAATGCCATTATTGAAGGCGCTACAGAATTTACATGTAAAGGTATTCCTGTTGCCGTGGATGGAAGCAAAACTGAGTGCGGTTGTTATCTCATTGCCAGTATTACTGACTTTAATTTAGGATAATTATGTCTTGGAATAAAAAAGCATCGCTACAAGTACCTAAACCTCAAAAACCTCCTTACGTTAAATGGATTATAGCGTTAGGTTTAACATTATTTTTTCTATTTTATTCACTCTATTTTAATTCTCAAAAAGAATCTCTCGATTCAGATAGAGGAAAGATTATCATCATTTTTGTGGCTACAGTCCCACTCATTACTGTTTTAAGTGTATTCTTTGTAAAACTCATTTTTTATTTTAAATCAAAAAATAATTACGAATTCTTAGAAAATGAAAAAAAATATGCTGATAAAAAATGGGAGGAATGGGGTTCAAGAGCAATTAGCATATTAGACTCCGTTATATTGCTTCCTGATAAAATCACATTACCCTATATTTTAAAACATCAGAGTTCACATATCGCAAGCTACCAACTACCAAAGAGAATTGATTATTTACCTGAAGATAAATCGCCATGTTTTATTTTACTAAGGACACTGCAAGATAAGATTCTTGAGGTCAGTACCAAATACCCTTTCTCTGTTCACTATTTAACAAATCAAAATCTCACCACATCAAGAAAAGAATTTGAATATTCATGGGAAAAATTATTTCATAATCCACCACCACACAATGTAAATTTCACCCATGAACTAGATTACAACTACATCGAAGATACTGTAAGAAACAATGAAGACCTAATCCAACTGGTACTCATTGAGCAGGCTTATAACCAAAATCAATCTGCCGCTTTTGCAGCTTTTATTTTTACTTCCGATGAAGTCGCTCTGGCATATCAACTCAATACGATTGCTAATGTAAAAAGACCGATGCCAATCACAATCGATGAAGATAAACAGAATGCCATCCATCTATTTACTGAAATACAGACTGAATCAAAAAATACGTTTCTTTGTTTTTCTGACAATAAATGCCAAAACGATTTAATCAGCGCACTTTTCAGCGCCTCTGAGTCGCTCCCAAAAATAGAACCCAATAAGTTACTTAACTTAGAATTTTTTATTGGTCCAGTAGGCGAATTTTCAAGTTGGTTAAATTTAGCCATCGCCATTGACTATGTTGCTCAATCCAAGAACTCAGCTTTAACACTTTCTCAAGATAATCAATCAATGTTTATTGGAACTATTACTTCGAGTCCATCGATATGAATATAAAATTGAATAAACCCGTAGTGAAGACATTTTCTTTCTTCATTTTTGTTGTCTTACTATGCCTTAGTGTTTGGTTCTATGGTGAACATTTTTACCTAGAAACAGAATTCAAAAAGTACATTGCGATCGGTATTATTATTTCTTCTAGTATTATTTATAGTGTCGTTCGATGGGGATTTCATCACAAAAAAATAGCAGATCATCGTGAAGAAAATAAAGACACGGGCACTTACCCAGATAACGATAAAAAATCCATCCTCAATAACCAGAATTTATCCCCCATATTAGTAACCCTAAAATCCCAATACGGCACTTTCTGGCATTCCAAAGTCTCCATTCAGCTCCTCCTCGGCTCCCACTCCGCCGTCGAAAAACTCGCTCCTAGCCTGACGCAAGAAATCTGGCAAGAGTGTGATGGAACCTTACTTATCTACGGTGGCGATATCGGGAGTTCCATCGATTCAGAGCGACTAGAAACCCTCAAACACCTACGCCGACGTCGTCCGCTCGATGGCGTGATTTGGGTGACTGAAAACAGCATTTCATCTCAGCTTTTAGACAACAACGTCACTTTCACTAACCTCAATACCGCAACAGCCCACAATGCAGGGCGCGCTATCCAGAACCTCTTCCAAGAATTAGGTTGGCGTGCGCCAGTTTGGGTATGGAGTGTCAGTGACCAGCAATCCCTCAGCGCTGTTGAAACGCCCTCTATCCTCTGTATGACAGAGCAAAATATGCCAGCCGAGGCGCTATCGCCTAGCTTATTAAGCCTGATCCCTGCACTTGTGATCAACGGAACTCAAGCATTACTGCGCGAACAAAAACACACCTATCTACTCGCCTTAGCCCAATTTTTACAAAACGGTGGCAGCCAGCAGCTTGCAACCGCATTAGCCCCACTCAATACCCAATTACGTACGCTGCCTTTTTCCGGCATCGCATTCAGCCCTTCTATCAATCCGTTAAATCAGCAACGTTTACCCAATAGTTGGCATCCTGATACCCGCTGGAAAAGCTGGTTGAATGTGCAGTCTGAACTGGCATCCGGTTTACAGCCTGCCTCTTTAGGTTTTGACAAAAAACGTCTCGTTCAATACGGTGCTGCTACTGCCATGACTTTGTGGGGCGCGGGCATGATCGTCTCTTACTTCGCCAATCGCCAGCTTATTGAAGAGAGCTACCAAAGCGCGAGTGTCGCCGCTAACAGCCAATTACCGGAAACTGAACGCCTCAAAGCTCAGTATGATTTTCAGCAAACCCTAGGCTTACTCAATCATCGCGAACAAACTTCTGTGCCTTTCTGGCTCCATTTTGGGCTAAACAGTAATCAGCCACTATTAGCCCATTTATGGCCACTGTACCAACAAACGGTATTACCGCCTTTGCGTGATACCATCGCTCAACAATTGACTCAACAATTACAAGCCTACGCCCAGTTATCCCCTAACAGTGATGACCGTCGCCAAGCCACCCAAGGGGCGTATCAAAGCCTAAAAACCTATTTAATGATGAGTACTCCTGAGCGCATGGATCCGGCGTTTTTTACTGATAGCGTGCTCTCGACTCTCCCCGTCCCGCAAGGAATGAACGAAGGCGAATGGCAAACCCTCGGTAAAGAATTACTTATGTTCTATGCCCAACAGCTACCGAAACACCCCGAATGGCAATTGACTGCCAACAATAACCTGATTAATCAAAGCCGTACATTACTTATTAGGCAAATTGGTCAGCGCAGTGAAAGCGCAACGTTGTATCAAGAAGTATTACTACAAGCACAGCATCAGTTCCCAGATATGACTTTAGACGACATGACCGGCGATACCGATGCCAGCTTTTTATTCACCACCGATGAGTTTGTGTCAGGCATTTTTACCCGCAAAGCGTGGGAAGAATCTATTCAACCTGCCATCAAAAAAGTGGTTGAATCTCGCCGCAATGAAATTGATTGGGTATTGAGTGATAGCCAGCATGAACTTAGCCAAGATATTTCGCCTGATGCGCTTAAGCAGCAGCTTACTGAACGCTATTTTGCTGACTTTTCTGATAGCTGGTTAAACTTCCTCAATAGCCTGCAATGGCGCCATACTGAAAGTTTGTCGGATACTATCGACCAGTTATCTTTAATGAGTGATGTGCGCCAGTCACCCGTCATTGCATTGATGAATACCGTGGCTTACCAAGGGAAAACCGGACGCCAGCAAGAAAAGCTCGCTGACTCCTTTATGAACTCCGCGAAAGACCTGCTCAATAAAGAACAGAAACCCGTCATTAGTCAGAAAGCCGACTTTACGGGTCCGCTTGAAGATACCTTCGCCCCCATTCTGAATTTTGTGGACCCGCAAGCCGCCACGCAAACAAGCGATAACCTCAGCCTACAAGCCTATCTCACCCGCATAACCCGCGTGCGATTAAAACTTCAGCAAGTGGTTAATGCACCGGATCCGCAAGCGATGTCTCAATCCTTCGCGCAAAGTATTCTAGAAGGTAAAAATGTCGATTTCGCCGAAGCGCGGGATATGGGTAGTTTGATTGCCGCCAGCTTTGGGCAAGAGTGGCAAAGCTTTGGGGATGCGCTGTTAGTGGAGCCGATGACCCAAGCGTGGCAGCAATTACTCACACCAACCGCCCAAGGCATTAATAGCGAATGGCAAAATGCCATTGTCAGTGAATGGAACAACGCTTTCGGTGGACGCTATCCGCTAAAAAATACCCAAAGCGATATCTCCTTACCGTTGATGGCGCAATATCTGCGCCCCGATAATGGTCGGATCCAACGCTTCTTAGAAACTCGCCTACAAGGAGTTTTACGCAAAGAAGGCAACCATTGGGTACCCAATAGCACCAATGCCCAAGGATTACGCTTTAACCCTGCCTTTTTAACCGCGCTAAATACCCTGACAGAGTTAGGCGATGTGGCCTTCGCGAACGGGGAAGCGCGTCTCTATTTTGAAATACGTCCAGGCACCAGTAAAAATGTGATGCAAACCATATTGGTGATCGATAAACAAAATCTTACCTACGATAACCAATTCCCTGAATGGCAACGTTTTGTTTGGCCTGCCGATACCGTCGCGTCTGGCGCATCTTTAACCTGGATGACTACGTCATCGGGTACCCGACTCTATGGCGATCATCGTGGTGTTTGGGGTTTGATCCGTTTACTCGAAACGGCCAACGTCGCGCCTTATGCGGGCAGCACTAGCAGCTATACCGTCTCGTGGGTAACACCCGATGGCATCTCTCTAAATTACCAACTACGCACCGAAATGGGTCAAGGCCCGCTGGCGCTATTAAAACTGCGTAATTTCGTTTTACCTGAAAAAATCTTTTTGGATTAGCCATCGATAGGACATCACCTATGCCTTTATTAACTGCCTTGCGCACCGCTTGCTTTACTGGAAATCCGCTTGCTGCTAACCAGCTTGTTGAGCAACAAGTGGCACTATGGGAGCGCTGGCTACTGCCCATTACAGCTGAAAATCCAATGGGGGATGACCCCGGTTATGACGATGACTTCGAACGCATGAAAGAAGAAGTTAACAAACTCTCGGGGTCAGACACTGAGTTGATTTGTGCTCTTGCCGAAAACCTCCTGACCAACGTCTGCAAAGATGCGCGAGTTATCACTTATTATATTTGGGCACGTTTGCATCGCGAAGGGGAAACAGGGTTAGCCGATGGGCTCGGTCTACTCACAGGGTTACTGCATCGCTACCATGACAGCCTACTACCTTCGCGCCCAAATAGCCGAAAAGCCGCCATCGAATGGCTGGCGGGTCAACGTGTCATCGACAGCTTATCCCTCTACCCTGAGGTGGATAGCAACGAATTTTCCCGCATTGTGGCACTACTTAGCGCGATCGTGGATGAGTTTAATACGTGGGATGAAGCAAGCCGCCCTAACCTTGCCCCCCTCTTACGGGCTTTAGAAAATCGGCTCGCCCAATCCGGTGGGGCTGATAGCGTCATCCCGCAAAATATCAAAGCGTCGGAAAATGTCGCGACAAAGCAAACGGCCTCGGGGATCAGCCCTATCGCCCCCATCCAATCGGGTCGTGAGCTGCTCGACCAAGCCAAAGTCCTTGCCAATTATCTACGTAATCAACCCAACGGCTGGCTGTCAGGTCACCGGCTGATGAAATCTGTCCGTTGGGATACCCTGCACCAATCGCCACCACAGAACCAGCATGGTTGCACACGTTTAGCCCCACCGCGCTCGGATGCAAAAGCCCAATTAAAACGTTTATATCTGCAACAAAACTGGTTGGAGCTCACCGAACAAGCCGACCGCCTATTTGCCGAAGGCGTTAACCATTTTTGGTTAGATGTTCAATGGTACTTACACCAAGCGCTCAGTAAATCTCCCGCGCCTTGGAACGGTTGGGCAGACGTTATTGCCTCGGATTTAAAACAATTTTTATTGCGCCTACCCGGGTTAGAACATCTCGCATGGGAAGATGGTACCCCCTTTGCTGATGAAGTGACCCTCGCGTGGATCAAACAACAGATTCTGGAAGATAACATTCAGTCTCTGCACTCTATGCCAGTTCAAGGCGCGGATGACGATGATAACGGCTCGATATTTGCCTTAGAGCAAGAAGCATTAACGCAAGCCGATACCGAAGGGGTAGAAGCCGCCTTAGCATGGTTAATGTCTCGCCCGAATATTCAGACCACCCGCCAAAAATGGCTATTGCAATTGGTAATGGCAAGAGTGGCAGAGCAGTTTGCCCGTCATGATTTGGCGCTGAACTTATTGCGTGAATTAGACAATCGCGCTGAACACATGCAACTGGCTGATTGGGAACCGCATTCCCTGTTTGAAGTCAAAGCCCGCCAATTACAACTTCTGCGCGGTAAAGCGCAACGTAACACACCGGATAAGGCCGAGTTACATCACCAAATGTCTGAGTTATTGGCTCAATTGACTCGCTTAGATCCTGTCCGAGCGCTAGTACTCTACCCTTAAATTAATCAGTGAGAGTGATACGAATGGATGATTTAACCCTTCGCTATTATGATGCAGAAATGCGCTATCTACGCGAAGCTGCGAAAGAGTTCGCCCAAGCTCATCCCGACCGGGCGGCACTATTAGATTTAGATAAAGCCGGCATTCCCGACCCTTTTGTTGAGCGACTATTTGAAGGTTTTGCCTTTTCGATGGGGCAACTTCGCCAAAAGATTGATGATGATTTACCGGAATTAACGGAAGGATTGGTCAGCCTACTCTGGCCTCATTATTTACAAACCATCCCTTCACTGTCCGTGGTTGAACTCGCACCGGATATTCACGATATGAAATTATCGTCGGTGATCCCTGCCAATTTTGAAGTGCTTTCACGCCCGATTGGCGAAAAGAAAACCGTTTGTCGTTACCGCACCACGCGGGATTTAACCTTAAATCCCATTGCGCTATCCACAGTGAATTTAACCACTGAGCCTGATGGACGTTCCGTGATCCGATTACGCTTCGATTGTGCAAAACTGGTCGATTGGAAACAGAGCCCACTTGGGACCATTTCCTTTTATTTGGCGGGTGACGTTCCAACCACTTACGCCCTGCATCTGGCTCTCACTAAACATGTCGCGGCGACCTATATCCGTTTACCGTCATCCCCTGACCGCGTTCGTTTGCCGCTGTGGTTTTCCCCTGGGGGATTTGCTGAAGAAGATCAATTGTGGCCCAAAGGAGATAGTACCTTTAGTGGCTACCAGCTATTGCTAGAGTATTTTTCTTTTCGAGAAAAGTTTTTCTTCGTCAATTTAAATGGACTTGAAGAGATTCAATTGCCCGAAGGATTAAGCCACTTTGAGCTAGAAATTGTGCTCGATACCCTGTGGGATAGCGACATTCCATTAAGTCACGATAACCTAAAATTGCACAGCGTTCCGGTGATCAACTTATTCAATATTGAAGCTGATCCACTCACCGTTAACGGGTTAGAAAGTGAATATTTACTGCGTCCCCGCCGTCTACAAGATGGACACACCGAAATTTATGCTGTCGATATGGTTCATGGAACAAGGCGAGGTGAACACATTCACTATGTTCCATTCAGCAGCTTTCGCCATCGAGGCGGTATGTTGCGACGCAATGCACCAGAACACTACTACCACACTCGCGTTAAGCGCGGGGTCAGTGGGTTGCATGATACATGGCTGATTTTAGGGGGCGAGCGCGAACAGCCGACCGCTGCTCTTGAAAGTGAAACCTTATCTTTGCAATTAACCGGCACTAACGGGCAACTTCCACGCAAAGCGCTGCAAAGTACATTGCTCGACAGAACCGAAGAAACGCTACAAACCCAATTGCAGGTTCGCAATTTATGCAAGCCAACCCTGCCTTGCTATCCCCCAGCAGAAGACCGATTTCATTGGCGCGTTCTCAGCCACCTTGGCGCCAGCTTCCTCAATATGATGGACAACGTAGAGGTATTGCGCGGCACATTGGCACTCTATGACTGGCGAGAGGATGATTTAAACAGCCGCAAACTCGATGCCATGATCCACGTTGAACAGCACCTTATTGAGCGTTTCGAAAAAGGCTTTTTACAGCGCGGTATTGCCATTGATATCACCCTTGATAGCAACGGATTTAACGGTGAAGGGGATATTCATCTCTTTGGTGAAATGCTCAACCGCTTTTTCGCACTGTATACCGACGTGCATCTTTTTAACCAATTGACTCTCCATATTTTACCAACAGGAAATAGCCTCACATGGACAGAGAATCATCCTCAGTAAATCAGCTTTTTGATGCGCTAGGGGAGCGTCTACCACTGGTTAACTTCTATCGGTTTTGCCAACTGCTAGAACAGAGTAATAAACAGCGCCCGCCACTTGGTAGCACCCAAGACCCGAAAACAGATGTTATCCGGTTTCGTCCCCATCGTGGGATGGGTTTTCCTGTCACCGAAATTAAAGGCATCGACATTGAAGACCGCTACCGAGATAGCAATACGCTCAGTATTCGAACCACCTTTTTAGGATTATATGGCGTCACATCGCCGTTACCCACCGCCTACCTCGATGACATCGCGCAACAGCGGGAAGGAACCGAATCACTCACGGATTTTTTGGATATTTTTAACCATCGGCTCACCACGCAGTTTTACCGTATTTGGCGAAAATATTCCTATCCAGCGACCTTTTCCGCGGGTGGCGAAGATGAAACTTCCCAGTATTTATATGGGTTAATTGGCTTGGGGATCCCCGGCACTGCTCAACATGTGCAAGCGCCTTTATCCCGCTTTCTCGCCTTACTGGGTACGTTACGTTTTCCAACCCGTACCGCAGAAGGCGTTGTGTCACTCGTTAAATTACTCGCGCCTGACACTCACGTAAAAATCAAACCCCATGACCCGCGGCGTATCGAGCAAACAACTCAAACAGGGCTGTCGTGCAGAACACCGATGACCTTAACCAACAAGCCCGTTTTAGGTCAGTATTCTACCGATGTAAACAGCCAAATTTTGATTACCTTACAGACAGATAACTTTGATGAAGCCCGCAATTGGCTGCCTGACGGACAACTGTATCAAGATTTAATGGCGCTGTTGCATGTCTACCTAGGGTCAAGAGTCAATGCCCGTCTTTGTCTCAAATTACCCAGAAAGTTGCTCCCTAACGCAACGTTAAGCACGCAATCTCACCAAGGTGTTCAACTGGGACGTACCGCCGCGATGGGCGCATTAACCCCTAATGCCCCTCACCGAGAACACATTATTACCTTAAATTTGGGGCGCTATCAGCGGTTATCGGCAACATCACACTCTACGCCGCCCTCACATTACGCTAATTATCGATTCTAATTCAGGGACTCTCCTATGAAACACATCCCTTTATTGCCATTTTGCGGCAAAACATTGGTGCTTCTGACTGCATTAAACCTCACTGGATGCGGGCTCACTCAAATGGTCAGCGATGGCACTCGCAGTGCAGCAAACGCGATATTTTATAAGCAAGTGAAAGTCGTCCATCTTGATTTCGTAGCACGTGAAGCGCTCAATACCGATGATACAGGCGCATCGCTGTCCACCATCATTCGCGTATATCAATTGAAAGATACTGAAAGCTTTGATGAGAGTGATTACGCCTCGTTATTTGCCAAAGATAGCCAAGTACTAAAATCCTCTCTCGTGGTACAAAAAGATTTACGCATTCGCCCGGGTGAGTCGATTTCCCTTGATATGCCCCTTGAAGACGGCGCTGAATTTGTTGCCATCGCCGTGATGTTCAATCACCCAGACCTTATCACCGATGACTGGCGCGTAGTGATCCCCAAAAAGCGGTTACTACCGGATGACCCACGCTTACTCACCCTTGCGGATAACTCCATGACCTTAAAACCACTTGGAGAAAAATAGCATGTCCCAGCCTTCATTATATGAAATGTTGACGGGGTATTTTGCGGGAGGATTGGATATTGATGCTATCCCAGAACATGACCAAGTGATGGTCTCTGTGATGGACAATATTCGCCGCATTCTCAACGCCAGAGCGGGTAGTATCGAGCATCTTCCCGACTACGGGCTACCTGATATGAGTAAAATGATCCAAGGTCTCCCCGGCACTGCTCACAATATGATGACCATTTTATCGGCAACGTTACTCAAGTATGAGCCCCGCATCAAATCACTCTCTTTAGTGTTATTACCGCAAAACAGCTTTGGGGCACTCCATTACGCCCTTGAGGTTGAATTACATGAGCAAGGTTTGATCCGTTATGGCACTGAATTTATGTCGGATGGGCGCATTCTCGTACACCATCTAAAAAAACAATTCGATACGATTTAAACTGACGACTGCGTGAGAAGACTATGAACCCAGATTTAAACACATTGCGCCTTGGTGGCGACCCTCGCACGCTGGCTGATTTTGCCGCGCTCAAAGAAGAATTAAATAAACGCTTTCACCCCGCCCGCCCAGATGTAGACTGGGCGCGCGCTCATGGGCTATGTTTGTCCTTATTCAACCAAAACGGCGCTGATTTACAAACTTGCGCGTGGTTTACCCTGATCCGCCAGCATCAAAATGGCATCGCGGGATTAAACGAAGGCTTATCTTTACTCCAACATTTACTGAGCCGCCACTGGCAAGGATTATGGCCACAACAGACCCATGCCCGGGTTGAAATTCTCGCTACGCTGAGCCAACAACTCATGACAGGGTTACGTGCTCATGCGCCTGTTTATGCTGACCTTCCAGCACTGTATCAAACTGAAGCCACCCTCAACCAAATCGGACAATTGCTGCAAACATTAGAGCTCAAACACCTCACTCAGCTGGAGCGACTCCAAAGCTTGCTCACCACCCAAGCCAAGCAGCTCGAAAATACCGATGTTCCTGATAGTGGCTTTATTCCACCAACGCCGCTGCAATTGCCAAAAACCTCGCCATCATCATTTCATGCCCGCACCGCCGCAACACCAATTTCCATCAAAGCCAATGCTACTATCAGCACACCGACACCGACCAAGCCTTCTTACCGAAAAGGCATTTGTGTGGGTCTGGCTTTCGGTATTGTGCTCACAGGCGCGCTGTGTGCAGGAACTTTGTATGTCTTACACCCGCAAATCAATAACCACGTTTTAGCGCAAGCACTACCCCAGTTACCTGACTTTACGCCGAATATTGCCTCAATTCTTGAGCAACAATTACAGCCTAATGCCGCACAACCGAATAGTTTTTCTCCTGAAAAACTCAAGATAATCGATAACTACCTCGTGGAATTAGAATCCATCTCCCCAATTTGGTCTCAGCAGTATGGATTAAGCATGGTGAGTTACCTCACTAAGCAATATGGTGAACGACAAGAAGTCAGCGCATTTAACGATAAATGGCAGCAAAATATGCAAATTAATGCGCTATCTAACGATAAATTACAACAGTGGTCTGAAGGGATGGCCGAGCTAAACAATCTCAGTACGCGCTTAGACAGTCTTGATGGTAAACCTCGCAGCTATATCACGGGGTCTGAATTAAAAACCATTATTTTCAATGCTCGCCAGCATTTTAATCAAAGCGTTCCTTTGGAAGAGGAATTACGTCGTCTTGAGCAACTTCAAACCCAAGGCTCCGTCCCTGAGTCTGAATACCAACGAATTGATAACCATTTTAAACAGCTACTCAATCGCTATGCGTTGATAAGACAAAGCGAAAAATAAACCTATTTATTCCTAAGTAATACCTGTATGGAGCACCTTATTCGTGCTCCATTTTTTTTCAGTGATATACTCGTTTTAAATTAACGCGATAATTATTTTTCAAGGAATACCCCATGCTTCGCTGTGCTGCTCGCATCACCCACCAGCTACGTCATGCATTTCATTCTCGACCGCGCTTTTTGGTCTCGCTAATTGTTGCTTTCATCACTTTCTTCGCTTTATTTCAAACACAAAGTCTGATTATTAACTTAATTATCAGTTGGAACGCATTTGCGTGGTGCTATTTGCTGTTTCTGTTCCAGAGAATTATTAGCCACAATGTGAAAGACATTCGTAAGCTGACAAAAATCGAAGATGAAAGCGCGAGCATGGTAATATTTTTCTTGATGTCAGGCTGCTGCGTCAGTTTATTAGCCTTATTTTTTGCCTTGGGCGGACACAGTGATATCCCGAAAGCCGATAAAATTTACTCCTATATTTTAACTGCCTCGACATTGATATCCTCTTGGCTGCTCTTACCCACGGGCTTTACCATGCACTATGCCCATCTCTATTACGGCAATAGTGAAAATGAAAAACCGTGGTTAATTTTCCCCGATAAAATCACCCAACCCAGCTATTCGGATTTTATGTATTTCTCATTCACCATTGCCGTCGCCTCACAAACGGCAGATGTAGAAGTAGCCTCAACCCCTATGCGTCGCGCAGTATTGCTCCAATCCGTTATTTCATTTGTCTTTAATATGGCCATTTTAGGGTTGTGTATTAATATTTCTGCCAGCTTCTTTTAAAGGTTATCGGATTAACTTGTCGAAATAAAAAGAGTTAGCCTGCTATCACAATAAAAAAATATTCAATGCAGGATATTGACAATATCCCCATATAGATCTAAAAATACTGTATATTAATACAGTCTTTAGTAGAGGCTATTATGTTACGCATCGAAGTGTTATTTGATAAGAATTCACCGCAAAAACCAAGTGGCTTGGTTTTACAAGCTTTAGAGTCTGAGATTTTACGCAAACTACAGTCACAGTACCCTGATATGGTCACTCGAGTGGGCTTTAGCTCTCAGCAGGCGATTAATATTTCAGGAACGAAGATTGCGGATGATAAATTACGCATTGAAGAGATCTTAGAAGAAATTTGGATGGATGACGGCTGGCTACCTGAAGCAAATACCGATGACTAGATGATTAGCAGAGAAATGGAAGGGTAATATCCATCTTCCATTTCTTAATCCATTATTCTTTGAAGTTAATCTGAGTCACTTTCAATCTGTTTCTGCCTATCGTTTATACGCTTCTGCATATAAAAATCGATAGCACCACAATTCACTATTCCGCCATTGTCGAAAGAATATTAATAAAGTTTCTGACGAAGATACGATTTAAACTCATTCACCGGATTACGTTTCGTTTTACTCACTTCAAGTATCCGAGTCTCTACTAAGCACGTTTTCGCATCAGTGCATCGCTGAACTTCATTTAATTTTGTCGGATTCAACGCCAATTGTGGTTTATTGAAACTCGCCCCCATAAATACCATGGCAAAAAAAATAATCCCGATAAATAGAGGCACTTCAATATACGCTTTTTTCATGATGAATGCTCTTGTTATGGTTGTTGAGGGTATATTAGTTCTTTTGCATTTTAGTACCTTAATATTTGGTTAAACCAACCTTAAGGGATGCTTAAGGGGATAAATATCCTAGTTGCTGGGTGAGCGGAGTCTGCTTATACTCCGCAACAGAGGTAATAAATATGAATATTTTATTGGTAGAAGATGATCTTCAGCTCGGCAAAGCGTTATGTCGTGGACTGGAATTAGCCGGATTTAATCCTTGCTGGGTCAGATTATTATCTGATGCTAAGCAGCAATTACAGGCACGCAATTTTGATGTCATGCTTTTAGACTTGGGATTACCTGATGGTGATGGTCAAGAGGAATTAATTGCATGGCGCCAATCTGGAGAATCGATACCGATTATTATTCTTACCGCCCGTAATAAAATGGATAATTTAGTGGCGAGCTTAGATTCTGGTGCCGATGATTTCTTAACAAAACCCTTTGAAATGCCAGAGTTGATTTCTCGCGTAAAGGCTATTAGCCGCCGTATGGCTGGGTTTTCATCTGAAATTTGGCAATTAGATAATCTGCAATTAAATCCATTAAACCATCAAGTCACCTTGGATGGTCAATTATTATTACTCTCCGGTAAAGAATATCTGTTGCTATACGAGTTAATTAAAAATGCCGACAATGTCGTGCGAAAAACAGATTTAGAGCAACGTTTATTTGGCTTGGATGATGTGGAAAGTAACTCCCTTGAAGTCCACATTCATAATTTACGCCGCAAAATTGGTAAAGACAGAATTATTACTATCCGTGGCATCGGTTATTTACTAAAAAAAGAAGCGCAATCTGGTGAAGATTAAATCCTTTCTTGTCTACACATTTGGTATTCAGATTGGCGCAGTCATCTTTTTATGGCTGCTGCTAGTCGGTTGGTTACAATTTTTTTATCTACCTGACTTGGTCGATGATGATGAGTTTAACCAACAACAGCAAATCGTCACACAAGGGATTGCGCGAACATTAGGTACAGTATCAGATACCCCAGAATATTTTGATAAGCTCGCGGTTATTCTGCAAAAAATGTATACCGATGCCATGGAAAACGGCATTGAAACTAGCTATAAACCGTATATGGTTGTGCGGGATAATCTGGGACATGTGCTATATCGCAATAGTGAAAAGATTTCAGACCCATCACTAAAATCAGTCGATATGCTAACTGCCCAACATAAAGATTGGCATTTCACTTCTGCATGGGATGATGACCATACCCTCGAAGTTGTGATTGCAGAATCGTATCTTGAGCGACGAAAGTTAATTGGTAATCCAGCCGAAGGCACTGCCATTCCTCTCGCCTTTATTTTGGGCATAATGTTAATCGCTATTTTGATCACTGCCTATTTTAGTATTCGCCCCATTAAACAAGTCGCTAAAATTATTTCATCGCGTCAACCGGGAAATTTAACGCCGATTGATACCAAAGATATGTATAAAGAAACTCGCCCTATTATTTCCGCGATTAACCAATTAATGGCACGAGTCGATGCCGCGAATTTACGCGAAAAACGTTTTATGGCAGATGCGGCTCATGAATTGCGGACTCCGATTGCAGCGGTAACAGCACAATTGCATGTGTTAATGCATATCGATAATCCAAAAGAAAAAGCCGAGATTATTAATGATATGAAAGAGACATTAACGCGCGCCGCCTCTTTATCTCATCAATTAATTGATCTCGCACGTTTGGAAGCGGAAGATTTTGCCATTCGTAAAGAGCAAATTGATTTACCTATGTTAATCAGTAATCTCATTTCATCCCATATTCCTTATGCTCTCAATAAACATATTGATGTGGAATTATCCAGTCCAGATTCTTTTTATGTCGAAACTGATAAGCTGGCGCTGAGTAATGTGTTCACTAATTTAATCGAAAATGCGATTAAATATTCTCCTGAAAAAGCCAAAATAAAAGTGACACTGGTCGATCTCACCCCTTTTGGTGCCACCATTACGGTTCAAGATAATGGACGCGGTATTCCGGAAGAGAGCCGAGCACATCTATTTTCTCGCTTTTACCGTGTGCCCGGAACATTAGAAACAGGAAGCGGTTTAGGATTATCTATTGCCCATAATCTGGCATCGAAAATAGGTGCAACATTAAAAGTCACTGATGGATTAGAGAATAAAGGTATTGGATTTATTATTGATTTGCCTTAATTAAAGCGGCAGTCGAGAATAATACCATTATTTAAAATAATGTTATTCAGTTAACATCCCTAGTGCATAATAAACATTACAATCCCCTTTTACGTTAAATTACTTAGCCATAAAAAGGGGCAATAATGTCACAGGCGCTAATCATCATTGATCTTATTAACGATATTGTGGGTAAAAACGGTTTATCCAATAGCAGTTATTCCCAAGTCAATTCCCGCAATATTATTGAAAAGGCGAATCAAGCCGCTAATTACGCAAGAAGTCAGCGTATTCCTGTTATTTGGGTCAAAGTTGGCTTTAGCGATAATTATCAAGATATCCCCGCTGGCTCCCCACTTTTTTCACAAGCTAAACAGAGAGGCGCATTAAAATTAAGTGGCTACGGCTGCCATTGGGTGGAAGATTTGGTCGTTCATATGCAAGACAGAGTGATCATTAAGAAAGGCGTTTCTGCATTTGCAGGCAATAAACTCCACCAATGGCTTAACGATAATAATATTACTCAGCTCTATTTCGGTGGAGTCAGTTCGGTGATGGCAATCCAAAGTAGCGTAAGACAAGCCCATGATTTAGGTTATTTTTGCCATGTCCTCGAAGATGTGTGTGCCGCTGCAACCATTGAACTGCACGAACAAAGCATGCAGGCACTGGCAGGTCTAGCCACCATTTCATCCAGCAAAACCTTTATGCAAGGTAATTAGCCGGCATGATGAGTAAGCTGTAAACAATAATTTACAAGGTTCAGCCTAAAAATTAGTTTAATATTTAAAATATCTTTTGGCTGATTATTGACTTTGATCAATAAAAAACTAGAATGCTCCTACGTGATCAAGATCACACATTAACATTCGGAGCGAACATGAAAAGCATCAAAGAATTTTTCGTTAACCTGCAAGAAGTTGTTGAATTACTGTCCAAGCGTTTTATGTAATTTGCTTTAAACTTTAGTTAGTTAAACCATAGTCAATCAAACCTTTCATTTACCTCATTCAAGTATTTGCAAATTTTTGCTAACGGCCTTTTTTAAGGCCGTTTTTTTATTCAAATACGTTCTCAATAATTTCAGCAACCACTGCCGTGCCAATCGCTACCAAAATAAGATCTTTACCACTCATTTTCCATTCATAGCCCGCATAAACAGGCAACTGATGGATAAACTTTGATGGTAGAACCTTTTTAGCTATCCCCGGAGGTAACGGTTTTCCTCTTCTTACTTGCTTTGCAATTCCTGGTGGTAGCCCTTTGTAGCCCGTAAGACCGTACTCAATGGCTAAAGGTCGAACATTCCCAAAATTCAAGCTAAAACTAATATTAGGTGAAATACGCAACGTTCCTTGAATGCCTGAATTATCACCGTTCCATTGCTTCGCTTTATAATGGTCATCATCTTTATTTTTATGGCCGTTGTTGCCTTTAAATTCTTTATTATTATGTTTGTTACCGTTTCCATGCCCGTTGTTACCACTTGGGTCAGAAAACGCAAGTGGTGATGTCCCCATGAATGCTAAAAGAACAATCAGTGGTAGACAGCTATTTTTCGTAGGCTTTTTCATCAGTATTTCCTCATAAACATGATCGTTTGAGAGTATTCCTCAAAGTATAGAGCATCAATCAGAATAACCGCCATTTTCCGTAATCTTATGTAAATATTCGGTATATTTCACAAACTTAAGTCCTATTTGCTTATACTGGGTCGTCATTTATGGATAACGCAATAAAGGAGAATTTATGCAGCAGCAACTGCTCGACTGGGCTCGCCAGTTTAATCAAGACTATGCCACCCTCGCCTCTCTCTTAATGGTTCTTGGGCTGATACTGATTGTCGCCCTGATTTTGCATCTTTTTCTGCACAAAATTTTGCTTCCCACGATTGAAAAAAGAGGATTAAAAGCGGGTTCCGGTTGGCAACATCAACTCACCCAATATAATCTGTTCAATCGAATTGCCTTTATTATTCAAGGTATTGTTGTCAACATTCAGTCCACCTTATGGCTATCTTCGGGCTCAACGACACAAATGGTATTGAATGTCGCTTCCCAAGCATGGTGCTTGCTGTTTGGCTTACTGACGATTTATTCCATTTTGGATATCACGCTGGGCGTATTACAACGTGCGGCAAAAACAGCACATCTCCCGCTACGTGGAATTTTCCAAAGCATTAAGCTTATCGCCACCGTTTTGATTTCGATTATGATCATCGCGCTACTGATTGGTAAATCTCCGTTGATTATCCTCAGTGGTTTAGGTGCGATGACCGCCGTCATGATGTTGGTGTTTAAAGATCCAATTATGGGCTTAGTCGCCGGTATTCAGCTCTCTGCAAATAACATGGTCAACATTGGTGATTGGCTGGAAATGCCTAAATACGGTGCTGATGGTGCGGTAATTGATATTGGATTGACCACAGTTAAGGTTCGAAATTGGGATAATACCGTCACCACTATTCCAACTTATGCACTGATTTCCGATTCATTTAAAAACTGGAAAGGCATGACTGAATCAGGCGGGCGCCGTATCAAGCGCAGCCTACGTATCGATGCCAATAGCATTCATTTTTTGAAACCTGAAGAAGTTAGCAACTTTGAAAAAGCCAACTTATTAGAGCCTTACATCGGGAAAAAAGTCTCTGAGATTCAGGTCTACAACTCTGCATTACCAGAGGATAAAGCGACGCCACTCAACCAGCGACGCCTTACTAATATCGGAACATTTCGCGCCTATATTGAAGCGTATCTACGCGCCCACCCGCAGATCCATAAAAATATGACCATCATGGTTCGCCAATTAGAGTCAGATTCAAACGGTATCCCAATTGAGATTTACGCGTTTACCAACACGACAGTGTGGTTAGAATACGAACGCATCCAATCGGATATTTTTGACCATATTTTTTCCATTCTGCCGCAGTTCAACTTATCAGTGCATCAATCACCTACCGGTAATGATGTTCGATTCTTAGGTCATTCAACAAATAAATAACTCATCATAGGTAACTTATAAATACTACTTAATGATTAGCAAAGATAACCTGCCTACCTAGAGGGGGAAACCCCTCTTATACTCACAGATCCCACCCTACCATTATATAATTTTGAACATAACGATTGATAATAAAAATAGAACAAAACGGACATCACTGACAAAAAAACTCCTTATAAATTAAATAAATAAAAATATTTCCCTTGGTTTTTTCAAGGATATTGTTGATGCATATCATGTTAGTGAGTGGGTATTTTTTCTAACATATTGAACATACCTAATACGTTATTTACATATAGGCAATGTCAATGCATAAAAATAAAACAAATACTCATTTCGCAGAACTGAGCAGGAGGGAGTTTCTTCAGACCTCCGCAACCGTAGCGGGTGCAGCCGCCGTTGCAGGCTCAATCACTCTGCCTTTTGCTGCTCAAGCAAAAACACCAACCATCATGCCTGACGAAGTCAGTGAGAAAATCAGTTACAGCGCTTGTTTAGTCAACTGCGGTAGTCGCTGCCCTCTAAAAGTTCATGTGAAAGATGGCGTTATCAGCCGTATTTCCAATGAAACCATGTATGACGATTCAACACTGGGAGAACACCAGATTCGCCCTTGTCTGCGTGGTCGTTCAGTTCGCTGGAAAACCTATAATCCAGACCGTTTAAAATACCCAATGGTGCGTGTGGGTAAACGTGGTGAAGGTAAGTTCAAAAAAATTAGCTGGGATGAAGCTACCACTATCATTGCTGAAAAACTGAAATACACCATCGATAAATACGGCAACGATGCCATTTATTACCAGTATGGTTCTGGTTCAACGGGTGCCAACTTGCACGGTCGTGCGGCCTGTAAACGTCTTTTAAGTTTAACGGGTGGATTTTTAGGTGACTACGGAACTTATTCCTACGCACAGTTAATGGAAATTACGCCATATGTTTACGGCAGTGTGGAAGAATCTTATTTAACGGAAATCCAAAACTCCGACCTCGTGGTGATGTTCGGTCATAACTTGGCTGAAACCCGTATGTCCGGTGGTGGTCAATTCTATGAAACACTCAATGCGCTCGATAAGAGCAAAGCAAAAGTGATCATTATTGACCCACGCCGTACCGATAGCGTCACAACATTAGGCGCTGAATGGATCCCTATTTATCCAGGTACTGACGCCGCATTAGTGGCAGCCCTGGGTTATGTGATGATCCAAGAAGGCTTAACCGACGAAGAATTCCTGAAAAATTACTGTGTAGGCTGAACCCTGCCAGCTTCAGCACCACGTAATGCCTCTTACAAAGATTACATCTTAGGCAATGGTCCTGATGGGATTGCAAAAACCCCTGAGTGGGCGAGCAAATTAACGGGTATTTCGGTTTCACGAATTATTCAATTAGCCCGTGAAATTGGTAACGCTCAACGTGCTTGGATCTCACAAGGCTGGGGCTTACAACGTACTGAAAATGGTGAGCAAGCCTGTCGCTCTATCATGATGCTGCCTATTATGTCTGGCAATATCGGTCGTTCTGGGACTAACACCGGTTTATGGGGTAACAGTTTCGCCTATCCAGTGGCTGGATTTGGCTTGCCAAACCCTGTGAAAGCGTTGATCCCTACTTATATGTGGTCAGAAGCGATTCTGCGCGGTAAAGAATTAACCGCAGAAAATGGCGGGATCAAAGGCGTTGATAAGCTGAATAATGACATCAAATTTATGTGGTGTTATTCCAGTAACGTCATCGGAAACCAGCATGGTGACTTGAATAAGACCCATGAAATTCTGTCTGATGAATCAAAATGTGAGTTTATCCTTGTTTGGGATAACCACGATACCCCATCGGCAAAATATGCGGACTTACTACTGCCAGATGTGACCACCGTCGAAACAAACGACCTGATCAATAACTCCTATGCAAGTGGGGCTTATCACTACCTAGTTCGTCTACAAAACGCCATTGAACCACTGTGGGAAAACCGTCCAAACTACGATGTATTAGTCGAAATCGCAGAGAAAATGGGCGTAAAAGATCAATTCACTGAAGGTCGTACCTACGCAGAATGGATTGAGTTTTGCTACAACAAAACCCGTGAAAAAATGCCTCATTTGCCCGAATTTAGTGAAACTGATGGCGCGGGGATCATCGACCGTAAGTTCCTTAATAGTGCTGAAAACGTGGCACTGAAAAGCTTCCGTGATGACCCAGTGAATAATCCACTGAAAACACCATCGGGCAAAATTGAAATTTACTCCGAAAAACTGGCTGAACGCGTGAAAAACTGGGAACTTCCAGAAGGTCAGCGTATTCCAGCTATTCCTGAATATTGTGTGAATAGAGAAGGTGTTGAAGCGCAATCTGCACAGAAAAAACACTCTTTATTAATGACAGGCTTCCACGATAAGGGTCATGTTCACTCAACCTATTACAACGTGGCTATGCTGCGTGAGGCTATTCCTCATCAATTCTGGTTAAACCCAATTGATGCACAAGAACGTGGCTTGAAGAACGGCGATTTAGCTGAAATCTTCAATGATCGCGGGCGTATTCAGATTAAAGTCAAAGTGACTGAGCGCGTCTTACCGGGTGTGATTGCGGTTCCTCAAGGTGCATGGCGCACATTGAATACCGAAGGTTTAGATGTTGGTGGTTGTATCAACACCCTAACCTCCCATGTCCCTTCTCCACTGGCGAAAGGCACACCACAACATACTAACCTTGTTGAAGTCAAACGCGCTTAAGGAGTTAATTGATGAAACAGTATGGCTTTTATTTTGACTCCACAAAATGCACTGGCTGTAAAACCTGTCAGGTAAGTTGTAAGGACGAAAAAGATTTAGATTTAGGTCCTAAATTCCGCCGTGTGTATGAATTCGGTGGCGGTAGCTGGCAGAAACAAGACGGTATTTGGCAACAAAACGTCTATAGCTACTACCTGTCTATTTCGTGTAACCACTGCTCGAATCCAACTTGTGTAGAAGGTTGCCCAACTGGTGCAATGCACAAACGCAGTGAAGATGGCTTAGTGGTTGTTGACCAGTCTATCTGCGTAGGCTGTCGTTACTGTGAACTGCGCTGCCCATACGGTGCGCCACAGTTTGACGAAAAGAAAAAACTGATGAGCAAATGCGATGGCTGTTATGAACGTGTCGCAAAAGGAATGAAGCCGGTTTGTGTAGAGTCTTGCCCGCAGCGCGCTTTAGATTTCGATGACATTACCGTTTTACGTGAGTTACACGGTACGGAGTGCGGCATTGCACCGATGCCAGATCCAAGCCTGACTAACCCGAATATCGTCATCAAGCCACACAAAGATGCTAAGCCATCAGGTGATAAAAGTGGCGAATTGAAAAACCCTGCGGAGGTCTAATATGCATGAGTTACCACTGGTTTTCTTTACTGTCTTAGGGCAATCCGCGGCGGGTTTATTTCTGTTAGCTTATATTGCAAAAAAAATGGGCTCAATTGACGATAAACAGCTGAAAACAGCCAATATTGTCGGGTTTATCATTGTGATGATTGGCTTAGGTATTGGCGCACTGCACGTCGGTCAACCACTGCGTTTCTTCAATATGTTGTTGGGCGTGGGCCGCTCACCAATGAGTAATGAAGCGTTCTTAAGTGGCGTATTTGTGGGTTGTGCTGCCGCTACGCTGTTTTTCACCCACTTTGTTAAACAAGCGGCTCTGCGTGAACTGTCTAACATTGCGGCGGTGATTTCAGGATTAGCGTTCGTTTGGTCAATCCCGCAAGTGTATAACATTGCAACCATTGCTAACTGGGATACCCAATTCACTACGCTGCAAATGTGGACAACCCTGTTTGTGGGTGGTGGCGCACTTGCAATGGCAATCGGCGCTCGTGGTTTAGGATTAACGGCGTTTTTAGTCGGTACCTTTGCGATTTTTGCCAGCCGTGCCAGCTACCAAGCATTTTTAAGCGAAACTGCACCCGCATTAAGCGCAGAGCAGACTGGTTTTTGGGGCTTCCAAGTGATTGTATTAGCGATTGCCTTAGCGGCATTCGTTGGGTTCGCTATCAAGCAACGTTCACCAAAAATTCCATTACTGACCTGCGCAGCAGCCGTATTACTCGCAGAATTGTCTGGCCGTATTGCCTTTTATAACCTGTGGCAAATCACCATGTAAGGTGCTATAACCACAGATTATGGTTAGCAGTATAAAATAAATAATAATATAAGAGCCTGAATTCAGGCTCTTTCTTTTAAGTTAATTGAAGCTTTAAATTAATTGCAGCTTTATAGGTAATATCATGCAAACTCTCGATACCACTCTTTTTCGTATTTTAGGGGGAATGTTTTACTACTCTCCTGAAACCCCCACATTTCAAACGTTACAACCTGTACTGCGTGAAATCCCATCCCTGTATGATTGGCAAGAACCTGCTCAGCTGATTGCCGATTGTGAGGCATTAAGTGATTACCCAGCAGATACTCTTACCTATGATTTTTCAATTCTTTTTGAAGGTCAAGGTGCAATGCCAGCACCACCGTGGGGCTCGGTGTATCTGTCTCACGACAACACCGTTATGGGGGATTCCACCAGCGCCTATCGCCAGTTTTTGATGTCCCATGGATTGGTTACCGATACAGGATTACGAGAGCCGGAAGACCAATTTGGTTTGATGTTAATGGCTATTTCAGCACTGGCAGAGCAAGGCCAAGACGATGCCATTGTGGAATTACTCGAGCAGCATTTATTACCTTGGGCGGAACGTTACTTAACGTTGGTTCAGCAAACGTCAACTGAACATGGGTTTTACCCTACCCTTGCCAAAATCACTCAGACCTATTTGGCTAGTGTGCAAAAACAGCTCGGTTTACAGCCTGCAACGGCTGAGCTTTTCCGTTAATAAACCTTGAAAGAAAATGAGTTTGCTTACGCACTAGCAAACTCATTTTTATGTAGACGAATTAGAATGACGAGTTAGGTTGCTGTAGAAAAGCAATTTCTTCTCGAGTTGATGGCCGACCGAGAATCTCATTGCGATGCGGGTAGCGCCCAAACTTATCGATAATAGCCTTATGGCGCATTTCATAATCCAGCGTACTATCATCCCCCAACATTCGGAATAGCTCCACCGCTTGCAGGTGGATAAAGCTCGATTCTGAATGCATAAACGGCATTAACATAAATTTTCGCTGAGATAGTGTAAGTAGATGATAATCCGGCTGTTTAATGGCTTCTTGTGCCAGTGCTAGCGCCATCGCATCTTGCGCGAACGCTCTTGGGGTATCTCGCCATAAATTACGGGAAAACTGGTCAAGAATAATAATTTCCGCTAAACGACCGCGAATAGAGGCTCGCCAATAAGCTAGCTCCCCTTTTGCCGCCTGTTCACTGAGCGCAGTAAAACGTTTTGCGATGGTTAAATCGAATTTCTCGCTTTTTTCAAACCACTGTTTTGGGGTCGATTCTTCAAACCAAAATGAAAGCACTTCTTCCATGGCATTCATAAGTTACCTATTTATATTATTATTGCGATTATTATTACGATATCGGGTTCATCGTAGATAAAAATAGTTCAAATTGACAGGATGGAGATCTAAAAACACAAATTTGCAGATAAAAATTTTGTTATTTGCGAGCTAGCCCTAAAATAATCGCGATAGCACTCTGTAACTCCCTACTCTTTTTTATTGCATCACGTTTTTATTGCATCAAGTTTTATTGTATCAAGATAAGTATTCTTTTTTTGATAATGATAAATGCTCGATCACACATTCTTATTTGCTGTTTAATGTGAATTTAAATTTATCTATCGTATGAATACATACATTTATTTAATCCAATGTTAGAATTTGACTTATATTTTATAGACAAAGCATTTTATAGACAAAGAACACGCCCCCATATATTAAGCGTGTTAATTTGACATCTTGGGTGTACTTCATTAGCGGTGAGTGGGAAGGCAAGATAAATGGCAGGACATATGGTACTTATCGGTTGGGCTTTGTGGGTCAGTCCTTGTGGCACTGATTCATGCGATGCATTACCCGTGACCGAAACCATTTTTACCCAAGAACAGTGCATGAGCCGAAAATCCTATTTAGAGGCAAAACGCCCTAATTTGTTTTTCTTATGTGGTGAGGTTTATCGTGATAGCGATGAAATCGCCAAAGAGGAAAAAAGTGTCGTGCCCGCACCTAATCCACCATTACCTGTACGCAACTTACCGGAACGCAAATCACGTTGAGTTACGATCAAATAGGTAAGGCGGTGGCGATTCGCCACCCCTTATTAACGATTAATCGCCATTAGCGATTAGATAATCTCCGCAATTTTATTATCTGCATTGATAAAATCCCCTTGTTTAGCCGTATATTTCAGTTCCCCTGAACGGTGGGCGATGACTTGAACTTCCATTTTCATTGCCTCCATCACGCCAATAATGTCCCCTTCTGTTACCTTATTTCCTTGAGGAACTAGCCAATTAAATAGCACACCTGAGATAGGGGCGTTCACGCTGTTAGGGTTGTTTTCAACGCTTTGAGGTGCAGAAGTTGCTGTCGTTGGGTTCACCGCCATTCCAGCAAACAATTGCGCGGGCAAACCCAGTTCGCAACGTTTTCCATCAATTTCAATAAATGACCGTGTTAACGCTTGTTCGGCTTGTGGTAATTGGCGTTTCGCAGAGGGAATTTCAACACTAAATTCCGTTTCAATCCAACGGGTATGCACCTTAAAGTTTTCACAAAAATCCGCTTGCTCCATCACCGCACGATGAAAAGGCAATACGGACGCGACCCCTTCAATCTTAAATTCAGCTAATGCGCGACGAGCACGTACAATCGCTTGTTCACGGGTTTGACCGACCACAATCAATTTTGCCATTAGCGAGTCAAAGGTACCGGGAATGATTTTGCCTGTTTCAACGCCACTATCAACACGGACGCCTGGGCCTGATGGTGCATCAAAACGTAAGATGGTTCCCGGAGTTGGTAAGAAGCCATTCCCTGCATCTTCCGCATTGATACGAAATTCAAAAGCGTGACCACGAGGTTTAGGCGTTTCTTGAATACTCAGCGGCAAACCTTCAGCAATACGTAGCTGCTCAACCACTAAGTCAATTCCTGCCGTTTCTTCTGTGACTGGGTGCTCAACCTGCAAACGAGTGTTCACTTCTAAGAAGGATAAAGTGCCTTCTTGGCTTAATAAGAACTCAACCGTTCCCGCGCCCACATAGCCGGCTTTACGGCAAATATCTGTGGAAGCGCGAATGATTTGTTGCTCCAGTTCAGGGGCTAAAAACGGGGCTGGAGACTCTTCCACTAACTTTTGGTTTCGGCGTTGCAACGAACAATCTCGCGTTCCCACGACAACAACGTTACCGTGGGTATCAGCGATGACTTGCGCTTCAATATGGCGAGGGTTATGCAAAAATTGCTCAATAAAACATTCCCCGCGACCGAATGCCGCTGTCGCCTCACGCACCGCAGAGTGGTATAACTCTTCCACTTCGTGCATCTGCCATGCCACCTTTAAACCGCGACCACCGCCGCCAAATGCAGCTTTAATTGCGATTGGTAGCCCATGTTGATGGGCAAACTGCACCACTTCCTGCGCGGTTTCAACGGGATCTTTGGTTCCCACGACAAGCGGCGCACCCACTTGTAAGGCGATATGTCGGGCTTGAACTTTATCCCCTAAAATATCAATACTCTCTGGGCTTGGACCAACCCAAATCAAGCCAGCTTGTTGTACTGCTCGCGCGAATTCAGCACGTTCAGAAAGAAAACCGTAGCCCGGATGCACCATGGTTGCACCGGATTTTTTTGCTACCTCAATCAGTTTCTCAATGTTTAAGTAGCTCTGTGCTGGGGTATTGCCACCTAACCCATAAGCTTCGTCCGCCATGTTGACATGCAATGCGTCAATATCACTATCGGCATACACCGCCACAGACGCAAAACCATAATCCCGGCAAGCACGAATAATACGTACGGCGATCTCACCACGGTTGGCAATCAATACCTTATGCTGTGCATTTTTATTATTGGTATTCATAAGCTTCATGACTCCCTTCAAGTTGATAAAATTCACGTAATGGATTAAAGCGGATTTTGCCATTCACGGGGATTTGCCCTGCAAGATCCAAATGATAGTCACACACCGCACCTATCACCGGATATCCTCCCGTCAATGGGTGGTCATTTAAAAATAAGACCGGCTGCCCATTAGCTGGGACTTGGATGGCGCCAATACAGGTGCCTTCGCTTGGTAATTCTTGTAACAGTTCACGACTTAGCGGCACTTCACCCGCAAGGCGTAACCCAATACGGTTTGAGGCGGCAGTCACTTGCCAAACTTGCTGACGCAGTAATTCGGCGGCTTGTTCAGTAAACCAATCTGTTCTGGGTCCCATTACTACATCCAATACCACCACATCATCTGCTGTCGGGTAGTCAAAGGCTGGGGATTCTGTGAGCGAAATGGCGCGATGATTCATTTTTTGATGAATCGATAAAGATTGTCCAACCATCAATGGTGCGGGTCCTACTTGGGCTAAGGTATCGAATGAGCAGCTTTCAAGAACTGGCGCCACAGAAAAGCCCCCGCGTACGGCAAAATAACTACGTACACCGTTGATTGGGCGTCCTAATTGAATGACATCCCCTTTCGCGAGGTGAATCGGTTGGTAGGTTGCTGAGGTAAATATTTGCCCGTCTTCTGTCGTGATGGTGACAGGGCACTGGGCACCTGTAATACCGACCAAAAGGTCTCGATTAGCACGGACTTTTAAGCCACCTTGTGTGACTTCCAGTACAGTGGATTGGGTACAATTACCGACCAAACGATTTGCACTGTATAGCGCCGATTTATCCATCGCTCCTGATTCGGAGATCCCTAATGCTGACTGCCCAATACGCCCTCTATCCTGAAATAAGGTTTGTAGCCCGGTCGCCAACACGGTGAGATCGTACGTTTGGTTCTCATCGATAGATTTAATGTCAGTTTGACTCGGTAAACTATAGCTCACGGAACTCTTGCTTTGGTCAACAAATTGTACCCGATAACCCGCTTGTAAAAGTGCCGGTTCTGGTCGATTAATATCCCACACGGCTAAATCAGTCTGACCTATCAGTTGCCAACCACCGGGGCTGGCTTGTGGATACACACTGCTAAATTCTCCCGCCAATGCCACTGAACCAGCGGGAATTCGCACACGAGGGGATTGGCGGCGCGGTACCTGTAATTGCGCTTGCTTCGATACCATATAACCAAATCCAGGCGCGAAACCGCTAAATGCCACCAGATATTCATTTTCCGTATGGCGACGGATCACCTCTTCGATAGTGACCCCTAAATACTCCGCCACTTCCGGTAAGTCTTCCCCGGTATAGTGCACGGGAATAGTGACTAATTTCCCCGTTTTAGCTTCGCCGCCTTCAATGTTGCGCAGAGAAATTTGCTGCACAATCGCATTAATATGCTCAATTGCTGGGTTATAACGCACTAATACCGTTCGTGCCGCTGGGGTTATCTCTTCAATGCCGTTAATTGGGCGATGCGTTAATGAGTCTGTCAGTGCCATCGTCTGTTCGAGACTCGGCAGTTCAACTATAAACGCGCTTAAATTGACAGGTAAGAAACGCATAAGTCCCCCTATACGTGATAAGCGGCGTCAGGAACATCCGTGATAAACATATATCCCGGAGCATGACTCAACGCAAAAGGAACACCTGATTTCATCACCGCCGCTTGAGGCGTCACACCACAAGCCCAAAATACAGGAATTTCACCTTGTTCAATGCGGACTGCATCCCCAAAATCAGGGCGCATAATATCTTGGATCCCCAGTAATTCAGGTGTGCCAATATGTACGGGAGAGCCATGTACCGCGGGAAAACGCCCCGATATCATGACGGCATCGGCAACACGATCGGCAGGGATTGGGCGCATGGATACCACAAGCTCGCCCTCTAGACGCCCCGCAGGACGACACAGTCGGTTTGTTTTATACATCGGCACATTGGAACCATCAGTAATGTGGCGAACATCAATACCCGCCTCTATCATCGGTGTTTCAAAGGTAAAACTGCAACCAATCAAGAAAGTGACTAAATCAGGATATTGCTGATAAATAGCCGTCGCATCCGTAATTTCATCCACCAGCTTGCCCTGTTCCCAAACGCGATAACGAGGAATATCAGTACGCAGATCGGCGCCTTCGGCTAACACAGTTTGCCAACTCCCTGATTCGCACACATCCAAGACAGGGCAACTTTTGGGATTACGTTGAGCATAAAGTAGGAAATCAAACGCCCAATCTCTCGGCAACGCAATCATATTGGCTTGAGTCATTCCCGGCGCCATACCTGCTGTGGGTTTATCATAGCCATGGCGAATCGCTTCTCTCGCTGATTTCGCCGCTTGAATAGCCTCTTTTGAGGCTTTCATTAATGCATTCATGCTTGACCTCCCTTTCCTGCAAATGCACGGATACCGATCCCCTGCAGCTCAAAGAGTTCACGCACTTTTTTCGCCATCTCTAACGCACCGGGGCTATCTCCATGTACACAAATAGAGCCCGCTTCAATAGGAGTGAATTTCCCATCAATAGCGACTACGCCACCTTCATTCACTAACTGCAACATGCGCTTAGCCACTAACTCTGGATCATGCAGAACGGAACCTGCTAACTTACGAGAAACCAGCGTACCATCGCTGTTGTAAGCTCTATCAGCAAAGGCTTCTGCGACCACCTTCAATCCGCTCTCTTTTGCCCAACCAATCAATGGGGATCCCGCTAATGCCACCAGCGTTAACTGGTTATCAATCTTCAAGATCCCATCAATGACAGCCATTGCTTGGCGTTTGTCATGGGCGATGGTGTTATATAACGCGCCGTGTGGTTTAACATATTCCACGTGGGTGCCAGCCGCCGTTGCAAGCCCCTTTAATGCGCCAATTTGATAAATCACGTCTGCGGTTAATTCGTTAGACGCAATGTCCATATTTCGACGACCAAATCCGACTAAGTCTGGATATCCCACATGCGCTCCTATCGTCACACCCTGCTTTTGCGCGGCAATGAGCGTTTGGAGGATCCCATCGGGAGAACCCGCATGAAATCCACAGGCAATGTTGGCGCTACTGACAATGCTCAACATCGCCTCATCATTGCCCATTTTCCATTGACCAAAACTTTCACCAAGGTCGCTATTTAGGTCGATTTGCTTATTCATTATTGTTCCTCAATCCTTGATAACGACTTATTTTAAGTAGTTGAAAATTGCACTCACGGACATGGCACCCATGTACCACGTTAACGCACAGGTCACGACCCCCGACCACAGTAACCAACGTGGATAATGATACCCTTCCATTAAATCTGCACGTTTCCAGCCAATATAGACAAACAGCGTCAGACCAATCGGTAAAATCAAGCCGTTAAAGCCACCGGCAAAGACCAATAGAGCGGCTGGCGCGGTTCCCATAAACAGGTAAACAGCCAATGAAACAGCGATGAACAGGATAGTGGCAATATTACGTTGTCTTTCTGTAATGGAAGATTTGAACGCTTTTAAGAAGCTCATGGAGGTGTACGCTGCGCCGATAACGCTAGTCAGTGCTGCCGCCCATAAAATTAAACCGAAAATACGTAAACCGAAATTACCCGCCGCGGCTTGGAAGGCGTGAGAGGCAGGGTTCGCCGCTTTACCTGAAATATCAATCGTCACGCCACTGGCAACCACACCTAAGATGGCTAAAAACAGGACATAGCGCATGACACCGACGACGATAATCCCTTTGGTCGCTGCGCTAGAAACCGCTTTGATGTTTTCGACACCAACTTCGCCTTTATCCAGTAAACGATGCGCCCCTGCGTAGCAGATATAACCACCGACCGTTCCGCCAACAATCGTGGTGATCATCGCAAAATCGACGGTATCAGGGAGTACGCTTTGACGTAACGCTTCACCAATTGGTGGGTTAGATGCAATCATCACAAAGAGTGTTAGACCAATCATGACCAAACCTAATGCAATGATTAATCTATCAATAAAACTACTAGCTTTGCGGGACGAGAATATATAAATCGCTAAGAGCGCACTGAGTAAACCGCCCCACTTAGGGTCGAGACCAACGAGTGCATTCAGACCTAAACCTGCCCCGGCAATGTTACCGATATTAAATATCAATCCACCAAAGATGACTAACACCGCCAGTAAATAGCCACTTCCGGGAATTGTCGCATTGGCGATATCGGATGAGTGCATTTTCGTGAGTGTCACCACTCGCCAAATATTTTGCTGTACCACGAAATCAATCACGATGGAGGCTAAAATACCAAAAGCAAACGCGGCACCTAAAGTAACGGTAAATGTCGCGGTTTGGGTGATAAATCCGGGACCAATCGCTGATGTTGCCATTAAGAAAATAGCGCCAATCAGCGAGGAACGACGTTTCTTCACATATTCTGCTGTCGAGATATTTTCATGAGCTGCCATATGCATACTCCTCTGTAGTTTTTGTTGTTATCTGTATTTTGATGTTGTGCAAGTTTTTTAATACTGAACTCATTTGTAGAGGCAATTTTCGTGCCATTGTTCTATCAATGGTATGGATTGTTAATTTATTGAATGCAGATTGTTGAACAATTAATACGGAGCGATGAATAATTAAGCAATCAAAATCGTTTCTGGTAAGTTAAAAATCAAATCTCGATCACTTTTTTAACAATTAATGTTTATCTGTAACATTAAGAATGAGAGGTGTAATACGTCAAAGCACCAATTTAGTGCTCAAAAAGGAAAATGCCCTGAATTAGTGCATAAAAGGAGTCTTGCTGCCCTACAGCGAATATGTGAAGATAGCGCTCAAATACCTGTTTTAATGAACTGTTCACCCTACTTTTCTTCAACTAGGCTCACCTTTTTATGAAAAAACAGCCCGTCGCACAAACCTTGTCAGTCACTATCGCAGAAACTATCCGCCATAAAATTACGATTGGTGAGTTAACGCCGGGACAACGTTTATCAGAAGCCGCATTGAGTGAAGAGTTGGATATTTCCCGTAATACCTTAAGGGAAGTCTTTCGTGTATTAACCCAAGAAGGTCTACTCACCTACGCTCCCAATAAAGGGGTATATGTTTCCGTCCCAGATATGGCGGCGATTATTGATATTTACCAAGTGCGTCGATTAATTGAATGTGATTCATTGACCCATGCTTATGCCCTGCATCCTGCCGTTCAAAAAATGAAACTCGCTGTCGCTGAAGCTCGAAAGCATGAAAAAACGGAAGATTGGGTAGGTGTCGGTACCGCCAATATGAAGTTTCATACCGCGATTGTGGAATTGTCGGACAGTGAAAGGTTAATTAAGCTTTATCATAATATTGCCGCTGAGCTACGTTTAGCTTTTGGTCATTTAAATGATGCCAAACTGCTCTATGCTCCCTACATTGATAAAAACCAAGCTATTTTAGAGTTACTTGATGCTGGTAAAAATCAAGAAGCGGCCGCAGCGCTTTTACACTACCTCGATTTATCTGAACGCACATTACTTGCCGCCTATAAGCGCAGCCAATCACTGCTATAAAATCCTCATTTTTACAGATGGCTCGCTTTATCCCAGGTCTTTTGTTACCCCTTTATTTTTTTAATTCAATATCTATGCAAATAACCTTGCATAGATATTGCAGAATTAAACACTCCACAGAAAATCCAACTCATAAAAATTGTATTTAACAATCTTTATAGATTAGATTAATCACTTTTTATTATCAATTCAGCAACACATATAGATACAAATAGAAATAAATATTAACAAAGCATTCAATTTCAGAAACTTAATTTACATTTTGTTATAAGTAACCATTGTAAATAACTCTACTTTCTCGAATAAATGATTGTGGTTTTTCCGAATATTGGTTATAAAACTGAGCATAATAAAAATACAATGTTAAATATTATTAATATAAACGAGAATTATTTATGACACTAAACAACATCGTTCCAAAAAAACCGTTTAAATTTGGGTTAGGGTGGCAGATTCTAGTTGCGCTTTTTTTAGGTGTTATCGTTGGTGCTTTACTGCATGAAAGCGTGGAATACAAAGATTGGTTAATACTGAATGTTCTCTCTCCCGCCGGTAAGATTTTTATTCAGTTAATCAAAATGATTGTGGTACCTATCGTCATTTCGACCTTGATTGTGGGGATCGCTGGTGTCGGGAATACAAAACAATTAGGCACATTGGGTTTCAAAACGATCCTTTACTTTGAAATCATTACTACCATTGCCATCATTGTGGGTATTTCGTTTGCCAATATCTTCCAACCAGGTGTGGGCATTGATATGTCTCAGCTCACTCAAGTGGATATTTCTCAGTACCAAAAAACGACGCAGGAGGTTGCTAGCCATCCTTCAGGGATCGTGAATACTTTATTATCTTTGGTACCGAGCAATATTTTTGCTGCCATGGCGAGTGGCGATATGCTTCCTGTTATTTTCTTCGCGGTTTTATTTGGTTTAGGATTATCTTCTCTACCAGTAGCAAAGAAACAGCCACTATTAGATGTTCTGCAAACTTTTTCTGAAACCATGTTCCGCGTGACTAACATGATCATGATGTATGCACCAATCGGGGTGTTTGCATTAATTTCCGTCACCGTTGCAAACTTTGGATTTACTTCACTGGTTCCTCTGCTGAAGTTAGTTATTTTGGTTCACTGTGCGATTATTTTCTTCGCTGTTGTGGTGCTCGGAATTGTTGCACGTTATTGCAAAATTAATATTTTTACTCTGATGAGAATATTAAAGGATGAGTTGCTGCTTGCTTATTCAACCGCTAGCTCTGAAACTGTACTTCCTCGTATTATGGATAAAATGGAGAAGTATGGTGCACCAAAATCTGTCACCAGTTTCGTTATCCCAATTGGTTATTCATTTAACTTAGATGGTTCCACCTTATATCAAAGTATCGCTGCCATTTTTATTGCTCAGCTATATGGTATTGAACTGTCATTAGGGCAAGAACTTATTTTAGTCTTTACCTTAATGATCACGTCTAAAGGTATTGCGGGGGTTCCTGGAGTTTCATTTGTCGTCTTGCTGGCAACGTTAGGCTCTGTGGGAATTCCATTAGAAGGTTTAGCATTCATTGCCGGTGTTGACCGTATTCTCGATATGGCAAGAACCGCACTTAATGTGGTTGGTAACGCATTAGCTGCCTTGATTATCGCCAAATGGGAACACAATTATGATGAGAAAAAAGCCCGAGAGTATGAGGAAAGTTTTTAATTAAAGACTAAATATCCAGGCTCTTCTTATTTCTAACCAAAGCCATCTTTAAAATATTAAAGATGGCTTTGAATATTCCTAGTTGTTTTTACGTAATTTGAAATTTAATTAGTTACTTATGTGATATTTCCTCGCAAGATTTTATTTCATTGCTACGCTAAATATACACTTTAATTTAGGTCATTCTTTATTTGGATTAGCAGCAATGAATCAAGTTAGACGCTTTCTTTTATTCTTAAAAGTTTTACAGCACCTAATGATTATCTTTGTGTTTACGCTGTCATATTTTCTGTTTCAGAATTGGCTATAATTCGATAAAGTTGAGCCCAAACCAAATCCCCCCTTTTCGAGTAAAGTAATAACCCGACTATTTAGGGGGAACTGATGAGAAGTTATTTGGATGAGTTTTACATACGATACTTAAATGAATTCTTCCGTGTTAAAACGCCGCATCCATCAAGATAAATTTAGGCTCAGCTCTTTGATAGCGGTTAATCATCGGTACTAATCGTTGGAAGTGTTCAGACGCACAATGTGAATCTAATGCAGCACGATTCGGCCACTCTTCAATAAAAACAAAATGCCCAGGATCCTTTTCATCAATATAAAGGTCATAAGCGATACATAGCGGTTCTTTCTTTGTGGCTTCAACAAGTGCCTTATAGAGTGGTAACACTATTTCTACCGCTTCCGGCTTGATAAAATCTTCAGCAATGACTTTTAGCATGGTAATCCTCTTTGTTTAGCTTGTTAAAACTCAAATCAATCCCTTTCAACTAAGCGAGCTTCAAAAGCTCTTATTGATTCAGCTTATCATCCACATTTTTAATTATCTGCGCTAATTTTGCTTTATCTTTATCAGAGAGATAGTCATGGTATTTTTCAACAAAGCGCTGGATTCGCTCTGCCCCAGCAATAATTATCTGAGCAGCCTTGTTGATGTCATCTTGATGGGTATTCATGTTGGAACCTTAACGAGATAGGCAACTAAATATAGTATTCCATAACATAGATAACATTTAAATATAGCCCCATACAACCATTTTAAATGATTACCATTAATTATATAAATAAAAACTGTCAAAAATTATACCAAATAAAAAGCCGCTTAACTTAAAGTGTCCAACTTTATAGGGTCACTTCAAAATGCGGCTTTTATTGGTACCTGAAAATGCTAAATCACGCGGTTCTATACCAGCCCATCAGCATGATGTAGGCGTTAGTTATGTTTACAGCTGTTCCTCCGCCTTTGTTTCCTGTCGTTCCTGAAACGGTATGCGCATGTGCACCGTTATTAGAAGTTGCCCCTGTCCAAGAACGTGATGCAGTAAAGTTATACACTGTACCGTCATCATCAGTCCCTGACCATGAGTTACTCGCATTCCATTTATTCAAGATCGCAAATGCCCCTTTTAAACTCGAATCTCGGTTTTGTGCAGCTCTACGAATTGCAGGAAAATCGCCGGTGATATCCATTGTTCCTCGATCATGAGTATGACCACCAGTGTTATTCGTCGTAGCTGAAAAACTATGATTATGAGCGGGCATCTGTGTTTCTGTTAATGTGACCGAATCAGAACCGCCAGTAGACAAGACATTGGCTCCACTCGCGGCTGCCAATCGAATGGTTTTATTTTCACCGATATATTGCCACTTAGTACCGGGGAATAACGTATTAGGATTCTTGTTTTGTGCAAACCAAACCACAATACCGATGGGGTAGATAGTGTTGAGATTAACCGCATTTTGCAAAGCAACAGTCACCGCATTTTGGCTCATAACATTAGTTGTTGATGTCCCTGTTCCTTGAGCTACATTACTTGTATTGAGTTTTGTATTTAGTCCGTTGGTGAGTGCCGTATTAGTTGCATAATCTCCTGAAGGCTGGTAATTCCCCTTCGCCTGATATCGCCCATCACTTTCTGCTTTAGAATAGCTGTAACCTGCTGCTAAATAGTTGCCTTTTGGCTGATAGCGACCATCCCCTTCTACTTTAGTGTAACTTTCGCCTTTCAGGGCATAATTACCTACTGGTGCATAGTTGCCTTTTGGCTGGAAGTTAGTATCAGACTCTTGCTTGGAGTAGCTATATCCAGCAGGTAGATAATTACCCAATGGCTGGAATCGTTTATCCGATTCTGTCTTGTTGTAAACGTTGATATCGCCGGCTGTTAAGTCAGCTTTTAGTTCAACCCACTGAGCACCAGTAACCGGCTCGACCTCGTTATTTTCAACTTTGGACTGCCATACCTTATTTTTGTGATAAACAACAGCTCGAATAGGATAAGGCTTACCTCCCTCATCCCATTTTGAAAAACCATAATTTTGAATTTCACCAACGGCTTCGGTGATATCGTGAAACATACTATTCATTTTTTCACGTTCGATATCCTTAGCGGCGGGATCAGAAACTTGGTCTCGCTCATAGTCGTATCCATACCCTTGCGGATAAGACACTGAACCATCGGCTTGTACTTCATTAGGAATAGAAGTTCTGTCCCCTTGTGTTGCAAAGGGGATTTTAAAAATTTTAGTCATTGTGTTTATGCTCCGAAATTACTGCTCAGGAAGTTTTTACGTAGTTTTCCGTGACCGAAAGATTGTTTCGTCACAATACGATATTTGACACCAACACCCGATGGGCGTGGCATAAGGTCGAAATTCTCTAATAAAAGCCTTAGACGTTCGTCAGGGTTGTAATTAAAAACGTAATACGTGTAAGTCATATCTAGCGGGTCTAACACAAAAACTTTGCTGTCCTCTTGCCAGAAAAATCGACGTAAAAATTCATTAATGTTGGTCACTGTAGGGCTTTGAGTCAGGTTGAAATAGCGCATACGAATAATAAGTCGCTTCTGTTCTACCGTCAGTGATAGCGTGTAATCTGAGTTTCGCCGAAAGTTAGCTTTAAAATTGGCTTTCTTTTTGCCAAAGCCAAACCCCACTTTCGTTTTATCGCTGGGTGGCACGTCAATCCCAAGAGGCACATCAAGGATACGTGACCAGATATTTAACCCAAATTCATTCGCTGTATCGATATTAAAAACATCACGGTACCAGTTACGCCAAAATTGTACTGTCGATTTATCAAAGTACGTCGATTTGTAACCTGCTAGCGCCTTTAAATTTTCAGCATCTTCATACTGCCAAAGAATGGCTTTTAATAAATCAGAATGAAAATCAAATGATTGCACTTGAGTCATACAATCACCACTTGCACGGCGCTGCCTTTTATTCGAGCCACTTCATTGAGTTTTATCGTATAATTATCTGAGGACCACGCTTTACCATCAGTTGAAAGCTCCACGCGCGTGATAAACAATCTTGGCTCTACCGTGTTTATACCGGCAGATATCTCGAAAGGAGACACATCACGCCCAACCACTAAGCCTCCATCGCCCTCCACATCACCATTTGCCCAAGATTGGACTGCTTTGGGAATAATCGTTTGAGCATCCACCGTGGCTTTTTTTACCGTCACTCGGCAAAACAACACGATTTCTTTTGCTCTATCAAATTTCACTGGGTACGTTTGAGCGCTAATTTTCTCTAACACTTCAACTTCTTCACGACCATTAAAGGCAGCGCCAAGGGTTTTGGTTCTCAGCAAAGATTGAGCAATCTGATTCTTATCCCCCCCTTCAACGCAAACGTAGATGCTATGAGGTACTAAAGTAATCCCATCAAAAATAACGGGTGTATCGCCATAATTTTCTCTAAATGCTAAAGAACGCACACCTTCCAGCTCATAGAGTGCTGATGTGATTGCTTCCCCAACACTCACCGTATTTCGCGCAAGTGTTTGTTTTCGCCTGCGTCTAGCCTGTAAATCAGACTCTTCAGCTCTACCCAACGTTGCCGATGTCGGATTATTCACGGTTTCCCAACCAAGCACTGAACTTGCGATTTTATCAAGCTGACCAACACCACACTCTATAGCGCCAGTGCCAATAGAACGCATGTCACCGGTGGTTGTGCCATCTTTACCTAAAATCAAGGCTTTGGTTGTCTCGAATAGATCACCGTCTCGTGTTGTCGCTTGTGATCCGCTAGGAATAATGGTGCCAGCGACACCGCTAAACTTAACCTGTGTCAGAAATGAGTGTGTTGAATCAAAACGTTGTCCGCCCATCAAAGCCCAAATTGCATCGAGAAAAATGCCGCCGGCTAAATCAGGGTTAATTTGATTCGCTAGTTCTGCATTGTTGCGTACAACTGCATCTCGGTTTTCCACTTCCATGGTGACCAATGCACCTTGTGGTGTTTCCGGTGAAACATCCAAATCCTGGCCAAACACATTTTTAAATTCTCTTTCGACATCATTACGTAAAGTGCTGGTATCTGGAATAACAACCCCTTGTGAGGTAATGAATTGATAATCAGCCATTGAGACTTATCTCCCCATAAATTGTTTGTATCACAGCGGTATACTTCAGCGAGTTATCTGCCAATAAAGCCGAAAAAGACAAGACGGATATCACATCATTCAGTTCACGCATCCGATCACGAAACGCAAATTCAAACAGCGGAATATCCGCTTGTCTTCCGAAAGTGGTTTTCCAATAGGGAATACCTGAATCCAGCTTATGCAGCATCTCGCCACGTAATGCTTTGGCGTAGTGCTCGCACCTTTTTTCTGACGCTCGTTCACCACTCACTATCGACAAATTTCCGTCATTACCGAGGTGAATATCATTGTTGCTATTAACGCCAAATGTCCTCATATAGGCTCTCCTGAATTACTCTCGCCACGCTGAATACCACTGTGTTTATGTGTAGACCCGATATTTTTACCGTTATGCTTCATCGTGCCACCATTTGAGTCACTGTTGCCATTCACGGCATGATTACCATTGATAGTCACATTGCCGTTAAACGTGGTTTCAGGCACGTTTGCTTCAAGAATTGGAGAATCCAGTACTGCTTTACCCTCGTGCAACGATAGGCACACAGAGCCGTCCATTGATTGGATCACTAAAGCATCCGCATTTTTTCCATCAATTAACCAACCTTTTAGCGTGTCGGGGTAAAACATGGCATCACTAAAGGTGTGCAAACGCGCAGTATTAGGTTCATCCTCTAAGCCACCACGCTGGAAAATTAAACTGACGTCTCGGTCGTTTGCTTTTAACCAACCAAAATCCCCTGGCTTAATTGGCATACGAATAAAAAATCCCCCTCCACCGAAACGAAAAACGGGGATATTTGGTACCGCCGCCCGCCCTATTTTTTGTCCTTCGGTGGAAACCATCATGATCAGCGGTTTGATAACGGCACGATTGGTTTTATCGTCATAACTCACCACCGTCGCGGGGAGCATGTCATCAATATTCATCAAAAAATTGCGAAATGCAGACGAGAGTTGTCCTGCCAAGCTGCCTTCGCTAGCAATATCACTGTTAGGTTGATTCATGATTTATACTCGTTTACAGATAGCTTGATAGAAGAAGGGGGTGTCGTGAGAAGCAATATCGAACTTTAATTGTTCAATTAAGTAATCACCATTAAGTGCAGGATTAAATTTACTCTCAAGTCGCAGCATGCCACCTAATGATGAATCCGAGTCAATCAAGTAAGTGACGTCAACGCCTTTCTCCGTAGCTTTCGGAATACCAACCATACCGGATTTTTGATTTAAGATACGCAGCCGCCCAGAGACTGCCTTATCTCTGTCTTTTACATATAATACATCATCGTCAATGAACGCTTTGACGTTACCAGCCTCTTGTAGTTTTTCGATTTGTTTAAGCATTCCCCCACAAAAATACCAGTTTGCAATATTTTTATCCGTGGCTTGAAAATCGAGCTTTACCTGACAATCTTGCGCAATGCTCTTTGCAATATCACTCAACTTATTAATTGCACCGCCAGAGGTAGAAACCATTTCCCTGGCGGTGGCATTGTTCGTTTTAGCCTTTAGGGTCAGCGTTACATCTGGCGGTGACGCTATTTCAGCACTGACAATATCGCCGATATACAATCGAAATATACCTGAACCTACACGGCCGGCTTCAACAATTAGCCTGTGGGGCTGTTTGCTTTTCGTATAAGGACTCGTTTCCGTTAACAGCATATTACGCGTATCCGCGTTTAAGCCATCAATGTTAACCGTGCATTCATTTTGCAATGGATTTGCATACTTTGTGCCACTGGCTTTGATGCGTAATCCTTCATACCACTGTAAGCGGCCATTCACCTCGATACCGACTCTGATTCGTCGTAAGTCAATCATCATCACTACTCCGCCACACAAGATATTGAGTTTTCCCAAACAGCTCCCACCACGGTAATTCGCCATTGTCTGTGATGAACGCAAAATTGCCGATACCGGATAAATAGCGATATGGGATTAATGGTTGGTTGGGCATCACGCGAATGCCCTGTATCAACATGTTGTCATTACGCTTGATATCACAACACATCATTTGTCGTGCAACTTTAATTGTTAGCTCCCAATCATTGTCATTTAGTGTTGCTCGTAACCGCTGATTGGGGATGGTACTCAATGGAATCTTTTGCATAATTAATCCTAATATTCTTACATTTTCTCTTTAATGTAGTCCCATCCTTGAGTCGCTGCCGATCCTTTCTTTTTCTCAGTTTCAGGCACAGCCACAGTCTGAACTTTCCCACGATTGACGGTACTAGACTGCTCTTTTTTAGCGACTTTTCTCGGAGGAAGCTCACCATACTCAGGTTCAACGGCTTGCCATTCAGTAAAATGTAATGAGAGGTTAATCGCATCCGCCATATCAGGTGTTTCATCATGACTAAAGCTGACTAACAACATAGGTTGATAGGTTTTTACACGCGTTTGAATGCCCACTAATTGATGGGTGTCGTAGATTTGTTGCATTCGTTCAAAAGCATTTTTCGTTTCACCCGTAAGAATGAGATCCATGTTAATTTCAATAGGCTGAACAACAACATGATCACTGCGGCTTTCCCCCGATTCAACGGCAAACTGAGTCGCTTTATGTTCATCACGAATAGTTACTTTGATCGGATTAGCAGTTTCAAATAGTGTCGTAAAATCATCTACATTGAATATTTTAACTTCAGTAATCATTTGCCCCACCCTGTACCATATTGCTGCCCAACATCCTGAAGATGTGACTCTAGAGCATCTTTAGCACCATTCGCCATGCCCTGCGCATCCGTAGCCTGAGTGGTAATTTTTATCTCACCAACGTTAACCGTACTCTCGTTAACTGTGCCGGATTGATTATTAATTGCTTGACTCGTGACAGGATTCATTGGATTGGTCGACATACCAGAAATATGCTGATTCAGCCCTTGTACCAGTAAAGCAGTATCCTCTTCGGATAGTTTTGGCGTTTCGCTGATCGTATGCTCAATAGTTCCATCTGCTGAAACTTTACGTTCTACTGTTTGAGTCACTTCTGCATCTTCAAACCCAAACCAGCCTTTAACAGTACTCCAGCCTTTTTTGATTGCATCGAGTCCATCATTAATCCAGCCGAGGTACTGCTTGATTTGAGCCCATAACCATTTAAAAATACCAACAACAGCATCAGATACGGTATTAAAAATACCCTTGAAATCCTCCCCCCAACTCACTATCGCGTTGATACTTAAAACTAACCAATCAATAAACTGATTTAACGCATTGTTCATTATGTTATAAGCATCAACGACAAGATCAGCGACAAATTTCACCATGATCATCAAATACTCAAACAGTATTTTAAATGTTTGCCAAACCTGGAGAATAACCTCCTTTAGTGCAGGATATTCATCAAGAATACGGCCAATCATAGAATCGTTACCGTCTATAAAATTCATGATGTCGTCATACACAAGTGCAAATGCGGCAGCAAGCAAGGCAATAACGGCGATGATTGCCAAAACAGGCCACGTAGCTAACAGCGTTGATTTAGCAGCCATCATCATCGCAGGAACATAATAAGCTGCAATCGCAGCACCCACGACAGTAAAAAATGAAACAACGAGTTGTTTGTTATCTATACAGAAACTAACGAATTCATTTAGCCACCCGAGTCCTTTAGCTAAAACCGGAATGACCATTTCTAAAAAGCTATTTTTCAACAAACCCGATGCCTGTGTAACGCCCTGCAACGCTTTGTTAAATTTAATAGACTGTTCAATACTTTCTTTATTAATGCCAGAGTATTCTTTTTGGATACCCATCATCCGTTCTAGCTCTTTTCTTCCTTTCATCATGAGCTCGACGGTTTTGTCATCCTTAACACCCAATCCTGAAAGAGTTACTTTAGCTTGATCAAACTTCATCCCTTTCACTTTATCGGCAGTCTGCAAAACGTTTTCCATTGAGTCTTTAGTAAAACCAAACGATTTTGCCATTGCTGATAAATCGGTTTGAGCCGCATCACGACTTCCTCCAAGTGCAGCCATAGAGCCGGCGAATGCATCTACATCAGCCGTAGTAACATTAATTTTTTGCCCCAACTTATCGAGAGATTCAATTTCAGTTGCCCGAGATATCACATCATTGACTAATGTCGCGGCATCCATTGTTATACCAACAACCCCTAATGCTTTTTTCGCAAAAGAGACCACGGTAGTTCCTACCTTTTGGTATAAACTCTCCGTGTTATCTAACGACTTTTGAACTGTTTTTTGAGCTTCAACTTCACTAACTGCCGCTTCAATTCCTTTGACGCGTATTTCATCAATAATATGGATTAATTGCCTATAATCGCCTTGTAATGATTGAATAATAGCGCTAGCAAGCTGTTTTGAGATTAAGCTTTGCTGCTCGGTAGCAATTAAATCAACCATTTCGGTAGAGTATTGGCCAATATCATTCTGTAAAAATTGATAGCTTTCATCCAAATCTTTAAGTACTGATTGCGAGGAATTCCATCCCGTGTCAACGCTCTCTCGCTGCTCATCCAATATCGCTAATGATGTTCCCGTTGAATCCAATTGTGATTTCACTGATGCAGTTTGCTCACTTACCTGTTCAGCATTAGTCAAAAAATAAATGGGATACTCGCCTGATGCTCCTTGTAACGACTGCCAGAGTTCATTCATCACAGCGCCAAATGAGAGCGAACTTTGTTCTGCTGCACCTTGAGCGCTCTTCATGCTTTCGATAATGTCATCTGTAGAGCGTTGTACTTTGTCAAAGGCTTGGTCAGCTTGCCGTGTGTCAAATTCAAAGACCTGAACAAATGTGTCTATTAACGACATTATCACTCCTTTAAAGCCGCTAACGCTTCGTTATATCGATTCGTAATTGCAATTTCCCATAGGTCCATTGCCTCTTCTAAATCTATTGAGATTTTGAGTTCCGTGAAGGTGGCGAGGTGTTCACTGATGATGACTGCAAAGAACCCATCAGCGTTTTTATAATCGACGGGAGTGAACCGCTTACCTTGCTGAGCAGGAAGTGGAAGAAACCTGGGCTCCCGTCGCCCCCGAAAAAACTAGTATTGTATTTCAACATCTCCAACTCTAAGCGAATTAGAGACTCGCCATCTGGGATATGATTATCAATTAATGTCTGTGTTTTAAGCTGAATTTCTTCTCCGTCAATCACTACACATACATAGGCCATCATTTTAAACATAGCCTCTTTACTAACTTCGTAGTCACCAATTTTGGGGGCGTTAGACAACGGATACTTGGCGAGAATTTCTCTACCTACAGTTGCAGGTAAGCGACTAATCACAAATAGCTTTTCGTTACCATCAACATCTTTAATAGCAACTTCTTTCGGTTTAATTAGCATGATATAAGCCTATAAAAAATGGCGGGAAAGCCCGCCATAAATGGAAGTAAATTAACGGATTCGGGTACTGTCAAAATCCTGAAAAACAAACGTGTATTGTTTGGACTTTAAACGCCCAGCAGAAGCGGCTGAATTACCTCGGCTACCATTGGTAATTTTACCGTTACGGGCAGTAACGGTTGAACCATCACCATAAGATGCCACCATCGTGATTTTATCACCTGCTGGACGACGACCTCTTTTTGCTGTGTTCGCCTCCAGCAAAATAGACAGGTTTTTATCTTCTTCACTACCCGCTAATACATTGATTGTAATAGATTGAGGTGTAGGTGTGGCCCAACTCACTAAGTTACCGTTTATATCCATGCCTGTTTGTGCAATATCCACCGCAGGTAAATCCAATGGGTCTGCATCATCAGCAAAAGTAGTAATTAAAATTCCCGTCGGGAATGTTTTTGTTGCCTGGATAATTAGGCCCAAGCCTGCTACAGAAATATCATTCATTATTAATTCCTTATACTAAGTTATGTGAACCTTCGACTTTACGAACCCAATCGCCTTTACCGTAAATCAGCACGTATTTCATGACATATTCAGGTAAACCGCTTTCCCCGGTACTCTCAACAATTTGTGCGTTGTACCAATAGCCTTTGTCTTGTACGTCATGCCATGCAAGATCGTCACCAGAGGCATCAGAGACTGCCAGTTTTTGGACTTCAGTCAGTGCTTTACCCGCTAAAATTGTCCCATTATCAAGGGCTTTAGTAACAGCTCCAGCAATAACCATTAATGCTCTGGCTTCACCATCTTTATTGGCGGGAATACCGCGTGTGGCGAGTAGCACACTAAACCACTGTTGAGAAATATAGGCTTTCAACCACTGCTCATTAGCATGAACACTCATATCTAATGGATTAGATGAGCTACCACATAAAAATCCACGCTGATAAAAACGAACTTGTGAACCCGCAACAGCCGTTTCTCCGTAATAGTTCACACGTAATTTATCGTAATGACTTGCAGATTTATCAGTCACCACTTGGGCTGGGAATGTAGTACTGAACTGGCGGAACATATAATTTGTCGTTGCATTAGTACGGTCATAATCTGTCGCAGCCATAATCGCCATCGGTAATGCCTGAACAAAATAATGATCTTCCGATTTAAGATTAAGTCCCACTGACGCAGTACTGATTAGCGCAGCACTGAAATCCTCTGCTTTATTTTTGCTCACATTCAAATGCAGTTGATACTTCACATTTTCACCTGCAACATACTGAGCCAACGGTACTGCCTGCTCTAACGACATTTCATCTAAGAATGTTGCGCTACCGAATGAGTCAGAGACTTGTTCAGCCACAATAAAAGCTTCGAGTGGTGTTTGTGCTGGGTTACCTTCGGATGCGGTACCAGATGATAATCCCATCGCATTCGACAGCACGGAATAAGCGACACCAATAGAGGCACGTTCTTGAACGCCACCACTTAACTCAAAGACACTATTCAATGAGTTAAACGTCAAATAGCTGCTTGAGAATTGAGGCTCCGGCTCGGCATTCAATTTCGCTTGGATCATCGATGCAATGTCTGCATACGACTTAACTTCTGATAAATCCAAGTCTTTGTAATTTTTTGTGATAGAACCAATGGTGACGGACAAGGTTCCATCAGCAATCATTTTTAGATCTGCTAATGCTGCTGCCTTGGAACCAAATAATACGGGTGCACGCCCCATCGGTTCATAGGTGGCAATTTGTAGCTCTTTGGGCTTATTAACAGGCGCAGGGCTAACATAACTAAAATATTGACGAGCAAAATGCGCTTCAGGTGAATCCACGCCTAATAATTCATCAACCTGACCACTAGTAAATTCTAAAACTTTACCGGCAGGAATTTTTGGATTTGAAGAAAATAAACGACCAGTTAACTTGCGCATCGGAACAGCAGACGCACCAATGACCGCTGATGCGATATCAACGTATCGATTTTGTTTAATTGACATAATAGAACCTTATATGCGGTGAATATCAGGATACAGTGCGCTAACGACAGCTGTATCAAGGTGTAATGTTCGAGTGAACGAAACAATGAGATCAAACGAGGGGTTTTGCTCGTAGTTACCGTAATCATTCAGAAAATAGGGATTACGAATATTGCTTGCGCGTTGAGTGCCAATACCTTGTTTTTTTAGCGCTTCAACGAAAGTTAATGAATTGGTGATCATTCTAACTATTGCAGTAATGTCACTAGCGGTAAAACACCCAAAATCAGTGATAAGAACTTGAAATTGATATGTTTTTTCAGACGGTTGTTTTTCTTGATGGTTCGCATGTTTACCTTGTACATCGTACTTTCTTTCTTGCCAACCATAACCACGCTCATCAATAGGAAAAAATATCACCATATTGTCATCGCGACCTTGCCTAGTCGCTTGAAAACCAGCTTTTACCGGAATTTCAATCTTTGCCTCCTTTAGTTGAAAAAGCAGCTGCTTACGGATAGCGATGTCAACGTCGTTATCTGTCATAAGCACCTACCTCAATGCACACCACCGATTTCCAGCCATCCTGCTCGTACCAATCCATTTCACTGGTAACCTCATATTTTTTACCGTTGAAAACGAGATAGTCCGGGGAGGTACTACGCCGAATACCTTTAATGTTGTTAGATGTATAAAATCGACGATAAATAGAACTGGAATCAAATCCCATACTTTGAGCATCTTCGGTTTCTATTGCTTGCCAGTTACCATAAATTTCAGTGGGTTCATGGTACAGGTTATGATCATGTCCTCGCTCATCGGTGACTCTATTTTTAAAACGAAACCATAAGGTTTTTTGTTGTGGAATATATCGAGATACTTGGCGATATATATTTCCAAACATAGTTATTCTCCTTGATGCAACTGAGATAAAACTGGCATTAACTGAGATAATTTAGCTATTACTACCATTCCCTTCTCATGCCCCATTTTCTACGCTACGTAATTCAGAAGACGCTTTGCTATCTGCATGTTGAGTCAGTTCACAACGCAGGAATAAAGCTAAAAATTGCTGTCCATAGGTTGTCATTTTGAACCAATACGACCAGTCGGAGCCGCTAGGAGGAGAGGTAAATGAAATACTTACTTTGTCCATTGTCACGTTTGTGATAACACCAGTTGGCGCCATCCCTTCAGTAATCCGTTGATTCAAATCCAACATGTGTGCCACAACTAGCATCCACAACTCATTGAAACAAGCATCACTAGATGGAGGGAAATAATGGAGAGCAGATTCAGCAATGATCAATACATCATCTTTAAGCAAAGCATTAAACTGCGGACGAAGAATGCGAAATTGATCAATAGGAAAGATATGCTTGTCCATAATGGCTATCCTTTTTTACTCGTTCTAGAGGTCTTTTGCGTTGTTACTTTTGATAGATTTGACTTATTCAAAGACAATTCATCGCTCGCATTTGTAGCTGGAGAATTCCTTTGAATAACATCTTGATGATGTTCAACACGAATAAATCCATTTTTCTTATGAAGTTGAAATACAGAATTATTTTTTAGTTGCACAAATTGTTCATCTGAAATTGTTGTCATACGACCAATGGAGGTATACGGAAATTCGGTCATAACGTTAGCCTGACCAGCAATAAAAATTTGACCTTCATCAACGGAATAATGCTGGTCATTTGATAACGAACAATAAACATAAAGAGCCATGTTTTTCTCCAATAAAAAAGCCCTCATCGAGGGCACTAAAAGGAAGAGCTTAAATTAAATTTAAGAATGTATAGATAAATGCTCCACTTATAGATCTATACCCATTCCTTATTACAAACACTGTGTTTTGATATAGTTCTGTAAGCCTAAAATCATTTGCTGTGACTCAGCAATTCGCTCTCTGAGTAACCAATAATTTCTGATAGCGGAGTCAGTAGGTCGGGCGGTGATTGCATCATCCATGCCGGAGGTGGTAGTGCCTTCGGCTTTTTTACAGCTTGCTTTGATGTACACCCGCTCAGGATTACGCTCAGCAGCAATACGCAACTTATCAATTTCAGCTTTTGCATTTGTTAGCTCTTGAGTATGTTTAGTATCGAGTTGGTGGAGGGAGTCAATGTGCTGCTCGTAGTTTTGAATGCTATCAATAAGCTCTGAGTTTTCTTTTTTCAGTAGCTTATTATCATCGTGAACACTAACAACCCACCAACCCAGACCAACAACCATAATGAATAGCCAGAATGATTTATCGAATTTCATAAATCACCTGCTTACCCTTGTGATAATTAATCGCACTCTGGCAACATTTTTCTAAACTGGCTTTATCGATGCTGCATGTGTTGTCTGTGAGTAAATAAAATCCACTCCCCAGAAAGGTAATCATGTAGATAATTAAGCCAATCACCGCAACTATAGATTTCCATGACATATAGCCGCCTCCGCTTCTCGGCGATTAACAAGTCCACGCCAGACCTTACCACCAGCGTAGACCCACTTTTTCAACTCTTCGCAAGCGCCATATTGATCACCCTCATTGAGCTTTTTAAGCATTGTCGATTTAGCAAATGCGCCTGTGCCAACATTAAAGGCAAATGAATACAACGCGGCCTTAGTGTGATCGTCAGTAGGCACCTTGACCAATTTATCTACCTGCTGTTTTGTGCGCTGAAAGTCTGATTCAAGCAATTCATTACATTCATCTTTGGAATAAACTTTATTGGGAGCAATGTCTTTTCCCGTATGTCCATAACAGACCGTTAATACACCGCCCACATCTTCATATGGCTCATATCTAACACCTTCAAAATGCGTAATGACTGTTAAAGCGATAGCCGTGGCCCCTGCGCTAACAAGCACAGTTAATTTTTGTTTGAGTGACATTAGATATCCTTTGGCGCTTTCGCCATAAGCTCGGCGGCTTTTCGAGCGGTGGCAGAGGGGTTTTGTGGGTCTGTCTTATTGACCAGGTCTTCAAATAGACGGGTTCGTTTTCGTTGTTCCCACCTATTCATGAAGAAAGTCGCCAAGCCTAAGATCATGCTGAACGCCATCCCGATAATAAAGCCCCATTCATAAAGCGATAGACTCGCGAAAAATGCTGTAAGCCCAGCACTACCGTAGGCTGCGTTGCTATATTTATCCATACGCACGATTTCACCCCTACGGAGTGCCTAAATTTAGATGAAAAAAAAGCCACCGAAGTGGCTGTTAGATAATGTTAAAGAAAATATCTCTTTGAGATGAGATTCTTCTATTCATAATAGTTTGTCTTGAAAATCTTCTTGATAGAAACTTCCCATACAAAAAAAGCCCTCAAACTTGAGGGCTTTCTTGTCAATAGAGAAATCATTTTAGGTAGATTAACACAGGTTTTGCGCGCGCACTAATCTAGGCGCATCGATCGAACACTTTTCGTACAATAAATCCATATCCAATTGAATATTAAGGGCTTCCAAAAAACCTAAGACGAAACTTTCTGCACTTTGCATTCTTTCACGTACTTCTCCTTCTCGTATTTTGAATTTACGTCCAATTGCACGTTTAGATTGTCCCTTAATATAATATTCTTCCAGATAAGCCCTTTCACGTTCCATACCAACTATTGATAGTTTAGCGACGCATAAATCAATCACTAACCCATCTTCGTCGCTACACGAAAGCCTATTGCTACCGCGCGAACCCATTGCATAGTGATTAAAACCTGCTGCGACAGAAGACCAACCAACCATCGCATAATGGTCACCAGCTGACCATCCTCCCCAATGCACCAAAATTTTCTGTATATCTCTGTTCATAGTTTCTAACCTGTGTTTTCAGTACCAGCGACACCCAATTTTTATGAATCAATAAAGACGCAAAATATTTAGTTGGCTGGAAAGTATAAAAAGTAAGAAATTTATTTCAGTATCGACGGGTATCAACTGTACCGACCCTTTTTAATTATTACCTTCCAAAGGTCTATCTATAGCTTATAGGGATACAACACTCTAAATGGTTGGTACGGTTGGTACGATTGATACAATCATTAAAAATCAATAAATTAATCTTACTAACCTAATCATTAGTAGTTGGTACAGGTTGCTACAGGTGACTCATATATTCGTGCAACCTTACCGTCCACACGCCGTTGTACTGATTTATACCCACAACTTTGTAAAACGTTACCAATTCGCATTTGTTCACGTCTTGAGATGTTTTTGGGATCAATATTTAGTGCTTCCTGCAAAATTTCACCTGATCGTAAAAAACGGCGGGCTCGCGGTTTTTCACCTGTCATTACGTCGGGTTCGTCCAACCAACGCTCAATAATTTCTAACCAAGCATCTTTAATAGTATGTTTATCGTGAATCTGTGTAGCTAAGTATTCAGCAGTTCGATATTGGATTCCGTCCGCTTTAAATATTTCACGCGCTTCAGCCCATAACTGAAGAGCATCACACTTAATCTTGTCTACATTGACCTTCACCACTTCAATAGGAAGCCAACGGCGATTACCCGTACGATCGGCTAAAAATTCATCCTCGTTAGTGGTTCCGATAATTAGTGAGCGACGAGGAAACTGTGTAGCGAACTCTTTAAATTTTGGAATCCAATTTTCATGGGTACGAGTAACAAATGCCTTAATAGATTCGAGATCTTTCGTGCTTAGGCCACGTAGTTCACCAATTTCCACCACAATACGACCACGCATTTTACGGGCTAAATCATCATCTTTTTCTGCAAAAGAAATTTCCACAAAGGAAGCTGGGTCTGGTGATAAAGCCGCCACACCCGAGGATTTACCACATCCTTGAGCACCAACAAGTATTGGCACCATGTCAGCTTTAATACCTGGCGCCAATACACGCCCTGCCATTGCTGTCCACATATAGAGAGAAACCGCACGGGTATAAGCCGAGTCCTCTGTGCCAAAATGCGTATGGCAGAATCTATCCACTCGCTTAGCACCATCCCATTCAAGGCTAGTTAACCATTCGATAGCGGAATCGTATTGGTTCTCCTCTGCGGCAAGTAAAACCACATCACGAACCAACTCACGTCCTACCGCTTTGAACCCACGTTTCTCCATAACAATACGTAACCGAGAATAGTCAGCATCAGAAAACGATTTCCATTCGTTAGAACCAATCGGCGAGAACATGATTTGATCGCGAAAAGCATCAAAGCGAATTTCAATATCGATAAAATCAGGGTGCATGACGGCTTTAGATGCGTTATCAATGGTGGCCTCTATCTGACCATACTTATCACGCTTGAATAATGGTTGAGACAACGATTCATTCACTTGCTGAGTATTATGAAAATCATTCACAGTAACTCGAGTCGTACTGAAGCGTTTAATACTAGGATTAACCCAACCTACTTTTTGGGCTATAGCAAATATTGCTTGATAACCCGTTCGATTCGCACAAAGTTGAGGCCACTTATTTAATGCCGCTTCCTCGTTACCTTTTTCTGCTTTAGCTGACCATTCAATCCATAATGCTTTGGCTCTATCTTCATAACGCGTATTTTTAAACCATGCCAAACGGTTCCCCATTCCCACCCAAGTTGGATAATTTTCGGCAAGACTTAATACCTCCGGGTGCCAAAGCGCAGATCGCATGTCATCAAAGGTATTCCTGTTAACGTTATGCAGGGCAGTTAAGCGCGAAGAATCATCATCAGGTACAACATTAAAATTAGAAATATCTGCTTTATTACTATGTGATGTAAGCTCTGAGGCTAGAATGGTTTTTACATGGATAACAGCCCCCTCGAACTCTAAGAATTGCGCACTCTCATGTGGTGCGAATACCATATGTGATGGCTCGTACACTGAGTGATCCCATTTAATAGGTTCATCGCTAAGTAGCTGGTAACAGTTCATGATTTCTTGTTCAACGCATGAACCTAATTCGGAATAAAGTTGAGCCGTTACACTGCTATCTAGCATAATGCCGATGCGCCAACGTTGTTCATTCTTTACGGTAACGTGCTCATGGCTAGCGGTGGTATAACAAAAGCAACAATACATACTCAGAACGCCTTTTAACGTATTCCAAGCCCCTAAAGAACATCCATCCATATCTAACCAAAGAACCTGGCGAGTCCCAGCATTGATAGCACTACGTCCTTTGGTCTCATTGTTCAGCGCTCCCCAGATATAATTAAGACGCGCCTTTTTCTCTCGCATTGTCTCAATGGAGTCAGTTGGCAAAATGTAAATCTTTTTTCTAAGCGCTTTGATAGCTAACTTGTATTCTTCAAAACTCGATGCTTGCGCTGATTGAGGGCGGTTATCCTTGGCCGAGCGCCCTACTGAATAAGTGATCCGCATAGGTTAGTCCTTCGTTAAAACTAGTGGTCCCTTTAATAGCCATTCAGGGTCACACTCTAAAACTTGTGCTAGTTCAAGGATAAAGCGAGGTCGAGAAATAGCATCACTCTCTATCCTATTGATCGCTTGCTGTGTTAAACCGATTTGCTTCGCTAAAACATATTGCGTGTAACCAAGTAGCTTGCGTCTTTGTTTTACTCTATTACCAAGTGTCATAACGTTTCCTATTAACAATTTTCATAGTATTCAATCACCACAAATATTGTTTGTCAAATACAATAAAATTAGTATTAATAGTAGGGTATGAAATATTCACAGGGGGCATAAGAATGTCATTAGCAACAAGAATACGACAGCGCAGATTAGAACTTAATTTGACTCAATCGGAATTAGCTGAACGCGCCAATATTAGCCAACAATCCGTAGAGTCAATTGAAAACGGAAGAACTAGAAAACCAAGAAATATCATAGAGCTAGCCAAAGCCCTACAGTGCCATCCAGAATGGCTACTCAACGGTAAAAGTATTATGCCAATGACTGAGGTAAACTCTCGTCGAGTGCCTTTATTAAGCTATGTCCAAGCGGGATTATTTAAGGATGCAGACCCAATTACAGATCATGAAGGTAATTTTGAGTATATATTAGTCGATGATGACATTAGCGAAAATGCTTTCGCACTGAGAATTGAGGGTGACAGTATGAATCCTGAATTTAAAGAAGGAGATATTGTTGTTATCGATACTGAGCTTTGTCCTAACCCTGGTGAATTTGTTTTTGCCAAAAATGGTGGTAACCAAGGTACATTCAAAAAATATCGTCCTTTAGGCATTGGTACCGGTGAGTTTGAGCTAGTTCCATTGAATCCAGACTATCCTACCCTAAATAGCCACGACTACCAAATAGCACTCATTGGCGTTATGGTCGAACATAGAATTTACCGCCGAAAAAGATAATTGCACTCATTATTCCTACCATTAGAGTTTTCTTGTAAGGAACCAAGAAGACTCATTTTCACATTGATATATCATTCTTACTCATTCAATTAATTTATAAAACAAATAGATAGGGATTATTCATGCAATAATACAATTTAATCTGTTTACATTTACTATTTTTATAGTATTATTATTTGCAATGGTTACTACTTAACTAGTAAAAACTTGCTCTTTAACAATATAGAAAATCGTAACAGTACAAAGCTATCTGCTGAGACCCCTACGCAAAAATGCGACGTATTAACAGGCACGATCTGTTTGTTAAGAAGGTTACTTCCATATGAGAGTAAAATGGCAAGGAATGGGCAACACTGGCAGCAAAGCATTGTACAAATGCAAATAACTAATTATAGGTCATTCAATGAGTGACCTATGGTGAGCTAAACAATGCTTGTATCATGGAGCAGAGTTATTTTCATTAATACACAATATAGCGCATCTCATCATTAGCAATATCTAAACGTCAAATCATCCACTGGAAATAATTTAATGAAAAAAGTTCAAATTTTACTCTCGGATAGATTTCCGATGAATAACAACATCCGCCTTTTACGGTATCAACAGAAAATTGAAATTCTTAAACAAAAGCCTAACACCACTTTTCCCATCACTTTGTATCTTTGAGGTATCAAATGAGTCTCGAACTAATAATTAAAGAAAATACCGAAGTCATGCGCCAACTAATTACGACAATACAATCTAACGGTATCGTACAACTTAATCCCCCTTTGAAGCCTGAAAACCTCCCCTTACCTATTAAATCTGAAATTAAGGCAACGAATGAAAGCCTAACTGATCCTAAAGCACTTTTCGCCCAAGCAGAAAAATTGATTTTACTACTAGCTAAAAATGGTTACCGCAATGAAGCCGTTGAAATTCTTACTAAGTTCGAAGCAAAAAAATTAGGGCAAGTGCCTGAAAATAAACTCGCTGAAGTGATCAATTTAGCCGAAAAAATATTGAAGGGTTAAATATATATTACTCGTAGTACATTTTAGTATAGCTATATAACTCAGATTAAACCCCTACCTTTTCGTCATATATTCTACAAATATTGCCAACAAGTGATTTATTTTTACTTTATTTTAAATAATCTATGTCAACGGATAAAAGTAATTATAATTTCGCGATAGTGACACGCTCGCAGGTTATAATTCTGCGAGCAAAAATGTATAATCAACAAGTTAACTCCATTGAAATTAACTTTCAGATATTATCTTGTTGATTTCATTAACTACAGTATTAACTTTAGATTTTCGAGGGGAATTTATAAAGAACCATATAGATGCAATCGAAATAACAAAGACAATCAAAAGTAAAAGATAATACTTCCCCGTTTCAAAAGTATCTGGTGAGTCTATATACACAAGGAGTATAAATAACGCCAACCATAATGCTAAAATACAACCCATGAATTTTTCCATCCAGTAATTCACCGTGTAAGCCGTATCTAACTTTACATACAGAATACCTTTATCAATATATAAATATCGTTTTACTTTTTTCAAAATAAACCAAATATCAGACGTAACAGTATAATTAGATAAAATTATTTTCAAGTCTCTAAAAGTTTTGTTCTTTTCTTGTGTAATATTAGCCATAACAGTATCATTTATTTTAGTTCTAATATATTCCTTATCCGTCCCACTTAGAAATTCATTGTATTGGATTAAATATTCTTTATTCCTAATCAATCTATTACTTTCACCTGACTTGAAATATTTTTGTCCAATTTTAAACAAAGTGATTAAAGATGCGATAACTGAACCTATTAGACCTAAAATAGTTTTTATCAGCTCTAAATACTCAGAAAATGGACCTAAATCTTGTGTTGAGAAAAATATCATATACCCCCTCCTCTTATAAATTATGAAAAATATACTCTGGCTCGACCTCGAAACATTCAATGAAAAGCCAATTAAATACGGTGTGCATTCTTATGCGGAAACCGCTGAAATTATGCTTTTTGCTTGGGCGTTAAACAACAATTCGGTTAACGTTTGGGATATTACAAATAAATCATCTATACCTATAGCATTAAAAGAAGCGTTAACAGACCCTAATACTATTATTTATGCACATAACAGCCATTTTGATCGCACAATACTTAAGCATCATGGCATTAAGATAGATGTCAGCCGCTGGCGAGACACGATGGTTCAAGCATTAGCACACGGCTTACCCGGGGCACTAGAAACGCTATGTGGAATACTTGATGTTCCTTTGGATCAAGCCAAAAATAAGGAAGGTAAAAAGTTAATTCAATTATTTTGTAAACCTCATCCTAAAAACGCTGCATTACATCGCGCGACAAGCAAAACTCATCCCGAAGAGTGGGAACGTTTTGTTGCCTATGCAGGATTAGATATTGAAGCCATGCGCGCAATACATAAGCGCTTACCAAGTTGGAACTATTGTGATACTGAATTAGATCACTGGCATCGAGACCAAAAAATTAATGATCGCGGTGTCTATATGGATATCCAATTAGCAACTTCCGCTATCGACGCGGTCGAAACTGAACAAAAACGCTTGGTTAAGCTCACCCAAAAACTTACAGATAATGAGGTAAAAAATGCAACACAACGTGATGCTTTACTGCAATATATTTCTGCCTCTTTTGGCGTTAACTTGCCTGATATGCAAAAAAGCACATTAGAACGTTGCATCAATGATTCCGATACCCCCTTCCCTTTGCGCGAGCTATTGGTTATTCGCTTGCAAGCAAATACAACCAGCACCAGTAAATATAGTACGTTAATAAATGGAGTAAGTTCTGATGGTCGCTTGCGCGGAACATTGCAATTTTGCGGAGCTTCTCGTACAGGGCGTTGGGCCGGTCGATTATTTCAACCGCAAAACTTGCCAAGACCGACACTTGACCAGAGTTCCATTAATATGGGTATTGAAGCATTAAAAGCAGGATGTGCAGACCTTATTTACGATGACATTATGCAGCTAACCAGTTCAGCTTTACGTGGTTGCATTATAGCACCAGAAGGTAAAAAACTTGTTGTATCCGATCTTTCCAATATTGAAGGGCGTATTCTTGCATGGCTAGCGGGTGAAACGTGGAAAATTTCAGCATTTAGCGAGTTTGATAAAGGTATTGGCACAGACTTATATAAATTGGCTTATTCTCGAGCTTTCGATATTGCCCCCGACAATATTAACAAAAATATGCGCCAAATTGGGAAAGTGATGGAACTCGGTTTAGGCTATGGTGGCGGGGTCGCTGCATTTCTAACGTTCGCACTCACCTATGGTCTAGATTTAGATGAACTCGCTGAAGCGGCGCTACCTAATATTCCCATCAAAGTTAAACAAGATGCACTGAATTGGTATCAAAAATCTGTTGAAACCAAGAAAACATTCGCTCTCAATGAAACCGTGTTTATCACCTGTGATTCACTTAAACGCATGTGGAGAAATGCACACCCTAAAACGGTGTCTTTCTGGTATGAATTGGAAGATACCGTTCGCCGAGCGATTACGTCACCAGAAGTAACCTTTTCTTGTCGCAAGCTTAAAGTCAGAAGAGATAAAGCATGGCTACGTATCGCTTTACCTTCAGGCCGTGTAATTTGTTACCCATCACCACGTAACGAGAACGGCCAAATCAGCTATATGGGCGTTAACTCTTATAGCCGTAAATGGCAACGATTGAAGACCTACGGTGGAAAACTGGTGGAAAATGTAACCCAAGCCGCAGCTCGAGATATTCTCGCGGGTAACATGTCCACGATTGAAGATCACGGTTATAAGATTGTTTTAACTATACACGATGAAGTGTTAACTGAGACTCTTGATAATTCAGCCTTCAACAGTGAACACTTATCCGAATTACTCTCTACTAACCCTCAATGGGCTTTAGATCTTCCACTTAGTGCCGCTGGTTTTGAAACTCATCGATATAGAAAGGATTGACCCAGAAGCGATGGGATTTCTAACATTGTCGTCGTTCTATGCTTTGTTTCTCTTGTTGGCATCTTCTTTATGTTTAAAAGGTCATAATAATGACCGTTAATATAAAGCATCCAATGTCTATACGGGTATTCACTTCCTTCTGGCTCTCTACAGAAACAAATATAATTTTTTCCTGGGTCCCAAGTACTGAGTCATCTTAATTGAATATAGTCAACCTTCATTAAGTCTTTTAATACTAATACCATTTGGTTAACCGTCACAAAATTATTCTTTAATACTAACTCTTTCAGTTTCATCTCTTTTTCCATTTCACTGGAACTTTTGTTAGCAAGCATCGCTAATGTGGCAATTCCACCCCTTCTTGAGAGCTTGGTTGAATCACAAACTTCATCGACTATTTATCCATTTTAATTTTAGAGAATCCTATATGACCTTTTTAAATAATGATAATCCGTTGTATTTCCGTGCAGCTCGAGATGCTGTACGCCTTGAACAAGCAGAAAAATACTTTGAAGCATCTAGAGCTTGGTCACAAGCTCATAGACTTTCCAGAACAAGAAACAATCAAATATGGAGTGAACGCCGCTCTGAGTTTTGTTTTATGCAAATTCAACGTGAAAAATACAAACACACCGAATTTGAGTAAATTGTGTCAACGTTGATTAATAGGTATATAGTCATTATTTGATAGACAACATCATTTCTTATATGCAAAAAAGATCAATCTGATACAAAAAATACGTAACTCACACTATTTTTCACATTACAGCCTCACTGCATTGATACAGGAGCATCCCGATCCTATTTTTTATTCACCAGTTCTAGTACTTTGATTTCTATAATCCATAGATTACTAAACACGATCTTTCTGTCTTTGATGTTGAATAAGTCCATTACCTGAAATGGTAGGCGGGTAAGCATCAACAATTCATCCTTAAATCATTGATGCTTGATGTTAAGCTATTCCATTAGCAGTAGCTCTTAACCTTTTTTGAAGCCCGGCTTACCATTTTTAGCCCGCCACTCTTTAACTATTTTTAAAATACCAACTGGGGAATCATCATCACCATCCTCTGGGTAGTAAATAAGATCACTTCCACTCGGATGTTCTGTTACATTTTCAAAATGAGTCACAAGCTTAATTTGTTCTTCCTCATTTGCTGTATCTGCATTACAAATAATTGTTAAAAGCTTTAAAAATTCAGATTCTGTATAATCAGTAATATTATTTTTTAATTCCATTCTTATTTACCTCTATGGATATCAATGTGTCTTTTAGGGGTCGTAACTCTTAAATTGTCCATATCATAGACTTCTCCCCCTTCACTAATTGGGTTGTCATGGTGCAATTCATGTACCTTTCTACCACCAACTTGATCTTTTTTCCTAGCAAAAGGCGAGTATCCTTTAGAAACAAGAGTTTTATTATTCTTACTAAGGTTTTTAATCAATTCTGGAAATTTTGATATCTCATCCCAGATGGCCTTCCTTAACTCATCAAAACTGTTGAATTTCTTCCCTCGTAATTTATTAGCTACTTGCTCTGGAATAGGAGCACCATTTTCTTTGCCGGCATCATTAAGCCATTTATCCCCCACTTTTTTACCTTTACCAGTAGCGGTTCCCGGCTTTTTACGCTTTTCTTCCTTTTCTTTTTTATCCTTCGCTTTTTTCTTTTTATCTTCCGCTTTATCTTTATTTTTTTTAGCTAATACCAGATTATTTTCTGCATCTTTTATTGACTGCTGCCCCTGCAATATTTGCTTTTTAATTGCTTCAAATATATTTAGGATTTCATTGCGAACAGATACTGCAAAATCTAGTCCTTCCTTAGTAGGAGCCTCTATATGAGAGTAACCAAGATAGTCCCAAACATAAGCTCTAGCCCCCTCAGTCAATAAAAATGACATTTTCTCTTTACTATCAATTACATCCGCGTACCCAAAACCATTTTTTTTAATATTAATGTTGTATGGATGTAACTTAGCATCAGTAAACGCCAGCGCTTCTGGTGTTTTTTTTGCCATTTCCAGTGCTTTTTGTTTCACTAGCACTTGATTAACAGCTTCGTCATACTCCTTTGATGCTAAAGCTAAATTCACTTCAGCTGCCTCAATTGGATTATGAATTTCCCAATCAATTCTCGTCGTTTCCGCTTGTTTCTTTTCCTCTTCCGCAGTTAGGTTTTTTGAGATAGAAATATAAATAGGAGTATGATCACCACCGAAATCAACAATACCCTGATATGTCTCAGAAGTTATACTTGGAATAACTGATTCAGGCTTAATATTGTCATATGATGGCGTTTTAAACGACTTACTCGGTTTTTTATCACTAAATCCAATCTGTAATGCTGGTTTACCTGGCGCAATTTCAACAGAATACACACCCGGTCGCCCAGTTTTTTTGGCTTGCACTACATTGACTTGCTGAGGATTTTTAGTCATTGCAGGTGTAACTTTATTCTTTTCTGGCGAAACAACCTGTTCAACAACAACCTTAGCCGGCACTGTTTTTTGACGAGAAATGTCTTTAACTGGCGTATCTGTCACGATGCTGACAGGAAGCGCCGTTAATGAATATGTTTGACTTTGTAATTTCTGATTAGTGACTAAATTGGCTAATTGCTGTTGATGTTCCCGAAAAGCGGGATCAATGGTATCTAAAGCAATTGGAGAAGGTGAAAGTAAAGCTCCAACAGCAGTTAAACGGCCAGCCATAGGTAAGCTGCTCTCTAATAATCCAGCCAAACGAGCAAAAGGTGATGTGAGCACGGTCGTATTAATTGTGATACCCCACGTCCCCTCAACAATCGCAATTTGCTGCGGAATTGTCATCAGCATGGCTGAGGCGACGGCTTGTTTTTCAGGAGTTTTACTAAAATTTACTGATGTGTTGTTCCCACCAGCACCTGAGTTACCACCATTCCCGTTACCTTCTGGTCCAGTACCTTTTCCATTACTGTCATTTCCACCAAACGGATCATTCTCAGAACTCCATCCTGAGCCATCTGAAGCATGTACACCCATAAAATATTCCTTTTTAAGTTATAATTCCAGTTAATTTACTGTGTATATATACAGTAAATTAACTATAACCCCATATTCTAGATATGTAAAAATACTTATGATAACTATTCGCATTTATATTATTGTATTTCTACACCCTTTCTCTTTCATCCGTTCTTCACGGAATAAACCATCAAGCGCAAAAATAGCCGCATCAAACTCTCTACGATTTATCGATGTAGGTTTTGATATTTGTGATGATTTTTTTCATCGGGTTAGTTTCCTTATTGGTTTTAACTTCGTACTCTGTTTGCTTGTGCACAACGTCGATAGGCTCTCACCAACGAGTTCGACTAGGTCGTTTTCGTCGATAAGGTATTCTTGCTGGTAGGTTTTACCTAATTTGTGAGAGATGAATTTATCAGATCATACCATTTCGGGATAAAACCAATCATCGCCACTAGAAGAGTTACGTTTAGCAAACTTACAAATAAAAAGCATGAAGAAAACAGGAGCAGACATAATTCAGGAAAAAGAAAAATAAAGGTTAAAGATGTTGATATTAAAGTTTCAGTTTCAACAAAATTTGCTTACCTGTCTTTTATTAAATCATTGTTGAGAGCAGCAGAAAGGGAATGGAAGTATCTAGATAAATCACCAAATATTAAAGCTCCAAAACCAAGAAATAATCGCATACGCTGGTTGGAGCCTTTCGAAGCAAGGCGATTGATTGATGAATGTAGCTAGCCATTAAAATCCGTAGTTGCATTTGCTATTACAACTTGGTTGCGACGCTCAAACATAATCAACTTAGAGTGGAATCAAGTTGATATGCAGCGAAAGGTTCCATGGTTTAACCTTGAAGATAGTAAATCAGGAAAGGCAATGGCATAGCCCTAAATGATACAGCATGCAAGGTTCTTAGAGACCAAATAGGTAACCATCAAAAATACGTATTCGTCCATATGGAGGCTAAAAATAGAGCTGACGGAACAACAACCCCAGCGGTAAAAAAGATGAGGGTTGATTCGAATACCGCATTTCGTAGTGCACTAAAACGAGCTGGTATAGAAAACTGCAGATTCCATGATTTAAGGTACACATCGGTAGTTGGTTAGCTCAGGCTGGAGTTCCATTGACAGTATCGCAAAAAATGGGGGCTTGGTAATCGATTGAAATGGTACAGCGATATGCACATTTAGCACCAAATCATTTTGTTGAACATGCAAAACGGATCGACGAGCTAATGTCACACGATGACACAAATACGGCACAGCCACTACTTAGTAGCATTATAATTATGCACACATATAAAAAGAAAAAACCCGCTATATCTTTCGATATAGCGGGTTCTTATTTGGTGCCGGCTACCGGAGTCGAACTGGTGACCTACTGATTACAAGTCAGTTGCTCTACCAACTGAGCTAAGCCGGCTAATTTGGCGGAGAGATAGAGATTCGAACTCTAGGATGGTTTCCCATCGGCGGTTTTCAAGACCGCTGCCTTCAGCCGCTCGGCCATCTCTCCATGGGGCGCGATTATGGAGGAATCCCGGGGGCTTGTCTACCCCTGATAGTAAAATAATTGCATTTTTTTGTTCGTTTGACTAATCTTCACTCAATTGTTCTCTATTGCCCTAAAAAAATGCTAATATCTGTGCAAAATCGGTGTCTATAACGTACCTAGGCGTATGATTTTTAATCTGATTAATCTAATTTGCCAGTGTGACGGCGTGGGACTGTATGTACAAACAATCATTATTAAAACCGAATGTTCTTTCTCGCATTTTTATTGCCTTTATTGTGCTGCTCGTCACAATGCTGTCGTTGTCCCTCTATAATTATTATCACGCATGGATGTTAGCGCACCAAACGGCCATCAACACTCTCGCTAATCGACTCGCTTATCAAATTGAAGATTATCGCTATCAAGCGGGTCACATCTATAAGCTTGCCAATGATAAAACTACACCTGACTCTGTTAACGACATTTCCGTGACTGAAATGCGCCACGATGTTTATTGGCTAAGTAGCAATAACCAGACCATTGATTCCATTGTGTTTGGTCTCAATAAACCAAGCAGTAAAGTCTTAGCGACAAAGCTCGCAAACTATATGGAGATTGTATGGGGGGCACGGAATGAATTTAACTCCATGTACTACCTTAATGGTCAAGACAACTCCTTAGTTCTGGTAACTACCCATTCCATTCTAAAACCAGAGTTACGCTATAAAGAAAGCTATTTAACACTAACAGCGGAAGATAAGCGCTCTGATATGATCACCCAATCGACATTATTAGATCGCCGTGAAGTTATCTCCAATATGCAGAAAAATGCCCAAGATAATGTTTACTTCTATACCTATCGCTTAGTCTTTAACTCGCCAGGCCGCCTTAGTAGTGTGATCTCCTTTGATATTTCTATCAATTCAATCCTCCCCTTTACATTACAGGGCGATGATATTTCGATTTCACAGCGACCAAACAATCAAGAAAATAGCCAAGCGGCCAGCGAACTCGTTGGCACCAGCCTGATGCTCTCTCAACCCATTGAAGGCACTAATTACCAGATTAGCTATACCCTTTCTCTGAAAAGTATTATTTTCGGGGTGCTAAGTTACAATTTTTGGCTAATTACCTGCATGATTGCGGTCAGTATTTTGGCGCTGATCACCACCATGTTTATTCGCAAGCGAATTATTTCACCCAATGCTTCAATGCTGGATGAGCTCCAGTTTAAAGATGCCCTCAATAATGACATTCTTAACCATATTTCTTATGGCATCCTAGTCTTTGATTTTAATAGCAATAAAAAATTATTAAGTAACAGTATCGCGAATCACTTATTACCATCTATGGATCTGATACATATCAAAGAAATGGCAACCGATCATAATGATGTCATTCAAGTTTCCATAGAAAATAATATCTATGAAATCATTTTGGTGAAAAGCTTAATTAAAGAAAACACCATTTTGTTTATCATCATAGATAAAGATAAAGAAGTTCTGACGCAAAAACGCCAAGAAATGGCTACGCGTGAGCACCAACGAAATATTCAACTTAGAAAAGTGGTTTTCGAAAATATTTGCCAGGAAATTCTACCCGCTGTTAACCAAATTGATGCCAAATTTAACCAATTAAGCTCTTCACTCGGCGAGCCTAAAAATCCATTATTATCTGAAATTCAAAACCAACTGTTTTATATCAATAATTGGTTTAGAAATATCGAACTTATTAGTCAATTAGAAACTCAACAGATTGAGTTTAAAACAGAAAAATTTGCTATTGGTCAGATGATTAACCAATATCTTAAACAAAATTTAGCACATTTAAATCGAAAAGGACTTTCGTTCTATTTTTATAACAACATTAATCCTGACTCATTAATTGAAAATAACCCAGATTATTTCCAGATTTTATTTCAATCAATTTGGGAATACTCAATAGAAACTACAGCCTTTGGTAAAATTACCGTTTCAATTGACTATATTGAAGAAAAAAGTGAAGTTTCTATTGATATAAAAGACAGCGGAATTGGGTTAACTCATATTGAATTGAATAACTTGCAAAGCCCATTCACAGGGAAAGCACAAAGTTCAAATCAATTTAAGCGTTCAGGCATGACCTTTTACCTCTGCAAATTATTAACGAAAAAAATGCAGGGAACATTTAGTATCAAGTCAAGTGATGCCATCGGTAGCCATTATCAAATTAAGCTCCCTGCGCAATCCCAGATGCAAAGCCATGAATACCCTGCTCTGCTTGAAGATATGTATATTCGCTTGAATATTCAGAATATTGATACTCGTCGCATTGTTAAACAGACCTTATCGCATTATGGTGCAGAGTTTCTTGATATCGATGAGAGCTCACCACATAGCCACTGGGATCTCTTGATCGCCGACAATGATGACGTTTCCTTTAATAACATAATTAAAATTAAGGGAAATCTATCTTCAATAAATTGTATTAACCCAAATTATATTGAAGTTAACTACAATTTCGCGGATGAACTTATCGATGCTATCTCATTATTGATAGAACAAGCGAATGAGACAGAAGATAATAATGAATCCAACCTATCTTCATCACTCGTTCTACGAGAAAATAACTCTCAGTCGAATAATTCTGTCGATAATATTATTTCAGGCTATCATTTAATTCTGTCGAAGAGCGATTATAAAGATTTGTTTATCTCAACAGTACCGATAGATATTAATAAACTGTATAATAGTGAAAGTGTTGCGAATTTAACCGAATTAAAAGACACTGCACATCGTTTAAAAGGAGTTTTTGCTATGCTTGAATTCCATTATCTTCATAAACTTTGTGAAGATTTGGAACATTACATAGCAGATGAAAACGGATTTGAAATAAAAAATTGCATTAGAGAACTGGATGTCTCAGTGAAAAGACTAATGCCAGAAGGTAACCAATAATATGAATAACCTAAATGTCATTGTTGCCGATGATCATCCTATTGTTCTTTTCGGTATCAGAAAGTCGCTTGAACAGATTGAATGGGTAAACATCGTCGGTGAATTTGAAGATTCTACTTCTTTAATTAATAACTTAGCGCGCCTGAATGCAGACGTTCTGGTTACTGATTTGTCTATGCCTGGCGATAAATACGGCGATGGTATTACATTAATTAAATACATTAAGCGTCACTACCCTGACTTATCGATTATTGTCCTCACCATGAACAATAATCCGGCGATCTTAAGCGCTATTCTTGAGCTTGATATTGAAGGTATCGTACTAAAACAAGGTGCGCCTGCTGACTTACCAAAAGCGCTAGCTGCCTTACAAAAAGGGAAGAAATTTACCCCTGAAAGCGTCAGTAAATTGCTTGAAAAAGTGAATGCGAGTGGATATGGCGATAAGCGTTTATCACCAAAAGAAAGTGAAGTGCTACGCTTATTTGCAGAAGGATTCTTAGTCACTGAGATTGCTAAAAAACTAAATCGCAGCATCAAAACCATTAGTAGCCAGAAAAAATCGGCGATGTTAAAGCTGGGTGTTGAAAATGATATCGCACTGCTGAATTACCTTTCATCAGTCAGTATCGACAATTCCCCTTCTGAATAATCGTTTTTTGGCACTAAAATAGAAGCCCGTTTAGGGCTTTTATTTTTTCTATTCAATATGTTAACTGTTTAATAAATAATTTATTCACTCATTAGGTTTAACATATTTCACCAACGACTCCCGTAGCACACTGATCGATGTAGGCTTCGAGAGACAATCATTCATACCCGCATCAAGACAACGCTGCTTCTCTTCTGCCATCGCATTTGCCGTTAATGCTACAATAGGCTGCCTAAAACCTTGTTCTCGCAACGTGCGCGCCAATTGATAACCGTCCATATTGGGCATATTCACATCAGAAAGAACAATGTCCGCATGATTATGCTCAAGGAATTTCAACGCATCTAATCCATCAACTGCCGTGCTTGTCATAAAGCCAATGCTTGCCAACTGCTCTGTCAATAGCATTCGGTTAATAGGATGGTCATCAACAATTAAGACTTTAAACGTATTCAAATCTGCATCGGCATCTTCAAGGTCATGGTTCTCTAAACTCTCTTTAGTACCTTGAACCAACTTAACAATGATTTTATCAATCAACATTGGCAGCTTATCGAGCTGATAAGTGTTATAGAGCCAATTACTTGGTTGAGTTTCAAATAATTCACCTGAATATAAACTACTGAGTTTCAGCAAGTTTCTATTCTGTAAGGCAACACTTTCTTGGGTATCCGTAATCAACAAGTCATACGTCTCATTGATATCAATGGATGAGCCCGTTACCACATTAAAATGATGGTGTTCGAGCAATCTTACAAGAAAATCAATTAAGAATGCATTTTGACCCGTCACGGCGACACGGTAATTTTTTCGGTACTCAGGAATAACGGGTTCTAAATATTGCTGGTCATAGAGTGGAATGCGGATCGTAAACGTACTCCCCAGCCCCGCTTGAGAATCCACACCAATATCACCATCCATCAAGTTGATGAGTTTCTCACAAATAGCGAGCCCTAACCCTGTCCCTTTGTGTCCATTATTTTGATCGTATACTTGGAAGAATGGGTCAAATAATTGCATAACCACTGCTGGGGTCATTCCAATCCCCGAATCCTTGATTTCAATTTTTAAATAATTTTCATCTTTCCAAACATGCAGCATCACAAAACCAGAGTCTGTGAACTTTATGCTGTTATTCACAATATTGGAGATAACTTGTTGTAGGCGTACTGGGTCGCTAAGCATCATGTCTGGAATGTTCGGCTCAATATAAGAGTAAAGTGACACTTGTTTTTTAGTTGCTAAAGGGACGTAGTTAGCAAGAACATAAGCAAATACATTGCGGCAATTGAATAATTTATTTTCTATTTTTAATTGTTTGGATTCAATTTTGGAGAAATCCAAAATATCACTGATAATCTGCAACAATAGCGATGACGAATTATCCATTGTAGAAACTAATCGAAGCGCTTTATCTGATAAATCATACCGTTGCAATAACTCAATATTACCGATGATCCCATACAACGGTGTTCTTAATTCATGGCTCACCGTGGCTAAGAACATCGATTTCGCTTGGTTCGCCTGATCCGCTGCATCTGCGACATCCTGCAATGATTTTTCCATCTGCACACGAATACTAATGTCGATCAATACGCAGATAGCCACATCTTCATTTTGATAACGTGAATTCACAAAACTAATTTGTAGATGGGTGCCATTCGTTGCAACAACATCAATATAGTTGCTAGATTTTTGACGAATAATCGTCAAAATTCGCTGTTTATCATCTTCACTCAGTAAACGGAAATAGTTATGTGCGAGCTCATTACTCAGAATATTGCCGCCATCACTTAGCCTTAGGATAATGATCCCAACAGGAGCTGATGCCACAATTTTATGGTTAAATTGTTCATGCTCTTCAAGACGAATCGCCGTATTGGCTGCAGGCTCTAACATTCGTCTTTCTAATAACCAAATTAAAAAGAAAATTAACGTACCAGACAAAATATTAATTAATATTGCGTAAATTATTGATGTTTTTAGGTTGCTGATTAAATACGATGTCTCAATTGAATAAATAACCGTTAGTTGCGAAGGTGCTAAACGCTTCTTAAAAAACAGCTGAGTATAATCAGAGTTAAAACCGAAATAATTTATCTCTCCAGATGTCAGCAATGGTGAATTTTTAATATTCGAATCTGATGAAGTGTAGAGAACAGGTTGATTTGATGAGTTAATTAATGTGATTTCAACGGCTGGATTATTACGTAAATTAAACTGATTTAAGTTTATCGCTCGCTCAATCCCAATAAAACCAACAATTAAGCTTTTCTCATAGATAGGGATCATCAAATAGAGTTGACCATTTGATGGTTGAGAACTGTGGGTGATGGTATATAAATTGCGCTCTTGACCCTGCTGTCTTAACTGTTTGTAGATCCGCGCATTGTCATAGACCACTTTTTTTAGCGTATCAATATCAGAAACTGCAGCACGAATTGAATAATCCATCATGCAGTAACTGCCTGTTCCAAAGACAAATACGTGATTTAAGCCTTGGGGGACCGCAATGCTGTCTTTCCAGAAAATATTGAGTTGTTCAAAAGCAGAAAGATAATTCTGAGTTCGCTGCTTAAATACATCACAATCTGCCGATGGCATGAGTGGATATAGCGAGTATGACGTGGATGCGGGTAAAGTGATATCTTCTTGTTGAATACCCACTTTTTGTTGATGTTCTTCGTCTTTGAGTCGTTGCTGCTCCGTCATGGAATGAATAAGGCGAAGTGTAGCATTTGACTGCTGAATATAAACTTGCAGGTTTTCATAACCAGAATGGAATTGCTGGCGCAGATCAGATTTATGTTCATTGAATTGCATATAAAGGAAAAACAGAGTGATGAAAAGCCCCATTCCCCATAGCATAACGCCTAGGACACGAAAAAGATCTCTAGATAATCTGAGGGATGTTTTAAACGAGGGTAAATATCTCAATCCGTTACCTACAAGTACATTATCACTAATACTGAGTATACTCGATTAACTCGATGAAAAGCGACAACCAATAACTTCCATGTATATTGCTAGTGTAAAGATACAAAAACGGGCGGATAATCCGCCCGTTTCATTGATGAATGATACTTACTCTTCGGTATCTGCATCAGCTTGTGCTTCACCGTCAACATCAATACCCTCTTCATCGGTATTTTCATCGTCTTCAGTTTCAGCAACACGTTGTAAACCAACTACTTTTTCATCTTCAGCAGTACGGATCAGCGTCACACCTTGAGTATTACGTCCAACGACGCTAACTTCAGAAACGCGGGTACGAACCAGAGTCCCAGCATCCGTAATCATCATAATTTGGTTGGTATCCTCAACTTGGATAGCGCCAACAACTTGACCATTACGCTCGCTCACTTTAATAGAGATAACCCCTTGAGTTGCACGAGATTTTGTTGGGTATTCTGCTTCTTCAGTACGCTTACCGAAGCCGTTTTCAGTCACGGTCAGAATATGGCCTTCACCACGAGGAATAATTAAAGAAACAACTTTATCGTCGTCCATTAATTTAATACCGCGAACACCTGTCGCTGTACGTCCCATCGCACGAACCGCATCTTCTGCAAAGCGCACCACTTTACCTTGCGCAGAGAACAGCATGACTTCATTGCTACCGTTGGTTAAATCAACACCAATCAGCTCATCGCCTTCATTCAAGTTCACGGCAATAATACCGGCACTTCTTGGGCGACTGAAATCTTGCAGAGGGGTTTTCTTCACGGTACCGCTCGCGGTCGCCATAAAGACATAATAGCCCTCTTCGTATTCACGCACTGGTAAAATCGCGGTGATACGTTCATCTTGCTCAAGTGGCAGTAAGTTCACAATTGGACGTCCACGAGCACCACGGCTAGCTTCAGGCAATTGATAGACTTTCATCCAATATAAGCGACCACGACTGGAGAAACACAAGATAGTATCGTGGGTATTCGCCACCAGCAGACGCTCAATAAAGTCTTCTTCTTTAATACGCGCTGCGGATTTACCTTTACCACCACGGCGTTGTGCTTCGTAGTCAGACAATGGCTGATACTTCACATAACCTTGGTGAGATAGCGTTACCACCACATCTTCTTGGTTGATCAAATCTTCAATATTGATATCTGCGGTATTTTCAGTGATCTCAGTACGACGCGGGTCGTTATAAGCATCACGAATTGCTTCTAACTCTTCACGAATAACTTCCATTAAACGCTCAGGGCTACGCAGAATAAACAGTAATTCTTCGATTTGTTTCAGAAGTTCACGGTACTCTTCCAGCAGTTTTTCATGCTCAAGACCGGTTAATTTCTGTAAACGCAGATCCAAAATTGCTTGTGCTTGCTGTTCAGTCAGGAAATATTGACCTTCATGAACACCATATTGTGGCTCTAACCACTCCGGACGTGCAGCATCATCACCTGAACGTTCCAGCATCGCAGCAACATTACCCAGAGCCCAAGAACGGGCAATCAGCCCAGCTTTTGCTTCAGCTGGTGTTGGTGCTTTACGGATCAATTCGATAATTGGGTCGATATTCGCCAGTGCCACCGCCAACGCTTCAAGGATGTGCGCACGGTCACGGGCTTTACGCAGTTCGAAAATAGTACGGCGTGTAACAACTTCACGACGATGGCGAACAAACGCGGCAATAATATCTTTCAGGTTCAAGATTTTTGGTTGACCCTGATGCAGTGCCACCATGTTGATACCGAAAGAAACTTGCAATTGCGTCAGTGAATACAGGTTATTTAGTACTACTTCGCCGACTGCATCGCGCTTAATTTCAATGACAATACGCATACCGTCTTTATCAGACTCATCACGCAGTGCACTGATACCTTCAACGCGTTTTTCTTTAACTAATTCCGCAATTTTTTCAATCAAGCGCGCTTTGTTCACTTGATACGGAATTTCGTTGACGATAATGGTTTCTCGACCATTTTTCTCATCAACTTCAACCTCGGCACGTGCACGAATGTACACTTTACCGCGACCGGTACGATACGCATCGATAATACCACGACGGCCATTGATGATAGCGGCGGTCGGGAAATCTGGGCCTGGGATATGTTCCATCAAGCCTTCGATACTAATATCTTCGTCTTCTATATAAGCTAAGCAACCATTAATCACTTCCCCTAAGTTGTGCGGAGGAATGTTAGTGGCCATCCCGACAGCAATCCCTGAAGAACCATTGACCAAAAGGTTAGGTATCTTCGTTGGCATCACTTCTGGGATTTGCTCTGTACCATCATAGTTAGGAACAAAGTCTACGGTTTCTTTTTCTAAATCAGCCAGCATTTCATGGGCAATTTTCGCCATACGGATTTCCGTATAACGCATTGCAGCGGCGGAGTCTCCGTCAACTGAACCAAAGTTCCCCTGACCATCTACCAGCATGTAACGCATAGAGAAAGGCTGTGCGAGACGAACGATGGTCTCATAAACGGCAATGTCTCCATGTGGATGGTATTTACCGATGACGTCCCCGACGATACGGGCAGACTTTTTATAGGGTTTATTCCAATCATTTCCCAGTACATTCATCGCAAATAACACTCGGCGGTGTACTGGCTTCAGCCCATCTCGAACATCTGGAAGTGCACGGCCGACGATAACGGACATTGCATAATCCAAATAGGAACTTTTCAGTTCTTCTTCGATATTGACTGGGGTGATTTCTCTGGCAATCTCGCTCATGGAACCACTGTCCCTCATAACTTCAGATTCAAAGTGTAAACTATACCACAACTCCCTTATTTAATTAAGAGATAAGAGAAGTGAGTATTTGTCTTTCAAGCTATGTATAATAGCGGAAAAATGCGCTTATGTGTCCGAATCTTGTAGATTTTCAAGCAATAGTCTCTCAAGGATTTTCATATTTGGTCCATAATCCCAATAAATTAACTCACGGGCGACTATCGTCCCATTACGAATTCCAACCTGTTTTTGCATTTTGCAAAATAAATATAGTCCAATAGGTAAAAATAAGTAATGCGAGGATAGAAATAGATATAGGAGTTCCTCAGATGAATGATACCCAAGACCAAACGTACCTAAACGTCGACAAACAAGAGATTGAAAAGTTTGAATCGATAGCGTCACGTTGGTGGGATCTTGAAGGCGAGTTTGCCCCATTACACCGCATTAATCCGCTGCGTTTAGGCTACATCATGCAACGTGTAGACGGCATTTTTGGTAAGAAAATCCTCGACGTTGGCTGCGGTGGCGGTATTTTATCTGAAAGCATGGCGCGCGAAGGTGCGGATGTCACGGGTTTAGATATGGGCGCAGATCCGTTAATGGTCGCTCGTCTACACTCTCTGGAATCGGGTATTCCTGTGGAATACGTCCAAGAAACCGTCGAACAGCATGCGGATAAACACCCTCAGAGCTACGATATCGTCACTTGCATGGAAATGCTTGAGCACGTTCCAGACCCAGAGTCTGTAGTAAGAGCCTGCGCGAAGTTAGTTAAACCTGGCGGACATGTTATTTTTTCCACCATTAATCGCAACAGAAAAGCATGGCTAATGGCTGTCGTGGCAGCGGAATATGTGATGAAAATGGTTCCAAAAGGCACGCATGATGCTAATAAGTTTATCCGCCCATCCGAATTAATTAGCTGGGTCGATAAAACGCAATTAAAAGAACAACATATGATGGGACTGCATTATAATCCAATCACCGATAAATTTTGGTTAGGTCCTAACGTTGATGTGAACTATATGCTGCATACGATCAGCGAATAAATAGCAAGCGGTACGTTTAAGAAAACAGCAAACGGTCTCAACTTTACAAAATAATTTTTAGGTTAATGTCGGTAAGTCAATTTTTGGCAACTCCACTTCTCATGCTGCTTACCGACATGATCAATTTTTCTTATCCAGTTGTTATCCACAAAAACTATCAGATTTGTACACTTGATAAAATCGCACATTAACATTATCTTGTTATTAGATTCTTAACAAACTACTACATATAGTGGTCATCACAAATATAATATACAAGTCTCATGATTCTTCATCATGAGCTTTTTTACGTTTGGGAGACTCTATTTTGTAACTCAACCAAGGTGTACTTGCTCATGAACCAGAGTCTGTTAGTCACAAAACGTGATGGACATAAAGAACGCATTGACCTCGACAAAATCCATAAAGTTATTACATGGGCGGCGGAAGGTCTTAGTAACGTATCAGTTTCACAGGTGGAGTTACGTTCTCAGATTCAGTTTTATGATGGGATCAGAACTTCTGATATTCACGAAACGATGATTAAAGCCGCTGCTGACTTAATCACCGGTGAAACACCAGATTACCAATATCTTGCTGCACGTTTAGCGATTTTTAACCTGCGCAAAAAAGCCTATGGTCAGTTTGAGCCACCAAAATTATATGCCCACGTAAAACATCTGGTTGAGATGGGTAAATATGATAAGCATTTGCTGGAAGACTACACTGAAGCAGATTTCGAGCAAATGGATGGTTTTATTGACCATTGGCGTGATATGAATTTCTCCTACGCCGCTGTTAAACAGTTAGAAGGGAAATATTTAGTTCAAAACCGTGTCACTGGTGAAATCTACGAAAGCGCCCAGTTTTTATATATTCTGGTTGCCGCATGCTTGTTCTCTCATTATCCACAAGCAACCCGTTTAGATTACATCCGCCGCTTCTATGACGCGGTATCAACATTCAAAATTTCTTTACCTACGCCAATTATGGCGGGGGTACGTACACCAACACGTCAATTCAGCTCATGTGTTCTGATTGAGTGCGGTGACAGCCTTGATTCTATCAATGCAACCTCAAGTGCTATCGTGAAATATGTCTCTCAGCGTGCCGGTATCGGTATCAACGCGGGTCGCATCCGTGCACTGGGTAGCCCAATCCGTGGTGGCGAAGCATTCCACACTGGCTGTATCCCATTCTATAAGCATTTCCAAACTGCGGTAAAATCTTGCTCTCAAGGTGGCGTACGTGGTGGTGCAGCAACCCTGTTCTACCCTATCTGGCACTTAGAAGTAGAAAGTTTATTAGTGCTGAAAAACAACCGTGGGGTTGAAGGGAACCGTGTTCGCCATATGGACTACGGTGTACAGCTCAACAAATTAATGTACGAGCGCCTGATCAAAAACCAAGATATCACCCTATTCAGCCCGTCTGATGTTCCGGGCTTGTACGATGCATTCTTCGCGGATCAAGACGAGTTCGAACGCCTCTATGTGCAATATGAGCAAGATGAGAAAATCCGTAAATCCAGCGTGAAAGCGGTTGAATTATTCTCATTGATGATGCAAGAACGCGCATCTACAGGTCGTATCTATATTCAAAACGTTGACCACTGCAACACCCACAGCCCATTTGACCCACAGGTTGCCCCTGTTCGTCAATCCAACCTGTGTCTGGAAATTGCACTGCCAACTAAACCATTAAATAACGTCAATGACGAAAATGGTGAAATTGCCCTGTGTACGCTGTCAGCGTTTAACTTAGGCGCCATTGAAAGCCTCGATGAGTTAGAAGAGTTAGCTATCTTAGCGGTTCGTGCATTAGACGCACTGTTAGACTACCAAGATTACCCAATCCCTGCGGCGAAGAAAGGCTCTATGGGTCGTCGTACTCTGGGTATTGGTGTGATTAACTACGCTTACTATTTAGCGAAACACGGTGTTCGTTACTCCGATGGTAGCGCCAACAACCTGACGCACAAAACATTCGAAGCGATTCAATATTACTTACTGAAAGCCTCAAATGAATTAGCGAAAGAACAAGGTGCTTGCCCATGGTTCAATGAAACCACCTATGCACAAGGCGTGTTACCTATCGATACTTACAAACGTGAGCTCGATAAATTAACTGACGAACCACTGCATTATGATTGGGAAGCGCTGCGCCAAGAGATCAAACAGTACGGTCTGCGTAACTCAACGCTGTCTGCATTAATGCCATCAGAGACCTCGTCTCAGATTTCTAACGCGACCAATGGTATCGAACCACCACGTGGTTATATCAGCATTAAAGCATCAAAAGACGGTATCCTGCGCCAAGTGGTGCCAGATTACGAAAATCTGAAAGGTGCTTACGAGCTATTATGGCAAATGCCTTCCAATAGCGGCTATTTGCAGTTAGTTGGGATCATGCAGAAGTTTATCGACCAGTCGATTTCTTCTAACACAAACTATGACCCAACCCGTTTCCCGAATGGCAAAGTGCCAATGAATCAACTGTTAAAAGATTTATTGTTAGCCTACAAGTTTGGTGTGAAAACACTTTACTACCACAACACCCGCGACGGTGCTGAAGATGTTCAGGGGGATCTGGAAGAAGTTGTTGAAAGCGCAGATTCTGATTGTGAAGGCGGGGCTTGTAAAATTTAATAGGGATGGTTATGTCACATTCATACACGATTTTTTCTCAGAAAAAAAATAACCAGCTGCTGGAGCCGATGTTTTTCGGCCAGCCTGTGAACGTTGCCCGTTTTGATCAGCAAAAATATCCTATTTTTGAAAAACTGATTGAAAAGCAACTCTCATTCTTCTGGCGCCCAGAAGAAGTTGACGTGGCGCGCGACCGTATTGACTATAATGCGCTGCCTGATCATGAAAAACACATTTTTATCAGTAACCTGAAATACCAAACGCTGCTCGACTCTATTCAGGGTCGCAGCCCTAACGTGGCATTTTTGCCACTGATTTCAATCCCAGAATTAGAAACTTGGGTTGAGACTTGGTCATTCTCAGAAACAATTCACTCACGTTCATACACACATATTATTCGTAATATCGTGAATGACCCGGCGATTATCTTCGATGATATCGTTGAAAATGAAGAAATTCTCAAGCGTGCAAAAGATATTTCTGAGTACTACGACACGCTGATCGAAATGACCAACTATTACCATATGTTTGGTGAAGGGACCCATACGCTGGGTGGTAAACAAGTCACTGTTTCACTGCGAGCACTGAAAAAGCAACTTTATTTATGCTTAATGAGCGTTAACGCCCTTGAAGCAATTCGTTTCTACGTCAGCTTCGCGTGCTCTTTCGCCTTTGCTGAGCGCGAATTGATGGAAGGTAACGCAAAAATCATCAAGCTGATTGCTCGAGATGAAGCGCTGCACTTAACGGGAACTCAGCATATGCTGAACCTGTTACGCTCAGGTCAAGACGATCCTGAAATGGCAGAGATTGCCGCTGAGTGTGAAGATGAATGCTATCGCCTGTTTGTGGATGCGGCAGAACAAGAAAAAGAGTGGGCTGAATATCTGTTCAGCGAAGGCTCGATGATTGGTCTGAACAAAGATATTCTGTGCCAATATGTGGAATATATTACCAACATTCGTATGCAAGCAGTTGGCCTGAAATTACCATTTGAAGCGCGTTCTAACCCTATTCCATGGATCAACGCATGGTTAGTGTCTGACAACGTTCAAGTGGCGCCACAAGAAGTCGAAGTCAGCTCTTATTTAGTCGGTCAGATTGACGCTGAAGTTAACACCGATGATTTGAGTGATTTCGAACTGTAATTATGGCAAGTCATAAAATCACCCTGCGTCTTACGCAGGGTGTGCAAGTTCCCTACCACACGGATGTTCACACCAGTTTATTGGATGCCCTTGAAGATAGCCGAGTGCCTGTCGAGTACCAATGTCGAGAAGGCTACTGTGGCTCATGCCGCGTAACATTATTAAAGGGAAAGGTTGGATACAAACGTAAACCGCTCGCTTTTGTTCAAGAGGGTGAAATTCTGCCCTGCTGTTGTCACCCGCTATCCGATATTGAAATCGAGTAACGACGTTAGTAACACTGTGTATCTAACCATAATATAATACCCAAAATAATTCGAGTTGCAGGTAGGCAGCAAACGAAGATAGTCGGGGAGCATACACAAGTATGTGACCCGACTAGCTGAGTGCAGCTAACACCCCTGCAATTTGAAGTATGAAGGGTATTTTTATAGATAACCGTACATCGCAGCAAATACCCAACCAAACACACAGGATACACCCACCCCAATTAGACCAGGCAAGATAAAGCTGTGGTTGATAACAAACTTACCAATACGTGTAGTACCAGAACGGTCAAACTGAATCGCCGCAAGGTCACTTGGATAAGTTGGCAGGATATAGTAACCGTAACACGCTGGTGCAGAAGCAATAATATATGCAGGGTCAACACCAATACCCAGAGCGATTGGCACTACTGCCGCTAATGCCGCTGCTTGTGAGTTAACAAACTTGGATACCAACAGCAAAATCACCGCATACGCCCAAGGGAAATCTTTGACTAATGAACCTAAAGTGCCTTTGATTTCATCCATATGGGCACCGAACATGGTTTCTGCCATCCACGCGATACCATATACCGCCACGATAGCAATCATCCCTGACCGGAACACTTCGTTTTTAGAAATCTGTCCTGGATTGGTTTTACAGATGATAATGATCAGCGCACCCGCTAATAACATAAACATCTGGATCACTAACACCATCGATAACGGCTTACCGTTAATTAATGGTCTGAGCTCAGAAAATGCACCCAGTAATGCCACCACCACGATGGATGCTAAGAAAATCCACATTGCTACCCAGTTAATTTTTGGCAATTTTTTATCTAACAGCGTAACGCTATCACCATAAACATAGTCATGGTTTTCAGGCACTGAGATAAATTCTTGGAATACCGGGTCTTTATCCAGATCTTTACCGCGGAACCAGCTAAAGATACCTATCGCTAAGATACCGATTAAAGTTGATGGGATGGTGATTGCCAGTAAATCTAAAAATTCTAGTGATTTACCGTTGATGGACACGCCATTTAACATTGCGACTAAAGAAACAACTGCCACGGAAACAGGGCTGGCAATAATCCCCATTTGCGCCCCGATACTACTCGCCGCCATTGGTCTTTCAGGACGAATATTATTCTTGATCGCTGCATCGTAAATGATTGGCAAAATGGTATATACCACATGCCCGGTACCACACAAAATGGTTAAAATACAGGTAACGAAAGGTGCAACAATAGAGATGTATTTTGGATTTTTACGCAGTAAACGTTCTGCGATTTGTAGCATAACGTCCAAACCGCCTGATGCTTGTAAGGTTGCTGATGCTGCAACAACAGCAATGATAACAAGCATAACGTCTACAGGCGGTTTTCCTGGAGGCAAACCAAAACCAAAGACAAGTATAACTAGGCCAACACCGCCTAGCAGCCCGAGCGCCATACCCCCTTTTCTTGCTCCGTAGAACAAGCAGACAAGAATAATGGCAAGTTGAATCATAAAGTCCATAGGTCCATCCTTTATTTATAGGTTTCCCTTATTATCCAGATGATCTTAACGTATTAATTTGATTTATATTAATTTAAAAAACAATATTGTTTTATTTTCATTCCTAATATTTTGGTCCCATCACAAAATTCCCCTTTAGTTGCTGCCATAATGCTCAGTTAAATAATATAATGAGTAAAATCAATCTTATAAACCCCATTTTTTAACATTTAACCCTCATCAAGTTTCACTTCTTATTTTCATTCTTAACAAAAATTCACCCTTAGCGAGCAAGTTGTTACTTCCCCATACATTAATAGAATTTTTGACTCATTTAGACTGTTAATATTTATTTACACACACTGTAATTCAGATTTGACAGAGTAATCGCAATCGCATAATCTGCTTAAATTATTAATAACCCGAATTCAATCAGAGGAATTTGTGAAGAATCGTACCCTTGGCAGTATTTTGATCGTGGCAGGAACAACAATTGGCGCAGGAATGCTAGCAATGCCGCTAGCGGCAGCAGGTGTTGGCTTCACTGGAATAGTATGTTTGTTGATTGGTTTATGGATGCTAATGAGTTATACCTCATTACTACTAGTCGAGGTATATCAACATAATCCTGCCAATATGGGGCTCGGTAGTGTTGCGAAAAAGTACCTCGGTCCTGTCGGTCAAATTGTCACTGGTTTGAGTATGTTATTACTGATGTATGCTCTGACAACTGCCTATATTGGCGGGGCTGGAGTGCTTATCTCTGATAGCCTATCTTCTTGGTGGGGGATTACGGTTTCGACTCAAACAGCCATTATTATGTTCACCATTGTTGGCGGTGCTGTGGTCTGTGTGGGTACACACTCTGTTGATTTTATTAACCGTATTCTTTTCACCGCTAAGACGATTTTCTTAGTGATTATGCTTGCCGTTATGATGCCTCATGCCGAGGCGGTTAACCTAAGCACCATGCCGCTGGAAAAAGGCCTTATACTCGCCGCTGTTCCCGTGATTTTTACCTCTTTTGGGTTCCACGGAAGCGTACCTAGTTTAGTCAATTACATGAATGGTGATGTACGCAAGCTGCGTATCATTTTCATTACAGGGAGTGCAATTCCTCTGGTTGCCTACATTTTATGGCAAATCGCAACTCTCGGCGCTATCCCATCCAATACATTTATGGGGATCCTTGCCCAGTCTTCAGGTTTAAATGGATTATTAACCGCAATCCGTGATGTGGTTGCCACCCCTCGTGTGAATATGGCAGTTGCCCTGTTTATGGATTTAGCGTTAGCGACTTCCTTCTTAGGTGTGGCTTTAGGTTTGTTTGATTACCTTGCAGACTTATTTAAGCGTAGTAATGATTTTATTGGTCGTGCACAAACCACGCTGCTGACCTTCGTACCCCCGTTACTCGCAGCGTTGTTCTTCAGTAGTTTTGTTCAAGCATTAACTTACGCCGCTGTCGCATTATCAGTCCTAGCATTAATCATACCGGCACTGTTAACCATGCGCGTACGCAAGTTAGAAGCGAATGGCATTTACCGCGTCAAAGGCGGCACACCAATCCTCACTTTAGTTCTGCTGTGCGGTATCGCAGTCATCGCCATCCAATTCGCCATCGTGGCCGGCTTCCTACCAAACGTTGGTTAATCCCTAGAGTTTCATTCATAAAAAACACCCCAATTTGGGGTGTTTTTCTTGGCATTTTTTGATGTTTTTTTTGAAAAACTATCACTGCCATTTTTCAACTCATAATGAGCACTAGCATTATTCTCTAAATAGTTTGAATTGTGGCTAGGCGGCAAACGAGGATATCTTGGGGAGCATACATGAGTATGTGACCCGAGTATCCGAGTGCAGCCAACAACGCCACAAATCAAAATATGACGAGAATATTAGAAGGATAGGCCGGCGCCCACATACCATCCATCTGCCAACTTCTCATTACGATCATCATGCGCGCCTTTCATCTCAATCAGACGATAACCCGCATCAACCGACAGCGGTTTAAACACGGTATAGCGCGCACCTGCTTTCGCTTCCATGTAGGATTTGCTGCCTGAAGTCAGTGATTCTGGTGCGCCATACGCTTCACCGTAGAAACTTAATGATGGCAGTGCTTGCCAGCTTAAGCCACCACCTAATGCTGCCGCTGCACCGTTAGAACCATCTTCAGGAGATAAATACAATGCTTTACCACCTACATAGGCATTAAATGGTCCTAATGGCAGACCGAAAGTTGCGCCTAAGCTACCTAACTCGCCATTATGATCGCTACGAGCCCAAGAGCCATTAAATGCTAAACCGGAACCTTGAGTTCCTAAACCAGCACTTAATTCTGTAAAATGTTCACCCGCGCTGAAATCAGCAGAAATTGCTTGGGCAGCACCCATATAAAATGCAGAGGTCGCTGCAACAGCTAAAAGAACTTTGCGCATTATCATTTCCTTTATTATTAAAAATTAAAGTATCGTGACGATGTTACGTGATTTAGTGCACGTACTCAGTCTTTTTTGCTTAAATTTACGTTAGAACACCGTTTAACGCACAATAAGTGAAATTCATCAGTGGTTTACTTCAATCAATTCTTCATTTTCTGACTAAACTTCTTACTATGATTACAGTGATTGGTCAGAGCGATTAGATAATTAAATCTTTGCTTATTATACTGTTCATCAAGTTTATTATAGAGATGAAGTGATATTCTACAAATATTCATCCAGTTAGTTACTTTTGTGTAGTCTATAAATCTAATAGTTTGGGAGTATTGTGATGAAAAAAAGAGGTCTAACTACCGCTTCAGGCGCACCTGTTGTGGATAACAATAACGTGATGACTGCGGGCAAACGTGGTCCGATGCTGTTGCAAGATGTTTGGTTTTTGGAAAAGCTCGCCCACTTCGATCGTGAAGTGATCCCAGAGCGCCGTATGCACGCTAAAGGTTCAGGGGCATTCGGTACTTTCACTGTCACCCATGACATTACCCGCTATACCCGCGCAAAATTATTCAGTGAAATTGGCAAGAAAACTGATTTATTTGTCCGCTTCTCCACCGTAGCCGGTGAACGTGGTGCAGCTGATGCCGAGCGCGATATCCGTGGTTTCGCTATGAAGTTTTATACCGAAGAAGGCAACTGGGATATGGTGGGTAACAATACCCCTGTATTCTATCTGCGTGACCCACTGAAATTCCCTGACTTAAACCACGTTGTCAAACGCTGCCCTTATACCAATATGCGTAGCGCCGCCTATAAATGGGATTTCTTCTCCCACTTACCTGAAGCGCTTCATCAATTAACCATTGATGTCAGTGACCGCGGCTTACCGAAAAGTTATCGCTTTATGCACGGTTTTGGTAGCCATACCTATAGCTTTATCAATGCGAATAACGAACGTTTTTGGGTGAAATTCCACTTCCGTAGCCAGCAAGGTATCGAAAACCTTATGGACGACGAAGCAGAAGCGCTGATTGGTAAAGATCGTGAAAGCTCTCAACGTGACCTGTTCGATGCTATCCAACGTAAAGAATATCCTCGCTGGAACTTACAGATTCAGATCATGCCAGAAAAAGAGGCGTCAACCGTCCCTTATAACCCATTTGATCTAACCAAAGTGTGGCCACACAAAGATTATCCATTGATTGATGTGGGCTATTTTGAACTGAACCGCAACCCAGATAACTATTTCTCGGATGTGGAACAAGCGGCATTTAGCCCAGCGAATATCGTTCCGGGCATTGGATTCTCTCCGGACAAAATGCTGCAAGGTCGCTTATTCTCTTACGGGGATACTCAGCGTTACCGTTTAGGTATTAACCACTATCAAATTCCGGTGAATGCCCCACGCTGCCCATTCCATAATTATCATCGTGATGGTGCAATGCGCATTGATGGTAATAGCAGCAATACCGTGACTTATGAGCCAAACAGCGCCGGGATGTTCCAAGAACAACCGGACTACAGCGAACCACCATTATCTATCGAAGGTGCGGCTGATCACTGGAATCACCGTGAAGATGAAGATTACTTCAGCCAACCTCGAGCACTGTATGAATTGCTGGACGATGCCGAACATCAACGTATGTTCCAACGTTTAGCGGGTGAGTTGATTGAAGCGTCAGAAGAGACGCAAAAACGTCAAATCGAGTTGTTCAAGAAAGTGCATCCAGAATACGGCGCGGGTGTTGAAAAAGCGTTAAATGCGCTGAAATAAACAAGCATTTCCTGTTATGACCAAGCGCTAGAACTTTCTAGCGCTTTTTATTTATTCCTTAATTCATTCCGCGTTTAGTTCATCACTATCTTTGTGTTAACACCCATCGCTTCACCTGCTGGCGAGAAACTTTAATTCCCCCCGCTTTCAATTCAGGTTCTAGGTGATAAAACGCCATGGGGAATTGATACGGGGCTAATTTATCTTTTAGCCAATCAGCCAACATGTTCAAATTCATTGATTCATCCGCGTCAATCACTGCCACTGGGCGCTGTCCAAATTGCACATCATCAACAGGAACAATAAAGCTTTGGTGCACACCAGGATGAGCATTGATCACCGCTTCAATATCTTCAGGCTGCACACACTCCCCGCCACTAATGAATAGATTATCCAAACGACCTAAAACCTGATATTCACCCTCAATAAAGGCACCTTTGTCATTGGTTTTAAACCATCCATCCACTAAATTTAAAGGATGTAATTGCCCATCAAACCAATACCCTAAAGATTGGCTGTCCGACTGAATTTGAATTTCATCATCCACCAGCCGTACTTGTTTACCCGCTAATGGAAGCCCTACACCTTTCTTACCATCTGTACGTTTGGCACACACGGTTGACGCCATTTCTGTCATCCCATAACCACTCCAACATACAATACCACGTTGCTCGGCTAGCTCCGTTAAACTGGTTGGGATCATAGCCCCCCCCAACAAGACTTCTTTTAACGAAAGATTTAACGGCATCTCGTCATTCAGTAACCGCCATAGTTGAGTCGGCACTAATGATGCATGGGTGACACCCTGTAATGCTTCGGGCAATGGTGTAGAACGAATGGCGAGTTTTGCACCGCTCAGTAACCAACGCCATACAATTCCTTGCCCTGAAACGTGAAATAATGGCAATGAAAGTAGCCAGCAATCCTCTTGCTGATAATTCATGGCATCCAACACGCCAGCCGCACTGTTCAAATGCGCCGAAATACTGTGTACAGCCGCTTTAGGTAACCCCGTAGAACCTGAGGTTAAAATTAACGTTGCAGGTTGCTCAGCAATTTTCTGAAAGCTTACCGAAGGAAAATCGTCATATTCAATAAAATGATAATAAAGCTGGTGGTCCAAATGACGATAATTCGCGAGCGCGTTTTGTTCATCGGTAAAATCAATCACTGCGCTAATATCAAGATGTGGCAGTAATTCATCTAATAACCGTTCAGGAAGGCGAGGATTGATAGGCAAGACTTTCGCCCCACAAGCTAGCAACGCCAATTGACTGAGTAGCAGTTCAACGGAGTTTTTACCGCGCAAAGCGACACATTGCCCTTCTTGCACGCCTTGCATCGCAAAGTAAGTGACTAAATCGGCAATCTGCTGATTTAATGCCGCCCACGTTACCGCATCAGTATCCGTAAAAAGTGCAATGTTATTTGGTTGAAGACTGGCCCAATGCTGCCAAGGCCAGTCGGTAAAGCGGCTAGACGATGATGCTAACTCTGCCATACAACTGTCAGCTCATCTAACTGTTGAACAGGAATTTGGCATTGTGGCCAAGGTCTCACCAATTGAGATTGGATCAGTGAAACCGTATCTAAACCTGGAATGGTATTCGGCGTTAGCCAATTTGCGACCCGCGCTAATTGGGTTAAACCAAAGCTGCTTTCGATGGATGAGCTGATCACAGCCTGCATCCCTAACTGATGAGCTTGCTCCACCAAACTGCGGCAATAACTCAAGCTGCCCGTTAAGGTCGGTTTAATGATAATAGCCGCCACACCCGGTTGCGCTTCTACTTTGAAGTCATCTTCGCGCACACTTTCATCCCATGCGATGGCGATGCCAGTATCCGCAGAAAATTGCAAAGACTCCTCACGGGTTTTGCATGGCTCTTCAAGGAACGCAATTCGTGCACGGTAATCTGGATTCACATATTTAGCGAAACCATCTGCTTTTGCTCGGGTCCAGCTGCGGTTAGCATCTAAGCGCAGTTTTAGCTCAGGCACCGCTTCCAATAATAAGTTTGCCACCATGCCATCACGCACAGCTTCATAAAGCCCCACTTTCACTTTGGCGACTTTTTCCCCTTCCATGGCATCGAGGCTTAGGATTAGGTCATCAGGGTCACCGCTGCATAATGGCGCTTTACGATAATTAGCTTGTTGTGGAAGTTCACCGGTCAGCTCTGCTAATGCACAGCTACAGCCAAAGGCAACTGAAGGTAAATGGCTTGGCGTCATTGTGCCTTCATTCACCCATTCATTTAGCCATGCGATGGTGTCGGCTGTTGCTTCTTCCAACGTTTCACGGCTAAATTCTGGCAGAGGTGAAATTTCCCCCCAGCCTTCGCTATCCCCATCTTGTAAACAAACCAAAAGCCCATCACGGGTTTTTAGTCGTTGATAGCGAAGGATAACGCCTGCCTCCATCGGCAGGCTGAACGAGTAAAGTTTGGCTTTTCTCATTATGGATTACGCTTATATTTAGAAAAATCTGGCGCACGCTTTTCGTTGAATGCGTTACGCCCTTCTTGACCTTCATCGGTCATATAGAACAGCATCGTTGCGTTACCCGCTAATTCTTGCAGACCCGCTTGACCATCACAGTCAGCGTTCAGTGCCGCTTTCAAGCAACGTAATGCCATTGGGCTGTTTTCCAGCATTTCACGGCACCAGCGTACTGTTTCTTTTTCTAAGTCAGCATAAGGTACAACGGTGTTTACCAGACCCATGTCTAACGCTTCTTGCGCATTGTACTGACGGCACAGGAACCAAATTTCGCGGGCTTTCTTTTGACCGACGATACGCGCCATATAAGATGCGCCCCAGCCGCCATCAAACGAGCCAACTTTAGGACCCGTTTGACCGAAAATCGCGTTATCGGCTGCGATGGTTAAGTCACACATCATATGTAAAACGTGACCGCCACCGATGGAGAAACCGGCAACCATTGCAACAACAGGTTTTGGACAGGTACGAATTTGACGTTGGAAATCCAATACGTTCAGATGGTGCGTACCGCTTTCATCGCGATACCCGCCGTAGTCGCCACGAATTTTCTGGTCACCACCAGCACAGAACGCTTTTTCACCTTCACCCGTTAGGATGATAGTCCCGATATGGTCGTCATAACGCGCGTCTGATAATGCTTGGATCATCTCTTTTACGGTTTGCGGACGGAATGCATTGCGCACTTCAGGGCGGTTAATGGTAATTTTAGCAATCCCTTCAGGGGATTTGTGATATCGAATATCGTCAAAACCTGCTGAGCAATCTTGCCACTCAATCGGTGCGTACAGTTTTTCTTCGCTTGGATAAATCATTATCAAGTTCCTTTAACCACAGTGTGATAAAAAATAGTGAAGTGCAGCTGCATAATGTTGGGGATTTTCCCGATGCGCATTATGCCCTGCATTATCAATTAGCGTAAACGGCAATGCATATTGTTGCGAAACGCCTCGAAATTTTTGGTCTTTCTCACCGCAAAAATAACAGTAAGGGACCGATAATTGCTTTAATGACTCAGCTAAAAATGGTTGTTTGGATAGCGACGTATTTTCTAGCATATCGGCAACGGCCAATGGGTTATTTTGACCTCGGAGTGCTACCAATTTTTCACGCTGAGCCGATGTAAGGTCGGCAAAAACCGCTTGTTGATACCAATCATTCAAAACCTGTTCGATTGGTTGATGTCGAAAACGTTCTGCCCAGCGATGGTCGTTATCAGCTCTCGCAATACGTTCTTGTTCACTCTGTAAACCAACGTTGCCCCCTTCAATCACCAACCCTTGTAGCCCTTGATGAGTGCTAAAGCAGGCAAAGTGCATCGCTAAGCGGGCGCCGAGCGAATAGCCAATCAACACATATTGCGAAACAGAGTAACGCGCCAACAACTGAGTCAGTTGCGTATCAAAATCAACAAAACCTTGGCAGCCGATATTGCGTGAATCACCATGCCCCGGCAAATCGACCACTAAGCGCGGATAATTGGGGCAAGCCTCAACAATCGATGACCAATCATCGTGACTCCCTAATAAGCCATGAAGGAAAACTAGCCACGGTGTTTTTTTGCCGTTGGCAGGTTGTTCCTGACTCGGATAATAGTGCGCCGCTAGCACGGTAAACTTTCCACGTCTTGCAGTAATTGTTTTAGTGTTCGAGCACCTTCATCCCCATCAACCACTAACTCAATCAGCAGTGTACCGCGTTGCTTGAACCAGAATTCTTGCACTGTCTCTTTTAAGCTCGACCAATCTGTTGGCGCGCAGTATTGCAGACCAAACATCATCGCCGCACCTTCAAAGCTTACATTTTGTGGCATGCAATAATAGTTTTGGCGAGCTTCTGGGGAGGTTGGCAGCATCGAGAAAATTTGCCCGCCATTATTGTTCACAATAATCAACACACTAGGAGCAGAAGGTTCGCGCAACAATGCCAAACTGTTCAAATCATACAATGCGGATATATCCCCGACGATACCGAGTGTCGGTTTTGCTGTCGCTCTCTGTACACCAGCCATCGTCGAGATCAACCCGTCGATACCACTGGCGCCACGGTTACTAAATACCGGGTAACCCGCAGGCAATTGAGCCAGTGCATCAATTAAACGCACAATTAAGCTATTCCCCACGAAAAGTTGTCCGCGAGGCGGGAGAAGTTCAGGGAGTTGATGCGCTACCGCAGCTTCAGAAAATTGGTTTTGCAGCTGGGTTTGAACATGTTGCAAGGTACGATTTGTTAAGTCCGTTAAGCCTTCGCACCATGCACCGCGCGGTTGAGCAGGATGTTGCTCTATCCACCCTTTTACGCTGCAAGTGAGCTTACGACCCTGATGGTTGGCAGGATCTAAACGCCCGGGAATAGTATCAATTATCCAATACTCTTGAGGATGACACTGGCTTTGCCACTGTAATGCGCGTTTTCCTGTTATGCTGGAGCCAAACTGAACCACTAATTCTGCTTCATCTAACCAGGCTTTAGCGTTCGGATGTTGTAACCATAAATCAGCACATGGATAAGGTTGTCCAGTCTGAGAGAGCACATCACCGATAACTGGCCAGCCTAGTTCTGCCGCCCATTTTGCAACAAGCTCGCCATCATTGCTGCTCATACGCCCTGCGATCACGACCCCTTTTTTCTGACGCCAGAAATACCAGTCAGCCACTAATGCGACAGTATGGGTTAGAGGTTCGCTTAGCCACGGGTGAGATGATTGCCACCAATTACCTAAACTGGCTTGCCACTCGGTTTCCCCTTCAGTTTCACCATACAGCGGTTCAGCAAAAGGACAGTTCACATGGAATGCCCCATGACGCAGCTGATTCATCCCGTTATCTAGCGCAGAAACCAGCCACTTCGCTGAAATATCGCGCGTGGGTCTTGGTAGCATTAAACTTTCGAACGGATGGCTAGCAAAAATATGGGTTTGGCGGATAGCCTGATTGGCACCGCAGTCAATTAATTCTGGCGGTCTGTCTGCCGTGAGGAAAATGACTTTTTCCCCCGTTAATCCAGCTTCTATCAGTGAGGGATAAAGGTTAGCGACTGCCGTCCCTGAGGTGACAATCACGCCAACAGGTTCTCCACTCGCTTTCGCAAGCCCAAGAGCAAGATGACCTAATCCGCGCTCATCAAAGTGCGTATGGCAATGAAGTTTTGCATTATTCACAGCGGCTAACGTTAACGGCGTGGAGCGAGAGCCGGGAGCTATGCAGATATTTTTCATTCCGTGACGGGCTAGCGCCTCAATAATTACCTCAGCCCAACGGAGATTAAATGCTGAATTCGACATAATGTGCTCGGTAAATTATTCATGATGCTGAGTGTAATAGGATTGAGAAAAATTTCTTGATCTCAAAACAATTTTTCATGAACTAATTGAAAATAAAAAAGAAATAACCATTTTAGCTATAGGGTTTTTAGGCTATTTTTCATTGCGTTTTAAGTAAGGATTTCAGCCCAGCCGCTTTGTTTTCAATTTCTTCCCACTCTTGTTCAGGATCTGAACCACTCACAATCCCTGCGCCTGAATAGAGGGATATCTGGGTACCATCAATTTGAGCGCAGCGCAGAGAAACCGCAAATTCACTGCGATTTAAACTGACAAAGCCACCCGTTCCTGCATACCAACCACGAGAAAATGGCTCGTGCTCGGCAAGGAATTCACGAGCAACGCGACGGGGTAAGCCGCATACCGCTGCCGTCGGTTGTAAACGTTGCAAACAATCGCTGTCTGAGGGCGCTAATAGGGTCGCGGCAATGGAGCGATATAAATGTTGGATTTTTCTCAGGCGGATCACCTTCGCGGGGGAGACATCAATACCCGTTACCGCACCTTGTAATTGCTGACAAATATCATCAACCACCACTAAATTTTCATGCTGGTTTTTACTGTCTTCCATTAACCATTTGGCATTTTCAGCCGCAACCCCATCATCAACATGGTTAGCAACCGTACCGGCTAGTGCTTCAGAATTAAGTTGAGTGCCTTGGCGCAAGTAAAGGCGCTCTGGGGTCGATGACATAAAGCCGGAGTGCGCACTAAACGCCATCATAAAATGGTAGCAATGGTGATTCACTTTTTGGCTAGCAGATAAAAACTCTGCCGCAGTTATGGGCTTAGATAGTGACAATTTGGTTTCCCGTGCCATCACCACTTTCTCCATTTTACCTGCACGCATATCGTGAATTGCCCCAGTGAGTAACGCACACCATTCATCATGATCGGGAATATGCTGCTGCCCAATGATTTGAGTGGATAATGGGGATACGCTATTCGATACCGAATTTAACTGCTGTACAAAAGCAATAGCGGCTTGGAGATCCTGTGCACCATCAATATTTAGAGCAACAGTCACCGTTGAGCGCAAGCGGAAGATTTCTAATCGAGGTAGAAAATAGAATGCGGATTCTCGCTTAAGGGTTTCACTGATACCTTCGCCCACACCATTCCAACCATTGAGGCCCCATAATCGCATATCAGGGATTTCAGTATGCTCGGAGATAAATCGCTCAGCATCCATGATAGCATTAAATGATTTTACTGTGCCTAACGCACTACATTCCTCTGAGCCAGTACGGTGATACCAATAGAATTGAGGGTAGCTATCTTGGGACGATAACCACGCTAATCCAGGAAACGCCTCTTTTGCATCCATCTTCCACGCTAAGCGGGTATATTCGTTAGGATTGAGTACTAATGTAGACAAATGGGTCAGAATTTCAGCTAATAATTTATCAATTTTTGTTTTTGTCACTTTAGATTCCCACTGCACCATCACAACGACATCGATTTACTTACAATTATTATATATCGCAATGTAATTTATTAATACATTCATTATTAATAGCACAAGATGTTTAAAAAACCGTCAGATAGAAATCAAAAATGATAAGCTTACGACATGGGGGCATTTTCAAAATCATGTCATATCAAACTGTTAAATAAAGTCTCTCACCCTTCTTATTTGTATAACTCCACGATCAACTTATGAGTAAAATATAAAATTTCAATAATTCACCTTATAAACCACTTTTATTCTTTAATTAGTTCTAGATATTGAATCCTAATTAAGATTAATTACTTATTATTTGAAATCATAATATTCAGCTTAAGAACTCAGTGATGATCCTATATCTAAATTTTAAAATTGTAATTTATGTAATAAATGAATATTTAAAACTACAACCAATGAGTTATTTTTTAGCGCTGATTTTCATTTTTTAATATCAACATAAGCCCTGCGTTTCTAGTAGGTTATGAGTTATAAATTTGAACGTTACAAGCCCCTTATTTATTACTATTAAAAACGAAAAGTAAAAAATAAATTAATCATCAAAGCAACAAGATAATTAGCTATCTAATTTTATCATTCCACCTTCATTTAATTAATTGGAAATCCAGAATGAATACTCAGTCTAACTATGACAGAATTATTGAAAAGGAAAATATTGGTGATGCAACATTGGCATTGCTAACCAATCAAGACTCCTTATCCGCAAGATCAGCGGGTATATTCACCCTCGAAGATTTAATTAATATTCACCGACACGTCCAGTTTGCGCTAACCCTTCCTATCAAAGAAATTGATATTTTAAAATGGTTCGGAATTAATGATAAAAATGATTCATTACTACCAGCTAGTGAATTAACTGAGACGATTCTGAGTATTCGTAAACACGCTAACACCTGGGATAACGTTGAACTCAAAGTGAAAGAGCAATCCATTGATTTGTCATTAACAAGTCGTAACATCATACAAACTGGTGATCAAATTCTTGAATATATTAATCACATGCCGATTATTCAAAAAATCTCAGATAGCTTAGAGGATTTATCTGAAAGCGACTTAAACCAAATCACCTATCAAAATGACGACCAACAAATTGCCACTGAACTTTTAAGTATTTTGCAGTTAATTAAAGGAGATATAAAACAGCAATCGATTAAAACCATTAAAATTAAAAACACAGTCTCAGATTTTCGTGCGCATATTACCGGTGGATATCTTTCAGACTACACCCATGTAGATTCATTACTCTTCACAATAAAAGGACTATATCAACAATTAGAATCTAACGAGGATCCCAGCAATAACGAGTCATTTTATAAAGAGCTTATCGCCTTTAAGAAAAACGAACTATACCAATTAGAGCAGGAATATAGCCACTTTGTTAAGCTTTGCTTTACAGGTCTTGCGGGGGGCATTATTGGTTTAGTGATTACAGGCAGTATTTTTGGTGTAAAAGCAGAAAATATCCGTGATAGGAAAAATAAATTAATCAAAGAAATCGAAGGAATAAATCATAAGTTACATCAAGAACAGCTATTACAGAAAACTATCTTTGATATTCAAATTAATTTACAAAAAATTGAAAGTTTATTTAAAGATGCACGTCTAGCTATTGACCACTTAGATTATATGTGGCTCGTAATCCTCACAGAGATTAAACAATCTATTGATATATTTGCAAGGATAAACAATGCAGAAAAACTGATCCGGTTTATCACGCAATTCAAACGTATCATCACATCTTGGACTTCTATTCAAGATTATTCAGTTCATTTGATTAAGCTATTTGATGAGCTACAAATCAATGAAAAAAACTCACAATAAAAGGCGTTAATATGCATGATAACCTCGAATTACCTATGTTACCCTCCATTGATATCTACCAATTAAGGTGTATTTCAAATAGCATTAGCTCTTTTAATAAAAATATTCTTAACTACGACTATATTATTTATGGTCGCATTCAAAAAATTGCAATTAAGATTGAAAGACTCAATGAACTGATTAGAAACTCTGTTCCCATTCTAAAAATCAAATTGAACTATATTATTAAAAATGATGATTATGCATTGCTGACATATGAAAATAATGATGATGATGATCTATCTGATATTCGCCGAAAAATTGCAATTACAGGCTTTGTCGATGACTTAATGGATGTCAAATTTGAACTTGAAAAGCTTATTTCAAAAACACGCTATACATTAGAATCATTATTAGTTTTTCATCTAAATGAACCTAACAAACTGAAGCATTCTCAATATACCAAACAAAAAGAATTTCTTGTTAACTCTAAAAATAGTAAGCAATCTAAGATTAATGAATTAAATAACAATCTCTCTGTGATCCTCGCAGCAGAAGATATTATATTAAAGCATAAAATTACAGATTTCTTTGACCGATATTTTCAAGGGAAAGAGCTTATTGATTCTATTGATATCCAACCCAATAAAAAAGACATTCTGAAAGCGGCTATTAGTTATATTCGTAATTTATTAACGATGGTGGATGATGGGCTCGAGTTTAGTCAACTTGTTGATGTAAGGATCTATATCAGTGACCAAATTATTGAGGCGCGTGAAGAAATAAATACGATAGATAATAATATATTTCGACTCTCGCAGCTCATGAGCTATGCCAATGATATTAATCAGATAGAAACCCATAAACAGACCATTATCACTCAAGCCGGCGCTTTAAAATCTTATTGGGAGTCTTGGTGCGGTTTTATGAGTGAAAAAGTCTCAGAGGAGTGTTTGAATTTCGATCAAATTAAAACCGTTAGCCAAATGCTAATGACCTATTTGAACGATATTGAGTACCAATATCAACGACAATTACCAGATTAAAAAAATCCCCGTTACTGTTAAGTAACGGGGATTTTATCGGAACTGACTTGTTGACTAAACCTAGCTGTTTACTAAAACTTAGCTAAGTGCTGGCAGTGTTGATGTTGCAATATCAATAATCGGTTGTGGCCACAGACCAAACACAATAACCGCTATCGCACACAGCGCTGCAAACACAGTTCCCAACGTCATTTTTTCTGGTCCAGTATAGCGGTCTGCATGTTCTGCATCACGGCTATATAAGCTCGCCATAAAGCGCAAGTAGTAGAACAATCCAAGTGCACTACCTACCACCACAGCCCCTGTCAGCCACCACAATTGTGCGTATACGGCCGAAAGGATGGCATAGAACTTACCAATGAACCCAAGCGTAATAGGAATACCCGCTAGAGATAACATCATCACCGTCATCACCATCGCCAAGACTGGCTTGTGCCAGAATAAGCCGCGGAATGCACTGAAATCATCTTGGTCATCACCACGGTATGGGCTAGAAATTACGCTAACCACACCAAACGCACCCAAGCTCGCTAACAAATAGCTCACCAGGTAGATAGCAATGGTGACTTGTGCCAATTGAGCATCAACACGCATTGCCACTAACGTAACCAGTAAGTACCCCATATGAGCGATAGATGAGTAACCAAGCAGACGTTTCGCACTCTTCTGAGTCAATGCCAGCAAGTTACCAAACAAGATTGACGCAATCGCAATCACACCAACAACTGCTAATAATGTATCTGTTTGTGCGATGCCATCAACATGCGTAATTGGTGCTTCTAAGAAGATGCGAACCAACACCGCAAAGATAGCGATTTTACTGCCCGTTGCTAAGAAAGCGGCAACGGGTGCAGGTGCACCTTGATAAACGTCTGGGGTCCATAATTGGAATGGGAACAACGATAATTTAAAGCCAAAGCCCACAATCATCATACCTAAACCAACTAAAATCAGTGGCGCGTGAATGCTGCTATTCGCTAAACTTTGACCGACGACGCTGAAGCTTAAGCTACCTGATTCTGCGTATAATAAAGCGATACCAAACAGCAGGAATGACGACGCTGCTGCGGATAACACCATATACTTGATACCCGCTTCTAAAGTACGGCTACGTTCAAAGGTATAAGCCACCAGGCCAAATAGTGGAATAGAGATCAATTCAATACCGATGAACATCGAAGCCATATGGTTCGACATTCCCAGTAGAACACCACCCGTCACCGCAATGCTCAATAAGAGGTAAAACTCTTCTTTGTTATCATTAAAGCCTTCTAGCCAATGATAAGCAAAAATAGCGGTACCCATACCTGCGATCAGAACCAGTCCTGAGTAGAACAGTGCAAAACCATCAACTAACAGCAATGAAGTCACTGCTCTTGGTAGTAATGCTTCTTCGCCCACTGATGTAGGAATGGCATAGCCGTTAACCCAAATCAGTGAAACAAATGTCAGGAGAAAGCCAACAACCGTTATTCCGGCACTGGTTAAATGATCTCGCCGCCACGCAATTGACAGCATCACAATCACTGCAGTCAATCCAGAAAGGATTAACGGCAGCATTGCTAACAATTCTAAAGTTGTTATTGTCATGGCGAATTACTACCCTTGTGTTGAAAGTGAAGCAGAATACAGGTTATGCAGTGTTTCCATCGAACCCGCAGACGTATCTAAGATAGGTTGTGGGTAGAAACCAATGATAACCAATAAAGCCGCCAGAACCAGTAAAACACCAAACTCACGAGCCGTTAGCCCTTTCAGTTCAGTCTCTGATTTCGGCGTTCCGTAGTAAGTCTGCTGCATCATCCATAGTGCATAGATAGAGGCAAACACCACACCAAACACCATAATGCAGGTCACTAATGTGAATTGGCTGAAGCTACCGAAGAAGATCATGAATTCGCCGATAAAGTTACCTGTGCCCGGCATACCTAAGGTTGCTGCGGCAAAGAACAGGGATAAACCCGGTAACCATTTGATGCGTTTCCATAATCCACCCATCATGCGCATATCACGAGTCTGAGTACGTTCGTACAGCTGACCACTGATAATAATCAGCGCCGCACCCGACAGACCGTTAGTGATCATTTGCACCACAGCACCTTGATAGGCCAGTGTCGATGCTGCATAGATAGCCACGGTCACAAAGCCCATGTGCGATAAGCTACTGTACGCCGCTAAACGTTTAATATCCGTCTGTTTGAATGCTAACCATGCACCGTAGAAGATACTGATCACACCCAGCGTCATTGCCACTGGTGTAAATTGCAGTGAAGCTTCAGGGAACAATGGCAGTACAAAACGTAACAAACCGTATGCGGCTGTTTTCAGCATGATACCGGAGATATCGACAGAACCCGCCGTTGGCGACTGTTCTTGGGTATCTGCCATCCACCCATGGAATGGCACTAGTGGCATTTTTACTGCGAAAGCAATAAAGAAGCCCAGCATCAGCAAGAAGCCCGCCGTACCTGACAACGCACTTTCAGTACCTAGCAACGCGTTATAGTCGAATGTCAGCTCATTGAACGCAATCCAGTGAAGGATAACTAAGCCGATAATCGCCACCAGCATGATCAAACCGCTGACTTGCGTATAGATAAAGAATTTTGTCGCTGCCTTAACATGCTGGCGGTTACCTGACCCTTTGTGTCCCCAATTCGCAATCAGGAAGTACATCGGGATCAACATCATTTCCCAGAAGAAGAAGAATAAGAACAGGTCAACCGCCGTGAAGATCCCCATCACACCTGCAATAATCCATAACAGGTTAAAGTGATAAGCACCTTGGTTCTCTTGCTGCTCGCTCCACGAACTGAGGATTGAAAACGCGCCCATGATGGCGGTTAACACCACCATCAACAGCGATAATCCATCAACCGCTAACGAGAAATTGATACCTAGCGCAGGGATCCATTCCCTTGAGTATGTATTTTGCCACTCTGGAATACCTTGCGGGTTAACCAGCGAATAATCCCCTTGCGCCCAAAATAGTACCGCAAGGATAAGCGTGATCCCCATTGTCCCCAGCGCAACCCAACGAGGTGCACGGTGACTGAATCGGTCGGCCTGCCAGCTTAGCAGGGCACCGATAAAGGGAATAAGTATTAGCCAATATAATTGCATGGCGCAATGTGTCCCTTAATTAAACCAAAAGCAGCAGAGCAAGAATCAGCACTGCACCCAGCCCCAGAGAGGCAACATACCAACGGATCTGACCGTTTTCACTCACTGCAAGCCCTTTGTTTGCCCAACGTGAAAGATGTGCAGGGATATTCATCAGTGAGTTAATCGGATCGCTTTCGAGTAACCATGCAATTCCTTTGAAAGGTTTTACAAAAATTACATCATACAACCAGTCGAAGCCCCATGCGTGGTACCACCACGTTGAGAAGAAACGACCAATTGCTGTTTTCGCAATCGCATCAACGATAGAACGTCTAAACAGATAGAGGAACGTCGCAATCAACAGACCTGCGATAGCAAAACCACCCGAGATAGCTTCGATAAACAGTTTACCGTCTTCAGCTTCCATAGGTTTTGCAGGGAATACGCCCTCTAATGGCTGGTGGATCATCGCACCCACGAAGGTTGCAAGGATTGCCAAAATAGCCAGTGGTACAGTGTGAGTGATGCCTTTAACTTTATGCGCTTTGATTTTGGCTTCACCGTGGAAGACGATGAAAATCATACGGAAGGTGTAAATTGCGGTCATTAATGCACCGATGATACCCGCCCATAACAGCACAGTTTGCCCATCCACTTTCGCGCCCCACAAGATGGCATCTTTACTGTAGAAGCCAGAAGTAAACAGAGGCAACGCGGCCAATGCACTACCACCGATTAACATCACAATATAAACGAATGGAATTTGCTTACGCAGCCCACCCATTTTGAAGATGTTTTGCTCGTGATGACACGCGATGATCACCGAACCTGCGGACAGGAACAGTAACGCTTTGAAGAAGGCATGTGTCATTAAGTGGAAAATTGCCGCATCCCATGCTTGTACACCGAGAGCCAAGAACATGTAACCAATCTGGCTCATAGTAGAGTAAGCAAGAACACGTTTGATATCCGTTTGAACCAATGCTGCGAAACCTGCAAACAGCAATGTTACCGCACCCACAACACCCACTAAATGCAGAATATCTGGGGTTAATAGGAACAGACCATGAGTACGCGCGATTAAGTACACACCCGCAGTAACCATGGTTGCGGCGTGGATCAGCGCAGATACTGGCGTTGGACCCGCCATCGCATCAGCTAACCATGTTTGTAATGGCAGCTGAGCTGATTTACCTACCGCACCGCCTAATAACATCAGCGTTGCCCAGTTCAGCATCGATAAGCCTTCTGGAGACAACTGAGTCGCACGTTGTGCCATTTCGCTGAAGTTTAAGGTACCCAATTCGTTGTACAGGATAAACATGCCGATAGCCAAGAACACGTCACCGATACGGGTCACGAAGAAGGCTTTCATTGCCGCTTTGCCGTTCTCTGGATTGGTGTAATAGAAACCAATCAACAGATAACTGCACAGCCCTACCCCTTCCCAACCGAGATACATCAGCATCATGTTATCAGCCAGCACTAATACCACCATGCTCGCGATAAACAGGTTAGTGTAAGTGAAGAAACGTGAGTAACCTTCCTCGCCACGCATATACCAAGAGGCATACACATGAATAAGGAAGCCCACACCCGTTACCACACCTAACATGGTCAGAGAAAGACCATCAAGGGACAGGCTAAATGGGATGGTGAAATTACCCACAGACATCCAAGTCCATAACATTTGTGGGTATGGCTCATATCCACCATTAGCTAAAACAGGTTGGGCTAAAAATTCAGAGCCTGCATAAAATGCAACTAGAGCGGCCAGACCCACTGAGCCTGCACCGATAATCGCGGATACATTTTCTGACCAACGACCGCGGGAAAATGCGAGAAGCACAGACCCTAACAGCGGGAACAGAATCGTTAAATAGAGTAAGTTCATTCGCGCATCTCACTGACTTTATCAATGTTCAGGTTTTGACGATGACGATGGAGTTGCAGTAACAACGCCAATCCAATACTCGCCTCCGCTGCCGCCAGAGTGATTGCCAGAATATACATAATCTGACCATCTGGTTGCCCCCAAAAACTGCCTGCGACCACAAAGGCTAATGCCGTTGCGTTCACCATGATTTCCAGTCCGATCAGCATGAAAAGCAGGTTACGGCGAATAACAAGACAGCTCAGTCCCATTACAAAGATAATTGCCGCTAAAATCAGACCATGTTGAAGAGGTATCATTGTTTCTCCCCCGCATTACGGCTGTTGCTGACAAGATCAGCGCTGTTTTCTGAACGGTCACGACCCACGTGGAAGGCAACAACCAGACCCGCGAGCAATAATAACGATGCTAATTCAACGGCTAAGACGTAAGGACCAAACAAGCTGATACCCACTTCTTTCGCTGTGATAATCACACCTTCCGTTTTTTCTTGGTGAGAAAGGCTGGTGATCCCATACACTAAAATGCCCAGTAAAACGGCAGATAGCACTGCGGGACCAATCCACGTTTTCGGTGTTAACCAAGCGCGCTCTTGTTCTTGTACTGAGCGACCTAAGTTCAACATCATCACCACGAAAACAAACAGAACCATAATGGCGCCAGCGTAAACGATAATCTCCAACGCTCCGGCAAAATACGCCCCGAGCGAGAAGAACACCATTGACAGTGCCAACAGAGAAACCACCAGATACAGTAGCGCATGCACTGGATTGGTATTAGTAATCACCCTCAAAGTTGCTAGAACAGCAACTAGACCGGCGATATAAAATGTAAATTCCATGAATATCGCTCCTTACGGCAACAGGTCTTTGACGTTGATAGGTTTCGCTTCGTTATCCGCTTCGCCTTTATCTTTGCCTGCGATCGCCATACCTGATTTACGGTAAAAGTTATAATCAGGATATTTACCCGGTCCTGAAATCAACAGGTCGTTTTTCTCATAAACCAGGTCCTGACGACGCCAATCTGCCATTTCGAAATCTGGTGTCAATTGGATTGCCGTGGTTGGGCAAGCCTCTTCACACAGACCACAGAAAATGCAGCGAGAGAAGTTCACGCGGAAAAATTCGGGATACCAGCGTCCATCTTCGTGCTCAGCTTTTTGCAGTGAGATACATCCCACTGGGCAAGCAACCGCACATAAGTTACACGCAACACAACGCTCTTCACCGTCAGGATCGCGCGTTAGCACAATGCGCCCACGGTAACGGGGTGGCAGATAAACCGGCTCTTCTGGGTACATTTGCGTTTCCCGTTTATCGAACGCATGTAGACCCACCATCCAAATACTGCGTACTTGGGTGGCGAAACCGACCAATAACTCTTTTAATGTCATGGTTCAATCACCCCTTACTGAGCGTTGTATAAAATCACTGCTGCGGTACCCAGCAGGTTAAGCAGTGTCAGCGGCAGACAAATTTTCCAGCCGAAGGACATTACTTGGTCATAACGTGGGCGCGGTAATGAAGCACGGATCAAGATGAACATCATCATGAAGAAGGCTGTTTTAATCGCAAACCACAGGAAAGCAGGCAGGAATGGACCATGCCAACCACCAAAGAACAGTGTCACAATCAGCGCGGACACGGTCACGATACCGATATATTCACCCACGAAGAACAGACCGAATTTCATACCGGAATATTCTACGTGGTAACCGTCGGCAATCTCTTGTTCCGCTTCTGGCTGGTCAAATGGATGACGGTGACACACCGCGACACCCGCAATCGCAAACGTGATAAAACCAAAGAATTGTGGGATCACGTTCCACATACCCTCTTGGGAATTCACGATGTCGATTAAGTTGAATGAACCCGCTTGCGCGACCACACCCATCAGTGACAAGCCTAAGAACACTTCATAACTCACCGTTTGAGCCGATGCACGCATCGCACCCAATAAGGAGTATTTGTTGTTACTTGACCAACCAGCGAACAGTACCGCGTACACTGCCAGACCTGCCATCATCAGGAAGAATAAGATCCCGATGTTCAAGTCAGCGACGTGCCAAGTCGGGCTGACTGGCACAATGGCAAATGCTAAGAACAGAGAACAAAATGCGATAACCGGCGCAAGCGTAAAGATTTTCTTGTCCGCGAACTCTGGGATCCAGTCCTCTTTAAACAGCATTTTGAACATGTCGGCAATCAGTTGTCCCATACCAAATGGACCCACACGGTTAGGACCGTAACGGTTCTGGAATAGACCGAGAATACGGCGTTCACCGAGACTCATGTATGCCCCGCAGGTCACAACAACCAGCAAGATAACAACCGATTTAAGGATGGAAATCAGGACTTCCATCACCGCAGGAGAAATCCAATCCATCATGCGCCCCTCCGCAGATTATTCACTGACACGCCCGCCATTACCGGAGCAATTCCCGGCATACCCAGAGGTAAACCGATTTGACCCACTGCAAGGTGCTGACTAATGCGCACTGGCAGATTAAAGGTTTGACCTGCATGACTAAATTCAGCTTTCACGCCAGCATTTAGACCGAGTGTCGCCGCATCTTGCGCGTTCAACATGATATAAGGCTCTGGCATACGTTGCTGGATCACATCAGAACGTTGTGAAGTTTCATCACTACCAAATAGATGATAGTAAGGTGCCACAACCCACTGTGCTTCGCCGCTTTGGTAAGCCGCCGGAACCTCAGTGAAGTACGCCAATTTGCTTTCTTTCGAATTGAATAAACGCACACCCGGATCACCAAACAGTAAGTGTCCGCCCACCTCTGCTTGGAATTTGTTCCATGCTTGTGGTGAGTTCCAGCCCGGTGCCCATGCAAATGGAATTTGCTGGCGTGGCGCTTTCGGTTGGTTATTCCCTTCCATTGAGAACGCAAATGGTGAGTCGATATCTTGCGGTTGACGCGGTTCATGAACCGATTTGTCTGCCAGCATTGCCGTACGACCGCTGTAACGATGAGGTTCACGTGCCAGTTTCTGCCCACGAATGCGGAAAGAGGCTTTCGGTGCCGTATCTCTAATACCCGCAAATTGTGGCAGAGCTGCCACACACTCTTCGATAACGTGGTCTAATTGCGACCAATCTGCATCACGTTGCTGCGCTTCAGTTTGCAGTGAATGCATCCAGCGCCAGCTTTCGTTCATCACGATGCTGTTATCGTAGTAAGTTGGGTCAAAGACTTGGAAGAAGCGTTGAGCACGACCTTCTTGGTTGATAAGCGTACCGTCCGCTTCAGCAAAACTTGCCGCTGGCAGGACTAATGTCGCTTTATCCATGATGTCCGTGTGCTGGTGGTCTGCCACGATCAGGTGCTTCAATTTCGCTAATGCGCTATTGACAGCATCCACGGTGCTATGACGGTAAAGGTCATTTTCCATCACGATAGCCACATCCGCTTCATTAGCTTCAATGCGTGAGAACGCATTTTCTAATGGCAATGCGTTCATCATCGCAAGACCAAAGCTGTTGGCATGAGACGCGACATAAGACAGACCGACGTTCGCACCCTTCGCTTTCAGCGCAAATGCCACGTTAGCGGCGGCTTCGATCACCGCATCGCTAGCGCTATGGCTACCACTGATAATCAGAGGTTTTTTCGCACCCGCTAAGGCTTGAGCTACGGTTTCTACTTTCGCTTTCACATCAGCCGGTAAATCATTTACCGCCGGTGCGTCACCGTTGATCAGGTTAGCAATCGCAAAACCGAAACGTGCTTGATCAGTCACTGGCGCACGGTAGTTGTATGCGGCTACATCATCTAAACGCGTGTCATCCACGTTAGTGATAAACAGTGGATATTTGGCGTGTTGACCAATGTTTTGAATCGCTGCGATTTGCCAGTCAGCGACTTTCTGTGCTGCTGCCATTTCACGGGCTTTACCTTTCACCGCTTGGCGAACAGATAATGCCATACGGGCGCCTGTCTGAGTTAAATCTTCACCCAGAACTAATACCGCATCATAGCCTTCGATTTCACGCAATGTTGGGGTGTAAACACCGCCGTTTTGCAGAATGTTTTGCATCAACGCTAAGCGGCGCTGTTCATCCTTAGAAATACCGGAATAGAAGTTTTCAGCGCCAACTAAAGCACGCAGTGCATAGTTGCTTTCGACGCTAGCACGTGGAGAACCGATACCAATCACTTTCTTCGCTTGATTGATGATCTGTGCACCACTTTGCATTGCTTCAATCGCCGAAACCACCTGCTGTACGCCATCTTTGGTTAACAGCGCTTGGCGAGGACGGTCTTTACGGTTCACGTAACCATAACCGAAGCGACCACGGTCACACAGGAAGTAATGGTTTACAGAACCGTTATAACGGTTTTCAATACGGCGCAGTTCACCATAACGCTCACCTGGGCTGGTGTTACAACCGATGCTGCACTGTTGGCAGATACCCGGTGCAAATTGCATATCCCATTTACGGTTATAGCGTTCTGAATGCGTTTTGTCGGTGAATACCCCTGTTGGGCACACTTCGACGAGGTTACCGGAAAATTCACTTTCCAGCGTGCCGTCTTCAGTACGACCAAAGTAGACATAGTTATGCGCGCCATACACACCTAAATCGGTGCCATCGGCATAATCTTTGTAGTAACGAACGCAACGGTAACACGCGATACAACGGTTCATTTCATGACTAATGAATGGACCGAGATCTTGGTTTACGTGCGTGCGTTTTGTAAAACGATACTTACGCATAGTATGACCAGTCATCACCGTCATATCTTGTAAGTGGCAGTTACCACCCTCCTCACAGACTGGGCAGTCGTGTGGGTGGTTGGTCATCAGCCATTCAACAACACTTTCACGGAATTGTTTGGCTTCTTCATCATCGATTGAGATGTAAGTGCCTTCCGTTGCCGGTGTCATACAAGACATCACGAGACGACCACGAGTGTCATCTGCGTTTTGATACTGCTTCACCGCACACTGGCGGCAAGCGCCAACGCTTCCCAGCGCCGGATGCCAGCAAAAATAAGGAATATCTAGCCCCAACGATAAGCAGGCTTGTAACAGGTTTTCAGACCCGTTTACGTCATATTCTTTGCCGTCTACATATATCGTAGCCATAGTCAGCATGCTTCCCAAAGGCCCGCTTTAGCAGGCGTTAAACATAAATACGTTCTTCGTCAAAAATTCGTTTAGCGGTTGCTCAATCGCTAAATGCTTACCAACGCTGCTTGAGCAGGTTTGGCTGGATCCCGGCAATCTGCACGATGTTGCGCAGATCTTTTTTCGAGATACCCGCTTCGAACTCTCCACGGAAATATTTGATGGCGCTTTGTAATGGCTCAACCGCACCCGGTGCGTGTGCACAGAAGGTTTTGCCTGGTCCTAAGAAACGGCAAAGTTGTTCAAGAGTTTCGATATCCCCTTCTTGACCTTCACCTTTTTCTAATGCCTGTAGAATTTTTACGCTCCAAGGCAGACCATCACGGCACGGTGTACACCAACCACAGGATTCACGCGCGAAGAAGGTTTCTAAGTTACGTACTAAAGAAACCATGTTGATTTCGTTATCGACTGCCATCGCTAGCGCTGTACCTAAACGACTGCCTGCTTTTGCAATATTTTCGAAATCCATCGGTAAATCGAGGTGATCGTTGGTCAGGAAGTCAGTTCCTGCACCACCCGGTTGCCATGCTTTGAGTTTTAATCCATCACGCATACCGCCCGCGTAGTCTTCTAAGACTTCACGTGCAGTTGTACCAAATGGCAGTTCCCACAGACCCGGATTTTTCACGCGTCCAGAGAAGCCCATCAGCTTAGTGCCCGCATCTTTACTTTTGCCCGCGCTTAAATCGATATACCACTGGTCACCGTGCTCTAGAATTGCTGGCACGTTACAGATAGTTTCAACGTTATTAACGCAGGTCGGTTTACCCCATGCACCTGAACTTGCAGGGAATGGTGGTTTAGAGCGTGGGTTTGCACGACGACCTTCAAGGGAGTTAATCAATGCGGTTTCTTCACCGCAGATATAACGACCTGCACCGGTATGCACGAATAGCTCAAAATCAAAGCCCGAACCGAGAATATTTTTACCTAATAGCCCCGCTGCTTTGGCTTCTTCGATGGCACGACGCAAATGTTTAGCCGCTTCAACATATTCGCCACGTAAGAAGATATAACCACGATACGCTTTCAATGCATAAGCGCCGATAATCATCCCTTCCACTAATAAGTGTGGCAGTTGTTCCATCAGTAAACGGTCTTTGTAAGTGCCCGGTTCCATTTCATCCGCATTACATAAGAAGTAACGCAGTTTCATGTTTTCGTCTTTCGGCATTAAGCTCCACTTCAGACCCGTCGAGAACCCTGCACCACCACGACCTTTCAGTCCGGCGTCTTTGACAAGGTTAACCACTTCATCAGGAGCCATGCCTTTAAGGGCACGTTCGACACCTTTGTATCCGTTTTTACTGCGATACTCATCTAACCAGACTGGCTGCGCGTCATCGCGTAGACGCCAAGTTAATGGATGAGTTTCCGCGGTACGGATCACAGGGTTTGCGGAGAAGTTTGTCATGGATACTGCTCCAGTAGCTTTTGAATATTTTCAGGCTGCACATGACTGTGGGTATCGTCATCGATCATCATCGTTGGACCCTTGTCACAATTACCTAAGCAACAGGTTGGCAGCAGCGTAAAGCGACCATCAGCTGTGGTTTGACCTGGGCGAATACTCAGCTGTTTAATAATTTCAGCTTCTAAGCCTTGGTAGCCCGTAATATGGCAAACAACACTGTCGCAATAACGAATAATGTGGCGACCCACTGGTTGACGGAAAATTTGGCTATAGAATGTTGCCACGCCTTCCACATCACTCGCAGGAATGCCGAGAACTTCTGCGATAGCGTGAATTGCGCCATCTTCGACCCAGCCACGATTTTTTTGCACAATTTTCAGCGCTTCAATTGAAGCCGCGCGTGCATCTTCATAGTGGTGTTTTTCCCCTTCAATTTCCGCACGCTCATGTTCGGTTAACACAAAACCGTGATTGACTTGCGGTTCGAAGGTATTCACCACGTCAGACTGGCTGTTACAGCCGCATTGGCTCGTGCCACATTGACCTTGTTTATCTTGTTCATTATGCATGGTTAGCGATCCACATCCGACATTACAAAATCGATACTACCCAGATAGACAATTAAGTCAGAAACCAAGCTACCTCTGATTGTCGCCGGAATTTGCTGCAAGTGCGCATAACTCGGAGTACGAATACGTGTACGGTAGCTCATGGTGCTGCCGTCACTGGTTAAGTAGTAGCTGTTGATCCCTTTGGTTGCTTCAACCATCTGGAATGATTCGTTAGCTGGCATTACCGGCCCCCAAGACACTTGTAAGAAGTGGTTGATCAGGGTTTCGATATGCTGCAATGTGCGCTCTTTCGGTGGCGGCGTTGTCAGTGGATGGTCAGCTTTAAATGGACCTTCAGGCATATTCTTCAGACACTGCTCAAGAATACGGATACTTTGACGCATCTCTTCCACTTTGATCATTACGCGGTCATAGCAGTCACCGTTATGGGCGATTGGAATGTCGAATTCAAAGTTTTCATAACCTGAATAAGGACGTGCTTTACGTACGTCAAAGTCCACACCCGTTGCACGCAAGCCTGCACCTGTCACACCCCACGCTAATGCCTCTTCCTTGGTGTAAGATGCCACACCAATAGAACGACCTTTCAAAATGGAGTTTTTCAGCGCAGAGGTCACATAGGATTCTAGACGTTTCGGTAACCAGTCTAATAATTCACGCAGTAATTTATCCCAGCCACGCGGTAAATCGTGAGCAACCCCACCGATGCGGAACCAAGCTGGGTGCATACGGAAACCAGTGATTGCTTCAATGACGTTGTACACTTTTTGTCTATCAGTAAACGCAAAGAACACCGGCGTCATCGCACCAACGTCTTGAATATAGGTACTGATATACAGTAGGTGACTGTTGATACGGAACAGTTCAGACATCATCACACGGATAGTTTTTACGCGATCCGGTACTTCGATACCTGCCAGTTTTTCAACTGCAAGAATATATGGCATTTCATTCACACAGCCGCCGAGGTATTCGATACGGTCGGTATAAGGAATGTAGCTATGCCATGACTGACGCTCACCCATTTTTTCCGCACCACGGTGGTGGTAGCCGATGTCGGGAACGCAGTTAACAATCTCTTCACCATCCAATTGCAGCACGATACGGAATGCACCGTGAGAAGATGGGTGGTTTGGACCCAAGTTCAGGAACATGAAATCTTCGTTTTCATTTCCACGATCTAAGCCCCACTCTTCTGGTTTGAAAGTTAATGCTTCCATTTCCAGATCTTGCTTTTGCTTAGTCAGAACAAATGGGTCGAATTCCGTGGCGCGCGCAGGGTAATCTTTGCGCAGCGGGTGACCTTCCCAGCTTGGAGACATCAGCAAGCGACGTAAATTTGGGTGACCTTGGAAGGTGATCCCGAACATGTCCCACACTTCACGCTCATACCAGTTGGCATTTGGGAATAAAGAAACCACTGATGGCACGTTTAAGTCTTTCTCGTTAAGAGCCACTTTCAACATGATATCGCGGTTTCGGTCAATGGAAATGATGTGGTAGAACACACTAAAGTCCGCTTCAGGCAGACCTTGGCGATGAATACGCTGGCGTTCATCGACTCCATGTAAGTCGAACAACATCACATAAGGTTTAGGTAGCTTCTGTAAGAAATCTACAATTTCCAGTAATTGTTCACGGCGCACCCAAACCACTGGCATGCCAGTGCGGGTTGCTTGAACTGAAAAGGCATCCGGGCCAAATTGGTTGCGCAGTTCCAGAAGCACAGGATCATTAATGTGATCTTGTGTCTGCCATTCTGGCTGATTATGACTCGCTTGCGCTATCTGATCTGTCATCATTCTTCACCATAACGCTTGATCAGGTTTATTATTTCGCAACAACATTGCTCTGTTACGCTGTATGGCTAAAAGCCTTAAATTTCGTCAGGGGTACGCAGGTTGGTTACTGCAATACGTTCACCGTGTTTTCTTTCTCTTTCTGACTGCATATTCGCACGATAAACACCCTGATCACCGACAACCCATGAAAGTGGGCGACGTTCTTTGCCGATGGATTCTTGTAACAGAAGGAGAGCCTGCATATAGGCTTCAGGGCGTGGCGGGCAGCCTGGAATGTACACATCCACGGGAATAAATTTATCGACGCCTTGAACAACAGAGTAGATGTCATACATCCCACCGGAGTTCGCACATGAACCCATGGAGATAACCCATTTTGGTTCAAGCATTTGGTCATAAAGGCGCTGGATGACGGGAGCCATTTTGGTAAAACAAGTTCCCGCAACAACCATAAAGTCGGCTTGACGAGGAGAAGCACGCAGTACTTCCGCACCAAAGCGGGCTACGTCATGAACAGCCGTGAACGACGTCACCATTTCTACATAGCAACATGAAAGACCGAAGTTGTATGGCCACAGGGAGTTTTTACGTCCCCAGTTCACCACATCATGAAGTGCATGGGATAATTTCCCCATATACACGCTGTTTTCAACTTGCTGCTCAAGAGGATCAGTAACGATTTCTTGAGTTTGCAGTGGGTAACGGTCGTTCTCACCGTTCGGATCTATGCGGGTGAGCGTATAATCCATTGTATAATGCCTCGCTTTTTACTGCGGATGACGATTGCTGATTTTAATAACTTCACTAGGACCTTTAACTGCGCGACGTGAACGGATTGGAGTCCAATCGAGTGCACCAACGCGGATCAGATAAAATAATCCCGCCAACAATACCAAGATAAAAATAGCGGCTTCGATGAAACCGACCCATCCCGCTTCGCGGATGGCGACAGACCATGCAAATAAGAACATAGCCTCCACATCGAAGATCACGAAAAACATCGCGACCAAGTAAAACTTGGCTGACATACGAAGACGAGCACTACCGACAGAGTCAATACCTGACTCGTAGGGAACATGTTTTGTTCTGGCTTTAGCGCGGCTACCCAAGAAATGACCTGCGGTCAACATGAAAGCGCAAAGACCAATAGCGCCGAGAAGGAATATAGCAAAGCCCCAGTTATGGGCTAACTCTAGGATTGATGTAGACATACTCGTTGCTTACTCATTACTTATGGCACTTAACTGCTCTTTTTATAACACGGCAGTATTGCACCACAATTGCCCAGTTAATCGAGAAGAAAGACTAAAATTGACCTCTAAACTAAAAGATCCCCCAAACTAAAATCAGCCTGACGACTGCTGTTTGGTTTGCCCTTCTCTCACTACATTTTATTTTGCTCAAATGAGACAAAATAACCGTATTTATTACAAATAATTCACACGTCAAAAACATTTGTGAAACAAAAATAACTCATTAACTGCTAAAACGTGTCAGTGTTACTATACACAAATAAACACGCAAAGTAGTCTAACTGATTATTCGCTTTTACTACACTATTATCTCAGGAAAAACCTGTCTTAACAGACGAAAAAATGTGCTTTTTATTTGATCTAACGCACAGATTTATTGAAAAAATACTCAATTTGTTTACATAACATCCGAATTTAATTTAATAAGCGATAACGAATTTTTATTCATCATGCCCACTAAGCCACTGACTACTCTCAGCTATTTTATCAATTCAGCAAATAAATTTTGTTAACGGCGTAACAAATCGTTAACTAACTAATGAATTTCATGTTATGCCATATACATCACAATTATTTCATGCTCTTACGCGTAAATCCATACTCAATAAGTGGTTAATTCGTGTGTTTTGTCACCTATTGAGCAGAAACATTGTTCACTATTTTGTCACCTGAACTTTAAGTAAAATATCGTACTGGCAAAATCCCCTTCTTCCCCTATTAACCACTTAATGAGTATGGTCAGTAAATTTCAGTTAAAAACAATTTGATAACAATATAAATGCGTAAAATAGTCAGGTCGGTTTTAAGGAAGATATAGATGGAAAAAAAACGGCTGAGCCAGAATTAACTGACTCAGCCGGATAAACATATTTTGATTTATTTGATACTTATCTTTGATAAAAATCCTATTTTATCGATAAGGACAGTTCTCTATCTTATTGAGCGCCGTTCTCAACTTGTTCAGCGACAGAATAAGAGATTTTTTTGTTTTCAATTGCATTAAAAACAGTGAGCACGAAATCTTTTTGCTCATCCGCATTTTTATATAGCCAGTACTGAATATCTGGTAAACGAGGTAAGCCATCTGACTCGCCTAAAACACGCAGATCCGCATTTTGCATTTCCATTGGACGTGCAGTTACTCCAACTTCGGCATTCACCGCTGCGCGAACAGCAGGTAATGATGCCGCTTCATAAGCCACATGCCATGGTAATCCTGCTTCATCTAATGCATGAGTACATAACTTACGGTATGGGTTAGTTTCATCCATTACCACCAATGGGATTGGCTCATTTGGGCGTAGCTGAAAATCAGGTGCGCTGTGCCATAAAATCGGGACAGTTCTTAATGCTGTTTTTGGGTGCTGAGGAATACGACTTGTCGTTAATGCTAGATCAATTTCATGATTATCTAACATTGACTCAATAAACTGAGCACGTTTAATTCTCACTTCTACCGCGATGCGTGGAAATACGGAGGCAATACGGTTTAGTAAGAAAGGTAATAAGATATCGACGGTATCGTCGGATGCCCCGATACGCAATTCGCCATCTGCATCGTTATAGGTTAAAGATGCGGTGGCATCATCATTAGCGCGTAAAATTTGTCTCGCATAACCGAGTAATTGCAAACCGTGGGCGGTTAACAGCTTATTACGCCCGTGACGTGCAAATAATTCACGACCAACTAATTGCTCTAAACGTTGCATCTGCTGGCTAACAGCGGACTGGGTTCGACATACTGCGGCAGCAGCAGCGGCAAAAGTGTTAAGATCAGCCACTGCGACAAATGTGCGTAGTAAATCGAGATCTAAGTTCATTATGGGACGATTGGAATTTATCATCGTACATTCTCTTTATATAATTTTATGATACCTGGTGTTTCTGCTCTCCTCCGTGAGAATCAGCGAGTCTTAAAAATAATCCAACTTTTGCATTTCTAATCCGTAGATCTGCATTTATTGTATTCAATACTCTATATTGCTATATCTATTTGATAATTAACTTAAACAGCTTAATTATCCAATTAGTGTTTTAAATTTCTATCAATTAAAGCGGGGTTGATTAACGTAAAACTCAATAAGCGCGAAATAATTGAAGAAGACTAAATAGTAACATATTTAATGTAGTTGCAATTATTTTAATGTAAGCTGTTTATGTAACATATGATGTAAATTAACAATTTTATTAATTATCAATACACTAAACATTATAACCACGGTTTCACTAAGAATATTCTCATTAAAATAATCAATATTGCTAACAAAAAAAGTCAAAAAGCACCCAAAATGCCCCGACCAATAGTTAAATTTATTTCTAATTTAATGATTTAAGATGCAAACTTACAGAGTGATACAATTTTTGTTACTTTGTCATTATGCGACTTTTCTGCCATTTTTTTATAACTCATCCACTGACACACTCCAAAACAACGATAATTATCAGAATTAGATTCCAACTTAATAACTATAATTGGAATCATCATCTAACTTATTCAATACTTTAAGATAGCACATATCTGATTTATGTCTAAACCAACCTTTTACACCAAAAATTATCTAGCATCTTCAAAAGCTTCCGAGGGAGGAGTACAGTAGATAGTAACGCCGGAAGTCCCCTATGATTGCTAGCCCGTTAGGGTAATGAGAGAACCATGAATACGATAATGAAATCCAATAAGCTTGATAATGTTTGCTATGACATTCGCGGGCCAGTTTTAAAAGAAGCTAAACGCTTAGAAGAAGAAGGCAATAAAGTCCTAAAACTGAACATTGGTAACCCGGCACCGTTTGGCTTTGAAGCACCTGATGAGATCCTCGTTGATGTCCTGCGCAATCTGCCAAGCTCACAAGGTTACTGTGATTCTAAAGGCTTATATTCTGCGCGTAAGGCAATTGTTCAACACTACCAAGCCCGTGATATCCACGATATGACGGTTGAAGATGTTTATATTGGTAACGGTGTTTCTGAATTAATCGTTCAAGCAATGCAAGCGCTATTAAACAATGGCGATGAAATGCTGGTTCCAGCCCCTGATTATCCACTCTGGACAGCGGCTGTTTCGTTATCGGGCGGTAATGCTGTTCACTATATGTGTGATGAACAACAAGGCTGGATGCCGGATATTGACGATATCCGCAAAAAAATCAGCCCACGTACCCGTGGGATTGTCATCATCAACCCAAATAACCCAACAGGTGCGGTGTACAGCAAAGAACTATTAATGGAAATCGTCGAGATTGCTCGCCAACATAGTTTGATTATCTTTGCCGACGAAATTTACGATAAAATTCTGTATGACGATGCGCAGCACCACTCTATCGCAGCATTGGCTCCTGACTTACTGACAGTGACCTTTAACGGGTTATCAAAAACCTACCGTGTCGCAGGTTTCCGCCAAGGTTGGATGGTATTAAATGGTCCGAAAAAGCAGGCCAAAAGTTATATTGAAGGCTTAGAAATGTTAGCCTCCATGCGCTTATGCGCTAACGTGCCAATGCAACACGCTATCCAAACAGCATTAGGCGGTTACCAAAGTATCAGTGAATTTATCCAACCGGGTGGTCGTTTATATGAGCAGCGTAATCGTGCATGGGAATTGATTAACCAAATTCCTGGTGTCTCTTGTGTTAAGCCACAAGGCGCTCTGTATATGTTCCCGAAAATTGATATTAAACGTTTTAATATCCACGATGACCAAAAAATGATCCTTGACCTGCTACTGCAAGAAAAAGTGCTATTAGTTCAGGGAACTGCATTTAACTGGCCACATCCAGACCATTTCCGTATTGTCACCCTGCCTTATGCAGATGATTTAGAAATGGCGATTACCAAGTTCGGGCGTTTCCTTAGCGGATATAAGCAGTAATTAGAACATTACTAAGATTTTTGTTAGTCAATAAATAGCTCCTCAGTGAGCTATTTATTTTTGATAGCCTATAAAATGAAATATTACTGTTATAACTAATTAAAATGACCCATCCTATAATCAAAGTTATCTCAAAATACTTTAAATTATTTAAGCGTGATTAATTTCAGGATGAGCAGGCAAATAGAATAGTCCTAAAAGAACCATTCTATTTATTACATATCATCTCTTAATACGACTATCTTTATCTGATATTTAAATGATAGAAATAAGATAAACTGCCGCAAGAAAAAACAACACTAATATTACTGGAAAGTATTTCATAAAAACCTCGATTAGCTGACAAGTTAGAATAATATCGATGATTATAAATCATTCTTCCTTTATATCAATTAATCGTTCAATAAATTAATTTCAATCCATTTAAGAGCATCCTTATGAGATTGACTGAATTCCTATTTATATATAACAATAAATCCATCCTTAGATTAACCATGTACTACAGCTATTAGAATGTATAAACACCACAGATATTGTTTTAGCATAACCATTTATGGATTAAATCTCTAAAAACTCAAAACCATTCAAATTAATATACTCTGCATGACACTATTTATTTCTTTTTTCACCCTACTTTACATTAAGCTTATGGTTAGCAAAATTATGTTTAACGACTGTTAAATCTTTACACTAGAAACTTTCAAAGGTAATACATAGACATTTTTGTCGAAAAAGTTCCTGATACTGGGTATGTAACATTTAATTGCTTGTTTTTACCATCAACGGATAATTTAACTCGCCCTATTTTTTTATCTTCCTCACTAATTGAGCAAAAAAATCCGTCAGGCGTAGTATAAGAACCCGACAACGTTACAATATGAACACGCCAGTAATCACTTGTTTGTCCAACATCATGTTGAATAATATATTCAAATGCATTTTCAATCAGTTCATTATTTTGTATACCCCCAAGTGAAATTGAAGCCAATCTAATTGAAGTGTGCTGTAAATTAGCCATCAATATCTCTTCTCCCCAATGGTTTTCAAATGAGGCAATACCACCACTTAGTTTTTCTATGTTCATACATCCTCCTTTTTAGATAGAGTCTCATCATAGCGGTATTTAAGTAACCTTAAACCACTTGTATTTATTAGTTTTTTATAAGAAAAGCCCTCTTAAGCCTGACAAAATAAACTTACCAGCCTCATAAATTTTGAGATATAATTTAGACCATCACCGGATCACTGAAGAGGGATTATGAGTTATTTTTTTGCCCACCTTGCTAGAATGAAACTTATTCATCGCTGGCCACTCATGCGCAATGTGCGTACCGAGAATGTCTCCGAGCATAGCTTACAAGTTGCCATGGTAGCACATGCTCTTGCGGTCATTAAAAACCGCAAATTCGAGGGAAATGTCAACCCTGAAAAAATTGCGCTATTTGCCATGTATCATGATGCCAGTGAAGTCATCACTGGTGACTTACCAACGCCAATTAAATATCACAATCAGCAAATCGCCCACGAATATAAAAAAATCGAGAAATTTGCCCAGCAAAAATTGTTGGATATGCTGCCAGAAGAGTTGCAAGACGATTTTAAATGCTTACTGGTAGAAGATCTGCAATCCGAGGAAGAACATTTTATTGTAAAACAGGCAGATACCTTATGTGCCTATTTAAAATGTTTAGAAGAGCTATCCGCAGGTAATAGCGAATTCAAGTTAGCCAAAAAACGTCTTGAAAAAATGTTAGCGGAGCGCAATAGCCCTGAAATGGAATATTTTATAAAAACGTTTGTACCTAGCTTTACTCTGTCTTTAGATGAAATAAGCAATTAATATATAAGTAGTGGTATGCGATGCCCACTTATATAGTATATTTATTGTTCTACCAATCTAAAAACTTCAAGTCTAAACTCGTCTAACAAAAGAGCTTAATCAACCTTTTCTAATTTTACATTACAACCTATCATTACAGAGAATGCAATATAAAATGTTTTTGCATCCCCATTAATACCCAATATTACAAACTCAGAATCATCAATTGAAATAGTACAACGTAAAGGTTCTTTCGTTTCATAAACCTCTCCACTCTTCGTGACTAATTTTAATGACCAAAAATCATATGAATCTATTTTATTTCGCTCAAATAATATAGTGAACACCTTTTTCAGTTCAGCCTTATTCGGAATGTCATATATTTCTTTTGAAGTTAACAGTTTTTTAGTTATATCAAAATAACCAGAGACAAAGTGAGTTAACACAACATGTGATAAATCCTCCCCCCAATAATTTTCAAAATCGCAATAACCGTAAACAAACTTCTCATTACCCCACGATTCATTTTTACTCATATCATCCGCCTATAATTAATAGATATTGAATTGAGGAGAATATCAACAAAAGATTTATCATTAAAACATATTAAATATTATAAATTTATTATTTTTAATATAAAAAGAGCCCTAATATATAATAGAGCTCTTTATTGATACTATTTTTGTATTTACTTAAAAAGGAAATAAGATAGGAATAACTGCCACACTGATAAACATTACAATTATCGTAAATGGCACGCCGATCTTCAGAAAATCTGCAAATTTATAACCACCGGGACCCAATACCAATGTATTCACAGGGGAAGAAACAGGGGTCATAAACGCAGCGGATGCCGCAATACCAATCACCATCGCAAAAGGTAATGGAGAGACATCCATTTGATGCGCGGCGGCAATCGCAATAGGCGCCATGAGTACCGCAGTAGCCGTATTGGAAATAAATAAGCCTATCGTCGCGCATAAAATAAACAGGCAGACTAGCATCACATGAGGACCTAATCCGCCAGCTACCTTCATTAGTGCATCTACCGCAAGGGCTATCCCCCCGGTTTCTTGTAAAGCGATAGCGAATGGCATCATGCCAACAATCAAAATAATACTCGGCCAATGAATCGATTTGTACGCGCTTTCCATATCAATACAGCGAAATTTTCCCATTAATAAACAGGCAATCAACGCTGCAATAAAGTTAGGGATTTCATTGGTAACCATCATCGCCACCATGAGCGCAAGGCAAAATAACGCATGAGGGGCTTGTGAGGAGGCAGGGGCAACAGCTTCGACTTCGGCGGCTAAGTTCAATACGATAAAATTACGCGGTTTTGTTGATAGAACACGGATCAATTTCCAATCACCGATGACCAGTAAAATATCCCCCAAGCGCAAAGGTTCATCCACCAGTTTTCCATCAAGCGCTTTTCCATCGCGACGGATCCCGACGACGTTTAAACCATATCGGGTACGAAATTTAATCTCTCGTAAACTTTTACCTAGCAATTCCGAGTCCGGGTTCATGGAAACTTCCGCCATCCCCACATCCCTCGATTGCTCGGAAAAATAATCCCCACGCAAAATCATCGGCTCAAGAAGCTGTTCACTACAAAATTGGCGCAGTTCATCGTCAGTCACTGAAATATCAATTAGCAAAACATCACGCTCACGTAGCTCCGTTCCCCCCGTTGCACTCACCATCACACGGCGAAACTTACGCCAGCGCTCAATCCCCACAACGTTTGCACCATAACGGGAACGCAAATGAAGCTCATCAAGCGTATGTCCAATCAGTGAAGAACCTTTACGAATCGCTAATCGGCGGGCACGCCCAGCCAGTTTATAATCGCGGATCAAATCACGAAAACTACGTTGATATTTAACAGGTTGTTTATCCGGTTCATTGCTACCCAACCAGCGACGAGTCAGCCACATATAGCCAATACCCGCGACTAAAATAAGAAGTCCTATTGGGGTGATTGAGAAAAATTGAAAGCTGGGTAATCCTTCGCGAACTAATTCACTGTTGACCACCATGTTGGGAGGAGTTGCGACTAATGTCATCATGCCGCTGATTAAGCCAGCAAAGCCCAGCGGCATCATTAATCGACTTGGTGAGGTTTTCATCCGTGCTGCGACACTGAGCACCACCGGAATAAAGATAGCGACCACGCCAGTGGAGCTCATAAATGCACCGAGCCCCGCCACCGTCATCATTAAAAAGACGAGCATTTTACTTTCGCTGCTGCCTGCAACTCGGACGAGCCACTCCCCCATTTGGTAGGCAATTCCGGTACGAACCAGACCATCACCGATGACAAACAGAGCGGCAATCAACAAAACGTTAGGATCCGCAAAACCCGCCGTTGCCTGTTGTAAGGTCAGTGTATCGCTTAATACAAACGCCACAATGACTAATAAGGCAACCACATCCATGCGGACTTTATTGGTAGTAAATAGAACAACCGCGATCAATAGTAGGGTTAGCACCCACAGCAATTCTCCGTTCAAAGTATCCCCTTTCGACGAAAAAAAACAGGCTAAAGATTTTAGTTAGTTAACCATGTTTTTCAGAGGATTTCTTTGATTAGATCGCAATTAGACGTTTTTCGACACGAAAAGCTCAAAATAGCCGTTATCGTCAGGACCTGTCACGGAAATTTGTTCTAATGTACTAATAATCGCAGAGATTTCATCTCTTCTCGGCATGCCTTCTGGAGCGTGAACTGCAATAACTTGGCAGCCCGCACTTAATGCTGAATGGATCCCCGCTGGCGCATCTTCAAAAGCAATGCACTCTTCAGGAGGCAGTTCGAGGCTTTTCGCCCCTAATTGGAAAGGTTCTGGGTCTGGTTTACCTTTCGAGACTTTTTCAAACGTGACCCAATGTTTAGGTTCAGGTAAACCCGCTGCTGCTCGGCGTCCGTGAGCAATGGGTACTGTACCTGATGTCACAATCGCCCAAGGGGCGCCTAATTTATTCAATAAAGATAACAGCGCTATTGCACCTGGCAGTGCAACAACCCCCTCCATATCTTCACTTTCCATCTTCTCTAACCAACGAAAATGGCTTTGCAGCTCTTCTTCGCTCGCATTAGGTAGGAAATGGCGCAATGTGGTCATTGCAGGTTTTCCATGAATGTAGTCGATAATCGCTTGCTTATCTTCACCAATTCTATCGCCGAATAAACACCAACAGCGCTCAACAACAGCGAGTGAGTCCGCCAACGTGCCATCGAGATCGAATAAAAAACCTTTTGCTTTTAACTTCACATCAAACCCTTTTTCAGAAAATCGTGCTACCTAATGCAAGACGTAAATGTGTCTACCTAAAAAGATAGGTTAAGCATTGAGAATTTGAGAAACCTCAACCGCTGAAAGGTGATATTGGCGAGGGCAAGCTTGCCAAATTTTCAGCATTCTTAAATATTTATCCCACATTGGTGTTTGTGAGTTAAAGCCATGAGTTCCGCTATCGAAATGGGTATATCGCCCTTCTGTATTAACCATAAAGCGCACGTAACTCAGATAACGCGCTTCCGTTGCGGCATCAAAGCCCAAAAACTGCACACGACGACCATCCACACCATGTTTGTCTTCCATGTTGCCGTAAGAAACTTGCAGCGCATGGTACATTTCCATCACTTCAATAACTGTACGACACGTTTGCTCGCTGAGTTCACCAAAATCCCTATCCAGCTCGCGCATTTGTAAACCAAATCCACGCTCAATGATAGTTTGCAGACGGCGGTAACGCTCCGCGTTATCTGGGTCTAACATGGTCATCATTTTATATTGATTGGATAAAATTAAGCGTTCAGCATTGGTCATTTCCATCACAGCTCTCCGTAGATAATTTTCTGCAATCTTCGCATTCAATGTTGATAATGCACAGATTAAATATCACTTTTATTGATCTAAACAGTTATTTTGCGTTAATTACTGTTAAATAAAGGTTTGTTATCAAATTGAATGCTAAATAAGGTTCAATGAACCGTTTAGATATCTTCCATAAAGGTATGATCTAACTGATTGAACGCTTTTTTCAAAAGTTCGGCTAGCGCCATATAGTCAGGCTGCTGCTCAACGGGTGCCATCGCGATTCCCGCTTCGGTAAATTTATCGCGAATTTCATAGAACCAGCTTAATAACCCTGCCGGTAATGGTGTGACGGCACGCTTACCTAACCACCATAATCCTTGCATTGGCAAGCTGCAGGCAAATAGCGCCGTTGCGACAGCTGGACCTAACTGCCCGCCTAACGCAATTTGCCAAGCCAGCGTAAATATCGCAATGGGCGGCATAAAGCGGATCCCAAACCGAATCGCTTTATTGATACGTAGTTCAGGAAACAGTGGCGTTAGCTTTTTTTCCATAGGGAAAACCTTCAGATAGTGATTACCTAATCTGAAGCGTTTGAAAAAACCCGGAGGGGTACTCTGCATTGTGCTCATCAATTAATTTCCTACTACTATTGATTTTCTACTGCCATTCATTTTCTGTCGCTATTCATTTCTGGATGTCATCACAAAAACAATATCAATCTATGGCTAGCTTACGTCAAATTGAGCGTGAACGCACACTCAGTTTTTAAGTTAATTTTCACAAATTTAGCTTTAATTAAGCTAACTTAAATGAAACCCGCTATTCTCTTGAATGCGTAACTCACCGCTATAACTACACTTTATATGGCATTTATGATTTTAATCAACCAAACGCCCTATTTTTAAAAAAAACGTATAAAATATAAAATAGTTTTAGTAGAATCGACCGTAATTAGAATTACTGCCGAACTATGTTACTTAATAGTTCTCTTTAATAAGTAAACAACAGTGATATATTGGGGTTCTGCGCGTTATTTCAACACGATACTGTGACTTATTTCTCACAGTTATTTAACAGCATCACGTAACGTTTGCGCGAGAAAACCCTGTAAAATCATCGACCCATGTACTTTTTTGCACATATCATGATATCAATCATGAATTGGTCGGATATAAATGCGCTAGGCTCTAGCGAATTACATTTTTCAACTAAGTCTGTGTGTCCTCATAACGGGCTTCACAACATCAACTAAGATAGGTATTTCCATGTCAAGTAAGCTGGTACTGGTTTTAAACTGCGGTAGCTCCTCACTGAAATTTGCAATCATCGATCCGACTAATGGAGATGAATTTCTATCAGGTTTAGCTGAATGTTTTAATTTGCCTGAAGCCCGCATTAAATGGAAAATGGACGGTGAAAAACATGAGGCACCTTTAGGTGCAGGCGCTGCGCATAGCGAAGCACTGAACTTCATCGTAAATACGATTCTTGCTGCGAAGCCTGAATTGTCAGCACAAATTTCCTCTATTGGTCACCGTATTGTTCATGGTGGCGAGAAATTTACTTCTTCTGTTGTTATTGACGACGAAGTTATCGCGGGTATTAAAGCAGCAATCCCATTCGCGCCTTTACATAACCCAGCTCACCTTATTGGTATTGAAGAGGCGAGAAAATCATTCCCTCATCTGATCACCAAAAACGTAGCGGTATTCGATACAGCATTCCATCAGACCATGCCTGAAGAAGCTTACCTGTATGCACTGCCATACGAATTATATTCCGAGCACAGCATCCGTCGTTATGGTGCGCACGGTACTAGCCATTTCTACGTTTCTCGTGAAGCCGCGAAAAAACTGAACAAGCCAGTTGATGAACTGAACGTTATCACTTGCCATTTAGGTAATGGTGGTTCAGTATCTGCTATCGTTAACGGTAAATGTGTTGATACATCAATGGGTTTAACTCCATTAGAAGGCTTAGTCATGGGAACTCGTAGCGGCGATATCGACCCTGCGATTATTTTCCACTTGCATGATTCATTAGGCATGAGCGTTGACCAAATCAACAAAATGCTGACCAAAGAGTCTGGCTTACTGGGCTTAACTGGCGTGACTAGCGACTGCCGTTATGTTGAAGATAACTACGGCACCAAAGCGGATGCAACCCGTGCAATGGATGTGTTCTGCCACCGTTTAGCAAAATATGTTGGTGCGTACAGCGCGCTGATGGAAGGTCGTCTTGATGCAATTATCTTCACTGGCGGTATCGGTGAAAACTCTGCGCAAGTGCGTGAAATCACGCTGAAGAAACTGGCAATTCTTGGTTTCGAATATGACCACGAGCGTAACTTAGCTGCACGTTTCGGTAAAGAAGGTGTTATCACCACCGACAACAGCCGCCCGGCACTGGTTATTCCAACCAATGAAGAGTTGGTGATTGCCCAAGATGCTGCACGCTTAACAGCATAAAGACTTTCTTGCCGCCAGCCTTATGCTGGCGGTACTGCTTTAGAGTAACCAAAAAACGAGGTTCCTGTGTCCCGTACAATTATGCTAATTCCTACTGGCACCAGCGTTGGTTTAACCAGCGTTAGTCTCGGTGTCGTCCGCTCAATGGAACAAAAAGGTGTCCAGCTGAGCGTGTTTAAACCTATCGCACAACCACGCGTTTCCGGTAATAAAGACCAAACTACCGAAGTTTTACGTTCTCACTCCAGCATCACAACCATTGTTGAGCCTTTAACAATGGAATATGTTGAGTCTCTACTGACTTCATCGAAGAAAGATATTCTGATGGAAGAGATCGTGGCGCGCTACCACGACCACACTAAAGATGCAGAAGTGATCCTGATCGAAGGTTTAGTCCCAACTCGCAAACACTCTTTTGCTCAATCACTGAACTATGAAATTGCTAAAACCCTAGGTGCTGAAATTGTATTTGTTACTGCACCGGGCAATAGCTCAATCCAGCAAATGCAAGAGCGTTTAGAGCTGGTTCGTAACGAATTTGGTGGCCAACGTAATGAAAGCATCATCGGGGTTATCGTTAACAAAGTTAACGCACCCGTTGATGAACAAGGTCGTACTCGCCCTGACCTGTCTGAAATCTTTGATGATTCAACCAAAGCGACTGTGGCAAATATCGATGCCAAAGCGCTGGAGTGTTTAAATCTGCCCGTTTTAGCGTCAATTCCTTGGAACTTTGACCTGATTGCCACCCGTGCAATCGACATGGCAAAACACTTAAATGCAAAAGTCGTTAACGAAGGTGAAATCAATACTCGCCGCGTTAAATCCGTCACTTTCTGCGCACGTAGCATTCCACACATGCTAGAACATTTCCGCCCAGGTTCATTATTAGTGACCTCTGCGGATCGCCCTGACGTACTGGTATCTGCCTCTTTAGCAGCAATGAACGGCGTAGAAATCGGCGCTATCTTATTAACAGGCGGTTATGATATCGATGCACCTATTCGCAAACTTTGTGAACAAGCATTCGAAACTGGCTTACCTGTGTTTATGGTGAACAGCAACACATGGCAAACTTCACTGAATCTGCAAAGCTTCAGCCTTGAAGTACCTGCTGATGACCATGAGCGTATCGAGAAAATTCAAAACTATGTGGCTCGCCACATTAGCAGTAACTGGATTGAATCTCTGGTTGCTGATTCTGAGCGTCCTAACCGTCTGTCTCCTCCGGCGTTCCGTTACCAGTTAACTGAACTGGCTCGTAAAGCAGGCAAACGTATCGTCCTGCCAGAAGGTGATGAACCACGTACCGTTAAAGCAGCATCGATTTGTGCTGAACGTGGTATCGCGACCTGCGTATTGTTAGGTAATCCTGATGATATCCGCCGTGTTGCAGCATCTCAGGGTATCGAATTAGGCGCTGGCATCGAAATCGTTGACCCAATTAAAGTTCGCGAAGAATATGTTGCACGCTTAGTCGAACTGCGTAAGAGCAAGGGCATGACCGAAGTGGTTGCTCGGGAACAATTGGAAGATAACGTTGTTCTGGGCACATTGATGCTGGAAAAAGGCGAAGTGGATGGTCTGGTCTCTGGTGCGGTTCATACCACCGCAAACACCATCCGCCCACCACTACAGTTAATCAAAACTGCGCCAGGTAGCTCATTAGTTTCTTCTGTATTCTTTATGCTGCTGCCAGAGCAAGTGTTTGTTTATGGTGACTGTGCGATTAACCCAGATCCAACGGCAGAGCAACTGTCTGAAATCGCAATTCAATCTGCGGATTCAGCAAAAGCCTTTGGTATCGAGCCTCGCGTTGCGATGATCTCTTACTCAACGGGTAATTCCGGTGCGGGTAGCGATGTTGAGAAAGTGCGTGAAGCAACACGTTTAGCGCAAGAAAAACGCCCTGACCTGATGATCGACGGTCCGTTACAGTACGATGCTGCAGTAATGGCAGATGTGGCTAAATCTAAAGCGCCAAACTCACCGGTTGCAGGTAAAGCAACTGTGTTTATCTTCCCAGACTTGAACACCGGTAATACTACCTATAAAGCAGTACAACGTTCTGCTGACTTAGTCTCTATCGGTCCAATGCTGCAAGGTATGCGTAAACCCGTTAACGACTTATCCCGTGGTGCACTGGTAGACGATATTGTTTACACCGTTGCACTGACTGCTATTCAAGCGGTACAAAACGAAAACGCATAATCTTAGTTATTAAGTATTGAGTTAAAAGGTCAATCCAGAAATGGGTTGACCTTTATTTTTTCATCGCTATCTGAAAATAACATCCTCCCATTTCCATATCATTAACCTCTATATTTTCACAAAATATTGAGGTTAATTATGATTCTTTCCCATAGAGTTCATATTAAGTTTGAACAGATAAAATTAACAGATCATTTTAAAAACACCGCTGAGAATGAGTTTTCCCGCAATATAATTGGCATTAAAAATATCCAAGAAGCCGAAAAAGGTGTCTGTTATGGATTAACACATGCTTTCTTATTTTATGCCCATGCAAATGATGAAAAAAAATATATAAAAAATCTGGCACACGCATTAAAAAAAACACATAACGCCAAAGAAAACACTCGTCACTATCGTACTTTTTTAAATGATGCTTTCTGTCAAATTATTTATAAACAAGCATCGGTTGACTATGCCCTTCACATTGACAACGCCATAAAAAAGTTTGATTTTTCAAATGATAGTCATGAATTAAAACAAAAAAAAATGCTTAACTCCATCAGTGAAATCTTTTTAAAAAATAGCGCATTGTTACTCGATAATATAAAAGAAGATGATGCTATCAACTTAAAAAAAGCATTACATCAGCTATATTCTTATGCATATTCTACATCCGCAAACGCCAGGGAAGACATATTAAAAGGGAAAAGCCACTTTGAATGTCATTTAATAAAGTTAACCGCTCGAGAAATTAAGAGAAAATGTTCTAATTTTGCAAAAACTGACTTATCACTCAAAGGTATGAAACCTTTTTTTGAACTGGTTAAAAATCACCAGAAAAAAATCATTAAGTACCAAATAATACAAAAAAATAGCCAATATAATATAAAGTATGACACCTATACGATTATTGATAATGATATAAAATTAAATCCGCAAAATTATATAACCTTCGAGCAATTCAAACAGCGTATTAATAATCGGCTACAGCAACAGAAGGATACCATTTGTGATTTTATTACTAAAAATCATGCCATGGGGATCACAATTAAACATATCAACGATAAAGTTATATTCAAGTTCTTTGAACCTAATAAAGGGCTTTATATAACAAAAAATAAGAAAAAGTTTTTTAATCTCATTGAGAAAACAATGTCTCAGCAAGCATGCTTAGTTAATGCTCAACACGAGAAAATCATCGAGGTTAATACTTCCTACGCCGATAAACTTCATCAATATCCGCTATCCAATAAAATCAAAGAACCTAAATTTTATAAATCATAAAAATACAAAAGGACTACCAAGGTAGTCCTAATTTCAATACTCGCATTTACTCTGGGTTTGAACAACTAATCGCCTTATCCGCTTCATTATTACGTGTTAACCATAATGACAGCGCTTTGAGTGAATCTGGCGTGAACTCATCGCAACGAGCGGTAATTTCCTTAGGTGTCAACCAACTTACTTCCGCGACTTCACTTTCTTGCAAAGCAAAAGGACCGTGGCTCACACAACTAAATAATCCACCCCACACACGGCAAATTTCATTTTCATAGTAAAAAGTGCCATGCTCTGCAAACGGAACGCCAGCAATCCCCAATTCTTCTTCAGCTTCGCGCTTAGCTGATTCAAGGATCTGTTCATCTTGCATCACGACACCGCCCGCCGTTGCGTCCAAAAGCCCTGGGTAGAAATCTTTAATGTCTGTTCTTCGTTGCACCAGAATTTTACCCATACCATCGTGCACCACGATATAGGTCGCACGGTGGCGTAAGTTTTCTGCACGCATTTGGCTACGAGTTGCTTGCGCTATTACATTATTATCTTCGTCAACGATATCTACCCATTCGACGAATTCGGTCTGTTGTTCCATCCTGAAAACCTTATTTAGCTTGCCCACCAAAATACTTTGATACAAGGTATTCTTTTCGTATATATGTTGCAAGGGATCCTAACCAAATTTGACCTTGCTTTCCATCACAAAAATCAATGCATCTCTTTAAGATACAGTACAAAATTCTTTTTTGTGAAGCGTTAACTGAAACCCAACAATTCCCATTTGCAAATGCTATAGTTATCTTTACAGGGTGGTAAAAATTGGATTATTTAGAGTGTGATAGCGCTTTAAATAGGGGGATAAAAAATGAGAATTCTAATAACAGGCGGAACAGGGTTAATTGGTACCCAACTAGTTCAAACGTTAGTGATGCATTCACATCAGGTCACTGTGTTAAGCCGTTCACCACAAAAAGTATACAGTTTATTTTGTAAAGCCGTTGAATGCTGGACAACCCTTCAAGATAAAACCTCTCTTGATGGCTTTGATGTGGTCATCAACCTTGCCGGTGAACCTATCGCAGAAAAACGTTGGACGGCAGCACAAAAACAGATCCTTTGTGATAGTCGCTGGAAAATCACGCAACAATTGACGAATTTAATCAAAGCCAGTCAAAACCCACCGAGCGTATTCCTGTCAGGTTCTGCTGTTGGTTACTATGGCGACCAAGGTCAATCGGTCGTGACGGAAGAAGATCAACCTCATGATGAATTTACCCATCAACTAGCTGCTCACTGGGAAGCTATCGCCCAAGAAGCGCAATCGGATAAAACCCGAGTTTGTTTACTACGTACTGGATTAGTTTTATCCCCTAACGGCGGTTTGCTCGCTAAAATTCTGCCTATTTTTAAAATGGGTGCTGGTGGACCGATTGGTCACGGAAAACAATTTATGCCGTGGATCCATATTAACGATATGGTGAAGGCGATTTTATTCCTAATGGAGACGCCAACCCTCTCCGGCCCATTTAATATGACCTCGCCTTACCCTGTCCATAATGATCAATTTGCCGCCATGATGGGGGATGTTACCAACCGCCCTTCCTTTATCCGCACCCCAGCATTTGCAGTCAGGGGTGTACTTGGGGAATCCGCGACATTATTACTTGGTGGACAACAAGCCATACCTAAACGTTTAGAAGAGGCTGGCTTTGAATTTGAATTTATTGAGCTGAGAATTGCACTTGAAGATTTGTTAGCACCAAAATCATGATTATTTTAAAAACAGGCACTATTTAGCGCCCTGCCAACGGGTAAATAAATCTTGTTCAAGCTCGATATCAAATTGGTCAAGAACGCGGTTAACAGTCTGGTTAACAATATCTTGAATAGATTGAGGCTGGTGATAAAACGCAGGCATTGGGGGCATAATCACCGCTCCCATTTCTGCGGCTTGTACCATCAATTTCAAATGGCCAATATGCAGCGGTGTTTCACGCACGCCCAGCACCAACTTTTTCCCTTCTTTCAAAACGACATCTGCGGCACGGGTAACTAACGTGTCTGTATAGCTGTGAACGATGCCAGAAAGAGTTTTCATGGTACACGGCATGATGACCATGCCCGCAGTACGAAAAGAGCCTGAGGAGATAGCAGCGGCGATATCGCGGCTATCATAAACATGGTCCGCAAGCTGTTGTACATCTTTAACACTGAATTCTGTTTCCAGTGCTAATGTCTGACGCGCAGCTGCACTCATCACTAGGTGGGTTTCCACATCCTTCACAGGTTTGAGCACTTCCAGCAATCTAATGCCATAGATTGCTCCACTTGCGCCTGTTAACCCAATGATCAATTTTTTCATGTTCAGCCCCAATTCACGTAATTTCTTGCATTATATATTAAATATCGTGAAGTAGTGAGTGAGAGGCGAAGTGTGGAGGTCAGGATAGTGAAAATACAGAGCAAAACTTTACTCACTGAATAAGCAGTCATCAATAAAGGAAACTTGAACGGAGGGTAATTCAGACTAACTTCATTTTCAGCTTAGTTTTAAATTTAATCCTCTAAATAATTCATGTTGTAGCTAGGCGGCAAGTTAGCTAATCCCTAGGAGCATACACAAGTATGTGACTAGGGTTAGCTAATGCAGCCAACAACGCTACAGCGTGAAGTATGACGAGGATTCCCTAACGTTTAGCCTTCGTTGTAAATCTCTAAATCCTCAACATCACTCTGATCTTTCAACTTCAACTCATCATCTTTGCGCAGATTTTCTAGATAGTCTAAATAGCTTTGGTCGATATCTTTGGTCACGTAGATGCCATCAAATACTGAACATTCAAATTCATTGATTTCCGGATTTTCTTCACGAACCGCATCGATGAGGTCGCTGAGATCTTGGAAAATTAGACCATCTGCGCCAATCAGCTTACGAATTTCATCCACTTCTCGACCATGTGCAATCAACTCATTCGCATTTGGCATATCGATTCCGTAGACGTTAGGGAAGCGAACTTCTGGTGCGGCTGAAGCAAAGTAGACATTCTTTGCACCCGCCTCACGAGCCAATTCAACGATCTGTTCTGATGTGGTACCGCGCACAATAGAGTCATCCACCAGCAGAACGTTTTTATCACGAAACTCTGCACGGTTAGCATTCAGTTTACGGCGTACGGATTTACGACGTTCTTGTTGCCCAGGCATGATAAAGGTACGTCCAACATAGCGGTTTTTCACAAAACCTTGGCGATACGGTTTATCTAGGATATGGGCGATTTCTAACGCGATATCGCATGAGGTTTCAGGGATTGGGATCACTACATCAATATGCAGATCCTCCCATTCACGAGCAATTTTCGCGCCCAATTTTTGCCCCATACGTAATCTTGCGTTATACACCGAGATTTTATCGATAAACGAATCTTGGCGAGCAAAATAAACATATTCAAAAATACACGGTGTCAGCTGCGGGTTCTCTGCACATTGGCGGGTAAATAATTTGCCATCTTCAGTGACATATACCGCTTCGCCTGGTGCAACATCACGTAGGAATTCGAAACCTAAAGTATCGAGAGCCACACTTTCAGAGGCGACCATGTATTCATGTTCGCCAGTCGCTAGAATACGGCGACCAAGGACTAATGGGCGAATACCGTGAGGATCACGGAATGCCACCATCCCGTGACCAATAATCAATGCCACGCAAGCATAGGCACCACGGATTTTTTTGTGCATTGATGCTACAGCACTAAAAATGTTGTCGGGTTCGAGAGGAAAATGATCAAACTTATCTAATTCGTATGCTAATACGTTTAGAAGAATTTCGGAGTCTGACGTGGTATTCACATGGCGACGCGCTGTTTCAAATAGGCTCCGAGCAAGTTCGTGAGCATTTGTCAGGTTACCATTATGCGCAAGGGTGATACCAAAAGGAGAGTTAACGTAAAAAGGCTGGGCTTCGGATGCGCTGGAACTACCCGCAGTTGGATAACGCACATGTCCAATACCCATCGAGCCTTGAAGGCGCAGCATGTGGCGCGTTTCAAAGACGTCTTTTACTAAACCATTTGCTTTACGCAAACGGATATTGTTTTTACCATCAATAGTCGCAATACCCGCTGCATCTTGCCCACGGTGCTGTAGCACCGTTAACGCATCATAAATTGATTGGTTTACCGGTGAAACACCGGCGATACCGACAATACCGCACATTTAGTCTTTCCTCATCAGCCAGACGGAGAGATATTCTCCGGTAGGAAACTTGACGCATTTTGCAGGTAGTCAAAGAACCACCTAATTATATGACTGAACTGCGGAATAAGCTGTGAACGATGCCAGTCCTCACTTTGAGGAAGCGGTGTAAATGTATCGAGAAAGAACAATAGCGCCGATACAATTAATACCCCACGCAACGCACCGAAGCAGATCCCCAGTACACGATCTGTACCCGATAATCCGGTTTTTTGTACTAATGAGCTAATCACATAGTTCACCACTGCACCGACAATCAATGTCGCGATAAACAGCGCTGCAATCGCAATACCATTACGAACTAAAATATCCTCAAAGTTCGTAAAGTAACTAGCTAAATAAGGGTAAAACGTACTTGCTACGAAGAACGCACAACCCCAAGTGATTAACGATAATGCCTCACGTACAAATCCACGGATCAGGCTTACCAGTGCCGAGAAGCCAATAATGGCGATAATTGTGTAATCAATCCAGACCATATTTCATTCCAAAATTCGCATTCACGTCAGCGGCGAATGCATTCTAACAGAAAACGAAAACGTTTGCGTAACCATTTTTCATCGAATTTAAAAAAATCAGCGGCGAAAAGAAAAAATCATAATCGCCGCAGTAAGTTACTAAATACCCTTATTTTTTAGGGATAACTGAATGTCAATTTAAGGCTTAAAGGCTTGGATTATCCCTTTTGTACCGGTAATTGCGTTCAGTTCAGGTAAAGCCGATTCAAGCTTCTGCCTTGATGCTTCTGGTCCCACATAAATACGAGTTAATTTGTTGTTCACTGGTTGCGCTGGCACCGTATAAACCTGATACCCAGACAATCTTAGCTTCGCCACAATTTCTTCAACCTTGCTGGCATTATTGAGGGCAATCACTTGCACCACATACGCTTTACCTTGAGGTTCTTGTTTCGGCTCTGGCTTCGGTTCAGGTTTAGGTTCTGGCTTTGGTTCCACCTTAGGCTTAGGCTCAGGTTTTGGTTCTGGCTTAGGCTCCGGTTTAGGTTCTACTCGTGGTTTTTCTGGAGTGACATTAGCTGGAATGGCACTTCCATTTTGATTCACCACGTTTTGGCTGTTATTACTTTGATTTGCACTGTTTGCGGCTACAGGAGACTGCTCACTTTGCTTTTGCTCAGTAATAGCTTCCGATAGCATCGCTTCAGAAGTTCCTTCCGAAGACGCGGTCGATGCACTGTGTGTAATTGGTGCAATTGACTCAATATCTTCTTCATCACCCGGTTTGGGAATAATCGGAATGGCTGCAAATTCATTCTCATTGTATTTTTTATCGCCATCCAGCAATGCAGGCAATACGATGACCCCTGCAGCGACTAAAACAATGGCGCCAGCAAGACGATTCTGGAATTTACTAGCCACTGGCTTTATCCTTCTGTTTTCTCTAATAACATCATGACATGAGCCACGGTATGGAATGACCCACACACCACAATCACATCTTGTGGTCGCGCATCCGCACATGCTTGTTGCCAAGCTGCTTCCACCGAATCAAACTCATGGGCACCGTCAACGTGCTGACTAAGCTCCGTCACATCTGCACCACGAAACTCTCTTAGCGGTGCAAGATACCAGTCAGTTACTTGTTGGGATAAACAGGTTAATGTCCCTTGAATATCTTTATCTCCCAGCATTCCCACCACCGCACGAATTCGACGACCTTCTGTCACTGGTAATTGCGCGAGTTTGGAGACTAAATAGCCTGCTGCATGAGGGTTGTGGGCTACATCCAAAATCATTAACGGGTGTTCGCCAATGACCTGAAAACGTCCTGGTAACTGAGCCGTACTTAAACCTTGGTGGATAGCTTGGTCAGTGATTTTCTGCGTTAACTGGGCATCAATCTCCATCAAGCAGCTGATCACACCCATCGCGGTTGCTGCATTAGCCAACGGCACATTCGGTAACGGTAAATTAGCCCATGAACGCTGAGAACTTTCCCAAGACCAATGTTGCCCCTGCTCTTGGTAATGCCAATCCTTGCCACGACGAAACAGTATGGTACCTATTTTATCGGCATAAGCGCCTATAGAGGCTGGCATATCAGGCTCGCCCACCACACCATAATGACCTTGACGGAAAATACCCGCTTTCTCATGACCAATATGCTCACGGTCAGAACCTAGCCAATCGGTATGATCAAGTGCAATACTGGTGATTGCCGCGATATCCGCATCCACGACATTAGTTGCATCAAGGCGACCGCCTAACCCTACTTCAAGGATCACAATATCTAACTCAGCTTGCTTAAATAATTGTAGTGCAGCTAAGGTGCCATATTCAAAGTAGGTTAATGAAATATTTCCACGCTGCGCTTCGATAGTCGCAAATGCTTGGCAGAACTCACTTTCAGTAAGCTCTTTACCTTGGATTCGAACGCGTTCCGTGTAACGCACTAAATGTGGGGAACTGTAGACTCCCACCTTCAAACCCGCAGCCATCAAAATAGACTCAAGTGTATGGCAGGTTGTACCTTTACCGTTTGTGCCGGTGACAGTGATGACGCGAGGAGCAGGTTGAGTGAGATGCATTTGACGGGCTGCTTGCCCTACTCGTTCCAACCCCATATCAATATTTTGGCTATGCAGGTCAGTGAGATAAGAGAGCCAAGCCTCCAATGGAGACTTGGCTGTAGGAATGATTAGATTACTCATCATCTTTTTTATGTTTAGCGCCTTTTGCTTTATCTGCACCATCGACAGCATCAGCAAGGTCAATTTCCACGTCAACCACTTCAACAACCAGCGCTGGCGCAGTGTTCAAACTTGGTTGGTTGGTTAACATCGCTAGGACATCAGCCAGACGATCACGCATATCTTGACGACGCACGATCATGTCAATTGCCCCTTTTTCCAGCAGGAATTCACTGCGCTGGAAACCTTGAGGTAATTTTTCACGAACGGTCTGTTCGATAACGCGAGGACCCGCGAAGCCAATCAGTGCTTTAGGTTCAGCCACGTTGATATCACCCAACATTGCTAAACTTGCAGAAACACCACCCATGGTCGGGTCGGTCAGTACAGAAATGTACGGTAAGCCACGTTCTTGCATTTTCGCCAGTGCAGCACTGGTTTTCGCCATTTGCATCAGGGACAGCAGCGCTTCTTGCATACGCGCACCACCACTGGATGAGAAGCAAACTAATGGACAGTTATCTTCCAAAGCTTGTTCTACAGCACGGACAAAACGTGCCCCCACAACCGATGCCATTGAACCACCCATAAAGGAGAATTCAAATGCAGCGGCAACAACAGGCATCTCTTTGAGCGTACCTTTCATCACGACGATAGCATCTTTTTCACCCGTCTCTTTCTGGGCGGAGCTAATTCTGTCTTTGTATTTTTTAGAGTCGCGGAATTTGAGCACATCTTTTGGCTCTAATTCACTACCTAATTCCGTTGTTGAGTTTTCATCAAGGAAAGATTCAAGGCGTTGGCGAGCATGAATACGCATATGGTGGTCACATTTTGGACACACTTGTAGGTTACGCTCAAGCTCAGCACCGTAGAGGACTTGCCCACAGCTATCACATTTAGTCCAAACACCTTCAGGGATGTTTGCTTTATGGGATGGGGTTGAAGTACCTTTTTTTAAAATTTTCTCAATCCAGCTCATTAATGGACCTTTTCGTCTGATTGCACTCTGACGACACTTCGAATAATACCATCACTGAATTTCAGGTGGTGGTTATATAAGAAGCATCTATCAGTATGTTATTTTTTTGCCATTAAACCACAATGATATCTCACTGTAGATAAAAACTTTTTTCAAACCGATTATTGGTTATCGTTTTTTTGCGTCGCCGCACTCTTTTCTTTTGCCACTGCATTTTTTTCTTTTGCAGCAGCTCGACGGTGGCGAATAATTTCAATGACACCCGGCAGAATCGAAATAAAGATAATCGCGACTATCAGTAATTTCAAATTCTTTTGTACTATCGGTAAATCACCGAATAAATACCCTGCATAGGTAAAGAGTAGCACCCATAATAACGCACCTGCCACATTATAAAAGGCAAAATGACGGTAAGACATTTTACCCATACCTGCAACGAAAGGTGCAAAGGTTCTCACGATAGGCACAAAACGCGCCAAAATAATCGCTTTTCCGCCATGTTTTTCATAAAACTGATGGGTTTTATCTAAATAGCTACGACGGAAAATTTTTGAATCTGGGTTTTTAAACAGTTTTTCACCAAAGATACGTCCAATGGTGTAGTTCACTGCATCACCAATAATTGCCGCAATAATCATCAACAACACCATGACGTGTACGTTTAAATCATTACTTGGCAATGCTGCTAACGCACCCGCGACAAATAATAAAGAATCCCCGGGAAGGAAAGGCGTAACCACCAGCCCCGTCTCACAGAATAGGATCAGGAATAAAATTCCGTAAACCCAAACACCATATTCGGCGACCAATTCCGCAAGATGCACATCAATATGTAAAATAAAATCAATGATAAAACTGATAAACTCCATGGGGTTCCTCATGTGGAGATTTATATTAACGACCTTTACAGCAGCTCATCCGCAAGAAATAGAGGCCCCATCACATTCTGTGGTAGGTCAAATTTTTCAGGATAATCCACGCTCACTAAATACAGTCCTTCCGCTTTGGCTGTCGCCGCCGCTTTCGTTCTATCTTTTAATTCTAGAAGATGTGCCATCCAATCAATGTCTTGATTACCACAGCCTATCTCCAACAAACTGCCAACAATATTTCTCACCATATGGTGTACAAACGCATTGGCTTTAATATCCACAACCACATAGTTTCCGTGACGCGTTACATTAACGTGCATCACATTACGCCAAGGGCTTTTTGACTGACACTGCACCGCGCGGAATGAGGTAAAATCACGCTCGCCCAGCAATGCTTGTGCCGCTTGGTGCATACGCTTTTCATCAAGGGGAAAATGAAAGTGCGTGACACCATTCGATAAAATTGCAGGTCGATAACGGTGATTAAAAATCACATAACGATATCGACGTGCCGTTGCACTAAAACGCGCATGAAACTCATCATCCACAGGTTTACACCAGCGAACCGCAATATCTTCAGGAAGATGGGTATTTGCCCCCATCGTCCACGCAGCCTCTTTGCGGTTAGCTGAAGTTTCAAAATGTACCACCTGCCCAGTCGCATGAACACCTGCATCTGTACGTCCTGCACAATTGACAGTGATTGGTTCCGCTGCAATTTTAGACAGGGCGCCCTCAAGACAGCCCTGTACACTTTTCACTTCTTGCTGGCGTTGCCAACCATAATAACGGCTACCGTTATACTCAATTCCGAGGGCAATGCGATGCAACTTTGGGGACTCCGACATTAGTAATACAGCTCCTGAGCCAGTTTTTCTGCTGTCTCAACCGCCATTAACGCACCACCAAAACGAACGTTATCCGCCACTGACCAGAACTGTAAAATTTCCGGTATACCATAATCATTACGAATACAGCCAATGCTTAAGAAATCATTACCTGATGCGTCAGTCACTTGAGTTGGATAATCACCCTCTTCTGAGACCTGAATATCATCAAAACGTTCAAATTCTTCGCTCGCTTCTTCTGCGCTAACTGGGCGTAGTGTTTCTAAGTGCACCACTTGCGCATTACCATAGAATACCGGTGACTGAATAAAGCTTACGGAGACTGGCAAACCGTCGTCTTGCAGCACTTTACGAACTTGCTCGACTAAACGGCGCTCTTGCACAACACTGCCTTCACCATCCGCTAATAATGGCAGCATGTTAAAGGCTAATTGCTTAGTAAAACGCCCTTCTTCCGCAGGGATACCATTCAATAAACGTGCGCTTTGGCCTGCTAATTCATCAACGGCGGCTTTACCGTACGCTGACATCGATAGCATATTGGTAAGTGTAATACGTCCTACACCAGCCGCATCCACTAACGGTTTGATAGATGTTAGTAGCTGGCTAACGTAACTGTCTGCCACCGAAATAATATTGCGATTACGATAATCCGCTAATACTTGCGGGTTAACACCCGGTACCACTAACGGCACATCAGGGTCTAACGCAAAAACACCGCTGTTATCAATCACAATGCAGCCTTCTTGCGCCGCTAATTCCGCATACTGTGCTGCGGCTTCCTCGCCTGCCGCGAAAAAGGCAATTTGTGCCTGCGACCAATCGAAATCCGCGACATCTTGCACTAGATAACTTTTACCGTTGAAGCGAATGCTCTCCCCTGCACTACGCTCACTGGCTAGTAAATAAAGCTCACCAACGGGAAACTCTCTTTCTTGAAGCAGGGAAAGAATACCTTCGCCCACTGCGCCGGTTGCCCCGAGTAATGCAATATTCCAACCTTCTGTCATGGTTTTTCCTCTAAAAAATCAAAGTGAAACAAGCCGTGATTAGCCGCTTATTTCACCTAAAAGAATCTGTTATTAAATTTTTGCGTTAAAGCCTAATTCGCTCAGTAACTGGGCTGTCTCTTGGCTATCGCATTGAACTGTTAACGATGACCATTCACGGCGTTCTTGGTAGTGTTTACGTAATTTATCGAACTCACCGGGAATGCCAGCCACTGCGCGCAACGATGCATCATCACGGCGCACATCATACACGAGATGCACTAATCTTTTGAGCTGGCTTTGCGTTAATTTACCATTGAAATTAATGCAGTCGATATCCGGTTTCGGTAACAGCGATGCCAGAGATACATTAGTAGGCTTACCTAGGAATTCGCAATAAGCTTCAAAGACTTGGGTTGTTCCTCGTGCTTTACCCTCTAAAGTATAGCCTGCAATATGCGGCGTACCGATATCCACATACGCCAGTAATTCTGTATCCAGATCAGGCTCAGGCTCCCACACATCCAATACCACACTCAGCGGCTTACCTTGCTCAAGCAACTGTAATAGCGCTTGGTTATCCACCACTTCACCACGGCTCGCATTCACCAAAATGGTACCGTCGCGTAAATTTGCTAGTCGAGATTTATCCATTAAATGGAAGGTAGAATATTCGCCTTCCATGTTGAGCGGTGTATGGAAGGTTAAAATATCAGCCTGCTCCAGTAGCGAATCGAATGGAACAAAAACTTCTTGGTCGCCTTTATCTGCTCGAGGAGGGTCACATAATACGGTATTCACGCCCCACGCTTGCAGACGTTTATACAAACGCCCTCCCACATTACCAACCCCGACTATCCCAACGGTTTTATCGCGTAAATCAAAATTATCGCGTTCCGCCAGCATCAGTAATGCAGAAAAAACATACTCAACGACAGCAATGGCATTGCACCCTGGCGCTGAAGAGAATCCAATATTGGCTTCGGCAAGCCACTGGGTATCAACGTGGTCAAACCCTGCTGTTGCCGTGCCGACGAATTTTACTGGCGTATTACTCAGTAATGATTTATTCACTTTGGTAATTGAGCGCACCATTAATGCATCTGCATCAACCAGTTCCTGTTCTGGCACTGGGCGCCCTGGTACTGCTTTAACTTCGCCTAGCTCACTAAACAGTGTTTGAGCATATGGCATGTTTTCATCAACCAAAATTTTCACGGAATTCGTCCCAATAGAATGTGTGTCATGCCCGATTTGGCTGCCACACTATACTCCAAATCGTCGATAGGCTGAATCATTTACATGACAATGCTTTTGGTTGAAATTGATAGTCTATTCGGCGACATTTAATTTTTCTTTTTATTAAACAATCTTACAGATGAGTCTGACTATCTAATCTAAAGAATTTCATGTTTAATCAGCAAAACCACATTAAAAGTTATTCATTTTTCAGGAAGGCATTTATTTTGAAAGGCATATTGATTGTGAAAAAAGTATTACTGTCGCTTCCCCTAATGTGCTCGTTTTATGCCTATGCTGGCGACCAAAACTGCTCGACGGACACCATCGCCATCAACAACTTTAATAATTTCGTCTTTGCCCAAGAGCGCCCATTTAACGACTCATTAAAAGCAATGAACTCACGCACCACCAGTCAAGATGATTACATCAACAATACGGTTCAAACGAAGTTTGATGATTGTGGAGCACTAATCGAGTTAACGGGTCATGAAGTTGTCAAATTCAGCATCCACGACAGTGTATCCGTCAAATCCATTGATATGAGCATGAAAAAAAGTGGTAACGGATGGGACTACAAATCCGCATTTAAACTGTCTGTTATTAATCAAGATAATGTTGAAAAAACTATCTTGCAGCAAAAAATGAACGGGAAGTTTTTCACTGATCAGAATGGAAAAATAACCGAAGCCAAAGATTCTTCTTATACGACAACCCTCGATAAAGAGCGAATGTTAACAAGAGCAGTCACCACTTTTTTAGCTGATGATAAAGGACGATTATCTGAATCCAACCGAGTCAGTACGCTAGAAAATGATAATGTGAAAACAGCCTTCCTCTATGATGCGAAAAATCGTTTAGTTCGCATGCAGTCTGACTCAACCGTCAAAGAGTTTACCTATGATGATGATGACAAAATGTTAACCAACAAAACCATTGAAGAATTTTTTACCACCGAAACAACTGTGACGACCTGTAAAAGCTGGAATACGTTCGGAAGATGCACCGACGCGGAAAAAAATATCACCACATTAATTAAAGATGAACAAGGCGGAAAAGATAGCGTGTACAACTACCACGCTAATATCAAATACGATTATGTATATTGATTTTCCCTCTACTATGGGGTCAACTCTTTCATCCGAAACCGGTCTGGAGTGACCCCTGATATTTGCTGGAACATCGCAATAAATGCGGACGCCGAGCTATACCCCACATCCAAAGCAACTTCATGGACACTTTTACCTTTATCCAATCCAGCCACTGCATGTAAGTAACGTAGTCGCTGGCGCCACTCGCTGAATGACATACCCAGCTCTTGTTGGCAACGGCGAGATAATGTTCGCTCCGAGGTATAAGCCCGCTTTGCCCACTGGGCAAGCGTTGTATTATCCGCAGGATCTTGCTGTAGCTCCGCTAAAATCGGCGCTAACAATTTATCTTTGCTGGTGGGTAAATAGGTATCTTGGCATGGCGAAATAGCAAATTGGTCAATCAATACCTCCCCCAAACGAATATCCTGCTCGGTTTCGGGCTGAACAATGCCCCGTTGATACATATCCGTCATGATCGTATGGAAAATGGGGCTTAACCTAACAACGCATGCCTTACTGGCAAGTCGCGGTGTATAAGATTGGGCAAAATCAATAATCCGAAATTTGACACTCTGCTTATTAAAACTCGCATGTTGGGTATTAGCGGGGATCCAGATGCAAAACTCTGGCGGTGCCATATAATGTTTGCCTTCCACTTCCATTTCCATAATCCCGCAGACCACATACAGCAATTGACCAAAGGTATGGGAATGGGATTTGTATTCGGTTTGCTGGTTGATTTGTTCATGACGCAAGGCAATAAATTCAGGCTCAATAATATTGCATTCGTTAATTTGCAGAACATCATTTTTTAAATTATTCATAAGCTGTCTGAAAAGCGTTATCGATTGTCTGAATATCAGTATATATAATATTTCGGACAGATGTATACTCCTGTGACTGATTAGGGAGAACGTTGTTAATGAAATATTTCCTGTTTCCGCTGACCGCGGTTTTATTATGGTCCATCAATGCCATCGTCAACAAAGCCGCTGCAACGGCGATTGACCCTGCTGCCATTTCGTTTTATCGCTGGGCTCTGGCATTTTTAGTCATGACCCCATTTGTTCTGCGCTCGGTACTGCGCAATGCCAAAGTGGTTAAACAACATTGGTGGCAACTGGCCATCTTAGGTGCTTTGGGGATGATGCTGTATCAAAGTTTGGCTTACTATGCCGCACACACAGTAAGCGCGACATTTATGGGTGTTATGAACTCATTTATTCCGCTATTAACTGTGGTGATTAGTATTTTCGTTCTGAGGGTGATCCCAACCGTTGGGATTGTTATTGGTTCCGTTCTATCTTTGTTTGGATTGGCTTGGTTAGTCAGCCAAGGGAACCCAAGTTCATTACTGGATAATGGATTGGGTCAAGGCGAATTGCTGATGATCGTCGCTTCCGCCGCTTATGCCCTATACGGAGTATTAACTAAGCGTTGGTCTATTCAGCTATCGAGTTGGGATTCACTGTACGTACAAGTCTTCTTTGGGGTTTTATTATTAATTCCAAACTTCTTGATGGCGGATGATGTGAGCCTTAACAGTAATAATATCGGGTTAGTTTTATTCGCAGGGATTGCCGCATCGATTCTGGCTCCAGCAATGTGGATCCAAGGCGTGCTCCGCTTAGGCGCCAATACCACCTCTATCTTTATGAACCTCGCGCCGGTATTTACTGCCATTATCGCGGTATTCACACTTGGGGAAGAGTTAAAGAGTTACCACTTAATTGGGGGCGGAATCGTGTTACTTGGCGTGATGTTAGCTCAACAGCTGCGCACCCCACTCACTCAGCTATTTTCTCGCAAGAAAAAAGCGTTAGAAGAAGAGACTTGCCAGTAAGCCACATTAATAGTTCGATTGATTAAAAGCCCCATAAACCTACTTCAAGGTTATGGGGCTTTGTTTATTTTATGCCTTTCCGGCTAATTACACAGATCAATTGTACCTAAAAAGGTGTGTAAATTTGATAATGACCGTTTTTAGGTGCAACTAGATAATAACAGAGTAGCCACTAAGCTTTCTTCGGTGCCCGGCTCGCTTTCAAAGTGATACGTACCAACAGGCCGCCGAGATGCTCACTCTTTAACAGCTGCAATTCTGAGCCGTGATAACTGGCGATATCTTTTACAAGCGCCAAACCCAACCCTGAACCTTCCAGCCCTTTGGCATTATTCAAGCGCATGAAGGCTTTTAATGAGCGGTGAATATATTTATTTTCGATACCAGGTCCTGAGTCTTCAATTTCCAACTTGATCATCGACTTATGACTTTCATCTGCAATAATACGTACCGTGACAACCCCCTTCTCTGGGGTATATTTAATCGCATTATCGATTAAGTTCGCGCACATTTCCGCCAGCAAAATAGCATCCCCTTTCACCCAACAATGTTCTAGCCCCTCATAGCCTAAATCAATCTGCTTACTTTCGGATTGCCCTAAGCGGGTAAAACAGACTTGCTGAACAATTTCGACCAAATTAACTGCACGATAAAGCCTGATCGCCTCTTTTTCGTGCTCTTTTAAACGGGCAAGCTGCAATAACCGATCAGTTAATACAATGGTGTTATCCAAAGTTTTATTAATCGCCTGCAAACTTTGCTGTTTCTGTTGCTCATCATCGCTATTAAGAGCCACCGAAACTTGAGTTTTTAATACGGCTAACGGGGTTTTTAATTGATGGGAAGCATCTGCACTGAAACGCTCTTGGCGTTTTAACATACGCCTTAATCGCTCCACATAGCGGTTCAATGCATCCACCAGAGGCGAAAGTTCTGACCATGGCAACACATTCGGGATTGGAGTTAGGTCATTCGCAGCACGACCCAACATGAGATTAGAAAGTTTTTTCAACGGTGTTAATAACTTACGTAATAGCAAATACGCCAATATCAGCGTCACAACCACCACAGTACCTTGGCTCATCAAAGCCGAGATCAGCAATTGATTGGCAAAATCTTGCCGAGCATACACCGTTTCAGCGACGCGGATCTCCACCATGCCTTGGATCCCACCTTCATTAATCGGTTGGAAAAAGGTCGCTACGCGAATAGGAAGCCCCATATATTCCGCATCATAAAAGTAGACTAAGGCCGTGTAATGTTGAGAGCGCATCCAGTAAGGGGGGATTGGCGGTAGGTCATCATAGCCAGAAATGGTCTCCCCATGAGGAGCGATGACTTGATAAAACAGGCGGTCATTATTGTTCAGTTCAAAGCTATCGAGTACCACGTAAGGCACATTCACGGAAAGATGTTCATCCACAACTTGTAATCGCTCCGCCACCGTTCTCGCCGACGCCAGTAATGTCCGGTCATAGGCGAGGTTAGCGGCGTTTTTAGCGCTGTAATAGTGGGTATAAACGGAGAAACTTCCCAACAAAATGAGGGGGATACCGAAAAAAAGCAGCAACTGATGAAAGAGAGAGCGTGGATGAGAGACTAATTTCATACACTACACTGCTCTAATCGGTATCCCAATCCGCGTAAAGTATTGATATTAACATCTGAACCCGCGAGTTTTTTGCGAACCCGATGCACATACAATTCAATACTTTGTAAGTTGGCTTCATCCGACAGTGAGAATACCTGTTCAAATAATTGTGTTTTTGAAACAGGTCGCCCTCTGCGATGAAAAAGTGTATTCAATACCGCGTATTCTCGCGGGGTTAAACCTAGCGGCTCCGTCTTCAGTGAAAAATAACCCTCGTCATGAAAACAAAGATCACCAAAACATTGGTCGCTATTCGCATTCCCTTGGCTACGACGTAATAGCGCGCGCACTCGGGCTTCTAATTCGGCAATATCAAAGGGTTTAGTCAGGTAATCATCCGCCCCTGCATTCAGCCCTTTTACGCGGTCAGCCACATCTGAATTCGCCGTTAATAGCAGCACAGGTGTTTCTTGATGCCGCTTGCGCATCTGGGCTAATACATCCAAACCACTCATCCGTGGCAATGAAACATCCAATACCACCAACGAATAATTTTCAGTTTGTAATAACTGGTCAGCACTATAGCCATCACTGGCAATATCAACAGCAAATCCCGATGCGGTTAAGGCTTTTTGTAACCACAATGACAACTCGTCATGATCTTCAACCAATAACATTCTCATCCGTCGCCCACTCATTATGATTATTTATGCGTATAAGTTGGCACTCTCTCAATTGAATGAAAAGTGTTAAACGTGATTTTTACCGAAGCTATCACAACTATCCTTCGTTAACCTGCTACTACAAATAGAAATTAACATTAAATTAACAAATATAAGAAGAGATAATATAAAACAATCTGATATGTATCACATAAAAATAATTTTATTTGTTAATGAAAGGTAAATGAAAGGTTCTCAATACAATGATGAGTGGCGAACAAACATCGCCCACAGTTATTTATCTACAAAAACATATTCATCTACAACGGCATATCCATAACGACATAACCAACAACAACCAAGTAACTTAATTATTGTCTAGTGAGGAATGAAGTATGAAGAAGTTCACAATCAATACCTTAGCTGCAGCAATTTTTTTAGTTGGCGTTAACCAAGCAATGGCGTTACCCGAAAGAACCGAATGTATTGCCCCAGCCAAACCTGGCGGTGGCTTTGACTTAACCTGTAAACTCGTTCAAGTCTCCATGCTGGAAACCAAAGAAATCGAAAAACCGATGCGTGTAACTTACATGCCAGGTGGAATTGGTGCCGTTGCCTACAATGCCATTGTGGCTCAACGCCCAGCTGAGCCGGGAACCATCGTCGCATTCTCTGGTGGCTCCTTACTCAACCTTGCACAAGGTAAATTTGGTCGTTACAACGAAAATGATGTTCGCTGGCTAGCGAGTGTTGGCAGTGACTATGGCATGATTGCCGTGCGTGCAGACTCCCCTTATAAAACCTTAGGCGAACTGATGGACGCCTTCAAAAAAGATCCAAACAGCATTGTCTTCGGTGCTGGTGGCTCCATCGGTAGCCAAGATTGGATGAAAACGGCGTTGCTCGCCAAAGCGATCGATTTAGACCCACGAAAAATGCGCTATGTTGCTTTCGAAGGCGGTGGCGAAACACTGACAGCCCTGTTAGGCAACCACATCCAAGTGATCTCCGGTGATATCAGTGAAATGACCCCCTATATCAGTGACGGAAAAATCCGCATCCTAGCGGTATATGCGGATAAACGCCTACCGGATGGGCTCGCTAATATCCCAACCGCTAAAGAGCAAGGCTATGACATAGTTTGGCCAATCATTCGCGGATTCTACATGGGACCAAAAGTATCCGATGCCGATTACAATCAATGGGTTGAAGCCTTCCAAAAATTACAACAAACCGATGAATTTAAAAAGCAGCGTGAATTACGTGGCTTGTTTGAATACAACTTATCGGGCCCAGAACTGGACGCTTACGTGAAAAAAGAAGTTGAGAACTACCGTGAGCAAGCGCGTTCCTTCGGGTTAGCAAAATAACGGAGTCACCATGAGCCAACGCATATTTGCCATAGTCTGGCTAATACTGTGTGGTATCGGGCTATATATCGGCTGGGGCATCCAAAGTGAGTTTACCTATGAACCACTGGGCCCCCGCCCCTTCCCGATTGCCATACTGTCATTAATGACCCTGTGCGCACTCGCACTCCTGCTGGGTCGCCAAGAAGCGGTTGAATGGCCAAAGCCCTATGTCTTGCGCCGTTTAGTCTTGTTAATCATTGCATTAGTTATTTATGCATGGGCGTTTGAGTGGTTAGGATTTCCATTATCGACCACTTTGTTGACCATCAGCGTTGCCCTGTTATTTGGTGCAACCCCGATAGCCGCCCTGATTTCCGGTCCAATCCTAGGCATTTCCCTATTCTATGCCTTTGACCGGTTACTCGATGTGACATTGCCAATCGGCGAGCTTTTTAGCTAAGGAGAAAAGTATGGAAACGTGGATGTATTTATCTCAAGGCTTTGAGGTCGCGCTGATCCCTCAAAACATTATGATTGGGCTGATTGGCTGCTTTATCGGTACCATTGTCGGTATGTTACCGGGTCTTGGCCCAATTAACGGTGTCGCAATTCTATTGCCATTGGCATTTGCACTAAAGTTACCGGCTGAATCTGCCCTAATTTTGTTGGCAACCGTTTATTTAGGCTGTGAGTATGGAGGGCGAATTTCCGCCATCCTATTGAACGTTCCCGGTGACGCCGCGGCGATCATGACCACGTTAGATGGTTATCCGATGGCGAAGCAAGGTCAAGGCGGTATCGCGCTCTCGATTTCTGCCGTCAGTTCATTTATCGGTTCCACAATTGCGATTGTTGGGATCATTTTATTTGCACCTTTACTGGCACAATGGTCACTCGCATTTGGTCCTGCTGAATATTTTGCATTGATGGTTTTTGCTATCGCGTGTTTAGGCAGCATGATGAGCCAAAATCCCGTCAAATCGCTACTCGCAGCGTTGATTGGTTTGGCACTAGCAACCGTCGGTGTCGATGCCAACTCTGGGGAATACCGCTTTACCTTTGACAGCGTTAACCTATCCGATGGCGTCCAGTTTATCGTCGTGGTTATTGGTCTGTTCTCTGTCAGTGAAATATTACTCATGCTAGAAAGCACGGCAACAGGACAAGGATTGATCCGCAAAACGGGTCGAATGTTATTTAGCAAGAAAGAAGCCAAGGCCTGTGCTGGTCCAACATTACGTTCCTCATTTATTGGCTTTTTTGTGGGGATTTTACCGGGTGCAGGGGCGACTATCGCTAGTGCCATCACCTATATGACAGAGAAAAAAATTGCAGGGGATAAAGGGACATTTGGTGAAGGGGATGTTCGCGGTGTCGCGGCACCTGAAGCCGCCAACAACGCCTCTGCCTGTGGGTCATTTATTCCGATGTTAACCCTCGGTGTTCCGGGTTCAGGCACGACGGCAGTAATGATGGGGGCGCTGACTCTGTATAACATCACCCCAGGTCCAGGCATGTTTACTGAACAACCACATATCGTTTGGGGATTAATTGCTGCACTGCTTATCGCTAACGTCGTGTTGTTGGTAATGAATATTCCGCTCATCGGTTTATTCACTCGTATGCTCACCGTACCACTGTGGTTCTTAGTCCCTGCCATTGCTTGTGTCTCTGCGGTGGGCGTTTACGCCGTACACAGCACCACTTTTGACCTACTGTTAATGATGGGGCTTGGGGTCTTCGGCTATATCTTGCGGAAGATGAATTTCCCGCTATCTCCGCTGATCCTCGGGTTTGTTTTGGGTGAAATGTTAGAGCAAAACCTGCGACGCTCGTTATCTATCAGTAATGGGGATTTTAATATTCTCTGGAGTAGCACTATTTCTAAGAGCTTATTAATTCTGGCGGTGCTGGTTCTGGTGTTACCACCGATTGTGAAGCTTATTCGCAAACGTCGTCATCAAACCGCGCAAGCCTAATTCCAAATTGTACGTTATGACTGTCAGGCTTCGCCCCATGAAAATGGGGCAGGTCTACTGATAAATCCCCTAGTAAAAATGCATTACTTAGGTGCGATACCCTTACTTTCGTGAAAATTGGACGCATAAAACCCCTAGAATCACTAAACCAATACCCACCACTTTCTCAATTGGAATGGGATTTCGATTCATACCAAACCAGCCAAATTGCTCAATAAGCGCAGAAATAATTAATTGACCCGCAATTACCAAAACAAAAAATGTCGTACTGCCAATCTTAGGGACTAAAATCAAAGCCGAAGTGAGATAGAGCATCCCTGCGATACCACCAAACCAGATCCAGATGGGTTGATTAAATAACTCGGCACTAAAATGGGGCTTTGGTACCTTAAAAATAATTAATAGTGGAATTAACACAATTAAACTGATCACAAGTGATGTCGCGCTCGCCCATAATGGGTGACCTAATTGCCGAGCAAGTATGGCATTACTTGCCGCTTGGATTGGTACAACCGCGCCTGCCAATAATGCAACAAAGGCAAGTATGATACTTGTGATTGAAAATGCTGACATCGAAACCTCTTCATTAATATTGACTTAAGTTGATTGGTTGCCATAGTAAAGAGAGATAACGACATTGGAAAATGAACAATTTTATAAGGCACTATTCGTAGGATGAATAACTTAAGAAAATTAGATTTAAATCAACTCGTGACGTTGTCAGTCTTATTACGGGAACGTCATGTCAGCCGAGCGGCAGAAGCTTTACATAAAAGCCAGCCCGCGGTCAGTCATGCATTAAATCAATTGAGAGACATTTTTCAGGACCCATTATTGGTTCGCCGTGAAGGCCAATATCAATTAACCAGCAAAGCTGAGTCTCTTTGTCTCCCATTAAATGAAGCATTAAACCAGTTAGATGGTTTGATTGCCCAAAAACAGTTTTCTCCGCTCAGCTGCCAAAGACGCTTTAATATCGCGATGTCCGACTACGGCGCGGCTTTAATTACGGTAAAATTGGTTTCTTATTTACGCAAATATGCCCCCAATATTGATCTCAATATCTGGCACTGTAGTCGGGAAGAAATGCAAAATAAATTGCATGAAGGGAGCTTAGATTTAGCATTCGGTATATTTAATACGTTGGATTATTCGTTACGAAATCAAACTGTCTTTACTGATAAATTTGTCTGTCTGGTTGATCATCAACTCGGCTCACAAGGCAAAATGGATTTAGTTGATTGGCTATCCCATCCCCACATTTTAGTGAGTATGAAGCCTTTTGATGCTAACGAAATAGACCATCAACTCCAATTAATTAACCAACAGCGCCGTGTCGCAGTGACTGTGCCTTACTGGCAAATTGCCCCCCAATTATTAACAGGAACTGACTTGATCCTAACGGTGGCGGAAAAAGCGATACCTCAATCAATGTTAGGCAAGTTTACGTTATTTTCGCCTCCATTATCTCTTCCTGATTTGGATTTCCAAATGGTATGGCACCAACGTAGTGATACTGATAAAGCATTAGAGTGGTTTAGAGGCATTATCGCTGAACAATTAAAAGATGACCGCAAGTTTTATGGCGAAAACGAGGGTTAACAAGGGGCAGGGTTTCTACTATCTATCAGAATTTATAAAAAAAGCGAAAGCCTTGACTCTCACTTTTTCTTCACTTGACCTATCCTAGATGTCTTGTTTCGGATAGCCCTGCTCGCGTAACCATTCGCGACCCACATCAATGGTTGGTGTTTGTACAATAAAGACAAACAAGGCACCAATCATACCGCCTAACAATGCGCCACCTAGAAAACCACCGGAAAAGAAACCAAAGAAAAACAACATAAAGGCTAATACAGCGGAAAGTAAAACCGCGAGTCCAGTGAGCTTCCAATATTTCGCGCCCATGCGTTTTTTACCTTCTTTCAGGCATTGACGAAATAGGCGTCCTTGCTCTTTTCTCTCTAATCCTGCTAATTCGGGAACACTCTTCGCCGTCCAATACGCCATCTTTTTTACCTTTCTTTTTGACTATTTTATGTATTGAGCATTTATACGCAGTTTGAAGGTAAGATGCTCGCGGATAACTCTGATAATCGTCGAAGGAACTTCAATATTCAATGAGTAGTTCGGGTTGTCGTGAACAATAAAGTTTGCCCCATAAAGATTTCGGGGCAAACTTTTTGATTAATAAAAGGGATACTACGTGTAACTCAGCGAAACAACGTTTTTATTATCTGCGTTTTTGCCAATATAAACATATTTTAGCCGTGGCGCGGAAACATCGTCTTTTCTTCTTGCTTTCCAAAAAGTGGATACATGATATTAGTATTAAATGCACGCTTAACTTTGGCAGGAAACAGCCCCTTAATACTTTTAATTAGTGCATTACCCAAAAGTTTTAAATCATTTTTCCAAATCTTACACCGTGTGAAATCCATATTAACTCCTTATTGATACATTAATAGAGCAAATATCATGGCACTATTTTCATTACGGTAATTTAATAAAATGATGATTATGGTGGCGGCAATAATTGAGTCATAAAAAAAGCGAGAGCCTTGGCCCTCGCTTTCTATTTTGTGCATTTCAGTGAAGAAACTTACGCTTTGTATTTGCTCATCACTAACGTTGCGTTAGTACCACCGAAACCGAAGCTGTTAGACATCACTGTATTCAGTGCTTGTTCAGTTGGTTTGGTGATGATGTTCAAGCCTTTCGCTTTCTCATCTAAATTCTCAACGTTGATGCTTGGTGCGATAAAGCCATGCTCTAACATCAGCAAGCTATAAATCGCTTCTTGAACGCCTGCTGCACCTAAAGAGTGACCTGTCATCGCTTTGGTTGCAGAAAGTGCTGGGCAATCATGACCAAACACTTCTTGGATAGCTTCTAACTCTTTAGTATCCCCGACTGGCGTTGAAGTACCATGAGTGTTGATGTAATCGATTTTATCAACACCGTGCATTGCCATTTGCATACAACGCACTGCACCTTCACCCGATGGCGCCACCATGTCAGCTCCGTCAGAGGTTGCACCGTAGCCAACCACTTCTGCGTAAATGTGTGCACCACGTGCTAATGCATGCTCTAACTCTTCAACGACGACGATACCGCCACCGCCTGCAATAACAAAACCATCACGGTCTTGGTCATAAGTTCTTGATGCTTTTGATGGGGTTTCGTTGTACTTAGTCGACAACGCACCCATTGCATCGAACTCACAGGTCATTTCCCAGCTCAGTTCTTCACCACCACCAGCAAACACAACATCTTGTTTGCCCAGTTGGATCAGTTCAACCGCGTGACCGATACAGTGTGCAGACGTTGAACATGCAGAGCTGATTGAGTAGTTAACGCCTTTGATTTTGAACGGCGTTGCTAAGCAAGCAGAAATACCGGAAGCCATTGCACGAGTCACCATATATGGACCCACACCACGCAGACCTTTTGCACGCATACCGTCAGAGCCAGCGACTTGGTTACGCGGTGAACCACCACCAGAACCAACAACAACACCCGTACGCAGGTTAGACACTTGGTCTTCCGCTAAACCTGAATCTTTAATCGCCTGTTCCATTGACAGGTAAGCATAGACAGAGCAATCACTCATGAAACGGCGGACTTTACGGTCAATCAGACCTTCAGTATCCAGCTTTACATCACCCCAGACATGGCTACGCAGCCCTGCCTCTTTAAATTCTTCTGAGAAAGTGATCCCGGAACGACCTTCCTTCAGAGAAGCCAGTACTTCTTCCTGGTTATTACCAATGCTGGAAACAATACCTAGGCCAGTTATGACTGCACGCTTCATTCGTTACCTCATGTCTATAATTATATGATTACGGGATTACAGGTGTCACTTTAGCTTACACTTGTACGCTGAACAAGTCCGATCAGGGTAAATATTTGTATTTTTTTTATCATGACACAAATAAGGCTTTTATGTGACGGTAGCCTTACAGTGATATCAGCGTTAGAATTTGAATATGATTTTGCAATAACGGGCTTAAACGTGAAAAAGACAGCTGTACAAACCGCTCACCTCAGTTGGAATGAGGAAGGCACACCGATTTCAGAACAGTTTGAAGACATCTATTTTTCTAACCAAAATGGCTTAGAAGAGAGTCGCCATGTGTTTTTGCAGGGAAACCATTTTCCACAGCGATTTCTAACACACCAAGATGAAACTTGTGTGATTGCCGAGACAGGATTTGGTACCGGATTGAATTTTCTCGCTTTATGGCAGGTTTTCAATCAATTCAAAACCGAAAATCCCAATGCAAAATTACAACGATTACATTTTATTAGCTTTGAAAAATACCCGTTATCAAAAGCCGATTTGATCGCCGCGCACCGTTGTTGGCCTGAATTAGCTGAGCTCTCAGAGCAATTGTGTGAACAGTGGCCACCCGCCCTACCCGGTAACCATCGAATTATATTAGAAAATGGCGCAATCACCCTCGATTTATGGATTGGTGATGTAAATACGCAAGTATCCATACTTAATGACAATTTAAACAATAAGATAGATGCGTGGTTTTTGGATGGTTTTGCACCGTCCAAAAATCCGCAAATGTGGAGCGAACAGTTGTTCGCTGCAATGGCAAAATTTGCGCGTAAAGGCGGTACATTTGCCACCTTTACGGTAGCCGGATTTGTCAAACGTGGATTACAACAAGCGGGCTTTACTATCATGAAGACCAAAGGATTTGGTCAAAAGCGTCAAATGCTGACGGGAGTACTAGAAAATAATCTGACTCGCCCGATGGCGCCTTGGTTTGCGCGTCAACCCGCATCTCATACTGATGATATCGCGATTATTGGCGGTGGAATTGCCAGCCTCGCCTTAGCCAATTCACTCAAAAAACGCGGGGCGAATGTCACGATTTATTGTCAAGACCAGCATGTCGCGCAAAACGCATCTGGAAACCGTCAAGGCGCAGTCTACCCTCTCTTAACCGGGAACGATAATGCTTTAGAACGCTTTTTTGTCAGTGGTTTCCCGTTTGCAACTCGTTTTTATCAGCAACTTAGTACGCAAGGTATCGAATTTAATGGGCAATGGTGCGGGGTAAGCCAAATGGCGTATAACCCTAAATCCACAAAAAAAATCGACAACATGCTGCAAACTGACTGGCCAGAAGAATTTGCCGTTGGTAAAGATAGGCAACAACTCAGTGAACTTAGTGGTGTGGATGTCAACCATCGAGGTATTTATTACCCCACTGGTGGCTGGCTCTGTCCTGCGCAATTATGCGAAAGCTTAGCGCAAAAACTCGCTGAAGAAGGCGTTAATTTCCACTTTGGTCTGTCAGTCACCGACTTACAGCGCTCAGGGGAAGATTGGGCGCTGACACTCAATAACCAGAAAAAAGCCCATCATCAAACCGTGGTGATTGCCAATGGTCATTTATTGAATCAGTTTGAGCAAACAAAAAACTTGCCTATCACGCCTGTGCGCGGGCAAGTCAGCCACATTCCGACTAACCCTACGTTGCAGCAATTAAAAACTGTGCTGTGCTTCGAAGGTTATATGACACCAGAAGATGCTACAAACCAGCATCACTGCTTGGGAGCTAGCTATCAACGAGATATTTTGAGCCTTGAATACTCCGAGGAAGAGCAGCAAGAAAATCTGCAAAAGCTGCTCACCAGCCTACCGGATGTGGACTGGACGTCGCAGGTGGATATCTCTGGTCAACAATCACGCCAAGGGATCCGCTGCGTAATCCGCGACCATATGCCGTTACTTGGTAATGTCCCTGACTTCGATGCCCTGATGCAGCAATATGCGAATTTACCCGAACAACTTCACCGTCAACAACCTGTTGAACCCTCTCCAGCCTATCCTAACCTATTTGTGTTCGGCGCATTAGGAGCACGAGGGCTTTCCACTGCACCACTTTGCGCTGAAATATTAGCCGCACAAATTTTTGACGAGCCGATGCCTGCTGACGATGACGTACTTGCTGCATTACATCCAAATCGTTTTTGGGTAAGAAAACTGCTGACGGGACGTCCAATCACGACAAAAGAGGCGTAAACAAAAGACGCATAAACGAAAAAGGGCTTCCATTTGGAAGCCCTCAGACCATTGACAAACCCATCAGGTTTGGAAATGGCTCTTTTGGGTTGTAAAATTAACGAGGAAAATCAATTTATTGATTTTCGCCTGATATCACAAAGAGGGAAAAACCACGCTTTTATCCCTCTTTGTCATCAACCTCAAGGGCTTCCATTTGGAAGCCCTTAGAACGAAGTAATATTGAGATTAATTCACGCTCAACTGCATGGCGCAGCGATCAATGCTTTGAAACCCTGCATCCACTTCGTGTTGCAAGATATCTTGTAATTCGCGCGTCAATTGCGCCTCTTCCATTATCGAAAAACCAAGGCGCTGATAATACGGCGCATTCCACGGAATATCACGAAATGTGGTTAGTGTAACCTGACCAATCTGTTGGGACTGAGCGAACTCAATAACCTGCTGAATAAGCCGCTTACCTAAGCCCTGCCCTTGCGCTGACTGCTGAACTGAAAGCTCCACAATATGCAGGCTATCGCTCAAATGCTCCGCCATAATAAAGCCAACAGGCTGATCATGATTATCCACAGCGAGCCACTCTAAGCCATTCGCAATACACTCAATATGGTTTTCTTCCGGTTGAACTTCACCTTGGGCAATCCAATCAAACTTCGAATGCCCAGCAAAAGCCTGCCCCGCAGACGCTTCTACCTCAGGTAAAAATTGGGCATCTTCATGGGTTGCTAATCGAATAGAATACATGCGGTCAATAGAGTCCATAAAACTAACGCACGGTATCTAACAATGTTTTCCACATGCCCAGCACCAAAATTTGGTCTGGCGGGGTCAATTCACCTGCTTTGATGGCGTTTTGGATACTCAGCTCAACGCGCTGATACAGTGCATCAACACTGGTTTCGTTCTCTTCTTCCAGCTCTGCTACACCAAGGGTTAAGTGACCACGCAGATAGCCACCAGCAAACAGCTCATCATCGCTGGCGTGTTCAACCATATCATCAATTTTTGTCAGTATGCGTGTTTCAAAATCCGCAAGCATGCTTAATCCTTACTGTAGTGAGTGATTCTATTAGGCGAAAATATCTTCCGGATAAGGAAACAGTTCCGCGCAAAGTGGGGGTGTATTGTAAAACGATTGTAACGCATTAATAAAGCGCAGTGGTCTCTCTGGAATACCTTTTTCAAGGTACTCCATCACTTGACCATGCACTTTGCGCATAAAGGCAATACGGTCAGGTTCAAAATCCCCTTCCAAGTTGTCACAACTCACATTAAATGGGATACCTGTTGCCACACAGAAAAACCAATCCAATGCTTGAGGTTTGATTTCGACCACTTCAAAGTCACACTGAGTTTTTTCATCGCGACCATCTGGGCAGTACCAATAACCGTAATCCACTTGCTGGCGGCGTTTTTCCCCCGCAATGCACCAGTGAGAAATTTCATGGAGTGCACTGGTAAAAAAGCCATGTGCAAACACAATTTGGTTGTATGGTGTGGTGTCATCGGCAGGTAAATAGACAGGCTCGTCGTCCCCTTTTACCAATTTGGTATTGTACTCTTCGCCGAAACACTGTTCGAAAATATCAATAAGTTGCTGATAATGATGTTGGGTCATGGAACGCTTAAATCATCTTAAAATAATGTGAGAAACCAAGCTTTAATATCGTCACCGTGGCTGTCATTTAACAGCTTAATACTCATTAAGAGTGAAATCACGACGATCATCGGCCTGATAAGTTTTTGTCCTTTGGTTAACACTAAGCGAGCGCCAAGTCTCGCACCAACCATTTGGCCGGCAAGCATAACAAAACCGAGCACCCAAAGAACATGACCTCCGATAATAAAAAAGATCAAAGATCCGAAATTGGAGGCGAAATTTAACAATTTAGCATGGGCGGTAGCTTTGGCGAGGTTATACCCTAATAGCAGGACATAAGCGAGCGCTAAAAATGAGCCAGTTCCTGGACCAAATGCCCCATCATAAAAGCCGATACTCATCCCCGCAGCAACCCCAAAGATTGGCATGCTGACGCGCTGAGGTCTATCTTGCACACCCAAAGAGGGTGTGAGTAAGAAATAGAGACCGACACAGATGACCATTACTGGCAACAGCTGTTTCAAAAATGCGGTATCGATGGATTGAATTAAAATTGCCCCGAGCATTGCCCCTATTATGGTCATGACCACCGGGAAAATTTGCTCTCGCAAATTAATGGCTTTACGTCTTGCAAAATAGAGTGTGGCAGAGAATGAACCGCCAATGGCTTGTAATTTATTGGTCGCCAAGGTTTCGACAGGGGTGATCCCCACAGAAAGCAGCGCAGGAATCGTCAGTAAACCACCGCCCCCAGCGATAGAGTCAATAAAACCAGCAAGTAGAGCGACAAAAAACAGCAGAGCGTAAACTTCAGGCGCAACGGCGGTAAGCCAATCCATTTCACATTCCAGATAAGTAAACTATCACGATGCAGATTTGTTATTTATTGGTTATCTTATTGAAAGTTAAGCAATATCACAGCCCGGATGGATTATAATCGAGGTTTCATCCTAACCTTTAACTCACAGTGGATACCCTTGCCAAGCAAGAATATCCACTGAAAAACGTCAATGACTTATTCGAATGGCGCCATTGCTGGCACAACATCCGCACATTGCCCACGGTGACGCAAAAAGTGATCCATCAGCACAATCGCCATCATGGCTTCCGCGATAGGCACCGCGCGAATGCCCACACAAGGGTCATGGCGACCTTTGGTGATCATCTCAACCTCTTCACCATCACGATTCAAGGTTTTTCCTGAAACGGTAATGCTAGAGGTCGGTTTCATGGCGATATGGGCAATAATCGGCTGGCTGCTGCTAATGCCCCCTAAAATTCCGCCTGCGTGGTTAGATGTAAAACCGTGGCGGGTGATTTCATCGCGGTTTTCACTGCCTTTTAAGCTCACCACACCGAAACCATCGCCAATTTCAACGCCTTTTACTGCATTAATGCTCATCAGCGCATGGGCGATGTCGGCATCTAAGCGGTCAAAAACTGGCTCGCCTAAACCCGCGGGAACGTTCTCAGCCACAACGGTGACTTTCGCACCAATGGAATCACCCTCTTTTTTCAAGCCACGTAACAGCTCATCAAGGGCATCCAATTTGCTTGGATCAGGGCAGAAGAATGGGTTTTCTTCGACAATCGACCAATCTTTAATTTCACACTCTACGCTGCCCATTTGGGTCAGACATGCACGAATTTGAATGCCAAATTTTTCTTGCAAGTATTTCTTGGCAATCGCCCCCGCAGCAACACGCATCGCGGTTTCACGGGCGGATGAACGACCGCCACCGCGATAATCGCGCAGACCATATTTCTGTTCATATGTGTAATCGGCGTGCCCTGGGCGGAACACGTCTTTAATCGCACCATAATCTTGGGAACGTTGATCGGTATTTTCAATTAATAAACCGATACTGGTGCCTGTCGTCACACCGTTAAAAACCCCCGATAGGATTTTCACTTGGTCAGGTTCACGGCGCGCAGTGGTATAGCGCGATGTGCCTGGACGACGGCGGTCTAAGTCGATTTGTAAATCTGCTTCTGTCAGCGCTAATCCCGGCGGAACACCGTCAACGATGCAGCCTAATGCTAGCCCGTGTGACTCTCCAAAAGTGGTCACACGAAACAGTTGCCCAATTGAATTTCCAGCCATTCCCTGTTTCCTATTTGCTTGCGATTCTTATACTTGTTAAGAAATATGATGTTATGCGTAACTATTATGTTTTATTTGATTATGCCGAGTAACGCAACTCTTTATTAATTAATATATTAATCAATATAAAGATCAAAGTGCTCGTGATGTTCCACCAACTGTTCACGGGTTAACATAAACACGCCGTCACCACCAAATTCGAAATCTAACCAGATAAATGGAATATCTGGATATTGGTCAATCAGATGCACCATGCTGTTACCCACTTCGCACACCAAAATCCCCTCTTCAGTTAAGAAGCGCGGAGCGTTAGCGAGAATGCGGCGAACCAGTTTCAGACCATCGCTACCAGCCGCCAACGCCAGCTCAGGCTCGACACGGAACTCTTGTGGCAGATCGTCCATATCTTCGGCATCCACATACGGCGGATTGGTGACAATCAGGTCATATTTAACGTCTGGCATATCTCTGAATAAATCAGAACGAATTGGGATCACACGGTGCTCTAAACCATGATTCGCAATGTTTTGCTCAGTCACAGCCAAGACATCCGTAGAGATATCCACGGCATCCACTTCAGCTTCAGGGAATTCATGGGCGCAGGCAATCGCAATGCAGCCACTTCCCGTACACAGGTCAAGGATGGTTTGTGGTTCATCAGATAATAAACCCACAAAATGGTTGTTAATCAGCTCACCAATTGGCGAACGCGGGATCAGCACTCGCTCATCCACATAGAATTCATGTCCACAGAACCACGAACTGTTAGTCAGATAGGCAACTGGAATACGGTCATTGATACGGCGTAATACGCGCTCAATAATGCGGTGACGCTCCGTTGGAGTCAGGCGCGAAGTTAGTAGCTCATCCGGTAAATCCAGCGGTAAATACAGGCTTGGCAAAACTAACTGTAAAGCTTCATCCCATGGGTTATCGGTGCCGTGACCATAATAGATATTGGCAGCATTAAAGCGGCTCATGGTCCAACGTAAAATGTCTTGAATGGTATGAAGTTCTGCGACGGCTTCATCAACGAAGATCTTTTCCAAGAAGGGATTCTCCTGCCTGTGGATTAAAAGGGAAAATTTGAATGGCTAAAGTTTGCCACGAAGTGAAAGACAAATCAGCAGATTAATGTAAGAAAATACGCAGATAAGCACTTGTTTGCGCATTTTGGCGCTAAAAATAACCGCGCCCCGGATTTTCATCAAGGGCGCAGTGTTTATCATGATATTAAAAACGTTACGCTAATTCTTCGACTTCTTTCTCGGTTTCTTCCGGTTTTTTCACCCATACCGCGTAAGCAATAGTGAGTAACAACAACCAACCGATCCCCACATACAGCGCAATTCGAGTACTTTCGAAATAACCTAATACACCGAAAATAAACACCATAAAGGCAATTGCAAGGATAGGCGCAACTGGCCACATCGGTACTGGGAATTTCAATTGCTGAACTTGCTCTGGCGTCATCTTACGGCGCATCGCAAATTGTGCCAGTAAAATCATGAACCAGACCCAAATCGTGGCAAACGTGGCAATCGAAGCGATCACTAAGAACACATCTTCAGGGATCAGATAGTTCAGTACCACACCAATAAACAGTACCAGCACCATGACTAACACCGTCATCCATGGCACCCCATTTTTGGTTAACTTAGTGAATGATTTAGGCGCCTGCCCTTCATGAGCCATGCCGTACATCATGCGACCGGCACCAAAAATATCACTATTAATTGCCGAGATGGCGGCGGTGATCACCACCACGTTCAAGATATTTGCCGCAGCTGAAATGCCTAAACTATCAAAAATCTGCACAAACGGGCTGCCATTTTGGCCAATTTGATTCCATGGGTAGATGCACATCAGTACAAACAACGTTAATACGTAGAACAGTAAGATACGTACAGGCACCGCATTAATGGCTTTAGGAATAGTCACTTCTGGGTTTTTGGCTTCGCTCGCCGTGATCCCGATGACTTCAATTCCCCCAAAGGCGAACATGACCACGGCAAATGAGGCGATGACCCCGCCTATGCCATTTGGCATAAACCCACCATGGTCAAATAGGTTTGATACCCCAACCGCATGTTCAGAGGCTTGACCGAAGCCAAACATCATAATGGCAGCGCCACCGACGATCATCGCGACAATCGCCCCCACTTTCACTATCGACAACCAAAATTCCATTTCGCCGAATGTTTTGACGTGGCACAGGTTAATGGCACCGATAAAACAGATAATACTGAGCACCCAAATCCACTGAGCCACATCAGGGAACCATAATTTCATATAGACCCCAAATGCCGTCACGTCAGCCAAGCAGACAATGAGCATTTCAAAAACATACGTCCAACCTGTGAAAAAGCCCGCTCGCGGACCTAAATAGTGGCTAGCATATTGGGAGAATGATCCTGCCAATGGGCTACGAACCGCCATTTCACCAAGAGCACGCATCACCATAAAAACAGCGGCGCCCCCAATAATATAAGCCAGTAAAACGGCCGGACCGGCAGTTTCAATGGCTTTGGCTGAACCATAAAATAACCCCGTTCCTATTGCTGAACCGAGGGCCATAAATCGGATGTGGCGCGCAGAAAGCCCACGCGCAAGTTGTGATGTGCTTTGCATGTTGTGTCCTTCGTATTTTTATCAGTCGTTTCGAAGAGAATTCGCAGCCGATACATAGTCGGCTGCTTCTAAAACACTTACTTATAGGAACTATCGGTATATGAACGACAAGTTTTTATGAATGAAAAACCGAGTTTGCTGCAAACAACGTGGCAAGTTTATGTTGATCAATAAGCGAGATAGCCGCCTCGATATCCGGTGCGAAATAACGGTCTTTATCGTAATACGCGACTTTATCACGCAGGGTTTTACGGGCTTTTTCCAGTTTTTCGCTCGATTTCAAACCGTCGCGGAAATCCATTCCCTGACACGCAGATAACCATTCAATGGCTAAAATGCCTGTCACGTTTTTCGCCATTTCCCATAAACGGCGACCTGCTGCTGGTGCCATGGAAACGTGGTCTTCTTGGTTGGCGGATGTTGGTAAGCTATCCACGCTAGATGGATGCGCTAATGCTTTGTTTTCACTGGCTAATGCTGCTGCCGTCACCTGTGCAATCATAAAGCCGGAGTTCACGCCACCATTGTTAACTAAGAATGGCGGTAATTGGGACATGTGCGTGTCCATCAACATCGCAATGCGTCGCTCTGATAATGCACCTATTTCGGCTAATGCCAGCGCGATATTGTCCGACGCCATAGCAACTGGCTCCGCATGGAAGTTACCACCAGAAATAATGTCGCCATTATCGGTAAACACCAGCGGGTTATCGGATACCGCATTAGATTCAATTAAAATAACTTCTGCCGCTTGACGGATTTGCGTTAAACACGCGCCCATCACTTGAGGCTGACAGCGTAATGAATACGGGTCTTGGACTTTAGAACAATTTGCGTGAGATTGGGACAGTTCGCTGGTTGGCGATAACACATCGCGGAACAGCGCAGCCACATCGATTTGACCTTTTTGACCACGAACTTCTTGGACTCGCGCATCAAATGGCTTGCGAGAGCCTAATGTCGCTTCTACGCTTAACGCCCCACACACAATGCCGGATAACAGCAGATTTTCCGCCGCAAACAAGCCTTTTAACGCAAACGCGGTTGAGGTTTGAGTACCGTTCAGGAGTGCCAAACCTTCTTTAGCTTCCAGAGTTAATGGTTTCAAGCCCGCTTTTTCTAACGCTTTTTTCGCAGGTAGCCATTGACCTTCAAAGCGCGCCTGCCCTTCACCAATCAGAATTAAGCTCATATGTGCTAGCGGTGCTAAGTCACCCGATGCGCCCACTGACCCTTTTGCAGGAATATATGGGTAGACTTGTGCGTTAACCAGTGCAATCAGCGCTTCAATCACTTCTAAGCGAATGCCTGAGAAACCACGCGCAAGGCTGTTTATCTTTAATACCATAATCAAGCGAACCAGATCATCGTCCAGTGGCTCGCCAACACCAGCCGCATGGGACATCACAATAGAGCGCTGTAAAGATTGCAGATCTTTGCTGGCAATACGGGTGTTAGCAAGTAAACCAAACCCAGTATTGATGCCATACGCGGTTTTATCTTCCGCAATAATTTGATTTACGGTCGCAACGCTTTTGGCAATGACGCTGTGGGCATGTTTATCTAACACAACAGTCACTGGTTTTTGGAAAACAACGCGTAATTCGTCGAGTGTCATTTTCCCTGGATGGATAGTTAATTTAGTCATCAATGGCACTCCTTAACGTGTTTTTAGCATAGGTAGGTTTAAGTTTTTCTCTTTAGCGCATTCGATAGCGATGTCATAGCCCGCATCCGCGTGGCGCATCACCCCTGTCGCTGGGTCATTGTGCAGTACGCGAGCAATACGCTCCGCCGCTGCATCTGTACCATCGCAGACAATCACTACGCCAGAATGTTGAGAGAAGCCCATTCCAACACCGCCACCATGGTGTAATGACACCCATGTCGCGCCGCTCGCCGTATTTAATAGCGCGTTGAGTAACGGCCAATCAGACACCGCATCCGAGCCATCTTTCATCGCTTCAGTTTCACGGTTTGGACTCGCTACCGAGCCTGAATCTAAATGGTCACGACCAATAACAATCGGTGCAGAGACCTCGCCACTTCTGACCATTTCATTGAACGCTAAACCTAACTTGGCACGATCCCCCAAACCAACCCAGCAAATACGTGCTGGTAAGCCTTGGAAACTAATACGCTCACGCGCCATGTCCAGCCAACGATGCAGATGTTTATCGTCTGGCAGTAATTCTTTCACTTTGGCATCTGTTTTATAGATATCTTCAGGATCCCCTGATAACGCCACCCAACGGAATGGACCAACACCGCGGCAAAATAGTGGGCGAATATAGGCTGGAACAAATCCAGGGAAATCAAATGCATGTTCAACACCCATTTCCAACGCCATTTGACGAATATTGTTACCGTAATCGAATGTTGGAATACCTTGGGCTTGGAAAGCCAACATCGCTTTCACATGTTCTGCCATGGATTTTTTCGCCGCCAGCGCAGTACCTTGCGGGTCTTTCACACTCTTTTCGCGGTACTCATCCCAGCTCATACCAATCGGCAGGTACCCATTGAGCGGATCATGGGCACTGGTTTGGTCGGTAACCATGTCTGGCTTAATGCCACGACGAACCATTTCAGGTAAAACTTCAGCCGCGTTAGCACATAGTGCTATAGAAACGGCTTTGCCTTCTGATGTGTACTTTTTGATGCGCGCTAATGCGTCATCCAGATCAGTGGCTTGTTCATCAACATAACGGGTTCTTAAACGGAAATCGATACGGCTTTGCTGGCACTCAATATTTAATGAGCAAGCTCCTGCTAATGTAGCCGCTAATGGCTGTGCGCCCCCCATTCCACCTAGACCTGCTGTTAATACCCAACGCCCTGTAAGATCGCCATTGTAATGTTGGCGCCCCGCTTCAACGAAGGTTTCATAGGTACCTTGCACAATCCCTTGGCTACCAATATAAATCCAGCTTCCAGCGGTCATTTGACCATACATGGCTAAGCCTTTTGCATCCAACTCGTTGAAATGCTCCCAATTCGCCCAATGCGGTACAAGGTTAGAGTTAGCGATTAATACACGGGGGGCATTTTCATGGGTTTTGAATACGCCGACAGGTTTCCCTGATTGCACCAGCAGAGTTTCGTCGCTATCTAGCTGTTTCAGGGATTCAATAATTTGGTCATAGCATTGCCAGTTACGGGCTGCGCGACCAATCCCACCATAAACCACAAGCTCATGGGGATTTTCTGCCACGTCAGGATCGAGGTTGTTCATCAACATGCGCAGTGGTGCTTCTGTCAGCCAACTTTTAGCTGTTAAGGTCGTTCCACGAGGTGCTCGAATTTCAATATTACGATATTTGTTATTTAACTTTGTCACGAATATACCCTCACTTAGATGCGTGTTTGACTTATTGCGTCTCCTTATAGATATAGTTGTATATACATGTACAATCAATTTATTTTTTAACAATTGTGATGACTAAAACAGACTCTAACGAAAAATATTATTCATTAAAAACAATGAAATAAAAAAACACCCTTTGATTTTACTGATGTTTTTTTATTCTAAATCTGCCTACCAGATCACATTTAGTTCACAGTTATTTTACATTTATCTTAGGGATGATAGAGGTCAGCACAGCCATAATGGCTGCGCTCATGTCGACGGAATGGTCTTATTTCATACCACTAGGAAGAAAAACTGCCTTTCAGTTTATATCGATGACCGGGAAACAATAACTTCGTACTGGTCACGATATGGCTTTGTGACCATGTTCGGCGGGTAATTTGCAGGCAGGATGCGCCCACATGCACTTGCAAAAGCCGAGCACTGCGGTCATCCGCCTCTACCGCTTCAACAATATGCTCACCCTGAGTCAACGGCGCAACACGGGATAAATAATCGTGGGGAGTGATGGTCAGAAAGTCTTGTTCCAGATAATCCGGTGCTGCCAGCGCATTCACAAAACGATCTTCAATTTGCACAGGAATATCATTCTCCAAATGGACAATCACGGAATGATAAACCGGCGTTTCTGGGGAAATATTTAACTCTTTTGCCAGTGTGACTGATGCACTGACTTTCTCTAACTTGTTAATTTTGCAGCTGTATTGATGATTTCTGGCGAGGATCTCATCTTCAATGCTGTGGATTTCAAACAAAGCGGATTGCCCTTTAGGTTCGGCAACAAAGGTGCCAACCCCTTGAAGACGCACCAATAACCCTTCAGCGGTAAGCTCCCGTAAGGCTCGGTTTGCCGTCATTCGGCTACAATCAAACTGCACAACTAACTCGGCTTCTGAAGGCACACGGTCGTTGGCTTGCCACTCTCCTGCTTGTATTTTTTCAATAATTGACTGCTTAACTTGCAAATACAATGGAACAGGAGTTTTCAGCTTCGGTTTTTTTTCGGCTGTCACGTTTATTTCCAAATAAGTAATGTGTGTGAGTCGTCAACATTGAAAATCAATCAAAATAATTACTGCCTATAGTGGAGGTGATATTCCTAGGCAGCAATCAGAACTTTATGAATACATCAGAATTTTATGAGCAAATAATATTATAACCTGAAAAACAGAAACGCTTTTTCTATTTTAACTAAAATAAACCATTAATTTTTATGGGTGACTTTTCCTTGATAAACACGCTGATTTAATGGATTGCTGCCCTGTTCATAAATCATTTCTACCGGATCCTTGGCATCCCATACCACAAAGTTAGCTTGATAGCCGACGCGTAATTGCCCAAGACTGTGTTCTCGCCCTAATGCTTTCGCCGCGTGACGTGTTACACCAGCCCAAATTTCTTCAGGGGTTAATCTAAATAATACCGCCGCCATATTCATCACCATACGCAGTGAGGCAAATGGGCTGGTACCTGGATTGAAATCCGTGGAGATGGCCATAGGTACTTGGTTTTCACGCAATAATTCAATTGGTGGTAATTTGGTTTCACGTAAAAAATAGAACGCTCCGGGTAATAATACTGCCACGGTTCCACTACGCTTGAGGGCTTGAATACCTTGGAGATCTAAATATTCAATGTGGTCGACTGATAGCCCGTTAAATTCTGCCACCAGCTCGCTTCCCCCTAAATTAGAGAGTTGCTCCACATGTCCTTTTACGGGAATTCCTAGTTTTTTCGCTGCTAAGAATAATTTCTCGCTTTGTTTAAGAGAAAAGCCAACACTTTCACAGAATACATCCACCGCATCAAATAGCCCTTTCTTCCATAGCTGCGGTATAATTTCATCGCAAATAAGATCAAGATAATCGTCAGCTTTACCTTTATATTCTGGCGGAACAGTATGCGCGGAAAGTAATGTCGAGCTCACGTCGATCGGATAAGCTGCAAATAATCGTTTTGCCACTGACAGTTGTTTCTCTTCATTGACAAGATCTAAACCATAACCCGATTTCATTTCAACGGTGGTGACGCCTTCACGGATCAACGCCTCTAAACGCGGTTTTGACACCTCAAATAACTCATCTTCACTCATGGCTCGCGTGGAGCGAACGGTGGAATTGATTCCGCCACCTTGTGCGCTAATTGTTTCATAGGAGACGCCATTCATACGTTGTTCCCACTCTGCGGCTCGGTTACCACCAAACACTAAGTGGGTATGGCAATCAATCAGTCCCGGTGTGATTAAGCGCCCTTCTACATCGATAATGTGGCAGCCGTTGGCATCAACTTGGTTGCTTGGGTGAATGGCAATGATCTGCTCACCACGAATGATTAAATCGTAATTTTCCAGTAACCCGTATGCCGTTCCAAGTTCACTATTCATTGTGGCGATCCGCCCGTTACGCCAGATCACATCATTTGCGTGTGCTTTAAATAACATAAATCATCCCATGGCAGCAGAAACCCGATTCGGCTTCACATATGAAAGGTACAGATATAAACGTATAGATATGTATATACAATTAGACTACTTATCGGTCTGTTGTCAATGTCTACTCACGTAAAAGTTATAAATTTGTTACGCAGCGCTAAAAATATTCTATGATAACCGTTCATGGGAAAAATGGGTTACACTACGATCCGTTTTGTGGATCCGTTTTGTGGATCCTGTTTTGCCCATCCAAGAAAGCATCATTTATTAACAATTGATTTATAAACAATGACTAAAAATAAATTCGCCTTAGAAGACGGCGACATCAATCTCTTTAAAGACGCTATTCAAGGTGCTAAGAAAATTCACCAAGACCAAATAGTGCATGCCCCTATTCGTGCGAAAGTCACTCAACCATCCAGTAAAAAAGTTCAGCAAGAACAAGTGGATGCTTCGTTTTATTTTTCTGATGAATTTCAACCACAGCTAGATAATGAAGGTCCTACTCGTTATTTAAGACCGGATGCCAACCCGTATGAGCTGAAAAAATTACGTCGTGGAGACTATGTGCCGGAGTTATTTCTGGATCTCCATGGGTTAACCCAAATGGAAGCGAAACAAGAAATTGGCGCGTTAATTGCAGCCTGTAAGCGGGAAAATGTGCATTGTGCCTGCATCATGCATGGACACGGTAAGCATATTTTGAAGCAGCAAACACCTCTATGGCTTGCCCAACATCCTGATATTGTCGCTTTTCACCAAGCCCCTAAAGAGTGGGGTGGCAATGCTTCGCTGCTATTATTAATTGAAACGACTGAGAGTGCTCGCCGTTAAGCACTCACTTCGTTTAGTTTTCATCCCCTAGGGTGCTCAAACTTAAGATTGGGCCAACGAAATCTGCGATGGGCTGAGCATCCATTCTAAGTGACACTTCATCTGCTCAGTATCCACCTCAACGCATGCAATCGTCGATGTTGTAAACATTGGTGGTGCTTCGTGGGGACATAACTCCGAGACCAAATAGCCGACCAGTGGCAGGTGCGAAACCACCAAAACTGCCTTGGCACCACTAAATGCATAATCTCGAATTTGAGAGGCAACCCAATCCGCATTTCCTCCGGGGGTTAGCCCTTCCATGATTTGCGCTTGCGCTGGCAACGATAATTCCTCACGCATCACTTGTAATGTCTGTTCCGCGCGCAAATAGGGGCTCACGAGTACTGTATCAATTTGAGGTTGGCGGGCTTTTAGCCATTTCGCCATCAGTACCGAATCATCTTTTCCCTTTTGGGTTAATGGTCTCGCTGAATCACTCGCCGCCTGAATTGCAGCATCACCGTGACGCATAATATAAACTTGCATAATTCACCATCTGTGCCGCAGTCCCACAGGAGAACGCGGGTCTTTTTGTTAAGATAATTATTGTTAAAGATAACCATCAGTTGGGGTGAGGAGAGATTCTGCAACAAACCCGTTGCAAATAAAATGATTTACATTGTTTTTTACTGACATTTTTCGTTATTCAGCCATAAAAAAACCTGATAACCACAGCGTTTAACTGCGGCATCAGGTTGATTAGACAGCGATTATCGCTTAATGAATATCGCTATTTTCTTCCGTCGAAGATGCATTTTTTTCATGATCATTCACCGAATAAAACGTGCGGTTAGACTGTGCCATTTCAATCAATAAGTCGCATGGCACAAACTTATCACCATGTTTTTCCGCTAAGTGTTGCAACGTTTCCACGGTTTTACTGAGGCCAAGGCTATCCATATAACGGAAAGGCCCCCCAAAGAATGGCGGGAAACCAATTCCAAATACCGCACCAATATCCCCATCTCGCGCGCTACGGATAATCTTCTCATCTAAACAACGTGCAGCCTCATTGAGCATTAACATAACGCAGCGTTGAGCAATATCCGTTTGGTTCGTTGACGTTGAGGGGTGAATGTTAATCAGTGAATAAATACCCTGGTCAACTTGACGTTTTGTGGATTTTTTCCAGAAAGCCAGCTTACTTTTTGGCTGCCCGTAAACATAAAAACCACGACCGTTTTTCTTCCCTTTACGGTCATCGTTGACCACTTTGTCGAGAGCGTCAGGGGCTTTAAAGCGGTTGCCAAAACGTTCAACGAGAATCGGTAAAATTTTGGTTCCAACATCAATACCCACTTCATCAAGTAGATGGAAAGGTCCAACAGGGAAACCAAATTTCACTAATGCCTTATCAATATGGTCAATCGCCTCGCCTTCCACAAGACATTGAGCCGCTTCACACAAATAAGGTGCCAGAATACGGTTCACATAGAAGCCCGCATCATCACCAACGACGATGGCTGTTTTACCTTGGCGCTTAGCAAAGGCAACCGTGGTTGCGATAGTAGTGGCATCCGTTTGCTGATGAGGGATCACTTCCACCAGCGGCATTTTATCCACAGGACTAAAATAGTGCAGCCCAATCACTTTCTCTGGATGAGGGCTACCTTCCGCAATACGATGGATAGGTAACGAAGAGGTATTTGAGGCAAAAATCGCTTTGCCATCTGACATTTTTGCGGTTTCTTGCACCATTTTACGTTTCAGTGCCAGATCTTCAAACACAGCCTCCACTACAATGTCTGCTGACTCTAATCCTTGATAGGTCAATGTTCCCGAGATTCGAGCCATAATCGCATCCCGCTCCCGAGGCTGTAAGCGCTTTTTACTCACTCGCTGAGAAAGCAGATCCCAGCTATAACGCAGAGCTTGAGCGATACCCTTGTCCGAAATATCTTTAATGCGTACCGGATATTTACCCAATACCGCACTCACATAAGCGATCCCGCCGCCCATCAAGCCACCACCAAGCACACCCACTTGTTTGATAGTTTTTGGTTTAGCGTCCGCCCCAGTTTCATTTTTCAATGCGGTAGAGGCAAAAAATAAACTACGTAATGCGGCAGATTCTGGTGTCATCGCCAGTTCACCAAACGCTTTAGCTTCTTCGGCGAATCCCGTTTTTAGCCCGCTATTCATACCCGCTTTCACCACCTGAATAATCTTTTCTGGTGCCGGATAGTGTCCTTGGGTTTTACTTAATGTTTTCTCTTTCGCGCTGGAGAAAACTTTATTACGCAATAACTTGCTACTGAGTAAACGCTGTTGCCAAGGGAGAGGTTTACGTTTTACGCCCCCTTTCTGCGCCAGCTCAACCGCCGTGTCCAGTAGAATCGAAACCGGAACTACGTCATCGATTAATCGCATTTTTAACGCTTGCTTACCTTTTAATTGGCGTCCTGTCAGCATCATGTCTAAGGCATTTGGGATCCCAATTAAACGCGGTAAGCGCTGAGTGCCGCCAGATCCTGGCAGTAACCCTAGCTGCACTTCTGGTAAACCCAGTTTGGTTTTATCGTCATCAGAACAAATGCGCGCATGGCAAGCGAGCGCTAACTCCAAGCCACCACCTAGGCATGCACCGTGGATAGCTGCAATAATCGGCAGCGGATAATTTTCAATCTTATCGAACAGAGTGTGCCCCTGCTTAGATAGCTCACTCGCCTGCTCTTTACTGGTGCAGTTAGCTATCATGCTAATATCTGCTCCTGCGATAAAACTGTCTTTTTTACCGGAGGTGATCACCAAGCCTTTCAGACCAGATGTCGATTGTGCTTGTTGTAAAATGGCATGAAATTGCTGCGCAAACTCCGCCTTTAGGGTGTTCACTTTTTCATTAGGAACATCAATATAAATCACCCCAACATTGCCATTGACTACCTTTAACGTGAATGCAGGTTCTGTGATGACTGCTGAATGTTGCGTCATTATTCCGCCTCCAAAATCATTGCCACACCAAGCCCACCCGCCGCACAAGCGGTAGTTAGCCCAAACCCGCCACCACGTCTACGTAGCTCATTCAATGTTTGAGTCACCATTCTCGCCCCTGTCGCGGCAAAAGGATGACCATAAGCAATAGAACCGCCCAGCACATTAAATTTGTCCATATCAATTTCCCCAATCGCCTTCGACAAGCCAAGCTTTTCCTGGGCAAATTTTTGACAGGCAAACATTTGAATATTGGAGAGAGTTTGAGCTGCGAACGCTTCGTGCATATCAATTAAAGTCAAATCTTGCAGAGTAAGCCCTGCTCTTTGTAAGGCAATCGGTGTGGCATAGGATGGTCCCAGTAGCATATCTTCCCACACATCAATTGCCGAGAAAGCATAACTTTTGATGTACCCTAACGGGGTATAACCTAATGCTTTTGCTCGAGATTCGGTCATCATCAACACAGCAGCCGCCCCATCCGTTAATGGCGTGCTGTTGGCTGCGGTAACGCTACCGTGTTTTCTATCAAAGGCAGGTCTGAGTTTCGCATAAGAAGCGAGCACGGAATTTTCACGCACGTTATTATCCTGCGAGAATGCCTGCTTGTATGGTGGCATATATGCGGTCATCACTTCTTGCTCTAACACCCCGCTTTTCCAAGCTTTGGCAGCCAGCAAATGAGAACGATGGGCTAATTCATCTTGTTGCTCACGGCTAATATGGTAACTTTTCGCCATCTGTTCGGCGGTGTCTCCCATGCGTAATCCAGTGGAGTATTCCGCGACACCAGGTGCAACTGGCGCTAAATCTTTCAGGCGTAATTTACTGATAAGCGATAATTTTTGCCCAAATGATTTGGCTTTGCTTAGCGCCAATAGTGTGGCTGCGAGCTTTTTTGATACGCCGATAGGCAGCACAGAGGATGAATCTGCGCCACCCGCGACACCCACGGAAATATCCCCCACCATCATGCTTTGCGCGACATTCACAATCGCTTGAAAGCTGGTCGCACAGGCGCGAGAAACACTGTAAGCATCCGTCGATACGCTCATACCCGTACCCAACACAATTTCTCTCGCAATATTAGGTGCTTCAGGCATTTGAACCACTTGTCCAAAAACCAATTGCTCAATAATCGACGGGTCAATATCACTACGATGTAATAGTTCTGCAACGACGGTTTTGCCTAAATCCACGGCTGGAATATTGAGATAAGCGGTAGATTGCTTAGCAAAAGGCAAACGTAATCCACTAACGATAGCAATCCTTTCTTTTGTGGCATGCTTATTATCGCCATGGTGGGAGAGTTGATTCATGGTCGCTCCTGCTAAAAGAAAAATAAGTAGAATTGTTGTGATTAAATTAAGAGGTCTGACCTGTATCGATTGTTAACATATTCTTCACATTTATCAATCAACGTCGATAAAAAATGCGAGCTCACACACAAGTTACAATTAATTGGCAATAAAGAGGGGAAATTAGGTAAGTTTTGAGTAATAAAAAACCCATTCACTTCTAAAAATGACGCATCCGCGAAATAATAGAGTTAATGGGCTTCAAAAAGGAATTCAAACGTTTGATTAACGTAAGCCTAATTGGAAAATCAGACTTTCTGCTTCACAGCTAAATGTAAAGTGAGCCGATAACTCTACACCACCCGCAACAGGGTTGATTGAGTGAGCAATTTCACACGGTTCTGACTCAACAGATTTGGCTTTTTCTGTGAGTGTTTTCAGCATCGCTTCAGCTTCTTGCTGAGTCGCAAAAACATGCTGATACGATGCGGTGCAATCTTTATTTTCCAGAACTGTACCCACATCTACACAGCAGCACGCAGCTGTTTCATCCGCGCTACAACGTTTAATCGCATCAGTCATTTTATTCTCCCAATGAACAAACTGTTAAGTAAGTATCATAACGCTGAAAAAGTGCCAAACACTAGTGATATCAAATTTAGTTGCTAATAATTCAATATAAGTTTGATCTAGCTCCTTATATGAGCACTTATTACTCGTTAAGCTCACACAAATGTTGCCATTTTGTTAATTGCATCGCATTTTCGAAAAGAAAAATCGCACAAAAACAAAACAACCTTGCAACATCCCCAGTGGTCAGACCTATACTCATTGAACTGGTCTGATTTGTCGTAGAGGCAAGCGACCCTACAATTCAGCGCTTCTTGCGATAGAAGTCGCTTATTTAAATAAAACATACAAGAGGGTTTTGGTCATGAACCAGAAAAACCTATTTGCTCGATCAGCTTTAGCAATCGCAGTGGCTGTTATTTCTTCCAATGCAAGTGCAGCTGGTTTTTTGCTGAATGAATATTCAACCTCAGCCCTAGGACGTGCATTTTCAGGCGCAGGAGCCGTCGGCGACAACGCAAGTGAAGGCAGCCGCAATCCAGCTGCAATGATGTTATTTGATCGACCAACTATTTCTGTTGGTGCAGTTCACATTAACCCAAGTGTTGATATTAAAGGTAAAGGTGGCTCACCACTTAATAGCAATACTACAGCCAACGATATCGCCCCAAGTGCGCTAGTCCCTAACGCACACTTTATCTTCCCAATTAATGATAAGTGGGCTGTCGGTACCTCAATGACCACTAACTTTGGTTTAGCTACCGATTTTAATAAAAATTATGCAGCAGGCCCTATCGGTGGAAAAACGGATTTAAAAACTGTTAACTTGAATTTAAGTGGCGCTTATCGTATTAACGATAATTTTAGTTTTGGTGTAGGTGCGAATGCCGTTTATGCTGACGCTGAAATCACTCGCCATGCTGGTGACTTAGGTGCATTAGCGCCAATTATCAGTCACGGAGCACTTCCCCCCTTCCCAGCAAGTACAACTATGGCAAAGCTTAAAGGTGATGACTGGGGCTATGGCTAGAATGCTGGCTTACTATATGAAATCAACCAAGATAACCGTTTAAGTTTTACCTACCGCTCAAAAGTAAAAGTAAAATTTGAAAATGGTAAGTTCTCTAACGATCTACCAAAAGGCCTACTCAACGGCACTGGTGGAGCAACAGAAAAAGGAACTTTAGACTTAAATTTACCTGATATCTGGGAGTTCTCTGGCTACCATAAAGTTGACCCTAAATGGGCGCTGCACTATAGCGTTGCCTATACTGGCTGGAGCACCTTCAAAGATTTAACAGCTTATAGAAAAAGTGATGGTGAAGTCCTGTTCCACAAACCAGAAAACTTTAAAGATGCATGGCGTTTAGCTGTCGGTACGACCTATTTCTATGATGATAATTGGACATTCCGTACGGGTATTGCTTACGATGAAAGTCCGGTACCATCTAAATACCGTTCAATTTCCATCCCAGATCAAGATCGTTATTGGTTAACTGCAGGAACCACCTATGCATTTACACCAAATGCCTCTGTAGATCTTGGATTAGCTTATATGTACGGTAAAAAAGTCAATATCAGTGAAAAACTGATCGAAAGTGACAAACTTCCTATCGCTTCACCTGTATACAACTTTAAATCAGAAGGTTCAGCGTGGTTAGCAGGTATTAACTTTAACTATACATTCTAATCAGTTATATCTTATCGGGGGAGTTCGGTCCCCTGATATCTCCTTTTCTATCTCTTCCTTTGCCCACTTTCCTTTTATGCTCTTCGCAGAAAAAACATCCTCAAGCCAAATTTTTTCTTGACTTTTTTTTGTACAGATTTATATATTAATTATAGCCCGATGTTATTTTATTGTTAAAAACATTCCCGCGGCTTATTCATGTACTGATCCCAGTCATAAATATCCACTCAATCATTTTGATATCGATTTTTAACTGCAATGCTGCCCTTCATTTTTTTGACATGAAGAAGCAGTAGAGTTGCTCACTAAGCTACCATCTGAGGAAAATCATGGAAAAAACATAGGAGGGCATTATGGGAACATTATTCACTATAAGCTTTGTTAGCGTGTTAGTCGTCAGTGCCGTGATTGACACAGTCATCCAACGAGGAAAACAGGACAATGACTAGCAGTTTATTTATCACTCTCTGATGTCTAAAAAACATAGAGAGTGATAAACCCCACCAAATCAATCGATCAACTAATTAATCAATCGAATCCAGCTCTCCTTCAATGACTGCCGCATTTGGGTTATTTGCTGGTTGCAGCGTTCCCCCTCTTGATAAGAAATCATTACGTTGGAAGTAAGCTTCGCGGAACATTAAGTAAGGGTCGGAAGAGCTTTTCAGCAATCCATCCGAATCAAGTAATCTTGCACGGGTTTCAATCCCTTCCAGTGCCCATTTACCCGCAGACATCCAGAAAGTTAAATAACTCAGCATTGGGTAGAGATCGTCCGCTAGATCACCACCTTGCTCACGCAATGTTGCGCTGCCATAACCCGGTAAAACCACATATGGGCCATAACCCACATCATAGTAGCCTAGTGTATTCCCGAAACGCTTTGGCTCTTCTTTGACTAACTGAGGGTTTGCCATGCCAGCAACATCAATTAAGCCACCGATACCAAACACTGAGTTTAAGAAGAAGCGGTTAAAGTGCTTAAAGCCTTGCTCCACTTCTCCACGGAAAAAGCTGTTTAACATACTGGCCGGTTCTTCAAGGTTGCCAAGAAAGTTACTGAGTCCGTTTCGAGCAGGCATTGGCACGTAATCATTCCAAGCAACGGCTACAGGTCTTAAGACATATGGGTCTAAGACATTATAGTTAAAGTTAAACATTGCTCGGTTAAAGCCTTCTAACGGGTCTGAACGCTGCTGCGTTTCTGGGTCAACGCTCGCACATCCAGCCATTAAAACTCCCGCGAGAAGAACGCTACTTATGCGAAACTTCATCATTCTCTCCATCCTTTATTCCACCTTGCCATGGTGTTTTTATCGTTATTACTAATCGCTTTATCATAAAAGCAAATAGAAAAACATGCTAAGCGTTTTGAGTGGTTTAATTGCCATATAGATATAATTATAACCTATTTAATTATCAACTTATCATAAGAAATACATACGAATCCCCCCAAACGCCAGGGTTGCTTCAGTAAATGTCATTAATTAGTGTATTAACATAGAGATAGACTTATCTGAAATAATTTTAGGCTAAACTGCAAGATGCTTAAAAAACCAACAAAGAAAAGAATAAAAAAGATAAAAGCAGAGAATTTGGCTGTAACAGCTTGATTCAATGGAGGGTGGCCAGTAAAATGCCAAGCGCTATTACGCAGCATCTCAATGTCCCCTTAGTTAAATGGATATAACGAGCCCCTCCTAAGGGCTAGTTGCAGGTTCGATTCCTGCAGGGGACAGATTCCTGCACTAAGCACTCCCCCAAGAACTTTCCCAATCTTTCTTCGCCCTATTTCGCTTTTACTTCTTCCCCTATAGTATTTTGCTTATATCCCTATTTGATGGACTGACCACGATGCGAACACTTTTTGCCTTATTAATTGGTATTCTTCTGATAGGTTGTACGATGGAAAAATCGCCTTCTGTTGTTATGACAGGGATGACATCAAACCAAGTGATGCAAATAGAAGGAACGCCGGATGAGCAAACGAGGCAGGATGGTTATCAGCTAATGGTTTATCATGATAAACAACAACCAGAAGCCACAGTAAAAATAACAGACCGCTGGTTTATTTTTAAGAATGGATACTTGTTAGAATATTCTACGCAATATTTAAATTCGTCTAATGCGACAAATACACCATTGAGATTAACTGCAAAACAAATATTATCTCAATGGATAGATAGCCAATCCTTACCAACAAACCCATCAGCTCACATGAACTAAAAGATAAACTGGTGCCATGAAGATTGTTATATTTCTTTAGAAAGATAATGGCGTTGCATGCCTAATTCCGGAAAATTAGGGAGAGACATTTGTTTCACGTAACCCAGTTTTTCATAAAATGGCAAAGCTTGGAAACTAAAAGTATCCACTAATGCATTGTGGCAGCCGAGTTTTTTACTCTCTTCTTCTGCGACGTGCATTAATTGGCTACCTAATCCATTCTTACGCATTGACTCATCCACCCACAGATAATCAATACATAACCATCGACCTTTAATTGACGCGAGAAGCCCACCCTGCATGATCCCATTTTCATCCTTGCTATACACACCAAGTTGCCCAAAATAGCTATTTTGCAAAAAAGATCGGTTGTAGCTTCTTAGACCAGTAAATAACTCTTCTTTATCTTCAGGGGTAATATCATGTGTAACTGTAACTTTCATAACAACCTCATTTTATTTATCGATATTTTTATGATGTAGAAAACATCCCGCCAACAAATTAATTATCGCTTACTGTCCGTATAACATCGTATTACGAATATCCTAGTTAGACACCATTTACTTAATTAAAAACTAAACATTTTTTATCTTGCCTGTAATTTTATTCACCGTAAAATCCCCCTAATCTTTCAGAAAAAATGTGAATAATATGACGCTTACCATTATTATTTTTGTGTTGGTCTATATCGCCATGGCATTTGGCAAACTACCCGGCTTTAAAGTTGATAGAACGGGCGCCGCCGTCATCGGTGCATTAGCCATGATGGCCATCGACAGCATCACGCCACCTCATGCCTGGAATGCCATTGATTACCGCACTATCGGCATGCTATTTGGTTTGATGGTGGTCTCCGCTTCGTTTGTGGTTTCCGGCTTTTATAGTTGGACCGCCGATCGCGTGGCGATGCTCAAAGTCAGTGCGCCTACACTGCTTGCCGTACTGATCGCCGTTGGCGGATTACTTTCCGCACTGTTAACCAACGACGTGGTTGTCGTCGCGATGACACCATTATTGGTCTCCATCACACTATCTCGCGGGCTTAACCCCATTCCGTTTCTGCTTGGATTCTGTTTTGCCGCCAACAACGGTGCAACCGGCTCGCTGATTGGTAGCCCGCAAAATATGATCGCGGCACAGGGGCTAGATATTTCCTTTGTGGGCTTATTACAATCCTCGGCAATACCGGCATTATTATCTTTACCGCTCACCTGGCTGGTATTGGTGTGGTTATATCGCAACCGCTGGTACTTAGCTAAAGAGCCGACTAATACCCCTAAAACGGTCTCTCCTCCAACACCACTCGATACATGGGAAACTGCTAAAGCCGGTGTGATCACACTCGCCGTGATTGTGGCTTTTGTGGTGAGTGATATACCAAAAGAGTTAATCGCATTAACGGCAGCGGGTTTCCTATTACTGAACCGCTCCATTGCATCTAGCGATATGCTTAAGTTAGTGGATGGGAATTTATTACTATTAATCATGGGATTATTTGTCGTCAACGCGGCATTTGCTGGAACAGGATTACCGCAGCAAATGTTGAATGATTTACGCGCTCATGGTGTTGAACTCAATAACCCATTCATTCTATTTTTAGTAACCGGCGTTCTCAGCACTATTGTCGGAAATAACCCCTCTGTCATGCTGCTGGTGCCTTTTTTAACGCCTGACGGTAACGCTGATGCATTAGGCGCCGCATTAGTCCTTGGCTCTGGTTTTTCCAGTAACTTGTTTGTGTTTGGTAGCTTGGCGGGCATTATTGTTGTGGAACAAGCGGCGGCTTATGGTGTGAAAATTTCATTCTCAGAATTTGCAAAATCTGGGGGAATTGTTGCCGTTCTCTGTATGCTATTAGCCACTGCATGGATTTTATTCGCGTTATAAAACTAACGCCTTTCTCAGCCTATTTAACTGAGAAAGGCGTTTAGGATTTTCAGGGAAGAATAGCAAATGAGCGCACAGGAAACCCACTAGCATTATTGGGTTTCGCCACAATATTAAAAATCACAGCACCACGAGTCGGTAATTGATCTAAATTCGCCATCAACTCTATTTGGTAAGTATCTTGTTCTAATACGTAATATTCACCTAATAGCGCGTTATTTTGGCGAAAATCTTTCGCTGCATCAGTATCAAATGTCTCATGCCCAATGGCTTTAATGCCACGCTCTTCAAATAAAAATTTGAGCGCATCCATACCCCATCCCGGGATTTGATTATTACCTTCTGCGTCTTTATTATCCATGGCTTCTTGAGAAGGCCAGCGCTTATGCCAATCTGTGCGTAGTGCTACAAAACTATCCGGTTCGATTCGCCCATGTTCACGCTCGAAAGCTAAAACATCTTCGCGAGAAAATGCAAAATTAGGGTCTTGTGCCGCTCGCTCAGATTGGTTGATAACGATCAGCGGTAAGACTAACTCTTGCAGCTCCAATTCATGTAAAAAGCGTTTTCCTTCAACAAAATGGCAAGGTGCGTCAATATGCGTGCCGTATTGCCCAGGAAAGGTAAATTGCTGAGCAAAAAAGCCGTCAGAGTAGCCAAATAATGTTTTAAATTCTGCAGAGTCAAACATAAAGAAATGAGGAGAATCTTTATCAAAGCTGTGCGTTAAATCCACCCATTTTTTGGATTTTAATACCTTTAGTGCATTTAAAACTTCGTTAGCCATCATTTTCCCCTATCTGGTTTTAGTCTTTATCAAGACAATTTTATTTTGCTATTTTTATTTATTCTGAATAGGTAATAACCAACTCTATGACGTTTGTCTATCTTTCTAAACAATCCGTTGCCAATTTTTCACCAAATTGGCAACGAAGATTCGAATATTATTTAGAATAATTTGCCCATGCAGCAGGTTCAATAAAACCATCATAAATACGCTGAGAGCGAATATAATCTGCATACTCTTTTGATTCAAAAGCCTCTTTTAAATCTTTAGCCCATTGAGTGTCGAGATCTTTTTGTAGCACAGAAACCACAACGCGATGCTCAAGCGGTGAATTTTCAACAACCAAACCATCCGCAATACGCTGCCCTGCACTCGCCACATAATTACCATTCACTACTACAAAATCCACATCATCCAATAGACGTAAACCTTGCGCGGCATCTGTTTCACGGATATCGAGCTTATATTTTGCAGGTTCAATGTCATTGACGCTAAAGCTGAGCGTACTGACATTCGGTTTGATTTTAATCCAACCCAGTTGCTCTAAAATTCGAGCTCCACGTTCCGCGTTTACAGGGTCATTTGACAGCGCGACAATCATGCCATCTTGCACATCATTCAGCGTTTTGTGTTTATTCGAACGTAAACTCTGCGGTGCGCTTGGTGAATCGGCCAATGCGACCATATTAATATTATTTTTTTGGTTATACGCTTCCATATAAGCGCGACTTTGGTTTACTGATGCGTCAATTGCCCCTTCTTCAAATGCAGGGTTAATTTGCCTGTTTTGTGAAAACTGACGTAACGTCACTTGGTAACCTTTTTTCTCTAAAATAGGTACAATGCCTTTATCGACTTGGTCGATATAATTCCCAACACCGAAGCCAATAGTAATTTGCTTTTTATCTGAGCTGTCTTTTTCTTTATTATCACCACATCCTGCCAATAAAATGATTGCGGTTGCCACTAAAGATAAATTTATTATTTTTTGTTTGAACATTTGAAATTTCCTATGGTGATTACTTTTTAATTACTTTCAGCTTTTAATATTGCCAATCGACCGGAGTATAAACAGGATTTATTTAACGTCTTAGATCCGTTCGTTATAACTTAAATAGAAATGAATATAAAAATGAATCAAACCAAAATGGTTATAACGATATAACAAAATGGTAGTTCGAATAATGATGTGATTGATATGTAATAAAGGAGATAAAAAAATTTAAATAAAGTGAGTTATTTATGACAGTAAAATTTGATTTAATTAACAATATTCTTAACCTGACACCAGACTCAGAATTAGCGAAAAACCGCGCAGAAAGACCGGTTGCAACAGAAAATACTCAAGCCGCTTTTGAGGCTGTTTTTTCTGTGCCATCTCAAATATTGCCTCTAAATGTGAAATACTATTTTGCGCTTTCCGTGGCGAAAATTACTGGTTCAATATTACTCGCAAAATATTATGCTGAATTATTATCATCACAATCCATCGTCGAAATAACACCTGAGATTACGCTTGCAGAGAAATATCTGCGAATATTAGCCAGCAATCCAAATCAAGCTGATTATGCTTTAACACAACAATTTATTCAGCAAGGATGGTCTGAGCCCGATATTATTTTATTGGCTCAGTTAATTACCTTTGTCACTTATCAATCCCGCTTAGTTGCTGGCCTGGAATTATTAATTGGACAAAACCAGAATTCAGATAATAAAGCAGACCAACACTTTCCAATTTTGGCAGGAAATTGGAACCACGCAACGACAACACAGTTAGGGCAACCATCACCGACCGCCTTTACACAGCAGCAATTAGGTTGGGAGTCTTGGTTATCTGCGCGAGATGTCAATTCGTTAAGTGACGATGAAACTCAAACGCTGAAAAAACATGGGCAATTAAATTCTGAATATTTCCTTCTGTTAGCTCATCAAAGCGAGATTTTAGCGCTACGTACACAGATAGACCGAGGTATTTTTTATACCTCAGGTGGGCTACCTCGCTGGGAGAGAGAGTTTGCTGCTGCTGCGGTCAGTAAAGTGAATGGCTGCATTTATTGCGCTTCAGTTCATGCGCGCAAAGCTAGCCAGTATGCAAAAGAACATCTCGGTGATGTCGAGAAACTGCTGGCGACACCCGCAGGAAATGTGCTTGCTGAAGGCTATGAATCGAGGCTTTTAGCTATCGTTTCTCTTGTTGCTTCGCTCTCTACTACGCCTATTCAAGCCTCAGTTGAGCAAATCGATCAGCTACGCTCATTAGGGTTAACGGAACTAGAGTTACTCGATTTAATTCAATCCAGTGCATTTTTTTCATGGGCTAATCGCTTAATGCTGACATTGGGAGAACCGTTTGAACTCCCTGAAAATAAGGAGTAATACCATGGATAAGGTCATTGGATTAGCGGCTCTAGAGGCGCAAATAAATCAGGATTTGCAGTATCTTAATTTACCGATTAGCTCATGGTCGTTGTCAGATGAAGATCTTGATAAACAAAAGATTAATGTCGCCATTATCGGTGGGGGCATGTCGGGAGTAACGGCGGCTTTTGCCTTAAAATTACGGGGAATTAACGCTATCGTTTTTGACCAAGCGCCCTCAGGCAAAGAAGGTCCTTGGCAAACGCCAGCCTTGATGGAAACCTTGCGGTCACCTAAACAGGTTGTCGGCCCTGCTCTTGCATCCCCCTCTTTAACATTCCAAGCCTGGTTTAAAGCTCAATTTGGCGATGATGTGTGGGAAAATCTCGATAAAATCCCACGCTTACAATGGGGTGAGTACCTACAATGGTTTAAAACCATGACGGCACCCACACTGCTAAATCAGCACCAATTAGTTGATGTTAAATTAATCCCTCAAGGCCGTGAGTTAACGTTTGACACTCCCAATGGGCAGACCTCTTTTGTTGCTCAGCATGTTGTCATTGCAACCGGCATGGAATCATTTAGCGAACCTAACATCCCAGAATTTATGAATAAAATTCCAACTCAATACTGGGAGCATTCATATGCGGGTAGCAACTATGAGAGATTTAACGGGCTAGATATTGGCGTTGTAGGCTACAGTGCGGGGGCTATGGACAGTTCAGCCACTGCATTAGAACATGGTGCTAAGTCTGTTGAGTTATTGATCCGAGCAAAAGAGATGCCCCGAGTAAACCGAGGAAAGGTCGCCGGAAGTGCCGGTTTTACCAATGCCTATGGGTATTTTACCGATGCGCAAAAATGGCATTATGCCGATTATGTTTTGAAAGCGAAAACCCCTGCCCCTCATGGTAGTACACTACGAGTTTCTCGTCATACACATGCTTATTTTAACTTCAATACACAAGTCAATGATGTCACCGTCAAAGAGAATAAATTGCACGTTTCCACCAACCAAGGGGATTTCTCTTTTGATTACCTCATTTTAGCGACTGGCTACCGACTAAATTGGCAAAAATACAGCCCATTTCATCGCCTAGCGCCGTTTATTAAAACGTGGAGAGATGTTTATACCCCACCTAAAGGTGAGGAGAATGATGAACTTGCCGCGCATCCCTATCTTGGTGAACACTTTGAATTGCAAGCAAAATCGGGTTACGAGTTTCCGTTTATCGACCACTTTTATTGCTTCAATTTAAGCGCTTCGCTCAGCATGGGCCCCTTAATTGGCTTGATCCCAGGCACCAATACCGGAGCTGAGCGTTTAGCGGATCATATTGCTGCCAAGTTGTATCTAGCCCATCGGCAACAGCACCTTGAGTTGGTTAAAACCAGTACAGAAAATGAGTTATTAGGTGATGAATGGTAACCTGCCTTACCACCCGCTCAGCGTGTACAATTGATTGAAAATGTGGAGTAAAGGATGATTGAATTTAACAATGTCCAAAAGATTTATGAAAAAAATGGGCAATCCTTAGTCGCTCTACAAGATATTAATTTGCATATCAATAAAGGTGATATTTTTGGTTTTATTGGTTATAGCGGTGCAGGTAAAAGTTCCTTGATCCGCTTAGTCAATCAATTAGAAAAGCCTACCGGTGGCGCCATCAAGGTCGATCAGCACAATTTGGCGGAGCATACCCCATCGCAAATACGGACACATAAAAAAAGTATCGGAATGATTTTCCAACATTTCAATTTGTTGGAAACCAAGACTGTCGAACAGAATGTTGCTATGCCCCTGGTTTTACTTGGCATTGATAAGCACGAAATTGCCCGTCGCGTAGATAACATTCTTGAATACGTTGAATTAAGCGATAAGAAACACCAATACCCTAACCAGCTTTCTGGTGGGCAAAAACAGCGTGTTGGAATAGCGAGAGCGTTGATTAATAATCCACAAATCTTGCTGTGTGATGAGGCAACATCTGCCTTGGATCCGCAAACGACCGCCTCTATTTTGGCATTACTGCAAAAAATCAATCGTGAGCAGAAAATTACCATTTTATTGGTCACTCATGAAATGGAAGTCATTGAGCAGATTTGTCATCGTGTCGCCGTCATGGAATCCGGTCGCATTGTTGAAGAAGGCACAGTACTTGATATTTTTGCCAATCCTCAACATCCAACCACGCAAAAATTTGTGGGTACTGTGCTCAATGAAAAAATTCCGGAGCGTGTACTCCATCAGCTTGAACATCAAGAGGATGTATATCGATTAGAATTTTTAGGCAAATCCGCTCAAGAGCCTGTGGTGAATGAACTTATTATCAAAAATATTATTAAAATCAATATTCTATTTGCCAATATGAAAGAGATCAACGGCGTCGTTTTAGGCAGTATGTTTGTTCAGATGTTAGGCGATAAACAGCACATTGATGAAGCCGTAGCCTATTTACGCCATCGTGGCGTTGCAGTGAATAAGGGGACAGTATGAGTGAGTTTTTTGAAACAGCACTGACAAGTAAACAATTTTTATTGGCCATGTCAGAAACATTCACTATGGTGAGTATTGCGCTTGTCCTCGGTTCGCTATTCGGGATCTTATTGGGAATTTTATTAGTTATTACTCGCCCAGACGGAATTTGGGAAAACAAACGTATTTATCGCGTTATTAACCCTATTATTAATATATTCCGTTCACTACCTTTTATTATTTTATTAGTGGCTATAATCCCATTAACACGCTTTGTGGTAGGAACATCTATTGGCACCACCGCGGCGATAGTCCCTTTAGTCATTTATATTGCGCCATATACGGCAAGATTGGTTGAGAATTCATTGCTCAGTGTCCATTCGGGTATTATTGAAGCTGCCGATGCAATGGGGGCGACCAACTGGCAAATTGTTTGGCACTTTATTCTACCGGAAGCAAAGTCATCATTAATTTTAAGCTTAACGGCTGCCAGTATAACGCTGGTTGGGGCAACGGCGATGGCTGGAGCCGTTGGTGGCGGCGGTGTTGGTGATCTTGCGCTAAATTACGGTTATCAACGCTTTGATAATGTTGCTATGGCAATTACGGTTGTGACCTTGGTGATTATCGTGCAAGGAATACAGTTTATTGGTGACACTTTGGCAAGAAAGGCGCGTTTTCACTAGTTAATATAAAGTCGATGAAATATCTTCATCGACTTTTATTTATTTTTCATACAATTAACCATCTCTCTTCCCTTTTCAATTCCTCCGCAAAAAATATTTACACATAAAAAAGTCGCTATTAACACGAGTTTAATAAAAAAACAGGCTATTTCTAAAAATTAAATTTTAAAAAATGCAGTAAAATACCAATATATTTTAAATGATTCATATATAATCATAATACTATACATCATAATGTTTATTTGACCACTTGAGACCAAAAACACTATGAAATGTATATTTTAGTCACTTTGATAACATCTTTAGCTACCTCGCGCGCTTTACGATGCATCGTCAGCGTTTTATTAACCTCTAACTGAAAACTGATTATGCCGACTATCGAACAACTTATATTGCTTTCATCCATATTGATTTTACTCGGTATTTTTTCGAGTAAATTGTCTGCAAGACTTGGTTTACCAATGTTGGTTATGTTTCTCTTTATTGGCATGCTGGCAGGTGAGGATGGCTTAGGGAAAATTACCTTTGATAACGTCAATGTATCTTATGCTGTTGGCTCTCTCGCCCTTGCTCTAATCCTTTTCGATGGTGGGCTACAAACCTCAGTAAAATCAATTAAGCTAGTCTGGAAACCTGCATTCACCTTAGCTACCGTTGGTGTTTTGATTACTGCGGGTATCACTGGGTTAGCCGCTGCCTATATTTTAGGTATTCCACTTCTTGAAGGGTTGCTTTTAGGCGCCATTGTTGGCTCAACGGATGCCGCCGCCGTATTTTCACTGCTACGCAATGCAGGCATTTACCTAAATGAGCGTTTACAGGCGACTTTAGAGATAGAGAGTGCAACCAACGACCCGATGGCCATATTTTTAACCGTTGGACTACTGCAACTGCTAATGAACCCACAAGCCTCTGGCAGTGAATTAGCTTTATTATTTGTTAGCCAAATGGGAATTGGTGCTGCTGTAGGGGTAGGTGTTGGTTGGATTTCAATAAAGATCATCAACAAAATTAAGTTACTTGCGGCAGGTCTTTATCCCGTTTTAGTGGCGGCTTGTGGTTTGTTTTCATTCGGTGTCGCCAGTAATTTAGATGGAAGTGGCTTCTTATCTATTTTTGTCACGGGTGTGGTTATTGGTAATCACTCATTTGTTTTCCAGCGCAATACCTTTCTATTCCATGATGGGCTTGCATGGTTAAGCCAAATCATCATGTTCGTGATGTTAGGCTTATTGGTTAACCCTAGCTCATTAATTGAGGTATGGCAGGAAGGGTTGCTCATTGCGCTGGTATTAACCTTTGTTGCAAGACCGTTGGCGGTTGTCCCTGTACTCAAACTATTTCGCTTCACTCGAAATGAGATAGCACTTATCTCCTGGGTTGGACTAAGAGGCTCTGTTCCGATTATTTTGGCTATTTTCCCCTTCATTTTTGGGTTACCGGGGGCCAACCTCATTTTTGATGTTGTTTTCTTCGTGGTACTCATTTCTGCAACGCTACAAGGTTCCACGCTGCCTTACTTTGCTCGCAAGTTAAATCTTATGCAACCACCACCGCTTCTGCCCGCTGCGACATTAGATATTACTGCTGTCGACCAGATTGATGCTGACTTGGTCGAATATACGCTGGGCGAGGACTGCTCTGCGGTAGGACGAAGGTTATCTCAATTAGCCCTGCCTGACCAAACCGTGATTGCGATGATCACCCGAGAAAAAAGTGTATTGCCACCACGCGGCTCAACAATCTTAATGGCGAATGATCATTTGTTTGTCGTACTAAAACCGCAAAATCGCCTATTCTTAGAAAGATTATTCTCCGAACAAACTTCTTCAGAACCAACCGTTATGGAGCTACCTGAATCAGGTTTAAGCTTAAAAGGCACAACGCGATTAAATGAAATTTATGAGTCATATGGGATTTTGATTGAAGTTGATTCCGATAAAACACTCAATCAATTTATTCACGTCAATACTGAAAATGAACCCTCTCAAGGGGATGTGATTAAGCTAGATGGCATACAAATAAAAATTGATGAAATGATCGGCCCACGTATCGTTACTGTTATTTTAGAGCCAGTAAAAATCCAGCAGGAATAATATGTTAAAAATAGTGATAATCCATTTTCATTTTTCCACGCTTATTTTCTAAATTGTATGCATAAAAAATAAAAGCCCCAAAGGGGCTTTTATTTTTGCAAGTACTCTATATAAGAGGGAGATTAATATATTCAATGACTTTTACTAACTAACTTGAGTTAATTAATTTTATCGTTCTCAATTGAAACAATTTAATTACTGTACTTAATTTGTTTCATTATGAAACGTATACATAGAATAGATATTATACGAGAGAATAAAGTGAGTCGTTAAACCCTTTAGATTCTCTTTCCTCAGACGCGTTGATATCATCCTGGAGAACTTCACTAAAGAACTCACCCATATTTACGCCTAGTACCTTTAATACGCGAACTAAGCAATCTATATCAATACGATTCACACCTCGTTCATAACGAAATAGTTGTTGTTCACTGATGTCGATCTCTTTAGCTAATTGGAAAACCGTATAGCCTTGAGCTTTTCTTAAAGACTTAATTTTTTGTCCAACTGCACAAGCGACAGGATATTTTGTATTTATAAACATTCTCGCTTCAATCTATATTAATTGAATAAAAATCAGCAGGTATTTTCTGCCATTTTCATTGTTATTTTATATGTACTATATAGTTCATCGATAAAAACATGGTGATACATCCAACATCACTAAGAGAATGATATACTAGCCTTCTAATTAGTTTCAACTAGTCCAAAAATGACATTGCAACTATGTAACAAAATATTTTTTTCTATACAAACAAGACGAGTTAGCAAATAAATCCTTAATTATCAATCTATTATGCAAATTGATAGCCAGTGAATATCACCGAGTAAACTCAGGTGAAAGAGCACATCGCAAGACAATTCACTAAAAACCAACCACTTTCCCGCCAATAAATCCAAAAATAAAGGAAATAAACAGAATAATTTAACACTGTAACAAAGTTAATCGTTTCACGATAACATTGGTAGTTTTTTGAGTCAAAAACCACATTAAGTGAGCATTTTCTGTAAAAGAAAGTAAAAAATATGTGTTTTACATATATAACTATTTTGCAACATAAAACATCAATAACTTACATTTTTGAACCGCATGCTACAAATTAATTAAACGCTATATTTTTAAAGTAACTTAGTGAATTTAATGCACCTACATATTCAACATAACAAAACATTAACGTTAAGGAAGCCGAACATTCACTTTACTTGATGAATATCACAAAAATATGAACATTACTGATTATCGATAATCTTATTTTAATATTATGAATACATGAACACTCAGAAATTATTGAACTTTAAGATTATCAAAACGTGAATAGCTAGAATTATTCACTAATATACTACTTTGAAGATATTCTTTTACTGTAATATCAATGAAAGTTTTGTTTGTTATTTCTTTAATATCATCTAAGAATATTCTTAATAATTTATTTAATCCAAACCAACATAAGGCTGTTCATGGGTATCGCATAATTTAGTTTCTAACGCAGTTACATTACCGCCATAGTTTTAAATAAAAATTCATTTCAGATAAAACTATTAATGCATTAATCCTTTAACATCTCCATTTAGGTAATTTCACTTAAGGCGTTAACATTCTTTATTTTTATTAACTAGATTTTGATTTTAACCAAATTGAGACTTATTCAATGCAAGGAAAAATCTCGTTATCGTTTCATTGAATATATTGATTCATAAAAAAACAAAAGTTTATATTAATAATATAATGGTCAATATAACGCCATATTCAATCTTAATAGGAATAATACTTAATGAGTAATATGAATATTTAAGCAAAATCAACGAAGGATCATAGAGAGAGGATGATGAAAATTTATTGAATGTAACTATACACAAATTAACTAAAATCAGTAAGTTATATCTTCAATTGACGTTTTTAGAGAGGCGCTTTTTGAGAATGATGAAGTGGTGGGCGATAGCGGGCTCGAACCACTGACCCCCTCCTTGTAAGGGAGGTGCTCTACCAACTGAGCTAATCGCCCACTTCATGACGCTGTACTTGATGGTGGGTCGTGCAGGATTCGAACCTGCGACCAATTGATTAAAAGTCAACTGCTCTACCAACTGAGCTAACGACCCATATTCAAGTATCTGTACTGCTTGAATGACTTATTTCATTTAGATGGTGGGTCGTGCAGGATTCGAACCTGCGACCAATTGATTAAAAGTCAACTGCTCTACCAACTGAGCTAACGACCCATCTGTATTTCTGAATTGTTTTTAATGCAAGAAAAGATGAAGTGGTGGGCGATAGCGGGCTCGAACCACTGACCCCCTCCTTGTAAGGGAGGTGCTCTACCAACTGAGCTAATCGCCCACTTCATAATAACCACATTGTCATAAATAATTGGTGGGCGATAGCGGGCTCGAACCACTGACCCCCTCCTTGTAAGGGAGGTGCTCTACCAACTGAGCTAATCGCCCAATCATTTATGTTTTCATCGTCAACGGTGGTGGGCGATAGCGGGCTCGAACCACTGACCCCCTCCTTGTAAGGGAGGTGCTCTACCAACTGAGCTAATCGCCCCGTCGTCGATGGAGGTGCATTATAGGGATACTGCGTTCTGAGTCAACGGTTTTTGAATAGATTTTTTCTGTTCGTTGCAAAAATAATCAAGATGTTTTAATTATCACCTAAGAAGTACCCTTTTTAATCAATTAACTACATTATCCTACTAAATTTTATTAGAAAAAAATCATCCGAAGCTCACCAGACTAAAAATTTCAGCGGTTATTTTCCCAATTTGATGATTTTCTTTATCTGTATAGAGAGAAGCAGATTGAGGATTCACTACAGGGTGATAGAATAGAGGAACTTTTAGCAATGCTTACGATGAACATAAGCGCATAAGAAACAACGTTTCGCAATTAAGGCAATCTCGATGAGTAAAATCAAAACCCGTTTTGCACCAAGCCCAACTGGCTACTTGCACGTTGGTGGTGCTCGTACCGCCCTGTATTCCTGGTTATATAGTCGCCACAATCAGGGCGAATTTGTCCTGCGTATTGAAGACACCGACTTAGAACGTTCAACTCAGGAAGCTATCGACGCCATTATGGACGGTATGAACTGGTTGAATTTAAATTGGGATGAAGGTCCTTACTATCAAACTAAGCGTTTCGACCGCTACAATGCGGTAATTGATACCATGTTAGAAGCAGGTACCGCTTACCGCTGCTACTGCTCTAAAGAGCGTTTAGAAGCGTTACGCGAAGAACAAATGGCAAAAGGCGAAAAACCTCGCTATGACGGGTGTTGCCGTGACCATGAACATAACCACACTGCGGCAGAACCGCATGTTGTTCGCTTCCGTAACCCACAAGACGGTTCTGTAATTTTCAATGACACCATTCGTGGTCCAATTGAATTTAGCAACCAAGAGCTGGATGACTTAATCATCCGTCGTACCGATGGTTCTCCAACTTACAACTTCTGTGTCGTTATTGATGACTGGGATATGGAAATTACCCACGTCATTCGTGGTGAAGACCATATCAATAACACCCCTCGCCAAATCAACATTCTCAAAGCATTAGGCGCGCCAGTGCCTGAATATGCTCACGTTTCGATGATTTTAGGTGATGATGGTAAAAAACTGTCTAAACGCCATGGCGCTGTTAGCGTTATGCAATATCGCGATGACGGTTACCTGCCACAAGCACTATTAAACTATTTAGTACGCTTAGGCTGGTCACACGGCGACCAAGAGATCTTCTCAATTGAAGAAATGAAAGAATATTTTTCTCTTGATGCTATCAGCAAATCAGCGAGTGCATTCAACACTGAGAAATTACAGTGGCTGAACCATCACTACATCAATACTCTGCCAGCTGAAGAAGTGGCAACCTACCTTGCATGGCATATCGAACAGCAAAATATCGACACCAGCACAGGTCCACAGTTAGTTGAGTTAATCAAATTACTGGGTGAGCGCTGTAAGACACTGAAAGAAATGGCGGAATCTTGCCACTACTTCTATCAGGACTTTGAAGAGTTTGATGCTGATGCAGCGAAAAAACACTTACGCCCAGTCGCACGTCAGCCATTAGAAGTGGTGAAAGACAAATTAATCGCTATTTCCGATTGGACGGCCGAGAATGTCCATCAAGCGATTGAAGCGACCGCGGCTGAATTAGATGTGGGTATGGGTAAAGTGGGAATGCCTTTACGTGTAGCGGTAACTGGTGCAGGCCAATCACCTGGGTTAGATGTTACCGTTCATGCTATCGGTCAGGCTCGTTCTGTAGCTCGTATCGAAAAAGCATTAGCGTTTATCGCAGAACGCGAAGCATCCGCACAATAATTTTCTAAATTAAGAAGCCTTTCTATTTTACTGCCTCTTAAATTAAGAGGCAGTTTGCTTTTCAGCTCCCGCATTAAATGGGAATTGATTGCAAAATGTTCTATATTTCAGCAGTTAAACCCGAAAAACATATTAATATATTGACACTCCAATCGAGCTTGAATATGATGCCTCCCGTCCAAAAGATTTTGTTTGGGGCTATAGCTCAGCTGGGAGAGCGCTTGCATGGCATGCAAGAGGTCAGCGGTTCGATCCCGCTTAGCTCCACCATCTAAAAACCAGTTTAGATGGCTGAATTTCATAACAAAAGACTACGTTTGGGGCTATAGCTCAGCTGGGAGAGCGCTTGCATGGCATGCAAGAGGTCAGCGGTTCGATCCCGCTTAGCTCCACCAAACTCTTTCTTATCTCCCTTTAATTCACTCTTTCCTTTTCCAAATTCTATTTGCAGTTTATCTTAATAATTTAGCCTAACTCACTTTCCCCTACTGTACCGTCTATTCACATTTGATTTACTCATATATAATTAGCTTATAATTTTATTTAAATAGAATTATTCAGATGTGTCATCGCACATCGTCCCTATTCCATTTCAACTAGGTGAGTTATGCCACACATAGATGCCGATATCATTGTGATAGGAGCAGGCGTTTCAGGTTTATCAGTCGCAAATCAATTACAGTCACAACCCCCCCAACATAAAAAAGTCCTTATCTTAGAAGCACGCGACCGTCTTGGTGGGCGTATTCATACGCGTGAAATTGATAACCAATTTTATGATTTAGGCGCTTCTTGGATCCACGGTATTACCGACAATCCAATCAGTGCAATCGCACAACAGCACCATATTCAAACCGTTGTTTTCAATTACCAAGACGCTATTTTCTATAAAAAAAATGGCTTGGTTTTGTGTGAGAACGAAAAAGAGGCTTTTGAAGCGGGTCTTGACTATTTAATGGAACAGTTTGAAACCATTTCATCACCCTGCCAATTTAACAATGCAGCCGAAGCGTTAAATAGTTGGTTGCAAAGCCCTGAATTCCACCATTTATTGACAGTAGACCACCATGCAAGTCAATCCCTGTTTGAACAGCTACAAACAGGTTTACATGAGTTTTTTGAAGTTATCGCTGAAGATCCCTGTGCTTGCACATTAGAGACATTATCTCCCTATTTTTTACAACTTGAAGGCTTTTGTGAAGGCGATGAAGTGATCTTCCCTCGCGGATATTCCCAAATTATCGAAACGCTATCAAATGGGCTGGATATTCGCCTTAACCATCCAGTTGAACATATTCATTACTTCGATAATTATGTCACTATCACCACGCTTAATGGACAACAATTCAATGCCCATAAAGTCGTTGTCACCGTACCGCTAGGGGTGTTGAAGAAAAACAAAATTCATTTTACGCCTGCACTGCCTGAAAAAACTCAAGAAGCTATTCATCAGTTAGGTTTCGGTGTATTCAACAAGTTATTTGTCACCTTTGAACAGGCTTTTTGGCGTAAAAATTCACTCAACAACGTCAATAGTATGTATATTCATGAGTCTGATTATTGGCTAAATTTTATGGATGTAAGCGCGATTTACCAAAAACCAACGTTGCTGTTTTTATTTGGTGGGTTGTCCGCAAAATGGCTTGAAGAGTGTGATGAATACGCCGCATGGCATGAACTGCAACAATCGCTCAGTAAGGTATTTGATAATGTACCCGCACCTATACAGCTGATAAAAACCGAGTGGGAAAAAGATATTTACGCTTATGGCTCGTTTAGCTACCCCGCACCTAACTATTCAGCGGATCAAATTGCCCAATTAAAACAGCCTATTGATAACAAAGTTTTCTTTGCAGGAGAACATTTAGCACTATCAGGAGCTGGTACCGTACATGGTGCTTATCAATCGGGTATAGATGCCGCCAACAGCCTGCTTAATACGCTTTAATTATCGATTAAGCCTCTAACCCTTACTTTCGTTTTAGGGGCTTAACAATGCTATCTAGCCCTTCTATCTTCAGCCCAAGAGTTATCTCCATCAATTCCCCTAATCGCCCTGCAGGAAACTCCCCTTTTTTATAAAACCACAGCAAGTATTCCTCAGGAAGATCAATCAGGACACAACCTTTATATTTACCAAATGGCATCGATGTATTGGCTATATCGAGTAAGTCTTGTTTTTCCATTTATCCGCTCTTGTTTTAAATATAAAAAAAACGGCATTCACTGAATGCCGTTTCTCACTGTAACACTTTTTATCGTAATGACTACAGGATTAATCCAACCACCGCAGCAGATAAGAAGCTTACCAGCGTTGAACCGTACAATAATTTCAGACCAAAACGTGCAACGGTATTACCTTGTTTTTCATCTAACCCTTTAATAGCACCAGCAATAATACCGATGGAAGAGAAGTTAGCGAATGACACTAAGAATACAGATAAGATACCCACAGAGCGGTCAGATAAACCCGATGCTACGGCTTTTAAGCCATCCATTGCCACGAATTCGTTGGTCACCATTTTCACTGCCATGATACCGCCAACTTGTAACGCTTCATTCGCAGGGATACCTAACATCCAAGCAAATGGATAGAACACATAGCCCAGCATAGTTTGGAAGCTAACATTGAAAATAGCAGAGCAGATTCCGTTAACCATCGCAATCAGGGCGATAAAACCAATCAGCATCGCAGAAACGATAATCGCAACTTTAAACCCAGCAAGAATATATTCACCCAGCATTTCGAAGAAGCTTTGACCTTCATGCAGGCTGCGCATTTGGATCTCTTTTTCCCCTTCTGGTGGGTACGGGTTGATCAGCGATAACACCACGAATGTACCAAACATGTTTAAGACCAAAGCGGCAACCACATATTTTGGATCTAACATGGTCATGTATGCACCCACGATGGACATTGAAACGGTAGACATCGCCGTTGCCGCCATGGTGTACATTCTTCTTTCTGACATGCTGCCTAATTGGTCTTTATAGGCAATAAAGTTTTCTGACTGACCCAACAGTAATGAACTTACTGCGTTGAATGACTCAAGTTTACCCATGCCGTTTACTTTCGACAGCACCGTACCGATGATGCGGATAACGAAAGGCAGGACTTTAATGTGCTGTAAAATACCAATCAGTGCAGAGATAAAGATAATTGGACACAATACTTGTAGGAAGAAGAATGCTAAGTTGCCTTCAATCATTCCGCCAAAGATAAATTTGGTCCCTTCTGCCGCATAACCCAATAAATGGGTAAATACGCCAGCAACACCAAGAACGAAAGACTCACCGATACCTGATTTTAAGAACAGGTAAGCGAGTGCAATTTGGATCACAAGTAATTGAATAACATAGCGAGGGCGGATCCCTCTACGGTTACTACTCGCTAAAATAGCGAGAGCGCCGATGATGACGATGGATAAAATAAAGTGCAGGATCGAGGTCATATTTGACTCCAACAAAGTTACGAATCAGTCTATGCGCATATTCTATGTAATAGACAACATTTAAATGAGATTAACGTCACATTAATATGAAAACTGACTCAGCCTATCTTTCAAAAGTCACGACCAGATCACGTTTCACGAGTAACACATTAATAACAACTGTAAAAATGTTAGCCAGAAAATAAGAAATGCCATTATCACGACGGACGATAATGGCATTGCGCATTAAATATAGGTCACGATTAGATATTCAGCAAACGAATTAATTCTTCTTCATCAATGACTTTTATCCCCAATTCTGTCGCTTTCGCTAACTTTGAACCCGCCGCTTCACCGGCAATCACCAAGTCAGTTTTTTTCGATACACTACCCGCGACTTTCGCGCCTAAGGCAATCAATCTATCCTTAGCTTCATCGCGAGAAAGCGTTGACATCGATCCAGTAAGTACGATTGTTTTTCCAGCAAATGGGCTATCGATATCAGCACTGTTAATCACTTTCACTTCAGGCCAGTGGATGTTCGCGATGGTCAGTAAATCATGAATAACTTGGCGATTGTGCTCTTCGCGGAAGAAATGCACCACATGCTTTGCCACCACTTCACCAATATCTTGAACGGTTTTCAGTGATTCTTCATCCGCCGCCATCACCGCATCTAATGATGCATAATGTGCTGCGAGGTTCGCCGCTGTCGCCTCACCCACTTCACGGATCCCTAATGCATAGATAAAGCGAGCCAGTGTCGTTTGTTTGGATTTTTCGAGCGCATCAATGAGTTTTTGTGCAGATTTCGGTCCCATTCGTTCTAGGCCGGTTAATTTACCCGCTGATAATTGATAGAGCTGCGCCGCATTTTTCACATATTCCGCGTCGACCAGCTGCTCAATAATTTTATCCCCCATCCCATCGACATCCATCGCACGGCGAGAAACAAAGTGTTTCAGTGATTCTTTTAATTGAGCGCCACAGGTTAACCCACCTGTACAGCGAGCCACCGCTTCCCCTTCGATACGCTCAATATCTGAATTACAGACTGGGCAATGGGTTGGAAACAGAATTTCACGACTATCCGCAGGGCGTTTATCCAGCACGACACTCACGATTTGAGGAATAACATCCCCTGCTCGGCGGATCACGACAGTATCCCCAATGCGAACACCCAAACGGTCAATTTCATCCGCGTTATGGAGTGTGGCATTACTCACCACAACACCCGCAACTTGCACTGGCTCTAATCGAGCCACGGGCGTAATCGCCCCTGTGCGCCCCACTTGGAACTCGACATCTTTTAGTAATGTGATTTGCTCTTGAGCTGGAAATTTAAACGCCGTTGCCCAGCGTGGTGCCCGGGAAACAAAACCTAATTCTTCTTGAGTGGCAATATCATTCACTTTAATCACGACACCATCGATATCAAAACCGAGCGTCGGGCGAATTTTTTCAACATGGTGATAGAAATCGAGCACTTGCTGGCAACCAACACGTAGCTGTACATGCTCACTCACTGGCAGCCCCCACGCTTTAAATTGCATCAAGCGCTCGTAATGGGTATCTGGCAATGTTTTGCCTTCCACCAGCCCTACACCATAGCAGTAGAAGGTTAATGGGCGTTTAGCGGTAATACGCGGGTCTAACTGGCGAAGGGAACCCGCCGCCGCATTGCGTGGGTTAGCAAAAATCTTACCATCCGTTTTACGCGCTTCTTCGTTCATGGCCTCAAAGCCTTTTTGAGGCATAAAAACTTCACCACGAATTTCAACACGGGCAGGAATATTATCCCCCCGTAAACGCAGCGGAATCGCTTTGATCGTGCGTACGTTAGCCGTGATATTTTCACCAACAGTACCATCACCACGGGTAGCTGCTTGAACTAACTCACCATTTTCATACAGCAAGCTGACGGCTAAACCATCTAATTTGAGTTCGCAGCAAAATGTTAATTCAGTGTGGTTATGCAGTCGGTCTTTCACGCGTTTATCAAATGCGAGATAGCTTTCTTCATCAAACACGTTATCTAAAGAGAGCATGGGAATTTCATGGCGAACTGTATCGAATGCAGCTAATGGTGCTGCACCCACACGCTGGGTTGGGGAATCTGTGGTGATCAGTTCTGGATGCTGCGCTTCGAGGCTTTTAAGTTCCTGCATCAGTTTGTCATATTCCACATCAGGAATTTCTGGCGCATCCATAACATGATAGAGGTATTCGTGATGGCGCAATTGTTGTTTTAGCGCGTCTATTTTTTGCGTGAGTGCGTCTGGGGTTTGTTTCGTCGTCATGTTTCACCAATAGATATAAAAAACCCCCTGAATCGGGGGTTTTAATTAACTTAATGTATTTCGAATTCTTGCATGATACACCTCTATTTTTTGAGGTGTCAGTATTTTTCGTTCATCATCCAACACAACACCACCTGCATCTGATGCAATACGTTGTGCCGCTTGGAGCATTAATTTAAAGTTCTGGCTAGCTTCACCATAAGACGGCACCATCATAAAGATAGAGACGCCCGGTGTGGTGAAATCAGACATAGCTTCTGGGTCAAATGATCCTGGTTTCACCATGTTTGCCAGACTAAATAATACTGGACCCGATCCCGCTGGATGAACGTGACGGTGGAAGATATTCATGGCACCGAACTGGAAGCCCGCTTGAAGAATACTTTGCAGTAATGCTTCACCTTCAAGAACCTGCCCGTGATGCGCTGCAACATGCAGTACCAGAACAATTTCTTTTTCACTTGCAACTGCCGCTTTTTCTACTGATGCACTTGGTGCTTCGTGCTCTACTTCACTATGAGGTTGAGCCACAGGTTGTACCGCTTCTTGATGAGCAGAGACTTGTGGTGCAGACTCTGGCTGTGCAGAAACATGGATTTTCGGCTCTGTATGAATGCGTACAGGTTCTGAAACATGCTCTTGTAAATCAGCTTCATCTGCCATATTAATCGTCAATTGCTCAGGGGCATGGCGATTATCAACATGTGGAGCAAACACAGGCTCAGAAGCTGTTGGTTTAACTGGCTTTGAAGCAGGCTGTGGTGAGTGCTCCGCAGTTAAATTAAACTCAGGCTCAGCGTCACGTTGAATTGTATGGGGTTGAGAGACAGGCTCAGCACGCGGCTCCTCTTTCACCATATAGATAGGCTGATCTTCAACAGCGGCTTTTTGTACCGGTTGATTTTCAGTAAACAGAGCAGAATCATCATATTCTGATGAACTTTCCTGCGTGTCATTCTTTCTACGTTTTACAGGTCTGTCGCGAAATAACTTAGAGCGCTCTTTACGGCTGGTCCATAAACCATGCAGTAATAAAGCGACAATGGCTATCGCACCTACGACCACTAATATTAGACGCAAATCCTGCATCGCTGCTATCTCTAGTTGATGAATAATGATGCCATCACGGCGGAAACTACCTTAAGATTATTTCTCAATTGCTCTAAGTGCAACCCTCAGAACGATTTTCTTACAAGAAAGAGAATATTCCGCCTTCGTTTGCTGCTTTTTTAAACAAAATTATCACTAGTCAGTGTAATTTCATACCTATATGATACATGCTCACCCGCAAAGGAGATAATAAGAAGTATGACCCAATCGACATTTTCGCCACAAAAAAATCACTCTGGTTTTTATTACTTTTCACAAGGGTGGCGACTAATCACTCGTCCTGGCATTAAGCGTTTTGTTATTTTACCCCTATTAGCAAACATTCTGCTGCTTGGTGGCGCTTTTTGGTGGTTATACAGCAAGCTTGGCGGATGGATTGAGCAGGTTATGAGCTACATCCCTAGCTGGCTACAATGGCTTGACTATCTGATTTGGCCTGTTGCCGTCATTTCTATCTTACTGATTTTCAGCTATTTCTTTAGCACGATTGCCAACATCATCGCGGCTCCGTTTAACGGCTGGCTATCAGAGCATTTAGAAGCTGAATTGACCGGTAAGCCTGCACCTGATACGGGAATGGCAGAATTGCTAAAAGATGTACCGCGCATGATTAAACGCGAATTTGTGCGAATTGCTTACTATTTGCCACGAGCCATCGTGTTATTGGTGCTGTTCTTTATTCCCGGTATTGGACAAACTGTTGCACCCGTTTTATGGTTCCTGTTCGGCGCTTGGATGATGTCTATTCAATATTGCGATTACCCATTTGATAACCATCGAGTTGGGTTTAACGACATGAAGCAAGCACTCTCAAAAGACCGAGTGAATAATGTTCAATTTGGTGGTGCCGTCAGCTTATTAATGATGATCCCAATTTTGAATTTAGTCATCATGCCGGTTGCAGTTTGTGGCGCAACCTTAATGTGGGTTGACCGTTATCGCGCTCGTTATGCTCGCTATTAGCCCTCATCAAAACTAACGCTTTCTAGGGATATGCAGGTACCTATCTGCATATCCTTCTCCACTGCTCCTACTCTCAAATTCGCCCGATATCAAACATTCCATCTTAGTTATAATAATGCAATTTTAAATAACCCATGGTTATATTCTAGCGTTAAATCATATTTGCAATAATCAGATGTTCGAGTATGTTGAATTCATATTCAATTTTGAAAACACACCTAATTCTTGGCTAACCGTTAATTTTAAGGATGTCCCATGAGCAAAATTTATGAAGATAATTCGTTGACCATTGGAAATACTCCATTAGTGCGTTTACAGCATTTTGGCAACGGTAATATTTTGGCAAAAGTGGAATCTCGTAACCCAAGCTTCAGCGTGAAATGCCGTGTGGGCGCGAACATGATTTGGGATGCAGAGAAAAAAGGCATCCTGACAAAAGATAAAGAACTGGTTGAGCCAACAAGCGGAAATACGGGGATTGCCCTCGCCTACGTGGCCGCGGCTCGTGGTTATAAACTAACGCTGACCATGCCAGAAACAATGAGCGTAGAACGCCGTAAACTTCTAAAAGCCCTTGGCGCTAATTTAATCCTGACTGAAGGCGCCAAAGGTATGAAAGGCGCTATTGCGAAAGCGGAAGAAATCGTCAACAGCAACCCAAGTAAGTATCTGCTATTACAGCAATTTAGTAACCCAGCCAACCCAGCCATTCACGAGAAAACGACCGGGCCTGAAATATGGAATGATACTGATGGCAACGTGGATGTCGTTGTTTCTGGTGTTGGAACTGGCGGGACTATCACAGGTATTGGACGCTATTTAAAGCAGACAAAAGGGAAAAAAGATGTGGTGATGGTTGCCGTTGAACCCGCAACTTCCCCAGTAATCACTCAAGCTCTTGCGGGTGAAGAAATTAAGCCGGGCCCCCATAAAATCCAAGGAATCGGTGCTGGTTTTATCCCTGGCAACTTAGACCTTTCTATTATTGATAAAGTCCTGCAAATTACTGATGACGAAGCAATTTCAACCGCTCGTGAGTTAATGGAAAAAGAAGGTATTCTGGCGGGTATTTCTTCGGGTGCTGCGATTGCGGCAGCCGCTAAACTTGCTGCACTACCAGAATATAAAGACAAAAATATTGTGGTCATTCTTCCGTCTTCAGGAGAGCGTTACTTATCCACCGCACTGTTTGCAGATATTAATGCCGAATAATGATTGTTAGGTTAACATTACGTTAAAAAAGCACCAATTAGGTGCTTTTTTTGTGGGTGAGATCATAGATTAGCACGGATTGGGATGATTTATTATCCGGCATTTAGTATTAAACATAGTAATTATTTCACACCTCGAAATTAATCATTTTTTAGTCACTCATCTATTGAATGGCAAAATACCCACTAAAAGCGTTGTGTGAAATTTAAGCTAAATAAATGATAATTTGGTTGATACCAAACAAAGTAGAAAACCAAATGAATCGTTGATAATCTAAATTATACGCATGCTCAGCATATTTCATCTACAATAGGCTGTGTCATCATAAAAATCTTAAAATCACTGAGGAAATATTATGTTCCAGCAAGAAGTTACTATTACAGCACCTAACGGTTTACATACTCGTCCTGCGGCTCAATTCGTTAAAGAAGCAAAAGCGTTCACTTCAGACATTACTCTGAGTTCAGGCGGCAAGTCAGCTAGCGCAAAAAGCCTGTTCAAACTACAAACATTAGGTTTAACCCAAGGCACCGTAGTCACCATTTCTGCTGAAGGTGAAGATGAGCAACAAGCAGTTGAATTTTTAGTTAAACTGATGGGCGAATTAGAATAACGTTTCACTTTGCCATCTTGTTTTAACGTAATAATTCCCTGTCCCTGAATAATTTATTCGGGGACACCTGCTTAATCACTTATATCTACTGTTGTCTCTGCAACATCAAATCTCCTATCAGTAGTAAGGTAATATTATGATTTCAGGAATTTTAGTATCCCCAGGTTTTGCTTTTGGTCAGGCTCTCATCCTCAAAGAAGATCCTATTGTTGTCAGCACCCGTAAAATCACTGACGAGCAAATTGATAAAGAGATCCAAAACTTCATTGATGGACGTAACAAATCAGCTGAGCAGCTTAGCCTTATCAAAGATAAAGCAGAAAAAAATCTTGGTGCGGAAAAAGCTGAGATTTTTGAAGGTCATATCATGCTGCTGGAAGATGAAGAATTAGAGCAAGAAATTATTTCTCTCATCAAAGGCGATAAAAAAACCGCGGATGCGGCGGTTTACTCAGTCATTGAAGACCAAGCTCAAGCATTAGAAGCATTAGATGACGAATATCTGAAAGAGCGTGCCGCTGACGTACGTGACATTGGTAAACGCCTGCTCAGAAATATTCTTAATATGCCGATTGTCGATTTAAGCGCAATCACCGAAGAAGTTATTTTAGTTGCCCCTGATTTGACTCCATCCGAAACTGCTCAGTTAAACTTAGACAAAGTATTAGGTTTTATCACTGACCTCGGTGGTCGTACTTCCCATACCTCTATCATGGCTCGTTCACTGGAAATTCCTGCGATTGTCGGTACCACCGATGCGACCAGCAAAGTGAAAAGCGGTGATTTTATTGTATTAGATGGCGTGAACAACACCATTTACCTCAATCCATCTGAAAGCGAAATTGATAAGCTGAAAGCCTTCAGAAATGAATACCTACAAGAAAAAGAAGATCTGGCGAAATTAAAAGATTTACCAGCAATGACCTTAGACGGTCATCAAGTTGAAGTCTGTGCAAACATCGGTACTGTGCGTGATGTCGCAGGTGCTGAGCGTAATGGCGCAGAAGGTGTAGGTCTATACCGCACTGAATTCTTATTCATGGACAGAGACGCTCTGCCAACAGAAGAAGAGCAATTCCAAGCGTATAAAGCTGTAGCAGAAGCCATGGGCAGCCAAGCAGTGATTGTACGTACAATGGATATTGGTGGTGATAAAGACTTACCTTACATGAACTTACCGAAGGAAGAGAACCCATTCCTTGGCTGGCGTGCAATTCGTATTTGTCTTGACCGCAAAGAAATTCTACACTCTCAATTAAGAGCTATTTTAAGGGCGTCTAAATTTGGTAAACTGCGTATCATGTTCCCGATGGTTATTTCTGTCGAAGAAGTTCGAGAACTGAAAGCAGAACTTGAGATGCTTAAAGAGCAGCTACGAAAAGAAGGCAAAGCCTTTGATGAAGCGATTGAAGTCGGTATTATGGTGGAAACGCCAGCTGCGGCAGTCATTGCACATCATTTGGCGAAGGAAGTTGATTTCTTTAGTATTGGGACGAATGATCTCACTCAATACACTTTAGCGGTTGACCGTGGTAATGAGCTGATTTCACACCTTTATAATCCGATGTCTCCAGCCGTCTTGAACTTGATTAAACAAGTGATTGACGCTTCTCACGCGGAAGGTAAATGGACGGGTATGTGTGGTGAATTAGCAGGTGATGAACGTGCGACCTTATTGCTGTTAGGCATGGGTCTGGACGAATTTAGTATGAGCGCAATCTCAATTCCTCGTATCAAAAAGCTTATTCGTAATGCGAATTTTGCAGATACTCAAGCGCTAGCGGAACAAGCACTTGCTCAACCAACAGCCGATGAATTGATGAAACTTGTCGATACCTTTATCCAAGAAAAAACGTTATGCTAACAGCAGCACATTAGTTCGGTCCCATATAAAACGATTAGGAGAAGGTCCATGGGTCTGTTTGACAAACTGAAATCACTAGTTTCGGAAGACAAAAGTAGCAGTGGCAATATTGAAATCATCGCGCCATTATCAGGCGAGATAGTCAATATTGAAGATGTACCAGACGTTGTGTTCGCAGAAAAAATTGTTGGTGACGGTATTGCTATCAAGCCTTCTGGCAACAAAATTGTGGCTCCGGTTGATGGTACAATCGGTAAAATTTTTGAAACTAACCATGCGTTTTCTATTGAATCTGATGATGGTATCGAACTGTTTGTTCACTTCGGTATTGATACTGTTGAACTCAAAGGCGAAGGCTTTAAACGTATCGCAGAAGAAGGTCAATCTGTGAAAAAAGGCGACGTTATCATTGAGTTTGACTTAGCCCTGTTAGAAGAAAAAGCAAAATCAGTTCTGACTCCAGTTGTTATTTCAAATATGGACGAGATCAAAGAGCTGAATAAATTAAGCGGTACCGTGACTGTGGGTGAAACAGTCATTATGCGTATTAAGAAATAATTGCGCTAAACCTTAAAAAGCAGCTTAATAACAAACCACCAGCGACATTTTTGCCCTGGTGGTTTTTTGTTGGGTTCTATTTTCTAGACGTTCTATCAACAAACGTTTATTTATCAAAAACACCTGTCGACAAATAGCGGTCACCACGATCACAAATAATCGCCACAATCACGGCATGAGGGTTCTCTTTTGCTACTCGTAACGCACCCGCTACCGCACCACCTGAACTTACACCACAAAAAATACCTTCACGTTTTGCTAAAGCGCGCATCGCGTCTTCAGCTTCTTGCTGATTAATATCGAGTACAGTATCCACTAATTCGCTGTCAAAAATCCCCGGTAAATATTCTGGAGACCAACGGCGAATCCCTGGGATTTGGCTCTTTTCAGCGGGTTGTAAGCCCACAATTTCCACATCTTGTGATTGGCTTTTTAAGTAACGACTCACGCCAGTGATGGTGCCTGTTGTCCCCATACTAGACACAAAATGGGTAATTCGCCCTGCTGTTTGTTGCCAGATCTCGGGTCCTGTAGTTTTAAAATGGGCTAAAGGATTATCAGGGTTATTAAATTGGTCTAAAACCTTCCCTTCGCCTCGCTTTGCCATCTCTTGAGCTAAGTCCCTCGCCCCTTCCATTCCTACTGTCGTACTCACTAAAATAAGTTCTGCATCATAAGCTTGCATAGACGCTTTACGCTCTTGGCTCATGTTATCCGGCATTAACAGCTTCAGTTTGTAACCTTTCACCGCAGCAATCATCGCTAAAGCGATCCCTGTATTGCCACTGGTGGCTTCAATAAGCGTATCTCCCGGTTTGATCTCCCCGCGTTTTTCGGCTTCGTTGATCATCGAAAATGCCGCTCTATCTTTTACTGAACCGGCAGGGTTATTTCCTTCAAGCTTTACCCAGATTTCAGCATCCAAACCTTCCGTTAGACGTTGCAAGCGAACCAACGGCGTATGACCAATAAACTGTTCCAACGTTGACACTGTGTTTTTCCTTATAATAATTTTTTATTGATTGATAATATAATTAACAATTAATTCTAAAATCAATCATCCCTTATTAATCTACGCGCTTTTAGCTAGAGAGGGGAAAAATAATGGCTCTTTACCCTGATAAATTTGTGTTTGTTGGCTGCCGAGGTAGTAATTTTCGCCCCTTGTAGGAACAGTACGCGCATCCTGCCATACCACGGACAAGGTTTCCTCACTCCAACCTAAAGGTTGCACCGTTAATTGCCAAAAATGGCCGCGAGGGCCCGATTCAATGATCCTTACTGGCAATTGGTGTTGTTCATCCCTTTCTTTCTGCAAACGAATATCCCAAGGGCGAATAAATACATCGACCTCCCCTTGCTGAGCACTAACCTGCGCGAGTGGGAAGGTAAAGTTCGCTATCTGCAACTGTGAACCGCGGATCTGTCCAGGGATTTTGTTAACCTCCCCCATGAATTCAAGCACAAAACGCGTTTCCGGTGATTGCCAAATTTCATTTGGAGTACCGACTTGTTCAATATGCCCTTGGCTCATCACGACTATGCGATCTGCAACTTCCATCGCTTCCTCTTGGTCATGAGTCACGAATACACTCGTGAATTTCAACTCTTCATGAAGCTGACGCAACCAACGACGTAATTCAATACGCACTTGCGCGTCTAGTGCACCAAACGGTTCGTCTAACAGCAAAATTTGCGGCTCTACCGCTAATGCTCTTGCCAATGCTACCCGCTGTTTTTGTCCACCAGAAAGCTGAGAAGGAAAACGCTCAGCCAAATGGGCTAATTGCACCATCTCAAGCAGCGCCATTGCTTTTTGCTTAATCGCTGCTTTTGAGGGTCGCTGTTTTCGAGGTAATACCGTCAAACCAAACGCCACATTCTCGAATACCGTCATGTGGCGAAATAGCGCATAATGCTGGAAAACGAAACCGACATGCCTATCTTTCGCATGGACTTGGCTTACATCTTGACCATGGAAACGTAACGAACCGTGGCTTTGTTGCTCTAGCCCCGCAATAATCCGCAACAAGGTGGTTTTCCCAGAGCCAGATGGCCCCAACAATGCCACCATTTCCCCTGAGCCGATATCCAATGAGATATTGTTCAGCACTGATGTTTTACCAAACAATTTACCAACATGATTAATTTCAATACTCATAATTAATGGACTCCTGACTCAGTTTGCTGCCGGCTTAAATGCCATTGCAAAGCACTTTTCACAATCAAGGTAATAATCGCTAATAACGCTAAAATAGCCGCAGCCGTGAACGCACCTACCGTATTGTAATCTTGATGAAGCAACTCAACTTGCAGAGGCAATGTGTAAGTTTCACCACGAATAGCGCCCGATACCACAGACACCGCACCAAATTCGCCAATGGCACGAGCATTGGTTAATACCACGCCATAAAGCAGCGCCCAGCGAATATTTGGCAGAGTGACTCGCCAAAACATTTTCCAACCTGACGCACCCAATAATGTTGCTGCTTCGTCCTCTTGGCTTCCCTGACTTAGCATCAATGGCACTAGCTCCCTGACGACAAATGGGCATGTCACAAAAATAGTCACTAACGCCATTCCCGGCCATGAAAACATCACCTGAATATCAAAGCCTTCTAACCAGCCACCAAACCAACTATTCGAACCGTAAAAGAGTAAATAGAGTAGCCCTGCCACGACCGGCGAAACCGCAAAAGGAATATCAACTAAGGTCAATAACAACTGGCGCCCTGGAAACTGAAAACGCGTCACCAACCACGCCAACATCACGCCAAAAACCAAGTTAACAGGCACTGTGATCAACGCGATAAGAATCGTTAACCCGATGGCATGGAGCATGTCTGGGTTGCTTAAGTTGACGAGTACTTCACCTAATCCCTTCTCAAATGCCGTGATAAAAATCCAGATAATTGGCACCACCAGCAGCAATACCGAGAAAAATAGCCCAATTCCAATGAGTGCCCATTTTCTCCAGTTGATATTTCTGCGTTGAGTGACTGGAAATGGTGTGACTTGTCCCATTAATGCCCTCCTAAGCGTTTACCAAAGCGGCTTTGGATTACATTCACCGTGAATAAAAGAAGCAGTGATACCGCTAAAATTACCGAGGCAATCGCACTAGCGGCAGGGTAATCAAACTGCTGCAATTGGCTGAAAATCATTAAGGAGACCACCTCCGTTTGCCACGCAATGTTTCCGGCGATAAAAATAATCGCCCCAAATTCACCAAGGCTGCGTGTAAAAGATAAAACGGTTCCCGCTATTAGTGCAGGAGAAACTTCAGGTAATACAACACGGCGGAACGTTTGCCAGCGTGTTGCACCTAGCGTTTGTGCAGCTTCTTCGTATTCAGGCCCTAACTCTTCCAGTACAGGCTGAACCGTTCTGACCACAAAAGGAATGCTGGTAAAAGCCATCGCGACGGCGATACCTAACCAAGTATTTACCACTTTGATATCGAACTGATGCAGATACTGTCCATACCAGCCCGATGTGGCAAATAAGGTCGCAAGAGTCAGCCCAGCGACCGCAGTAGGAAGCGCGAAAGGTAAATCCACCAATCCATCTAGGAACAAGCGACCAGGAAAGCGATAACGCGTTAAAATCCATGCCAGCAACATGCCAAAAACCGCATTAAATAGGCTTGCGACCAGAGCCGCCAATAAAGTTACTTTATAAGCAGCAACCACTTGAGGGTAACTGATCACAGCCCAATACTGCTGCCATGTCATATCGGAAAGCTGCACCACGAGAGCGCTTAAAGGCAATAACAAAATCAAACAAACGAAAAACAAGCTACTACCTAACGTCAGTCCGAAACCGGGTAAAAACCGCTTTCCTGATTTACGCATTAACGACGACCTTGTTCCATAAGTTGATCAAATTCCCCTCCCGTCGAAAAGTGGTCATTCATCACATTGTTCCAATTGCCAAATTGTGATTCCACCGTAAACAGCTGAGTTGACGGGAATTTGCTTTTATTCGCTTCCATCACCTGTTTGTCATTCACGCGGTAATTAAAGCGAGTAATAATATTTTGTGCCTCGGGGGTGTAGAGGTAATTTAAGTAAGCTTTTGCCGCTTTTTCTGTGCCATTTTTTTGCACATTTTTGTCAATCCACGCGACTGGGAATTCCGCCAAAATATCGACCGGAGGCACAATCACTTCGTAGTCGGATTCGCCATATTGGCTACGAATGTTATTCACTTCAGACTCAAAGCTAATTAAAACATCCCCTAACCCTCGCTCGATGAATGAGGTTGTTGCACCACGACCGCCCGTATCAAACACTTCAACGTTTTTCAGGAATTGCTGCATTTTTTCGCGTGTTTTAGGGCTATCTTTACCATTTTCTTGGTTAAATGCTCCCCATGCCGCAAGGTAGGTATAGCGACCATTTCCCGACGTTTTGGGGTTTGGAAATACCAGTTTCACGTCACTGCGTGCAAGGTCGTCCCACGTTTTAATGCCTTTCGGATTGCCCTTACGAACTAAAAACGCCATTGTCGAATAATAAGGGGAGCTATTATTCGGTAAACGCGCTTGCCAATCTGCCGGGATTAATTGCCCTTTATCGTGGAGAATTTGCACATCAGTCACTTGGTTAAACGTCACCACATCCGCTTTTAGCCCTTGCAAAATGGCCAACGCTTGCTTCGATGAGCCCGCGTGAGACTGCTTGATTGTCAGTGGATCATTAGGGTTTTCCTGCGCCCACTGCTTTTCAAATTCAGGGTTTAACGCCGCAAATAGCTCTCTTGAAATATCATAGGAACTATTCAGTAATTCAGCCGCCGTCAGGGATGCGCTACTCATTAACGAAAACATCGCCAAACTCGCTAAGCCTGTATTTTTAAAAATTGATTTTTTCATATGATCCCTACTCGTGACTAAACCCAAACATAATCTAAAAAACAATGTATATGTTTTGGTTATAACTTTGTAGTTATCAATCATCTTTTGATATATCAAGTTGGAATAACAAAGAGGTTATAGCAATAAGCCATAAAATTCAGAGGAAATTTAAGACGTTAATGTAATGAGGAAGGTTCATTTAAGCCTAGAATAAAACGTTAAGAATAAACATGCATACTTGCCAAACCTAATTATAGTGTGTATCGTGTGTATATCAGTTGGCGAGATGGAGGGATCTTAAAAAGTTCGGAGCTGATAAATATGTTAGAAAATAATGGATGGAAATTAGAGCGAGTTAAAGGGAGTCATCACCAATTTTCTCATCCAGACTTTTCAATTGTTATCACAATCCCGCATCCTCGAAAGGATTTAAAGATAGGTACACTTAATCAAATCCTTAAAGCGGCTAAACTGAAACATTAATTAAAGACGCGCTCTTTTAACACGCTCCGAGCGCTATCTTTATGGAGACAAAACATGCTATACCCAGCCTTTATTGAAATTGATCATGATGGTAGTGCGAGTGGTTGGTTTCCAGATATTGAAGGTTGTACTTTTGCTGGCGACAATATTGAAAATGCTTACACTGATGCAAAATCAGCACTCGATGCCCACTTTGAATTATTAAGTGAAAAGGGGTTTGAAATTCCTGAGCCAAAATCTCAGCAAGAGCATCTAAATCGTACAAAAGATGAATATCAAAATGGTCTTTGGTTATTCGTTGATATCGACATGGATAAATATGATGGACGTGCAGAAAGGATTAATATTACGCTACCTCATCGCTTACTGCATCGTATTGATACGCTAGTTAAAGCCAATCCCGAGTATGGAAGCCGTAGTGGATTCATTGCTGCCGCAGCACGTAAAGAACTCCAAAAAACCGATCAGTAAACACTTTCAAGCTGCCGCTATCTGCGACAGCTTGAATTGTCTCGATAAGATTATAGGGATAATAATCTTTCAATTGATGGCGCGTAGTAATAGCTACCAGAAACGGCTTTCGTCATACGCAGCAGATCATCATATTTACCATCAGTTTCACCAAACATGCTCAGCAATTGTTGTTCAATATTATGGATGGTTGCGCAGTAGGCAATAAAGAATAAACCATGTTTACCGCTTGCTGTGCCGTATGGCAGGCTATGGCGCATCACAGAAAGCTCTTCGCCCTCTTCTTCAATCACTACGCGAGAAACGTGAGATGTTTTATTACGTGCATCTTCGTCTAATTCAACGCTATCGTGTTTAGTACGACCAATCATTTTCTCTTGTTCATGCTCAGAGAAACGAGACCATTTTTTCAGGTCATGCTCATAGCGTTGTACCATGACATAGCTACCACCAATGTCATCGCCTTGATTAATCAACGTCACTTCAGCAATTTCTTCGCCTTGAGGGTTTTCTGTACCATCAATGAAACCGCTTAAATCTCTATCTTCAACCCAACGGAAACCATGAATTTCTTCAACCACTTCAATGGATGAACCAAATGCTTTTAGCGCGGCTTGCGCCAGAGAAAAGTTAATATCATGACGTAATGATTGAATATGAATAAACATATCGCGCTGAGTCGCAGGCGCTAGTCCTTTGCCGAGCGTGCGAAATGGCTTTAATTCTGGTGAAACAGCTGAGTGTCCGAGCTGCTTCCAAACATCTGAACCAAATGCAATCACTGCACCAAGACGATCATCAGGGAATTTTGCTTGTAGTTTGGTTAATTCATCAACAAAAATCTTGCACCCTGATTTCACCTCTTCGAGCGACCCGGTCACCATGGCTTCAATAAAAATACCAAAACGACTATGTTCCTTCAAAATACCACTTTGGGAATGAGACATGCATAAACCCCTTAGAATGAATAAATTACACAAACCTATACTTTAAATTAGTTTATCGCATTAATAATGATTTTCACCTTGTTTTAACGCAAGAGTTGGCCAGTCTAGGAAATATTAGAAGGGTCTGACGAGAGAAAAGAATAAATAGCAATATTATCAGTAGATTAGAACCGTAAGTTATTGCCTATTAAATCGAATAACTTACGGCCTTTTGTCCAAAATTTTAGCTAAGTAACTTATTTATGCCAAATAATTTGCGACACTTTCCATGTTTTCAACACTTCATCGGCCGGCATTAAATTCTCAGGACCTTGCCATTTTCCGCTGAATTTATAAACCACTTTGCTACTTTGCGGTGCAACACACAGTACCGTCGGTACATTATCAACCGCTTCCCCTAAGGAACATGATCCGTAGGCCTTCTGGTAAATGTCGCTAAACTCAGTACCAATTTGGGTATCCCATTCAGTGAGCATATCAGGATCATTCACGACAATACGAGATACGGTGCCTTTTTCAGGACCAAAGACTTCGACTTCAACGTCTAAATCTTTCATAGCTTGAAACACCGAAACCATTTCTCCATTTTCAAGCTGCATGCCACCACGTATGGCATAGCGGTCATCAAGTTGATTATTAATCACATCACGTTCCATTGGGGTCAGACTTGTGATTGCCCCCACGCCCGCTTCTGAAATCATTAGAGGGCTATGAAACCATGTGGATGGTGAAAATAGGCTTTTACCAGCACAACCCGATAGCATCACCGCGCCACCAAGTAGAGAAACTTTAAATAGGGTTACGAATACGTTTTGGGACATATCATCCTCTTTAGCGGGTCATATAATGCATACTGAGACCGTCCATTTCATAAAAGATTCACGCTGTTTAGCCAAACCTTCAAGAAAATAATCACCAGCAGTTTAGAAATCCACTTCGTGAGTCAATCTTTTTGAATAGATCAAACGCTCAGCTTGCTCTTCTTCATACAACATTTTTTCAAACATGCAGATTGCCGAATCAGACTCTTCGTTGACCAACAATTCGATTCTGCCACAACCACGGGCAATCAATTTTTTCTCTAAACGACTCACTAACGCATTAGCAATACCGCGCCCGCGAAATTCAGGATGTACAGCTAAATACACAGCGGTACCACGAATTCCATCGTAGCCCCCCATAATGGTTCCGACCACTTCACCCGATACCTCGGCGACAAGGAAAAGATCGGCACCGCACTGTAGTTTACGCTCAATATCTAATTCAGGATCACCTGAAATTTCATTCAATTGACAGCGTTCCCACAGCGTAAGCACCTCTTCATAATCATTTTGGCGAAATATGCGTATTTCCATCATCTTGTCCGTTTGAGCTAAACTGTCTGCCATTATCACTGCTTTTGATACACAATCAATAATCAATATGCCTTTTTTACCTCAACGGGGTATACTTTACCCAATTTATTTCTCCCGACGGTTCTATTAAAAAACAATGAATTACCCAGATATTGAACGCATAAAAGCCTATTTGCAAAGCTTGCAAGATACCATCTGCCAAAAAATCACAGAATTAGATGGTAAAGAAACCTTCCTTGAACAAACTTGGGAACGTGCTGAAGGCGGTGGTGGACGCAGCCGAGTTTTAACCCACGGCGCACTTTTTGAACAAGCTGGCGTGAATTTCTCACATATCAAAGGTGAAAAAATGCCTGCTTCAGCGACAGCACATCGCCCGGAGTTAGCAGGACGTAGCTACCAAGCCATGGGCGTTTCATTAGTTATCCACCCTCTCAACCCTTATGTACCGACCACACATGCCAATGTGCGCTTTTTCATTGCTGAAAAAGAAGGTGCCGACCCCGTGTGGTGGTTTGGTGGTGGTTTCGATTTGACCCCCTATTATGGATTTGAAGAGGATGCTGTCCATTGGCATACCGTCGCTAATGAACTTTGTACGCCTTACGGAACGGAGGTTTACCCTAAATACAAGCAGTGGTGTGATGACTATTTCTTCTTAAAACATCGCAATGAGCCTCGTGGCATCGGCGGATTATTTTACGATGACCTTAACCAATGGGACTCTGAGTCTTGTTTTGCATTCACGCAAGATGTCGGCAATGGCTTTTTACAAGCTTATGTACCCATTGTCGAAAAACGTCGAGAAATCCCATGGGGTGAGCGTGAACGCCAATTCCAACTTTATCGTCGCGGACGCTATGTAGAATTTAACCTTGTTTGGGATAGAGGCACACTCTTTGGCTTGCAAAGTGGCGGGCGCACAGAGTCCATTTTGATGTCTATGCCGCCATTAGTACGTTGGGAATATGACTACCATCCAGAAGCCGGTAGCCCAGAAGCTAAGCTGTATACCGACTTTTTGATCACTGGTAAAGATTGGCTCACACACAATAAATAGTACAAACTTCTGTAATTAATCAGATTTCTATCTGCTAGTTTTGATAATAAAAATTAGCAGATATTGATTTAATTGCTTAATTATCATGTAGTTACAATAAAATCACAACCGTTTATGATTCCATTTCGTCAAACAAAATGGAGTTATAAATGAATCAGATACTTGGTCGTTCACTATTATCACCTAGCTTAATCTCTCACTTCTATCAAGAAAGCCAATGCAATGATTTAAAATCAACCTTATTTCATATCAATGACATCATGAGCCGCACTTACACAGAAGAAGATGCGAACTATCAACGTCAATTACTGGCTAGCACTTGTAGCATCGCCGGCGGCACCTACAACCGAGTCATCCGTGATGCCCAACAACGTGTAGAAAATTACACTCACAACCACTCTAGCCTGCCGATTTGTCGCCGCGAAGAAATGCCAGTTGATGAGCATATGGCGCATAACGATTTCGCCGTTATTATGCGAGAAGAAGATAAAGTGGCACCGACTGAACCAGCACATCGCGTGTTCGCTGCTATTGGATTGATCCGCTCATTCCTTAAGGAGAAACTCAATATTGATCAGATGTTTGGTTGTGATGCTGATATCAATGCGGTTATCCATTATGACAAAAACTATTCCAATGCATTTTGGAATTCTCAAGCTATTTTCTTTGGGGATGGTGATGGAACTATTTTTGGCCCGTTCTACAACGATATTGACATAATCGCTCACGAACTCGCTCATGGATACATTAGCTCACAAGCTGATTTTGACTATGTCGATCAATCTGGTGCATTAAATGAATCTGTTGCTGACGTATTAGGCATCATGGTGAAGCAATATGTTCAAAAGCAAACTGCGACACAGTCCAACTGGTTACTGGGCGAAAACTTATTTATTGATAAGAGAAAGGGACCTGCATTACGTTCAATGAAAAATCCGGGTACAGCATACTATTTCACTAAATCAAATAATGACCCGCAAGTGGGACATATGGATCAATATCGCGATTTACCTCGCTATGTCGATAATGGCGGTGTGCATATTAACTCAGGCATTCCAAACAAAGCCTTCTATTTACTGGCAACAAAAATAGGTGGTTATTCTTGGGAAATAGCAGGGAAAATCTGGGTTGCAGCGGTGTCAGATCCGAGCGTCTCGAATACGGCGACGTTTATTGAATTTGCTCAGGCAACAATTCGCTCAGCAAAAAATCTGTTTGGTGATCAAATTGAATTGGCAACTCGCCAATGCTGGCTAGATGTTGGGTTACGTGTTCAATAAAAATGAAGTGTAATAAGTAATTATTACGCCCTTGTCGGCCCACAAAGAGGCTGACTTTTATCTAAGACTTTGATCGAAAATCATAATAAAAAGGCCAAGTACACATGAGTTTTAGGTCACTCATCCTCAGCCTTTTCTCACTTCAATATCTTTTGCTTCATTCTTGCCCAATTAACGTTTTTTCTTTTTACGTCCTGGCTGGGTAAATTTCTTTTTCGGTGGTTCTGCATTAGCTTTCGGCTTTTGGCTACCCGCACCTTGCTTTCCTACTGCTTTCCCGCTACTGCTACGCGCTTGAGATTTTGCCGCTTTTTTAGGTTTAACATCGGACTCTGATTTTTCAATCAAATTAAACAACTCGATAAGCTCATCATCGGTTAAGTCGCGCCACTCCCCCACAGGAATGCCCGTGAGCCTCACATTCATAATCCGCACACGTTCTAACTTCGTAACTTCGTAGCCAAAATGTTCGGTCATACGACGAATTTGGCGGTTTAACCCCTGAACCAGCGTAATACGGAAAACAAACGGAGCCTCTTTTTTGACTTTACATTTCTTCGTCATGGTACCGAGAATTGGTACCCCCGCGCCCATGCCACGAATAAACTCATCGGTCACAGGCTTGTTCACGGTGACAATGTACTCTTTCTCGTGATCATTACCTGCACGTAAGATTTTATTCACTAAGTCGCCATGGTTCGTCAGGAAGATCAATCCTTGGGAATCTTTATCTAAACGACCAATAGGGAAAATACGGGTACTGTGATTCACATAGTCCACAATATTATCTTTTTCGCCACTTTCGGTGGTACTGACAATCCCAACAGGCTTATTCAACGCGATCAAGACTAAATCTTCTTCATTGCGCGGTTCAATTAACTGACCATTGACCTTGACCACGTCTCCCGCGGAAACTTGGTCGCCAATGCCTGCGCGTTTACCGTTAATGAACACATTGCCTTGCTCGATATAACGATCAGCCTCACGTCTAGAGCAGATACCGCTCTCGCTAATGTATTTATTCAGGCGTGTGGTTGAATTGATTTCCATGGTTTTCCTCAGTCATTAAAACAACTTAAATTTTAGGGCTGTGGCGAGCTAATAAATAATAGTAAAAAGCCGTAACAACCTAATTGGGTTACGGCTTTAGTCTGTTTATCGCGCTAACAGTTGGCGATTAGCGTTTTTTCAAGTGCTGCATCAGACGCTTACGTTTACGTAACTGGGTTGGCGTCAGTTTATTTTTCTTATCTGCATATGGGTTTTCACCCTCTTTAAACAGAATACGAATTGGCGTTCCCATTACATTTAATGAACGACGGAAATAGTTCATTAAATAACGTTTATAGCTATCTGGTAAATCAGAAACTTGGTTACCGTGGATCACAACGATTGGTGGGTTATGACCACCAGCATGCGCGTATTTCATCTTCACGCGGCGACCACGGATCAATGGTGGCTGATGTTCATCTTCCGCCATTTTCATAATACGTGTTAACAGTGCAGTACCAACCCGGCGAGTCGCTGATTCATACGCTTCTTGCACAGATTCAAACAAGTTACCCACGCCGCTACCATGTAGCGCAGAGATAAAGTGAATACGGGCAAAATCTACAAAGCCAAGACGAAGTTCCAGCATATCTTTGACATGCTCGCGATCTTCAGGCTTCATGCCATCCCATTTATTCACTGCAATCACTAATGAACGGCCTGCGTTCAAAATGAATCCTAGTAACGATAAATCTTGGTCAGAGATACCTTCACGAGCATCGATAACCAGCAAGACCACGTTAGCATCTTCAATCGCTTGCAGCGTTTTGATCACTGAGAATTTCTCTACAGTTTCAGTCACTTTACCGCGCTTACGTACCCCAGCGGTATCGATGAGAATATATTCACGCTCATCACGCTCCATTGGGATATAAATACTGTCACGGGTGGTACCCGGCATATCAAAGACGACCACACGGTCTTCACCGAGAATACGGTTAGTTAAGGTAGATTTGCCCACATTTGGGCGCCCTACGATAGCCAGCTTTATTGGCAATGTACTCGGGTCAAAATCATCTTCTTCGTCTTCGGAGAATTCACCTTCTGCTTCCAGCTCAGCCCAATACGCAGCATTCGCTTCTTCGTCAGTAAGTTCGATTTCTTCGTCTTCAACCTCAATAAAAGGTTTTAAAGAGTGTTCAATTAACTGAGTGACACCACGACCATGAGAGGCAGCAATAGGGTAAATTTCCCCAAGACCCAGTGAATAGAAATCACCAACAACGATATTGGCATCAATACCATCAGTTTTGTTGGCAACTAAATACGTTTTTTTCTTGCGGCTGCGTAAGTGCTTAGCGATGCCTTCATCCGCTGGCATTAAGCCTGCTCTTGCATCTACCATGAAAAGAACAACGTCAGCTTCTTCAATCGCTTGAAGCGACTGAGCCGCCATATGGGTTTCTACGCCCTCTTCAGTACCATCGATACCACCAGTGTCGATAATAATAAATTCGTGCCCTTCAACTTCTGCACGACCATATTTACGATCACGGGTCAGACCGGGAAAGTCCGCTACAAGTGCGTCACGGGTACGGGTTAATCGGTTAAATAACGTGGATTTTCCTACGTTTGGACGCCCAACCAGCGCTACGACGGGTATCATTCTTCAGTGCCTCACAACTTTAATTAACTAATAGAATTCTGAGGCTAAACTCAGAAAACAAAAAACGAAACGGCCCCTGTATTCAGGAACCGTTTATTTTATCGATAAATTGTCTGCTTGTCAGAAAATTAACGTGTTAACAGGTAAACTGTTCCGTTTCTTGTCTGAACCATCAGTTTATCACTCGCAATGACTGGGCGGCTGTGGATCCCTGAACTGTTCAGTTTATTTTGAGCCACAAAGCCACCTGTGCTGGTATCTAACCAGTGCAGATAACCTTCTTTGTCACCCACAACAATATAGCCGTTATAGACTTCTGGCGCAGATAATCCACGGTTTAGTAACTGATCTTGAGTCCATAATGTCACGCCGTCGCTCTTACGAACAGCCAGCACGCGGTCAGTTTGGTCAACTAAATACAGGTTATCACCCGATAACACCATGTCATTGATGGAGCCTAAATCACGCTTCCATAACATTTGACCTGAACGCATGTCCAGTGCCGCCAATGTGCCGTTATAAGCAATCGCGTACACTTTGCCATCATCAATCACAGGCGTCATATCTACATCGTTCAGACGACCAATTTCTGTTGAACTGGTGACTAAAGAGATGCGTTGTTGCCAAATTAATTGACCTTGAGACAGCAGGACGGCACTCACTCGACCATTATCACCACCAACGATAGCCGCACCAAATGCAACCGCAGGCGCAGACTCACCGCGTAATGACAGTGATGGGGTATCCATATTCACTGTCCACTTAATCGCGCCTGTCGCTGTATCCAGCGCTTGTAATTGACCATTGCTCGTGTGGATGACCACCATGTCGCCACTCACGACAGGCTTGGACAAGGCTTCGCCTGCCACTTCCACATCCCACAACACTTCACCATTTTCTTTATTTAGCGCGATAACTGTACCACGCTCAGTACCGATGAAAATTTTGTCATCAGAAATGGTCAAGCCACCAGACAGTAACGCAGATAAATTGGCAGAAAGAAAACCAGTACGTTTTGATAAATCGACAGACCACAGTTCTTTACCGCTATCAAGTTCTAGCGCTTTAACTAAGCCTTTACGATCCGCAGCGTAAATTGCTGAACCATCCCAAACAGGAGAAAGTTCAGAATAGAACTGCTCAACACCATTACCGACGGATTTATCCCAAACAATAGAAGGTGTAAATTGATTCTCAACCTGTGGTAATGGCGCCATCACAATAGAATCAGTTTCGCTGGAACAACCGGCAAGTAAAGCTGAAGCAACCAGGCCTACCAAAAGAGTTTTGCGCAACTGCATAGTGTGTCGTTTCCTTTCTTCTTATGAATTAGATACGTTGTTCAATTTCAGAGTCAAAATACCTCTGAGTGATTGAGAACCTTCACTTTCTAACCCCTGAGTGTATGCCGCTTTAGCGCCGGATTTATCACCCTTATGGAGTAAAGCATCCCCACGGACATCCTGTGCCGTAGCTTGCCATGACTTACCTTGGATCTTAGCAACAGAGGCGATAGCCGCATCCGCATTACCGAGTGCAAGTTGGATACGCGCTAAACGCAGGTTAATCACATCTTGCAAATCAGCGGTTTTTGCTTTCGCTAATGCGTCAGTCAATGCTTTCTCAGCACCTGCTAAATCGCCTTTATCAGCAAAAACTTGCGCCAGTTCCAGCCCAGTCATTGAACTGTAAACGTCGTTAGTTTCTGCTGCAAATTTTTGTGCAGCTTGAATACCTTCCGCTGAACCTGAACGTAACTGAGTATTGACGGCCTCGTATTTTGCTGCACTTTCTTGCAACACATTCGACTTGTGTGATTGCCAATAGTTCCAACCAAATACACCACCGACACCAATAACCAGTCCAACCACTAAAGCAACGCCGTTGTTAGCGAAAAAACGTTTGATCGCCTCAACTTGATCTTGTTCGTTTGTATAGACTTCCACTTGTCTCTCCTTAACCTAACAGCGTGGCGATACGCGATGCCATTAGTTGCTGTGAAATAGTTTCTTGCTCACCAGTACGTAAATCTTTCAACGTCACTTGGCTATTATTGATTTCGTCTTCACCTAAGATCAGAGCAATTTTAGCCCCTTGCTTATCGGCACGCGCGAGCTGCTTCTTAAAGTTACCACCGCCGTGGTTAGTCATTAAACGCAGAGTTGGCAGTTCATCACGTACTTTTTCTGCAACTAACAATGCAGCTTGTTGGCTATTTTCACCAAAAGAAGCCAGATACACATCGGCAACGGAGGTATCTGCGATGAACTCTGGGTTCACTTCTTGAACCAGCAGAACCATACGTTCCATACCCATTGCAAAGCCAACTGCAGGTGTTGCACGACCGCCCAGTTGTTCTACTAGACCATCATAACGTCCACCCGCACAGACCGTACCTTGGGAACCTAGCGCAGTTGTCACCCACTCAAACACAGTGCGGTTATAGTAGTCTAAACCACGCACCAAGCGTTGGTTAACACGGTATTTAATACCCGCGTTATCTAATAATTTGCACAGTCCATCAAAATGCTCGCGAGATTCCGCATCCAGATAATCAAACAGCGCTGGCGCATCATTTAATAATGCTTGAACGTCTTGATTTTTAGAATCCAGCACACGCAGAGGATTGCTATACATACGACGTTTGCAATCTTCATCCAGCTTATCTTTGTGCTGTTCCAGGAAAGCGACTAACGCATCACGGTAGTTTGCGCGAGCTTCTAATGAACCGATTGAGTTGAGTTCCAGCGTAACATGCTCGCTGATCCCAAGTGCACGCCACCAGCGCGCAGTCATTAAGATCACTTCCGCATCAATATCAGGACCTGCCAGACCAAACACCTCAGCACCTAGCTGATGGAATTGGCGATAGCGACCTTTCTGTGGACGCTCATAACGGAACATTGGCCCTAAATACCATAAGCGCTGTTCCTGATTGTACAGCAAACCATGCTCAATACCGGCGCGGACACAACCTGCGGTATTTTCTGGGCGCAGTGTGAGGCTCTCTTCGTTACGGTCGTTGAAGGTATACATCTCTTTTTCAACAACGTCAGTCACTTCACCAATCGCCCGTTTAAATAACGGGGTCTGCTCTACAATCGGGGTACGAATTTCGCTAAAACCATAACCCTGTAAAATATTCTTCAATGTTGCTTCGATTTTTTGCCACACTCGAGTATCTGCTGGCAAGTAGTCATTCATGCCTCGGATGGCTTGGATATTTTTTCCCACTTTATTTCTCTATTTTCAGAATTACATAAGGTCGATTATAAGAGCGAAATGTCATCAGGTTCAATCAACAAACTGCAAAACCACCGTGGAATCGGGAATTATCTGTTGATTTTGGTCGCTATGGCGTAATTTTAAGAAAAAATGACCGCGATTAACACTGCTAATCACGGTGATAAATAAAAAACTGACTCATGATGAGCCAGTTTCTAAATATTATTTATCTATCTGATTAACATTTATTCGCATGCTTTCGTCTAGCATTGCCGCTTTGGCTCGAATTTTAGCTTCTAGCTGATCAATAATGTTGTCATTATCAAAGCGCTCTTTTTGACGAATACCATCTTCGTAGAATCCACTCTTGGTTTTCGCACCCGCGACACCCAATGTGGACACTTCAGCTTCACCAGGACCATTCACTACACAACCGATGATAGACACATCCATTGGCGTGATAATGTCTTCAAGTCGCTGCTCTAACGCGTTCACCGTGCCAATCACGTCAAACTCTTGGCGTGAACATGTTGGACAAGCAATAAAGTTGATACCACGGGAACGAATACGCAGTGACTTCAGAATATCAAAGCCTACTTTCACTTCTTCAACAGGATCGGCAGCAAGCGAAATACGCAGTGTATCCCCGATACCTTCAGAGAGCAGCATACCTAAACCGATAGCTGACTTCACAGAACCTGAGCGCGCACCGCCCGCTTCAGTAATACCTAGATGAAGTGGTTGGTCAATTTTTTGAGCAAGCAGACGATATGAGCCCACAGCAAGGAATACATCAGAGGCTTTCACACTGACTTTAAATTGATCAAAGTTCAATCTATCCAAAATATCCACATGGCGCATGGCTGATTCAACCAACGCTTCTGGTGTCGGTTCACCGTATTTTTCTTGAATATCTTTTTCCAGCGAGCCGCCATTCACCCCAATTCGAATAGGAATATTGTAATGACGAGCGCAGTCAACCACTTGGCGAATTCGCTCTTCACTACCGATATTTCCCGGGTTGATACGCAAGCAATCAACACCATATTCTGCCACTTTTAAGGCAATACGGTAGTCAAAGTGAATATCAGCGACCAGAGGGACATCAACTTGCTGTTTGATTAATTTAAAGGCTTCTGCGGCATCCATCGTGGGTACTGATACGCGCACAATATCTACCCCAACACGTTCAAGGGCTTTAATTTGGCGAACAGTGGCTTCGACATCGGTTGTACGGGTATTGGTCATTGATTGAACAGCGATAGGTGCGCCGTCGCCAACAGGAACATTACCGACATAAATACGGGTGGATTTGCGTCTTTTGATTGGTGATTCGTTATGCATTTTTGTTTAATTCTCCGAACATCCATGTGCTCATTTTAATACCATGGCGCTCTTTAATATCATGGCATAGTGTATGGTCATTGCTTTAACGCGCCCCACTATACACAAGAAAGCAAACTATAAACTATCACAAAGAGTGTTTTAGGATATAGTTTGCTTCTTTAATTTCGTAATATTTTTATGCTTCTGGCAACTTAAATTTCGCGGAACGTTTCGCTTTGATAAAGCGGCTTAAATCAACGTTTTTACCTTGGAATTGCACCGTCACATTGGCTGGCGCACCGATATTTAAACGATAAGGTTGTGCACCATCCAGCTCTAATTTATCGCCGCCATTTTTCATGCCGCTAAATAAAACTTTATTGTTTGCGTCACGAATTTCTAACCAGCATTGACCAGAGAAACTTAACGTTAAACCATTACCTGTTGCGGCTGGCATATCCGTTGTTTGAGAAACATCTGCTTGGGCTCTGTCAACAGAAGGTGTTGTTTGCGGCGCATTTGGCAGCGGGATCGTTCTCACCCCTTCTGCATCTGTATTCGTTGCTGTTTGGGTATTCGTTGCTGTTTGGGTGTCCGTCAATACTGGTGCAGGATCGACCAGCGGGTCGGTTTGTACAGTGCTATTGTCAGTCGCAAGTGGCATATCAACCGCAATATTGTTTACGGGTTCACTAGTATCTTGTTGAACCAAGGCTTCATTTTGGTTAGCCATCGACAACAAATCTTTCTGTTGAGCATTATGATCTTGCCACCACCAAACGCCAATCATCGCAATTAAAACAATCACGATCAGCCACGTCAATTTCATTAGCCAACCTTCGCGTTTTTTACGCTTTTTGCCTAATGAGTAGCTTTGCATTGGGGAAACATTCGGGGACTGTGCGGGAACATCACTTTTTAACAGAGACGTAATTTCATTTTCAGGGATACCAACCATTCGTGCATACAAACGAATGTAACCACGTAAAAACGTAGGCTCTACGCCCGCAGGATGAATATCTTGTTCTATTTCCTTTACCGTACTCACTTTAAGACACAGTCGCTCCGCAACTGTTTCTTGCGTTAGTCCCATACGCTCGCGAGCGCGGGATAATAATTGCCCTACAGTGATAGAAGTTTGTTCGGTATTATTTTCGATAGTCATTAGCTGGCAACACTATTTCCAAGTTTAATAAATATAAAGCAGATTTCACGCTACTTTACCCGTCTGAGTACGTCATAGTTTCCAACAACAATAGAGAAGATATGCCGCTTTAATTATTGTAGGCGAACCAGGGCGTTTTGCCTAACCATAAAACGCCCCGAATTATAACCTAACTCACTGATTAGATATTATCTATATATCAGACTGATTTTACCTGGATAGGTTCCCCAGCAAGGCGTTTTTTCAAGGTACGTTTCGTCCTATCAATAACATCCCCTGCTAGTTGCCCACATGCAGCATCAATATCATCACCACGAGTCTTGCGAACTATAGTCGTAAAACCGTATTCCATCAATACCTTAGAGAATCTATCAATTCGGCTGTTGGAACTGCGACCATATGGCGCTCCTGGGAACGGGTTCCATGGGATCAAGTTGATTTTGCTTGGTGTGTTTTTCAAACATTCCGCGAGTTGGTGAGCTTGTTCAACACTATCGTTAATATGATCAAGCATCACATATTCAACCGTGACACGTCCCGCATTCGCATTGGATTTCGTTAAATAACGATTCACGCTAGCTAAGAATGTTTCGATATTATATTTCTTATTGATTGGTACGATGTCATCACGCACATCGTCCGTTGGTGCATGCAGAGAAATAGCCAGCGCAACATCAATCATATCGCCTAACTTATCCAGTGCAGGAACCACGCCTGAGGTGGAAATTGTTACGCGGCGTTTTGATAGGCCGAAACCAAAATCATCTAACATGATTTCCATCGCAGGAACCACGTTATTTAAGTTTAATAACGGCTCCCCCATCCCCATCATCACCACGTTAGTGATAGGACGGCGGCCGCTAGACTTCAACGAACCGATGATTTTAGCCGCACGCCAAACCTGTCCGATGATTTCGGAAACACGCAAGTTACGGTTAAAACCTTGCTGGGCTGTAGAACAGAATTTACATTCCAGTGCACAGCCAACTTGAGAAGAAACACACAGTGTTGCGCGATCAGCTTCAGGGATATACACCGTTTCAACCAGTTGATCACCGACTTTGATAGCCCACTTAATCGTGCCATCGGATGAACGTTGTTCATCAGCCACTTCAGGTGCTCGGATCTCAGCGACTTCTGTTAATTTCGCGCGTAGCACCTTGTTGATATCGGTCATTAGCTCGAAATCATCGTAGCAATAGTGGTAAATCCACTTCATCACTTGGTCTGCACGGAACGGTTTTTCGCCGAGCTCAGCAAAAAATTCGCGCATCTGCTTGCGGTTTAAATCGAGCAGGTTAATTTTTTGACCGCTTTTTTCTGGCTGCCCATTTTTTTCTGGCATAGCAGATACAGCAGAAGGAGTTGCACATTGTGCATTGGTAGTCATATCAGACATTGAGTTTGCCTCGTTATTACACTTTCGGCAGTGCGAAAAGCACGACGTAAATTGGGATTGCGATTAGTCGGGACGACTAAAAAATAAATCACCCTGTTAACGCGATGATTAACAGGGCGACATATTGTACAAATATTATAACAATAATGCTAATGCATTATTGAGAACGCCTTAGCGTGGGCAGATTTCGTCAGCAGTGAAGAAATATGCGATTTCACGTGCAGCAGACTCTTCTGAATCTGAACCGTGAGTTGCGTTTTCAGTGAAGCTGTCCGCGTAGTCAGCACGTAAAGTACCTGCTAATGCGTTGTCTGGGTTAGTTGCGCCCATCAGGTCACGGTGACGTTGGATTGCGTTTTCGCCTTCTAACACTTGTAACATGATTGGACCAGAAGTCATGAATTCAACCAGACCATCAAAGAAAGGACGACCTTTGTGCTCAGCGTAGAAGCCTTCAGCTTGTTCACGAGTCAGGTGCATCATTTTAGCAGCAACGATTTTGAAGCCTGCGCTTTCAAAACGGTTGTAAATTGCACCGATGACGTTTTTCTTAACTGCGTTTGGTTTGATGATAGAAAATGTACGTTGAACAGCCATAAATAACCTCTTAGCGATTGACTTGACTTTTACTCTTTATTCTCTGCTTTGTTTCTCTTATTTAACCCAATGTTTCCACTAGAATTTCAAGAGGGGCATATGAAGAACCAAGAATATGTGCCTGTTGTAGTTTTTTATATTGTTTCTATTCCTGATGTTAGGAAGCAGAAAAATAGGGCGTTGATTATAGGGGCTTGGATTACAATTTCCTACAGTCACATCAACATTTTGTTAATCTTTTCATAGCAAAAAATGCTAGATTTTTAATTAAGTCGTCGTTTTATGCTATTACTTCACCTTAAAGTTGATAGCGGTGACCTGTCCGCTCATATCTAAGACAGATATTTGGTAGTTTCCACTTTTTTCGAGCGTCAGCAAAATTGCCCCATTTTGCTCGGTATTGTTCACTTGCTCGCCGTTTAAAAACCACCATTTTTGCCCTTGTCCACCTTGAGTGAGTAAACGCAGGTCTAAACTGGTTTTTCCGGGTAAACGTTGGAGAACCTCCCCTTCGCGGATACCTGAAATTAATAATGGTGGCATTTCAAGATTTAACGGCGGACAAACGGCATCCGGCTTAGGCAGTCGATTTATTCGTTTTTCACTTACAGGCAACCACGACTCTACGGTAATCGGCCATAAATGGATCTCTTTTTCTTGGGCATTTGGGCAATCTGGCGCAACTTGTAGCCCCTGCTCATTCACCCACACTTTTTGTCTGAGTCCAAGAGAGGATTCTTGATCCCGTGCCATTAGCGTTGGTGGAATCGTATTATCTAAAATCCAGCTCAAACGGCGCTGGCGACAATTACTATCTTCTTTCAGTAATGAGGTTCCCCCTGGCCAGCAGATCACGGCTTGGCTAACGCTCGCGGGTCTTGAATCTTTCGGAAGCACTTCTCGAGATTGATAAATTCGCGTCAGCAGCATGTTATTTACTTGGTTCATAATTGGAATTGCTGTGGCGTAGCCAAGCTGCCCTGCAACTGGCGTTGCATCAGGACGCCCAACCCAAACACCAATCGTATAACGTGGGTTCACACCAATAGCCCAAGCATCGCGGTATCCGTAACTAGTCCCTGTTTTCCATGCAAGATTTGGCTGTCCCGATAAATTAGCATCAGGGACTGGGCGGGCTTCTCCTGCCATAATCCGGCGAACAATCCACGCGGCCCCCGGAGACATTAACTTGCGGTCGCGGATAACATCTGTCGGTCGATAACGCAGTGGAGAAACTTCTCCTTGGCGAGCAAATGCACTGTAAGCTGACACTAAGTCTTCCATTCGTGCCGCCGTTCCCCCGAGGATCAACGACAAGTTAGGTTCTCCGCCAACGGGGAAACGCAGTTCTGTGCCCACATTACGTAATTGCGCCGCAAAACGCTTACTGCCATAGACATCCAGCAGTTGCACAACGGGCAAGTTTAATGAGCGCACCAACGCATCACTCACACTGACAGGACCATTAAAGCCGCTATCAAAGTTACCGGGACGATAATCATTAAATCGACGAGGCACATCCTGCAACAGTGATTCGGCGTGGATCAAACCATCATCCATTGCCAGCGCATATAAAAATGGCTTGAGTGTTGATCCCGGTGAGCGCCACGCACTGATCATATCTACGTGACCAAAACGATTATTATCCTGAAAATCAATCGATCCGATGTAAGCTTTCACGCTCATATCCGTATGATCAACCACCAGCAATCCTAAGGAAGTTTGCTTAGGTAATTGGTTTTTCCAGTTCATCGCCATATCTTCAAGCTGCTTTTGCAGGCTAGCATCAATGGTAGTTTCCACGATGGATTCTTGGGAATCTTTGACCATCCGACGCGCCAGTAATGGTGCTAAATGCGGATTTTTACGTGGGGCAAGCCAGATTTGCTCTTGCTTGATTTCATTGACTTTTTCAGTGCTCCAAACTTGGTATTCAGCCAGTCTGTCGAGTACTTTATCTCGTGCTGCTTGCGCCCGTTCTGGGTATCTGTCAGGTCTTAAACGGCTTGGCGCTTGTGGTAAAACCGCAAACAATGCCGCTTCACTTGCGGTCAATTTTGCAGGGGATTTATTCAAATAGACCCAGCTGGCAGCACCTATTCCCTCAATCGTACCCCCATAAGGTGCTCGGTTAAGATACATTTCGAGGATTTCATCTTTAGAATAGTGATATTCCAGCTGTGCAGTACGCCATAACTGTTTGAGTTTGCCACCAAACGTGCGCTCATGTGGGTCAATCAGCCTTGCCACCTGCATTGAGATGGTACTGCCCCCAGAGACAATGCGTCCTGAGCTCACTAACTGCCCTGCCGCCCGCATTAACGAAAATGGGTTAACCCCCGGATGCTGGTAAAAATGGCGATCTTCATAGGTTAATAACGCGTCAATATATTCCGGCGAAACCTCGTCCAACTTAACAGGGAAACGCCAAATTCCTTCTTTATCGGCAAAACGCCATAACGGAGTCCCATCCCCCGCGACGACCGTGCGTGCCATTTCAATCTGCTTGATTGGCAAAGGCCAAATTTTATCTGCTGCTAAAAAGGCCAGTGGCAATACCACGACCAAAACCAGTAGCGTCCACCCAATGCGACGTAGCCATCTCTTCATTCGTCAATATACCGAGAGTTATTATTTGTTTTTATGATACTAAAAAAGAGGGAAACAAACGTTTCCCTCTCAGACCATTAACAAACCCATCAGGTTTGGAAATGGCTCTTTTGGGTTGTAAAATTAACAAGGAAAATCAATTTATTGATTTTCGCCTGATAACACAAAGAGGGAAACACACGCTTCCCTCTTTATCTTCATCTAATTCAATGATTCTCTAATTTAATATGAATTAACGAACCACTTCCAACTGACCATCGGAGTAACCCGTTGCACGCCATTCTGGCACATACATGGATTCCACCTGTGGCACTGGTTTGTTATACACACCCGGCGTAACCGCGCGCGCTAAGTAAACCAGTGTGGTTGGACGATATTGCTGAACTTCCACTGCCGCCACAAAACGGTCATCACGGTATTCCATGTGACGAATTTGCGATTGCTGCATATCATCAATCATCTCTTGCAGATTTGGCGCTGATTCACTGAGGTTAGCGCTGCTATTGGCTAAGTTTTGGTTTTCCAACTCTAAGCCCGCAGGTAATAAATCCACCACCAATGCATCAGGGACAGTTTGGTTGGCATTCACTTCCAACTTCACCACTACCATTTCGCCGCTTCTTAATCTATCGATTGAAATACGGTTGCCTTTCATATCGTAGTAACTGCGTTTGATATCCAGCACATTTGAATATGGCTTCGGTGAACGCATCGGATAGCCGACAACATTCAAACGAGTATACAGTGTGCTGGTACCGCTGTTTTCAACACTATAACCATTCACTAGCTGTTGTTTAGTTAAGAACTCACTCACTGGTTTATCTGAAACCAATGGAGGCTCTTGACCATTCACTAGCGCTTTCCATGGTGTTTCTGTCTCATTGGCATAGAAACGACCCGCTAAGTACAGGGCATTGCTCTCTTGAGTCGAGAAATACTTCTGCGAAGTCAGATTGTTAGACAGCGTTTGCAATTTTTGGTCACGAGATTTTGGCATTAAGTTATATTCATTCAGTAATGCCACGATCATCGCATCATCACGGATAGCTGAGCCGTAATCACCAATACTGCTGTAACGTGCACTTTGTTTCTTCATACCATCAATAATGGCACTTTCACCACGCGCTTTATCACCCATCAGGTTTAATGCAACACCCAGTTGAACTAACGCTAAACCGCTAGTCGCATTGTTAGCTTGACCATAGATTTGACGCAGTGCCCCTAATGGTGCTTTTTGCTGAGTTGCTAGCACTAAGCCCGCATAGGCTTGGATCGCAAAACGGGATGCGTCTGGCTGATCCGTGTACGGATAACTCACTTGGCTACCATCTTGCAGGTAACTTAACAGGCGTGCGTTAGCGTTATTCAATGCACTTTGCGGTACAGAGAAACCACGTTGGTTCGCTTTGTTTAAGAAATCCGTCGCATACGCAGTTAACCAATACTCTTCACGCCCCATTTTATCCCATAGAGAGAAGCTACCGTCATCACGCTGCATGCTCAGTAAGTGCGGGATGCCTAACTCAATCGCTTTATGGCGATCTGCGTCAGTTTGTGAATTAATACCCAGTTTTTGCAGTTCAGCTTGTGTCGAGAACAGTGATGGATACAGCCCGCTCACTGTTTGTTCTAAACAGCCGTATGGATACGCAAACAGCTCACGAATATAGCGTGCAATTTGCAGCGGCGGACGGCTCGTTAACAGCACTTGCCCTTCCAGCGTATCTTGCTGTAAATAAGCAAAATCGTTGGTTGGTAATGACCAAATTTCACCCGGTTCGATCGCGGTAGCAAATGCCACGGTTTCGGCTGGTTGTGCTGGACGCACGCCAACTTTCCAACTGTTTTTGTACTCTTTCTCCGCTTCCCCTTCGACTTTTACGCCGTTGATAGTCATGAATACTTCGCCTTCACCAAAGCCATAATCAGCACTGACTGGCAATGTCACTGTGGTACGTTTGCCTTTGGTCAGTTCAATATCACGAGTTGGTGCACCGTCTAATTTCACCATGCCCGACGCTTTAAATGTGACGGTCACATTCTGCGTGTTGTCGGTCATATTGGTAAGATCTAACGCGAAGTAAGATTTATCGCCACCCGCCATAAATCGAGGCATCGACATTTGCGTCACTAATGGTGCCGCAACAACGACCTTACTGTCTGCATGACCAAAATCTTTTTGGTTCCATGCTTGTGCCATTAAACGCAATTCGCCATTAAAATCAGGAATTGCCAGCGTAATTTCGCCTTCGCCATTTTTGTCTAAGATGACAGGTTGCGCTTGTTCCGCAATGATTTGTACCTCTGTCAGAGGCTTCATGCCACCACGCTCCAGCGCTGCATCTTCACCATCACCACCAAAGCGCAGGTTGGCTAACTTACCTTGACCTTCAATTAAGTGACCATACACATCATATTGGTCAACGCTGTAGCGTTTACGCCCAAAGAAAGCATCGTATGGGTCTGGTGTTTTGAAATCGGTGATATTCAGGACGCCCGTATCCACCGCAGACAGCAACACGTTCACTTTTTCAGGCAGTGGCTTGCCATCTTGAGCAGTAGCTTTGATCTTCACTTTCAGATCTTCATTTGGACGCATTTTTGTCGGTGCGTTCAGCGCCAGTGAAATCTTACGATTTTCATCAGCTAGCGGCAGATGCAATACCCCAACAGCGCGTTTAACGGTCGCCTCTTTGGAGTCATCTCCTGGGCGAACAACCACCGCAGAGATATATAAATCATGGCGCGCCCACTCTTTATTCACCGGCACTTCCACATCTAACCCGCCCGCTGGAACATCAATTTCCTGCCACCATAATGGCGCGCTGCTCGATTCAAGCAGAATGTAACCTTTACCTGCTTTTGGCGCTTCGATACGGACTTTGGCTTTTTCACCCGGTAAGTATGCTGGCTTGTTCAAGCTTAATTTCACTTGGTCAGGGCGAACGGAACCGCTGCCTCCGGTATTATCTTGCCAAGAGAAGCCTGCCCAGAATTGAATGCTGCTGACTAACTCATTTTCAGGGTTGGTAATTTCTAAACGGAATGAGCCCCAATCCACTGGGAATGAGATCTTCGCGGTGCCATCTTTGGCGATAGAAATATTTTCATTCGCCACCACGAGATCTTTCTGATCGTAGTTAGAAACCCAACCACCGCTTTCTGACCAGCTCCAGTAGTAATCGCGACGCTCATACACTAAACGCGCAGTCAGGTTTTCCGCTGCCAGTTTGTGCCCTGCCATATCTGACATGACAATTTCAAACTCAGCTAATGAATTTTCATCGACGTTATAACGCTTCGCGTAGCGGTCTGTACGGTAATCGTAGATCTCTTTTTTCTCAAAGAGAGGACGAATACCCACTAATTTTTTCGCTGGCCAAATCGCTTGCTCAGCACGGCGAGTCACAGGACGACCGCCTGCTTCTAATAAGCTAGCTTGCAGAACTGCTGTAATTGGAGAGCGCGTTGATTCCCAGTTGCTTTGCGGTAAGGAGATCACGGTTTCACCGCTACCATCTAAGGTTAAGTCAAACTCATCCAGCTTACGCGGTAAGCCTTCTTCATTCGTCGCACCGAATTCAAAGCCTGGCAATTTCGCAACCGCTTCACGATTAGCTTTCAGCAACACTTGACCTTGCAACTGATTATCCGCTGCTGGGGCGCCGTAGAGGTAACGACCTTTAATGTCAAAGTCAACGGGCTGCGAACTTAATACTGGCTTTTCACTACCTGTAATATCCAGCGCCATACGCTCTGGCATAAAATCTTCAACATTGAATTTGTAATAACGCAGTGGTGAACCATCACCTAAATCAAAACGCAGCGACCAACCACCCGTTTCAGCATTTTTCGGGATCTCTAGCTGATACTGATACAAACCATCTTGTTTTTCATCCCCTTGCCATACAAAGCTCTTGTAGACCTGACCATCCGTCTTTAAGACATCCACTTTGACTGGCTGAGATTTCACTGGCTGACCATCACCATCACGCAGTAAACCATTCACTAGCAGTAATTCGCCCGGACGATATAAATCACGAGGACCGAACACAAAGAACTGTTTTGCATAGCCTGAAGGACCTGAAATATCAAACTCAGACAGGTCTAATGCGGGTTGAGTCAAGTCAATCATACTGGTTTGCCCTTCGTGGGTTGCCAGTAATAATTTGCCGCCAGCCAGTTTGTCTAACTGAGCATGACCGTCACCATCAGTCGTGCCTTTGGTCACTAATTGACCTTTTTCATCCAAAATCCGCAGCTCGACGCCTTTAATCGCCGAACCTTTGGCTAATGATTGGGTGAAAATATCCACACGATCATGGTAGCTATGTAATGACACGCCGATATCACTAAGCGTAAAGACTGTCGCAGGGAATTGATAACTGTAGCTACCCGCTTTTTGCATGATCGCTAAATAAACGCCATCTTGTTGCAACTCTTTGATATCTTTTAATGGCAACAGAATGGATTGGCGGGTGTTTTTATCTGGGTTTAAATCGAAACGCCCGGTATAGGCTAATTCGACTTTGTCGAGGAATTCATCGGAATACCAATATTCATAGTTACTGCGGTATTGCCACATCGCGAGGAATTGCGGTAATTGTTTTTCATCGACACGGAAGAAATTTACGTCGATTTTATCCACGTTCAGCGCGATGACAGGCAAGCCTTGGGCAACTTTGCTTGGCAGTAAAGAGCCTTTACTTGCGAACCCAACGGTTGGAATAATTTGCGCCGTTTGGAATTTCTTCTCAAAGCTGTTGTTGATGGTACGTTCGTTGACCGCTTTCACTCCCGGATTAACCGAAAGGTTTAATTCTTTCGATGGCGGTAAATGGCGGAAACGTAATTCCATCTGGTTATCAGATAACTCCCAATCTCCATCCAGCTTGCCTGATTTCACATCCACCAGATTCAAATATTGACCAAAGTTTTGATTTGGTTGTAAAGGCACCGAGAATGTCACGACCATGGCGCTTGCACCATCTAGCTGCAATTCCGAGGCATCCAAAATTTCCAGATCTTTCCCGGCATATTTCTTCGCTAACTCGTCATTGGAAAGCTTAGGCGCAGCCTGTTTTTGTTCTGCAACGGGCGCCGTTTTGGTACTCGTTTCTGCCGCTGAGGTTGAGACATTACCCTCTTTTTTCGTGGTATCGTCAGTATTATCGCAGCCCGCTAATGCCATAACGGACGCTAAGGCTAATGCTACATAACGCTTTTTCGTTTTTAGACCCGCCAATGAAGTCCAACTTGATTGTTGTTTCATTACCGCCCCATCCCTTATTAAGTTAATTTATTATGTTCATGAAGCCCAAGAAAATCCTTGAACTTAAATACGTTGCGATGATTGAGCTTAGTGTGTAATCCGCAATAATAAGTATGCGCATTAATTGAATACATAATTTAACAGAATGTAACACCAACACCTATCAGACAAAACGGAAAAAACAGCATGAAAAAATAAAGACGCGGAGAAGTCCGGTCTTTATTTTGAGTAAGGAGAGAATTAGGTATTTTTGATGGGAATACTGTCGCGCAAAAAGCTGCCTAAGCGGCGTTGATAAAATGGCGCAACGTGCTGGGTAATAAAGTGGCTTAACCCTTTTTCGTCTTCGTTAACGATGCAAAAATCAATGGATTCATCCTCATCGATATATTCGCATGCGGTTGCGCCAGCTTCTTGAATAATTTCATCGATATTTTCTGCGCCTGGAACAAATTCCAACGCTATCATCAAAATATCATCAAATTGTTCATCTTCTGCTTCTTGGACCGAAACAATAAACGCGCGTCGTACGACTTTATGTTGTTTAAAAAATTCACTGAGCGCCGCTGTCAATTCTTCAGGTTCTTGTTCGAGAACGCTTAATTTTAATGAAGAGCCTTCTGGCACCGTGAGTTCAGTAAACTGAACATCGGATTGCGAGTCTGTTGTTAGGTTTTGGGATTGTTGCGTCATTCAATATCCTCTACAACCAAAAATAATATCGTCTAAATTCAAAAACCATTCATGTTAAAGAAAAAATCGCAGGCTGCATTGACTGCACCACTGCGATTTCATTATAACGTGAATTATTTTGATTTTTTGAGAAGTAAGTTAGCTAATGTTCTCACACCAATACCGGTTGCCCCTTCAGCCCATAAGCTCACTGGCGATTTACGGTAAGTTGCTGAACAATCGATATGTACCCAGTTTTGACGATAATTTTCAACAAAGTGAGACAAGAAGGCTGCCGCAGTGCTTGCACCCGCAGTATGCGAAGGCGCTGCAATATTGTTCAGGTCAGCAAAACCAGAAGGCAGTTGTTGACGATGGAATTCAGCTAATGGTAAGCGCCAGAATAACTCGAACTCTTCATCTGATGCTGACATTAATTCTGCCACTAATTTGTCATCAAAGCTCAGTACCGAGTGGTAGTCATTACCCACAGCTGTTTTCGCAGCCCCAGTTAAGGTTGCCGCATCGATTAATAACGTTGGTTTCTCTTTGCTTGCATCAATTAAACCATCCGCTAAGACTAAACGCCCTTCAGCATCTGTGTTCATGATTTCAACAGATTTGCCATTACGATAACGGATAATATCCCCTAATTTAAAGGCATTGCCGCTAACCATGTTGTCTGCGATACACAGGAATAATTTTACGCGTTTGTTTAAACCACGCGTGATCGCCAGCGCTAAAGAACCCACTAATGTTGCTGCGCCGCCCATATCTGCTTTCATTGAGTTCATTGAAGCAGATGGCTTAATGCTATAACCCCCTGAATCGAAGGTAATGCCTTTACCGACTAAACAGGCGAATACAGGCGCTTTCTCATCTTTACCTGGGTTGTAATCCAATGCCAGCAATACTGGAGGACGGCTAGACCCACGACCCACAGTATGAATACCTGCATAACCTTGCTCTAATAGGTCATCGCCTTTGACAATGCGGTAGCTGATATCTTGAGCTCCTACTTTGCACAGTAAATCGATTGAACGTTGAGCCAGTTGCTCTGGACCTAATTCTTCTGCTGGCGCATTGATAATATCGCGAACCCAATCAATGGTATTGATGCGCTGTTCTAATTCTTTGCGATCCGCTTCTTGCAATGCTGGCCATTCGATAGTTCTCGCCCCTTTTGGTGCGCGGAAACCTTGCCAAAATGCCCAACTTTTTTCTAAGTCCCAACCTTCGCCCGTTAATGAAACATTGCGAATGCCTTGGCTATCTAACTTACGACCAGCACTTTGTACAGCACACAGCTTACCCGGATGCTTAAGGTGGATAGTCATGCCTTTATCGTTTGAACTTAATAGAGCGCCTTCACCCCAGCATGGTGCCGCAGCTTCGCATGTAATCATGACTGGCATAATTTGTTTGGTCATTATTCTTCTCACTTTATCCACTAAGTTGATTATTGCGGGATCTTGAATTTAGCTTATCACTTTCTGCTATCAATCTTTGCTAATTCGCCAACTATACCCTAAAAATGGCAACGTTATTGAGTTTAGTTTCTATCAGACTAATAGGTTCTTTTGAATCATTTTAATTTCTTATGCAGTCTGTTACAGACGAAAAAAAAACCGGATGCAACCTATTCAGCGCTATCCGGTTTTTTATCCACGAAACTTATTCGTACTCGTCCAGCCAGACTAATAGAATAGCTTCGAGGATTTTTTCGTTAGATTTTTGCGGGTCATCCTCAAAATCTTCTAAGTCGCAGATCCATTGATGCATATCCGTGAAACGCACGGTTTTTGGGTCTGTATCCGGGTAAGCATCATAGAGCGCTTCACCGATTTCACGACTGTTTGTCCATTTTAGGCTCATATTTTTTCCAAATTATACAAAGTCAGTTTTTGGGATTATACCGCTCTAAATAGTTCGTGCTGTAGCTAGGCGGCAAAATAGTTAATCCCTAGGAGCATACACAAGTATGTGACTAGGGTTAACGAATGCAGCTAACAACGCTACAGTGCGAAATATGACGAGCATCAGTGCTCGCGAGCATGGTTAATCGTATACTTCGGAATATCCACAACGAGGTCTTCATCCGCAACACGTGCTTGACAGCTTAAACGGCTTTCTGGCTCTAGGCCCCAGGCTTTGTCTAGCATGTCATCTTCGAGTTCGCTGCTTTCTTCGAGAGAGTCAAAGCCTTCACGAACGATGCAGTGACAGGTTGTACATGCACAGGATTTTTCGCAGGCATGGTCGATTTCAATTCCATTGCGCAGTGCTACGTCTAAAATAGATTCGCCCTCTTGTGCTTCGACTACAGCACCTTCCGGACATAACGTACTATGAGGTAAAAAAACGATTTTAGGCATAATTATATCTCATCCACAGAATGGCCTGACAGCGCCTGACGAATAGATGCATCCATTCGGCGAGCGGCAAATTCTTGGGATTTCTTATCCAGTTGTTTAATTGCATTTTCAATAACAGTAGGGTCTGTACCTTCTACTGCTTGGATTAACTCATTGACCGCATTATCAATTTCTGACTCTTCGGTTGGAGTCAGTAAATGTGCATCTTGCTCTAATGCGCTCGTTAAACTTTCAAGCACTCTTGCCGCTTCAACTTTTTGCTCCGCTAGGCGGCGCGCATTTAAATCATCTTGCGCGTTAGTCATTGAATCTTTAATCATGGTTGAAATTTCGGTGTCAGTTAAACCGTAGGATGGCTTAACTTGAATCGATGCGGCAACACCCGTGGATTTTTCCATGGCACTCACACTGAGTAAACCATCTGCATCCACTTGGAATGTGACACGAATATGTGCGCCACCTGCCGCCATTGGCGGAATGTCACGCAGCGTAAAGCGCGCTAATGAACGGCAATCCGAAACCATTTCACGCTCACCTTGTACAACGTGAACGCTCATGGCGGTTTGTCCATCTTTAAATGTTGTGAACTCTTGCGCACGAGCGACAGGGATGGTGGTATTTCGTGGGATCACTTTTTCCACCAAACCGCCCATGGTTTCCAAACCTAATGATAGCGGGATAACATCCAATAGCAGCATGTCGCTGTCTGGTTTATTACCCACTAAAATATCCGCTTGAATTGCAGCGCCGATAGCCACGACTTTATCTGGGTCGATGGAGGTTAATGGTGTACGACCAAAAAACTCACCCACTTTTTCACGAACTAATGGTACGCGAGTCGAACCACCGACCATCACCACATTTAAGACATCGTCATGTTCTACGCCAGCATCTTTTAAGGCACGGCGACATGCCATTAATGTGCGTTTAATATGGGTTTCAATCAGCGATTCAAACGTTTCACGGCTCACTGTACCCTGCCAATTTGGCAAAGTGATTGTCGCGGAATCAGCGTCACTTAATGCGATTTTTGTTTCGGTGGCAATGTTCAATAATTGGCGCGTTAAATGGTGATCACCCTGAATGGAAAGCCCCGCTTGCTGTGCAATCCACTGCGCTAATACGTGGTCAAAATCATCGCCACCCAACGCCGTGTCACCACCTGTTGCCAACACTTCAAAGACACCGCGGCTCAGGCGTAAAATCGACACGTCAAATGTGCCGCCACCTAAATCATAAACGGCGATAACCCCTTCTTGACCGGAATCTAAGCCATAAGCAATCGCGGCGGCAGTAGGTTCATTCAGTAAACGCAAAACATGCAAGCCCGCCAAACGAGCTGCATCTTTGGTGCCTTGACGCTGGGCATCGTCGAAGTAAGCTGGAACCGTGATCACCACGCCATCCATTTCACCGCCAAGAGTTTGCTCTGCGCGTTTTGCCAACGTTTTTAAAATGTCAGCAGAAACTTGAATAGGATCCACTTGCCCTGCTGCCGTTTGAATAAATGGTAAACCATTTTCGCTAGCAGTTAGCTGATAAGGTAAATCAGGGTAACGTTTTTGAATATCCGCTAATGAACGCCCCATCATGCGTTTCACCGAAATCACGGTGTTGACAGGATCTTGTTCGGATAATTGTTTCGCTTCCCAACCCACAATGCGGTTATCTGCTTGATAATTGACTACAGAAGGAAGCAAATAGCGCCCTTTTTCATCGGGCAATGCAGCAGCTTCACCACTACGAACAGTGGCAATCAGAGAGTGTGTTGTACCAAGATCGATCCCTGCAGCCAACTTGCGTTGGTGCGGCGCGGCAGTCATTCCTGGTTCGCTAATTTGCAATAAAGACATAATCGTTTTCTCTTAAAAGTCGTCTAGTAACCGTTCTTCGAGTTGCTCAGCTTGTTGCTGTAACTTATCGAGAAAACGCAATTTTCGGACGGTATCAGCGGCTTTTTCCCACTGCATCGCATCGAGTTCTGAAACCATCAAAGCGCTGCGCGTCTGCTGCATTTGTTTGACATTTTTCATAAAGGCAGACACCCGTTCAAGGGCTTGTGGGCTATTTTCGATGTTATCTAACTCTTCGCGTAATTCGAGTTGCTCCATCAGAAATGCGGTGTCATGCATGGTATGTTGTTCGTTATTTATATCAAAACCATGTAGTAACAGCATATATTCCGCACGTTTCAGCGGATGACGAAGGGATTGATATGCCGCATTGATAGTTGCAGCATGTTGTAGTGCTTGCATTTTTTCCTGTTCTGAACAGGTTGCAAAGCGATCGGGATGATATTGTCGCTGTAATTCTTGAAAGCGATGTGTGAGTTGCTCACTATCAATCGCGTAATTAGGGGTTAGCCCAAAAAGAGTAAAGTAATCCATAAGTGCTCAGTTTCTCGAACCGGGTACCAATGTAGCTAAGCTTAGCTAAAGATCATGTGGTCATTAACGCCACGTTAGTTACATTGGTCAAAGTCATGCTCATTTGAAGACATTATACGTGAAAACTTTCACCGCATCCGCATTCACTGTTAACGTTAGGGTTATTAAATTTAAACCCTTCGTTTAAGCCTTCTTTTACGAAATCCAGCTCAGTGCCGTCTAAATAAACCATGCTTTTGCCATCGACGATGACTTTAACACCTTTGTCTTCAAAAACGGTGTCTTCTTCATTAATTACATCAGCGAATTCAAGCACGTATGCCATTCCCGAGCAACCTGAAGTTCTTACACCCAAACGCAAGCCTTCGCCTTTACCACGATTATTCAAAAAAGATTGAATTCGTTGCGCTGCACTTTCAGTAAGAGAAATCGACATTGCAAACCTCACTTTAGAAACAAACAAGGCAGATGCTAGAAATTATTAGCATCCGCCTTCAAATCATCGGTACAACTCATTATATTTAAAGTTGCATAATAAATACATCTTTAATTAATTTGAGTTTAACTATCAGTCGTGGGCTGTCTATTTTTGTTGTTTATATGCTCTAAGGTACAGCCCTTACTAACTGATATTTATCTATTATTTGCCTTGGCGTTTGCTTTTGTAATCAGCAATAGCAGCTTTAATTGCATCTTCAGCCAGAATTGAGCAGTGAATTTTCACTGGCGGTAATTCTAACTCTTCTGCGATCGCTGTATTTTTGATTGACTCAGCTTCGTCTAAGCTTTTGCCTTTCATCCACTCAGTTACCAGTGAACTTGATGCAATTGCAGAGCCGCAACCATAGGTTTTAAAGCGTGCATCTTCGATGATACCGTCATCATTTACTTTGATTTGTAACTTCATAACGTCACCACAAGCAGGTGCACCTACCATACCGCTACCCACGCTTGGATCATTGTTATCAAATGAACCGACGTTACGTGGATTTTCATAATGATCGATAACTTTTTCGCTGTAAGCCATTTTTAAACTCCTGAAACTGTCTGATTAATGGTGAGACCATTCGATGCTGTTGAGATCTACGCCTGCTTTAAACATATCCCATAAAGGAGACAGCTCACGTAAGTGGCCGATCGCACCATGAATTTGTTTAATTGCATAGTCAATTTCTTCTTCAGTCGTAAAACGACCGAAAGAGAAGCGAATTGAGCTATGAGCCAGTTCGTCATTCATACCTAAAGCACGCAGCACGTATGAAGGTTCTAAGCTTGCAGAAGTACATGCTGAACCAGAGGAAACTGCTAAATCTTTCAGCGACATCATTAATGACTCACCTTCAACATAGTTGAAGCTGACGTTCAGAATGTGCGGCGCACCATTTTCTAAGTCACCGTTCAGGTAAACTTCTTCGATATCTTTAATACCGTTCCATAAACGTAAGCGTAAACCACGCAGACGTTCAGATTCTTGAGCCATTTCTTCTTTAGCGATACGGTAAGCTTCGCCCATGCCCACGATTTGGTGAACAGGTAAAGTCCCTGAACGCATACCACGTTCATGACCACCACCGTGCTGCTGTGCTTCCAAACGAATGCGTGGTTTACGACGAACATACAGTGCGCCAATACCCATTGGTCCGTACAGTTTGTGTGCAGAGAATGACATCAGGTCAACTTTTAACGTTGACAGGTCGATAGGTAATTTACCAACACTTTGAGTGGCATCAACGTGGAATACGATACCACGGCTACGGCATAATTCGCCGATTGTAGCGATGTCCTGAACAATACCGATTTCGTTATTCACGTGCATGATTGACACTAAAATGGTGTCTTCGCGCATTGCCGCTTCTAACTCTTTCAGGTCAATTAAACCGTTGCTTTGAGGTGCTAAGTAAGTCACTTCAAAACCTTCACGCTCTAATTGACGGCATGTATCCAGAACTGCTTTATGTTCTGTCTTACAAGTAATGACGTGCTTGCCTTTTTTCTGATAGAACTGGGCAGCGCCTTTGATAGCTAAGTTATCAGATTCTGTTGCACCTGATGTGAAGACGATTTCACGAGGATCAGCATTCACTAATTCAGCGATTTGATTACGAGCAATATCTACCGCCTCTTCAGCTTGCCAGCCGAAACGGTGTGAACGAGATGCTGGGTTACCAAAATTCCCATCCATTGTTAGACATTGCATCATTTTTTCAGCAACGCGCGGATCGACAGGCGTAGTTGCTGAATAATCTAGATAAATCGGTAATTTCATTGCTCACATACTCCAAAGGACAAGACAACTTTGCCTTTAATTTTTTAATGATCCCAATGGTGCAAGCCGCTATAGGTTGGGCTTTTTCACCATTTGGTGATCGACTGCAATTTATAATCTATTTTAGGCACGAACATTGATAATGGATTCTGGCGTAATGCCGTTCGGCATTGTTTTACGCTTTTCATTATCTTGCCTATCAGCAACATCCAGAACTTCTTGATTCTTAACCAGCTCATCTAGGCTGATGCTGCTGAGAAAACTGGTGATTCTATCACTTAGGTCACGCCATAATGCGTGAGTTAAGCAGCGGTCGCCATTTTGACAACCTTCTTTATTACCCTGACAACGGGTTGCATCTACGGATTCATCAACCGCAGCAATTACTTCAGCAACAAAGATTTGGTCAGCATCACGCCCAAGCAGATAACCGCCACCAGGACCGCGAACACTAGAAACTAAATCGTTTTTACGTAAACGAGAGAAGAGTTGCTCAAGATAAGAGAGGGAAATTCCCTGACGTTCAGAAATGTCAGCTAAAGGTACTGGACCTGTCTGAGAGTGTAACGCGACATCTAGCATCGCAGTTACTGCGTAACGCCCTTTGGAAGTGAGTCTCATAACATAAATACTCCGTGGTAAAATATGCAGCAATTGTGACATACCCGAGTAATTTGGTCAACTATTTACCTGACTAATTTACTCAAGTATTATGCTCACTTTACCACGGCATTAACCTCATTTTTTCGCCCATTTTTCCATTGATGTCAAAATGCCGCGAAGAATGTGCAACTCTTGGGTTTCAACATGGGCACGGGTAAATAAACGTCGCAGTTTATTCATAATTAACCCTGGATGCGCCTTGCGAATAAAGCCCGATTCATTCAATACGCTTTCAAGATGAACATAGAAACGTTCTAAATCTTCAGCCGGTGGGTATTCTACCTCATCATCGGTCGATGTTTGCGTATTTTTTTCAGCAATTGCCAAATACGCCATGCGGATCTCGTAGCTAACTAATTGAACCGCCATTGCCAAATTCAACGAACCATATTCTGGATTGGTCGGAATATACAAATGGTAATTACATTTTTGCAATTCTTCGTTGGTTAAACCGACGCGCTCACGACCAAAAACAATCGCGACGGGTGACTCTTTTGATTGTTCAACAGATTTCACGCCACATTCACGAGGCTCGACCATTGGCCAAGAAAGTGTACGAGAACGTGCGCTGGTACCAATGACTAATTTGCACCCTTCTAATGCTTCATCGAGAGATTTTACGATTTTTGCATTACCAATCACATCACTTGCCCCCGCGGATAACGCGATAGCATGAGAATCAGGTTCGACGAGTGGATTAACTAGATAGAGATTTGAAAGCCCCATGGTTTTCATTGCGCGAGCGGTTGAGCCCATATTGCCAGTGTGTGAGGTTTCAACAAGAACGATACGAATATTTTCTAGCATGGTTTATACGTTGTCATGAAAAATTAATCGCAAGAGTCTAACACAAAATTGCTTATTGTGACGAACATCTATATACTTTGCGTCTCTTGATTTTCGTTCTTTAACATCCCAGTGGAAAATACCCATGCATCCGATGCTTAACATCGCCATACGTGCTGCACGTAAGGCTGGTAATTACATAGCTAAAAACTATGAAGATCCTCAGAACGTAACAGTAACCCAAAAGGGTGCTAACGATTTCGTCACTAACGTTGACCGTGACGCTGAACAAATCATCGTTGATATTATTCGTAAATCTTACCCAGACCACACTATCATCACTGAAGAAAGTGGTGAGTTATTAGGTAAAGATGATGATATTCAATGGGTAATTGATCCACTGGATGGCACCACCAACTTCACAAAACGTTTCCCTCACTTCTCAGTTTCTATCGCTGTGCGCGTAAAAGGTCGTACAGAGGTTGCTGCTGTCTATGACCCAATGCGTAACGAATTATTTACTGCAGTACGTGGTCAAGGCGCTCAAATGAACGGCTACCGTTTACGTATGGCTGAGAAGCGCGACCTTGAAGGCGCAGTTGTCGCAACAGGCTTCCCATTCAAACATAAGCAACACGCTTCTATCTACATGAACATCATGGGCAAAATGTTTGACCAATGTGCAGATTTCCGTCGCACAGGTTCAGCAGCTCTGGATTTATGTTACGTGGCGGCAGGTCGTGTAGATGCATACTTTGAAATCGGTTTAAAACCATGGGATTTCTTAGGCGGTGAACTGATCATGCGTGAAGCTGGCGGGATCATGACTGACTTCGTAGGTGGTCATAACTATTTAGCATCGGGTAACTTAGTCGCAGGCAGCCCACGCGTTGTTCGCGATATTCTGGCTGCAATGAAAGATGAATTATCTGAAGCATTAAAACGTTAATTTAACCCTCGTTAAATTTGCTAAAAAGGGCGCTAGTGAAAACTAAGCGCCCTTTTTATTATTGCGTTGCGACAACTTCAACCTAAGACTGAGCCGTCACTTTTGGTCGAATAAACAGCGCAGGCACAGCCAAGAGCGCCATCAAATAGAACACAACGCCATGTTGTTCAGGCATACGTTCATAAATATAACCGACCATAATCGTGATCACCGCAAGCCCTCCCCCAGTCGCTAATGCAGAATAAGCGCCTTGTAGCGGAATGATTTCATTTTCTTTACGCGCACTAATAAAGCGCATTGCCGCTAAGTGGCAAACGGTGAAGGTTCCGCTATGTAAGATTTGAACAATAATTAAAACTGGTAATGCGGTAAATGCCCCCATCATTCCCCAACGGACAATCCCACAAACAGCGGATAATAAGAGTAAATTACGTGCGCTCCAACGTCGGAATAATCGATGGCTCAGCATAAAGACAATCACTTCTGCCACCACACCCAGTGACCATAAATTACCGATCACTAAATCGGAATAACCCGCTTCTTTCCAGAACAGTGAAGCAAATCCATAATACGCAGCATGAGCACCTTGCAATAACGTTACACAAATTAAAAACAACAGCACGTTTTTATCGGCAATCAGCTGTTTGAAGGAGACCTTATTTGCGCCATCTATTTTTGCCACACCTGCGGGCATAATTGCTGGTTTTAGCATCGCCCCCAGTAATAAAGCGGCGCAGCTTACCACCAACGCTACCATGATAGAGGTATGTCCCCACACGCCAGCGAAATAGCCCATCGACGATGAGCCAATAATAAAGGCGATGGAGCCCCAAACACGGATTTTGCCATAATCAAAAGTAAACTGTTTTTGCCATGTTCCTGCCAGTGAATCCCCTAATGGCACCATAGGCGCAAAAAAGAGGTTAAACCCTATCATGACAAACATCAGCCACGCCCAATGGGAGCCGAACGAAAATCCAATGGAGAAAATAAGGGAAAGCGCCGCCAGTAATCGTAATGCATTAATCAGCTTGGAAGGCTCTTTGACTTGGGGGGTGATAAACATAGCACCGAGAAAACGCGCCGCAAGCCCGATACCTAACAACAGCCCTATCATTTCTGCATCTATTCCCTCACCTTGTAGCCACACTGACCAAAATGGTAAGAAAATACTGTAGGCAAAAAAGTAGGTAAAATAATCAATCGCTAGCCAACGCGTTGATGGAATAACCATCACTCCTCCCTTATTTTCATATCACCCTCTCGATGAAGGGGTTTACAACTGACAACAAAAAACCCGCTTTTACAAAGTGTAGAAGCGGGTTTATCGTGCTAATTCAGCTTACTTTATGGGCATATCGCCATTATGCATAAACTGGGTATTTTTTGCAGATAGCTAATACTTTCTGTTTAACAGCTTCAATGGTCGCTTCGTCATTGAGGTTATCCAGAATATCACACATCCAGCCAGCTAGCTCGCGTGCATCTGCTTCATTGAAGCCACGACGTGTAATTGCAGGAGAACCGATACGTACACCAGAAGTCACAAATGGGCTCTTCGGATCATTAGGTACGCTGTTTTTGTTTACAGTAATATTTGCGCGACCCAGTGCAGCGTCAGCGTCTTTACCTGTGATATCTTTGTCAACTAAGTCAACCAAGAACAGGTGGTTTTCAGTACCGCCAGATACCACTTTAAAGCCACGTTTTTGGAAAACTTCCACCATTGCTTTCGCATTTTTAGCGACTTGCTGCTGGTAAGTTTTGAACGCAGGTTCCATCGCTTCTTTCAGTGCTACCGCTTTACCTGCGATAACGTGCATCAGAGGACCACCTTGCGAACCTGGGAATACCGCAGAGTTCAAACGCTTGTACAGGTCTTCGTCGCCGCCTTTAGCTAAAATCAGACCACCACGTGGACCCGCTAATGTTTTATGCGTAGTTGTAGTAACTACGTGAGCATGTGGAACTGGGTTAGGATAAACACCCGCTGCTACTAGACCCGCAACGTGAGCCATATCAACGAACAGGTAAGCACCGATGCTGTCTGCGATTTCACGCATTTTAGCCCAATCAACCACACCAGAATATGCGGAGAAGCCGCCGATGATCATTTTAGGTTGATGTTTTTTCGCTTGAGCCGCGATATCGTCGTAATCGATTTTACCGCTTTCATCGATACCGTAAGGAACGATGTTATACAGTTTACCGGAGAAGTTTACTGGGGAACCGTGAGTTAAGTGACCGCCGTGTGCAAGGTTCATACCTAATACTGTGTCACCTGGTTGCAGCAGCGCCATATAGACGGCAGCGTTAGCTTGTGAACCTGAGTGTGGCTGTACGTTTGCGTAGTCAGCACCAAATAACTCTTTTGCGCGGTCGATAGCTAATTGTTCAACCACATCAACGAATTCACAACCACCATAATAACGTTTAGTTGGATAACCTTCCGCATACTTATTGGTCAGCTGAGAGCCTTGAGCCTGCATAACTCGTGGGCTGGTATAGTTTTCAGAAGCAATTAATTCAATGTGTTCTTCTTGACGTTGTACTTCTTTTTCCATTGCTTCCCACAGTTGTGGGTCGTAATCTGCAATATTCATTTCACGCTTTAACATTCGCTTCTCCTGCCTCAGCAATTCAATAAGGTAACAATCAATTCAACTTAATGACTGACAGTGTAAACTCTTTTTCGTCGTTGAGATAGCCCCTAAGAAAAAATATACGCAAACGATTGCATTAATTTTTTTGCTTTCAGATACCTTTAAACAACACAAAATATAATAGCGCACATTTCAATAATACCGAGACGAATATCTAACTTTGCTAGCTACTTCTAATTTTGCGGTGAATTCCCCCACTTTTTGATGCGTTAATTATTTACATTTCCCGCTAAATACTATAAGTTGCATACAAAATACATGTTTATAGATTTATAATATTATGAAAATAATTCAGGAGTACCTGTATGCTTGATCAACAAACTATCGCCACAATTAAATCCACCATCCCTGCCATCGCAGCAACTGGCCCTAAATTAACCGCTCACTTTTATGACAGAATGTTCAAACAACATCCTGAGCTAAAAGGTATTTTCAATATGAGAAATCAAACGAATGGCGATCAGCGTGAAGCCCTATTCAACGCTATTTGTGCCTATGCCATCCATATTGAAACCCCTGAAGCATTAATTGGTGCAGTGGAGAAAATTGCGCAAAAACACGCCAGCTTAAATATCAAACCAGAACATTATCCAATTGTCGGGGAAAACCTGCTTGCTGCGATTGATGAGCTACTGAGCCCGGGTCAGGAAGTATTGGACGCATGGGGAAGAGCTTATGGCGTACTGGCGGATATTTTCATTAACCGTGAAAGCGCGATTTACCATGAAAATGCGGAAAAATCTGGCGGATGGGAAGGTTTACGTGAATTTAAAGTCACTAAAAAACAGCCTCAAAGTGCCGTTATCACCAGTTTTGAACTCACTCCAATAGATGGTAAAGCGGTGGCGGATTATCGTCCAGGGCAATATATTACTGTGTATCTGAATGAAAATAGTTTTGAAAATCAAGAGATTCGCCAGTATTCACTCACTACTGCGCCAAATGGGAAAACCTACCGTATTGCGGTGAAACGTGAAGAGCAAGGCATCGTTTCAGGCTTCTTACATCAAAATCTCAATGAGGGTGATATTGTTCGTTTAGCGCCACCTTGCGGTGACTTTTACCTTGATGTAGAACCGAAAACGCCAGTGACTTTAATCTCTGCTGGCGTCGGTTTAACACCAATGCTCAGCATGCTTAACCACCTCACTATGCACCAACATCAAGCACCTGTGAATTGGTTGCACGCCGCTGAAAATGGGGATGTACACGCTTTTAATCAAGAAGTTAGCCAGTTGATGTCACAGCATACCCAAGGTCATTCAGCGGTCTGGTTTAATCAACCAGCACCACAAGATCAACAGGGTAAAGATTACCAATACCGTGGATTACTGGATTTAACGCAAGTCAAAGAGAAAGTGCTTCAGCCAAATATGCAATTCTATTTCTGTGGACCAGTTGGCTTTATGCAGCATGTTGGAAAACAGCTAATTGAAATGGGTGTCACTGCCGATAATATTCATTATGAGTGTTTTGGTCCTCATAAAGTATTACCATTAAATTAATCGCAGTTATTCATTATAGTGAATTGTTTTTAAAGATTTAGTTTATATAAATTTTTAATTTTTGCGGTAACGGATTCGCATATAAATATATTATCATCCCATGTAAGATATATTTATCCCGTTACCGCATTTTTCATTCTAGTTAACTTGCTAGCCCAAAAGCTAACCGCCAACTAGAACAAAATTAAATCGCTTCTTCGTCCTGCTCACCTGTACGAATACGAATGACGCGAGCAACATCATACACAAAGATTTTTCCATCACCGATTTTGCCGGTTTGCGCCGTTTGCATAATGGTTTCTACACAGCTTTCTACAATATCGTCCGGCACAACGATTTCAATTTTTACCTTTGGTAAAAAATCCACCATATATTCTGCACCGCGATACAGTTCAGTGTGACCTTTTTGGCGACCAAAACCTTTAACTTCAGTCACCGTCATACCGGTGATCCCCACTTCGGCTAACGCTTCGCGCACATCATCAAGTTTGAATGGCTTTATAATTGCATCAATTTTTTTCATTTTCAGTTCCTGTTATGACCAGTTTTTGCGGCCAAAACCTGAGGTAATCGGATAACGACGATCTTTACCGAAATTACGCATTGTGATCCGCGGTCCAACAGGAGCCTGACGGCGTTTATATTCGTTAATATCGACAAGACGCACAACTTTGCGAACAATTTCTCTATCAAATCCGAGCTTGATAAGGTCAGCCACAGATAAATCTTTTTCTACATAACCGTCTAAGATGGCATCTAACACATCGTATGGCGGTAAACTATCTTGGTCTAATTGCCCTGGAGCCAGCTCCGCTGAAGGTGGTCTATCAATCACGCGCTGCGGAATTGCTGGCGATATTGTATTACGATATTTAGCCAGTTCAAAGACCAGCGTTTTTGGCACATCTTTCAGGACATCAAAGCCCCCTGCCATATCGCCATACAACGTTGAATACCCAACTGCAGATTCACTTTTATTGCTAGTCGTCAGCACTAAACGGCGGCGCTTATTGGACATCGCCATTAAGATCACGGCGCGACAACGGGCTTGTAAATTCTCTTCCGTGGTATCCGGTTGAGTCCCTTCAAACATCGGCTGCAATTGTGCCATAAAGGCATCAAACATCGGTTCGATGGAAACGATATCAAACTCAACACCCAGTAATTCCGCCTGCTCTTTAGCATCATGAATGCTCATTTCAGAAGTGTAACGGAACGGCATCATGACCGCTTGAACGCGATCTTTACCGATAGCATCCGCCGCAATCGCCACAGTTAATCCTGAATCTATCCCGCCAGATAATCCTAAAATCGCGCCATTAAAGCCATTTTTGTTGATGTAATCGCGGGTTGCTAGAACTAATGCTTGATACACCTGCGCGATTTGAGACGCTTCAGGTTGCTTCGGCTGCTCAGTCACTAGTTTTACATCTTCAAATGTAACTGTTGCCACTTGCTCTGCAAATTCAGCCATTTGGTAGACTTGCTTGCCTTTATTTGCCAGCACTTTCGAGCCGCCATCAAACACGAGCTCGTCCTGTCCACCCACTTGGTTAAGATAAACAATCGGCAAACCGGTACGCTGAGCATGTTCCACCAGCAAGTCACTGCGAATGTGTTCTTTATTTAAATCATATGGTGAGGCATTGATGGTAAGCACCAATTCAGCCCCCGCCCCTTTCACCGCATCAATCGGCTCGTCATACCAAATATCTTCGCAAATCAGTAAACCGAGCTGATAACCTTTGAATTCCACCACGCAGGTTTTTTCCGCCGCAGTGAAATAACGAGGCTCATCAAAAACACCGTAATTAGGTAGTTCTTGCTTAAAGTAACGGGCTAATAGCTTGCCTTGGTAGAAAAATGATAATGCGTTATAAATTTCATTCTCTTCGTACCACGGATGACCCACGATAATCCCGCATTGGCCGCTAGCTTGTTGTAAACGTTTTAATTGTGTGGTGCATCGCTCTTCAAAATCGTGGCGGAAGAGTAAATCTTCAGGGGAGTACCCTGTTAGAGCCAACTCAGAAAACATGACGATATCAGTATGTTCAGCCTGTTCTTCAACAGTTTGCAACATACGATCGCAGTTGCCTTCGATGTCGCCAACCAGCCAGTTAAGTTGTGCCAGTGAGATATTAAGCTTACGGCTCATAACGTGTTTGTTCTCCCTTAATCCTTTAGGCTAAAAAGGTTTTATTCTTTAAAATCATTCGCTTCTAAATCGTGACGCCCAAGTAATTTATAAAACTCGGTACGGTTGCGTCCCGCCATGCGCGCAGCTTGGGTCACGTTGCCTTTGGTCATCTGCAATAGCTTACGCAGATAATTTAATTCGAATTGGTTACGCGCCTCAACAAAAGTCGGTAGCGCCGTATTTTCTCCTTCCAGCGCTTGGCTAACGAGAGCTTCGCTGATCACTGGAGAGGTCGTCAATGCGACACACTGCTCAATCACGTTCACCAACTGGCGTACGTTTCCGGGCCAGCTTGCGGTCATCAAGCACTTCATCGCATCACTCGAAAAACTACGAACAAATGGTTTATGGCGGCTAGCAGCTTCACGTAATAAATGATTAGCTAATAATGGAATATCTTCCGCGCGTTCATTCAATGCAGGGATCCGCAGGTTCACTACATTCAAGCGATAATAGAGATCCTCACGGAACTCGTTTTTTTCCATCGCTTTCGGTAGGTTACGGTGGGTCGCAGAAATAATGCGGACATCAATATCTAAATCGCGGTTACTACCTAGCGGGCGAACCTTACGTTCTTGCAAAACACGCAGTAATTTGACTTGCAGCGGCATTGGCATATCACCAATTTCGTCTAAAAAGAGCGTTCCACCGCTGGCAGCAAAAAATAGCCCTTCACGGCTACTGACTGCACCGGTAAACGCACCTTTAGCATGCCCAAACAGTTCAGACTCAAGTAATTGTTCAGGTAATGCGCCACAGTTAATTGCGATAAACGGTTTATGAGCACGTGGGCTCACTTTATGAATCGCTTGCGCTAATACTTCTTTACCCGTACCACTTTGCCCATTAATCAGCACGCTCACATCCGATTGTGCCACCATATGAGCCTGTTCAAGCAAACGGATCATTAGCGGGCTACGCGTGACAATGCCAGCGCTCCACTCTTCATCACTAATCGGTGTGGAAGATAATGCTAATGCTTCATCAATGGCTTTATAAAGCGCGTCTTTATCAACGGGTTTGGTTAAGAAACTAAATACCCCGCGCTGCGTTGCCGCAACCGCATCAGGAATCGAACCATGAGCAGTGAGAATAATCACCGGAAGATTAGGATGGGCTTTTTGCACTTCATCAAACAGCGCCATGCCATCCATTTCATCCATTCGTAAATCACTAATCACGAGATCGACTTTTTCTTTCTGGAGTAATTTTAGTGCTTCAGGTCCACTTTCCGCTGTAGAGACTTTAAAACCTTCACTACTCAAACGCATACCAAGCAGTTTTAGCAGGCTAGGGTCATCATCCACCAAAAGTAAGTTAGCTGACTTACGACCGGTCATTGTGCTTTATTCTCCGAGGAATTCTGTTCGGCTGAAGCTGGCTTCGTTTCTGTTGGCGCAGCAACAGCGGCTTCATCTTCTTTTTCAACTTCATTCGCATTTTTCTTACGAGAAGAGAGCTGTCGCTCAATATCCGTTAAGTTTTCTAACTTGCGGGAAGTATTATTAAGCTCAAAACGCAACTTGGCATTATCTTCTTTTAGGCGGTCAAGCTTTGCATCCATCTCTTGCTGCATACGTTTATAACGTGCATTCGCATCTGCAAGGTTGATCGCTTGAACCTGCTGTTCGCGCCACAATTGCAATAATGGGCGAATTGGCGTTGGGAAGCTCAAACTATAGGTGTTGATGCTATCGAGCATTTGGCGACGTTCAGCGATTGTAGGCTCCGCTGAACCTAATAGAATGTTTTTAGTAAATGAAGTAGACCAATCATTCACTTCAATCTTTTTCGCTTCAGCACGCGCTTTGTCAGCATCCATTCTGTCCACACAGCCCATCATGCGTAACCAATAGAGGGCATTTTCCTGTGAGACAGGTTCTTGATTTTCCCAAATTGATTCGCAAGAAGCGTAACGGTAATCCGTGGTTTTCACTTCTGGGATAACAACTTTGGCTAGAGTTTCTAATGGTGATTGACCGTTCTTCGCCACACATCCTGTTAAAATGAGCGAGAATAGAATTATTCCCAAAGGAGTACCAACGCGGGAAGACTTAATACCTGCCCCACGGCGAATTGAGATTGTTTTTGTCTTCGACAGTACTGCATTACACAATACCACCAAGAAATCTGTAGACCTGTTTTGCATTATTATTCGTTCTCTGCGGTTAAAGGCAGTTCAATTCGGAAGCAAACATCCGCTGATTTATGTGGCACTAATGATAATTCACCACCCATCTGCTTAATACAATCTTGCGCGATGCTAAGCCCTAACCCACTTCCTTTGACGGCGCCTTTTCTTTGGAGGCTGCCTTGATAGAAAGGTTCAAAAATCATATTTTGCTCAGACTCAGGGATAGGCGTGCCCGTATTGGCAACCTCAATGAGTAATTTATTCCCTGTTCTGCGACTTGAGATCCAAATATTACCTGATTCGCCACCATAGTGCACCGCATTGGAGTAGATATTATCAATAACCCTTCCGAGTAAGGTCGGTTCTGCAAGGCAACTGTCCACTTTTAAGCGAATATCAGTGGTAATATCTTTCGCTCTTGCGGGTAAATTATGTGCATTAACAATATCTTCAATAAGCTTTTTCAAATCGACTTGCTGGGCAACGGGCGGCTCATCGACTAATTTCCGATTATAGTCAAGAAGCTGTTCAATAAGTTGCTGAAGATGCTTACTACTCTGATCAAGAATATCAACCACCTCTTTTTGCGAGCTAGTTAACGGGCCTGCAACCTCATCTGCCAATAATTCCGTTCCTTCTCGCATACTGGCTAATGGCGTTTTCAACTCATGGGAAATATGACGTAAAAACTCATGGCGCTGGGATTCTAACCAAGCCAACCGCTCACTTAACCATATAATTCGCTGAGCAATGATCCTCAGCTCTCTCGGGCCTTTAAAGCGATCAGTATCATTTTCCAGAGTCAGCCCCGTCCCTAAACGGTTAATCATACGCTCAATGATTTTAACCGGACCGATAATCATACGAGTAAATAAGGTCACCAACAGCGCGCTCAGCAAGAAGAGGATCAGTGTTTGCCAACCAAATAATTGTCCTTTATTGGCAATGGCTTTTTGAAGCTGTTCACCGCGGCTAAAAATCACCTCTCGAGTTTGCTGAACGACAGCCGTATTTTGCGCGGAGAATTGCTCTAACACTTTGGTCGTGGCTTCCATCGGCTCATTATTTTCACAACTAATCGCTTTTAGCTTTTGCAGCCCAGTAAAAAGCCCCAGCACTTCAGGAGTCTCTGGCAAAATAGTTTTTTGACGTTCCAGCATCTGTTCATAATCAGCAAACTGCTTTTGATACTGCGTCTGTAAGGCTTTGTCTTGCAATACACAATACTGGCGATAACTGCGCTCCATTTCCAGTGCGAGGCTACTCATCGCTTCACTGCGCCGAGCATCAAGCAGCGTAGTTTTATTGATATCTGCCGCTTGGTTGCTCAATTGTTCTAGACTTTGATAAGCCTGATAAGCCAGTACCAGTAATGGCAAAAGGACTAACCAAAAAGCCATGACCACTAGCTGCCGCAATGAGCGCGGAAAAAGGCGCAATTTACTCAACGCATTCATCTCTTACCTATTTATATGTAATTCAATGGTAGCAGAACTCCCATTAATGCGAAAAGTGCTGTTTACATTGATGATAGATAAACCAATAGACAGATAGATAGCAATGAACATGCCAAGAAAGTGAGCTAAACGTGAATGATTTCAGATAAATAGATTAAATATACTATGATTGAATGGAAGGATTAATTCGATAGAAAGAATAAACTTGATAGAAAGGAATATTGATGCCCCAGAAATGGGAAGGCGGAGGGAAGAATTGCTTCTCACCTCCGCCAGCGATACTCGGCATTACGCTTGAATGTCGATTTTTTTCATATGACTATGTCTTTCATTAAAGATAATCATATAGGTGGTGCCTCACTCCACGTGTCGCCCTGTGTTTGATAAAGCTCGAAAGCGAATATCGATGATTTGGACGGTAGGCACCTTACTTTGGCATCATTCGGGTTTTATGTGGTATGTTCCCATTTGCTAGGTTTCCCCAAGCTTGGACCTACATAAGCAATTGAATGAGCAACTGATGGATATTATGCACAACCCGTGCCAACTTTTCAATGAGATTTTTATCTAACTGATTTTCATATAAATTTATTTTCTTACTTGTTCATATCATTTTTGAATTGTTATGAGTGATGAAAAATACCACTGACTCACCATGAATCTGTCTCCAATTTAAGACAGTGAATTCCATCATTTTTAAATCACTTGTTTATCAATAAGATAAATGTCTCCTTTTGGAGACACTAGCAAACCCTATTTGTCGCGAATAGTAGACACTCCAGAAAATTTACCTATTTTCTATTATTTATATTCTCTTTAAACCTATCTATTTAGCGTTGAATGGACGGTATATATCGATTCTTGAAGCCCAAATAAAATATTGCCATCCTATTTATTATCGCTATGATCCTGCGCGTTTCATTTCTGATGTACGTCAGAATTTTATGTTATTCCGCTAGCTTATCCATCCCTATATTGATATAAGACTGGCAAATGGTCTCCTACTTACTCTTGACACTATCGTTTCAAAACTACAATGATAAAAATAGCCCTTATTGATGACCATATTGTTGTTCGCTCCGGTTTTGCCCAATTACTGACGTTAGAACCTGACATTAGTATTGTGGGGCAATATGCGAGTGCGCAAGAAGCATGGCCGCACCTAATTAGCCTCGATATTGACGTGGCAATTATGGATATTTCAATGCCAGATGAGAGCGGTTTACAACTGCTAACCCGTTTACGTAAAAAAAAGCCCGACTTTCGTACTATTATTTTAAGCATCTATGACACTCCTGCTTTCGTGCAAAGTGCACTCGATGCAGGAGCCAGCGCCTATCTCACCAAATGCTGCGGACCTGAAGAATTAGTCCAGGCGGTACGCTCTGTTTACCAAGGTGGATGCTACCTGTGCGCTGATGCAATGCGAGCCTTACGCCAAACACCGCAGCAAAAACAAGGTGTTCAAGAGCTTACTAACCGTGAGCGCGAAGTCTTTGATTTACTGGTAGCAGGTCTCAGTGTGAAAGTCATTGCGGAACAATTAAACCTCAGCCATAAAACAGTGCATGTACATCGCGCAAATGTTCTCGGGAAATTGCAATGCGAAAACACCATTGATTTAGTGCACTATGCCTTAGAACACAACATCATTTCTCGATAGACAGACTTTCTTTCCAGTCAGGTAACGCCCTAACAAGGTAAATAGTAATGAACAAAGCGGCTCGTTTAGGATTACAGTCTCTATTCCTATTATTTACCTACTCACTGATTTGGGTGGGATTATGGATCATCGGCTTTTACCTTAGCCAAAATAGCTTCCAAGCCACCCTATTTCTACCACAAGCCTTACGCCTCACCTTGATGATCTTATTATGGCGACGCTACTGGCCAACTGTTTTACTCGCTGAAGGCCTGCTGACTTACTGGCTTGCGCAAGAACAATTACTCACTCAACCTATTTTGCTGTTATCCCCAATATTGAGCCTGCTGGTTGCGATGGTTATCCAAAATATTTGGTGGCGATATACACTTTATTGGCAACGACTTATTTTGTTATTGGCAGGCGTCGCCGCCAACAGCATACTCAATGCCTTGCTGTTTGGGCTGTTATCTCAATATTCCATTAGCCAATTATTCTTAACGACATTTACAGGCGGAATTCTCCTCTCCCCCTTTGTTTATCTTATCTATGAATACTTGCACGAGCAGCACTATCATATGCTGCTCGACTACGGAACCACGGATAAGCAATTACGTACTTCATTGATTATTTGGTGTTTTCTCTTCTGCCTCGTCGGCTTAAGTGCTCAAATTTTCTTTGCCCCAGAAATTGAGCAACTGATTGTTTTGCTGGTCTTTATTCCCAATATTTTCATGGCATATCGTTATGGTTGGCAAGGCGGCGTGTTATCCGCATTACTTGGAAGCCTAATCATCACCTTCGCAAGACAGTTCCAAGGTGCCTTTGATGATCTCCAAGAGCTACAGCTCTTTTTAAGCTCTCAAGCCCTGATTGGTATTGGATTAGGTATCGCTATCAGCCGCCAAAAGCAACTCTCAAGTAACTTACAACGCTACCGCCAGCGATTAGAAGAAGAGCTTCACGCCCGCCGAGACTTGATGCGCCAATTAGTGCACACCGAAGAAGATGTGAAGAAAGATATCGCCCGTGAACTTCATGATGAAATTGGACAAAATATTACCGCGATCCAAATCCAATCGATGCTGGTGAAGAAAACCGCGGCTAACGATTTAAGCTATAACGCCGCTAGCCAAATCAACGAATTGGCACTACAGATCCACCAAGCCACCCGCCATCTATTGCGCCAATTACGTCCGCCCGTGCTCGATGAAATGTCCCTCGAAAGCGCACTCACCCATTTAATCGGTGAATTTGCTTTCAAGGAAAATAATATTCAATGTGACTTTCATTACGGATTAACTGAAACTCCAGCCAATGAAACGGTGTTATTCACACTTTACCGTTTGGTTCAAGAGCTACTGAACAATATCAGTAAGCACGCCAAAGCCACAAAAATCCACATCTCACTAAATCAACAAGGTGACTCGATACAGCTAATTGTTGATGATAATGGTGTGGGCATTCCTTTTAGCAAACGCACATCAGGCTTTGGTTTGCGTGGAATTGAGGAGCGAGTCAGAGCCTTAGGTGGCGACTGGACGCTAACAACCCAAAGTGGTACCAAAATAATTGTTAACTTGCCCACATTTTGAAATGAAATAGTGAAAAACTAGGAATAATTCTTAGCCTCCTAATACCTTATCTCATCCTTTTATTTAAAAACTTCATTACATTCTGCCAAACGGGAGAAACACAATCATGACGGGTACAAGCAAACTGGATCTGGATAACAATTACCGTTTCTGGCGTCGCCGCCTGATGTTTTCCATGATCATCGGTTATGCCGCTTTTTACCTTACCCGTAAAAGCTTTAATTTTGTGATGCCCGTTATGCAGGCAGAACTGTTTTTAGACAAAAGTGATATTGGTTGGATCGCCTCAGCATTTTACCTTGCGTATGGTCTATCCAAATTTATATCCGGTATTTTCCATGACATTACAGGCTACCGTTGGTTTATGGGGGTTGGTCTCGTAATGACAGGGATCCTCAATATCATTTTTGCCTACTGTTTATCGTTCCCTGCACTGTTAGTCGTTTGGACATTAAACGGATTTTTCCAAGGTTGGGGTTGGCCGCCCTGTGCGCGTATTCTCACTCATTGGTACTCACGGAACGAGCGGGGCTTTTGGTGGGGACTGTGGAATATCTCCATCAATCTCGGGGGAATGGCGCTACCGCTGTTAACGGCGCTGTTGGCGACCCATTACAGTTGGCAAATAGCGCTGATCGTTCCCGGAATTATTGGGGTTATTTTAGGATTATGGCTATGTCGCCAGCTTCGGGGTACGCCCAAAGAAGAACATTTACCCACCGTGGGGCAGTGGCGACATGATGCATTAGAGTTACGCCAAGAGCAGCTTTCTCCCCCGCAATCCATGTGGGTGATTTTAAAACAAACTATTGTGTTTAACCCAATGATTTGGCTGCTCGGTTTCACCTACATTTTGGTTTATCTCATCCGTATTGGGATAAACGATTGGGGAAATTTATGGCTAACCGAAACACACGGAAGCAATTTATTAAGCGCCAATGCCACGTTAGCTCTGTTTGAATTAGGTGGTTTATTAGGTGCATTGTGCGCAGGTTGGGGTTCCGACCTCCTGTTTCGAGGACAACGCGCACCGATGATTTTGCTGTTTTCCTTAGGCCTATTCGTTTCTGTGAATGCCCTATGGTTAATACCAATTCATCACTACGGGCTATTAGCTGCATGCTTCTTAGCCAACGGTTTCTTTGTATTTGGACCACAGATGTTAGTCGGTCTAGCTGCTACAGAATATTGTCATAAAAAGGCAGCTGGAACGGTAACAGGTTATCTTGGGTTGTACGCTTATCTAGGGGCTGCAATCGCAGGATGGCCGCTCTCTCAAGTGATTGCCAATTATGGTTGGTCAGGGATGTTTACCTTACTCGCCAGTGCAGCTGCTTTGATGGGGCTACTACTGATGCCTCTTTTAATTGCCAATGTCAGTAAAAGAGAGCATTTAGCCGGTGCAGTTTCACCGACACATAATAATAGTTAATCCGAAAACGTGAATAAAGGACTGACAATGAAACTTAAGACTCTCTCTACACTTGTTGCAGCAGGTTTATCCCTTGCCGCTATTACGACCACTGCAAACGCAGCTGGCCGTTTAGTGGTTTACTGTAGTGCCACCAACGCGATGTGTGAAGCGGAAACACAAGCATTCGCCAAGAAATACGACGTTAAAACCACGTTCGTTCGCAACGGTTCAGGCAGTACTTTAGCAAAAATCGAAGCTGAAAAACGTAACCCACAAGCAGACGTTTGGTATGGCGGAACCTTAGATCCACATTCACAAGCCGGTGAAATGGATCTGCTAGAGCCGTACAAATCCCCTAACCTGTCTCAAATCATGCCGCAATTCCAAGATCCAGCTAAACGCAAAGGTAACTACTCTTCTGCGGTTTATATCGGTATCTTAGGTTTTGGTGTGAATAAAGATCGTTTAAAAGAGAAAGGATTACCAATTCCTACTTGCTGGAAAGATCTGACTAAGCCTGAATATAAAGGCGAAATTCAAATCGCAGATCCACAAAGTTCAGGTACTGCTTACACTGCATTGGCAACCTTTGACCAACTTTGGGGTAACGAGCAAGCTTTTGATTACCTGAAAAAACTGAACTCTAACATCTCCCAATACACCAAATCAGGTATTGCCCCAGCACGTAACGCAGCTCGCGGCGAATCTGCTATCGGTATCGGCTTCCTGCATGACTACTCTTTAGAAGTTGAAAATGGTGCACCATTGGAGTTAATCGCGCCATGTGAAGGGACAGGCTATGAAATCGGCGGGATCAGTATTCTGAAAAACGCACGTAACATGGACAACGCAAAACTGTTCGTGGATTTCGTTCTGTCTAAAGAAGCCCAAGAACTGAGCTGGAAACAAGGTCAGTCTTACCAAATCCTGACCAACACCACCGCAGAGTCTTCTCCACTGTCTCTGAAACTCAAAGACTTAAACTTAATCAACTATGATATGGATAAATACGGCGACGCTGAAGTCCGTAAGAATCTGATCAACAAGTGGGTTACTGAAGTTAAAATGAGTAAATAAGATGTTGGGTGCGGCGCCTGTCGCCGCACTTTACCTGATTGACTCACGTATGACTCGCGAACTTCGCGATTTAGTGTATTAGCTACTTACTATAAAAAATGATGCCAAATAAAAGAGTGTCTGCGCTACGCAGACGGCTCCAGTCTGGCTCACTCATTAGAACGATAATATTAATTAAGTTTAAAATTATTTTCGTTATAAATCATGAAATTAAACCAATGGTTAATTAACTCAATAATAATAAACTTAGGGGAAAAACAATGCCTCAGACCTTAACCCTAACAGCCTCGAAGAAAAAGGACAGTATCTTCCTTTGGATTCTGATAGCTTGGCTGGGCTTCGCTCTGCTACCCTCATGGAGCCTCGACTACGGCTTATTCGACTCAACGCAAGATGAGATCTTAGCTGCCTATGGCTGGAGCAGTGTCAATATTAGTTGGCTATGGTATTTATTGCCGTCTATTTTACTGTTAAGACCAATCACGCCAGCCGATCGTAATCAAAAAACCCGTCACTATCTTGATATCGCGGTTGCCGCCATCACGGCAATTCTCGTGATTATTACTGCTTATTTAGAGGGTAAGGGATTAGGCTATTCCGCCATCACCTTATTTATCGCCCTTGGTATGATAATGACCCACGCCTTGACTCGTTTAGAGTGGCTGGGTGGCGACCAATTTGTTATTGGCTCCCTTATCACCGTCGTCGCACTGATTGCACTATTTATCATCTTTCCCAGTGTGGCAATTTTTATTCCAATGTTTACTGACGGGAACGGAGATTTTGCACCATTTGCATTTGTGGCTATTTTAACCCAGTCGCATATTGTTCAGGTCATCATCAACTCCATATTCCTCTCACTAGCAGTGGGTGTTGGGTGTACCTTCTTTGGTTTAATCCTGGCGATTTACACTACTCGAATTGCTAAGCGCTCCGCTATTATTGGTCGCGTATTCTCGATTTTACCGATTGTGACCCCGCCGTTTGTTGTCGGTTTAGGCGTCACCTTAATGATGGGTCGCTCAGGCTATATTACTGAGTTTTTAGCTACCTATATGGGGCTAGAAAATACTAACTGGTTATACGGCTTTACCGGTATTTGGTTAGCACAAGTTCTCGCGTTCACCCCGATGTCCTTTATGATCCTTGATGGTGCGATTAAAACTATCCATCCATCACTGGAAGAAGCGTCATACACCTTGCGCGCTAACCGCTACCAGACATTCTTCAACGTGTTTATGCCACTGTTGAAACCGGCACTGGCGAACGCCTTTTTAATCGTGATTGTGCAATCCCTTGCCGACTTCAGTAACCCATTAGTATTAGGGGGTAACTTCGACGTTCTGGCGACACAAATCTATTTCTATATCACCGGTTCCCAGCTTGATTACCAAGCGGCCAGTACGTTAGGCGCTTCCTTACTTGTCTTCTCATTGCTAGTTTTCTGTGTGCAATACATGTGGATTGGTAAACGTTCCTACGTCACCGTTTCCGGTAAGTCATACCGTGGCGATGTTCAACCGCTGCCAGTTTCTCTTGTTGCAACAGTGACAACAATTCTCGGTATTTGGGTCGCGTTTAACGTCTTACTGTACGGCAGCATCTTCTACGGAAGCTTCACGGTGAACTGGGGTGTGGACTACACCTTAACACTGGACAACTTTATCAAACTGTTTGGTCAAGGTTTTGATGATGGTGCATGGCCGTCACTGTTAGACACCCTGTTATATGCGGGTATCGCTGCGCCAATCACCGCGATTTTAGGTCTGCTTATCGCGTATATAGTGGTTCGCCAAGATTTCCGTGGAAAGAAAACCATCGAATTTTCCACCATGTTGTGCTTTGCCGTACCGGGTACTGTGGCTGGGGTTTCTTACATCCTCGCCTTTAACGATACACCGTTCTATTTAACGGGTACCGCGGCGATTGTGATTATCTCCATGACCATGCGTAACGTACCAGTCGGTATTCGTGCAGGTATCGCAGGATTGGGGCAAATTGACAAATCGTTAGATGAGGCTTCCCTCAGCTTACGTGCAGGTTCAATGCGGACAATTTTCCATATCCTGCTGCCATTATTACGCCCTGCGATTTTATCTGCGCTGATCTACAGCTTTGTCCGTGCGATCACCACCGTAAGCGCCATTGTATTCTTGGTAACACCAGACACCCGCGTTGCGACAGCGTATATCTTGAACCGTGTTGAAGATGGTGAATACGGTGTGGCGATTGCTTACGGTTCTATTCTGATCGTGGTCATGCTCGCGATTATCTTCTTATTTGACTATTTAATTGGCGAAGCCCGTGTTTCACGTTCCAAAGCCAAAAATGCACAGTAATCATGGAGTCACTGACATGACACAGAAAAGTTTCGTTGAATTAAAAAATATAACTAAGCGCTTTGGCGACAATACGGTCATTGACGATTTAAGCCTTTCCATCCCACAAGGGAGTATGGTCACCCTATTAGGGCCATCTGGCTGCGGTAAAACCACCGTACTGCGCTTAGTCGCTGGTTTAGAAAAGCCTACTGAAGGGCGTATGTTTATCGATGGCGAAGATGTCACCGACCGCTCTATTCAACAGCGCGATATTTGTATGGTATTCCAATCCTATGCCCTCTTCCCGCATATGTCGTTAGGGGATAACGTGGGATATGGATTGAAAATGCTTGGCTTGCCAAAGGCTGAAATAAAAAAACGTGTAGAAGAAGCGCTGGAACTGGTGGACTTAGCGGGCTTTGCAGACCGTTTCGTTGACCAAATTTCCGGTGGACAGCAGCAGCGTGTTGCACTAGCACGTGCCTTGATTTTAAAACCAAAGGTACTGTTATTTGATGAGCCATTAAGTAACTTGGATGCTAACTTACGCCGTAGCATGCGTGAAAAAATCCGTGAACTGCAACAGCAATTTAATATTACCTCACTGTACGTGACTCACGACCAGAGTGAAGCTTTTGCGGTTTCGGATATGGTTCTGGTAATGAACAAAGGTAAAATCATGCAGTTAGGTTCACCTCAAGAACTGTACCGCCAACCTGCTTCCAAGTTTATGGCGAGCTTTATGGGTGATGCGAACATTTTCCCTGCTACACTCAGCAGCGATTCCGTGGATATCTTTAATTACCGTTTACCGCGCCCTGCGCTGTTTTCAACAGATAAAACTCAAGTCACTGTCGGTGTTCGCCCTGAAGCCATCACATTAAGCAAACAAGGTGAAGATAGCCAACGCTGTACCATCACTCATGTGGCTTATATGGGACCGCAATATGAGGTCACGGTAGATTGGCACGGCCAATCAATGCTATTACAGATCAATGCGACTCAATTGCAACCGTCTGTGGGTGAAGATCTTTACCTGCAAATCCACCCATACGGGATGTTTATTTTAGAATAATATTCTCTGTTTTAGATGCATCTTAACCGCCCGATTGGGCGGTTTTTTTATGGATAACAGATAAAAAAACACCCTATAAATCAGGAGATCTATAGGGTGTTTAGTTTTTAGCGCTAAATTAAAACAGACGTTTTAATCTCAGCCTAATTGCTTACGTGCATTACGGAAAATGCGCATCCATGGGCTATCTTCACCCCAGTTTTCTGGGTGCCAAGAGTTGCTTACCGTACGGAAGACACGCTCAGGGTGCGGCATCATAATCGTCGCGCGACCATCCGTTGATGTCACTGCCGTAATCCCATTCACAGAACCATTCGGGTTCGCTGGGTATTGCTCAGTCACTTGACCGTAATTATTCACAAAACGCATTGCCACCAGCGCGTTATTTTCTAACTGCGTTAAATGAGTTGGCGCACGAGTTTCTACTTGGCCTTCACCGTGAGAAACCGCAATCGGCATACGTGATCCCGCCATATCTTGCAGCAGTAATGATGGGCTATTTGCAATTTCAACTAAGCTGAAGCGTGCTTCAAAACGCTCTGAACGGTTACGGACAAAACGTGGCCAATATTCAGCACCAGGGATCAGGTCATGCAAGTTAGACATCATCTGACAACCATTACATACACCTAATGATAAGGTGTCTGGACGATTGAAGAAGGTCGCAAACTCATCACGAACACGGTTATTGAACAGAATGGACTTCGCCCAACCTTCACCAGCGCCTAATACGTCACCGTATGAGAAACCACCGCATGCCACTAGTGCTTGGAACTGCTCCAGAGACAAGTTGCCCGCCAGTAAATCACTCATGTGGACGTCGATAGCATCAAAGCCTGCACGATCCCATGCCGCTGCCATTTCAACGTGGGAGTTAACCCCTTGCTCGCGCAGCACTGCCACTTTAGGACGAACACCCGATGCGATATACGGAGCAGCAATATCCTCTGCGATATCGTAAGTCAGCTTCACATTCAGACCTGGGTCTTGATTGTCTTTCTTCGCGTCATGCTCTTGATCTGCGCACTCTTCGTTATCACGTAAGCGCTGCATCTGCCATGTAGTTTCAGCCCAGCACTCACGTAGAGCACTACGAGAACCATTGTAAACGACAGTATCACGGCTATTAATAATCACCGCATCGTCATGAGTTGCAGAACCAAGATAGTGAACACAGCCTGCCAAGCCAGCATCGGCAAAACACTGCTCTACATATTGGCGTTCGGCACCTTGGATTTGGATCACTGCGCCCAGCTCTTCATTAAACAGTGCCGCTAAGGTGTCTTCATCAAATGAACTGATATCCACGTTAATACCGCAATGACCCGCAAATGCCATTTCCACTAACGTGACAAACAGCCCGCCATCAGAACGGTCATGGTAAGCCAGTAGTTTTTGCTCAGATAACAGTTTTTGGATGGTATTAAAGAAGCCTAACAACAGCGCTGGGTCACGAACATCTGGCGCTTTATTACCTAATTGACGGTAAACTTGCGCCAATGCAGAGCCACCAAGCGCATTGTGACCTTGACCAAGGTCGATTAATAACAAGCCGTTATCTACCGTAGTTTTCAGCTCTGGCGTCACCGTTAAACGAACATCTTCAACACGACCAAATGCACTGATAATCAATGATAATGGCGACGTCATTTCACGCTCTTCACCATTTTGCTGCCAGCGAGTCTTCATTGACATTGAGTCTTTACCCACTGGGATTGTCAGACCTAATGCCGGACACAATTCTTCACCGACCGCTTTAACTGCTTCGTACAGACCTGCGTCTTCCCCTGGGTGACCCGCTGCAGACATCCAGTTAGCAGATAGCTTCACGCGCTTAAGGTCTTGTACATAAGAGCATGCTAAGTTGGTTAGTGCTTCACCCACTGCCATACGCGCAGAAGCGGCAAAATCCAATAATGCCACAGGCGTTCTTTCGCCAATAGACATTGATTCACCATAATAGCTATCCAAACTTGCGGTTGTCACCGCGCAGTCAGCGACTGGGATTTGCCATGGACCAACCATTTGGTCACGAGCAACCATTCCCGTCACAGTGCGGTCACCAATAGTGATTAAGAAGGTTTTTTCTGCCACAGCCGGTAAATGCAGAACACGCTTAACAGCTTCAGTTAAATCGATGGCGGTTCTATCCAGCGATTCAGGCTCGGCTTTCAGTGTTGTCACATCACGCAACATTTTCGGCGTTTTGCCCAACAATACATCCAGTGGCATGTCAATTGGTTGGTTATCAAAATGCTCATCATTAAGGGTTAAATGACGCTCTTCCGTTGCTTCACCGATCACAGCAAACGGCGCGCGTTCACGCTCACAAATTTCAGTGAATAATGCCAGTTGTTCTGGAGCAACCGCCATCACATAGCGCTCTTGGGATTCGTTACACCACACTTCCAGTGGGCTCATTCCTGGTTCATCATTAAGAATTTTACGCAGTTCAAAACGACCACCACGACCGCCATCGCTCACCAGTTCAGGCATTGCGTTGGATAATCCCCCCGCACCAACATCATGGATAAACAGAATTGGGTTTTTATCACCTAGCTGCCAGCATTTGTCGATCACTTCTTGGCAACGACGCTCCATTTCGGCGTTATCACGTTGAACAGAAGCAAAATCAAGATCCGCCGCAGATTGACCGGATGTCATGGATGATGCAGCTCCGCCTCCTAGACCGATATTCATCGAAGGGCCACCCAAAACGATGAGCTTAGCGCCAACGGTAATTTCACCTTTTTGAACGTGATCCGCACGGATGTTACCAATACCACCCGCTAACATAATTGGCTTATGGTAACCACGTAATTCTTCACCATTGTGGCTATTCACTTTCTCTTCATAGGTACGGAAATAACCTAATAATGCGGGACGCCCAAATTCGTTGTTAAATGCCGCCCCGCCTAAAGGACCTTCCGTCATAATATCGAGTGCAGTCACAATACGTTCAGGCTTGCCGAAATCTTCTTCCCAAGGTTGTTCAAAACCCGGAATACGTAAGTTTGAAACGGAGAAGCCCACTAAACCTGCTTTTGGTTTTGCACCGCGACCTGTTGCGCCTTCATCACGAATTTCACCACCAGAACCAGTTGCAGCCCCCGGCCATGGAGAGATTGCCGTTGGGTGGTTATGGGTTTCCACTTTCATCAAAATATGTGCATCTTCTTGATGATAACGATAAGTACGTCCATCTGGCTCAGGGAAGAAACGACCTACTGAGGAACCTTCCATTACTGCCGCATTATCTTTATAAGCAGACAAGACGTGATCTGGCGTTTTTTCAAAGGTGTTTTTGATCATTTTAAACAGGGATTTTGGCTGTGTTTCCCCGTCAATAATCCAATCCGCATTGAAAATTTTATGGCGGCAATGTTCTGAGTTTGCTTGCGCAAACATATATAGCTCAACATCCGTTGGATTACGTTTTAACCCTGTGAATGCCTCTAATAGATAATCAATTTCATCGTCAGCTAACGCTAAGCCCATCTCTTTGTTAGCTGTGTCTAGTGCTTGGCGCCCGCCAGCGATGATATCAATCACTTTCATTGGGGCAGGCTGTTGCTGAATAAATAGTGCCTCAGCTTGTTCAAAAGAGGCAAAGACCGTTTCCATCATTCGGTCATGTAACAGGCTGATAACCAAATCCCACTGCTCGCTTGTCAGTGAATCGGCTTGAATATAGTAGGCAACGCCGCGTTCAATACGTTTAACCTGTGTTAGGCCACAGTTATGTGCGATATCCGTTGCTTTAGAAGACCAAGGAGAGATAGTTCCTGGGCGTGGGGTGACTAAAATCAGTTTTCCAAATGGCTCATGCTCTGCCAGAGAAGGACCATATTTTAATAAACTACTCAGTTTACCTTGCTCACTGCCACTTAATGGGGCTGATAGCTCAGCAAAATGCATATATTCAGCATAGATATCCGTTACTGGGAGCTGTTTTTCAGCAAACAGCGCCAAAAGGCGGGTAATACGAAATGCTGATAGTGCCGGTGAGCCACGCAAAATTTCCATAGTCTTAAATTCTCTCTTTTAAACGCCAGCCCTGATCACGAAAGCAGGGAAACCGGAGTCCATTATAGAGCAATGTTCATCAATACGAAACCGTTTGCGTGACTAAAAATAGAGCGATTAGTTAAATATTAATATGTGCTAAATACGATAATATTAGTTGCACCGATCATCATTGTTAGAGCAAAATACGAAACCACTGGATTTATAACCATGATTAAACAGTTTTTATTAAGCGCACAACACCAGTTCCTGCACGAGAAATAATTATTTGAATAACCTAAAAGTTAACTATTTTATTATCGTGGTCATCGCTTTACTTGCCACCATGATCATTGGCTTCAATGTCCGATGGTCTAATACGCAAAACACCCAAGTCGACAAAATTATCTCTCGGGGTGAGTTACGTATTAGCGCAGTAAGTTCACCACTCATTTATATTGATGAGCAGCGTCAGCTACGTGGCTTTGACTACGAGCTTGCTCAAGGCTTTGCCACGTACCTAGGTATTAAACTCAAAATTATTATTCGCCCGACTATTGAACAGATTTTCGAAGATCTCGATAACGACGATGCCGACATCGCTGTGGCGGGGCTGCTGTATAATAAAGACCGTTTGGAAACCATGAAAACGGGTCCAAGCTATTTGAGTGTTACTCAGCAATTGGTTTACCGTAAAGGTACTACGCGCCCAAAAACCTTTAATGACCTGAAAGGGAAATTAATGGTTATCGCGGGGAGCACTCATGCAAGCACGTTAAAAGCACTTTCAGCGCAATATCCTAATCTTAAGTGGGAAGAAAGCAGCAACTATACACCAAGTCAATTATTAGAAATGGTGGCCGAAGGTGAAATTGATTACACCCTTGAAGATTCTATTGCGGTCTCTTTGCAGCAACGTATTCATCCTAAAGTCGCCGTGGCATTTGATTTGCGCGATGACCATGCCATTACATGGTATTTAAGCCGCCAACATGACAACAGCCTAGATGCCGCCCTGCTCGATTTTTTTAATCTCAGCAATCAGAACGATCTTCTTGCTCGCTTGATTGAAAAGCATTTCAGCCATGTGGAATCCTTCGATTATTTCGATACCATAACGTTTATTAGCGCCATAAATAATAAACTGCCGGATTATCAACCTCTCTTTGAGAAATATGCTGAGACCGTTGAGAGCATCGATTGGAAATTACTTGCTGCAATAGCTTGGCAAGAATCTCACTGGAATCCTCTTGCAACCTCACCGACTGGCGTTCGTGGGATCATGATGCTCACCAAACCAACGGCTGCAACTATGGGAATTGAAGACAGGTTAGATCCAGAGGGGAGCATTAAAGGTGGGGCTGCGTATTTAGCCTATATTATGAAACGCTTACCCGATTCTATCGCTGAAGATGATCGCATTTGGTTTACCCTTGCTGCCTATAATATGGGTTATGGGCATATGCTGGATGTGCGAAAACTAACGCAAAGACTTGGCGGTAATCCTGACCGCTGGCTTGATGTTAAAGCAAATTTACCCTTGCTAACTCAGCAAAAATATTATTCCCAACTCACTTATGGTTATGCCCGAGGACACGAAGCTTATCGCTATGTAGAAAATATTCGTCGCTATCATCAAAGCTTAGTGGGTTATTTGCAAAGTCAGGAGAAAAAGCAGAAAACACTCGAAATTGCCAAGAAATCTCACGTTTACGTTGTAGTGCCAAATGAGAACTCGCCGCTTTCCTCTTATGTGATGCCTGATGTGGTGTCAGCAAAAGTGGATATCACGCCCAAAGCGTCAGCAAATCTCGGTGTGTTTAATGCCAAGGAAAATACTCGTGCACCAAACGACTCTCTAGGGAAATATATTTTGGCAAAACCAACACGTTCGAGTTCCACCGATAATAACGTAGCCTTACAAAAGGAAACATCAATTGAAGACTAGCTTTCGGGATTTTGAGCCTGCTTTTCTTGACGTCTCTGCTCTTTAATTTGTGCTCTGCGCATTCTAAAAAAATCGCTGAGCATGGATGAGCAAGTTTCTTCAAGTACACCACTCGTCACTTCAACATAGTGGTTTAAACCTGGCTGCGACATGATATTAATGAAGGAGCCACATGCCCCCGTTTTAAAATCGTTCGCGCCGTACACCACTCGACCGATGCGGCTATGGATCATCGCCCCTGCACACATAATGCAAGGTTCTAAAGTGACATACAGCGTTGTGTCTAATAAACGGTAATTCTGTAGTGCGGTGCCCGCTTTTTGTAAGGTAATAATTTCGGCATGGGCGGTAGGGTCGTGATTTTCAATGGAGTGGTTCCAGCCTTCTGCTACTAGTTGGTTATCTTTGACCAGTAACGCACCGACAGGAATTTCCCCTGCATCTTGAGCTTTTTTTGCTAGCTCAAGAGCTTGAGCCATCCAATACTCGTCGATTTCTAATTGCGTCACTCTAGCCTCTCATTCATCCACACTCGAAAAGTTGATTATTACGAAATGTTAAAATGACTGCAAATTGAATCTGATATTAATCAACAACTAATTACTAAAAATGGCAAGTTTTGCTGCGAACCCCATAAAGAATGCACCGACAGTGCAATTTCCCAATTTCGCCAAAATCTGCTTTTCCCGTAAAAAGCGCGCTATCAAGTAGCCACTGAATATCAATAAGCTTAGATACAAGAAGCTAACCGTCTCTAAGATAACCGCTAATACCATGTACGGCACCCAAGCATGGCTATAATTGAAGTCGATAAATTGAATAAAGAACGAGATATAGAACAAAATTGCTTTCGGATTCGTTAAGCTAAGTACCAACGCGCGAGTGAAGTAATTTTCTTTTCTTACTTCAATCTGCTCAACCCCTGCTGATAACGATTTTTTCTGCCAAAAAGTTGCATATAAGATTTTGCACCCTAAGTACAAAAGATAAGCTGCCCCTAAGTATCTTACGATGGTAAACAGCGTTGGAGAGGCTTTGATCACCGAGGCAACACCAATGAATGAAAGAAAAATCAGTATTGCATCGCCAGTGAAAACACCGATTGCAGCGCGATATCCCGCTTTAGTCCCATGTGAAGTACTTGATTTTAATACATACAGTGAGTTCGGACCAGGAACAATGATGATAAGCACCAATCCCGCTAAGTAAGTCCAAAAATTCAATACCCCTAGATTTTCAAACATGACTACTTCCTAATTGTTTTTTCTTATTACTATCACAGTTGCGATCCATTGTGAATATTCTACTTTTATTAATTTTTAAATCATTTGAATATATAAAACGAACTAATAATTAACATTATTTTTAAAATCTCTCTCATTAAATATGATTAACCCGCACTTAAGTTTTCATAGTTTAAATAAGAGGAATAAACATGGCTTTTATTAGAAGAACCGTGCAATCAAGTATCTTTGAAGAGTTTTACCCAACAACGCTTGCATTCAGCGCTGCTAAGAAAAATTACTTCTTAGGGCATTCAAAAGATAAATCCTACATGATCTATAACATGACAGATGCCGGAAAAATTGAACCTACCGTTGTCGTACAAAAAGGTAAATTAAAAACCTATCTGCAAAATATTCAAGCTTTCTACGATCCAACACAGAACAAACAGTATCTGTACGGTTATAATCTCGATGAGAAAGTTATCGATGTTTATCAAATCGCTGATAATGCCAGCATCGTGCTAATGTATTCTGAGGAGTTCAACGTTGAAGACTCTATAAAATCAGCGACCTTCTTTATCATTAATGGTGTACTGTGCTTCTATACGCAATCTGATAAAACTAAGAGCTGGTATATCTATAACTTAATTAATTATTAATTTAATATTTGCTATTAACTATTAATTGCTTTCTTCCATAAGAGCTTAAATTAAGCTCTTATTCTATTTGTATAAATAGAGCCTTTTTATATTATTAATTCGACTTTATTTACAAACTATCCACTTTAAATAATACTTAGAACTTTCAATTATTCTGCTTGTTTATCACTGTTTTTTAGTTGGTCATCTCCGTTCACTCGCACATAATTCAGTGTCTAATTGATTTACTTCAGTGTAAAATGACGTTCGAAGACGTATACTACTGGTTTAAATCTGATATAACTAATTGAAATGGCACTATTAATTACTAAAAAATGCATTAACTGCGATATGTGATTCATAGTCTTATATTTCATTTAAAATCAATTAGATAAAACCAAGTGTTACTCATTGTGTTTCAGAGTTTTTGTGTTGCTTCCTCATGATTTGATCTTCTATAACACAAAACCACCTTTCCCTTATTGCAATCTATAAATTTACTGTATATAAATACTGTATAAATAAACAGTGAAATAAGGTTGTATATATGCCGCGTATAGAGATCCTCTTTGATAAAGAATCAAAGCAAAAGCCTAACGATAGAACCCGTGATGCCCTGCAAGAGCAAATCATAAAAAGAATTGGTGAGCGATTTGGTCCATTGAGTTTACGTGTCGCCATGAGTTCGTCACAGTCACTGACTATCAGTGAAACTAAAACAGATGACGAGAAAGAAGAGATAGGTCAAATTTTGGAAGAGATCTGGCAAGATGATTCGTGGGTACCGGCATGAAAAAAGACGAGTATGTAGAACTTGAAGCTGATAACGCAGAATTCATTCCAAAGCTAGAAAAAGCTCAGTTGTCTATTGATAACCCGCCCGGCTTTGTGTTCATGAAATTTGTATTTTCTGATCCTATGTTCAATGAAGAAACTCGAGAAATGCAAAATATAGAAAGGGAGCCGGTGCAATCATTTATGGCAGAAAGTGTCGCTAAAGAATTACTAACCCAATTGGAGAGGCATTTTTACGGTAACTCAAAAGCGGAAAAATTTGAGTCTAAAAAATACCTAATGTGATGAAAAGCCGCGATATGCGGCTTTATTCTTTCCGTAAATATCGTCATTTGATAACATACATATAATCAATGATACTCGCAGCGATGTAAAATAGGCATCTTTATGAAAACAAAAATATTACTATCAGTCATAATCCCTTGCTTCAATAATGGAGAGTATGTATATGACTGCCTGAACTCCTTACCTATATCAGCTACAGATCTAATTGAAGTAATTGTTGTCAATGATGGATCAACAGATAACTCGGAATCGGAAATAGAACGCTTTAAATATTCGCATGAAAATATATCTTCTAATGTTCTTCTGATAAACCAAAAAAATCAAGGCGTATCTATTGCAAGAAATAATGGGATAAAGCATGCGAACGGAAAATATATTGCATTTTTAGATGCTGATGACCTTTGGACACCATCATTATGGGAAACGATTAAACCTGTGATGTTAGATCACAAACCAGATATGATCATATTTAATGCATCTAGATTCTACAATGATAATCCAAAAGAAACATACCCTCTATCAGTAACGAATCTAGATAACGGCTATCACATAGTCAATCAATTAACTGATTTATCAGGGATATTTGAGAAAAACAGTTGGTTTTCATGGTGCCGAGTCTATAAAAAAGAACTATTCGATGATATTAAGTTTCCTTGTGGTCGTGAATATGAAGATTTAGCAATAATTCCAGTTATTACTGCGAAGATAAAAAATATTTTTAGTATTTCTGCCCCATTGGTTTTATATAGAACTAGGTCTACAAGCATAACTGGAAGCCCAAAAGAAAAGCACATTGATGATGTGATGTATGCTATGGAGTCTTTATATTCGATATATTCAAATTCTAATAAGTCCGATAGTGTCATCAATATGTTGGCTAAAACAATGGAGCATGAATACAGCTTACTTAGAAGCATTAATAAAAAAGTACGCGGATATTGTCATTTCAATAATACTCAGATTAAGAATATAAAATCCCTACTAAAACCATTTCAAAATGAATTTAAGTTAAGCATGAAACTTAAAACCAAATTCATTTGGCTTTACAGTAAAATAGAAGAAATAAAAAACCATTAATATGATAATAATATCGCCCATTAGTTGTGGGCGACTATTCTTATACTGGCAACGTCAGAGATTTAATATCATGTAGAGTTGAAGCTCGATTTAGAGAAATCCGATACTCTTTCAATGCTATCAATTTTTCAATTTCCTCACTAGTCGCAACTCCCATATCAAAAGAATCCTGAAGCGGGTCTATAAGACTCGACACTTCATTCATTAGTTGTTTTTTCTTAAGATCAATTTGGGAACGGTTGTAGTTATCTAATGATTGATACTCATATAGTTTTCCATCTTTAATCTTATGAATATCAATATTGACATGGGTATTAGCATCAAGCTCACATATATATGCACCGTCGGGATAAAGCATTGAGACATCATGATGCATTGAAATAATGAATCCATCGTCATCATACAAAACCTTCAATGAGTTATTTGCGAAATTTGATTGCTGTTTGTACCAATCCCCATCGATATTACGCAAATAAATAACATTAGAATAATGATCTTCTTCTGGAATATATCGTTCAAACTTTTTAGTTAGTGACATTTACCCACACTCCATTGACCAATATTTGCAAAGTAGCGGTTCTTATACGGTCACACCAGACATCTCCTGGTCCTCCATTTTTGTTCCTCATGCCAACGATAAATTGGTTAGCTGGAGATGTAGACCAGCCACTATATCCCATTGCAGTTTCAGTATAAGCTGAGATCCTAAAGTTTTTACTGTTAAGGGTACCTCCTATTTTGGAGTCAACTTCTGACTTATTGTATGTTTCTGATTTAGTGTAACTATCTCCATTTAATGCATAATTCCCCGTAGGTTGATAATTTCCCTTCGGTTGATAGCGCCCATCGCCTTCTGCCTTGGTATAGCTTTCCCCTTTGAGTGCATAATTACCTGTCGGCTGATAATTACCTTTCGGTTGATATCTTCCATCTGATTCTGATTTTGAGTAGCTATACCCAGCAGCTTGATAGCTTCCTTTGGGTTGAAATCGACCATCTTCTTCCGCTTTAGTATAGCTTTCACCTTTTACCGCGTAGTTTCCTGCTGGCTGATAACTACCTTTTGGCTGGTATCGACCATCGCCCTCTGCTTTCGTGTAGCTATCACCTTTCATTGCATAGTTAGCAGCAGGAGCATAGTTGCCTTTCGGTTGATAGTTTGTATCAGATTCTGATTTTGAGTAACTATACCCTGCAACCTGATAATTCCCCAAAGGCTGGTATCGCTTATCCGACTCCGTCTTGTTATAAACGTTGATGTCGCCAGCGGTTAAGTCCGCTTTTAATTCAGCCCACTGAGCACCAGCAACCGGCTCTATTTCATTATTCTCAACTTTGGACTGCCACACTTTGTTTTTATGATAAACAATGGCTCGAATAGGATAAGGCTTGCCCTCTTCTGCCCATTTAGGAAAACCGTAATTTTGGATCTCACCCACCGCTTCAGTAATATCGTGAAATATGCCATTCATTTTTTCACGTTCGATATCTTTAGCTGCAGGGTCTGATACTTGATCGCGCTCATAATCATATCCATAGCCTTGCGTGTAAGACACGGCGCCATCGGATTGCACTTCATTGGGAATAGAAGTTCGATCCCCTTGTGTTGCAAAGGGAACTTTAAAGATTTTAGTCATTGTGTTTATGCTCCGAAATTACTGCTCAGGAAGTTTTTGCGGAATTTTCCGTGACCGAAGGATTTCTTCGTCACAATACGATATTTGACGCCAACGCCAGATGGGCGAGGCATGAGATCGAAGTTTTCTAGCAAAAGCCTTAGGCGTTCGTCAGGGTTGTAGTTGAAGACGTAGTACATGTAAGTCATGTCTAGCGGATCTAACACAAAGACTTTGCTGTCTTCTTGCCAGAAAAATCGACGCAGAAACTCATTAATATTGGTCACTGTGGGGCTTTGAGTGAGATTGAAATAACGCATACGGATGATCAGCCGCTTTTGCTCTACCGTCAGTGACAATGTGTAATCTGAATTACGCCGAAAGTTAGCTTTAAAATTGGCTTTCTTTTTACCAAAACCAAGCCCCACTTTCGTTTTATCGCTGGGAGGAACGTCAATCCCTAACGGTACATCGAGGATGCGTGACCAGATATTGAGCCCAAATTCATTTGCCGTGTCGATATTAAAAACATCGCGGTACCAGTTACGCCAAAATTCTATGGTGGAACGCTCAAAGTAATCTGACTTGTATTTTGCTAGTGCCTTGAGGTTTTCAGCCTCTTCATATTGCCAAAGAATGGCTTTTAATAAATCCGAATGAAAATCAAATGATTGTACTGATTTCATACAATCACCACTTGTACAGCACTGCCTTTTATACGAGCCACTTCATTCAGCTTTATCGTGAAGTTATCAGAGGACCACGCTTTACCATCTGTTGAAAGCTCTACGCGAGTAATAAACAGTCTTGGCTCTACGGTATTAATACCGGCTGAAATTTCAAATGGAGAAACATCACGACCAACCACTAAACCACCGTCGCCCTCTACATCACCATTCGCCCAAGACTCGACCGCCTTGGGTATAATAGTTTGCGCATCCACCGTGGCTTTTTTTACCGTTACCCGGCAAAACAACACAATTTCTTTTGCTCTATCGAATTTCACGGGGTACGTTTGACCGCTGATTTTCTCAAGTACCTCAACTTCTTCACTGCCGTTAAAGGCCGCGCCGAGTGTTTTTGTTCTCAGTAAGGATTGGGCAATTTGATTCTTATCTCCCCCTTCAACACAAACGTAAACGCTATGTGGTACCAAAGTGATCCCATCAAAAATAATCGGTGTGTCGCCATAGTTCTCTCTATAAGCTAAAGAGCGTACCCCTTCCAGCTCATAGAGTGCTGATGTGATCGCCTCCCCAACACTCACCGTATTTCGCGCGAGTGTTTGCTTACGCCTGCGTCTCGCGTGCAAATCGGACTCTTCAATCCGCCCTAACGTCGCAGATGTCGGGTTACTGACAGTTTCCCAGCCAAGCACTGAACTGGCTACTTTATCCAACTGACCAACGCCACACTCGATAGCACCAGTCTCAATGGAACGCATATCCCCCGTAGCCGTACCATCTTTACCAAGAATTAATACCTTTGTTGTTTCAAAGATATCGCCTCCCCGTGTCGTTGCCTGTGAACCTTTGGGGATAATGGTACCGGCAACGCCGCTAAACTTAACCTGCGTCAGAAATGAGTGTGTCGCATCAAAGCGCTGACCACCCATCAATGCCCAGATTGCATCAAGAAAAATGCCGCCGGCCAAATCGGGGTTAATTTGATTGGCTAATTCGGCATTGTTACGAGCGACAGCATCTCGGTTCTCCACTTCCATGGTGATCAGAGCGCCCTGCGGCGTTTCGGGGTTAACATCTAAGTCCTGACCAAACACGCCTCTATACTCGTTTTCAACGTCTTCACGTAACTTGCTGGTATCGGGAATAATCACCCCTTGCGATGTAATAAATTGATAATCAGCCATTGAGCGTTATCTCCCCATAAATCGTTTGTATCACTGCAGTGTATTTCAGCGTGTTATCTGTGATTAATGCCGAGAATGACACGACCGATATCACATCATCCAGCTCACGCATACGGTCGCGGAACGCAGATTCAAACAGCGGGATATCAGCCTGTCGTCCAAATGTGGTTTTCCAATACGGAATACCCAAGTCCAACTTATGCAACATCTCTCCGCGCAGTGCCTTCGCGTAATGTTCGCAACGTTTTTCGGATGCCCGTTCACCACTCACAATCGACAAATTTCCATCATTGCCAATGTGGATGTCGTTATTACTGTTGACGTTAAATGTCCTCATACGGGTTCTCCTGTATTACTGTCACCTCTTTGGACTTTGTCATGTTTATGTGTAGACCCGATATCTTTGCCGTTGTGCTTCATCGTGCCGCCATTTGAGTCACTGTTACCATTAACCTCATGATTACCATTGATAATCACATTGCCGTTAAACTCATTTTCTGGGGCATTAGAGATAAATTTTGGTGCATCTAAAACCGCCTTATCTTCATGCAATGATAAGCACACAGAGCCATCCATAGATTGGATCACTAAAGCATCGGCATTTTTTCCATCAATCAGCCAGCCTTTGAGCGTATCGGGATAAAACATGGCATCACTAAAAGTATGCAAACGCGCGGTATTGGGTTCATCTTCTAAGCCGCCACGCTGAAAAATCAAACTGACGTCTCGGTCATTGGCTTTGAGCCAGCCAAAATCCCCCGGCTTAATTGGCATGCGGATAAAAAAGCCACCACCGCCAAAACGAAAAACAGGGATATTCGGTACTGCAGCTCGCCCCATTTTTTGTCCTTCAGTAGAAACCATCATGACTAGCGGTTTAATAACGGCGCGATTGGTATCGTCGTCATAACTCACTACCGTTGCCGGAAGCATGTCATCAATATTCATCAGGAAATTGCGAAATGCAGCCGAGAGCTGCCCTGCCAAGCTGCCTTCGCTAGCAATATCACTATTGGGCTGGTTCATTTCTTACCTTTAAATTAGAGAGAATCGACGGACTAAAAACCGGGAGTAAAAATCCAATTAGTCACAATGAAAACTAATAATTTGATATCAAAGTAGTTTTTAATTACTTAAGCTGGACTAAATTGACTTAAGCACGCTTACAGGTCGCTTGATAGAAAAAAGGATCGTCGTGAGAAGCAATATCGAACTTCAACTGCTCAATAATGTAATCGCCGTTAAGTGCGGGATTAAACTTACTCTCAAGGCGCAGCATGCCGCCGAGCGACGACTCCGCATCAATGAGATAAGTGACATCAACGCCTTTTTCAGTGGCTTTGGGGATGCCTACCATGCCGGATTTTTGGTTTAAAATACGCAGTCGACCCGACAATGCTTTATCCTGGTCTTTGACATACAACACATCATCGTCAATAAACGCTTTTACCTTGCCAGCCTCTTGAAGTTTTTCGACTTGCTTGAGTGCCGACCCGCAAAAATACCAGTTCGCAATGTTCTTATCAGTGGCTTGAAAGTCGAGTTTTACATGACAATCTTGGGCGATATTCTTCGCGATATCACTCAGCTTGTTCATTGCCGAACCGGACGTTGATACCATTTCCCGCGCAGTGGCGTTGTTGGTTTTAGCTTTCAACGTCAGTGTGACATCCGGTGGGGATGCTATTTCAGCACTAACAATATCACCCACATAAATCCGAAATACCCCCGTACTGGCGCGACCGGCTTCAACAATTAACCGGTGTGGCGTTTTACTTTTTGCATATGGACTGGTTTCCGTTAACAGCATATTGCGCGTATCCGCATTTAAACCGTCAATGTTGACCGTACACTCATTCTGTAATGGGTTGGCGTACTTGGTGCCATTGGCTTTTATACGCAAGCCCTCATACCACTGCAGTCGCCCATTTACCTCAATGCCGACTCTAATGCGGCGTAAATCAATCATCGTCACCCCACCACACAAGATAGTGAGCCTTTCCGAACTGCTCCCACCACGGTAACTCATCGTTGTCTGTGATGAATGCAAAATTACCGGTACCGGATAAATAGCGATAGGGGATCAATGGTTGGTTCGGCATCACACGAACGCCCTGTATTAACATGTCGTTATTGCGCTTGATATCACAGAACATGACATTACGCGCCACTTTTATCGTGAGTTCCCACTCATCATCGACAAGGCTCACCCGCAATCGTTGGTTGGGGACTGCATTTAATGGAATCTCTTGCATTACCATCCCCCTAGTGTAAATTCGCCATCAGCAACCTTAGCGGCTGCAGATTTTTTCTTCTTCTCCGGTACCGTCGAAGTTTGAACTTTACCGCGATTCACAGTGCTTGATTGCTCTTTTTTGACAACCTTGCGTGGCGGTAAGTCACCATATTCCGGATCGACCGTTCGCCACTCAGTGAAACGTAATGACAACTTAATCGCGTCTGACATTTCAGGAATTTCATCATGATAGAAATTCACTAACAACATAGGTTGATAGGTTTTAACGCGCGTTTGAATGCCGACTAATTGGTGTTTGTCATACGCTTGCTGCATAAGCTCAAACGCATTTTTCATCTCGCCAGAGAGAATTAAGTCCATACCAATTTCAACCGGTTGAACAACGACATGATCGCTACGCGTCTCGCCTGATTCAACAGCAAACTGCGTCGCTTTATGCTCGTCACGGACATTGATTTGAATCGGGCTTGCGCTTTCAAATAACGTCGTAAAATTATCCACATTGAATATTTTAACTTCGGTGATCATTTGCTTACCCCCGAGCTAGTCTGGTGCCCTAAATCTTGCAACTGTGATTGAAGTGCATCTTTTATACCGTTAGCCATGCCCTGCGCATCCGTCGCTTGTGTTTCAACCTTTATTTCACCAATTGAAAGATTGGTTTCGTTAGTCGTGCTGGACTGATTACTGATTGCTTGGCTAGTGACAGGATTCATCGGGTTAGTCGACATGCCCGTTATTTGTTGGTTAAGCCCTTTCACAAGCAAGGCGGTATCATCTTCAGATAACTTTGGCGTTTCAGGTATAGTGTGCTCAATTGTTCCATCTGCAGAGACTTTACGCTCAACCGTCTGAGTCACTTCCGCATCTTCAAAGCCAAACCAGCCTTTAACCGTACTCCAGCCGTTTTTAATCGCGTCCAGTCCATCATTGATCCAGCCGAGATATTGCTGTATTTGCGCCCACAGCCATTTAAAAATGCCGACGACAGCATCCGATACGGTGTTAAAGACACCCTTGAAATCATTCCCCCAACTGACAATTGAGTTGATACTTACCACTAACCAGTCAATAAACTGATTTAACGCATTGTTCATCGAGTTATAGGCGTTGACGACAATATCGGCGACAAACTTCACCGCAACCATCAGATACTCAAACAGAATTTTAAACGTTTGCCAGAGTCGTAGGATGACTTCTTTTAACTCAGGGTATTCGTCAAGAATACGACCAATCATCGAATCGTTGCCGTCGATGAAATTCATAATGTCGTCATAGACAAACGCAAATGCGGCAGCAAGTAAGGCAATAACAGCAACAATTGCCAATATGGGCCACGTTGCCGCAAGCGTAGCAGTTGCCGCTGCTATCATTGAAGGAACATAGAAAATCGCGACTGCAGAGCCTATCGCAATGAAGAAACCAACCATTAATTGTTTGTTATCTTTGCAGAAACCAACAAACTTATTAATCCATTCCAATCCTTTGGTTAAAACAGGGATCACCATTTCAAGAAAGCTGTTTTTCAGCAAGCCGGAAGACTGCTTAAAACCCTGCATGGCGTTATTGAACTTGATAGATTGCTCAATACTTTCTTTATTGATGCCCGAGTATTCTTTTTGAATACCCATCATCCGTTCAAGCTCTTTACGCCCCTTCATCATGAGTTCGACAGTTTTATCATCGGTCACACCCAGCGCAGATAAAGTCGCCTTGGCTTTATCGAACTTCATTCCCTGCACTTTATCAGCCGTTTTCAGGACTTTTTCCATCGAGTTTTTCGCAAACCCAAAGGATTTTGCCATAGCGGATAAATCGGCTTGAGCCGCATCTCGCGTCCCACCAAGCTCTGCCATTGAGCCTGCAAATGCGTCCACATCGGCTGTGGCTACATTAATTTTTTTACCTAGCTTATCAAGTGATTCAATCTCAGCGGAGCGCGTGACAGATTCGCTCACCATCGCAGTCGCACCCATCAACAAGCCCACAGCACCTAATGCCTTTTTCGCAAAAGAGACGATCGTGTTGCCTGTTTTTTGGTATTTAGCGTTGGTGTTATCTAAGTTTTTTTGAACTTCACCTTGTGCTTTAACTTCGCTATTTGCCGCCTCAATTCCCTTGACTCGCATTTCGTCAACAATACGGATCAGCTCTTGATAATTGCCTTGTAAGGCTTGAATTATCGCGTTAGCTAAACGTTTAGTGGCTACACTTTGACTTTCTGTGTGTTCAAGTTCAGTCATGCCCGTAGATAATTGAGCAATATCACCGTGTAATAATTGGTAATGCTCATCCAGCTCACCCAATGTCGACTGAGTTTCACTCCAACCGGCATCTGTAGCCTCACGCTGCTCATCCAAAGCCACTAAAGCAGTACTCACAGAATCCAATTGTGACTTAACCGCGTCAGTCTGTGCGTTGACCTCTTCGGCATTAGTCGAAAAATCAATGGAGTGTTCACCCGATAGCCCTTGGAGCGATTGCCATAACTCGTTCATCACACTACCGAACGTGAGTGAGCTCTGCTCTGCCGCTTCTTGGGTTTTCTTCATGCCCTCGATAATGTCGTCCGTAGAACGCTGGACTTTGTCAAAGGCTTTATCGGCTTGCCGGGTGTCAAATTCAAAGACCTGAACAAACGTATCCATTAACGACATTATCTATCCTTTGAAGCGGCTAAGGCTTCGTTGTAGCGATTAATGATAGCGATTTCCCACAAGTCCATCGCTTCTTCTAAATCTATTGAGGTTTTGAGCTCTGAGAGGGTGGCGAGGTCTTCGCTGAGGATGACTGCAAAGAACCCATCAGCGTTTTTATAATCGACGGGAGTGAACCGCTTACCTTGCTGAGCAGGTAATGGAGGAAGCCTGAGTTCCCGTCGCCCCCGAAAAAACTGGTGTTATATTTCAGCATTTCCAGTTCTAAGCGGATCAACGATTCACCATCCGGCACGTGGTTATCAATCAAGGTTTGCGTTTTGAGTGGAATTTCATCCCCATCAACCACAACACAGACATACGCCATCATTTTCAGCATGGCTTCTTTACTGACATCGTAATCACCTATTTTCGGTGCGTTAGACAGTGGATATTTAGCCAAAATTTCACGCCCAACCGTTGCTGGCAGTCGGCTGATCACAAATAGCTTTTCGTCACCATCAACGTCTTTGATAGCGACTTCTTTGGGTTTAATTAACATGATGTGAACCTATAAAAAAGGCGGGTAGCCCCGCCATAGTTGGAAGTGAATTAACGGACTCGCGTGCTGTCGAAGTCTTGGAAAACAAAGGTGTATTGCTTCGCTTTCAACTTACCTGCGGATGCCGCTGAATTACCGCGACTACCATTGGTCATTTTTCCGTTACGCGCTGTGACTGTAGAACCATCTCCGTACGATGCTACCATGGTGATCATATCACCGGCATGACGACGCCCTTTTTTCGCTGTATTTGCCTCGAGCAAAATCGACAGGTTTTGGTCTTCTTCGCTACCGGCTAAAACGTTAATTGTCACCGTCTGCGGCGTCGGTGTTGACCAGCTCACCAAATTACCGTTAATGTCCATGCCAGTCTGCGCAATATCTACTGCAGGTAAATCCAGTGGATCGGCATCATCAGCAAATGTGGTGATTAAGATACCGGCTGGAAAAGTTTTAGAGGCTTGAATCGTTAAACTCAAGCCTGTTGCTGAAATGTCGCTCATTATCTATTCCTTACACTAAATTATGTGAGCCTTCGACCTTACGCACCCAGTCGCCTTTTCCGTAAATTAATACGTACTTCATGACATACTCAGGCAATCCACTCTCGCCAGTGCTTTCAAAGATTTGGGCATTGTACCAATAGCCCTTGTCCTGCACGTCATGCCAAGCGAGGTCATCACCGGAAGCATCGGCAATCGCCAGTTTTTGAACTTCAGTAATTGTCTTACCGGCTAAAATCGTGCCGTTACCCAATGCTTTGGTCACTGCGCCAGCAATCACCATGAGCGCACGGGCTTCCCCGTCTTTATTCGCTGGAACACCACGCGTGGAAAGCAATACACTGAACCACTGTTGCGCGATATAGGCTTTTAACCACTGCTCGTTAGCATGGACGCTCATGTCCAATGGATTCGATGGACCACCACACAAGAACCCGCGCTGATAAAAGCGAATCTGCGAACCGGCAACCGCTGTTTCACCGTAGTAGTTCACTCGATATTTATCGTAGAGGTTGGCATCCTGGTCAGTAGTAACCTGTGCCGGGAACGTCACGCTAAATTGACGGAACATATAGTTCGTCGTTGCATTAGTGCGGTCGTAATCTGTTGCGGCCATGATCGCCATTGGCAACGCTTGGACGTAATAGAGGTTTTCTTTTTTAAGATTAAGTCCCACAGAGGCAGTACCGATTAATGCGGCGCTAAAATCTTCAACCTTGCCTTTACTCACACTCAAATGAAGTTGGTACTTCACGTTTTCACCGGCGACATACTGCGCCAGTGGCACCGCTTGCTCTAACGACATTTCATCTAAGAATGTCGCGCTACCAAAGGAATCGGAAACTTGCTCAGCAACCATAAACGCTTCAAGTGGTGTTTGTGCTGGGTTACCTTCAGATGTGGTACCGGATGATAATCCCATCGCATTCGACAGCACGGAATAAGCCACACTGATAGAAGCGCGTTCCTGAACGCCACCACTTAACTCAAAGGCACTATTCAATGAGTTAAACGTCAAATAGCTGTTTGAGAACTGAGGCTCAGGCTCTGCATTCAGTTTCGCTTGGATCATCGATGCAATATCGGCATACGATTTCACCTCGGATAAATCCAAGTCTTTGTAATCTTTGGTGATGGAACCGATAGTGACGGACAAAGTACTATCCGCAATCATTTTTAAATCTGCTAACGCCGCTGCCTTGGTACCAAACAACGTAGGCGCTCGTCCTACTGGCTCATAAGACGCGATTTGCAGCGCTTTAGGCTTGCTAACCGGTGCTGGACTGACATAGCTGAAATACTGACGCGCAAAGTGCGCCTCGGGTGAATCCGCGCCTAACAGTTCATCAACTTGACCACTGGCGAACTCTAAAACTTTACCAGCGGGAATTTTAGGGTTGGTTGAAAATAAGCGACCGATTAGTTTACGCATCGGAACAGCAGACGCGCCAATAACCGCCGATGCGATATCAACGTATCGATTTTGTTTAATTGGCATAGTAAAACCTTATATGCGGTGAATGTCAGGATAGAGCGCACTAACAGCCGCTGTATCGGGAAGTAATGTTCGGGTGAATGAAACAGTAAGGTCGAACGAGGGATTTTGTTCGTAGTTACCATGATCATTAAGAAAATAAGGTCTACGAATGGTGCTTGCGCGTTGAATACCAATACCTTGCTTTCGTAATGCTTCAACAAACGGCAAAGAGTTGGTGATCATTCTGACAGTAGCGGTAATGTCTCCTGCTGTATAATGCTCAGAATCAGTGATTAGAGCTTGAAACTGGTATGTTTTCTCAGATAACTGGCTTTCTTGGTGATTCGCCTTTTCACCTTGAACGTTGTATTTTCTCCCCTGCCATCCGTGGCCATGCTCATCAATAGGGAAAAACATCACCATGTTTTCTTCACGACCTTGCTTCGTCGATTGAAAACCTGCTTTCACTGGGATATCAATTCCTGCCTCTTTAAGTTGAAAAATAAGCTGCTTACGAAGAGCAATATCAACATTGTTATCCGTCATAAGCACCTACCTCAATACAAATCACCGATTTCCAGCCGTCCTGCTCATACCAATCCGCATCGCCCATCACGTCGAATTTCTTGCCATTAAAAACAAGGAAATCGGGAGACGTTCCGCGCTGAATGCTTTTGATATCGTGAGAGGTATAGAAGCGACGATAAACCGTGTTTGAATCAAATCCCATACTTTGAGCATCTTGGGTATCTACCGCTTGCCAACTCCCGCGGATCTCAACCGGTTCATGGTACTGATTTTGGTCGTGCCCTAAATCATCGGGCTCACGGCTTTTGAAGCGAAACCACAAGGCTTTTTGCTGTGGGATATAACGAGAAGCGATACGATGCAAATTACCAAACATTATTTGTCCTCCACGGCACATGACACAGATTGAAGCATTAAACCTTCATTTACCAGCGGCTTAAGACTGACACCAGAAATATCTACCGTTTTATCTTTCTTGCTTCGAGGACCGATAAAATTAGCATCACGATATGCCTGACCAACTGCTTTACCACCGGTCTTAAAGCCTTCTTGCTTACGTCGTTTTCTTAGCAATAGCGTTACCATCGAAAGTGGGGGTGTCTGAATAGAGCGAATAGTCATCTGAATATCACCTACCGCCTTTTCACCAACCTGCTTTAATCCCTCACTTACCGTAATGTTACCTTTTACGGCTGCTTTGGCTGCTCTGCCAATAAGTTGACTGTATTCTTGGCGATGTTCAGACATTGTCGGTCGCATAAACGATCTAGGTGGGATAGCTCCGTGACCTAACTCCTGAATAGCGGCAACATACGCAATGGGCGTACCGTCAGGGTATTTGGAATGCTCAAAGAAACCGACCTTCAGCTGTTTCTTACCCAATTCATCGTAGACTTTTTTCAACTGAGCTAATTTTGCCATTAACGCAACCGACCTCCTCGTGTAAATCGACCACCAACGCCCCTAAATGCCGAGCGCTCACCCGCACCACCAAAGTATTGAGGTACACTGCAGCGTTTAATTAGCGCTAAGAACTGCTGCCCGTAGGTCGTCATTTTGAACCAGTGCGACCAATCAGAACCGGCAGGGGGCGCGGAATATGACACGCTGATTTTGTCCATGGTAACACTGGTGACAACCCCTGTTGGCGCAGCACCCTCGGCGATTTGTTGGTTCAAATCCAACATGTGAGCAACAACCAACATCCACAATTCATTGGTACAAACACCACGACAAGGCGAGAAGTAATTCAACGCAGATTGGGCGATAACATAAACATCATCATTAGGCACCCCGTTGAACTGAGGACGGAGCACACGAAATGATTGAAGGGGAAATGTGCTCGCATCCATGATTATTTCGCCTTTTTGTTGGTTTTCGGGACTTCCTGCTTAGCCGCTTCCAGTGATTCAGCTGTTTCAGGTGCTGAGTTGTCACTGGCTTCCATATTTGTCGCTACCTTGTCTGGATCTTCTTTACGATTTTCCACACTGATAAACCCGTTTTCTTTATGCAACTGAAATACATGGTTATCTTTGAGTTGTGAGTATTGTTCATCACTGATTTCTGTCACACGCCCGCGCGGGGTATACATGTGCTTAGTCATTATGTTGGCTTGACCCGCAATAAACACTTTACCGTCTTTAACGGAGTAGTTTTGGTCGTTTGATAACGTGCAATAAACATAGAGAGACATGGCTTTCTCCAATAAAAAAGCCCTCAAATGAGGGCGTAAAAAAGGAAGTGGTTCGGTTAGATGCCCGTTAGACGGGTGATCGCCCAAGGTCGCGTGACAAAGACACCTGCGGTTGCGTTGGTCGCATCTTCTAAATACCCCTTGATTTGAGCTTGTGAGCCCAGCAATTGGTACTTAACTGGCACGACTTGCAAAATTGTCGCGCTGGTTGCGGTTGAACCATCATCCACAGTATCTGCGAACATATACGCCACATCAGCCCCACCATTCGCCCCGACAAATTCAGGCGAGAACACAAAGCGCATGTTTGGATAGTTCTCTTTCACCCACTGATAAACGGTTTCACCACGCGCCACAGGGTTAGCGACATTTAGCGTTGAACGGTAGCCCAACGGCAACGTCAAGGTGATATTGATGTCATCTTTGATAATACCGCCCGAGGTGATCTCAATGCGTGAGAACATGTCCGTAATATCTTTGGTGATATCCGCAAACGTACCGCCTTTCCACTTTTTCGATGCGGTTTCATAAGCTGGTAAATTAGGCTCATTTAACATACCGAAAACACGGGTTTCGGGGGCATTAAAACCGTAATAACCAATGAGCTCACGACCTTGCTCTAAGGACTCAGCCGCCGCATTACGTTTCTCCGCTGCTGATTCAAACCCTGCTGCAGATTGGCGCGCTTCTTCCAGCTTACCGACTTGGAAACCTTGCTCAAAACGAACAATACCACGACGCTCTTGGTCTTGAATGTAAGACGCTAACGGCACGTTGGTATGATCGCCGTAAAGCTCCGCTTTAGCGGATGGTGTTGCCACGTTTAAGATGATTTCTTCATCGTGCCATTCACCGGCATTCAATACACCGGTGATTTCATCCAACACACGAACACGGGTTGCAGTACGAATCAGACCAGGGAGAACATGTTGCAACATTTCACGCTGAATTAACCCACCCTGCATGGCGGCACCGCTAATCGCGGAGTCCATCGAGGATAAACCACCAAAGCCGATTTGTTCGAGTTCGCGATACGTCCACTTCTGCTCAGGTTGGATATTCAGTTGACCATGCTTGCGAATATCACGACCGGACATATAAAACTTTTGCTTGCTAACTGGCATTATTCACCTTCCTTTACTGCCACTGGGTATGGGATTTCCGTTAAGCGAATAACGCTCAAATGGGCTGATTCACTGGATTCAACGTGACGACTAACAAAACCAATCACGCGGTCGCCAGCTGCTGGAACAAGCTTGGAGGAAAGTGAGCCGTCCGTTTCATCAAAGATAACTGGCGCATTGATCTTACCAACCCCTTCTTCAAGTTCGACATAGGCTTCGCCCATTGCCAAAAACTCACCTTGGGTACCGTTACGCGCGTAACCCACTTCAACGCGATACGCCTTCGGGTTAATCATGATCCCCGCAAACGCCCCCTTACCACCCACTTGGACAGATTCAACGGAATCATCTTTGTAGGTGTAGGCACGACCGAAAATGTTTTGCTTCTCATCCTCTGAACTGAGGATCGCCGCTACTGCTCGAATCGGACCAGCATGACTGATTTCACCTACTACTCCAGACGTTAAGCCATGCGCTACTGATTTAGGAATTGCCATTATTTAGCTCCCCATTTGTCCATAATTGATTTATTGCTAACCGCAGAGTCCATCGTTGATGTGGCTTTCTGAGAATCCGGTACGCGCCCTTGCATCCAAGCATCAAGCGCAATCGCTTCATTGCCTTTACCGCATTGGATTCCGAGCTTATCAACGCCATACTCCGCCACTTGCTGCTTAGTCATCGCTGCATGGTCGAATACGCCAAGAAATGGGGTCAGCTTATGTGCTAATGAATCACGCTCACCGATTTGCTTTAACAGTGCGCCAGTGTCCATGGTCGGTTTGGCTTTTTCTAAGCGGCTCATTTTGCGCTTAAGGGATGCCATTTCATCCATCGTTGTGATGCCACGTTTCAAGCGTTTGATGCGGCGATTTAAGCTGTCAGTCGTTGCTTGGTCTAGCTCTTCCTTAGCTTCTTCCAGCGCTTCTTCAGCCGCTTCAATCGCAACCTCGGCGGCTTCGACGGCTTCGGGGTCTCCCGATTCCGCTTTTTCCGCTTCAACTTCAGCATCTTCAACCGCTTTTTCGACTTCAGCTTCGGTATCTTCCGTTTTCTTTTCGGGATCGGGGTCTTCGTCTGAGGTGTCTTTCTTTTCAGGATCTTCATCTGAGGTTGACTTACCTGCTGCGATTGCCTCAGCGATAATAGTTTTCAGTGCAGCGAGTTGTTCTGGGGTAAACGTCCCCTCATCTTTCGTCTGCTTTTCTTTGTCATCTTCTGGATTCATACGAATAAATTCCTTTGTGTCGATAGTGATAACGAGGTGATCTTGCACAGCAACATCAGGACCGGTTCGTCCTTCATCCACTAATGCGAGGTGATTTCCACGTAGGTGACGCTGAATTGCGTCATAAGGCTGCCCTTCATAAATACCGGAGGTGAATTCATACTTACTGCGGTAGCCGGGTGAAAGGTCGATTTTGCCGCTGTCGATATTGCTAAGTGCGACATCCGAAAAGATTTTGATATTGGCTCTAAGATACGGTGGGTCAAAATACACATTCTCACCAATCACACCTTGAATACCTTTCTTCTCCGCAGGGGTGGCATATTTACCCAGCATTTCATGCTCAATAATGAACGGGGTTAACTTGAAAGAGTTGATAGTTTCTTCGCTCGCCAGCTCTTCTGGCGGACGCAGTACGCGATAGATTTTGTCAGGTATCGGCGCACCAATTTCAGCCCCCAAATAATCAAAAACCCCAACTTTAGAGATGGGGTTATCTTTTACTTCGAGCCAGCCGTTGTTGTCATAGGTTCGTTTTGTCATGTCTCCTCACCAAAATCGATAACGGGTGACCAAAAGCACTTACAATTAGGTAATTGCCCCGGCAATCCGCGTTCGCCCGTTTTTGGGTCAATGATGGGTGGGTTATCTAAATCAAAGACTTTACCATCTAGCTGTAGATGCCACTCTCTAGGTTCAGCGCTGCCACCAGAGTGATGCCAAATAGCCTTGCGTATCCCCGCTGATTTCATGCGTTCATAGTTTGCCGCAGTCGTGATTTTTCGTGTTTGGTCAACGGCGATAAAATTCGCTCGGCTTTCCGTGACGCCTCCAATATCCCGTATTTCATCCAATAACGTTTTAGCCCCCTCTCCGCTTTGTGAGATAGAGCGCAACGCCGCACTTTCGATACGTTGATGAAATTGGCTAGGAATGGATTTAATCAGGGAAACATTTTCAGCCGTGGCGGCAATCATTTTATCTTTTAACGCTTCAGGCATTGCCGGGGTTTTGATTGTGATACCACCAGAAAGCTGTTTAAGGGAATCGTCTAAATTACGATGAGCACCTATGTCGACTTGGGAAACAAACTTATCGGCCATGGCGCTCGATTGCGTCGTAAAGATTTTATCCCACTTGCGCTTTAATCGGTTGAGCCAAATACGCGTTTGACTCGCGATACTGGCGTCCATTGTGGCGCCATCAAAATCATCACTCAGCTCACTAAACACTTTTTCATAGTCTTTAATCATTGAGTTGATTAACTGTGACATGTCACGCTGGTAACGGCTGGACGGTGCTGCTGAATACTGCAGGGGATTGCCCTTCAATACCGCTTGTCGGGAGGCTGCCCACCTTGCCTTTTTCGTTCTGACTCGTATTCGCCTCGACATAATCGCCCTCGTTTACATCAATGCCGTAATAGCTCGAATCTTTATCGACTGCGAGTTTTTTACGAATATCTAACCCATCAATGGCGCCAGTAGCCGCTAAAGCCGCATCCGTTTGAGCAGACTTCAACTCAATATCTGCACTCTCTGCCGCCGTTGGGCTATCGAGTGGCGCCCACGTGACCGATATTTCAGCCAGTGGTAGCTCTTCGCTTCGCATCAACATGTCGTAATGGCGCTGTAAAAGTTCGTCTAAATCGTTTGATTGGACACTTTCTAGCTCTTCACGGTAATTCGACTCTTCATACTCACCAGTGGCATTAAAGCCCTTTGGTGTGGTACCCAGTAACTTAGTGGCGGGTACATTTGCCGCCGCTGCGACTAGCTGGTATTGAGTCATAATAGTGGCATCTAAATCCGCTAGCGAGGTATCGAACTGCTGTGCAACGTCCTCTTTTCCCATCACCTGCACGCCGTAGTTATCGCGCATCTCCATAAAATAAAGCATGTTTTCCTGAATAGTGTTCTTATCTGCACCTTCAGGGTCTGCCATACCGATAGTTAATAACCGTTTGGTCATAGCCAGTTGTGGCGCTTCATTGGCTGTCCGTTCTGATGCATAGACACGCTCATAAATACGCTCTGGTACCGAGACACCAAAGTAGTTATAAAGCGGCTTCAGCACATTAGGCACAGGGAACGGCACAAACTTAACAAAGTGCGATTTATGGTATTTACGACCACCAATCACATAATAAGTGGGGTCGTAAAAATCCATGCTAGCAGGGTCTTGGATATTGGAGTCGGTTAAATCAGGCGTTACCCATTGCGGGTCAATTTGCTTGATCCCCTTGTACATCCCTTTGGTCACACCGTCGATATTAAAGGGATTTTCGTACCATTCTTTCGGATTGGAGGTTTCCACTACGAATAGCGCTAATCGACCGCCATACACGCGCCCAAAGTGAATCAACTCTTTCATATGATGCTGTATGCGATACTTTTTATCACGCTTACGTAACTTTTTACTGATTGCTCTGTCGTCATCGTTATCACAATCAACATCATAACCCTGACGAATAGCATCACGCGCAGGCATGTTACAAGCTTTATCAACTAGCCAATGCTTAGCGATAATCGCGCACATGTTATTGCCAATAAACATTTGCGAGGCATACCAAGCCGCCTGTGACTCGGGTACACCGTAAACTTGCTCACCTTTAAATGACGGCACGGAAGTATCAATACTGTCCATCCCCACACCGCTAATCACCGGCTGAGGCAAATCTATCCCTTTAAATCCCTTCTCTTTTGCTAGCGCAGGATACAAATCTGTTGTAAAAGCCGACCGCTTTGGCGGTGCAATCTGCTCTGCAATTTTTCGCCTTTTAAACGGCCACATAGAATTACCTCTTGGTTGTAAAGAAACCGCCTTTCTTTTTCTGGAACAGATAACGCAATGCCTGTGTCATGGCATCCACAGTGTCATCATGACCAGCAAACGGGAACGTTGTGATTTCATCCACCGTTTCAGTGATCCACGGTGCAATAGCTTTGTGTGGTAGCCAGACGTTTCCGGCTTCCCATTCTGCTGTACAGGCGTGTGCGCGGGCGATTTTGCTACCATCTGGTTCAATCGGAACAAGACCTGAAATAATGGATTTTAGTGAATCAATGACCGCAGGACCGTTAGCTTTATCCTCTACTAGCTTTCTCCTCGCCTGTGGATATTTCTCAACCAATAGCTTCACGGCTTTGAGTGTTTCCGTGAAGCTCATACGCTTACGAATCTGATACAACAAATACGCATTCGCCCCCTTCTTACCCCAGACTTGTCCTACTACATAGTCGGTACCATCGCTATCTTTAAAGGTCATATCCCAGCTGTGAATAATTTCATCAAAGGACTCAGGCAGATCTTTTGGCAAGTAATAGCGCGCAAACTCTTCATGGAAGATTTGACCATCACCCGGCTTAGGTTTTTGTTGATACATGGCAGACCAAAAATAATCACCAAGGATTGCTTTAGTCTCTAGAAGTTTGTCAATTGGGTGCAATTCAGGAACTAGGGCTTCCCCATCGTCATTAATAGCTGGAAATTCTAATACTATCGCCTTTTTGTTATTTTCGATTACACGACCCGATAAATCATCGGTTGCCCATCGTGTAGCCATAATGATCTCGCCACTATTTTTCGATAAGCGGGTTTTAAATGTGGACACATACCAGTTCCAGACTGACTGCTTGGTCGTTGGGCTTAATGCTTCTTTGGCGTTTTTTATGGGGTCATCGATAATACCAAGATCAACTTTTTTACCTGTTAATGGACCACCGACACCCTGACTGATATATGTCCCTTTTCTACCCACAATTTCGAACGTTTCTGAGTTACGCTTTGCTTCTACCTCGATGGTAACAACGCGCTTGGCATTCAAACATGACAAAGGGAACAGCGCAGCGTATTCGTCGCTCATCATGATCCGCTGCACATCACGGTTCATATCACTGGCTAGGTCTTTGCCGTACGACAAACCCGCTATACGCAGATCGGGATATTTACCAAAGATGTAAGCAGGTAAGTAGCGAGAAACAATATCGGACTTACCGTGCTGAGGGGGAGCGCCTAAAATAATCACCGGTCGCTCACCATTCATCATCTTAATGATAAACCTATCGAGCGCATCACACACCGTTTGAGAGAAATGGCTCGTGATGTATTCAGGGTTTATATACTGAATGAATTCATGCAAACTACGGCGTGCTATCTCCCTTTCGATCTCTTCATCAAATAAGCTGAAATCGATATCCATAGCCATACCTAAAATGTAAGAAATAGCCACTTCACTTCAAAAGGACAGTGAAACGGAAAATGAGTTTTTGATAACAAATTAGCAACAAATAAAAAGCCCAAATTCAAAGAGAAGATTTAGGCTTTTATCGGTTTAGAGTGACATTTTAATTGAGTTGAAAAGTCGCAGGGCATGTAAGCACCATTATGTTAAATTAAATCAACTTTTCGATTTTTTTCTCAACTGCATGAGTTGCTCAAAACTTAAGTGGCTTAGGTCGATTCCTGTTGATTGAATAGGACCACCATCTGCACCAGTTACTTCAGTTCTGTTTTTCACCATGCCTAAATGCTGCGCAACCATTTTAAGCGCATCATCTTGATTACGAGTGATCACCTCAACACCAAACTTACCCTCTTTCACGCCGGCGAATAAACGACGAGCTGCGCCGGCTAAATCGCGCGTATCATGAAAATGCGCACGACCAATTCCAGTGCCATTACATCGAGGGCAATCGGGATTAGGATCTAACGTATCATCGTAACCGTAGCCGCCAACATCTTGCGGAGGTGGTTTATTTGCTGCCATGTTTTTTTTCACAGCATCGTCATATTCGACCGCATCACGCCACTGATAATTGAAACCAAAGCCCCAACAATGACGACAACATAATCGGCGATATTCCGTTAGCTCGTTAACGTCTGCAGTCGCAATATCCCACCACATTTTTAATACGGCATCTTGGGTGATTTGAGTTCTGCGTTCACGAGCTGTCAGGGCATCACGAATTGCTCGATTTACCGATACATTCCGATACAAGCGCCTAGCTGCCGCCGCTCCTGTTTCGCCTTGGCTTTTATATCCTGCTCGTTGATATGCTGCGGTCTTATCCATATCGATAAGATACTCAATAACAAACCTCGCCTGCAGTTCGGTAAGTCCGTATTCATCGGGGTTTAGATGCCAATCATCATCGTGCGCATTATCTTGTTCACTACTCTGCGCAGTTGGTATTGTGCTATTACATATAGGCTCTTTTGCGCATTCTTTTTCGTGCGCAGTGCGCAATTTCTTGTGCGCAGTTTTTTGCGCAGATTGCGCATTTGATATCTTGATATATCGACGTGCAGTTGCGTAATTAAGTCCCTGGTTCTCACACCACTCTTTCGGGGATATTCCTGATTCGGCATGAGCGGTGAGGAACTGTTGCTGTAGCGTCCCCCAATCCGGTTTAGCCATCGTGTTTATCTCCTGTATAAATCTCTATCAACGCCACTCTATGAATGACGTTTGTAGATGTTCATAAGTTGTATCCATTAAAAAGCCATCAGTGATTAGCTGATGGCTATTGAGAGTTAAATTATTTAAATTGTTCTTTTAGCTTGGATTAACTATTTTGAATTTAATAGAAATAGCGGAATAGTCATCGACCGGAGGACCTTTCTCGATTCTTTTTTTCAAGCTAGATATGAATCGCGATGGCTCTTCCATGGTGTTTTTAGAGAACCTAGGTCTTTTCTCCCAAAACGAATGCGCTCCATCTGACATTATACAGAGCAATATATCCCCATTTTCATCCATTACATCTTCAATATTTAGTTTAAATATATCGAACATTAACTCACCTTTATTTGAAATAGCTGTAGTAAGTATGTTCTTTCCCTTAGCGTTTTTCAGCTCCCTTGCTGTAAATATTCCTTCATCGATATATGCTTGGTGCTGAGTATGATCTTTTGTTAACTGCTTCAATTTTAGTCCATTCTTTGAATATAATCGGCAGTCACCTATATGTCCAATGAGAACACTGTCATGCTTTACATAACACAGAGTTAGTGTACTAGCAGCTCTAATAAAATCTCTATTTATTTCGCTTAATTTTTGAACATCTTTTTTAAGTCTAGGAAACAAATCAGCTAGTTCATTAGATAACTCACGAGTAAAGTACTCTTCTAAATAAGTGATTACACTTTGCGCGGCCTCTCCGCCACCTTGATAGCCCCCAACACCATCAGCTATAGCAAAAAGATAACCACCCCCCACTCTTTTGGGGGGTAAAATACTATCTTGGTTTATCTGTTCTAATGATTTTGAACTAGAAAACAAAGAGGATGAAAGTAAATTTAACATGCTTATGATGCTCCTCTTATCGTTTCAATGTCAGCAATAAGTTGCTCTACATTAAGATATCTTTTGCCTAATCTTCTATCCGTACATTTATCGATCACATCATCAAAACCATCAATATTTAATTCTTCAATTATAATTCCTACAGAAAAAATATCAGATTGTTTTGAATACCCATGTAAAACAACACTATGTGCGTCAAAATATTTGGGTGTTCTTGGAAATGCTCCTACTTGAGTTAGAATTCTACTAGCATTAGATGGATCCATGTGCCTAGCAATCCCAAAATCAGAAATTTTGTAAGTACCATCTGAAAACTTCAACACATTTAACGGTTTAATATCACGATGATAATATCCTTTTGAATGTATATGCGCCAACCCTTTAGCAATCATTAAAATGATATCTATCTTTTTATTTCTATCCGTTAATGTTTCCGCTTCAATTTCATGGTGAAGAGTGGTTTCGGCTAGCTCCATTACAAACCAAGCTGGGTTTGTTTGCATACTACAAATAAATATCTGAACAACATTCTTATGTAAACATTCATCTTGATACTTAACTTCTCTGATAAATCTGGCTAATAAATCAGGATCTTCTTGCTGATCCATTAAAATTTTTCTTGCATAAAAGCCACATTCAACATCTTGAGTATTTAGAACCCTTACTTTCTCAACATTTCCAAAGCTACCTTCCCCTAAAAAACCAACAGCCTCTATTTTATAGCTTCCATGTAAAATCATATAAACCTCAATAGCCATTCTTTTACTTATAGTAAATATTTATAAGTAACGTGACCAGTGGTATACATCAATAATATTTAATTATTTTAAATTTGCATGGTTGAATCTATTAACCTCAATCTCTCGAATGGCTTTCTTGTCCAAGTTGCACTTTGCTATTGAGTTCATGGCATCAACGAGCAATTGTGGCATATCACCCCAATCAACGTTCTCAGGGATATCGGGTTGCTCACAGTCAGCGGTTAGATGTGCCGGTATCGGTGTCGGCTGAACGGGAATCAATACCTCTTTTGTACTTCCGCAGCTCACTAACAACATCATCGGGCACAGCAGTATTAGCGCACTCATTGTCTTTGAGCACTGTTTTGATAACTGTCTTAACTGTGACATGTTCTGAGTCCTCTAATTGCTTTGCTTTGATGTTATCGAGTGAAACTTGATAGTGAAGAGCGATAGCAGATTGGGTTACTTTATTTAGTAGCTGGCTTACTGAAAGTTCACTAGACTTTTGGTCATATTTAGCCTGCAACTTATCAAAGTCACTCGCTATCCACCAAAGCCAGAATAGTAAAATTGCGCAAGCACTCAGTAACACCTTGGTTAACGTACTTAATTGCTGCCCCATCGCGCTTTATACCCTCTCACATCGATATGTGTGAATGTCTTATAGCGACCAATGCCATAGCTATCAAGGAACTGAGATTCAAGATAATCAGCGACCATTTTCGGCGCTACATCTTTAACCTTGATATCTGCCGCCGTACCTAATAAGTGCTGAGATTTAGGAGCACCACCTACTTTACTATTGTGATTAGTGCAACGACGACCGCTTACAATAATTACTGGCTTGCCGAAATGGGCGCGAACGCCTTCAAGAATTTCAACCAACTTTGGTTCGACTTGATTTGCTCCGCATCCATCTTTACATGCAAATTCATTACTATCGAAATGCTCACTTAATTTCATTTTTTCACCTTGAAAGTAAAAGGTCGCATCATCAGCAACCCGATTGATTTAACTTTTTCTATAAGTTTGCTGATAACAACAATGGACATAATGTTGCCACCAGCAGAGAAAATAACGAGGAAGATGACGCCATCAAAAAGCACATCTGATGGAGCAGAGATACGCTCACCAACTAAGGTCTCGTATATTTGATAAACCCAGCAAATAAACAATGCGGTACCAACAATAGAGTCACGATGTTTGGCATACCGACAAAGAAACACTGTTATTGCAGACGCCAGCAAAAGAAAAACATCGACAGTTTCTAGTGGGTGACTGTCTACCCATAGCGAAATACTATTTAAGTAATTAAGGACGGTACTCATTAGCTACCTCCTTTATTTCGCCAATCTTTAATGGCTTGTGTGATACTGTTGAAGTTTTTATCTATCGAGGTAAATGTACGGCTAAATAATTTTTTGAGGTTATCTCTATTTGCTGCAAGAACGAGAACAGGGATAAGTAATGCCGAAATAACAATTGCCATTATTTTGGGGCTAATATCCCAACTCCATATCTGCGAAATAACATCGGAAGCCTCTTTAGCGATAAGGATCCCCGCACCAAGAGCTAAAATAAAATGAAGTATCTTTCTCCGGTTATTATCTCTGGATGCAATAACTGAGGCTGATGCTCCGATAATAGCTCCTAGCACGACGCCATAGTCGGCACCAATAAGGAACCCACCCATAGCACCGCCACCAGCAGCACCGAGGGTTATCCCTATTGATGTGCTCATAAATTATTTGTTCTCTATGGAATTTAGATAATAAAAAAGCTACGCATTGCGCAGCTTAGAATAAGTGCCAGTTGAGCGACTGGCAGCGCTTTTCCTTATCTGATCATTTCAAATCAAAAACATTCTGTAGGCTCAGAACTACCGTAGGCTGCATTGCTATATTTATCCATACGCATGACCTCTCCCGACGATTGCCTGTATTATATTTACTCAATGAATGACGAGCCAAAAACTAATAATTCCTGTTCTTTTGACAATCTCAATATAAAGACTTTAAATACCTATGAATTATAACTAAGGAAATCATATGAATAAAAAAGCTTTGTACTTCATAGGGGCAGTTATTGCTCTTAGTGGATGTAGTTATAAAAATGAATTTTCTGGCGTAGACAAATCTCACTGCGATACTATTTATAATGAATTTAAAACATCTTTTGATTCCGCAGATGCTTGTATTGATGAGAATTTATCTAAGCTGTATAACGCAGGAACAAATCAGGAGCTTCTCGAAGTTATCTATCACAAATGCAGAAAAGATCTGAACACATCGAATAAAGCGTATCTACATTCTATCTATTGTAAGATGGCGCAGGATAATAACGAATCTTATTTTACAATAAATGAGAGTATTTCTGAGCAAACAGAATACGAGTATTTAAATAGGATAGAGCAAGATACAAAACACGAAATTCTTGAAAAAATAATGAAGTACCGTTCTGAAAAATAAACAAAAAACCCAGCACATTGGCTGGGTTAATTCGTCACGGTTACTAAAACGGCAACTTATACGTAAATAGTGGATCATTGGCTCAAAGAAGTCAACACGTTCTTGCTATTATTTTTCTTTTTCAACTCATTTTCGCGTATTTTAAACGCATCATAGAGATGTGGGTATATTAAATACTCCGCATAAGCAATGATTTCTTTCGATTCACGTCTGCATGTAGACATTGAGGGTCTTCTATATTCAATTGTTCGATTTCTACGGACCATTTGCCGTGGTTGAGAGATACCATAATAATAACGGGCGATAGCACGATCAGAACTCACAAAAGCATAACGTAATAACAGCAATGTAAATGCGACCCTGTCTATATGATAAATTTTATCGACTACTTTGGTAATTAACATTCCGTCATCGTCATTACACATTTCTCTTTCTGGATAGTCGCGTCTTTCGACTGTTGCCATAAATTCAGCGATGATACTACTCTGCCGTTTTTCTAATCTACCGCTGTAAACCCAAGCGCCGAATTTGGATAGCCAACCTTGCAACCAAGCTTCTTGCTCAGCATCAAGTACAAGCCCATCAGAAATATTTTTTATACTCGACATGCTCGCAGCTCCATGACTTCTCTTTTGGTTTGTTCTAATAACTCGATTTCGGTACCGTGAATTTCTTGCCATGTTTTTGGCGCTGCATGAAAACCAGTATCGTAACTAGGTCTGTGATGAGGCGGGCATAACGGTAAAACATCTTTATGGCTAGCTCGCTGCGCCATTCCCTGCCCCGTTCTTACATGATGGATTTCCGCGGGGCTTGCTCCATACCCCATATTACGGCAGCAAATGCAGCCAAGTTCTGCTACATCCGATAGCCACTGTTTATCTTCTTTGGTCTTTGATTTTTTGGTCATTGGTCTTGCCTCTAGGTAAAATCTAATAACTGAGCCGCGGCATTTTCAGCAGCTTTTTGAGTGGGGAATTTACGGAATAGAATGAAGTTCCAAAGCACGTCGAGCGTGGCTTTGTAGAGTTCGCCAAAGGCTAGGTCATCCATTTTGGCAAAGCTGATTGATTTAGCAACGCGGCGTAGGCTGCCATCTGGCATTTCAAAAGTTTCATAGTGACCAGATTGCTCAACGACCCAGTAGCGAAAGGCATCAAAGGATTTAGCGGCTGAAATATTGCGAGCGCGTTTTTTTGCTATATCATCGAGATAAACATCTGCGGTAGATTGGAGGGCATCATCATTATCGGTGTAGTAAGCGAGGAATTTAACGTAACCACGAACTAACTCTTTTTCTTCAGGCGAAATAGTGCCACCGGTTGGTTCCCAATATTCATACCCTAGGTTGAGTAAAGCGAAGTATTTACGGTGGAATCGTGGGTTTCGTGCCTTCTTAAAATCAGCATAAAGCACATCACCACATTTGATTTTTGAATGCAGAAAATCTCTCGCAGCTGGATTAGCAGGTACAAGAGTGTCGTTAGACATTTTGATAAAGCCATGCTGTGCCATAGTTTTTCTCTCAGTAGGCACAGCAAGTGTTAAAATTGGGTGTTCAGACCAATGGTATCTATTCTACTTTCTGACTCAAGAAAAATCCATCAACCAATTATAGTTACCTTGCCTAATTTTCATATTACACACAACGAAATGATCAATAATAAAAAATATATTTAAATGACTTTTATTGCCATTATTATCTCTACGAGATAAATTTTTCATAATTAGATAAAATTCAAACTTTATCTAACTATGAAAATAATTCTATTAGTTTGCCAATATACATACCAACAACAGGAAGAACAGTGACACTATTTGCAGCTATGCTCGAAATTTTTGCCACTTTCTCAAGCCCTTCTTGTCTGTCCTTTACTTGTTTTATGGACTCCACATGAGAAATTAAGCAATCAATCACCTCACAATCTTTCCCTTGCCTTTTTAAATCTATCAATTCATGAACTAACTTATCTACCAGCTCATTAGATTGGACTTGTAAGTTTTGAGTGAAGTTCTCTCCGCTATTCGCTATATTTGCATTACCATTAATAATATTATTAAAAACTTGAGTAACTACTTTCTCATCTAATTTAGACAATTTAACCTCCTCAATATCTGGTAATTTATTTTCCAATTCCAAAACAATGCTCAGCACTTTAGTTTTAACACTATCCAGAATGCCAGACATTAAATGAATAGCTGTTTCATTCCATGCTTCAATACAATACATTCCTTGATATATTTTATCACTGACAAGTCTAGTAGCTTCAGCATTCCAATTACTTTTAACAATTTGAGATTCTGAGGTTTGTAGTAACCCCTCTATAGATGCAACTGTATTAGTAACAACCATTTTACCAAATAATTCAGTATACTCTTCTGGTAGTATACTTAAATCAATTGGAAGGTTTTTTAGTATACCACCATATCGCGAGAAGCTTCCTTTCGAGTGGCATGAAATAATACGGTAATCAGGAACATCGTCATAACTTGGATATCCATCCAGTTCATGTAAAACCCAATTTTTAAAATCATCACTACCAGTTTTACTAGCTAGAAATAAACACTTGCGTAATAAGTCAGCGACTCTTACTTCTGGGTTGATCGCATCATGCTGTATCTCAGCTAAAATAGACATACTAATCCCTCTTTAAATAATTTATATTTTATTCTACCTTCAATTTTAATCCGTGCCACCCATTGGTTAACCAGCATTTAGAATCACCATCAAGGCAACATTCCGTCACTGGTAGACGTTCACCACATTTACCACAACAACGATTGGATAATTCCGCAATCTCGCGCTGAAGTCTTGTATCATCATTCCGTATGAGCATCTGAATATATTCACTCTCATCATAGGAATCACGTCCTGGTCTACGCAATGCACAATTACGCTTAATCATTTCATGTTCTTCTGATTCAACTTGCCACTGCGGGGTAACAAAGCCAGCTTCACGCTGGCGTTTGCGTTGGGCAGCCTTGCGCTCTGCTGCTGATTTAGCCATTGGTCTTGCCTCTTCATATCAATTTGGTTAATGCACTGAGCAATAACGCTCAATAGATAACTCATCTACTCTAGCGCCATTTAGATTTGCCCAAAATGCTATTGTTGAAAGTACATCTTTTTCACTTGAAGCGACGAAAAGAGTTATGAAAGATTTTTCGTCCCATAAACCACTTGCTTTATAAACCGATTTTTTCATTTTCACTCCAACTAACTACATTTAATAACCTTATGACAAGACGGTCTTATATCCGCTATAAAATGTTTAGTTATATGATGGGAGTAATTTTATTTTTTCCAAGTGTGTATGCTTCATACCTGCATTAATTGACGCCAATAGTTCAACCTATCTCTAAAAAACTCTCGATGTACCTCTGGCGCCTTTTCGATTTCCACCAGCACTCGCTCTCTGTTTATTTTTCGATTTTTCAGTTGCCGAATTAGCCGGCTAGCGAATAAATCAAGTTGCTCCAGTTCGCGATATTCTTCTGACCACAAAGTACGATTGTGAGGCAGTCCATCAGGCAAGTAACTTGATTGCCCAGACATTACTACCTCGGCTTTTGTTGTTTCAAAATTTGCTGATATGGCGCCTTAGTTCTTGCTCGCGCAGCTGATTGAATACGCTCAATGTGGCATGGTGTATGATCCAAGCCATCATCAGGTAATATGGGATGGTTACACCGAACGAGTGATTCGCCGGTGATTGGGTCTTTAATTGTCATGGTCTTGCCTCAATAAGTTTTTAAAATGCCTTTTCTGCGTATTTGCGTGGTTTAGCACTCTGTGATTGCTGTTGCATTCTGGACACTTCCGTTGCCGTAATTTGGTCGGTCGGCATGTAATGTCCGTGTTTAAACTCTTGGTAAATGGTACCCGTTTCACCGTGTCGGTTTTTATCCACAATAACTTCAGCATAGTTTTTAGCTGGGCTGTTCGGGTTATAAACCACATCGCGGTAAGTGAATAAGATGTAGTCTGCATCCTGCTCTAAACTACCAGAATCACGTAAATCAGCGGCAACGGGGCGACGTTGATTTAATGGGCGTTTATCAACGTCACGTGATAACTGGCTTAGGGCGATTGTTGGTGTATGAAGTCGTTTTGCCAGCCCTTTCAATGCGGCTGAAATTGCTGCTATAGCCAAGTCGTTACGCTCTGCCTTCGGCTTTTTGATGAGACCTAAATAATCAACGAAGACCCCTTTTAAGTTTGGATACTGCCGCTTATGGTTCTCACTAATTGCGCATATTTGCTCTACTGTTAAGTTACTAGCATCGATGATGTGAATATCTCGATCCATTAAATGCGCTAAGCCAGAACTCAATCTTGCCCAGTCTTCATCATGTAATTGCCCTTTTCTTAGTGTTGATACAGGTAACTGTGATGAACCTGCGATCATGCGTTCCGCTATTTGTTGATTCGCCATTTCCATGGAAAATAGTAAGGCTCCACCGCCATCACGGGTCATACCCTCAATCATGGTTAAAGCAAGTTCAGTTTTCCCCATCCCCGGACGACCACCAATGAAAACTAAATCAGTCGGGTTAAACCCTCCGATTTTATCATCTAATGCTTCTATGCCCGTCTTAATCATTCCACTAATATCTTCACCTAAGTTTCTACGTTCGAGGACTTCGACATATCCTTCAATCAGAGTATTTAGATGAACGGGTAACAAGTTTTGGCTACCGGCAGTGAGCTGACCAATCTGATTTGCGAACTGACCAATCAACTCTTCAGCTTGCTCATGATTACCTGCTTCCGTGATAACAGTTTGATATTTAGCCATCAACTGAATGACTTGGCGAACACGGAAGTAACTATGAACTTTGGATGCGTACCCTTTCAGATTAGCTTTCCATACCGGCGATTTGGCAAGCTCCAGTAAATTGGCTAAATCGCCCTTATCACCTAAAGCATCCGCAATAAAAAACGGGTCAATTAACGAACTCGTTAGTGCTTGTTTTTTTATCTCTCGATAAACACGCTGATAATAACTTGAGCTAAATGCCTCTTCAGGTAATGTAGCCAATACCTCATAAGCATCTTGAGAAGCACCACCAGCAAGAAAACCGCTAATCACAGCCCCCTCTAAATCGCGCTCATCCATCATAAGTGATTACCTCTGCGGTATGTTGCCCAATTGAATGTCAGTACGGTACCACCCTGTAATAATCGGTCTACTACACGTTCACCAAGCATTTCTTCCAGCTCATTCAACGGTAAATTGCTAACTAAAATAGTCGGCAATAAACTTTCGTAACGATCATTAATCACTTCGAACAAAATATTTCGTTCCGAGTCAGTACCGTACTGGACACCGATTTCATCAATTATCAACAGCTCGGGATCACAATATTTTGCTAGCACATCCAGTTCACTAAATTCTGAATTTCCTGACCACGTTCTACGAAATGCGCGAATGATACGCGCCGCTGTGGTGATAAATACCGATTCCTGTAAACCTCCAGCAATCTCACGGGCGATCGATACTGCAAGGTGGGTTTTACCTGTTCCGGGCATTCCGCAAAGTACAAGCCCCTCTCCTGCATTTTTCCTGTCATTCCATGTTGTAACGTACTGTTTGCAGATCATGAGATTATGTTTAGCCGGTTGCGTAGTTGCTTTGAATGTTTCAAAAGTTGCACTAGCAAAACGCGGAGGAATATTCACACTAACCAATAAATCTTGTTCAGGCATTTTTACCTCCAACAAACCAGTGTGGATCCTGAGACTCATAGTGCTTGTCACCAAACCCAGTATGCGAATTAGGTTTGTTAACCTTGGTTATGGATTTCTCTGGAAATATTCCCTGCCAACCATTAGCAATCGAATTACAAATCACAGCATCCGCATCAGAACATCCTGCTAATTTTTTTGCTTGCTGCTTGCACATGGTTTCCGTCAGTGGTTTTTTAATCTCCTTGCGGAAATTAATCCAATCTGACCAAACTTCGTCACTCACGTTTTTTGGTTTCGCCAATTTTGCATCGAATGATTTTTTCGATTTTTTCGGCTCAACCTGAACTGATGGATCCTCTTTTGAATTTACTGATGGATCATGTTTTGAATTTACTGATGGATCGCCTCCAGATTCTGGAGGGTGAAAACCACCTTGAACGCCAGAAACTGGAGGGTCAAACCTCACTTTTTCATTGTTTTCTGTACGGTCAAAATCTGAACGTTCAGAATCTGGATGGTGAAATTTAGATGTTTTTTCGCGCAATTTTCTTAGTTTTGCATTTTCCTCAAGTGCTATCTTTTCCAACTTATCAACATTCAAAAAATACAAATTTGATGCATTTCTATTTCCATTTCTGCGCATCTTTTTAACTAACCAACCATCTTGCTCAAGCTCATTACAAGCGCTACGAATAGTGCTGACACCAGCCCCAATTTGTCGGCTAATCGTTTCTACACTAGGGTAACTAACCCCCTCATCACTCGAGTAGTCTGCCAAGCGAACCATGATCATTAATTTGGTTCCCTTAACGCCAGAAACAGCGCAAGCATCCCAAACATAACCTTGAATTTTATTGCTCACTTCACACCCCCAGCGCTTTAGCTATATCACGGCAGGCGTTCTGGTACTGTTCCGGCGTGAGTTTCTTTGAAAGCAGCTTTTGTTTTTGTTGTTCGTACTGTTCCCAAACGCTTAGCGCAGCAGCTCTTCTACCCTCGAAAACGTCTTCGATTTTCTCTCTATCCGCTGGTTCTCCGTTCAACAAAAAACCATTGCGATAGGTTATCTTCTCAATTGTTCTTAGCATTGGTCTTGCCTCTTGAATTAATGCACGCTGGTCTGACGTGGTATCGCATTAAGCGCATTAACAGCATTATTAATCTGGCGTGACATGTCACGACCCTCTAATAAAATTTCTGTCATTGCTTCAGCAAAGCGCTGTATCGCAATTGACGTTAGATAATTCATCGTGTCGCCACGAATCCTAGCCAACCTTGTGGCTGGTAATGCAATTTCAATCGCCGGCATCAACTCTGCAAACTTTCTGATCGATGCGTTGGAATCACCACGCAGCCAACGAAATATCTGCTGTCGATTGTTATTAATCGCTTTCCAATCTGCATGACCGTACTCATCTTCAATCATATGTAGGCGCACGTTAGTTCTATCTCTAACTAATCGCATATATGCACGACTGATTTCTATTGCTACATGTTCCTGACCTGTTTCTGCTGCCCAGTCCTCAACCTCGGTGCGGACAATGTTGATATCAAAGTTCATATGCTGCGTCTCCTGTCGCTAAAAATTGATTATGAATAATCAGTTTTTTAACTTGATACCTGAAATACTTGAGTTTCATTTGGCAACCCATCGAAGGGGTTAGGGTAATCAATTGGATTTAACTCATGAGGAGTGACTAACCAATTTGTCTTGGATGCCCATTCAATGGCTTTTCTCCCTCTTGGGACATAATTTCCAGCGATTACTTGACTAACAAAACCCTGAGTAACGCCAACCATTCGAGCAAACTCGGATTGGCTAATCTTCTGATTTTTTAAATATAAACTTAGATTCATCTGTTCTCTCCTTTTGAATAAGGACAATATTAGCAATGCTAATTTAATAAATCAATAGCAATGCTATTAGAAAAATATTAGCAATACAAATAAACTAATGCTTATGACTAGAAAAATATCTGATGTCGACAAGAATGCCGCTCATAATCTAAAAACGATTTGGGAGGCAAAAAGGGATACTCTCGGCTTAACACAAGAGAAAGCTGCGGAGGCTTTAGGCTTTTCCACGCAAGGTGCTGTAAGTCAATATCTTAACGGAAGAACTGCATTGAATACCGATACAACCCTAAAGTTTGCGGCTCTTCTGCAAGTACAGCCAGAAGATATAAACCCTGAGTTAAAGGCGCTTTTAGACTATGTTCGTTCTAATAAACAAGCTAGTGTTGCTGAGCATTCCCCTTTAATTACCCGCAATGAGCACAATACGCTAAGATTACTTGATATCTATGCAAAAGCTGGACCTAGTGGGTTTATGAATAACGAGTTTCCAGACACCATAAGATCAATTGAATTTTCGTCAGAGAAGGTATTTGAATTGTTTGGTCGTAAAAGTCTCAAGGGTATAGAAATGATTAATATCAGTGGTGATAGTATGTCCCCCGCAATCAATCCTAGAGATGTTGTTTTTGTTGATACTCATAATGAATACTTTGATGGTGACGGTGTTTATGTGTTTAGCTTTGAAAATGCCTTATTTATAAAAAGATTACAAAGGGTTAAAGGGAAAAAATTAGCTGTTAAATCTGATAATTCTGCATATGAAACCTTTTATATTGAAGAGTCAGAAATGCATGACCTTAAAATTATCGGTAAAGTCATAAAATCTCTCCCGATCAAAATGATTGACTTTGCTTAGTAAAATCAAGTAATTAAATAAAGCCGCATATATATGCGGTTTTTTTTCGCTCAAAATAATTAGCAACGCTATTGACATTAAAAATAGCATTGCTAATATTCACTCCATCAAGACAAACAACACAGCAAGTGTTTAGTCAGGTGTTCAAACCAAATTTAGTTTTGCTGTTATGTCGGAGGAAAACCAAAGCTCTCATCGCGACCTTTCATGATTACCACGACATAACAGTGAATTTTTGCAGTACCAGGGAATTTAATTAGTTACCGACCAAAGCTACAAGGCAAGACCTGACAGCTCGGAAAGACGGGCATTGATTTACAGACGTAAAAAAACCCACCGAAGTGGGTTCCTTTACCTCGGGTCGCCGACCAAAGCTAACCGAGAGTTCTACTAGCGCGACCAAACGCTAGAAGAGGCAAGACCAATGATAAATCACTGATCACAGTTATTTTAAAGGAGCTGCTATGAAAGCACAACCTAAAACCCTAAGTGTCACCCTTTACATTCATGCACAAAAGCAATTCGACGGTTCATATCGATACCGACCACTCCCATTCAAATACGATATGGAGTCAGGTTTAGGTTTCGTTGTATCTGAGCATACCGTTGAAATTCCATTTCAAGAGCTAAGTACTGAACAGTTAGTGAATGCTGAGATTGAGTCCTTACGCGCAGAACAAAACAAAATACTTGCTGATGCGCAAGTGAAGTCCAGCTTACTGGAAGACCAGATCCAAATGCTGCTTTGTTTAGAAGGCAAGCCAATTTCTAAAATTGACGAAGAAATCCCCTATTAAGAGGCAAGACCAATGAAAACTTTTATTTGTGTATTTGAGCCAACGACCGAGGCTCGCTCCAATGGAGCAGTACCATTAACTATCGCTTTAAATGCAACTAACGAAAAGCTAGCTAGCGCATCAGCAATGATCAAGCTTTCAGAATCTTATCCGGAAGCCATGGATAATTTCAACACTGACGAACCTATCGTTTGTGAAGATGCTATGGGCTCCCCTCGCCCTGCTATCGGTGAGTTTGACGAAGTATTTGCAATTGAAAATGAATTTGACGGAACTTGTTGGAAACCGGCAAAACTAGAAGAGTTTAGCAAAATAAATACGACCATCCGTATCGCTGCAATCTTATTGTTTGGTAAGACTCAATTTACTCGCACTGATGTCAGCAAAGCCATTAGCTTTATGAATGAAAGTTCAGAGCAACCAAAAATCCGTAATATCGCTCAAGGCTTGGGAAGAATAAAAGCTCTCGATTCTATGGATGCGAAACAAACATCTGAGATGGCTCATGCTATTTTCGAATATGCTGATGATAATGTTTCCCTCATCGATGCAATCGGTTTAGGTAACAGTTGGTTGAAAGAAGAGCCTAAGGTGGAATTAACCTCTGCAACAAAAAGCGAAGAGGATACGCCAACTCTTAAGCGTGACTATGCCATGCTTGATATGGAAATCGCCCTTGCACTGATTGGTGACGTTGATTTTGACGGCATTCGTAGCGCTGATATCCGTAAAGCTAAAGAATTAATGGCAGCTGAAGATAAAGCATGGAAACGTTTATCAATGGACTTGCGCACACTCCCTAGCGTTCTCGATATCCCTCGCGAAAACATCTTCGCATTAGTGACTGAGGCACGAGAGAAGCCTGAATTATTTGATGATGCCAATGCCCGTAAAGCGTTTATCGATACCAAACTTGGTACCGAAAATCCGAAAGTAACCTCCTTAGGTAATGGTCGTTTTTCGGTTGATAACTTAGGCACTAAACCTGCTAATGATGAAACACCTGAGCAACCGGCTAAAACAGAAAAACCAAAGCGCACCAGCAAGAAGAAAGACACACCGGCTAAAGTAGAAAAAGAACCTGAACCAGTTGTGATTGAAACATCTGTTATTTCTGCGCCAATTGCCAATGAACAAGATGACTTTGAACAACGCGCATCAGTGATTGATGAAGTCATCGACAGTAATAATGATCACCTCAATATTTGGAAACGCGTACAACGCACTGATGCCAGATTTACTAAACCTTTAGAGGGTATGGGCTTTGTTGGTACCAGCATAAACAGTAATTATATGTTTATGCGTGCCACTGAAATATTCGGCCCTATCGGTGAGGGGTGGGGCTATGAAGTACTTGAAGAGAAGCTTATCGATGGTAAGCCAATTATGGAACCGATTCTTGATGAACGTAATAAGCAAGTGGCCACACGATTTTTACGCGATGGGGACGGCTCTTTATTCTGCGAACAAAACCACTCAATCAAGATCCGTTTTTGGTACACCATCGAGTGTGAAACGCGTGGTGAATTTGAAAGTTATGGCGCGACACCATACCGCTATCAAACTAACTATGGAATGAAAGTTGATGGTGAGGCTATTAAAAAATCACTCACTGACGCAATCAAAAAAGCCTTATCCATGCTTGGCTTTAGTGCTGATGTATTCATGGGTATGCATGATAATCCTGAATATGTTGCCAACAACAAGCTCGAATATGAAATCAAAGCTGCGACGGATAACGCCGAAGATGCGACACGCATTCGTAAAGAGCTAGATGAGAAGTTCACGCGGCACACTGAAACCATGCGCAGCGCAGTAACTGCAAACGAACTACGGGGGATCACATCCACTCTCACCCGTGAAATCTCAACCCACGCTAAATTAGCTAAACAACGTGGTGATAGTGAATATGAAAAATATTTAAACGGCCGTTTACGCCGGTTAAATGAAATTGAAAAAGAGTGTTTAGACCAACTTAATCAGAAAGAAGAGGCAATCTAATGACCAAGACAACTGCTATTGCAATGGCTGCTGACTACAGCAAATTACAACAACTCGTCGAAACTGGCGAGTTTACCGCCGAAGATATCGCCGATACGTTGGTCGGTATCGAAGGTGAGCTAGGCGATAAGCTTGATGCAATTATGCTTCATGCCCGTAATTTAGAAGGTCAAGCCAAAACATTGGATGAAGAATCCAAACGTCTGGCAGACCGTAAAAAGTCATTCGAAAATCAGGTTAAGAGCCTGAAAAAATATGCCTTGGATTGCTTGTTAACTTCGGGCTTGGACAAGTTGAAAACAACTAAAAATACATTCACGGCTCGCGCCGGTGTTGTTCGAGTCATCATTGATAATGAAGATGCACTGCCTAATGAGTTAGTCGATGTTCAAACCATTACGGCACCCGACAAAAAAGCCATTAAAGAGGCTATCGAAAACGGCATCGACGTTCCTGGTGCTCACTTAGAAGTTGGTGACCGTTCATTGATGGTTCGTTAAATACTTTAGCGCCCAGCAATGGGCGCATATCAGGAGATATTTTTATGGCCATGAAATTAGAAGTCATCATTACTCATGATGAAACCAGCAATAAATGCAGTGTTGAGTGGTCCACTGATACAACTGAACATGTGACAACCCAAGAAGAACGTACTCTGGCGATGGTAAAAAAAGCTGTTTTACTTCAACTGGGTTACCCAACACAAGCCGTTGTTATTCATTAGTGTGACATGTCACGGGGTATAGATTATGAAAAACAACCTAGAAGATTTACATAACTATTTATTCATGCAATTGGAAAGGCTGTCTGATGAAGATCTTAAAGGTGAGGAACTTAAAGAAGAGATTGGACGCGCAAAAGCTTTATCTGTCGTTGCTTCTCAAATTGTCAATAATGGGCAGTTAGCTATCAGCGTTAAGCGTATGTCTAGCGAAGGGCGCATTAAAGACGCCCCTAACTATCTGGAAGTTAAAAAATGAGTCGGTTTTCTTATAGCGAAGAAATGTGTGATTGGATGCGTCAAAACTATTTATTACCACTTCCTCAACTCACCGCTAACTTTAATGACCGATTTGGTACCACTCGCACAAAAGACATGATCAACGGATTACGCAAAAGCCTTAAATTGAGAACTGGTAGGTCTGGAATTTTCACTAAAGGTCATGTTCCAGCAAATAAGGGCATCAAAGGATTGAAAGGGGCAAATTCAGGATCTTTTAAAAAGAACCATGTTCCTCACAACCGACATGATGTTGGTACAGAGGTGGTTACCACAGAAGGTTATATCAAAGTAAAAACTGGTTTACCTAGCAAATGGAAATTTAAACATATTTTGCTATGGGAGGAGATTAACGGAAAGGTACCAAAAGGTCATGTAATCAAGTTCATTGATGATAACCCATTGAATTGTGTCATTGAGAACTTAATGATGATCACCAAACCAGAACATGGGGTGATAAATCGCTTCTTTTCCGGTGCTCCAGCGGAACATAAACCGACCGTGTTGCAATTGGCCAAAATCAAAATTGCGATCAGAAGCAAAGAAACCAAGAGGCAAGACCAATGCTAAGACATTTTCATAGTAACCAGAGACCAACCGTAAAATTGACCATGCCTGACGGTTCTGTAGGGTTTATAACGACAAATGACCGTTGTTATGTCGTTTATGATTTACCTAAAAATATCAAGATTGAGCCAGTAAAAGAACCTCAATCCAAAGGGAACAAATCATGATATATGCTTTGTTTTTGTTAATTTGTAGTGGTGCTGATTGTTTGTATAAACCATACGGCTATACGTACCCCGATGAACAGAATTGCTTGATGGATAAACATACGCTAACCCAACAAGGTATTCTGTCTGAGTGTTACCCGGTTGACTCGGTTATACCGGCTAAAAATTGATTAAGCTTAATCAGTTTTGTTCTTTAGTAATAATTAATATGGCGGTTTATTCAATAATGAGTAGCCGCCATGAAACAACCGCAATTAACCCCTTGGAAAACTGGGGAACAGTTATTAACTGAATTCGATATCAAACTAGGCAAGTTAGCTTCTAGTGTAAAAAACAGACCATGTACTGAAGCTGAAATAAAACATGCTTGCGACACTACAGATCAAATTATTTCATCAATTATGAGGCAAGACCAAGATGGCAACAGAAAGCGCTTGCGTAGAACGCAAAACAAAAAAAGAAGAGATGAATACCCCTAAAAAATACCATGACGATGATTTATTAAGTATTCAAGAGGTATGTGTTCTCATTGGTGGCATTAGACCTAAAACTTTAGCTGATTGGAATAACAATCATAAACATAGAAAAATACTCGCACCTATTTGTTTTACCGAAAAAGTCGTTAGGTACGAGTATAAAAATGTTAAAGCATTTATTGAAAAATGCCGCAAAGTTTACTAACCCATTTTCCTACGTAATAGCGCTACTTGAGTCAAAATACTATTTTCATGGGCCTCAAATGCCTGACGCTTTAGCGCTATTTCTTCCTGCAGTATCTCATCAGAAAAATCATAGTGTTCGGCCATGCGGTCTTCGCTTCTGTCAGAATGATGTAGACACAAAATACTTATCTCTTTTGTGTCTGAACGTGAGTACCCTTTCTGACGCATTTGAGCAATGATGTTACTTTTGAAAAATTTCCGGCACATCGTATTGAATGCACCAGATTTTCCCTTCACCGTTCCTTCATGCACAACACCTTTCACTGCACCTTTAGGGCTATATGTTTTCACCAACTTATCTAAGGAACGCTTTGAAAATGGCAATAACGGATCCCTTGGTTGTAGAAATACATAATCACGATTGCAATTAACTGCGGATTCACGCCACGATAGCTGCTCCTCAAGTAAAGCCTTCATAGCCTTAGTAATCGGGAACTTAAATTCTTTCTGCGTTTTCATGGCCCCGCGCATGCCCGTTAGCCCTGCGGGATAAGTAATTTCTAGATTATCCAAATCAACATAATCCCAACGCAAATTTGCAATGTTTATCGGTCTAACGCCAGTTAAGATCATATACCTAACCGCATTTTTTTGATGAACGGAAGTGCATGACGCAACGTTAATCCAGAGCGACGAAATGGATTCTATATCCGTATACCGCTTAGTTGGTAAAGGCTTTTGTACTCGAGAAGAAACGTAGTCATCTGGGATGCTCGCTGCAATGTTCATCCCATTGCAATAAATTGGTGCCGCAAACTTCCAAAATCGACGTAATTCCGCAAATAATTCTAGAGCTTGGTTATTGGACTTTGTCTGGATCCATGAATCAATGACTTCAATCAGTCGTGGATATTTCATATCACTGAAAACTTCTCTAGCGCTAAAAGACTCTTTTAACTGCTTTGTTCTGCAACAGTATGTTGAATAGCTATTTTCGCTTAACTTTGCTCGAGCTACTTTACCAGCAAGATCTTGTTCGTATAGTGTAATAAGTTGATGGACAGATTCAGCTCGTAGACCTTGCTCACCGAGTTCCTTGGCTTTTTCTCTGGCAATAGGTAACGATAGTTCCGGCCATTCACCTAATCTTTGACCTTTCACCTCCATATGCTTAGGAAATTCAGCGTATACTGTCACCTTTCCTGCTTTGCTAAAATCAATGCGTAGATAATGCTCTTTTTCGTATTTAGATCGACGGGGCTTATTGATGTGTTTTAAAATGATTTTGGCCGCAGTAACACAGACTTTCATGTGTGTACTTGTGTAAGGGGGCTTGCATGACTCCCAACGCTGTAATGCGTCAGTATATTCATCAGAATTAGTGTTTTCAGGCTTTTGTGTTGTTACTTTCGACATTGAAATACCTCAGTATATCAACACATTAAATTTAAAGCTCACACACTAGGTATTTTTAGAGCAGTAAAATGGGTATGTGTTGCTGTTTTGTGTTACGAATCTAAGTATTCCAATGTAAAACATACTGTATAAAAACACAATAGCCAGACGAAAGTAACGAATACGGAAAGTGATTAAGTTACTGATTATTAACCTTATTGAACGTGAATTATTGATATGTCTTTATTAATTACAAAACGCTGTATCAATTGCGATATGTGTGAACCTGAATGTCCAAATGATGCGATCTTCATGGGGGCGGAAATCTATGAAATAGATTCAAACCTGTGTACTGAATGCGTTGGGCACTATGATAAACCCACTTGCCAATCAGTTTGCCCTATCACTAATACAATTATTACAGATCCTGAACATATTGAATCCCAGGAACAGCTTTGGGATAAATTTGTCATGATCCATCACGCCGATAAAATCTAATTTCATAAAGATGCTGAACAGACTTGTTGAAACGACGATGGTTGAACTCTGCGTTATTTAGCTTTGTTTTACTAAAAACCCATCCGTTGAAGTGCTCTTTCATTAAAAGACTTTTTCATTGAGCTACTATTTCATTGAAACATTGCCGACTGCAGATAAGCCGGCAATGAATAATGACTACAGACTTTCAATAATCACCGTTGCAGCCGCATAGTGTCGTTCATCAGTAATTGAAACATGAAAATGCGTGGCTTTTAAGCTATTGGCTAATTTTAACGCTTCACCGCTCAGTGACAGTAATGGCTTGCCTAGCTCATCGTTTGTGACTTCAAACTGATTAAAAGCCAAACCATTACGGATCCCCGTACCTAATGCCTTAGCCGCCGCTTCTTTCACTGCAAATCGCTTAGCAAGAAAACGCGCAGGCTTAGTTTGTTGCTGGTATTGCGCATATTCATGCTCTGTTAAAATACGCTTCGCTAAGCTATCTGCGGAGCGCTCGATAACAGATTCAATACGCGTAATCTCAACAATATCTGTACCTAAACCTACAATAGCCATTATTTACGTGCTTCTGTGAGTAAGTTTTTCATGTCAGACACTGCTTGAGCTAAACCGCTAAACAGTGCACGCCCAATAATCGCGTGACCGATATTCAGCTCATAAATTTCAGGCAGCGCTGCGATACGTTGAACATTATGGTAAGTCAGTCCATGCCCCGCATTCACTTTAATACCTTTACCTGCAGCATAACTTACGCCATCACGAATACGGCGGAACTCAAGCTCTTGCTCTTGTTCAGTTTTGGCATCCGCATATGCGCCTGTGTGAATTTCAATAAATGGCGCTCCACACTCTTGAGCAGCATCAATTTGTTCATGATCCGCATCGATAAATAAAGAAACTAAAATACCTGCTTCGGCCAGCCGTTTTACTGCGGATGCGACTTTTTGTTTTTGCCCTGCGACATCAAGTCCGCCTTCAGTGGTCACTTCCTCGCGCTTTTCAGGAACCAAACAGCAATAAGTCGGCTTAATACGACAAGCAATGTCAATCATCTCATCTGTGACTGCCATTTCAAGGTTCATACGCGTTTGAATGGTTTGGTTGAGCAGTTCAACGTCTCTATCGGTAATATGACGGCGATCTTCACGTAAGTGGATAGTGATCCCGTCGGCTCCAGCTTGCTCAGCAACAAATGCCGCTTGAACAGGGTCAGGATATTGTGTTCCTCTTGCATTTCTAACAGTTGCAATGTGGTCAATGTTAACGCCCAATAACAGCTCAGCCATGTTTAACTCCCTATGAATAAACAGTCACTTATTTCTTGTCTGCCATATCCTACTGCAATTTATGGAATTGGGGGAAAAAATATCTCTTTCTTCCTTACTGATTCCAAACTAATAATAATATTTCATCAATTACATTCATTTTTTGGGAAGCGCCTCGAAGAAAGTAAATAGCGCAAAAAAATTTGTCTCGCTCACCTTCCGTTTTATGGTTACAACAGTTTGGATGACAGCCATTTGCAATTACAACAGATAAAAATAGCGCCATAAAACAAAATCGAATAATTTCTATGACTTAGTCATGTTCTGAGAAGGGGTAGTAAATTGCCTGAAAAGTTCACGGCTTTTAAGAGGTTTACCACCTAGGTAAGGTTTTAGTGCCATGCGGGTAAACCGTTTAGCAGCTTTTAAGGTGTCGGCATCTGGGAATTCTCGGTCGGCTAACGCTCTTAATTGCTTACCCGTGAACGTGAGTTGGTCAACAACTAGGCTGCCGATAAACCCTTTTTCTTCACGGTAACGGTAGGTCATGGTGTCTGAAACTGGCTCACCACTGCCCGCACAATGTAAAAAATCTACGCCATAACCGAGATAAGACAGCAAAGCGAGCTCGAACTGGCGTAATGCAGATTCAGGCGTGTGTTCACTCCCTGCTAAAACTTGCAAACAATTGAGGTAATCAAAAAATAGAGATGAATAAGGTGTACCGAACTCAATAACCCGAGCGGTAAGTTCATTAAGATATAAACCGCTATATAGAACAGTGCCACTGAGAGGGAGAGCAAGAGAGACAGGGTCAGCATTGATAAGAGTTTTGATTTCACCTTTGCCACTCCAACGGATCAACAAAGGTGTAAAAGGCTGTAAACAGCCTTTTAATGGTGAGCGGTTGCGTCTCGCACCCTTTGCTAGCAAACGAATTTTACCTTCCCCTTCCGTGAAAAAGTCAATTAATAGACTTGTTTCACTGTAAGGACGGGAATGGAGCACAAACGCGCGTTGCCAACCACTCACGGTGTCACCGATTATTTTAAATCGTCAACATAGCCCAGACTGCGCAGTGCTCTTTCGTCATCTGCCCAACCGGATTTAACTTTAACCCAAAGCTCTAAGTGAACTTTCGTTTCAAACAGGCGTTCCATATCAATACGAGCTTCTGTACCAATGGTTTTCAGCTTGCTACCTTTATTACCGATAACCATTTTTTTCTGGCCTTCACGCTCAACTAAAATCAGACCGTTGATATGGTAGCCGCCTTTATCCATCTCTTTAAACTGTTCAATTTCAACAGTCACAGAGTACGGTAACTCATCACCTAAGAAACGCATCAGTTTTTCACGGATAATTTCAGAAGCCATAAAACGCTGAGAGCGGTCTGTAATATAGTCTTCAGGGAAGTGGTGAATAGCTTCAGGGATATGCTGTTTCACAATCTTCGCGATGGTATCAACACCAGTGCCTTTTTCTGCACTGATTGGTACGACATCCAAGAAATTCATTTTTTGGCTGATCATACCGATGTGTGGCAGTAAGCTGGTTTTATCCACCACATTATCAATTTTGTTGATCGCCAAAATAACTGGGCAACGTAAGCTAGATAGCTTGTTCAGCACCATTTCATCATCTGGTGTCCAGTGGGTACCTTCAACCACAAAAATAACCAATTCAACATCGCCAATAGAGCTAGATGCTGCGCGGTTCATCAAACGGTTAATCGCTCTTTTTTCTTCGATGTGAAGACCAGGGGTATCGACATAGATAATTTGGTAATTATCTTCTGTGTGGATCCCCATAATACGGTGGCGAGTTGTCTGAGGCTTTCTCGATGTGATCGAGACTTTTTGCCCCAGTAACTGGTTTAACAGTGTTGATTTCCCAACATTTGGTCGTCCAACTATGGCAACAAAACCACAGTGGGATTGTAATTCACTCATTCAATCTCCAAGATTTTCAATGCTTGTTCTGCTGCGGCTTGCTCCGCTTTACGACGGCTTGAACCTATGCCGTTAATCGGCTCTTCAATGCCGCTCACTTGGCAATGGATCGTAAATTCTTGATCATGAGCTTCACCTTTCACATGTACCACTAAATAGTTCGGCAGTGGAAGATGACGTCCTTGCAGATATTCTTGTAGCCGCGTTTTCGGGTCTTTTTGTTTATCACCCGGACTAATTTCATCCAATCTTACTTTGTACCATGCCAGAATGATCTCTTCGATAGTTTGAATATTACTGTCGAGGAAAATCCCACCAATTAAGGCTTCAACGGTATCAGCTAAGATTGATTCTCGGCGGAAACCGCCACTTTTTAATTCACCCGGGCCTAAACGTAAACATTCACCGAGTTCAAATTCACGGGCAATTTCCGCCAGTGTATTTCCACGCACTAACGTTGCGCGCATACGGCTCATATCACCTTCATCCACCTTAGGAAAACGATGATAGAGATCGTTAGCAATCACAAAACTGAGAATTGAATCACCCAAAAATTCCAGTCTTTCATTATGTTTGCTGCTAGCACTTCTATGAGTTAATGCCTGAATTAATAAATCATTTTGCTGGAATGTATATCCCAGCTTACGCTGTAATTTTTCTAACAAAGAGGGGTTCATGTGCGCCCAACCATTCTACGTTTAATAAAAAAGCACACGCAACAGACCTGTAAAATCAGCTATTTTACAAAACTGTTGCGTTTGCACTGACTTCCGTCGACCATCACTCGTAAGTAATTGATATTCGAAAAAATAACTTTTATGAATTATCGGAATTTAACGAGGATAGTTAATAATTAGGAAGTCAATAATGTTTAAAACAACATTATTGTACACTGGGTAAAATAATAATGCTTATGATAATGCGAGTTTTCTAATGAAAACCCGCATTGTCTGAAATGAATTATAGAGGACCAATTCGGCTAAAGCGAATACCTGTAGGCCATTCGTTCTCTTGTTTATCTAAACTTAACCAAATAAACACTGCACGCCCCACTAAATTTTGCTCAGGAACAAAGCCCCACATACGGCTATCAGAGCTGTTGTCTCTATTATCCCCCATCATGAAATAGTGTTTCTCAGGCACAATCCACTCATTAAGCGGTAAACCTGGTTGTACATATTTTGATTGAGTAATGTAGTTATTAATCGTCAAAATTTGGTGCGTAACGGTATCTAATTTCTCACTTCGACCATATTGGCGTAGTGAGTTATTTGGTAACGCTTGGTCTACTGGGATTTGATAATTACCATATTGATTATCAACCACAGAGCTATTTTCAAATACCATTGTCCATTCACTTGGTTCTAATGGACCATAAGTGACCGGCAATTTTTCTGTGCATTTATTGTCTGCGCAGTTAGGGTAAATGGTCAGCTCTTTCGCTTCTGGGTTATAAATGATTTTATCCCCCGGCAAACCAATAACGCGTTTCACGAAGTCTACATTTGGCTCTTTCGGATATTTAAATACCGCAATATCTCCACGATTAGGCTTACCCGTTTCGATTAATGTGGTTTGAGTAATAGGATCTTTCAATCCATAAGAAAACTTCTCAACCAGCATAAAATCACCAACTAAGAGCGTTGGCATCATCGAACCTGATGGGATTTGGAACGGCTCATAAATAAACGAACGAACAATCAAAACAATGGCTAACACAGGAAAAATTGAGGTTCCCGTTTCCAGCCACGACGGACGACGAACCGCTTTCGCAAGTTCATCTTCGTTCATTGAGCCGTTTGTTACTTCCCGCAATTTTTTAAGTTTCGCTTTACGTGCTGGCGCAAACTTAAATTTATCTAAGCACCAAATAATCCCTGTCACCAGTGTTGCCAGTGTGAGGATCAGGGCAAATGTGTTAGCCATTAAGACTCCTTGTAAACTTAGCTGTCTTTACCAACGTGCAATATAGCAAGGAACGCTTCTTGTGGGAGTTCAACGTTACCCACTTGCTTCATACGTTTCTTACCGTCCTTTTGCTTCTGTAACAGTTTCTTCTTACGGCTAACGTCACCGCCATAACATTTGGCAAGAACGTTTTTGCGCAGCTGTTTCACTGTAGAACGAGCAATAATGTGGTTACCAATTGCTGCTTGGATAGCAATATCAAACTGTTGACGTGGAATAAGCTCTTTCATTTTTTCCACTAACTCACGTCCGCGGTACTGCGAGTTGCCACGGTGAGTGATCAGCGCTAAAGCGTCGACACGTTCGTTGTTGATTAACACATCCACACGCACCATGTCTGACGTTTGGAAACGCTTGAATGAATAATCTAAAGAAGCATAACCACGAGAGGTTGATTTTAAACGGTCAAAGAAATCCAGAACCACTTCTGACATCGGAATTTCGTAGGTTAGAGAAACCTGATTCCCGTGGTAAACCATGTTGGTTTGTACGCCACGTTTTTCAATACACAGAGTGATAACGTTACCTAAATACTCTTTAGGCATCAGCATATGGCACTCAGCGATAGGCTCTCTTAACTCTTCGATGTTATTCAGCGGTGGTAATTTCGACGGACTATCCACATAAACAATCTCGCCGTTAGTTTGCTGAACTTCATAAACTACCGTTGGTGCCGTGGTGATCAGATCAAGATCGTATTCGCGTTCTAAACGCTCTTGAATGATTTCCATGTGCAGTAAGCCAAGGAAACCACAACGGAAACCGAATCCTAATGCTGTTGACGTTTCTGGTTCATAGAACAAAGAAGCATCGTTCAGGCTTAATTTACCCAATGCATCGCGGAAGGCTTCATAGTCATCAGAGCTAACAGGGAACAAACCCGCATAGACTTGAGGTTTAACTTTTTTGAAGCCTGGTAATGCTTTATCTGCTGGGTTACGAGCACCAGTTAAAGTATCCCCGACAGGTGCGCCAGTGATGTCTTTAATCGCACACACTAACCAGCCTACTTCACCGCAGTTAAGCACATCACGGTCAATTTGTTTTGGTGTGAAAATACCGAGGCGATCCGCGTTATACACGTTGCCCGTACTCATCACTTTAACTTTGTCACCTTTTTTCAATGTTCCGCTTTTAATACGGATCAGAGAAACAACGCCTAAATAGTTATCGAACCAAGAGTCGATAATTAGCGCTTGTAACGGTGCATCGCCATCACCTTCTGGCGGTGGGATTTCTTTTACTAAACGTTCGATAACATCTTGGACACCGATACCGGTTTTCGCAGAACAACGAACAGCATCATGGGCATCAAGACCCACAATGTCTTCAATCTCATCAGCAACACGCTCAGGATCAGCGGCTGGTAAATCAATCTTGTTAAGGACTGGAACGACTTCCAAGTCCATTTCAATTGCGGTATAGCAGTTCGCCAAGGTTTGAGCTTCAACACCTTGCCCTGCATCCACAACTAATAATGCGCCTTCACACGCCGCCAATGAACGAGAAACTTCATAGGAGAAGTCCACGTGTCCTGGAGTGTCGATAAAGTTCAGTTGGTAAGTTTCACCATCCGCTGCTTTATAATCGAGCGTTACGCTTTGTGCTTTAATGGTGATACCACGTTCACGTTCCAGATCCATAGAGTCTAAAACCTGAGCCGCCATTTCACGGTCAGTTAAGCCACCACAGATTTGAATAATACGATCTGACAACGTGGATTTTCCGTGGTCGATATGTGCAATGATCGAAAAGTTTCTAATGTTTTTGATTTTCAAGGTAATATCTTCTTTTAAATTGCCTTACAAAATCAGTTTTGAGCAAATTTTGCCACAAAACTAAAATGCTATGATTATCACAAGATTGCTAATTAGCAGCATTTTACATACAAGAACCCACTAACACAAAGATTCAATGTAAAACAACTGTAAACTAGCCAAAGTTGAATGAGTTACTTATTTCATTTTTCTTCATTTTTGAACGACCAAAAACAAAATCGCCTGTAGTAAAAAGCTTATGTCGTGAAAGCTTAGCTACAGGCGATGATGTGAGACAATGGCATTCAACCATGTGTTTGAACGCTGATTTCGCCGGGGGGCAGCCCTATTTGTAAAACGATAGGCTGAAAATCGATTTTATTGCGCCAACGTGAAGCCATTTCTCTCGCAGTGAAAAAGCCAGCAAACCCACCGAAAATGCCTGCTAATGCAACCCATACCTGCTCAAATTCAGCTAATTGAGCCAATGCGGCAAATATAAACAATCCAACCAATGGCGTTAAATAGACTAACATAGCAGAACGTAGCAAGCTTCCTTCAGGAATACCTACTTCAATTTTTTGTCCAACAACCAAAGGCTGTTCAACTTCAATTTCCAATTCATGCTCTGTGTTAGGTCCTATTTTGTTTAAAGCATATGAACCGCAAGCCGCACGAGCGCTGCAACTTCCACATCCGGCTGAAGAGCCATAACGCAATAACGCTCGTCCTTTCTGCCACCTAACTACCGTTGCCCATTCTTTTACCATGATTTACTCCCGAAACTGAATGCTACTCGCAATTAACTGGGATGTTGATAGCGGTAGCTCCCCTATTATCGTAATCACATTTTGCTTTTGAGTCATGGTGTAAATTGTGCGGCGACCATTTTGTAGCGGCTGATCCAGTAAAGGACCTTTCGATGTTTTTGTCACATTAACCGAAAAGGTGAATAACCCATCGCTGAACATCGCTGTTTCAATGATGTCATCATCACTCAATTTTCGCGTAGAGCGAGACACTTCCTCAAAGCCTGGAGGCAGCATTCCCACCCGCCATTTAAATGATGGGTTTTCATTTTTTGGCGATACCAATAATGGTGGTAAATTCACATTACTGAGGGATTTCAATGAATCTTGTACATTTTTGCTATCTAAAACAGTCGAAATTACCCGGAACTGTTCCAGTGTTTGATTATTGTTGTCGAGCAAATCAACACGCAGTGGCAATTTAGTTTCTTCATCGATTAGTAACACATAATTAAATCGAGAATTATCTTTTGAAATAATACGGATGACTAATGCGGGTCTATCACCAATATGCGTACGGCCAGCATCAATAAAATTATAATAAGGCTGAATTTTTTGGTAATCAGCAAAAAGTACCGTAGGTAAGTTATCAATGATATGTTCGCCATTCAGGCTAAACGCATCGAATCCCGGTTCAAAATAACTAATTCGGTTGCCATTTTGTACTATTTCTCGGCGAGATGAATCCATTTGGATCATTTGAGAAATAGGAACACCATTGATAATCGCATGGCGATAGCGCACTGGAACGATATTTTGCGGATTGAATGTCATAAACGACATTTCATATGACAGGTTCTGGGCAGCCGTTCCCATTTCTTTGAAAAGAACATCGGCATCCGTAGATGATGCCGACGCTTGATTAGATATAATCAGGCTGCCCGTCAGGCAGAGGACGGATAACCATTTATTCATTATTGCAGTTTAACCCCTGCTGATGCGGTATTTTTATCACTGTCTTGATGTGGCTGATTCAGCATCGAACGTCTTTCAATTTCATACTGTTGCAGCATGGCATTGATACGTTGATTCTGTTGTTCGATTTGCTGAGACTGTTGCTCAGTGCCAAACAATTGGCTATCTGAAATATTTAAGCTAACTGGCGCACCACGTCCGACAGGAACAGTATTAAATACAGGATCATCCACAGTAGAATCGACGCTATTGCTTTGATTGTATTGTTGAACACCCACAATTACAGCGAGTGATACACATGCAGCCACACCGATTTGCGTAATTTGGCTAGCCCATGGACGAATTTTGTTCCAAAACGGGAAACCACTCCAGCTTGCAGGTTCTGGTTGTGATTCAACAACTGCTTGAGGATTAATTCGCACCGGTTCATTTTCCAGCGCTGCCGCAACTTTACTTGCAATATCAAAATGAATGACATCGCCTGTATCATTACGCAGAGTATCACGAACAAGATGATAGCTCTCCCAACGTTGCTTTAACGTTGAATCACATGAAATGGTGTTAATAAGTTCTAAATCTAGAGCTTCACCATCCATCATTGCGGAAAGTTTCTCTCTTTGCATGCCCAATTACCTTCAGTTAATTGCTCACAGTTAAATGGTAACTCGCGACCCAACCAATTAATGTTGTTGGATCAACGGCTGAACTTTTTCATCAATTGCTTCCCTTGCTCTAAAGATCCGTGATCGAACGGTACCCACAGGGCAATCCATCACTTCGGCTATCTCTTCGTAGCTTAAGCCATCAAGTTCACGTAGCGTGATTGCCATTCGGAGATCTTCTGGCAGTGACTCAATGGTACGGAAAACAACTCGCTTTAATTCATCAGACAACATTAAGTTCTCTGGGTTCGAAATTTCTTTTAATGCGCCGGCTGATTCGAAGTTTTCTGCGTCGCTTGCTTCTAGATCTGACGCGGGAGGACGTCTATCTTGCGCGACTAAGTAGTTCTTTGCCGTGTTGACAGCAATTCGATAAAGCCAAGTATAAAAGGCACTGTCGCCACGGAACGAGCCGATTGCACGATAAGCCTTAATAAACGACTCTTGTGCAACATCAGGCACATCCGCTTGCGGTACATAACGAGAAACGAGACTTGCAACCTTATGCTGGTATTTAATCACCAGTAAATTGAAAGCTTGTTGATCGCCTTTTTGTACTTTCTCAACCAATATTTGGTCTGTCAGCTGCTCGCTCATTCCAGGAACCATCTCCTGAACACAGATTGATAATGACTTAACTTGTTCATCTTCTCCCTTCCTTAAGCAAGCCTAACTTCGAGTAATAAAAACTGATGAAGTTCAATTTATTCCAAAAATAATCGAAAATAATTTCAAAAAATGGGATCGATGTTTCTTAATCGATCTCATTGATCCTTGTGAGCACTACCTAATAGTATACACAAAACAGGCATATCTACGGCATGATTACGTGGAATTTATTCATTCACATTGGCACTTTTCATTTAGCCAATAGTTTTTTCCAAAATAAATGATGATTTTCCAAATAAACTAAAGTGTAGCTAAATAATATAGTTCTTTAAGAACTCAAAATGCGATTAATACATAGTCACAAGCAGCTCGATAGGCTAACATAAAATTCTCTATAGAAACACAACACACAAACACTTATGAACGCATCCACACAGCATGACACTGATATTTTAATCATTGGAAGTGGTGTCGCAGGATTATCAGCCGCACTCCGGCTTGCACCCTTTCATCAAGTTACTATTCTCAGCAAAAGCACCCTCAGTGATGGTGCATCTTATTACGCTCAGGGCGGAATAGCCGCCGTTTTCGATGACACCGACAGCATAGAATCCCATGTTAATGACACGCTTGTGGCTGGCGCGGGGATCTGCGAAAAGAGCGCCGTAGAGTTTATTGCATCAAACGCCAAACATTGTGTTCAATGGCTGATTGACCAAGGGGTTTTATTTGATACCGAAGTCAACGAAACAGGGGAAACTCAGTATCACCTCACCCGAGAAGGCGGACACAGTCATCGCCGTATTTTGCATCATGCAGATGCCACCGGAAAAGAGGTTGAAACCACCCTTGTTAATCTTGCTTTCGAACACCCGAATATCCAGATCAAAGAACGCTACAATGCGGTTGATCTGATCCTCGAAGATAAAACCCAACAAAATACCCGCTCCCGTATTGTCGGTGCCTATGTTTGGAATCGCCAAAAAGAGCAAGTCGAAACTATACGAGCAAAAACTATCGTCTTAGCCACAGGTGGCGCTGCGAAGGTTTATCAATACACCACCAACCCTGATATCTCATCCGGTGATGGTATTGCCATGGCATGGCGGGCAGGCTGCCGCGTAGCTAATTTGGAATTTAACCAGTTTCATCCAACCTGTTTATTCCACCCTCAAGCACGTAATTTCCTACTCACCGAAGCTTTACGAGGTGAAGGCGCTCACTTAAAACGCCCTGATGGTAGCCGATTCATGCCAGATTATGACGCGCGTTGTGAATTAGCACCGCGGGATATTGTCGCCAGAGCTATCGACCATGAAATGAAACGCCTCGGGGCAGACTGCATGTATCTGGACATCAGCCACAAATCCCCTGAGTTTATTCAGCACCACTTCCCCACCATTTATGCCAAATTACTCACCTTAGGTTTAGATTTAACCCAAGAGCCGATCCCGATAGTTCCCGCAGCACACTATACCTGCGGCGGCGTTGTTGTTGACCCGACAGGCATGACAGATGTGCCGAATCTTTATGCTATTGGTGAAGTGAGTTATACCGGGCTACATGGTGCCAATCGCATGGCGTCCAACTCATTACTTGAATGTCTAGTTTATGGGTGGGCTGCCGCAGAAAATATCATCAAAACGATCAACCAGATCCCTGAGGTTTCTGAACTCCCTGAATGGGATGAAAGCCGAGTCCATAACTCTGACGAACAAGTTGTCATTCAGCATAACTGGCATGAGTTACGCTTATTTATGTGGGATTACATGGGGATAGTAAGAACCACAAAACGCCTTGAACGCGCTTTGCGTCGTATTCATTTACTTCAACAAGAAATTAATGATTACTATGCTAATTTCCGCATCTCCAATAACTTACTGGAACTACGCAACTTAGTCCAAGTTGCAGAACTAATGGTGCGCTGCGCCTTAGAACGTAAAGAGAGTCGCGGTTTGCACTATACCTTAGACTACCCTGAACTTTTACCCGATTCTGGTCCAACCGTTTTAACCCGCTAATATTCACCGCCTATCTGTGCATTAGCCGCAGATAGGCTTTTAATACTTAAGATAAAATGGCTGGATCAACGAGATAAACTCATCCGTATAGCTATCATCTGGTTGTTTCAATGTTAAAGACGAAATAACCGGTTCCATCATCTTAATCGTCAACCCTAATAGCATCCGATGATATGGTGTATGGGCTTTATCCTGAACTTGCGCGCGATAGGCTAAATACCAACCACTCGCCATTGCCATCGCTTCGACTTTCTGCCCTACATCATAAGGCAATACCAAACAAAAAATCCCGTCTGGTGCCAAGCATCGTTTCGCGCTATCTAATAATACTTGGTGAGTAAGTGTTCCGGTATAGCGAGCTTGATCGCGTTTTTCATCCCGACACGCTACCGCGGGCTCAAAATAAGGAGGATTACTCACGATTAATTCATACTGATGGTTAGGCTGTTCGCTAAACGTAATAATGTCCTGATGGAACACTCGCAGCCGTTCAGACCATGGAGATTCATCAAAATTTTCCTGTGCTTGTAACGCCGCAGCGTCATCAAGTTCAACCGCATCAACCTGCACTTGCTCACTACGCTGAGCCAGCATTAAGGCAATTAATCCGCTCCCGCTGCCTATGTCCAACGCGTATTTTGTCGAATTAAGAGGCGCCCACGCACCGAGTAATACCCCGTCAGTACCGACCTTCATCGCGCAACGATCATGAGCAACAAAAAATTGCTTGAAGGTAAACCCGCCTTTTCGATAACTCTTTTTTTGTTCGCTCATACTGCCACTCTGGTTTAAATAGGATTTGCGTGAATATTCTCAATTTCAACCCACAAATCTGCAAATTTAATCTAATTCTAATAATATTATTCTCGCATAATGAGAATGTGATTTGTTAGTGATTTTTTTTACTGCTAAGTTCGAGAAAAAGGAGATGCCATGAACAGTATTAATAGAACACTAGATATCTTATCGTTTGTCACGACTTGCGCGTCTCCAATCACACCGCAAACCATTTCCAAAGAGTTAGATATTCCTCTCTCAACGGTTTATCGGCTTTTAACTATTCTCATAAACTGGGAATTTATAACTTACTCTAAGCAATATGGCACTTATACCGTTGGTGCGCAGAGTATCAAAACTCAAGAAAAATACTATCACCACAGTTTGTTGATGACCTCGTCAAAATCAGAGCTGCATGCATTAGCGAAAAAGACCCAAGAAACTGCGGCAATTATCACCGCCAACCTACGGGAAACCATCTGTGTCGATAAAATTGATAGTGAACAAGCCGTACGCTGCTCTTTTATTGTGGGACATGGCAATACCGTGATCCGCGGCGCTAGTGCAAAAACCCTCTTAGCTTACCGTGATGAACAATACCAAGAATTGGTCTTCGAAACTCACGCCAAGCAGCTACACAAAGATAACTATTTACAGAAATTAAAACAGGATCTAATCCAAATCCGTCAACAGGGCTATGGCATTTCTGTTGGTGAAATTGATGCTGGTGTTTTTGGCGCATCGGCACCTGTTTTTAAAGGCAATGATATTTTAGCTGTCGTCTCTGTCATGGCACCCGAATTTCGTGCCGTCAACCGTGTCGATGAGCTGATTAAAGCCACATGCCAAACGGCCCAAAATATAACAAAACTGATTAACTTGGAGTAACTATGACACAACCTTTTCAATGGCAGGGTCGTACTGATGGTGAAACACAGGAACATTTACGCATTCACCAAGTCATCAACCAACATTCACCTGCGGAGTTTGCCATTATCGGCTTCGCTTCGGACGAAGGTGTTCGCCGCAATAAAGGCCGCCAAGGCGCTAAATCTGGTCCTGATACTATCCGTCGTCAACTTGCTGGCCTGCCTATCCACCAGCCACTGGCTATTCGTGATGTGGGAACAGTAAGTTGTGATGATGGCGATCTGGAAGCGGCTCAACGCCGCCTATCCGATGAGATAATCTCAGTGTTAGAACTGCGCCAAAAACCCATTGTTTTAGGCGGTGGGCACGAAGTTGGCTTTGCGAGCTTCCAAGGTGTTTTCGATTTTGTTCAAAAACATCAACCAGAAAAAACCATTGGGATCATCAATTTTGATGCGCACTTTGATTTACGCGAAGCCCCAGAAGCCACATCTGGCACGCCATTTTTACAATCGTCACAACTGTGCGCTAAGCACCAGCGCCCTTTCAATTACCTATGTTTAGGCATCGCAGATCACGGTAATACCAAGGTGTTATTTGATACAGCGGATCGCTTAGGTTGCCACTATATTCGCGATAAAGCTTTAACCGCAAGCTTATTACCCCAAGCAATTGAACAGATTAAACAATTTATAAATTCAGTGGATTACCTGTATGTCACTGTGGATTTGGATGTGTTCTCTGCAGGTATCGCACCGGGAGTCAGCGCGCCAGCCGCTCGAGGGATTTCTACTGAAACATTTGATGAATTATTTAGTGTCATCAAATCTAGCGGCAAGATTGCACTGTTTGATATCGCTGAGTGCAATCCTGAATTTGATATTGATAACCACACATCAAAACTAGCAGCTTACTTGGTTTACCAATATTTATTCTAAAAACAACAAACACAATAAAACGACTGATAAACAACTTTACCTTGTCTTTCAAAATATAAATAAAAGCTTAGTCAACTAAGCAACTAGTTAAAAATAAACAGCATTGTGCCCCTAAAGCTGTAGCACGAAAAACAATTTTATCGTGTCTTTAACAAGACATTTATACCCTTGGATTTCGAGTTACAGCTAGGCGGTGAACGAAGGTAGCCCTAGGAACATACACAAGTATGTGACTAGGGGACCTGAGAGAAACCAACAACGCTGTAGCACGAAAGACAAAGTATAAATAAAGGGAAAAATATGACATTCCAAATCGACACACTCACCACCCTCTTCCTGACTGTAGTTTGCCTACTGATGGGTGTTCACCTCAAAAAACGCATTGAATGGCTGCAACGTTTCTGTATTCCCTCACCGGTCATTGGTGGTTTTTTAGTCAGCTTGCTTATTTGGGGATTAAAGTCTTTCGATTTAGCTGAAATTACTTTCGATACCAGCTTACAGTCATTCTTAATGGTGGCATTCTTTACAACTGTTGGTATTGATGGCAGCTTCCGCGTATTAAAAAGCGGTGGACGCTTACTCATTACTTACCTATTAATTTGCTGGACATTGGTTATTTTCCAAGACACCTTTGGTGCTGGTCTGGCGCATTTATTAGGTATCGACCCGGTTATCGGGATCATGGCTGGCGGTGTTTCCTTAACAGGTGGACACGGTGGTGCGGCTGCCTTTGGTGGTATGGCTGAAGGTCTTGGCGTACAGTCTGCAACTGTTGCGGCTATTGCAGCAGCAACGTTTGGTCTGATTTCAGGAAGCTTATTAGGTGGCCCTATCGCGAGCTATTTAATTAAAAAACACAAAGTCACTATTCAAACCGAAGAACACATTGAAAGCGTGAAAGTTGAAGAGAAATTGGCTGGCAAAATCGATTCTATCGATGCCCATGCATTCTTAAAAATGTTAGCGCTTATTTTAGGTGTAATGGTTGTCGGTCAATTTGCTTCTGCGCAATTTACTAAAGCCACGGGATTCTCTTTACCAAGCTATGTCGGTGCAATGATTATCGCGATTATTGTGCGTAACATTAACGACCAAGTTGAAATTGTTCGTATTAACCAAAAATCCATCAACCTAATTTCAGATGTTTCACTGGGCTTATTCTTAACCATGGCGATGATGTCGCTTAAGATTTGGGAATTGAAAGTCATCGCCCTGCCATTATTCATCATCTTACTGGCGCAAACTATTGCCATCATCCTGTTCGTTGTTTTCGTCGTCTTCAGGCTGTTAGGCAAAAACTACGATGCTGCAGTAATGTGTTCAGGCATGATGGGACATGGTTTAGGGGCGACACCGAACGCAATGGCAAACATGTCATCAGTCTGTGAGCGCTACAAACAAGTTTCTATGAAAGCGTTTATGATTGTGCCATTAAGCGGTGCTGTACTTATCGACCTCGTTGGAATTCCTTACCACACTTGGTTAATTAACATGCTCAGCTAATTCCACTTCATCCCTCTTACCAACCATACGACAGAGTTTGGTAAGAGGGAGCATTACCAGTAAGCCACTTCCTTGTATACCCCCCGCCAACAAAAACAGGTAAACTCTGCACAAAGCTGATTTTTGTGGTGAACAATTTTGCTAACCTGTTTATAATCAGCGCCCCAAATAGAGGTATATCATGACTGCATCCACTTTTTCTGAACTTGAGCTTGATGAGAGCCTGATCACCGCGCTGACCAATAAAGGTTACGAGCGCCCGACGGCCATCCAAGAAGCGGCAATCCCTCCTGCAATGGATGGACGCGACGTTTTAGGTTCAGCCCCAACCGGAACAGGTAAAACTGCGGCGTTCTTATTGCCAGCCATTCAACATTTACTTGATTTCCCAAGAAAAAAATCAGGTCCGCCTCGCGTTCTGATTTTAACACCAACTCGCGAACTCGCTATGCAAGTCGCTGATCAAGCTAAAGAGTTGTGTGCACATAATCATTTAGACGTTGCCACCATTACAGGCGGCGTTGCGTATATGAACCACGCTGAGGTTTTCAGCGAAAACCAAGATATCGTCGTAGCAACCACCGGACGTTTGCTGCAATACATTAAAGAAGAAAACTTCGATTGCCGCGCCGTAGAAATTTTGATCCTCGATGAAGCTGACCGTATGCTGGATATGGGCTTTGCGCACGATATAGAAACTATCGCAGGCGAAACCCGCTGGCGCAAGCAAACCATGTTGTTCTCTGCCACTCTTGAAGGTGAAGCAATTCGTGATTTTGCTGAGCGTCTACTCGAAGATCCTATCGAAATTGAAGCAGATCCTTCACGCCGTGAACGCAAGAAAATCCAACAATTTTACTATCGCGCTGACACGTTAGAGCATAAAACTGCGCTGCTGTGTCACCTTATCAAGCAAGAAGACGTCACCAAATCGATAGTCTTTGTGCGTAAGCGTGAACGCGTTCGTGAAGTTGTCCAATGGCTGCGTGAGGCAGGGATTGAACCTTGCTATATCGAAGGTGAAATGGTGCAAGCGAAGCGTAACGAAGCTGTTCGCCGCTTAGTGACTGGACAAGTTAAAGTCCTCGTTGCAACAGACGTGGCTTCTCGTGGATTAGACATTGAAAACGTCAGCCATGTTTTTAACTTTGACTTACCGCGCACCGCGGATGTCTATTTGCACCGTATCGGTCGTACCGGTCGTGCTGGACGCAAAGGAACTGCTCTGTCTTTAGTTGAAGCACACGATTTCCCTCTACTGGGTAAAATCACTCGCTACATCGAAGACCCAATTAAGATGCGAGTGGTAGATTCATTACGCCCAACAACCAAAGCGCCTTCTGAAGCGATGCTGAATAAGCCAAAACCCTCTAAGAAAGTGCTGGCTAAGCGTAAAGAGAAGAAAAAAGAAGAGCAAAGCAAGAAAAAAGAAAAAGTACGCCATCGCGATAAGAAAAATATCGGTAAACGTCGCACTCCAGCTATATCATCTACAACTACGCCATCTGCAACTGCGTCTGCGCCATCTAAAGCTGCACCGTCTGCAAGCGCAGCAGATAGCAATAAAACCAAGTAAAACTCAATCGAGTGATACTGACAAAAGCGGGCTTCGGCCCGTTTTTCATTTATTAACTTAAGTTCATTAACTTATAAACCTTCTCTCTCATAACCCGACTTTCATTGGTTAACGCTTCTGCTTTTATCATATGATTATCTAAAATATCTCGGCAGTTATAACCCTGATTATTTTCCATTCGCCAATCTGCGCCATTTGATAATAATAATTCAGCAACATCTAAAGAGTGGCTATTTAAAGCGTCATGCAACGGGGTATTTCCCAAATTATCTCTCACGTTGACCATTAAACCATTACTCAGCAAAATTTCTGATTGAGCCACTCTCCCGCTTTGAGCTGCTAAATGTAAAACTGTTTTTTGCTGAGCTAGCTGCATTTTTTTAATTCCCTGCCCGTATGGAGATTCCAATAATACTTTTATAAATTGGCTATTACCTGCACGAACAGATTGCATTGCCAGTTTATCAATATCACAGTGCTTATTTTTCATTGAAAGTAGCACTTTAAATTCACTAATATTTTCTTTCTTAATTGAATTTTTACAACTTTCTTGCCAATTAAAACTTTGGTTTTGCTCTACGTTAGGAAATTCATTCAACATAGAATCCGCTGTTTTATCAAATTCACCTGTAATCGCATTCCAATTATTCCATGGTTTATGTTTGCACATCATCCTAATAATCTTAACCATTGAATGTGCAATAAAGCTCCTGGTCAACAAACGGTGTGGTAACCAGTCTTTCCAAGAATTATGTTCGCTGTAAGCCATTTTGATACGGTTTCCCAACGCAGAAGGGATTGGTAACGTGTTTTGAAGTGCATCAAGCCAATCATATTGAACAGTATAAAAGCGTATCAAACCTTCATCTGCTTGTTGCTTAGCAATGTTATAATCCATTCCAATTTTATGTACTGTATTTTGTGCAAGCCCTGAAGGACTAAATGAAATACAAGGTGATTGACTCGCCAATGCGGCTATTGATGCAAGACCGCCCCCTAGAGAGTGCCCTGTACAGATAATATTACCTTTCACGGCTCGATATAGAATATTAGTTAACCCTACCGCCTGAAAGAATTGAGGTTCGTAATATCCTAGCCCTTGCCGAATATTGGCATAAAAATCGACAATATCATTCGTTCCCGCAAAGCAAATAATATACAGACCATTAAAACAACAAATATTCGATTGAAAACCTGTAAATTCATTATTTAAAAGTTCTGCATCTATGCCTAATTCATTAATTTTTGACGTGCTGAGTTTTTCTACTCCTTGAATATCACGCCAATTACTATGATAAGCACCTTGTGATAGTAACGCTAAAAGATAATCTTTATTCTGTGCATCTCTTCCTAGAAACTCCTCTCTCGTAACATTTTTAGACCATTTATCACGAGGGCTACATAATGAATCCGAAAATGTATTTTGTTGATATAAATTTAAACCTTCTTCAACAAAAGAAAGTTCGTCCTTACTTACTGTCTGCTGTATTGCTGTACTGAATGGCATAAATTCTCCCTAACAAATGCTGTATGCTGGAAGAATATTGAAATATAAATAACCAAGGGGGGAAATAATCAACTTTGTTAGGGGCAAATAAAAAAGCCATTGAGAACAATGGCTTTTAGAATTTATTAAGATAAGAGATCTATTGACCCCTTAATGTTTATTACAGGCTTTCAGTGAAAGTACGAGTAATAACGTCACGCTGTTGTTCAGGTGTTAATGAATTAAAACGCACTGCATAACCAGAAACACGGATAGTTAATTGCGGATATTTCTCTGGGTTTTTAACTGCATCTTCTAATGTTTCACGGCTTAATACGTTAACATTTAAGTGCTGGCCACCTTCTACGCGAACAGTTGGTTTCATTTCCAAAGGAACTTCGCGGCTCTCAAAAGCACCCAATTCATCTTTAGGAACAACCTGACCTTCGCTATAATCTGCTTTCGCACACACGCAACGAGCTTCATTTGTCTCGCTATCGATTAACCAGAAAGAGTTCAGCAGTGCTGCATTGTCACTTTTAGTAATTTGAATACCAGTAATCATCTCGACCTCCACGTTCGAATCAGATTTTGATCAATCTTTGCTAACTGTTTTTAATCGCTGTTGATTGGATAATTGGTCTAACCAACCTGTTTATCTAATATATACCAGCTAGAACCCCCAGATTCTTTGATATTTATCAAATGTTTCGTATGGTAATTAACCAGAGCGGTGCATCTTTATGATTTAAATCAATATTCATATTTAGACTTTTTAATTATTTTTTGTAAATTTTCAAATTAATTTGAAGTGCTTTTAGGGAGTTAGCGCGGAACAACACTTTATCTATGCGTCATGAACCAGTAAGCTACGAACTATAAAATACATCACTATGGGATCATTCATGTCAAATACGATGACTTGGCACGACGTAATTGGTGCGGAAAAATCACAAACCTATTTCAAAGAGACTCTCGCGTTTGTCGCAAAAGAAAGAGAAAGTGGAAAAGTAATCTACCCACCGCAAGAAGATGTTTTCAATGCGTTTCGCTATACCGAATTAGCGGACATCAAAATCGTGATCTTGGGGCAAGACCCTTATCATGGACCAGGACAAGCACACGGATTATCCTTTTCTGTACGTCCGGGAATTAAAGCACCGCCTTCACTCGTCAATATGTATAAAGAGCTTGAAAAAGATATTCCTGGGTTCGTCCGCCCGGGACATGGGTACTTGCTTAGCTGGGCGCAACAAGGGGTTTTACTCCTCAATACAGTATTAACTGTAGAACAAGGCAATGCGCACTCACATGCACATCTAGGCTGGGAAACGTTTACAGATAAAGTGATTCAGGCGATTAATGACCATACTGAGGGCGTGATTTTTCTTTTATGGGGCTCTCATGCACAGAAGAAAGGTCGCATTATCGATACTAAACGCCACCATGTGCTTAAAGCACCTCACCCATCACCACTTTCTGCGCATCGAGGCTTCTTAGGATGTGGTCATTTCTCGAAAGCTAATCAATTGCTTGAACAGCAAGACCGCGCACCTATTGATTGGTATCCGGTTATTCCTGAATAGATGCATTCTATAGCGATAAAATGCATTGGTGATAAAGTTCGTAGAAGTTCGCAATAGAAAAATGGGATGCTCAGCATCCCATTCTCGTTATATACCCTAAAACTATTTATGCTCTAAACTTATTTAGAAACAATGACCATTGCAGGACGCAACAGACGGTTATTCAAGGTATAACCCTTTTGCATCACGTTAATCACTTGACCTGCACTATGATCTGGGGATTCAATCATGGTCATTGCTTGGTGAACTTCCGGGTTGAATGGCACATTTGCCGCATCAACAGGCTCAATACCAAACTTAGAAACGGCATCTAAGAACGTTTTCAACGTAAGATCTAGGCCTTCTAGCATCGCTTTGGACTCTTCGTTGTCACGATCAGCTGCCTCAATTGCACGCTCTAAGTTATCAATAACAGGCAACAATTCATTGGAAAACTTCTCAAGCGCAAACTTGTGGGCTTTTTCAATATCTTGTTCTGTACGACGACGAATATTTTCGATTTCAGCGTGAGCACGTAACATCGCTTCGCGTTCAGTTTTACGGGAAGCTTCAAGTTGCTGTTCAAGCTCAGCAATACGCGCTGCTAACGCTTGTTCTTCGGCTTGTAAATCAGCTTGTTGAGTATCAACTTCTTGCTCTGCTTGCACTTTTTGTGTTTCATTTTGCTCAGAAGCTTGCTCATCATGCATGTTTTGTTCTTTACTACTCATGAATATCTCCGCGTATTTAGCAATAATTCTATCTATGGGAGTATTATGGGGATCTAATACAGGGATTCAAGGGAAGTCATACAACGAGGAGTTAAAAAAGTATGCAAAAGGCTAAGATGACACCATCTTCACAATTTAAAACTATCGGTATTGTCGGACACCCAAGGCACCCTGAAGCACTGGCGACCCATGAACTTATCTATCATTGGCTGATTTCAAAAAATTACCACGCAATAATTGATAAACAAGTGGCTAAGGATTTGAAATTAAAAGATGCCAATACAGGAACTTTAACAGAAATCGGTCAACAAGCCGATTTAGTCGTTGTGGTTGGCGGCGATGGCAACATGCTTGGGGCCGCGCGAATTTTATCCCGCTATAACAATAAAGTTATTGGCGTAAACCGCGGTAACTTGGGTTTTTTAACCGACCTAGACCCCGACAATGCCCTTCAACAACTGTCCTGTGTTCTTGATGGGGAATATCATGAAGAGCAGCGCTTTTTATTAGAAGCTCAAGTAATCAAGGCAAATCAAAAAGCCCGTAAAAGTAGCGCCATCAACGAAGTGGTTCTGCACCCAGGTAAAGTCGCTCATATGATTGAGTTTGAAGTTTACATTGATGAAAAATTTGCGTTTTCACAACGCTCAGATGGCTTAATTATTGCGACCCCGACAGGCTCAACAGCCTACTCTTTATCCGCTGGGGGACCTATCCTTACACCAAATCTAGACGCTATTGTACTCGTGCCGATGTTCCCACACACCCTATCGTCTCGCCCATTAGTTATCAGCAGCGACAGCAGTATCCGCTTAAAATTTTTACGAACCAATATTGATTATGAAGTGAGTTGCGACAGTCAAATTATGCTACCTATACAGGATGGCGAAGAGGTGATTATAAAGCGCAGCTCGAAGAGTCTGAATTTAGTTCACCCAAAAGATTACAATTATTTCAATACATTAAGTTCAAAACTCGGTTGGTCTAAAAAAACTTTTTAAATTTTTTGCACTGCCTCTTTACTGTATAAAAAAACAGGTTAAACTGTACAAAAACACAGATGTGTATTTAAACAGGAGAGCGCAGATGCTAACCCAACTAACCATCAATAATTTTGCTATCGTTCGTGAGTTAGAAATCGATTTTCGTAGCGGTATGACGACAATTACAGGTGAAACCGGTGCGGGTAAATCCATTGCTATCGATGCTCTTGGTTTATGTTTAGGTAACCGAGGTGAAGCCAACATGGTTCGCCCTGGTGCTCAACGTGCCGACTTATGTGCTCGCTTTTCACTGTCTGACGCTCAAATGGCAGCAAATTGGCTCATTGAGCATCAACTTGATAATCAAAATGAATGCTTACTGCGCCGCACCATCGCAACCGATGGGCGCTCTCGAGGCTTTATTAACGGTGTCTCCGTTCCCCTATCACAATTACGTGAACTTGGCGCATTACTGATCCAAATTCATGGTCAACATGCTCACCAGCTATTATTGGATAATGATCATCAACAATCCCTACTTGATGCCTATGCTAATCAGCAAGAATTACTCGCTCAAATGAAGCAAACGTGGCAAAAGTGGCATGAGTCTTGTCAGCAATTAGCTATTTTTCAAAAACAGATGCAAGAGCGTGAATCTCGCCAGCAATTGCTTGATTATCATTTAAAAGAGTTAAATGAGTTCCTACCCGTTCAAGGGGAGTTTGAGGAAATTGATCAAGAATATAAACAACTTGCTAATCACGGGCAATTTTTAACTATTGGGCAAACAACAGCACAAATTCTGACAGAAAGTGACGATGCGAACGTTATCAGCCTTCTCAATATGGCAAAAAATGAGCTTTCTGATTTAGTCGCTCTGAATCCTAAATTTTCAGGGTTATTGGATATGCTAGAAGAAGCGGCCATCCAAGTTAGTGAAGTCAGTGACGAAATTAAACATTACTGCGATCAATATGAATTAGACCCAAATCGTTTATTCGAATTAGAGCAGCGAATTTCCAAACAAATTAGTTTGGCACGTAAGCATCACGTCACACCTGAAGCCCTACCTGAACTTTTTCAACAATTAGTTGAAGAACAAAATCAGATAGCTAACCAAAATGAAGATTGTGAAGCTTTAAATGCGCAGGTCATTGCTGACCACCAAAAAGCGTTAGAATGTGCAGAACGTTTACATCATGTACGTCTGCATTATGCACAAGAGCTCAGCCAGCTAATTACCAGCAGTATGCACCAACTTTCAATGCCTCATGGCCTCTTCACGATTGATGTAAAATTTGTTCCTGAACATTTACAAATTGATGGCGCCTGCAAAGTCGAATTCAATGTCACCACTAACCCAGGACAGCCACATCAAGCATTAGCGAAAGTCGCATCAGGTGGTGAGTTATCTCGCATCGCTTTAGCCATTCAAGTGATCACCGCGAAAAAAATGGATACTCCAGCTTTAATTTTTGATGAAGTGGACGTGGGGATCAGTGGTCCAACCGCCGCTATCGTCGGGAAATTACTCCGTGAACTTGGTGAGTCCACCCAAGTTATGTGTGTAACTCACTTGCCTCAAGTTGCAGGCTGCGGTCATCACCATTTTTATGTTAGTAAAGAAACGAACGGTGTGGAAACCGAGACTCATATGCAGTTACTGGATAAAAAATCCAGATTACAAGAACTTGCACGGTTACTCGCTGGTTCAGAGGTAACAAAAAATACATTGGCTAATGCAAAAGAGTTGCTCGCAGCTTAAATTTCGACAACTTTTTTTATCTCCTGTTGTCTTAGAGTCGATCTGGAAGGTTTTAAATTGTATCAATGTCGATTATCATTGATGTTCTGACTCCAAAAGGAATGAGATATCCATGCGTTATAAATTGTTAACTGCTGCAGCACTATCATTCGCATTAATGTCCACGGGCTGTTCAATGATGGAACGTCTTGTCTATCATCCGGATATTAACCAAGGTAACTACCTAACGGCGAAAGATGTTGCGAAGATTAAAAAAGGAATGACACAGCAACAGGTTGCTTATGCTTTAGGCACGCCAATGATGACTGACCCGTTTGGTTCTCAGACTTGGTTTTATGTTTTCCGCCAAGAGCTGGGGCATGACCCAGTGAAGCAAGAAACATTGACGCTGACGTTTGATCGCAACGGTATCCTGACAGATATCAAAAACGAAAAAAACCTTGAAGCACAACAAGCCATGGAAGCTGGTGAAGTTAAAGCATCAGAACCAAAAGCAGCGGAATAACACCCTATATAGCGTAATGCTTGAGCGTGTATAATTTGAGTATATAAGTAACTACCTGCCCAATTATATGATGGGATAACAAACAGGTAGTTACTTTAGTGCTTTTATTTATCCCTTTATAGCTTCTCGCCAATACTCCTCTACGTTCTAGCCTATCAATCGACGCATCCATCGCACCCGCAAAGAAAAAACCTATATATTTGAAACAAAAAAACCGAGCTTTCACTCGGCTTCATATCATATAGATGCGTTCACTACGCAATATCTTATTTATTATTCTCTTTCGATTTTTCAGCTCGCTTGCGGCGTAACTCTTTCGGGTCGGCAATCAATGGGCGATAAATTTCGATTCTATCCCCTTCTTGAACGACATCACCCAATTTCGCAGGCCGACTATAAATGCCCACTTTATTTTTCTTTAAATCGATATCTGAACGCAACGTTAAAATACCCGATGCAATAATTGCATCTTCAATCGTGGTTCCTTCTGCAACTTTTACAGGAAGCAAAAATTGCTTTTCAGGTAATGCGTAAGTCACTTCAATATTGATGTCAGACACGGTAAACGACCTTAGCACGAGATGTAAATGCTTGAACCATATTGTTGGCCAGCTCTTTGAATATTTTACCGAATGCCAACTCAATCAGCTTATTCGTAAATTCAAAATCAAGATGAAACTCAATTTTACAGGCGTCAGCACTCAAAGGAATAAACTGCCATCCCCCAGATAGAGTTCTAAAAGGACCTTCAACTAACTGCATTTGGATACGTTTATTATCTTCCAGCGCATTTTTAGTAATGAAGGTTTTGCTAATTCCCGCCTTTGAAACCTCAACTGATGCCGTCATTTCTTCTGAATTTTGGCTAATGATTCGGCTTCCAACGCATCCTGGTAAAAAACTTGGATATGAAATCACATCATTCACAAGTTTATACATTTGTTCTGCGCTAAAAGGGACTAACGCAGAGCGACTAATCTGTGGCATATCAATTCCTATCCCCAAAAACTGCGCATATAATAGCACCATTGATGGGTTACTCAAAAAACAAAACCCGTGCAGGGCAAGAAATGCACAATCGCAAAAATATCAGTGTTGAACGATTTCATTCAACGCATCTTAACGTATAATGAATGAACTATGACAAAGAAAAAACCATATAAACCCGGTTCAGCAACAATTGCTATGAACAAACGTGCTCGCCACGAATATTCTATCGAAGAGGAGTTCGAGGCGGGTTTATCCCTACAGGGTTGGGAAGTTAAATCATTACGTGCGGGCAAAGCCAACATTGGCGATAGCTACGTTTTACTGCGCGATGGTGAAGCCTATCTGTTTGGTGCCAACTTTACACCACTGACAGTCGCATCATCCCATGTTGTCTGCGACCCAACCCGCAGTAGAAAACTACTTCTTAATCAACGTGAATTAGATACCCTTTACGGTAAAGTTAACCGCGAAGGCTATACTGTCATCGCTCTTTCCTTATATTGGAAAAACGCGTGGTGCAAAGTGAAAATTGGCGTCGCCAAAGGTAAAAAAGCCCACGACAAGCGTTCTGATATCAAAGATAGAGAGTGGCAATTAGATAAAGCACGTATAATGAAACATTCTAATCGCTAAGTCCTAGCTTTATAGAGTTATTTTCTGTTATACTGCACTCACAACTTGGGGCTGATTCTGGATTCGACGGGATTTGCGAAACCCAAGGTGCATGCCGAGGGGCGGTTGGCCTCGTAAAAAGCCGCAAAAAAATAGTCGCAAACGACGAAAACTACGCACTAGCAGCTTAATAACCTGCTTAGAGCCTTCTCTCCCTAGCCTCCGCTCTTAGGACGGGGATCAAGAGAAGTCAAACCCAAAAGAGATCGCGTGGATACCTTGCCTGGGGTTGAAGCGTTAAACTTAATCAGGATAGTTTGTTGGTGGCGTGTCTGTCCGCAGCTGGCAAATGAAATTAAAGACTAGACTAAGCATGTAGTACCGAGGATGTAGAAATTTCGGACGCGGGTTCAACTCCCGCCAGCTCCACCAAATTATCTTCCAAGAACGTCCAAAAAAGACTGAAAAGCCCGCTAACTCAATAAGTTGCGGGCTTTTTTATATCCTACACTGTCCTATTTTATCCCACCCAAGCTAATTCCTTTAGGCCCATTGATAGGCCCAACGAAAAGAACTAACATCTTTGTTGGGCCTAAACGCATGGAGATTTTTCATGGCAAGAAAAACTAAGCCATTAACTGATACCGAAATCAAAGCAGCTAAACCGCAGGACAAGGACTATCAGCTGTATGATGGTGATGGACTCACACTGCTAATCAAATCTAGCGGAAGCAAGTTATGGCAATTCCGTTACTACCGCCCTTATACAAAACAAAGGACCAAACAAAGTTTTGGAGCCTACCCAGCTGTCACACTTTCGGATGCTAGAAAACTTAGAGCGGAGTCTCGCTCATTACTGGCAAAAGATATTGACCCTCAAGAATATCAGAAAAATCAAATAAGAAACTCTCAAGAAGCTAAAACCAATACCTTTCAACTTGTTGCTGAACGTTGGTGGGAAGTGAAGAAGTCCACCGTCACAGAGGACTATGGTAATGATATCTGGCGTTCACTTGAACGAGATGTGTTTCCCGCCATAGGCGATATCAGCGTCACCGATATCAAAGCTCACATATTGGTTCAAGCGATACAACCGGTACAAGCCAGAGGCGCGCTAGAAACCGTTCGCCGTCTTTGTCAGCGCATTAACGAAGTCATGATCTATGCTCAAAATACTGGCTTAATTGATGCCGTTCCAAGTATCAACATTGGTAAAGCTTTTGAAAAACCAAAGAAAAAAAATATGCCAAGTATTCGTCCAGAGCAGTTACCGCAACTGATGCAAACAATGCGTACAGCTAATATTATTTTGCCTACCAGATGTTTGTTTATGTGGCAGCTACTTACCATATCCCGCCCTGCCGAAGCAGCTGAAGCCCGTTGGGATGAAATCAACTTTGAAACCAAGGAATGGAAAATACCCGCTGCCAGAATGAAGATGAACCGAGAACATACAGTTCCGTTATCTGACGCTGCTTTAGCTATTTTAGAGCTAATGAAACCACTCAGTGGTAACCGTGAGTTTATCTTTCCTAGCCGTATCAAGCCTACCCAACCAATGAACAGTCAAACCGTCAATGCGGCTTTAAAACGTGCCGGATTCGGTGGCGTATTGGTTTCACACGGTCTACGCTCAATTGCTAGTACGGCACTCAATGAGCAAGGATTTCCACCTGACGTTATCGAAGCCGCCCTAGCCCACGTTGATAAAAACGAAGTTAGACGCGCCTATAATCGCAGTGACTACCTAGAGCAAAGACGCCCCATGATGCAATGGTGGGCTGATTTTATTGAGGAAGCAGATAGGGGGAGTATTATTGAAGGCGGGATAAGAGGGATATCGCTAGTTGGGTAATTTGTGTGTACCCGCTCTAATCTGAGCGGGTACTATAACAACACAGAGCTATACATCATCCAAACGTCGGCTCTGTGACAAAAGCAGACGTTTAAATATCCTATCCTATTGTAAGTTATAAAAAAGCGATGTAGTGTTCTACACATTAAATTTACAAAGGCCGAAAAGTCCGTGTTTAAAAACGGTTCTTTCCGCAGAATAAGTGTAGTGATGTGATGGACGTCCCTCTATGTAAGTTTTGCCATACTTATGTTGAGCGATTTTATTCACAGAGGTACTACATCATGAACGAAATTAAAGTTATCGGTATCGATCTGGCAAAATCTGTCTTTCAGGTTTGTTCTGCACAACAAAGGACAGTGCTAGTCAGCGCTTGAGCTGTTGCGAAGAGAATTTGCTTACGAATAGTTCTTAGTTGATTAGTTAAAATAGCCTTATTGATATCTATATAAGTAATAAAAAAGTATTTTAAATAATCAATTAGTTTGAAAATAAACAAAATTCTACGTTCAAAACATAACATAGGGTTCACCTACAATCTGTAACCATCTATTAGTGAAGTAAACCCCCATATATTGACAATACTCTACCACCCCCAACGAAGTTTATCATACATTGCAGCTAATTTTCTGTAGCTACTTGCATAAGTCGATATTGAATAATCAAACTTAGATTGATTATCTATTAAAAATTTTTTTAATAGTGTTAAATTAATTTTACTAACAGATAAAAATGGAATATATGCGCAAGCATTTTCAGGAGTGCATAAATCAATTATTTGCTCCATACCCATATGCCTATAAGTTCTAAAAAATGTTTTTTGGTAACTTTTAGATCTAAATGATGTAATTTCTCTATTTACCACTTTATCCAATTTATATGTGCTACCATCGTAATCTGATTGATTTTTTATACCTAATTTATTTAAATAAGTAAATACTGGAACATATGGGGTGTACCTTGATTCAGCTGGCGCTACATGTAAGAGTATTTGTTCGGGGTCAAATGTATTTTCTTCATCTAAAAGATTTCTAAATAAGTCTAGTACTTTTATAGTTTCATAACCTTTTGAAGCTAATCCATTGTGTTCTTGGTGGGCCACCCCAACACCAACAAGAAACTCAACATCTTCTTTTGAATCAATTTGATCAATATCTACAACACATATCTTTTTTTCTGGCTCAGATGATTGAACGAGCTCATATAGCTGTTCTTTACAATATCGTAAAACCCTCGCTGGAATTTTACGCTTTGTTGAATCAATCGCTCTATATACCTCAGAATAGTCATTTGTTTTTACTAAAACCAATGGAATCTGAATGCCGTCAATAGTTAGATAAGTATCTGATACATTGGGTTCTTCGCCCTCTGAAAGGCGCTGTATGAATATTAAGTTTTTCCTTAGTTGTTCTACATTATCTCGCCCTATACATGCAGAAATAGCTGATAACAAACTACTGATATTTTCATCAGATATTGAATAACCTATAAATACAATTGGGTGCTCAACAAATAAAGTGATCAACTTTGCTGCTAAATATGTATTTTTCTCATTAAATGATTGGTAATCAGAACTAGTTAAAATTAATGAGTCTGGTTTTGTAGCACAGCCATGAATTTTATATATCTCACCAATTTCTTGTGGATTAGAAAATAATAGTTCTTCTTGGCCAATATATGTTTTATATTCAGGAAATAGCTGTTCTATGAATAAATCCCAGTTAGTAGTAATAACTCCATCAACATTTAGATTAGCTAATAATGTGATTTCATCAGCATGTTCAGATTTTATCGCTTTTGATTGATCTAACGTTTTAAGGTAGTTTGTTATTTCTATTCTCAGCGCAGAAGTTTCATCTAAAATTTTGGATTTATATCTTTCTACACTATTTGAATATTCACTTGATGACCACCAGTATTCATTAAAATCTTTAGCTAGTAACGATGCTATCTTAGGGTAGTTACCATTTGCCGAGGCTAAATAGTATTCAAAAGGCTTTCCTGCAACACAAAACTTGCTCAGCAAGCCTCTCCAATCCTCTAGCCCTAGATATCTCCTAGAGAATCCAGACCCGAGAAAAAGAAATGGCCCAGCAGTGCGACTACTAAATATTTCTATTAATTTCTGTTCTATCGTCATATCAAGCCCTCAAATAATAAATATTTTAGATATCATATCTGATATAGCAGTTAAGAAAAAATATGTAATATCAAAATCTTTTATTAAATTATAACAAGAATGACATTTGAGCCATTACTTAGCGGTATATTTTTTCCTTTTTGATTTCTTTTATAGCATTTAGTTACTCATACGCTTTTGTTAGTGCTGGCAGCAGAGAATCAATCCGTAGTACTGAAACTGGTGGTAGCTAACACTGGCTCTGTTAATGTTTTGGGTATCAGCGTACATTACCCGTAGTTCGTGGATATACTTAAGCAACCCACCAACAATAGGCTGAGGCACAAAAAATCACAAGTAGGTTCCTTTTTAAAAATCGCTCCGTTTTCAATGAGTTTCCTCTGTAATTAGGCCTTTATTTGAATGCCATAGTGATAGGCAATAATTGCGATTTGATTAAATCGATTTAATTGAAATGACTGAGCCGTAATGATTTGGCTCTTATTGCTATTATCCTCTTTCAGCAACTAATTATTTTTATGTTCAGAAACAGCCAGCCTACAAGCCTAGGAACACAATCATTAAGAAGAACTAGAATGAGTTATCTATTTTCATAACTTCACCTGCTCTTCCTTGTAATAATTAATGGCGCTCTGGCATCATTTTCCTAAGTTGGCTTATCACTGCCACATGTGTTAATTGTCATACAGTAAGCACCGCGAGCAAGTATTGATATCGAAAGTAGCATAAAGAAAATTATAGCAACTATCGGTTTCTATAACATATAACAGCCTCCGCTTCTCCGCGATTAACTAATCCACGCGAGACCTTTCCACCTACATAAACCCATTTTTTATTTTTTCAAAAGCACCATATTGCTCGTCAGTGTTTAGCTTTTTAAGCATTCTAGAATTTCGTCCAAAAAATCAGTTTCACCTCATCTGAATGGCAAAGTTGAACGTTCCCAAAAGACAGATAACGCTGACTTTTATGCTGCCATAAACATCCCAACTGAAGGTCTGAATGAGCTGTTGGCAGCATTATTATAATTGGGAACAGTCTCGCTCCTCGCTCAGACCAGCCGGTCAGGCTTAGTTATGTTCTACCCAACAAAACCTGTTAGTTCAAGTCTGAGCTAATACCTCTCAATTAAACCTGACTGGTTCCAAAGTTTCTAAAGTCAGTAATGAGCTCCTTGGTATTCATTTTAGCCAGATACGTCATGCGTAATAGGAAATCAAAATAATTAGAATGACGGGCCAGAGCATCTCGTCTATCAAATCGAAATACGGGGTTCTCTGGAAAGTTAACTAATGGTGCATAGTCTGGGTACGCTAAGCCAATGGCGCTACACCATGCCCGTTGTATTCTAGTCGCCATATTATTGGCATCATCTTGTAAATAGTTGCCTAAATAGCCGTATATATCACGATTAAATAACAAAACTAAATGGTAGTGAGGATATTCACTTTCATTACGTTCTCTTACCCAAGCATAATAAGGGAGTGCTGGTGTACCTGAACGCCCCGTACGATGATGTGCGGCTCTCAGTTGGCTTTTCAGTGACTCGATAAAACGGGTAATGGCTCGCTCATCTGTGCGTTGAAAACATATAGGCATATCTGGGGCATCAGGACTACTATCCTGAGCGAATCGTAAATCAACTCGGATTGCAAATACTCGGTTATGGTGTTCTAGTGTATTCTCAACCACTGCCAGTAATCGACGAAGGATATAATACGATATCGAGGAATCATAGCGATCACTCGCGATAGTTATCAGTTGATCCAATTCTGTTTCAGTTAATGCATAATCTGACATTTTTATTACCTTACTATCATAGAAATAGCGATATCTGTATTCGTGTTTAAGTACCTATCGCATCCATAACACAGTGAGTTATAGACACAATAGGTACGGTGATTAAATAAACATTGATTTGTTGATTGATAGGTGTTACTGTTATAAATTAGTATTGTATTTAGTAAGATGTTATATATTACCTATACCGACATCATTCCATTTAATAAAAGACAGACTCAACCCTCCCTAAAGCCGCAATAACCCTAGCTTGGTGATATAATCCTACTCACTGATATTATTAAAAATAACTCTGAAGTTATCCTTATCTTGGTGAGTTATTGAGTATGAATACTCCTCTGCTACTCAACGGAATATTCAATCGTTCGGCTAGCTCTTCAGGTGCCATTCTTGCCCCCGTAAACTTGACATAGTTAATCCCATTTTTTTCGAATAATTGAACTTTAGCTTCCTGCTGTAGTTTTTCTAATGCAGGCCGCAAACGGTCAGAGCGTCTCAGTGAATAGGGACCATTTTTAATGATGTCATTTCGCCTAAAATCATAAGATTTATTACTGACAAGATGCTCCTCCAACCATAACAGGAGTTTTTCAGCATCACTGACTTCCTTAAAATTATCTATTTTTTTGATAAAATGATTAAGATGCCACTGAGTAATATAGACTGCCGACTCCAGCGTTTCCAACGTAACAACAGTGGAATCGGGTGTCATAAACATTTGCATCACCCCAGCAATTCGTGAAGCATGCTCCATAAAGCGCGATGCGTAATCATCATAAGCATGTAATTCCCCGCCGGGCTCCATCATCTTTTTAACAGCTTGATAATAGCCATTCCACGCCCCTTGGGCATCATGTGCTAAAGTAATACAATGGCGTTCTTCATCATTTTCCCGACGTTTTATTCCTTTTTGTAAATGGTTTATCAACGTAGCCGATAAATCTGCTAAACTTAATTCAGTTGAATGTGAAACATTTTTTATCTCACATAATTGCTGAATTTGATCTAGATCCACTAATAAGCTGCGAGCTAAAAAACCTGAACTCTTTGCTTTCTTTCCTTTTTTATCCATAAAGCTGTCAAATAACGCTGGCTGGACCATAAGTAACAGACTAAAACGGCAATCTTTGATGACATAGTTATCTCTAGATGCTCGGCTTACCGATTTCCCCTCTGCGCACCAAAGCGAATTTAGTAATGGTGTTTTTCGCAATAAACTACTTTCAAACAATTCACCCGCCTCATCTGACATCAGCGACAATACGGGATATCCATCCCCCAACTCCTGAGCCAGACCTTCACTTGTTGAATCATTGATTACTAAACGTTTTTTTATTGGTGCTACTGGTTTTTGAACAAGGCACTCTTCTAAATTCAATAAAGCTTCATTCACTTTTATTCCCTGATTCAGCGCTTTTTGATAGCATTTATTCAATGCGCTAAATTTTATATTCCATAGCACCAGACTCCGCTCATAATTATCTTTTTCAATATAGAAATCCTGTTCGAGTTGTTGCTCAAATTCTGAAATTGCTTTTGTGAGCAGTTTATAAACAGTAGATTTTCGGCACCCCGACCTCGCCAAAACAACATGATAAAGTGACAGTGGATATTTTCGTCCACTTATCGGTTCAATATCAAAGCTATCCTGACACGACAGGGACATCACACTTAACAGAGTAGGCAAAATAATTTCAGCCGCCGCTCCTGTTTTTATATGTACTTGCTCAATCATGCGTTGAAAATAATCTGGTAATTTCTCTATGTTTAAATATAACTCTTCATTTTTTTGTGACATTTCATCCGCCTTATTGATTAAACCATTCTTGAAGTTAACCATTTTTCAACTGAAGCGTATTGCCAGCCAACTGATGATGCACCAAGTTTGATCGGTTTAGGAAAATCTGGATCGTAGTACTTAGAGCGAGGGTTCAATTTTTCATAAATGCTCGATCTGGATATCCCTAGCATTACCGTTAACTCTGTCATACGTAAAATACGTATAGGCAAATTATTCTGATTCATATTTTCGTTTAGATGATGCATTTGATTCTCCATTGATTCACGTTCTTAAGAGATATTCATTTTCCACATCATCTGGCAATATGTCCTCGTAGAAAATTGGAAACCAACTGGAGAATGTCATGTACACCCATATTTTTGCTAATATCATGTTAACAGCCTACGATATAACAGTTTTAAATAAGGAAAGAATAGAAAAAACCAACACAAAAGAAAGAAAAAATAAAAATAAAAAATATAAAGCGCTAAATCTAGCTAACCAGAGAAAAATTGAAAATTTTTCATTACATCAAGATTTTTTTGCAAAAACAGGTAATCTGAAAACGCAGGAATATGGTGATGACAACATCAATACTAAAGAAACTTATCAAAAATTGATTAATATCATCGATAGCAAAGCAGTCTTTACTCAGACAGAAAGACAGATGTTTTTCTATAAATATGAGCAACTGTATAACGCATTGATTGCTCAATACGTTGTGTCTAATTTAGAAAAAAAAGAAATATTAAGAAAATATACAAAAGCCACCATACCGGCCATTGTGGCATTAGATATGTATAAAACGCTGAGTCTTTCCGTCGATAAAGAACAATTACATTTTTACAGTCATATCCATCATTTTATACTGAGTGAATACTACGACAATCATCACAATAATCTCGAATCGCTCTGTAAGGGGGTGAGAGCCTATCTCAAATACTACATCAAGACATTAGCGTTCAACCCCATTGTTAATCTTTTTGAAATTACAACCTCAATTAACAATATAAGAACCTCATCATTCACAACAATTTGTAACATCGATACGATTATTGATGCTTGCAAAAAAGAAGCGAGCGAGATAGGTAAACCACACGATACCCAATTTGAGCAATTGAGAGTTGCTTATACTTCTCTTAGTGTCCTGCTCGCCTTTCAAAAAATCACTCACCTACTGACGCCACTTGTATCAAATTATAAAAAATTACTTGAAGATAAACTTGAAGCGCCAGATCCCCTCTTCTTTTTAGAACAGTATCTTTACCAAAATGTTGAAAATGATCCTATTTTTTTGGGGGAAAATGCACTGTATGAGTATATCGAGGTGTTAATTTCTCACGAGAAAATAGATATCTCTAGTTGTGAAGACGACTATGATTGCGGCCAAGGCTCTGAATGTGAGTGTCAATGTATCCCTAGTTATTGTTACGGTATTCTTACTATTTTAGAAAACTTTATATTTGAAAATAAATCTCATCTGCCTTTACCTACTCTTGTGCCTTCCATAAAATTATCTAAGTTTTCCCCCCCAAAAAAAATAAGCATTTTTGAATTATCATCACACTTAGATGAGCTCTGTGACGAAGTGCCATCTCTTAAATTATACAAAGAAATCCCTTATATTCTTGAGCTACTTTACGCTAACGAGTTAGATAACATAAGAGAGGTTATTAACGAAATCTCATTTGAAGAATTCCCATTAGGTTTTTTTACATCTACACTTGCTATTATCAATCTCGCATTAAAAATAAAGTTTGAACCAAAATCGATTCGATACGGATCATTGCTCTCCTATATCAATCCTATTTTAACAAATCAAGGTGTATATAATGAATATATCATTGTTACCCCCGATATTAAAAACACCACTCAGTCAGTTTCTAATATAGAAAACCCTGTAATTAATGATCCCAACAACCAAACAGTTCTGCATTCAATCATGATATATAATAGAATGATAAAAAAAATGATTATTTATGATAATGATCACTCCGAGCTCATTGCCCCACAATCCGTTTATGGGCTTCTTGATTCGGTTGAGCTCGCCCTTAAAAAATTAAGGGAAGCTTTTTTTCAGGGGAAAATGTTGCATACAGATAAAGAACTGGCAAGCCTTATCATTCAAAATAAAGTATTAACGAAACACGAAACCAATGATAATCTGATAGGTATACTCAATGAGGCTACATTATATAATTGCCTTGGTTGCCTTTCTTATTTATATAAAAACCTAGCGGGTTATGGCGAATCACTTCCAAACATATTATCATTCGTAGGGATATCAAAAGATGAAAATGAAGAAAGAGAAACATTACGTCGTGCATTACGCATCGTAAAAGAAAAACAGACTAATAAAGATAACTAATCTTATTCATGTCAATCAATGCACCTGCAACAGCTGCTACATGTAGCAGCTGTTGCAGGGTATACCTTCTATTTTAAATTTTATTGGCTAGTGGGCGGCCCGTTAACTTGTTATTAATTCGTTTTATGATTTTTAAGTTGGGCAATACCTACTTGATGGCAGGGAGGAATATTATAGAGCAAAAAAATATCATAGAGTTACGCAACTTATCTTATCAATTTGAATTATTGCATTAGCTAATTCCTGAGTATGTTTTGTATCGAGTTGATGGAGGGATTGGACGCGTTCTTGATAATCTTCATTGACTTTGACTTGTTCGGTCAGCTCAACAAGCAATTCGGAATTCTTAGTGTTTAACTCACCTATCCTTTCGTGTTGTTTCCACATTCCCCATATGGCTAGGCTATAGTCAGTACTAGAAGCTGCTTAGGCAGGTAGTGGGCGCGATCTGCCTTTTAAAAGGGTTCCACTGATAGCCGCCATCTTCGTCTGTTAGGGACTAGTCTGATACGAGCTTACCAATATCATGGAACAAAACGCCGAAGGCCACTGAAACACGCCACACGCCACCTTGGTTCAAGCTCTTTTATCTCAACAGGTGTGCCACTGGTGTCAATGATCTTCAAAAAATCACCAAATCAATTTCCACATACTGAGCTCGTATCAGGCACTATTCATGATTTGAGTTTTTGACAAACGTATCCTGGTGTTTGTGAAGAAACGAGTTCACTTGGGACTTATCCAGCCCCAGCTCCTTGGCAATTTGACGTCCTTTCAGGCCTGGTGCCCCACCTAATAACTCTGAGACTGCCTTCAGCAAACCATCACTCCTTTCTACCTACCTACCATTCGTTGCATACTTTGCGTCCACGAGGCTTTAAATGCTGAATCTCCTGCGAACAACTTGTAGAGCTCAAGTTCATCTTTACGGCGTTGCAGCATGATTTCCTTGAGCATTTTTTCGAAGGCCAAATCTCGATTATGGGGATCTGGGTTGTTTTTGTATTTCGATTCGAAGTCAGGGTGATTGCGGATACTTTCAGCGATGTTCACGAACTTAACCTTTTGCTCTTCAGGTGTGGCACTCCAGCCCTGGAACCATCGCTCATTAAATGTGCGAATGATTTCATCCAGCGGGTCAGTTTCTTTTTCACCGCCATGCGCCCCACGTGGGTTCGGATTTTGAGGATCAAGCTCCGCTTCTTGGTCACTAAGTTTAATGCTGTGGTTAAGCTTCACACGTTGCAAACCGTATGAACTCAGATCAACAGAATCGAGAAGCTCATCAATAGCATCAGCATCGGGATCTTCCACTTTCAATTTCGGTATTAAAAACTTCAGGAACCAAAACAGTTTTTCCCAGCTGACCATTTCATAAGGCATGATAGAAGCCATCTGCCCATAGATTTTAACGAACTGTTTGGCTTTAATCTTAAAGTCCACTTTAGCTTCAGCTTCAAGATCTAGTTCATGGTCAAACCGCGCTGCGGCAATATCAATGATTGGACTGAGTGTTTGGGCGTCTTCATTCTTGAAATAACGCGTCACAAAGTCTTCAACTTCATACCACTCGTACACACCGACATCGTCCATTTCATCTTTCAACTCGTGCAGCACGTTTATATCTGTAGCCTGGGACAATGACGTTGCTGTGTAGAAAGGATCGAATGCTGACTGAATATCTTCAACTGAGTTAAAAAAATCCAGGATAAACAAGTCTTCTGTTTTCTTCCCTAGCTTAGGTGCACTGCGATTGAGCCTAGATAGCGCCTGAACACACAAGACACTGGCGAGCTTCTTATCTACATACATGGCGCAAAGTTTAGGCTGATCAAACCCAGTCAGATACTTGTTCGCAACCACTAAAAGTCGATACTCATCGGTATCAAACATATCTTTGGTATCTGACTCGGCAAAACCATTAATATCTGCTTCGGTATATTCAATACCATCAACTTCTTTGGTTCCTGAGAAAGCAATGGCAACTTTAAAGGGGTTCCCTTGCTCCTCAAGTATTCGCCTTATCGCTTTGTAGTATCGAATGGCCGTCTCAATATTTTGAGTGACCACCATTCCTTTACCTTTACCTTTGAGCTTTTTCGTATTCACGACATGCGGAACAAAATGCTCCAGCATAATCTCTGCCTTGGTATCAATTGTTTGCTGGCTTCGTTCTACATAAGCTCTGAGTTTTTTCTGCGCCTTTTTGGTATCAAACTCAGGGTTATCAGTAATTGATTTCTCAATCTCATAATAACTTTTGTACGTCGTATAATTTGCCAGCACATCCAAGATGAAGCCTTCTTCAATGGCTTGTTTCATCGAATACAAGTGAAACGGCTTGTAAGAGCCATCTTCTTGGCGTTGACCAAATTTCTCCAAAGTGCTGTTTTTGGGTGTCGCTGTAAATGCCAGGTACGACGCATTCCCGCGCATCTTGCGTGATTTCATCGCCTGAAGGATTTTATCCTGAGCATCTTCTGCCTCTTCGACTTCAGACTTGCCCATCGCTCGGTTCATATTGTCATGCGCCGAACCAGACTGTGAGCTGTGTGCTTCATCGATGATCACCGCAAAGCGCTTGTCACTAAGATCGGCGATACCATCAATAATGAACGGAAATTTCTGAATCGTCGTTATAATGATCTTTTTGCCATTCTCCAGCGCCTGCTTAAGCTCAGAAGACTTGTTCGCCGGGGCAATAATGTTCTTTACTTCAGAAAACTCTTTAATGTTATCCCGCAGCTGCTTGTCCAATAGGCGTCTATCGGTAACCACAATTACAGAGTCAAATAACGGCTGCTCCAAGCTTTTTCCGCCTGCTACATCAGACGAAGCAGGATAGGTTTCAATTAGCTGATAAGCTGCCCAGGTAATCGAGTTAGACTTACCTGAACCGGCAGAGTGTTGAATTAAGTAAGTCTGACCGACACCGTGCTGGGCGGCATGGTCTACTAATTTTCTCACCACATCCAATTGGTGGTATCGAGGAAAAAACAGGGTTCGCTTTGGTAATGGATCTTTGCTTGACCCATCCAGACGCACAAAATGCTGAATAATATTCGCCAAGCTTTCTTTAGTGAATACTTCTTGCCATAGGTATGCCGTTTTATGGCCAGATGGATTCGGCGGGTTGCCTTGCCCAAGATTGTGACCTTTATTGAACGGCAAGAAGAATGTACTGCTACCTGATAACTTGGTGGTCATATACACTTCGTCGGTATCGACCGCCATATGCACTAGGCAGCGGGCAAAGGTCAGCAATGGCTGAGTTGCATCCCGATCATCTCGATACTGCTTTTGGCCGTGATAACGTGCTGTTTGCCCGGTCCATGCGTTCTTCAACTCCAGCGTTATCAATGGTATTCCATTGATAAACAATACCATGTCTATTTCTTGTAGGGGATTTACCATGGAATAGCGCACTTGGCGAGTACAACTAAACACGTTATCTGCAAAGTTTTGCTTTACCTTCTCACTACTACTTGCCAAAGGGGCTGGATAGAGCAAATTGAAATGAGCATCGTCTACGCTTAGCCCTTTCTTAAGTAAATGAAGAATGCCATGCTTCTTAATCAGTCGGTCAAATCGTTCGAGTAACTTACGTTGCCAATCTGAGGGGTTGTTCTTTTGCAGTTTGGCCAACTCTACTTCTTGTGTCTTTTGCAGAAATTGCCAGAAAAAACGTTCATCAATGGCATATTTTATATTGAAATCAGATGGGGAGCCTGATGAGTAGCCGCAATGGCTCACTCTATATGGCATAACAAGACCATCAGAAATGCCTGTTTTTTGATCTTCAAGGCAATGACCAGTGAGTGCTCTTTCAATACTAGCCTCTAACGCCTGCTCGTTAGTGTTACTAACCATTGATAACTCCTTGCATGTAATGTTTTTCTAATAATTTCAACATCCTCTGCTGATGTTTATCTATTTCGATAGCAGACCATTGGTTATTTGATTGTGTGTACGTCTCAAAAATATCTTTCAGCTTCAACGCGTCGTAACGCGGCTTAGAATCAAAATCTGCTTTTTTCTTTGCTACCGTTTGGTTGCTATACGAAGAGTTTTCACCTGGACTTAGAAGCACTAAATTTCCAAAAGAATTTAGTGGGCTATTTTCTAGCTCACGATGGTACTCTTCTTTTTGAGGGTGAACATGTTCAACCGAATTTTTCGAAGTAATCCGATAACGTTTTAACTTATCATCATTGGCTTTTTCACTGTTTTTCCAGAGCAAGTATTCCAGCTTCTGAAACCAATAATGCTCGAATCGAGTTCCTAAAGGGCTTTTAAGATATGTGGCTTGTTCTTCCCAGGGTATCGTTTGTGGCGATATGTCTGATGCAAGTTTAAAGCTGGCTTCTTTTTGCGTTTCCCTAGCAAGTGACATTTTGTTATCGATGCTCTCCAATAGCGTAACTACGTCTTCATCTTTCACTTTCGGATCAGCAACCAATCGACTTAGAAACGCAGTTAACCAATACTGGGCTGAGTGATCACCGGTAAAGTTACGTACGGCTTGCAATTGTGCCAGTAAACCAAGTTCTTTGGCTTTACGGTTGATATAGGTTTTATTCTTGCTAATCGAGGTTAAACGTAACTGAGCATCTTCTCTATCATCATGCTCTACCCATTTCACAACCCAAGTGTCGAACTGATACCGAACCTGCCATAACAACTCGATAAACGATTTAATGGTTCGTTCATCTTGTTGTAGTAACCTTTCAAAACACGACATCAAATTACTAGCACGGATACGAGGAGCAAGATCATCCCACGATTTTTGGGTGCAAAAAATTCTGAGCGTATGAATCAATAGCAACTCAAAACTGATTATTGAACGACAATAAACGGTCTCATCATCAAAATCATCACTTTGATTTTGAGTTTGTTCGGGGTCGACATCAAAGTCTTGTAAACCTGATGCTATCTCAGCAATTGATTTACCGACTCGTTGAATATAGTGACTAGAACCGACTAGAGGAAATAGCCCTGCCTGATATTTGGCAAGATCTGAATACTCCAGCGTTTGCCAGTCGGCATTTTTGAATATCTGCCTCAGATTGCGTTCAAAATAGTTGTCTGTATGTTCACAGGCTTGCCAAATACTACTATAAACGTCCTTATCTGTTATTATGTGTTTGAACAACTTTGCCTTCAATAAATCGACCGGTTCTAGCTGTATGCCACCCGTATTAAAACTCGAAAACATCCGGTTCAGATCCATCGATGCTGGAACAATATTGTTGACCCATTGCACTTGCTCAAAAATATATTTAGCAAAATCATAAATATCGAAGTGTGGCTGTTTTGCTAACTTATCAACTTGCTGCTTCAAAATGGTGAGGTTAGCTTCTAGATGTACTAAGTACTCATCTTTGCGAATATCTTCTTCACCAGGTTTCGTAATCTTTTCCAGTCCCGCATAACTGCCAAGTAAGTTGCGAACCGACTCTCTAATTTCAAACGTTAACCTCGGATTTTCACCTTTGATACTCACATGAGCCAACTGAGTCTCGATCCCTACCGACTTGAAAGCAAGTGATAACAACATCAATGTTGTGGTTCTTTGCTGCCCATCGATCAACTCATATTCGCTTTTATCACCATTTAACGCACTCAAAACACTACCAATAAAGTAATGGGGCTCTTTAGCTAAATAAGCATCACGAATATCGTCAAATAACTTGATAACTTCTTCTTCACGCCAAACGTAAGGACGCTGATAGCAAGGAATAACGAAGCCCAAATCTTTTGACGCAATAGCTCGTAATGAGAGCAGCTCCGTTTCAACTTTTGAACTCATGTTTTCTCCGTCATTTTGGTGATATTGAAGGTTAATAAGTTAGCAAATGAAGTCGCGTACTGTTCTGGCGACAAAGCCAGTTGGAAATGCTTACTTACTTCTGTAATAAAGCGCTTCTTAACACTATTGGTATCTGAATCTAAATTGCTAGGATCGACGGCCAAATCAAAAGCATCAAAAAAAACAAAGCACTGCTTAGGCGTATAGCTCAAGGCAATCCAATCCAAGACGGGATAGTCCTTCACAAACCTTGAAATTGAATTTTCTCTCACTGCTTTCTGATTACTCACTCTGCGTGAGTAAACGACTCTGAATATTTTTTTCGCGGCCAACTCCAACTGATATTCACCAAACTGGCTGATATACATCATCAGACATGCTTCATATAAACCTTGTAGATAACCACATCCTTCCAACCCCTTAAGCCAGCAAACAAAACGGTTGTAGCCTTCTTGATGGGGCAAAGTTGGATGAACCCAGTATCGCTGATACAGGTTTTGAAAATACGCCAGATAACGAATAGTGTTGACACCAGCATTAAGCGGTTGTCTGATTTCGTATCCTTGTTGCGCGGCTTTTTGAACAACATCCCCACCAATCCCGGTTAACCGCAGTACTTGTCCATAAGCAATGTCGTCACCATCAGTCGTTTGTTCACCTAGTTCGGAGACAATTTGATCCCTTACCACTTTTGTCTGCTGATGTGGTGCAAGATCTCGCATATTCAACAGTTGCCAATATCGTCCTTTCAAAAGAAATTTTACGGAGTTATCTAAATTACCCAATCCTTCCCATTGGAGCGCAAATCTTGATTGATGAACCTTAGGAACAGCTCTTAAGTGATGAGCTTTGATAATGTCGGGACCACCAAGTCTCACACCGCCAGTATTTTGCGTTTCAAAAAAGCGGTATGCATCATCTTCTGACTCAGTAACCACCAATGAAAATTGAATACGCTCAAAATTGATAAGCTTCGCCCATTTCGCCTTATGATTTTCTAACCAATTAAGATTTGTCTTGATTTGTTGTTGACTACGGGGAGACTCAAAACGTAGATCAAGCTGTTGGTGTTGTTGAGATAGAAAACTGAATAAAGCTAATGTCGTAATACGCTGTTGACCATCGATAATTTTCAGCTGTTGTTCATCGTGGTGAAGAATAAGGCTACCCAAATAATACGATAGCTCATTATGCTTGCGAAAATGTGCATCTAAATCTTCTAGCAAGCTATCAATTTGCTGGCTTTGCCAACAATATGGCCGCTGATACTCAGGAATAACTAACTCTCCAGTAATCTGTTTGCCATTATTTCCCTGTATTTTCTTGCCTTCAAAAAGTTGTTGCACTGAGCAGGTTGCGACACTTACCGTCATTTCATTTCCTTATGTTTTAATCTGTTAGAAGATTGCAGCAGTGGTGCCTTAACCACAGTGCGGTGCTGGCCACTTCTTTGCGAAAGTTTGCCGCAATTAATATGATGCGCTGGCTATTTCTTCGGTTGAGTTTTAACTTATCCAGGTCAGGCGTATCCAAAAACTCACATATTCTCGCCGAGGCACTTGCAGGGGCATTTAACAGGTCAACCTCTCCTGTTACAGGCTCATAGCGGTCTAAATACTGTTGGTAAATGTCAACTATTTGCGCTTTGGTTAAACTGGCACAGTACGAGGCATATTTAAGCGCTTGCCACACCACATCTCGACCACTGTCGTCCAGCTTGTTTTCAATAATGACCAAGTTGCCATCTTTATCCAGTACCAGTAAATCTAAACGTTCACGGGTGTCATCAAAGCCATCGAACTCCTTTTGAATAATCAGTAGCTCTTCACCCAGTGCGGAAGGCTCGTGTGCCAACCATTCCTGAAGATTTTTGCGCTCAGTAAAGCCCAACTCACTGAATCTCTTCGTCTTAACCGGACTAATCCTGTTGGTCTGATGATTTACCGTGAACATATTCGCTTCCTATTGCTCAACCATTTCTGGGGTGATCTTGATTTTTCCTGTCACGGCGCTGTTGATCAGGGTGGTTTTGTATTCTTTAAGCCTTTCGATTTGTTGCAGTTGGATCTCAATGGTCTTTTCGAATTTTAACGTTTCAATTCTGAGAAACCCAACTATCCTATCTTGTTCAATTTTTGATGGGCACGGCAATAAAAAATGTTTAAAAAATTCATTATTCAATATCGGCAAAGTAGTATAATTTGCCACTTTAAGCATTACGCTTGAATACATACTAATCAGATAATACATGAACTCTGCGTTTTCATGGCGTGAACTAAAACCCGTTATTTGTTGGTTAAATGCCGAAGAACTCTTGAGGTAAGCAGTCTTACCACAAGTTGCACCTATACCAACAATCAAGACTGAATCACCTGGAAATATCTTTGCTTGACCATGTTTAATTGCAAGTTCAGATATAGTCTTTTCTGACTTATCAAGATAACCAGCATTTAAATCTTTGGGATTATACCAATCAACATCTCCATCGAAATATTTTGGCTCAGAAGTTACCGGGGTCGTACCAGTCTGAATAGAGTCAAAAATGAATTTCATTTTTTTTACTTCCCAATGCGCTGGAATCTTACCAATCCAATCCACACCGGAGTCTTTCATTGGCACATTGGGATCAAGCCCTTGGGTCACCGCCTGTTGGATGATGATCTGCTTACGCTCTTTTAACAGATTAATTTGCTTTTCTTTGATCGAAATCGCTTCGTCGATTAGAGCGGTTTTCTTGTCAAGAAAGGCGGCTATTAGGGATTGTTCTTCTAGAGGTGGAAATACCAGCAAGCTATTCGCAATATGGTTAAAACTAATTGTTTGTCGTACCCCTGAACCCAACAGCTTCATATAAGCAACATCATATCTGTGCAAAAGATATTTGAAATACTGCTTTTGCAGTTCTTCCTTTTCTCTAATGACGATATATCCTGCACTAACAACCACATCGACTTCTGAAAGAGCAATTCTCAAACTGATCAAGTCATAATTTAGATTTAACGGATTTATTAAAAACTCACCAGATAATACCTCCTGATAAGAGGCTTTAGTGCTTAGTAAAATCTTTTCATCATCTTTTGTAACCACTTTTCCAAAACTAATAGCACCGCAATTCAAGCTCATATTTGGCCTATGCTTCTTTTCATAAAAGAGATGCTTTAACTTTCTAATATCCCAGTGTTCCGGTACATCACCAATCCAGCCCTCGGTAGAGTCCTTGTAAGTTTGATATTTAGGCATTTCAGAAATCTTCATCATAACGACTTACCCCTGAACCTTTTTTACTTCCGCACCAAGAATCTGCGCAATCAAACCTTCGGCTTTTTGTTCTAGGTTGATGATGTCGGTTGCGACCTCTTCTAAACTACGCAGCGGTTTATGACGGTAGAAATACTTATTGAAGCTGATTTCATAGCCAATTTTTACCGTATCTAGGTTTATCCATGCTTCATCGACATGAGGCTTCACTTCATCTAGGAAGTACTGGTAAATGCTTTGCTTTAATGGAACAGATTCTGTATCTCGCAGGTCTGAATTGGTCTCGTAAGTGATATACTCGCCTTTTTTACCGCCTTCTGCTGAAGGAACGGGGTAATAACCAAAATCTGGCAAGTCAGCGACTTCACACTCATAGCGCTCCAGCAGGTCGTTTAATTTATCACCCGTTAATTTAACTACCTTTTTAACCACTTTCTTGGCGGTTTCGTCATACCAGCTCACCGCGTGAAGAATGGCATTTTTCTCAGGTGCTGAAAGCTTAATAGCATGGGCTTTTAGCGATTTATCAACTTGGGTTTTAAAGCTATTGAAGTCATCAAATTCAATGCTACCGATGTCAGCCATCAGCGTTTGTGCAGTTTCAAGCAATGCTTTTAGCGCCAGCCAGTGTTTCACATCAAGCAGTTTGGCCTTAGCCTTAGCATTGAGACTGATGTCGTTATCTTCACACCAAGAAAGAATGTCTTTCTCGATGGATTTTAAGAAGCTCTTTTTCTGATCTGACCCGTAGCCAGTTTTTTCGTAAACACGTTCGCCGTGCTCTGCGTACACGTACTCCATCACTTCACTAAGTTGCTTATCAAAACGCAGTGGGGCTATGGCATCTTGAGTAAACTTGGCTTTGCGGCGATCTGGGCGCTCGATAGTGACTTTGTAGTAGCCAAAATCGTCATTGCTGAATACCTTACTGGCGATGCCAACAGGATCATTGTTTGCATCCAGTGCTCTTTCAACATCCTTACACGCGAGGTAAGTATCGGTAATTTCCGTGATGTGCTCAGGCGCAAATTCGCAGTTTTTGTTACCTAAGTTCTTGCGCAACTTACGGTAGAGCAAGCTGGCATCAATTAATTGCACCTTACCTTTACGCGCCTCAGGTTTATTGTTGTTCAACACCCAAATGTAAGTGGTAATGCCAGTGTTATAGAACAGGTTATTAGGTAACTGAACGATGGCATCTAGCATGTCGTTTTCAATGATGAAGCGACGAATATTACTTTCGCCACCGCCCGCATCACCGGTAAAGAGCGATGAGCCGTTATGAACAGAGGCAATCCGGCTGCCTAATGGACTTACGCTCGGATCTTTCATCTTGTTGACCATCTCCATTAAGAAAAGCAGCTGGCCATCACTCGAACGTGGCGTGGCATCCACCACTTCGAGATTTCCCCAATAGTCTTTCAGGCTAACCTTAAAACGCGGGTCAATCACATCACTGCCGTCTTTAATATACTTCTGTTCAGACGCCCAACTCTTACCGTATGGCGGGTTAGACAACATAAAGTCAAAGCGTGAAGCCGCAAACTCGTCGGTAGACAAGGTTGAGCCTACTTTGATGTTCTCAGGGTTGTTACCTTTGATCATCATGTCCGATTTACAAATCGCGTAGGTCTCGTCATTGATCTCTTTGCCGTAAAGATACACATCACGGTTATTACCAAGACTTGGATATTTTTCTTCAATAAATTTCTGAGATTCAGTCAACATACCTCCGCTACCACACGCAGGGTCGTAAACGGTCATGGTCAATGGTAGCTGCTCTTTCACTGGGTCAAAAACCAAGTGTGTCATCAGCTCAATCACTTCCCTAGGTGTAAAGTGCTCACCGGCTTCTTCGTTGTTTTCTTCGTTGAACTTACGGATCAACTCTTCGAACACGTACCCCATACCCAGGTTAGTAAGAGCTGGCATCTTGTTGCCATCTGGGTCTTCGACCGTTTCATGAGTTAAGTTGATGTAAGGGGAAACAAACTTTTCGACGACATCAAGAAGGACTTGCTTTGAGGCCATGTGACGAATTTGCGACTTGAGGTTAAAGCATTCAATGATTTCTTTAACATTATCGCTAAAGCCAAGCAGGTACTCTTCAAAGTTGGCGAGTAATATCTGTTGGTTATTCGTTGCGGTGTTGAACAGGGATTTCAGGGTCCATTTAGATGTATTGTAAAAAACATAACCACTAGCCGCCTTCAATGGTTCATCATCAAGCTCCGTGGCTTGCATCTCTTCTTTTTGGAACTTGACCTCTTCAAGCACGGCTTCTTTGGTGGGTTCAAGTAACGTATCTAAACGTCGTAATACCACCATAGGTAAAATCACATCGCGGTACTTACCGCGAACGTACACATCACGTAAACAGTCGTCGGCAATGTTCCAAATAAATGAGATGAGCTTGTTATGTACACTATGATCCATTTTCTTTTCCTGTTCAGTGTTGGTTGCACCCCACAAAGTTGCTGCAACGGCTTCACTATAAATTTAAAATTCTGTTCTTTCTGTAACGCCTAAATGGCCGCTACATCGTTCGATTAACTTGTTCTACCCGGCGCTAGATTTAAGTTTATGACACCATAAAGTGCCTGGCTGTTACGCAACCAAAGCTGATACTCAAAGCCCATTAATGAGTGTTCTGTAGAACAATCCACATGCCATTGGCGAAGCAAATAGCCAGCGGTAGCCGCTCTAATCTCAACTTTCATCACGCCACCCGTCATGCCATAGTCTAGCTCAATCGCTTCGCTGTGCTCAATACGAGGATGCGGCACTAACTCTAGCTCTACAAATCGGTTCCATTGCCGGTCTTGGGGTTCGAGCTCCGTTTCAGACAGCGTGGAATCGTCAAGCACAATAGCTGCTTTAATTCGAGTCAGTACAAAGTCTCTGAACTCACTATGCTCGCGGTCAAAACCACGAACATGCCAACGCAGGCCATTGTCCACCAGCGTATGCGGCACAATTTCACGTATTGTTTCACCGCTCGATAACGACACATAGGTGATACGCAAGGCTTTGCCTTTATGGATGGCCTCGGTAACTTTCGCCACTATCGATAAACTCGGCTTGTTAAGGTGATAAGGCGCTTCACACGCAAAAGGCGGTTTTATCTTGCCAGTAAAGCCATCTCCGAATCCTTGGCTAATCGTCGCCAATGTTCGAACGACGTCGTAGTCGAACAAGGGCTCAAATGCTTCACCTCGCTTATGCAGCTTGAGCTTTTGGTCATACTCAATGTTACCTGGTGCAAGCACTCTGTATAGAGTGAAATCTTTCGTTGCTTGTGTAGCAGCTATGCTGAAGCGATTGACTAAATCTGCCCGTACCGCTTCACCCTTAAACAATAAGGTGAAATCGATGTGAGCAATGCGATCCCGGATTGCTTGTGGCAACTGTGCTATCTCCGAAAGCCTATCTGACTTCGCCCCTACCGTTTGTTTCAGCCCATCATTTGTCATGCGTCTTGTTTATCCCATTCAAGCAATGTCTTAATACTCTGTTTATCAAGTCATGACTGGCATCGCATAATAACATTAAACTGATCCGCTCAACGCGGTTATTCATCCACAATGACTCAATCATCTCTACGGGCTGAAGCTAGACTGAGGGATATAAAACACGGAATAGGCTCCAACCTAATTAATTTTATTAGGCATTATCCTATCATAAATTATTTTGTAAGGAAGACTAAAAACCTACCGCAGAAGGGATTGTCAGAATGTCGTAACGGGCAATTTCTGAAGGTGAAAATATGACAGGTAGCAGATTACGGATCAGCGATGAACTCTGAAAAAAATAGCACTGCTTATTCCTGAGCACAAAACTAATCATCCGCTCGGCACTCACCGTAAACGAGTTGATAACCGTGCTGCCATGAATGCCATATTCTTTGTGCTCAGGACTAGCGACTAGAGGAACGCCCTGAATGCCACGGGATATGTTCTTCGAGGTCTACACATCGGCGCTTCCTTGAATGACGTGATACCGGTGTCTTTGAACGCTTTTGGCAGAACGGTTTGCTTGCATGTAAACAGCTGGACGGTAGGCTCTAAGTATATGCTACAGCTGCTACATGTAGCAGCTGTAGCAGGTTACCAATTTTTATTTCACAAGCATCAATGAAAAAATTTATTCATCATCAATCTTATTTACTATATTCAAATCCCCCCCCACAATTTGGTGATATATTCAATCTGTTGAGTAACCTTAGTTAAGCGTATACCCCCCATCGCTGACTATCTTCATTGAGCAAGCAGGAGTATTGATTATTCCATTTGATAAAGAATTAGGTAGCTAAAGAGATCCCTGATAGAAAGAACATGTAGATAATCTAGTGTAAGCGACTCATGATATATTTAATAAGAGCAACTCAGTATTACAAAAAATCTCAGATATATATTATCTCCTTGAATAGCTATCATTTTCTTTTATTTCAAGGAGTAATATGCATCAGAACGCTCACTTTAAAACCCTCCTATCGACTCTACCGACTTCATTCCAAACCTCTTTTTTCAACCAACTCAGTCACCTAATCAACTACTCTCCCATCATCGGTTTGATGGGTAAAACGGGAGCGGGAAAATCCAGTCTGATCAATGCACTGTTTCAATCGTCATTATCACCTGTGAGTGATGTTTCAGGCTGCACACGCCAAGCCCAACGCTTCAGCATGACGATGAACAACCATACTCTCACTTTTGTAGATTTACCCGGCGTGGGGGAAAGCCTTGAGCGGGATAAAGAGTACCACCAGCTCTATCGCAACTTATTACTAGAATTCGATTTAATCATTTGGGTACTCAAGGCCGATGACCGAGCATGGTCTTCTGATGAACAGTGCTATCGCTTTCTCACGCAGAAATGCGGTTACCAACCTAATCAATTTCTATTTGTCTTGAACCAAGCCGATAAAATAGAGCCTTGTCGCCAGTGGGATGAATACAAGCATCAACCATCCTCAGAGCAGGCCTATAACTTAAAATTAAAGCAACAAGCCGTCATAACCGCCTTTAAGCCGCATCACCCTGTGATGACGGTTTCTGCGACAGAAGGTTTTCAACTCACTGAATTAGCTGAGCAACTCATACAGGCGTTACCGGCGCAAGCCAGTAGCGGAGTAGCTAGGCAACTGAACACCCCTTACCGGACGCAATCGGTGGAGAACGCCGCCCGTAACGATTTTGGTCAATGTGTCAGTGATATTGTGGATACCTTAATCAATATCATTCCCTTGCCACCATTGATAAGAAGTACGATTAGCACCGTTAAAAACAGTATCGTATCCGTCGCTAAATCCCTGTGGAGCCTGTTCTTTTAACCTCTTACATTACCCCATTAATTATCACTCTCAGCGTCAGTCCTTAACAGGATTGGCGCTTTTTTATTTCTTTTTCTTGGAGTATCAACTGATGAATAATTCAACTGAATGTGCAATTACAATGACACTCGTTCCCGATGAGCAACGCCTGGATTTTTGGAGCAACCACTTCGGGAGCGTGAAAGGCTGGACCACCTTTGAAGTGGTCATATTTACCACTATGGGACAGTTTTGTGAGGACTACCACGGCGGGTATTGGGAATATTGTACCTTATCCAATGGTGGCGCCTTTATTTATCCCGATTTACCTCAAGAGACACTGACGCTGTTCAACCCACATAACGGTAACGAAGCCAACGTCAGTTGTGAAGCCGCAGGCATTGCCGTGTGTTTGATGATGTACAGTTTATGGTCATTTCAAACGGAAAGTGACATCCTCGTCGATCGCTTTTATCAATTGCGTGATTATGCGGCGCAACACCCAGAACGTTCCGCCATATTCCATCTAATCGATTAACCACGTCCTTATTTACGCCTTCGTATTATCTGATTCATTATAAAAGCATTATCAGACTAACCCATTAATTAACTTACATTTATTTTTATATCTATATTATTTTAGTGAATCAATCATCAGAATGAGTCACTAAAAATGATACTCAATATACCTATCATTTCTAGAAAGCTCTGCACCGCAAGGTGTAGGGCTTTTTTGCTTATTACTGTCTATCAATATCGACTGAATTGGAGTTCTATTATGTTTACCTTACAAGAGCAAGAATCAACTGTTATCAAAACCAACCTCGTCAATTCCCGTGGTCGTAGTACCTTCTGGCGTTTCTATTTCAGCACAGTACCTGATTGGCAGCGTTTAGAAGGCGATATCTTTAATCTGATGGATAAGATGTGTGAGGTCTATCATGGAGCCTTCTGGGAGTTCAGTATGCTGTCTAATGGCGGCGCATTTATCTGGCCTGATATGCTCGAACCCTCCCTGCAAATGTTTAACCCGCATAACGGAAATGAAGCCGAGTTAAGCCCGGAGGCAGCTGGTATTGCAGTCTGTCTAATGGTGTATAGCATCTGGTCGTTTAAAACCGAGAGTTCTGTGCTGGTAGAGTATTTTTACCAACTTCGTGACTATGCGATGCAACATCCCGAGCAAGCACAAATCTTTCACCTAATTGACTAAGTTAGTGATAACGCTTTAATACAGCGTCCACCAGCTTATCACCTCACTTATTTCCTTTATCTTATTTTAATTTATCAGTGTTATCACTGAGGAGAACCCCTATGTCTCGTTTAGCTTCTCGCTTTGGTGCGGCAAATAGCATTCGCCGTGACCGCCCGTTAACCATTGAAGAGTTATTTCGCACCGTACCCAGTGTGTTTTCAGAAGAAAAGCATGAATCTCGTAGCGAAAAGTACACGTATATTCCTACGATTACCTTACTCGATAGTTTACAGAAAGAAGGTTTTTATCCGTTCTTTGCATGCCAAACTCGTGTGCGAGATGACAGCCGTCGTGATCATACTAAGCATATGTTACGGCTCCGACGTCATGACCAAATTACGGGTAGCCAAGTGCCTGAAATCATCTTACTTAATAGCCATGATGGCTCATCGAGTTATCAGATGTTACCGGGGATGTTCCGATTCGTTTGTCAGAATGGCTTAATTTGCGGACAAACCTTTGGTGAGGTGCGTGTACCGCATAAAGGTGATGTGGTGGAAAAAGTGATTGAAGGAGCTTATGAAGTGTTAGGGCTATTTGAACGCATGGATGAGCAACGTGATGCCATGCAGTCCCTATTATTACCGCCACCAGCCCAACACATCTTTGCTCAATCTGCTCTCACATATCGTTATGGTGAAGCGCATCAACCTGTGACCGAAGCGCAAGTATTACAGCCACGCCGTGTAGAAGATAAGAAGGACGATCTTTGGACGGTGTACCAACGTTTGCAAGAAAATTTAATTAAAGGGGGATTATCAGGCAGAAATGCGAAAGGTAAACGCGCTCGCACGCGTTCAGTGAATGGGATTGATGGTGATGTGAAGCTTAACCGAGCCTTGTGGGTGATGGCTGAAAATATGCTTCAACTAGCCTCGTAATGATGGAGATATTAACGATGGAGAGTATCAATACTTATACGAATACCTTAACACTGCTTCCTAATGAACAACGTACTATCAAACGTGCGTTGAGCATACTGGATAAGTATCTGCGTGAACCGGGTATTGCTTTTACATCAACGCAAAATGTGAGGGATTGGTTACGGCTAAAAATGTCAGCATTAGAGCGTGAAGCGTTTATTGTGCTCTACTTGAATCAACAAAATCAGTTGATAAGCAGTGAAACCCTGTTTGCTGGCTCGATTAGCAGCACACAAGTTTATCCTCGTGAAGTCGTCAAACGAGCACTTCATTTTAATGCTGCTGCCGTTATCTTTGCACACAACCATCCGTCAGGCGATATCACGCCAAGCCAAGCGGATAAATCTATCACGCAACAATTAATAAAAGCATTGCAGCTAATTGAAGTACGAGTACTTGACCATCTGAGCATCGGTGGTCAGCAAATCTTCTCTTTCGCTGAGCATGGCTTAGTATGAGGTGAACCATGAATATCATCCGTAAATCCGCAGCAATGAAGATCCATCAGCAACATTTAGGCTCTCGCCTTGCTCGTTATTGTGCAGGAAAGTATAAATGGGTTGGTAATAGCGAGCATTATATTGGTAAGGAGGTGCCAGATTGTCGTGGCGTGTTAGCTGTTTACGTTGAACGTCGCCAAGACAGAGATGGCCCTTATGCGTGTGTCATGTGTGTGACATTGAATTGAATAAGTACTGATCACTTTGAGTTTATCCTATATTGGATGGATAAATTAAGCCTACTTCCACTTTGATTAGTATTTTTATAAAAAATGGGTCACGCATCCAAAGGGTTGATGGCATTTCAAACGTAATACTCTCGCTCAATGAAAGTCCCAATGATCTTGTCATGCATGCCAGATGATTTTGAATACCCTAACGTCTTGCGATTAAGTCGTTTCAATCGGTTACGCAACGTCAGATTTTCACGCTCGATTCGCTGGAGAAAAAAGACTGGATTCGATGGAATACATCAAACCATTGGGTCTTAACGGAGTTCGGTTTTCATATCGATAACATGAGTAAACGGCGTTGCTTATAAAGCGTTAGCGCTAACATAAAGACTTATCCCGTATTTTGGTACTTGATAATATCGAGCATACCAACCTATTCAATAAAGGAGAGCATTCTTTAAACATCATTTTATTCCTGTCCATTTTGACTCACTCTCTCATCAACGCTTTTTCTTATTTAAGCACCAAAACAACAATTGATCGATTACGCCGATCGATAACCGTTTATTGATAGTTATGATCGATATTACCGATCGTATTTTAATTATTGATAGGTAAAACAGATCGATTAAGTTAAACTGTCTCACGCTAAATTATCTTTATGTCAGTGATATTAAGGTGATTGAGTCAAATCTTTCATGCCTTCCACTGACATAACGCGATTCAACCATACTTAATGTGATATTGATTAAAAGGAAATCAATCATGAAAAAAGCGTTTATTGTTCCCGCCCTGATGGGGTGCATTTCATTACCGGCATTCGCGAATACGGATGACAGTAAAACGGGGCTTTATGTCACGGGTAAAATGGGCGCATCCATTGTGCAAATGTCTGGTCAGCAGTTTGTCTACAGCGGCTATGCTGATGCCGGTGATAATGGTACAAAAAATGGAGATAGCCATCGTACTGGCGTATTTGGCGGTGGACTTGCGTTAGGTTATGACTTTTCCAATCAGTTTGATATCCCTGTTCGCGCTGAATTGGAATTTATGGCGCGTGATAAAGCGAATTCAACCTACAACATCCGCGACCGTGTGCGTAATGGCGTACATCAAACTCGTGATATTAAAAACCAAATCAAACTCAATACGTTAATGGTCAATGGGTACTACGACATTAAAAATAGCTCAAATTTCACGCCGTATATCTCTGTAGGGCTAGGCTATGCGGCCGTGGATTTTAAAACCACCCGTGCTGATGCTTATACCCCAGGACTCTCTCTGCATGATACTCACACGCATACCGCCAATAACTTTGCCTGGAGTATCGGTGCGGGGGTGAACTATGCCATCAATGACGATTGGGATATGGGGCTAAGTTATCGCTATTTAGATGCTGGAAAAGCCGACATCACGACAGCGGTAGGCGATGGGGAAAACACCTCAAAAATCAAAGTGAAGGCCAATGACATCATGCTTGGTTTGACTTACCGATTCTAATACCTGGCATTCAGCCTTATAGATTACCCTCAACTTACCTAGCCAACATGCCTTTTTGATGTTGGCTATTTTACATCCTAAAAAGGCGGTTACATGAACTCATCTTATTTTATTAAATACCTGCTAATTGCTTTTGTCATTAGCGCAATTGTCGTTGTTTATAATTGGATTTCGCCTACCGGTCATATCTACGGTATTTGGGCGGGGATTAAGTTTTTCGTTGTCATGGGATTAGGCACCGGAGTGGGCATGTTTATCGGTAATGCTATACGACTCGCGATTATGCCAGATTACATCACAACACGCGAAGGTGCGATAGGGCTGATACAAGCCAAGCTCTTTTGGGCTATCGGCCCTCAAATCATTGGCTGGTTTGTCGGGCTGATCCCTGTGTACTCTTTCTTTTATGGCTGAATATCCAATGAAAAATCGCAACCTATTTCGTTTATATCTGCTTATTGTAAGCTTATTCCTGATAACCAGTTGTTCAGAGTCGCCCAAAGAGGTTTTTATGCATCAATGTGTTAACAACAGTAATACCTTTAATAAACAGGAATGTGAATGCGCATTCACTCTTCTGACTAAAAAATTCCCTGAAGACAAACTCGCCCAATTTATGACATCAAAAATCAATACGGCACAATCATTAACGGAAGAACAACGCCAATATCTCGGTTATTCCGCCAAAGCGCTTCAATATTGTTCTCGATATCGTAGAGGTTAAATGATGATGAAAAAAATACTATTAGCCTGTGTTCTCATGAGCGGCTCACTAAGTGCATTCGCTATCCCCAATTATTGGTCGGCAACCTTCGCACAAGGCTATATGGAGTACGGCATCAGTAATGATAAACATCTCAGTGTTATTCTTGCCTGTAATATTGCTGCTGATGAGGAATATGATAATGGCGTTTATCTTTATCAAGATGGACATCCTATCGATACAAACAATCTCGCCTTTGTTATTGACGATGAAGTCTATTACATTCCGGAGGAAACCAAAACGCGTAGTGAAGGTAATGCCTGGACTCTCTTTACGCAAGCGATAACAAAAGCGGACTCATTTGCAGTGTACGCCAATGATAAACCGATTGGTCAGTTTACCCCCAATCCCAAAAACAGGGCAAAAATTTTTGCCGACTTTGATTGTAATGCCGTATTTTATCGCGATATTGCCCGCTGATCCCCCTTCTATTTTGTTTATCGGCCCATCAAAATTGGGCCATTTTTCATTGATATCAATCATCTCGTTCATTATTATTTCAAGAGTTCAAATAAACAGGTCTCCATATGGATCCCTGTCCTTTTCGAGATCATATTCTCAAAAAAGAGACCATTTTGGTGCTCGGCAAATACCATTTTAAAAGCTGAGGGCACAATTGAGGGTATAAATTAAACAGAACTAAATTAATCACTTTAACTATATGATGTTATGATGAAAAGTCGATTCCCAATCCGCCACCTTTATTTCTACAGTGGCATCCTCAAGTCAAATAAACTCCTTTATATTCCTTGTATTATCACTCATATAACTTCACCGAACTCAGCACCTGACAGATACAGACTTCCAAACCTAAAGACAAAGAGTATAAGCTCTCTGATGAGCGAAGACTTTACCTTTTCGTTAAACATAATGGCACTCGTTAGTGACGAATGAAATATCACTTCGCAGGTAGAAAGTGTTCAGAATTCTGTGTCACTTTATTTTAATAATTTACGATCTATTTGTATTTGCCCCTATATTTCCAGACATTTCATATCAATCTCTTTTACTTAAAGAAAAATAGCTCTCTTTCTCAAAATATCCCCATCAATTAAACTCAATACATCAATAATAGGACATGAATATGCACATGACAGCAACGGCTTCCCCATGCCTAAAATCAGGGATTATCTCTGTTTTTATTACGAATTTAGGAAAATATAACGAAGGCGAACTGGTCGGTGAGTGGCTTGAGCTTCCGGCAACATCAAAAGAAATAGAACACTGTTTAATGCGGATTGGCATTGATGGTATTCACTATGAAGAGTATTTCTTGACCGACTATGAATCCTCAATTGATGACCTTTCGTCCTACATTTCAGAATATAGCCTTTTAGATGAGTTAAACGAGTTAGCCACACAATTAGCCATGTTATCGCCTGATGAAATTGACCTTTATCAGGCGGCAATTGAAATCGGAGCTTCAGCGAGTTCAATTCATGATTTAATTCATTTAGCGGATAACTTGGATTCTTTCCAGCAATTAGCGGGGGTCAATAATGAATATGACTTAGGTTATTACTGGATAGAAGAAAGTGGTTGTTATGATTTAGCACAACTTGGGCATTTATCCCATTACTTTGACTATGAACGCTATGGACGTAATGTTTGCCTTGAACAAGGAGGAATTTTTCACAGTGGAGGATATGTTTATCATATAAGTGGGTAGATAGGGTAACAGAATGAGAGTCAAGCTGCTTTCATCCCTTAAGGCGGGAAATAAAGAATGTCGTGGTACCCCAATGAAATCCATAAGCTAGAACGTTAATCAAACTAAACTCTATTTTAAGCCATCTTTACGGATATCCGTGAAGATGGCTATTATGGTATTCTTTTTTTATTTAATTCAAACCATTACATGGATATTTATCTTACTGTGATGACAAATGCACTAGTAGAAGCAAGATAGCCACATATTGGCTTTCAACATAACACCCTATGCACCATACCCCTTGGCGTAAGTAGAATGGACAAGTGTTAATCAGGTGGCCTTGCGCACATTGCAGTTTCAGCTTTTGGTTGTCCTCTTCCGGGTTAAGCCATACACCACCCTAGACCGCCACGATTTGGGCTATTTTGGCCTTAAGCTATTCAGAATAGGCTTGGATACTTTGCCCCACATTACTGGGCCAATGCACAATCACAGCAAGAAAAGCATGCTGTTGTTCCGGCGGCGCATGACGCAGAGCAAAACCCGCTTTTTCGGGTAATTTAATGAATGTCATTAGTTACCTGCTAATCATATCATCGTGACTCGTTATCTTATTAGTCAACTTAACCGATATTTTCATTATTGGCCGACGTTTGATGTTAAGTCGTTGGTTGAAAATATTGTGTATAAATTAACATTGTCTTCTCTTTTAAAACACCGTGAGTCACCTCCGGCTTAAAAGGACTTTTAGCGAAAATCTCACCACTGCATAACATGATGTTAAACCCCGCAATCTCAGCTAGCTCATCATGAGAAAGGCAATAAACCATCCGACCTGATTGACTCCATACCATCGCACCGGAGCACATACAACAGAGCTCACAACTGGTATACAGCGTGTACTCAGATAAATTCATGATTTTATGTAATGAACGCATCCCATCTAACTTGACTAGGTGCACAAAAGATGAGCAGTAAGGTGCGGAGCCTCATAGATTTCCGGCATCATAGTGCCCGATACGGGATGCATAAAGCTCCCTCAGACTGGAAACTCCACAACATGAAATATACACCGATTGGCGTTGATATCGCAAAGCATTTGATCCAAGTTCACTTCATTAATGAATATACAGGTGAAGTGTTTGATAAACAGATCCGTTGTCAGGATTTTCTGACGTTCTTTAGTAACCGGGAACCTTGCCTGATTGGCATGAAGGCCCGTGGAGGCTCACAGCACTGGGTGCGTGAGTTGAAAAAACAGGGTCATGAAGTGCGATTATTGCAAGGCCGTTTTGTAAAAGCATTCGTCATGTGTCACCGATCATATCAGTATCAGACCCTATTAATCGCTGATACTGATAAACATTAACGCTTAAAAAAGGGTGAATACTGAAAGGTTGCTCTGGTGGCCAGCGTGATGACAAAGACAGGTAAAACCGGGACTCATTAAACCTGAATGATTTTTTGAGCTTGAAGCTCGCAGAGGAAATGAGGTGTGAGTCAGCGAATTACATAGGGGCTCGCAGCTTTATGGCTGCAAAAAATCGGATATAAAGCTGCAACCTACCCGTCAATGTCAAAACAATGAATGCTGTTGCAAACGGGATGCGTTCATATAATAAATCATGATTAAATACGTATTCATTTTCATGACTTTTTGCCTCAATTTTACCGCGAGCGCCTTTAACACGAATGTATTTGATACCGCCATCGATAAAAGTGGTTTTACACCAATGTGTAATAACCAAGCGATTGCCGATAAGGATTGTCGTGTTGATGATTACCTCGAGGGACGTTATGTCGTCACGAGCACAGTGAATCTGGGCGCTAAATGCGCCTTTGTGATTGCCGAAGTGATTGATAGTCAAACCAACTATTTAGTACATCAACTGGCGATTGTGAAGACGGCCCTCTCGATACCTATTACCGCTTATCCCGTATTAACAAAAAAGTGTGGCTGGATGCTTACAGTCAAGGAAAACACATTGACCATGTGGAGGTTATCTTTCAATGAAAAATCGCACATTAAACAGCCTTCCTTTCGTGGGAATTATTGCTGTCGTCACGTTGGGAATTTATTACGGCGAACAAACTAAACCAACTTATCGAGATTGTGTTGAGCTCAGCTCATCTCCTGCCAATATGCTTCAGATTTATGAGCAACCTGATAGAACGTCCAAGTCTATCAACTATCAGCCCTCATCAGGAAAAGAACGATTCTGGGTCGCTGAATGAACAGCTGATGAACAATGGATGCTATTGGATGATCTCCATTCATGAAAATACCCACTCACTATTACATATGTAAATTATCAGCACCTGATGATTCCAACTAAAAAAATCACTCATTCTCTATCAGACATACACAAATTAAATATTGTCGACATTGAAATTAATTGTTTTTTTAATATTTTATATATTGTATAATTTTATTATGCATTAACATTCACTATAATCACTTTATCAATCGAGGGTGTCACATGGACATTCATTGTTTTATTGGAATCAAGATAAAAGCAAGGCGAAAAGAATTAGGACTCTCGGGTGCTAATTTAGCCAAAATATTAAATATTAGCCAACAGCAAATATCTCGCTATGAAAAAGGAATCAACAAAATACCTTTAAATAATCTAGTTAGTATAGCTGTCGCCTTAAAGTGCCCTATAGACTGGTTCTTTCAAGACTATATTTCTGATGAGTATCATTCAATTCAAGATACTAATATGGATATCAAAAATCAAGAGTTAAAATATACAGCAGAAAGCATTATCGTCCATAATAAAATATAATTTAATATTTCATTTAAAATTATCATGGTTTTCATTACTCTTTTTGCACCATACAGTCATACCCTCAAAATTTGAAATAAAATATAAAAATAACATAGCAAATTGAACGCTATGTTATTTTTATATTTTATTTTATTATCTAACAATAAAAAACACTCCTAACTATACATTAGAAGTGTTTTATTTATTTTAAATGAAATATTTTTAATTATACTGTACTTCATAAGTGGCATAACTTGCCATTAAACCTGTTGTCACCGTTTTAGGGGATCCTGTTGTATACCCGATATAATATTCAAATATAGCATCCTTATTATCGGAAACTTTAGGAATGACTTTAAGCTGAGCAGGATCAGCAGGCACAATCTTATTATCTGCATCTAACGTTGTATTATTATTAATCGATAGTGCAAAATTAATATTTTGAGCTCCATCTGCTAACATATTTTTTAGCAACCCTGATGTTTCAAAATTAGTTTTAGGTACCAAGTAACCATTTGACCACGCTACACTAATTTTATTTAAATCAGCATCAACGACTTCACCATTATGACTAATCGATTGGCACTGTGATAGTTTAATGGTAAACATTTTAGACTTCATATAAGCCCCGCCTTCACTATTATGAATTTCAAATAATGAAATGGGAGCTAGATAAATATTCGCATCACTACCTTGATCGTTAACTGAAATCTCACAAGAAATATCAACGACTTTCCCTGCGAAATTGACCAGACCTTCATCATAATTTGCTTCCAACGCAGCCGTAGCATTTGCACAGCTCAACACAGACAGGAGCATTATTAGTAACCAGTTTTTCATTAGGTATCCCCTGTTAGTCATAAGTAATATTGAATAACATTTTAGCTTCGACTTCACCGGCAGAAATTTTTGAGCCAAACTGATAATAACGAGCGATATAATTCATACGAATTTCTTTATTTTGCGCGCTAGTTAACTCACCGACCTTATAAATTTTGCCCCATTCTAGCTCTTTGTTCTTATCCGTTAGTACTTGAACACCAATCCCCTGAGCCATCGAATTTTTTGCCGCATTATCTAATACACCTTTATTTATTGGGGTATTAGGTGCTTTGGTTCCATCAAAGGTCATATTCACGGCAATAGAATCAGGGGAAATGCTGATCCCACCATTGCAAAGTAAATTAATTGGGAATTGTTTTTCACCAGTCGTTGTTCCTACACCTCTAAACTCTGTACGGTTCACCGGCGGTAAGATCACATCTTGATTTTTACCTGTGGTAATTTTACAAGAGGGTGACACGATGGTAATAGCATCCGCTGATAAATAGGTAATGATTGCAGGCTCAACCGTTTTAGGGTTATACCCATAACGGGTGTACTCCCCTTGAGTTATGCGCCCTGAGCCCGTATTTTCTGCCGTTTTGATAATTTCTAAACTAAAGGTTGAACCTGCTAAATATACGTTTACTTGGTCCTTACTATTTCCTTTAACTTTAAATTTATCAGGATAGGTCATTGATACTGCTCCCATCCTTTTAAAACGTAATCCAATACCAGGAACGTTAGTGTTATAAACTTTATCAGCCCCTTCCGTTACTCCTGATGCCGTCACTACCGCATCAAGAAGAGTTCCGCCATAACATTTAGCCCAATATTTACCCGTTTCTTCCATTGACCAAGTTTTTGATTGGATCACGCTACCAACATCTAAATCCGGAGAAACAACTACACGGCCAAACTGCATGTCAATACGCTCTGCGGCAACACTCATGTTTCTTGTACAGGTTGCATATGCAGGTATACTTGATAGCACTGCCGCCAGCGCTATCCCATTACGTAAAATCACATTTATCGACATATACTATCCTTACTGGTTCCGGCTTCCAGAGAAAATACGCACTGACCGTTATCCCATTTCACATAAGCATTTTTTGCTTCTTCATTACTAATAAATACTGTACCGCCTTGTCCAACTACACCAATTGATTCGCCTTGCTGGTTAGTCACTTCAGCGCCGAATGGCATTGGTTTTTTATCGAGACGTACAACATTAAAGGTACGATTGCGCTCAACTTTTGTGCCAAATTTTACTTTAACAATACTGCCTTCATATGGAACCACTTGTTCGGAGGTATTATTAAACACAATATCTTCAGGGCTCCCTTTAGGGTCAATTTCAATATTGTTGATGCGATAAGGTCTAACATAAGGTGCTAAAGCATAACCCCCCTTATTCACCCGCACACCCGGCGCACTTGTAATTGATGCCCCTTCAGCCCCTTCGGCTTCAATCAAAGCCATCGTCACAGACGTATTTGGTGTAAGAACCACACCGCCCGAATGTATAACGACAGAGCCGTTAGCGCCTAAGCCATATTGCCTATAGCCTTCGCCTTGGCTGTAGTTAGCATTGGTATTAACATACGGTGAACGATAACCAGTGTTCATTGCAACACTATACTCACCACCATTTGCTGCCGCAGTGTTGAGCCCGTAAGTCCAGTTATTTTCGTCATCAAATGCACCATTAACCCCAAGCTGAGTAGAGCCAAATTTTTCGTTATTAAACGTTGTATTTGATGTTAGTGTCGTGCTTCGGCTATCGCCATAATAAAGGGGAAGATTAATATTTAAGCTAATACGGTCATCTTTCTTTCCATTATTATTGTCCGAATAAACACGCATAAAGTTAATAGAATAAGAAACTCGTTGAAATTGATTGTTGTAGCTAAATTGATATTGCTTTTCCGTTCCTGAACGTTCCCAATAACTAGAGATACGCCCAGTAAAATAAAGTCCCCCAAACCCTTCAGGCAGATTTTGGTTTACCGTATAGCTAAAACCATTCTTTTCGCGCCATCTGTTATTTGCAATACCACGTTTATCATAATCAATTGCATATAATGCATCGTTTACGTTGAAGTAATCTTTCGTTGAATAACGATATGCAGCTAGCGAGATATTCGTATCTGTTTCAGTAATTAAACGGTTAAACGTTACTCGGTAACTTTGACCATTATCAGTACGGTGTTTTAATGCTGTTCGTGATTGTGTAACGTCAACTGCAACAGCACCAATACCCGTATTTACACCCGTCCCAATTAAATAGGCTTGATAATCATCAAACGCAGTCACACCACCATAGAGTGAAAAGGTATTATTTAAGCCATGTTGAATTGTTCCCTGCACAATATACGGGCGATTATGCAAACCATCAGTATCTGATTTCCCCGCAGCGACTTGGTAACGAGTAAACCCTGGACGTAACAGTTGTGCTAACGATGAATAAGGCACGCGAAAGCTACTTTCACTACCATCTGCTTCTTTCACCGTAACATTTAAATCATTACCGTAACCCGATGGATAAACATCGTTCAATACAAATGGTCCGGGTGGTACTGAGGTTTGATAAATAATGGAACCGTTCTGACTAACAGTCACCAATGCATTACTTTGTGCGACACCACGAATTTCGGGTGCATATGATGTCATTCCATCTGGATACATGCTGTCATCAGTAGCAATTCTTGCCCCGCGTAACCCAATACTGTCAAAAAGATCACCATCCGTATAAAACTGGCCGGCAGTCACTTTTGATTTGATATCAGCAATCGGCTTTTGCAGATAGGTTTGGTTACTGTTCCAACTCGTACTTCCTGAACGCTGCCAACTTAAATTACCAATATGTTTTAGTAACCAGCCATCAACCGATAAACCTGCATTAAGTCCTAAATAAGCACTGGCATCATTTTGACCTTGAGAACCGCTAGTATGGCTATCATAATAATTAGCCATATACGCTAAATTTAACGCAGGAATACCTTTTTCCCAAAATTGCGGAGCGACATAACCACGAGATAAACGCTGCTCGTAAATTTGTGGAACTGAAATATCTAGACGTAGGTTCGAAGAACTGAAAGTATCGTTTACGTCCTTCATTGCATTCCACTCATTCAACGAGGAACAAGTAGACTCTTGCGTATTCAATTGCGGATTTAATTTTTCTGAATTAACGCCAAAATTACTCAACATAGCGGGTGTATAACAGACACCTAATTTGCCATCTTTTTGTTGAACAACATTTAAATCATAGCGACCTTTCCAATTTCCGTTAGTATATACATCAACAGAGTACTTACCTTCACTGATTGCAGTCGTGTTGAAGCGTTCTAAATCAACATTATCTTTACTGCCTACTATGAACCCACTATTAAATTCGTAGGTTGTGCCTTCAGCACTCCATGCATAAAATGTTGGCATCATACATACGGTGACGAAGCAGGTCACAGAGAGTGTATTGCTATATTTATTTATTAACTCTCGCTGTTTCATTTTTCTATCCTATTTAGCAGTCGTTTTTACTGCTATATCCGCACCGTAATCATTGATATTGTTCAAAACAACACTTTCACCTGCTCTAATTGCTTTTTTCAATACCACTGACGTTTGACTTTTAGGTGCTAACATTACCGCCTTATCCGTTAATCCATTTTTGCCATCGGTTGAAATTTTTGTAATGGTAATAAAAAATGGCGTAGGATTATTAATAGTCAGATTATTGCCATTAGCATTCACAACTAATTGTTCTGGTGCTAATTCGCGACTACCTAACCCAACAGGGCGATATATAAATTTAAATCGAGAACGAATTGCTAGCTGTAAGAAGTTTTGATCTTCCTTTCCTGCTGTTTTTACTGTTGGTGGAATATCTAAGATATTCAGCCACCATAAACTTTCCTTATCTTGTGGGATCCCATTTTTATCCATCAATTTAATGCGTAGTGTTTGACCACCTTTTGCATCCAGACGAGATATTGGAGGTGTAATTTGAAATGGTGTTTTTATTGTATCTGGAGTTTCCGATGCATCACCGGTATCTAACCATGCTTGTGCGACCGCTGGCCTATCCGCCGTATTATTTAATTGCACGGTAATTTCTTTTTCATTTCCAGGATAAATAAATCGCGTGCCGTTAACAATAATATTATTCGCTAATGAAGATGCACTGAAAACGAAGCAGAAGAATAAAACAATTGCTTTCATTTGAACCTCTAAATAAAAGCGGCAGTAATCACTACCGCTTAGATAAATACTACTTTTGAAATAAATATTATTCGTAAGTAATTTCGTAAGTTGCATAACTTTCTACGATACCAGATGTAACATCTTTAGGCGTTGAAGTTGCATATCCTACGAAATAAGTGAAACGGCTACCGTCAGTAATTTCAGTTGTTGTTGCTTTAGGTTGCTTTGCACTATTAGGATCGATTTTATTTTCTAACTTAGAGCTAGCATCTGTTGCTAAAACTAATTGTATATTTTCAGCTCCGTCCGCAGCACCAGTAACAGTGTTAGCTAAATAACCAGCATTAATACCTGAAGCACCATTTAATACGTTACCACCAGTCCAGTTAACCTTTAAAACGGTATCATCGTTAACACCTTGACATTGTGTTACATCAATAACAAATGGTTTTGCTTTTAAATAAGTATTTGCACCTGCTTCTTGAACTTCTTTTACTGAAACTGGCGCCAAATAAACTTTAGCATCACTACCTTGACCATCAACTGAAACAGTACAAGAAACGTCTGTCACTTTACCATAAAAATTAACTTGACCACCACCTGCATTTTCAGTTGCAGCGTAAGCAGATGATGCACCAATAATTGTAGTAGCAACTGCTGTCAATAATACTTTTTTCATTGTCATTTCCTAGTATGAAGGTTTTATTATTACATTTAAAAGAACTTATTTAATATCGCACTATTATTTAATAAATAATTAACATGGGGTTCCGACCATATATTAAATATGGTTATACAAAATCATTCGACATAATTTAATATCTGGTAATAGTTTAATTAATCATATTGCTTTATCTCAATGAGTCCATTTTTGAATTAATAATCATAACGTGATCTATATGATTTCGAACAAAGAATACATCAAAACTTAAATCAAATTAAATCGTTTTTTTCTCAGATGCTAAGCTTTTTGATAGCTAAAAACTATCAAGAGCTTAGTTTATACAATATTACTGATTAGTTAAATTCACCAAATTACACGAATTGAGACAATATATTAAATTAATAATTTAATATCTACATCAAGGGAAGGATTAATATTTAAAAAAAAACTTAATTTGATATATTATAAAAAGCAAACCCACCAATATAACTCCAAATAAGAGCATCAAAATATTACATAGATACACTAAATTTATATATTCACCATAAATACCAGTCTAATTCGTACAGTAACGAATTAATTAACATAAATTTATTTTATGATTTTACCAATTTAAGATTAGTGATGCTTATCAATTCATTTATTATATAATGTATGCACATCACATTTTGACTCATGGCGCGCAAAAGGAGTATTCTTGCACTTGTAGATGCAAAAACAATGCTTGCAGAGAAAATAACCATTCTAAATGCTACAATTAGAATTTAACCTTCGCTATATCCAACTAAATAGCAGAATTATTGATTTTAAAAATACGCCATTTCAAAAATTATTTTTAACCCACAATTTTATCTCTTGCTATGCGTAAAAATGCTTTATTTAAAATAATCATTTTCTACTCTTTTTGTTAGTAAACATTATCAATTAATTTAACTAGCCTTCAGTTTTACTTGATTGGATTTTATTTATTCAAATTAATTTGAAAGTGTAACTATTTGATTACTAATATTAAAAAATAATTTAATTCTAGAGTATGAGCAACTAACTGTAATACGCCAGACAACTTTAAGAATATTCCTAAAACTCACATAATGAGCATAAACCGCGTATTATTTCACCAAACAAAATAGACATTCAAAAAAAGATTGAGCAGCATAAACAAATTATAATCTATCTAAAAATGTAGTCGTTAATTGTCAGAATAGCCATATAAAATACATTTAATTTAGGCCATAACATAAAATACACGTCACATCTTGATCATCCATAATCTCCAAAAATGAGAGCAAGGCCTCTTACCGTTTTATGTATAGTTTATTCTGTAACCAAACCTATGATCTGCTTTAATCAAACAGGACACTTTAATAATGGAATATAATCCAATTATTGAGGTGTTAAATGAAAAAACGAACAAATAGGTTTTATACCGCAGAACAACTTAGTCTGTACCGTAAAGCCAAAGCCATCTTTGGAGAGAGTCGAAATAGCTTAGGTTACAGAACGTTACGTAAACGGTTATGTTAAGAGGGCTTTAGCGTGAGTGCTTATGGCATTCAAAAGCTAATGGCTCAGATTGGCCTAGTTGTCACTCAGCGCGTTGCTTACAAAGTCACCACAAAACGCAAACACAGTGATGCCGTAGCCGATAATTTGCTCAATCAAAATTTTAATCCTCACGCACACTAACGAAGTGTGGGCAGGTGATGTGACCTATTTAAAAAGAGGGGAAGGATGGATGTATTTAGCCATCGTGATGAACTTATACTCATGCCGTATTGTGGGTTGGCACATCGATAAACGAATGACGGCAGATTTAGTTAGTAAAGCCTTGATGAAAGCGTATAACTTACACCATCCCGAAAAAGGCTTAGTCTTTCATAGTGATAGAGGCTCTCAATATACGAGTAAGCGATATAGCCGCTTGCTAACAAGCTATGGTATTCGAGCTAGCATGGGCGATGTTGGAGCCTGTTAGGATAACGCCGTTGTAGATCGATTTTTTGGCAGTTTAAAACACAATTGGGTACTGAAAACCCCACAACCGACTCGGAAACAGATGAAAAAAGATGTTACCGCGTATATGCCCTATTCCAACCTAGAAAGGCTTCATACTACCAACGGTGATCTGTCCCCCATTGAGTATGAACAAAATTCTTTAAGAAAAGTGTCCTGATTTTGTTGTGCAGAACACAAACCGATGACTTGATTAACCCATACAAACACTGAGATAGCAAATTTAATTTTCACTCTCACCATAAAAGCGTTGATTTCGCTTAAGACACCACACATTCATCATCAATAACTTTTCTAAATAAATAATATTGATAGCCAATTTATTATCAATCCAATTATTTTTGCAATAGTATTGATTTGATTAACTGAGGTTGCATATGAAAAATCCTCGCTAGGTGACTTATGTAAATATGGATGATTTCGTTTATCCCGACAGTTATACGCTCACATAGCTTTTAGGTTCAATATTCATATGACTGGAAGAACCAATCATATGAATAACTTTGAAATTCTAGGCATTATTTTTAATATCATAACCCATATCGCAGTCTTAATGACTGAGGATAAGGATGGAAATATTTTTGATTATTCAAATAGTTATCAGGATACTCAGATAAATAGTGCGTAATTAATGTTAATGGAGCCAATAAAGGCTGTGTTCCTTGGCGGTATTCGAGGATTAACTTACTCAATGCTTGCCTTTGGTTTGATGTCAGATAGCGTTTAAAGTAACCTTGGATATGCATAAGCACATTAGTGTGATTGCGCCTAGTCGCTTGGTGTTGTAATAAATTCATAAACTTATTTCGATACTCATCAAAATAAGAGTCGATTGAATCCCATTCATTGTTACTAGCAACAAAACGACCAAGTTCTCGATAAAGAGGTTGTGAATGCGCCAATAAAAGGAGCTTATATCGAGTATGAAAGTCGATTAATGAGTGACGATGGAAGGCGTTTTTCTTTAGTTCATTTAGCTCATGAAGAGCAAATACCCGTATAATAAAATTTTCGCGAATATGAGGATCGCTTAACCTGCCATCTTCCTCAACAGGCAACCAAGGCATTGCTTTGAGTAATTGTTCAGTAAAAAGCCCCATTCCAGACTTTTTATTACCATTGCCAACAGAATCATACACTCGAACCCTTTCTAAACCACAGCTAGGTGAGTTTTTACATACAATATAACCACTTAAATCTGAAAGCCTACTCAAATAGTCAGTCGAAAACTGAACCATTTCTTCAGTTAAATCGCCTTCCCGACCATCACTGAATTTGAGTCTAACGTTATTTTCTTCAGATTTAACTAGCCTCAATGCGGGTCTAGGTGTTGGTAAGCCAATTGCCATCTCTGGGCATGCTTGTTGGTATTCGAAATAATCTGATAACTCATCTACAGCAAAATGAAAGCGCTTATGACCACCATCAAATCTAACGCTATCACCCAATAAGCATGAACTAATACCTACAGTGATTTTTTTACCTAATGTATTGGTCATATCACTAGAGGTAAGAAGATTAACCATCATTGCCACCTTATATGAAATCACTTATATACGAAATTGATTTATAATAATAACTGAATTCATATTAGTAACATTGCACTTTATTTACTAGCTTTATAAATCACTACTCCACACTCTAATAAAACAAACAAAAAAGCCCCACTGAAGTGAGACTCATAAACTGCTGACGTTGTAGTCATTCTTAGGCTATTCTAGTGCTAATGAAACCACTCAGTAGTCATCGGGAGTTTATCTTCCCAAGCCGTATCAAGCCTACCCAACCAATGAACAGTCAAACCGTCAATGCGGCTTTAAAGCGTGCCGAATTCGGTGGTGTGTTGGTAGACAGGAGATCTAAGTGGCCAGTCTAAAAAGTAACCGATCGGGAATATAAATAATAATATTCTTATCATCAAAAACTTAGCGCCTATTGTGTATCTCATTTTCTCTGCTCTACCTGAATAGAAAATATTAAATCGAGTGAACATCCCGCTGATAATCTGAAAACAAATATCAGTCGAACCAATATTCAAAGATAATCTTTTTCTGACGGAAATAGAGTAACCATTAACTCTTTTGGCGATATATCCAACACCTCGCAATAACGAAGTATTGTTTCAATTGAAAGACAGCATCCCCCTCTTTCATATCGGGATATTTGTTGTTGGCTGACGCTCATTTTTTTCGCAACTTCTATTCCCGTCAATGATTCAGAAATACGTTTACTCCTAAAAAACTCACCTAATACAGCATTAATATTTCTCATATCATTTAAACCTATCTATATGACATTAAATGTTTTATGTATATTTTAAATTACCAAGGTTATTTTTGATTGTGACTTTCAGTCTGTATGATAGCATGGCACACATTTTAGGTGTGCCATTAATTGCAAATAAGGTGTATCAACTCGGACTATTCCAACCCAATAACCGCTTAAAAATGGCAACCCGCAATGATCTCTAACAAAACAAATAATTTTTTTGAAAGCCCTTTTAAGGGGATCCCTTTAGACAAACAATAACCAATAAAAATATCATCGTTGGTCGATACAGTTATTACTCCGGTTACTACCACGCCCATGACTTCAATGATTGTATTCGCTATCTGATGGCTGATACCGAAGTGGATAAATTAATCATAGTCAGTTTTTGCTCTATTGGATCGTGAGCTTCTTTTATCATGGCGGGAAACCAAGGTCATCGGCATGATTGGGTAAGCACATTCCCTTTTAACTGGCTAGAGGGTTATCCTGAGTTTGAATCTGCGAATAATGTTTACATCCCCTCTGGAGATACTGTCATCGGCAAGGATGTTTGGATAGTTACGGAATCGATGATAATGCTGGGTGTACATATCGGTGATGGTGCAATCATTGGTAGTAGGGCACTTATCACACACGATGTTCTGATCTGCTTTAATCAAACAGGACACTCTAATAATGGAATATAATCCAATTATTGAGGTGCTAAATGAAAAAACGAACAAAATACATCTATTGCATTACCTGTGGGAAGTAATTTACCTGTTTTACAACCTGCGGAATTTAGGAACGTCAAACCAATTGGAGCAGCTACCCCCGGCACACCATCAATTTGGGTATCCCCTTCATAAGTCACTTTGAAATCAGGAGTCTGAACTTCAACATTAACTAATGTTCCAGTATTGAGATTCCGAATACGCACTGTCGTAACTGGATTTTTCGGAGCAATTAGCCCCTTTTCAATAGCGAATGGACCAACTGCACATAACATATTTCCACAATTTGGAGTTGTATCGCCCCTTCGTTCTTTCACCATAACCTGAGCAAAAAGATAATCAATATCAGCATCAGGGCTATCTGAAAGACTCACAATGGCTACTTTACTGGATTACGGGCTACCTCCACCGATACCATCAATTTCAAGATCATGGCCTGAGCACATCAAAGCTAGCAAAACGGCATCTCGTTCCTGAATATCATCTGGTAAATCAGTCGATAGAATAACTGGCCCTTTAGAAGTGCCACCGCGTATCAGAACACAGGGTATGCTGAACATACTTTTTCTCTTCCTACAGATTAAATGATACGTTAAGCATCCCATATGCGGATAAATAACTCTAATGCAAAGAAACAAAAGATTAATGCATTTTACACATTAATAAGACTTCAGTTATTATGGTTTAATTTCTCTATAAGCCTGAGGGTTGAAAAATGCAGCAAGAATTACAGGGTATCCAATCTTTCGTAAAAGTTGCGGAAATGGGATGTTTTACAAAAGCATCTCATTTTTTACACATCTCTCAACCCGCATTGACGAGACGAATAAAAAACTTGAGGATAGTTTAGGTACAGCACTATTTGAACGCTCAACAAGACGAGTAAAATTGACTGCTGTAGGGAGAGATTTTCTACCTCATGCAAAAAATCTCATCGATTTTTATGAAAGCTCGATACTCAGTATTAAAGAAATGGCAACACATCAAACAGGGACAGTGACTTTATCTTGTTTACCTACAGCAGCCTTCTATTTTTTACCTTCCGTTATTCGTGATTATAACGAACATTACCCGAATATACGTATCCGAATACTTGAACATAGTGCTATCGACTGCCTTGAGGCGGTACTTAATGGGGATGCAGATTGTGAATAAATATGATTAACATCACACATTCTAATATAGAGTTCACACCTCTGGTTAATGAGCCTTTCGTTCTTGCCTGTAAACGCGACCATGAGCTTGCCAAAAAAAATCTCGTGATGTGGGAAGATCTTGCCGGACTCAAACTTATTGGAGTCCGAAAATCGAGTGGTAATCGATATCTAATTGATCAGGCTTTAGAAAGATTTAACTGGAAACCAAACTGGTTTTACGAAGTAAGACACCTATCCACATCACTCGGGATGGTTGAAGCTGGGCTTGGTGTTGCTGTTGTACCAAGTCTGGCAATGCCTACGGATGAGCACCATATACTGGTTAGTCGACCACTTATAGAGCCTGTGATCAGGAGAACACTTGGATTAGTGTTTAGAAAGGATGATACCTTAAGCCCTGCAGCCGATAAATTTCGTGAAGTATTGATGAAGCTTTGGTCTCAGGACAATACCAGCCCTTGGGTCAGTAGATTCAGCCGCTAGTTACACCATCTATATGTCAGCTCTGTGCCCAGACTGTGTAAAAACCATGATCTTACCCAAGAAATACCAATTTGAGTTGCATTTAAGCACTCGAATAGCTCTCATTTCATTCATAATATTCTGTTCAAGATTGGTGATTTGTAATATGGAGTCTTTTAAAAGCAGCGTGTCTTGAACGTTAGGGGGCAAATTTTGATGAAACTAAGCGACTTTATCACTTAGTCTAGATTGATGGCTGTCATCAAACCTGCAATTCCCAGTATGGTCATCATACGTTTCAGGTTGTAAGCAAGAACACTAAGACTGATTTCAGTGCTCACATTTTTGAGGCGTTTAGTCAAAAAGTGAGTCGCTCCCATCCACATTTTTATCGTGCCAAATGGGTGCTCAACACTCTGTTTCCTTATCTCTGGGAATTCAGGGTTTTCGTCCAACCGTCTTTGCATATCATCAATAATCGATTCATGTATCCATCGTCTTATACGCCGTGGCTCTTTCTTTGATGTCGTACATTGAGATCGGATTGAACATTCATTACACGCTAAATTGTTAAAGTAAACATTCAGTTCAACGCCTTTCTCTATAACCTTCATTCGCTTTTGTAAACCTTTACCCGCAGGGCAAATGTATAAATCACTGTCGTTATCGTACTTGAAGAGAGACTTGTTAAAAATGCCTTTACTTTCTGAGCCTGAAGTATCAGTTTGCGGCACATTCACCGTGATACCTTGATCATATGCGTCTTTGATGTCATTTCGACTGAAATAACCTTTATCAGCTAACACTGTAATCAGTTTTTTTCCCCAAAACCTTTTGGACTTGCTCGGCAACTAATGTCAGTTGACCTCGGTCTATTGTCATGACGATATCGTGATAAACGATGAGATGGTGCTTTGTATCGACTGCTGTTTGCACGTTATAGCAGACTTGTCTTTCCATGTGGTGTGTTTTCATCAAGCGGGCATCAGGATCTGTCTGTGATATCTGTTTGTCTGGATGCTCATTAACTTGTTTTTCGAGTGCTTTTAGCTCAACTAAGCGCTACTTTAACCAAGCTAATTTCGATGCTGAGACGGTGGAACCAGACTCTTTTTCGTTCTCATCCTTGGCATCCATCTGGCTTAAATATTTCTCGATGCTTTTTTCAACTCGCTCGATATGAAACTGTACTTTACTGGGAGTATAATTTTTGGATTTATTATTGACTGCTTTGAATTTACTCCCATCGATAGCGAACACGGCATCTTCAAACATGTTGAGTTGTCTGCATAACTCGACGAATTTACGGCAAACGTTTTTAATTCCCTTGGCATTATCCTTTCTGAAGTTTGCAATCGTTTTGAAGTCAGGAGATAAACGTTCAAGTAGCCACATTAACTCGACATTGCGGTTGCATTCCTTCTCTAACCGCCGCGATGATTGAATTCGATTTAAATAACCGTAAATATAGAGCTTGAGCATCATGGCAGGATGATAACTAGGGCGGCCAGTTGACTTGGGGGTCACGTTTTCAAAACCTAAGTCGAGTAAATCGAGGTGTTCAACAAAGACATCAATAACTCGCACTGGATTATCTTCGCTAACAAAGTCGTCCATGATTTCTGGAAAGAGTGTGGATTAATGCCTTGATTGACCTGTAATATGGTGAGACATGCGAGAATCTCCATGATTATGCTTACCAATCCGATAATACTGGATTTTGCTTTGAAATTGGATCGGTAGCTAAGACCAATTATTCATAAGTACATCGCACTTAGGCCAAAAGGTGATCAAGAGTTTTTACACAGTCTGTGGCAGGAGCGGACGTCACATACGCTACGGTACGTTAGGTCAGATATCTAACAGCACATAGTCCACTTAGGTGAGATATTTACAGTAAAATTCCTTGCTTGTTGTATTGCTGTTCCAATGACTAGAAATCGAAAATGTCATTTTCTCTCAACCCAAGCCACTTTTCGAGATATCTAAGCAGCGTTCGCAGGGCCTCTTCATGCTCAGGGAACTGGGCAGGATTAATCGCATCACACTTAGCCTTCGCCACATCAATGCCAATAAAGTCGTCAATTGTCTCTTTATTGAAACTGTTGTACTGCGTGGAGACGCGATCACCATAAGTATTGCTCGTACCTCGGATCATTAGGCGTGTGACCATGGTTGCGAAGCCCAAGTCGGTTTGAATTGCTTTCCTCACCCACTCTCGGGGTTCGTCCATGGAATCTGTATATTTTTTCCAGCTATAGAGCAGTGATATGAGATCCGGTTCAGCAATCATCGCGTGGTCTGCTGCGTGGATCCTTATCAACCGTAGCCATTCAGTCTTCATTGCCACAACGGTATTGAGATCTAACGCTGGGTCGAACGCTCCACTCTCGCCCTCATTCAGATCGGTGGGATCGCTGAGATGGATCAGGATTGAGGCAACGGATAGAGCTTCAGTTTTACGAAGTGCTTCGAGAACCAAACCGCCTCGAATATTCTCAGGAATCCGCTTCAGATACCAACTTGTCGCTCGCCATGCTGCTACATATGATGAGTCGAAAGAGCCGCTGTTAGTGTCTGCGAGTTTTTCAGCAAGTCGGAACATCCCTGGGAGCAGAACAGCAGCGTTCTCGATTGGTAATCGGTCAACGGATTCGTCGAGCCTCGCAACGAGTGAATTCAGCATCCCGTCAGCTTCGACGGCTGCGATTTCAGCAAAGAGCTCGTCCTCTGTCGCTGTTGCATCGAGAAAATCAACGAAACGGTGCTCAGATATTTCTCCGACCGTCGTCTGGAGTTCAAAGTAACGAGGGAAATAGCGCGAAGTGCATACTCGTTTCTCCGTCAACCACCGGCGATGGAAGCCGTCTGCATAGTTTGTCCCCCCATACGCCCATTCTAGGGGAGGAAATAAGTCTTTAAGCGCATCACAAATGATATTGCGGCGCTTCTCTGAGACGATCTCCAGAAGTTCCTTAGCAGCTGCTTGGTCCACATCCTGTCGACCATCACGGGAGAAGCGTCCTTCCTGGAGAACCAATCCTCTCTCACGGAACAATGCATCGTGGAGATCAGGTTCGAAGACCCGGAGTGTTTCCAGAAGCAGGAAGTCTACAATGTTCACCTCGAACACGTCGCCGACCACATGCAGGGGCATGTGTACAGCAATGGATGAGATGAGACGACGCGCATCGCGCATGTTGCGAAGCAGGGGCTGAATGCAGCCAATGCAAGCGTTACCCCAGCGTCTCTGAGAGAACCCGTTGGCTTCAGTTGCGTATGGGCCCGCTATTTCAGAGAGTTCTTCCTCGAACATACGATGCACGAAAGATGTCGGTACGGCTGGTAAATCAAAGTTAGTCTGCACTATCTTTTCAAGAAAGGCTCGACCGTCGTTGTCGGCAACCGGATCTAGCGCTCGTTCTACGATACTGGGCTGGAATAGGAGCACAAAAACAATATTCGGTAGATTAGCATTCGCCTTTACCTGCCGAAGCAACATCCTGATCTGCTCAGGTTCAAGCCGGTCAAAATAGCCGACGCGATCGTTATAACCGAGGCATTTGTGAGAACTGTCGATATTAGAAAGCCTGAACTCACAGCCTCTTTAAGAGGCTTACTAGCCCCGGTAAGGATCGCTCCGTAACGTCGAAATGCTTGGGCTCGGTCGAGTGCTGCCTTCGAATGCTCGCCTCCCAAACGATCTGCTATCTGGCCAAATAGCGCGCGGGCGATTGAGTCACCATCACCCCATTGCCATGGGTTAAAGTCGAGCCAGTCCGCTCCACTGCTCTTAGCATCGAGCCGTTCGGTAATTAGGTTTTTCAGTGATGATTTGCCAAAACCCCATCCCCCACGAATAGCGAACACTCGGCCTTCGCGCAAGCTAAGCTCCGAAAGTACGTCGGCTATACGAGCCGCGAATCCAGCCCTTCTAAGGCGATCTTCGGATGCTGCCCGAATTGGAGCCTCAGCCCCAATCCCTCCGTCTGGCCGTTCGTTCCTTATCATGTCAGCATTATGCTTCGCGCGACGACGAGCGCGCCATGTCGCCAGACGGAAAAATAGCTTACTCATCGCACACCATCCCTAAAGAACGCATGTATCAATTCAAATTGCCCTTTTTCTAGAAGCTTCATTGGTTAAATTTTGTTTATGCTAGCTAACTGAAGAGAGTTCTCAGCTACAATTGTGGGACAGTATAGCAGTTTTGGCTTTTCAACGTGTAATGGAACTCGGGCAACTAAATCAACTGAGTGGACTGACCCCACGCCCGCAGACAAATTCTGTCCTCACGATGAAGCCTGTTCAAAGGCCTCTGGATTGACGCCACCGAGATGACTGTAGTGCCGGACCCGATTGTAGAATGTTTCAATGTAATCGAAGATATCAGCCACGCCATCCTGTTATTTAAAAAGCAACGATTTAAGTATTGCTTTTATCAAACTGTGGACTTCCGCTCCTCGCTCAAAGCAGCCCACCAAATCTTATTGCTCACTTCACTAATCAACCATGTTAGAATAGCAAACAACTTTTTAGCTCACATCTCAAAAATATCAAAATAAACTTTAGGCCCAACAATAGGCCCAAACTAAAACTTGAATTGCACTTTGTCACTTAAAAATCAATAAAATAAAAGCCTAGTTCAGACTCCGCCAGCCCGCCAATTCATCATTAGCGGGCTTTTTTTATATCCTACGCAGCCTAATATAACCTAACTACCACAACCACTTTAGACTGCCTCCAACAACCCATCAATGATGCATCATTTCATGCACAATATCCTTACCGCTCATAGAATATGGATAATACGTTGGCCAATTATCTAATTGAGTCAATAAAACCTCTTGAGATTCATTTCCCATATAGAGATGAAAATGCCCAGCTTTTTCTGGCGCAATAATATGATCACTAAATTGAATAAACTTAGGGGCTTGGCTATCTTTATCCTTACACTCAAATAAATAACGGACGCCCTTCTTACCTGAAGAATAATTTAAAACTCGGTAACCCGCGTAATCATATTGGCACTGAGAGACTTTATCCCCTCGGTGAAATTCAATAATATTATTCTCAATGCCAATCATATCCACATCAGTTTTATACCCTTTGGCATAATAATCTCGATATTCTTGCGCTGTTTTATCCTTATTCTTTGCAGCCTTATTCTGCATTACGGGATCTAACGTTCCATTAGCAAGATAAGGCTCCAAAGATTGCCAAACACCGTCCCAATCACTCAATTGACGGTCTTTAACATCACTATTATCAAAAATACCTTTTGCAGCATTGCGTTGTGCTTCCGTTTGCGGCTTATCATGATGATGTTCATGCGCCATCGCTGTGTAACTGAATAAACTAGTAAGCACAAGCAATGAAAGAATATTTTTTACCATCATTTTTCTTCTCTCGTTTGAACAAAATTCCCAAAACGCTTATTAAAGCGAGCAACATTCCCTTCCTGTGAATGGGTTTTCTGTTTCCCTGTATAAAACGGGTGTGAATGAGAGGACACATCGAGAAGAACATATGGATAACTTTGCCCTTCAAACTCAACAGTTCTCTCTGTTTTTATCGTCGACCCAACTTTGAAATACACATCAGCAGCGGTATCGTGAAAAATCACTGTCCGATAATCCGGATGAATATTCGGCTTCATAGCCTCTCCAATTGTTATGTTATAATATAACAATAATATTTTTTTTCATCGTTGACTACTCTTTTTTAGCCTTAATATTTGTATGGTTTATTCAGTTTATTGTTGGCTGATGATTAAAAATACCAAACAGTACGATCGGAAAGCCAAACGAGGACGATGAAACAAATCCAAAGTTGATGGTAAAAATTGCAGTCAATGATGAGTAATGAAAGCGTTTAATGATCAATAGCAATTCATTTTTATAAGAAGAGAATTAAGGTAGAAGCAATTCTAAACTCTCGATTTTGATAACAATTAATACTCCGCTATCGCCCTACCCATAGAAAATTCACCGTTCCAAACATCATGTTAACTATATATTTCTCATCAAGGGCTCCAACTTGACAGTATTTAATCCGACATAACTACTATTAAGTTACTATTTAGATAAAACAACTGTATTTTTGAATTGGTAAGGATAAACATCCGTATTTTATCGTATCGTTTACCTGAAAAATGACGCCCTGCTCTATGATTGTTTCATTAAATTTAATATAAGAATAAAGAAATAACCTAATTTAGTCTGAACTAAACAATTTTAATAAAAAAAACTAATGATTATTTTTATATCTTACTCGTCTACGCATTTGAGGTTTTATACTTATTTAATTAGAATTTTTGCCTATTGATGTTAAGCACTACTCAAACTTATATGTCATGAAGGAAATGAAAATGACAGGAAAATATCCTATTGCCAAAATAGTGGGGAGCAGAATAAAGAAACTTAGAAAAGAATACGGATTAACAGGAACAGAAGTAGCAGCGTATCTCAATGTGAGTCAACAACAGTATTCTCGTTATGAGCGTGGTATCAATAGAATTGATATAGATTCGCTCGTTATAATAGCTGACTTCTTCAAAATAAGTATACATTACTTCTTTGAAGACATCTCCATCGCACAAGTAAATAACAGAGCGGTGCAAGCAGAAATATATTAATAATGAATACCTGCATTCGAAGTTACGCTCTAAATTTTAAGGATCTCCTTATATTTATCCTATCATTTAACGAATAATCTATGCTCATATTTTCGGGCACTATAATTCATTAGAGTTAATGAACATTACGCTTCCATTAAATTACTGTGGTATCAATATATTGATATCACGTTATTAACCTGCTAAGGCACAGTCTTAGCCTATTAAAATTAGTATTACATAAAGGATTTAAAAATGAAAAAGACATTATTAACCACTTCAATTATCGCATTAACTTTAGGTGCGGCGTCGACTGCATTTGCAGCTGATGTAGGAAGCGGCACAATTGAATTTAATGGCACAGTGAATACCGGTGCTTGTACTATTGCACCTTCTTCAGTAAATAAAGAAGTTCAATTAGGTTCTGTACCAGTAGCATCATTGAAAACAGCCGGAGCACAAGGTCCAAACGTTGACTTCACATTAGAATTATCTGACTGCGTATTAGATCCAACTGAAAGTGAGACAGATTATTCTAAAGTTAAAGTAAGCTTTACTGGCCAAATGGATACCGCTGGTAACTTATGGGCGAGTACAGGTACGGCACAAAACGTAGGTGTCTTATTCCAAAATGATGCTGGTCAAAGCATCAAAACTGGCGACACTATTACTCAAAATCTGAACGCAGGTGCAAATACAATTCACTTATCTGCACGCATGCAAGCATTAGGTCAAGCAACTTCAGGTTCTGTTAAATCAACTGTTGCATACGTTTTAGATTATCAATAATTTTTAATATTACTATTCATTGTAATAAACTTTAATTAGTAATTAATTTACTGGATATGCTACGCCTAAAATTCATAGCATATCCAGTTATTATTTAAATAAAAACCTATAACAATAATACTTTTTATATAATATTCCGGTCAATTAAAATGAACAAATTTAAACAAAACATAGTGACGAGTTTAATATCTAGCTTATTTTTATATTCAAACTATGTAAATGCAGACTCTGTTCAATTTAATCAGGATGCTTTATCTATTTCTGGCGATACAAATATTGACTTGAGTTCATTTGAAAAAAATCACTCACAGGAAGGCGCTTATTTTTCTAACGTATCAATTAACGGTAGAAGGACAAACTTTTTTGATAAAATTGACTTCTTTAATAAAGAAGGATCTATACAACCCTGCATTTCACAAAAAATAATAGACGTTATTGGCTTAAAAGAAGAGTTCATCAATAAAATACCAACATGGTCAGATGGCCAGTGCTATGATTTATCAGCACAGGACGATAATATTTCATCACTCTTTGATGATGAAAAGCAAGAACTTTCATTATCAATACCGCAAGCTTATTTCCTATACTCAGATGAAAACTGGGTGCCGCCTATGCAACGTGAAGTAGGCATTAATGCACTAGTATTTGACTATAATATAGTAGAAAACTACATAAAATATAAGAATGCTCAAGATACAAATAACTTAAGCTCATTTGGTGCTATTGGTACAAATATGGGACGTTGGAGATTCCGTAGTAACTATCAATTCCAAAAAGATTTTAATAATAGCAACAATGATAGTTTTAAATGGGTTCAAACCTATCTTTTTACTGATTTACCTGACTTATCAGCTAAGTTCTTTGTAGGAAAATATTATACAGCTAGCCAGATTTTTGATTCTGTACGCTTTAATGGCGTAAGTGTTTTCACTGACGACAATATGCTGCCATCAATTCTAAGAGGTTATGCACCAAATATAACCGGTACAGCAACCAGTAACGCGACTGTCGTTATTTCTCAGAATGGACGTATATTAAGCCAAGTAAAGGTTGCTCCGGGACCTTTTTCTATTGATAACTTGAGTTCTGCTTTATCGGGTACCTTAGACGTCAAAATTACGGAAGAAGATGGTTCTGTTAGAGAGTACCAAATATCATCAACTAACATTCCATTTTTAACTCGACCAGGTATGTTTCAATATAAATTAAATGCCGGTCGATTAGCACCAATGGGTGAAAATAATGTTGATAATGATTTTATTTCAACCGAATTTTCTTGGGGATTATTTAATAACTTATCCGTTTTTGGTGGTTTATTTTCAACATCAGATAGTGAATATATTGCTTATAATGCGGGTCTAGGTATAAACATGGAGCGCTTAGGTGCAATATCATTTGATATTACACAGTCTAAAAATCGCTTACATACTACAAATTCAAGTACAGGTGAAAGCTATAGAATCAATTATGCAAAACGATTCTCTAACTCCAGTCGACTCGATTTAACTGGATATCAGTTCTCAAATGAAGGATTCATGTCCGTTAATAATTTTATTTATACGAAAGGTAATCCATCGAACCATCATTTTCGCCAGAAAAATGTTTTTACAACATCATTTACTCAGCAAATACCTGATTTCAATGCTGATGTAAGCTTAAGTTATTCAAGAGAAAGTTATTGGAATGAACCTAAAAACAACGATACTTTAAGTGTATCGTTTAATAAAACAATTAAAAATGACTTTTTTGATAATGCGCTTTTATCATTATCAGTCAGTGAAAGTAGTTATGTGAGAGGAAGTAAATCTAAGCAGGCTTATCTTTCATTAAGTATTCCTTTTGTTGGCGAAAAGAATTCGCGATTACAATATTTTAGTTCATACAATGACCAAGATAAAAAATACAGTAATAATGTTAATTACCATACAAAAATCGATAGCAATAATCTAAGCCTGGGACTTTCGACAAGAGACTTTTTTGAAAATACAACGATAAACGCATCTGCATCTCGTGATACCCAATATGGGACAGCACAGATAACGGGTTCATTTGGTGATGATTATCGTACATTAAGCGGAACGCTAGATGGCTCATTAACGATTACAAGCCAAGGTCCTGTTTTACATAGAAGAGTCTATGACAATCAAGCAAGAATGGTGATTGATACCGATAATGCTAAAGATGTTTCAATCAATCAAAACGAGTCAATTACAAATAGATTTGGCTTAGCGGCAATTAGTAATGTGCCGACATATTACAAATCAACTCAATATGTTGATCTGAATAATATACCTGAAAATGTCAGTGTGGATGATAGCGTCATTGAATCAACTTTAACTGATGGTGCCGTCGGTTATGCAAAACTCAATACGATTATTGGCGAAAAAGCATTAATTACCATCAAGTTTCCTGATGGAAAAACACCACCGTTTGGAGCTTTAGTTTATGACTCAGCAAAAGATACCGTATTAGGTATGGTTGCTGAGAATGGTCAAGTTTATTTAACCGGAATTCAACCGAACCAAAAATTAATCGTTAAATGGAATGGTGGGCAATCATGTCAGTTAGTGACGGATAGCCAGATCATTCAAAATATCAATAATGTGATTTGTAATAAAGAATAAAATATTATGAAAAAATTTAAATTAATTATCAGTAGCTTATTACTAGTTAGTGCATATACACATGCATCAATTTCAGCAGACCGTACACGAGTCATTTATAATGAAGCCAGCAAAGGCGTTAGCATTGTTGTAGAAAATACTGACAGTAAAGACCCTTTTTTAGTTCAATCTTGGATTGAAGATGAAAATAGCCATAAAATTTCTGATCCATTAATAGCATTGCCATTATTGCAGCGTATTGAGCCCAATCAAAAGAAGCAAGTCAGGATCAGCACTACGAAAAATAATTTGAAAGCTCCAAGTGATAAAGAATCATTATTCTATTTTAATGTACTAGGAATACCGCCAAAAAGTGAACTAGAGAATGCGGTTGAAATTGTTATTCAATCTAGATTTAAACTTTTTTATCGACCAACAGGATTGAAAAAATACCCTGATAATAACTGGCAAAAAGAATTAAAAATTGAAAAAAGTGGTAATTCATTAAAGTTAACAAATCCAACTCCTTACCATGTTGTGATTATTAACATTAATGATAATGCGAGTAAAGTTGAAAATTTCCAAGAAATAGTTATTAAACCAAATAGTAATGCCAGCTACTCCTTGAATGATAAAAAAATAAAGTCATCCAACATGGTATTAACGTATATTGATGATTATGGAACACCAAAACTATTAAATTACACCTGCCAAAGTGCAACATGTTCATTAGTTAATGAAAAATAGGAAGAGATCATGAAACCCTATTTTAATAAAGTAGTATCAATTATTATAATTTCGCTTTCGTTTTTAAGCTTTAATGCACTTGGAGCCGTAGCAAACTGCAAACCCGCGGCTGGTGGAACATCGATACAACAAGATATTAAATTTGATATTACAAGCAATAGTAGCGCTATAACAACCGGAACACAATTAGCGACTGCATTATCTTCTTTTATGTCTTTACAATGTGATTTTACAGGAAGCGTAGCTACACCTAATCACGTTTATTTTAAAAATGTTGTTCCTCAACAAACTAAAACACTATTAATAAATAGCGGCGTTACCGTTACTCAGCAAAGCGCAATTGGTGGGGGTACAATTGCAACAATTACCAACGCCAGCGTACCTAATATTGACTTAGGATATTGGAGCCAACCTTCAGTAGGCACTGCTGTAAATATTGGTATCATGTATAATTTTGCCGTCCTAAAAGGTAGTAATGCATTAAAACCATTTGATACAGGTAATTTTTTATTAGGTTATCATGAAGATTATCAAGGTAAATATATTGGTGCTCCTGTATATGCACATATCATTGGTAATTTAACGTTACTCTGCCCTACTCCTGAAGTCAGTGTGACTACATCAAATGGAGGAACTGTTGGCTTTGGTACTATTTCGCCAAAACAAATGAATGCTGGGGAAGTTGTCAGCCGTACATTTAATATAGACATGTCAGTTCCACAAAATTGTGAAACAGGGTTAAATGTATCTGTTCGATTTGAACCAAATAATAATTCTATATTGGGAAATAAATACCTTGATATGGGAAATGGATTACAGACCGTAATTAAAAGTAATTCAACCGAACTCGAATTTAACCAAAATTATGCTATTGGCGAAATTAAACCGCAATCACCTGTAAATGTGCCATACACTGCAACCTTAAGTCAAATTAGCGGGCGCTCAATTACGTCTGGTCCATTTTCTAAAACAATACGTGTCGTAGTTTCTTATTAGTAATTCGAGGCATCTGTGATAACTGCGTTTTTATCATTAATGCCTTTCTTTAAAAATAGCCCTAAATAGACGATCGTTATTTGACATTTTTTGGGTGTTGCTGTACTAAGTACAAGTACACATAATAAGGAGTAACTTAGATGAAAAAGTTAACCTTAGCCTTAGTTGATGACCACCCGATTGTCTTATCAGGCTTAAAAGAAACACTATCCCAATCACACAACTTATCCATCGAAGGTGCATTTACCAGCGATGCTGAGTTGTTTTCTTTTTTAAATCACCATACTGTTGATGTCATTGTTACTGACTATATGATGCCCAATAACACGCAATCAAGTGATGGGCAAAATTATATCCAATTTCTACAGCGTAAATACCCAAATACAGCGTTAGTGGTATTAACGATGATATCTAACCCCATGATTATTCAAACGTTATACGATAACAATGTCAATGCGGTTGTCTCGAAGGAAGCGCCACTACCAGAGCTAATCAAAGCCATTACCTTAGCGGGTCAAGGAAAACAATACCGTCAACCTATTGCAGATTTAACGACAACAATAAAAAGCCGTAAAGCTTCGACCCTTGATGAAAGAGTGAAAACACTCTCGCCTCGAGAGTTAGAAGTATTGCGCTTATTTGTTCAGGGAAAACCGATTGTTGAAATCGCCAAATTGCTCAATAGAAGTGATAAAACCATTAGTCTGCAAAAAAATGCAGCCATGCGTAAATTAGGTGTTGAAAATAACCAAGCTCTAATCAGTTATTGCATTACACACCATTTGTTTGACTAAGCTTATTTAGCCAAAACGTTAATTCATCGCAAATCACTTTATAGGTATCGGCTATGTTTAAGTTTGGTTTTTCCATATTCAACAACTCTTCAAGCACGTGAAGTCTACTAGCAAGTTCACGCTGTTCCACGCTCACTAATGCGCCCCGAATACGATGTGACAGCTGTTTTACTGCCTCTATGTTATTATTTTTCACCGCTTCGCAAAGATCATGAATATCAACAGTAAAATGTTGAATAATATTATCTCGGTCATTGCTATCAAGTGGGTTAATAAATACCATAGTGGCAGAATCAGAGAGAAGCGTAGAAGAATAGGTAGGGAAGAAACGGTTGAATAATTGCGCTAAAGTATCTAGTTCAATTGGCTTAACTAACCAGGTATCCATCCCTGCGGCTAAACAGCGTTCTTCTTCATCCTTCAAACCATTTGCCGTAACACCAACAATCGGGCAAGTTTCACCTTCACTCCGCAGCTGTTTAGTTAACTCATACCCATTACGGTAAGGCATATTGACGTCAGTTAAAACAATATCAATGACTTCATTATCCCAAATAACTAAGGCCTCTTCGCCATCGCTAGCCATAAAGACTTCGCAACCAAGTAATTCTAACTGCTCTTGCAGTATAACCTGATTTATTGGGTTATCTTCTGCAACTAAAACACGCAATGAGTATTCATTCGCATAAGATGGTGTCTGTTGAATTGGACAGCTTAAAGGCAATATTGAATTTTCATCATTTTGCAGTAAAAAAAGCTGTTGATTTAATTCAGATAAACGGAAGCTTGCTTCATCACTTATCCATATTTTCCCTTGCCAATTTTTAGGTAATGAAAAGTTCTCGATTAAAATACTTACGGCAATGACCAATGATGAGTCTTCAGGCAACTCAGCCTCTGTGAAATAGACTTTTGCTCCCCAACGAGTTAGCCAATCATACACATTGTTGGTTAGTAGAGGATCTATTGTCCGCAGCCAAATATGTGAACCCGTTAAACTCTTCCAATGTATATTGTTGTGATCTAGTTCTAACGGCAATGTCACTTTAAAAGAGCTACCATGCATCAGCTCGCTTGCTACGCTGATTTCGCCCCCCATCAGCTTGACTAATTTTGAGCAGATAAATAAACCTAAGCCTGTTCCTCCGTAGGTATGGTCTCCAGAGTGTGCTTGATAGAAAGGTTCAAATAACTTTTCTTGTTCTTCTTTACTAATTCCAACGCCAGTATCGTTTACAAACAATATGATATTGTTATTGTCACCATTTTTTAATTCAATCGTCACTTTACCATGATGTGTAAACTTAATAGCGTTACTGACTAGGTTACCAAATATTTGTTGTAATCGTGCTGAGTCACCAATTCTAATGGCATAGATATTAGGATCAATAATGGCAAATAACTGAAGTTTCTTCTGTTGAGCTAGGCCTTGATATAACTGAACGGTTTGCTGTATTAAATCGAGTAGGTCAAATGACTGGTGTTGAATATGAATTTGATTGGCTTCTATTTTACTGATATCAAGAATATCCCCGATAAGATGCATTAATAAATGCGATGTTGTAGACATTCTATCAAGAAAATGTTTTTGCTTAGGAGTTAATGCTGTATTTTCTAATAATTCTAATGTCCCAATAATACCATAAAGCGGAGTTCGTATTTCATGGCTCATCGTGGCTAAAAAGGTTGATTTAGCTTGGTTAGCTTCTTCAGCTAAACGCTTAGCATGATTAAGCTGTGCTTCTGTTTCTGCTTGTATAGTGATATCAGTAAATGCACATAAAATAACTGGGCGTTGCTGATAATGGGTTGCAGTGCTAACAATATAGATAGCGTGCTTCCCTGATTTTAAAACAGTCGTAACCTGCTTCTGATCAGAAATAACACGGCGAAGTAATTCATTATATTCAATAGAATCATAAGGATGAGAAGTATCTGGAATTTTTAACCAGTGCTGAGCTAGTTCATTAGCAAAACGAAGTCCTAGTGTTTCTTTATCAATAACACAAAGCCCTATCGGTGTGGTTGCAATCAATGTTTGATTGAACTCTTCACTTTCTAAAATAACTTGTTGTGAATGTACCGCAGGCTGTAATATTTTTTTATGGTACCAATGTTTATAACCCCAGCCGCAGAAAATACTAAACAGAAGAGATATAACAAGGCTAATTGGCAACCATAAGTTATCTTCAAAAAATGCGGCATAACTAATTCGGTAATAGCCCACCCAATCTGTATTTTCAAAACTTAATTTCATCACCAAGCCATTTTGTGTATAAAAAATACCTTCTAATGGCTCAACAGGAACAGCTGACTCTCCCAATAATAGGCCAAAATCTTCATGCAAAAGCCAGAGTTCATGCCTCAATGTTGGGTTTAACATTTTCTCTAGCATACTAAGATGATCTTTACTTAACAGAGAAACTGCATAAATATCTTTTGGTGAAAGATGAGCACTTTGCCACAAATCAGCATTGAAGCCTGCTGGAACAATGCCCATTAAATTATTTTTAAAATTTTCTGCTTTTAGCCAAATAACTGGGGGTTCTTGCTCGTCTTGTTTTATATCAGCAAACTGCTTATTTATTAATGATAAATTTTTTCTAACACTATCGGTTACTGAGCGAAATAATTCAGGCGAAATAGCCTCTCCCCCCATTAAAGTACCAACTGATGGAACGCTAATGCTAATATAGTCATGCTCGTTAACAAAAAATACAGCTGCGGCTGGATAGTATGAGCGCCCCCAAAATGTGGAGTAAAAATCTGCTAAATAAGCCCCTAATGAAAATAAAATACTCGGAACTCTGGAGCACTCTAAATTGGTTCCACAAGCTAAAGTGAATGGCATAGCAACGATAGACTCTTTACCTTCTAATAGTCTTAATGGCCATTCTTTCGGTAAAAATTGATCATTGATGGAGTAAGTTCGACTTTCAAGCAGTTCAGATAAATCTTGATTCTGTTTATTTAGTGCTTTTAAAAAAGTTTCTTGTTCAATCAAATAACCAATAAAAGATTTGAATTCAACTTCTAAACGCCTGGTTTCTTGCTGAACAATCCTATCAGCACTCCAAAATAATGTTGTGATTAATACAAATAAAAGAGGCAGAGTAACTGTTAATATACTATTAGTACGCCCAGAACTGCGCGTTATACGAGAAAAAGCAGTTGGTGATTTATTTGGCATCGTACTATTCTCTGCTATGATAGGGACAATCCAATATATCTATCATAATATAAAATAAGCCAAGTAAACAGAAAAGTTTTTACTTTAATATTTATACAATTGCAGATGTATAATAATCTTTTAAGTCATCTAGTTCCCAACCAAAACCATTTAAACCTGAAATATACATAGATAATTTAGGATGACGCCCAATTATATAGAATAACCGATTATAAAACTCAGGAAAATTAACTTCAATAATTAATAGATATTTGAATAACACATCAACTGTAAGCGCATTTTCACCACGCTCATATCTTGATAATTGTTGTTGACTAATACCTAACTTTTTTGCAACACATTCCCCACTAATACCTTTTTCAATGCGATACTTTTGCATACACTTTCCTACCAGTTGACTGATATAATATAGTTTTTCTTTTTTCATGATAGATAACAACCTTAATGTCATAAATTAAATCTACTGCCTAGCGCCAAATTATACTAGGTTAGAATCCCTATAATATAAGGTATTCCTTATTTGATGATCGACAAAGATAATGAATTGAAAACTAAGAATTTTATATTAATCAATTAAACAATATCATTACAAAAGCACAGTTCACCCTTTACTTATAAAGTATAGTAAATACGTAAGGCGAATATTAATGAAAAGTTTCAATCTTTCATACAACACTATATTTTATTTAAATATTCGTTAAGTACAACAACATATCATAAAAAATAATATTCTGTTTTTTTTAATTAAAAACCCTGCTTGCTTGTATATAAAAAATCACTTTTATATACATAAATAAAATAAGTCACTCAACCAAACACCAATAAAGAGTGATGATAAGTATTATTCTTACGCTTACAACGCTGAACTTTAGACTAAAAATACACCGGTATAGCTTTAAGCATTAAAATATAAACTAAATCAAGAGATAAAGCTGATGGTGTTCCAAAAAAGACTTTTATATGAATTTAATAAATAAAATTTACATATCACACCATAAAAACATAGCTAGGTAAAAAAACCATTTTGACAAAAAGTGCGAAAGATTCCTTCACTATTTTCGTACCATAGTAAATACAATAGCTTAATTAATTATCAAAATAAAAAACTTCATATTACAATCATATTTTACTAGTAAAAGATTCAAAGTAGCAGACTAGAACATTAAGAATTCAATATTATTTAAATATAAAACTAATATTTTTGCCATCTGATCAGCTCAAAAAATGAATTGCATTAAATCGTCAACAAGCACATAGAGTCAAAGTGAAACCCATCTATTTACCTCCCCTCATCATGAAATTTCTTCATGTTCGAAGTGAAATTAAGTCGCTTTAACTCCCTGCCTCGCTCTGGCATAAATTAAACATATTAACTTACTGGCTACATAAAATTGATGAATGAGAAAACGTGCAACATCTCTGTAATCAAGAAATAAACGCCGTTTTCCTATTAGAGCTAGGATGCAAAAATCATGAATACAGAATTTACCTTTAATATTACGCGCAGCATTTTTGATGAAAATTACAACCCATCGGAAAACACGCGGATTACTACCAACTTTGCAAATTTAGCCAGAGGCAAAAGCCGCCAGGAAAATCTGCGTAACGCATTGTCGATGATCAACAACCGCTTCAATTCATTGGCGTATTGGGATAACCCTAAAAACGATCGCTATGCTGTTGAGTTGGAAATTATCTCTGTCGAGATGAATATCGAAGAAAAAGATAGCGCCTTCCCTGTCATTGAAATATTAAAAACCAGCATCATCGATAAAAAAACGCAGCAACGTATTGAAGGGATTGTAGGGAATAATTTTTCTTCCTACGTGCGGGACTATGATTTTAGCGTTTTACTTTTGGAACATAACAAAGACCAAACAGAGTTTAGTATTCCTACTAAATTTGGCTGCCTGCATGGCAATATTTTTAAATCGTTTATTAATTCCAAAGAGTACAAAGCGAACTTTAATAAATCACCGGTGATCTGTTTAAGTGTCTCAAATAGAGATACCTACCATCGCACTGGGAATCAACACCCTATATTAGGTATTGAATATCAGCCAAGTAACGCTTCTTTAACGGAGCAATACTTCGCAAAAATGGGCTTACAGGTTCGTTACTTTATGCCAAAAAATAGCGTTGCTCCTTTGGCCTTTTATTTTACGGGAGACTTGCTGAGCGACTACAGCAACCTTGAGTTAATCAGCACTATTAGCACCATGGAAACGTTCCAAAAAATTTATCGTCCTGAAATTTATAATGCCAACACGGTAGCGGGTGAATGTTATCAACCGAGCTTAAATCAGCAGGATTACTCATTAACAAAAATTGTTTATGACCGTGAAGAGCGCAGCCAACTTGCCATTGAACAAGGTAAATTTACTGAAGAGCACTTCATTAAGCCTTACCAAACGATCCTTGAAAAATGGTCTGCAAGCTATTCCGTTTAATAAAAATCGGTCAATTTAATAAAATCGCGTATTTATAAAAAATAAAATAAAAGGTCACCTGCAATGAAAATATTATTACCTACTTCCACAGCCGGTAGCTTACCGAAACCATCTTGGTTAGCTGAACCAGAAAAGCTTTGGTCCCCATGGAAACTGAACAACGAAGAACTTATCACCGGCAAACAAGATGCCCTGCGTTTATCACTGGACGATCAATTACGTGCGGGTATCGACATCGTGAGCGATGGCGAACAAACTCGCCAACACTTTGTGACCACCTTTATTGAACACTTGAGTGGTGTGGATTTTGAAAAACGCCAAGTGGTAAAAATTCGTGACCGTTACGATGCCAGCGTACCAACCGTTGTGGGCGCTGTTGCTCGCCAAAAGCCAGTATTTGTGGATGATGCTAAGTATCTTCGTCAACTCACTGACAAACCGATTAAATGGGCATTACCGGGTCCAATGACCATGATCGACACGCTCTATGATAACCACTATAAAAGCCGTGAAAAATTGGCGTGGGAGTTTGCTAAAATTCTTAACCAAGAAGCCAGAGAGTTAGAAGCCGCAGGTGTCGATATTATCCAATTTGATGAACCCGCATTTAACGTATTTTTTGATGAAGTCAATGACTGGGGGATCGCTGCCCTCGAAAGAGCCATTGAAGGACTGAAATGCGAAACTGCAGTACATATCTGTTATGGTTATGGCATTAAAGCCAACACCGATTGGAAGAAAACATTAGGTTCTGAGTGGCGACAATACGAAGAAGCTTTCCCGAAACTGCAAAGCTCAAATATCGATATCGTTTCACTGGAATGCCACAACTCCAATGTCCCGATGGACTTGATTGAGCTTATCCGTGGTAAAAAAGTGATGGTCGGTGCAATTGACGTGGCAACCAACACTGTCGAAACTCCGGAAGAAGTCGCCAATACATTGCGAAAAGCCCTACAATTTGTTGATGCAGACAAACTTTACCCATCAACTAACTGTGGCATGGCGCCATTATCTCGCGATGTTGCCAGAGGGAAACTCAACGCGTTAAGCGCAGGCGCAGAGATCATCCGAAAAGAACTTGGCGCAAAATAAATTACCCCAGATTTGGCGATCTCATCCATCGCCAAATCTCATCATTTTTAAACCCTTCATCGCCACTCACACCCTTTATTCGTATTTACTGAAAATCTCTGAAATTCTTTCAGCCATTATCACAGAAACCCTCTATCAATGTTGCTGTCTAGACATTTTCCCTCCTATACTTTTTTTGCTCAAAAAGTGACTAATAACAAAATAACTGGAAGGAAATAATCATGAAATTATCTCTACTAGGATGTTTATTGGCAGCTTCATTTTCTTTGCACGCTTATGCCGCAAGCGAGCCACCAATCCGATTAGTGATCCACGGGGGAGCCGGTACTATTACCAAAGACACCATTACTCCAGCACAAGAAAAAGAGTATCAAGAAAAACTGACCGAAGCCTTAGAAGCAGGCTATGCGGTACTCAATAAAGGCGGTAGTAGCCTTGATGCGGTACAAGCCTCTATTAATGTGATGGAAGATTCCCCGCTATTTAACGCAGGAAAAGGCGCCGTTTTTACCCACGAAGGCAAAAATGAAATGGATGCGTCGATTATGGATGGCAGCAACCGTAAAGCAGGGGCTGTGGCAGGTGTCACCAACATTAAAAACCCGATTAATGCCGCTTATGCCGTCATGACCAAAAGCCCTCATGTCATGATGGTTTCTAAAGGTGCTGAGCAATTCGCCGCAGAACAAGGTCTTGAAATCGTTGACCCATCCTATTTCCGCACTGACTTCCGTTGGCAGCAACTTCAAAAAGCCAAAGAAAAAGAAAAAGTGGTACTCGACCATGACGGTAAAACTGCCGCTCTCTTTATTGATCCAATGATGTATGACTACAAATATGGCACTGTTGGCGCGGTCGCTCTCGATAAAAACGGTAATATCGCCGCAGGGACATCCACAGGTGGCATGACCAACAAACGCTTCGGTCGCGTCGGTGACTCCCCTATCATTGGTGCAGGGAACTACGCTGACAACAATACCGTCGCCGTTTCAGCCACAGGCTCTGGCGAAATGTTCATCCGTACCGCAACCGCCCACAATATCGCTGCTCAAGTCAAATACAACAAAACGCCTATCGACCAAGCAGCCCGTAATGCACTGGATGAAGTCAAAGAGCTAAACGGAAGTGGCGGTGTGATTGTGTTGGATAAAACCGGTAACTACGCGATGGAGTTTAATTCAGAAGGGATGTACCGCGGAACAATCGGTAATGATGGTAAACCGCAAGTCGCGATTTATAAAAACGATTAAGTTCCTAGTATTTAAATTTGCTACACCATAAAAATACAAAAGCCCACCAATGTGGGCTTTATAAACGATATCTCTATAAGCTCGTCTCTATAAACCATGCCTATATAGACAACAGCTTTCAGCCTAATGACTTTTCAACTGCGCCACTGGCCAAATACCCTTTATGGAACGCAGCTTGCCTTGGAGAGATACGCGCAACCGCCTCTGCTGAGCAAGAGGCATCCACCAGTACAAAACTGGCATCATCCCCTTTTGCTGGCCACACTTGCTTGCCCTTTTCATCCAGTGGCAATACATTGCCCGTGGCGATAGCAAGGGAGCGAGATAATGCCAACTCATCAGGGCGCGTGTACAACTGCGCATATAGATTGGCTTTTTCTAACATGTCCCCGAGACCAAATGGCGACCAGTGATCAATCACACTGTCAGTCCCTGTCATCACAAACACACCATTTTTATTCAGCGTTTTTAATGGCATATGTAATGTACCGATAGGCACTGTCGACGCTATCGTAATCTGCTGCTCAGCCAACCGTTTTGCCATCACATCGGCATCTTCAGGATTTAACATAGCTAACGCAAATGCATGGCTAATCGTCACCTTGCCACGCAAGCTGCGGTTTTCATCCACCGTTTTTATCATATAGTTGATAGCAGCAAGTCCTGCCGGGCTTGTCTCATGCAGATGGATATCAACCCCTTTGTTGTAATCCAGCGCAATCTGGAACATCGCATCAAGGGATTTTTCCATCGCACCATCCACATTGGTCGGATCTAACCCTCCCACATAGTGTGCACCCGCTTGCATCGCTTCTCGCATCAAAGGGACTGATTTTGACAGCAACAAGCCATGTTGAGGGAATGCCACAATTTCACACGTGAGATCTTGCTGACGTTTATCCAACACTTTTTGCAGTGCTTCAAGGTTTTTTAATCCAGAAACAGGCTCAATATTGCAATGGCTGCGCGCGATGGTCGACCCGTGAGATTGAATCAAATCAATCAGCGCATGCGCTCTTTCTTGCGTGAAAGGCTGCAATTCAGGCAACATTTTCTGTTCAAGGGCTATCATATCCATAATGGTTTTACCTTCACGGGACTGTGGCGCTTGCCATGCTCCTCCGTAAAAGGTTTTATCCAGATGAATATGCATATCTCGAAATGCAGGAAGCATCAATTTGCCTTGCGCACTGTACGCATTCAGAACGGTATTTGGATGCTGTTTATTGGGTAACACCGCCACGATTTTACCATCATTAATTTCGATAGTTTTTAGCTCAGTTTGTGTCCCCATTACCGTACTATCACGGAAATTAAAACCTGTTTCGAGTAACGCATCATCAAGATAATAATGTTTATCTGTGATACGAGAAACACCAGACTGCGGTACGCTTTGCACCGCCGCCCCCGCAGATACTGAACCTAATAATGTACAAGCCGCCACCACTTTTGCGCTTGTCGTCAGAAACTCTCTGCGACCAGATAACTGTTCTGTATTCATAGCAACTCCTTATCATCGAGAGTTCGACCTTATCGTATGAGGCCGAACGAGTGAGACTTAGCCTTGAATAATATGGGTTCCCGTCTCGCCACGTAATGCTGCTGGCAGAGCTTCAGGCGTCGTGATAATCACGCGCTTACCGCCATTAGCGATAAACGATAAACTGGCTTCGATTTTCGGTAGCATGCTTCCTGCTGGGAAGTGCCCCTCTGCCATATAGCGTTTCATATCCGTCGTTGAAGTTTCACCAAGGGCTTTTTGTTCCGGTTTGCCAAAGTGAATACACACCTTTTCAACGCCCGTGGTGATGATTAAAATGTCCGCATTGAGCTCTTTCGCCAGTAGCGTAGTCGATAAATCTTTATCAATAACAGCATCCACACTTTGATAACCGCCCTGTCCATTATTCACAACAGGGATCCCACCGCCGCCAGCCGCAACAACCACATAATCATGTTCGGTCAATGTACGAATTGCTGCTGACTCAATGACTCGTTTAGGTTCAGGGGATGCCACCACGCGGCGATATCCGCGTCCTGAATCTTCAACAAAGTGCCAATCAGGGTTTTCCTGCTGCAATACATCAGCTTGTTCTTTACTGAAAAATGCGCCAATCGGCTTAGTCGGAGCCGCAAAGTTCGGGTCATTTTTATCAACTTCCACTTGGGTCACTACCGTTACTGCTTGGCGATGTTGCTGTTTCGCTAATACGTTAGTAAGTGCTTGCTGGACTAAATAGCCAATCCCCCCTTGAGTATCCGCCACACAGTTAGCCAGCGGTGTCAGTGGTAATCCTTCCGTCACATGAGCAATTTCAGCGCGACGTAAATCCAACCCCACCTGCGGTCCATTGCCGTGAGTCAGCACAATATTGTAATTACCTTTAAGCATATCGCTGATGTGCTGAGCCACTTCCTGAACCGCTTTTTCTTGAGCTTCAATGGATTGGCTGCTGTTATCTTTAATAATACTGTTGCCCCCGATGGCAACAACCACGAGTTCTTTCATGATTAAGGATCCTGATACCGAATATTTAGCAGATAGTGGGTGTATCGCGTACACCCACTATAAAGATTGGCTTATTACGCTGATTTACTAAGCTTTTCAGCTTTTTCAGCTTGTTGCTGCTCCACTGATTGGCGACCATCTAAAAAGTGTTTGATAACAAACAAAGCCGCCATCATGAGGTATGCGTAGACAAACATCAATGCCGAACCTGTTGCAATACCCACAGCCGGAGAATGGATGATGCCAAAGAAGACCAATACTGCACCCACTGCCGCCGCAATCGCGCCACGTAACGGCTTGTTTAAGATAGCGAAGATAGCGATACAGCCCCATAACATACTTGCCAACGGTGCACCGTTACCTAAGTGAACCAGACCTTGATAGTAAACGCCTTTATGTAACAGAACTTCCGTACCAATCGCGCTTGCAGACGTACCTGCCGCTCCCATGACACTGTTAACCATCGTCAATGCCCAGTTCGCAATCCATGGGAATAGACAGATGAAAATCACAGGTACTTCGACTTTCGGTGTTTCTCGCACCACTTGGTTAGCGGTCACTACACCGATAAACACTAAGATAGGGACAATGGCCGTCATTGGGATCACTGCGAGCATAAATGCGCCAATACCAAATAACGGGACGATAAACATGGTGATACCGGATGCTAAGGTATAACCCACACTCGCGCCCATCGCTTTCCAACCCGCATGACCCACATACACTGTCACAGGGAATGGATTACCCAGCACAACACCCACGGTTGAAGATAAACCGTTTGCCAGCATCACTTTACGTGTGTTGTATTCATCACCCGCTGCGTGAGCACTTTCAATATTTTCAAGGTCAAAGATGTAGTTCGCTAAACCTAAAGGTACCGCTGAGGCTAAGTACGGCAGTGCATGAGGTAAACCTTGGAAGAAGCTATCCACATGGATGCTTGGCGGGTTAAAACCAAATGACGCCATGGATGCCGTAATCGCTTCTGGGCTTTGTAAACCCGAAATCCATGCTAAGGCAGAACCCGCGATAAGCAGCAGCAACCCTGTAGGAATACGTGCAAAGATAGGCTTTTTACCAAACCAGTTGATGAAAATTAACAGTAGGACAATAAACGATACCGTTGGTGCTTCAAATGCTTGCAGCATCGGGTTCATTGCCAGTAACAATAATCCGAGACCCGATAAACACGATAATAATACGGTACGCGGGATCATCTTACGGATGGTTTCACCAAGGAAAGAGCCCCCCACTAAAATCATTGATTCCACAAAACACCAGACCAACGCAATTTGCAGAGCAAATTCAGGATCTTTGGTGGTTTGGTAAACCGGCATGATCACTAAGAAGGTCACGGTGAAGATAGAAGGCGCACTTGGACCTGATGGTAGTGCCGTAACGTCATTTCGTCCTGTTTGCTTGATCATCTGCTGACCAAAGTAAGCGTAACTTACACTGGCAAGCAATACAGCAAAACCAAACGCTGGCGCGATACGACCATAAACAATTTCCGCTGGGATGCCGACAACAAAAATCAGTAAGCCCATCATGGTGAGTAGGTTCGTGAGGTTATTTGTCATCAAACCAAAATAGGCCGCCAAATCACCACGTTTCCATTTAATATTTAATAGACTCATATTCTTACTCCCATTCCCCTCACACCTTAGCAGCACGTTGTTGACGGTCTATCTCTTATGCCACTGAATAATTCAGGGAATGCGTTGCTTTATTTTTATCGCCCGACCGAAGCCGGGCATTATTTTTTGCTTAGTGAGTTTTGGGCTCAATACCACTATGCATAGTGTTTCGCGTAAGAAAGCATCGCTTTTTCGAAGCAATCAAACGGAGGATGTACAATCCCTGCCCCAATCATTCCAATACCTGCATCTTTATGCGCAATCGCCGTGTTAATCACCGGAAGAATGCCACTAGCTGCAACTTTCGTGATATCAATCGCTGTCGGAATTCCCATGAAACCTAGCAATGGAATGGTGACGTTCGGGTTCTCACCAAGGGTGATTTCACGCATTTGGCGAGAGAAATCCACCGCTTCTTCAACGGTTCCCCCAACGAGCGCCACGATAGCCGGTGCTGTTGCCATCGCAAATCCACCAATCCCGTAAGTTTCTGTGATAGCCGAGTCACCAATATCTAAACCTGAATCTTCCGGTTTATAACCCGCGAACATTGGACCAATAACTTGCTGAGAAGGACCTGTAAACCACTGCCCCGGTAACCCGCTAATGCGTAAACCAAACTCATAACCATTACGTGCCATGGTAGTCACGACAGTACTGTATTCAATGCCGTGCGCCGCATCCATTGAGGCTTTACACATTGCCATCCATGTAGGACCCGAGAAATAGTCGCTACTTGCCACGAAATCAAACACTTCTTTTTGCTGTGCAACCGTAAAATTGGTTTGAATAATTCCCGTGGTCAGCGCTTGGATCAGCAATGTTGTTCCCGCATTGTTACGGTTATGGCATTCATCACCCATATGTAACGCTTGTGCCAACATTAAGCGCAGGTCGATTTCACCGACGATTTTCATGGCGTCACGCAGCATTGGACCCAGCACATCACGCATCCAATTCAAGCGGTCAATAACGCTTTGGTCATTGGCACCCATGCGCAAGATTTTTGCCATCTGCTCACTCAAGTTAGTGAATGCGCGGTTGCCGTAAGTTTTGTTTTCGACAATGTGCATAAACATCGATGCCGATGTCACGCCCGCCATTGACCCTACGCAATCATGTTCATGGCATGGGGAAAAGATAATTTCACCCGAAGCTGCAACACGTTCCGCATCCGCTAAGTCTTTCGCCAATCCTTCAAAAACTAAAGCACCTGTCACCGCGCCTTTCATCGCGCCACACATATCTTTCCATGCCACTGGTGGACCGGCATGTAGAATGGTGTTTTTCGTCATGCCCGGTACCACATTAATGGCTTGGTCATAACCCACGAGCACAGGCTGGGACTGAATAATACGCTCAAGCGCTTGTGCGTTCGCCACTGCAATTTTTTCTTGTAACGCCGCGTTGCCTTCAATTTGGTCAAGCGCGCGGATCACAGCAACGTTACCTTGCCCCGGCGGCGTCCAATTCAGCTGAGTCACCGGAACGTGCTGTTTTTTCAGATCATCACTGAACATCTCAATGCCGATATTGATAACGTTCAATGGTTGTTTAAATAATGAAGTCATTACGCTTTCTCCCCTTTCCAGACAAACTCACGTCCTAATAAACCTGTATTGGTACTGCTACTCGCCCAAATCACACCTGCGTCAGTGAGCATCTTGACCTGTGCATCCATCGATGGCGTATCTTGGTCAGTACCCAACACATAGCCAAGGATCACCAGTTCACGTCCTTCTTGTTTCGCTATCGCTTTTGCTGTTTTGATAGCGTCAATCATCACGCCGACCGGATCTTCATGAGAGCCAAAGCCAAGCACGAAATCCATCATGATCACACCAACTTCCGGGTCACGAGCTTCTTGCAGTAAACGCTCTATTCGGTTTGTTGGATCAATCATTGGGTGTGGCTTACCATTGGTAAAATCATCATCACCAAAGTCGAGGAAGGTATGGGCGACACTTTTATTGATATCTTTCAGACGGTAGTCAGGGTTAGGTTGAATATTGCTGTAGACGTCATCGTATTTTTCCAGCGCTGCAAACATGGCTTCATCACACAATGTGCCGCCACAGAAAAGACCACGAATGTATTTTTGTTCCGGTTTAAGTAACGCTCTAACTTCATCAATTAAAGGTAAGTTGAGAGGATGAAGGTCTAAATCCTCTTTACGAATACCTGTCAGTAAAACCGCTTTCAGAGCAGCTTCTTTGGTGCCTTGGGCAAAGGTTAAGCCGGGTTTATCATCCGGTAACGGTTGACTTCCTAAGAAACAAACCACCACTGGCTTATGGCATTTTTCAGCTTGTTCTAACACTTTTTTGGCAACCATAGGTGCTGGTGGCTTAGAAATGAGTGCAATGACTTGGGTTTCATCATCCGCATCCAGCATTTTGAGTGCATCAATCATCATGATGCCGCCAATTTTTTCACTTAGGTCACGACCACCCGTACCGATTAGCTGAGAAACTCCAGCACCAAATTCATGGATTCGCACGCTCAGTTCTTGGCTCCCCGTACCGGATGCCCCAATAATTCCGATACTACCGCGACGAACATTGTTACCAAAACACAAGGCTGTCCCATTGATGATCGCTGTCCCGCAGTCTGGTCCCATCATCAACAACCCTTTTTGGCTCGCCAACTGTTTCAGTGCCAGCTCATCGTCTATCGAGACGTTATCGGAGAACAGCATCACGTTGAGATCATTTTCCAGTGCAATACGCGCTTCACGAGCCGCAAATTGCCCATTAACCGAAATAACCGCTAAGTTGGCATCAGGAATGTGCGTTTTTGCAGAGTTGATTGTGGCGTATTTGGCTTCATGCTGCCCACCGCCTTGATTTTTCTTATTAAACAGCTCTTCGATAGCAATCAATGTCGCATCATTGGCTTCATCGCTAGATCCTTTAATCACTATCATTAAATCGCCGTTTTTGGCTTCTTCTAATTCTGGTGTTAATAAACCTAAGTTTCTTAATACGCCTTTATTCATTTCTGTTGCCATTGCCACAAAGGCTTGCTCAACATTTTCAAGTTGGTTGGCTTTGGTGGAAATAGACATCAATGACACGGAATCAAAATAGGTATTCTTTTTTATGACCACTTTAGTCGACATGTGTTTCTCCGAAATAATGAGTCAGAAACAGCGCATCGCGAATGCCAAATAGCATGTCGCAACCTGAACTAGACCCGATATTTAAAATCTCTAAAATTTGTGGATAAATATTTGTTTCTCGCCCATCAACTAAACATTGGATCAGTTGATGCATATTTTCGCGATACTCTTGGTTTAATGCTTTTTCTAACGTGATGGCACTGATGGGTGTTGTATTCGCCTTGCTTTGAGAAATCCCTTGATAAAAGCTCGGATAGCAGGAATTCGCAGGGTGATGTTTCAACAACAAAAAAGCCATTAGTCCCACTAAATAATCATCTCCCGAAGGTGTTAACCCAATTCCTAACCCAACAAACTGGCTCACAATATGAGTTAATGCTTGGTACCGTTTATTGATTAATAAATTAATTAAGCTAGAGCGTAATTCATTTAATTTTTTTGATGATTCAAGATAAAAACAATTATCCCCTTGGTAGTTAAACAGAGAGTGTGTTTTATCATTTAAAATAGAATCAATTTCGTTAATTTTAGACTGAAGAAAATAACGGTACTTTTCTTCTGTTAATTTTTCATTAATAAAATAAACCGTTGGTGGGTTCCATTTCTTACATAATAAAAATGAAATAGTATATTTCTCACTAATATGGATTTCATTATTTAAAATATAAACAGAATCCCCCGCAGTAATATTTAATGGTGAAAAATCCTTATTAATAATTCGGCAGCTATTAGGAGCATTATCCGTTTGCGAGCCAAGCAAGGTATAAAGTTGATTATCAATTGAAAAATTAATGGCTTTATTAAAAACCTGCTCTATATTCCCTGTTAATGATGGCTGATGCAAAAGATGCAAGAAATGTGCATCAGCCGTTAATCCATAAATGCTTTGCCGCTGAGATTGGTGTCTGTTCACAATCCCCCTTATGGGTGGTTACGCACCCGCTGCAATCAGTAACTCAGCAATTTCGTGATAGCCTTTTTCCTGTGCCAGCTCTAACGGCTTTTTACCGTATTTATCTGTCATATGTGGGTTGGCACCATGATCTAACAGCATTTTTACGATTTGCTGCTGTTTTACGCCACCATCATTCAGCACAATCGCTTCTAGCAACGGAGTCCAGCCGACAAAGTTGGTGTGATTAACATTAATGTCCGTGTTTTCCAGTAATTCACGCACAATTTCCACATGCCCTTTTTCACTCGCTGGCGTGATCCCAACACCACCAAAACGGGTTAGTAAATCTAAATTAGGCTTAGCAGGTAATACTAAACGTAATAATGTTAAATCATTATTTAGGCAACTTAATAAAAATGGGTTAAAACACGTTTGGTCTTGTTTATTAATATCAGCACCCGCATGAATAAGAAAATCAACGCACTCATAGTGCTGATTTAAACTGGCATTCACAATAGCAGTGCGACCTTGTCGATTGGTACTATTAATATCAACACCTTTTTCAAGGCAATTTTTTAAAATAGCTAATTGACCTTGTTCTGCTGCTTTAAGAAAATCTTGAACGAGTGTGTTTTCTGTCATAATGCTCTCCACATTTAGCTATTTAAATTTCCTGATAGCCAAATTAAATATGAATTAAAGATTATTTAGCATGGTTAGAGCATAACAATTGCCATTAATAAATAGAATCCATTTAAATTTAATTCATCAATCTGCCACCTTATTATTGATTTAAATTCAACAATCGAGCATTTTTGTGCGTGAAAGCATCCTTCACTGACCTTTATCGATGTTTTTTCGTCTATTTTATATGCAATTTGACCAAATAATTTTGTTAATCTTTTTGCCAATTTTTTCTTTCTTCAATTTTGTGACAGCCATCAAATCAAAGGTTTTAGAATTGTTAATATTGTGATTTTTTTGTTTATGAACTCGATATCCCCTAATGGCTATTTTTTCATTTAATTCAATAATATTAATTAGTTTGAATGTAAACATGCGTTTCATTAGTTGCTTTTTTGAGTGACATAAATTAAATACTATTTATTGTACAGAATAGATAAATATCCCCGAAGAGGGCTATTAAAAACAATCGATAAAAAGCCTGTTTTTTAAGCTATTGAATTGTATTCACAGAAAACGTTATTTAGGCTAATTTTCACGCACTTTGGGACACGACACATGAACTCTATTTTTACTGAAGAAAATTTATTGACCTATACCACCGCGGCTAAATTTGCCAGTTTCAGTAAAGCAGCCGAAGAACTTGGGATTACCACCTCCGCGGTGAGCTACACCATAAAACGTATCGAAACTTATTTAGATGTCGCACTGTTTATTCGCGATACCCGTAATATTGAACTGACCGAAGCGGGATACTATTTTTATCGCAAAGCCACAGACCTTCTGAATAATTTTCATCTCATCAAAAAAAGTATCGACTCCATTGAACAAGGGATTGAAGCCCGTGTTCGCATCTGTATCAATCAGTTGATCTACACCCCTTACCATACGGCGAAGTTGCTACAAATCTTGAAAAAGCAATTTGGTACCTGCCAGATCACTGTGACCACAGAAGTGTATAACGGTGTTTGGGATGCCATTATCAATAACCATGCGGATATTGCGATTGGGGCGCCGGGTACACTCATGGATGGCGGCGGGATTGATTACACAGAAATTGGTGCCATACACTGGCAGTTTGCCATAGCATCTAGCCACCCTTTAGCCTTAATGCCTGAGCCAATTGCCGAAAGCCAGCTTCGCCTCTACCCAAATATCATGGTGGAAGATACGGCGCATACCATCAATAAACGTGTTGGATGGCTACTGCACGGGCAAGAGGCGATTCAAGTGCCTGATTTCAACACCAAATGTCAGTGCCAAATTTTAGGTGAAGGGATCGGATTCCTACCCGACTATATGGTCAAAGAACATGTAAAAACCGGAGTCCTAGTCACTAAGCAAATACAAAACCCAAGGCAGGATTCTCACATGTTATTAGCTACTCAACACTCTGCGACAGGGCTAGTCACCCAATGGATCAGAAAAGAGTTTATGGCAAATGGGATCTTAACGGAACTTTACAGTGATTTGCTCAAGCCCATTGCCAATTAACGCGGTTCTAATTGATGAGCTAACTGCTCCGCCAATACCGAAACCATCTCCGATGATTCTTTGTGAAAATGCATCGCCAGTTCCATCTCTTGGGCAGGAGGGAAACCCTCTTCTGCTGTCAAGATTCGATGCTGGGATAATTTCGCACGTACGGGTAACAGGCTAACGCCTAATCCGTCGGTAATCGCACTTTGGATACCTGCCAGACTAGTGCAAGTATAAGTAATGTGCCAAGGGCGTTGTTCATTATCTAACAACCTAAACATATCATTCCGGTACAGCCCATTCTCTGGAAAAACAATCAGAGGAACAGAATCTGTGGGAAGAACATGTTGCTGGCGACTCGCTAGCCAGCAAAGAGGCTCTGACCAATGATAATCACTATGAAACTCCCCTTTTCGTTGTTTCACAATGATCAAATCCAACTCACCATGTTGATAGCGTTGCTGTAGTTGGCGACTCAACCCGCTAGTCACCTCTAATCGGACATTAGGATGCGCTTGCATAAATGCCGCCAATGTTGGTGTCACTAATCCCGACGTCAAATCTTCAGGAAACCCTAATCGCAGAGTTTGAATAATCGCATTGCCTGTTATTTTCATAAAAAACGTATCGTTAAGTGCCAGAATATTTTTCGCGTACCCAAGCAACACTTCCCCTGTTTCTGTCAGGGTTAACATCCGATGCCCCCTTACAAACAACGGCTGTCCAATAAGACTTTCTAATCGCTGAACTTGCTGACTTAACGTCGATTGCGTTGAATTTAATTGTTGTGAAGCCACCGTAAAATTTCCCGTTTCTGCGACGGTAACGAATGTTTTCAATAATACAAAATTAAGCAACGAATTCATTTTTTTAATACCTGAGATTTAATTATTTAATTTTTAAATATCACAGTTTTTGATTAGATTGAAGGGAACAACGCATTTGATGGACATTACTGAAATGACACCATGTCAACTCATCAGTAATCTTATTAGAATACTCGATAAATCAGGAGCACAAACCATGCTCGATAAACAATTTTTACAACATGCAATCACCCTCGCCGCTGACAATGTTGCCGCAGGTGGGCGTCCATTTGGTGCAGTGGTCGTCAAAAATGAGCAAATTATTGCCACTGGCGTGAATCAAATGTTGGAGCGACACGACCCTACCGCACACGCTGAATTACTCGCATTACGCCAAGCAGGAGAGGTGCTAAATAGCGTCAGACTCGATGATTGCACCGTTTATGCTAGCGGTCAGCCTTGTCCTATGTGCCTTGCTGCGATCCGCATGTCTGGCATTAAACGTGTTGTTTATGCCTATTCGAACCAAGATGCTGAACCTTTTGGATTATCAACAGAGGCGATAGCTGAGGCATTAAGAGTCTCTCCTGACCAACAAAGTGGTTTGCAATTTATCCAATTAAAACCGAAGGATGAGACGCAATCCATGCTGTATCAAACTTGGTGGCAACAGCATCACGCGTAAACATGAAAAAACCACTTTCTGCCTCTTTTGGCTTGATTCTGACGATTGCCCTTGTCGGTATTAATTTACGCCCCTTTATGACAGGACCTGGGCCAGTCATCGAAAATATCATTAAAACCACCGGAATGAGCTACCAGAGCGTTTCACTGTTAACGCTGATCCCCATGTTACTCATGGGTTTTGGAGCTTTGGTCGTCCCCGCATTAAATCAAAAATTAGGTGATAAGTGGGGTATCAGCCTCGCGATGCTACTGCTGCTGATAGGCTCTTTCTGCCGATTATTTGTTTCTGATGCGAACGCACTGTTAATGACCGCATTTTTGTGTGGAATGGGAGCGGCTTATATTCAAGCGGTTTTCCCCGGTTTGATAAAATTTTCGTTTCCACAAAAAATGGCCGCCATGACGGGATTATATTCAGCTACCTTGATGGTCGGTGGCGCGCTGGGAGCGCAATTAACACCGCTAATTACCCACCTTTCAGGGAATTGGCAAAGTGGGCTAGCATGGCTTGCATTTCCAGCACTGATCGCCCTGATTGCCGTCTTCATGAATATTCGCTCTTCGAACACGAAAAATACGCCAGCTCAGCTGAGTGTATTAACTTATCTTAAGCTGCCCAGAGCATGGCTATTAATGGCGGGATTTGGTTTAGTGAATGCGGGTTATGCAACTGCCGTGACATGGCTGGCACCTTTCTTTCAACAACAAGGATTTAGTGCTACAGAAAGCGGTTCTCTGGTGGCGATTTTAACCGTTTTTCAAGCTGCTGCGGCACTGATGATCCCGGTATTAGCATCCCATAATATTGACCGTCGCTTTTGGCTCACTGTCACGCTGGTGAGCCAAGCATTGGGATTTGCCGGGTTAATCCTGTTTCCTAATACACTACCGTTGCTGTGGGTAGGTCTGCTGGGCTGCGGACTGGGTGGCTGCTTCGCCTTAACCATTATTACCTCTTTAGATCATATCCCTCATCCTGCTAGCGCGGGGATCCTGACTGCCTTAATGCAAGCAGGCGGTTTTATCATCGCCGCTTTTGGACCTTTGGTTGCGGCAGCATTACAGCAATTTAGTCACAGTTTTACCCCTGTTTGGTTGCTGCATTGTGTCCTAGTTATGATGACATTACTGCTATTTTTGCGTTTAAATCCTAAAAGATATCACCAGATTTTTAGCGTGAAATAAGCTTAGTTACCAAGGAGATGGCCTCATTGCCATCTCCTTCACGCTACGCAGTGGTTTTTTCTTGCGCCAATGCAGATTTTGGTAACCCAAAAATTTTGTCAAATGCCCAGTTAAAGAAAAAAGTATAAATCGGGATAAAGATAATCAGGGCAAAATCTAAAATAAGTGCCTGCCAGAGCGATATTGATAACCACCATGCAATCAATGGGATCAAAAATACCACCAGCGTTAGCTGGAATAACACCGCATGAGCAAAACGACGTCTAAACGTTCTAATCCTTGATTTCTGCTTTGATTCCCAATATTCAAATACCACATTGAAAATAAAATTCCATGTCACCGCAATCGTGGTGATCACCAGTGCTAAAGGTCCTGTGGTTCCCGCGGAATTCCCCGAAAGAAAAGCCAGTGCCAACGATGAAATCATCCAGCCAATAACTTCGTAGCTCGTAATAAAAACCACTTTACGTTTAATACCTTGCATTTTTTATCTCATATTCTGTTTGCCGAAGGCTGGTAAATTAAATCAATATTAATGATAATAAAAGTCAGCTACTATCAACAAAACTGAAAGGTCTAAGATGCCATTTAATAGTGAAAACCTGATGATTTTCTTAACTGTGCTCGATAAAGGCTCTTTTTCCGCAGCGGCAAGAGCACTTCATCGAGTCCCTTCCGCGATTAGCATGGCAATTGCCAACCTTGAAGCAGAGCTTGGTTTTTCGCTGTTTGAGCGCCATACGCGAGAACCCAAACCTACGGAACAAGCGCTTTCCCTCGCCCCCTATGCACGAAATATTGTGGATAACTTACGTCAGTTGAATGTTTTCTCACGAGAACTCACTCAGGGGGTGGAGAGTACACTCACAATCGGGGTCGCCGAAGGGGTTAATCCCAATGTGTTAGTTGATACATTGCACGCTCTGAGCCAACGTTATCCGTTGATGCATGTGGAGCTGATCACCGCTCCTCAAGATGATATTTTGCCACTATTGCACAGTGAGCGCGTTCAATTGGCTATCGCTTTTGGTGGGTTATATGTCAATGCTCAGGAACAGTTCGAATGTATTGGTTATGAATCATTAACAGCGACCATCAGCGCCGATTATCCCTCTAATAAACCGAATAATGCGCTGTATATCGAAGATCTTGTTCAAACACGCCAGATTATTGTCGCTAGCCCTCACCACCCTATCAGTGATTTCCGCTCTATTGTTTCTAGCCATTATTGGCGTACGGATAGCTTCACGATGGCGTTAGAATTAGTTAAAAAAGGGATGGGTTGGGGAAATTTACCGGCTTCATTAATCAAAACTGATTTAGAGGCAGGTTTACTCAAGCGTTTAGAATTTAAAAACACCCCGAATGGCTTAGTACTTCCTGTCCATGTGGTCTGTTTAAAAGGTCAAGTACTCAAACGCGGCGCCCAAGAGTGTATCGAGCTTTTAAAAACAAATATGTACTAACAAATCTCAGTAATTTCAGGATCGGCTCAATCCCCCTCCAAAAGTTAGGTAAATCCCCATTTACATCATAAAGGTAGCCCGTATCCGCGATACGGCTCTTTTGTTGGTAAACAGTGTTTGTTGATCAATTGTGAAAATCACTTGATATTGCCAATGCTTTTAAAGATAATAATTATCAATATCATTCTTATTGACAACAAAATTTCTGTGGTGAACAACATGACCAAGCCACTTTCTGACATTATTGAAGAAACCACAAAATCAACCTCACTGACTGATTTTGCTGCTAAAAATGGGCTTATTGAAAGCCAAAAATTATTAGGTGCATCAGGCAAAATTGCCATTGAACACCGCGGTGAAATTTATCAATTGCGCCAAACTCGCACAGGTAAATTAATTCTGACCAAATAGTTTTTAGTCTTCACAACGCAGTTTGCTTTAAAAGTACTGTTTGTTTCAAAAATACAATTAGCTTTAAAAACACAATATATCTCGCAAGCCACCTAAGTCGTCATACTAGGCAGCCAGCTTAACTCTATACATCAGGACACAGTTTCTTATGGTGTTTATTACGGGCTTTGCTGCTGTAAATCTGGATAACCTCAAGGCGAACTTTCGAACCCTATCATCACTTGTTGGGTTCAAATACCCCTTTTCCCCTATTCCGTTGAAAGCGTCTTTGTCTCAACACCCTATAAACACGCCATAACGCTCTGATGATAAGTCAGTTTTTAACGGTGCATCGCACTCATCAAAGAGTTAACAATTTTTAGGGAGTATCACCTGTATGTCTCAAGTATTACGCTTATCTGTGCTGGCGAGTGCCTTGCTGCCTCTAATGGCAACCGCACAGACTGAAAAATCTCCAACTAACAATAACCATTTAACTAACAGTCACCACGATGTGATGACTGTTTATGCCACGGGTAATGAGCGAGATAGCTTTAATACGCCGATGATGGTTACCGTCATTAAAAATGATTCACCAGAAACCAAAACAGCCAATAATGCTAACGATATTTTGCGGAAAGTGCCGGGCATTGCACTGACAGGAACTAGCCGTACTAACGGTCAAGATATCAGCATGCGCGGATTTGACCGTCGTGGAATTTTGACGTTAGTCGATGGCGTTCGCCAAGGTACGGATACTGGGCACATTAACGGAACATTTCTTGATCCCGCGCTTATCAAACAAGTGGAAATCATTCGCGGTCCATCAGCGCTTTTATATGGCAGCGGCGCGATGGGTGGCGTGATTGCTTGGGAAACCGTGAATGCGAAAGATTTACTGCGTGAAGGTCAAAGCCAAGGTTTCCGCGTTTTCACTCAAGGCGCTACCGGGGATCACAGCTTTGGCTTTGGCGGCTCCGCTTTTGGTAAAACCGATGACTTTGACGGGCTATTCAGCTTTGTGACGAAAGAAAGCGGTGATGTTCGTCTTGGCGGCGGCGAGAAAATGGATAACAAAGAAACCATTGCCAATATGCTCGGTAAAGGCACATGGCAACTGGATGATGCGCAAACCCTGTCGGGACAAATTCGTTATTACAATAATGATGCTTATGAGCCAAAAGACCCGCAACAGCTCGCCACCAGCAACGATAATAAGAAGGTTAACCGCACAACGCGTCAGCGTGACTTGCAAGCAACCTATCAGTTAAATCCAGACGATAATTCATGGCTCAATTTAAAAGCGACTCCGTATTACTCTGATGTGAATATCACCTCCAAAGGGAAAGAGTCTAACTACGAAGGGCGCAGCCAAAAAACGTATGGTATCAAATTGGATAACCGCTCCGATATCTATGAGTTACCACTCGCTGCACACAACTTTACCTACGGTACTGAAGCGTATCGTCAAAAACAGACCCCTTACGCTGGAACCACTCAGTTCCCTGATGCAGAGATCACCTTTGCGGCTGGCTTTATTCAGGATGAGATTACCTTAAAAGATTTGCCTGTTTCCTTCATTTTGGGAACTCGCTATGACAACTACAAGTCCACCGCCAAGGGCAATAAAGATGTCAAAGAAGATCAATGGTCATCAAAAGCGGCAGTGAGCATCACCCCAACCGATTGGTCAATGCTGTTTGCGTCATACTCTGAAGCTTTCCGTGCTCCAACAATGATGGAAATGTACAACGATTCCCTGCATTTCCAACAAGGCCCAATGACTAACTACTGGCGCCCTAATCCAGACTTAAAACCTGAGTCCACGCGTACTGCAGAATATGGTTTTGGTTTACGTTTTGATGACTTACTTATGGCTCGCGATAACCTGCGCTTCAAAGCCAGCTATTTCGATACAAAAGCCAAAGATTATATTGATACTCATGTCAATTTTGACCGCTTTAACCTGAAAAATAACTACACCACATCCATCAATACCAAGCGTGCCAAAATTTGGGGAACGGATGTGTCATTGGATTACACCACCGACTACTTTGCGTGGGGTCTAGCTTATAACCACACCGTCGGCGTCAATGAATATACAGGCAAAGCCATTGAATCCATTAAACCGGATTCACTCACCAGTAACCTCTCCATTCCAGTTGCAGACAGCGGTTTCTCTGTGGGCTGGTTAGGTGAGTTCACTACTCATACCGATTTCGATAAAACATCCAAATTGAAGCAACAACCGGGCTACGCCGTTCATGATTTCTATCTAAATTATCAAGGAGATGGAAGTCTTAAAGGGTTAGATACCAGTGTTGTTTTAGGAAATGCTTTTGACAAAGAGTATTACTCCTCTCAGGGGATTCCCCAAGATGGTCGTAATGCTAAGCTGCTCGTCAGCTTCCAATGGTAATTCACACTATATTGGTAATTCACACTACATAAAGGAGAAACCTGTGAATTCAGCACTTTTCGAACGTTATCAACAAGCCAAAGCAGATAATAAAGCTAGGTATGCGAGAGACCTCGCTGCTTATCTGAATGTTTCTGAAGGGGAATTACTGCATAGCCGCGTTGGGCGCGATAAGGCTAAACGCCTGAGCATTGATGCGCCAACGTTATTAACTGCTTTGGAGGCTGTCGGTCCAGTCAAGGCTATTACCCGTAATGAGTATGTGGTCCATGAGCAAGTCGGGCGCTATGAGAATGCTAAATTTAGCCCTCACGGTGGTTTAATTCTTAATCCACGCGCACTGGATTTGCGTATGTTTTTCTCTCATTGGGACAGCATTTTTACGCTCTCTGAAGAGGCTAAACGAGGTGAGCGTCATAGTATCCAATTCTTTGATAAACATGGCGATGCACTGCACAAAGTGTATACCACCGATGAAACCGATATGGATGCATGGAATGCGCTTATCGAAAAATACGTAACCACCGAAAACCCACTATTATCCGTTGAAAAAGTGCAGCCACACCACGCTCAGCCAATTAGCGATGAGCTAAAACAACAGCTTGACCAAGAGTGGCGCAATATGACGGATGTTCACCAATTTTTCATCTTATTGAAGAAAAATAACTTAAGCCGTCAACAAGTGTTCCGCGCTGTCAGTGATGATTTAGCTTGGCAGGTGCCAAATGATTCATTCAATCAGCTGGTTAATACAGCTTTCGCTGATCAAAACGAAATTATGATTTTCGTAGGTAACCGTGGATGTGTGCAAATTTTCACAGGCAAAATCAAACGCTTGATGCCACACCAAACTGAAGGTTCTGACATCAAATGGCTGAATATTTTCAACCCTGATTTCACGCTGCATATGATTGAAAATGGTGTTGCAGAGTGTTGGGTCACTCGTAAACCAACGGAAGATGGTTTTGTGACAAGCCTGGAAGTGTTTGATGACCAAGGCAATCAAATCGCACAAATGTACGGACAACGCACTGAAGGGACGCCAGAGCAAGAACACTGGCGCCAGCAAGTCATGTCCCTGCCAAGAATCTAACACAGGTATTTGACGATGAAACAATGGCTTCTAATGGTAATCACACTGGCAACCTCATTGGTTGCCCATGGCGCTGACCGTTTAGTGACACTCGGTGGCGATGTAACTGAAATTGTCTATGCGCTCGGCGCACAAGATAGTCTGGTTGGGCGCGACAGTAGCAGTTTACATCCCGAGCAAGCAACTAAGTTGCCCGATGTCGGCTATATGCGAACACTGAACCCAGAAGGCGTGCTCTCTTTGCGTCCAACGTTGGTGCTCGCCAGTGAGCTTTCCCAACCTTCAATTTCATTAACCCAAATAGAAAAAAGCGGCGTTAAAGTGATTAAAGTGACAGGAAAACCGAAATTAGAAGCCATTCCTGAGAAAATCACCACTATCGCGCAGGCAGTGGGATTACCCGAAAAAGGGAAAATATTAGTCGAACAATTTAATGCCGAGCTACTCGCCATCCCCACTAGCCCTCTGAATAAAAAAGTGGTTTTCTTAATGAGCCATGGTGGAATACAACCGATGGCAGCTGGGCAAAAAACGGCAGCCGATAGCATGATCAAGGCCGTTGGTGCACAAAATGCCATGCAAAACTTCTCTAGCTATCGTCCGCTATCTCAAGAAGGTCTTATTTACAGCCAGCCAGACATCGTCGTGATCTCTGAGCAAGGTGTGAAATCCTTAGGTGGCGTTGACAAAGTTTGGGAATTACCGGGGTTAGCACTCACTCCTGCAGGAAAAAATCGTGCTCTTTTAGTCGTGGATGATACTGGTATGTTGAGCTTCAGCTTAAGCACCCCCAAAGTCATGCAGCAGTTAAGAGAGGCGTTAGAAAAAAGCGAATGAGCCGTTTTAAGCACCCTTTATTTAAAATTTTGATGTTATTGGTGTTACTGGGAGCAGTCACTTTGGCTGCCTCTACCGCTGGTGCAATTAACTTACCGTTAAAAGTGCTTTGGTTTGCACCATCCACCGATCCTGACTGGCAAATTTGGCTCACCATTCGTCTACCAAGAGTGTTACTCGCCATTTTAGTGGGATTGGCTTTAGCGGTTTCCGGTGGGATGATGCAAGGGTTATTTCGCAACCCTCTCGCTGACCCCAGTTTATTAGGGGTAAGCAGTGGTGCCGCATTGTGTGTGGCAGCATTCATCATTTTACCGTTCTCCTTACCCACATTAATGCTCAATTACGGTCATCTTGGCGCAGCATTCGTTGGCAGCTTAGCGGTTTCACTGATCATTTTTAGCCTCAATCGTATGTCTAATGGCAATTTGGCACGGCTGCTATTAGCAGGAATTGCCATCAATGCCCTATGTATGTCACTAATTGGGGTACTGAGCTATATGAGTAATGACCAACAGTTACGCACATTTAGCTTGTGGATGATGGGGTCATTAGGCAATGTGAATTGGACATCGCTAGCGATTGCCGCCAGTGTGATTATCCCCACTTGCTTACTCTGCTTTTGGCAAGGCAATACATTGAATATTCTGCAATTAGGGGATGAAGATGCACACTATTTAGGGATAAATGTTGAACGCAGTAAGTTTGTTTTATTATTCCTAAGCGCCCTATTAATTGGCTGCGCCGTTGCTATGAGTGGTGTGATTGGCTTTATCGGGCTCGTTGTTCCTCACTTAATACGTATGACATTGGGACCCGATCATCGTTGGCTTATTCCTGGTTCTGCCATTGTGGGTGCTTGCTTACTCTTAGTTGCCGATACCCTTGCTCGCACTTTAGCCGTTCCCGCAGAAATCCCCGTGGGCTTATTAACGGGTTTGATTGGCGGACCTTACTTTTTATGGCTAATACTGCGCCAACCTGCCGGAAGGATCTAACCGATGCCCAATTTACTCGATGCTAAAAACCTCAGTTATCGTATTAATAATCGAACATTAATCGATGATATCAGTTTGTCTATACAGCAAAATCAAATGGTGGTGATTATTGGTCCTAATGGTGCGGGAAAATCCAGTTTATTGAAATTGCTCACAGGCTACACCTCCCCCTCTCAAGGTGAGTGCCAGCTAGAAGGTCGCCCATTACCTGAATGGGAACCTCAAAGCCTCGCTAAAAAACGTGCCGTGATGAAACAGCATAGCCATTTACAGTTTGCGTTCAGTGTTGAGGATGTTGTGGCGATGGGAAGAACTCCTTATGGTTCTGAACATAAGCAACGAGCCATTGATATTGCTATGGAGCAAACCCACTGCACCCCACTACGCCATCACGATTATCGCCAATTATCCGGTGGTGAACAGCAGCGTGTTCAGCTTGCGCGAGTGTTAGCTCAATTATGGCAACCGGAACCAACACCAGCCTGTTTATTCCTTGATGAGCCTACTTCTGCCCTTGATTTATACCATCAACAGCACAGTTTGCGGCTATTACATCAGCTTACCCGTGAAAGACCGCTAGGCGTTTGTTGTGTGTTGCATGATTTGAACCTCACCGCACTCTATGCCGATAAAGTGTATCTTATTCATCAAGGGAAATTAGTTGTGGCTGGAACACCACAAGAAGTGTTAACTACCAAGAATTTAACCCAGTGGTATCAAGCGGATTTAGGGGTACAGCCGCATCCGGAAACGGCAACCCCTCATGTGTATCTACGCCATTAATGGCTAGCCGCGGTCTATTTTTCATAGCCAATATTATGTAGCTCAATATTACATAGCTCAATATTGCATAGTGAAAGCCGCGGCTTAGAATCATAATAAATTGAAGTATTTATTTGGCTTCGGTGGTGGTGGTAACTGCTTAGCATCAATCATATCAAGAGCATTGCGTTCAAGCCCGTTACATAATGCATTCAGTGGCAAGCTGTTGTCCAGCACATCGAATGGGTCTTCCAATTGTTCCGCTAATGCATCCCACGCCAAGAACGTATAGGAAACAAACACTGAAACCAAAGGCGTCATGTAATGTAAATCCCCCACTAACGCAAACGGTAATAATGTACAAAATAAATAGACCGTACGTTGCAGGATCAATGTATAAGCGAAGGGGATCGGCGTATTCGAAATACGTTCACAGCCGCCTAAAACTTCAGATAACCCGTTCACATCTTTATTGATAGACTGAAACAGCACATCGCTGATCAGATTGTTATCTCGCAATGCCCCGACACTCAAACCAATATGCATAAGAATTCGGCTGGTGGGAAAAGGGCTTCTAATAACATCTAAAAAAACATCTCGCGGCAATAAACGATACAAATCTATATTTGGGTTAGTACGTCTAAGTTCGTGATTTAAGCTCCAACTAAACGCAATCAACAAATTAGCAAATGTGCGATGCGCTTCAGGATCATTCGGCAATAATCCTTTTATGTTTCTTAAAATATTACGTTGGTTGGTTAATATTGCGCCCCAAAGCGTTCTTGCTTCAACTAAGCGGCTGTAGCAGGCGTTATTACGGAACCCCAAAAAGATAGCTATTGCTATCCCTAATAAGCTAAATGGGGCTATTGTCAGATGGATCCCTAATTGCTCGTACCATTGATAGATTAAAATAGCGACAATGGACATCATAATATTAAGCGATAATCTAAAGGTGATTTTAGACAGCACGGAACCGTGCCAGTCGAACAACCTAAAGAACCAGTGTTGATGCGGGCGAATGACCATAAATTAATAATAATTGAAAGGATAGTTATGTGTGATGATTATCACATAAATTATTTTGGCAATCCATATTTTGATGATCTCATCAGTTTACTCATCTTAAGCTAAATAGTTTAGTAATAAACTATTTAATTGTTTATCTATTCTATCATCTATTTATTATTTTTCATTTTTTAAGATTTCAGGTATTGACTCAGATTAATTTATAATTAATTTAACCTAGGCAATACTAGCATTTGAAATGCTTATTTAATTTAAAATTAATAACCAAGTAAATTAAACAATTTATATACAGCACGCAAATATAATCAATTGATTAATTTTTGGTTATATTTTGATTAAATATCAAATAGCTAGCATTGTATTAAGTTAAATTCTTAAGGAACTCTTAATATTAGCGTCAATATTACCGTTATCATTTAATCATCATTTAAAAAATGATTAATATAATTCCAATTATAAAAAAATTAATAAAATTTTAATTTATTAAGAATGGTTGTTTGTTTATGAAAAAAACAGAATATTTTCTAAAAAAATTCCGTGCGCTAATCATGAGTGACAAAAGTTATCTCACGAATAAATTTATTAAAAAATTAGGGTATTACCCTAACTTTAATGCGCCGAAAAGCTTTAATGAAAAAGTGAATTTCCGTATGATCCATGACCGAAATCCACTGCATAGTCAATTCGCCGATAAACTCGCGGTGCGTGACTATGTTACGCAGACTATCGGGCAAGAACATATCGTTCCTATTCTCGCCACTTATCAACATGTGGATGAAATTGATATTACGAAACTGCCCCAGCGCTTTGTATTGAAATGCACCCACGACAGCGGCAGCAGTATTATTTGCACCGATAAATCACAGTTTGATTTACAAAAAGCCAAAGACAAGCTGTCATTCCATTTACTCAAAAATCTCTATTACATTACTCGTGAACGCCATTATAAAAATATTCCTGCGCAGATTATTTGCGAGGAATATATCGATTTGTTTGAGCAGAAAAAGAGAAAGCTAGTACCCGAAACCTGCCGCATTCATTGTTTCTCGGGTAAACCCGTTTACGCAGAAATCGATTATACCGACGAAGATGGCACCGAGTTTATCAACCTTTATGATACGGAATGGCAATTGCAGCCGGTCAGTTTTGGTTATCCTCAAATGCTAGAACCGGTCAGTGAACCAACACAATTTAGAGAGATGCTAAGATTAGCTGAAATTTTAGTGACGCCATTCGATTATTGCCGAGCTGACTTTTTAATGGCAGAAAACAAACTCTATTTTAGTGAACTTACCTTCGCACCCAATGCGGGACGTACCGTGATCAGCCCACTCTCTTGGGACTTTAAACTTGGAGAGTTATGGGAGCAGAAAATCACAACGCCAAACATGCTTCATTCACGCAAACCTGAGCTCGTACTCGCCAACCTCAATAAGAAAAAATAGCCATAAAAAAACGCGCTACTCATTCAAGATAGCGCGTTTTTTTTCATTACTAGTGGCGAGCAATTTATCAAGCACGGTCAGTTTGCCAATACACTTGCCTTACGACGTAAACTTGCAATCAGCATATAAATTGCCGTCACTAACAGCACAATAAAGAAGAAATTCGTTAACCCGCTATGTTGTTCTAACATTGTTCCCGCTGCGATAGGTCCCATCGCAGAGCCTACACTATAACTAAATAACATCACTTGGGTCGCTGCCACAATAAATGACGAATCCAAGTTATCACACGCTAAAGTGATCGCTATCGGATACAAGGCAAATGATGACATTCCCAGCAGGGCGAGCGCTACAATCATCACCACATAATCTGATGAGATGTAAATCATGCCCATCGCAAAAACACCTAATAATGAAACCATAGCTAATAATAAGGTTTTGCTCATCATTACTGACAATTTACTGATCACTGGCTGAATTAACATGCCACCCAAAATAATGGATGCCATCAAAACACCAACTTGATCCGTCGTAAAATTATCTTTTTTCAGGGATAGCGGCATTAGCCCATAAATGGTTCCCATCACGATACCGGATACCATGCAGCCCATAATGGCTGGCTTACTTAAACGAGTGATCTGCTTAAATGATAATTTTTGATGCAAGCCACTTGCTGGTTGCCCTTGGCGTACCAATAAAGGCGGTAAAACTGCCACTAGCAGTAAGCCGAGTACCACAATAAAAGGAACAACGCCCTGAGTACCAATCACACCAATAGCAAGCTGCCCGAGTGTTGTTCCCCCATATAATGAGGTCATATAGAAACTCAGTCGTTTTGCTCGCTCTTTTGGGTTATCGCCAATCAGTAACCAAGATTCCACCACGACAAAAATTCCTGCTACCGCAATACCTGCAATTAAACGGTTTGGTAGCCAAGCTTCAATTGTCGGTGTCCATGGCAGTAAAACAACCGTTGCTGCCAACATTAATAAGAAACTAATAAAGGAGAGACGGTGACCAATTTTTGCGATCACAGGCTCAATCATCATTGAGCCAATTAATAAACCAATATAGTAGGCACTCGCTAACCAGCCTGCATATTGCGTATCAATGTCAAAGCTACCCATTGATAACGGGATCAAGCTCATCAAGTAACCTGAAGCAATAGCAAATAGTGTTAAGCCTGCAACAGGTACAAAGGTATTGTCGCCTTTACGCATTAACATGGTGGACATTTTCACGTCCTACTCTCCAAAAATAAGATAAATATTGTGCGCTGCAGACGTCGATAATCACGGCAAAATCATTCATAAAAATGAATATATTTTAGCGACTGGTGCAGTGATGAAATTAAATAGATGAGGCTAATTTGAGCGCAATATAGATCTTTCAAGACCGGAATGACAATGAGAAAAACTAATGATGACTAGTAAATTTATTTATGTGAGAAAAATCACGTTTTTTTATGCAGTAAAACCCCCTAGAAAATCGCCATAAAAACAAACAATTAATTTAATATCAATATCATAAAAAGAAAACCGAAAAATCCCTATCGTTACTTTTTGAAACAAAACTTCCCACTTCTATCCTCTCTTTCAAAATATATTTATCACTTTTCTTAAAAAGAAATCTATTCAAAACTATTTTTGCTAATTAATTAGCCTCAGGCTTATCAATATACTTAATTAGTGGTATTTATTACTCAAACACCCATTTTTATAAATTATTATTATCTTGTTTTAATAATTGCCCTCTAACTTCGAGTTGTCTTCTAACTAGTTTTTGCTGTGGCAAGGCGGTAAGCATCAGTTAGCCTGGGGAGCATACATAAGTATGTGACTCAGGTAACTTATGCGAAACCAACACAGCCACAGTGAAAACTAGGACGAAGACAAGCGTCGCCATAAAGTTGTCCGACTGATACCGAGAAACTCCGCCACCGCCTTACGATCCCCATTAAGCCTTGCCATCACTTCCTCTAGCGTCTCGGTTCCTTCCTGCGTCTTTGCCGGATTTACCTTTGTTTTCCTTTCTGGCGATAGCATCTTGAGCATGTCTGGATTGATGCTTTTATCCGCATAGGCACTACAATAGAGCGCGACACGCTCCATTAAGTTACGTAATTCTCGTACATTGCCTGGCCATGAATAGGAGAGAAAAAAGTCTCGACAACTGAGAAGTTGCTTAACTCTAAAGGCTGGAAGAGGCAGTTGTAATCCGGCAAAAGCAAGTTTCAATAATCGTTCTGCAAGCGTGAAAATATCCTCATTACGCTCTGATAATGCGGGAACTTTCATGCGAAGAACACCTAGGCGATAGAAAAGATCGCCACGGAATTTGCCTTGCGCTACCCATTCATCAAGGTCGCAGTGGGTCGCACAGATAACACGAACGTTAACCTGTAGCGGTCGATACCCTCCTACTCGTACCACGGAACGCTCTTCTAACACCCGCAATAACCGAGTTTGTAACGCTATTGGCATCTCGCCGATTTCATCAAGAAAAAGGGTTCCCCCATTCGCTAGTTCAAACAACCCTGCTCGACCGCCTCTACGCGAGCCAGTAAATGCGCCTTCTTCGTAACCAAACAGTTCCGCTTCCAGTAATGTTTCAGGAATGGCACCACAGTTGACGGCCACAAATGGCATTTGCTGTTTACTGCGTTTTTGCTGATTAAACAAACTGTATTCGTGATGAATAGCTTGGGCCACCATCTCTTTCCCCGTGCCACTTTCACCTTGTATTAACACCGTGGCATCTGAACGGGCATACAACATAATGGTTTGACGAACTCGCTCCATTGCAGGCGACAAACCAATCAGATCATTAATCGTGTGTCTAACTTTTGCTGTATTCAGCTGAGGATAACGTGATTGCTCAGTCACATGGCGATGGGACATTCTGCTGAGCTCAATCGCATCAGAAAAGGCTTGTCGAATGGTCTGTGTCGAGTAGATAAAAATCCCTGTCATACCCATTTCTTCAGCAAGATCGGTAATTAATCCCGCTCCCACAATGACTTTTACCCCCATGGCTTTTAGTGCTTTTAGTTGTGCTCGAGCATCTTCGGCAGTGACATAGCTGCGCTGTTCAATCTGTAATCCAAAATTATGTTGAAACTGCTCTAATGCAGGGATAATTTTTTGATAACTAATAATGCCAACTTTATCGCTAATTTCCCGAGCCTTCGCTAATGCTTGCATCACATCAAAGCCGTTAATATTCACAATAATAACGGGAACCGAAACATGACTTTTTAAATATGCCCCATTAGAGCCTGCGCTGATAATCGCGTCACAATGCCCCTCCTTTAAACGGCGTCGAACTTCTTCCGCGGCTTGCTCAAAACCGATATTCAGTGGAGTGATGTCAGCTTGTGCACTAAATTCAGGGCTAATATCACGAAATAGCGTGTAAAGACGAGATACTGACACCGTCCAAATAATGGGTTTATCCATTGTTCTCCTCCACAGGGTTTACTTCTACGCGGGGTTTGCTTCGCGCTGTGATGTTTCACTTTTGTTTCATGAAACAATATATCGACTCAATGAAACATGCTAACCAATTGGTTAAAAAATGGCTTTCTTGTCACATAAAAATAAAAGCTTTTATCTTATTGATATTTAAAACTTAATAATAACCTCACGCTTTCCTTCTGAACTGGCACGTCAATTGCTACCTAACTATAGTTAGTAAAAGTCATATCGTTAGTAAAAGTCATTTACACATGATTAACCAACTCCGAGGTGTTTATGTCTAGCCGTTCCGCAGGTCAAAAATTTCGAGATGCCGTTAACAGCGAATCCCCTCTTCAATTGGTCGGTACTATCAATGCAAACCATGCTCTTCTTGCTCAACAAGCTGGCTATAAAGCCATTTATTTGTCTGGCGGCGGCGTGGCGGCTGGTTCATTAGGGATCCCAGATTTAGGCATTTCTACACTGGATGATGTGCTGATTGATATTCGTCGCATTACTGATGTCTGTGATTTACCGTTAATGGTGGATGCGGATATTGGTTTTGGTCCTTCCGCATTTAACGTAGCCCGTACCGTCAAGTCGATGGTGAAAGCGGGTGCTGCTGGGCTGCACTTGGAAGACCAAGTTGGCGCGAAACGTTGTGGTCATCGCCCTAATAAAGAAATTGTGTCCACTCAAGAAATGGTTGACCGAATCAAAGCTGCTGTCGATGCAAGAACAGATGAAAATTTTGTCATCATGGCACGCACTGATGCGCTGGCCGTTGAAGGGCTTGAGGCAGCTTTAGAGCGAGCAAGTGCTTACATCGAGGCGGGTGCCGATATGCTGTTTCCCGAAGCGATTACTGAGTTAGGCATGTATCAGCAATTTACTCAACATACGCAAGTGCCTGTATTAGCTAACTTAACTGAATTTGGTCAAACTCCGCTGTTTACTTTAGATGAGTTACGAAGTGTCGGCATTGCCATCGCCTTGTATCCACTTTCCGCTTTTCGTGCCATGAATAAAGCCGCTGAGCAGGTATATAACACCTTACGCCAGCAAGGCACCCAGAAAAATGTCGTGTCACTTATGCAGACTCGTGAAGAGCTCTATAAATCCATTAATTACTATCAGTATGAAGAAAAACTGGATGCGTTATTTTCACAAAATAAAAAACGCTAATTTCTTTTCTTGCAGCACATAAACCGTGAATCGAGCAAGTTGTAATCTCTTCTGCCCCCTACAAGGAATCAATGATGAATGAGCAACTTAAAAGTACTGGTTTCAAACCCAAAAAATCAGTCGCCTTATCAGGCGTAACCGCTGGCAATACGGCACTTTGTACCGTAGGTCGAAATGGTAATGACCTCCACTATCGGGGCTATGATATCCACGATTTAGCCACTCAGTGTGAATATGAAGAAGTCGCCTATTTACTTATCCACGATAAACTCCCTAACCGCACTGAATTGTCAGCGTACAAAGAAAAACTTAAACCTCTAAGGGGTTTGCCGACAAATGTAAAGCAAACATTAGAGTCCATCCCTGCCAATACGCATCCGATGGATGTCATTCGCACTGGCGTTTCGATGATGGGCTGTGTATTACCAGAAAAAGATGTGCATACCGTCGCTGGCGCTAAAGATATTGCCGACCGATTACTTGCATCTCTGGGTTCCATTTTGCTGTATTGGTACCACTTTAGCCACCATGGTCGCCGTATTGAAACCATGACTGATGATGACTCCATTGGCGCCCATTTTTTGCATCTGTTACACGGTAAAAAACCGTCTGCTCAGTGGGAAAAATTCATGCATATTGCCTCTATTTTATATGCAGAACATGAGTTTAACGCCTCAACATTTGCAGCTCGTGTGATTGCTGGAACGGGCACCGATTTTTACTCAGCAATTACAGGTGCCATTGCGGCGTTAAGGGGACCGAAGCATGGTGGCGCCAATGAAGTTTCATTAGAAATTCAGCAACGCTATGCCTCTATTGAGGAGGCGGAACAAGACATCGTGGCTCGAATTAAAAACTCAGAAGTTATTATTGGCTTTGGTCACCCCGTTTATACCTTGGCTGATCCCCGCCATCCAATCATCAAATCCGTCGCCTTACAGCTTTCAGAACAAAGTATGAATCGGCATTTGTACACCATTGCAGATCATATTGAATCCGTTATGAAACGTGAAAAAAACATGTTTCCTAATCTAGATTGGTTCTCTGCGGTGGTTTATCACTTAATGGGCGTTCCTACGGCAATGTACACCCCATTGTTTGCCATCGCACGGATTGCGGGATGGTCAGCTCATGTGATTGAACAACGCCAAGATAATAAAATTATTCGTCCTTCAGCAAACTACACTGGCCCAGAAAATAAACTCTTTGTTCCCATTGAACAGCGCTAATTAAGGTAAAAATAATGACCACGCAAACTCAAATGACCCCACATGTTCAATTTGATAAAGTGATGACGGATATTGTCGATTATGTTATTGATTTTCCTATCACTTCAACGTTAGCTTACGATACCGCCTATTACTGTTTACTGGACACACTAGGCTGTGGAATGGAATCACTTGAATATCCGGCTTGCAAAAAGTTATTAGGCCCTATCGTCCCTGGTACACACGTCCCAAATGGCACAAAAGTTCCCGGAACACAATTTCAATTAGACCCTGTTCAAGCTGCATTTAATATTGGAACCTTATGCCGCTGGTTAGACTTCAACGACACTTGGCTAGCCGCGGAATGGGGACACCCTTCCGATAACCTAGGTGGTATTTTAGCCACCGCGGATTGGCTTTCTCGTGAAAATCTCGCTAGAGGCAAAAAGCCGTTAGTGATCCGAGACGTCCTCACAGCCATGATCAAAGCTCATGAAATTCAAGGCTGTATCGCTCTCGAAAACGCGTTTAATAAAGTCGGTCTTGACCATGTCATTCTGGTCAAAGTGGCATCAACCGCCGTCGTGGCTCAAATGCTAGGACTCTCCCGTGAGCAAATTCTCAATGCTGTTTCCCTTGCATGGGTTGATGGTCATAGCTTACGTACCTATCGACACACTCCAAACACAGGCTCCCGCAAGTCATGGGCAGCAGGTGATGCCACCTCGCGCGCAGTTCGCTTGGCACTCATGGCGCAAAAAGGAGAAATGGGCTATCCAACTGCATTAACTGCCAAAACATGGGGCTTTTATGACTCTCTGTTCCGTGGTCAGCCGTTTAAATTCCAGCGACCTTATGGCTCTTATGTAATGGAAAATGTATTGTTCAAAATTTCTTTTCCGGCAGAATTTCACGCTCAAACCGCAGTTGAAGCCGCTTTACAATTGCATGAACAACTTAGTTCAATGGGAAAAACCGCTGACGATATCGAGTCTATATCAATTCGTACCCATGAAGCTTGTGTGCGCATTATTGATAAACAAGGACCATTACAGAACCCGGCAGACCGCGATCATTGCATTCAATATATGGTAGCAATTACGCTTATTTTTGGTCGCCTTACCGCATCTGACTATGAGGATAGTATCGCTCAAGATAGCCGAATTGATACGCTGCGTGCCAAAATGCATTGTCATGAAGACCCTGAGTTTACACAGGATTATCATGATCCTGACAAGCGCTCTATCACCAACGGTCTGACTATCACATTAAAAGATGGGCAAACCTTGAGTGAAGTCGTTATCGAATACCCTGTTGGTCACAAACGCCGTCGTCCAGAAGGTATGCCTCTATTACTTAAAAAGTTCAGAACCAACTTAGCGCGTCAATTCCCAGAAGCTCAACAACTGAGAATTTTATCTGCATCATTGGACAAGCCATTGTTTGAGAATATGCCTGTTAATGAATTTCTCGATTTATGGGTGATTTAGTTTTGTTATTTTTTTTGATTTACAGACAGTCAAAGGCTCCGCTCCATCGAATACCGTTGACTGTCTGCTCATCACAAATACCCCGGTTTATGGCATTTGTGGCACAAGTGTAGAAGTATCATCTTGTCCCGTGGCAATATTTTCCGCTGGTCCTAATGACGCCATCACTTCTTCCCTTAACTTTTCGACCTCTTCATCAATTTCTTGACGCATTTCTGGTGAACATTTTTCTAGTAACTCGCTTAACGTACCCATAATCCCTCCGGTCTCACTAAGTGAGATGCATATTCCGCATCTGCTGATTTAATCAACTTGATATAAAATTGACTCTCGTCACAACCCTTTTTATTACCTGCACATAACACAATTCCACAACTTCTTGGATCAAACGCAAAACAAACTCGAATGGGTACCCCCGAAACTGGGATCCTGAGTTCTTTCATATGAATAAATTTAGAAAGTTTTAATCTATCTGCATAAGGGCGCCCTAAATGAGGTCCATATTCAGAAAGAATCAAAAGCATCGAAAGTACTTTCTTTTTTACTTGATAGTTTTGAATCTCTAACCAATCGTCAAACAAAATCCTCGTTCTTATCGTCCATGTCAACAAATTAAACTTCCTTACTTTGAGAAAAAAATTCAACTCTCTGGTTATTAAGAAAAACTCATTTTCTAAAAAAACAGAAATCAAATAACCGATTAAATACGGGGTATTGCTGTTATAACGAAAAAATTAAGTAGATTAAATAAAAAAAGAAACTCGATAAAATGAATGGAATGCGCTTCGCAGAAATCGCGGCAAGAATAAAACAGGCGAAATAATATCAAAGTAAATTATTAAGTTTTATTTGCTTATTTTGATTATGATAGAAACAAAAAAGCCCCAGTTTACTCAACTAGGGCTTCAAAAATGTCAGTCTAGGAATTTACTTTAGCAATCTCGCTCTCACTGATTTGCCTTTGATTTTACCTTGCTGTAATTGCTTCCACGCTTTGTTCGCCACTGATTTTTTAATAGCGACATAGGCATGCATGGGGTGAATCGCAATTTTACCAATATCATCCCCTTCTAGACCAACCTCTCCAGTTAATGCGCCCAGAATATCCCCAGGACGTATTTTGGCTTTTTTACCGCCATCTAGGCATAAGGTTGCCCATTGGGCTTCTAATGGTGTAATGCGCAATCCTGTTGGCTCTGGCAGCCAATTCAGCTTCATGTTAAGCATCTCTTCGAGCACGTTTGCGCGTTGAGCTTCTTCAGGTGAGCATAGGCTTATTGCTAAGCCGCTTTGTCCTGCACGAGCTGTACGACCAATGCGATGAACATGCACTTCAGGATCCCAAGACAATTCAAAGTTAATCACCATTTCCAGTGCTTTAATGTCTAAACCTCGAGACGCCACATCCGTCGCGACCAAGACTCGGCTACTACCATTTGCAAATTGGACTAAGGTTTGGTCGCGATCGCGCTGTTCCATATCACCATGCAAGACTAGGACACTTTGACGGCTATCCATTAAAGCATCATAAACCGCCTGGCAATCCTTTTTCGTGTTACAGAACACGACACAAGAAGCTGGCTGTTCACGGCTTAACAGCTTTTGCAGTAAGTCAATTTTGTCATGTCGAGACACTTCATAAAACTGCTGCTCCACGTCAGGTAATTCGTTAACCGAATTAATTTCAATGGTTTGTGGATTATTTTGGATACGTCGGCTAATTGCTGCAATGCTATCCGGCCATGTTGCTGAGAATAAAAGTGTTTGTCTATCTTCTGGCGCGAAAGAGATTACTGCGTCAATATCATCCGCAAACCCCATATCTAACATTCGGTCGGCTTCATCAAGTACCAGTGTCTGTAAATGATCTAACCGCACCGTTTCTTTATGTAAGTGGTCAAGCAAACGCCCTGGTGTTGCCACCAAAATATGTGCTGCATGCACTAAAGAATCACGCTGAACACTAAAAGGTACACCGCCACATAAAGTTAAAATTTTGAGATTAGGAATATAACGCGCTAAACGGCGTAATTCATTCGCGACTTGATCCGCTAATTCTCTTGTTGGGCATAAAACGAGGGATTGGGTATTAAAGTTTTTTGCATCAATACGTTGTAATAGCCCTAGACCAAAAGCAGCTGTTTTTCCACTCCCCGTCTTAGCTTGAGCTCGCACATCTTTGCCAGCAAGGATAGCGGGTAATGCCGCTTCTTGAATTGGGGTCATGGTTAGAAAACCCAATTCATTGAGATTGGAGAGCTGCTCCGCAGGAAGCGCATTTAGTTCAGCAAATGAAGTCACAGTTAACATTCCGAATAAAATAAAAGAGATCATCACGAGGGATCATAGCCCCTCGTACATGATACTAAAAAATAAATTGATAGCGAGTTTGACTGGTATAAATATGATTAGCTTTGGCAATGATAGGGTTTGCGCCATCTGATTCATCATGCCCTAAACCATCAAATGGGTATTGCGGAGCCAACACTATTCCAGAAAATGGCGTATAGGTTTTACTTTTACCTAAAACGGAGACTAAATGGTTCCCCGTATACAGATGGATTGCAGGTGATGTACTCATCATATTCATTTGTACATCACCATTGGGAGAACCCAGTGTCGCCACAATTTGTTGCCCGTCGACTACTGGCTCATCAAACACAAAAGTATGATCGTATCCACCTACCGCTTGTTGCTCTTCGTCTTGTAAAAAGTCACAACCAATGCGTTTCTTTTGCCTAAAGTCGAAATAAGTGTCAGTAACTTCACGCCACTCTCCCGTTGGAAGCCCTTCATTATCTTGTGGCAAGAAATACGCAGCCTGCATTTGGAGATCATGCTCAAATGCAGTACGATCTGATTGTTCACCCGCAAGATTAAAATAGGTGTAATTAGTCAGGTTAACCGGGCAATCTTGGTTACATTGATATCGGTAGTTAATGACTACTTGGTTATCATCAGTGAGCTCATAATGCACTTCAACTTTTAATTCCCCCGGAAAACCTTGGTCACCATCAGAAGATACAAGGGTAAAAATCGCTTGCTGTTGGTCAGGTTGAGCGATTGACCACACTCGATAACTAAAGTTATCACGCCCACCATGCAAACAATGTGCACCTTGATTATGTGCAAGTTGATACTTACGACCTTCAAGATCAAAAGTGGAATTTGCAATACGATTTGCGACTCGTCCTACCGTTGCGCCAAAATAGACTCGCTGCTCCATTTGAGCGGCCATATTAGGCGATCCTAAAATGATATCGCGTTTACCACTCGCCAACGGTAATATACAACTCACCCAGCTGGCGCCTAAACTACTCAAAATAATTTTCATTTCCTGTTTATTTGTGAGTGCTACGACCTTCGGTGTGCGCAGAGTGTGACGTTGTTGCTTGGTAAACTGCATTTTTCCCTAATATCCCTTATATTTCCACTTATCGTGTAACCAACATAATTTAACAATAATAAAACGAATTCTCGATGACGTAAAAAGAAAAAAGCTGAGCGCATAATACGTCAGCTTTTTCAAAAGTGCTTAATGATTAAATAAGAATTAATGCAAACAATCTTTATCATAAGGGTCTAAGTGGGTCATAACATCCAGTACTTGTGGGTTTTTCATTAATTGTTTCCTTACGTTTACCGCTATATCATGCCCTTCTAGAATTGTCATTTGACCATCTAACTCTAAATGAACATCCACAAGGAAAAAGTCGCCAGATTTGCGTGTCTTCAAATCGTGGAATCCTTTAACTCCCGGAATACCTCGAAGAACATCGCTCAATTGTTCAAGCGTTTCTTCATCAGCCCCTTTATCCATTAAGTCTTGCATAGATTGATAAGTGAATTTGAATCCCATTCGGAAGACAAATGTCCCCACAATTAAAGCAGCAATAGGGTCAAGAATGCGGATACCGCATAAACTACCAATAATCCCGATAGCGACGACTAATGAAGAGGCTGCATCAGAACGCGCATGCCAAGCATTCGCCACTAACATGCTAGAATTAACTTTATTTGCTACATGCAGCATGTAGCGGAATAAGCCTTCTTTCGCAACCAAAGCCGTTAATGCAGCAACTAATGCAATCGTATGAACTTCTGGGATTAAATCTGGGTTAATCATTTTTTCGACCGCAGACCACCCCATTCCCACACCCACGATCAACAAAATAATCCCTAAAATAAGGGATGCACCATTTTCATAACGGAAATGACCATATGGGTGATCAGCATCTGGCTTCTTATGGCTTTTTTTATTCGCAATAAGGACAACAAAGTCTGCAACTAAATCCGAAAGTGTATGAATACCATCAGCAATTAAGCCTGAAGAGTGGGAAAATATCCCAACAATAATTTGCCAAATAGACAATAGAGTATTCACCGCCACACTGATCAAAGTGCTTTTTTTTGCGGCTTTAAATTTCTCTTGTTGCAATTCGAATTCATTTTTCCCGGAAGCTGGGATTTCATGTTTATGCATAGTTTATTTTCTTAATGAAAAACAAAACAATTATCATTTAAATATAGTTTATTTTCAATGACTTAATCAAGCTCAATGATATTCTCATATTGTTTGTTAAATGTCTCATAATAAATTGTAAATAATTGATTATATTGATTGAGAATGGTTATTCTTTATTTTTCTATCCTTGATAAGATAAAAAGCCATAATCAGATAAAAGCTATAAAGGAAGATATTCATAACTAACCTATCCTCTATTATAGATAGAGTGTAGGTTCATCTTTATTAGATAGCCATGTTACTGTGAATTCAATATCACAAAATCATAAGTGTAATATGACTTATAAAATGATAGGTATATAATCAAATTAAAATAACAAATGAAGAGGTGGCTATGTATAAGAAAATATTGGTTCCTATTGATCTGTTAGAAGATGATTTAAATTCAAACATCATCAAACATGTGGAAGATTTGGCAACGTTGGGGAAGCCTGAGATTCACTTTTTCTCGGTGATCCCAAGTGTAGAACTATTTTTTGGTATTGAAGTCGCTATCTTACCTGAAAGCCATAAAAACTCGGCTGAGCGTGCAACACTCGCAATGCGGGCATTAGAAGAAGTGATCAAAGATACTAAAATTCCAAGTTCTCAAATTACATGTCAAGTGAGTATTGGTTCAGCAAAAGACGAAATTTTAGATTACTCAAAAACCATTAATGCCGACCTAATTGTCGTCGGTTCTCATCATCCAAGCACATCCACTTATTTATTAGGTTCGACTGCATCCGCCATTGTGCGTCATGCGCAAACATCAGTGTTTGTCGTTCGTTAATCTAAAGCTTACAAAATAAAAATGCCGCATCATAGAAAACTGACGCGGCATTTTAATGCATTATTTCTTAACAGAGTTCATTAATTTATCGTCTGTCGACCAAATGCGGTATTTCACTTCCATATCTTTTGGCGCATAAACAACAATTGGAAGTTTGCTGTTATAACGAACAAATGCTTCATCACCTAATTGAGTGGTAATAAAGCGGTCTTTTGCAGGTTCGCTACAAGCCATCATTGTTGAGGCAGGTCCTTTGACTTCGTCTAATTTGTAGTAGTTATATCCCCAACCCTCTAAGGTTTTTTCTTCTAAGTCACCCATAAACCATTGGCGATTACAATCTGCTTTAATGGTTTTTCCGATAACCAGCTCAACCATGTAGTCATATTCATTTTGCTGAGTATCAAGCTGGATCACATGACGAGTCATACCAGATTCTGCTTTCGGGTAAGGCGCGATCTTTCCTAAATCTTCAGTCGCCATTGCACAAGAAGACACTGCTACCGCAGCCATTACAGACAAAATCGCTTTTTTCATCATAAAATTCCTATTGGTAAAAAAATAACAACATTAAAAACTAGGGTTTGATACATAGTAGGTCAATTCAACCACTTTAATCACTATAGATGATTCTTAATTACAAAAATATAGATAACTCATTAATCCTTTAGTGATAATACTTAATATTAGTATAAGGATCATAAAATTAATAAAAATTATGTAAATCCGCCCCATCAATATGTACATAAAACAATCAATGGTTATACTGAAAGTGAGGCTTAATTCATTATGAGGAGGTAGTATGTTATCTGCTGATCAAGATTTAGTTTCACAATTAATCTCCACACACCCCCGCTTTCAATCTCTCTATGAGAAGCATCACCAATTAGATAAAGAAATTAGCAAGCTTGAAGGACCTTCAGGTGCCGGCTATAACGAACAGGTTGCCAAACTTAAAAAAGAAAAATTGCATCTAAAAGATGAAATGCAGAGAATAATGCAAACCAGTCGATAAGGTGCCTTTAAACTGCAGCTAATCTTACTTTATCAAATACATTGGGGTCTTAGCTTCAATGCATTAGGCTCCAATAAGTTAGCTACAACACAATTGGCGATAATACAGTGTTAATGGCATAAGAAATTTCTCTTATGCCATTTTTGCTATTAATGGGGGGAAAATGCTTTTATATTGATTTAAGCGCCTATAAATAGTTGCTATAAAGATATATATTAAATATATCTTTATTTGAGGAGAAGCGATGATGGTGGGTAAAAGAATATCGAGGGAAATCGTAACGATAGAAAAAATGATAAAAATCTATGAAAAGGCACATCCTGCTCCTGAAGACAACCCAGAACATTACCAAATACTTTTTTCCTATGCCGTAAAACGCCTAAATAAATGTCGTTATGGTGAAGAAAAACCAGCCTGTAAACAATGCCCTATACATTGCTACCAACCAAAGCAACGTGAACAAATGAAAATCATTATGCGTTGGGCCGGCCCTAAAATGCTATATCACCATCCTATTTTAGCAATTCGTCATCTCATTGATGATAAAAAACCTGTCCCGGAGCTACCTAGTCGGGAACGTACTACATCCAACCTGAAAAAATGATCTTATCAACAGAATATTTCACCACACCAATTCGGAATTACATCACTGAGAAAAACAAATTTATCGGTGTAAATGTTAAATATATTTAACGACAACTTGTTCGTTAGCCTCGTGTGTTTTTTTTCACTATCTTATTGGTTTTTTATCAGTTTTTAAACTCACTCACGTTATCTTCTCAATTTTCATCGAATCTCGATAAAATGACTTTAGCTCTCTATCATGTTTCTATTTCCAGAAATGACGTTCATATAAAAATTAGTAACCGAACATAATTAATAATCAAAACCCATGCTTATGAAAAATACAAAAATGATAACACTGCTCAATTAATACTAAAAATGAGATATACATCTCAATATTTAGCTTAAAACGCATGTTTTGATAAAAAACAAAAATCAATATGATTTAATAATTTTATCAATAATGTCATTAACAATTTTATACATTAGATAAATTTATTATTGATACTTTTAACGAATATACCCTAAATAATTTGCATCACTATTATTTATGATAAGACACAAATAATGACTACTTACCTTTAAAAGATAAAAAAACAATGAAAAAGCGTAAAAAAACACAAAATATTAAAATCTAAAAAATATCGAAAAACTGGAATTTAAAACCACATTTACCGGTAACTTGTAGAATAAGTGAATAGAACACCAAATAGGTTACTCGGAAAAACCGATCAGTTTTCCTATAAGCATCGTAAAAAGCATATTTCGAAACATTTATTAATACTTTAATTTACGATATGACATATAAAAAAACAGCTCATATAATTTCAATCATCAAGGTTATAGTGATTTTTTATATCAATAGAATTTAAAAACTTGATATTTGATTTCGACTATTACTTAAAGAGCTAATTTTAATAAAGGTGCTACCATGAACAGTCAATTAAGTCATCAGGTGATAAAAAAAGTACGCATAGATAAAAGTAACCCACATGCGATACTCGATTTAACCTCTAAGGGTCTTATCATAATAGAAAAAGGGTCAATATTGCTGGAAACTCCAGCCGCAAATGAGAGCCTACATGAAGGTGATATTCTCTACCATAAACAGGGGTCATATTCGTTTAAAACAGAGAACAATACACTAGATGGTGAATTCTTATGGATCTCATTGGATGATAAGTTTTTACGTGAGTATTTATCTCATTACGGATCACAATTAAGTGAGATTGAGCGAGCTGACAATGTCGCTAATGACATCATCAAGTTTACAACAAGCCCATTGATTAATGAGTTAAAAAATAGCTTAGAATCATTTATTCAAACTCAATATCCTGAAATGATCCTTAAATTAAGGATTAATGAGCTACTCTTGTTATTATCTTATAGTGAGCAAGGTGCAACTCTGTTGTCCAATTTACGACAACTCAGTAATCGTCAAGCTGAGCGTTTGCAGACATTCATGGAAAATAATTATTTAAAAGAGTGGAAGTTAAATGAGTTTGCCAGAACGTTTGGCATGGGCTTAACAACATTCAAAGAGCTATTTCATACTGTTTATGCAACATCACCTCGTTCTTGGATCAGTGAGAAGCGCATCATGTATGCACACCAATTATTGATAAATACGTCGATGAGTATTGTAGAAGTTTCTATGGAAGCCGGCTTTTCAAGTCAGTCTTACTTTACTCAAAGCTATCATAAGCGCTTTGGTTATACCCCCAGTAGGTCGCGTAAAGCCGCCTAGTACCTTCCTCACGTTATATGCCCTGTCAGTATAGGATTAATGTCTTAGCTACACTGACAGAAAGGCAACCCCGCAATAAATCATATCGTTGAAAATAAAAAAAGAGCCTACTATTTAAGTAAGCCCCTTCTTTTTATTTAGAACCTTATTAATCAGTTCGCTTGAATCACTTTCAAATCAATAATTGACATTGAGTTTGGCGGCACTTCACCGGGAATACCTTCTGGGCCATAACCACCTTCAGGCTCAATATAAATTTTGACCATTCCGCCAACACCCACTTTCTCTACGAACGAGTTCATGGGTGGTGGAAGTTGATCATAAGGTAACACCATTGGATTTTTTTCTGTATGCATAACGGTCACCTTGCCATCGGTAAGTTGTTCTCGCATGATCAATGTGATTTTTTTGTCTTTCACATTTGTAATTGGTGTACCTTTTTGTAAAACCTTATAATAAGTATAATTATCTAACTTACTGTATTTCTGCTGTTTTATATCCTGCAGGATCTTCTGATTCCGCTTTTCATTCTCTTTGGCAATAGTCGTATTATCCGCAGATGGGATTTGGATAATGGTCGGCGCTTTACCTGTAGGTGACTTTTTGCTCGTTCTTAATGCATCATTCTCTTCACGTAACTGAGTCACGCGCTGATTAAGATCCCTAATTTGCGCTTTCAGTCCCTCATCTGTTGAAAATGATTTCAAGGATGCCAACTCATCTTTTGCTTTCTTCAAACTATCTTGAACACTAGCAAGCTCCAGCTTAGATTTGTTATCCGCAGCTGTTTTTTCATCGAGCTGCTTCTTGAGTTGAAGCAATTCCTGATCTTTTTTCGAGAGATTCTCGGCATTAAATTTTTCAGCATCTAACTTTAACGCATTCAATTGTTTGTTCGCATCTAGCAGCTTTTGCTCGATGTCTGCTTGCTGTTTGTTGCGATTGGCAATGTCACCTTCAAGCTTAGCAATCAATGCTTCTTTTTCTTTGGCTTGTGACATCAATTGAGTATTTTGAGACTCTAGCTGCTGTTTATCAGACAGTTGCGCTTTTAACGAATCTTGAATGCCTTTATTCTCTTGATCTAACTTTGTTAAAGCTTCTTCTCGGCCTTTGAGTAAGCTAATTTGCTTATTCAATTCCGCAGTTAATTCTTTGACTTGTAGGTCAGTATCTTTGCCTGCAAGTTCAGTCTGTTTTTCTAATTCAGCACGCAGTTTTTGCACTTCAGTATTTGCTTGTGCTAACTGTTTTTTCGCATCCGCATAGCTTTGCTCATTCGATGTTAGCTGCGCTTGTAACTGTGCGTACTGATTTTGGCTATCCGCCAGTTGCTTAGCTATTTTTTCATGGGCATTTTGCTGAGTAACCTGTTGTTTCTTCGCTTCTGCTAACTCAACATCCAGTGCATTTTTTTGCACTAACTTAGCGGTTTGCTCAACTAATGTTGCTTGAATTTTATCGTTCTGCTGTGATTTTTCAGCGAGTTGAGTCAAAAGCTTCTGGTTTTGCTCAGATAAAGCTTTAACTTGTTTGTCGCTAGCTTGAGCCATCAACGCGGCTTTATTTTCCAGCTCTTGCTTCACGTTTTGCAAGTCTGTACTAGCCTTAGCTAGCAGCTGCTTAGATGTAGCTAATTCAGCTTCTACCACAGATTTTTGTTTTACTTTATCTGCCAGTTGCTGATTTTGTTGTTCAAGCTGCTTAACCGCGTCTTGCTGTTGTTTCAGTGCTAATTGGACATCATTTTTTTGCGCTTGAGCCTGCTTTAGCTCATCTTCACGCTGTTTCAGTAAGGCTTGTTGCTGTACTAAGTTGGCACTTACAGACTTCAGCTGTTCATCAGTATTACCAGATGACTGCAATTGCTGCTTCGCGTCAGATTGCAATTTGGTAATCTCGGAGGTTAATTGCTCGATGCGCTGATGAGCATCCGTGACTTGTTTGTCTTTGTCAGCCAACTGCTGCTTCATTTGCGCGGTCAGTTGCTGATTCTGTTGTTCAAGCAGCTTAACCGCATCTTGCTGTTGCTTGAGTGCTAATTGGACATCATTTTTTTGCGCTTGAGCCTGCTTTAGCTCATCTTCACGCTGTTTCAGTAAGGCTTCTTGCTGTACTAAGTTGGTACTCACAGACTTCAGCTGTTCATCCGTATTGCCGGATGACTGCAATTGCTGCTTCGCGTCAGATTGTAGTTTGGCAATCTCGGAGGTTAATTGCTCGATGCGCTGATGAGCATCCGTGACTTGCTTGTCTTTGTCGGCAAGTTGTTTTTTCGCATTTGTCGCTTCAATCACACCATCACTCAGCTGTTTTTCCAACTGTTTGATAGTGTCTAATGACTGGCTATTTTGTTTGGTAAGGTTATCCAGATTAGCTTGTTTTTCAGCAATCACTTTCTGCGATTTAGCTAATTCACTATTCAGCCCATCGATAACAGCTTTATTATCAACAGATTTTACAACACTTTGTAATTGCTCAATTTGCAACTTACTTGCTGCAATGTCGCCACTGAGTTTAGCTATCGTCGTTTGCTTTTCAGTAATGATGCGATTTAATTCAGCAATGTCTTTATTGTAGTTAGTCAGTTTAGTGACTAACTGACCATCAGTTAGCAGCTTATTGTACGAAATCAGCTCACCAACACCTTGAGCAACGCCAAAGCGATACAGATTTTTTAATTGCTGTTGCTCAATGAGCTTTGCCAACTGAGCCAGATTGACTGAGTTTTCAGTCCCTGCTTTCTTCGTGAAATTCGAAGAATATAAGCCAAGAGGATCAATAATGACTTGGTATTTGGCAAAATCCTTCGCCAAATACTTAGGATTCCATTGATTACCTTGTAGCAAATAGGAAGATGCAGGCTGGTAAGATTGAGACTCAGAAGGCAACAAACAGACGTCGATAGCAGGTTTGATATCTGTGTCTGCTACTTGAGCTGGTTCTGCTACTTGAACAGGTGTTTTAGGCTCAATAGGTGTTGATGCCGATGCTTTTGTATTTTGAGATTCAGATGACGTCACCGCATTCGATGATCGCTGAGCCACCTTTTTCTCTTTAGTATTCTTTACTTTACCCGCCGTAACTTGACGGTTTTCTTTCGGCACAGGAACTGGCGAAAGAGAGGATAAGACATCATAACCTTGGGCTTGTGATTTAACACTCAGTGGTACTTCGACAGGTCGAGGCTTTGGTTTTTGACCTTCATTTTCAGATTGAAGGTAAGTATCAAAGTCATCGATGACATTGTTAAAACGCTCCGCGTAGGAAGCTGTTGAAAAACATGTCGAAAAAAGTGCCAGAGAGACACAAAGCCTTAGGTTAAGTCTCATAATCCATTAATTTTCTGCAAAGTTGATTCCGTTGATAGCACTGCGTTGTAACGCACCTTAGCACAAAGAACTTTTGTTTTAGATTCAATAGCCATTTGCAATAGCTCAATGGTATCTGGGCTAGCAGTTGCTTCGATTTGTTTGTATAGCTGATTAATTTCACTCACTTCTTTAAATGAGCCTACCAGACGGTTGTAACTTTCTGGTGATAGCGTTTTCAATGAACTGAGTTCTTTAATACAAGTATTTAGTGGCGCAACACCCTGCTGCTCAACAGCATTTGGTGAACGATCTAAAGCATTATTTAAAACGTTCTGAGATTCAGGGTAAGAATCATCAGCCTTACTATTTTGCTGTGAATTATTCGTTGCTGCTGTGGTGGTTTGAGAATCAGCTAATGCCGTCTTTTGCGCATTTGGACCAGTGACACAGCCAGAAAGTAAAGCCGTGCTTACCGCAAGCAAAGACGCGACATAAAATTTATTTTTTAAAAACATATATTTACCTTACCAGTACTTTTCTTCGCTATTATTATGATGTCCTAGAAACCTAGTGTAAGCTAAAAACTCGCTATTTTCTATATAGCCGAATAGAGAAATAGAGACTTCTCATAAATCTTATGCATTTTTATTTTGTGCCAATTTAGTTTTACAACCACGGAATTGTTATTTTAGTACATTAATACTCATATCTCTCTAAATAAGATATCGCATACCTGTGTATATTGATTATTCTTGCACATTAATTAACATCAAAAACACATTTTATTAGTAATAAATCAAAACAAGCGTTGCTCGCTCATCCTATCCCTCAAGTTTTTATCAACTTAATCTAATTAATTAAATTAAAATCATGATATTACAAGCAGGTACATTTACTCAGTCAAAAATTGAAAATACTCATATTTTGAAATGTCTCAATGAAATGATAAAGATCACTTCGATAACAAAGCTAGGTATTGAATAAAATAAAATCCTACACTTATTAAATCAGCCAATGAATAGCAGTTATCTTAAAAAGATATTGAGCTTAAATTAACGCATAACGTGATGTAACGCAGATTTTTATTTTAATACTGGAAAGGTACAACAAATTAATTGTGGGTTTGAATGAGAGAATTAAATAAAAATGCCATGATTAATTGAGAAGATTCATGCCCAGTTATTAACTGGGCATGAAAAACAAAACTTAAGCTTTGCTAGGACGTAATGCAGGGAATAGGATTACATCACGAATAGTATGGCTATTAGTAAATAGCATGACCATACGGTCAATACCAATACCTAAACCTGCTGTTGGTGGTAACCCGTGCTCTAATGCGGTCACGTAATCTTCGTCGTAGAACATCGCTTCATCATCACCTTCGTCTTTCTGACGAACTTGTTCAGCAAAACGTTCTGCTTGGTCTTCTGCGTCATTTAACTCAGAGAAACCGTTACCAATTTCACGACCACCAATGAAGAATTCGAAGCGATCAGTAATGAATGGGTTATCATCATTACGGCGCGCTAATGGAGAAACTTCAGCCGGATATTCTGTAATAAAGGTTGGTTGAATTAAGTGGCTTTCAGCAACTTCTTCAAAGATTTCGCACTGAACACGACCTAAACCCCAGCTCTTCTCAATCTTGATTCCGATAGACTGCGCGATCGCAACCGCTTTATCCATATCATCCAGGTCAGCAACGTTAGTTTCTGGACGGTATTTGCAGATAGCTTCTTTCATCGTCATTTTGGTAAATGGTTTACCAAAATCGAACTCTTGTTCACCATATTTAACAACGGTATTACCTAATACTTTCTGCGTTAAAATACGGAATAAGTCTTCAGTCAGCACAATCAGGTCACGGTAATCGGCATACGCCATATACAGTTCCATCATCGTGAATTCTGGGTTATGACGAGGAGATAAACCTTCGTTACGGAAGTTACGGTTGATTTCGAATACGCGTTCAAAACCACCGACAACTAAACGCTTCAGATACAGTTCCGGCGCAATACGCAGATACATATCAATATCTAATGCATTATGGTGAGTCACAAATGGACGTGCAGAAGCACCACCCGGAATAACTTGCATCATCGGAGTTTCTACTTCCATAAATCCATGTTCGACCATGAAGTTACGAACTTCCGCTAAGATCTTAGAACGGATGATGAAAGTGTTACGAGATTCATCGTTAGCAATCAGGTCAAGGTAACGTTGACGGTAACGTGTCTCTTGGTCTGATAAACCGTGGAATTTATCTGGTAATGGACGCAGAGCTTTAGTCAGCAAACGAACTTCATGACAGTGAACGGTCAATTCGCCAGTTTTAGTTTTAAATAAACGACCTTTAGCACCTAAAATGTCACCTAAGTCCCATTTTTTGAACTGTTCGTTGTAGATACCTTCTGGCAGATCATCGCGTGAGACGTAGATCTGAATACGGCCACCAACATCTTGTAATGTTGCAAATGACGCTTTACCCATGATACGACGAGTCATCATACGACCCGCAATAGTCACTTCAATGTTCAGGTCTTCCAGCTCTTCTGCAGATTTTTCACCAAATTCAGCGTGAAGCTTATCAGAGACATTTTCACGACGAAAATCATTTGGGAATGGAATACCCTGTTCGCGCAGCGCAACCAGTTTTTCTTTACGGGCTTTGAGTTCGTTATTTAAATCGGGAGCTTGTTCTGCACCCTGTTGCTCTTGAGACATTTTTTCCTCACAGGCCAGCTTTTAAACTAGCTTCAATGAATTTATCCAAATCACCATCCAGCACGGCTTGCGTGTTACGCGTTTCCACACCAGTACGTAAGTCTTTAATGCGTGCATCATCAAGGACGTAAGAACGAATTTGGCTTCCCCAGCCAATGTCCGATTTATTCTCTTCCATCGCTTGCTTATCTGCGTTCTTCTTCTGCATTTCCAGTTCGTATAATTTCGCTTTTAACTGGCGCATGGCTTGATCTTTGTTTTTATGCTGTGAACGGTCGTTCTGGCACTGAGTCACAATGTTGGTCGGTATATGGGTGATACGCACCGCAGACTCAGTTTTGTTAACGTGCTGACCACCGGCACCCGAGGCTCGGTATACGTCGATACGTAAATCAGCAGGGTTAATTTCGATATCAATATCATCATCAACTTCAGGATAGATAAACGCTGAACTAAATGAAGTATGACGACGACCGCCGGAGTCAAATGGGCTTTTGCGCACTAAACGGTGAACACCCGTTTCTGTTCTTAACCAGCCATAGGCATAATCACCGATGATTTTAATTGTTGCAGATTTTAAACCCGCCACATCACCATCTGACTCTTCGATAATTTCTGTTTTGAAGCCTTTTGACTCAGCCCAACGCAGATACATACGCATGAGCATACTTGCCCAATCTTGCGCTTCTGTACCGCCAGAACCTGCTTGTAAGTCGATATAGCAGTCAGCGCTGTCATATTCACCGGAGAACATTCGGCGGAATTCAAGTTGCTCTAACTTGCCTTGCAGTGCTTCTAACTCAGCGCCCGCTTCGTTGAACGTTTCTTCATCATCAGCTTCTACCGCCAATTCCAATAAACCTTCTACGTCTTCAATACCTTGGGTCAGTTGGTCAATTGTCTCAACAATCGCCTCAAGGGAAGAGCGTTCTTTGCCAAGTGCTTGAGCGCGTTCTGGTTCATTCCAGACATCCGGCTGCTCAAGTTCTGCATTCACTTCTTCTAAGCGTTCTTTCTTGGCATCATAGTCAAAGATACCCCCTCAGAACCGTTGTCCGTTCAGACAGGTCCTGAATTTTGCTTTTTACTGGGTTTATTTCAAACGTCATTTTCACTATCTTATAGTTGATCAATAAAGATAAATATTTTCATTCACGAACCGTTTAGTATAACGGAATTCCTGTCAGGTTTATAGGGCATCAATCCTCTATTTCTGAACGAACTTTTACCGTGGTTTTAATCGGGCCAAATGTGTTCAATCATCAATTGCACATTTTTATTTCCGCGAAACTCGTTCACATCTAACTTAAACGCGATTTTCGCTTTTTTGACGCTATTATCTGGCCATCTACGGACATCAATATTGAACATAATGCCATCCAACATCGGCCCTCCATTCACGGGTTCTAACATCAATTTTAAATGTTTCTCGCCCACCAACTTTTGTTGCAATAACTGGAAATGCCCATCAAATACAGGTTCAGGAAAAGACTGCCCCCACGGACCGCTTTCGCGAAGTAATTCCGCCGTCTCTAATGACAGTTGATTACGCAATAATTCGCCGTCACTCCAAATAACGCCCGATAATTGCTCAGGTTGAATAAGTTCTCCCATCAGCATTTCGAAATGGTATTTGAATGCGTCAAATTTGCTCTCTTCAAGCGACAGACCCGCAGCCATGGCGTGTCCACCAAACTTTTGCATTAACCCCGGTTGCAGCGTATTTAATCGCTCTAATGCATCGCGCATATGAACGCCCTGCACTGAACGACCAGAGCCTTTTAATAACCCATCTCCGGCAGGCGCGAACGCAATAACGGGGCGATGGAATTGCTCTTTAATTCGTGAAGCTAAAATCCCAACCACCCCTTGATGCCATTCGGGATGATATAGCGCTAAACCATTCGGTAACTGATTTTCGCTGTATTCGATTTTGTTAAATAGCACCAATGCTTCTTGCTGCATACCCGCTTCAATTTCACGGCGGGTCTGATTTAAACCATCTAACTCATTGGCTAGCTGGCGTGCATGTGCCATATCATCCGTCAACAGTAATTCAATACTGACAGACATATCATCCAGCCGACCAGCCGCATTAAGTCTTGGTCCCAGCGCAAAGCCAAAATCATTCGCGACCAGACGAGAGGCATCTCGCTTAGATACCTCAATTAACGCTTTGATCCCAGCACAGCAGCGCCCTGCTCTCACTCGATTCAACCCTTGATGTACCAGAATGCGGTTGTTCGTATCCAATGGCACCACGTCTGCTACGGTACCCAGCGCGACTAAATCAAGGTATTCCGCTAAATTAGGCTCGCTGATCCCTTGCTTTTCAAACCACTGCTGTTGGCGTAAATGGGCTCTTAACGCTGACATTAAATAAAACGTTACCCCAACACCAGCCAGTGATTTCGATGCAAATTGGCAATCATTAAGATTCGGATTGATGATAGCATCCGCCGTCGGTAGCGTTTCTCCCGGTAAATGGTGGTCGGTAATAATTACCTTCATCCCATACTCGTGAGCAGTCACCACGCCATCATGAGAAGAGATACCGTTATCTACCGTAATAATCAGATCCGTTCCCTGCTTATAGGCTTCGTCCACCACCAATGGCGTTAAACCGTAGCCATTTTCAAAACGGTTTGGAACGATATAGTTTAAATTCCTATACCCCATCGCTTTAAGCGCACGGATAGCTAATGCTGTACTCGTTGCACCATCAGCATCAAAATCCCCAACAATAGTGATTTTTTGGTGCTCCACCAGCGCCAAATAGAGCAGCGTTAGTGCATTTTCAACCCCTGATAGCGAACGGTAATCAAGCAAATTAGACGCTTTACGCTCCAATTGAGCGAGAGAAGTTATCCCTCTAGAGGCATAAATGCGCTGCAAAAGTTCAGGAACATTAGGTAATGCCGCGGCATTACCTGTTAATTCTCGTTGACGTAAAAAAGTTTCGACATTCACAATGATGATTATTTCTGTTCAAGTATTTGGAGTAATTCGTCAGGTTTTAAAAAGCCAGGGAGTACTTGTCCGCTTGGTAAAATAATGGCAGGCGTTCCTGTAACTTTAAATAATTGACCTAATTTCAAATGATTGCCTAAATCGATTTTACAGTCATCAATCATGGCAACTTCGTCACCTTTGAACGCTTTAGTCAACGCATCTTTTGGTAATGCATTACACCAGATTGATGCCATCTGTTTTGCTGTGTCGCTCTTCATCCCTTGACGCGGGAAGGCTAAGTAGCGCACAGTCACCCCTTTGCTGTTTAACTCACCCACTGTTTCGTGTAATTTCTTACAGTAACCACAGCTAATATCAGTAAAGACCGTTATCGCATATTTTTCATTGGGTGCTTTGAAGATGATCATCTCGTTTTTCAACGCTTCCATCTTCTTCAACAAAGGCTGGTTACTGATGTTCACCGGAACTTTTCCGCTGAGATCATAAATTGGGCCTTGTAACAGGTATTTACCATCGTCCGTCACATAAATTACGCCATTATCCGTTTCCACCGTATTTAATCCCACAATTGGGGAAGGCTTAATGGATTCCACTTGCATATTATAATGTGCCAGTTTTTCGATAATCAGTTTTTCTTCCGTTGCGCCATAAACCGATGCCGTTAATGACGCGATACAGGCGGCTAAAACAAGTAGTTTGCGTTTCATATTTATCCTTTCACCCATCACCCTCTCGGATGATGCTGCTCATGTAAAGCACGTAGCCGCTCAGTAGCGACATGTGTGTAAATTTGGGTTGTGGATAGGTCGCTATGACCTAACAACATTTGTACAACGCGTAAGTCCGCGCCGTGATTCAATAAATGGGTTGCAAATGCATGCCTTAATACGTGAGGAGATAACGCATCCCCATCAATATTAGCAAGTACGGCATAATATTTTATTCGGTGCCAAAATGTCTGGCGGGTCATCTTTGTACCACGTTTGCTTGGAAATAAAACATCGCTAGTTTTCCCATTCAGTAAATCTGGGCGCCCTTGCGCTATATATTTTTCCAGCCAGTAAATCGCCTCTTCTCCCAGAGGGATCAAACGCTCTTTATCACCTTTACCAACGACCCGAACGACGCCTTGACGCAAGCTGATATCCGAAAATGTCAGCCCTGTCAGCTCAGAAACCCGTAAGCCACAAGCATACAATACTTCCAACATGGCTTTGTCCCGTAACTCGAGCGAGTCTTCAGTCGCAGGTGCATTAAGCAAATCTTCAACTTGTTTTTCACTGAGATCTTTGGGTAATCGCTGCGGAATTTTTGGTGCTGCGATTACCGCGGAAGGATCATCCGCTCTTATCTTTTCGCGATAAAAATATTGAAATAACCGGCGAATCGAACTTAATAAACGCGCAGAACTTGCAGCTTTGTATCCGCCATCAATACGTTCCGCGAGAAAAGATTGTAAATCAATCGACTGAACACTTTCCAAATGCAATTGCTGTGCATCCAGCCATCTATCTAACGATTGGAGGTCATTACGATAAGATGCCAAAGTGTTTTCAGCAAGATCTTGCTCCAACCAAATTGTATCAAGAAACTGTTCAATTAACGGATTCAGTTGTTTACTTTCCACGCCAGATCCTATGCCTCTTTATTATTACAGTGCAATCTATTATGCCTGATTGTAGCACCATCTGTTACAATACGTCCCTCGTGATAAAAACCAGCGCTGGATATAGTAATAATATATATGAAAATAGGTCTTTTTTACGGTTCAAGTACCTGCTACACCGAAATGGTCGCAGAAAAAATACGTGACATTCTTGGTGATGATTTCATTACCCTCCATAACGTCAAAGATACACCGCCAGAATTAATGGAACAGTACGATGCTCTTATTTTGGGTATCCCTACGTGGGATTTCGGTGAAATTCAGGAAGATTGGCTAGAAATTTGGGAAGCGCTTCCCAAACTTAACCTTGCGGATAAAATGGTCGCAATGTATGGCATGGGTGACCAAGTTGACTATAGCGAATGGTTTTTAGATGCACTTGGCATGCTCTATCACCAGCTTAAACCGACTGGCGCACAGTTTATTGGCTTTTGGCCGACTGAAGGTTATGAATTTGAAAGCCCGAAACCGCTCACGGAAGATGGTGAGATGTTTGTGGGTCTTGCATTAGATGATGTGAACCAGTTTGAACAAACCGATGAGCGAGTCGCACAATGGTGTGAGCAGATCCTACAAGAAATTGAAGCTGCTCTTTAAGCGCCAAAGACAACTAACTGCAATATCAAATATCAGGGTATTGCAGTAGTAATTGATTGAGATTGCGCCAATTCTCTTCGGAAACAGAATCCTTTGCAATCCACAAGCGAAGCTTCTGAGGCTTACCTTGCAACGCATTAAGCGTTAATAAAATACCAAAACGGCTACACCATGGCGCTTTGATAATTTCCCACTCATTCTTTTTCCATTGAAGCTTGTTGCCATTCACCAATACAGCCACACCTTTGACTTTAGCGATATTTTTTTGGCTTTTTGCCCAACTAGCTACCAACACCACTAATAATGGCAGCCAAATCATTGAATTACCTGGAGCCCATGGTGCAACAAGCAAAATAATGCCCGTTACCCCATGAAGACAGGTGGAAAAAAGCTGAGTTTTCCATGAAATGGAAAGATTAGATTTCCACAGGACCACGATTTTTATTTCTTTCTTGAATGAGTTTAATCATAGAGAACAGTTCTTCGTCCTCCGGACGCCCGTGATTCATCAACCAATTGAACAAATCTGGGTCTGGACATTCGAGCAGGCGCACAAAAACACGCTTATCGTGGTCTGTTAGCTCGTCATATTCATATTCAAAAAATGGCATGATAGAAATATCAAGCTCACGCATGCCTCTCCTGCACGCCCAATGAATTCGCGCCTTGTTATTGATATCGATTTGACTTTGCCCGCTAGGCATTCCATTATCCATTTCACTACGACCTTTTGTTGCAGTTGACTGATAAGATTGATTATTTTAAATACTCTATCAGATAATCTGTCAATAAAACATGTCACACTCTACATAGTTCACATTTTAGGTTGTAAAATACCGTTTTTCTACAAACTATTTACCCTCTTATGCTGAATAATAGGTTAATGGCACTTTAGTTCGGTTTGAGGCTTGCAATGTGACCTAGCTATTTTACCATTAAGCACCATTATCAAATAAAGAACAACAGGTGAAATCATGACTTCCCATGTAGACAACGCACAACAGTTTCCCCTCGATTCTCAGTCTTTACCCCTTGTTTTGATTTCACTGGAAAACTGGGAACTTATCCACCTACACGGCGCTGATGCAGAAAAATATCTGCAAGGACAAGTCACCGCCGATATCAGCACACTTGAGCATGCACATACACTAACCGCTCATTGCGATCCAAAAGGAAAAATGTGGAGTGACCTACGTTTATTCCATCACTTAGCCGGTTATTCTTATATTGAAAGACGCAGTGTTGCTGATGCCCAACTCGCAGAGTTAAAAAAATACGCTGTTTTCTCTAAAGTCACTTTTGAAAAGAAACCAGAACTGAAATTACTGGGTGTGGCAGGCCAAGGCGCACGAGAAGCGCTTTCATCTGTGTTCGCCACACTACCCGATACCCAAAACCAAGTCATCGCAGAAGGCAACAGTACCCTTCTACATTTTGACCTTCCCGCAGAGCGATTTTTAATTATTACAGACGAAACGACTGCTCAAAACATCACCGAGACCTTAAATGCGACATTGGTTTCTGACCAACAATGGTTAGCATTAGAAATTGCGGCGGGCTTTGCCGTTATCGACCAAGAAAACAGTGCCCAACATCTGCCACAAGCTGCAAATTTACAAGCCATCCCTTACGGAATTAGCTTTAAAAAAGGCTGCTATACCGGGCAAGAAATGGTCGCTCGCGCCAAGTTCCGTGGTGCCAATAAACGCGCTATGTATTGGCTAACGGGCACAGGCTCCTCACTTCCAACTATCGGAGATGGTGTTGAGTGGCAACTGGGTGAAAACTGGCGCCGCACCGGAACAGTACTTGCCACCGTGCGTTTAGGGAATGGAGAACTCAGCATCCAAATCATCATGAACAACGATATGGAAGCTGATAGCGTGTTTCGCGTTATGGGTGACGAGCAAAGTCGCCTGACCATTGCACCACTGCCTTATTCATTAGAAGAAGATAAATAATTGGGGTTTTTATGTCATCTGCAATAAGTAATAAGCCACTCGACGTTTTGAATTTTGGGGCTTTTACTGAAGTCGTCCAATTTTTGATGGAGCTCGATAAACTGAAAAGCGTTTATCGCAAAAATAAGTTATTAAACCGCGAAAGACACGAAAACACCGCCGAACATAGCTGGCAATTTGCGGTTGCTGCGATGGCTTTTGCTCCTTATGTGCCAGGTGTTAACCTCGAACGCGCTATTAAACTTGCGCTCGTTCATGATATCGTTGAAATCGATGCAGGTGACGTTTTGGTGTTTGATAATGCCGCTCGTGAAGCCATTCATGATGACGAGGTCAAAGCAGCTAACCGCCTGTTTAATCTACTGCCAAGTCCGCAAAACGCTGAGTTCTTAGCATTATGGAATGAGTATGATGCCGTCGAGACATTGGAATCGAAATATGCCAATGCCATTGATAGAGCTATGCCGATGTTATTGAACTTGCATAATCAGGGTCAAAGCTGGGTTGAAAACCATATTCGTCATGAGCAGGTCGTCAGTAAATGTGACTATATTCAGGAGATCCTCCCTGAATTTTGGTTGCAGCTTAAACAGCAATTAGAGCAAGCCCACCAAAAAGGCTGGCTGCTGTAGTAAAAAAATAAAACAAAAAACGCCAGATAAATATCTGGCGTTTTCGTATTAAAAAGCTAGAAAATTAATTACATATACTCATCGATAGGCACACAAGAGCAATGTAAATGGCGGTCGCCATAAACATCATCAAGGCGTTTTACCGCTGGCCAGTACTTATTCACTCGTGTTGCGTGAGATGGGAATACCGCCAATTCACGGCTATAACCATGATCCCACTCTTCCGCCAACTCAGTTTGAACGTGTGGCGCATTGACTAACGGGTTATCTTCCAGCGGCCATTTACCTTGAACCACTTGGTCAATCTCATCGCGGATAGCCAGCATTGCATCGATAAAGCGATCGATTTCCACAATACTTTCTGACTCAGTAGGTTCGATCATCAACGTACCTGCCACTGGGAATGACATGGTTGGCGCATGGAAACCATAGTCAATCAAGCGCTTAGCAATATCCAGCTCACTGATGCCTGTATCTTTCTTGATTGGACGCAGATCCACGATACATTCATGAGCTACATAACCTTCTTGTCCGGTATAGAGGATCTCATAGCGACTCGCTAAACGCTTCGCAATATAGTTCGCGTTTAAGATTGCCACTTGGCTGGCTTTTCTCAGCCCATGAGAGCCCATCATTCGGATATACATCCAGCTAATTGGCAGAATAGAAGCGCTACCAAATGGCGCAGCAGAAACCGCACCTTGTTCGGTTAGCATTTCTTGAGTGACGACAGAGTGCCCTGGTACAAACGGTGCTAAATGTTTCTTCACACCGATAGGTCCCATACCTGGGCCGCCACCGCCATGAGGAATACAGAAGGTTTTATGTAAGTTCAAGTGAGACACATCCGCGCCGATAAAGCCCGGTGTTGTCAGCCCCACTTGTGCGTTCATATTCGCGCCATCTAAGTAAACTTGCCCGCCATATTGGTGGATAATTTCACACACTTCGCGAATGCTCTCTTCATACACACCGTGAGTTGACGGGTAAGTCACCATCACGCATGAGAGCGCTGTACTGTGCTCCTGCGCTTTTTCTCGCAGGTCAGCAAGGTCAATGTTACCTTCATCATCACAGCGTACCACCACCACTTCCATACCCGCCATGTGAGCAGAGGCTGGGTTAGTTCCGTGAGCAGAGGCTGGGATCAAACAAATATTACGTGCGCCTTCATTGCGGCTTTCATGGTAACGACGGATTGCTAACAGACCCGCATATTCCCCTTGAGCCCCTGAGTTAGGCTGCATACAGACAGCATCATATCCCGTCAATTGCACTAGCCAGTGGGAAAGCTGCTCAATCATTTGATGATAACCTTGCGCCTGCTCCGGTGGACAGAACGGGTGTAACTCACCAAATTCAGGCCACGTAATTGGCAGCATTTCCGCAGCAGCGTTAAGTTTCATAGTGCAAGAACCTAATGGGATCATCGCTTGGTTCAACGCTAAATCCTTACGCTCTAAGCTGTGCATGTAGCGCATCATTTCCGTTTCGCTATGATAACGATGGAAATTTGGATGGGATAAAATCACGTCATCACGCAACATGGCTGCTGGAATTGCACTTTCACTTTCCGAAACTTGCTTATCTAATTTTTCGAAATCCAGTTTTTGGTCAGTACCCGTGATCACAAAGAACAGTTCGTTGAGATCTTGGCGAGTGGTAATTTCACTGAACGTAACACCCACTGCACCGTGAATATCTGTCCGTAAGTTTATTTTTGCTTTTTCAGCGCGCGCTAAAACCGCCGCTTTGTCTGCTACTTCGATAGCCAGAGTATCGAACCACGTTTTATGGCGCAGAGCGATGCCTGACTCTGTAAGCGCTTTCGCAAAAATTGAGCTAAAGCGATGAATGCGCTGAGCAATCATTTTCAAGCCTTCAGGCCCATGATACACCGCATACATCGCGGCAATATTGGCCAGTAAAACTTGGGAAGTACAAATGTTGGAGTTCGCTTTTTCACGGCGGATATGCTGTTCACGAGTTTGCATCGCCATACGTAGCGCAGTATGACCTGCAGCATCACGAGAGACCCCGATAATGCGTCCCGGCATCGCACGTTTGAATTCATCTTTACACGCAAAGAATGCAGCATGAGGGCCACCATAACCCATTGGTACACCAAAACGCTGCGCTGAGCCGAAAACAATGTCAGCCCCTTGTTTTGCAGGTGCTGTCAATAACACTAATGCCATCATATCGGCAGCCACACAGCTGACAATATTCTTCGCTTTTAGTTTGGTAAATAACTCGCTGTAATCATGAATATTCCCTGTGGTGCCAACTTGTTGCAGTAATGCACCAAACACACCTTCGTGTTCCAGCACTTTTTCCGCACTGTCGACAATCACTTCAAAGCCAAATGTGCCTGCACGAGTCCGCACAACATCAAGGGTTTGAGGATGGACGTCATCCGCAACGAAAAAGCGTTCTGCATTTTTCAATTTACTGATGCGTTTTGCCATCGCCATGGCTTCTGCTGCCGCTGTCGCTTCATCCAGCAAAGAAGCTGATGCTAAATCTAAGCCCGTTAAATCAATCGTTAATTGCTGGAAATTCAGCAGTGACTCAAGACGACCTTGGGAAACTTCGGGCTGATAAGGGGTATAAGCCGTATACCAGCCTGGGTTTTCGAGCAAATTACGTAAGATAACAGGAGGAAGGATCACTGGGGCATAGCCCATGCCGATATAACTTTTATAACGTTTATTTAGGGAAGCAATCCCTTTTAATTCTGCGAGCGCTTCTTGCTCAGTTGCACCACCGCCGACTCTTGGTGGCTCAGGCAGTAAAATGGCTTTCGGGACAATTTTGTCCATTAAATTATCGAGGGAAGTCGCGCCAACAGTACCTAACATGGTTTTTATTTGTTGTTCTGATGACCCTATATGGCGCGAGATAAATTCTGAACGGTTTTCTAGTTGACTCAGTGACATCGACATATCTGTGTTCCCATCCTTTTTGCTATGCGTAGCGTAGGTTATAAGACTCTAGCGATGATAAAACCTATTGATAAACTGCGAGATAAGTAGACTAGTTCAAACTAACCTTGGTTAAAAATATTCATTATGTTCTTGATATTTCGCACTGTAGCAAGCGATCACACTACAGTGCGAAACATGATGCTGTGGATTACTCTTCCGCAGCGATCATGCTCAGATAACCTTGAGCATCGATAAGGTCAGCTAACTGAGAGTCATCGCTCATCTTAATACGGAAAATCCAGCCTTCTTGATATGGCGATTCGTTCACCAGCTCTGGAGAGTCGCTGAGTGCACTGTTAACTGCAATAATTTCACCACTAATCGGTGCATAAATATCGGATGCTGCTTTCACAGATTCAACGACAGCACAGTCGTCCCCTGCGCTCACTACATCACCCACATCGGGTAAATCAACAAACACCATGTCGCCTAAAGTTTCTTGCGCATGTTCAGTAATACCCACAGTGAACTCACCGTTTCCTTCATCACGCAGCCATTCGTGTTCGCGGGTATATCTTAATTCTTTAGGTGCATTGCTCATTTCTAGCCTCTCTTTTGATTCTGACCATATGTTCTTGAGAAAAAGTTTTTGAGAAAACGTTTTAAAATCAATTTGTATTAGAAAATATCTAATTACACTAATGCCTTACCTTCACGGACAAATCCTGGTTTTACCACTTCAACCGGCATTTCCCGCTGACGAATTTCAACGATGGCGTGATTTTTAATGTCACCCGGTACACGCGCTAGCGCGATACTGAAACCTAACGTTGGAGAGAATGAACCACTAGTGATCACTCCCTCATGCAATTTACCTGATTCATCCGTAAAGCGCACAACCTGTTCAGCACGTAAAATGCCTTTTTCGCGCATCACAATACCCACCAGCTTATCGGTACCTTTCGCTCGCTGTTTTTCCAACGCTTCACGGCCAATAAAGTTTCTGTCTTGCGGCTCCCAAGCAATTGTCCACCCCATATTGGCCGCTAATGGAGAAATAGACTCATCCATATCTTGCCCATAGAGATTCATACCCGCTTCAAGACGCAGAGTATCACGAGCGCCTAAACCTGCTGGATGAACGCCTGCCTTCAGTAATTTATGCCAGAAATCCACGATATGCTGTTTCGGCATCGCAATTTCATACCCTTTTTCACCGGTGTAGCCTGTGGTCGCAATAAACAGATCGCCAGTTTGAACACCATAAAAAGGCTTCATATCTTTGATGGCAGCACGTTGTTCTTCAGTCAGCAACGTGTGAACTTTTTCTTGAGATTTCGGACCTTGAACGGCAACTAATGCCAAATCATCACGTACAGTAATCGCGACCGCATAATCTTTCGCGTGCTGCTCAATCCATGCTATGTCTTTGTCTCGCGTCGCAGAGTTAACCACAAGGCGGTAGAAATCATCTTCAAGGTAATAAACAATCAGGTCATCAATCACACCACCTGATGCATTCAGCATACCTGTATACAGTGCGCGACCTTTGATGGTGAGCTTAGCAATATCATTGGCGAGAAGATAACGAAGAAAATCGCGGCAACCTTCGCCATGTAGGTCAACAATCGTCATGTGGGAAACATCAAACATTCCTGCATCAGTTCGAACAATATTATGTTCGTTGATTTGTGAACCATAGTGCAGTGGCATCATCCAGCCATGAAAATCCACCATTTTTGCGCCGCAGGCTATATGCTCATCATATAGAGTCGTTTGCTTTACCATGAATACCCTCTTTACATTACTGTGTCTGATGGGGTGATTGCGTAATGAACGGCATAAATTTTTTTCTGTGAACCCCGTTTCATCAAAACGCAAATCATCGGATTTGATTCAAAACCGCTAACATTCAAAATTGGATGCTATAAATAAAAATAGGGTGATGTACTCTCTGTATTACTGATTGCGCCCTCACATTACCAGTGGTTTTTGTTAAATAATTGAGAACGATCACTCAATCCCTTCATATTTGGCTTATTAGTGCGCAAAAAATCATCGTAATTGAGACTTAACCCAAAAATGTGGACAAATTCAGAAAAACACATAAATTAGAAAAACTAATCCGAAATTATGAGTAAATTAGTTTTTCTCAGCTATTGCTAGGCAAGACTAGTTGCGAACAAAATGGAAAGAGAAATAAAAAACCTGAGTATTTAAAATTAAACACTCAGGTTATTTGGAAGAGAAAATTCAGGCGGAATTAAGCGTTATTAGTCGGTAGTTGCTTTAGCCATTTTGGCATATCCGATAAGCCCATCGCGTGGTTTAGTAGTTGAGGCTTAACACCCGGTAAACTGTCAGCTAAAACAAGACCAATATCTCGCAGCAATTTCTTCGCAGGGTTGTTGCCATCAAACAGTTCACGGAAACCTTGCATTCCCGCTAACATCACCGCTGCGCTGTGCTTGCGGCTACGTTCATAATCACGCAAATAGAAATATTGACCAAAATCTTTGCCTTCACGATGTAGCCTTCTGATTTCACCAATCAGCATAGCGACGTCCATAAAACCAAGATTCACCCCTTGGCCCGCCAAAGGATGAATGGTGTGAGCCGCATCCCCGAGTAGCGCTAAACGCTGCGCCGCAAACTGACGCGCATAACGTCCGGTTAATGGGATAGTTAAACGGTCGCTTTCTAATTGGCAAAAACCTAAATTAACATCAAATGCAACGGTCAATTCTTTCTCAAATTCTAACTTATCTAAATCTTGACGACGCGCAGCGGCTAAGTTTGGCTGAGACCAAACAATCGAACATAAGTGCGGGTCGCTTAGCGGTAAGAACGCGAGGATGCCTTCCCCATTAAAAGCCTGGCGAGCAATACCTTCATGGGAACGTTCGGTTCGAATAGTTGCTACCAGTGCGGTATGTTCATAATCCCAGAAAGTGAGCGGAATATCTGCATGACTACGCAGCCATGAATTTGCGCCGTCAGCCCCGACTATCAAGCGAGCCGTCAGCATATTTTCATCATCTAACGTGATGAAAACGTCATTTTCTCCCCATACCACCTTCTTGATGGTTGCAGGGGCCAGTAAAGTTACATCACGCAATTGGCTGGCTTTTTGCCATAAGGCATCGCGCACCACATTGTTTTCAACGATATGACCTAAATGCGAGAGATTTTGGTCTTTAGCAGAAAAAGCAATACGACCGAAACTGTGGTTATCCCACACTTCCATCCCGCTATAGGCGGCAGCACGCATCCCTTTGATTGCTGACCATACATCTAAATGAGTCAATAATTTTTCACTGGCGGCATTGATTGCCGACACGCGTAGCGCATGGGGATCGTTAGCAGAGAATGGCGTTTTAGGTGGATGGTTTTCAACGACCGCCACACGTAAACCACTGCCTTCGAGTCCACATGCCAGTGCGAGTCCAACCATACCACCACCGGCGATAACCACATCAAACGATTGCATATTTTTATTCCTCTTAGTTTTGTGGTTATTTATGTGCGACCCAGCCAAGGGTTTGGCGGGCTAAAACATCACGAACAGGCGGCAACATCTCCATCGCCATCAGACCTAAATTACGCCCCACAATTAATGGGAAGCAACGATTAGCAAATAAGCGCACCAGACCATCGGTCATGGTGACTGTTTTTTCTCGATCGGCTAATCGGGTTTGTTGGTACTGACTTAGCAATGAATAACTGCCAATATCTTGCTGATTATCATGAGCATTAACGACTAACTCAGCTAATTGCATGACATCGCGGATCCCAAGGTTGAAACCTTGCCCCGCAATTGGGTGTAATGTTTGCGCTGCATTTCCCACCAGCGCAACACGGTGACTGACAGAATTCACCGCTTTTCTTAACACTAATGGGTAACAATTACGTTTACCAGCTTGGGTTATTTCCCCTAAACGCCAGCCAAATGCTTGCTGTAATTTGCGAATAAAGGTTTCATCATCCCACGCATTAATATCGTCAGCATGTTCTTGGCGATGACACCAAACTAACGAGCTACGCCCTTCAGACATAGGTAATAATGCCAAAGGACCAAATTCAGTAAAGCGTTCGAAGGCACGCCCTGCGGGGTCAATCGATGTTTTCACATTAGCAATAATTGCCACTTGTCCATAATCATCTTGCTGCCATTGCATATTGCAAGCTTGACCAATCGCAGAACGGCTACCATCCGCCGCCACTAATAAACTGCCCGTGATTTGCTCACCGCTGTCTAACGTGACAGTCACGTTGTCCACTGTACGCTCAACATGCTCCACTTTAGCAGGACAATAAAGTGTAACGCCGGGTGCTTTACGTAACAGTGAAAATAAACGAGCACCTGCTTCATGCAATTCGATCACATTACCCAATTCAGTGATTTGGTGATCTTCAGCATGAATATTAACAAACCCTGCATGCCCTCTATCGGACACATGAACGTGATTAATGGGGGTAACGCAATCAGCAAATGCAGACCAAACACCTATCGACGATAGGTATTGGCAAGTGCCGTGCGCTAACGCAATCGCTCGTGCATCAAAGCCCGGATGCTGGTTATCCGGTTGAGATGCTTCGATTAGTGATACCGAAACACGTCCTCGACTGAGTGATGAAATTGCCAGTGCCAATGTCGCGCCAGCCATTCCTCCCCCAACAATAATCACATTCATAGGTTGTTAATTACCTTCTATTATTACTTTTTACTGCTTAACCTAAGCGTTTTTTAGCCGCCGCCATTAACGCTTCAATTTCATCAGGATCTTTGACGACCAAGGCCGTTAAGTTTTCATTCCCATCTTCAGTGATAAGAATGTCGTCTTCGATACGTACGCCGATACCACGGTATTGAGGCGGTACGTCAGCATCTGGCGCAATATATAATCCTGGTTCAATGGTCAGCACCATGCCCGGCTCTAAAATGCGGTCTCTTTCTACACCGTAAAAACCGACATCATGAACATCTAAGCCCAGCCAATGGCTTAAACCATGCATAAAAAATGGATGATACGCTTTGTTTTCGATCAATTGTTCGACGTCACCCTGCAAAATGCCTAATTTCACTAAGCCTTCTGTTTTAATGCGAACAATTTGACGAGTCACTTCGTGGATACTGGTGCCTGGGCGGTAAAGTTCTAATGCGGTGTTAATAGATTGAAGCACGATATCGTAAATTTCACGCTGTTCTTTGGTGAATTTTCCGTTCACAGGGAAAGTTCGGGTGATATCCCCTGCGTAACCTTCTAACTCTGCACCGGCATCAATTAGGACTAAGTCCCCATCTTTCATCGCACATTCATTTTCTGTGTAGTGCAAAATGCAGGCGTTTTCGCCACTACCGACGATGGTGTTATAAGATGGGAAACGCGCACCATGGCGAGTAAATTCATACTCAATCTCACCACAAAGCTGGTATTCATACATATTTGGGCGGCAAGTTTCCATCGCACGAATGTGGGCTAATGCTGAGATTTCACCCGCTTTGCGCATGACTGCCATTTCTGCATCCGACTTAAATAGGCGCATTTCGTGCACCATTGGACGCCAATCAATGAGCGTGCGAGGAGCTTTTAAGTTGCGACGGCTTCCTCGGCGCAGGACATCCAATGCACCGAAAACCAGTTTATCCGCGTAATCAAATTCACCTTGAGCGTGATAAACCACATCGAGACCATTGAGTAATTGATAAAGCTGGTCAACGATTTCATCGAATGGCAGCGCTTTATCAATACCTAATTTTTCTGGTGCAGCATCTTGTCCTAAGCGACGCCCAAACCAAATTTCTGCGGTGAGATCGCGAACACGGTTGAATAGCACGGTGTGGCTATGTTTCTCGTCACTTTTTATTAAAACTAAAACCGCTTCTGGCTCACTAAATCCAGTCAGATATAGAAAATCACTGTGCTGGCGATACGGATATTCGCAATCCGCATTACGTTGTGCTTCAGGTGCTGAAAAAATAATAGCAGCACTTGCTGGCGCCATTTGAGCCAATAATGCATTACGACGAGAAATAAATTCCTGCTTATTCATACCGTTATTGCCTTATTATTTGGGTTTTAGATTGGTTGCTTGTTTGATAATTAGCTAAAAATCAAACGGCAATCAGTTCAAATTAGGTAAATCCGTTCCTTAACCGTAGGTGACTGACAATGCAGAAAGCCTACAGTTAGTGGGTCGCTACCTAATATTATAGATTAGTGAAGAACGGGCTTGATATTCTCAACAGCGGTTGGGCCTTTTTTCGGCTCAGCCAATGCGATATAACACAGTTGAACGGCAACTCTCACATATTCAACAACTTCTTCTAATGCTTGCTCTAACTCTTCTTGGTCTTCTTCTTCATCATAACCAAGCATACCGATGTTACGTAGATCGGTAATTACTTCACTAATCTCTTTTTTATCAGTCAGTTTAGGTTGAGCAACACCAATGCCAAGTAAGAAGTGGTTAACCCAGCCAGCTAGTGCATCCGCATGGTCAAACACAGAAGCGTCTTCATCCGGAAATAGCATATTGAATGCAAATTCGGTGTCATCTAATGCTTCAAATGTGAGGTCATACAGTTCACGCAGCGGTTGTGAAACGGTTTGCGGAAACGCAAGTCCGTCATTTGCTAGATCATGAACAAGGGTTTGCCAACCGAGGTCACGGCTTCCTCCACAAATCAGTCCGGTTATTAAACCATGGATCTCGGCGGCAGTGAGTGCGATTGAGTGCTGTTGGAGTAAGTTGTCCAACGATTCATAGTTAGGTAAAGATTTTTGTATAGACATCTGAATTCGTCATGTTAGCTTGGGATTCGTGATATGCTACCACCAAGGATAGCCGCTAGACCAGTCTGCTTTTTTTGTCTGAGTTATTATTAGCTTATTTTTATTCTAAACTAGTAATATATCGCCAATGCCTATCTAAGCATAAGCTATGCAAAAATTAACAACATTTACGCCAAATGTCCTACTTTTATTGGCGAAAAAGATTTTAGTATGGAGGTATCATGTCCGCACAACCCGTTGATATTCAGATTTTTGGGCGCTCTATGCGCGTTAATTGCCCAATAGAACAAAAAGAAGCGCTCTTAGAGTCAGCAAAAGAATTAGAAGAACGCTTAAAAACGTTAAAAGACCGAAGCGGTGTCACTAACACTGAACAACTTATTTTCATTGTCGCATTGAACGTCTGTCACGAATTAGCACAAGAAAAGACAAAAACGCGCGATTATGCTTATAATATGGAAGAGAAAATAAAAGTATTGCAGCAGACGATTGAACAAGCGTTGCACGATCAGGTGAAAATCACTGAGAGGCAGGTATTGCCCCTAGAGTAAATATGCTTATTAATCAATCACTAGTAAAATAATAAAACGAAAAATTAGGTTGCATTTACACTCTAATTTCGTACAATGAAGTCACTGAGTAACGAAAGTTCTCAAAACAAATTTCTCTGAGATGCGCGTCAGTGGGTAAGTCCCCTGAGCCGATATTTCATACCAAACAGAATGTGGTTATTGCGCTGGTGAGCATGCCTGATTCGCTCAGGAAGCCTAAAGGTTGCTAAACTGCGTTCACCTTGAACCAAGGGTTCAAGGGTTACAGCCTACAACGGCATCTTGGAGACCTCCCTTCTATTTAGTCTGCGCTGTATTCTTTGCACAAAATCTCAAACCCACACTAAAAATTACGTATTCCTATTCCTTGCGATATACTGTTTTGTAAATTTTTCCACGAGTTATCAACTTGATATTAGGAATATGATTTATGGAAACGGTTATGTCAGATACGCTATCTTCACTACGTCAGCAAATCCGTAAATCTATTCGAGCTACCAGACGGGAACTGACGCCTGAAGTTCAAGATGATGCGGCACAACGCATTATCGCCCACACACTTAATCACCCAAAAGTCGCACAGGCTAAAACTATCGCCCTATTTCTTTCGTTCGATGGTGAAATTAATACACGTCCATTAATCCAAGCCCTTTGGGATCACGGTAAACAAGTTTATCTTCCCGTTATTCACCCTTTTGATCCTCACCACCTATTATTTTTGCACTACACGCCGAAGACTACCTTAGTAAAAAATAAATTTAATATTGAAGAGCCACAATTGAATGTATTAGATGTATTACCTATCGAGCGACTGGATATTATGATGATCCCGCTGGTAGCTTTTGATAGCCAAGGGCAACGGTTAGGAATGGGAGGCGGATTTTATGATAGAACATTGGCAAATTGGCAACAAACTGGCTTTTATCCTATTGGACTCGCCCATGATTGTCAGTTAGTTGAAGATTTACCTGTCGCGCACTGGGATATTCCATTACCAGAAATTATTACTCCGAAAAAAATATGGCGCTGGTAGATACCAACGCCACTGTGCTTTTAATGAAATGTTTTTAATGCATCGACTGATTAGAACAGCAGACGAGCGCGGATGGTGCCTGGTAGAGATTTTAATTTCAGTAATACTTCATCCGCTTGGCTTGGTGACTGCGTCAACACATCAATAACCACATAGCCCACATTCCCTGAGGTTCGCAAGTATTGCCCAACCACGTTAATGTTATTTTCAGTAAACACTTGGTTGATACTGTTCATGATACCAGGGCGGTTTTCATGAATGTGCAGTAAACGGTTAGTATCATCCATATGCACTGGCAGCGAAACTTCAGGGAAGTTAACCGCAGATAATGTTGAACCGTTATCTGAGTATTTTGCCAGTTTACTTGCCACTTCTAAGCCGATATTTTCTTGCGCTTCTTCCGTTGAACCACCGATATGTGGAGTCAGGATAACGTTATCGAATTTAATCAACTCAGAAATAAATGGGTCATTAGGATCGTTGTTTGCTGCTGGTTCCGTTGGGAAAACGTCAACCGCTGCACCTGATAATTTCTTGCTTTCTAACGCTGAACTTAATGCAGGAATATCAACAACAGTACCGCGTGATGCGTTGATGAAAATCGCACCTTGCTTCATTTGCTCAAACTGCACTTCGCCAAACATGTTTTTCGTGCTGGCCGTTTCAGGCACATGTAAGCTCACCACATCGCTCATTTTTAATAATTCTGGTAATGAACGAACTTGAGTTGCGTTACCTAATGGCAATTTGTTTTCGATATCATAGAAGTAAACATCCATACCGATACCTTCAGCTAAGATCCCTAACTGTGTACCGATATGACCATAACCGACAATACCTAAGCGTTTGCCACGAGCTTCAAAGCAGCCTTTCGCTTGTTTTTCCCAGATCCCGCGGTGTGCTTGCATATTCGCTTCAGGAATACGACGTAACAGAAGTAATAACTGACCTAATACCATTTCCGCCACGGAACGGGTGTTGGAGAATGGTGCATTAAAGACAGGAATACCGCGCTTCGCTGCAGCATCGAGATCAACTTGGTTGGTTCCAATACAGAAACATCCCACAGCCACCAATTTTTCTGCTGCGGCAAAGATCTCTTCCGTCAAATGAGTACGGGAGCGGATCCCCACAAAACGTGCATCTTTAATCGCTTCTTTTAATTCTTCGTCCGACAGCGCACTTTTGTGATATTCGATATTGGTGTAACCCGCTGCTTTGAGGTTATCCACAGCACTTTGGTGAACACCTTCAAGCAGTAAAAATTTAATTTTGTCTTTCTGCAAAGATACCTTGACCATTTACCCTACCCTATCGTACTTAATTTTTGACCGATGAATTTCGTATGAACTCAAAATAATTCGAGATGCACGCCATGAAATTAAGGCACTCCAGCCCCCTCACATGCACCTTGAAATAAAACGAGAATACCAACATAGCAAAATTCAGCGCAGTAGCAATACAAACGATTGCTTAGACTCTGCTAAAAAGTGTGATGAAAAAGAAGTTATGTGGTGGAAAATCTAGAGCGGTAACACAAAATAAGCATTTTGCCCACCCAATGGGCATTTGTGTGAGATATATCACCAAAATAACGGAAGGTAAAAAAAATTTAAATAATTTTCATGTTGATGATATTTACAAAAGTCATTAACCATCAAACTATTTAGTTAAAAACACGCTAATCAAAAACAAAATAAGCCAGTGAACTCAAAAAGCCACTGGCTTATCATTACATTCTGATTAATTACAACTTAATGGTTTTTACGCCATCAGCCGTTCCCATCAGCACAACATCCGCACCACGGTTAGCAAATAACCCGACTGTTACGACACCAGCAATGCCATTGATTTTATTTTCTAATGCGACTGGGTCGAGAATTTCTAAATTGTGAACATCTAAAATAACGTTGCCGTTATCCGTCACCACGTTTTCACGGTAAACCGGCTGACCACCCAGTTTGACTAGCTCACGAGCCACATAGCTACGCGCCATTGGGATCACTTCCACTGGTAGAGGGAATTTGCCCAGTACGCCCACCAGCTTAGATTGGTCTACGATACACACGAATGTTTTAGCAATGGCAGACACGATTTTTTCACGGGTTAACGCTGCACCACCGCCTTTGATCATGTTCATATTACCGTCAACTTCGTCAGCACCATCAACATAAACATCTAATGAATCCACGCTATTACAGTCAAAAACGGGAATACCCAAGGATTTTAATTTTTGCGTTGATGCTTCAGAGCTAGAGACTGCGCCTTCGATTTGCCCCTTCATTGTTGCTAATGCATCAATAAAATGAGAGGCAGTAGACCCCGTACCAACACCAACAATGGTGCCTGGTCTAACATATTCTAATGCTGCCCAACCTACTGCTTTTTTTAATTCATCCTGAGTCATGCGAGAGCCTTATACTGAAATAATGAGTCATTAAGTAGATGCTCAATAGTATATACCGGACACCCAGCAAGTTGCAGTATTGTTATTAGGGATTGTGCACTACTTCTTATGAAAAATACCCTTTAGGAATATTTGCAAGTGTTATCCCTAAAAATATGGCATAGTGATTGGCAGAATAACAAGAAGGAGAGTTTTTGATGAAGCGCCCTGATTATCGCGCCTTGCAAGCACTGGATGCCGTCATTCGTGAACGCGGATTTGAACGAGCAGCACAAAAATTGTGTATCACCCAATCTGCGGTTTCTCAACGAATCAAACAGTTAGAAAACCTTTTTGGTCAGCCTTTACTCGTGCGCACCGTTCCGCCACATCCGACTGAACAAGGTCAAAAACTGCTAGCGCTGCTTCATCAAGTAGAATTACTCGAAGAACAGTGGCTTGGAGATGAAAACAGCGGCTCTACCCCATTATTGCTCTCCTTAGCGGTCAACGCCGATAGCTTGGCAACCTGGTTCTTACCTGCATTGAATCCAGTTCTGGGCAACACCCCTATTCGCTTGAATATTCAAGTGGAAGATGAAACTCGTACCCAGGAACGTTTAAGACGCGGTGAAGTAGTCGGTGCTATCAGTATTCAGCCACAAGCGCTACCGGGCTGTTTAGTCGATAAACTGGGTGCTCTGGACTATATTTTCGTGGCATCTCCTGGCTTTGCGGCTAAATATTTCCCTGAAGGTGTAACTCGCGCATCGCTACTAAAAGCACCTGCCGTGGCTTTTGACCACTTAGATGATATGCACCAAGCCTTTGTACAACAAAACTTTGGTCTATCGCCAGGTAGTGTCCCTTGCCATATCGTTAACTCATCGGAAGCGTTTGTGCAGCTAGCAAAACAGGGCTCAACATGCTGTATGATCCCACACTTGCAGATTGCCAGCGAATTAGAAAATGGTGAACTAATCGATTTAACACCGGGGTTATGCCAGCGCCGTATGCTTTATTGGCATCGTTTTGCGCCAGAAAGCCGCACAATGAAGAAAGTGACTGACGCCCTGCTAAAAACAGGACGCCAGATGCTAAAACAAGATGATGAAATTGCGGCTGAAATTAACGCTTAATTTCAAAAACCACATCGACTTGGTCATTAAAATCAATACTTTGTTGCTCATAGGTCTCATCAACATTGAGATCTTGAGCAGCGGCTTTCAATGAACCGCCACGGCTACGCATCGCCATTGGGTATGGCACATCTGATGGAGCATTGTAATTAATGCTGTAAATCGGTCCTAACTGCGCATTAAACCCTTTCGCCAACGCTTCAGCCTGCTGTTGAGCATTCTTCATTGCTTGGTCACGCGCAGCATTACGATATTTCTGCGGATCATTCACGCCAAATTGGACTGAATTAATTTCATTCAATCCTGCCGCTAATGCACCATCGAGTAGAACATTCAGTTGATCCAGTTTTCTCACTTTCACTTCAACAGTTCTTGTCGCGGTATAGCCTTTTAAGGATGCTTTCGCAGACGAACTATAATCATAATTTGGTTGCGTACGCACATTGGCAGCTTCAATATCTTGCTTTTCAATGCCATTTTTCTTTAGGAATTCATAGTATTCAGCAACACGCTTATCAACGGCGGTTTTCGCAGCAGCGGCATCTTTATTGGTTACTTGCACATTAATGCTCAGCGTGGCCATATCTGGCGCCACTTTCACAGCACCACTTGCTGATGTCGAAATATGCGGCCCCTCTGGTGCGGCGCTTGCCAATGACATGGTTGGTACCGCAAGACCTGCCAGCAGGGCAGCAACAACGATAGATTTCAATTTCACAGAACCTCCCAATGGTATTTTTCTCTACAAGAAAAAGGAAGTTCATCATAAACTTCCTTTGATTAAGGTTCACATTATCATATTCAGCGCAAACTGCGATTCAGAATAATGCTAATTAATAACCCAGACCATGCATCGCGAGTTTAAATGCAATAAACCACATGACACAACCGACAAACAGGTTAATAAAACGCTGAGAGCGTGGTTTATTCAGTATAGGAGAAAACCAAGCGGCTAACATGGCTAATAAGAAAAACCACACGAATGAAGCCGTTAAGGCCCCTGCTGTAAACCATGGGCGTAATTGGCTTTCTAATTGCCCACCCACACTACCTAACACCACAAACGTATCTAAATACACATGAGGGTTAAGCCAAGTGACCGCAAATAAAGTCACAATCACTTTCCAGCGTGTCATCGTTTTGCTTTCTAGCTGTAAGACCTCATCATCTGGGGTCATGGCGGTACGAAACGCACCATAGCCATACCACGCTAGGAAAGCGACCCCAGTCCATGTAATTAATGCCATCAATAACTCAGACTGGCTTAATAGCGCACTACCGCCAAATACACCAGCAATAATTAAAATCGTGTCACTTAGCGCGCATAATAATGCACTCATTAAATGAAACTGTTTGCGACTACCTTGTTGCAACACAAACGCATTTTGTGGCCCCAAGGGCAATATCATTGCAGCCCCAAGCAGAGCCCCCTGAAAATAAATTGTAAACATGCAATTTTTCCTAATAATTATTCAGATTATCTGCAAAGAATGATATCCAGAAAAAATTATTAGTGAAAACGATTAACTCTAATGGACCATAAGTAGGGCTAATCAGGATTGGCAATAACGAAATGATGAAAAGTCAGGATGAAGTTAAGGACAAAGTGCAAATAAAAATGGCGCAACTTTTAGATCGCGCCATTTTTAAAGATAAATACGTTAATACTTATTCAGCAGAAATATTTTTTGCGCTGGTATTAACTTGGTGAAGATGAACATCCATTTGCGGGAATGGAATACCAATATTGTGCTTATCAAGAGCACGCTTAAAGTTTTCCATTAAATCCCAATAAACTGGCCAAGTATCGCCATTCGTTGTCCAGAAACGCACTAAATAGTTTAATGAAGATGGTGCCATTTCATTTAAACGGATAGTCACGCCTTTATCGTGCAGAATGCGCGAGTCAGCAGCAACGATATCACCCAATACTTTTTTAACCACATCAATATCAGAATTGTAAGCAACACCGACCATAATATCTTGGCGACGAAGCGGCTCACGAGTCACGTTAATGATGCTGTCACCAATAATTTTACCGTTTGGGATCACCACAATACGGTCATCTGCCGTTCTCAATGTAGTTGAGAAAATTTGCACGCTTTGTACTGTACCGTCAATCGCACCAATCTTAACAAACTCACCCGCTTTTAATGGTCTGAATACCACCAGCAGAACGCCCGCAGCAAAGTTACCTAATGAATTTTGTAATGCTAAACCAACCGCTAAACCGGCGGCACCCATTACCGCGATGACAGAGGCAGTTTGTACGCCAATTTTGCCCAGCACAGCAATTAGGGTAAATGCCACAATGGTATAGCGAGCAATAGCAGATAAGAATTCGCTAACAGTGGAGTCAATTCCTCTCATTGTCATCACGCGATTCAAACCACGGCTAACCCATTTAGCAATCATCAAACCCACAATTAAAATAACAAGTGCGGAAACGATATTGACGACATACTGGACTAGCAGATCCTGATTTGCCACAAACCAATTTGTTGCATCATTCAATGCGCCTGTAACATCATCAGTATTCATATGTATATCCTTTTCGATCAAATTTAGACTAGGAAAACTCGCTCAATTCAATTAATAACCTTGGAAACTATTAGTAAATAATTGAATAACACGCTTAAAATAATAGCTATAAATTATCAAAATATAAAATTAATCGATAAATAAAATGCTATTTATCGATTTTCGATAACAAACTCACGGTAGTCATCCAACATGTCGAAAAAGTCATTTACACCGCAAAAGGCAATACTTTCATTATCATAGTAACTCATGCCTTCTTCTAACCCATCCGTCTCAAAAGCTAATTGGTTCGCACGGATCATCACTTCCTCATCATCAAGAATAAGTGTGTATTCGTGACCAATAAACTCCCATTGCTTTTCACTGCCTTTAATCAGTTCATAATTTTCTGCGATGGTATCCAGTAAACTGAGATCATTTTTGATTTCCTCATTTAACCAGTAACCGATAGCTTCATGATCCATTGAAAATTTAGCGGTAATACTTCCTGTAATATCCTTTAAAAATTGGTAGTCCATATGCAATACCTCACACTTTGCGTCTTTGAATTAAGTATAACGCGAGTCAAGCGGGTTTGCTTAGCGCTATTACGGACTGTCAGAAAAAATTAATGGTCGTGACTATTACGCTGCATAAATATATTTATTCGATTAAGATTGATACACACTCCCCAACTCGGTAATAGGAACGTTAATGATTAATCGATTAGACCATTTAGTCTTAACCACCACAGATCTTGATGCCTGCCTTGATTTTTACCAACGTATTTTAAAGATGTCTGTGATCACCTTCGGTGAACAACGTTTTGCCCTGCAATTTGGTCAGCAAAAGATAAACATTCACCAATATGGGAAAGAGTTTGAACCTAAGGCACATTTGCCTGTTCCAGGATCGTTAGATCTCTGCTTTATCAGTGATATGCCACTAATAGCAGTTCAAAAGCACATTGAGCAGCAAGGTGTGAAAATTATAGAGGGTCCAGTACAACGAACTGGTGCTATCGGTAAGATTATCTCTTTGTATATCAGAGATCCTGATTTGAATTTGATTGAAATTTCACAATATCTTTAACGCTCACCTAGCTATATTCGTATTCTTTGCTAAAAGCAAGATAGAAAAAACCCCAAAAATTGAATTCTCAATTCTTGGGGTTAAGTCAGTATGATTCTATCTACTGCTGATTAAACAGCAGTTTGGAAAATCACACCATCGGCTTTTTCAGTGTACTGATCCAGTCGGTCAAAGTTCAGATAGCGGTATGTATCTTCCGCAGTCTCGTCGACTTTATTCATAAACTGTTGGTACTCAGCTGGCGTTGGTAAGCGACCTAACAGAGAAGCAACTGCGGCTAACTCTGCGGATGCCAGATACACATTCGCCCCTGTACCTAAACGGTTAGGGAAGTTACGAGTCGATGTAGAAACGACTGTCGCACCATCAGCCACGCGTGCTTGGTTACCCATACACAGTGAACAACCTGGGACTTCGATACGCGCTCCGCTCTTACCAAATACGCTGTAATAACCTTCTTCAGTTAATTGCGCTGCATCCATCTTGGTTGGTGGCGCAACCCACAGGCGAGTTGGTAATTGACCTTTATGGGAATCCAGCAGCTTACCTGCCGCACGGAAATGACCAATGTTAGTCATGCAAGAACCAATGAATACTTCATCGATTTTTTCATTCTGAACATCAGACAGTAAGCGCGCATCATCTGGGTCATTTGGTGCACACAGAATTGGTTCCTTGATCTCATTAAGATCAATTTCAATCACTGCGGCATATTCTGCATCGGCATCGCCTTCAAGTAACTCAGGGTTCGCTAACCAGTTTTCCATACCTTTGATACGACGCTCAATGGTACGACGGTCGCCGTAACCTTCTGCGATCATCCATTTCAATAGGACGATGTTAGATTGCAGGTATTCGATGATTGGCGCTTTGTCCAGTTTGATAGTACAGCCCGCTGCAGAACGCTCGGCTGATGCATCCGCTAATTCAAATGCTTGCTCAACTTTCAGCTCAGGAAGGCCTTCAATTTCCAGAATACGACCAGAGAAAATGTTTTTCTTACCTTTTTTCTCAACAGTCAGTAAGCCATCTTTAATCGCATACAGTGGAATAGCATGAACAAGGTCACGTAATGTGATACCCGGCTGCATTTGTCCTTTGAAGCGAACTAATACAGATTCTGGCATATCTAGAGGCATAACACCGGTTGCTGCGGCAAAAGCCACTAAACCAGAACCTGCTGGGAATGAGATACCAATTGGGAAACGGGTATGTGAGTCACCACCAGTACCAACAGTATCTGGCAATAGCATACGGTTTAACCAAGAGTGAATGATACCGTCGCCCGGACGTAGAGAAACCCCACCACGATTCATAATAAAATCAGGCAGCGTATGGTGCGTGGTAACATCGACAGGTTTTGGATAAGCTGCCGTGTGACAGAATGACTGCATGACTAAATCTGCAGAGAATCCTAAACACGCTAAGTCTTTCAGCTCATCACGCGTCATTGGACCCGTAGTATCTTGAGAACCGACAGACGTCATTTTAGGTTCACAGTATTCGCCTGGGCGAATACCTTGGCGACCGCATGCACGACCGACCATTTTTTGTGCTAATGAATAACCACGATTGCTTTGTGCAACAGGTTTTGCAAGACGGAACATATCCGTTGCACCTAAACCTAATGCTTCGCGTGCTTTTGTGGTTAAGCCACGACCGATAATCAGAGGAATACGACCACCAGCACGAACTTCGTCGATTAACACATCCGTTTTTAATTCGAATGTTTCTAACAATTCGTTAGTTTCGTGATTACGAACTTCACCTTTATATGGATAGATATCAATCACATCGCCCATATTCAGCTTTGATACATCCACTTCAATTGGCAGTGCACCCGCATCTTCCATTGTGTTAAAGAAGATAGGGGCAATTTTACCGCCCAGCACCACACCGCCGCCACGTTTGTTAGGCACGAATGGAATATCATCGCCCATAAACCATAAAACAGAGTTTGTTGCTGATTTACGAGAAGAACCCGTACCGACAACGTCACCCACATAAGCCAGCGGGAAACCTTTTTTATTCAGTTCTTCGATCTGTTTAATTGGACCTACGCTACCTGCTTCATCAGGAACGATACCATCACGCGCGTTTTTCAGCATTGCTAAAGCATGCAGAGGGATATCTGGACGTGACCATGCATCTGGTGCAGGAGATAAATCATCTGTGTTTGTTTCGCCAGTCACTTTAAATACAGTCACTGTCATTTTTTCAGCTAATTCAGGACGTTCGTTGAACCAATCGGCATTCGCCCATGATTCAATCACTTGCTTAGCATGTGCATTTCCCGCTTTCGCTTTTTCTTCGACATCGTAGAAGTTATCGAACATGAGTAAAGTATGGGAAAGTGCTTTCGCTGCGATGGCTGCCAATTTGGCATCATCAAGAGCTTCGATTAGTGCGTGAATATTGTATCCGCCCTGCATGGTACCAAGCAGTTCAATAGCTTTTTCAGGGGAGATCAGAGGGGAGGATGTTTCGCCTTTTGCGATCGCGGCTAAAAATCCAGCTTTAACGTACGCTGCTTCATCGACGCCCGGTGGAACACGGTTGGTCAGCAGGTCTAACAAGAAATCTTCTTCACCTTTGGGTGGGTTTTTCAGTAACTCGACTAGTGCAGCTACTTGTGACGCATCTAATGGCTTAGGGACAATCCCTTGAGCGGCACGCTCGGCTACGTGCTTACGGTATTCTTCTAGCACGACGTTCTCCTCGCTTCTTTGTTATTTATATACCCGGCTGTCTGCACCATCCTGAAAAAAATTATCATCCGGTGCCAGGTCAGAGGAATTTGCTCACATAATCTCAATGGCGATAAAATTATGTCCAGCTTCGGGCAATCAGCATAGCAGAATTTAAACGTAATGTTAATTCATTCACAAGAAAGTAACATTCTTCTGCTAACTTAACCCATTAACAAACTTTATAGGGCAATTTTTAAGCTTGAAACATCATAATCCATTATAAACATCCATTAAGACCCTACTTTTTATAATCCATTTCATGGCTGAAAGCACTCTAATTAGTGCCTTTTTTCATCCCTTATCACAAATTATATTTAATAACTCATTTTTACTTATCTGACTAATTGATAAGGCAAATCATTGCGATTGGTTTAAAATTTTTTAACGGATTTTATGGGGTTTATTGGTCTTTTTAGTTCAACCAGATTACTGAGGGGAGGCAATAAAAAAGAGCCTATGAAAATCTAGGCTCTGGGTCAGAAATAGATAATGTGAATTAGTTAGATTCTTTTTCAGCTAAGTAGCGAAGAATCGCTGAGATATTTTTTAAATTGTAGCGGACTAAAATGTCTTTTTCTTTAGCCTCGCATAGCATCTTATAGTCATCTTCTAGTTGCCCTATATCTAGCTGCTGTGGGTCATTATAAATGTTATAAAGAGATTCAGATGGTACGTTCCAATAAAAATCAGAATCTAGCTTAATGCTCTCGATTCCATGCTTTTTCATTTCATCGAAGATTGTATTGATTGCATCCTTAAGTACATTGAGGTCGATATTCATAAATTATCCTTTTTTAATTTTATCTATATTTTCTTTAAATATTTTAATTTCGTGCTCTAAATGTCTAATCCGACCATTAATAATTTTTTGTCTAGCTATGATATTTGGAGCATTTTTTAAGTAACCTAGATTATCAAATGCGTCAGGATTACGCCTGTAGGCTGCCAATTTCTCTTCATGTAATCTAACTTGCTCCCTAAGCGAATGAATAGATCGATTATCAGAAATACTCAATTTCTTGCCGCTAATGTTAGCACCATCTGGATCCCATTCGGGAGGTGTACCTGAACCAGTACCACCTAATTCTACTTTATCTGAATTTGAAAGTTCTTTTCCAAGATTGGGATTTTTAGCTGCCTTATCCAAATCCGATGCACAAGCAAGTCCAAAGGTACATTCAAATGTTTCTGCTAGTTTATCGCCAGCCGCATTAAGTTTGTTTTCAATTGTTTGAGCAAAATTTGCATCCATCCTTGTTTTTTCATCAGATACGGAGTTTCCATTGTGTACAGGGATTATCGGTGTTGGCATTGTTAAAATACTGCTTTTTTCAATGCTAATTTTAATGTTTCTTAATTCATTTTCATTAGACTGAATTTCTTTTGTTAATTGAGTATGTCTTTCCTGAGTTTCTAGCAGATGATTTCTTGCTGATAATTCTGCGTTTCTCTCAATAGCATTATAAAAAGGTTGAGGATCAAAAAAATTTAATTTTGGTATATCTACAGGGCTATCACCAAAATCATCCGAAAGTAAGCGTTCTCTATCTTGTATTGAACTAAATTTAACATTTGCAGTGATATTAAGATCTGGTGATTTAAAAACCCATTGATAATTACATGGGTATTTCTCCGGATCAGTCAAAAACTTCCATTCATAACTTTTTTTCTAAATTACTTTTTTCTTCTTTTAGCACCTTTATTCTATTTGAGATCTCCTGATGATTTAATTCTAGTTTTTCTTGAGGAGACAGTTCCTGTGGTGATGGTAATGGCATGTTTACTGCCTCCTCTGATGCTACCTTTTCTCGATTTACATCTCTATCTCTAGATATCTCCGGTTTATAATTATCATTCTCTATAATTCTTGTAATAGTTTTCAAATGGTCATATTGCTCATTTATACTATTATTATTAAAAGCATAATCACCATTAAAAAAATCATCATTCGTTACATCAGTAAAATTAAAAGGGACTGGATTAGCATAAACAGTCATTGTATCTATATAGAGCATAATTAACATCCTTGTTGTTATTTAAAAACAGCAAAGAAACTAAATTTAAAATTTTTTATAGTCAACTAATTGTAAATATAAAAACTATAGCCATTATAATATTTATATAATTAATAAAATAAGCTAATACTATTTGTTAATTGAAATAAAAAAGACCAAAACATTTCTGCTTTGGTCTTCAATTCGCTTATTTTTTGCTAAAAAAGAAAATTATTTTTTCTTTTTCGCTTTAGCGTTTGGTAAGTCAGTAATGCTACCTTCGTAGATCTCTGCCGCCATACCAATTGATTCATACAGTGTCGGGTGAGCATGGATGGTTAATGCTAAATCTTCAGCATCACAGCCCATTTCGATTGCCAGACCGATTTCGCCCAGTAATTCACCACCGTTAACACCAACAACCGCACCACCGATAATACGGTTAGATTGCTTGTCAAAAATCAGCTTAGTCATACCTTCAGAACAGTCAGATGCGATTGCACGACCTGATGCAGCCCATGGGAATGTTGCTGTTTCGTAGCTGATGTTTTTCTCTTTCGCTTCTTTCTCAGTTAAACCAACCCAAGCAACTTCTGGCTCAGTATAAGCGATTGATGGAATCACTTTAGGATCGAAGTAGTGTTTCAGACCAGAGATAACTTCTGCTGCAACGTGACCTTCGTGAACACCTTTGTGAGCCAGCATTGGTTGACCAACGATGTCACCGATAGCAAAGATGTGCGGTACGTTTGTACGCATTTGTTTATCAACATGGATGAAACCACGATCATCAACTTCAACGCCAGCTTTACCTGCGTCTAAGTTCTTACCGTTAGGTACGCGACCGATAGCAACTAACACAGCGTCATAACGTTGTGGTTCAGCCGGTGCTTTTTTACCTTCCATTGAAACGTAGATACCATCCTCTTTCGCTTCAACAGCAGTCACTTTAGTTTCTAACAGTAAGTTGAATTTCTTGCTGATTTGCTTAGTGAATACTTTAACCACGTCTTTATCCGCAGCTGGGATAACTTGGTCAAACATTTCAACCACATCAATTTGTGAACCCAGTGCATGGTATACAGTACCCATCTCAAGACCGATGATACCACCACCCATTACCAGTAGACGCTCTGGAACTTCTTGCAGTTCTAATGCATCTGTTGAATCCCAAATACGTGGATCTTCATGAGGAATAAATGGTAACTGAATTGGACGTGAACCCGCAGCAATGATCGCATTATCAAAGTTGATAGTGGTGCTGCCGTTTTCGCCTTCAACAACCAGTGTATTCGCACCAGTAAATTTACCCAGACCGTTAACTACGTTAACTTTACGACCTTTCGCCATACCCGCTAAGCCGCCAGTCAATTGAGTAATCACTTTTTCTTTCCACAGACGAACTTTGGAAATGTCAGTTTTTGGCTCGCCAAATACGATACCATGTTCAGCTAATGCTTTAGCTTCTTCGATAACTTTAGCAACGTGCAGTAATGCTTTAGAAGGGATACAACCAACGTTTAAACAAACTCCACCAAGAGTTGAGTAACGTTCTACCAAAACAGTTTCTAAACCTAAGTCAGCGCAACGGAATGCCGCAGAATAACCTGCTGGGCCTGCACCAAGCACAACGACTTGGGCTTTAATTTCAGTACTCATCATGACCTCTTTTTGTTTTGTCCAGCGGGGCCGCCGAATAAACGAATTTTCCACTGGTAAAGTACACACCGCAAGCAGTTTACAGAATTGTTAACATCCTGAAAAGGCTGAATACGTGACGTAACTCCCAACCTTTCGTTGCAACAGCGAAAAACTCTGCCCCAGCCTAAATAAAACAGACCGGTCAATTGACCGGTCTTATTAGTTACATTACCAGGCGGCGAATATCGCTCATCAGTTGTCCAACTAAAGTGATGAAGCGCGCACCATCAGCACCATCAATCACACGGTGGTCAAATGACAGAGACATAGGCAGCATTAGGCGTGGAACAAACTCGCTACCATTCCAAACTGGTTTGATAGAAGAGCGAGATAGACCCATAATTGCCACTTCTGGTGCATTCACAATCGGTGCAAAACCGGTAGTTCCGATACCACCTAAGCTAGAAATAGTGAAGCAACCACCTTGCATGTCAGCGGCGGTCAGTTTGCCTGCACGTGCTTTCTTAGACACTTCACCCAGCTCACGAGATAACTCCATAATGCCTTTTTTGTTCACATCTTTGAAAACAGGAACAACTAAGCCATTTGGTGTATCTACAGCGATACCGATGTTGATATATTTTTTCAGGAACAGACGCTGTGCATCTTCTGAAATAGAGCTGTTGAAGCGTGGCATTTCTTCCAAAGCACGAGCAACTGCTTTCATCACGAAGACCAGTGGCGTGATTTTCACATCCAGTTTTTTCTTCTCAGCTTCTTTGTTCTGCTGTTTACGGAACTCTTCAACTTCAGTGGTATCCACTTCTTCCATCAGAGTTACGTGCGGGATCATGACCCAGTTACGGCTCAGGTTAGCGCCAGAAATTTTCTGGATGCGACCCAGCTCAACTTCTTCAACTTCACCAAATTTGCTGTAATCAATTTTCGGCCATGGAAGCATACCCGGTAAACCACCGCCAGCTGCTGCTGGTGCTTCTGCACGTTTAATTGCATCTTTAACGTAAGCTTGAACGTCTTCACGTAAGATACGACCTTTACGGCCTGTACCTTTCACTTTCGCTAAGTTCACGCCAAATTCGCGAGCTAAACGACGAATTACTGGTGTTGCGTGAATATACGCATCGTTCTCAACAAATTCATTTTTGCTATCAGCTGCTTTAGCTGGCGCAGAGGCTACTGGCGCGGCTGCTGGAGCTGCAACTGGTACAGAAGCAGGAGCTGCTGTAGGTGCAGGTGCTGCACCCGCAACTTCAAAAGTCATAATCAGGGAGCCAGTTTTGACTTTATCGCCAGTCGCAATCTTAATCTCTTTAACTGTACCTGCGAATGGTGCCGGTACTTCCATTGATGCTTTGTCGCCTTCAACGGTGATTAAAGATTGTTCAGCAGTTACGGTGTCGCCAACTTTTACCATTACTTCGGTAACTTCAACTTCATCACCACCGATATCTGGTACGTTAACGTCTTTGATTGCCGCTGCTGCTGGTGCCACAGCGGATGCTGCTGGAGCAGAAACCGCTGCCGCAGGCGCTGCGCCTGCAACTTCGAATACCATGATCAGCGAGCCAGTTTTCACTTTATCGCCAGTCGCAATCTTAATCTCTTTAACTGTACCTGCGAATGGTGCCGGTACTTCCATTGACGCTTTATCGCCTTCAACGGTAATCAGAGATTGTTCAGCCGTGATTGCATCACCTACTTTAACCATGATCTCAGTGACTTCAACTTCATCACCACCGATGTCTGGTACAGCAACTTCTTTCAGTGCTGCAGTAGCAGGAGCAGCTGGTGCCGCCACTGGAGCCGCAGGCGCTGCTGCTGGTGCAGATGCACCTTCTGCTGAATCAAAAATCATGATTAATTTACCAGTAGTAACTTTGTCACCCACTGCAATTTTAATCTCTTTAACCACACCCGCTTGTGGAGATGGGACTTCCATAGAAGCTTTATCACCTTCAACAGTGATGAGCGATTGCTCTGCTTCTACTTTATCACCAACTTTTACCATTACTTCGGTGACTTCAACTTCATCAGCACCGATATCTGGCACTTGGATTTCAATAGACATTGATTATTACCTCTTATGCCAAACGTGGGTTAACTTTATCTGGGTTGATGTTGTATTTTTTAATCGCTTCTTCAACGACTTTAACATCAATCTCACCACGTTTAGCCAATTCACCTAACGCTGCAACGATGACATACGTTGTATCCACTTCGAAGTGGTGACGTAGGTTCTCACGGCTATCAGAACGACCGAAACCGTCAGTACCTAATACACGGTACTCACTGGCTGGAACATAAGTACGGATTTGCTCAGCAAACAGTTTCATGTAGTCAGTCGATGCAACAGCTGGTGCATCATTCATAACTTGCGCTACATAAGGTACACGTGGCGTTGCTGATGGGTGCAGCATGTTCCAACGCTCACAGTCTTGACCATCACGCGCCAATTCAGTGAATGAGGTTACGCTGTATACGTCAGAACCAATTCCGTATTCCGCAGCCAAGATATCGGCAGCTTCACGAACGTGGCGCATCATAGAACCAGAACCTAATAACTGCACTTTACCTTTGCTGCCTTCAACTGAAGCCAGTTTATAGATACCTTTACGGATACCTTCTTCAACGCCTTCCGGCATTGCGTGCATGTGATAGTTTTCGTTCAGAGTCGTGATGTAATAGTACACGTTCTCTTGTTTCTCACCATACATACGCTCTAAACCGTCTTGCATGATAACCGCAACTTCGTAAGCGTAAGCTGGGTCATAAGAAATACAGTTAGGGATAGTCAGTGATTGAATATGGCTATGACCATCTTCGTGCTGTAAGCCTTCACCGTTTAGTGTTGTACGACCAGAAGTACCACCAATCAGGAAGCCACGAGCTTGTTGGTCACCTGCTGCCCACATTAAGTCACCAATACGTTGGAAACCAAACATAGAGTAGTAGATATAGAATGGGATCATAGGCAGGTTGTTAGTGCTGTATGATGTTGCAGCCGCTAACCATGAAGAACCTGCGCCCAGTTCGTTGATACCTTCTTGCAGGATCTGACCTTTAGAGTCTTCTTTATAGTAAGCAACTTGCTCACGATCTTGCGGTGTATATTGCTGACCTTTCGGGCTATAGATACCAATTTGACGGAATAGACCTTCCATACCGAAAGTACGTGCTTCGTCAGCGATAATTGGTACTAAACGCTCTTTGATTGAGTTGTTTTTCAACATGACATTCAGTGCGCGAACGAATGCAATTGTTGTTGAAATCTCTTTAGATTGTTCTTCCAGTAATTGACTAAAATCTGACAGAGCTGGAATTTCCAGTTTTTCATCAAATTTAGCGCGACGAGCTGGTAAGTAACCGCCCAGAGCTTGGCGACGTTCGTGCAGATATTTGTATTCTTCAGAATCTTTATCGAAAGTGATTAATGGCAGTTTTTCGATTTGATCATCAGCAACTGGCACATTGAACTGATCACGGAAGTGGCGAACGCCGTCCATGTTCATTTTCTTAACTTGGTGAGCAATGTTTTTACCTTCTGCTGTTTCACCCATACCATAGCCTTTGATGGTTTGAGCTAAAATAACAGTTGGTTTGCCCTTGGTTTCTTGTGCTTTTTTAAATGCTGCATATACTTTCTTCGGATCGTGACCACCACGGTTCAGCGCCCAAATTTCGTCATCAGTCATATCTTTCACTAATGCAGCCGTTTCTGGATAACGGTTGAAGAAGTGTTCACGTACGTATGCACCATCGCGTGATTTAAATGTTTGATAGTCACCGTCAAGGGTTTCGTTCATCAATTGAACCAGTTTGCCGGTTGTATCTTTACGCAGCAGTTCATCCCAACGGTCACCCCACATAACTTTGATAACTTGCCAGCCAGCACCACTGAAGATGCCTTCTAATTCGTTAACGATTTTACCGTTACCTGTTACTGGGCCATCAAGACGTTGCAGGTTACAGTTAATAACGAAGACTAAGTTATCTAACTTATCGCGAGTTGCGATAGTAATTGCACCTTTAGATTCTGGCTCATCCATCTCACCATCACCTAAGAACGCATAAACACGCTGTGCTGAAGTATCTTTCAGACCGCGGTTATCCAAATATTTTAAGAATTTAGCTTGGTAGATAGCATTGATTGGCCCCAGACCCATCGATACGGTTGGGAACTGCCAGAAGTCAGGCATTAATTTAGGGTGCGGATAAGAAGACAGGCCATTGCCACCAATTTCTTGACGGAAGTTATTCATCTGCTCTTCAGTTAAGCGGCCTTCTAAGAATGCACGCGCATAGATACCAGGGGAGATATGTCCTTGGAAGAAGACTAAGTCACCACCGTCATTATTGTTATGAGCACGGAAGAAGTGGTTGAAGCAAACTTCATATAAAGTTGCGGAAGACTGGAATGATGCCATATGGCCACCCAGTTCTAAATCCTTTTTAGATGCACGCAGAACGGTCATTACAGCGTTCCAGCGAATTGCAGAACGGATACGGCGTTCTAAATCCATGTTACCAGGGTATGCAGGTTCATCTTCAACAGCAATTGTGTTGATGTAATCAGAACTACCAGATGCACCAGCGGCAATGTTAACACCGCCTTTACGTGCTTCGCTTAATACCTGTTCGATAATAAACTGTGCACGATCAACACCTTCTTCACGGATGACCGATTCAATCGCCTGTAGCCAGTCGCGAGTTTCAATCGGATCCACGTCATTTTTTAACATATCTGACATGGTGTATTCCTTATCTGTTATCTATTTTATATGGTTATGTGGAGCCTATCTTTCTGCCATTTTCTTCATGTTAATGAAAACAGCAGGAAGATAGGCCCTAATGTAGTTGCCGCTTTATCTCTAATTAAGAGTACTCACAGTAATGTAGACGCAGCAGTCAGGATCTACACTACCAATTTTAAATCTGGTCTAGCTTTGAAGCTGATCTAGATCTGGATGTTGCTGTAAGCGACGTAATGAACGCTCTCGGCGAGTTTGCTCACGTCCAATGTCCAGTAGCAAATCTTCAATAAAAGCAAGATGTCGATGAGACGCTTCTCTCGCTTTTTCCGGTTCCCTTGCGACAATAGCAGAAAAAATCTGTTCTCTATGCTCGCTTACTGCGTTGTACATCTCTTTTCGGGTATATAGGAACTCAAAATTCTGGCGGATATTTTGCTCTAACATAGGGATCATGCAGCGTAGCAAATGTAACAGCACTACATTATGAGCAGCTTCCGTTACAATCAGTTGATACTGTAATACCGCATCTGATTCCGCGTTAAGATCACCACTTTTCTGAGCTGATTTAATCAATTCATAGCTTTGGCGAATACGCTCTAAATCTTCTTCCGTACCACGTAATGCCGCATAGTAAGCAGCAATGCCTTCTAATGCATGGCGCGTTTCAAGAAGATCTAATTGAGATTCTGGGTTACCAGCAAGTAATTCGGTCAATGGGTCACTAAAACTTTGCCACATCTGTTTTTGTACAAATGTGCCACCACCTTGACGACGAGATAGAAGACCTTTGGCCTCTAAGGTTTGAATAGCTTCACGCACTGATGGTCTTGAGACATCAAATTGCTTAGCAAGTTCACGTTCAGGAGGCAGCTTTTCGCCGGGGCGTAAAGTCCCCTCGAATATGAGATGCTCAAGCCGCTGCTCGATTACATCTGATAACTTTGGTTGGCGAATTTTACCGTAAGTCATAATCTGCCATTTTTATAGTGAGTAATTATTGATTATCTAGTACCCAGTGTTAATTGGTCATACCAATTATTTTATGGCTTAATAAAGTAACAAAGTATTCACTATCTGTCCATAAAGACCTTGAGCTAAATCATAAAATCCTGCAAGTTTTAACGGTTTATTTTAAAAAAAGCATTAATTAATAACCAAGCCTTGATTAAACAACACACAAATTTAACAAAAAATATGACTTTTTATGCCAATGAAACCAAAACTGAACCGTTACAGCTTACCAATTTTAGAATAAAAAATCACAATAATTGAATAACCACCCAAAAAGTAAACATTGCGTACATTTTTACAAAAAAATGCCCTGAACATGGTTAATAATTTGTTAAATTCATAATTAACAAAAATACACTTACGCAATCAATCAAATGAAAACTTCATACCAATGGTAAAAAAGTATTCCGTAAATATTCAGTGCAATTCAATAATCATGAAAGAGTGTTCAAAATATAATCGCTATCTATATAGTCATTCATTTTTAGGGGGGAGATGTATAATCTATCCCCCTTATCTTTGTAGCCTCTCGGTCTAGCAGCCTAAATTAGCTCAGACTAGCTTTCAGGTTCAATGAATCGCATTGAGAGATCTAATGCCTGAATGTGTTTCGTCAATGCGCCTACTGAGATGAAATCAATACCTGTCAATGCAAACTCTCTAATCGTTTTATCTGTCACATTTCCTGATACTTCTAAAGCAGCCTTGCCATCCGTGAGAACAACGGCATCTTTCATCATGTCAGTCGTAAAGTTATCAAGCATAATAATATCCGCTTGAGCTTTGAGAGCTTGTAGCAGCTCTTCTAGATTTTCGACCTCTACTTCGATAGGAACATCTGGGTGTGCTTGGCGAGCAAGCGATACTGCTTGGGAAACAGAACCTGCCGAAATAATATGATTTTCTTTGATTAGATAAGCATCAGACAAACCTAATCGGTGATTATATCCGCCCCCCATGAGCACTGCATACTTTAATGCGCTCCGCAAACCAGGGATAGTTTTGCGAGTATCTAATAACTTAGTTCGAGTACCTTCAAGAAAAGCCACATACTTTGCAGTCACAGTGGAAACCGAAGATAGAGTTTGTACAAAATTCAACGCTGTTCTTTCACCAGTGAGTAGAATTTGAGAAGGTCCTCGCATCTCGCATAATACTTGGTTTGGTGAAACCTTATCGCCATCTTGAACCTTCCAATTCACCTTAACTTTATTACCGAGTTGGTAAAAAACTTCTTCTAGCCATTTTTGCCCGCAAAAAACCCCCTCTTCACGAGTAATAATTCGAGCTGTAGCTTGGGAATCTTCATTTAATAGCTGCCCTGTAACATCCCTTTTATAATCAACGATCTGGCCGAGATCTTCTTTTAGAGCAACACTGACCATAAAAGGAATATCGGTAATCAATCTTGCCATTAACAGTTTGCGTCTTTCTTGTTCATCATAGCGTCGTGTAGTCATTATTTACTCCAAAATATGCACCCGTATGGATCTCAACTATGCTAATCTTTCTTAATTACGGGTACTTACAAAAAAGAAAAGAGCATACTATGGATACTGATATGAAAATACATGATGGTTGGCTAAATAATGTGACTCATATCCCTTCCCCACATCATGATGACCGCCCAGAGGACGAAGAACCTTCACTTCTCGTCATTCATAATATCAGCCTTCCACCAGGGCAGTTTGGTGGTCCATATATTAACCAACTATTTACCGGTACTTTAAATCCCGAAGAACACCCTTTTTTTGAAGAAATTAAACATCTACGTGTTTCAGCCCATTGCCTCATCCGTCGTGATGGAGAGATTATTCAATATGTTCCTTTCAACAAGCGCGCATGGCATGCAGGGCAATCTAATTATCAAGGGAGAGAAAAATGTAACGACTTTTCTATTGGTATTGAACTTGAAGGTACGGATTATCAAGCTTTCACCGAAGCTCAATATATAACGTTGGCCAAGCTCACTAAGTTACTGATAGCTGAATTCCCTCAGATCAAACAGAATATTACAGGTCATAGCGATATTGCTCCCCATCGAAAAACTGACCCAGGCCCTTATTTTGATTGGCAGCACTATAAAAACGCACTCTAAACTTTGCCAATTGATAATTTTACGAATCATCCGCCTATTATCTTAGCTAATGAGGGTAACCACCCCATTAGCCCTCTTTCTGATATGCCTCTATTTATATCAACCTGACAAACTCATTTTTATTAGAAAAAATATTCTTGATATATTTTTGCGAGAGCGCTCGAAATAAAATGAGACAACCCACCATTTGCAAGATCACTTTACAAAGCCACTCGTAACCTAAATTTTCAATTCGTATTTTCACTAAAAATGTCTTTTATGATGGAACCTCACACTATCAGAGAGGTTTTACTTATGGATCAGAAAGGATTTTCCTTAATCGAAATAATGGTTGTTATCGCAATAATTTCAATACTCAGTGCCGTTGCTATACCGGGCTATCAAAGCTATATGCAAAAAGCAGCCATGACCGATGTACTACAAACTATCTTGCCTTATAAAAACAGTGTAGAACTGTGCAGCTTTAACCAAGGCCTTTTAGCTAAATGTAATTCAGGAAAAGAAGATATACCGAGCAATATAAAAGGAAAGTATCTAAAACAAATTGATGCAAAAGCAGGCGTCATTACCTTTGTTGGTGACAAAACCTTAACTGGTCTTACGGGTATATTGACACCCACCAGCTCAACAGCCACATCGCCATTTTCATGGGGTATCAGTTGCCAAGCTGATACTAATGCAGATCTAAAAAAACTTTGTGAAAAAACACTGAGCTTCTAATTAAGGGATTAACATGCGCACATCTAGGGAAAGCCATTATATTTTCAAAGAACTCAAAGTGCTTTGTGACAAAAACTATATCGTGATTATCGATTACAACGAAAAAAGGTTATCTATCGCCACCATAGAAAAACCCAATGATAATTTAATATCCACATTACGTTTTATTGCCAGCGTACCAGTTTGTTATGAAATATGGGCTAAAGAAAAAATTGATCATTATTTCAATCGCCATACTTTAGAAATCAATGAAGATGAAAATGCTTATCCGACTAACACTATTGAACCTATCAACGTACCATCTCCTGCCGTTGATTTTGTCGATGATTTATTAAAGATGGCTGTAAGAAAGCGAGCATCTGATATTCACCTTGAACCAACCAAGCATAGCCTAAAAATTCGCCTTAGAGTGGATGGGAAACTCTACGTTATTCCTTCACCACCACATGAAATAAACAATGAGGTTATTGCTCGAATAAAAATATTGTCAAAAATGAATATTGCGGAAAAAAGAATACCGCAGGATGGGCAAATGAACTGGAGCTTTGAGCGTAAGAACTTTAGCATCCGCCTTTCCAGCATGCCCACACTTCATGGTGAGAAATTAGTTCTGAGATTATTAAATACACAGTTGAAATACTCTCTCGAACAAATTGGAATGTGCCCGACTTTATTACCCCTACTAAAAAGCACATTACAAAAACCGCAAGGATTGATTCTCGTGACAGGTCCCACAGGTAGCGGTAAAACTGTCACACTTTATAGTGCGCTGGAATACCTTAATCAAACATCAAGAAATATATCCACCATTGAAGACCCTATTGAGATCCCCCTAGGGGGGATCAATCAAACACAGGTACACGAAAAATATTCACTTACTTTTGCTTTTATTCTTCGTGCACTACTTCGACAAGACCCTGATGTTATTATGATTGGTGAAATTAGAGACGAAGAAACGGCTCAAATAGCTGCTAGAGCTGCACAAACAGGTCATCTTGTTCTCTCAACACTCCATACCAATTGTACCGTTAGCGCCATTACACGTATGGAACAGCTAGGCGTTAACAGAAACCAGCTTCAATCCTGTTTAAAAATGGTTATCGCTCAGCGATTAGTTAGAAAACTTTGTACGTACTGTAAACAAGAAACGGCACGCATTACACCGATAAACTCAATACAGAATATTAACGAATATCACTCTACAGGGTGCGAACACTGTTTTTCAGGATTTATGGGGCGTACCGCAATTTATGAACACCTTGATCAAACACAACTCGACTTTCTATTAAAAGATAATGGTAAATTAACTGATAATTTCAAAAGTCTATTTCAGGCAAGCCTTGAGCGAGTTGAAGCTGGAGAAACAACATTACAAGAAGTTTATTCTGTTATAGGACAAGGAGAGTAAATTAATGTTTGTATATCATTACACTTCACTTGAAAATAATTCGTATATAACTGATAGCTTAGTAGCAAAAAACAAGCAACAAGCTTTCTTAGAGATAATCAAACGAGGTCAAACGCCAATATCAATAAAATTGAAATCTATATTTATATTGGATATGGAAAATTTAAACTACAGAATTCATTTTTTTCATCAGCTAAATATACTATCTTCCTCAGGAATTAGTTTATTAAAATGCTTTCAATTACTTCAACTTAATTGTCATTTACCTTTTTGGAAGAATCTCATTAACCAAGCGATCAATGATCTAGAAAAAGGTATTAACTTTATTAAAAACCTAGAAAAGCATCCGCATGTTTTTAACAGTACAATAATTAGCTTAATCGTAATCGCCGAAAAGACAGGAAAATATGATGAAAGCTTTTTGATTATCAAAAATATGCTTGAACATAACCAGAAAACATCAATCTTAATAAAAAAAGCCCTACGTTATCCAGTTACCCTCGTAGGGTTTTCAAGCCTATTACTTATCATCATGCTAGTTTTCGTCATCCCTCAGTTCATTGAAATTTACGAAAGCTTTCAACAGGAATTACCCTCTATAACAAAGGTAGTCATTATAATATCGAATACTTTGATTGAGAATATTCAATGGATACTGTTAACACTGTCCTCAACCATATTTTTATTTATTAAATATAAATCCTTTGCATCCAAAAAACTGAGTCAGTTAATGCAATATTTTCCTTATATCAATAACATCATCAAAGCCAAAAATTTGAACATCTACTTTTTAACATTATCTTCAACATTAAAATCAGGACTGCCTCTCTTGGAATGCCTTGATTGCTCAACTAAAACGATAGTGCATCATAAATACAAGAAAGAATGCCATGAAATATATCACGCTATCCTTAGAGGAGCCTCACTATCTGATGCAATGAAAAATACACAATTTTTTCCAAAATTAGCAATTCAGTTAATTTCTTTGGCAGAGGAATCTGGCAAGCTAGAATATTTTACATTATATTTATTTAAGTATTACTCACAGCAATATAAGACTATTACAGAGCATCACCTTAAGAACCTTGAACCTATATTGCTCTTATTTATAGCTATCATTATCTGCCTAATAATGTTTGCAATGTATTTACCAATATTTAAATTAGGCTCAGTCATCTCTGGAATGTAACTTATTGCCTAAAGAAAGTAGTTTAATTTAGATAGTAAAAATAGATTGGAATCACACATATATCCATAACATGATAACTTGACTCAATTGTATACAGACAAATTAAAACTTTCAGTGTAACCTGACTTATTTCCCGTGAACTAATGAATCATTTATGTCTTATATAGTTGCCCTCACTGGGGGGATAGGAAGCGGTAAAACAACCGTTGCCAACGAATTTGCTAAACTTGGGGTACCCCTTGTTGATGCTGATATCATCGCACGCCAAGTGGTTGAACCTAATACCCCTGCATTGATCAGCATTCAACAGCACTTTGGTCAAAATGTGTTAAACCATGATGGCACCTTAAATAGAGGCTTTTTACGGTCAGTTGTTTTTTCCGAACCAAAAGAAAAAGCGTGGCTAAATGCGCTGCTTCATCCTTTGATACAACAAGAAACGCAGAAACAACTTCAGCAGATTAACTATCCTTATGTTTTATGGGTAGTCCCCCTGCTTATTGAAAATAAAATTTCGCATTTAGCAGATCGTGTTCTTGTCGTAGATGTAACAAGAGAAGAGCAAATAGAGAGAACCATCAAACGCGATGATACTAACCTAGAGCATGTTATTAATATATTAAATGCTCAAGCATCTCGAGAAGAAAGGTTGTCGTATGCTGACGACACCATCACTAATCATACAAATAATACTGAGCTGCCAAATAGAGTTGCAGAACTACACAAACAATACCTAGCACTTGCAGCACAAAAAGAATAGGAATGAGCATGAGCGAAAAAATCGAAACGACTTTGGTTACTTATGAATATCCAATGAATGAAAAAATTCGTTCTTGGCTGCGGCTTGAAACATTATTAATGCAAATCTATGAACAGAGCCATATAACTTCCTACTCTTCTGGAATCGCCTTTTTCCGTTCTGTTTCTGAACTGATTGAAATTTTAGATAGAGGTGAAGTTCGCTCTGATCTTATCAAAGAACTCGAAAAACAAAAAAGTAGGCTACTCAGTTGGGCCGATGCCCCAAATGTTGATAAAACATTAATCACCTCTCTTTTAAATGACCTAACGCCGAAAATAAGCAGTTTAATGTCCGCACCTCGATTTGGTCATCAGCTACGTAACGATAAAATTATTAGTATGGTTCGCCAACGCCTCAGTATTCCCGGTGGATGCTGTAGCTTTGATTTGCCCACCCTTCAACTGTGGCTAAATATTCCCCAATCAGATAGAGATAATGAAATCAAAAACTGGCTAAATAGTTTAGATCCACTGCATGATGCCTTACAAACCGTGTTATCACTAATCCGTCAAAATGGAAGTTTTGAATCTGCCGAATCTCACAATGGTTTCTTTCAAGGTAATGTCGAAGGAAAAGAGCTTTTACGTATTAGGTTATCGCCAGAGCATTTGATATACCCTCAAATTTCAGGACATAAAACGCGCTTTGCCTTACGTTTTCTTCATATCGATAGCGAGAATGGTATACTCCCAGACGTAATTCGTTTTCAGTTAGCCTGTTGTTAGTTTGAGAGTCCATGTATGAATGAAATTATTGAAGTCAATTGTCCGACTTGCCAAAAAGTCGTGACTTGGAATGAATCCAGCCCTTTCCGCCCATTTTGCAGTAAGAGATGTCAACTGATTGATTTAGGCGAGTGGGCCGCAGAAGAAAAACGCATTGAAAGCCAAGGTGATATCTCCGATAGCGATAATTGGAGTGAAACACCTGAGCACTAATTTCACTTTATCTGTGTTGATAATGAAAATAGCCAAATCGCTGCATTAGGCTATTTTCATCTTCATTACTGACGACTTGCTGTTATGCATCCTTGGTCAGCATATCAACAATCACGCGATTAGCTGGTGGAAACTCATCAGCGATTAAGCTTTGCTGCTCAATCCAACGTGATTTTTGCCCTTCTTTTCCATAGGGATCATTATCCCAGCCTGAAACCATAAAGAAGTAGAGCGTAATAAATCTATCGTCAAATTCATGATCAACTTGATGGAATAAATCACAGTCAATCACCGCAATACCCACTTCTTCTTCCAATTCTCGGATCAGTGCGTCCTTGGGGTCTTCCCCTTTTTCTAGCTTCCCACCAGGAAATTCCCAAAACCCGGCCATGTGTGTGCCTTCAGGTCGCTGAGTAATAAAAATATGTTTCTGAGCATTACGAATGATCCCAGCGGCAATATGCAGATGTTTTTTTTCCATAATTTCTTCACTAAAAAGGCGGGTTTCCCCGCCTTTATTGATTATTTATTGAATTCTAAATTAGTTTAAGCGGCCGTGGCACTGCTTGTATTTTTTACCGGAACCACAAGGGCATGGATCATTACGACCAATTTTATTACCTTGGGTTGCAATCTTCGCTTCTGCTTCTGTCATTAAAGATTCAGCTTCAGCTTCATGGCTTAAATGCTGTTTCTTCGCCAGACGTTCAGCTTCTTCACGACGTTGTTGCTCTAACGCTTCAACTTCTTCCGGTAAACGTACTTGTACTTTTGACAAGGTACTGATCACTTCATATTTCAATGCTTCCAACATATTGGCAAACATACTGAAGGATTCACGTTTGTATTCTTGTTTTGGATCTTTTTGTGCATAGCCACGTAAATGGATACCTTGACGTAAATAGTCCATGGAAGCCAAATGCTCTTTCCATAATGTATCCAGCGTTTGCAACATAACGCCTTTTTCAAAATTACGCATTGCTTCAGAGCTAACGATCTCTTCTTTACGCTGGTAAATTTCAATCGCTTTTTCCATGATACGTTCGCGCAAAGTTTCTTCGTGAAGTTCAGGCTCTTTGTCTAACCACTCTTGAATTGGTAAGTCGAGGTCAAAATCGTTCACTAAACGTTTTTGCAGACCATCAATGTCCCACATTTCTTCCAGTGATTGAGGCGGAATATACGCATCAATAATAGTGGTAAAGACATCCTCACGAATACTGTCTACGGTTTCTTTAATATCGCCGCCATCCAGCAATTCATTACGCTGAGTATAGATAGCGCGACGTTGGTCACTTGCTACATCATCATACTCAAGTAATTGTTTACGAATATCAAAGTTACGGCTTTCAACTTTACGCTGTGCGTTAGCAATTGCTTTTGTGACCCAAGGGTGTTCGATAGCTTCGCCCGGTTTCATACCCAGTTTTTTCATCATCCCCGTTACACGGTCTGATGCGAAGATACGCATTAAAGCATCTTCCATTGACAGATAGAAACGTGATGAACCAGCATCACCTTGACGTCCCGCACGACCACGTAACTGGTTATCGATACGGCGAGATTCATGGCGCTCTGTACCGATGATATGTAAACCACCAGCTGCTAACACTTCATCGTGACGAATTTTCCAGTTCGCTTTGATTTCGTCAATTTGTTCTTGCGTTGGGTTCTCTAACGCAGCCACTTCTGACTGCCAGCTTCCCCCTAACATGATATCGGTACCACGACCCGCCATGTTAGTTGCGATGGTTACAGCGCTTTTTTGCCCCGCGTTAGCAATAATGTCAGCTTCCATTGCGTGGAATTTCGCATTCAAGACGTTATGAGCAATTTTTGCTTTAGTCAGCGCATGAGAAATTAATTCAGATTTTTCAATCGAAATAGTACCAACCAGAACTGGCTGACCTTTGGCGGTTTTATCACGGATATCTTCAATAATTGCTTCAAATTTGTCTGCTTCAGTCATATAGACTAAGTCAGGCATGTCTTTACGAACCATTGGACGGTTAGTTGGGATAACAATCGTGTCCAGCTTATAAATTGAGCTAAATTCGAATGCTTCGGTATCCGCAGTACCGGTCATACCAGCTAGTTTTTCGTATAAGCGGAAATAGTTCTGGAAAGTAATCGATGCCAATGTTTGGTTTTCATTATGGATCTCAACACCTTCTTTTGCTTCAACAGCTTGGTGCAGACCATCAGACCAACGACGCCCTTCCATTGTACGGCCAGTATGCTCGTCGACAATGATAACTTGGTTATCTTTAACAATATAATCAACATCACGAGTAAACAGCGCGTGGGCACGTAAACCGGCCATGACGTGGTGCATCAGCATGATGTTTGATGGTGAATAAAGCGATTCACCTTCATCCATTAAACCTGCTTTTGCTAGTAATTCTTCAACGAGAACTAAACCGCGCTCTGTGATTGTTACCTGACGAGATTTTTCATCAACCGAGAAGTGACCTTCGCCTTGGAAAGTGTCCGAGTCTTCTTTTTCTTGGCGAACTAATTTCGGGATCAGTTTATCCACTTTAATATACAGGTCTGAGCTATCTTCCGCAGGACCAGAAATGATCAGTGGCGTACGTGCTTCATCGATAAGAATGGAGTCCACCTCATCCACTAATGCATAATGCAATTTACGTTGAACGCGATCTTCAGGGCTAAATGCCATGTTGTCACGTAGATAGTCGAAACCAAACTCATTGTTGGTACCGTAAGTAATATCTTCCGCATAAGCTTGGCGCTTAGCAGGCGGAGCCATACCCGATAAGTTAATACCAACGGTTAAGCCTAAAAACTCGAATAATGGACGGTTATTTTCCGCATCTCGTTTTGCTAGGTAGTCGTTCACCGTAACAACGTGAACCCCTTTGCCTGATAATGCGTTAATGTATGCTGGTAGCGTTGCAGTTAGTGTTTTACCTTCACCTGTACGCATTTCTGCGATGCAGCGCTCGTTCAGTACCATACCACCGATTAACTGAACGTCGAAGTGACGCATACCAAAGACACGCTTACTTGCTTCACGCACTGTCGCAAACGCTTCAGGGATCATATTTTCAATACTTTCGCCTTGTTTTAAACGCTCACGAAATTCTACGGTTTTGGCTTTCAGCTCGTCATCCGATAATTTCTCAAACTCAGGCTCTAGCTTGTTAATTTTTTCCACTTCTTTACGCAGACGGCGCAGAGTACGGTCATTACGGCTACCAAATACTTTGGTTAATAATTTAGTTAACATATTTTTTCTCAGGTAAATCAATTAATTATTTGAATCGATGATTTTTGACACGATGAGAAACGACCCAATGGTAGGCTTAACATCGTTAAATGGATTTAAGCAAAAAAGGGTCCAGCCCGAATGCCGTGTACCTGAGCAACCCAAATCGCGGGCTGATAAACAGTAAAGAGAGGGTAGATATGTTCGCTAGCTTGAGTCGTTGCCACATCCCATTGTAAAGATCGCTGCGCCAACATCGCGTACAGCGTATCTAACATTAATTGAGGGGCAAATAGCGTCTCTTTTTGTAGCTTACTTTTGTCAATATCTTCATCTTCTGTCGCTGAAAAGGCAAAAGTCAGTTGGCGGATAACATTACGTACCGCATGCTGCTGCCAGTAATTGACGGAGTAAGAAGATGAGGATGAAGAGCGTTGAGAATTCTGCTGAGCAAATAAGTTATCGAAAGCATTTACAGCTTGGCTTTGTCGATTGGCTGGCGCAGAATTAACTTGAGCCTGCTGAGATTCTGATAAGGCATTTAAAATTGTAGGCAAGCCAACACCCGTAGCCACAACACCTAATAACAGGTGGGACCAAAAGTATCGTCTACCTAAATGTCGCCAAAAATTTAAAATGCCCATCAAACTCTTATATAATTTATAGATTAAAGTATGATTCCCAATTATGTTCTGACATCTTTAGCAATCGCGTAAAATGAGAGTTCACAATGAGAGATAGTCATCCACAAGCACTTTTCGATGTTCTCGAAGAGTCTCTGGCAAAAACATCAAACACTTTACAAACTATTCAGCGAAATGCAAAAGCTATTCTAAAATTGAATCGTGTTGTAAAAAGTTTGCTGCCAGCGGAAATTAAACCCATGTGTCGAGTGGCAAACTACCGTAATAACATTATGGTTATCGAAGTGGCTAATGCCAGTTGGATGACTCGCCTTAACTATGAAAAAATAAACCTTCTTTCTGCATTAAGGTCGTCTATTCTACCATCTTTATCTTCCATCGACATCAGAATCAACCCCGATCTTATACGAAAATCTAAGCAAAATAGCTCATTGAATAAGCAATCAGTGAATCAAAAAGAAAATCGCAATCAAAGAAAGATTAGTACGCAAACCGCAGAGCAGTTATTAAGATTAGCGAAAAAGAGTCCGAAGGGATTAAAAGAGAAGTTTGAGCGGCTGGCTGCATTAGCCGGAGAGAGTACTAATGCAACCAACAGAAAAGACTAACTCTGACTGGCAGAGATAGCCACATAATAGAAACTATTATGCGAATACAGTCGAAGGCGCTTTGAATGCCAGAGGTAATTCAGCTTCGTCTTCAAAGGTGACCAGATCCCAAGCAGATTCTTTAGCCAGAACCGCTTGCAGCAATTTGTTATTCAGTGCGTGACCCGATTTGAATGCAGTGAATGCACCAATAATGTTATGTCCACACATGAATAAGTCACCAATTGCATCGAGCATTTTGTGACGAACGAATTCATCTTCAAAGCGTAAACCATCTTCGTTGAGTACTTTATAGTCATCAACGACGATAGCACAGTCAAAACTACCGCCTAAGCATAGGCCTTTCGATTGCAGATATTCAATGTCACGCATGAAACCGAAAGTGCGCGCGCGGCTAATTTGGTTTACAAAAGATTCCGCAGAGAAATCCATTGCATAGCGTTGCGTGCTGCTATCAATTGCAGGGTGTTGAAAATCAATAGTGAAATCAAGGCTAAAGCCATTGTATGGAGACATTTCTGCCCACTTATCACCATCTTCAACACGTACAGTTTCTTTAATGCGTAAGAATTTCTTCGCACAATTTAATTCTTCAATACCGCCATCTAGCAGTAAGAAAACAAACGGTGCAGCACTGCCATCCATAATCGGGATTTCAGGCGCATTGACTTCAATAACAATGTTATCGATGCCTAATCCTGCTAAAGCAGCATTCAAATGTTCAACCGTCGAAATACGTACGTTATCTTCGTTGACTAAGCAAGTACATAACATCGTATCGCGAACTGATTTCGCATCTGCCGGAAAATCTACCGGTGGATTAAGGTCAGTACGACGGTAGATGACCCCGGTATTGGCCGGTGCCGGACGTAAAGTAAGCGTAACTTTCTTGCCGGTATGTAAACCAACACCAGTCGCTTTAATAATACGTTTAAGTGTCCGTTGTTTGATCATCGTATTTTCTCGCAATGTTATAAGTCCTACTGGCTATCTTAATTGATAACCAGTAGAAAATTTTAGCACAAAAAGCGGAAAAACCAATCTAATTAAAAATTAATCGGCCTGTTTACGCAAGAAAGCTGGGATATCTAAGTAATCCGGCTCTTTATTTACTTGTGTATTTTGGTCGTTAACGGCTTTTGCAGCTGGTTTTTCATCATTTAATGAAGACATGCTATTTTGCATTTGCTGATAGCGTTGCTCCATAGAAGCTTGTTGAGACATTTTATTGCTCACTAAAGTAATTTCTGGACGTTTGTCCATACCAATACCAGTAGCAACAACAGTCACGCGCAATTCTTCATGCATTTCTGGGTCTAAAGAGGTACCGATTACGACAGTCGCATTATCTGATGCGAATGCACGAATGGTATTACCCACTGTTTCAAACTCATCCAAGCGCAGGTCAAAACCAGCAGTGATGTTGACCAGAACACCGCGCGCACCAGACAGGTCGATATCTTCCAGAAGTGGGCTAGAAATTGCCATTTCAGCAGCTTCTTCCGCTCTATCTTCGCCACGAGCGACACCTGAACCCATCATCGCGTAGCCCATTTCTGACATCACAGTACGTACGTCAGCAAAGTCCACGTTCATTAAGCCTGGGCGAGTGATCAGCTCAGCGATACCTTGAACTGCACCTTTTAATACGTCGTTAGCCGCACCAAAAGCATCCAGTAAAGAGATACCACGACCAAGTACTTTCAGTAACTTGTCGTTAGGGATAGTGATCAGCGAGTCAACGTGCTTAGACAGCTCAGTGATACCCGCTTCCGCGAATGCCATACGCTTTTTGCCTTCGAAATTGAATGGCTTAGTCACGACAGCAACGGTTAGGATACCTAATTCTTTAGCCACTTCAGCAACGACTGGCGCTGCACCCGTACCAGTACCACCACCCATGCCTGCAGCGATGAACACCATATCTGCGCCATCAAGAGCATTGCGCAGTGCTTCACGGTCTTCTTCTGCCGCATTACGGCCGACTTCTGGGTTTGCACCCGCACCCAGACCTTTAGTAATACCGGTACCGATCTGAATGGTTTGTCCGACTGCGGTTTTACGCAGGGCTTGTGCGTCGGTGTTGACTGCGAAGAATTCAACACCCTCGATGCGCTCGCGTACCATGTGTTCAACGGCATTTCCGCCGCCGCCGCCAACGCCGATGACTTTAATCACCGCATCGTTGGTTAGCTCCATTGGTTCAAACATAATGTCTCTCCGTTTTGTGCTTACTATTGAAGCTAATAATATGCTTCTAAATAAAAATTAAAATTCTTTTCTCAGCCAGCTGGTGAGCTTACTAAACCACCCACTAACTGAAGCACGTTTTTCCGTCTCGGTATCATCGCCAAGGTGGCTTTCTTTACCGTAATGCAGAAGCCCTACCGCTGTGGAGTAGTACGGCTCCTGAGCATAATCCGTTAATCCTGTTATATTAAGTGGGGTACCGATTCTGACCTGTGTATGGAACACTTTTTGAGCGCATTCAACTAGCCCGTCAATCTGTGCTGCCCCACCCGTCAAAACTATCCCTGCCGCTAAGTGGTGTTTGACACCTTGCTGGCGTAACTGTTCCTGTAAATTTAAAATTTCTTCATTCACTAAATTTAACAGCTCAGTATACCGTGGCTCAATCACTTCCGCTAAGGTTTGACGCTGTAAACTTCTCGGTGGACGACCGCCAACACTCGGTACTTCCACCGTTTCATCTTTACTCACAATCGAACCGACTGCACAACCGTGACGCACTTTAATCGCTTCGGCATCTGTTGGCGGCGTACCAAATGCGTAAGCGATATCACTTGTCACCACATTACCTGCATATGGGATCACTTTGGTATGACGCAAAGCACCACCCGTATATACTGCCATGTCCATTGTGCCGCCACCGACATCAACAACACAGACACCTAATTCGCGCTCATCTTCAGTCAACACACTGTAGCTTGCAGCAAGACCGGCAAAAATAAGCTGATCAACTTTTAACCCGCAACGCTCAACAGCTTTCACAATGTTCTTTGCCATATCGTTATGGCAAGTGATCAGATGAACTTTAGCTTGCATACGAACACCAGAAAGACCGACTGGATTTTTAATGCCTTCTTGGTAGTCAATCGCGAATTCTTGCGGGATAACATGCAAAATTCGGTGTTCGTCTTTAACTCGGACAGATTTCGCCGTATGAACGACGCTGTCTACGTCTTCTTGTGTCACTTCTTCTTCTGAAATTGGCACCATACCAATTTCATTTTGGCAGCTCACATGTTTACCTGATAATGCAAGGTAAACAGAAGAAATTTGGCAATCTGCCATTAATTCAGCTTGGTCAATCGCTCTTTGGACGCATTTAACAACCGACTCAAGATCGTTAACGCCACCTTTGTCCATTCCGCGAGATGGACAGCTTCCCACCCCAATAATATTAACCATACCATCGGGCAGAATTTCTCCTACAAGGGCTGACACCTTGGAAGTTCCAATTTCAAGGCCTACCACTAATTTTCTGTCCGTTGCTTTAATCATTTGCTTCTGCCTATCTGCCTAATTTGAGTTATTAGCAATTTGTCTTATTGGAAGCCTTGCGGTGCGTCAACTAATAGAGGAGCCCACCCCACCGCTGCCCCACTGGTATAACGCAAATCAACATAGTCGACGCGTTTATCAGTCGTTTGCTGTAAGAGCGGATAAAGCTCGAGAAAACGGTTTAACCGCTCTAACACATCTTTTTTCCCAAGTTCGACTCTTACATCATTATCTAAAATAATCTGCCATGCATGGCGCGCTGTCATAGAAACGGATTTTAGTTTCAAGTTATTTTTCGCCAAAATACCACTTAGCACAGCAAATTCTTTCAAAACCTCTGTTTGGCTTCCTTGCGGACCATACAGCAACACATAATCGCCTTTACCATTTTGACTTGGTGGAAGGGTAAATACGCGCCCTTCTTGGTCGACCATGTTTTGGTCATTCCATCTTGCGTAGGGTTTGTACTCCGCAATATGGATTTTTAATTCATCCGGCCACTGTTTACGCACTGTCACTTGGCGTATCCACGGCATCATACTGATTTGGTTTTGAATCGCATTCACATCCACCGTCATAAAGGTTCCCGGCTGACCTAATGACAAAATTGCCTTTCGCACATCGTCATTGGTGGTGTAGTTACGCTCTCCCGTTAATATCAGTTTGGACATTGGCAGCCTATCGGCATCCTTCATCCAGTTCATCACAGTCCAGCCGCTCCACACAATGGTGCCGACAACCATCAGGAAGAAAATCAATCCGCCCAGAAAAGCCCCATTACTTGGTCTTGAGCGCGGATCTTCATCTTGCTGACCGCTATTGTGATTATGATGCCTTACGTTTAACGCTGCCTGTGACATATCAACTAGCCAATTCCAAAATACGTACCACTAACTGCGAAAAATCCAAACCTGCTTGACGCGCAGCCATTGGAACTAAACTGTGACTGGTCATTCCTGGCGAAGTATTTACTTCGAGCAAATAGAATTCCCCGTCACTATCTTGCATCACATCAACCCGTCCCCAGCCACGACAGCCTACCGCTTGATAAGCTTGCATTGCGATATCTGCCAGTTTCGCTTCAAGGTCGCTTGTTAAACCACTTGGGCAGAAATATTGAGTCTCATCGGACAAATATTTTGCTTCATAATCATAGAAAATACCCGGTGGCTGAATACGAATCGAAGGCAAAACTTCGTCCCCCAGTACCGCTACCGTATACTCAGGACCACTTAACCACTTTTCAATCAACAACGTATCGTCAAACTGGAAAGCAAGCTCAATGGCTTCTGGCAGTGCATCTAGAGCGTCAACTTTGCTCATTCCAACACTGGAACCTTCCAAACTCGGTTTAACGATAAGTGGCAGTCCTAAGTGCTTAACTTGCTGAGCTAACTGCTCTTTTTTAATATTAGTATATTTCTGCTTGTTAAGTGAAATATATGGAGAAACACTTAGTCCAGCACCTTGCCAAAGTTGTTTGGTGCGTAGTTTATCCATACTCAGTGCAGATGCCATTACGCCACTGCCGGTGTATGGAAGCCCCAGAAACTCAAGCATTCCTTGGATCGTACCGTCTTCCCCGCCACGACCATGTAAGGCGATAAACGCTTTATCAAACCCAGCTTCTTTTAATGTCACAACAGGAAAATCTTGGGTATCAATTGGATGCGCATCAACGCCCGCTTGGCGTAATCCCGCCAATACAGCATTGCCAGACTGAAGTGACACTTCACGTTCAGCAGATGTGCCGCCAAAGAGAACCGCGATTTTTTCTGTCATGCTTATTCCTCAACCATCGGTGGCTGTAATTTCGTTTCTGCTAGGTTTTTGGCTATTTTACCAATATTTCCTGCGCCTTGAACTAAAATTAAGTCGTTATCATCAAGAACTTGTGCCAGCATATGTGAAACTTGTTCAGGTTCTGCCACAAAAATAGGGTCAACCTGCCCACGACCGCGGATTGTACGACATAATGAGCGGCTATCAGCTCCTGGAACTGGCTTCTCACCCGCAGAATAAACTTCCAGCATTAGCAAGACATCTACCTGCCCTAGCACGTTTGCGAAATCATCGTATAAGTCACGAGTACGCGTATAACGATGAGGCTGGAAAACCATAACGATACGTTTATCTGGCCAGCCTGCTCGAGCGGCTTTAATCGTGGCATCCACTTCTGTTGGATGGTGACCATAGTCATCCACCAGCATCACTTCGCCTTCTTTACCATTCACATTACGCAGCGCGTAGTTACCTAGGAAATCGAAACGACGACCTGTCCCTTGGAATTCCACGAGTGCGGACAGAATGTGTAAATCGTCGATGCCTTCTTCGGTTGCTACCGCAACAGCTGCCGTTGCATTGAGCGCATTGTGGCGACCAGGTGCATTTAGCACAACAGTTAATTCTGGCATGCCTTCACGAGCAATCGTGAAAAAGCCTTGATTCCCTTTTTGCTCGTACTTGGTGATACGAACATCCGCATCGTCACTAAAGCCGTAAGTGGTAATGTAACGACCGATTTTTGGTAATAATGAGCGGATCACTGGGTCATCGATACACATCACTGCACGGCCATAGAATGGCAAGTTATGCAGGAAGTTGATGAAGGTATCTGTCAGGTTTTCAAAATTGCCCTGATAGGTATCCATGTGATCAGCTTCAATATTTGTCACAACTGCAACAAGTGGCTGTAAATGCAAAAATGATGCATCACTTTCGTCCGCTTCAGCGATTAAATAACGGCTGCTACCTAAGCGAGCATGGGTTCCCGCTGATTTCACTAATCCGCCATTCACAAATGTTGGGTCTAAGCCTGCTTGAGCGTAAATCCCAGAAATCATTGCCGTTGTCGTTGTTTTACCGTGAGTTCCCGCCACTGCGATACCATGACGGTAACGCATTAATTCAGCCAGCATTTCAGCACGGCGAATCACTGGGATACGCAGCTCTTTTGCAGCTTGAATTTCAGGGTTCTCTGCAGAAATAGCCGTAGAAACGACTACCACACTTGCGTTTTCAACGTTTTCAGGACGATGGTTAAAATAGATAGTAGCGCCTAACTCAGTCAGTTGCTGAGTCACTGCATTAGGTGCTAAATCTGAACCACTAATTTCATAACCTTCGTTAGCCAACACTTCAGCGATACCACCCATGCCAGCACCACCGATGCCGACAAAATGAATGTGCCGTACTCTACGCATTTCTGGCACCGATGTTCTTAATTTCGCTAACTGTTGTGTATTCACTGTATTTCGCTTCTCTATAAATTCTGTCTACATTCTATTTTGTATGGTCAGGCTATTTCGCAACATCGCAAATAACCGCCGCAACACGTTCGGTTGCATCCGTGATGGCACAGCTATAGGCTTTATCTGCCATCGACAATAATTCGGCTCTATCCCACTTGTTGAGTAACTCAACAACAGCTTCGGGTGTAAATTGCGGTTGTTCAATAATCTTCGCAGCCCCTGCTTGTTCTAAAGGCAGTGCATTCCAATATTGTTGGCGGTCTTTATGCTGGAAAGGAACAAAAATCGCAGGTAAACCTGCCGCAGCTATCTCACTGACAGTTAATGCACCTGAACGACAAACCACAATATCAGCCCATGCGTAAGCTTGCGCCATATCATCAATAAATTCAGTCACTTTAAACTCAGAATTGCCTGAATTTTGCAAGCAATCATTATACAGTGCTTCTGTCGATTCCTTACTGCCTTTTCCAGCCTGATGCCAGATATTTAACTGTTTGCTCACATTTCCAGCGACTACAGGCATGACTTGATTTAAAATTCGTGCCCCTTGGCTACCACCTACAACTAATACGCGTATCGCGCCTTCACGACCAGCTAAGCGCTCTTGTGGCGCCGGCAATGCCAATACATCTTCACGCACAGGGTTACCTACAACGGGTGCCTCAGGGAATGCGCCAGGGAAAGCTTGTAAAACACGTTTAGCGATTTTTGATAACCATTTATTGGTTAATCCCGCGATCCCATTTTGTTCATGGAGAACAACAGGGACGCCACATTGCCAAGCCGCGATACCGCCGGGGCCAGATACATAGCCGCCCATACCAAGAACGGCATCAGGTTGATAGCGCTGAATAATCGCTTTCGCTTGGCGAATGGCTTTATAGATACGCCAAGGTGCACCAATTAATGCACCAATGCCTTTGCCTCTTAAACCCGAGATCTGAATAAACTCAATATCAATACCGTGTTTCGGTACTAAGGTGGCTTCCATGCGATCCGCAGTACCTAACCAGCGAATTTCCCAACCTTGAGCCTGCAAATAATGCGCCACAGCTAAGCCGGGAAAAACGTGTCCCCCAGTTCCGCCTGCCATAACGAGTAATTTTTTTGCCTGACTCATTTGGAACTCCTTACAAACGCCTGAGCTTTCTCAAGTCGTGTTTCATAATCAATTCTAAGTAACACAGCGATCGCCGCTGACATCACTAATAAACTCGACCCCCCGTAACTGATTAACGGGAGTGTTAAACCTTTCGTTGGCAACATGCCTGCCGCAGCTCCCACGTTAACCAATGCTTGGAAGGTAAACCAAATACCGATGGCACACGCGAGATATCCACCAAATAATTGCTTTGTCAGTAGCGCTCTACGTCCTACCATCATCGCTCTAAACGCCAGCATGAATACCATCAGTAACACCAGAACCACACCTACATAACCCAGCTCTTCAGCTAGTACGGAGAAAATAAAGTCAGTGTGTGCTTCCGGTAAATATTCTAATTTCTGTACTGAGTTGCCCAGACCTTGACCAAGTAGCTCGCCTCGACCAAACGCCATCAAAGATTGCGTTAACTGATAGCCACTACCAAACGGGTCATCCCACGGGTTTAAGAAGGATGTCACGCGGCGCAAACGATACGGTTCAAAGACAATCAAAGCCAGTACGCCTACACCACAAGCCGCGATACCGATGATAAACGGCGCTAAACGCGCACCGGCTAAAAACAGCAACCCTAACGTAGTCACAACCAGTACAACTACCGTTCCTAAGTCTGGCTGCAACAGCAGCAATAACGCCATCATGATCAAAATACACATCGGTTTTACGAAGCCGAAAAACTTGGTGCGCACTTCATCTGACTTACGAACTAAATAGCTGGAAACGTAACAAAACAACGCGAATTTCGAAATTTCTGCGGGCTGAATTTTTACAATACCGATGTCAATCCAACGTGATGCCCCGTTGACGGAACTACCAGCCACCAGCACCACTGCCAGCATGCCCAATGCGCCCATCAGCAAAATAAAACTGTATTTTTCCCATGTTGCCATCGAGACCCGCATTACCCCTAAAACCAGAAGAAATGCGACGACCAAATACACCACGTCACGCTTAGCAAAATAGAATGGGTCATCCGTTAATCGTTGTCCTACAGGCATCGATGCGGAGGTAACCATAATGAAGCCGATTGCCGCCAGACCGAATGCTAACCAAACCAATGTACGGTCGTAGAGCGTCGTGCCTGAAATCACGCCATTCTTTTCACCGATGATCCAGTTTTTTAAACGCAAAGCACCCGGTATGGTCATTAACCTAACTCCTTAGCGAGTTGAGCAAAAACATCACCTCGCTGCTCAAAACTTTTGAACTGATCTAAGCTGGCACATGCAGGGGATAACAGCACCATGTCGCCCGATTTTAACAACGGCGCAATTTGGCGCATACTCTGTTCCATCGTATCTGTCAGCACAGATTTTTCTGGTGCGAGTTCCGCTAATTGCTGACCGTCACGACCAAAACAATATAAACGGTAGTTATCTGCCGAAATGTATTCTTTGAGCGGAGAAAAATCAGCTGACTTGCCATCACCACCCAACAATAAGTAAATGTTACCATCCACATGTAACCCATTGAGTGCAGCTTCTGTACTGCCCACATTGGTCGCCTTCGAGTCGTTGATCCAACGCACACCTCGGTTGAAAAAGACCAACTGGAAGCGATGAACTAAACCGGCATACTCTTTTAAGACTTTAAGGCTCGCATCACGCGGGATTGCCACGGTATCAGCTAAGGCTAATGCAGCCAGTGCATTCATATAGTTATGCTGCCCAGTCAGATGCATTTGCGCCACATCCAACACCTCTTCACCTTGAGCAACTAAGACACGTTTTTGCGTATCAAAGTAGTAATCACCGCTATTTAAACCAAAACTGGTGTATTGGCTAACACTCTGGTCATGTGGGAGCGTTAGCGGGTCTTGCGCGTTCACAATACAGTGTTGCGCATTATCATAAATACGTAATTTTGCTGCGCGATATTGCTCAAGCCCCAATGGATAGCGATCCATATGATCTTCAGTCACATTCAACACGGTAGCAGCTGCTGCACGTAGGCTAGACGTAGTTTCCAATTGGAAGCTAGACAGTTCCAACACAAACAAGCTATGCCCTTGATTGAGCAAAGAAACTGCAGGAATACCAATATTCCCGCCCACACCAACGGAAATTCCAGCTGCTTTCGCCATTTCTCCCACAAGGGAAGTTACCGTGCTTTTACCATTAGAACCTGTGATTGCGACAATCGGCGCATCCGCCTCACGGCAGAACAGCTCAATATCTCCCACAATTTCAATACCGTTGCTTGCAGCTTCCTGTAACTGTGGCGTTGCTAACGCAATGCCTGGGCTGGCAACAATCAGATCCGCTTGTTGCAGCCATTCATTATTTAAGCTGCCACTATGACAAACAACATTCTCAGGCAGTTTATCAACACCAGGTGGCACAGCGCGGGTATCCATCACGCGAGGAACAACCCCACGAGCAAGGAAAAAGTCAACGCAGGAAAGACCGGTTAAACCTAAGCCGATAATCACTACGTTTTTACCCTGATACTGCTGAGCCTGTGAACCAATCATCTTAACGCACCTTCAATGTTGCTAGTCCAATCAGAACTAACATGAGAGAGATAATCCAGAAACGCACGATAACGCGTGGTTCCGGCCAACCTTTCAATTCATAGTGATGGTGAATTGGTGCCATACGGAAAATTCGTTGACCACGTAATTTGAAGGAGCCAACTTGTAAAATCACCGACAGTGTTTCAACCACAAACACACCGCCCATGATCACTAATAAGAATTCTTGGCGCAGTAAAACAGCGATAGTTCCTAATGCTCCACCTAATGCCAAAGAGCCTACATCACCCATAAATACTTGTGCTGGGTAGGTGTTGAACCATAAGAAGCCTAAACCTGCCCCAACAATCGCCGTACACACAATCACTAATTCCCCCGCGTGCGGTAAGAATGGAATGTGTAAATAGTTAGCAAAGTTAACGTTACCCGTTGCCCATGCGACTAACGCAAAACCTGCGGCAACAAACACGGTTGGCATAATCGCTAAACCGTCTAACCCATCGGTTAAGTTAACGGCGTTACTGGTTCCAACGATAACGAAGTAAGCCAGTAAAATGTACAGCACACCTAATTGCGGCATCACATCTTTAAAGAATGGAACCACTAACTGAGTTGCTGGTGTATCTTTACCAATCGCATACATAGAGAATGCAACAACGAGCGCCAATACTGATTGCCAGAAGTATTTCCAACGTGCAATCAAACCACGGGTGTCTTTTCGAACGACTTTGCGGTAATCATCAACAAAACCAACAATACCGTAGCCCACTAAAACCAGCAGCACACACCAGACGTATGGATTATCCAAACGCGCCCATAACAGCACTGACATGCAGATAGAAAATAGGATTAAAATCCCACCCATCGTTGGCGTGCCACGTTTACTAAAGTGAGATTCAGGGCCCTCGTTACGTACCACTTGCCCAATTTGCATTTTTTGCAAATAAGCTATCAGGTGCGGCCCCATCCACAGAGCAATAACTAATGCTGTCAGCAAACCGACAATGGCTCTGAACGTCAAATAGGAGAAGACGTTAAAAGCAGAAAATTTATGAACCAATAATTCGGCTAACCAGACTAACATTCGAAGCACTCCTTCAATGCATTCACGACATCTTCCATCGCGGAGCTGCGTGAACCTTTAACTAAAATAGAAACAACATCATTCTGCTGTGCTAGCGGAATTAGTCGGGTTAATAAATCTTGTTTCGCGGTAAAATGCTCACCACGTTCGCTAGATTGGCTAATGATTTCGCTTAACTGTCCAACACTAAGAACTTTATCCAAACCCGCTTGCTTCGCGGCTAAACCAACACGTTCGTGGCACTCATGGGCATAATCACCAAGCTCCCCCATGTCACCGACAACCAAAATGCGATAGCCCGGCATTTTCGCCAGCACATTAATCGCTGCAATCATCGAACCATCATTGGCATTATAGGTATCGTCCAGTACGACTTTCGTTTCACTTAAACTCACTGGGAATAAACGCCCAGGTACCGCTTTCGTGGTAGCTATACCTTGTTTGATATCTTCTAAGGTTGCTCCCACAGAAATGGCTAATGCACTTGCCGCTAAAACATTGGCAATGTTATGTACACCCGGTAATGGCAATGTGATCTCAACCTGCCCTACCGGCGTATGTAGCGTAAAATCGGTTGTCAGCTGTTTGATTTGAATATCTGAAGGATAGAAATCCGCTTTTTCAGTCAGCGAGTAATACCAAATGGTTTGACGAGGGTTAAATTGCCACTTATCCGAGTAGCTATCTAAGTTCACAATCGCCGTGCCTTCATCTGGCAGACCTTGGTAGATTTCACCTTTGGCTTTAGCAACGCCTTCTGGGGAACCAAAACCAGCAAGATGCGCACCAAATAAGTTATTCACTAATGCAGTTTCTGGCTTAACGATATTGGTTGTGTATTCAATTTCATGTGGGTGATTAGCCCCCATTTCGATCACGGCAAATTGGTATTCATCCGTTAAACGGAACAGCGTCAGTGGAACACCAATATCATTATTCAAGTTACCTGCGGTATATAAGGTTTTACCGCGTTGCGCCAGAATCGAGGCAGTCATCTCTTTCACAGATGTTTTGCCGGAAGAGCCAGTCAACCCAACCACTCTCGCTTTAGATTGTTGGCGAACCCAAGCGGCGATTTGCCCCATCGCGATACGCGTATCTTCAACAATCACCTGTGGGCAGCTCACTTCCAGTTGATGGTCAACTAACAGTGCTGCGGCACCCGCATCCACCACTTGAGCGGCAAAATCATGGGCATCAAAACGCTCGCCTTTTAAGGCAATAAACAGGCAGCTAGCGTCGATTTTACGGCTATCGGTACTCACGTTTAATAACGCTAATTCGTTATTGCTCGCTTTTTCAATACGACCGTGAGTGATTTGTGCCAGCTGGGTTAAGGTCATCGGGATCATGCCATCACCCCCAACAATCTTGCGACAGTCAAGCGGTCTGAATAATCTAAACGGCGAGAACCAATAATTTGATAATCTTCATGACCTTTACCCGCCACTAAAATCACATCATCAGGTTGTGCTTGTAAGATAGTGTTGGTAACGGCTTCTGGGCGCCCTGGGATCGCAAATACGCGGCTAGAATCCAAAATACCCGCCATGATGTCGTTGATAATATCCAGCGGATCTTCGCTGCGAGGGTTATCGTCGGTGATCACGACTTTATCAGCGTATTGTTCAGCAGAAGCACCCATCAGAGGGCGTTTGCCTTTATCTCTATCACCGCCACAACCAAAGACACACCACAGCTTGCCTTTACAATGTAAACGCGCAGCCGCTAACGCTTTTTCTAATGCGTCAGGGGTATGAGCATAATCCACAACCACAGTTGGTTTGCCTGCAACGCTGAAAACTTCCATACGGCCACAGACTGGCATTAATGCGCCGGTTGTCGCTAAAAGCTTCTCTAATGGATAATCCATCATCAATAGCGTCGCCATCGCCAGCAATAAGTTGCTTACGTTAAACGCCCCCATTAATGGGCTTTCAAACGAACCTTCACCCCAACTTGACATGAAATGAATAGTTGCGCCTTTATCGTGATAATCCACGTCGGTGGCTTTTAACCATGGGCCTTGCCAGTTAGCTGGAATACGATTCTCCATCGTCACCGCACAAGCTTGCGGCAAACGCTGCAACCACTTCAGCCCGACTTCATCATCAGCATTAATAATTTGAGTTTTGGTTTGATGAGTAGAAAACAGTAACCATTTAGCGGCTTCATAGTTAGCCATATCACCATGATAATCAAGATGATCACGGCTTAAGTTAGTGAACACTGCCGCATCAAATTGCAGCGCAGCAACACGACCTTGCACCAAGCCATGAGAAGAAACTTCCATCGCCGTCAACGTCGCTTTTTTATTCAGTAATTGAGTCAGTTCTAATTGGATATCAACAGCGGAGCCTGTGGTGTTCTCGCTTGGAGAAACTTGCCCCAGTAGCCCATTACCTACCGTTCCCATCACTGCTGATGTTTCGCCTAATCCTTTTGCCCATTGCGCAATTAATTGCGTGGTGGTGGTCTTACCATTGGTCCCCGTCACACCCACTAATTTCATTTGGGATGAAGGTTGGTGGTAAAACTCACCCGCTAATGCGGATAAACGATTGTTTAGGTCGTTAAGATAAATGACAGGCACACCATGAATAAAGCGAATTTCGCCTTCTTCTGCTTCGCCTTGTGCTTCTGCGATAACCGCAGAAACCCCTTGTGCGATAGCTTGAGGAATATAGTGTCTACCATCTGACTGATGGCCTTTTATAGCAATAAACAGATCGCCCGCGGCAGCCTTTCGACTGTCTAGCGTCATCTCTCGTAAAGAGATATTTGTTGTACTCACACCAAATGGGGCGAGGAGTTCACAAAGATTACGATCTGCCACTTTTAACCTCTTTTTGACTGTTCACGATTTCACTTTTATCGTCTGTTTGCAATGCATCAGGCTCGACGTTCATGAGACGTAAAACCCCGCCCATGATAGAACCAAAGATAGGTGCAGATACTGCACCTCCGTAGTACTTACCGGCTTTTGGATCGTTGATTAACACAACGAGGGCATAGCGCGGGTTGCTTGCGGGAGCAACCCCTGCGGTATAAGCGATATATTCATTGATATAGCGCCCTTCAGGTCCGACTTTTTTCGCGGTACCTGTTTTAATTGCAATACGATAGCCTTTAATTGCGGCACGTGTTCCCCCGCCACCTGGCAGAGCAACACTTTCCATCATATGCACAACGGTGCGCATTATTGGCTCAGGAAACACTCGCGTCCCCGGAACAGGCGGGTCGACTTTAGTAATCGATAACGGGCGATATATCCCAAAACTACCGATCGTTGCATAGGCACGCGCAAGTTGTAATGGAGTCACCATCTGCCCGTACCCGAAAGAAAAGGTGGCCCTTTCTAAATCTGACCACCGTGTTTTTTTACTTGGAAAGATGCCACTACTTTCCCCGACTAACCCCAGATTAGTCGGCTTGCCAAACCCAAAGCGGCTATACACGTCCACCAGCTCTGTAGCAGGCATCGCTAACGCTAATTTTGAAACACCAACGTTACTCGACTTCTGTAAAATACCCGTAATGGATAACTCTGCGTAACGCGCAACGTCTTTGATTTCATGACCATTAACGCGGTACGGATAGGTATTTAATACGGTATTTTCTTTTATAATTTTGTTTTGTAGCGCACTCATGACGACAAGTGGCTTCACGGTTGAACCCGGTTCAAAAATATCCGTGATAGCACGGTTACGCATGAAATCCATCGGCGTACCCGCGAGATTATTTGGGTTATAGGATGGACTGTTTGCCATCGCTAAAATTTCCCCAGTATTCACATCCACCAGGATTGCCACACCGGACTCAGCTTTGTTCTCTTGAACGCCTTTCGTCAGCTCGCGATACACAATAGATTGAATACGCTCATCAATACTGAGCATCAAATTATGTGCTGCTTGGCTATCGACGGAAGAGACGGTCTCAATCACGCGTCCATTACGATCTTTACGTACCGTACGTTCACCCGGAGAGCCTTTTAACCAACGGTTAAAGCTTTTTTCCACCCCTTCAATGCCTTCACCATCGATATTTGTTACGCCTAATAAGTGGGCTGTAACCGGACCTGATGGGTAATATCGGCGAGATTCTTTACGTAAATAGATCCCCGGAACTTTTAGTTTGCGGACATATTCACCGATGGAGGGATTAACTTGACGAGCGAGGTAAACAAAGCGCCCTTTCGGGTTAGCAGAAATTTTGGTGGTGATTTGCTCAAGAGGAATATCTAATGCATCGGCGAGCGCTTTCCAGTGTTCATCGTTACTGACGCCGCCTTTTTCAAAAACTTCTTTAGGATCAGCCCAGATAGCGTTAACCGGAACACTGACTGCTAATTGGCGACCTTCACGGTCACTGATCATTCCTCGAGCCGTTGATACTTCTTGAACGCGAAGGGAGCGCATATCTCCCTCTTTAACCAGTTTTTCAGGGGCAATAATTTGTAGGTACGCAACGCGAGTCAACAACCCTGCTAGTGCCAACCCAATACATCCACACAACAAAACAAAACGCCAGCGAACAAAGCTGGTGACTTCTTCTGTTTTCTTGTTCTTAGCGGGTTTGGTTGCTTTCATTCTTAACCTTCGTTATTGCTTGGAAACAATAATGTTTTCTTGGGATGGCTCCACATGAACCATTTGTAATTTCTCAACAGATAAACGCTCAACACGGCTGTGACTGGCTAACGCATTCTCTTCAAGAATCAAGTTTCGCCATTCGATATCGAGAAAATCTTTTTCTTCGTACAACTTATCTTTGGCGGCGGTCAGCAGTCGTGTTTCATGAGCGGTGGTCACCACAAACACAGCGCTAATCACTATCGCGGCTAGCAAAATCATCGGAATAATTCCGTAACGAAATAAATCGCGACCGATGACTCTGGCTAAACTGTGTCTTTCTGGTGTCATTACTCTACCGCTCTCTCTGCAAAACGTAACACCGAGCTACGTGCTCGTGGGTTTTCGTCAACTTCAATCTCGGAAGGCTTCATTTTGCCTAATGCGCGTAATTTAGCGGCACCTAGCTCTTTGATTTGCGCTTCTGTCAGCGGGATCCCCGCAGGAACAGAAGGTCCGGTACTGTTTTGACGAATAAAGCGTTTTACTAATCTGTCTTCCAATGAATGGAAACTGATCACGGATAAACGCCCTTCAGGTGCTAAAACAGACATCGCACCATTTAATGCTTTCTCAATCTCTTCCAGCTCGCTATTGATATAAATACGAATCGCTTGGAAGCTGCGGGTTGCTGGGTGCTTATGTCGGTCTTTAATTGGACTGACTTTGGCAATCAGCTCGGCCAAATGACGCGTACGCGTTAGCGGCTCTTCTTCTGGATTATGGTTACGCTCAACGATGGCTCTTGCGATGCGCTTTGCAAAACGCTCTTCACCAAATGTTTTTAATACCCATGCGATGTCGTCAGCTTCTGCCGTCATCAGCCATTGCTGCGCTGATTGACCACGCGTTGGGTCCATTCGCATATCCAGTGGTCCATCACGCATAAATGAGAATCCACGCTCTGGGTCATCTAACTGCGGCGAAGAGACACCGAGATCCAGCAACACACCATCAATCTTGCCCACTAAGCCTTCTTCTTCCACATAATCTGCAATTGCTGAAAATGGGCCATGCTTAATCATAAAACGTGGGTCATCAATTCCTTGAGCGGCTTTAATCGCCTCTGGGTCACGGTCAATGGCAATCAAGCGACCTTGCTCTCCCAGTTGGCTTAAAATCAAGCGAGAGTGTCCACCGCGACCAAATGTGCCATCAATATAGATACCATTTGGTTTAAGATTTAAGCCGTTCACTGCTTCATCGAGCAGTACTGTTACATGTTTAAATTGCTGCTGTGTCATTGTTATAGTGACAAATCCTGTAGACGGGCGGACAGCGGTTCGTCGGCTAGACGCTCAGCAGCGATGTCATTTTCCACTTGCTGGTACCACATCTGTTCATCCCAAATTTCAAATTTATTTATTTGGCCCACCAACATGACCTCTTTTGTTAGCCCTGCGTGTTGACGCAGCGTGCTAGCTAGCAAAAGACGTCCTGCATTGTCTATCTGACATTCACTGGCATGACCAAGTAAAAGGCGCTGTACTCGACGTTCTGCGGGATTCATGGTGGATAACTTAGATAGTTTTTCCTCAATGATTTCCCATTCGGGTAAGGTATAAAGCAGCAGGCATGGCTGGTGAAGGTCAATGGTACATACCATTTGCCCTTTCGATTCCTCGCTCAGCATTCCTCGATAACGAGTAGGCACGGTTAGCCGCCCTTTGCTGTCGAGATTAACCAGTGTAGCCCCACGAAACATACCTGATTTTTCCCCTTTATTTCCAACTGCCCCACTTTACCCCACAATTCTCCACTTATAAAGTTTACGAATGGTATGAAAACGTTGTCAAGCCAGCCGCACGTAGCTTTAGCTTTATTTACAGAACGTTTTAGAAAAGAAAAAGTGGGAAAAAATCTTACTTGGAAAGAAAAAGAGAAATAACGAGTTGATATAATTCACTTATTTATAAAACGCAGGTAAAACATATTTAAATCTATTTCATTGCTGCAAAATCATACAAATTTGAGTAAATGATATATACGTCTCATTTTTAATCAGTTTATTTCGTGTCTATTTTTTACCTTTTGATCATCATTTATTGATGATTATTTAAACAAAACTACCAAATAATACGTATTTCAATATAAAATCATTATATTTCAACACATTAAATAACTGTTTTAATTCACAGTGTTATTTTGCTGACAATAATTTGCTCATTGTATTTATCGGTTTTTTTATGGGTAAAAAAAAATTAATTTGTCAAAAAAACAATCGATGCAAAATAATCAAAAAAAGTATTAGGAAAACTCCTAAAGTGAAATATTTACAGGATAACGCAATAAAAAAAATCGCAATCACCCATAAATTTCACCAAAAAAAAGCCCCTAATAGATAGGGGCGGATATATTACTAAGAATCTTGGTTAACATCACTAACTATTAAACTGGTTTTTCACCATTGGGTAAGGTTTATCCACTACTGTTTGCGACCTAAACTACCACGGCGACATAAGTCCCTGCGAATTCGACGAATTCCAGTTTCTGGCTTCTGCTTCTCATCTAGGCTGGCTAATACCAATTCTAAAATACGCTCTGCGATATCGCGGTGACGCTGAGCAAGAGACAGCACAGGGCAACCGAGGAAATCCAGCAATTCGTTATCACCAAAAGTACTGATAACCATATTTTCGGGTAACCGACCATTGCGTTTCAATGCCACATCCAACACGCCTTGCAGCAAAGAAAATGACGTTGTAAATAACGCATCCGGCATCGCGTTACCGCTATCTAGCCAATGAGAGAAAACATCTGCTGCAGCATCGCGCTCATAACTATTGGCGTAGAGATAATTGACTTCACGAGAGTCCCCTTCCCATGCCTTACGGAAACCTTGCTCACGTAAATAGCTAACAGAAAGTTCAGGTAATGCCCCGAGATACAAGACCGATTCAGCTGAGAATTTTCGTAATTCTTTAGAGATCATCAGCGCATCTTCTTGGTCATCACCGACCACGCTAATGAAATGCTCTTTTTCTAATGCTCTATCCAGCGCGATGATAGGTAGTGAACGGTTTGCCCAACGCTGATAAAACGGATGTTCAGGAGGTAACGCGGTAGACACAATAATCGCGTCAACTTGGCGCTGAAGCAAATGTTCCACGCAACGAATTTCGTTGTCAGGTTGGTCTTCTGAACACGCAATTAAAAGCTGATATCCGCGCTGACGAGCCTGTCTCTCCAGATAATTGGCTATACGGGTATAGCTCGTATTTTCAAGATCAGGGATCACCAACCCGATAGAGCGAGTGCGACCTGCGCGTAACCCTGCAGCGACTGCGTTTGGATGGTAATTGTGCTCTCTGACGACTGCCATCACTTTTTCTACAGTTTTATCGCTGACTCGATACTGCTTGGCCTTGCCGTTGATCACATAACTAGCCGTTGTGCGGGAAACACCCGCTAGACGGGCTATCTCATCCAGTTTCACGTTAACCTCTTTGCAATTTGGGAAACAGCCCCGAGTCATTCGGGGCTTTAATCCGCTCTATTCTACCTGCGGCGGATAAATTTTTCATCGCATAATTTTATCGCCACGAGAAACGCCAACGATCCCTGAGCGTGCAACTTCAACAATTTCAGCAACACCACGCACAGCTTCAAGAAATGCATCTAGTTTATCGCTTGTTCCCGCGAGCTGAACGGTGTACAGCGTTGGTGTCACATCCACAATTTGCCCACGGAAAATATCGGCACTTCGCTTAATTTCATCACGTCCATAACCGGAGGCTTGCAGCTTCACTAGCATGATTTCACGCTCGATATGGGCTGACGCAGTCAGCTCGCTCACTCGCAGCACATCCACCAGTTTATGTAGCTGCTTTTCAATCTGCTCTAGCACCTTGGCATCCCCTTTTGTCTGGATGGTCATCCGTGACAATGTCGGATCGTCGGTCGGTGCTACGGTCAAGCTTTCGATGTTATAACCGCGCTGTGAAAAAAGCCCAATCACGCGAGATAGTGCCCCTGATTCATTCTCTAATAACACTGATAAGATACGACGCATGATCAAGTCCTCTCCGTTTTACTTAACCACATTTCATCCATTGCTCCACCACGGATTTGCATTGGGTAAACATGCTCAGTTTCATCAATATTAATATCTACAAACACCAGACGCTGGTTTTCATTCACTTCGACTAGCGCTTGTTTCAGCTTATCTTCAAGTTCATCTGGGGATGCGACTGAAATACCCACATGCCCGTAAGCCTCAGCTAATTTTGTGAAATTCGGCAATGACTGCATATAGGATTGCGAGTGACGACCTTGATAAATCATGTCCTGCCACTGTTTTACCATGCCAAGGAAACCGTTATTCAGGTTCAAAATCAACACCGGCAAACCATATTGCAGCGCGGTCGAAAGCTCTTGGATGTTCATCTGAATACTGCCGTCGCCAGTCACGCATACCACGGTGGATTTCGGGTGAGCCAGTTTCACCCCCAAGGCTGCAGGTAAACCAAAGCCCATGGTGCCTAAGCCCCCTGAGTTAATCCAATGACGCGGTTTATCAAACGGATAATAAAGCGCAGCGAACATTTGGTGTTGCCCCACATCTGACGTCACATAGGCTTCACCGTTGGTTAAGCGGTAAATAGCCTCAATGGCTTGTTGTGGCTTCACTTTGTTTGGATTTAATGCATATTTTAGACACTGTTTTTCGCGCCAAATACCGATTTCCTTCCACCATGCTTGTAGTGCCGCAGTATCTTGCTCGGCAGCTGCATGGTCTAGTTGAGCAATCATCTGTTCTAACGTGAGTTTTGCATCACCAACAATAGGAATATCCGCTTTGACTGTTTTCGAAATTGAGGTTGGATCCACATCAATTTGAATCACAGTGGCATTCGGACAATATTTTTCTAAGTTATTGGTTGTACGGTCGTCAAAGCGAACACCAACAGCAAAAATCACATCAGAATGATGCATCACTTTATTGGCTTCGTAGGTACCATGCATGCCGAGCATACCCACAGATTGTTGGTGAGTTTCAGGGAATGCGCCTAGCCCCATCAATGTTGATACCACGGGTAACTGAAGTTTTTCAGCTAATGTCATTAGCTCCGCAGAGCAATTGGCATTGATCGTACCGCCACCGATATACATCACGGGCTTCTTCGCTGCGACTAATTTGGTCAGCGCTTTCTTAATTTGACCTTTGTGCCCCTGTAAGGTCGGATTGTATGAGCGCAGTGAGACGGATTCAGGATAGCGATAAGGGAATTTAGCGGCAGGATTCACCGTATCCTTTGGAAAGTCGATCACCACAGGTCCTGGGCGCCCACTCGCCGCAATATAAAACGCTTTTTTGATGGTTTCAGGGATCTCTTTCGCGTGTTTAATGAGAAAACTATGCTTCACGATTGGGCGCGAAATACCCACCATATCGCACTCTTGGAATGCATCGTTCCCAATCAATGAGCTGGCAACCTGCCCCGATAAAACCACCATGGGTACGGAGTCCATATATGCGGTAGCAATACCTGTTATCGCGTTGGTTGCGCCAGGTCCTGACGTTACCAACACCACGCCGACATCCCCTGTTGAGCGCGCATAGCCATCTGCCATATGCACCGCAGCTTGTTCGTGACGCACTAAAATATGCTCTACGCCACCCACGGTATGCAGTGCATCATAAATATCGAGAACTGCGCCCCCCGGATAGCCAAATACGTGCTTAACTCCTTGGTCAATCAATGATTTGACGACCATTTCTGCTCCCGACAACATCTCCATGAGTTTGCCCTCAGACTATTTGCAAGTTAACAGAGAGCCGTACGACCCTCTTTAATTTTTATTAAGTTAGTCATAAATTCAGCTATTAACATATCCCTACCATTTGTGGGACGCAAATTTGATTTCACAGAGAAATTAAGGAAGATTTCATTTTGTCTTGAACATGAAAATTCGGCAGATTCATTGACTAGTTTTCAATCAAAATAGAGCGGAAATAACTAAAAGGTAAGCAAAAATAGTGGCAACGCGATTTTACATAAATAGCAGGTAAAACAAAGCCCTTCAGGGATAACTCCTGAAGGGCTTGGAAAATATGATTAAATATCAAATTACTCTTGATACATGGATTCAATTTCTAATCGGTAGCGCTCTGAAATAATTTTACGGCGTAATTTCAGTGTAGGCGTTAATTCCCCTTTCTCCATTGAGAAGTTGCTTGGTAACAGTGTAAAACGCTTCACTTGATGGAAGTTTTCCAGATTTTTTTGCAGCTCTTTGAGGCGACCTTCAAACAACGCGACAATTTTAGAATCTTTTAACAGTTCCAAACGATCACGGTATTTTAAGTTAATTGAATTTGCATACTCTTCAAGGCTGTCATAGCAAGGCACAATCAGCGCAGAGACAAATTTACGTGCATCGGCAATGACGGCAATGTGCTCAATAAAACGATCTTGACCTAAAACACCTTCGATAACCTGTGGCGCAATATATTTTCCGTTAGACGTTTTCATTAAATCTTTTAGTCTATCCGTAATATATAAGTTGCCCTGCTCATCGATTTTTCCGGCATCCCCTGTACGTAACCAGCCATCAGCCGTGAATGTATCTATCGTTTCTTGTGGGCGATTATAGTAGCCTTTCATAACGACAGGGCCTTTAACTTGGATCTCGTCATTTGCTCCAATACGCACAGAAATGGCAGAAAGCGGCGTACCAATAGAGCCTAATGGGTATTTATTCGCTTCCCAACACGAAACTGTCGCGCAGGTTTCACTCATCCCATAGCCATATTTAATATCCACACCCGCAGATAAAAAAAATGCAATCACATCATCATCGAGACGCGCGCCCGCCGCTGGCATAAAACGAATACGACCACCGAGCCCTTGGCGAATTTTGCTCAGAACCAGCTTATCTGCCAATGCATATAAGCGGTTGTTGATAAATGAAAGTGATTTACCTTTTGCCATCGCCTTCACTTTTTGTTTCCCTATCGCAATCGCCCATTTGAAAATTGCACGACGCATGAAAGGCGATTGCGATACTTTACTTTGTACTGCACTGTAAACTTTCTCATAGAAACGCGGTACGGCACACATCACCGTTGGTTTAACATCAGTAAGAGCCTCTTTCACCAAATTAGTATTGGTTAAATAGACATTGCGCGCGCCGCTGTGCATGACATAAAAACTCCATGCGCGTTCAAAAACGTGGGAAAGTGGTAGGAAACATAATGAAACATCGTCTTTGGACAGTTCTAAACGGTTGTCATGAAGATAAAGCTGGGCTGCCATATTGTAGTAATCCAGCATCACCCCTTTCGGTTCACCCGTGGTGCCCGAGGTATAAATAATGGTGAATAAATCACTTAAATTTTGAGCCGCAATTCGCGCATCTAATTCAGCTTGATATTGAGGCTGAGCGAGGGACATAAATGTCGATAAGTGCATGCTGTTAGCCACTTGCCCATCTAATGCAACATTATCGTCTAATGCAATGATAGCGGAGAGCTGTGGGCAATGTGTGAGTAATTGGCAAGCAACTTGGTATTGTTCTTGAGCACCAACAAAGAGGATCTTAATGTTGGCGTCATTAATGATATAGGCGGCTTGATCAATGCTGCTTGTGGCATAGAGAGGTACCGTCACGGCTTTGATTTGTAGTGCCGCGATATCGACCAAAGACCAATTCATACTATTATGAGCAAAAAGCCCAATATTCTCTTGCGGGGCAACGTTCATCGCCAAAAGCTGACGGGCAATCGCGGTGGTTTTAGTGTCTACTTCCGCCCAAGTCAATTCTGATTGATGTCCGTTGTCCCATTGACTGAAAGCTATCCGATCCGCTGACTCGCTCGCGTCCATTCTGGAACGTATGCGGTTAACAATATGATATGGATATAGATTTTCAGTAATCAAAGTGTATTCCCTATAGGTCATTAGAATTTTAAGTCATTCGGCAAACTCACAAACAACCTAATCTTAATACTTTTTATTATTTCAGCTTACATCTGTTAGCTGAATATTTTGAGTGTATAGCGGAAAGATAAACGAGGAAAGGAATAAAGTGTAAATTTTTTGCAAATGCTACAGACACAACAAAACTCGCCATTTTTTTCATCATGGCGAGTTAGTATTTAGGGGAATATGCTAAGGTTGCCTTAGAATGAATTGAGCCAATTTAGCTTACAGCTGTTCTATCATTTGGCAAAACTGCGCTTTCATCCATTGATGGCCTTTATCTCGCGCCGTCGATTCATGCCACGTTAAATAACATGGGCGAGAACTCTCTTCCCAAGGCAATGATAAGGTACGCAGTTGCAGCTGACTTGCATGATGTTCCACTAACCATTTGGGGGCAATAGCCACTAAATCTGTTTGTGCCACAATGTTCAATACACTGTTTAAGTCAGTTCCTTGATAACTGACAGTGTGGGAAAGTTCCGTATTATGGTAATATAGTTTGCTAAATGACCCAATATTATCCATTGCCATAATAGCGTGTCTTTCACTCACTAACATTTCTTGATTAATAGTATCTTCAATTCTTGGATGTTGATTAGCGACAACTAAAACCAATTCATCATTAAATAAAACCTGATGTTGATACTCGGGTTTTTCGAATTGATTATATCCCAAGAAAAAATCTATCTCTTGGTATTTTAATTGATGCGCTATGTTATTTCCTAAAAAAGAATGAATAAAAACTTGAACATTTGGCGACGCAATTTTAAATTTATCAACAATTGTTGCCGCTAAGCGAATATCTAATGGAGAGCAAATAGATAAGCTAAATGCTCTTTCGCTTTGCTTAGGATCAAACCCTGCCCCCGGTAATTCATTATGCACCAATTGAAGAGCTTGCCTTACTGGTCCAAATAATTGTTTTGCGCGCGAAGTCGGTTGAATTCCACGCCCATAGCGAACAAATAATTCGTCATTGAACATGGATTTCAAGCGGGATACGGCGTTACTTACTGCAGGCTGAGACATACCGAGAACTTGCGCTGCACGAGTGACATTTTGCATTTGCATCACAACATCAAAAACAGTTAATAAGTTCAAATCAACATTGCGCAGATGAATATCGCTACTTTCTTTTTTTGCTGTTGAGATCGTATCAAAATCAGTCATTTTTAACTCCACTAAATATATTTATCATTTTTAATTAATGAACATGATCCATCAAAGCAATATTGACGAAAAATATAAAATCATTAAATATTATTTTTAAAACAACTTATACATGATAAGTTATTTCGCTTTCCCTGCATTTATTAAAACGACGCTTCTATTCTTTTTGCCCATAAATTAGAATCGAGGTATAGATATCATCATAAAATGCAAATATTCATCAGTGTAATGGGTACATGTAACTTATTAAAGTCAGCATCATTCCGATAAAAATAATAAAACAATTTCAAGAATAAATCATAATAAATCTCTTCTATAAACGCGTTTGAATCTCATTATCAGATTAATTTTTAATTATTTATTTATTAGATAATTAACCTTATTTGAAGCATAGCCACGATCAATACCAATGAAGTCTGATATCTAACCTCTGCATACTTTCATTACATAAACATAATAAAAATCATTACGTTATAGAAATATAGTTATGCTACTAATTTTTAGGTGAAATTTTAGCCTGCTTTTTACTCCCTTATATAGGCAAAAACATCATGAAAATTATAAATATCAGACGTAAATTCCAATAATCAGTAACAACGCACTTCCAAGCATTTAACGCTCAAAAAATTAAGTTTGACATTATTATTGGAATCACGTATCAATAAATACAGATTATTTGAAATCCAAAGAGAGACAGTTAACCATGACATCTTCTATCCGCCTACTAAGCCTACTACTACTCGCAACCAATTTGCGCGGTATGCTTATGGATGGAAAGTAAAACAAATACTGTCCACAAACATAAAGAAGCCCGCGCAACCAGCGGGTTTTTTTATGCCTGCGGCTAGATGGGAATCCAACAAACAGAATTAAAAACAACAAAATTTAGTCTATGAGGAACGCATTATGAGCAACCAAGTTATCATCTTCGACACAACCTTACGTGATGGCGAACAAGCCTTGCAGGCCAGCTTATCAGTTAAAGAAAAATTACAAATTGCTTTTGCATTAGAGCGCTTAGGTGTCGATGTTATTGAAGCTGGGTTCCCTGTCTCATCCCCGGGTGATTTTGAGTCTGTTCAAACTATCGCCCGTGAAATTAAAAATAGCCGTATCTGTGCATTAGCACGCTGTGTTGAAAATGATATTGATGTTGCAGCAGAATCGTTGAAAGTGGCTGAAGCATTCCGTATTCATGTTTTCTTAGCGACATCCAATTTGCATATGCAGAAAAAGTTAAACAAAACGTTTGATGGCGTGATGGACATGGCAATTAACTCTATTAAACGAGCGCGCCGCTACACTGATGATGTGGAATTTTCATGTGAAGACGCGGGTCGTACAGATATTGATAACTTATGTCGCATTATCGAAGCTGCCATCGGCGCAGGCGCAACCACCATTAATATCCCAGACACTGTCGGCTACACTACCCCATATCAATTCGGTGGCATTATCTCTTCTTTATATGATCGCGTACCTAACATTGATAAAGCCATCATCTCCGTTCATTGCCATGATGACTTAGGCATGTCAGTCGCTAACTCCATCAGCGCCGTTCAAGCTGGAGCTCGACAAGTGGAAGGTACCATTAATGGATTAGGCGAACGCGCAGGAAATACCGCATTAGAAGAAGTGATCATGGCGATTAAATTACGTGAACAGATGTTAGGTGTGCACACCAATATCAATCACAAAGAAATTTACCGTACCAGCCAGTTAGTTAGCCAATTATGCAATACCCCAATCCCTGCTAATAAAGCGGTTGTGGGCAGCAACGCATTCGCGCACTCATCAGGGATCCACCAAGATGGCGTGTTAAAGAATCGCGAAACTTACGAGATTATGACCCCTGAATCCATCGGCTTAAAAGAGCAACAATTAAACTTAACGTCCCGTTCAGGTCGCGCCGCCGTTAAACACCGTATGGAAGAGATGGGCTATAGCGAAGGTAAAGATTTTAATTTAGATGAGCTGTATACCGCATTCTTGAACTTAGCGGATAAAAAAGGGCAAGTATTTGATTATGACTTAGAAGCTTTAGCCTTTTTCGCGAAACAGCAAGACGAAACTGACCACTTTGTCATGGATTACTTTAGTACACAGTCAGGTTCAAGCATTGTTGCCACTGCGACCGTCAAAATGCAGTGTGGTGAAACAGAAAAATCAGAGGCGGCAACCGGAAATGGTCCTGTTGATGCTATCTATCAAGCGATTAGCAAAATCACAAACTACCCAATGAAATTGGTTTCTTACCAATTGTCCGCAAAAGGTCAGGGTGAAAATGCCTTAGGACAAGTGGATATCGTCGCTGAATGCTTTGGTCGTCGTTTCCACGGTATGGGATTAGCAACGGATATCGTTGAATCATCCGCAAAAGCCATGGTGCACGTATTAAATAGTATTTGGCGTGCAGAACAAGTCGAAAAAGAAAAACAAAAAATCTCAGACCAAGAATTACAAATTAATACAAAGGAAGCGGTGTAAACATGTCTACGAATTTTAATATTGCGGTATTAGCGGGCGATGGAATCGGCCCCGAAGTGATGGCTCAAGCTCATAAAGTCTTGAACTCAATTAGCAAGCGCTTTGCTATCACAATTTCAACCAAAGCCTATGATGTGGGTGGCGCCGCCATTGATAATCACGGCGAGCCATTACCGCAAGCAACAGTCAAAGGTTGTGAAGAAGCTGATGCCGTGTTATTCGGCTCAGTCGGTGGTCCAAAATGGGAACATTTGCCACCGGACAGCCAGCCTGAACGTGGTGCATTATTACCATTGCGTAAACATTTTAAATTATTCAGTAATTTACGCCCTGCTCGTTTATATCAAGCATTAGAAGCATTTTGCCCATTACGCGCCGATATTGCCGCTCAAGGGTTTGATATTTTATGTGTCCGTGAATTAACTGGCGGGATCTATTTTGGTCAGCCAAAAGGACGTAAAGGTGAAGGCGCTGAAGAATATGCTTTCGATACCGAAGTTTATCACCGCTATGAAATTGAACGCATTGCCCGTATTGCCTTTGAATCTGCGCGTAAACGTAGCCATAAAGTGACATCTATTGATAAAGCTAACGTTTTACAAAGCTCCGTATTATGGCGCGAAGTGGTTAACCAAATTGCCAAAGAGTACCCAGACGTTGAAGTGAACCATATGTATATCGATAACGCGGCGATGCAAATGATCAAAGCCCCTTCTCAGTTTGATGTGGTGCTGTGCTCGAACTTATTCGGTGACATTATTTCCGATGAGTGCGCCATGATCACAGGATCAATGGGTATGCTGCCTTCCGCCAGCTTAAATGCTGATGGCTTTGGCTTGTACGAGCCTGCTGGCGGTTCAGCGCCAGATATCGCAGGCAAAAATATTGCCAACCCAATCGCACAAATTTTATCAGCATCCATGTTATTACGCTTCAGTTTGAACCAAACGGAAGCGGCAGATGCTATCGAAAGAGCCGTGAATAAAGCATTAGAAAATGGCTATCGCACTGCGGATTTAGCAGGCAATGGTCAATCAATCAGTACCAGTGAGATGGGTGACATTATCGCCCGTTATATTGAAGAAGGGGTTTAACATGTCGAAGACTTTATACCAAAAATTATATGACGCTCACGTTGTCCGTGAAGTTGAAAACGAAATCCCTTTAATTTATATCGATCGCCATCTGGTACATGAAGTGACTTCACCGCAAGCGTTTGATGGTTTAAGAACCAAAAACCGCCCGTTACATCAACCAAGCAAAACATTTGCAACCATGGATCATAACGTGTCAACGCAGACTAAAGACATCAATGCCTGCGGCGATATGGCGCGAATTCAAATGCAAGAGTTGATGAAAAACTGCGAAGAGTTCGGCGTAACTTTATACGATTTAAACCATCCATATCAAGGTATTGTCCATGTTATGGGACCAGAGCAAGGTATCACTTTACCGGGTACAACCATCGTGTGTGGTGACTCTCATACTGCCACTCACGGCGCATTCGGCGCATTAGCTTTTGGGATTGGAACATCCGAAGTTGAACACGTCATGGCGACTCAAACTTTGAAACAAGCGCGAGCCAAAACCATGAAAATTGAAGTGGTGGGTAAAGCGCCTGCTGGGATCACGGCAAAAGATATCGTCTTAGCTATCATTGGTACAACAGGTAGCGCAGGTGGAACAGGCTACATTGTCGAATTCTGCGGTGACGCGATTGAAGATTTGAGCATGGAAGGTCGCATGACCGTCTGTAATATGGCGATTGAATTAGGCGCTAAAGCCGGCATTATCGCTCCCGATGAAACCACCTTTAATTATATGAAAGGTCGCCAATTTGCACCGAAAGGCCAAGATTGGGATGATGCTGTCGCGTATTGGAAAACGTTAAAAACCGATGATGATGCGAAATTTGACAAAGTGATCACCATCCAAGCCGAGACGATTGCCCCGCAAGTCACTTGGGGTACCAACCCAGGGCAAGTGATCGCTATTAACCAACCGATCCCTGCTCCAGAATCGTTTGCCGACCCCGTCGAACGCGCTTCTGCGGAAAAAGCCTTGGCGTACATGGGATTGGAATCAGGTATTAAGTTATCCGACGTGAAGATTGATAAAGTTTTTATTGGCTCTTGCACTAACTCACGTATTGAAGATTTACGCGCTGCGGCTGCCATTGCTAAAGGTAAAAAAGTCGCATCTGGCGTACAAGCCATTGTGGTACCGGGTTCAGGCCCCGTCAAAGCCCAAGCGGAACAGGAAGGCTTGGATAAAATCTTTATCGATGCGGGCTTCGAATGGCGCTTACCGGGCTGTTCAATGTGCTTAGCGATGAACAACGACCGCTTGAATCCGGGTGAACGCTGCGCATCCACCAGCAACCGTAACTTTGAAGGTCGCCAAGGTCGAGCGGGTCGAACCCACTTAGTCAGCCCTGCAATGGCTGCTGCCGCAGCGATTAACGGTCATTTTGCTGATGTTCGTGACATTCAAATCTAAAGGAGAAAACCATGGATAAGTTTATTAAGCATGTTGGGATTGTCGCCCCTTTAGATGCCGCAAACGTCGACACCGATGCCATTATTCCAAAACAATTTTTGCAGAAAGTGACGCGCACAGGCTTTGGTCAGCACTTATTTAATGACTGGCGTTTTTTAGATGATAAAGGTCAGCAACCTAACCCTGATTTTGTCTTGAACAAACCGGTATTTAAAGGCGCTAGCATTCTGTTAGCCCGTGAAAACTTTGGTTGTGGTTCATCTCGCGAACACGCGCCGTGGGCATTAACCGATTTCGGTATCCAAGTGGTTATTGCACCAAGTTTCGCCGATATTTTTTACGGTAACTCGTTTAACAATCAGCTGTTGCCAATCAAATTAAGCGAACAGCAAGTGGATGAGATGTTCAGTTATGTGAACAGCCACGAAGGTTGCCAGTTTACTGTCGATTTAGAAGCGCAAACCGTCACAGCCGGCGAGAAAGTGTATACTTTCGAGATTGACAGCTTCCGCCGTCATTGCATGATGAATGGCTTAGACAGCATCGGCTTGACGTTACAGCACGTTGACCAAATCAAGGATTACGAGCAAAAGCTCCCTGCCTTTATGAATTAATCCCCAGCCCACTTCGGTGGGCTTTTTCTTGCCTATTTGTATTCATAAAAGTAGAACTCAACTCCAATAAACCGTACCAACCAATAAATCCTTCCCCATTAATTCCTAATATGCAATTATTCAATTAATTGCCTTTTTATATTTTTCAAAATAGTTCGCGTTGTGGCAAGGCGGCAAAATGAGGATATCTTGGGGAGCATACTTTAGTATGTGACCTGAGTAGCCGAGTGAAGCCAACGCAGTCACAGCGTGAAATATGAAGAAAAAAGAAAAAAAGCCGATATGCATTCACATACCGGCTGGTAAAAATACCATTACTCAATAAAAGGGGGAGTAAACCTGCAACAGACAGGTCAATAGAGCTACTTACTGCCCCCTATTATCTACGGAATATAGGATATTAAAATTGATGCAATTTATTCTGGAGTTCCTCTTTTATGTCTAATTCTCGATTACAAACGCAATTTGTACGCTTGTGGCAGCATTTTCAGGGAAAAAACAGTGAAACCACATTGCAAGATATTGCCGATATTTTGTTTTGCTCTCGCCGTCATGTTCGCACCCTGCTCAATAATATGCAGTCCCATGGCTGGCTCAGTTGGCAAGCAGAATCAGGACGAGGAAAACGCTCCACATTAATTTTTCATATCAATGGATTAGAGCTACAACAAGCACAGGCTGAGCAGCTTTTAAAAGAAGAAAGTATTGAAAAACTCGTGGCGCTCGTTGGCGATAAAGAGACTATCCGCCAAATGGTCTTATCTGAGCTTGAGCGAAGTTATCGACAAGGTAAAAACTTACTGCGCATCATTTATTACCGTGATTTTCCTAACTTACTTCCTGGCACCCCAATGCGCCGCTCTGAAATCCACTTAATGAGCCAGATATTTAATGGATTAACTCACTTAAATGAGGAAAAAGGGGAAGTGGAAGATGGTATTGCTCACCACTGGCAAGCCATTAACGAACAACATTGGCGCTTTTATTTACGTCCAGCTATCTATTTCCATCATGGACGTGAAATGCAAGTCGAGGATATTATCCACTCGTTATTACGATTAAAGCAATGCTGGCCGTTATTCTCACATATTCACTCGGTCACTTCTTCGCAGCCTTATGTGATTGACGTCCATCTGAGCCATCCTGATACACAATTTCCGTGGTTACTGGGTAGCCCACATGCCGCCATTCTCCCGAAAGAGTGGGAAACAATCAGCGGCTTTAGTCAGCGCCCTATTGGTACGGGTCCTTATGAAGTCGAAACCAATATCCCGCAGAAACTCACCATCAGCGCTTTTGACCGCTATTTTGGTTATCGCGCATTGTTAGATGAAGTGACCATTTGGGTTGTTCCCGAACTTTCTGAGCAGATGGTATGTACCACATTAAAAATGGATGGAGATAAGCGCCACAATGACTCCCTTGAAAGCCGCATGGAGGAAGGTTGCTATTTTCTGTTATTCGACCAACGCTCCGACATTTCTCAACGGGAAGATGTGCGTAAATGGCTGTGCAGCTTTTTAACTCCCGTCAACCTACTGGCGCACTGTGAATCCTTCTATCAGCGCCACTGGGCGCCTGCTTACGGGTTATTGCTTCATTGGCATCACAGTAAAATGCTTTCCCAGCGAACCAAACCTGAAGATTTAACTGAACTAACTGTCACTTTTTATCGCCATCATCATGAATTCTATGCCATTAGCCAAATCATGAAGCGAGTATTAGAAACTCAGGGCGTGACGCTTAAAATTAATATCGTTGATTATGATGATTGGTTTAATGGAGATGCTAAAAGCGATATCTGGCTCTCCACCGCCAACTTTTATAAGCCTCTTGAATTTTCTATCTTCGCTACGTTGTACGAGATGCCGCTATTGCGTCAATGTTTGGGGAAAAACCTCGATGAAGAGTTACAACTTTGGCGCCAGCAAAAATTGGATGTGGAATCTTGGTGTGAGGGCTTGATTAATTCCCAAATCTTCCACCCAATTTTTCATCACTGGTTAGAGCTACAAGGGCAAAGAACGATGCGGGGGGTTCGTATGAATACTTTTGGCTGGTTTGACTTTAAATCAGCTTGGTTTAAGCCAACTGAGGATAATGCACAGAATTGGTGATAGTTATAAACAGTTAGAGTGAGCAAAATGGATTTTATTCACTTTTTCTGTGGATATCCATGTGAACAACCAGATAGTAATCAGGGTATATCCCAACTGTTCATTTCTAACAAAAAACCACACTAAAAAATAAAACATTATAAATCATAGTAATAAATGAATTTCACACCAGATATCCACTGTGAGTTTTTCCGTGTTTTTTTGTTAGGAGTTCAACTGAGCAAAGATCAATCAATGCATGTTTTATCCACAAGGAATGTACTTAACTTACTCGCTTTTTGTGACGAGCTTCAATAAATGACATTAGTCAAGGCTGTAAATGCACACAGTAATCGCAGTTTTTCACAGTTATCCAGAAATCCTGTGGATAACCTAGTGCATGATCCTGTGATTATCTTGGGATGAAGTTGAATAACCTTAAATATTCATAATCCCGTCTGTGATTATTATCTAATATCCATATATATATCATGAAGTTAAATACGGTGACTAAAAAGTGTTATACTCACCCTATCTTGTGACCATTTTCTTGGTTATTTTTTAAACACAATGAAGTTCAGTCGACTATGTCTTTTATACCGCCTTCACCACCAGAAAATGAAACCGTCTTATTAGCGCGAGCCCAAGCCCTTGCTGGCTATACGCTTGGTGAGCTAGCAACTATTGCAGGTATCCCAATTCCCCCCGATCTTAAACGAGATAAAGGCTGGGTCGGGACATTGTTAGAGTTTTTTTTAGGTGCGACCGCAGGCAGTAAAGCCGAACAGGATTTTGCAGATATTGGCGTGGAGCTTAAAACAATCCCAATCGATCGCCATGGAGCACCATTAGAAACGACATTTGTCTCTGTCGCACCACTCACGGGCAATAGCGGTCTAACATGGGAAAATAGCCATGTACGCCGCAAATTATCTCGCATTTTGTGGTTTCCGATTGAAGGTGAGCGTCAAATACCACTTGCCCAGCGACGTATTGCCAACCCTCTGATTTGGAGCCCTTCTGCGCTTGAAGAACAACTTTTACGCCAAGATTGGGAAGAGTTAATGGATTTAATTGTGCTGGGAAAAGTCGAAACCATCACGGCTCGTCACGGACAAGTTTTACAGATTCGCCCCAAAGCGGCGAATAATAGAGCACTAACCGAAGGTATAGGAGAATTTGGACAGCCTATAATGACATTACCGAGAGGTTTCTATTTAAAAAAAGATTTTACGGGTCCATTATTAGCGCGGCACTTTAACCTCGGTTAATTGATCAAGGCATCGCCTGTGCCAAACAGACGATTTTTTATTCCATTTTTAAGGCAATAAGATGTTTGAGTGGTTCTTAGATCCCCATGCTTGGATGGCATTGGCAACATTAACAATTTTGGAAGTCGTACTGGGTATCGACAATATAATTTTCTTAAGTATTGTCGTCAGCAAATTGCCCGCCCATCAACAAAATAGCGCCAGACGTATTGGGTTAATCGCGGCAATGGGAATGCGTTTGGCACTACTAGCATCTATTGCTTGGCTAGCTCGCCTCACCACGCCACTCTTCACATTAGCTGAACATACCGTTTCCGCCCGCGATTTAATTTTGTGTGCAGGTGGCTTATTCCTCATTTGGAAATCGAGTCAGGAGATTTTCGATACCATTGAAGGGGAAGACGATGAGGGGATAGCCCAGAAAAAAGTCACTTCATTCTGGGGAGCCATTATGCAAATCGCAATTTTAGATATTATCTTCAGTTTAGATTCGGTGATCACTGCCGTGGGGCTATCTGACCATCTGTTTATTATGATGGCAGCAGTGATTATGGCGGTCATGATCATGATGTTCGCCGCGAAACCTATTGGTGATTTTGTGGAGCGCTATCCTTCCGTCAAAATCCTCGCACTCTCTTTCTTGATCCTTGTGGGCTTCACTTTGTTACTTGAAAGTGTTCAGGTACATGTATCAAAAGGCTATATCTATTTTGCTATGTTCTTCTCCATGTCAGTGCAAATGCTTAATATTCTGCGCAGCAAAAAGTGGAAAATGAAAAACAAGCAATAAATGAAAAATAAATAGTCATAGCCAAGTTAGCGTAAGGCGTCCTTTGCTGCTGCAATAGCGCCTTCCACCGCTTTTTTAGCTTGAGGGCTGTTTTTCCAACAACTTGACCCCGTTAGTGCAGCACCCGAAATTAAAATTTCATCGTAAGAAGCTTCACTTAACTGCGCTAAAGACGAAAACCCCATTTGTTCTAATCGGCTAATGACCGTTGATCCAACACCCTTCACTGCTAATAGAATTTGCTTTTCTGAGTCTGAAAATGGCATAAATCATCCTTTTGGCTGTAAAACAGCCGTAATTGAGCGTATATTTTGTAATTAACCTATTTCTTAATCTAAAATTCTGAGCGGTCTATAACAGGTTGAGTTACCTGCCCTATATATCTGTTTTAGCAAATAGGAAATAACAACGGTAAAGTCATTGACGACTCGCGATAGAAACTAACATGTCGCACTAAAAATTCTATCTTGTAGGTATTTATTATGTATAGCAACAAAATATCCAATACTCGCCATATGTCGATGACATTATCTGATGGGCGCCTTTTGTGTTGGTATGAATCTGGCCCTGAACAGGGGTTCCCCGTGATTTTTTGTACTGGCGCAGGGATGAGCGGTACACTGGGCTTTGGTATTGACCGTCTTGATGAGCTAAATATTCGCTTAATCACCCCTGAACGTGCCGGGCTGGGTCAATCCACCTTTGATGAGCATAAATCCCTACAACGCTTTGCTCAAGATATTCAAGAACTTCTGAATGCTCAAAAATTGCCGTCATTTTCCGTTATCGGTTTCTCTCAAGGTGCCGTTTTCGCCATGGCACTCGCCCGCTACGCTTCCCCTGTTTCATTATCACTTGTGTCAGGGCAAGACCAATTTGAGTTTCCTGCAATCCGAGCGCAATTAAAGCAAGATGTCATTAATATGCAGGAACAAGCCATTCATACCCCCGAGGCTTTATCAGAATGGTTGATGCGCAATGTGACTTCACAATGGTTACTGGCGTTTATTCTTAACTGTAGCGCAGAGGTAGACCAGCAGGTTTATAGCGAAGAGAGCTTCTTAGCCGCCTACAGTGACTGTATGGAACGTGCATTTATGCAAGGTAACCAAGGCTATGTTCAAGATCTCTTAATCGCCTTACAGTCTTGGCAGTTCAATCCTGAAGATATCCGTTGCCCTGTCGCCCTGTGGTATGGCGAACAAGATGTGAGTTCTGTGCACTCCCCTGATTTTGGCAAAACACTGGCTCAGCGCTTTCCTGATAGCGAACACTTTTTGTTCTCACATGAAGGCGGCTCAGTTCTGTGGACACAAGCCTATTCCATTCTTGCCCAATTGAAAGAACACCGCTTTTAAGTATGAAACATTGCTTTTAGGCATAAAAAAAGGTGCCCAATGAAACATTAGGCACCTTAAATAACGGATTAAAACTTATTTCTTAGACGCTTGGATATACAACAGTTCCAATGCAATCGTTGCTGCGGCTAATGCCGTAATTTCTGATTGGTCATAGGCTGGTGCGACTTCCACCACATCCATCCCAACAATATTCAGTGACTTAATGCCACGCAGTAGTTTTAACGCTTTATCAGATGTTAACCCACCAATCACTGGCGTACCGGTTCCTGGTGCAAAGGCAGGATCCAGACAGTCAATATCAAACGTCAGATAAACGGGCATATCACCCACGATCTGTTTGATTTGAGCAACCATGTCATCAACACCACGGTCATTCGCTTGAGCGGCATCCAATACCGTGAAACCGTTGTCAGTATCATGTTCAGTACGAATACCAATCTGCACAGAATGATTTGGATCGATCAGACCTTCTTTTGGCGCATGATAGAACATGGTGCCGTGGTCATACAGACTGCCATTACCGTATGTGTCAGTGTGCGCATCAAAATGCACTAACGCCATTTTACCGAAATGCTTCGCGTGGGCGCGCAGTAATGGCAATGTCACAAAGTGATCGCCACCAAACGTTAAGCAACGTTTACCGGATTCCAACAGCTTTTCAGTGTGAGCTTGCAGTTTATCGCACATATCTTGCGCGTCACCAAATGCAAACACCACATCACCGCAGTCAACCACGTTGAGTTTGTTTTTTAATTTAAAATCCCACGGCCAACGGTGGCTTTCCCACGCAAGGTTCGTGGAAACCTGACGAATAGCAGCAGGTCCATGACGGCTACCCGCACGTCCTGAGGTTGCCATATCAAATGGAACACCCGTGATCACCCAATCAGCATCGGAGCTGTATGGTTGGAAATTTAACGGAAAACGTAAAAAACCAAATGCGTTTGAAACCAGTGAATTATCAACCTGATTTCCTAATGTGCTATTAATCATCACTGTTCCTTAATCATTCATCTTCTAAGTAAGTGTAACCGTACAACCCACTTTCAAACTCGTTCACAAAATCTTTTTGCAGCTCGTCACTCAGCCCAGTGCCTTTCACTTGCTCAATAAAGCTTTCTAACAGCACTTCAGGAACCAGCTTCACGTATTGCAGCATATCGGCAACTGAATCGCCCTCTTCACTTTGCAAGTAACGAATGCTGCCTTGGCTATCAACCCACACATCAATGGCGGCAGTATCGCCGAATAAGTTGTGCATGTTGCCTAAAATTTCTTGGTATGCCCCAATCATAAAGAAGCCAATCATCGGTGGATTTTCTGGATCATACGCTGGCATTGGCATGGTGGTTTCCACTCCATCACCGTCAACATAATGATCAATAATACCATCTGAGTCACAAGTGATATCTAATAATACCGCGCGTCTGTCTAACGGTTTATCTAAACCTTCAATTGGCAAGACTGGGAACACTTGGTCAATACCCCAAGCATCAGGGAGCGATTGGAACAGCGAGAAATTCACATAGAATTTATCCGCCATACGCTCTTGCAGCTCATCAATAATTGGGCGATGGGCGCGGTTGCTAGGGTCTAAATCTTGCTGAATACGGCGACAGATATTTAAGTATAGCTCTTCTGCCCATGCGCGTTGTGTTAAGTCCAACACGCCATGCGCATACTGGGTATGTGCTTCTTGCAAGTCAAACTGGCTATCGTGCAACCATTCACGCAGAGAACGGCTATTGCCTTGATGCTGCATGGATTCCCACGTTTCCCATAACGAAACCAGTGAACGTGGTGCGTCTTCGCTCGGAGGTGTGGTTTTGGTGAATTCGTTACGCTCAACCCCAATCACGTTAGAGACTAGCACGGTATGGTGAGCGGTCAATGCACGCCCAGACTCCGTGATCACTGTTGGGTGTGGCAAGTTAAATTCTTCACACGCATCGCCAATCGCCCAAATCACGTTGTTCGCGTATTCGTTCAAGCCATAGTTAACCGAACAATCTGACTGAGAACGCGTACCTTCATAGTCAACGCCTAAACCACCGCCCACGTCAAAGCACTGAATGTTGACACCTAATTGATGCAACTCGACGTAGAAACGGGCTGACTCACGAACACCTGTCGCGATATCACGAATATTCGCCATTTGAGAGCCTAAATGGAAGTGCAATAATTGCAGGCTATCCAAACGGTTCGCATTACGTAAAATTTCGACTAATTGCAGAACTTGTGTTGCTGCCAATCCAAATTTAGATTTTTCACCGCCACTCGCCTGCCATTTACCTGAACCTTGGGATGCTAAACGAGCACGAACACCTAAGCGAGGCGTCACTTCCAGCTTCTGGGCTTCTTCAAGTACCATCTCGATTTCAGACATTTTTTCGATAACCAGGTACACTTTGTGACCCAATTTTTCGCCAATTAGTGCCAGACGAATATATTCGCGATCTTTATAACCGTTACACACAATCACAGTGCGAGTGCGACCTGCGTTGGCTAATACAGCCATTAACTCCGCTTTTGAACCCGCTTCTAACCCTAAAGGCTCGCCAGAATTCACTAGAGATTCAATCACACGGCGTTGTTGGTTAACTTTAATTGGGTAAACTAAAAAATAGTCGCCCTTATAACCATAAGATTCGCGCGCACGTTGAAACGCTGCGTTAATTGAACGCAAACGGTGTTGCAAAATTTGAGGGAAACAGAACAGTGCAGGTAAACGTAAATGTTCCTGTTCTTCTTTAACTTGGTAGACTAAATCAGCTAAATCAACAAAGGTGTCAGGGTTTTCAGGATTCGGGCAAACACAGACATTTCCGCGCTCATTCACCTGATAGTAACCACCGCCCCAATACGCAATATTGTAAGTTTGGCGCATCTTGCGAGCGATATTATCATTCATAATAAACTCCTAGTATGGAGGGGTGAGTGATGCGTTCTCCTTCCAGACAAGCAGCGACCAAGCGCATGATGCAACTGGGCAGTAATGTCAGGGAAACAGCGATACTCAGATTGTAATTAAAAGTGCTTAGAACTTCTAAACGGTGACAATATATATCCACAGACTTAGCAGATTACTCTTTGAGATTACTGACTAAGCATTAAGGATCTATGATAGGTATGACGGTAACTTCGCGATGAAGTCAACATAGACAGGAAAGTAAAAGCCAATGTCACACGGCGATCCGCGTAAGACGGTTGGATACTGTTATTCAGCAGATTATGGATCATCGCCCATTAACCCCCAATATAACTGTTTTCCCCTTAAAAATTTTAATTAATATTAAAATTCAACCGGTTATAAACATTCCTGATAGAAAGCAGACTCATGGCTGACCTGCTGGTATATAGCGGGAAATTACAACCATCCGCTACGGTCGCAGTTTATACCTCGAATAGCCCCAAAATGCAAAAGCAAATTATCTAAAATTTCACATTTACAATAAAACTAACTGAATTAACCATTTATGCGCTTATCATTTTAGGCTTAAAAACAGGTAGAAATTATTCATTGAAAAGTCTAGAATAGCCGTCTAGATGTTAAAACATCCAACTATAATGTTCTTTGAATTCTTAAGGTATTAATCTCATGTCTACACACCTCTTTACTTCTGAGTCCGTATCAGAAGGGCATCCTGATAAAATTGCAGACCAAATTTCTGATGCGGTCCTTGATGCTATTCTTGAACAAGACCCAAAAGCGCGCGTAGCTTGCGAAACCTATGTCAAAACCGGCATGGTCATGGTTGGTGGTGAAATCACTACCAGTGCATGGGTCGATATTGAAGAAATTACGCGTAAAACCGTTCGTGAAATCGGTTATACCAGTTCAGACATGGGCTTTGATGCCAACTCTTGCGCAGTATTAAGCGCAATTGGTAAACAATCACCAGACATCAACCAAGGTGTTGACCGTGCAGATCCTTTAGAACAAGGTGCTGGCGACCAAGGTCTCATGTTTGGTTATGCAACTAACGAAACTGACGTATTAATGCCAGCACCGGTGACTTATGCACACCGTTTAGTGCAGCGCCAAGCTGAAGTCCGCAAAAATGGCACACTGCCATGGTTACGCCCTGATGCGAAAAGCCAAGTTACCTTCCAATACGATGACAACAAAATTGTCGGTATTGACGCGGTAGTTCTGTCCACACAGCACTCAGAAGATATTGACCAAAAAGCTTTACACGAAGCTGTAATGGAAGAGATCATCAAACCAGTTCTGCCTGCTGAATGGTTATCTCCAGCCACTAAATACTTCATCAACCCAACAGGTCGTTTCGTTATCGGCGGACCAATGGGTGACTGCGGTTTAACGGGTCGTAAAATTATCGTTGATACTTACGGCGGTATGGCTCGTCACGGTGGTGGTGCATTCTCTGGTAAGGATCCATCAAAAGTTGACCGTTCTGCTGCCTATGCTGCGCGTTATGTTGCAAAAAACATCGTTGCTGCTGGTCTAGCTGACCGTTGTGAAATCCAAGTTTCTTATGCTATCGGTGTCGCAGAGCCTACCTCTATCATGGTAGAAACTTTCGGTACTGGTAAAGTTGACGAAGCATTGCTAGTGAAATTAGTCCGCGAATTCTTTGATTTACGTCCTTACGGCCTGATTCAAATGCTGGATTTATTACACCCAATGTACCAACAAACAGCTTCTTACGGTCACTTTGGTCGCCCACAATTCCCGTGGGAAAAAACCGACAAAGCGGCACAACTGCGCGAAGCTGCTGGTCTATAATTTTCGCTAACGGTCACTGACGCTAAGCGTAAAAATCAGCTTAAAAAACCCATCTTAATGATGGGTTTTTTTTGTATCTAAAATTGCTCACTGATGTGATGAGTTAAATAACTTTTCTATTCGCCTCATATTTTGGGTCGAATAATCCCATTAATTGACTCATTCATCTTGATTGCTTTTCGGTGCATTGAAACTTACTTTTCAGTACGTTGAAATAACTGGAAAATGGCCATTCCTGCTATCATTGCCAACGCAAACAAAATACCTTGAGTCAGCCCCATACCGGTTAATAAAATGGCAGGTCCCGGGCAAATTCCCCCAAGCCCCCAACCTAAACCGAACAACACGCTGCCTATCACTAATTTTTTATCAATAACTTTACTGGTTGGGATCTGCAATGGGCAATTCAGTACACTCGTTTTGCGCTTTTTCACTAACTGGAATGCGATACCGCTTATCACCATTGCCACTGCCATGGTAACCAACAAAGAGGGATCCCAATTCCCCGTGATATCCAGAAATGCCAAAATTTTTGCGGGATTACCCATACCAGCTAGTAGTAAGCCCAGTCCAAATAAAATACCGGAAACTAACGCGATAATAATTGGCATTACTTTATCCCCTTAACCCAAAGTGGTTAATCACAGCGACCGTGATAAATGCCACCAGCATAAAAATAACGACCGCCACCATGGAACGACGGGAAAATCTCGCCATGCCACAAATGCCATGCCCACTGGTACAACCGCTACCTAATCGTGTCCCAAAGCCCACTAACAACCCCGCAGCTATCAGTAATGGCGTGCTCGTTGCGATAGTGACTTCTGGCGTATACACAAAGGTAATAAACAGCAATGGCGCAACTAAGATCCCGACAATAAACGCCAGTTTCCATGCTGTGTCTCCTTTAGTGGGTTTAAGGACTCCCGCTAAAATCCCGCTGATCCCTGCAATTCGCCCATTAAAAATCAATAATATTGCCACCGCTAAACCAATCAACACACCGCCAATCGCCGCAGAGCCTGGCGTAAAATGCGCCCAATCAATCGTCATTTTAATTCCCCTTCACAGGACAATAGAGTTGATACAACGTATTGAGTAAGGTGAATAATTTCTCATCCGCAATAGAGTAATAGATTCGCTTACCTTCTCGACGCGTCGCGACTAATCCTTCATTTCTTAATACGGTTAACTGCTGGGATAACGTCGGCTGCACAATCCCTAACGAGGCTTCTAAATCACTCACACAAGCCTCGCCTTGTGTTAACTGGCACAGCAATAATAATCGGTCTGGATTCCCGAGTGTTTTTAATAATGACGCAGTTTGCGTTGCTGCTTGAGTCATTGCTAAAAGCAGCTGTTCTGAGTTTGGTTGTTCACTCTTTGACATCATTGGATCTCTTGTTACTATGTATAATATTATACTATTTAATAATATATGTTTTGATATATTGAATGTCAATTATCACTTGTTGTTACTATATGACTTCACGTATTCTTGAGGACATGAAAACAATCCGAGTACCCATTCTGCTTCAACAGCGAGTGATGAAAACCCTACGTGAAAAGCTCGCGTTAGCTGAAGAAAAACTGGAACAGAAATTTCCAGAGCCCGCTATCAACTATAAACAGCGTGGAACCACCGCGGGCAGCGCCTATTTAAAAGATTGGGAAATTCGCGTTAATCCTACGTTGTTAATTGAAAATCCAGACAATTTTGTGGACGAAGTGATCCCCCATGAGCTCGCCCACTTGCTGGTTTACCGTGTATTTGGACGTAAAGGGGTCGCCCCTCATGGCAATGAGTGGAAATGGATGATGCAGACTGTTTTAGGGGTAACGGCGAAACGGACTCACAACTTTGCGGTGACCAGCGTCAAAAGCCAAACTTTTCGTTATCTTTGTGGTTGCGACACAATTCATGAACTTACCATTAGAAGACATAACAAAGTTGAGCGCGGGGAGAATCAGTATTTATGTCGAAAATGCGGGGAAATTCTCAAGCGAGAAATTGAGCCAGCGGCAGAGTGTTAATTCCCTGCCGCATCAAGAGGTAGAACCGAACTTAAGCGAACTCCGTCATCACTAATTTCGCGATTTCAAAGTAAATAATCAAGCCAGTACCATCAATAAATGTCGCGATAAATGGCGCAGAAACCACCGCTGGGTCAACCTTCAGCTTCTTCAGAACCATTGGAATAATAGAAGAAACAATCGCGCTCCACACGGTAATAGCCACAATCGTTAAGCTCACCACGATAGTCACTTCATGACCCACACCTAAGATCCAAGCACGAATTAACGCCGCGCCACCAATGGTGACAGCCACTAAGAACGAGGTTGACACTTCTTTTTTCAATACCGCACCGAGGTTACGTAAACTCACCTCCCCCAACGCCATCGCTCTCACGAGGGTCGATGTGATCTGAGTTCCGCTGTTTCCGCCGGTACCAATCAATAATGGAATAAAGAACGCCAGTGAAATAGCGGCTTCAAGTTGCTCTTCGAACGCTTTTAGCACGGTTCCAGTATAGGCTTCCGCCACAAACAACATTAATAACCACACAACACGCTTACGCCATAAAGTGACTGGACTGGTGGTTAAATACGGCTCTTCGAGTGGCGTAGTAGCCCCCTGCAATTGTGCATCGAGGGTATTTTCGTCTTCAATAAGTTCTGCGATATCTTGAGGACGTAATACACCCATTAACTTGCCGAACTGAACAACAGGGATCATATCCAAACCACTATGATTAATTAAATCATAAACATCATGGCGTGATTGTTCAGGGGAAACAGAGAAATAATTGTGGCGCATAATATCCGACACTAATAAATCTTCTGCTGAGGCAAGTAATGATTTAACGGACAGAATTCCATTTAAATAGTTTTCACTATCTACGACAAATAAATACGTTGGAATTTGTTCGCCTTCGAGATGTTCAATAAGACTTTTCTTCACACATGCCACAGAGTCGGCAACCGATACTGGCAAATATGATTGGCTCATATAAGCGTGAACAGTTGAATCATCAATTTTAGTTGGCTGTGATTGATTAGACTTTTGACGAGCGTCTTTCATCGCGGACTGTGCAATAGCTACTGCACCCGCTTTGTTCTGGGTAGAAAATGACATTTTTTTAGTCCCTATTACTGTTGTTTACTCAAACAGTACTCACATAGGGGCGAAACCAGATGAGAGAATGCGATTGCTATCTCTTCGTCTCGGTTTTAGCACTATACAACGTATCCTGAATCAATCAGGAAGTTACATGGGGATATACCTTCGGTCGATATATCCTGTCCTAATCTTGGGCGTCTCTCGACGTCGTCAGATCAGTAACCTATGTTTGTATAGGAGCCTCGCCTAACGAGTTACTGCACTTTGGATGCGGCGCGAATTATACCCACTGAGTGTTCAATTACCACCCTTTTACCCCTCTCTTTTTTTAATAGCCCACCCTCGTTTAAGTTTTGTTTAAGTTAATGTATATCAAGAATTCACCGTGTAACCATTTGTAACTTTAATAGAAACTTATATTATTCATAATACATAAAGTCATAATCACGCTATAAATTACTTTATTATTTTTTGATTATCTTTTGCCGCTAAAATACATGGATTAATAAACAAAAAAGCCACCTTATTTATATTCATAATAAGATGGCAATTAATGAGGCATTTAATTTTATATTATCGAAAATCGATTAAGCGATTTCTGTGTCGCCTTGTAATTGGCAACTGCACGCTAAAACATAGCCATTAGCAATTTCGTCTGCGGTTAATGTCATGGTGCTACTGGTTGTATAATTCCCCGAAAGCACTTTGGTTTTACAGCTACCACATACCCCTGCGCGACACGCGGCAATCACCGGTTGTTTATTCTGTTCTAACGCAGACAAAAGCGATGTTCCCACCGGTACAGTGAAATTCGCTAAACGGTGACGAATTTTTAAGTTCAGTACCTCTTCACTCACGGCTTCATCACCACCAGTAGTAAAGCGCTCCATAAAGAAGTGATCCGCTGGCACGCCTAGTGCCTTAGAAAATTCCTGCACATTTTTCATATATGGAACAGGCCCGCAAGTCATTACCACTCGCCCATGAATATCCGGTACTAACTCCAGCAATTTTTCTTGGCTTAAACGACCTTGTGCAACACCGCCGTTATCAGGTGTTTCAGGCATGATGCACAGTTGCAAACGTTGCGGATATTGCTGCACCAATTTTTGCCACTCATTGGCAAAAATAACCTGCTTTTCATCTCGCACATTAAACAGCACTTTGACATCCGTTTCCGGGCGATTCGCCATCAACCAACGGGTCATCGACATAATCGGCGTGACACCACAACCCGCTGCTAGCATTAAATATTGGTGGCTTTGAACATTGGCACAAGTAAACTCCCCTTGCGCCTCAGACAACCAAAGATAATCCCCTGGTTTTACTGCTCCAGTCAACCAACAAGAGCCTGTCCCCTCGTCTAATCGTCTCACTGTAATGGAGATAAAACGGCTTTGCCCCGGCGATGAAGACAAGGTGTAAGCACGCATCACGTCATCACTGTTTTTGATACTCACCAGCGCATACTGTCCTGGTTCATATTGGTAAAAATCATGATTAATCAGATTAATAGTCCAAACATCTGGGGTTTCCTGCACAATCGAGTGAATTTGCATTCTGTTCGGACATAGGCTTGTTGGCATGGTCATGGGTTACTCCTTGCAAGGGGGAAAGCCGCTTCCCCCTTGGTTTCCATCAAATTACGCAGGCAGGATTTCCGCCAGATCTTGTTCAACCGTGGTAATGCTGCGCATACCGAATTTTTCATTCAGAATGTTTAGCAGATTTTCGGTTAAGAAGCCCGGAGCCGTTGGACCGGTGTAAATGTTTTTCACACCCAGAGCAAGCAGGGTTAACAAGATCACAATGGCTTTTTGCTCGAACCAAGAGAGAATCAGGCTCAGCGGTAAGTCATTTACACCACAACCTAATTTCTCCGCTAAGTTCACCGCTAACATAATGGCAGAATAGGCATCGTTACATTGACCCACATCCAGTAAACGCGGTAAGCCTTCTAAGGTACCAAAGTCCAATTTGTTGAAACGGTATTTACCACAAGCTAGCGTTAAAATCAGGCAGTCTTTCGGTACGCTGCGAGCGAAATCCGTGTAGTAACTGCGCTCACCACGGCTACCGTCACAACCACCGACTAAAAATACGTGGCGTAATTTTTTCTGAGCAACAAGATCAATCACCGCATCCGCAGCGCCCAGCAGGGTTTGACGACCAAAACCGACGGTAATTTTGTGTTCGATTTCAGTGTATGGGAAGCCCGCCATTTCCTGCGCTTGCGCTATCATTTCCGCAAAACTGTCGCCTGTAATGTGTTTCACACCCGGCCAACCCACAATGCTGCGAGTCCAGATACGTGCTTTATACTCACCCACATCAGGGTCGATAATGCAGTTAGAGGTCATTAAAACAGGGCCCGGGAACTTAGCAAATTCCACTTGCTGATTCTGCCAGCCACTGCCGTAGTTACCCACTAAATGAGGGTATTTTTTCAGTTCAGGATAACCATGAGCAGGCAGCATTTCACCGTGAGTGTAAATATTAATGCCTGTGCCTTCGGTCTGTTCTAACAACATTTTTAAATCTTTCAGGTCGTGACCTGAAATCAAAATACATTTACCGGCAACTGGGCGCACGTTAACTTCCGTTGGAACTGGATGACCAAATTCTCCGGTTTCACCTGCATCCAGAATTTCCATGATTTTGAAGTTCATCATGCCGATAGCCATTGCATTGTCGAGCAGCTCATTCATATCCGCTGGCAATGTGCCTAACCACGCCATAATTTCATGGTATTGAGCATAAATCTGGTTATCAAACTGACCTAAAACGTGGGCATGCTCCATATACGCCGCCGCACCCTTCAAGCCATACAGGCACAGCATACGTAAACCATGAATATCATCGCCAATTTGCGCTTTATCGACATCTAACGCAAATTGTGCCGCTTGCTGTTGCAGAGTCGCAATATCCTGCCCTGCTAATTGCAGGTTGATTAGCGGGTGATTAAATGCCACTGCGCTATTCACTGACAGGCAGTGTTTGATTAATTTATCACGCAGATAAATGGCTTCACGGGCATAACCGATAATACGTTCAGAATCGAAGTTAACGTTGGTCAATGTAGAGAAGAAAGCGCGCGGTGCGAAACTGTCCACATCATGATCAATAATGCCCAGTTCACGAGCCACCACCGCACTTGCAGATAAGCTTTGCAGGACAGCAACTAATAAATCTTGCAGGTCTGAAGTTTCAGCGGTTTTACCGCACATACCTTGCGAATAAGCGCAGCCATTGGTTGCTGGAGTTCTAATTGTTTGTTCACATTGCACACAATACATGGAGGAAACCTCTTTAAGTTGCATTTCATATACAACATTAAGATTACCCCTTTTAAATAAATAGAAAAGCACCTTAAAATTCTATTTGCAGGTTTGTTGATCTACATTAACTTTCACTATAAATAAGAATTATTCAATGTTGTAAAATAGGCAGTTTCACTAAGCCCAGTTGATTTTTTGCTGGGGTTTCAAAGCAGTATTGCTATACTATGTTTATCATTCATACTTCATAAGTTATTGTTGTTAAATCATTTTAAGAGAATCAAAAAGCGATGATGCAGGCTAATTCGACTCCAAAATCAGACAACAAAACCCATTTTAGTTTTTTACGTCACGTGAAAGAATCCGATAAAACACCACTCAAAGTGCTTGTTTTAGCGGCTATTATTGGTGCCGTCGTTGGGCTGATAGGCTCCCTGTTTATGCTAGGGACTGAGTGGGTCAGCAATATTCGTATCGCATCTGTTAACCAATATGTCACCAACAAATGGTTGGTGATTCCTTCCATGTTTGTGGCTTCCGCCCTATTAGCCATGCTTGGCTACTATTTGGTTAAACGCTTTTCACCTGAAGCGGGAGGCTCTGGGATCCCAGAAATCGAAGGGGCACTGCAAGATTTGCGCCCTGTCCGTTGGTGGCGAGTGATCCCAGTGAAATTTATCGGTGGGTTAGGTACGTTAGGCTCCGGCATGGTGCTCGGTCGTGAAGGTCCCACCGTGCAACTGGGGGCGAACATTAGCCAAATGTTTTATGACCTATTTCGCCTCAAAGATAATGAATCTCGCCATACATTATTGGCTGCGGGTGCCGCTGCAGGCCTTTCTACCGCCTTTAATGCCCCATTAGCGGGGATACTGTTTATCATCGAAGAGATGCGCCCACAATTTAAATACAGCCTTATTTCCATCAAAGCCGTGTTTATTGGCGCCGTCAGTGCCACCATTGTCTTTCGCCTAATTAATGGCGAAGCCGCGGTATTAAACATTGGGCAATTCTCCTCTGCCCCCATGGAAACCCTGTGGTTATATCTGATTTTAGGCATGTTATTTGGAATTGTGGGCATTGGCTTTAACCGCTTCTTGCTCTATCTGCAAAGCCTATTTTTAGCTTTCTACCAAAATAAAGTATCACGGTTTGTTTTGATGGGTGGTTTGATTGGGGGTAGCTGTGGCGCTATCGGTGTATTTGCGCCAGAAGTTGTGGGTGGCGGCTATAGCGTGATCCATCAAATGGTCGCCAATAGCTTTACTATCACCATGCTGATGGTCTTTTTTGCCCTGCGCTTTTTAACCTCAACCATCAGCTTTAGTTCTGGTGCGCCAGGTGGGATTTTCTCGCCGTTATTAGCCCTTGGCACGCTATTTGGAGGCATTTATGGTTATGCGGCACTGGAGCTGTTCCCAAATTATTCGATTGAAGTCGGTACCTTTGCAATAGCCGGCATGGGAGCGTTGTTTGCCGCGACAGTGCGTGCGCCATTAACGGGCATTGTCTTAGTGTTGGAAATGACCAATAACTATCAATTGATTTTACCGATGATTATTACCTGTATTGGCGCAACAATGGTGGCGCAATTCTTAGGGGGTCGACCACTTTATTCTGTGCTGCTCGAAAAAATCTTAGAGCGCAGCGAAAAACAAGCAGCAGCGTCCAAGCCCTAAAATTCATTTTTTCCCTAACCATAGAACGCATAATGGGTTGCCTAGGCAACCCATTATGTTGATGACAAAGAGGGATAAAAGCGTGGTTTTTCCCTCTTTGTGTTATCAGGCGAAAATCAATAAATTGATTTTCCTCGTTAATTTTACAACCTATTATCTTCGCTATCGCAGGTTATTTTTTCTTAGCAATCAGCGTCGCAAAGTTCAGTTTAATCCGGTTACCTTGCGCATCCGTTCTGTGCAAGTGTCCTGGGTTTTCATTGTATTTGAGGATTTCCCAGTCTTGATAATATTGCTGTAATTCACCCGGTTTTAAGAAGCACTTAAATGGCACCATATCCAGTGGCGCATCTGGCGTTTCTACCGCGCATACCACAATATTAATTCCACCCTCTACAGTGTGTGATTGCATATCCGCGATAATGTCAGCAATTTTATCCCGTTGTAAGAACATCAACACGACGGTAGAAATAATCAAATCATAGTCACCTTGGATTTGGTGACTATTAATGTCATACAGCGCGGTATGGATGTTCTCTATGCCCGATTGCTGCTTAACAGTTTCGATGGCTTGAATATGGTTTTGGTTAATATCCACTGCCGTCACATCATACCCTTGCTGGGCAAGGTAGAAGCTATTACGCCCACGACCTGAACCTAAATCCAATACTTTGCAAGGTTTTGCTAAGTTATTCTCGCAAAGATAGCGCACTTCAGAGTGAGGCACGCTGAGATCATACCGCTTATAAAACTCAATTTCAGGGCGGCATAAAAAAGAGAGTTGGCAACGCATATCATCGCTGCAATCAGCAATACGATGCCAGACTTGAGGCTCAATCACGGGTGGTTGGTTTTGCGTATCAAACGTAAATTTTTGCTCGCTACCGTCTTCATCAAAAATAATAAAATCGAGGGAGCCTTGTAACACTTTCAATTGGGCGAATGTATCTTCTTTGGTGTTATGGCGGTCTTGGAACATTAATGGAACCGAAGCCTTATCCCAAACAGGCATGGTTTTGTAGCACACTAATTCAGTCATGGGGTCACCTTTAAGTTGCATATTAAATACATCTTATGCCGTTCATCTTAATAGTGCAACGTTTTCATAGATAAAGAATGAATGAGTTGATGTGCATCAACCTCCTGCTGTACAGGAGGTTAAACTCGGGATCTTGGACTTAGTAGCCCAGCTGCTCTGCACTCAGTCCCAAAAATTCAAACGGTTTGGTATCAACATATTGCGCGGTCGCATCACCCGAATAAATATGGCTTTGCTCTTCACCGAGATCTAATTTTTTCACTTTTCCGGTCTCATTGGAAAAATCAATTTTCTTTAGATCCGTCCAAAAAATATTTGGCGTTAAAGCAGACTCAAAGAAATAGAGTTGACGCTTACTATCAACCAGTGTGCGCCAACGGGTAGATGAAATCTCAGGGGACGTTTCAGACGTTAAACCGTATGGAACAGACACATTACGAATAACCCCAAACACACTGGCAACCGCTTTATTTGGCGTTGTTTTTTGTGGAATAGCATTAATGTAGAACTGCGCTCGAGCGAAACGATCCGCTGAGCGGTTGGTCCCTGGTAGCATTACCGTGCCACCAATACCTTGCCAATACTCTTGCATTGCTAACTGCTTTTCATAAGCCGGAGAGTTAGTCATGACTTGGTATTTACGGCTATGGTGAATGACTTGTTTGCCATCGATATATTCGATAATCGCGCTATCACCACTCGCATCGGAAAGCGACAAGTGCAAAGTCGCTAAGCGATTTTGTCCCGGAACCTTATCAGTCGCGACTATCAGAGGCGTTTTTTCTAATGCGGCAACCGCTTCTTCAACCGTGGCATAGTTATCCAACATATATTGCGCCCATAGTGAAATAGACAATGCGGGCTTTTTATTATCTAACTCAGGGTATTTCGATTCGGCCAGCCAGAGTAAGTTTGCTACTAGCCCTTTTTCATTAACACCATCCGTCGTAGAAATATCGTAACCTGACGCTATCACGCTACCGTATTTGGATTTCCATTTGAGTGATTGTGGTCCTGCTGCCCCACTTCGCTCCATTCCTCGTGGAAAAATCCATAAATTGGTACCCACATCATATTTCCAATCCATGGTTCTACCGGTCATAATTTGTTGGTCTTCCCCGAGATAAACAACGCGGGTACAAGCCTGAGAAACCATGGCAGGAACATAAATTGCAGCGATGGTTAAGAGCGTTACAATGCTTTTCTTCACAAATCGCATCTTGCCTCCAAATGGTATTGAATGAGTAGCGCAGATAAGCCACGCGAATAAATAACCACTATTTATATTAGACAGTATATCGTTTTCAGCGTGTTATTAGAGGATAGATATTGAAACAAAATGCAACAAGGATTAACTCACTCGATCAAACCGTTGACGTTTTCCAGTGAGTTAATCCTATTAAAAGATGGAATGGATTAGCCGGCGCTATTATTTTTTCTTTGCAGAAAACCATGAGCGCAATAATGCTGCTTTTTTCTGATTGTCAGGAATATTTAGCGCGGAGTCATACAAGCTAATTGAAATTTGGCAAACTGTTGCAGGTGATTTTTTCCCAGCCTTTACATCAATCAGCATGGTAACGTCATTTCCGTATTTTTCCGTTAATCCGATTCTCAGGGAGTCCATCAATGCCTGATACTCTTCTTCAGATAACGTTGTACGCTTCTCGCTTGTTTCGCTAGAAATCAACAAGGCATTGATTGCACTCACTTGTTTTAATAAGACATCTTGGCTTTTTTGTGGCGGAATGACATCCTCAGGATCCCTTAACTGTGGGAATAACGCGTCATAACACATTTTCCCGGATGGGTCTTGCTCTAACAATGATTTGATATTGTCGTTCACTTTAGCGACAAAATTAATTACTGTTTCATCGGAGGCATAAGGCATGCGCTCAACGACCAGATTCATTGATTGGCTAACAACCTGATCCAATAATTGACGACGTAAGTCTTCGTTAGCAGGATCATATTGAGACATTAAAGGCTCAAAGCTCTGGTAAGTGACAGGGCTTAATTTTTTGATAGTGACTAAAATCGGCAGTTCTTTTTCAACTTGAGCAATGGCCTCTGAATGAATTTCGCTATTACTTTCCGTCGATAGTACGTTGTTGTCTTTACTTAACCAGTAAAAACCCAGCGCAAAGATAATAAAAATGATGCTAACGACTACTGCGATTTTGCGTGAACTGTTTGTATTCAAAGTGAATCTGCCTTTTAACAATCTGTCTTTTAACAATTTGTTGTTAACAACAAAAGCCAAAAAACCAATACTCAATAATAAACTCTTATTATTATTCTAGTCGTGAATGCGACCATATCGCTATAGGAATAGGAGTAAATGCGAAGAAAAAAGTAGAAAATTAACAGTTCTAATCAGAATTAAGAATGAAAAAACCGCAGACACTTATTTCAGTCCCTGCGGCTTTGATAAATTGAAGGAAACGCATTTCAAAAATACGAATTACTTAACTTGAACACCTTCAACAGACAGCATTAACTCAACTTCTTGAGATTTAGGACCTAAATCAGATTTGATATTAAACTCTTTCAGTTTAATGTTCCCTTTTGCTTCGAAGCCTGCACGGTAGCCACCCCAAGGATCTTTACCTTCACCCGTTAATTTCGCATCTAAAGTGATTGGTTTTGTCACACCGTTTAAGGTGAAGTCTCCTGTTACGAGGTATTTGTCACCCTCTTTTTTCACTTCTGTGGAGACAAATTTCGCTTCTGGGAATTTTGCTGCATTTAAGAAATCTGGGCTACGTAAATGCTTATCACGCTCTGCGTGGTTAGTGTCGATGCTGCCAGTTTTAATTGTCACTTCAACTTTATCTTTTGCAGGATCTTTCGCATCGTAAGTAAAGTTACCATCAAAATCTTTAAAGCTACCGTATAACCAGCTGTAACCTAAATGCTGGATACGAAATTCAATAAAACCGTGTTGACCTTGTTTATCAAATTGATAATTTTCTGCCAATGCAGATCCTGCCGATAATAATAAAGTACCCGCAGCAAGACCTAAAATAGATTTCTTCAACATAACTCTCTCCACGTTATTTATCGGGATTAAAACCCAACATTCTTTTTAAAGTAATATCACCATCAAAGAAATGGTGTTTTAAAGCTGCAAATGCATGCAGAACAGATAACAAAACAACAGCCCAAGCTAAATAAAGATGAATTTCACCTGCTGTATCCGCTTGTTCTGCTGCACCTGTAAATAATGCTGGCACTTCAAACCAACCAAATACGCTTATTGCTTGTCCATCCGCAGTTGAAATTAAATAACCGCTGATCAAAATAGAGAATAAAATAATATAAATTAAAAGCTGAACCGTAATGGAGGCAAATTTCGTTAATTTGCTATAGCTCGATAACGGCTTAGGTGGTGGAGAAATAAATCGCCAAACCACACGAAAAAGCATGATAAAGAATAGCAACATTCCTATGCTTTTATGTATTTCAGGAGCTTGATGATACCAGGTGTCATAGTAGCCTAATGACACCATCCATAAGCCTAATGCAAACATTCCATATACGACAATTGCGACCAACCAATGAATGAGCAGCGAAAGATGCCCATAACGAGTGGCGTTATTTTTCCATTGCATAATTTAAAAACCATATAGTTTTAAAGGTAATTACTTGTTTTACCAAGTAGGAATAATCATAAGGTTAATCTGGCTTTATTCCTATCCCAAAGTTAAACAAATATTTTGTCGAAGATATTCAAATAGTATCATCATCATGATGAAAAATAGATGAATTCTATTTTTCTTATTACAAGCGTAAACCTTTAATAAAGAATCTTCTATTTATGTAAATAAATTACATCTAATAGCGCCTAAGATTATTTAATCTGCTGATTTTCTTATTGCCAATCATAATATGATAGATGAATTTGTTATAAATATAGTTCAGCTTTTCTAAAATAGGTAGGTGAAATTTTTATTTCCATAAATAAATTAATCTAATTTTCTCTATTCCTGCTAAATTGGTACTCTGTCTATGGGTTGTTTTTTCTTTATTCTTAGAGGCTAGCGTATGTATACATTATGGATTGCCAACAAAAATTACTCTTCATGGTCTCTAAGACCTTGGATCCTGTTAAAAGCATTACAAATCCCTTTTGAAGAGAATATTTGCTTCTTCGAAAATGGCAAAAGTAGCCATGAAAAATTTAGCCGTTTTTCACCTTCAGGCTTAGTACCATGCCTGATTGATGGCGATAAGACCATTTGGGACTCTTTGGCAATTTGTGAATATGTTGCCGAAGATTTCCCTCAAGTTTGGCCCACTGAAAAATCAGCGAGAGCCTGGGCTCGCAGCGCGAGTGCTGAAATGCATGCTGGTTTTACCGCACTACGCCAACAGTGCCCGATGAATGTGACAAGAAATGAGCCTCTCACTGAAATTTCACATGAACTGCAAGGAAACCTAAATCGCATTCAGCAATTATGGCAGGAAGGTTTTGATAAATTTGAAGGACCTTGGTTAGCAGGAAAACACTTTACTGCCGTCGATGCATTTTTTGCACCTGTAGCATTTCGTATTCAAAGCTACCAATTAAAAGTCAATGAGCAGGTTCAACAATGGATTGAGCGCATTATTGCATTACCAGCGATGCAAGAGTGGAAGCATGCCGCAGAAATCGAGCCGTCTATCGAGCACTAAAAAAACACCTGTACGAGCATCAAAATTAATTTTTGAGCAGTTTGAGTAATAAGCAGACCCAAACTGCTCATTTTAATCACAAATCACCTAGAGGCTTTCATCCCAAGGATCGGCAGTCATCACATCCCCCGTTGGGGTATGCAGCGTTACTTGGTCATTTTTAAACCATTCCGCTAAAGAAAACCCACCTTTCGGTGTTTCCACATGAATATCAATTGGGCAATATGGCGTATTGGCTTTGATTGCAAACTGCGCAAAGTCTTCTTTTTGCTGGCGAGTTGGGCATCGGATCACCACATCAAGGTCGCAATCTGTCAGCATACTTTGAATATCCGTCGCCAGTGTATAAGCGCAGCTACCCGTCACTCCCCACTTCCAAGGCCAATTGTGCTGAGAAATTAGCAATAAAACTTGGATAGGCGGTAACGCAATAAACATCGAACGTTGCAGTTCAATGGAATTCGACACTAAAGATTCCACATTCATGATGTGCGTAATGGCCGATTTTGAAATTTGGGTCGTCACACGCTGATGGGGCTTAATACCACGAATAGCCACGGTGAGTTGGTTTTCATCAGCTTTTTCTCGGTGCACAATAAGGGGTAGTTTACTGTTCCACTGCGTTTGAACCCATTCCGGCAGAGTATCAAGAGGGACATCGCTATTACTACCAACCCAAACAAAATCATGGGGATTAATTATTTGCATTTATTCTTCCTTATCATGACGACAAATTGCTCTCGCTCTGCGCTATTATGCATTTTTTCAGGTAGATGAATACATTCACTCATAATCAACATCTTTATTTGTACCATTAAAAACAAAGGTTAATATGTTATTAAAGGGGAAATTTGTCTTCAAATAGCAATATGTTATCATAGAATACTCTTAATAATTAAAGAGTTAGACTACGAATTTTGAGCATCATAATATGAAGAAAATCCCTGCTATCCATGACGGAATTCTGTTCAGCAGCTGCTTAGTTTTAAGCGCTCTCACAGCATTTGCACTGATCGACGTTCAGGCCGCCATGTGGGCAGCATTTTCAACGCTCTACTCATTTAACCTATTTAATGCCGCTAAAGAATATAAAAATTACCTCTATACTGCTTTTTGGCTATCCATGATTCTAGTCGCCATCTATATTGGCGATACGCTACGCTTAGGCACTGGGTTTTATATTTATCTGGCGATATTCTCATTTATCTATTATCAGCTCTATGGCACAGATCCGATCATGGACTTAACCATGAAATTCATGATTATCATGTCCACCATTGGCACAATCTTGCCTGAAGTATCAAAAAGCCTGACCTTAGGCTTTTTAATTGGCAGTGGTGTTACCTTGCTCACCTATTATTTTCTCAGCCACAAAATGACTCGCCATTCCATTATTACGCCACTTACTGTGGAAAAAAATCTATTTACCCTACGTAAAAATATTATCCCGCGGTCAATGACCTATACCATTGGATTACTATTAACTTTGGCTATCCCTCGGATGGTAGATTTAGGGCATTTCTATTGGACATTGCTGACTTTTGTTTTTGTATTACACCCAAAATCTGAAAGCATTGTACGCATTACACTGCAACGGGTGGCGGGTAGCTTAATTTCCGTGTTATTCCTATTTCTATTATTTAATACCCCGTTGATGCCTTATATTGGGTTAGTGGCGATTTTGGTTTTCGCCTTTTTGCTGCCAATGAGCTTTCATCACGGCTATACCTTTATGACTTTTGTCGTCACCAGCCTAATCCTCTCCGTTCTTGAGCAAGTGGTTTATTGGCGTCATCCTGTTTATACATTATTGTTTGATCGCGTTCTTGAAACTGCATTAGGTGGGGCTATCGCTATCATTACCAGTATTATCTTGAAATTATTTAGAGAAAAAAGCCCGGAAAGCTAACACTATTCGGAGGTATAGCGCTAACCATCCAGACTTTGTTTATAGATTAATTAGGTTGATATCTCGCTGAAGCTCTACCCGACTTCACCATGGTAATGACGCATTTTCCCCATTCGCGTGCTCGCCGTAATACAATGACGGCAAGAAACGAGACAAATAGGTAAATTCGTTATAACAGTGGCGCATTAGCTCTAGTCCAATTTCATCGGACAGCTGTGTGCGCGGATCCTCAAGAGATGCGCCTAGCAAGAAACGGCTACGTAATACACAACCAAACTCAGTATCACGGGCTAGATGCATCATTTTCCCATCAATAGGATACCCCTTGGCATCTATTTCAATATGCTCACCAAAGCCAATCGAAGAGCAAACTGCACCGGAAATATGCCCCTCTTTGATGGCTTTTTCATAAGCTGAAGCCTCAAAGAAATCCGTTGGTTCTCTAAATTTTAACTTCGCAGCAACAGGCGGGATCGCACCGAGAGATTCAACCGCATGGATGGAAGCGCCAATAAAACTTTGCCCTTTTTGCCATTTATCATCCCAGCCGTGATGAGCAACATGGTCATGGGGATGCCACCAGCGGATATGTTGCGTGGTTTCAAAAAAGGTAAACCACCACGTTAACATTCGGCCTTTACAACCATGCAAATCGGTACGAACTGCGACTGTTAATAACCCATTTTCATCACGCTCAATACCCATTTCCATACGTAACGGATGTGGAAGTAACAACTGATTTATGTCGTCAACTGCCCATGTTTGATTTGTTTTCATGATGACCTACCTATCTCGATTTATTAGGAAACTTATTTTGTCTCCTAATTAGTTTTGAGCTAAAATGAAAAAAAGTCAAGATAGCAAAATGAGGTAAGCCATTTATGTCAAACAACAGCGAGAAGAAGCCAACTCGAGGTCGCCCAAGTATTCCTGAGGCGCTTCTCAAAGAAAAAATCATGAATGCAGCGCTGAATTCACTACTTGAAGATGGATACCAACTCACCAGTATTGATAATGTGGCAAAACGTGCAGGCGTAGCTAAAAAAACCATTTATCGGTTTATGGAAAATCGTGAAGAACTCGTGGAAAGAGTCGTACTCAATTGGACGGATAGCTTTGTACCCTTGTTTGAACATAAAGCCACGACCCGCGATGAGCTATTTAGCCTATTGCAGAATAATTTAGAAATTGTCGCAAAAACTGTTCTTTCCCAAGAAGCTGTTGGGCTGTATCGCTTATTGCAGACAGATTTTGTGCACAAAGAATTGCTATTAGAAAAATACCAACAAAACGGTATTGAGCGCAGTCGCCAATTACTCAATCAATGGTTAACCCGCCATGCGCAAGACGAAATTATCCAACAGCATGATTTTGCCATTATCAGCGATTTGATCCTCTCTATGACGATAGCTGAACCATTACGACAAATTTCATTAGGGCTTTCCCCGGCTGGGCTGACACCCGAGTTTCAGCAAAGGATCACCCATGTGATTGATTTTTGTCGCTCTAGAGTTTAGAGAAAAAACAACCAAATACATTTTCATGCTCTATACTTTCATTAACATTCATCAAGCCTGACAAATGAAAGGCAGCTGGAGCTAAACATGAAAATATCGATCCTAGGAGCTACGGGTTTTGTCGGTAAAGCGTTGGTTTCTGAAGCCTTAATGCGTCATCATCAAGTTACTGCAATTTCTCGTCACAGCAATCAGCTCGCCCAACATGCTCATTTAATTGCTGAATCAGGAGATATTACGGATGTGGCATGGCTAACATCCCGGCTTAAAGGTCAAGATGTGGTGCTTAGCGCATTTAATGGAGGATGGAGTAACCCTAATCTGTACCGCGATACGGTTGCAGGTAACCAAGCAATCTTAGATGCCGTAAAAAGGGCGGGTATAAAACGATTTATTGTAGTTGGTGGTGCCGGCAGTTTAGAAATCGCCCCTGGTGTTCTATTGCTCGACTCCCCCGATTTTCCAGCCAATATTTGGCCTGGAGCCCAAGCTGTCAAAGAATTTAAAACGACGTTGGAATCTATCGATAGCTTAGATTGGACATTTGTTTCTCCTGCCGCGATGCTTGAAGATGGCGCTCGGACAGAAACATTTCGCCTTGGTGGAAAACAGCTATTAATGAATGGCAATACCCCCGCAAAAATATCCGTTCAGGATTTAGCGGTAGCGATATTAGATGAGGTAGAGCGACCACAATTTATTCGTCAGCAGTTTACAGCTGCATATTAATAACAAATGGATTCCGAGTAAATCATGACTAAATGTATCTGTTTATTTGTTTAACATAAAAAGTAATACAATCATTAACGTTTAATGAATATTCGTATATTCCCGTATAAAAATATGATTACTCACTTATAAATAATTAAATTAAGATTATCATCATTTAAATAAAGTTAAGTTTAGCTATCAATATAATTTAAACTTGTGCGTTATTAATTCATATTGAGACTAGAGTTTTATTTTATTTTTAGGTGCGATGATTTTGATGAGCTTTATGAGATTATTCATAATAGGCAGTTATTGTATGCAGATATAATCTAAAAGCAGAGTATTAAGCCGGAAGAAACAACCTATAATAGTAAAACAGATAATCTCTTCCGGTCAGACGATTAAATTCATGGAGTCCCTTTTATCAAAGCAGGGTCGAAAATAGAGAATTTTTGCTTTCCTAGTGATAGCTAACTATTAAAAATAAAGAAAAAACATAACATACTGATATTTTTAATGAAGTGTACTACGAGCGCCACTATTTATGTTCACAACACCATATAAGAATGATGCGGGTTCCAAGTTAAATAAATAGGCAAATTGAAAAAGTGAATCAACATCAATGCAGCTTTCTCCACTCTCGAAACGATTCATTTCATCTTCAGAAACACCAATTAAATCGGCCGCTTGCTGAATACTCATTTTATGACTTTCTCTTTGCATACGGATCTTAATCCCTAGCTTTTTCGCAATTTCATTTTCATTCATAAATGCTCCTTTTACTATTAGATTGAATACCAATTATGAGGGAAGCTAAATTATCATCACACCAAGTTTAATTAATTGACTTATGTTAATAAAATACGACATACATCACATTATTTAGTGACACTCATAAATAGATATTTTTCACTTAAAACTGCAATTGGTTGATTTAAATTACAAATAAAACCAATAATCCATGTAATATAAAAATAAAAGCGTGATAGCAATCACATAAAATTCAGATTAATACCTGTGTATATTTACTTATTATGCCCATCAAATAATGATGCAAAAATTTAATTACTCATTTAATGATGATCTGCAGCATATGGCTATATTACAAAATCACAAAAACAATGATCAAGGATTATCTTAACTTTTTTCAAATAATGATAGCTTACGTTTATATACTTAAATTTATTCTTATATTTTAAATCATCTACTAATGACATATTCACTTAAACAACATGCAATATCATAATAATAACTGACTAAATCATCTATCACTATCAGAATAATTTTTTATCATTTATTTAACTTTTCTCAAATAACTTATTTTGTCATACAAAATATGAATATTAATGAATGATGATTGAATTATATTCACACCAACTGAATCGAGTAACCTATTGAATATTTGCTTTAATTCGATTCATTTGTTAAACGCTTTAATTCTATTTATATGAATAGCATTTTCTTTGCATAAAGACTGAGTTAACAAAAAATGCGTTGTAGACTATCAAAAAATTCAGCGTATTCCTAATACGTTACCTCTGTTTAATAGCCTAACCAACCATCATTTCGAGTGTAAAAACCCAATTAAAACTTACCTAACTTCACATTGCATATAAAAAAATTGCCAGTAGACATGCTATCCTATGTTCAATTACGATGAGTTTTATCTAACTTTAATGCTCAGATTTGGCGCTTACTTAAAAATAACGCCTGTTGTAAAAGTAACAGGAAAGGTAACCATGCTACAAGAAAGTGTTATCAGGGAAATTATTCTCTGGATCGAACAAAATTTAGAGTCACGGCTCTCCCTTGATACCGTGGCTGATAAATCTGGATACACTAAATGGCACTTTCAACGATTATTTAAAGCCCAAACAGGTCTTGCGTTAGGTGCTTATATTCGCGCTCGTCGTTTATCCTGCTCTGCGGTTGCTTTACGCTTGACGAGTGATAGCATCATGGATATTTCACTACGCTATCGATTTGATTCACAACAAACTTTTTGCCGTGCATTCAAGAAACAATTTGGTGTAACGCCTTCAGAATATCGTAAACGCTCAGGCTGGCATATTGAAGGGTTCTGCCTTCCTCTGCGTGAAAGTAAAGAGCTCGAAGCTCATGTGGAATTAGTTGAGTTGAAAGAGATCCACTTAGTAGGAATGACTCATCGCTACACACAAGGCATTAACGAGTGGAACTTAAAAACTGAAGAGTTACGACGCCAGTATTGGAAAAGCTTTTTAGATAAAAACAAGATTGTTGCCAAAAACTTATATGCTATCCACGGGGTTGATAAAAGCTCCGATGAAGAAGGCCGCTTCCTCTATTCCACTGCATTTGATGAAAACGATCTTGATGTTATGCCACCATTTACTAAAAAATTGATGGTGCCTGCCGGCAATTATTTGCAAATTAAATTTATCGGTAACTTACAAGGTACTGACTATAACGACATTATTTATACCGTTTATGGAAAGGTGCTCGCCGAGATGGATATTGCTCGCGGCTTAGGCGCTGATATAGAACATTATGTTTTAAAATCAACGCCAACTTATGAGGATTTTACTAGTCACCCTCATACTTACATCCAAGAGCTGAATTACTATATTCCTGTGATTACATAAAAACTAACAACCCGCTTTTACACGGGTTGTTAGCTTCATTCAGTACTGAATAAATTAGAACGTGACGTTCAGTTTACCCCAGAATGTTCGACCTGGCTCATTTACAGGGCTATTGGACGAATAACCAAATCCACTGTTACCCGCTAAGTTCAAGTGCTCACTGTAGGTTTTATCAAACAAGTTATCAACACCCGCACTCAGTTTTACACTTTCATTAATACGGTATGCAGTATTCATCGAAAATACCGTAAAACCTGCACTTTCGCTGAAGTCTTTTCCAACCACGTTACCTTCGTTGATTGCTACGCGATCTTGACGACTCACCATGCGCACCAACCCCGTCGTTGTCCAATCGCCTTTTTCCCACATTAAACCTAAACGGCTTTCCAATGGCGGCATTTGAGGCAGTGCACGTCCATCAGTTCTATTTTTCCCCCAAGAATACGCAAGGCTTGCATCAGCTTTCCACTCATCGCTGAGTTGATAAGCGACGCCCATTTCACCGCCCATGATCATCGCATTGACGTTTTCAACTTGGCTCATTCTGGCGTTAGTTGGGCTATAGCGGAATAAAATAAAATCATCAACGCGCCCTACATAAGCAGAAATCCATGCATTGGCTTTATCATCATTGTATTTCGCACCAATATCTAACTGTGTCGTTTTCTCGGTTTTCACATTGTCGAAAACATTTTTGCTGCCATTCGGACCCATTTTTGGCGAGAATAACTCCCAATAATCTGGGAATCTTTCTGTATACCCTACCCCTGCGTATAACATCACTGGCGTTTCAGGTAATGCATGTTCATAGCGAACGAATCCTGCTGGCATGACTGTGTTACGACCGGAAGACCCTACATCGGTGTAATTATCCACCAATACGCGGTCTAAACGTCCACCACCAATCACCTTACCTTGCTCGCTCGCAGTCCAAGTGACCTCACTGAATACGCCATAATCTTGAAATTCTGCATCTTTTTTCCAGCTATTATTGCTGTTTTTACGGTGCTTATTGGTCTGCATATCTGCACCAGTACGCAGCTCATAATCACTCCATAACCACGTCCCCATGACTCGACCGCCCATCGTCTCGCGGTCAACACGCATTTTCATTGGCATATTCATCATCATACCGTGCCCGCCATGGCCACCGCCCATATGCCCACCGCCAGATCCCATTGTGCTCGTTGGGCTACGCAGTGAATAGTTATCCATAATATGGTCGGCGTAGTTGTAGTAAACATTCCCTTCGATTTTATCGAATACCTCACCGATATTGCTTTTCTCGAAACGTAATCCTAAGCTTTCACGCTTGAATTGAGAGCCATCCATTCCTCGCCCTGCATATCGCGCTTCACCATCACCTTTCCCTGCGGAAAGCTCGAGTAATGTGTATTCATCCGGCGTCCAGCCCACTGCAACATCCGCATTCCATTTATCCCATTTAGACGGTACTTTGTTCCCGTTTCCATCTTTATAGTCATTAGAGTGAGATTTATTGCCAGTCAGGCGTACATAGCCTTTCTCATTGCCCAAGCTCACATCCGCATTAGCATCCCAACGCTGGTTCGATGCCGTCAATGCACTCGCATTACCTTGAATGCCCCCCTCCGTAAAGACAGGTTTTTCACGCTCAAAACGCACCGTTCCCGCCGAGTTTCCAGGTCCCCATAATACGGTTTGAGGACCTTTCACCATGGTGAGCAAGTCAAAGTTTTCCGGTGAAATATAGGATGTCGGCGCATCCATACGGGAAGGACACGCTCCCAACATTTCACTGTCATTCGTCATGATCTTAAGACGAGAACCAAACATGCCACGAAAAACAGGGTCGCCATTTGTTCCACCGTTACGGATTTGGGAAAAACCGGGGATCGTTTTCAAGTAATCAGAGCCATCACTCGCAGGTACTGGCTGTCTTGGGGTTTTAGGCGATGTTGAAATAGTTAACGGCGAGTCCACTGGCGCGGTGACAATCATCACTGAGCTATCGGTGATTGAGCTTTGATTTTCTTCTTTGGCGAAAGTGGATGTTGACGCGATAGCCGAAATCACCAGCGCAGTCATAGGTGCAAATTTAAAATTAATTGAGTTCATTTTTAGCCTATTTTTATCTGTTTCTTACTGCTATTAACTCAAGGAGTTAATGACCACTCAGCTTCTTTTGAAAAACAGCCTAGCCTCCTGAAAATGAAGCTAAATTTCAGGATAAGCGAAGTGGTTTTGTCCATTGAAGACAAAATGCAGTTTTAAATTACGTTAAATAAAGAAATAAGAATCAATAGGATGTCGGTGGTGCTCGAGCTAGCTGTAATGACCAAGGACGGAAAATTCGTAATTGAATACAACGTTCGAAAGGAACAAAGATAGCGAGGGTTGCTAATTGGCGGATCACCGCAGCAACAAATAAAATCAAAAATGGGAAGTGAACAAGTAGTTGGCAGTAACCACACGCGATGTCTTCCATCGGTGATTGCCCGATTCCCGTCATCAGCATATGGTTCATCGCACCGCCATCTTCGCAATGTTCAGACAATGGCATTTCGTGATGCTGCTGCATCGAATGCTCCGCCATTTCCCCATGCCCCATCGAGCAGTTGTTCATATGTGACATTGATTTTGAAATCAATGGCGCAACGAACAGCATCGCAACAGCGAGTAAGGCAAGGTAAGCGGCAAATTGTCGAATCGCGTGACGTAAATGCAACGGTTTTCCGGTGTTTCATAACCTATAGATGGGCGCAGATTGTATCTTAATAAGAGGCTTATTGTTATTGTTTTTTGGCATTATTGTTAAGGCAAAATGCAGCTCGCAAGCCTGACAAAAAAACTAACTAACTTGGGTTAAGCAATACAGAGTTAATTAATATTGGTAAAATGTACCCGTTAGTTTTTCTTCTTCAAAAAGACTAAAGCGACACTAGTAAAAATCAAAACCATTCCAATCAACATATTCACGTTTATTGCTTCACCTAAGTAGTAATACGAAATAAGCACACTCATCATCGGTGAAATAAGAATCGAATAAGACGATAGTTCAGCCCCGCCATTATCAATCATGTAAAACCATAAAATGTAAACTAATACCCCATTTGCTACACCGATAAAAATCACGGGAATCAGCAATTCCGTCATCAATCTATGGTAACTCAATCCATAGCTTGTCAGATCTAAATTGACAGATAGAAACATCGTAAAAATCAATATAATCAAAAATGAAGTGATATTTTGATAAAGCACCTTTGAAAAAACATCAACGCTGACGGCAACGTGTCCTGATAGAAAGGTTCCTAGCGCCCATGCAAATGCACTCAACAATATAATCACTTCACCATAGCTCATCGCATCAAATGAGGTAAAAAACAGAATTCCAAGCCCACAAAGTACCGAGACAACCAACGAGTTCAAGATTATCTTCCGCTGGCTTATCATCACAAAGCAAGACGTTATCGCTGGCATGGTATAGACCAATACCGATGCCTTAACGGAGTCCGTAAATTGGAGCGCAATGTTGTTTAATATTGGCACGAGGAACATATTTAAAATGCCAAGAGGAATGCAACGAATAAAATGACTCACTATAAATTGCTTTTTGTATATAAAGAAAAATACAAATAACAGCACCAGCAAAGCTATCAATGCGGAATAGAATCGGAATACCCATGCCCCAACAATTCCAATACCGATTTTCGAGATCGGAAACCCCATCCCCCACAGTATAGATATTATCGCTGCAAATATAATGACCGTATTTTTATGCGTCATATCGAGCAACCACCGCCATTCTTTTAGAGCCTCTAACACCTACCGAACTCACCATTGAGACAAAATGGGGAATGCTTTTTTCTCCCGTATCAATAATTAATGTACTCAAATACGTTGGTACTAATGCTTCTATGATGTTTTCTTTCTGTTTATCCAAAATAAAAGTCAAGCCACCATGGTTATGTTCCCAACCTTTCGTAAAGTTAATGACAATATTAATGCAGAAACCTGAATCGCAGTGTGTGGTTAGGAAATCCCCTAAATCAAACCAGCTTAAATAACATAGCAATAATGTATTGATACTTTTTTTCGTTATTTCAGACAGAAAGGATTTGAATTCTGTGCTATCTAAAAAGGTCTTAATCGCTAAAAAAGATGACACTGACTTTCTTTGTTGGTTATCAGTTATTCGCCTAAATGAATAGCAAAAATTCCCTTGGTGATATTCTTGTAGTGCTTTTTCTCTTTCTTGTTCTATCTCAAGCTTAGAGTGCTTATTTTTATAGTAATCCACTGGAGCAAATTTATTTTTTATAATAAATGACCATTCAGCATCATTAATATCAAGAAAATCATCATAAAATTTATCTAACTCTGAAAAGTATTGTTCCATAGGAAACTGAACATATCCTTTGTTATTAAAACTATTAGTTAACTTATGAATTTCCCTCACAAAAGCTCCTCAGTCATTTTAAAGTCTCTTAGCGAAAAGAATATTTTCCTATTTTTCAATACCATATCATCATAGCCAGTAATTAACTTAACAATTTGGTCTGTTACTAATCCTGACATGACCGCAAGAGATGGCGTACTTTGCCAAGCGTTTACTTTTCTCTTGCCATTTAAAAACTGGTGTTTCATTCTTGCTAATTGAAATTTTTCAACTTCATGATTCTGGCTATAGAATTTATTTCTAATATTATTTTTTACCGCATGATAGCCTGAATTGTACCCATCATTTAAATAAATAGGTCCAACTGAAATGTCTAAAGGATCTCCCCCCAATTCAATTACCGGTATTTCTTTTTCATGGGCGATATCATGAATAACACCTTCAACTGTATTTTTTCTAAAATAACCTAAACTAGCCCATGCAATTAAAATGACATCTACGCCATCTAAAACTTCCATCAACCGATCTCTATCTATCGTTGCAAACTCATTGTACTTCTCAACCTTGGTATATCTATTATGCCGTTTAATACCTATTTCAGCAGCTTCAACTTTTGCGCTTCCAATATCATCAAAAGTATAAAGAACTTGTCTATTTAAGTTAGAAAGCTCAACCACATCACCGTCTACCAACCTCAATGTACCTATACCTAACATAGCTAACTGCATTGCGCATTGCGCATTGCGCACCACGTACCCCATCCTCCCATACCTAGAATCAAAACTCGGCTATTTTTGAGTTTTTCTTGATACTTTAAACCACCTACTTTTTGACTATCAATTAACGAAAATTGTAATAACTGCCTATCATATAAATTTATTTCTTGTTGACTAAGAATATCCGAATAAGTATCTGAAATTTCAATGACGCCTAACTGATTAAGCTTATTAATAAACTCAATAATACATTCTTTATCAACGTTAAATCCTAAAGATTTCAATTCCTTTACTATTCTGGGAATAGTATGCTCTCCATCAAGTTTGGGTAATAACGATAGTACCCACCCTTCCGGACTTTTAATAATACAACCCTTTTGAGGTATTTCCCCTATGCAAATATCGCCATCATCAGATATTAAAATATGATGTGAGCATTTAATTAATGGTTTTAGTAACGAAAAATCCATATTTAGCCTCCATTAAGAAAAGCCGCAATTAGCGGCTATTCAATATAACTTATTATTCTAATTCGATAGATTCATCTTCGTTGTACATCGCATTTTCTTCATTAATAGCAGAAACACGTTCATTAAGAATGACAAATTCCATAAAGATCACCTCATGTGTTATTTAAGATAAAGTTTCAACAAACTACGCATTAAAATTAATTAACAAAATAGCATGCTGTCAACATTTATTTAAGAAATGAAAAACATAGATATATAAACATCTATTTATATATAGAATCATTTATATCAGTCACTCTAGTAAATTACTTAATGCTTTGATAATAAATAGATTTAAATAACAATCATAATAAATCAATAAAATACAGACGCTTTTTTATAATAGAACATCTAAATAATATAATTTTAAAAAACCATTTAGTTTTAAAAGAACGCCAATACTACATTGCATCCTTATATCAAAAATAAAGGGAGCCTAAGCTCCCTTTATTCAATCACATTAATGCCAGATGCCCCGAAAAGCGTTATTTACCTTCCGGTGTCTCTTTCTTCTCATGCAGCATCATCAGCGATTGCTCGACACTGCGCTCAATAATCGCTCTGCGCTGATCATTCTCAGGCAACAGCTTTAACATCATCTGCCAAGCCGAAATTGCTTCGGGATAACGCCCTTGTTCGAACGCATTAAACGCAAATATACTGAGCGCTTTAACGTTAGTTCGGTTCTTCGCAATCAGCTTTTTGAGTAGCTCATTACCTTCTTGGTTATCACTTGGGTCTGACGAACGGGTTAATACTTCCGCATAGCCTAATGCGACCGCATCATCGTCAGGGGATAAGCGGTAAGCACGACCATAAGCATCGGTTGCCATGGTGGCGTTCCCTAATACCATCCCAATGCGACCAAGCATCACCCAGCCATCAATATTCTGTGGATCCTCTTGAAGGCGAGTACGTAAACCTAAAGCCAAGTTCTCCATCTCTTCATTATTCAGTGGAAGCTCATTGGCATTCAGCGCTCTATCTAACAATGCTGGCGCTTGCTGATAAGCCACATTCCAATCTTTCACTTTGCTGTAGCTACCCACTTCATAATACGCAGCACCTGCGACACCCAACGCTATCACAATGCCAGGAACATACACCCAAGCACTCACACGGCTCGCTTCAGGCAACGGCTCGTCATCATCGTTTTGAGCGACTTGGCTGGCTCTGACACGTTTTTTAGAACGGGCGTAAATCAACCATCCCCCAACGGCGATAGCCACAAATGGCATCCCCCATAACATTACGGTCAGCGGCGTTAATGGCGGGTTATACGTCACGAAATAACCATATCTCGCCACCATATAATCGACGATTTCATCGCGGCTTTTTCCCTCTTGCATCAGCTCATACACTTTCTGGCGCAAATCGAGAGCGATCATCGAGTTGGAATCAGCAATACTGTTGTTTTGGCATTTCGGGCAACGTAACTCTTCCGTTAATTTACGAAATTGCTGCTCTTGCTGTTCATTTTCAAACGTGAAAACTTCCGTGGAAGCCAAGCTTACACCTGCACTGAGCGCCCACATCATCAAGGCAATCACATATTTCATTGATTGGCCTCCTTGCTATAACGATCCCACAGCGGCTTCAGCTCGTTTTGCCAAACTCGCTCATCAACCGCACCGGCGTGGCGATAACGAATAATCCCTTGCCCATCAATTAAGAAGGTTTCAGGCGCGCCATACACACCGAGATCAAGTCCCAGCATGCCTTGTCCATCGAATAAACTTAATGCGTATGGATTACCCAATTCGCGCAGCCAGCCGATCGCTTTTTGGCGATCATCTTTATAGTTCATTCCCACAACGCGGATCCCTTGCGATGCTAACTGATTCAAATATTGGTGCTCAGCACGGCAAGTCGGGCACCATGTCGCCCAGACATTCAATAAAATTGGCTGCCCTTGGATCAGTACCTTGGTGTCATATTCCTGCCCCGGATTTTCCAAGGATTCCAAACGGAAAACAGGCACTGGCTTACCAATCAAGGCAGACTCTAGCAAGCGGGGATCATCCCCTTCCGCATTACGTACCAATTGCCATAACAGCACGGCAGCAATCGCCGCAAAGATAACAAAAGGAATTAAAAAGACTTTGCGATTCATACAGCTTCCCCTTGTAGCTTGCGACGACGATAACGCGAATCAAACAAGCAGCATAACGCGCCTACTGCCATAAATACGCCACCCGCCCATATCCAGCGGACAAACGGTTTATAGTACAAACGCAGTGTCCACACATTTGGGGAGATCTCCTCACCCAGAGCCGCGTATAAATCACGGGTGATCCCGCCATCAATAGCGGCTTCTGTCATCACTGCACGGCTGGTGCTATAAAAACGTTTTTCTGGATGCAACGTGGTGAGCACCTTGTCATTCTCTTTCACCGTGATAGTACCAATCACCCCTTGATAGTTTGGACCATCTGCTTCATGTACCCCATTAAATACAAAGGTATATCCACGAATAGCAATGCTATCATCCGGCTTCATTTTCACATCACGTTCAATACTGTAATTCTGGCTAAAGGCGATCCCCACGATAGTCACCGCCAAACCAAGGTGAGCCAGTACCATTCCCCAATAGCTTGAGGTCAGTTTGATTTTTTTACTGATGCGCACCTTCATTTCAGCGAAGGCCAAAATAACAATCCAGCACGCCATCATTAAGCCCAGCACTGTCAGCGCTTCAACTCGGTCTTGCATTAGCCAAGGCAGCAAGAAAGAGAGAATGAGTGTCAGCACTAACGCCATCAGCAGCAATTTGCGGATAGCCGCAGGACGATCACGTCCCCAGCGCACTAGCGGTCCAATACCTAGTAACAGCGCAAAAGGTACCATCAAGGCGATAAACATAGTGTTGAAGAACGGCTCACCAATCGAAATCGTTCCCAAACCAATTTGTTTATGGATAAGCGGCAGCAATGTGCCTAACAACACCACCAACATGGCGGCGGTTAAAATCACGTTATTCCCTAATAGCAGGGATTCCCGTGACCATAATGCGTTGTTCACCTTAGAACGTACTTTATGGCCACGTATCGCAAAGACAAGCAGCGAGCCGCCGATCACCAACACCATAAAGGCAAGAATAAATAGCCCTCGAGCGGGGTCAGAAGCAAAGGCGTGCACCGAAACCAATACGCCTGAACGGACTAAGAATGTACCCAATAAGCACAATGAGAAGGCAAATATCGACAATAATAGCGACCATGCTTTGAAGGTGGCGCGCTGCTCAGTGACTGATAATGAGTGGATTAAGGCAGTTCCCACTAACCACGGCATAAAGGAGGCATTTTCTACCGGATCCCAGAACCACCAGCCCCCCCAGCCTAATTCGTAGTATGCCCACGCCGACCCTAACATAATTCCCAGTGTTAAGAAGAACCATGCTGCTAGCGTCCAAGGGCGTGCAAAACGGGTAAAGGAGCTATCTAAGCGCCCACTGAGTAATGCAGCGATGGCGAAGGCGAAGGCCACCGAGAAGCCCACATAGCCCATGTACAGTAATGGCGGGTGGAAAATCAGTCCTGGATCTTGCAGCAGTGGGTTCAAGTCACGACCTTCAATCGGGAAGGAGGGCAAGGTGCGAGAGAATGGGTTTGAGGTAAAAATGATAAACAGCAAAAAACCGACGCTCACCATACCCATTACCGCGAGCACTCGCGCCACAATATCCAGAGGCATACGATAACTGAATAACGCCACCGCAAATGTCCAGCCGCTCATGAGCAGTACCCACAGCAATAGAGACCCTTCATGAGCGCCCCATGTTGCCGCCACACGGTACCAAATCGGTAATTGCGTGTTGGAGTTATTTGCCACGTAAGTGACGGAGAAATCATTTACCACAAAGGCATTAATTAAGACTAAAAATGCCCCTGCGATAAACAGGAAAAGCAGCCAAGCTAGTGGTCTAGATGCCGCCATCAGGCGGGCATCATTACGTGCCACACCCCACAGAGGATAAAAAGAGAGTAATACAGAGACCCCTAATGCTAAACACAGAAGGATATTACCAATCTCAGGGATCATGATGCATTGTCCTTATACATTGCAGCAGGACGTTTATGGTTTTCTTGCATCGCTTGCTCAATTTCTGGTGGCGTGTAGTTTTCATCATGTTTGGCTAACACTTCTTTCGCCATCACATGGTTATTTGGTTCTAATTCCCCTTGCACCACCACACCCTGCCCCTCTTTGAATAAATCAGGCAAGATACCGTCATAGCTCACGTCAATTTCGGCTTCCGCATCATAAACGGTAAAAGTCACTTTCAGCGAGTCTGGGTCGCGCACAACGGAGCCAGGCATCACCATGCCACCCACGCGTAAACGCTGCCCGACTTCAGGTACTTTTTGCGTTTCTCGCTTCCCGTAAATCACTTCACCAGGGGTATAAAACAGGTCGATACTGGAACTTAAGGCGTATAGCACCAATGAAAAAGTCAGCCCAACACCTAAAATAATGGATGAAACCAACCACAGTCGGTTACGGCGACGAATATTCACATCCCCTCCCTGCGCGCTCTAGCGGCTTTTTGTCTTGCTTCTCGCGCTTGTTGCTGAACAATCGCGCTAAAAATCATTTTTCGTTGAATATAGGTATGGATACACAATGCTGCTAATGGCAAAAGGGTTAGCGCAACAGCTAACCAAACATAAAATCCATATCCACCCATGGCGATGAAGTCACTCCAAGAGGCAAATGCACTATTCATTATGATTTCCTCTCATGGCTATTTTCTCGCTTAGTCATCAGTTCCAGTACCCAAGGTCGGTTACGCTCTAACATTAACAGTTGGTTACGCAGACGAATTAGTGTCAACGAAATAAACAGGAATAAATACCCCAAAATAGCTAAACGTAATGGTGTACGCATCGCTGGGTTAATGCTTTCTTGCATACGTGTTGATGGTTGATGCAGAGTTTGCCACCACTCAACTGAGTAGTGAATAATCGGCAAATTGATCACCCCAATTAACACTAAAATGGCAGCCGCTTTTCCTGCTGTACGGCGGTCATCAAATGCGTGCCACAGGGCAATGATCCCAACATATAAGAATAACAGGATCAATTCAGATGTCAGGCGCGCATCCCATACCCACCAAGCTCCCCACATTGGTTTACCCCATGTGGCGCCGGTGACAAGCGCGATAAAGGTGAATACAGCGCCGACGGGTGCCATTGCAGCAATAGCTAACTCAGAAATTTTCATCTGCCACACAAGACCGATGAACGCCGTGATAGCCATAGTGGCATAAATCCCCATCGACCACATGGCCGCGGGGACGTGAATATAAATGATCCGGTAGCTATCACTCTGTGTTTTATCGGTTGGTGCAAAACCAAAGCCCCAAACCCAGCCCACCGCCAGAAAGATCACACTTAACACAATGAACCATGGAGCCAGTCGCCCACATATTCTATATAAGTTCATTGGAATTGCTAATTGGTGAAGCTTTTTCCACATAGTTAATAGCCCCGATTTATCTCACAAAATGCTGTGCATTAATAATAGCTACAATACACAAAAACCACGTAATTTTATTGATTTATCACAAATACAACTTAGGCTAGCTGACTCAATTAGCCAGCTAGCCTATTTCTTAGAAGCCTGGTTCCACTTCTCGCATATCTGGTAACTTATGCGCAATACCTTTATGGCAATCAATACAGGTTTTTCCGTCTTTTAACGCTTGGTCATGCATTTTTGCAGCGACACTTTTTTGAGCGGTAAAATCCATATAGTCGAAGTTGTGGCAGTTACGACACTCTTGGGAGTTATTATCCTTCATCCGCCGCCACTCGTTCTGCGCCATTTCTAGACGATGAGCTTCAAATTTTTGTGGTGTATCAATCACGCCAAAAATCTTACCGTATAACTCTTTACTGGCTTTGATTTTTCTCACCATTTTTGGCACAAACTCATGAGGTACGTGGCAATCAGGGCATGTCGCTCTCACCCCACTACGGTTAGTATAGTGAATGGTATCCATATACTCTTCGTAGACGTTTTCACGCATTTCATGGCAGCTAATACAGAACTCTTCCGTGTTCGCTTTTTCCATTCCGGTATTGAAACCGCCCCAGAAAATAACACCGCCAACGAAACCGATAATCAACAACGTTCCCAACGCTAAACGGCTTGGGCGCCACCACCACTGCCAAACTCGGCGAATGATCCCCGGTTTATCACTTTTATTAGTCATATCCGCCCCTTATTTCCCGAAGCCTTTAGATGGGGTAAAGGTATTATCGATAATCGGCGCAGTATCAGATTGAGGAACATGACACTGTAAGCAGAAATAACGATTTGGTGCCACTTCACCTAATACTTTACCAGTTGCATCCATAAAGTGTGTTGGGCTAATACGTGGTGCGCCAGTGGTACGATAATTTTCCACACCATGGCACTGCAAACAACGGTTTGTGTTCGTGGTAATTTGATACCCTTCAACACTGTGAGGGATCATCGGTGGCTGGTTAACGTAGTTCAGTGCCATTTTTTCCTGCTCTTTAGGAATATGAATGCCACTTTCTGGTGTGCCTGACACTTCTGGTGATTGAGCCAGATCGACGCCATTCGCCGACCATGCAAAACTGCTCACGACAACGGCCATACCCGCTATCCAACGGCTTAAAGTTCTTTTCAGGACAGGGTTTTTCATGATTTAGCTCCCGAACTCCATTTTAGTGTTATTTTAAAAACGTCCTCAGAACAGACATCAATACAGCGACCACACGTCGTGCAATCTTTCGCCGTGATCTGTGCTGGGGCTTGTTTATCAAGAACCGGAACGCGCAAAACTTGCGGCTCAGGACAAACGTGGAAACAATCCATACAGCGATTACACTGCTCTTTTTTATGGGCGGTCACGACTAAAGCCCCTTTACACCCCGCGACACCATACAGTGCGCCGAGTGGGCATAAGTGACCACACCAACCATGTTCCACGACCAATAAATCGAATAAAAAAAGTGCAACTAAAACTAAAGCGCCGCTACCAAAACCAAAAATCAAGCTACGTCCCATCAGAGAAACGGGGTTAATCCATTCCCAAAGCAACGTACCTGTTAATGCCGATCCCAACAAAATGACACCCAGCAAAACATAGCGGATGTAACGTGGGATCGTGGCGGATTGATTGAATTCGAATTTTCGACGTAGCCATGCCGCCGCATCCGTGACCGGATTAACAGGGCACACCCAACTACAGAAAACCCGTTTTCCTAACAGGGCATACACCCCCAAAACAATCCCGGCACCGATTAACGCGGAGATCCCCGGTAAGTAACCACTTGCTAAGCTTTCAAGAGTAATTAGCGGATCCGTCAATGGGATCGTATCCAGCAATAAACTGCTACTGTAATTACCATGTAAGATCCACACGCCTAACCATGGACCACTCAAAAACATGGCTAACACTAACAACTGACTGGTACGTCTTAATACCAACCATTTATGGCTTCCCCACCACCCTTTTTTCGCCAGAGCCTCACGTCCGGCATCGTGCTTACGATTTGCCATTGTTTCCCTCCAGCCAACCAAAACGGTAATGGTGACCTAATTCCCCTTTCGCCAGCGAACGTGGCAATACTTTAATTGCTGATTCCTCAAGCACACACGCTTGTTCGCATTTACCGCACCCCGTACAGTAATTACTGTTCACAGTCGGCAAGAAACGCGCGTGTTTACCGGTTCGATGGTTTTGTTCAAGTTCCAGTGTGATAGCTTCGTCAATCACAGGGCAAACTCGGTAGCACACATCGCATCGTAACCCTTGAAAGTTCAAGCAGTTCTCTTGGTCGAGTAACACTGCTAGCCCCATACGAGCATCATTGATAGAAGCAATATCCTTATCCAACGCACCACTTGGGCACACTTTGGCGCAAGGAATGTCTTCACACATTTCGCACGGGTTTTCGCGAGCAATAAAATACGGTGTACCCGCTGCCATGCCAGACGCCAACGTAGCAAGCTTCAACATGTCGTAAGGACACGCTTGCACACATTGACCACAGCGTACACAGGCACTTGCAAAGGCACTTTCGTCTAAGGCACCCGGCGGGCGAAGATGCACTCCGCTCGCTCGGGAGGTTTGTTGCTGAAGCCCCAGTACCACACCAACAGCCGCCAGTCCACCCGCTGCGCGAGCAACATCACGCAAAAAACGGCGGCGACTATTCTGGGAACTCGGTTTCTGGGACATACGCAATTACACCTTTTCCAATTTAACTGCACATTTCTTGTAATCCGTCTCTTTCGATAGCGGATCCGTTGCATCCAGAGTGAGGTTATTCACTAACTGAGATGCATCGAAGAATGCCATATAAATCAAACCTTTTGGTGGGCGGTTACGACCACGAGTTTCCACGGTTGAGAGCACTTCCCCACGGCGAGAAAGCACTTTCACTTTATCCCCACGGCGCAAGTCTTTCGCTTTTGCATCCAGCGGGTTCATAAACACCACGGACTCAGGGAATGCACGGTGCAACTCAGGCACGCGGCGAGTCATACTGCCGGTATGCCAATGCTCAAGAACACGTCCGGTGGATAACCATAAATCGTATTCAGCATCTGGCGCTTCTGCGGCTGGTTCAAATGGCAGTGCGAAAATCACCGCTTTACCATCTGGCTTGCCGTAGAATTGGAAACCTTGTCCAGCTTTTACGTAAGGGTCATTACCTTCGCTGTAGCGCCATTGGGTCTCTTTACCATCCACAACTGGCCAGCGGATACCGCGAGCTTTGTGGTATGCATCGAAATCCGCTAAGTCATGACCATGACCACGACCGAAACTTGCGTACTCCTCAAACAGCCCTTTTTGCAGGTAGAAGCCGAGTTCACGAGATTCATCATTCAGCTGGTCAGCCGCCAGTTCTGTAATTGGGAATTTGGTCACTGATTCGTTAGCAAACAGAATGTCGTATAACGTTTTTCCGCGATATTCTGGTTTCTTCGCTAATAACTCTTCCGGCCAAACGTCTTCCGCTTTGAAGCGACGAGAGAACAGCACCATCTGCATTAAGTCAGATTTTGCTTCGCCCGGTGCTGGCACTTGTTGACGCCAGAATTGTGTACGACGCTCTGCGTTACCGTATGCCCCTTCTTTTTCTACCCACATCGCTGTCGGTAAAATCAGGTCAGCAGACAGTGCGCTGACAGTTGGGTATGGGTCTGAAACCACAATAAAGTTGCGTGGGTCGCGCCAACCTGGCATACGCTCTTCATTAATATTTGGACCCGCCTGCATATTGTTATTGCACATCACCCAATAGAAATTGAGCTTGCCATCTTTTAATGCGCGGTCTTGAGCAACAGCGTGTAATCCCACTTTTTCTGGGATAGTTCCCGCTGGTAATTTCCACACGTTTTCCACTTTTTCACGGTGTTTTTCGTTGGTGACCACCATGTCGGCTGGTAAACGGTGAGAGAACGTCCCCACTTCACGCGCAGTACCACAGGCTGACGGTTGACCTGTTAAGGAGAACGGTCCACAACCTGGTTGAGAAATTTTACCGGTCAATAAGTGCAGGTTGTATGCCAAGTTATTCGCCCAGACGCCACGCGTGTGCTGGTTGAAGCCCATTGTCCAGTAGGAAACGACTTTCACGTTAGGATCTGCATACAGCTTAGCTAGCGCTTCTAACTGATCTTTCGGAACACCCGTCATTTCAGCGGTTTTGTCGAGGGTATATTCCGCAACAAACGCTTTGTAATCTTCGAATGTCATTGGCTCAGAGGCATCCGAACCTGGGTTTTTCGCCTTTTGCTCTAAAGGATGCGTTGGACGTAAACCATAACCAATATCAGTAACCCCACGACGTAAATTAACGTGTTTATCAAGGAAGTCCTGATTCACCGCATTGTTTTGAATAATGTAGTTAGCGATGTAGTTGAGGATCACTAAGTCTGATTGCGGCGTAAAGACAATGCCGTTATCCGCTAATTCGAAGCTACGGTGTTTAAATGTAGACAGTACAGCGACACGAACATCAGGGTTAGATAGACGACGGTTGGTGATACGCGACCATAAAATTGGGTGCATTTCCGCCATGTTCGAACCCCACAGCACGAAAGCATCTGCATGTTCGATATCATCGTAACAGCCCATCGGTTCATCCATACCAAAGGTACGCATAAAGCCTACAACCGCTGATGCCATACAGTGACGTGCATTTGGGTCTAAGTTATTTGAACGGAAGCCACCTTTAAATAGTTTGGATGCAGCATAACCTTCCCAAACCGTCCACTGACCGGAACCAAACATTCCGATACCTTCAGGACCTTTCTCTTTGAGGGTGGTTTTGACTTTCTCTTCCATCACATCAAAGGCTTTTTCCCATGTAATTGGGGTAAATTCACCGTTTTTATCGTACTCACCGTCTTTCATACGCAAAAGCGGTTGAGTTAAACGGTCTTTTCCGTACATGATTTTTGGTAGGAAATAGCCTTTGATGCAGTTCAGACCACGGTTTACAGGAGCTTCAGGGTCACCTTGGCTCGCAACGATACGTCCGTTTTGCGTTCCAACTAAAACCCCACAGCCTGTACCGCAGAAACGGCAAGGTGCTTTATCCCATTTAATGCTTTCTTGCTGACCAACCACTGCTTTCGCAATACTTGGTACGCCAACGCCTGCCGCCGCAGCAGCGGCCGCTATCGCATTGGCTTTCATAAAGCTACGACGACTGAGTTTCATACTTTTTCCTCACATTGCTCATCCTGCTGGTGATAAACCAGTGAAACATCCAATACACCATCGATATCACGGATAAAATCGATAGTATCTAAAAGCGTTTTGCTGTCTTCCCCTTCCACAACCACAATTAACTTGCCATTTTCAGGGGAGGAAATAGCCACTTCGCAGTTGGGTTCTTGATGTAATTCATCTGTCACAGCTGGAATGCGTTCACTTTTGACTTGAACAATCAAACTGCAAACTTGCCAGTTATTGTGCATCTTCATGCTCCATGGTAATGGCTGATACAGGACATCCTGCGACACATGCGCCACAACCTGTACAACCCTGCATATCAATGTTTGGCTGGTAAATACCGGCCAGTGATGGACGAAAGGCGATCACTTGAGGCTCACAACTGTCTTCACAACGACGACATTCAATCGATTTGTACGCCAGACAGTGTTGCCCAATGGCAATCTTGATATTCCAAGGCTGGGTATTTTGAGGAAGGAATATAGGCTCAGGACAGGCCTCTGCACATGCATAACAGAATGTGCATTCACCACGCTGAAAATCGACCATGGGATAGCCACCAGGACCTGGTTGCAAAATTGCCGTTTCACAACTCTTGATACACTGGTTACAACGAGTGCACTGTTCAATAAAACGTGCTTCGCTACCACTCCATGGTGGTCGAATTACGGGTGCAGCATTACGCCAAGCCCCCGTTAAAACTCCCCTACGGGTGATATCAACCATGTTTATTTCCTTTACATTGCCCAACCAAAAACTGCTAAAAGAGACTGATAAACCGTACTTTTTATATGATTATTTATTGTGAATATTAATTAGCTAACTATCAAAAATACATACTACCTAGTAGGTAAACTAACTTTTGGCGTTATTATGAAGAAAATAGTCATTCTTTGACGTTTCACATCGAAGACACTGTACAAATATCGAGAAAGGCAGATTTGAGGTCGTTTTATAATTATTCATTAACATTTAATAAATATGATTTGCGAATTTAAACCTTATTTTTAATAGTCAAATTTATAATTAATGAAAATATATACCACTAAAGTAGTATATCATGAGCACTTTTACAAAAAACTATATTTACTTTTTTTGATTTTACGCACGTTTTAATTCAAAAATTAACCAACTTATTAATCCATTGTATTAGTAAAAATATAATTAATTATAAATATCAGCATGATAATGAAAAACTCAAAGTGTAAATAACAATCATTATTATTTAATGATTTAATCCATACTCTGCGTTAAAAAATAAAATTTAATATTTTTTTATTTATTCAATTTTCTCCATTTTTATTATTTTTCATCGATTAAAAAGTAAACTCATTTTAATTATTGATCAAAGACAATATTTTTTGTGTGGTTTTTTGCTAATTATATAAGTTGGCAATTGTCTGATAGCAATAGTGCGATTGTTATCAAATATAAAAATAAATACAGCTAATGGGATGGCTGGCTTAAAAACACTCGAGGCCCTTATGGCAAAGATAAGAAATAATGCACTGTACCTACTGAGTGTGCTTGCAGGGATATTTCTATTTACCTCTGTACAGGCACAAACTCCAACAAAAGATTCCACATCAACCATCAACGCTCGAAACGAAACGTTTGAAGCGGCACACCCTGATCAATACCATTCATGGCGAGCAACTTCAGAACAATCACAACGAGAAGATGCACTGGCTGAAGATCCTCGCCTCGTCATCTTATGGGCAGGTTATCCTTTCTCTCGTGACTACAATAAACCTCGTGGTCACGCCTATGCGATTATCGATGTTCGTGAAACACTGCGGACTGGCGCGCCAAAAAATGCTGAAGATGGTCCTCTTCCTATGGCATGTTGGAGCTGTAAAAGCCCTGACGTTGCTCGATTAATTCAGGAACATGGGGAAGATGGCTACTTCAAAGGCAAATGGGCAAAAGGAGGCCCTGAAATCGTCAACGTATTGGGCTGTGCAGATTGCCACAAAACAGACTCACCTGAGTTTGCCAAAGGTAAGCCTGAACTCACTCTTTCTCGCCCATACGCAGAACGTGCCATGGAAGCTATCGGTAAACCATTCGATAAAGCGAGCCGCTTCGACCAACAATCTATGGTATGCGGTCAATGCCACGTTGAATATTATTTCTCTGGCGAAACTAAAGCCGTGAAATTCCCTTGGGATAACGGCACCAAAGTCGAAGACATGGAAGTGTACTACGACAACATTGCCTTCTCTGATTGGACAAACTCCCTGTCTAAAGCCCCAATGCTCAAAGCCCAACACCCTGAGTATGAAACTTGGAGCGCAGGTATCCACGGCAAAAACAATGTGACCTGTATTGACTGCCACATGCCAAAACTGCAAAACGAAAAAGGGGAACTGTATACCAGCCATAAAATCGGTAATCCATTCGATAACTTTGAACAAACCTGTAGTAGCTGTCATACCCAAAGCAAAGAGCAACTTCAGAGTATCGTTGCTGAGCGTAAAAAAGCTATCCAAGAGATGAAAATCAAAGTGGAAGATCAGTTAGTACGCGCTCACTTTGAAGCTAAAGCAGCTTGGGATGCAGGCGCAACCGATGCTGAAATGAAAGATATCCTTGCTGATATCCGTCATGCGCAGTGGCGTTGGGATTTAGCTATCGCGTCACACGGTATCCACATGCATGCACCAGATGAAGGGTTACGTATGCTTGGTGGGGCAATGGATAAAGCCGCAGATGCCCGAGCCAAACTGGCGCGTTTACTGGGTTCAAAAGGCATTACTCATGAAATCGCGATCCCAGATATCTCCACCAAAGATAAAGCGCAACAAGCCATCGGCTTGGATATGCAGAAAATTAATGCCGAAAAACAAGAGTTTTTAAAGACTGTGGTACCTGAATGGGATGCACAAGCTCGTAAAAACGACCTGTTAGCCAAATAACCACTCACCCCAGTTCGCTGGGGTGCGATAACCAATGGAGTGAATATGAGCGTACTACGTTCGTTATTAACTGCTGGGGTGCTGGCGTCAGGCTTGTTATGGGCGATATCCGCGTCGGCAACACCACAAATGGCTGAAGAAGCTAACAAAGACGGTCGTTGGCAAGTTACGCAGCAGCGTAATCCAGACAATGCTTGCCTTGATTGCCATAAACCCGATAAAGAAGGGATGCATGGCACTCATGCTGAGGTCATTAACCCGAATAATAATTTGCCGGTGACGTGCACCAATTGTCACGGCAAACCGGGTCCCAATCACCGTGAAGGCGTCAAAGACGTCATGCGGTTTAATGATCCAATGTACAGCGTGGAACAACAAAATAGCGTCTGTTTATCTTGCCACTTACCTGAACAACTGCAAAAAGCGTTTTGGCCCCACGATGTTCACGTGACCAAAGTGGCTTGCGCGAGTTGTCATGACCTCCATCCTAAGCAAGACACCATGAAAGTGCTGAACGATAAAGGTAAGGTCAAAATCTGCGTGGATTGTCACTCAGATCAGCGAGATAACCCGAACTTTAACCCCGCTGCGGTGAATGTTCTTAAGGAGCAGCCATGAGTTGTTCTCGTCGTCAATTCATAATCTATTCAGGCGCACTGGCGGCGGTAGGCGGTGTGGCGGGGCATTCTCTCGCCAATACCATGAAAGTTGACGGGGTGCGATATGGCATGATCCACGATGAAACACTGTGTATCGGCTGTACCGCCTGTATGGATGCATGTCGGGAAGTCAACCAAGTTCCAGAAGGCGTATCACGCCTAACGATTATTCGTAGTGAACCCATCGGCCAATTTCCTGACGTCAAATATCGGTTCTTCCGCCACTCTTGCCAACATTGCGAACATGCCCCTTGTGTCGATGTCTGTCCTACAGGGGCTTCATTCATCGATAAAACCACGGGGATTGTGGACGTAAACCCTGACCTATGTGTTGGTTGTCAATACTGTATTGCCGCCTGCCCTTACCGCGTCAGATTTATTCATCCCATCAGCAAAACCGCCGATAAATGCGATTTTTGCCGTAAAACCAATCTCAAAAAAGGGAAGCAACCAGCTTGTGTCGAAGCCTGCCCAACCAAAGCGTTGGTGTTTGGTAATTTAGATGATCCAAACAGTGCGGTATCACTAATGCTCCATGAAAAACCGACCTATCGATTCAAAATTGCACTGGGAACGAAACCCAAAATGTACCGAGTTCCCTTTAAATATGGGGAGGTTAGCCAATGACAACCACTTCAGCTTTTCATTTTGAGTCGTTAGTCTGGGACTGGCCTATCGCCGTTTACCTGTTTTTGATTGGTATCTCTGCGGGGTTAGTGGTTCTGGCAGTATTGATGCGCCAATATGTACCCAATGCTGCCACCAGCAATAGTACTATCATGCGTACAACGCTAATTTTAGCGCCGACCACCATTATTCTTGGTCTACTGATCCTCATTTTCCACTTAACCCGTCCATGGACGTTCTGGAAATTGATGTTTCACTACAGCCCAACTTCTGTGATGTCCATGGGGGTAATGCTGTTCCAAGTTTACATGGCGGTGTTAGTGGTTTGGCTGGCTAAAATTTATGAGCAAGAACTCGTTGGGCTACAACAAAAATGGCTACCTAAGCTAACGATAGTGCCTCGCATTTTAGGCTGGCTAAGTCACATCATGCGCGGGTTAGATATTGCTATGCTAGTCTTAGCCGTATTACTGGGCGCTTATACGGGATTCTTGTTATCAGCCCTCAAATCCTATCCGTTCTTAAACAACCCAATATTACCGGCTCTATTTCTCTTTTCGGGAATTTCGTCGGGACTGGCGGTGAGTTTACTGGCAATTGCCCTACGCTATCGCAAGAATGTTCATAACCCTGAAACGGTCTTTTTACACCGCGTAGAAAGCTTCGTTGTCTGGTTAGAGATATTTTTGCTAGCGGCCTTCTTTGTGGGGCTAGCGCTCGGTGATGATGGCAAACTGCGTTCATTAATTGCGGCATTAGGCGGAGGTTTCTGGACGTGGTGGTTCTGGCTTGGCGTCGTGGGGATTGGTTTTGTTATTCCCCTCCTGTTGAAAAAATGGCAACAACAAGGTAGCCAAGCTTTTCGGGTTATTGTGGTCAGTGGCGCAAGCTTAATTGGCGTGTTTTTCCTGCGTTTTTTCGTCCTGTACGCAGGGCAACTGACAGTCGCATAACCGACTTAAAATAAAGGTGATACTTGGAAATTTTCCTTCCCGAAATAGGGTTTATCAGCTTGCTACTGGCGCTGTGTATCACCGGCTATCATACCCTATTGGGGTTTATCGGCGTTTTCAGGCACGTCCCGAGGCAAATGTCTCAGGGCGTGCTCTGGACGTCTTTGCAATTCACTTTTTTATTAACTGCGTTTCTCTGTTTAACCGCCAGCTTTGTATTCAGTGATTTTTCCGTTATTTATGTGGCTCAGCATAGCCACAGTTTATCCCCCCTAGTGATTAAAATTGCTGCCGTTTGGGGAGGGCACGAAGGTTCGCTGCTGCTGTGGGTTCTGTTTTTCTCTGGCTGGACTACCTTATTTGCATGGCGTTATCGCCGCCAAAATAGCCCATTTTTCCCTTTAACGTTGTGTGTACTGGCTGCTATATGCACGACGTTATTGCTGTTTGTTGTGTTCTATTCCAACCCATTTGAACGCCTGTTTCCGCCTGCAATTGAAGGTCGCGACCTCAACCCGATGCTGCAACATTGGGGACTAATTTTACACCCGCCGCTACTTTACCTTGGTTACAGCGGATTGATGCTAGTGGCAGCGTTAGTGCTCGCATCATTAATGGCGACACCTACCCTACTTCCCGAAAATTTCAGCCAGACTATTGCTCAGTTGTGTTGGCGATTTGCGGTACCAAGTTGGTGCATACTCACTAGCGGTATCATCCTCGGTTCTTGGTGGGCATACAGTGAATTAGGCTGGGGAGGATGGTGGTTTTGGGATCCTGTTGAAAACGCCTCTTTACTTCCTTGGCTTTCTGCCACGGCATTACTACACAGCTTATCTATCTATATCGCCACTGGAGCCTGTTGCTGGCGATTATCACATTAATTTTAGCGCTGCTCGGTACACTGATTGTCCGCTCTGGGATCTTAGTGTCCGTTCATGCATTTGCCTTAGATAACGTGCGTGCCGTTCCGCTATTTTTACTCTTTAGCGTTTTAAGCCTTGGTGCTCTGTTTATTTATGGTTGGAAGGCGAAATTTCCCCCTCAAGAGCCTCGGCGCAAAACATCGCGAGAAATCTATTTATTACTGACTTTGATTTTGTTTACCGCGGTTTTATGTATCGTACTGACTGGCACCTTATACCCGATGCTCTATGGTTTATTAGGGTTAGGTAAGATCTCGGTGGGGGCTCCCTATTTCAATCAGACATTACTGCCATTTGGCCTGTTGATGCTGGTGGTAATAGCGCTTGCCACGCTCAAATATCGCGATATTGCCAAGAACGGAAATCACAAACTACATCAGCGACTGTCGATGATTGTTCAGCAAAAATTCCCTGCTATTGTCGCCCACGCTGGGGTTGTGATGTTCGCTATGGGAATTGCCCTTTCCTCAACACAGAAATCAGAAATCAGCCAAAATATCGCCGTCGGGCAATCAATCTCAGTTGGCGGATATCAATTCCAATTTCAACAATTACAACTGGCAGCTGAATCTAACTACACCACCGAGAAAGCGCTGATCCACGTCAGTCAAAATGCAGGTCAAAATGGCTTTGATCTTATCACTGAACGCCGCCTGTATATGGCTCGCCAGCAACTGATGATAGAACCGGGGATCCACTGGGGATGGTTGCGATCTTGGTATGTGGTGCTGGGAGAAAAAACGGGCACTGAGCGCTATGCGATGCGTTTTTATGTACAAGAAGGCATTCAATGGATTTGGGGTGGTGGATTTGTGATGTGCTTAGGTGCGCTGATGAGTTGGTTTAGGGGGCGGAAGCATGATTAAAAAAATCGTTATGCTGTTTCTGCTCTTGTGCTCCTTGAATGTTCACGCCCAAATAGTGGATACATGGGCATTTAATTCCAATGAGGAGCAGGAATTATCCTTGCAGATTGCTTCACAACTACGTTGCCCGCAATGCCAAAACCAAAATTTATTAGAATCTAATGCACCTACCGCGGTCAGCATGCGCCATCAAGTCTTTAAAATGGTTTCTGAAGGAAAAAGTGAATCTCAGATTAAACGCTATATGACCGAGCGTTATGGTGACTTTGTTTTATATAATCCCCCATTAACGCTTAGTACCCTACTATTATGGTTACTTCCCGTATTTGCTGTTCTTTGTATTATCTTTATTTTATGGAAAACATTAAAAGTAAAAAATAAAATTAATCAGCCCATTATTTTATTAGATAATGCGATTCCATTAATAGAAAAATACAACCAGACTCACTCTGACATACAGTTATTACCGGCTATCAATAATGAAAAAACACTTCAGCATTCTCATTGGAATAAGATAAGTAACACCCTTATTCTCATCATAATCTGCATTATGATAGCGGGATATTTTTTATTACCGCGATTCCATTCAACACTTGATTTATATCAAAGACAAAATGACCCTATCTTGCTATTCACACCATTGGAGCGTGAAACGCAGGATCTACAACGTTTACAAGCAGATATTCGACAATCCCCTGAAAACAGTGAGCTTTGGGCTGTTTTAGGTGAATACTATCTTTATCAAAATAGCTATGAAAATGCCTTAATTGCCTATGGCTACGCACTCAAATATCGCGGAGAGAATGCCCAACTCTATGCCGCAATTGCCACGGTGATGTATTACCAAGCCGGACAAGTGGTTACAAATGACACACAAAAAATGATAGACAAAGCATTAAGTCTAGATAAGAATGAAGTCACCGCATTGATGTTATTAGCCTCAGATGCCTTTATCAATGCCAATTACACAACGGCGATTAATATCTGGCAAAACCTACTTGATAGTAATAATCCTAGAGTCAATCGCGCTCAAATTATTGAAGCCATTCACATGGCTAAATTAATGGAAAATAGTGGGAAACAGTGAATACAAATAATAAAGGCTCCTGAACCTTTATTACCTCGCGGTATCCATAATTGATAAAAAATAATAATAAGTTTATTTATTAAATATAATAATCTAGAAAAATATCATGACGAATAAGATGCTTTCTATCTTAGTGATTATTCTTATCGCAGGAGGATCATTTCTTGCAGGAGTAATGGCTAACTACACACCTGATTTAGATGTTATCAAGAAATCAGAGCGGGCTGTGGAAGACCTGCTGAGTTTCCCTAAAACCGTCGAATTTAAAGATGTGAAATACCATGTCATCAGAGAGACCTCTGATCGCGGTATGCTAGGCTATGTTTGTGGTCAAGTTCTGGTATTTGATGCAAAAAATAGCTATAGCTACAAACGTTTTATGGTGAAAACGTATCTAAATGAAGATGGTAGAAATGTCGTTTCTATTCCACTATTGGATAGAGACGAAATGGAGTTTCCGATCGAGGAATTTAATTATTTGTGGCGTAAAAATTGTCAGAATAGATAATTATACTTAATTGAATATTATCTATCCCCTACGAAATTAATGATTTTTCTCGGTACTTTATTTACAGCAACATGAAGGCTTGCCTGTTAATTCTGCTTCTTGGATTGGCGGGCATTTCACTGTGCCATAAGAACAAAATACGCAGCAATCCCCTTCTAATGGCTTTAATAAGACGCCGCAACCTGTACATTCATAAAACCACTGACAAGCATTGGTTGGCATCTCTTCCATTTTCAAACACCCACATTCTGGGCATGTAATTTCAGACATCAATTCAATTTTGGCTTGACTCATTTGATACTCGATAGGGTCTTTCACAATAAATAATACTATTTATCTTACAAAATCATGTTGCTCTTATCCTTGCGCCAAATTAGGTTTCCCACACAAAATAAAAATGCAGTTCCAATAGCATTTCCCGCAAGGTTGATATACAGTTTTCCACTTTTTTTAAAGCACCCTAGATTTTGGAGGCGAAATGTTTATTGGTTTTGACTACGGAACATCTAACTGCTCCGTCGCAATCATGAAAGATGGTAAACCGCAATTGTTACCCCTTGAAGGCAGCAATTTTTATATTCCATCAACCTTGTGTGCGCCGACAAGAGAATCGGTTTCAGAGCACTTATTTCGCCATCTGAATATTTCTCCGACAGACTCAGTTGGTCAGCAAATCCTCCGACGCTCTATTGCGTTTAATCAGGATGAAGGCATTGAACTGGAGCCGGAAGATATTGTTTTCGGGCAAGCTGCGCTGGACTTATATTTAAGCGATCCTCGTGATGTCTACTATGTAAAATCACCTAAGTCTTTTTTAGGTGCATCAGGCTTACACGAAACCCAAGTCAGTTTCTTCGAAGATTTAGTGTGCGCCATGATGGCAAATATCAAGCATACTGCCGAAGCAAGTACCCAACAAACCATCACTGACACCGTGATTGGTCGCCCAATTAACTTCCATGGACGTGGTGGCGAGCTAGCGAATCAGCAAGCGGAAGCTATCTTATTAAAAGCCGCTAAACGTGCTGGATTTCAGAATATTGCGTTCCAGTTTGAGCCCGTTGCCGCAGGGTTAGAGTATGAATCCACCCTCACCAAAGATCAGACCATTTTAGTGGTGGATATTGGTGGGGGAACCACCGACTGCTCACTGATCCAAATGGGGCCTAGTTACAAAGATAGCCACGATCGTACAAGTTCTTTGCTAGCACATACAGGTCAACGTGTTGGCGGAAACGATCTGGATATTTTCATTGCCTTAAAACAGTTAATGCAGCTTTTTGGTATGGAAAGCCAATATCAATCGGGAATCAAAATGCCTCTATTGCAGTTTTGGAACCCGATTGCCATTAATAATGTGGAAGCGCAAAAAGAGTTTTATTCTCGCGCGAACCTCAATGCATTAACCCGCTTACAACAAGATGCTCAAGAGCCAGCCTTGCTGGCACGTTTGCTCGAGGTTTATCACCAAACGCTGGGTTACAGCATAGTACGCAAAGCGGAAGAGGCGAAAATCGCACTCTCTGATGAGCAAAATTACTTGGCGAAAATTGCATTATCAAAAGAGCTGCTTGAAGTGAATATTGGACGTGATCAGTTAATTGATGCGATTGAATCACCAAAAAGCAAAATGATTGAGTTGGTGAAAGAAGCCGTTGTACAAGGAGGCGTTCAACCGGACGCTATTTTTGTCACCGGGGGTAGCGCTCGCTCGCCTATCTTACATCAAGCGATTCAAGAGCAACTGCCGAACATTCCTATTGTTCGTGGTGATGACTTTGGCTCGGTTACCGCTGGATTAGCCCGCTGGGCGCAAACCTGCTTTAAATAATCGACTTCCCAATGCCGTTTGTGCGGCATTGGGTTTTCACGATCCTCAACTATTCCTCGAGTAAACGCCCCTCTTTTAAGTAGCTGATTTTATTTGCCATTAACTGAGCTTCATCTTCACTATGAGTTACCAACAGTGCTGTTTGCCCCGCCGCACGTAAAATATCCCGCACTTCTTGCCCTAAGCGTTTTCGGCTATCTGGATCAAGGCTAGAAAGCGGTTCATCCAGCAACAGAACCGCTGGCTGTGGCGCTAACGCTCGTGCTAATGCAATACGCTGCTGCTGACCACCCGACATTTCGTGAGGATAGCGTTCCGCTAAACCGCTCAATTCAACCAAGGTTAATAGTTGTTGAACGCGAGCGTGTTGCTGCTCTTTAGGCTGTTTTCTTAGCCCAAATGCCACGTTCTGCGCCGCCGTTAAATGAGGAAACAAGGCATAATCTTGGAAAACCATCCCAACATTACGCTGCTCAGGCGGCAAATGAAGGTTTGGACCCGCAACACAGCGCCCACCCACGTAGATGGTTCCTTGCTCTACCTGCTCAAACCCAGCAATCGCTCTCAAGGCAGTGGTTTTTCCGCATCCTGAAGCCCCAAGTAAACAGCCAATTTCCCCAGCATCAATATGCAAAGAGAAACCATTAAGTACATGGTTACGTTGATGTTTGCTGCCATAAGAAACATGGACATTGTCAAGAACTAAGGTTGAATCAGACACCGAAGACATTCCTTAACATAATCATTTTTATTGAGACGACCGTTTTGATTGAGATGATGTCAGCTGACTGCGCGCTAGGAGGATCACAGGCAATGTCCCTGCCAGCACAATTAATAGTGCCGCAATCGCGCCCTCTTCATAGGTTCCTCGCGCTGCCTCTGCATATAATGAGGTTGCTAACGTCTCAAAATTCACCGGACGTAAAAGTAATGTGGTCGGCAACTCTTTCATCGCATCCGCAAAAACCAATAAAGCACTGGTGACAAGTGCCGGACGTAATAGCGGAAGGTGCACTCGAAAGAACGTTCGCAGCTCGCTTTCCCCTAACAGCCTTGAGGCTTGTTCCATACTCGGCGGAATACGGGTTAACCCAGCATCAATCGCCCCAATGGAGATCGCCATAAATCGAATTGAGCAGCAGATAACCAATAAAATTCCCGTAGATAACAGCGGTAATCCTCGAAAATCCAATAGCTCCGCCAGAAAATTATCCAGCGCCATACCCGGTGTTAACAAACCAATCGCTAATACCGTTCCTGGTACTGCATAACCCAGCGACGCAATTTTCATTAAGGCTCGTCGCCATTCTTGAGATGAACCAGAAATTGCACTCGCTCTGGCATACCACGCTACCACAATGCTCACCAACGTCACCACGACGGTGACACCCGCCGCTAGCAATAATGAGTTTTGTAGTGATTGCAACAGGCTGCTTGAGATTGTCATGCTGTCACTGATGCGTTTAAGGCTTTCCCATCCCAAAAAAAGTGCCGGTGCTAAAAAGCCTAACACCACCGGTAGCGCGGTGACACACGTGGCTAATATAGCTCGCCATCCAGTTAAACGCGATGGCAAGATCCCACGCATTTGCCGCCCAGTACTGTAACGCTGATTTTTTCGACCGTAATATTCTAACGCTAACAGCAAGATAATCACTGTTAACATCGAGCAGGCAATTTGCGCCGCAGCGGGTAGATCAGAGCGAGTCACCCATGTGGTGTACACCGTCACGGTCAATGTATTCACACCTAAAAATTCCGATGCGCCGATATCATTGAGGGTTTCCAGCAGAGCGAGGCTAGTACCCACTACTAAAGCAGGGCGCGCCATGGGTAACGCCACTCGGAAAAATGTTCCCGTGGAACTGAGCCCAAGGGTTCGAGCCGCTTCCAGCAAATGGGCTGGCTGGCTCATAAACATGGCTCGCATGGTCAAGTAAACATAGGGATAAAGCACCAGTCCAAGCAACAAAATGGCGCCCGTCATTGAACGAAGATCAGGGAGGCGGAATTGGCGCGGCGAGTCGTACCCTAACACGCTACGAATAAATTCTTGAATCGGTCCAATAGGATGCAGTAAATCTAACCATGCAAACGCCACAATATAGGTTGGCATCGCAAGGGGCAGTAGCAGCGCCCAGCTAAACAGCTTTCGACCAGGAAAATCAAACGCGGTCACCAGCCAGGCACACCCCGCCCCAATGGTCATCACCATGGCACCAACACCCAGCAGTAAAATTAAGGTATTTAAGGTGGCATCGGGAAGCACATAGCGCATCAAATGTTCCCAATGGCTGAATCCAGAGCTTGCGGCCAGACCCAATAAAAACAACAAAGGGGTCAGAACGCCAAGCGTAATGACCACCACGGAAAGAGTTAATGGCGAGAAACCGACGCGCGGCAGCCCGAAAGCCCCGCGCGTAGAGGTTAAGCCAGTTTTATTGATCGAATCCAACTTTATCTACCAACTGACTCGCTTGTTTACGGTATTTCACAATTTCAGTAAGTGGGAGGGTATCCACATTGATTTCCCCAATTGCGTTATTGATAGTGGCATCCAGTGGAACGCCTTTGCGAATTGGGTATTCATAGTTTGCTTGCGCGTACAGCTGTTGTGCAGGAACAGAAACCAGATATTCCATCAACTTAACCGCTTCTGCTTTATGAGGAGCATGGCGCGCAACGGCTGCACCAGTGATGTTGACGTGCGTACCGCCATCGGTAAAGGTTGGCTGAACCACTTTGATAGCATCTCCCCATTTACGTGCGTCAGTGCCCTCTTTGGCATTTTTCATGTGACCCACATAGTAAGAGTTCGCTAAACCGACATCGCAGATACCGCCAAGGATATCACGAGCGACATCACGGTCTCCGCCCGTTGCTTTACGTGCTAAGTTAGCTTTCACACCGCGTAACCACGCTTCCGTTTTCGCTTCACCGTCGTGGGCAATCATTGCTGCCACTAACGCTGTGTTATACGGGTGCTGGCCTGCGCGGATACAAATTTTGTCTTTCCATTTAGGGTCGGCTAAATCTTCATACGTGATGCTAGTTAACGGTAAATCTTTTTCCGCATACAGCACTCGAGCACGCATCGATAAACCAAACCATTGGTTATCTTTGTCGCGTAATGAAGCTGGAATAGCATCAGTTAATACTTTTGAATCAACAGGCTGCGTAACACCTGCTTCAACTAAATCGATGAGGTTACCCGCATCCACCGTCATTAATAAGTCTGCGGGAGAGTTTTTACCTTCCGCTTTGACGCGCTCTAACATGCCGTCTTTGACATAGACAGTGTTGACGTCAATGGCAGTTTCTTTGGTAAAGGCATCCAGCAGTGGCTGGATCAGCCCCGGCTCACGAGTGGTATATAACGTTAGGGAATCTTTTGCCATGGCAGGCAATGCGCAGGTAACAATAAGCGATGAGGCCAACGTAATTAAACGCGTTTTATTACGTAAAAAATACATTTTTTTCAACATGTTGCTATCTTCTCCAAGGTGAAGTGATGCTTAAACTAGTATATTGAGTATTTTTAACTGGTCGAAAAAAGTATATTGATAACCAATCTCGTTTGCAAATTATTTTCATCTGTTAATAATACGCATTAATGATTATTAAAATTTATTTATAATTTATTATTTGGCATTTATTCTTTTTTGAAGGATTTTTTGTGGGTGGTCTGGGGTCTGTATTCAGAGTTTGTAAAATAAAATCCAAGATTACCAAAACGATAATAATGACCATATTCTACAATAATATTAATAGGTTGAGGTCTCTGTGATGGGAAAATGATAAAAGATCTACTGCTCCCCTATCACAACGGATCATCCGAATTTCTGCTGAGCATATGAATCTTTATTTAACGCAAAAAGGCTCAAGATATTTCTTCTTGAGCCTTTTCATCTATCTAATTCAATTCACTAATCGTACATAAATGTCACGCCAATCACCGACTGCACTTTCCCTGCCGTCACCTGACCTTGGGTTCTTGAATATCGCGCGCTTAGTCCTAAGTTCACCGCTGAACTTCCTACTCGACCTAACTGAACGTTTTGGTTTGCTGGAATTGCATTACCATTGCGAACCATTTGGATCCCTACTCCTTTTGCGGCATTAGCACCAGACAGTGTATTAGCAAAAATATTGCTGCTCGTATCGGTTGTTCCCGTTAAATAGTAGGAGATATTTTGGCTCGAAGCACAATAGATAGATAACGGTACCGGCTGAGCGCTTCCTGGATATTCCGGTAAGTTAACGACCACATTACGCGAAGAAACATCACAACCACCAATAGGTACCACAACATCATTGTTGGCATACAAATTCCATGTAAAGGTCGATGTATTGACGTTACCGCCCCCTACTATGTTAGAACCAACTTGGTACATTACCAATGTCGCAAAGTGGGTTCCTCGGTTAACCACTACACCACCCGCCGCAGAAATTGGAGTTAAATACAATTGGGTATTCCATGCTGTGTAATTGCCCGATGGAAAATCTTGCTGGTGAGTTGGGTTAGTCAAAGGGAACGTATAGCTTGAGCCATAATACCGTAATGAGCCTCGAAAGTTATTCAATACTCCACCATAAGCGGAACCACGTATCATGTTCACTTGGTCACGTCGCGCTGATGGGTCATCGTTCTTACAAAATATTGAATTCGACAAATCGACCACTAAGTTTTGACCAGCTTGAACACTTGGCTGCAAATTAACATACGCATTAGCAGTCACTGGGCTTTGTGTGTAGCTTAAAACGTTTCCTGTTGAGTCGTAACAGGTAAAAGCATACACCGAAGAAACACCGGCAAAATAGATAAATGTGTTAACAAAGATTAATTTAACTAGCTGTTTTATATTCATAATATTGCTCACAGATACGTGTAGGTGACATCAATTGCCGCTTGGATGGTGCCTTGTGTCGCCCCGCCTCTCACCGATATTGCCCTTACCTGTAAAGGAAAACTGGTTGAAAGCGTTGCATCGCTGACTGGCATGCGTTTTTGTGCGCCGTTATTTAAATTATTGCCCGATGAATCTTGAAGTTGCAGCTGAATATTGCCTGCCGTACCTTGGTTTTTGTAGTATCCCACCGAATCAGCGACACCTTTAAAAGTCGCCATAACCACTGATGTACCAACAGGACAATTGGTCAAATCCAGCGACACCGTATGCCAATCCGATGCTGATCCCGGAGAGGTTAAATTGAACGTGTAAAGATCACCCAGATCCACATTAGCTGTCTTGGTTGATACCGTACAAGGCTTCGCAACAACGCTCCCATTAACCGTCACGGTTACGTCAGCCGCGTGTGTGGAGGTTATTGATGAAGATAACAGCCCCAAAAATAAAGCTGTCATCATTGTTGATTTATACGTCATTCATCGCATCCTCTATTTACTGGAATTCAAGCGTAAATGTGGCGGTTGCTCGAATATGCCCTGCCGTAACGGGCAATTTTGACGCCATTAAACGTGCATTGAAATTGAGCGTATTGGCTTTTCCTGCCACTAAAGGCGTCCATACAATATTATTTGAGTCCGCATTGAGGACTAATGGATTTTTAGCACTGTCTAAAATCTGAATGCCTGCCCCTGTCGCATTTGCACTACCGGGTTCTAATGCCAGCAAGGTTTTGTTACTCGAGTCTGCAATACCGACAAACCCAACCTTGACCGCCGTTACCGCAGAACCGCAAGGTGTTAGCTCAATACGAAACGGCACTGTTGGCGTCACTTCCCCCACTGAGTGCAGCTGTTTCACCGCATTCAGGAGCAAATCCACCACTTGATTTTGTGAACCAGGAGCCACGGCACAAGTGTTATCTCGTACATTGCCTGTAATGTTAATGGTGCTATCCGCCGCCAATGCATTGGAACACAAGCACAAAGAGGTCAACATTGAGGCAAAGAAAATATTCGATTTATCAAACACTATGGGCTCCTTAGAGGCACTCGGCACTATACTTACTGAGGATTTCATATTGGCTTTCTGCTGGCAGTGTGTAATTGACCTTACACTGAGCATCCGCTCCATCTCCCCAACGTGCGATTAATTGTCCGGTTAACGGCAAACCAGTTAAGTAAACTTGCCCATCTTCCGCCACAATGTTGCCACCACTATTTTCACCAAAAGAAACAACCGAACCGAATGGCACTGGTTTTCCATGGCGAGTTAATGTCATCAGAACTTTGACCCCAACTTTCGGTTGGAAATCAGCGCGAACGACAGCACCACGAGTTGGCACCACATTCAAGACAGGATCATCCAGATCCACGTTGTTCGCCAACGTATTGGTATTCAAAGCAATACGGTTTTCACGATATTCAGTGGCATAAGGTAATACCGCATAGCCCCGCCAGTCAGTCTCAACCCCTGTTTGGTTTTCGACTTTCACATGTCCCGCACCTGGCGCTTTCACTAATACCACGGTATCGTTCATTGGCTGGCTCAGCGTTAATCCATTTTCATGAGCTAAGACGCCCCCACTCACACCGTAGTAAACTTGGCGAATGTTATCGGCATAGCTATAACCGACGTTGGCATTTCCATAAGCCCCGCGATAGTTCAGTGACGTATAGCCTGTCCCCGAAGAGTTACCTTGACCACCACCAGCATACCCGGCTTGAACGCTATAACTTAAGTTATTGTCTTCCAATAACGTTCCGTATAAACCGGCGGTGTTGTTTACGCGACCTTTGAGATCGTGAGAAACGTTGTAACTTGCGCTGGCATTACGCCAGATAGACTGACTGTCCGAACGTAACCAATGGCTAAAAGGAATGTTGACGTTCAATGCCAGCATTTGGTCGTTGCCATCCTGCCATGAGTTTTTGGACAGACTGTAACTTAATCCCCAACTAATCCCTTTAATCAGTGTGTTAATCCCTACCTGTAATTGCTTATCCGCTTTACTGGTATTCCAATACGTTTCATGACTTCCCGTCACATACATAGTGGATTGCTCACCCAACTGCTGGGTTAGAGTTAACTGAATTTTTTCGCGCTTGTTATAAGCTAAGTTGTAATAGTCAGAAAACTTAGGTGTCACTTGGATAATGCCGTCTTGCGTCGCAAGGTTATACCCTGACATCCGTTTGTACGTCGTATCCGCAAATGAGTAGTAACCCTTTGTTGAATACCGATAACCCGCCAGCTGAATAATCGTGCCCGTTTCATTCAGAGATTTGTTATATAAGAAACGAATTGACTGACCTTGATGGTTGCTGTCATCCGGTAATTTGGCATTGGCATGGGTAATATCGATAGATAGCGCCCCAAAGACACCGATATTTTTACCTATCCCTGCGTTAAAAGCTTGGTAACGATTGGCTAACTGAGTTCCACCATAGAGCGTCCAGCCATATGACAAACCGTGCAGTAACGTGGTTTGTAAGAATGTCGGTTTTTCCTGATTGCCGCTTCCCGAACGGTAATCCCCTACAGTGACGGCATATTGAGTATGCCCTTCACGTTGGAGCAACGGAACGGATGAATATGGCACGGTGAAGCTCTGTACGGATCCATCCGCTTCCGTGATCGTCACATGCAAATCACCACTATTCCCCGCAGAATAGAGATCGTTAATCACAAACGGTCCCGGTGGGAATGTGTTGCGATAGATCTCATAACCATTTTGCTTAACAGAGACATCCGCTGTACCGCGAGCGATCCCTCGGATCACGGGCGCAAATCCTTTTTGGCTTTCAGGCAGCATATTATCGTCCGAGGCTAATTGAATGCCTCGGAAGTTAACACTGTCGAAAATTTCTCCCGGAGTGTAGCTATCACCCAGTGTTAAACGAGAGCGGATCACATTGATGCCACGCTCTAAATAGGTATTGATATGCTCCCAGCGAGTTTCGCTATTTGCTGTGCCTGTGCTGTGGCTCCATGTGGAGTTATCCCGTAAGCGCCACGCACCAAAGTTTAAACCACTTTGTAGATTCAAATAGTTATAGCTACTGTGCTTTCCGTCTTGATTACGTGCGCTGCTTCCCGTCAGGCTATAGTTTAAAATCCCTGCCGTGATCCCTGAATCCCAAAGCTCTGGAGGAATAAAACCTCGCGCTTTGTCTTTCATAAACAGTTGTGGAACGGTGATATATAACCGTTGCAAGCCCACATCAAATCTCGCCGTTGAATCCTTCACGGTGGATGATAATGGTTCACAGGTATCTTTGGGCTTCGTCTGTAATTCTGGCAGCGCTAATGTATTGATCCCCATCTTGGCCAATTCATTAGGCGTCAAACAAGGGGACAGCTGTTTATCATTTTTATCCAGAACAAAATTCACATCCCGGGTGAGTAAATAGCCATCATTAAGATAAACATCAACACGATAAGTCCCTTCAGGAACTTCTTGCCCTTGTTCAAACGCAGATAAATCTGCGACTGCTGAAGGATCATCCGCTAAGAAACGAGGGTTAAAATATAACTCTGCCGTCGCCCATGTTGGATAAAGGCATGCGCCTATCAAGAATGCCAGCGGAACCAAAGGAAAATGGCGTTCGAATCTGCATCCCAAAAATGATCCTTTTTTTGAAATTAATAGCCCTTTTTCAGATGTCAGATGTGACATGTCCCCTCCGCTCAACAATGTTGCTCAGCAAATTTCCAATTTGGAATGATGTTTAATTATTTTCGAGAAATAAAAACGTAAGTTTTTACTGCATTTTTCCTGTCATTTTCGGCGTTAGTGCGCCGTAATCATTAATGGTTTGGTAGCTAATAGCACCATTTCCATTGGAAGGAACATTCACTGACGCATCACCAAATGGAGGAACAAGCACGTTATCCAATTTTGCTGCACCGATTTTTAAATCTGTAACTGTGGCAAAATAAGGCGTTGGGTTAACCACAATCAGTGAGCTACCTTGGCGCTTAAAGCGTAATTCTTCAGCCACTTTATCCGGCGCAATAGAGAGACCTGTAGGACGGTAATACAATTTAATGCGGCTAATAATCGCTAACTGCAACGTATTCTCGCTCATGTTCGCTTTGTCCATTGCTGGAATCGCTTTCACATTCAGCCAAAACAGCGTTTCTCTATCTTTCGGTAATTGGTTATTGGTCGCATCAATAATGCGCAATGTATTTTCTTTAACGCCTTTCATCGTAAAAAGAGGCGGAGTGATCGCAAATTGGCTATCTTTTTGACCATTGGCATTTTCAACCCACGATTGGATCAGAAAAACGCCCTTTTCATCATTATTGGTCACGGCAAGTTGAACCTGCTTTTGATCCGCAGGATAAATCACTCGCGTTGCACCTAATGCAACACCTGCATAAACCTGAGTGGATACGGTCGAACAGAGTAAAAGTAATAAGGCGGTAATGAACTTATATGTTTTTCTGGTTTTCATGTTTACATCTGTCCTTTTTTTACTAAAAAATGAAATAAATATGTCACTGTCTTTTTCGATATTTTTATTCATAAGTCAGTGAGAATAGTGCTTGAGCATTCGCTTTTCCGCCCATGATGTTCTCGCTTGTCGAGCGATACTTAGCAACAAAGTGCAATGTCATATCCCCATCACGCAGATTCGCCACTTTACGTGGAGCACTATTCACCGGAATTAAGGTATTTTTTGAATCAAAAATGGCAACTCCCACACCTTTCGCGGTGTTAGGCCCATCACCGATGGAAAAAATATCTGGGTTCCTTTCATTAGCCACACCGTTGAAGGTAATGGATACATACTCGCTAACTGCATTGCTACACTCTCGGAGGTGAAGATCAAACGCAGTCGGTGCTGAATCTTGACCTGGAGCCTTGAATGCATTGGTGCGCACTTGTCCCATATTCACTACCAAATTACGGTCTGAAGTTTCAACAGTGCAGCCTTCTGCAATTAATTCCCCTTGAAAGCGCATCCCACCACCAGGAAGTTGAACTTTCCATTTATTCCCAGCGTGCAAAAATGGAGAAAACAGAAGGAGTGAAACTGCCAGCAGCTCTCTCATAAACTTCCACCTTTTGGTTCGTGAATAAAAGCCATCCTTGGCTTATCAAATGGGATATCCCTAATCCTTTTTAGTGATTACTCGTATTGAACAGCGAAGGTTGCATCTGCGTTAGCAACACCAGCAGTTGTTGCACCAAGTGCGAAGTAACGAGCTTGGAATGGCAGAACGTTTGCACCGTCATTCAGAGTGATAGGGTTACTGAATGTTGCACCATCCAGACCCAGAGGCGCGCTCTTACCATCTAAAATTTGGATACCAACGTTAGTCGCTGCACCTGAAGCTGAAGAAGCTATAGATAAAACAGTTGGGTTAGTTGCATTTGCAGCAACACCGGCAAAGGCAACTTTTGCAGAAGTAGCAACTGTTGTATCACAGTCGTTTAATTGGATGTTGAAACCAACAGAACCACTGGTATCGCCCAATTTAGCTAATTTAGCTGTACGAACTTGACCTAAACGAACAGTTTGCTCTACAGAACCAGCATCAACAGCACACGCTGCATTCACTAGCTCACCTTTAAAGTGTACCTGGCCGCCGTTTACGGTTGTTGTTGCAGCCATTGCAGCGACTGAACCTAAAGATAAAGCTGAAATAACAACAAGTGCTAGTGATTTAACTTTCATAATATTTCCTTATGTATATTTATTAAGTACAACTTGATAGAAAAAAACAAATACAGACTTCATGACACCATAATTAAAACGACCGAATTTAATTAAATTGCCTAAAACAATTTAATTAAATTTGAATGATTTTAAAAAATAAGGGCCTGTCACTCTATTTTCGAGTGTTTGTATACACTAGAATCAAACAGATACTTCATTTTTTCGAAGAAAACATCAATATCTCGACTACTCATCTCAAGTGCATTAAATAGTATGATAAGCTTGTCAAATGATATATTATTCACACCGTTTTCATATCGAGATATTTGCTGTTGGCTTACATTAATACGCTTTGCCAATTCACTTCCTGTTAATCCTGTGCGCCTACGGTAGTCTTTTAACATCCTGCCAATATTATTTGATAATGGTTCATAGTCTCGCATTTCAAACCTCTCAGATCATATTTCGCTGATTATTTTTTTATATTATCGATATAGGAAAATACGCTTCAGCTGTTATTAAGTTATAGAATTAAAACTGTAGTTAAAAATTGTTTTTTTCGATCGAAAAAGAGCTATTTGATATACGCAGGCTATCAATCATAAATATTAATTCATTTAAATCAATAAATAATCAAATATGAGTAAAATAATAAAACATAAAAATCAACACTTTATGAGAATCTAAAAATACCAAAATAAATAATTGAAGATATTTCTTTAAATGAAATAAGGCGCGCATAACACGATATACATGTTAAATAGACACAATAATTTACAATAAGGACCATTATATAAAAATAAAACCGTTAATTAATGAAAAGCAATAACCACAAAATTACAATTAATTCGCAAAGATAAAAATAAAAACAAATCAAAAAAAGATAATCAATATTAGAATATCAAATAATTTATAATAAAACAGCATAAAATACCAATAACCCCAAACCCCAAACCCCAAACCCCAAACCCCAATTACGAGTTGAAAACAACTTTCAATAAAAACAAAAAACTGAATTCATTATAGCTGCATATAAGAATAATCCTAGTAAGAGTTAAATAAATATGTAAGTAATTATTACATCCACTATTTCACCTTTATTTCGTGTTTTTGATTATATTATTTAAATTAAATTTAATAATTTTATAACCTTGTGTGTTAAATAACCAAGAACACATAAAAAAACATCAAAAAAACCTATTCATTAATTAAAAACTATTTATTTAATGATTTATTTCACTCGAGTCATTGAACTAAACGAACAAGATACACATTAAAGATAGTTTAGAAATAGTAATACAATTGATCAGTATAAATACTAGGTAATATTGAATGAATTATTTATAGAGCTCCTAGGAACGCTGGCTCGCCAATGTTGTGTGAGTTGAGCCGATAGGATTAGAAAATGATTGGATAAGAAAAGCAGTAAAGATACTCGGAATAACAGAAGGGAAATCGGTGTTATTTAGAAATGTCGTTGATATGCCTTTAGAGGATCAAATAAACCACCCACATAGGGGTGGTTAGAATTTAAAACAATTAGGATACTGCACTTACCTTCTCTAAAATTACTGGAATATTTTTATACGCAGGAATACCACATTGAGGGTCAAAGTTATCAAGTGCTATCAAATTATTTGCTTCAGGAAAATAAGTGGCAACACAGCGATCAGCCATATCATAGATAACCACTTTTAGGTTATCTAAACGACGTTTAGTCCTATTTTGCCGATTATCTAAGGCAATAACATTGACTCTATCACCAGCAGATAATTTTTGTTTTTTTGCCTGAGCTTCACTGATAAAAATGACGTCTCTCTGTCCAAAAACACCACGATAGCGGTCATTCATTCCATAAATAGTTGTATTGTACTGGTCATGACTACGTATAGTTGCCAAAACTAATTCGCTATGTGTCGCAGACTCTGGATCTTCAATGACACCTTCAGTTGTTATAAAGTTTGCTTTACCTGATTGAGTTAACCACTTACGCTGAGCCGCTGCATTTGTTAAATGAAAGCCTCCAGGAATTCGGATTCTTTTATTGTAATCTTCAAAACCTGGTAATACAGCTTCCATTGCATCACGAATTTTATCGTAATCATCAATGAAATCATCCCATTCAACTTTTGAGTTAGGAATCGTCGCTTTGGCAAGACCAGCAACAATTGCACATTCCGATTTTAAATATGGGCTAGCAGGTTTTAGCTTGCCATGTGAAGCATGTACCATTGACATAGAATCCTCAACAGTAATGCTTTGCGGACCTGATTTTTGAATATCTACTTCTGTACGACCTAATACAGGAAATAAAAATGTATTCTTTGCCGTCAACAAATGTGATCGATTAAGTTTGGTCCCAATATGAACAGCCATATCAAGTTTTTTCATTCCGCTGTAGCATGCATCTTTATCTGGCATAGCAACTGCAAGGTTTCCCCCCATACAAATCAATGCGTTTACTTTGCCTTCAGAGATTGCTTGCATGCTAGCCACGGCTGCATGACCAAAAGCGATAGGAGGCTTAAAACCAAAGCGTTGCTCAATTTTGTCGATAAAAGATTGGCTTGGTTTTTCGGTTATTCCAACAGTACGATCGCCTTGCACATTAGAATGCCCTCTCAATGGGCAAATTCCCGCACCATCTCGACCAATATTACCTTTCAATAATAAAAGATTGATTAGTTGCTGAATATTTTGAGTACCATGCTGGTGCTGCGTAATTCCCATGCCATAACAGATAATGGTATTTTTTGCCTCGATATAAAGTTGAGCAATTTGTTCTATTTCATCACGAGTCATGCCACTCACCGATAAAATATCATCCCAAGAAGTAGTGAGCACATCTTGCTTAAGGTTATCAAAACCAACGGTATGAGTACTTATAAATTCACTATCTAATATAGGCGCTTGACCTCTTGCTATAGCCGCATCGTGGTACTCAATAATAATGCGAATGACACCTTTAATTAATGCAGTATCTCCACCGATTCTAACTTTATAGTAATATCCTGCGAGAGGCGTGGACTCTAGCGTCAACATTTCAATTGGATCTTGCGGATAAGCAAATCGTTCTAATCCTCTTTCTTTTAAAGGGTTAATTGCGATAATTTTGGCACCTCGTTTTGATACTTCACGAAGTGAGCTGAGCATTCGAGGATGATTAGTTCCTGGATTATGTCCAATACAAATTACTAAATCAGCCTTGTCAAAATCATCAAGTAATACCGTACCTTTACCCACACCTATTGAGGCTGCAAGACCGACACTTGTCGGCTCATGGCACATATTTGAACAATCCGGAAAATTGTTAGTTCCATACTCTCTGGCAAAAAGCTGATATAAAAACGCAGCTTCATTTGAAGTTCGACCTGAAGTATAAAATTCAACCGAATTAGGATCTGAGTAATTTGATAACCGCTGACCTATTTGAGCAAAAGCATCGTTCCATTCAATTTTTTCATAGCGATCTGTTTGCTCATTATATTTCATTGGGTGAGTTAGACGACCTTCATTTTCCAAGTCATAGTCATCCCACGTTAACAATTCACTAACGGTATGTTTCGCAAAGAACTCAAGTGTTGCTCTCTTTGCCGTGGCTTCCCATGCCATCGCTTTTGCACCATTTTCACAGACATCAAACGATGCACTATGTTTAGGGTCAGGCCATGCACAACCGGGGCAGTCAAAACCTTGAGGCTTATTCATTTCAAACATAGTAATAATATCGGGTACAATATCCATCTGCTCGCGTATAGCTTCAGCGACAGCTTTAACTGCTCCCCAGCCTGCCGCAGGTCCAGTGTAATTTTCGATTTTTTCTTTCATTTTCATTACTCTTTTAAATTTAAATGTAACAAGAAATAAACGTTATTTTATTACAGTGTAATTATGATTAATGTGGAGTGACGAATACCGACTTATCTTTTTTTGAATATAATTCAAAAATAAAATGTTATTTCATAGATAACATATCAAATAGGATTATTAATAATAAGGAATTATCTTCCATTAATAACTTTTATTTTATTGGCTATAGATTAAAACTCTAATGAATTAAAAAAACATAACATTATCAAATGAATACGGGATTTTATATACATAATCTTGCTCTATTTTAAACAAAAAGGACGTTTTTCAATATAATATAATTCAATTAATGAAGTGTTAAATAACAAAATTAACAGTTAAATATTATATGGTTTAGTTTGAGCAGAAAGCACCATATTCATCACCTAACAAGGATATCAACATCCAAAACCCACAACTATTTTAGGTATTAATGATGAATTACCTTATAGTTGAATAGGTAGACGTTAATTGAACGAAGAAAGGCTAAAATCAGCTGATTCAATGAATTTCAGGCATAAAAAAAGACATCCTGTGATGTCTATTGATATGCGCTTGCTTGAGAATGGTACGCCCTACAGGATTCGAACCTGTGACCTACGGCTTAGAAGGCCGTTGCTCTATCCAACTGAGCTAAGGGCGCATTGTGTGCGCAAACAGCCTATCTGGCTGATGGCGTTGAATTATACGGTTGCTGAGCGCCGAGTCAATGGCTTTTCACTACTTAAATAACGATATGCTTACTTTATCTATCAGATAGACCTGACATTGCTAGCAAGTTCTGACAAAATAGAGGCATCCCCCGTGTCTCATATATGGATTAAGTTACAGATGTTAGCAAAAATTATTGATGGGAAAACGATTGCGCAAGCAATTAGACAGGAAGTTGCTCAAAAAGTACAAACTCGTATTGCCAATGGTAAACGAGCTCCCGGGCTTGCCGTTATTCTCGTAGGCGCTAACCCCGCTTCTCAAATTTATGTTGGCAGTAAGCGACGTGCTTGCGAAGAAGTTGGCTTTATTTCTCGCTCCTATGATTTACCAGACACGACGACTGAAGCTGAACTACTCAAGCTTATTGATGACCTTAACCAAGATAATGAAATTGATGGCATCTTAGTTCAGTTACCATTACCTGCTGGCATTGATAACGTCAAAGTGATTGAACGCATTCATCCCGATAAAGACGTCGATGGTTTTCACCCTTATAACGTCGGTCGTTTATGCCAACGTGCGCCTCGCCTGCGTCCTTGCACCCCAAGAGGGATTGTTACCTTACTTGAGCGTTATGACATTAATACTTATGGTTTAAACGCCGTTATCATTGGCGCATCAAATATTGTTGGTCGTCCGATGAGCCTTGAATTATTATTAGCGGGCTGCACCACCACCGTTACTCATCGCTTTACCAAAGATCTCGAACAGCATGTCCGTAATGCGGATTTACTAGTCGTGGCTGTGGGTAAACCTAACTTTATTCCAGGCGAATGGATCAAACCGGGCGCTATCGTTATCGATGTCGGTATTAACCGCTTAGAAAATGGCAAAGTGACTGGAGATGTTGATTTCGATGAAGCGTCAAAACGCGCTGCATGGATCACGCCAGTTCCGGGCGGTGTTGGGCCAATGACCGTGGCTACACTGATTCAAAACACGCTACAGGCGTGCGAAGAGTACCACGATATTTAATGTAATTTGGAGTCACAATGGATATTTTTCATCTTGATGGTCATCCCCATATCGAGTTATGCGACCTGCTAAAAATTGAAGGTTGGGCAGAAAGTGGCGCGATGGCAAAATCAATGATTGCTGATGGCTTAGTGCAAGTTGATGGTGTTGTTGAAACACGCAAACGCTGCAAAATTGTCGCAGGCAAAGTCGTTTCTATGGGAAGCGAACAAATCAAGGTACAAGAGTAGTTCTCACTGCATCCTTGATAGAGGTAAGCTGAGCCCTATTCAGCTTACCTTTTGTTACTCAATCAAAAAGCCCACTTACCGATGGTTCTTGTTGGGGATAATGGCACATTTGTGAATTCTTGTAATTGCCGATATTGCGCTTCATTTTGGACCATATTCGGGCTTCCTGTCTCCCGCAATGCTAATACGATATTTTCCATCGATAGTTTATTTCCTGCCTTTCTCCACTGCATGCATGCCGCTAATACCCCTGTTCGACCAATGCCAGCTTTGCAATGAATAACGGGAAGCGGTTTATTTCTTCCTTCTATATCTACTCCTTGATTTTTATAGAGTTCAAATAAGCTACCTTCATTGATGACTCTAATAAGCTGGTTTAATTTAACTAACTCCTCCGTTGTTACCGTTCCCCCATCATTCCAATTAGTCACGTGGATCACAGGGATTGAATGCTTTTTATGACCATTAGAAATCTCCATTTTATATTGGCTAAATTCCAACGGGTTCGCCCCTGTGCTTGTTTTTTTAGGTTCTACTTTATAGTTCTTTTTTTCTTGTTCAAAAGTGACTTCAATGGCGCCATATTTTTGATTACTCATAAAGTAAGGTGGGAGCTTCTCTCCTTGCAAGATAGAATTATCAATCTCTTGTTTTGATGCTAAGACAACTAATATCGGAGTTTTGTTTGCTATAAGCATAGACAAATGATTTTCAATGGCTTGGTCATTATCTTTGGGGTATTGGCAGCGGATGGCTAAATTTTCTCCCCCCACTTGGAGCCGATTGGCAGCTAAGGTGACAAGAGATTTGCAAGAGTTTTGTATTGAAATTTGAGTCTGTTTTGCACTACCAATATTGGGATATCTCTGCCCCCTACTCTCTGTATCGTATTCAATGTTTTTCACCAGTAACTGTGTTTTTTCAGCCAATTTATCGAATGCCGTAGCTTTAGTAGCGACTCCTATATTTAGTTTTAGCTTTAACCTATTTCTTTTGACGGGAGTTGTTTCAGCCAAATGTGGGCTAAGTTCGGAGATATTTTGGATAGACTTAATACGTTCAGGGAGATGGCTTGTATTTGATGATACTGGAAATTCTGTCAATGGCGATACAGTTAGTCGATTAGTGTTTATTGGAAACATATTTATCCTTACCTATGTTTTCATTGTGAGTGAATTCACCGTTTTGGTGACCCAATGTTAAATTCCACTGTCTATATTTCACTGGGTAGTATCGACAACTGTCATCATCCTCGCTTGCAAATTTAGCCACTGCAGCCATAAAAAAACCCACCAAAAATAGATCCTTTTTAGTGGGTTTTATTCTTATTTGTTAAGCTAGTTAAGCTAGTTAAGCTAGTTAAGCTAGTTAAGCTAGTTAAGCTAGTTAAGCTAAATTCTCTAAATTATTCGAATTGTAAGCAAACCGGTATTACGTGAAAAACGATAAAGGACAATATTCTAAATAGTTCGTGTTGTGACTAGGCGGCTAGCAAGGATATCTCGGGGAGCATACATGAGTATGTGACCCGAGTAGCCGAGTGACGCCAACAACGCCACAGCGCGAAATATGGCGAATATTATTTGCGACGCCATGTCGTACCGGCAGACGAATCCTCCAACACAACCCCCATCGCCGCTAACGCATCACGCGCCTGATCCGCCAGAGCCCAATCCTTACTTTGACGCGCATCATTACGCTGTTTAATCAACCCTTCGATTTTCGCGACTTCCGCATCATCTTCGCCTTGTGCTCCAGCTTGCAGGAAAGTTTCAGGATCTTGCTCTAACAGTCCCAGCACTTTTGCCAGTTCACGTAATTGAGCCGCTATGCCGTTCGCTGCATCCATATTTTCAGTTTTCAGGCGGTTTAATTCACGCGCCATATCAAACAACACAGAATAAGCTTCTGGTGTATTGAAGTCGTCATTCATCGCTTCACAGAAACGATTCTTATACTCTTCGCCGCCTGCTGGTACAGCCGATTTATCCGTGCCGCGCAGCGCTGTATATAAGCGTTCTAACGCGGTACGCGCTTGCTTTAAGTTCTCTTCGGTATAGTTCAATTGGCTACGATAGTGACCTGAAAGCAGGAAGTAGCGTACAGTTTCCGCATCGTAGTACTCTAATACATCACGGATGGTAAAGAAGTTGTTGAGAGATTTAGACATTTTTTCTCTATCAACCATCACCATACCGGAATGCATCCAGTAATTAACATAGGGACCATCATGGGCGCAGGTAGATTGCGCAATTTCATTTTCATGATGCGGGAACATTAAGTCAGAGCCGCCGCCATGAATATCAAAATGGTTGCCTAACTCTTTACTGTTCATTGCCGAACATTCGATATGCCAACCTGGGCGACCTAATCCCCACGGAGATTCCCAGCTTGGTTCACCCTCTTTGGACATTTTCCATAAAACGAAGTCCATTGGATTACGTTTTACATCAGCCACTTCAACACGGGCACCCGCTTGAAGTTGGTCTAAGTCTTGGCGAGATAATAAGCCGTAGTTTGGATCAGTTTTGACTTCAAACATCACATCGCCATTATCAGCAACATAAGCATGACCGCGCTCAATCAAGCTTTCAGTTAGCTCAATGATTTCATGAATATGGCGAGTGGCACGCGGTTCGCTGTCTGGACGTAGGATATTTAATGCATCAAAATCTTTATGCATTTCCGCTAACATGCGCGTAGTTAATTCTTCCACGCTTTCATTATTTTCAGCGGCACGTTTAATGATTTTGTCATCAATATCTGTCACGTTACGCACATAATTCAGGTCATAGCCTAAATAGCGTAAATAGCGGCTAATTGCATCGAAAGCCACAAAGGTACGACCGTGACCAATATGACACAAATCGTAAATGGTGATGCCACACACGTACATCCCAATCTTTCCAGCATGGATGGGTTTAAATTCTTCTTTTTGACGACTCAGTGTATTGAAAATCTGCAGCATCTTTTTATTTCCATTTTATTAGTACGTGTATATTTATCATACATCAGATTATCGCGATGTTGAGGATAAAATATCCAGATTCAACCTTACGAAAATAGCACGGTATTGAATCGCGATCACCCGAAGAAAGCAAGGTTAGCGCCTGACTTTATCGCCTGATTTATTAGGTCACTGTTATGGGATAACCTATTTTGCAAACACACTGTCGCTTCAAGTCAGGTTTTATCTGTGATATAAACTTGCTGATCTCAACGCTTTCGCAAGTTAGCGCATAAAAAACAATTATTCAGGATAGCTATTATGGTTACATTTCATACCAATCACGGTGACATCGTTATCAAAACTTTCGCAGACAAAGCACCTGTCACTGTCGAAAACTTTTTAACTTACTGCCGCGAAGGTTTCTACAATAATACCATTTTCCACCGTGTTATTAACGGCTTCATGATCCAAGGCGGTGGTTTTGAGCCAGGCATGAACCAAAAAGACACTAAAGCGCCTATCAAGAACGAAGCTAATAACGGACTGAAAAACAGCCGCGGTACATTAGCAATGGCTCGTACTAACGATCCACACTCAGCAACAGCACAATTCTTTATCAACGTCGCTGACAATGACTTCTTAAACTTCCGTTCAGAGCGCCCAGATGGTTGGGGTTACTGCGTATTTGCTGAAGTAGTTGAAGGTATGGACGTTGTTGACAAAATCAAAGGCGTTTCTACTGGTCGCAGTGGCTTCCACCAAGACGTACCTCGCGAAGATGTTGTGATTGAAAAAGTGACTGTCAGCGAGTAATCCCTGAATTTATGTCCACTTATATCATTGCAGATTTGCATTTAAGTGAAGATGAACCGGCGATCACCGCCGGTTTTCTTACATTTATTGAACAGCAAGCCATCCACGCCGACAGCCTGTATATTCTCGGTGACTTTTTCAATTATTGGATTGGCGACGATGATAATACCCTCTTGCATCAGCAAGTGGCTCAGGCTCTAAAACAGCTGAGTGAACGCGGTATCCCTTGCTATTTCATTCATGGCAATCGCGATTTTTTATTGGGTCAACGTTATGCAAAACAGTGCGGAATGACCATTTTGCCCCAAGAAACCCTACTTGAACTATATGATAAGCGTATTTTAATTATGCACGGTGATACCTTATGCACCGACGATGCTGCTTATCAGAACTACCGTAAAAAGGTCCATACTCCTTGGATCCAACGGGTATTTTTACTGCTACCGCTCTTTATTCGCCGTCGCATCGCACAAAAAATGCGTCACAATAGCCAATATGCCAGCAGTATGAAATCCGAAGCCATTATGGACGTCAATTCCGACGCGGTAGTTGATGCCTTAAACCGCCATCAAGCACAATGGATGATCCACGGACACACGCATCGCCCTGCTATCCACGAGATTAATCTCGGTGGTCAACTTCATTTTCGTGGAGTTTTAGGCGCATGGCACAGCGAAGGCTCAGCCTTTGTGATCAACGAAAACGGCGTTGAGCTTATTTTCTTTCCTTTTTAACATTCCTATCTTGATAAAGACACGCAGATAAATTGTTGGTCGTCAGTATGACTGTTTGCTTATTTTATAATCACGCAAACGTTTTCCTTACCTAATTACCGTGATATGATCGGGGCAATTCACATTCCCACCCTTAGGGTGATATTTTTCAATACAGGGATCACACCAAATGACTGCCCAAGTTCCTGCTCAATCTGCGGCAAAAATCGCCATTGTTATGGGTTCTAAAAGTGATTGGACAACCATGCAGCATGCCGCTGACGTGCTGACCGAACTGCAACTGCCTTTCCATGTTGAGATTGTTTCCGCACATCGCACGCCAGACAAACTATTTTCCTTTGCTGAAAATGCTAAACAAAATGGTTTTGATGTGATTATCGCTGGTGCCGGTGGTGCCGCCCATTTACCTGGAATGTTAGCCGCAAAAACGCTGGTTCCCGTCCTTGGTGTCCCTGTACAGAGCGCTGCATTAAGTGGTGTCGATAGCCTGTATTCTATCGTTCAGATGCCAAAAGGCATTCCTGTTGGCACACTTGCCATTGGGAAAGCGGGCTCAGCTAACGCCGCACTGCTAGCAGCACAAATTTTAGCCAATCATGACAGCGAGCTATTCAATCGCTTATCCACATGGCGTGAAGCACAAACCAACGACGTATTAAATAACCCAGATCCGAGGGAAGCGTAATGAAACCGGTTTGTGTCCTTGGTAACGGTCAATTAGGTCGCATGCTGCGCCAAGCAGGTGAACCGCTGGGCATTTCTGTTTTTCCTGTTGGATTAGATGCAGAGCCTGAAGCCGTTCCTTATCAGCAAAGTGTGATCACCGCTGAAATTGAACGTTGGCCTGAAACCCCATTAACCAAAGAGTTAGCGCGTCATAATGCGTTTATTAACCGTGATATTTTTCCACGTTTAGCTGACCGCTTCCCACAAAAAAGCCTGTTCGACTCATTAAATTTATCGACGGCACCTTGGGCGCGATTAGAATCGCCAGACCAGTGGCCAGAATTGTTCGCCACTCTGGGTGATTTTTTAATCGTCAAGCGTAGAACCGGTGGCTACGACGGTCGTGGTCAATGGCGTGTTCGCCCTGGTGATGAACAAGCACTCCCTGCGGAAATTTACGGTGAATGCATCGTCGAGCAAGGGATCCCATTTGACGCTGAAGTCTCCGTGATTGGAGCCCGTAGCCAATCCGGTGAATCTGTGTTCTACCCAATCACCCATAATCTTCACCAAGAAGGGATTTTACGCACCAGCGTGGCTTTTCCTGATGCAAACTCTGTCCAGCAGCAACAAGCACAGACGATGCTCAGTGCCGTGATGGATGAGTTAGGATATATCGGTGTGATGGCAATGGAGTGTTTTGTGGTTGGCGATAAACTGCTGATCAACGAAATCGCCCCTCGCGTTCATAATAGTGGGCATTGGACTCAAAATGGCGCTTCCATTAGCCAATTTGAGCTTCATTTACGCGCGATTTTAAATTTACCGATGCCGACACCAGAAGTTTTCAGCCCTGCGGTGATGGTCAATTTAATTGGAACTGATATTAACCAAGAATGGTTAAATCTGCCTTTAGTCCACTTACATTGGTATGAGAAAGAAGTGCGCCCTGTACGTAAAGTGGGTCACTTAAATCTGACTCATAGCGATATTCATCAACTCGAAAATACCCTCGATAGTTTGATCCCAATGCTGCCAAATGAGTATAAAAGTGGCATTGAGTGGGCAAAAACAAAATTAGGCTGGTACTCTCGCCAAAAATAGGGAAAATAGCGCTATTCGTGCCCGAGAGTGATATTTCGGGCATTGTGCTATTTTTGCCCTACTTTTATAGTGATTACTTGTGAGTGATGACTAACTCACTAGGGCGCCACTGGAGTGCATATGCCAGAAACACAAGCCTCACCGTTTAGTCCGTTATACCAATGGTCAATTCTTATTCTCCTCGGACTGGTTTATTTCCTTGCTACCGCCACCACATTTACCTCATTAGGCGTAGTATTACCAAGCATGATCGGCGAATTAAAATGGAGTTGGACTGAGGCAGGCTTTGGTTTTACTTTACTCGGTTTAACCTGCGGTTTAGCGAGCTTTCTACCCTCATTGCTGATACGTAAAGTCGGTGTTCGTCTCACGCTACTTTTAGGCATGCTCGTATTCTGTTCTGGCTTTTATAGCCTCTATTCCACCGAAGCTATCAGCACCTATTTCTTAGGTACCGCTTTGATTGGTATTGGATTTACGCTATTAGCGACCGTTCCGGGTACCTATGTACTTTCTCGCCTATTTGAAAAACAATCTCTGGCATTTGGATTGTATTTCACGATTGGCGGATTAGGGGGTGTTGCAGGTCCTTGGATTTACTTCTACGCATCGAATCAATTAGGCTCTTGGCGGATGCACTGGGTATTATGTGCAGTTTATCTTAGCATCGTCACCATCATCACTATCTTGGCATTACGTGAAGGGAAAAAAGAACAAGACCACGCCAAAAAAGTAATGCAAAAACAAATCAGTCATGCGAATAAGCCTATTTATCGTACCGCTGAAGTTTGGACAGTTCGCCGCGCATTACGTACTTGGCAATTCTATTTAATTGCCGCGACTTATACCTCTTTTTTATGGTGCGGTATTACAGTAAACAGTTTTGCAGTGGCGCACATTGAAGAGCGTGGATTTGGTATGACCATCGCGGTTTCTCTGCTAAGTACCATGGCGTTTGTAAATGCATTTTCGCGCTTCTTAGGCGGCGCGGCGGGTGAATGGTTGGAGCCGAAACGTTTACTGATTGGTAGCCTAATTATTATGGTGCTTGGCGTAGTGGCACTGAGTATCTCCACATCATGGTTCTGGCTGATTTTGTTCGTGATTTGCGTGGGTGTTGGCTACGGTATGACCTTCTTAGCGTCCAGTGTTTTACTGTCCAATTATTTTGGTCGCGGACCTTATTTAGAGTTGTTCTCCGTCGTCAATTTAATCTCAACCATTGCCTGTTTAGCGCCATTTATCGCAGGTGCAATTAAGGATATTACAGGCAGTTTTACCCCTGCATTTTTAACCATCGCAGCTCCTGTTATCGTGATCCTATTCTTTACTTTAATGATGAAGCCCCCTGCTTTAGAAGTAAAAAAAGATTAACCCCTAAAAAGAAAAACGCTCGGGGATAACCCGAGCAAATATCAAACCAAGGGAAAAACAAGGATCCATTTACACGTTCTACTTCTTATCGGCATAACCGATTACGCATTACTTCAATAACTCTGGTACTTTCAGCAAGATAAATTCATTATCATCCGCTTGATTAGGTTCACGACTGGAAGAGAATGGGTAGTTATTATCGTTACCGACAATAATATGTTCATTATCCACCACATCCACGTTTTCAATCGTAAAGAATGGGAAGGTAAATACCCCATCATTTAGCGGTTTTCTGGCTAGCTTGTTAGGGTCTTGGATGTTCATTAAGTCAACATAGGCTTGTTTATCCACGGCTCCGCCTGCATTGTTATCCGAAAATTCAATGCGATAAATACGTTTGAATTTTGCTAAGTTGCTAAAGCAGTTTTCTTTGTTTTTTTCGCCTTCAGCGCACGCTTTATCCGCGGTGCCTTCCCCATTATCACGTTCGATAATCAAACCGTGAGTGTCATCAATCAGGTTAAAATCACCGATGGCATTTTGATTATCTTCAAAAACATATAACCAACTGCGCCCAGTCCAATCTTGCTTTTTCACATCAAATTCAAGAATACGTACCGCTTTTTTGCCGTTCACATTCTCATAGTCTTGTTTATCTTCTTGCCACAAAGCCCCTTCCAACATCGGATAAAGTTTGGAGCCATCCGGCGATGATGCCATTCCCTCAAAACCTTTTGAGCGATTGACTTGGAAAATCACTTTATCCGCAGGTTTACCCGGCGTTGTCAGTGTGTAGTGGTCAGGGGAAACGACTTTCTTGCCTTCAACTTGTGTTTCAAATAGCGCCAACACCTTGCCATTTAAATCCATTTTGATGAGATAAGGCCCAAATTCATCACCCACCCATAAGGCACCATCGGCAAATTGAAAACTTTCTGGATCAAAGTCACTTCCCGTCAAATAACGCTTTTCACTGCTTTCGTTAATAATATGAAAAGGAATAATTTTGTTGGGATCGTGGAAGAAAATTGTTTTCAACGGGTTGGCTTTCCCCGTTTTAAAATCAATATCATACTGAGTTAAATACAGCATAGAGTCAGGGGAATTCATTTTATTCCCAAAACCGTTATCTGTGAGCACCCAGTAGGTACCATCAGCCATACGCTTGATACCTGAATGACCTTGTAACGGTTGCCCCTTGATTGGAACAAACTTACCTGTTGGGCGCCCATCGGATTTTCCCTCCACTTTATTCAGTGTATCAACGCGGGTTCCTGTAGTGTATTTGCCACTATGTTGCATATCCGAAGGTGCATTTTCCGGCGTTGGTACTGTCGCATCCACCGATAAAATGGCATGCCCAGCAAGTGTGGCTGGCACTTGTTTCTGTGAAATTTGTTGAGCAACCCCTGCGGTGCTAAATGAGAGTAAACCAATTAATAAAGAAAGGGATGTTAGTTTGAAAGTTATTGGTGTAAGGCGAACCATTGTTATTTTCCTATTTCATACCATCAATAATTGATGGCGGAATCATAACCGTGGCGAATGAAGGTTTTGTGAAGGATTAGAGACAGTTCGTTTAACCAATCACACTAACAAAATAATATTTATTTGATGTCGGATACATCAACTTAAAAAATCTATACAGCGAAGCTCAAGCATCCGATTTTCATTTTTAAGTAGAATAGCCACCTTCGTGACTATTCTACTTTTTATACATTTAACCGTTCGATAATCGACGATGCTGATTGCCAGTGCCGATTAACCTCAGCCCCAGCCAACTGCCACACACCGATAACAAGAACCCAGCACAGAGCGGCAATAACACCCACAGGCGCCATTCTGGCTGCCACGGGAAATCAAAGACCTTAGTTTGCAGTAACCATAGTGCCACTTCAGCTCCAAATGCCGCGGCAAGCCCTGCCATTCCGCCGAGTAAGGCAAATTCACTCCATAAAGTACGGCGCATCAGTTTTTTGCTCGCACCTAGGGTACGATACACCACCAACTCACGCTCTCGTTGGCTCATACCCACTTGAATCTGTGCGAGTAACAATAATACGCCACAGAAAATCACCAAAACCACCATCACTTCTAAAGCTTGGCTTACCTGCTGTAAAATCTGCTGAATTTGCGTGATGATAGCGCCCGTATCCAACACATTAATAGTTGGGTACTGATGACTCAGCTGTGTTAACAACTGCCCATCGCCATCATAATGGAAGCTACTCAACCATGTTTCTGGCATTGGCGATAATGTTTCTTCCGCAAAAATAAAGTAGAAATTTGGGCGCAAACTTTCCCAATCCACTTTACGAATACTGCTCACTTTAGCCGTGAAAATCTGCGAGCCAGCATTGAACGTCAATTTATCGCCGATTTTTAGTCCTAACTCTTTAACGACAGTTTGCTCAATGGAAACTTCCCCCGCTTTTGGTGGCCAGCTCCCTTGCTCTAACTCGTTTGCAGGCGGCAATGTTGATTGCCACGTTAAGCTTAGCTCTCGCCTAACCGTATTATTATTGGGATCGCGAGCATCCGCCCACTCAATCGCAGACTGGTCATTAATTTCCGATAAACGCGCTAACACAACTGGATTAAACTCCGTTGGTGTAACCTCGTACTGTTTCAACAGCTGCGTAACAGGATCAAGCTGAGACTGAGTCATATTAATCAGAAAATAATTCGGGCTATCCGCCGGTAGCTGCTGTTGCCAGCGATCTAAAAGATCCCCTCGAACCAAAATCAACAATGCCAATAACATAAATGACAATGAAAATGCGCTCATCTGGGTAATAGTTTGCAATGGCTGACGCAATAAGCGGCTCACTGATAAACGCAGACTGAGCTGGCGAAACTGTACTTTTCTCAGCAACCACAACCCTAGCCAACCAATCAACGCAAGGAGCACCGCAACCACAACAATTCCCAGCAAGATTGACCATAATAGTGGGTTTACCCCTGCAAACAGGAATAACCCGCCGACCACTATCAACGTAACCACAGGCAGATAATAATACAGTGGCCAAATTGGTGATTTGGCATCTTCCCGTAATACACGAGAAGGTTGAGTACCCATCAATTGATAGTAAGGACGGATCCCCACAATAATCGCGATAATAAACAGCGTTGCCACCGCCCAGATCCACGGCCAAAAACTGGCGCTCGGCAAGGCTTTAGGTAACATTGCCGACAATATCTGCATTAAAATGCCTTCAAAAGCCAGCCCCAGCAAAGACCCTAATAATGCCGCTGCCACTAAAATCACTAACCACTGACCAATGATCCACTTACGTAGCGCACCTCGGTCTGCCCCCAAGGTCTTCAATACCGCTATCAGTTGGTGACGGCTTCGACAATAATGAGTCATCGACACCACCACCGCAGCAATCGCCAATAACAGCGTTAGCAGCACCGATAGCAGCAAAAACTGCTGAGCGCGCTTAAAGGTTTTCCCGACCGCACCGCTGTCATCATCCAAGGTATACCAGCGCTGATCGCTACGTAACTGAGCATCATATTTCTCTTTAAATGCATCAATCCCTTGGCGAGAACCCGCAAACATATCGCGATACGTTAAACGGCTTCCCACTTGAATAGCCCCAGTTAATGGCGCATCTTCAATCGAGATCAACACCCTTGGCGCAATTTGAAAGGGGTTAAAACCACTATCAGGTTCCTGAATTAACGTTCCTGAAATCGTAAACGTCCCATCGCCGATATCAATCTGTTCGCCAACCTTTAAGTTCAGTAATTCCAATAATCTCGGGGCGACGAGAATATGCCCTTTAGTGGGTTTTAACCCCGCAGGCTCGGTCACTAAGTCACCGTATAGTGGATAACTCGCATCCGCCGCTTTCACTAACACTAACTGCGGGCGCCCTTCTTCATCAGCGGTAGAATACGCCATAGTTGAAAATGAAATTTGCTGGCTCAATGTCAGGCCTGCTTGCTGCGCTGCGGCAAGCCATGTTGGCTCACTCGGATGGGAAGAACGCAGCACCAAATCTCCCGCGAGTAGCTCTTGGCTCTGATAGCTCATGCTATTTTCAATGCGATCGCTGATCCGCCCTAACGCCAGCACACAGGCGACTGCCAAGGTTAATGCTAACCACACAATCAACAAAGACGGCGTTTTCCATTCACGCCAAAACCAGCGCCAAATCATGACTCTTCCCTCAATTGCCCATCAACTAACCGTAATCGACGTTGGCAACGGGCGGCTAACTCATTGTCATGGGTAACCAAAATCAGCGTAGTACCGTGCTCTTTATTCATCGCAAATAACAAATCGGCGATTTTATCTCCCGTATGGCGGTCAAGATTTCCTGTAGGTTCATCAGCAAATAAGATTTGAGGCTGACCATTAAACGCCCGAGCCAATGCCACACGCTGCTGCTCACCGCCTGAAAGCTGAGCTGGCATATGTTTTAAGCGATTTCCTAACCCTAAATCCGTCAGTAAGCTCACCGCCTGCTGATGACTCTTGGTTTCTGATTCACCGCGCAGTAAAGAAGGCAATTGGACATTTTCAAGGGCGTTCAGCGTTGGAATTAACATAAAAGATTGGAAAACAAAGCCGACACTTTGCGCCCGTAATCGCGCCCGAGCTTCTTCGTCCATGGTCGTTAAGTCTTGATCAAGCAACTTCACGGTGCCGCTAGAGCCATCATCCAACCCAGCAATAATGCCTAATAAGGTGGACTTTCCTGAACCTGACTCACCAATTAAAGCAATTGTCTGGCCAGACTCGACAATTAGCTCGACTCCTTGCAATATAGTCAGTTCATGTTCACCTTGACCAACACGTTTAATGAGATGATGAACTTCAAGAATATTTTGCGCCGACATATATTGGTTTTTCTCCTGTTAGTTACCGCTAGTGGACAAACACTCGCTGCAACGAAACTATTGATCCTCGGCGATAGTCTTAGTGCAGGCTATCGAATACCCGCCGAGCAAGCTTGGGCAACATTACTTGCCGAACGTTGGCAAAAAAAGTCGCCACCGATTTTAGTTATTAATGGCAGTATTAGTGGAAATACCGCCTCTCAAGGGTTAGAACGTCTCCCCACTCTTCTAGCCCAGCACAAACCTGACTGGGTGCTGATTGAGCTGGGAGCTAATGATGGTTTGCAAGGGCTATCTGTTGAACAGTTAGGTATAACATTACAACAGATTATCGACCAAATAGAGCAAAATGGTGCTAAACCGCTCTTAATGCAAATTCGTATCCCGCCAAACTATGGTAAACGCTACACATCCAGCTTCGAAAAAGTGTACCCAACGCTGGCTGAAAAAAATAACCTTTCGCTGATCCCATTTTTTATGGAAAGCGTGATCACCAAACCGGAATGGATCCAACCTGATGGTATTCATCCCACTGAGCAAGCCCAGCCAACGATTGCAGATTTTATGGAAAAACAGCTATCGCCCTATTTATTAACCAAATAATGTTATTAACCAAATAAAGTTATTAGCCAAATAAAGTTATTAGCCAAATAAATTTGCTAGGTAAATAAATTATAATGAACCAATATGATAGCGAACATTTAGCCCAGAGTAGGTAAAGTTATGCAAAAAACGGTATTAGTGACAGGGGCGTCAAGTGGCATAGGGTTGTGCGCTGCGCAGACTTTAAAACAGCGTGGTTATCATGTGATAGCCACCTGTCGAAAACAGGCTGATATTGAACGATTACAATCACTTGGCTTCGAAACCGTGACGTTAGATTTAGATGACCCGGTAAGTGTTGAGACCGCTGCTCAGCAGGTTCTGACGCTCTGTAATGGAAAACTTTTCGGATTATTCAATAACGCCGGATTCGGGGTATATGGCCCATTGAACACCGTGAGCCGCCAGCAATTGGAATCCCAATTCTCCAGTAATTTTTTCGGAGTTCACCAATTGACCTTCCTGCTGCTTCCCGCCATGCTGCCACACCATGAAGGTCGTATTGTGCAAACTAGCTCCGTGATGGGCATTATCTCAACGCCAGGTCGTGGAGCCTATGCCGCCAGTAAATACGCGTTGGAAGCTTGGTCAGATGCATTGCGTTTGGAATTACAAGGCTCTGGTATTCACGTCAGCTTAATTGAGCCCGGTCCCATCCACAGTGCCTTTACCCAAAATGTGGCGCAAACTCAGCAAGATAAGCCAGTTAAAAATCCGGGGATTGCCGCAAAATTTACGTTATATCCTGAAGATGTGGTCAAAAAATTGATTTTGGCATTAGAGAGTCCGCGTCCACGTGTACGCTACTCTGTCACATTATTAACGGTTTTTGTGCGTATACTAAAACGTGTATTACCCGATAAGCTAATGGACAAAGTCCTCGCGGGTCAGGGCAAGAAAGATTGAAAAAACAGAACTAAGCCCCCATTTCATTGACATGATTAATAACGAATTTTAAAGAGACTGTTTATGTTAGCTAACGCACAAATTATTGATATTAACGAGACCAACCTACACCAGACCATCGAACAATCCATGAACATGCCTGTCATGTTCTACTTTTGGTCACCACGCAGCCCTCAAAGCTTAGAATTCACCAGCATGTTAGAGCGTATTGCTCAAGACTACGCAGGGCTATTTATCCTCGCAAAAGTTAACTGCGATGAAGAACAAATGATCGCCAGCCAGTTTGGCTTAAAAGGCGTTCCAACGGTTTATGTGCTGCAAAATGGTCGCCCAGTTGATGGCTTCGAAGGTCCACAGCCTGAAGAAGCTGTGCTGCAAATACTCTCTCGCGTATTACCAAGCCCAGAAGAGTTAAAAGCTGCGCAAGCCGCTGAATTAGTGGCGGAAGGCAAACTTCAAGAGGCTCTGCCATTACTGAAAGAAGCCAACCAACTTGCGCCTAAAAACAGCGATATCACGTTCTTATTAGCTGAAGTGCAAATTGGTCTACATTTAATTGATGATGCAGAAGCCTTGTTAGCTACCGTGCCAATGCAAGATAAAGACAGCCGTTATCAAGGATTAGTGGCTCAAATCGAATTAACCAAGCAAGCTGCGGATACCCCAGAAATTCAGCAGCTGATAAAAGAATTCAATCAAGATCAAGAAAATACTACGTTAGCCGTTCAACTGGCGTTAAAGCTTCACGAAGTCAATCGCAATGAAGAAGCGTTAGACATGCTGCTCACCTTCTTACGCAAAGACTTAAACGCAGGGGATGGCGCAATCAAAAAAACCATGATGGATATCATGTCAGCAATGGGAACAGGTGATGCACTTGCGAGCAAGTTCCGTCGCCAAGTTTATTCATTACTTTACTAGTTAAGGATTACCTATGGATTTGTTCGCGTCTGGTGCACTACCAGTTGTTATTCTTGTCATTATTGCTGTTGTTATCGTTACCACCTGCGTAAAAACGGTACCGCAAGGCTTCCAGTGGACAGTTGAGCGCTTTGGGCGTTATACCCGCACTTTACAGCCGGGTTTACACCTTTTAGTGCCATTTATGGATAAAATTGGGCGCCGTATCAATATGATGGAACAAGTCCTTGATATTCCATCCCAAGAAGTTATCTCTCGTGATAATGCCAACGTGACCATTGATGCAGTCTGCTTTATTCAAGTGATTGACCCAGTGCGTGCGGCGTATGAAGTCAGCAATTTAGAATTATCCGTTCTGAACCTGATCATGACTAACATCCGTACGGTTCTTGGGGCGATGGAGCTGGATGAAATGCTCTCCCAGCGTGATTCTATCAATGGTCGCTTACTGCACGTAGTGGATGAAGCCACCAACCCGTGGGGCGTAAAAATCACCCGTATTGAAATTCGTGATGTCAAACCGCCAAAAGAACTGGTCAGTGCGATGAACGCCCAGATGAAAGCAGAACGAACCAAACGTGCCGATATTCTGGAAGCGGAAGGTATTCGTCAAGCGGCTATCTTAAAAGCGGAAGGTGAAAAGCAGTCGCAAATTTTGAAAGCGGAAGGTGAACGTCAATCTGCCTTCTTACAAGCAGAAGCGCGTGAGCGAGCGGCTGAAGCAGAAGCCAAAGCGACTCAAATGGTTTCTGAGGCGATCGCCGCCGGTGATATGCAGGCTATCAACTACTTTGTGGCACAAAAATACACTGACGCCCTTACTAGCATTGGCTCGGCAGAAAATAGCAAAGTGATCATGATGCCATTAGAAGCCAGCAACTTAATGGGCGCGATTGGTGGGATCACTGAACTCATTGGCGAAAGCAAAAAAATGGGTGCAAGCAAAAAGCAGGCTAAAGAATGATAGAATTTATCAGCACTCAACCCGTCTGGTTTTGGCTATGTCTTGGGGGATTACTGCTGATTGCTGAACTTCTTGGTACAGGTGGCTACCTACTTTGGTCCGGCATTGCCGCCGTCACCGTTGGGGTGCTCACCTTTGCATTGCCATTCCTCAGTTGGGAATGGCAAGGTATCTTATTTGCGGTATTTACCGTCGTTTCTGCGATTTTATGGCGAAAATGGCTCAGCCACCGCAAAGCCAGCCGTGCCGATGATGTCAACCAAATCAGCCACCAGCTGGTTGGTGTTAGGGCACGCTTGCTAACTGATACCGAAGAGGGGTTTAGCCGCGTGCGCCTCGCCGATGGCAGTTGGCGCATATACAGCGACGTCCCATTAAAAGCGGAAGCTGAAGTGGAAGTAACCGCCGTAGACGGAAACACCCTAAAAGTTAAGCCTTACCATGGTGACAACAGCCACGCGCCAGATGATCAATAATCGGGCAGTCTGCCCCTTCATCACCGGGGCAGACATCCACTAATTCTTGTAACGTATCCCGAATAGCCGACAGCTTTAAAATCGTCTGCTGAATTTCATCAATTTTCGCTATCGTCGCACTTTTCACATCCGCACTGTGGCGGCTTGGATTACGAAACAATCCCAGCAACTCCCCGCACTCGTCCAGCGTAAACCCCACATCTTTAGCTTGTTTTAAAAGCATCAGCTCATCGAGATGTCTGGCTTGATAATAGCGATAACTATTATCCCCGCGTTCCGGTGGTGTGATCAGCCCTTTATCTTCATAAAAGCGAATTGCTTTGGCAGTCAGACCGGTTTTTTTGGCAATTTCACTAATATTCATAATTCCCCTTGACCTTCCCCTTGTGGGAAGGTTTAACCTTAATTACATAGCGGATTATAGACTGATTTTGTGTACAAATTATAGCCCCTCGTTATGAGAAGGCCCGGAGAATCAAAAATGAAAATAATTCTATCCTTACAAGGTTTGAGCTGCATGCATTGCGTCGGCTCCGTGACAAAAGCACTGCAAGCACGCCCTGATGTTGAATCAGTCAACGTCACGATTGATTACGCGGTGATTGAAAGCAGCGCTAGCGTCGAATCCCTCATTCAAACCATTGTCGATGCAGGCTATGAAGCCACTGAAGCAACTGCGCCAAATGTAGAGTTACAACTCTCTGGCTTAAACTGTATGAAATGCGCAGGGAAAACTCAGCAAGCATTAGAAGCTGTTGAAGGCGTTGCTGCCGCGGTAGTAGATACTCAACAGGCTAAAGTTTATGGCACTGCCTCTACAACCGATTTAATCGCCGCGGTAGAAGGCGCAGGATTCCACGCAGAACTTGCCCAAGAAGGTGCTAGCTCCCCAAAAACTGAGCCGCTGAAAACATCAATTGAACAGCCGGAAACGGGTTCAGCGGCAGTTTGTGATATTCCGGCACAAGAGTCTGACCTTGGCGAACAGCCTGACATTGCCGTGACCGATGACAGCATTCAATTATTACTCGATGGCATGACCTGCGCCAGCTGCGTCAGTAAAGTGCAAAAGGCACTTAATAGCGTACCTGGCGTGGAAAATGCACGAGTGAACTTAGCGGAACGCAGTGCGTTAGTCACTGGAACCGCGAAGCCCGATGACCTCGTCGAAGCGGTCGTAAAAGCAGGTTATGGCGCTGAAATCATCCAAGATGAAGCTAAGCGTCGTGAACGCCAGCAAGAAGTGGCTCAAGCGAATATGCGCCGCTTCCGTTGGCAATCTGCGCTAGCCCTTGCTTTAGGTGTGCCCGTGATGATTTGGGGGATGATCGGCGACAACATGATGTTAAGCGCTGATAACCACAACATTTGGCTCACTATCGGGGTATTAACGCTGCTGGTGATGATTTTTGCCGGTGGGCATTTTTATCGCAGTGCATGGCAAAGCTTAAAAAATGGCAGTGCCACCATGGATACCTTGGTTGCCTTAGGTACTGGGGCAGCTTGGCTCTATTCGATTGTCGTCAATATTTGGCCTGAGATGTTCCCAGAACAAGCTCGCCATCTTTATTACGAAGCCAGCGCCATGATCATCGGTCTGATCAACTTAGGTCATGCCCTTGAGCAGCGCGCACGCCAGCGTTCCTCCAAAGCCTTAGAGCGATTATTGGATTTAACGCCGCCAACGGCCCGCGTTGTCACCGAGCAAGGGGAAGTTGATATGCCCCTTGCTCAAGTGAAACAAGGCATGGTTTTACGCTTAACCACAGGGGATCGTGTCCCTGTCGATGGCGAAATCATTGAAGGCGAAGTGTGGCTGGATGAAGCGATGCTAACGGGTGAGCCTATCCCGCAGCAAAAAAGCCGTGGCGATGCAGTACACGCAGGAACCGTTGTGCAAGACGGTACCGTGTTATTCCGCGCCGCCGCAGTGGGTAGCCAAACCACGTTAGCGCGTATTATTTACTTAGTACGCCAAGCGCAAAGCAGTAAACCGCAAATCGGGCAATTGGCTGACCGAATTTCGGCGGTGTTTGTCCCGGTGGTAGTGGCTATTGCAGTGATTTCAGGGGCAATTTGGTATTTCGTGGGTCCCGCTCCACAAATTACCTACGCGCTGGTTATCACGACCACGGTACTGATTATTGCCTGTCCGTGTGCCTTAGGTCTTGCAACACCGATGTCGATTATATCCGGTGTCGGTCGCGCCGCAGAGTTTGGGGTATTGGTGCGTGATGCCGATGCCTTACAGCAAGCTAGCGAGCTCGATACCATCGTCTTTGACAAAACAGGTACCTTAACTGAGGGCATGCCACAAGTTACTGATATTCATCTGTTCAACGGTTTTAATGAGTCACAAGCTCTGCAATTTGCGGCGTCCCTCGAAAGTGGTTCTAACCACCCGCTGGCTCGTGCAATTGTTAGCCGTGCAAAAGGGCTGGATATTGTTGCCAATCAGCAATTTAGAACTTTGGCTGGATTAGGAGTCACCGCGGTTGTTGAAGGTAAAACAGTTTTACTTGGCAATCAAAAACTGCTGACTGAAAACCAAATTGATACCCGTGAAATCGATGAAACGCTCCATCAGCAAGCGTCTCTTGGGGTCACACCAGTGCTATTGGCGGTTGATGGTCAGATTGCAGCACTGCTGTCTATTCGCGACCCATTACGTGAAGACAGTGTCAGCGCCCTCGCCCGTCTGCATAAACAAGGCTTCCGCTTAGTAATGTTAACCGGGGATAACCCAGTCACAGCCAAAGCGATCGCCAAAGAGGCTGGCATTGACGAAGTGATTGCGGGAGTGATGCCAGACGGAAAATCTGCGGCGATTGAAGCTTTGCAAGCCAAAGGTCATAAAGTAGCAATGGTGGGTGATGGTATCAACGATGCTCCTGCTCTCGCTCGTGCTGATGTCGGGATTGCCATGGGGGGCGGCAGTGATATTGCGATTGAAACTGCGTCAATTACCTTAATGCGCCAAAGCCTACACGGCGTTGCCGATGCAGTGTCTATCTCCAAAGGGACTCTGCGTAATATGAAACAGAACTTGTTTGGAGCCTTCGTGTATAACTCGCTAGGTATTCCGATTGCCGCTGGTATTTTATACCCAATTACTGGCACGTTATTGAACCCTGTAGTGGCAGGAGCCGCCATGGCGCTCTCTTCCATTACCGTGGTCAGCAACGCCAACCGTTTATTACGTTTCAAACCTGAAAAATAGCCTTATCAAGCCACCTTTACACCTTAAAGGTGGCTTTTCCAACATTTTGACTCAACGCAATAAATCGCCCGAATACCTCAGTGCCTTCATCATTCCTGTTCTATAATTAAGTGATTCTAATTATTTTCACTGTTTGAGGGTTCCATGTTAAATATTAATCGCGAAAAGCTCACCAACTTAGCCAATGGTGACGTGAAAAAGCAACGTAATATTTTGGCGGTTCTCGCCGTGTTATTACTGCTAGGTGGTATCGCCTGTTTAGCTAATCCAGTTGCCTCTGGTATTGCCGTCAGTGCTATTGTGGGCGTGCTATTAATCTTAAGTGGCGTCGGTGCCATTGTGAGCATCCTGAGCACCACTATCTATACGGGCTGGTCTCGCCTCTTTGGGTTTGTCATCGGGATTATTTACTGCATCGTCGGTTATGCATTTATCAAAGAGCCTTTACAGGGCTTAATCGCCATGGCAATGGTGATTGCGGCGCTGTTTATTATTGGCGGGGTAATGCGCCTATATGCCGGTATCCAACAAATTAAATCTGCAGGTGGTTGGATGCAGATTATCATCGGGGTTCTGGACTTCTTTATTGCTTACTTATTAATTGGCAATGGTCCTATTACCTCGATTGCGCTGTTAACCGCATTAATCGGTATCGAATTAATTTTCAGTGCGTTTGGTTTATTTTCTCTATTAAGCCTATTAAAGCGCAAAGACTAATTTGCATAATGACTCACGCAATATAATTAATAGCGCCTGATGATGAGGCGCTATTTTTTATCTGCAATTCTTCTGTTTAGTAATAGGCAATATTTTAGTAATAGACCGTATCGTGCGGTGTGATTCGCAAATTCCTACAAGATTGTTTACTCTGTTTATCTCAGTCGTTAAATCAGGATAAATATCAGATGGGAAAACTACTCGAAAACTTAAAAAGTTGGCTGCACCGGGGAGTGGCTCCGAATTATCCTTATCCTGCTGTTGATGTTCGCTTACCTAATAATATAAAGCTGCACATTGTCGGCAGTATTCATATGGGAACAGAAAATATGTTTCCCTTATCCGCAACCTTGCTCGATAAAATCAACCACGCAGATGGGCTGATTGTTGAGGCGGATATCACGCAAGCAAACTCACCTTTCCCAACATCTACAGCCTTGATAGCACCGGTTTCCCATAGATTAACGGACGCTGAATTTGCCCTGTTTTTACAATACTGCCAAGAGATACGTCAATCCCCCACTCAGTTTGACCATCTTCCCTCTTGGCAAGTCGCCCTGACGATGCAAGCCACACAAGCGCAGTTATTGGGTTTACGAGGTCACTATGGAATTGACTACCAACTGATCCATAACGCACTAGCCCAAAATAAGCCCATTATTGAGCTAGAAGGTGTAGACTCCCAAGTGCAATTACTGCTCGATTTACCCGATGATGGTTTGCCATTATTGCAAGATACCCTAATTCATTGGCGCGCCAATGCCCGCTCCTTGCAAACCATGATTAGCTGGTGGCTGGATTTTCAACCGGAAAATTGCGTTACATTACCGAATACCTTCAGCGAAGGGGTTTATAATGTGCTGATGACTCAACGCAATCAGGAATGGGCGAGAAAACTGAAAACCTTGCCTGCGGGTAATTATGTGGTCGCCGTAGGCGCACTGCACTTGTTTGGTGAACAGAGCTTAATTGATTATTTACGAAACGATAATTGATCAAATCCAGTCATTGAAAAAGAAAAGGAATAATTATGACTCCGGCAGTAAAATTACTGGAAAAACAAAAAATTAAATTCACGCTACACCCTTATGATCACGACCCCAATGAGAGTAATTTTGGTGATGAAGCCGTCCAAAAATTAGGCTTAGATGCCAAGCAAGTCTTCAAAACCTTATTAGTCGCGCTTAATGGCGATCAAAAAACCTTAGCGGTGGCTGTCACTCCAGTTTCTGGGCAGCTCGACCTCAAATCTGTTGCTAAGGTATTTAAAGTCAAAAAAGTCGAAATGGCCGATCCGCAAATTGCCCAAAAAACCACGGGGTATTTGCTAGGAGGGATCAGCCCATTAGGTCAGAAAAAACGCCTTCCGACCGTGATTGACAGCCAAGCTCAAGAATTTACGACTATGTTTATTTCCGGTGGCAAGCGCGGTTTGGATTTAGAACTCGCCCCAAGCGATCTGGCAAGTGTACTAAATGCCAGCTTTGCGGATATTAAAAAAGAATCGTAAAAAACAAAAAGCCCCAATTAAGGGGCTTTTTCACACTCATTACCGATTATTTATTTTTATAAACAATCTCGCCTTTTGGCTCGTAATCAGCGGCTTTTAATGGAGAATGTTTCTCAATATAGCCTTTGAGCACTTCCGCATCCACAAAACCGGTGTTGACGTAGTTTGGATGATTATCGATAGCTGGATAACCGTCACCGCCAATCGCGTTAAAGTTTAATGTCGCCATACGGTAAGTTTTGTTCTTATCGACCGGTTTGCCATCAATCTTCACATCGCTGATTGTGCCGTCGGCATTCAGAGTCAGGCTCACATTATAGAACTGACCGTAAGCACCTGAGTCAGGTTTCATGTTAGCGACCGCTTGCAGATACGGCAGAACCTCTTCGCCTTTAAAGTCCACATAGACTAATTCGTTAGCAAATGGCTGAACTTTCAGGACATCTTTATAGGTAATATCGCCGCTTTCGATGGAATCACGCACGCCGCCGCCGCTCATGATGGCAAAATCAGCCCCTGCACGCTCTTTTTGAGCCGCCAGTAGTAAATGCCCCATATTGGTTTGCTCAAAGCGCACTTTATTACGGTCACCCACCAGCTTGCCTTCCACTGAACCGACTTTCACGCCTAATTGCTGGTCGCCTTTATCTTGATAAGGGGTTAGCAATTTTGTCATTTCAGGGTTATGCGCAATTTCCTGTGTGTAGTAGACGTAATCCGATGAACCGTCGTCTTTCTTCACTTTTTTCTTCAGGTTAATTGGGATCAGCTGATAGTGTTTTAAGGTGAATTTACCGTTTTTGAATTCAAAGTCGGCACGACCTACATATTTACCCCACTCATGGGCTTGAACAATCCAGGTGCCATTTTGGTTGTCTGGCGCACATGGGGTTCCTGGCACATAGTCTTCTTGTTTGTAGTTTTTGTTCTCTTGAGACATACAAACAGGGTCTTGTGAGTGACCACCCACTATCATATCTAAATAGCCCGCAGGTAAGCTGCGCGCCATTTCCACATCCCCCGGTGCGTTAGAACCGTGGTTGCCATCATCATAGTGTCCCATATGGGTTGCCGCGATAATAATGTCTGGTTTCTCAGTCGCACGTAGCTCTTCCACCACTTTTTTGGCTTCAGCAGCAGGGACGCGGAATTCAACATCAGGGAAGTTCGCAGGGTTACCGATTTTCGCGGTATCGTCAGTTGTTAAGCCTAAAACAGCAATTTTTACACCTTGCTTATCAAAGACTTGATAAGGTTTAAAGAGACGTTTACCTGTGCTGGTTTGATAAATGTTGGCAGATAAGAATGGGAACGTTGCCCACTTTTCTTGCTGCTTGAGGACTTCTAGCGGGTTATCAAATTCGTGGTTACCGAGCGCCATCGCATCGTAGCCCACCAAATTCATCCCTTTAAAATCAGGCTCAGCATCTTGCAAATCAGACTCTGGTACACCAGTATTAATATCCCCACCAGAGAGTAATAAAACACTGCCGCCTTGCTTCGCCACTTCGTCACGAATTTCATCAACCACGGTTTTTTGTGCCGCTAATCCATACTCACCTTTTTCATTGTGCCAAAAATGACCATGATGATCGTTAGTATGCAAAATAGTGATGTTGTAGGTTTTATCTTTTTCCCACGCATTTGCCATCGCTGCGGGTAACAGCGCTAACGAGACAGTTAATGCGCATGCGGATGCCTTAAATGTCAGTTTCATACATTCTCCCTGCTGGTATAGAAATCTCTACCGATTACGTAGTTTTTTATGCGTAATAAGCTTATGAGTTAATAAGCCATGTGTTAATAGACTCAGTCTTATAGCATAAAAATGACGGCAAGATCTGAGCGGCTATGCACAAACAGAACGCTGTTACAAAGAAATGAGATCTGGATCGACTAATATTTTCCATCAATTTACCCATGCCACTCATATTGCCATTTAAATAATTTCTATATTAGTTATATTGGTTACAATTACGCAACAAACTAAAGTGATGATCATGAGTGAGCAAACAGCAGCGAATGGCGGCGCCAAACCCGCCAATAAAACGGGAAAAACCGTTTTCAGTATCCTGACGGCAATCAGTGTCTCTCATTTACTCAATGACATGATTCAGTCGCTAATATTAGCGATTTATCCCTTATTACAATCTGATTTTTCCCTTAGCTTCGCTCAAATTGGGATGATCACCCTCACTTACCAAGTCACGGCATCACTTTTACAGCCGATTATTGGTTATTACACGGATAAACACCCTCAACCCTATTCCTTACCGATAGGCATGAGCTTTACCTTGTCGGGTCTATTGCTATTAGCCATGGCAGAAACCTTCCCAACCATCTTAATCGCTGCCGCGTTAGTGGGGACTGGCTCTTCTGTCTTCCATCCTGAATCATCAAGAGTCGCACGGATGGCATCTGGTGGACGCCATGGTTTAGCCCAATCCTTTTTCCAAGTGGGCGGCAACCTCGGAGCATCATTAGGTCCTCTACTTGCCGCACTGATCATTGAACCTTATGGTAAAGGCAACATCGGTTGGTTCTCGTTCGCGGCACTACTCGCCATTATTATTCTTTTGCAAGTTAGCAGTTGGTATAAACAGCAGCATCGCGCTGCAAAGAAAAAGCCCGTCATTCACGGAGAAGTTAAAGTGCTGCCTCGCAAAGTCGTGGTTGGCTCACTCAGCGTTTTGTTAGTTTTAATTTTCTCAAAATATTTCTATTTAGCGAGCATTAGCAGTTACTACACTTTCTATTTAATCGATAAGTTTGGTGTTTCGGTACAAAACGCCCAAATTCACTTGTTTGTATTTTTATTCGCCGTTGCGGCGGGAACCATGATTGGTGGTCCTATTGGCGATAAAATTGGGCGTAAGTATGTTATCTGGTTTTCTATCCTTGGCGTTGCCCCATTTACGTTGATTTTACCTCACGCGTCACTCTTCTGGACGGGTGTCCTGACGGTGATTATCGGGATGATTTTAGCCTCAGCATTCTCGGCTATTTTGGTATACGCACAAGAATTGATCCCAGGTAAAACAGGGATGGTTTCAGGGCTATTCTTTGGTTTAGCCTTTGGTATGGGGGGCGTTGGTGCTGCTGTCTTGGGTCATATTGCAGACCAAACCAGCATTGAGCAAGTTTATCAATATTGTGCCTTTCTACCATTATTGGGTATTTTTACTGTATTGTTACCAAATATAAACAATAAATAGGCTTATTACCTTATTTTATCCATACTTATGTTTTTATAAGTATGGATAACCCTTCCTTTATTTCACAAAAGACTTCCATAAAAACGACTAAAATAAAAAGCTTGTAACGATTTAGCCCTATCAGCTCGATTTTTTTTTAGAAACTAGGCAATTTTTTAAAGAAATTTGTTTTCAAAACCGCTAAAATAGATAAACACGCAATTTGTATTTCAAAATGGTGATTAACGTCATCAACATTTTGAAAGCCAAAGGCATGTACCCACCTTTTTATTCATAAACAAACCAGAGGAGACTTAATGGAGCATTCAACGCCCTTAATTACAACCATTGTTGGTGGTCTCGCCCTTGCATATATATTAGGCATGCTCGCGCAGCGCTTAAAAATTTCGCCACTTGTCGGTTATCTTGCCGCGGGTGTATTAGCGGGTCCTTTTACCCCCGGTTTTGTTGCAGACACCACCCTAGCCCCTGAACTCGCTGAAATCGGGGTTATTCTTTTGATGTTTGGTGTTGGTCTACATTTCTCATTGAAAGATTTATTAGCCGTAAAAGCAATTGCCATCCCCGGCGCCATCGCTCAAATAGCCGTCGCGACTTTATTAGGTCTTGGCTTATCGATGTTATTCGGTTGGGGCGTATTTACGGGAATTGTCTTTGGTCTCTGTCTGTCAACAGCAAGTACCGTTGTATTACTACGTGCACTTGAAGAGCGGCAACTCATTGAAAGTCAACGCGGGCAAATCGCTATTGGCTGGTTAATCGTTGAAGATTTAGCCATGGTTCTCGCCTTAGTACTGTTACCTGCTGCCGCAGGGATCATGGATAGTAATGAAGCCAGTTTTGGCGAATTAGCCATGAGCCTTGGATGGACAATAGGTAAAGTCGTTGCCTTTATCGTCATTATGATTGTCATCGGGCGAAAAGTTATCCCATGGATTTTATCTCGCACAGCATCAACAGGTTCTCGTGAACTGTTTACGCTTGCGGTTTTAGCGCTTGCATTAGGTATCGCCTATGCTGCTGTCGCGATTTTTGACGCTTCCTTCGCATTAGGCGCATTCTTCGCAGGCATGGTGCTGAATGAATCAGAGCTGAGCCATCGTGCGGCTCAGGACACTTTACCGCTACGCGATGCGTTTGCAGTACTGTTCTTCGTGTCTGTCGGGATGTTATTCGACCCAGTGGTTCTCATTGAGCAACCGTTAGGGATCATCGCTGTTCTCGGTATCATTATTATTGGTAAATCTGCCGCCGCGCTGGTGCTCGTACGCATGTTTGGGCACTCACGCCGTACAGCATTAACCATTTCTGTCAGCTTGGCTCAAATTGGTGAGTTTGCCTTTATTTTGGCGGGAATGGGTCTGGCACTCGGGGTAATGGATAAAGACGCTCAAAACTTGGTATTAGCCGGTGCGATTGTCTCTATCATGCTAAACCCAGTGTTATTCAGCCTGTTGGATAAATATCTGGAAAAAACCGAGACCATCGAAGAGCAGCTTCTGGAAGAAACACTGGAAGAAGAGACTCAGATCCCAGTGGATATTTGTGGTCATGCAGTGATAGTTGGTTACGGTCGCGTTGGTGGCATGCTGGCTGATAAACTGCGTCGTCGTGAAATCCCACTGGTTGTGGTTGAAGATACCCGTGCACGCTTTGAAGAGCTGGCTGAAAATGGTTTCAGTGCCATCTTAGGTAATGGTGCCAGTAAAGATATCCTAAGCCTTGCCCGTATTGAATGTGCAAAATCCCTGTTACTAACCATTCCAAACGGTTATGAAGCAGGTGAAATTGTGGCTACCGCCAAAGAGCTGAATCCGAATATCACCGTGGTCGTACGCGCCCACTATGATGATGAAGTCAGCTTTATTAGAGAACGCGGTGCAGACCACATTATTATTGGTGAACATGAGATTGCAAAATCTATCACCACGTTAATGTGCAATGATGTGGCTGAATTTGGTTGTGCTATCCCAGATGATAAGGATAAAGATAATCACAACCCAGATGGCAAAAATTTGGATGAGTATCTAAAACCGAGCCACTAAGTTCAGTGTCAATTAAGTTCATTTTTAATTGAAAACAAAAAAGCCGTAACTGATTAACGTTACGGCTTTTTTTATTATGAATTCAGCATTTGTTCAGCAAATTCACTGTCAGTCCACACAGGTAAACCTTTATCTTTGAAGAATTGAATTTCTGCGGCAACACCGCCACTTTTTTCCCATCCCGCCAGCGTCAGAACAATCAAACCATCGCAACGCTTTAAAAATTCCATATCAATCGCTGACCATGCCACTTTTTGCCCTTGCGAAGCTAAGTACTGATTGATCGGGTGAGTCATGGTAATTTGGCTATAGGTTGCAATTCCTTTAAGCGCTAATTCCGCTGCATATTGGGTACAAGCTTGAAAACGCATTTCCACAACATTGCTATCAGGATCAGAATATGGGCACGCAATAAAATAAAGTTTCATTTTAATTCCTAGTGTCGTATTTAACGAATTTTGAACAAAGTAATCCTATGAAAAATAAATGAATTATTTTCCATAGGGTATAAATTAAATGGGTAATGCTTTGATTTTTATGGCTTACAGAATATCTGCAATAATAATTTTGGTTTTCGGGCGTTTTTTATTTTCAGCTAATTTAAAGTCTTTAGTGGTAGTAATGAGATAATCAATATTATCCCACCCAGCCACAAAGTTAATCGCATGCTTATGGGCTTTTGTTCCATCAGCTAACACCATCAGCTTATCGCTGTTTTCCTGCATTTTTTGTGCAATGGCAGCCTCATCAACGTGTTGATCCATCACACCATGCTGAGGATGAAAAGCGCCAGCGCCGATAACCGCATAATCTGCGAAAAATTCCGTAATATTCTTTAATGCGATTGCGCCTAAGCAGGCATTTTGTGCCGCATTAAATTGCCCACCAATCAAAATCGTTTCGATGGTAGGGTTTTCCTGCAATGTGCTAGCTAATAACGGTGAGTTTGTTATCACCGTTATATTATCAATCGACTTAATGCGTTGGCTAAACTCGAAGGTCGTCGTGCCAAAATCAATAAACAGTGTGTCTCCAGGCTTAATTAACTCCGCCGCTTTTGCTGCTATCGCTTTCTTTTCATCAACAGCCGCTTGCGCTCGTTCTGTAAAATTACGCTCAAATTTGGACTGAACATTGACAGCCCCACCGTGAACTTTCTTTAATAATTTTTGAGTTTCAAGCTTGCTCAGATCACGGCGAATAGTTTCTTGCGCCACATTAAAATGCGTTGCAAGCTCCTGTACATACACCTGACCTTGAGTCGATAACATCTCAATGATGGTTTGGTGTCGTACTTTTGAGGAGCGTCCCTCACACATAGTTTAATCCTTCTGACCATTTAACATTTCCAGCACTATACAACAGTGACAGTAATTTCAGTAGCACTCGCTTGGATTTTTGTTAAATCGATATTTTTCAGCAAAATACGACGAGTCGGTAAGCAGCGACGACGCTTTTCATATAGCACGGTATTACCTGCCATCACACGGATTGTTCCCGTTATCGCCGTGTTGACTTGAATGTTGAAATCCGCATTTTTCGCCGTATTTTCGGACATATTGATACATGCAGGTACTGTAAAACGAATTGGCTCAGCAAATCGAATCGGCAATCTATTCCCTTGCTGTACATCCGTTTGATGGTGATTGGCTAATAAATCATCTGCAATATATCCGCCGGTGATCTCACCTTCTTGGTAGCACTGATCCCCCATATCCGCAGGGTGCAGCATGTTACCCGCCGCGTAATAGCAGACATCAGAACAGCGGCTACGTTGGTCAGTGACGGGTTTGCCTGTACTAGCCTCAAAACTCAAGTGGCTTTTACGAATTAACGTATTTTCACCCACAAAGCCCCCGGTAAAAATCACAGAGTCGCACTCAATTTTGCGTATTTGCCCTGCGGTTTCCACCATCACATATTCGACTCTTTCTAAGCCGCCAATTTCCGTGATTTTGCTATTCACATACACCGGGGTTCCCATGGCTTTAGCAAACAATGAAGCTGGTTTGAATGCCAGAATTCGTTCGCCACTTTCAATCATGGCTTTCGCTTTTACGCCCGCATTTTTTAATGTCCATAATGCAGAGAAACTGACTAACTCACTGCCAACGATCACTGGGTTCAAACACGGTTTTTGCCCTTTTAAATAGACAAATTGCTGTAGCGCACCCGCAGTTAAAATACCTTGAGGACGCAAGCCAGAAACTAAGCGTGGGTGACGTGGTGTTTCGCGAACGCCTGTTGCAATCAAAATGCGTTTACCGCGCATCTCAACCACGCCATCAGGAGTTGTGACTGTTAAAGTGCCATTAGGTTGTAATTGCGTCACAGTACAACGCGTTAGTATTGGTGTATCCCCTAAATTATTAACAATTTTTTCCGCAAACTGGTTGCCTTTCATTGGGCGTTTAAACACTAACAAACCGAAAGTGGGATGTTGGCAATGACGAGGAACACCACCTGCATGGGCTTCACGCTCTAAAATCGCAATATTATGAATACCACGGCGACGTAATGTTTGTGCTGCCGCGATACCCGCCGGCCCTGAGCCAATAATGATCACATCGTAATTTAAGCTCATTTCACTGCCTCCACCGATAAGGTATTGTCAAAGCGACCGTTAATAATTTCAGCGACCTGACTACTACAATAAAAACCGTTACAACGCCCCATCATGACGCGAGTTCGGCGACGAAGTGCGCCTAAACATTCTGGTGGAATGTCAGAATCAAACGCGGCTTCAATTTCTCGTTGAGTCACTAATTCACAATGGCACACAATGCCGCCATTATTTTTACATTGGTAATCACGTTCATCATATTCAGAGAGCATCGGCATCTTAGGCCAAATTAATTCAGTTGGCGGTGATAGCTCAAATAATGCGTCAAAATTCTCTTGGTAAAGTTTCCCTAAGTGATTGGCGACCCCCAACGCTGCCGTTAAGCCCGTTGAGCGAATTCCCCCAGCACATATCCACTGCTTTTCGGGGTAATCATTAATTCGATAATATTTTTCTTCCGTGGCTGGGCGTAATCCAGCATAGGTGGCCGTCACACTGTAATTATGCAGTGATGGCAACATGCGAGAACCTTGGTCGATTAAATCTTGCAAGACTTCTTGCTTCACTTCCGCTTTCCAGCGGTCTTGTTGTTCTTCCGCTGTCGGGCCTAACAATAAGTTACCGAAAATGGTTTTCGATAGCAGAACACCTTTCGTAATCGCGGTGGGTACTGGCAAAATGATCGCATTGATATCTGCCGCTGCTGCTTTGTCGTATACCAAAAATTGACCTTTACGCGGTTTAATCTCAAATGGTGATGGGTGGCAGATAGATTCCACGATATCCCCATTAATCCCGGCACAGTTAATCACTAATCGGGCAGAAAATTCACCTTTTGATGTGGATAATGTCCAAATTCCCGCATTTAGCTCACCCTCAGTCACTTCACAATGAAATTGGTACTCTGCACCGTGTTTTACGGCTTGAGTTAAATACGCCAGTGGCGTGCTCCATGGATCAATCACCGATTCACCCGGAACTTCAACCGCTGCCAGCGCACCCTCCGCTAAATGAGGTTCTCGACGATAAAGCTCTTCTTTATCTATTATTCCCACATCCATGACGTTGTTAGTGTGTGCTTGCTCTACAATACCCGGCAGCTTATTGAGCTGCTCTTCGTTCCAAGCCACGACTAACGCGCCTGTTTTGAGTAACGGTAAATTCATTTTTTCTCTAATATCAATGAATTCCTGATACCCATCTTGCATGCATTCCAATTCTAATGTCCCTGGTGTGGCATCAAAACCGGTATGTAACAACGCGCTATTTGCTTTACTTGCTCCTGATAAAATATCGCCACCACGCTCTAACAGCAGTGTTTTAGCGCCCATCAATGTGAATTTTCGGGTCACTGCACAGCCAATGACACCCCCACCGATGACAATGACATCCCACATTTTTTTATTATTAGCATTCATGGCTGAAATCCTTAATATAAAACTTGGACACATAAAACCACATAATCCCCACAACCTCAACATATAAAACAACACAAATCACAATAACACTCCAAAAACTTCCCACATTGTTATCTTATTGTGACAGTTCTCACATTCACAGAAGTTATTGTGAGTTTTTTGTGGATTTTATTTCCGATTAAACGATAGTAAGCAAAAAAACAAACCTATTTACAACATTTATAACACTGGGAAATTCAGCGATGCTCAATCAACGTTATGCCGCTATCGATCAGGGAACAACGGGAACCCGGGTCGTCGTCTTTGAAGAAGGCGGCCATTACCATTCCCCGATGAGTATTCCACACAAGCAAATCACCTTAAACAGTGGTTGGGTTGAGCACGATCCTGAAGAGATCCTAACGAACATCATCAAGTGTCTGAATAGTTGTGAAGTTGTTGATGCTATTGGTATTTGTCATCAAGGCGAAAGTATTGTTGCGTGGGATGCTCAGACCAAGCGCCCCCTTTATAACGCGATTGTTTGGCAAGATCTGCGTACTGAAAAAACCATCCAGCAACTTAAAGATGCGGGGCTTGAGCCGCTTGTCCAATCTAAATCGGGACTGCCCTTAGATCCTTATTTCTCAGCCAGTAAAATGGGATGGATTCTGGAGAATGTGGTGGGTGCCAAATCTCTTGCGGATAAAAACCGCCTACGCATAGGCACTATGGATGCATTTTTCCTTGACCGTTTATGCGATGTTTTTGTGACGGATTATAACTCCGCATCACGTACCTCTTTACTCAACATTCATACCCTCGAGTGGGATCCACAGCTGTGTGAGATTTTTGGGGTGCCGATCCACTGCTTGCCGCCGCTGCGCGACAATATCGGTGACTTTGGCGCCGTCAATCTCGACGGACATCTCACGCCAGTCACCGCCATTATTGTCGACCAATTTGCGGGAACATTTGGTCATGGTTGCCGCCAAAAAGGGGATGCCAAAATTACCTTTGGTACTGGCGCTTTCTTGCAAGCCTTGACGGGGAGCGATATCCCACAAACTCATCAAAGCGGGTTGTTACCCACACTTTGCTGGAAATTCCCGGGTGAAGCCCCTGTTTTCGGCTTAGATGGTGGCGTGTATAACGCTGCCTCAGCAATCAACTGGGCACGTAAAATCGGCCTATTTGAGGATTTTGATGAACTTTCAGATTTTCGTGATGAACCCGCGATTAAACGTGGTTTAGCGTTTGTACCTGCACTCTCAGGTTTAGGCTGTCCTTATTGGGATCGCAGCGCTGCCGGCTTATGGGCGGGACTCTCATTAGATACCGATAAGAAAGATATGATGCAATCGGTCTTAGAAGGAATAGCCGCCCGCTCCGCCGAAGTTATTTTCGCAATGGAGAAAATCTCTCCATTAGGTCAGTCCATTTCAGTCGATGGAGGGTTATCGTCAAATCAGTACTTTAAGCAGTTTTTAGCCAATTTATTACAAAAAAATATTGAAGCACCAGCAAATCGTGAAGTCACAGCACTCGGGGCTGCCTTGCTTGCTCGTAAAGGTTTGGGAATAAGCCATGAAATGGCGATACGACGCAACACCAGTGTCACGCGCCCAGACGGCACCAACATGCAAGGCGTAATGGAACAGTATCGCGACATTATTGCCCGTTCTCGCCAGCTAAGAAATTAATTCTTCCAACAATAAAAAAGAAAGGAAACCCTACTATGGCCGAATTCGGAAACTATATTATCTACTTAATCATGTGCGGCGCCGTGATTGGCGCTGTTGCATCGATTGTCAGACCTGCCAGCGACCTCGGAAAAGAGTTTGTAAACGGTATTTTTTCTATTGGTCCCGTGTTTCTCGCTCAAGCAGGGATCATGGCTGCCGTTCCGCTACTTTCACAATTGATATCTTACATCTTAGGACCAGTATTTAGCTCTGTTGGCTCTGATGTTTCTATCGCAGCACTATCCATTATCGCGGTAGATATGGGCGGATATCAGTTAGCAGACGCCTTAACGACGAATCGCGATATGTGGATCACTGCGATGTTGATCGGTTATACATCTGGGGCAACCATTGTGTATCTGATCCCCGTTGGTTTAACGATGTTAAATCGTAAAGATCACAAATATTTAGCCTTAGGGGCAATGGCAGGATTGATCTCAATCCCATTCGGGGTATTGGCTTCATTGCTGTTGATCACACTGAATAATATCCCTGTTCGCGATATTATTTCGACGAACTCCCCAGCGACTCATCAACTCACTCTTGATTTCTTGACGATGCTGCAATATTTAATGCCGCTATTCGTTTTATGTTTCTTGCTGGCTGCGGGATTAAAATATCGTCCAATGCTAATGGTTACGGGCTTTCTGATCTTCGGTAAGATCATGGATGCATTCGTGAAATTAGTATTAGCCTTCTCCATTGTGGAACATTTTACCGGCGTATTTAGTAAAGTCTTTGGGGCTTGGGGATTCGATCCACTATTTGCCGATCAAAATGAGTTATTCCGTGCGATCGAGATTGCAGGTTATATCGGGATCATGCTCGCAGGTACATTCCCTATCTGTTACCTGTTCCAACGTTACTGCAAGCCACTAGTCAGCGCACTCAGCCGCCGATTAAAACTGAGCGATACAGGTTCTCTGGGTTTCATCATGGTGATGGCAAATATCATTGCAACTTACCACTTATTCAAAGAAATGCGTGCAAGGGATAAAGTGTTGTGCGTAGCCTTTGGGGTCTGTGCTCAAGCGACGATTGGCGACCACTTAGCCTTTACCGCAAACTTCCAACCCACATTGGTGCTACCAATTCTGTTAGGTAAATTAGTGGGCGGTTTCTTAGCGGTATTTATTGCGATTAAAATCTCTGTTCCACAAGCGATGCGCTATGAACAAGAAGATGAGAAAGCGGTTGAGGCGGTTAAAGCTGAGCACCCTGCGGGGATCGCCAAAGAAGCGTAATAGTTAGCATCATGATAAAAACAAAAACACCTCATTCGAGGTGTTTTTTTATTTCAGCATTACTTATTCCAAGTTAGCGATCCCAATAGGACTCTTCTAAGCTATCTTCTTTTTCTGGTAGCCCGCGAGTTAAGCGCGGTGAATGCTGAGAAAGCACTTGATAACTTACACGGTTCGCATACTTACACACCTGTGCCAGTGAGGAATAAGTGAGATATTGACGCTCGTGCTTACTGGAATTAGGTACATTTGAACGGTGATATGAATTCGCCGTAATATCATGCAGTAACGCAGATAATGCACCATCACCCGCACCATTGGTATTCATGATTTTTTCGGGACCGCCCATATACGGCTCAATATGGGAGAAGATACGACGAGGTTGTTTACAATCTTGCATGCGCATCGCGCGGCTAAATTCATACAGGTTAAATTCAGCAATTGCTCCCGGCAGTAATGGGTGCTGAGTTTTACGTTTATATTCTTCTTCCGTAAAGCCTGCCATATACAGCCCTGAAGGTCCTGCTGTACACAGAACAAGGTCAACCCAATCCAGCGCCATATTAGATGCCAATAGGGGATCGCTAAAGCCAGTTAATTCCAAGGCTTCATCTTCGTTCATGGCGACTACTGATACATGATCTTTAAGGAAATCACGCCAGAATTGCGGATCTTGAGCGATAACAAACTTGGTTCCCAATGTCAGTACCACGGGAACATTATGTTTTTTCGCATAATGGATAGCTTGCATCGTCGCATCCGGCATCGTTTCCCCCGGCTTACAACGCACTAAATAAGCCGTTAATACCAACGCTGATGCGCCTGCAATAATCTCTTCAGGTATGCTATCAGGGTGCAAGCGGTTCATATGTCCAGGGCTAATTGCAAACGTACGTTCACCGTTATCAGTGACGAGCGTAAAACAGCGCCCAATAGGACCATCTACCCCTTGTAGGTAGTTTAGATCCATACGGCTTGAAGTATGGCAGAGGTAGCGATAAGCATAACTACCAATCTGAATATTGTTGCACATCGTGCCCAATAAGACGGAGCGGTCATCGGCTAAGACAGAGTAATTGTGAAGCGTATTTCCTATCGTACCGCCTGCAAATTCATGGGTGATCAGTTTCTTATCGGTGAGCTCTTTGTAGAGCGCTTCAGCCGCATCATCTTCGATGACTAAAGAGTGACCTTTACTTAATTGATAACGTTCAATAAATTCATCATCAATTTTGGCTTCGATATCGACGAGTGTTTGGTCGATACCCACAATATACGATTTGCAGTTTTCATCATCAGAGAGCATCTCTTTCATCGGTTGTAAAAGAGGATCTCTGAGGGAGACGGGAAAGTAATGTTTAGATTTGCGTTGACCGGGGAATTTCATATTGGGAACATTAAAAAAGGAACATTTCCGTATTCTAACACGATAAAACAAAACCAGCACCCTTCGATAAAAAGGTGCCGGTTAGGTATTTATAATGCTTTAGAGTGATTACTTACGGCGAGTATTTTGCTGATTATAGTTACGGTACAGGTCACGACCTAGTACAAACGCACAGCTCATAATAAAGCCAAGAATAGCGCCTAATGCCACGATAAGCATCGATTTAGGGGAATCTTTAGTAATCGGTAAATCTGGAGTCAGAATAAATCTGATAGGCTCAAAATCTAATTCTTTAGTTGTGAGTGAGTTTAAGTTTTCAATATAGACTTTTGCATTTTGCAGTTTTTCACTGATCAGCGCTAAGTCGCGGTTCTTTAACTCAATCCCCAATTTTTCTTCTAACGCTTCTGAACCTAATGCAATTGGATAATCAGGGTCATCATTAATGGCCACTGAATCTCTTGCGATAGGACGCGTAATTCCAGCGGCTTTCGCGATAGTAATAGCGCGTTTTAAACGCTCAATTTTAACGTCATAAGAAATCTGGATTTTGTTGGTATCTTGTTTTAATGCTTCAACGCTATAAATCAGTTGGCGTGAAATTGCATTATCCACTTCTGTTTTCATTCTTTTACGGACAATACTCGCTGTATAACGAATATACCCATCCATTAAATCTTGCGCTTCAACCGCTGTTGGCGCGGTAAATGACAGAACGATATCGCTATCATCACTGTCTTTTTCTTTACCGTTGTATTTAAGTTTAATCGAATCCGCAATAATGCGATTCACTAAGCGTTGAACCTCAAGCGGATCATTTTTATTCTCAAGCTTATCAAGCAGTGTTTTAAAATAATCGGTGCTTTTAACGAAGGCTTCTTGGTTAACTTTAGAGCGGTATTGAACAATAAATTCGTTGTAAATACGCTGAGAACTTAAGTCGACTTCCATGCCTAATGCATTTAAGCGCGCTGAAAATTCATTAGCTTCTTTTACCTCTTCAGACGTTGGCGGGATAATAATCGCTTCACTCGTCCACTTCTGAGGTAACATTTTGACAACCCCAATACTCAGTGCGGTAACAATGACTGTTGCAATAATAATCAATAATTTATTCTTGAACAGAACCGCTATCAACGCCATGAGATCTATTTCATCATTGTGCTGCAATTTATATTGCGGATCTTGCTCTAGCTGTTTTTTTAATTCTGGAGATAAATTAGTTTTTTCAGTCATGTTAATTCCAAACAACGCACTCTAAATTGTACCATTGAATATTGAGGTCATAATTATAGTCAAAATTTAAGTTTTGGATATAACCATTAACCTTCTTTATGAAATTAGCTATAAAATCACTCTTTCTAAGTGATTTTTCAGAATTAACTGAATCATATTAATGCTGATATCGCTGTCATTCAGTGCAGGAATATAACGATATTGCTCACCACCATTATGTAAGAAAAATTCTTTATTTTGCTCGCTAATTTCTTCTAATGTTTCTAAACAGTCCACCGAAAACCCTGGGCAAACCACTTGCACTGACTTAACCCCCTCTGACGGTAGCTTTTTCATCGTCTGATCCGTGTATGGGCTTAACCATGGTTCACGACCAAATCGAGATTGGTAAGTAATTAACACTCGGTCACTTGGGAATTTCAGGGCTTGCTTTAATAATTCGGTGGTTTGCTCACACTCTTTATCATAAATATCCCCTGAGTCGCAGTAACGCTGCGGGATACCGTGGAAAGAGAGGATCAACCTATCTGGTTCACCGTGTTTAGCAAAACTGGCTTCGATGGATTCCGCTAAGGCTTGAATATACGCTGGATGAGTGGCGTAACTACGGATAAATTGCACCGACGGGATAGTCCGCATAGGTTTAAAAGCGCGAGTGATAGCCTCATAGACGGCAGCCGTCGTGGTGCAGGAATATTGTGGATACAGCGGTAAAACCACTAATTCCGTCACATCTTGCGCAATCAAGCTGTCGATAGCACTCTTTATTGACGGCGAGCCGTAAGTCATTCCCAGCTCAATCGGTGTATTAGGAAAAAATGCAGATAATTTTTCTTTTTGACGCTGTGAATAAACTAATAATGGCGAGCCTTCATCCATCCAAATTGAGCCATAAAGTTTTGCCACTTTGGAAGCGCGGATTGGCAAAATAGCACCATATAAAATAGGCTTCCAAATCAATGGGGAAACATCAATAACACGCGGGTCAGTTAAGAATTCAGCTAAATAGCGTTTAACGGCTGTTGTTGTTGGGGCATCGGGCGTTCCCAAATTTACCAATAGAATTCCATATTTTTTTTCTAACATTAGAACAGCTCCTAATTGATAATTATTCCCAACAATAACAGATTTTAATAACTAATTTTGCCAACTTGTGGCACAAAAAGAAAGGCAGCGATTAACGCTGCCTTTTTATATGATGCGTTAAAAATTAGCCTAAAATTTTTGCTAACTCTGCGCTCACTTCAGTCACTTTACGAGTACCGTCTAACTTGAAGTACTGAGTGCTGCTCGCTTTCGCTTCATTTTGATAGTAAGCGATTAATGGCGCAGTCAGTGCATGATATTCAACTAAACGTTTACGAACCGTGTCTTCTTGGTCGTCTTTACGGATAGTTAATTCATCGCCAGTTACGTCATCTTTGTTTTCAACTTTAGGTGGGTTGAAAGTGACGTGGTAAACACGACCTGAAGGTGCGTGAACACGGCGACCAATGATACGCTCAACAATGATTTCGTCAGGAACATCAAATTCTAAAACGTAATCAACGTTGATGCCTGCTTCTTTCATTGCATCCGCCTGAGGAATGGTACGCGGGAACCCATCCAACAAGAAGCCATTGCGACAGTCATCTTGTTTGATGCGCTCTTTCACTAATGCGATAACCAGTTCATCAGTCACTAATTTGCCGTTATCCATCAGCTCTTTAGCTTGTAAACCTAATTCGCTCCCTGATTTTACCGCGGCACGTAACATGTCGCCGGTTGAAATCTGAGGGATCCCAAACTTCTCCATAATAAATTGAGCTTGAGTGCCCTTACCAGCGCCTGGAGCGCCAAGCAGAATGATACGCATTGCGTAAACCCCTTGCTATTTAGTTTTTTATAATTTGAAAAGAAAACGCTCTACCATACCATTAGCATGGCATCTGACTCAAGAAGACACGTAAACGTTTTCCCATTTATCTTTTTTCGCAAAAGAAAAAAACCACGCAAAAAATCGCTTTTTTACGTGGTTTATGTTCGAAAACGAAAATACCTTAATGGACTACTTTAAAAGTAATTCGTTGATTTTTTTGATGAATAAGTTTGGATCTTCCAGCGTACCACGCTCTGCCAGTAGGGCTTGGTCTAGTAGAACATCCACCCAATCTGCAAACACGCTTTCATCTTCCACTTCAGATGCTTTTTTCACCAATGCATGGGTCGGGTTCAGCTCGAAGTTATATTTAACTTCCGGCGCCGCTTGACCCGCAGCAGCGAATAATTTCGCCATTTGGGTACTCATTTCATCCGCATCGGTGGTCACAATGGCTGGCGTATCAGTTAAGCGATGAGTCAGTTTCACCTCTTTCACACGGTCGCCCAAGAAGGTTTTCACGCGCTCAACAAACGGCTCTAACTGCTTCTCTGCTTCTTCTTGCTCTGCTTTGTTTTCATCCGCTAACTTATCTAATGACTCGTCGGCTTTGCTCACAGATTGGAACTGTTTACCATCAAACTCAGAGAGATAGTTCATCATCCATTCGTCAATGCGATCAGATAACAGCAGAACCTCGATGCCTTTCTTACGGAACAGCTCTAAATGCGGGCTGCTTTTCGCAGCGGCGTAACTATCGGCAGTAATAAAGTAAATCTTATCCTGACCTTCCACCATGCGGCTTACGTAGTCTTCCAGTGAAACATTTTGTACGCTACTGTCGTTATGGGTGGTCGCAAAGCGCAGCAGTTTTGCAATCGCTTCACCGTTCCCCATATCTTCCGCAGGACCTTCTTTCATGACCAGACCGAATTGCTGCCAGAAAGTTTGGTATTTCTCTGCATCGTTTTTCGCCAGTTTTTCCAGTGTTTGCAGAACACGTTTTGTCAGTGCACTGCGCAAGTTACGCGTCAGAGCGCTGTCTTGCAGAATTTCACGGGAAACGTTCAACGGTAAATCGTTAGAATCCAATACCCCACGAACGAAACGCAGGTAATTAGGCATAAATTGCTCAGCATCATCCATAATAAAGACGCGTTGAACATACAGTTTTAAACCATGGCGCTGGTCGCGGTTCCACATATCAAATGGCGCTTGAGATGGAATATACAGCAGGCTGGTATATTCTTGCTTCCCTTCCACACGGTTATGCGCCCAAGTTAGTGGGTCTGCGTAGTCGTGGGAGATATGCTTGTAGAATTCCACATATTCTTCATCCGAAATTTCAGATTTACTGCGAGTCCACAGCGCTTTTGCTTGGTTAATTTTTTCCCAAGTAACCGTGCCGTCTTCTTCGTTTTTCTCTTCGATTTCAACGGGCAGTGCAATATGGTCAGAATACTTGCTGATAACAGAACGTAAGCGCCAGTTATCTAAAAACTCTTTTTCGTCATCACGTAGATGTAAGGTGATTTCGGTTCCGCGATCGGCTTTTTCGATATCTGCGATAGTGTATTCACCTTCGCCAGCAGATTCCCAGAATACCCCTTCGCTCGCTTCAGCACCTGCGGCGCGGCTACGAACGGTGACTTTATCCGCGACAATAAACGCAGAATAGAAACCCACACCAAACTGACCGATCATTTGGCTATCTTTAACTTGGTCGCTGCCTAATGATTCTAAAAATGATTTAGTGCCTGATTTAGCGATGGTTCCTAAGTTTTCAATCACTTCTTCACGGCTCATACCGATGCCGTTGTCACTGATAGTGAGAGTACCTTTGTCTTTGTCTGCGCTAATACGCACACGCAGTTCGCCATCATTTTCATACAGTTCAGGCTTAGATAATGCACGAAAACGCAGTTTATCCGCCGCATCGGATGCGTTGGAAATTAGCTCACGCAGAAAAATTTCTTTGTTTGAGTAAAGAGAGTGGATCATCAACTGGAGCAGTTGTTTGACTTCTGATTGAAACCCACGAGTTTCTTGTCCTTTCATACTCATTAATCGCCTCTATATCATCAATCTAATAGTTAGTTTTGACTTATCGATGGAAACTAATTTGGGGACAAAAAAATAGAATTCAACCACTAACCACAAATTAGCAGCCAAATTAATATGAACAAAAGGAAATGACCAAAAACTACGATGCTTTTGCTTGGAAGGTTTTGCTTTAATATTTTTGCTTTGAGGGGTTTGCCTTTAAATTTTAAAAACAACTCCCCACCATCATCCTCTAAATAGTTCAAAGTTGTAGGTAGGCGGCAAGCAAGCTTATCCCTAGGAGCATACTGAAGTATGTGACTAGGGTGAGGTTGTGCAGCCAACACCCCCTACAATTTGAAATATGACGAGGATGCTACAATTTCGAGCGGCCTGACAACGAATGAGAAAGCGTCGTGCTGTCGACCATTTCTAACTCACCGCCGACAGGCACCCCATGCGCAATCCGGCTCGCCGCCACCCCATACTGCGCACACATCTGCCCAATATAGTTCGCCGTCGCCTCCCCTTCTACTGTCGGGTTGGTCGCCAAAATCACTTCAGTGATGTTTTCCGATGCCAGTCGTTCTTCGAGCCTATCCAGCCCGATATCCATCGGTCCAATGCCGTCTAATGGCGACAAATGCCCCATGAGTACGAAATAGCGCCCCGAGAATTGCCCGGTTTGCTCGATAGCGTAGATATCTGCGGGACTTTCCACTACGCAAATCAGCCCATTTTGCTGACGACGCGGGTTATCGCAGATATTGCAGGTGTCTTGCTCAGTAAATGTGCGGCAGTCGCGGCAATGCCCGATTTCGGACATTGCACGAGTCAGCGACTGAGCCAAACGCATTCCGCCACTACGGTCACGTTGCAGAAGTTGGAAAGCCATTCGCTGCGCTGACTTGGGTCCCACACCGGGGAGACAGCGCAGCGCTTCCATCAATGATTCAAGAAGCGGACTCGTTTGCATTAGAATGGCATCTTAAAGCCTGGTGGCAGTTGCATACCGCTAGATACGCTAGCCATTTTTTCTTTTTGCGTTTCTTCGATACGACGAGCTGCGTCGTTGAATGCCGCAGCAATCAAGTCTTCCAGCATATCTTTGTCGTCTTCTAACAGGCTAGGATCGATTTCAACACGGCGGCAGTTATGTGAACCATTGATGGTCACTTTGACTAAGCCAGCACCAGATTCGCCAGTAGCTTCGAGTTGAGCGATTTCTTCCTGAACTTTCTGCATTTTATCTTGCATTTGCTGGGCCTGTTTCATCAGGTTACCCAATCCACCTTTACCAAACATAGTTTTCTCTCACAACTGAGGCTACAGATTCGCAACTGTAGCGTTAAACGGGGCGAATACTCTCTTCATCCAACTGCGCATCAAACATGGCACGCAATTTTTGAATTGTTTTATCCGCAATAATAGACTGACGGGCTTGCGCCAGTTTCTCTTCATAAATCGCCTGACGCCATTCCAACGGCGTTTTCACCGCCGTATTATCATCGTGAACGATTTTCAGTTCAACAGGGCGACCATAATGTTCACTCAACGCATCTTGTAACGCTTTTAGAGCGCTAGGTTTATCAAGATGGCGTTGAGCGGAGCGCAAGTGCAATACAATTTGCGACTCGTTCAATTCTTCTTTATATGAATTCAAAGCCAATTGTTCAACTAGCTTCGGAATATTTAATTGCGCGATTTCCCCCGACCAACTATCACGTTCACGCCCTTCTTCGGTGATTTTTATTGCTAATTCAGGGGTTTTTTCATATTCCAACGCCTCTTTGATCTCAGTAGGCGTCGTCACTGCGTCTTTTGCGTCGAGAACCTCACCATTTTGAGGCTTCCACTGGTATGGCTTCGGCTTCGCAGGCTTTGTTTTCTGTGACGCTTTTTCCATCACATTTTGCTGATGTTTGCTGGTTACCGCGGCCAGCCGCTCAAGTGCTGAAACCGCCGGCTTAGCCCTTTCGGACGTCACCGGATGAGTCTTTTTTGGACTCGGATCCTCACTTTGTGGCGTTTGTAGTGCCTGTCTGGCTTTCAATAGCTGCAATGTTGGGCTATTTTCTGGTAAGTTCTCTGCGCTCGCCGGTTGCGGGGCTGGGCGCCTTACCGTTGATGGTGCAGGTTCCGGCTGAAAAGCAGGAGCTGGCACGCTTGAAACTAATTTCGGCGGCAATTCCACTTCTTCAATAATGCTCTTTGGATGGAAGGCTAACGCTCTTAATAATGCCATTTCCACGCCCATGCGTCTTTCAGGCGCGAATGTCAGTTCTTTGCGCCCCACCAGCAAGGTTTGATAAAAAAGTTGAAGATCCGCTGGGGAAATTAATCGTGCCACTTGTCTTAGGCGCCCTTCCGTAGAGGAAGGATCCGTTTCTTGTTCCGCGGGCAGCAGCTGGATCATCGCGATACGATGAAGCTGAGAGAGTATTTCAACCAGTAGGTTTTCCCAATCAGCGCCACGGGAAGCGGCTTGATCCACTTGAGCCATCACGCCAAGACCATCTGCACGAACGAGGGCTTCAATAATGGCAAGAGGCTGCTCATCGTCAAGCGTGCCCAACATTTGGCTCACGATATCCGCAGTGACCTTACCTTGCCCCATAGCAATCGCTTGGTCAGTCAAGCTCAGCGCATCACGCAAACTGCCGTCAGCGGCGCGGGCAATCAACTGACGAGCACGAGTATCGTGCTCAATATTTTCCGCATTCAGGATCAACTCGAGCTGTTCACTGATTTGTGGGACATCCAGCGCTTTCAGGTGGAACTGTAAACAGCGGGATAAAATCGTGACAGGCAGTTTTTGCGGATCGGTCGTGGCAAGTAAAAATTTGACGTGTTCCGGTGGCTCTTCGAGTGTTTTAAGCAGCGCATTGAAACTGTGGCGCGACAACATGTGAACTTCGTCTATTAGGTAGACTTTAAAGCGACCACGCGCTGGCGCATACTGGACGTTATCCAGTAACTCTCGCGTATCTTCGACTTTAGTGCGTGATGCCGCATCAATCTCAATCAGGTCAACAAATCGCCCCTGTTCAATTTCCAAACAGTTGGCGCATTTTCCGCAAGGCGTTGCCGTGATCCCCGTTTCGCAGTTTAACCCTTTGGCAAACAAACGGGCGATCGTGGTTTTCCCGACACCGCGGGTACCCGAGAAAAGATAAGCGTGATGAAGCCGTTGGTGCTCAAGCCCATTAGCAAGTGCAGTCAACACATGCTGCTGACCAACAACGTCTGAAAATTTTTGGGGGCGCCACTTACGGGCAAGTACCTGATAGCTCATGGATTCCACTGTTATTCAACATGGGACATTGATAAATATAATAATAGTACCATGCTACCACAGCCTCAACCCATTGGGCGAGACTGCAGTAAAAATAGTAAGAAGAGTGCGGAGCAGATTAGTGGCCTGGGAACTCAACAAGACTGTAGGACGTAACGCCTTCTTTAGCTAAACGCTCAACACCGCCTAAATCTGGCAGTCCGATAACGAAAGCAGCATCCACCACTTTTGCGCCTAGCTGTTTGATCATTTTCACGGTTGCTTCGACAGTACCACCGGTTGCTAATAGGTCATCTACCACCAGTACGTTGTCTTGTGCGGTAATGCTGTCTTTGTGGATTTCCAGTGTGTCGGTGCCGTATTCCAGATCATACGTCATACTTAAAACTTCACGCGGTAATTTGCCTTTTTTACGCACAGGCACAAAACCTACGCCTAAGCGTAATGCAACAGGAGCGCCGAACAAGAAACCACGGGCTTCAGTACCAACAATTTTGGTCACACCTTTGTTTTGATAATGCTCAACCAGCATATCGATTGTCGCTTGATAAGCCGCCGGGTCATTTAACAGTGTGGTAATATCGCGAAACAGCACACCCTCTTTTGGATAGTTAGGGATAGTCGCGATACTTTCTTTAATCAATTGCAGTTGTTGCTCTTTAGCGGTCATAATAAAAACCAATATAGTAAATACGAAAGGGTAGAATCTATGCAAACTACCATCAAAATGCAATAAGAAGCCGTCTATTTGCTGTAAGTTTTATTGTTGGATATCAATATTCCGCCACTTTTCACATTTATTGAGAATAAAAAATGAAAACACAGGCTCTGTTAGAGGCATTGAAAAAGCAGATTGATGAATTAGCGGAGCGCGTGGCTCCCATCAAAGACCATGAGTTTTCACACTCCCGATTTGATATGCAGCTATTTAGCCATAAATCCACCAAGTTAGGGGATTGCCAGAAAGAGCTCAATACCTTGTATCAGCAATTGTGTAATAGCGTTGCCCTTAACCATGCCCAGCAAGTGAATTTTTTAACCGAAAAAATCGTGCATCAAATGCAAGCTATCTCCCGAGAACTGTCTACACAAGGGCTACGGGAAAAAGAAGATTCTTTTCGGTCGAAAAAGGAACAGGTTGATTTATATGAACGTTTATCACAACATCAAGATTATGAACGCCGTTTACAAGCAATGGTGAGCGAAAAAGAGCTCTATTTAAGTGGCTTAACTGACTCACATTTACAGCACCAGTGCCAAAAAGAACTCGCCGCGTTGGCTGGTCGTTTATATCGCTGTAGACAAGCATTAATGCGTATTGAAAAAGCCATCGAACACCAAGAAAACCAATTTTTTGATTAAAGGATCGCGAATGGAAACACTGGACACTGCACCACTCGAAACCCAACTCGCGGTAGATTTAATTTACTTGTTAGAATCGGCTGAAGTTGATACCAACACAGTCCTAAAAGCATTAGAGATGGTTAAGCAGGATTATCTCAACAAACAGGCCGCCGAAGCAGCCTGTCAGAATGATAATTAACGCAGGTTATTTTTAATCGCCATTTTTATCATTATCTTTATCTTTGATAATCTTGGTCACTTCCTGCACTTCATCCCCTTGATTGTTATGCAAATGCACTTCCAATTGATTGAAGGCGATATTGATATCGTTTTCACGACATAACCGGTCAATTTCACGGTTCACTTCATCACTGGTGATAGTACGCTCACCGATTTGGCGCACATAAAAACGTAATTCGTGATCCAATGTGCTGGCACCAAAACTTAAGAAATATGCCGCTGGCGCAGGATCCGTCATCACTTTACTGTTAGAGGTGGCTGCTTGCAGTAATACGCGCTTCACTTTTTCCAAATCTGAACCATACGCGACACCTAAAGAGATCGTAATTCGCGTGACCGTGTCTGAGAGCGACCAGTTGATTAAACGCTCAGTAACGAATGCTTTGTTCGGAATGATCACCTCTTTGCGATCGAAATCCACAATCGTGGTAGCACGAATACGGATCTTACTGATTGTTCCCGAGTAAGTCCCGATGGTGACGGTATCCCCAATGCGAATCGGTCTTTCGAACAGTAAAATAATCCCCGAAACGAAGTTCGCAAAAATTTCCTGTAAACCAAAACCGAGACCAACGGTTAAGGCAGCAGCTAACCATTGCAACTGATTCCACGTGACCCCTATCATCCCAAGGGATGCAATTGCCCCGATACTGACAATCACGTAGGTCAGCATGGTGGTGATGGCATAGGTGGAACCTTGGCGCAGTTTGAGCCGCGATAATACCAACACTTCCAGTAACCCTGGTAGGTTGCGTGTCATGATCCACGCCACTACCACAATCACCACCGCTAAAATCAAGTTCGCTAAGGTCACATGCTGCATGATATTCGCCCCTTCCGCTGATGTGGCGGTATAGCTCCAGAGTTGGACACTATCGAGGAAGGAGAAAATCGTAATAAAATCAGACCAAATGGCGTAAAACGCAAACGCAAAAATAATAAACAGCACCATTGTGGTTAAGCGCAGAGACTGCTGGCTAATCAACTCAATGGTCATTGGTGGCTCTTTGATAGGCTCGTTTTCAGTATCTTCTTGCTGTTTTGACTGCGCTCGGCGCTCAAGCGCACGCTTATACGCCAGTTTTCTTGCGCCTAAACTTAACCCACGTAAACAAACATTATATGTGATGTACCAAAGCACCAGCAGGTACAAGCTATCTAACCAACGGTTGGCTAAACGGAGTGTGGTGTAATAGTATCCCGCAATCATCAAGCCGATTAAAATCAGCGGAGAGAATGTCAGTAACGTAATCAAAATCGAGCGAGTTAAGTGGCTCCCCGTTTCCTTCCACACCTGTTTACAGAACGGGATAGTAAAAATACACAATAATAATAAACAGATAGAAACCACTAGCTGCCCAATCACATCCTCAGACACCTTCAGCGGGTTAATCATTCCATAAGTGGAAAAGAAGATAAGCGGGATCAGCGGTACTGATAAACGCACCATTCGACGGCGCATACGCTGAGCATTTTCATGTTCAATATTAAAATGTTTCTCTGCAATACCTTGAGGTTTTAACACCCTGAACGTTAATTCAAATAGCGCCCAGAAAATAGCGAGTTGCAAGAAATAAGACCAAATAAACTCCCCTTGCAGGTTACCGGTTTTTAAGAACCAGTAACCAATGGCGATAACCACTAATGAGATTGGGATGGTTTGTAGCAACGTGAGAAACAGCGCCAACGGTGTATTCAATACGCTGTCGTTACGCAGACTGGATAAACGCAGGTCAATATCATGTAGACGTTGGGTGATTTTTCGATTCAACCAGATAAAGATCAGTGCCGCCAATAATAAAGGGATCGTCACCCACAGCGAGCTCAGCAAGCCTTTTTTCAGGCTAGAGAATGAAAAATCAAAATCGAGGTGAGTTAATTGATTTGTGGCCGCTTCTGGAAACGCTTTTAACCACTCGATATCCATCGGTTTATTACTGTTTACCCAGAAAATCTGCTGAGCCAAAGTATGCTCAAGCGAGCTGACCACACTCAATAATTGGTTTTGATCCAGTTGCAAATTAATGGCTTGGGAAATTTGCCCACCTAGCTGTAAATTCAATTCATCCAATAATTCACGGCGAACATCCAAGATTTTTACCAGTGCCGCTTTATCTTCTGGGGTAAACAAGCGAGCATTTTCTTGCTCTCCAACCTTAACCGCTTGCTCATGCTCCAGAGTATTAATGTAGTCAGTAGGTTGGTATAACGCATCACGCTGCTGGTTAATATCAAATTGCTCCAAACGCAGGTCGGCGATGGTGACAGGTAAGTTTTTGGTTAAGATATCAGCGGGTAAATCAATTTGTTGCTGAAAAAGAATTCGCGATAGCAGCAAACTTCCGCGTAATACGTTGATTTGCTCTTTTAAGTTTCGTTCTGACTGTGTGGCACGTTCTAACCAAGTTTTTACTCGGATGCCATTTTGCACCATTTTGTTGCCGTCTTGAGTCACTTCAATCAAGCGGTTGCTCAGTTTGTTATTGATCTCCACCTCTTTTTGAATAATCGGATTTTGCTGTACGGTATCATCCGTAGAGGTGTTTTGTGCTTCACGGACTGTCGATTGGGAATCACTGAGACGCTCTTTGCTAATCGCTTCTTGGATCACCTGAATTCGCGCATCGAGTTGCTCAATGTACGCCGCCGTGTAATCACGCTGTTTCTGTAAAACATCTTGGAGTTGCGTATTGGCTTGAAGAACGCGCTTTTGAAATTCGTTTTGCTGCTGTAGAAGGTATTGCTCCAGTTGCAGCATATTCACTTGTGAGGGGCGAAGCTTGTTGGAGTCAGTCAATGTGCTGTTAAGCTCATTGCGGATCTCTTGCAGCCTTCTCGCATTATCCAACATGATAGCTTGGGCGCGCTCAGGTTGAGTTTGCAAACCGATCAGTTGGCTGTTGTACGTGGCGAGATCATTTTGCTCCGCTTGCAGGTTATCCAAATGGGTTGCCAACATGGACTCTAATTGTTGTAGGCTGCTATTTTCAATTTGATGCTGAAAGTTAATATCAGGATTTTCATTCTGATTTTTTATTTGCAATAAACCTTGAACCGCTTTTTTTGACTCTTCACCGGAGTGACTTAATTTTTTTTGCAGTTCGTCTGAACGCTGATCGAGTTTTTCCAGCTCATCATAATAATTTAATGACTTTTCCAAATCGGCAATAGTGAATTTATCTTCTTGCCCCGCATTGTTTTTTTTATTTAGCGAATTGAGCTCTGTTTTTATCTCGTTTTTGCTGGGAAGGTTATTAATTGTTGCAGCGGAAATTTGAAAAGAGAAAAAGGTGATGGCAAATGCCAAAAATATTCTGATTGAATATAACCACACTTTTCTATATTGCATCAGTGAGCCCATGATATCTCGTTGTCATCCTACTATTATTTAGCACTTAAATTGTTTAGCGCTAATACCAATTAGTTCTAACTTGCTATTTGAGCTGCAATTTTGGCAAACCGCAGCTCAATTCTCAAAAAGCTTTTTTAATCAATAGCGATAAAATTAAAAGGTGAGAACTTTTTCGGCGTCTAATGTCCACGCAGCTAAATCAACCAGTGTACCGATTTCGACGCCATCAATTAATGGCAGCTCACTGATACCACGAGCATCAGTACAGGTCTTGCATAATTTAACAGGTACGTTTTGCGCGGTTAAAATCTCTAACATTTGCTGAAGGTTATACCCTTCTTTCGGTTTTTGTGCAGTGATCCCTGCAGTGACGGCATCGGACATTAGGAAAATTTTCAGGTCGGTTTGAGGGTGTTGCTCTTTTATTGTGATAGCTAAGCGCAGAGAGTTAAACAACATTTCACTTCCGTAAGGTGCGCCATTCGCAATGATCAAAATGGATGACATGGTTTTCTCCGATTATTCGTTTGGCGTCGGTTTGACTCGCAGCGAAACGCTATTTTTGAGCGTTTCTAATAGAGTATCAACTAACGTCGTTGTATGTGCGTCTATAATAAAACGCTCTGGCTGTAATAACCAGTTTTCAAGTAAGCCCGACATCAGTGCGCGGATCATAACCGCACTACACGCTAAATCTAAATCGGCAGGAAGTTGCCCTGCATCCACACAGTCACGTAAATTCTTAATAATCCGCTGTTCGCTTGCCAGATAATTTTCACGTTTAAAATCAACGACAGAAGCCATTTCTCCGACGAGCTCACATTTTAAGAAAAAGATTTCCATTAACGCGCGGTTTTTAGGAGTACTAATAAAATCGGTAAGAATATATATTAGCAATTCTCTTAGTATTAAAAGTGGATCATTGGTATATTTCGAACGATAATAATCCTCAGCTTGAGTAATTTGATTATCGCTAAATTCGCAGGCTTGATGGAACAGATCCACCTTATTTTTAAAATGCCAATATATAGCTCCACGGGTAACGCCCGCAGCTTTGGCTATATCGGCTAATGATGTGGCTGTTACTCCTCGTTCAGAAAATGTTTTGATGGCTGCATCTAATATTTCCTGACGGGTTTCTTCAGCCTGTTGTTTAGTTTTTCGTGCCATTGACGCTCGTTTTTATCGAAAGCTGATTTACATACATTAGTGTATGTTTGTACTATAGCATAGTGATAAATCATATAATTTGCTTTTTTTCTTAATTTTGTTTTGAACTCATATCGATTAATTGAGGTTAACTTATGCGAAAAAACAGAGGGGTGTTACCTCTGGCTCTGTTGGTCCTTTCAGGCGGCTTAGCGTTATCTGGTTGTAACGAAGAACAGAAAGGTGGCGGTGAACGCCCGGCGCCTGATGTAGGAATTGTTACGCTGAAAGCTGAACCTCTGACCATTAAGACCGAACTCCCAGGCCGTACATCTGCATTTCGTATTGCAGAGGTTCGCCCACAAGTAAGTGGCATCATCCTAAAACGTAACTACAAAGAAGGTAGCGATGTTGAGGCTGGCGTATCGTTATATCAAATCGACCCGGCACCTTTCCAAGCAACCTACAATAGTGCTAAAGCAGAATTAGCCAAAGCGCAAGCAAATGCTAATCTCGCCGCATTAACTGTTAAACGTTATAAGCCACTGCTTGGCACGAATTACATTAGCCGACAAGAATACGATCAAGCGAACTCAACGTATGCTCAATCACTGGCTGCAGTAAAAGCGGCTGAAGCGGCAGTTGAAACAGCACGTATTAATTTGAATTACACCAAAGTCACTGCCCCTATCAGTGGACGTACTGGTAAATCCAACGTGACTGAAGGTGCTTTAGTTTCAGCTGGTCAAGCAACTGAACTGATGCGCGTTCAACAGTTAGATCCTATCTACGTGGATGTCACTCAGTCGAGCGAAGATTTCTTACGTTTAAAAGCTGAAATCGAAAATGGTGCTCTGCAAAAAGAACCGGGTAAAGCGCCTGTTAGCTTAGTCATTAATGGCGGGCAAGAATACGCGCAGAAAGGGCAATTAGAGTTTTCTGACGTTACTGTCGATGAAACCACAGGTTCCATCACGATGCGTGCAGTATTCCCTAACCCGAACAAAGAGCTGATGCCGGGTATGTTTGTTCGCGCTATTTTAGAAGATGGTGTGAAAGAAAACGCGATTTTAGTCCCACAACAAGGTGTTGCACGTACTCCGCAAGGTGATGCGCAAGTGATGGTTGTTGGCGCTGAAAACAAAGTTGAAGTACGCAAAGTACAAGTCGCACAAGCGATTGGCAACAACTGGTTAGTAACTGAAGGCATGAAAGATGGCGACCGTGTCATTGTGATTGGCTTACAGAAAATCAAACCAGGTATGGTTGTTGTGCCGAAGCAAGCAAACTTAGAAACCCAATCCATTGTAGACACTCAGGCAAAACCTGAAACCGCGTCTAAATAAGGGAGCGATTGATTAATGCCTAAGTTTTTTATAGATAGACCAATTTTTGCGTGGGTAATTGCGATTATCACCATGCTTGCGGGTCTGCTGGCAATTATCAAGTTACCTGTCGCTCAGTATCCGACGATTGCACCGCCGGCTGTTTCCATTTCAGCTAACTACCCAGGGGCGGATGCGTCAACGGTACAAAATACGGTGACCCAAGTTATCGAACAGAATATGAACGGTATCGATAACTTGGTGTATATGTCATCAACCAGTGATTCATCAGGTTCAGCAAGTATTACGCTGACTTTTGAAGCGGGTACTGATGGCGATATCGCCCAAGTACAGGTACAGAATAAGCTGCAATTGGCTATGCCACTTTTACCTCAAGAAGTACAGCAACAAGGTATTAGTGTGGATAAGTCAACCAGCTCATTCTTAATGGTTGCAGGCTTTATTTCTAAAGACGGTTCAATGGGTCAATACGACATTGCCGACTACGTAGGTTCGAATATTAAAGACCCTCTTAGTCGTGTTAATGGTGTTGGTGAAACCCAGCTGTTTGGTACCCAATATGCAATGCGTATTTGGTTAAAACCAGAGCAACTTGTTAAGTACAACATGGCAACTTCGGATGTCATTAATGCGATTCGTGTACAGAACAACCAAGTTGCAGCCGGTCAATTAGGGGGAACTCCTCCTGTTGGCGGCCAGCGTTTGAACGTATCAATTATTGCTCAAACTCGCTTAAGCAACGTTGAAGAGTTTTCTAACATCTTATTACGCGTGAACCAAGATGGTTCTCAAGTTCGTTTGAAAGATGTCGCTACTGTTCAATTAGGTGCGGAAAACTACAGTACAATTGCTCGTTTTAACGGCATGCCAGCTGCGGGTATTGGTATTAAACTCGCAACGGGCGCAAACGCACTGGATACGGCAAATAACGTCCGTGCAGCATTAGCTGATATGGAACCGTTCTTCCCTGAAGGGTTAGAAGTTGTTTACCCGTACGATACAACGCCATTCGTTAAGATTTCAATTAACGAAGTAGTTAAAACGCTGGTCGAAGCAATTATGTTGGTTGTTGTGGTTATGTATCTGTTCTTGCAGAACATCCGTGCAACATTGATCCCAACAATCGCGGTACCAGTGGTGCTGTTAGGTACCTTTGCTATCTTGTCAGCCTTTGGCTACTCGATAAACACCTTAACCATGTTCGCGATGGTACTTGCCATCGGTCTTCTCGTGGATGACGCCATCGTTGTGGTTGAAAACGTTGAGCGTGTAATGCAAGAAGAAGGTCTGCCACCAAAAGAGGCGACCAAAAAATCTATGGGGCAAATTCAAGGTGCTCTGGTCGGTATTGCAATGGTGCTGTCTGCGGTATTTATCCCAATGGCCTTCTTCGGCGGGTCTACAGGGGCAATTTACCGTCAGTTCTCTATCACCATCGTTTCATCGATGCTGCTATCAGTATTAGTTGCGATGATCCTGACCCCTGCACTGTGTGCAACTATGTTGAAGCCAATTGAAAAAGGCAGCCATGGTTCCACAAAAGGGTTCTTTGGATGGTTTAACCGCGTATTTGAAAAGCAAGCTCACCATTACACAGACAGCGTAAGCCGTATGTTGAATGGTACAGGTCGTTACCTTGTGATCTACGTTTTACTGGTAGTGGGTATGGCATTTATGTTCGTTCGTCTGCCATCATCATTCTTACCAGCAGAAGACCAAGGGGTGTTCTTATCCATGGTGCAGTTACCACCAGGATCAACTCAAGAGCAAACCGAGGTCATCTTGGATGAAGTGAGTAATTACTTCAGAGTAGATGAAGGTAAAAACGTTGAGTCTGTATTTACTGTTGGTGGCTTTAGCTTTGCAGGTGCAGGGCAAAACATGGGTCTTGCGTTCGTCGTTCTGAAAAACTGGGATGAGCGTAAAGGTGACGAAAACCATGTGGATGCGATTGTTGCACGTGCAAACGCAGCACTATCCAAAAAACAAGGCGCCTTCATTTATGCCTTTAACTTACCAGCAATCGTCGAATTAGGAACATCAAACGGTTTTGACTTTGAGTTGGTAGATAAAGCAGGTTTAGGTCATGAAAAACTGATGGAAGCACGTAATCAGTTACTTGGACTAGCCGCTCAGCACCCTGAAATTTTGCAAGGTGTACGCCCGAATGGTCAAGATGATACCTCACAGTATCGAATCTACATTGACCAGCAAAAAGCACAGGCGCAAGGCGTTGCGATCAGCGATATCAACGCAACTCTCAGCTCCGTGTTTGGTGGATCGTACGTCAATGACTTTATCGACCGTGGTCGTGTGAAGAAAGTTTACGTACAAGGTGACGCGGAAAGCCGTATGTTGCCGTCAGATATCAGCAACCTGTATGTTCGTAATAACCAAGGAAAAATGGTGCCATTCTCGGCATTCTTAGATACATCTAAAGATCCTTGGAAATACGGTTCACCACGTTTAGAACGTTATAACGGTGTTCCAGCGATGAACATTCAAGGTCAAGCAACAGAAGGTCAAAGTACCGGTGCTGCAATGTTGATGATGGAAAAACTGACCACCGAAAACCTACCTGCGGGTATCGGTTATGAGTGGACAGGTATGTCGTATCAAGAGCGTTTGTCTGGTAACCAGGCACCTGCCCTGTATGCGATTTCCCTGATTGTTGTATTCCTGTGTCTGGCTGCACTGTATGAAAGCTGGTCTGTACCGTTCTCGGTTATGTTAGTGGTTCCACTTGGGGTTATCGGTGCGTTACTCTTCACCTCAGTCCGAGGCTTAGATAACGACGTTTACTTCAAAGTAGGTCTGTTAACCACCATTGGGTTATCGGCGAAGAACGCAATCTTGATTGTTGAATTCGCCAAAGACTTGATGGAGAAAGAAGGTAAAGGATTGATTGAAGCAACATTAGATGCAGTTAAAATGCGTCTAAGACCAATCCTGATGACATCACTGGCATTTATGTTGGGTGTTATCCCTCTGGTATTCAGTAATGGTGCAGGTTCTGCAGCACAGAACTCCGTCGGTACAGGCGTACTAGGTGGTATGTTCGCAGCAACATCATTAGCTATCTTCTTCGTTCCGGTATTCTTTGTGGTGATCCGTCGCCGCTTTGCAAAGGCACCAGAACACGTTGATAACAATCAGCCACCAGCAGCTCATTAATCGCTAGTGCGTTAAAAAAGCCCCCTTAATTGGGGGCTTTTTATTTATATGACTGCCATCAATAGCATTTAATGTGTTTTATATTGAATCATATCTATAGAAGAAATCTCTGGGCCTCGCGTATTCATCTGTACATTATCATATTGTAAATAACTAAAATCTTTGTTTAATGTTATTTGGCTACAACTTTCAGCTAAAAAAGCCAGCTCTTCATTACATCGTGGCTTCTCTTCAAAATAGCTTAATAAATACATGGCACCACGATGATCGGTAACCGTTTCTGCAAGTTCACTGATATTTAAAATGCCATCATTAAAATGAATCATTAAATGTCGGCTATTTGATGAATTATCTCCATAAATATTATGCAAAATTAGTGAAGTCTGATTAATGGAGTCCGTAAAAATTAAATCATTATTCAGTCGATTAACAAAAATTGCATTGTTCTTCGCATTGATTGGTATAGCAAGATAATCCATTTGCTTATCTTGTGATTGATTATCAATAACAATAGTCTCATGGTTTTGCCAATCTTCTATTTTCAAGTGATAAATATCTTTACCTTCCCCACCACTCAATATTAATGTCTTAACCGTATTTAACTGTCTTGGTGCAAGAATATCATCATTATTTGTTCCTTTAATAATAAAGGATGAGCCTAATGGTTCACTTTTTGATAATGGATGAAAAATAATTTGGCGTTCTCGAGAAGATAACATTAACCCCCCATTTATTTTCTGAACATGTTCAAGAGAGACATCTGGATATAATTCAATATATTCTGGTAAATGTTCCGAAGGCTTTAAAGATTTATCATCATCAAACATAGTCGCTAGCAGCACACTAGAGATTGCCTTTTGTTGATATAATTTTTTGGCTTGTGTATCAAAAATAATTCCACTGTCATTATGTAAGTCAAAACCCAAAAACTGTAATGTATTTTCAGATGGTAAAGACTCACTAACAATCACTTTGCCTTTGAAATACCACGCTGATAAAGATTGTTTTCCATCTTTTACTTTTAAACCAAACAGTGTGATTGGATGAGGCTCATTAATAAAACCGCTTAAATTTTCCCAATTAAAGGATTCATTTTCAAACCAGTTTTTATTTATTGCAACAGTATCTGCACTACCATTAACATTAAGTTGTTTCACCACTCCGCTTTTTTGGATAACTAATAAATTACCATGCCAATCAAAAACTGTTTCTATTTCATCAAAGCTTAATCGCTTAGCGGTTGGATTCTTAAGATCAATATCCTTTTGCCCTAGCCCTTCTTGACGAAAAATTGTATCTGACTCTTTGCTATAAAAGAAAAAGACCTCGCCTCCATTATCATCAAATAGACTACCTACCAATGTGAGATCGGTTGGCGGTTTCCAGTTCCAAGTATCCGTGAGCGGATCAAATTTTTCAAAGCATGCCCCCACTATTTTTAATAATGTAGGCTCTGTATTTGCCACCCTAAATCGCTCTTCAACACCTAACAATATCCATTTGTTTGTAAAACCAGCATAAGTAGGATCTAATACATCCTTGAAAGGTTCACCATTTGCAAGCCTACGATTCATATAAGCTAATTCGTCAGGGTTAGTAGAAAACCAGTGCATTGTTTGAGATATGTTATCAATTTCCTTTTGATCATGATCATCTGGTCTGGCTAAATTAGGTTTTATTAATACGCCGTCACGAGTACGTAGCCAATAAACAGACTGGAAACCTAAATAGTTTGTATTTTTTATCATCACAGTTGGAGCGAGGTTTGGCGAAGGGGCTGTTATTAATGATGTTATTTGTGATGCATTTTTATCCTCCTTACTCGCTCTAATATAGTTATCATTAACTAAATAATCATGATTTAAAAAATATTTTTTCTGCTGTGGTGACATTACTGGATTTATTTTGGCTAATTTTTCCATTAAAATAAAGTCATTTGAAATATTCGCCAATTTCAATTTATTATCCACTAAATAATAAACGACATTCACTTCACTACGTCTATTTCTATTTTTTAACTCAACAATAATCACATTATTTTTTATCGATATATTTTCAACGCTTGAGTTATTACCTAAAATATCAAAAAAATCAAATCTCCCATATAACTCGCCATTATTAGCGTTAGTTGACCAGATTATATTCTCAGCTTTAGAATAAAAATATGCCGTGTCATCAATAATCGTAATCAACATTGCAGATTGGTTTTCTTTATTAGATGAGTTGGTATGTAGCATGCGCTGGTTAGCGACATCATAAAATGCCCTGCCAACATTCATTCCGTTAACTTGATAATTATCGATAATGACATATTGTTTATGTAACTGATTTTTATTATCTAAATCATCAAGATAGGATTTAATGCTGCTTTTTTCCGAATCCCACAGCTTACCATTCAGACGAACGATATCTATAGTTTTATTATTAAAATCAACTTCTCTGATCTCATGCTGACTATTTATAATCTGAAATTTATTGGACTTAGCCGTACCATCAATATAAATAACTGTATTGCCAATTTTAATATCATTATCATTAATTTTAATTGGCAGAGCTTTATTACCATCAATATAACTAGTATCAATAATCCACGTAGACTGGCCAGTCGTAAGAGGAGATTGTTTCAGTCTTAAAGAAGCGCCTTGATTTATTGTAATCCGATATTCCCCTCCGCTCCCTGTAATTGCATGCTCTATATAGCCATGCCAAGATTCTGGAAGCATAGGAACAATTAAATGTTTATTTTTAGAATCTAAAAAAACTGAAATAGGCGTAAAAACATACTCAGGTCTTAATTCTGATATAGCAGATTCTAGAGCACAATAAAAATAGTCAAAATAAAACTGATAATCCTCCTCTATTTTTCTAAGAACCGAAAAACCATAGTCGTTACGACTTGTAACACCCAAAAAAGAGGAATACTTGTAACTTAAATAGCATTCTGGTATTACAGGTAATACCAGAATATTCGATTGAAAGGGATTAAATTCCACCTCATTTTGCGAAACACCAACTGCTTCTCTAATATTGATCGCTTCATCTTTATTGATATCAGCTCGTGGACGTGATTGAAAATCGTGTAAAACACTATGTCCAAAAATCCATGTTCTTTTTTCACCTCGATAAATATAGTGACTACCTAGCGTAAAGCTCCCATCAAGAAAGTTAATTTCCTTAATAACAATGCCTTCTGTTGGAATTAATAATTTTTTCTCCTCATCATAACTGATAGCTGCATTCTGATAGTGATCTTTATATTGAGCAAAAATAATCCCAACTTCTAGCGTTTCTTGTGCATGACGCTCATTAATTTTGACTAATTCAGTGATACCAATTCCAAGACCCGTTAAAGGCACAGCTAATGGCATAGCGACACCAGCAGCAGTTTCAGCTCCCAATAGCGAAGCCCCATACCCCATAACGCTTGTCGCCAGCGCTGCAGAATCAAATGCCAACTGAGTCCCAATAATAGTTTTCTGAGGTTCATTTTCTGCATTTGCAAGTTCATAAATATCAAACCCGACCATTACCCCTTGAAAAACCGTACCAACCCCTTCATTTGCTGTTCGTAAAATTGATGATGAAAAGCTATTCATTTCTGTTTTTACAACCTCAGCCCCCTCTTTCCAAAGTGCCCCCGCTAAACGCACAACCCGTGATACATCATTTAGCGCCCCATGAGCCATCATTGTATAACTCACATATGCATGGATTTTCAAAGCACTTTCTAAGTTAGAAGGATTACCCGAAGCAACCGACTGACGATTGCGATTTGCTGACCATTCAATCAATGCCTTAATACCAATGGCTGAATTAAGCCCATCCACATGTTCAGTACCAGAAAGACACTCTTCATGTTGTAACTCTAAATCATTAAATGTGTAATGATCACTAAAATAACGCATTGATTCATAAGAATATTGTTTAAATTCAAAAAACGTTTTGTCATAGGTTTCAATCCAACGGGAAGATTCTTCGTTGTCTTTATGAACAAACTGAATTTGATACCGCCCATCCTCTAATTTATCCGTGCTAGCAAAAACAGGTAGCCAGTGTTCATCTAATTGATGCTCTTGCGTGATTTTATCAAGTGATGATTCTAAGCGGCCTCCCCATTGCTCCGCTTTTAAAATACTCAAAGACGATTTTATTTGCCTATCTTTTGCCAATAACCTTTGATTTTCAATAAAGTTTATTGTTTCTTGGCGCCTCGGAATAACCTCAGATAACTCAGAGGAAGACACTAAATCTTCGACTTTTAACCCTGAGCCAACATCTACGTTTGCCATTTGCTCTACATCAATCGATACGAGATCAAAAACAGGCACAGACTCTTCCATTAACACATCGTATTGATATACCATTTTTTCTTTGATCAAAAAGTTATTTAATGAATTAAATAATTTTTTAGGGTTATCAAAAACGTAAAGACCAAAATTTGGATCATAAAAATAGTAATGAGTTTTACCATTATAATTTTTTTTCCCTATTAGCATTGAATGGCTTCGGGTATTTAAGGCATACATCTGAGTCCCATTAGATTCAATGAATAGTTTTTTTATCTCCTTTAAATTAAGTAGACCAATTGAAGAGGAAGCTCCTACAGCTTGCGTATTAAAATGTAAGTTTTGCAGTGATGATCTCAATAAAACTGAGTTTCTATCTTCCGGTGATGCCGCTGCAGTAAATAGCTTATTGAAAAGTTCATCAGAACCATAAGTACCATCATGTAGCGCTAATGCAACAGACATGGATCTAACGAGAGGATAGCAGCGCCCTCCTTCATCATCCCCCATTAATTGTAAATAGAAATCTTGAGGAGCAAGGCGCTGATAAATGCTTCCTCCATCCTGAAATAGGGTATTTGTTTTTAATGTGAAATTTAAAACATTTTCTATGTATTCAGACTCTTCCTTTATTTTAATATATTGAGATAGAGCACCACGCTCATTAGCATTTAACCCACCCTTAATATAAAGCTCTCGCATTTCTGATGAAGACATTTTATCATCGAAACCGCGGATACTTTCTTTTTCATATTGTTGAATCCCATTATTAAAATCACTATTATTTTTCCATATATCATTACTTAATAGGACATTATATTTTTTTCTATCTCTGGTGTTTTCAGATTGAACACCTGATTTAATAGTCGCTTGATTTACGTTAATCACAGTATTTTCACCATGATTGTTTTTTATTTGCAACCATAGCCAACTACGTTCTACAGATAAACTTTCAGATAGAATAGAGTTATACTTTTGCTTATAATATTCTTTCAACCTCTGATTAAATTCAATGATTTTATTTAATTCATCTATTCTAACTTTATCTTCATGAGTGATTTCTGTTTGATTTAACTCGGTTCTTTTATTTTGTAAGCTACTAAGTTCCTTTTTTGCATCCTCTATTTTTACATCTATTTTTTCTCTCTCAATATTGAGATGTTTTTTTATTTCATTTCGAAGATTTACCCAAGGAAGAATCGCAGGATGTTGTGATGAAAAGTCACCGCCCTCATAAACACCATCTTCAATATGCCCCGTATCAATATTAAAATCCCGAGCAAGATTCACTAATTCTTGGTGAGTATCACTACGGTATCGATTAAATTTCTCTAGATTTGATTGAGATAATTCTTCATCTGGATATAACTGACTTATTGTTTCACCTTGTGTTCGTCGTTGTGGTGTGGGAATGCCATTAATAACCTCATATTGCTGACGCTGTAAAATTAACTCCCATTGACCTTCATTAAACCGCATATAAACCATTGCCAAACCTTCATCTGTCCCGGCAACTTGGTAATCAATAAAATCAAATGCCATGACCACATTGTCATATAATATCGAGCTATTAACTCTTCCATCATGGTACACACGATACGTCGTATCATTATGTTTTGTAACGATAACTGAGCATCCCGTTAAAGACCCAGTAAAGAGAAAGCTTTCTTCCGCTGCCTGTATAGGTATATCAACATAAGCTGGTTTTGTACTTGATTGATTAGCGCCGTTATACCCTAAAAAGTAAGCATTAACGATTAGCTCTGGGCTAAGATTTGAAGCACTGGAGATGGGTTCAATGGTGTAAGTATTTGGTGATTTCTGCGTCAATTTCACAAAACCTTGTGAGGGGAGTTTCCCCGCTCTTGTCATGCTATCAGCACTAATTGTATTGGTATTAGAGAACGATATCGCATTCTCCTTAAATAGCTTAATATCTTGACTTGCAGAAGTTTCTTGAGCTGATCTATTCCACCAAAAAGGTGATCGTAACGCCAAATCACGTAATGCCTGAGATATGATTCTAGGGTTAATGTTATTTTTTTTAGAATAAAAAGCAGATGAACAATGAAAATCAATTTTCATTTCTATAACTCCATTTATTTAATAAAAAAATGTAATAATTAAAAAATTATTCTAATTTTAATTATTGCACAATAGTTTTAAATAAATAACAAAATCCATCTGTGAAATTAAATTTAAGATCAAATATAAAACCATACCAATTCATTTTCATTAAAAATAGAGGTATTAAATAGCATTGGTGTTTTTAATAGCTCTCTCTTATTTTTTGATAACGTCAGAATAGAAAATTAGCGTTATAGTCATCTGCGTTAAGGACATTTAATAGCAAGGAACTTATAACAGATGATTCACACAATAATGCTAACGAACCCCTTTCTGCTCAGTTGGAACATTCTTTCAACAATAGTCATTGAGCATAATTTTTTCTTGAGTAATGAGAATCATGGTCAGCGGAGTTTGACCATTCAAATCGCCAAGATGATGTGGGCGAAAATACCCAAAATGGAGAACCACTTTCCAAAACAACGAGTCATAAAGCTAGTTAATTCAAGTTCATCTAGCCAATCTTCATTATCCTCATCTTTTCAATTAGCAAAACCTGTCTTGTTTGCTAATCGCTTCAGTCATCAAAACACCCCTTTTATCACTTCTTCGAAACAACACAACTTCAATCCATCAAACACTCTATTCACTCCCCTTCATGACGGTATTTTGAGTGCAGCTCGTTATATGAAAATCGAGACTTTTCATCAACAAGCACACCATCTTGTGACAGACAAGGACGTCACGATTTTCGGTAATATCCGCCCTCTTGAAAGCCATCAAACATTATGCAAAGCATGTCTTCTTTGCCCGCAAAATATAATTGATATTAAAGGATTCACTCAAACTAGAAATTCCTTACTACGTGGAAATAGTGAGATTTCAATATTCAGAACAGGAGACTTTCAGCTAGGGAAGAATCAATAGATGCATGTCATATCAACAGCATCAGAAAATAAAAACGGCCTCATTCTCTGAGGCCGTACTATTATTACGTTGCTATTTACGGTATTGCGCTTTATTAACAACGTCTATTTTGTTGAATTTTCCGGGGGCTATTACAGCCAGAAGAACCAAGCAAATAAAGAGATGACAATGATACATGCCACGTTCAATACAGCACCTACACGTACCATTTCAATTTGTCGAATATAACCCGAACCAAATACAATCGCATTCGGTGGTGTCGCGACAGGTAACATAAAGGCACAAGATGCACCGATACCGATAATCATGGTTAACGCCATAACAGGCATACCTAATGCTTCCGCAACCGTTGCAAAGATTGGAACCAACAGCGCCGCACTGGCTGTATTACTGGTAAATTCCGTCAGGATGATAATAAAAGTCGTCACCGCAAGAATGATTACAAACCAATGACTTTCACCAAATGTCATTTGCATCCAATCTGCCATGATTTTACTTGCACCAGATGAGCTTAAAATCGCGCTCAGTGTCAAGCCACCACCAAACAGCATCAATACGCCCCACTCGGTATTTTTCTGGATTTGTGACCAACTCGCCACCCCCGTAATACCGATTAATACTGCCGCGCTCAATGCAATGATGGTATCTAAATCTTTCACACCACCAAGAGCATCACTAATAAATGTACTAGTGATCCAGCAAACAACTGCCAATAAGAAGATACTCATCGCAGTAATACGCTTGCCATTCCATTCAACTTTTTCTAATTCAATTTCAAAACGGTGTTTTAAGTTTGGACGCAGCATCATATACATCAAAACAAACATCATTGGCAGTAAAACTACCATGATTGGAATACCGTATTTCATCCATGATAGGAAATCTAAGCCAAGAGCAGAAGCTGCAATTGCGTTCGGTGGGCTACCTACGATGGTTCCTAAGCCACCAATACTGGCACTATAAGCCACACCCAATAATACGAATACAAACGTATTGCGCTCATGGCGAACATCAAGGTTAGAAAGAATACCTAAAACCAGTGGTAACATCATTGCGGCAGTTGCCGTATTACTGATCCACATCGATAACCCTGCGGTCACCCCGAACAACAAAATCACTGCAACAGATAAGCGTCCACGTGCTGCCATCAGCAGGCGGTTAGCAATCAGGCGGTCAAGACCTTGAATATGCAATGCAGTTGCTAGTGCAAATCCACCAAAGAATAAGAAGATAATTGGGTTTGCGAATGCTTTTAAAGCATCCCCTGTTCCCATTAATCCGAGACCTACTGCCAATAATGGGATACAAAGTGCGGTAATGGTCACGTGAATAGCCTCTGTCAGCCAAAGCACACCGACAAAAACCATTAAGGCCAGCCCAGCGTTTGCTTTGTCATCAAAAGGCAAATATTTCAACAGTAAAATCAGTAATACAACATCAACAGCTAAAATTATCCAACCACGCTTATTAGAAGGGGTTGGAGGAACTGCTGGTGTCAAAGATTCAGAAGCATCCATGTTTACTCCATAGCTCGGAAGCAATTTAAGTTTTCAAGTAATTTTTGTTAATCATTTTTTACAGGAGGTAAAATATAGAGTTAATTTAATGAGATGGAAATGTAGATAACCTAAAACTGCGATCTGAGCCGCGCAATTTATTTGCTTTATAGCTAAAATCTTAAAAATCTCGCTAGCGATTCACAAAAATCGCAATTTAATTACCGAAAACAAGGTATAGGCAAGCATAACTCACTACCTTCCCTTCTATAAATTATTCTCTTTAAAAATATATAACAATTTGATAGTTCAGATAAATCGTCCTATATTCATTTTGTGAACTGTAAGCCAGCTAATTGTGTAACTTAGACTGGCTTACATTTTTCTTTGTTATCTTAGGAAGGGGAATTTAACAGGCTATAATATAGTCTCTTTTGAGGCAGCTGCTCAGTCTGCATTCCTGATACCCCTAAAGATTCTTTTTGTTCAAGACTGGATGTGTACCCTGACAATAGTGATATATCCACGTCACTCTCTATATCACTGTAGTTTGGTATGCTAATGTTTGTTTCTACCAAGTCGTCAGTCATTATGAGCAGATGCTGACTCATAAATTCCTCAAGAGGAATACTATTTGGCTGGTTAATAAAACGTAATTGCAAATGTTGATGAGACGCTTTCTGATCCCCAAAAACCTGACGTAAAACCAGTACAGTATTTTGGCTAACATCCGTAATCAATAAATCATCCCCATGTTGATTCACGAGTAGCTCATCTATGTTTTCAATGGGTAATATCAATGTATCCAACTTTAAGTCATGTGAATTATTATCAATGATAATTCCATGATAGTGCTGCCAAACTTCTTGTGAAATCCAGTAAGTGTCCTCACCCTCACCTGCGCTTAATACGATATTTTTGACATTCTTAATGGTCGATGGAGACAATACATCATTCTCTCTTCCACCACGTATGACTAGCGAAGAACCTATATGCATTCCATTATTTTCTAGTATATCGATATAGATAATCTCACCGCTCACCGCTGAAAGTAATAGCCCGTGACCAATCTGTTTAATATTTGAAAATTGCAAATTGGGATAAATATCCTCAGCAGAAGGTAGATCCTCATGCTTTAAAAGTGTTGAGCCTTGCGCAAACGCCAATCGTAATTGGCGTTCACTCACCACAGGCTGCCTATACAATTTTTTTGTCGTAGAATCGAAAAGTAAAGCACTTGATTTCTGTTCATCAAAACCCAAAAATTTAATCTCATTTTTCAGTGATAATTCGTGTGCTATCACAATTTCAACATTAACAAACCAACCGGGAAAGGAGTCTTGACCTGTCGAATCCTGTAATCCAATTAACATAATAGGCTGACAGCAGTAGTAATCACCTAATGCTTTCCACCATTCCGCTCGTTGATTAAACCAAGTTTCATTGATTGCAACCACATGGAATTTCCCTTCTGCATCAATCCGGCTGACAATTCCATCCGCATCAGACATAAAAATTTTCCCCTGTAAGAACACCACATTTTGTAAACTAAAAGGGGTATTTAAGAACCATGCGGTCGGTTTAATCACATTAAGTACATCTTGTCCTGGCCCTTCTTGGCGATAAACTTCCTTATTCTTCTTGCTATAAAAATAGAAAATCTCAGTACCTTGTTTATCGAACAAACTACCAACTAATGTGAGGTCAGATGGAATAGGCCAATGACTTTGGTGTAATCGAATATTTGTCGGTGTTTCTCCATAGCCTAAAGAAGGGGATAAATTAGGTTTGATAAGTAAACCATCCGTTTTTCTCAACCAATAGCGGTGCAATGCTTGATTGCCATCGACGCCTGAGATAGTAACTGTTTGACCTAAAATCGCATCCATATGTTGTACTTGTTGACCATGTAATTTATAGGTACTGCTAAGCATATAACTCTGTAGAAATGAGTGAGGGGATTGTGATGAAGATTGAGTCTGCGTTTCTGCAAGACGCATTAATAATCTTGAATCTGCATTTAAACCCAATAATTCGACTTGATTTTCCTTAAGCTGAAAATTGGCAACTTCATAAGTATCAGAATAACGGCACGAAAAATAAATATGTCCATCACCTTTCCATAATTGTAGTATTTCAAAATTCCGATTATTTTTATTTTCTAATTGGTATTCAGCATTAATCACACCTGTAGCAATATCAACTTCCCATATCTTTTTCTGTTCCGGCAAGTAAAAATAAGCATTTTGACCAACAGTTGTGCTAAAAACTGCATTTTGTTTATTTTCATTCGTACTACTAATAAAAATATAGCGCTGAGAACTGACTTCATAGAACGCCCGCCCAACATTTTCATTATTATATTGATGATTTTCTATCACAACATATTGCCCATGATTTTGATTCTGTTCAGCGTAATGTTGTAAATGTTGAGTTAAACCTTGTGGCCCCTCTTTCCATTTTTTTTCATCTTCACTAAGGATACTCATTTGTTGTGATGAGAAAGTAACTTTTTGTATTTCATTATTTTTATCAATAAATAGTATCATTCCTTGAATACTACTGGAATCGACATCAATAATGATTCCATCTACTATCAACTGACCATTTTTTATCTCAACATAATTACTTCCTAACTGACTAATATCAATAATCCACTTAGAATGTTGATTATTAGATGAATCATCAGTTAGCTTAATTTTGACACCTTTATTCAACGTTAATTTATATGTACCGCCATAGCCTTGTATATGATACTCAATCTTTCCATACCATTCCGATGCTAATTGAGGTATAACTAAATTACGGTCCTTTTTATCAAGAACAATATTTATAGATGTATCTACATATTCATGAAAAATTTGGGTAATCGTATTTTCACTTGGGAATATGTAAAAGTCATAATCAAAGTTATCTTTTTTCTCTAAACGCCTAATAACATTAAAGCCACTATCATTACGCGATGTACAACCGGGCCATAAGTTATAACTGTATTTTATATAAGACTTAGGTATAACTGGAAGGATTATTGTGTCCACATGTTGAAAATCAATATCACGCTCTTTGTTTTCATAACCAATTCCTTGACGAATATTTATGGCTTTAGATTTATCCAATAGCATCGAGGGAAAATTACCAGCCCAAAAGATATAATTTTTCCGTCCACCTCCTGCTGAATTCGGTTTTGTACGATATATATACTGACTATCAAATTCAATTTTACTATCTCTAAGAGAGATAGTACTAAATACCGCACCAAATTTTGGAATGAGCATATTTTTATCTGAAATATAATCAAAACCATTACCTTTATAAGCTTCATCTAGTGTGTAAAAATAGCGTCCAACTGCCTTTGCATCCTCACCAATGATTGCAAAATTACGTGCTAATCCAACAAATCCGATACCTAACCCTGCCACAAGAACACTAGCGCTCCCTAAAGCACTTGCGGCCCCTGTACATCCAGCAATACCTAATCCTATTCCTCCAGAGCCTGCTGCAAAACTAGCAGAGTCAAAAGCAAGTTGAGTGCCAAATATAATACGTTCAGGATCATTTTCCGCATTTGATAATTCATAAGCATCAAAACCAACTAAGGCCCCACTAAAAATAACTGTCATTCCTTCATTCGCTGTTTTTGTCATTGATGAAAAGAAAAAATTCATTCCTTTCCCTGCTATTTCATTTTCTTGGGCTAGCTCTAATTTAACAATATCATTGATTTTTACTATGTCATTCATTGCACCATGTGCCATCATTGAGTAATTAACATAGCTATGAATTTTTAATGCTAAATATAAATTTGATGATATTTTTCCTTTTGATACATTATTATGATTCTTTTCTTCTGCCCATTGAATTATTGATTGGATTGCAATACCTGCATTTAATCCATCAAATGATGAAGAACTTGCTTCACCAAACTTTTCACGTAGATGGTTTTCTTCAAATGTGTAATATTGTCTGAAGATTCCCATTTGTTCTAAGGAATGGCGCTGAAATCGCATAAAAACACTATCTTTAGTTTCAACCCAACAAGTTAACTTTGAGTCCTTAATATTAACGAACTGAATTTTGTAATTTTCATTACCCAATGACTCTACTGACGAAAATAATGGTATCCAGTTTTCATCCAATTTATTTTCTGTTGTTAATATTGTTAGCGATTGATCGATATTTTCAGCCCATTGCTCCGCATCTAAAATCACTAAGGATGTTTTCAATTGAGTGTCATGGGTAATTTCATTTTGTTGATGGAATAAATCCTCGATTTCCTTTTCTCTTAATGACTTTATTGATAATTCTTCAGATGAAACTAAGTCATTTACAGTCAAATGATTACCGATAGGAACATCTTTCATACGACCGACATCAATAAAGACTAACTCAAATGCAGGATTATTATTACGCTCAAAAGCGCTATAATAACTTACCATTTTCTTATCAATAAAAAAAATCTTTAAGGCTGCAAATAATCGTTTACTATTTTTGAAGGAAAATAAACCAAAATTAGGATCGTAAAAATAATATGTACTTTTCCCATTTTCTACAACCTTCCCAACTAGCATCGAATGGCTTTTACTGTTCATTGCAAACATTTTTGTTTCTTCATTGATATCTAGTAATGTCTGTATTTTCTTCAATTCCATCACGCCATGAGAAAAGGAGGATTCAACCGCACTAACATTGGAATGAAGATTTTTGAGTGACGATTGTAATAATAGCGCATCCTTACTTTCAGGCGCTGCCGCTGCCATATATAGCTTATCAATAAATCTATCAGCACCTGTATGTCCATTAAGAGCTAATGCTACAGACATCGTTCTCACTAAAGGGTAACAGCGACCACCTGAATCACTTCTTATTAATGATAAATAAAAATCTTGTGGTATTAACCGATTTGTTTTGCTGCCTAAAGAAGAAAATAACTCACTAATCTTCCCTGTTTGATTTAAAACCTTTGAAATATATTCAGAATAACTTACATCTTGAATTTGGCGATATAGTGCACCTCTTTCTTTTGCTGTATATTCTCCAGTAACATACAATTTCTTTAATTTATTTGAATTCATTGATACATCAAAACCAGGAATATTAATCTCTTTATAATTTTCAACACCTAGATTAAATTCATTTTTAAATCGTAGGTTTCGAGTTAACTTATGTAAATAAATTAAATTTTCATAGCGTTCATTAATAGTAAGGTGGTATTCGGAGCTGGCATTTACTTCTATATTTTCATCATAATCAATTGTTTGAATAACAGCATCTGCCCCATGTTTTTCTTTAGTACTGATCCATATCCAACTCCGTTCCACCTCTCGTAAAGCATAAAGTAAATTCCCGTATTTTCTTTTATTCAATGAAACAATCGTTTTATTCGTTTTAATAATACTTTCTAGATACTGTCTTTTATTGCTATCGGTTGTATTGGAAAGTTCAAATTCTAAGAATTTACATTTTTCATTTAGCTTATTATTTTGGATATCTAATTTTAATTTTACACACTCACCTATATCCAACCAAGTGTTTACTGATGCACTTTGCTCTAATGGCTCTTGCAACATATCTTCACTTTCAGGTATATCACTAAATGTAATATTTAGATTACTAGCCAAATCTTTCAGTTCTTGATGTATTTTATTTCTATAAATATAAAAATCATGCATTCTTTGCTTTCTTGAGTAATCTCCAGGCTTTTGCCTTATAACCATATTACTTTCTGGATTTAATGAACTATCGTTTCTTTGCGGCTGAAAAATAAGGCTCCACTCTCCATCATTATAATGCATAAATACGCTAGCTTTAGTAATATTATGTTCTTTAATATTGTAATCTCGCTCATCAATAGCCATCACGACATTATCATATAATAAAGATGCATCACTTCGATTATCCCTATATACTCGATATGTTTCACTATTCAATTCTGTAACAATAATAGAACCACCACGCAATTGCCCTGTAAATAAAAATTGTATTTCCGAATTTTTTTTAGGGATATCTACATATTCAACTTGTTTACTATCTTTACTTCTCATTTTTGATTCTAAAAAATAGCAATCAATAGAATTAAAGTCATCATTTCTATAACTATCATCTACATACTCAATAAAATAACCGTGACCAATCTTTTTATTAAAAATAACTTTGCCTTCCGATGGTAACTGTAAAATTGTATTCAATTCTTTCGCATTCAATATATACTGCTGAGAAAAATTTATAGGATCCTGTTTAAAAATATTAATATCTTTACTGGGTAATACCTCTACCCCATGATTGCTGCCAGCTAAACTAATATCATGACTAGCCTCGCGAACGGATTGAGAGATCAATGCTGGATTTTCAACTGAATAACCATAGATACTTAGCTGATGGTCAAGACACTCCTCTACAGGCGTCCCTGTTAATAATGACTCGGACACAGCTTTAGCCATTATCTCTGCTCTTACTTCTCCATGGCTGCTCGATTGATTTTTCAAGGTTTCAGAATAAGAGATTCCCTTATCAATACGGTGCATCCCTATAGGTACATGTTCAACAAATGCATCTTCAGGTAATAGTTCCTTTAATTCATTCGCAATCTCAATTGCATCTTGTAAATTTGCATTGGGAAAATAAATAACAGCTTGATCTGTTAAGTTACCTAATTTTTTAGGTCCCATAATCTTTGACTGCATAATTTTATTATGAGGATCTCGTTCATACAAATAGACTAGTGCTTCAGCTAATGAAAAGTAATGCTCTTTTTTCACATTAATTGTTAATCGTGACATTAACATCGAATTATTTTTATATCGCCCATTGAAGTCCTTGGGTAAAAGACGATAAGCATCACCATCTAAGAGATCACTATCCGATAAGTGACTAAAATAGTCTTCATTTTTTCCTTGAATTCTAATTTCAATATTTGGATTATTTTCAGCTAATAATTTAAACTTATCCAAATATTCTTTTTGCTCTTCACTAGTTAAGCTGCTTGCATCTATAGGCTTATTTGAACTGTATTTTTTATATATAAAATTTGAAAGATTTGATTCTATTATTTTTAGTTTTTTAACTGAAGATGAACTCCAAGATCCATTATTTTTATATTCTGTCTTTATCTCCATCACTAATTTCTTAATAGCCGTATTACTATTGGCATATTGATAAAGATGTTTTGTTTCAGTTAACAATGAATTACGACTATTTGTCGGCATAATTATATCCCTATTTAGTATTCATATTAGTTAATACAACAATCCTATTAGATTGTTATCCTATTACTAACACAAACTTTCAAAATGACTAAATAGAGTTAATCTGTATTATTTATAGATTTTAAATACTTTCAAAAGCATTTTTTTTAAATAAAAAAAAGGGACGATTTCTCGTCCCTTTTCTCAATTTAATCTAAGCGAATATAAATTACGCTTGACCTTTAACTTCTTTCAGGCCGTTGAATGGTGCGCTGTTACCCAGAGCTTCTTCGATACGGATCAGTTGGTTATACTTAGCAACACGGTCAGAACGGCTCATAGAACCGGTTTTGATTTGACCTGCAGCAGTACCAACCGCCAAATCAGCAATAGTTGCGTCTTCAGTTTCACCTGAACGGTGAGAGATAACGGCAGTATAGCCAGCATCTTTCGCCATTTTAATCGCAGCTAATGTTTCAGTCAGAGAACCAATTTGGTTGAATTTGATCAGGATTGAGTTAGCGATGCCTTTCTCGATACCTTCTTTTAAGATCTTAGTGTTAGTTACGAATAAATCGTCACCAACTAATTGGATTTTGTCACCAAGAACTTTAGTTTGGTATGCGAAACCATCCCAGTCAGATTCGTTTAAACCATCTTCGATAGAAACGATTGGGTATTGTTTAGTCAGTTCTTCTAAGTAATGAGTGAACTCTTGTGAAGTGAAGGTTTTACCTTCGCCTTTCAGTTCATAGTTGCCAGTTTCTTTGTTGTAGAACTCAGAAGCTGCGCAGTCCATCGCCAGAGTCACATCTTTACCCAGAACATAACCCGCTTGCTCAACCGCTTCTTTAATAGCAGCCAGTGCAGCAGCGTTAGATTCTAAGTTAGGTGCATAACCACCTTCATCACCAACAGCCGTATTCATACCTTTAGATTTCAGTACTTTTGCTAAGTGATGGAAAATTTCAGAACCCATACGTACCGCTTCTTTCAGAGTCGGTGCGCCAACAGGTTGGATCATGAATTCTTGGATATCAACGTTGTTATCTGCGTGCTCACCACCATTGATGATGTTCATCATTGGCAGAGGCATAGAGTATTGACCGTGAGTACCATTCAGATCAGAAATATGCTCATACAGAGGCATACCTTTTGCCGCAGCTGCTGCTTTTGCGTTTGCTAAAGAAACTGCCAGAATTGCGTTTGCACCGAATTTAGATTTGTTTTCAGTACCATCTAAGTCAATCATGATTTTATCGATATTTGCTTGATCTTTAGCATCTTTACCGATAACTGCTTGAGCGATTGGACCGTTAACAGCGGCAACAGCTTTCAGAACACCTTTACCCAGAAAACGTGATTTATCACCATCACGCAGTTCCAGTGCTTCACGAGAACCTGTAGATGCGCCTGATGGAGCCGCAGCTAAACCAACAAAACCACCTTCTAAATGTACTTCAGCTTCAACAGTTGGGTTACCACGAGAATCAATGATTTCACGACCGATCACTTTAACAATTTTGGACATTAGGTTTTCCTCAGTACAAGTTAAATTTCGGGAAGTTGGCGAAAATTGCCGACTTCCCCGTATCTTATTTCAACTCACCTTTCTGGTACTTACCAGCGGCTTTAACAAAACCTGCAAACAACGGATGACCATCTCTTGGGGTCGAAGTGAATTCAGGGTGGAACTGGCAAGCCACAAACCATGGGTGGTTTGGATTTTCAATGATTTCAACCAGTTTATTATCCACGGAACGACCTGCAATGTTCAGACCCGCATCTTCGATACGTTTCAACAGCAGATTATTCACTTCGTAACGGTGACGGTGACGTTCAACAATTGTTTCTGCGCCATACATACCGCGTACTAAACTGCCATCGGTTAAATGACATTGCTGACCACCAACACGCATTGTACCGCCAAGGTCGCTCTCTTCAGAACGCACTTCAACGTTGCCATCTTCATCACGCCATTCAGTAATCAGCGCAACAACTGGGAATTTGCAATCTGCATCAAACTCAGTGGAGTTCGCGTCTTTCATATTCGCAACATTACGTGCAAATTCAATGAGAGCGACTTGCATTCCCAGACAAATACCTAAATAAGGAATTTTATTCTCACGGGCATATTGTGCCGTCAGAATTTTGCCTTCAATACCACGAGAACCAAAACCGCCAGGAACTAAAATCGCATCCAGACCTTTGAGTAACTCAACGCCACGGGTTTCGATATCTTGAGAATCAATCAGCTTAATATTCACTGTTAAGCGATTTTTCAGACCCGCATGTTTCAGTGCTTCGATAACTGATTTGTATGCATCTGGTAATTCTACATATTTACCCACCATACCAATGGTAACTTCACCTGCTGGATTGGCTTCTTCGTAAATAACTTGTTCCCACTCAGATAAATCAGCTTCTTTGCAGTCAAGACGGAAGCGATTACAGATGTATTCATCTAAACCTTGCGCCTTCAGCATGCCAGGGATTTTATAGATTGAATCTGCGTCTTTCAGAGAGATAACCGCTTTTTCTGGAACATTACAGAATAGGGCAATCTTCGCGCGCTCATTCGCAGGAATGACGCGATCTGAACGACAGATCAGCACATCTGGCTGAATACCAATTGACAGTAGCTCTTTCACAGAGTGCTGTGTTGGTTTTGTTTTCACTTCGCCCGCAGCCGCTAAGTATGGCACCAAGGTTAAGTGCATATACAGTGTGCGCTCACGGCCCACTTCCGCAGCCATTTGACGAATAGCTTCTAGGAATGGCAGAGACTCGATATCACCGACTGTACCGCCGATTTCGACTAATACAACGTCATGACCTTCACCACCACGGATGATGCGATCTTTGATTTCATTAGTGATATGAGGAATAACTTGGATGGTCGCGCCTAAGTAGTCGCCACGACGCTCTTTGCGCAGGACTTCAGAATAAACACGTCCAGTCGTAAAGTTGTTGCGACGTGTCATTTTGGTACGAATAAAACGCTCATAATGACCTAAATCCAAGTCAGTTTCAGCGCCGTCTTCTGTAACGAAAACTTCCCCGTGTTGGGTTGGGCTCATTGTGCCTGGATCTACGTTAATGTAGGGATCCAGTTTCATAATGGTCACATTGAGTCCACGGGCTTCGAGTATAGCCGCCAAGGAGGCTGCGGCAATGCCTTTACCCAGAGAGGATACGACCCCGCCGGTCACAAAAATATAATTAGTTTTCATGCTGAACCTGAACGTTTAGGTTTAAAAGATGATGGATATAACAGGACGGGAAAACAGTATACCCGAACCTTAAATCTCCTACAAATGTTCTAAGCGCAATAAGGCTAGTTTTCATTAATACCTTAAATAAATCAGCAAGTTAAAAATAAAAATATTTATCGTTTGATAAATAGTCACTTTCTAGGGTGCTATTCAACTGTTTTGCAAGATTAACACATTTTTGTGTAAATGCTAAATCCTTTCAGCTTAATCTATCACTGAAAAAACATCATTTTGCCGATTGTTTGATTTTGAATAACTATTTCAATCCGTGACTATCATTATCGACGAGCATTCTTTGCAAAATTTAGCTGTCTGAATTGGGTTATTCATTTAATTTGATAGACACCCACAATGCTTCCATCTCATCAAGTGTAGCAGTTTCTGTCGATTTGCCAGTTTTTGCTAATCGTCTTTCGATTTCACGAAAACGGCGTTCAAACTTACTGCACGCTTTTTGTAAGGCAAGCTCAGGTTTGTGCCCTAAATGGCGGGATAAATTCACTGTCGCAAACAGTAAATCACCAATTTCTTCTTCAAGATGCTGTTCATCCACTACTGCTTGAGTGGCTTCTTCCATCACTTCCGCTAGCTCTTCGGTGACTTTACCAGCCACAGGACCCAGTGTATCCCAATCAAAGCCTACTGAGGCACAACGTTTTTGAATTTTATAGGCTTTCATTAAGGCAGGAAGTGCATTCGGGATATCATCCAACACTGAGTATTGGTCTTTCTCTGCTCGCTCTTTGGCTTTACGATGCTCCCAACCTGCAATGGCTTCTTGGCTGCTGAGTTGGTTGTTTTCGTCGAAAATATGAGGATGGCGGCGTTCAAGTTTGTCGCTGACAGCTTGGCAAATATCATCAAAATCAAATAGATTTTGCTCTTGTGCCATTTGCGCGTAGAACACCACTTGAAAGAGAAGATCCCCCAACTCGCCTTTTAAGTCGGTAAAATCTTCTCGTTCAATGGCGTCTAGAACTTCATAGGTTTCTTCAAGGGTATAAGGGGCAATGGTTTTAAATGTCTGTTGCGTATCCCACGGACAGCCATTTTGCGGGTCTCGCAAACGCGCCATAATAGTGAGTAACCGTTCAATTTGTTTATTGCCCTGCTGCATATTTAACCCTTATCAAAAAATAATTACATGGTGTTTTAATGAGGGTTATACCTTAACCAAATTGAATTGAATACGCTAAATTTTCAGATTTTTATTAACTAAACAACGAAAAAACTCTTTTCAAGATCATACCCAAATATACCGAAAGTAGATTTTCAAAATAGTTTGGATGTGCAGCTAGGCGGCAAGTAAGCAAGACCCTAGGAGCATACATAAGTATGTGACTAGGGCGAGCGCGCGCAGCCAACAACGCTGCGCGCCAAAATATGAAGAAAATTAGGAAGAGTGGCGTTTCGCCTCGATAACATCCGGCAACTGATTCAGTTTCGAAAGCACCCTTCCCAACACCTCGATATTATACAGCTCGATGGTCATATCGATAGTGGCGAGCTGCTGCTTCACATCGCTGCGGCTGCTTACCCCTAGCACGTTGACTTTTTCGTTCGCGAGGATTGTCGTAATGTCGCGCAGCAATCCACTGCGGTCATTGGCTATCACTCTTACCACCAACGAGTAACCACTCGAGTAGTTTTCACCCCAAACTGCATCAATTACACGCTCTGGCGCGTGGCTTTGCAGCTCGGCAAGCTGTTCACAATCCGCACTGTGAATCGAAATTCCACGACCTTTGGTAATAAAGCCGACGATTTCATCACCCGGAATTGGTTGGCAGCAACGAGCAATATGGTGCATCAAGTTGCCGACCCCTTCGACCACCACACGCCCACTACCGTGGGATGGTGCTCTTGGGACACCGGATTTATTCTCCAGCGACTTCATCGCAGCGCGATCTTCTTCCTCTGCCGTCGCTTTATTAAACTTAGCTTGTAGGAAGTTAACCAATTGGTTGATACGAATATCACCGCCGCCAATTCCCGCTAACACTTCATCCAGTGAGTGCACGTTATAGCGGGCAATCAACTGTTTTTCTGCGTCTCGTAAACTAATATCTAGATGAGATAATTCGCTGTCGAGAATTTGACGTCCCGCCAGAATATTTTTATCGCGGTCTTGTTTACGGAACCAGTTTTGAATTTTCGCCCGTCCACGGCTGGTTGTCACATAACCGAGGTTAGGATTGAGCCAGTCGCGACTCGGGTTTGGGTGCTTCTGGGTGATAATTTCAATCTGATCGCCCATTTGCAATTGGTAGCTAAATGGCACGATACGGCCACCAATTTTCGCTCCAATACAGCGGTGTCCGACATCACTGTGAATATGGTAAGCAAAATCGAGCGGCGTTGAACCTGTTGGTAAATCCACCACATCGCCTTTTGGCGTAAACACATACACTCGGTCATCAAACACTTGGCTACGTACTTCATCCAGCATTTCACCAGAATCTGCCATCTCTTCTTGCCACGAGATGAGTTTACGCAGCCATGCAATGCGGTTTTCGTAGCTGCTGCCCTTACCTACGCCACTTGCACCTTCTTTATATTTCCAGTGCGCAGCAACGCCCAGCTCTGCATCTTCATGCATTTGGCGGGTACGGATTTGGATCTCTAGTGTTTTACCATTTGGACCTAAAACCACTGTATGGATCGACTGATAGCCATTTGGCTTTGGGTTCGCTACATAGTCGTCGAACTCATCGGGTAAATGACGGAAATGAGTATGCACAATCCCCAGTGCCGCATAGCAATCTTGTAGGCGTTCAACCACGATACGTACCGCACGCACATCGTATAACTCGCCAAATGCTAAGGATTTCTTCTGCATTTTGCGCCAAATACTGTAAATGTGTTTTGGTCGGCCATACACTTCAGCTTGAATTTGCTCTTTGAGCATATATTTGCGCAGTGTGCTAACAAAATTGTCGATGTATTCTTCACGATCAATACGGCGCTCGTGCAGCAATTTCGCAATTTTTTTGTATTCCTCAGGGTGCAAATAACGGAAACAGAAATCTTCTAATTCCCATTTTAATTGCCCGATCCCTAAGCGGTTTGCCAACGGTGCATAAATGTTGGAACACTCTTTCGCTGCTAAGACGCGCTCATCTTCGCTGGCATCTTTGACTTCACGTAAATGAGCGATACGCTCGGCGAGTTTAATGACCACGCAGCGGAAGTCTTCTACCATCGACAACAGCATACGGCGGATGTTATCCACCTGTACGGAACTGGTTTCGTTAGATTGAGTAGCTTTAAGTTCGCGGATGGCATCCATCTCAATCACGCCTTTTACCAGCGCATGAATGGATTGACCGAAATCATCAATAACGGATTGTTCGTCGAGTTTTCCCTCTTCAACTAAAGGGAACAGCAACGCAGCTTGTAAGCTACCAATATCCATGCTGAGCGTGGATAGAATTTCGGTCATTTCAATGCCGCGCCACAGTAGCAGAGGCGCAATATCCTGCCCCGATAATTTATCGTGACAATACTGCCAGGTATGGATGAGTTTTTCTTCTGATTGTTTATTATTCAAACCCAAATCATTAACCCATTTTTCGGGGGCAAATTCACCTGCTGGGGTTAAATGCGCACTTCTTACTGCAACCATATATTCTCCCTACCTGTTACACCTCTGGGCTACGAACAAATAGCGCCATGGATTCCAGATGACTAGTTTGCGGAAACATATCCAACATCCGCAATTGAGATAACTGATACCCGCCTTCAAGCAAAACTTTACTGTCTCTTGCTAACGTTGTTGGATTACAAGAAACATAGACAATTTTTTCTGGCATCAGTTTAATTAAATGTTCCATTACACCAGCGGCGCCTGCTCGAGCAGGATCTAGCAGCACTTTATTGAAACCTTCTTGCGCCCACGGCTGAGTGTGAATCTGTTCTTCCAAGTTTTCATTATAGAACGCCGCATTCTCAATTGAGTTGCGCTGGGCGTTATTTCTGGCTTGATTGACTAAATTTTCAACACCTTCAACGCCTACCGCCATTTTTGTTAAGCGGGCAATTGGCAGCGTAAAGTTACCCATCCCACAGAAAAGATCCAATACCCTATCTTCTGGGCTTAGATCTAACCATGCTAAGGCTTGTGCCACCATATGCTGGTTAATTTCACCATTCACTTGAATAAAATTGGCAGGGCTAAATTGTAAGGTTTCACCCGCCACCTGATATTCAGGTAAAATGGAGCCAGCCTCAAGCGGGACTAACTGACCTTCATTCCCTGCTAACCAAATACTAAGTCCATGAGACTTGGCAAATTCTAGCAAGTGTTTTCTATCAGATGCGTCAACAGGGGTTAAATGGCGTAGTAGGATAAGATTGCCGTTATCCCCGTGAATCAGCTCTACATGCCCTAATTTGCTGGCAATCGATAGCTGATTTAAACAGATGGACAATGGCGCTAACAGTGCATCAAGTTCTGCGTGCAATACTGAGCAACTTTTAATGTCCACCAGCGTGTTGGTTTGCGTTTGGCGAAATCCCATCATTAAGTGATTAGATTTATTTTGATATTGCAGCCCCAAACGCGCGCGGCGGCGATAACCATATTCTTCACCGCCAATCACCGAAATAGGTGGCAGTACAGAGCCAGTCTCCCGCCCCATTAAATGTTGTAAAGCCTGCGCCTTGCTTTCGCGTTGAAGCCCAATCTCTACATGCTGCTGTTGGCAGCCACCACATTGATTAAAATAACGGCAGCGGGGTTTCACTCGTTGCGGGCTAGTGCTAAGGCGTTTAATGACTTTGGCTTTGGCAAAATGACGTTTATCTTCCGTCAGTTCGACTTGCGCCTCTTCCCCTGGTAATAAACCAGTGATAAATATGGCTTTGCCATCATGACGAGCTACGCCTTGCCCAGCAGCATCTAAACTATCGACATGAACCGTGATTTGACGGCGTTGGGTGGTGCGGCGATTTGGCGAGTAAAATTGGGCCATAAGTAGTCACTAAACGGAGTTAAATAAATTCTATTTCAAGCCACAGGTGGTAAGCCCATAATTACTTTATAACGGCTTACTTTATCACTGCGACTGCCTGATAATTGGGTAGACAAATTAGCGGGCTATCATAGCATTTTTTTACCAAAATTAGTGACCACTTAGTTTTTTTGTCACGCTATATACTGACTTTTTTTATCAGCGTTAATTCGTCACCATAAATTTTCGATACTCTTCATAAGCATAATGGTCAGTCATTCCGCTAATGTAGTCTTGGAGCAGTCTGGCTCGATAATAAAACTCTAGCATCGATTTATCCGCATCGCTGGTGACTGAAATTTTTTCCAAGGCTTCGTTATAGGAGAGTCGATGTTTATTCGATAACTTATGAAATAGGCGAGTTTCGATAAAAAAGTGTTTATGGTAATTTTGTGCCACTAATGCCGCAAAATCCTCTCTATCCATCATCAATAGTGGGCTGTAAACATCTAACAACCCGCTAATAATTCGGTAGCCTTGTAGCTCTAACTCTTCCACTTCATGGTGATTAAACACATGCTTAAACGCCACTGTTTTTAAAGCTTTTAAGAGGCGATGCTCTTGGCTTTTATCCTCAAGTAACGCGCTGTTAAAGCTGCCGTGATAAATTTCAGGCAGGTTTTGAATAAAGCGCTGAGCACTGTAATGGGCGAGTTTTCCTGTAATATTGACACGCAAATACATAAAAAACTGATCTTGCTGAATGCGCCTTGTGTGGTTATCGCTGATATTATTGAATGCCCGCAAAATAGTTTGGTCGAAGAGATCCCCAGATTTTACCTCGCCCCACTCCGCTTTTAGGTATTCAATTAGCTGCTCAACGGTATAAATGCCCTTTTCTGCTGCATCGTCTAAATCCGCGATACAGTAAGAAATATCATCCGCAGCTTCCATGATATAAGAGAGCGGAAAACGGCAATATTTACCCATTTCCAATTTTTTACTTAACTCGCTGACAAAATCCGCTTCAGACCAGTAATAGCCCGGTTTTTTCATTAAATAATCAAATTCTGGCGGGATAGGCTCAAGGTCATAAGCGCCGCGAGTGTATTTCAAAATAGAGCCAATTTGGGCGTAGGTTAAATTCAGCTTGAGCAGGCGATGCGCCATGCGCAGCCCTTGAGCGTTCCCTTCAAACGAGCATAAATCACGCTTAAGCTGACGACGAAATAGATCCTGTTTTTCATTACCAGTCAGTTGTAACGCTTTAATTTTGCAAGGGTCTGTCGTTTCTGGCGTGAAGAGATAATCTGGCGATAACAATTTACTGAACCAGCGTTGAATAGCCGCTTCACCGAAATGCCCAAACGGCGGGTTGCCAATATCGTGCATCAAACACGCCATTTCCACCAGGCTTTCAAAGGCATCACAACGGTCCGTTAACCCATATTCATCAAGCATTTTTTTCTTTTTCAGCTCACCCAACACCGTTTTACTGATGTAGCGCCCAACTTGTTGGACTTCAAGAGAATGGGTTAAACGGCTGCGTACGGCGGAGTTTTGTTCAAGGGGAAAAACTTGGGTTTTCTGTTGTAAACGACGAATCGCAGCGGAGTTGATAATCCGCCCACGGTCACTTTCAAAGAGACGGTTTACGGCATCTTCATCATCGGGTGAGACTTTTTGATTTTTCGCACTGCTCATATAGTTACGCTGGAAACTCAGTTTTTTAACAAAATTAATCTTTTTTCCCGCCATGCTAGCCTCTATGCCTTACCGTTTTATTCCTGAATCTCCAAAGAAAAGGCAGAGGAAAACCCACCTTTCGATGTTACACTTTAGCCATCTACGACATAAGTGTCTAATTAATCAACAGTGAGTATGACATAATGAAAATCGGTATCATAGGTGCGATGGAGCAAGAAGTTGCGACCCTGCGCGAAAAAATTGAAGGTTGCCAAACATTGAGCCTTGCTGGCTGTGAAATTTATACAGGGAAAATAAACGGCGTTGACGTCGCTTTATTAAAATCGGGCATCGGTAAAGTCGCAGCGGCAATCGGTACCACATTATTGTTAGAACACTGCAAGCCTGATGTTATCATCAATACAGGTTCTGCGGGCGGTTTAGATCCACGTTTAAATGTAGGTGATATCGTCGTATCTACCGAAGTGCGCTACCACGATGCGGATGTCACCGCATTTGGTTATGAGCCTGGTCAAATGGCACAGTGCCCACCGGCATTTATTGCTGATGCAAAACTCATTGAAACTACCGAACAGTGCGTGAAAGCGTTAGATATGAACGCCGTTCGCGGTTTGATTTGCAGTGGTGATGCTTTCATCAACGGAGCTGAGCCTTTAGCGCGTATCAAAGCGACATTCCCAACCGTTGCTGCCGTTGAAATGGAAGCCGCGGCTATCGGTCATGTCTGCTACCAGTTTAAGGTACCTTTTGTGGTGGTTCGTGCAATTTCAGATGTGGCAGATAAAGAGTCCCACACTAGCTTTGACGAGTTTTTACCTGTCGCTGCACGCCAATCATCCTTTATGGTTGCTGCGATTGTCACAGCATTAGCGTAATTTATTTCTCACTTTCTAAGGCATAACTGACCTTCATTTATGCCTTTTCTAATACCTCTTTGTGAAGTAATGCTATGAATCTAACGACCAAACTCATGCGCTCACTGATTGGTTTTCTATTTTTCTTAACCCTAACCAATAGTGCATTCGCCACCCCCAAATCCCGAGTCATTAGTTTATCACCTGCCAATACGGAGCTGGCTTATGCCGTAGGGTTGGGAGATAGCTTAATTGCCGTAAGCGCCTATTCCGATTACCCAGAATCTGCCAAAAAACTTGAGCAAGTAGCGGATTGGCAAGGGTTAAATGTGGAACGAATTATTGCCTTAAAGCCGGATTTGATCTTGGCGTGGCGAGGCGGTAACCCGCAGCGACCTCTGGATCAGCTTGCATCGTTAGGGATTCCAATTGTCTATTTTGATCCGCAAAGCATTGATGGGGTTATCGCCTCACTAGAGGAGCTTGCACAATACAGCCCTCACCCAGAAGTGGCAGAGAAAAATATCACCCAATTGCGCAGTACGTTAAAGATGCAAAAAGATAAATTAGATAGTAATAAAAAACCTAAGCAATTATTTATCCAACTCGGCACGCAGCCATTATTTAGCACAGGAGATAATACTCTTCAAAATGATGTCGTTAAGACTTGCGGCGCTCAGAATATTTTTGAAAACAGCGCTGTCCAATGGCCTCAAGTCAGCCGTGAGCAAGTCCTCGCTCGCAAACCTGATGCCATCATTATGACCGGTTCCCCCGAGCAAGAAAAAGCCGTCAAAGCCTTCTGGAGTACTCAACTCAATGTCCCTATTATTCGCTTAAATGAGGATTGGTTCCACCGCGCCGGCCCCCGCATCATCAATGCCACCGAGCAGCTATGCAATCAGCTAAACGCTCTACCAAACTAAGAAAAGAAATTAAGAATCTAAGAATCTAAGAATCTAAGAATCTAAGAATCTAAGATTACAGCAGGATTTTTTGAGCAGAATTAATACAACAGGACAATAATATAATCGAACTAATTTTTTTCGTTTAAAATCTCACGAAAAAAGATTTTTCTAAATAGTTCGAGTTGTAGCAAGGCAGCAAGAGAACGAGGCCCTAGGAGCATACACAAGTATGTGACTAGGGCGAGAGAGCGTAGCTAACGAAGCTACGGCTTGAAATATGACGAAAAAAGATTTTTCTAAATAGTTCGAGGTGTGACAAGGCGGCAAATGAGGAAATCCCTAGGAGCATACACAAGTATGTGACTAGGGTTGACGAATGAAGCCAACACAGTCACAACTTGAACTATGACGAAAAATCAGACGCTGAAGGAAGAACCGCACCCACACGTAGATTTCGCATTCGGATTCGTCACAATAAAGCGCGATCCTTCTAACCCTTCAGTGTAATCCACACTTCCACCCACTAAATATTGCAGGCTCATTGGGTCTACAACCAGTGCGACACCTTGTTTTTCGATGGTCATATCCCCTTCGTTGATTTGATCATCAAAGGTAAAGCCATATTGGAAGCCGCTGCAACCACCGCCCGTAATATAGACGCGCAGACGCAGGTTTGGGTTATTTTCATCGGCAACTAAGTCTTTTACTTTGGTTGCAGCTGCATCGGTAAATTGCAGAGGCAGAGCTACATCATCACTCATTTATTACTCCAGACCGGTGACCGGTAAATTCATAGGTAAGGCAAAGCCTACTTAGATCAATTTCTCAATTATCCGTCACCTGACTCATTGGTTCAAGTGTTGTTACACAATTGAGCACAGAGTTGCTATTCATCCTTATGATTGATCCATCATTGTGATTGATAGCATTGGTTTAATCGTCCTTGTGCTTTAGAATAGCGGCAACTTTTTATTTAGTCTCTTTTCAGGAGCCCTGCAATGCACCATTCCGAAGAATTATATAATGAAGCCCAACAGCTGATCCCTGGCGGTGTTAACTCCCCTGTTCGCGCCTTTAATGGTGTGGGTGGTACCCCGTTATTTATCGAGCGCGCTGATGGCGCTTACATTTATGATGTCGATGGCAAAGCTTACATTGATTATGTGGGCTCTTGGGGTCCAATGGTATTGGGTCACAACCATCCCGCTATCCGCGATGCTGTGATCAAAGCCGTCAATAAAGGCTTAAGCTTTGGTGCACCAACCGCTGCTGAAGTGGAAATGGCAAAACTGGTGTGCGAATTAGTCCCATCTATCGATATGATCCGTATGGTCAACTCCGGTACTGAAGCCACTATGAGCGCGATTCGCCTTGCTCGTGGTTATACTGGCCGCGATAAAATTATTAAGTTCGAAGGTTGCTACCACGGTCACGCTGACTGCCTATTAGTGAAAGCCGGTTCCGGTGCACTGACCATGGGCGAGCCTAACTCTCCGGGCGTACCTGAAGATTTCGTTAAGCACACATTGACCTGCACATACAACGATTTAGCCTCTGTTCGCCAAGCTTTCGAAAACTACCCAGAAGAAGTGGCATGTGTGATTGTTGAACCTGTCGCGGGTAACATGAACTGCGTTCCACCAACCGCAGAATTCCTGCCTGGTCTGCGTGCATTATGTGATGAATTCAACGCACTGCTGATCATCGATGAAGTGATGACAGGCTTCCGTGTTGCACTCGGTGGTGCTCAAGATCACTACAACGTACAACCGGATTTAACCTGTTTAGGTAAAATCATCGGTGGCGGTATGCCTGTGGGTGCATTTGGCGGTCGCTATGAAGTGATGGAAAAATTAGCGCCTATCGGCCCTGTTTACCAAGCGGGTACACTTTCTGGTAACCCTGTTGCCATGGCGGCGGGTTTAGCTTGCTTAAATGAAGTGTCTCAGCCGGGTGTTCATGCGCGTTTAACGGAGCTGACCGATAAACTGGCTCGTGGCTTAACCCGTGTTTCTAAAGAGCAAGGCGTGCCTATGGTTATCAACCATGTGGGCGGGATGTTTGGTCTATTCTTCACTGACGCCGAATCAGTAACGTGCTACCAAGACGTGATGAAGTGCGATGTGACTCGCTTTAAGAAGTTCTTCCACTACATGTTAGAAGAAGGCGTTTACTTAGCACCATCTGCATTCGAAGCGGGCTTTATGTCTGTCGCCCACAGCGATGAAGATATCCAGCGCACCATAGATGCCGCGGAAATTGCACTGGCAAAAATCAAAGCCGAATAATCCCCGCAATAATCCGCTCAAAAAAATAGGCGCCATCTACATAAGACGGCGCCTATTTTTTTATCTATTTTTTGGTCTTTTTTCGTTTTCAATCAAACAAATTATTCTCCTAAATCCCGTGCGCTGTAGCTAGGCGGCAAGTGAGCTAAGCCCTAGGAGCATACACAAGTATGTGACTAGGGTTAGCGAGCGCAGCCAACAACGCTACGGCGTGCGGGATGACGGAGAATCGCCAAACATATCCTTCACCCAGTCAGGAGCTGCTCCATCTTCTTGCGGCGCCTCACCATTCCCATTCAAATTCCACGCTGGATCTTGCGATGCTGATCCTTGGCACAGGCTTTGCGGGTCTTCAGTCCAGACTGGTAACATTCTGCCGCCACCTAAATCAGAGCAGCTAAATTGCCCATCCATCATGACACGCATATCGGTTATCCCTTCTGGTGCTCGATTGATCAGTGTCAGTGGCGTTTGGTTATCTAAATAGCGCTGATAAACACGTAATGCCCCTGTTGAGCCTGTTAACTGTGTTGGTCCGTTGTTATCGCGACCGACCCAGACAATAGCCACTTCCTTACCGTCAATACCCGCGTACCAGCTATCACGCAGGTCGTTGGTGGTACCCGTTTTACCCGCCAGATTGTATTTACCATATTTATTCAGTAATACGCGCCCAGTCCCTTGCAGCACTACTTGCTGCATACCAAATAGCGTTAAATAAGCGGCTTGAGATGGTACGGCACGCTCTGCGGATGGGTAACTTTGATACAGCTCTTTACCATCACCATCAATCACGGAACGTAATGCCGATAATTTTGCGCGATTACCTTCGCCACCAATGGTTTGGTACACTTGCGCCACTTCAGCTGGCGTTAAGTTCACCGCACCTAACAACATCGCAGGTACTTTTTCCATCGCACTTTCTGGCGCGCCTAAACGGATAAACGTATTCATCACTTGGTCGAGACCAATTTCCATCCCTAAGTTTACGGTTGGAATATTTTGTGATTTCGCTAATGCATCCACCAGCATCATACGACCATTGAAGTTACGGCTATAGTTTCGTGGGCTCCAACTTTGATTACCGACCTTGATGGTCAACGGTTCATCGGATAGCCACGTATTTAAGCGGAAACGGTCCGGCTCACTTAATGCCGTTAAATACACCGGTGGTTTTGCTAAAGAACCAATGCTGCGACGGGCATTTAGCGCTCGGTTAAAGCCTGAGAATTGTGGATCAGAGCCACCGACCATCGCACGAACTTCACCGTTAATACGGTCGACAACCACCATGGCACCTTCGATATCATCCAATTTACGTGCTTTACGTAAATCAGCCACGCCGAACTCGACTGCATTTTCCGCCGCCGTTTGCGCTACCGGATCTAAGGTGGTAAAGATTTTCGCACCCGAGAGATCTTTAACTTTATCCCCAAGCTTCTCGCTCAGTTCTTGTCTCACCATCTGCATAAATGCGGGTTGAGATGCGACTAACCCTTCTTTGTTTTTCACACCGAGCGGTCGAGCACTTAGAACTTGGTACATCTCATTATCGATAACACCACGGGTTTCAAGGATTTTAAGCACAATATTACGGCGTTTAATCGCATTTTGTGGCTTAGTCCACGGGTTAAAGGTTGATGCACCTTGCACCATTCCCACCAGCAATGCTTGTTGGTCAAAGCTTAACTCATTGATTGGTCGACCAAAGTAATACAAACTCGCCAGCGGGAAGCCACGAATTTCATCATTACCATTTTGCCCTAAATAGACCTCATTCAAATACAGTTCAAGAATGCGTTCTTTGCTGTAGTTATAGTCTAAAATCAATGCCATAAAGGCTTCATTAGCTTTACGTTTCAGAGTTCTTTCGTTGGTTAAAAATAGGTTTTTCACCAACTGCTGCGTTAAGGTACTTCCCCCTTGTACGGAACGACCTGCAGTGACGTTCGCTACCACCGCACGACCGATAGAATATAAGCTAACACCATCATGCTCATAAAAATTTCTATCTTCCGTTTCGAGGAGGATTTTTACCAGGGATTCAGGGAAGTCCGCCATTGGCAGCACTAAACGCTGTTCATTATTCGCAGATTGCATCATGGTGATCAGTTTCGGATCTAAACGGAAGAAACCGAACGAGCGCCCATTTTCAATATTTTCAATCTTGCTCAACATGCCATTTTCAAACACCAGACGCGCGAGGACTTGCCCCTCTTTTTGGTCTGGAAAATTAAATGGACGACGCAAAATTTCAATGGTATTGCCTTTCACCACAAACTCACCAGATGTGGTGATTTTGCTGACTTTACGGTACTGCATTCCTTCGAGCAGGTTGGTCATTTCAGCTTGGCTGTAATCCATACCGGGCTCAAGGTTTACCATGCGTCCATATACCGCCGCAGGCAAGTCCCACACCTTACCATCAAGGCGTTCTTTAATTTGTTGGTTTAGATAAAAACCGTAAGCCGCCAGTATGACTGCAAGTACTAGCATTAATTTAACTAGCAGCCAGAACCAGCGCCATTTACTCTTGCGAGGTTTGTTCTTTTTTGAGCCTTTTTTGGTCATTTGCTCTTCTTCATCGTCTTCATCATCAAGATATTCATCATCAATATCTTCATCATCGTAGAGATCTTCATCATAATCATCGCGGCGTCTACGGCGGCGTGAAGAGGATGACGATTTCTCAGCAGCGCGTCTTTTACGTCTGCCAATGGGTTCAAAATCTTTACCGGACATGGTCGCTCCATATCTCCTATACCTAAATAGGCATTAAAATCTAACTATACATACACAAGTACAACTACAGATACGTAGGTGTAACATAAGGCTAATTTTGGCTCATAATTCAAGGAATTTCACGGAAGAAAGCTCCTAATTACACTTCCTTACGCTGCCTATTGGGCGCCATTGCCTAATTTACAGCCCGTTATTAGAGCACAAAATTAGGTTATTTCGCACTCATCATCGCTTTTTTTGTTTGTCGCGTTGGTTCGGCATTCGCAGGGTCATCTGGCCAAGGATGTTTTGGATAACGCCCTTTCATCTCTTTTTGTACCTCTTTATAGCTCCCTTGCCAAAATGCACCGAGATCTTGAGTTATCTGAATAGGGCGCCTTGCCGGCGAAAGTAGCGATAATGTTAGCGTCACTTTACCATTTGCCACGGTTGGATTGGCTTTTTCACCAAACACTTCTTGCAAGCGAATTTCAACCACTGGCGGCTTGTCTAGCGCGTAGTGAATACTTACCTCGCTCCCAGAAGGAGCGATATAGGTCACAGGGAACGTGCTGTCGAGCCATTGACGCTGCTGCCAATCCAATCGATTCAATAATAAATTCATTAAATCAATTTCTTGCAGCTTTTTCTTGCTTGTCACACCATTAAGATAAGGGGCTAACCATTCATCAAGCGTCTCGAGTAAAGTCTCATCATCCATTGCAGGCAATGGCGAGTCAGGAAAATAACGCGCCGCTAACTCACAACGAATGCGCAACTGTAGGGTATTTTCTTGCCAATTTAACTGTTGCAAACCATTTTGCTGAAGCCAGTACACCAGTGCATTTTTAATCTCTTCCAGCTCTGGATTAGTCAGCCGTTGAGATTTGACAACTAACTGCCCGCATTGTAAGCGCCGCCATGCCAGTAAGCTCCCCCGCTGCTCATCCCATTCAACTGTCTCTTGAGTGTCAAAAAGATGCGGGCAATCCTGTTGAAGCTTTTCAATTTCAATAGGATACGCCAGTGAGATACGCGCATCCGCCGAGGTTTCTGACTGCCATAATGCCGCCACCATCAGCCATTCACTCCCCATTAACGGGTCATTGTCGTTCAGTGTTGCCCCTAACCCACTGGCTAATTGATAACGAGCTTGATGGTCACGGGATTTCGCTATGTAGTCTGGAAACCCTGCGGCAAGTAATGTTGGTAACCACTCACTAATCAACCCAGTGGCTTTCCCTAAAGAATGGGTAACCTTGTCACCACTTAAGATAGAGGCACGTTTGCACCAGTTCTCCGTCGGACGTTCTAAATGGGTATGTAGGTCGATCACTCCGCCACGGGGAGGTTCTTCAATAATTGCAGTTAATAATGCAGCAAGTTGAATAACGGGTTTATTTTGAGTTTGCTGTGCGTGATACAGCATGGCGGCAGTACGCACTGACATTCCCGTTCCCGCCATTTTATTGCCCATCGACGTGAGTTTCCCTTGGGCATTGGTGACACCCAATTTGAATAACAGGGTTTTCGCTGCTGATAATGCCGCCTCAGGGGGAACATCTAACCATTGGAGTTGAGAAATATCGTGACAGCCCCATTGAAGGAGCGCTAACCATAACCCGCTTAAATCACTATTATTGATTTCTGCTTCACTAAATTGTGCTGCTCGTTCGGCTTGTTCAGCACTCATTAGATGCCAGCACACACCCGCTTCTAAACGCCCTGCTCGCCCCGCACGTTGGGTCATTGAAGCTTGGCTAATGCGTTTTTTAATTAGCTTTGTCAGCCCACTTCTCGGGTTAAATTGTCCCACGCGCTCAAAGCCGCTATCCACCACTAAACGGATCCCCTCGATGGTGAGACTGGTTTCCGCAATGTTGGTCGCCAGCACGACCTTACGTTTTCCTTCAGGGGCAGGCAGAATCGCTTGTTGCTGAGCTTGAATTGATAGCGCGCCATACATTGGGCATAACATCACATCGTCAGTCACTAACCCTTCTAACTCGCTTTTCGTCCGCTCAATTTCGCCCACTCCCGGTAAAAAGAGTAACAAAGAGCCACCTTGTTGCTGCATCAGTTGCCAAACCGCGCTCGCGACTTCTTGATGAAACGGTTTATTCGGATTGATGGGCTTATATTCCCGTTGAACAGGGAATGTCCGTCCTTGTGAACTGATCACCGGCGCATCAGAAAATAGCTGGCTAAGCCCTTGATCATCCAGCGTAGCGGACATTAGCAAAATTTTTAAATCATCCCGCAGTGCTTGCTGAGAATCCAACAACAGCGCTAACCCTAAATCAGCCTGTAAATTACGTTCATGAAATTCATCCAAAATGACCAATCCGACACCTTCAAGCATCGGGTCATTTTGTAATTGGCGAGTGAGAACCCCTTCCGTCACCACTTCCAAACGCGTTTTTGCGCTCACTCTGCTTTCTGAGCGCATACGCAAACCAATGGTTTCCCCTACCGATTCCCCTAACTGCTGCGCTAAGCGAGCGGCGACTGAGCGTGCTGCAATACGCCGCGGCTCTAACATAATAATCCGCCCATCTATCTGCCCACTTTTGAGGATTTCTAACGGCAGTACCGTTGATTTCCCTGCCCCCGTCGGCGCATGCAACAGAACTTGAGAGGATTTCGCTAGAGCAGCGAGTAAGTCATCACTTACTTCTAAGATAGGGAACACTAAGGGGTAACTCCATGAGGTTTAACTTTCTATGTGAAGCATTGTAGCATTAACAAATTGTAGCATTAACGAATATGACGCATTAATACTGTCTATGAGCTAACACCATATATAGGATGGTGTAATGTTATGTCACGAACAACGCGGTAAACGGAGAAAACATGGAATTTATCCCCCCTTTAAAATCAGCCACATTAATTAAACGCTATAAACGTTTTTTAGCGGATGTCGTCACACCCGAGGGAGAGGAAATGACGATACACTGCGCAAACACGGGGGCGATGACAGGCTGTGCAACTCCAGGGGATACCGTGTGGTACTCCACTTCGGATAACCCAAAACGAAAATATCCGTACAGTTGGGAGTTAACGCAAACCAAAAACAACCATCTAATTTGTATTAACACGCTACGAGCTAATCAATTAGTGGCAGAAGCGTTGGCAAAAAAGCATATTCCAGAATTATCTGACTACAGTATAGTGACCCCTGAAGTGAAGTATGGAAGTGAAAACAGCCGGATTGATTTTTTACTCACTCAAGAGGGCTTAACTGATTGTTTTATTGAAGTTAAATCAGTGACTTTGTTGGAAAACAACCATGGCTATTTCCCTGATACTCAGACAATACGAGGACAAAAGCACCTTAGAGAGCTGACTTTGATTGCTAAAGAAGGAAAACGCGCCATACTTATGTTTGTCATTTTACATAGCGGTATCCACGTAGTATCCGCTGCTGCACATATTGATCCTAAATATGCAGCGTTGTTAGAACAGGCTATAACCAATGGCGTCGAAGTTCTGTGTTATCAAGTGGATATATCTAAACAAAAAATGCAAATAGGGACATCAATTCGCTTCACCCCGACTAAGTCATTTTAGTTTAGTCGATATTTAAACAAGGTCATCGAGTTATGAGTGCTTGTGAAGGGAAGAAACACGCTTGTCTTCACAGCATTACAAAACTCATCACATGAACGATTGCCAAGACGGCTGTCTTCTGATATTTATAGCGACCTTAAATTTTCCCCCTTGGGGTTTTTGTAAAATTTGCGTGTGTAGGAGAAGCATTATGCAAGAAGGGCAAAAACGTAAGACATCGTCCTTAAGCATTCTCGCCATTGCCGGGGTTGAGCCCTATCATGAGAAGGCTGGCGAAGAGTACATGAACGAAGCCCAATTGGCGCATTTTAAGCTCATTCTCGAAGCATGGCGCAATCAACTCAGAGATGAAGTGGACCGGACTGTTACTCATATGCAAGATGAGGCAGCTAACTTTCCAGACCCCGTTGATAGAGCCGCTCAGGAAGAGGAATTCAGCCTCGAATTACGTAACCGCGACCGCGAACGTAAATTGATCAAGAAGATCGAAAAGACGCTGAAGAAAGTTGAAGATGAAGATTTTGGCTACTGCGAATCTTGTGGTGTGGAAATTGGCATCCGTCGTTTGGAAGCGCGTCCAACAGCAGATTTGTGCATCGACTGTAAAACATTAGCAGAAATCCGCGAAAAGCAGATGGCTGGCTAATTGTTGTTTTGGGAGTCCTCAACGGCGCATTAACCCTGCGCCGTTATAAGGATTCGCACCCTCAAAAAAGTTTAAACTCCCCTTTACCTCATCTTTATTTCTCTCATTTTCTCTCATTTGTTATCGTTTGCGTCTCGCGCAAAAAGCTACAATTTGTATAATATTCACTGGTTTAATTGATATAAAAAATAATTAGCCATGACTTTTATTCGTTTAACCATTCTCAAAGAAACTTCAGTGAGCTATGATTAGCCGCTTATTTTGTTTAATGAATCTATGTAATGACATCGAGGTGTACTATTTTTAACCGAGTAGCAAATTTCTGCCGCAATATTTTATCTCGCAATGAACCAGCATCGTCCGCAGAACAGGACTCGATGCCAAAGCGTGGTGCGCGAGACACACAGGCAGCCGGTGAAAGGCCAGTCACTCCTTCTGCATCAGAGAAAAAATCTGAGAGGAAAACTCGGCATGAGCAGAATACTAGACATGACCAGAATACGAGACAAACAAAGAAAACGGTTCGTCCCTCTAAACGTTCCGATGCTCAAACACAGAAGCGAACATCCGTGACGAAACAAGAATCGATTACCGTTATTCCACGCGCTCAACACATAATTTCGCGTGATGACATTAGTGAAAACGCACTAAAAGTATTGTACCGCCTTAATAAAAATGGCTACGAAGCCTATTTAGTTGGCGGTGGTGTGCGTGATTTGTTATTAGGTCAAAAGCCAAAAGATTTCGATATCACCACCAATGCAACCCCAGAACAAATTCGCAAGCTATTTCGTAATTGTCGACTGGTTGGTCGTCGATTCCGCCTTGCGCACATTATGTTTGGTCCAGAAATTATTGAAGTCGCCACCTTCCGCGGTCACCACGACCAAGAAGTCGATGATAAAAACCTGTCATCTCAAGCGCAAAATGGCATGCTGCTTCGCGACAATATTTTCGGTTCCATTGAAGAAGATGCTATCCGCCGTGACTTCACTGTCAACAGCCTGTATTACAACATTGATGATTTCTCCGTACGCGATTATGTCAATGGATTACAAGACTTAAAAGAAGGCGTCATTCGTCTGATTGGCGACCCAGAAACACGCTACCGTGAAGATCCCGTTCGGATGATCCGCGCCGTGCGTTTCGCCTGTAAGCTGAATATGCGTATCGAGCCAAATACCGCAGAGCCGATTCATCGCTTAGCCCCATTGCTGCGTGAAATCCCTTCTGCGCGACTGTTTGAAGAGTCATTAAAATTACTTCAAGCCGGCTATGGCTACGCCACCTATAAAATGCTGAATCAGTACCATCTGTTTGAACAACTGTTCCCTGTGATTGCGAGCCGCTTCACTGAGAATGGTGATTCACCAATGGAAAAAGTCATTGAACAAGTGTTAAAAAACACCGATTTCAGACTAAAAAATGATAAGCGCGTCAATCCTGCATTTTTATTTGCAGCCATGTTATGGTATCCCGTCACTGAACACGCAGAAAAACTATCACAGGAAGGCGGTCTTGCTTACTATGATGCCTTTGCGCTGGCAATGAATGATGTACTGGATGAACAGTGCCGCTCTATTGCAATCCCAAAACGTATCACCACCACCATGCGTGATATCTGGATGTTGCAATTACGCTTACCTCGTCGCCAAGGGCGTCGGGCGAATAAATTGATGGAGCACCCGAAATTCCGTGCTGCCTTTGATTTATTAGAGCTTAGAGCCAATGTGGAACACCGTAATGAGCTACAAGAACTCGCTTTATGGTGGAATGACTTCCAACAAGCCAATGCCCAGAAACAGCGTGAAATGATCTCGGAGCTCGGTAGTGCGCCAACTCGTCGCCGCCAGCGTCCGCATCGTTCATCACAATCCGGTAATAGAAAACCGAATAAATCATAATGGTATTCATCACAGCGGCTTAAGCGGTCGCTGCGATCACCATAGAGAGATTAAGATAGAGAGATAAAGAGATGGAGCAAGTGTACATTGCCATTGGCAGCAACTTAGGCGAGCCACTGAAGCAAGCACAACAAGCGATTGCCGCATTAGATGCGATTCCAAGCACTCGCGTTGTGAGCACTTCCTCTATTTATCGAACTAAACCCCTCGGCCCACAGGATCAACCTGATTTTCTCAATCTGGCAGTTTTGCTGGAAACCGAACTTGAGCCTGAAGACTTACTCAATCATACCCAAAAAATTGAATTGGATTTAGGACGCGTTCGCAAAGATGAGCGCTGGGGACCGAGAACATTAGATCTCGATATCATGCTGTTTGGCAATCGAGTGATCCACACCGAACGCTTAACCGTTCCACACTATGGGCTAAAAGAGCGTGAATTTATGCTGTACCCGCTCAGTGACATTACCCCTTCCCTGATTTTTCCTGATGGTGAAAAACTGTCAGAAAGACTTACACACGTCCCTCAAAATGGCCTAATGCTTTGGGAATAAATTCCTAATGTGTTTAACCTCGTTCAGGTATGGTCATAAGAGAAATCATTTCCGGAGGTTATTTTAATGAAACCCATTTCTCTCGCTGATTTGTGTCAATATAAAAAAGAGAAACACAAATTCGCTACCATTACAGCCTACGATGCCAGTTTTGCTCAACTGTTTGCTGAGCAAGGTATCCAAGTGATGCTGGTTGGTGATTCCTTAGGTATGACTATCCAAGGCGAAACCAGTACCCTTCCTGTCACTGTCGAGCAGATTGCTTACCACACTCGCTGCGTACGTAAAGGCGCCCCTAACGCATTTATCATCGCCGACATGCCTTTTATGAGTTATGCCACGCCTGAGCAAGCCTGTGCCAATGCCGCTATTTTGATGCAAGCTGGTGCGAATATGGTGAAAATCGAAGGTGGCAGCTGGCTATGTGAAACCGTCAAAATGCTGTGTGAACGTTCCGTACCAGTCTGCGGCCACTTAGGCTTAACGCCACAAGCGGTAAATGTACTTGGGGGCTATAAAGTCCAAGGTCGTGATGAAGTCACTGCCAATCAGCTTATCAAAGATGCGATTGCCCTCGAGAATGCAGGCATTCAGCTGTTGGTTCTTGAATGCGTACCAACATCCCTTGCTAACCAAGTCACTGAAGAATTACTGTTACCTGTCATTGGAATTGGTGCCGGTAATGGCACTGACGGGCAAATTCTCGTGATGCATGATGCGTTAGGGATCACCGCCAAACCGCCAAAATTTGCGAAAAACTTTTTGGCTGAAGCAGGCAATATTCACGATGCTATTCGCCTATATATTCAAGAAGTTGAGCAAGAAATTTACCCGAGTGACGCTCACTCATTTTCGTAATTCTGTATGAAATATAACGATAAGGATGGGAAGTATGCGGATCGTTGAAACATCGCCAATCTTGCGCCGTGAAATTCGTCGCTGGAAACAAGAAGGCAAACGTATTGCGTTTGTCCCAACGATGGGCAATTTACATGATGGGCACCTGACACTGATTGACCAAGCTAAACAGCAAGCCGACATTGTCATTGCCAGCATTTTTGTCAATCCAATGCAGTTTGACCGTCAATCCGATTTAGCCAATTACCCTCGTACCTTGCAGGAAGATTGCGAAAAATTGAAACGTAAAAGTGTCGATTTAGTTTTCGCACCGTCTGCCGCCGAGTTTTACCCTGAAGGTATGGACAACCAAAGTTACGTTGAAGTACCTGAAATTTCTACCATGTTAGAAGGTGCTAGCCGCCCAGGGCATTTTCGTGGCGTTGCGACAGTACTGACCAAGCTGTTTAATCTCGTGCAGCCTGATATTGCATTATTTGGTGAAAAAGATTATCAGCAGCTTCAGTTAGTGCGTAAATTGGTGACTGACCTTTCTTTCGATATTCAGGTTGTCGGTGTCCCTATCGTTCGCGCTAAGAATGGCTTAGCCCTGAGTTCACGCAATAATAATCTGTCTGCCGATGAGCTAAAAATCGCCCCTCAGCTGTTTGCGATTATGCAAAAAGCAGGTGAGAAGCTCGCGGACTCTCCCGCGGCAGCAACCGGTTTAATTAGTGAAATGGAAGAATCTTTGCGCCAAGCAGGATTTACCCCTGACGAACTCTTTATTCGCGATGCCGATAACCTCGGCGAACTGACGGTTTCCAGCCGCCGCGCCGTGATTTTAATGGCTGCATGGTTAGGTCAAACCCGTTTAATCGACAATCTGCAAGTCGAGTTACCGCTCGATATCGCTTAAAAACAAAATACTTTAGATTCAAGTTACCTAATATTTATTCAAACTCATTGCTGTCACAGCTAGGCGGCAAGTAAACGCGACCCTAGGAGCATACATAAGTATGTGACTAGGGCAAGAGAGCGCAGCCAACAACGCTGTGGCATACAATGAGGAAGAATAAATGTGACTAGGTAAGAGCACACAGCTAACAACGCTGTGGCAGCAATGAGGAAGAATAAGGAAGAAGAAATGCAAAGAAAAATGCTATTAGGCAAACTTCACCGTGCCACCGTCACTCAAGCTGATCTTCACTATGAAGGTTCTTGCGCCATCGATCAGGATTTTTTAGATGCCGTTGGCATTTTAGAATACGAAGCTATCGATATTTATAATGTGGATAATGGCGAACGTTTTTCAACCTATGCGATTGCAGGGGAACGCGGTTCTAAAATTATCTCTGTCAATGGTGCTGCTGCACGCCGTGCGGCGGTTGGTGATAAGCTGATTATTTGTACTTACGGTATGTTACCTGATGAAGAAGCCCGCCAGCATCACCCCAAAGTGGCTTACTTTGATGCGAACAACACCATGAGCCGGATTGCTAAAGCGGTACCGGTACAAGTCGCCTAATTTAATATAGAAATGCCCCTATTAGGGGCATTACGTTGATGACAAAGAGGGATAAAAGCGTGGTTTTTCCCTCTTTGTGTTATCAGGCGAAAATCAATAAATTGATTTTCCTTTAGGGACATTTATTCCAACCTCAGCTCAGCCGATTTGCTAGGTTAACTTCTTAACCCGCGACCTTGTTCAATTAAATACCATGTCAAAGCATAGAAGATAATTAAAAACACCATTAATACGCTCAAAGTCACGACGATGGACACATCCGCAATGCCTAAAAAGCCATATCTAAAGCCGCTTATCATATACACAATCGGGTTGAGTTTAGAGACAGCCTGCCAGAATGGCGGCAGTAAAGATAACGAATAAAAAACCCCACCCAGATAGGTCAGTGGCGTTAAAACGAATGTTGGAACAATGCTGATATCATCGAAGGTTTTAGCAAAAATCGCATTTAACAGACCCGCAAGGGAGAACACAATCGCTGTTAATAACAGCGTGATCACCACCATTGACCATGAATGAACCTGCAATGGGATAAAGAACAGAGATACGATAGTCACCAAGAATCCGACTAAAATCCCACGCGCAACCCCACCGCCAACAAAACCGGCGATAATCACGTGAGTCGGTACGGGAGCAACGAGCAACTCTTCAATATTTTTCTGGAATTTAGAACCAAAAAATGACGAACAGACGTTGGAGTATGAGTTAGTGATCACCGCCATCATAATAAGACCAGGGACAATAAACTGCATATAGTCTACACCGCCCATATCGCCAATTCGTGAACCAATTAAATTTCCGAAAATCACAAAATAGAGCGACATGGTGATTACAGGTGGCAGCAACGTTTGCACCCAGATACGACCAAAGCGAGTGACCTCTTTGATCCAAATCGTTTTTAAGGCAACCCAATATAGCGAGATCATTGCGCACCTTCCTGCTCTGAAACTTGGCTATCTTTCTTCACTAAACTGACAAACAGCTCTTCAAGGCGGTTAGCCTTATTGCGCATACTCAAAATTTGAATTCCTTGGTCACTTAACTGGCTGAAGACACCATTGAGCCCTTGCTCACGCTTCACATCCACTTCGAGAGTTGACGTATCTACTAAACGGGATTCATACCCCGTTAAGCTTGGAATTGGGCTTTTTGGCATTAAATCGAAAATAAACGTTTCTGACTCTAGCTGGCTTAAAAGCTGCTTCATGCTGGTATTTTCCACCAGCTCACCATGCTGAATGATCCCGATATTACGGCACAGCATTTCCGCTTCTTCCAGATAGTGAGTGGTCAAAATAATGGTGGTACCCTGCGCATTCAGCTTTTTCAGGAACGTCCACATAGAACGACGCAGTTCAATATCAACACCGGCTGTCGGCTCATCGAGGATCAACAGTTTTGGTTGATGCATCAAGGCGCGAGCTATCATCAGGCGGCGTTTCATCCCACCGGATAAATTACGCGCACGCTCATTACGTTTCTCCCACAAATCTAACTGAGTAAGATATTGCTCAGCGCGCTGGTTTGCCACATTACGAGGAACACCATAATAACCCGCTTGGTTTAAAACAATCTGTAAGACCGTTTCAAACGGGTTAAAGTTGAACTCTTGAGGCACTAACCCAAGTTGCTGTTTAGCCAGTACAACTTGCTTATCTAAGTCATAGCCAAACACTTTCACTGAGCCACTGGTTTTGTTGACCAATGAACTAATAATGCCAATCGTTGTTGATTTTCCTGCACCATTCGGTCCAAGTAAGGCATAGAAATCACCATCTTCCACGCTTAAATCAATGCCACGCAACGCTTTCACGCCACCTGCATAGGTTTTGGTCAGCTGCGATAGTTCGAGTGCGTAAGTCATATATTAAAAATACCTTTATTCTTGGGGCTGTTTGGAGGCAATATAGATTAATGATGCCACTTTTTCCTGTCGGATGTTATGCAGAAAAGTGATAATAATTTAACAATATATTATTCAACATCCCCCTTAATGAGGGTTGTCATGTATAAATGAGTGGTTCATCATAGATGTGAAATTAGTATAACTAATTATTATTTAATCAATAAATGCTGTATAAGATTTTATCGCAAAGTCACACAACTAGGCTATAAGTCATGATGAGAAAAATTGAAGAGCTGTTTGCTAATAACGAAGCATGGTCAGCGTCTGTAAAAGAAAAAGATCCTGAATTCTTTAAAGAATTATCAAAAGCTCAAAAACCAAGATTTCTATGGATCGGCTGTTCAGACAGTCGAGTGCCTGCCGAAAAACTGATCAACGCAGCCCCTGGGGATCTCTTCGTTCACCGTAATGTGGCGAACTTAGTTATCCATACGGACTTAAACTGTTTATCAGTTATTCAGTATGCGGTTGATGTTCTGGAAGTCGAACACATTATTATCTGTGGTCACTATGGATGTGGTGGTATTGAAGCAGCGGTGGATAACACCGAATTGGGCCTGATCAATAACTGGTTATTACACATTCGAGATATCTGGTATCGCCATAGCTCTATGTTAGGTGAACTGAAACCGTGCGAGCGCTTAGATCGTCTTTGCGAATTAAACGTGGTTGAGCAAGTGTATAACTTAGGTCACTCCACTATCATGCAATCCGCATGGAAACGTGGTCAGAAAATCATGATCCACGGCTGGGTTTACGGTATCAATAATGGTCGCTTACACGACTTACACATTACCTCAGATAGCCGCGAGAAGTTAGAGTTAGGTTATCGTGAGGCTATCTCTAAGCTCACACAGAAAAAATAATCTTTCGAAAATAAAATAGCAAAAGAGCAGCCTAGGCTGCTCTTTTTATTGCTAAGAATACAGTTTAAAAAACTTACTCTTCCAGCAGAGTGACATGCCCAATGTACGGCAGATGGCGATACTGCTGCGCGTAGTCGATACCATAACCGACAACGAATTTATCTTCGATTGAATAACCAATCCACTCAACCGGTACATCCACTTCACGGCGAGAAGGCTTATCCAACAGAGTACAGATTGCCACAGATGCAGGCTCACGCAGGCCAAAAATTTCACGGACTTTATTTAACGTGTTGCCTGAGTCAATGATATCTTCAACGATCAGCACATGCTTACCGCGAATATCTTCATCTAAGTCTTTCACGATTTTCACATCACGGCTTGATGTCATTGCATTGCCGTAGCTTGATACGGTCATGAAATCAACTTCATGAGGTACGGTGATTTTACGGCATAGATCTGCCATAAAAATGAAGGAGCCTTTTAACAGACCAACCAGCACTAAATCACCTTGTTTGTCTTGGTAATGAGCACTAATGCTGTCTGCTAATTCACTGATTCTTTGAGCAATCTCTTCTTCAGAGATCATTACATCCAGAGTATGTTTCATCATCTATTACGCATGTATGGGAAAGGAAAGCGCGTAATTTTAACATAAGCCACACAAAGACGCGACGACAAAACAAATGGCAGTGACCACATCGCCACTGCCAATTTCGATGACCTTAACCTACGGTAAAGCCCATCATCATGCCAGTATCTTCATGCTCCAGTAAGTGACAATGTGCCATATAAGGGTGCTGTGGCGTCGCAGTATGTTTAAATTCCACTAAGACTTCGCTCACTTGCCCTTCCACTTTCACAATGTCTTTCCAGCCTTGGCGATGCGGTTCAACCGGGCGACCATTTTCTTTAAGGATCCTAAAACGCGTTCCGTGAACATGGAATGGGTGCAGCATCATATCACCACGCCCTGAAATCACCCAAACCTCTTGCTGATTTAGCGGCGCATTAAACGCAGGGTGTGTCATTGAGAAAACTTGTCCATTGATGGTATTCGCATTATGAATATCCAGATCACCTGTGCCCATACCGCAATGACCGCCAGTACTTTGCGTACCGGCTGCCATATTGCCATGACCCATATTGCTGTTATTCATATTGCCATGGTTCATGTTTCCACTTCCCATATTGCTACCATTCATATTGGAATGATCCATATTCCCCATCATACCGCCATGCCCCCCCATGTTCCCCATCGCCTGCGGACCATATTTTTCGCGCAGCATCATCATGCCTTGCATATCCAAGCGCATATCCATCATCAAATGGAATTTACGGCGATTTAGCCCCGTCAGTGAAGGAATGGCAGCAATCGTTGCTAATTGCTCAGGTAATTTTCCAGCTCCCGCACTCAAGGTAGTTTCAATGCGTAAAACAGGCAGTGGCTGATCAAATGGCGCGATGGTCATTCCCATTTGCCCAACAGGTAAAGTGACAAGGTCGAAGGAACGACCGTCAGAGGCATCAATCAATACTTCAAAGCGTTCGCCCATTAAAATCGGTAATTCAGTTAATGCGATAGGTTCAGCCAGTAATCCTCCATCACTGCCCACCACATACATTTTACGCCCATCACTGGTCGATACATTCAAGCTACGTGCGTTACAACCGTTGAGTAAACGCAGGCGGATCCAACCTTTCGGCGCAACATGTTTAGGATAAACCGCTCCGTTGGTTAGCATCATATCCCCAAACCAGCCCACGGCAGCACTCATGACGTCTAATTGATAATCAATTTGTCCGTCATCTTTTAAGCGCTTATCTTGCAGAATAACGGGAATATCATCGACGCCCCACTCGCTCGGTAAGCTATGTTTTTGGCTGTCTTCATCTTTAACAAGCACTAATCCCGCTAGTCCCATCGCCACTTGGTAACCAGTTTTTCCGTGAGTATGAGGATGGAACCAGCAAGTGGCTTCAGGTTGGTTGAGAGTGAACTTGACTTTACGGCTAGCACCGGGAGCGATAATCGCTTGAGGTCCGCCATCTTGCTCGCCGGAAATTTCCAATCCATGCCAGTGTACGGTTGTCTCTTCAGGTAATTGGTTGGTGATATTAATGTTTACTGACTGCCCATTTTTCAGGCTAAGTGCTGGACCCAATAAATCGCCGTTATATCCCCACGTTGTAGTTTTCTTGCCCGGTACAAACTGTGAAATACCTTGCTTGATAGCGATTTGAATATTCCCTTGTGCATCCGGTTCTACAAGTGGTGGAATAGCCAATGTGGGATAATTCCCAGCAGCAACAGCCATGCGGCTCCAAACTGGCAGTGCGCTCGCAGCATAAGCGATAGCACTCAGCTTCAGAAAATCACGACGTAACATAGATAACCTTCCTTTTATTTATCAAAATCAACAATCAGTGAGCACGGTATGACAAGTCTGAAATTGCCCTTGCCAAGCAAAACGTGGTTTAATGATTGGGATGATAAAGCTTCCCCTTACAGGAAGGTCAATAAACCCATGCATCTAATATGGGTTTATTACATAGATTTAAGAAAGTTAGAATTGACTAACGAATCTATACACAAAATAATCTAAAGTGCTTAGTATCTATAGAGTACATCGTAGTCATAAAGAAATCAGGCAACTTGATGTAATGCGAGTATGTTCTTATGCTAATGTTACTTGACATAAAAACCAGATGAATATCGAATGCAAAAATTTATATTGATGTCATGCTTAATGATGCTTTTGGGGCTAACCAATACCGCCAAAGCACTCTCTACCAATGAAGCTGAAGACCTCGCTGATCTGACCGCTGTATTTATTTATTTAAAATATGATTGCGGCTATTCCCAAATTCCTGACAGAGAAATTGAACGCGCCATTGTTTACTTTGCGAAAAGTAATAAATGGGATTTGGGAAATTACAACTCCGATAAAATGAGTAAGCTGAATAAAGAAAGCTACGATGATTTAAAAGGTATTCCATTGACTCAAGAGTTTAAATGCCAATCTTTGGCAAGAGACTCTTTAGGGCTATTTGCTTACGTAAAATAAGCCTAAAATCCCAGCGGAAACATGTCGATGCCCTTTATAATCCACATCGATACATGTTTCCTCCTTATCCCTCTTTCTTCCCTTTTCGCTCCTGCCAAAACAGTACTACCGATGGAATCGTTTGGATAATCACCATCCGAATAATATGGTTGGACATGACAAAGCCAGCATCCAAATTCATCGTTATTGCCGCGAAAGTCATGGCTTCCATACTTCCCGGAGCCCAAGCCAACAATAACACCGCAATATCATATCCCGTGATCCACGCAGCAAACACCGTGATCAAAAAGGTCAAAATAATATTGATGATCACCACTTGGGCTGAAGAGTAGATATTTTTTATCAGCGCGGATAGCGGGAATACAATGAAATGATTACCAATATTCATCCCAATTAAAACCATACTCAGTTCAGTCAGCATCAATGGGAAATGGAGCTGAACATCAATCCAACCTTGAATTAACGTTGCCGCACCAAGGGACGTTAACATAAAAGGCGCCGGTACTCGCAGGCGTTGCAAAAACATCCCGACTACCACACCCACCGTCACAATCACCAATAACCAGAACGTGGATTCAAGCGTTAACGTTGGCCATTCAATTAGTGGCTGAGGATCGCCCTCACTTCCTACCACTAAACCTGCCAATAAAATAAGGATGATTAAACGGATAGTATGGGAGATAACAATTTTTTGCGGCGGCGTATGGGTGTGATCCGTTAAGGCAAGGATGGCCGCCATCGCTCCAGGCACTGAGCCCAACATCGCTTCTTGTTTTGTCCACCCGACCTTGCGGTGAAACCAAAAAAAACTAAATGAAAACTGCACGGCTAAACAGACCACCAACATCAATAACAGTAGCAATAAGTTATCTGCATCCTTCAGCGACACTTGATTAAACATCAGACCTACAGAGGTTCCGAGCGTCACTTGAACAAAAGTAATAGTGTGTTTAGGAGTGGGGAATGAGAAACCAAAACGATGGAAAATAATAATGGCGATAATCGGACCGAACATCAACGCTAAGGGAATGCCGATATAAGTGAGTGAGCCGCCAACAATGGCACAAAGAATGATCCCAACACTCATTTTTATCAGCTTTATCATCGGACAGTAACCATTGATATAATTAATCATGAGATTAAGTTATATCACAATCATTCAAGCTCATGAGGCTAAGAATGCTGAAATGAGCGTCATGCCTGTTTTTCGTGAAGGTTTAACCGATAATCCTACGAAGTGCATAAAATCCCCCTATAGACAGGAGGATATTAGGCGAATTTGAGAGGGGGGAAATGTCTATGGTTTTTCAATCTGCTGCTTATCCGCAGTAGCTTGATTAATAATCGCTTTTGCCATCCATTGAGCGATTTCAGTTACCTGATCATTATCCAGTTTCCAGATATCTTTTAATACCAAGAAAATTTCCGAACCGTAGATCACGGAAAACGCTTTGATGACTTTATCAATCACTTCATTCGGGAACTCAGATTTCATCGGTGATGTCACCATCGCCAAAATATCTTTACGATTACCACGCTCTAATCGTTTCTCTTCAGGTTCTGGTGAAGGTGATGAACGCCCAAGCGCCCACTGTTGAAGTGATGTTTGTAACGCCGCACGCAAAACCCCTTCGTGAGCAAACATACGCGGGAATGCATAGCGTAACAGTTCATCAATTCGCTCTTCTGTTTTTTCGCTTTGCGGCTTCCACGTCAAAATAGGACCGAGGCTAACATTCACCGTCGCGGCAATCAGGTCACTTTGCGTTGGAAAATAACGATACGCAGTCGCACGCGAAACGCCCGCTTCCATTGCTAACTCAGATACTGACGGCATTGCCCCTTTTTCAAATAGCTCAACTGCCGTTGACACGAGTAAGTTATAGGTACGTTTGCGCGTTCCTTTATAGTCTGGCATAAGATGGCTCAGTGGCATGTCTTTATCCTTAAAATCGCCTTTCTATGAGTGTAGACAATATCTTTCACAGTACATATTCGCCGATAAGCATTCTTAATCATCTGACGAGTATATCGTGTGCTCGCTTTCGAAATTACGCTATAAATACAGCACGGTAAATCATTATATTTAAATATTCAGGGACAAAAACCATTACTCTGATTTAACTATTTTATGATAACCACTCTATTTATAATGTTTTATCAACAAGATACAAGTCATCGTCTAAAGAACCAAGCAGATAACGCCAATAATGAGACTACAGTCTCATTATTGACTTATCGCAAATGATACTATAGTCTCATTGAGATGAAAAATTCAACACACCCTACACATATTAAGTAACCAAACAACGTTACATAAAAAAACAAAGGATTTTTCTATGCCAAAGCATCAGGGTTTTATTTATGTTGCAAGTACCCTAGACACCAAAAGCGCTGAACTTTTTTATGTCAGTGACTTAATTAAAAATGCAGGGCTTGCTGTACGTACCGTTGACTTGAGTACTCAGCCATCATTATTAGAAAAAAATGCGGATGTCACCGCCGAAATGGTTGCCAGTTTCCACCCTCAAGGCGCTGGTGCCATTTTCTGCGGGGATCGCGGAAAAGCGATAGAGGCGATGGCACAAGCCTTCAGCCTCTATCTTGCTGCACAAACTGACGTCGCCGCAATACTTGGGCTAGGCGGCTCAGGGGGGACGGCACTGATTACACCAGCAATGCAAATTTTACCTGTCGGTGTGCCAAAACTCATGGTCTCCACCATGGCCTCGGGAGATATTTCCGGGTATATCGGCGCAAGTGATATCTCCATGATGTACTCCGTCACGGATGTTTCTGGACTCAATGTTATTTCACGTAAAGTCCTGAAAAATGCGGCCAACCAAATTGCCGGCGCAGTCTGGTTTGATAACGGTGAAGGCGATACCGCTGAAAATAAACCCGCTATTGCCTTAACCATGTTTGGTGTCACCACCCCTTGCGTCCAGCAATTAACGGCAAAATTAGAACACGACCATGACTGCCTAGTATTCCATGCAACGGGAAGTGGCGGCAAAGCCATGGAAAAATTGATTGATAGCCGCTTATTAGATTCTGTTTTGGATATCACCACCACGGAAGTGTGCGACTACCTGTTTGGTGGCGTATTGGCGTGCGATGAAGACCGCTTTGGTGCCATCGCGCGAACCCAAACACCTTGCGTATTATCTTGCGGTGCGTTGGATATGGTGAACTTTGGTCGCCCTTCCACCGTGCCAGAACAGTATAAAGATAGACAGTTTTATCACCATAATGCCCAAGTCACACTGATGAGAACCACCGTAGAAGAGAACCGTCAGATGGGACATTGGATTGCAGAAAAGCTGAATGCTTGTGAAGGCGAAATTCGCTTTATTATCCCAACAGCCGGTTTTTCCGCATTAGATATCGACGGAGCGCCATTTTGGGATCCGCAGGCAGATCAAGCCTTTATCGACGCATTAACACAGCACTTAGTCACGACAGAAAAACGACAATTAATATTAAGCCCGCATCACATTAATTCACCTGAATTCTGTGAGCAGGTAATTGAATTACACCAGAAAATAGTAAACAAGTAGAGGTTCATCAATGAAACATAACCGCGAAGACTTACTGAAAAATTTCAGAGAGATGATTGCTCGTGGAGAACCCATCATTGGCGGTGGCGCAGGTACTGGTCTGTCCGCTAAATGTGAAGAAGCCGGTGGCATCGACTTAATCGTTATTTATAATTCAGGTCGTTACCGTATGGCAGGACGCGGCTCTCTCGCCGGCCTGCTGGCTTATGGTAATGCCAACGAAATCGTGATGGATATGGCGAAAGAAGTTCTCCCAGTCGTGAAGCACACCCCTGTGCTTGCTGGAGTTAACGGTACAGACCCATTCTGTCAGTTCGATAAATTTCTTGATGATATCAAGGCGACTGGCTTTGCTGGGGTACAAAACTTCCCAACCGTCGGGCTGATTGACGGTAACTTCCGTGCCAATTTAGAAGAAACAGGCATGGGTTACGGTTTAGAAGTCGATATGATCCGCATGGCGCATGAAAAAGGGTTATTAACCACGCCATACGTCTTTAGCCGTGAAGATGCCATTGCAATGGCACAGGCAGGTGCGGATATTATTGTGCCACACATGGGTCTAACCACTGGTGGTAACATCGGTGCGGAAACCGCTGTCACACTGGCGGATTGCGTTGAACTTATCAATGATTGGGCGAAAGCCGCAAAATCTGTGCGTGATGATGTGATTATTCTGTGCCACGGTGGTCCTATCGCCACGCCGGAAGATGCAGAATATATTTTAGCGCACTGCCCTGATTGCCATGGCTTCTACGGTGCAAGTTCTATGGAACGCTTACCGACAGAAGTGGCATTGAAAGAGACCACACAGCAATTTAAATCAATAACTCGCTAATTTTCATTCTGTATTTTTTGTTTTACTTTATTTTTGCCAACACCAGGACGCCTACTTCGGTAGGCGTTTTTCTTTCTATTTTTTATTCAACTTATTGGCTATCCACATCGGTCATTTGGTCTTTTTTCTTTTTGCGTAAACTCATTAGCCCAAATAATGCTGGCAAAACAACAGGCAACGAAAAATAGAGCACGCCAAACGCAAACGCCACATGCGGCTTTTCAGGGAACTCCCCGCCCGTACCAATAGAATCTAAATAATGAATGGATTCAAGATACTCTGGAGTAAGCCCTCCATACGGCACCATCCACGATAACAACAGCGCAGTAAAGATACTAAACATAAAGTTCATTGCCATTAAGGCGGAATAACCCATATTTTCTTGGCGTTCTTGGTCGGTTCGACTGGTTAATCCAAACAGCATCCGGTTTACCACCGTCGCACTGTAGAGATATAAAATGACAGGAGAATCTCCCAGAACTGACATATTAATGGCCAGTGCAAAAAGACCATAAACCAAGGCAAATCCTAATATCACAAAAAAATTCTTAAATACCGACATAAATACGCCGGAGTGCACCAGAATAAACTCGAATATAAGGATCAGCGTGAGGTTATAAATAATCTCGATACTGTAATTTTCAGGAAAAAACCAAACTGAAATAATAAAACCCACATAGAATATTGAAAATCCATAATTTATCATTTTTGAAAAAGCACGAATGACACTAAATGAATTTTGGGTCTCTTTGACGCTTTTTACCCCTTTATTTTTAGGGAAAAAGCTTGCCGCTGAGGATTGGCGCCCTTTATTTTTATTCGTAACCGGTTTCTTTTCCTTTGGTGTTTCCATTCCATTTCTCCGCTGACACTCTTATATGCTTATGTCGTACCAATCGTAAATAATGGCGTTATTCTGAAGGGGAATAAAATAAAAAGCGAGGAGAGAAAATGGTACGCGGTAGCAATGCTATTTATTATGCTGCGCACCATTAATCAGTGATTAAAGCATTTAAAAATTAAACCAGCTTAGCGATTAAACTATCTAAATCACCTTGCAGGAAATTCACTGGTGGGATTTCAATAACGGTATAAGCTCCCGCAGGCTGTTTCATGGTTGCACGTGCGGCAGATACCATAAACTGCGATGTTAATGCAGGGTTATTGATGCGCATTGAGTATTCGAATAACTGATTATGCGTCGCACCGGAAACCCCTTTATGGGTCATTTGAACGCCGTGCCCCACATCTTTTAAGGCATCAATGCTATCTACTTGGCGAATATGGGTTTCATCGGAAGAGAAATAACTATCTAGCTTGATCCCACGCACCACATCATCAAAACTTGCACCCGCTTCCAACTCAACATACACCATACGGCGATGGACACCAGTGCCTAGAGGGATGGTGACTGAAAGCGCATCTTTCACGCCATCAACCGCTTTCGCAGCTACACTGTGCCCCATGCTCATGCCTGGTCCAAAGTTCGTGTAAGTCACCCCTTTTGGTGCCATTGCCAGCATCAAGGTACGCATGATGGAGTCAGAACCAGGATCCCAGCCTGCCGATACAATTGACACACTGTTATGTTTCTTCGCGACACTATCAAGCTGGTGTTTTAATGCCACGATATCCGAATGTACATCGAAGCTATCTACAGTATTAATCCCTAGGCTTAAGATTTTCTCTGCTAAAGTTCCGATAGCGCGTGTAGGGGAACAAAGTAACGCAACATCCACACCATCTAATTTTTCGATGTCATCAACCACTTTATATCCGGCTAATTCCGCTGGAATATCTTGGGTATTACGGCGTACAATTCCGACTAATTCGAAATCATCAGCGGCTTGAACAGCTTCTAGTGCATAACGACCTATATTGCCGTAACCCACTATTGCTGTTTTAATTTTTGTCATTGTGACTCCTCGGTCATTCTGATGTCATATTTCAAATACAAGACACATATCAATAACAAATTTATATAGATTAAACAAAGCCTAATTATCTAAAAAGTTCCGACTTTTATTACTAGGTTACTTTATCAATTAGAGGTAGAATCCGAGCAAATCTCGTTCTTTTCTCTAATTTCAACGAATACAAAGGTTCTTAATGCATCAGCCCGATGTCACTGAGAGGTCACTCTATTCCCTCAGTTGGCCAATCTTTATTGATATTTTCCTTCATTTGGCCACCTTATTAATTAATACCTACATGGTGAGCCATGTATCGACTGCCTACCTCGCCGCAATGGGGGTCGGGAATCAGGTCTTTGACCTATTTATTACTATTTTTAACTTTATTAGCGTAGGGTGTAGCGTCGTTATCGCTCAATATTTGGGTGCAGGTCGCCGTGATAAAGCCAGCCAAGCTATTCATATTTCCATCGCCTTTAACTTTATATTAGGTTTCTCCAGCGCCTTAATTGCACTCTTTTTTGGCTACAAAATTCTGACCATTATGAATACTCCATCCCATTTAATGGATGATGGGTACGCGTATTTGCACATTTTGGGTATCTGTTTAATTCCAGAGGCGATCTCCATCATTCTCGCGGCTTGTTTACGCGTTTATGGTAAAGCTCAGCCGGCGATGTGGGTCACGTTGATTGCCAACATCATTACCGTGATTGGTAATATGATTGTGCTGTATGGCTTCTTTGGTTTACCACAATACGGTCTGGAAGGCGTTGCATGGTCAACGGTGGTTGGGCGCGTTGTAGCGGTCATTTTACTGTTCTGCCTACTATTCTATGGTTTAAGGATCAAGTTTACCCCGATGATGCTGATCCGCTGGTCCAGCAAAATGCTCAGTAAAATCCTGCATATTGGTTTACCAGCAGCAGGCGAAAACTTGGTGTGGATCCTGCACTTTATGACCGCATCCGCCTTTATCGGCTTAATGGGTGAAACTGCCCTTGCGGCGCAAACCCTCTACTTCCAGCTTTCCCTATTTATTATGCTGTTTGGAATTTCCATCAGTATTGGTAATGAGATTATGGTTGGGCATTTGGTGGGCGCTAAGCGCTTTGAAGATGCCTATCGTCGTGCGTTTAAGAGCTTGAAATGGGGCTTTTACGTCACTATCGGCGTGGTGTTTGTGTTCTGGTTATTCCGCGCGCCAATCCTCGATAGCTTAACGGACGATCAAGGCATCATTCAGCTATTACTGCCAATTTTCTTATTATCCGTGTTCTTAGAGCCGGGGCGTACTATCAACATCGTCATGGTAAACGCCCTTCGTGCCTCTGGTGATGCGAAGTTCCCATTATTGACCGCCGTGCTCTTTATGTGGGGGATCGCCATTCCATTGGGCTACTTCCTTGGCATAAAAATGGAAATGGGGTTAATCGGTATCTGGATTGGATTCTTTGTCGATGAGTGGGTTCGCGGGCTCACCAATGCGTGGCGCTGGCGTTCACGTAAATGGCAAAGCAAACGCCTCGATTTAGAAAGCTAAGCTTACGGTATCCTACCTATGAAAATAGGTAGGATTTTTGTGATCGGCATCATATTTGAAAATATTTACCCCCACTAAACCATATTAGAGATAAATTTTCTCTCTTATCCCCATTTATCCATAAACATTGTGAAGTTTTTCTCCGTCCTCTTCATTAAAATAATTCCATCACCACATGACTTTTAGGGATATAACCATGGCAACGCAAACTGAAGAACTTCTCTGGCAATATTTTATCAATGCCGTCAAACAAGACGTTAAACCTGCACTGGGCTGTACTGAACCCATTTCCCTTGCTTATGCAGCGGCAAAAGCAGCGTCTTATTTGTCATCGCCAGTGATCCGCGTTGCCGCATTTGTTTCCCCAAATCTCATGAAAAATGGTATGGGTGTCACCGTTCCGGGAACAGGAATGGTGGGATTACCGATTGCTGCGGCGCTAGGTGCTGTGGGTGGTGATGCTGATGCTGGGTTAGAAGTATTAAAATCCGCGTCGCCTGAAGCGATTGCACGCAGTAAAGCGATGCTCGCGGACGGTTCCATCACCGTTGATATTAAATCCCCTTGTGATGATGTTATCTATTCAGAAGCAACAGCCTACAGCGACAATGATTCTGCCACGGTGATCATCGCAGGCTCTCACACTCATATTGTCAAAATTATCCACGGTGATCGGGTTCTATTCGATATTACTGAGAATAAAACAGAAACTCGGGATCCCGTTGATTGTGGTACCGATGTCAGCTTACCGAAAGTCACCGCTAAGGCGGTTTATGAGTTCGCAACTCAAGCACCATTAGACGATATTCGTTTCATTCTTGAAGCCGCACACTTAAATGATGCGTTATCTCAAGAAGGTTTGCGTAATAGCTATGGTCTGCATATTGGTAAAACATTGCAGGCTCAACGTGACCGCGGTTTATTGTCCAAAGATTTATTATCCGAAATTATGATCCGCACAACGGCAGCCTCCGATGCACGTATGGGCGGTGCGGTATTGCCCGCCATGAGTAATTCCGGTTCCGGTAACCAAGGTATTGCAGCCACCATGCCAGTTGTTGTCACCGCAGATTACCTGCAATCTACCGAAGAACAGTTAGCTCGCGCGCTAATGCTCTCCCATTTAATGGCCATTTATATTCATAACCAACTGCCTGCACTTTCTGCATTATGTGCGGCAACCACCGCAGCAATGGGTGCTGCCGCTGGGATTGCATGGTTATTAGAAGCTCGCTATGACGTGGTCGCAATGGCAATCTCAAGCATGATCGGCGACGTCAGTGGCATGATCTGTGATGGCGCATCAAACAGCTGTGCAATGAAAGTCTCCACCAGCGCAAGTGCGGCATACAAAGCCGTATTGATGGCGTTAGATAATAGCTGTGTAAGAGGCTCGGACGGAATTGTGTCGGATGATGTGGATCAGTCGATTGCGAACTTGTGTTCGTTGGCGGCGGGTTCTATGCGGCATACAGACATTCAAATAATCGAAATAATGTCCTCCAAAGCTCGCTAATTCTTCGCTCTTCGAGCTGTCGCTGTGTTGGCTGCACTCATTAAGGCTAGTCACATACTTATGTATGCTCCTAGCCCTTAACTCGATTACCGCCTTGCGACAACTCGAATATCTTTGAATTAGAATCTTCTGTTAGCTTCTTCTTTGTTTTTATTGAGTTTCTAGTGCGGCGAATTTTTCGCGAATTTCGACTTCGGGAAGATCCATGCCGATGAAAACGAGGACGCTGCTGCGCGGTTCATCTTCGCCCCAATCTCTATCCCAATCGGCACTATAAAGGCGCTGAACACCTTGGAATAATAGGCGTTTTGGCTCGTCGACAATGGATAAAATTCCCTTATAGCGTAATAAATTATCTGCAAAACCGAGTAGTAAATCTTCCATCACTTGGGAGACGGCCATCAGCTCAACCGGATAATCAAACTCCAGCACAATCGACCCCACCTCATTTTGCTGCTTAGGGGCAAAACGGAACGTCGGTTGCTTAACATTGAGCTTTGAATCCAGCAAAAAGCCTTCAATATCTAACAGCAAATCTAAATTAATATCCCCATGAACCACTGGATAAATTGGTGCTCGGGCATTAATACGCTGCAAACGCTCAATCAGCGCATCGGTATTTGGCTCAATGTCGGTTTTGGTAAGAAGAATTCTGTCAGCATAGCCAATTTGCGCTTGAGCAATGGCGAAATCATTAAGTTGCTTATCGGCGTGAACCGCATCCACCAAGGTAATAATGCCATCCAATAAATAACGCTCGCACAGTACTTCATGGGAGAAAAATGTTTGTGTAATCGGACCTGGATCTGCCATTCCCGTGCACTCAATCACTAAACGCTCAAAATCGAGTTTGCCGCTGTCTAAACCGTCCAATAAATCCAACAACGCATTTTCTAACTCATTAGAACGGCTGCAACAAATACAACCATTACTTAAGGTGGTAATTTGCGTGGCACGGTCACCAATCAACGCATTATCGATAGGAACTTCGCCGAACTCATTTTCGATCACGGCAATTTTATGACCATGATCCGCGTTGAGAATGTGGCTCAATAGCGTGGTTTTTCCTGCACCCAAAAAGCCCGTTAAAATCGTTACATTGATTGGTTTCATTATTGCCCTCATCATGCCATTCATTGATAAGAAAGTTGGTTAACAGCAGCGAAATCCGCCTTTACCACTGCCGCCGTAGCGAGCATCTTGTCGTTCACGGAAAAACTCTTTATAGGTCATCACAGGTTTATCGGGGTGATTATCTTTCATATGCTGCACATAGGTATCGTAATCGGGGATCCCCACCAGCATACGCGCCGCCTGCCCTAAATATTTACCGGTTTTACCCAAGTTTCCAAACATAACCATCTCCAAAGGCAAAATGCCCGACATTGTTTTTTCGTACAATGTCGGGCTTCCCTTACTGTTTCGAGTGAAACTCAACTCGACGCATTATTCTGCTCTTAGTGTGAAGATGACACTTTCACACCCTCTTTAGGAACAGGAACATAGGGGGTTTCTTTATCTGTACGATTTGGGTTTTTATGGGCTTTCATTCCCACTCGAATACCGTAGAAGATAATACCGTAAACCACCACTAAGAACAGAATACTCAGACCCGCGTTAGTGTAGTTATTAATAATAATGTGATTCATATTAGTAATTTCTTGTGCCGTTAACTCAGCACCACCCGCGGCGATTTTCTCTTTGTAAGATTTCGCTAAGTATAAGAAACCTTCCAGTTGAGGATTATCACTGAATAATTTCAGTCCTAGTGCCCATGTAGTACAGATTAATAACCATACCGCTGGCAACACAGTCACTAAGATGTATTTACTGCGTTTCATCTTAATTAATACAACCGTACTCAGGACTAACGCTACCGCTGCCAGCATCTGGTTGGAGATACCGAACAGTGGCCACAAGCTCTTAACGCCGCCCAGTGGGTCAACAACGCCTTGATACAGTAAGTAACCCCACAAACCTACACATCCTGCTGTACCAATGATCCCTGCAAACAGAGAATCGGTTTTCTTCAGGAATGGCACGAAGTTACCCAGTAAATCTTGCAGCATAAAGCGACCAGAACGGGTACCCGCATCCAGAGCCGTTAAGATAAACAGTGCTTCAAACAGAATACCGAAGTGATACCAGAAGCCCATGTTGGCAGCTGGCATAATTTCGTGGAATACAAACGCAATACCGACAGCTAAGGTTGGCGCACCACCTGCACGGTTTAGAATCGAAGGCTCACCAATGTCTTTTGCTGTTTGCATGATTTGTTCTGGGGAAATGACAAAGCCCCATGAACTGACCGTTGCTGCCGCATGAACAGACACATCTTTCAGTTGCGCCATAATTGCAGCGCCATCTGGACCACCCAGCTCATGCAGGTTAGGCATAGTGATACCTAATGCTGATGGTGGGGTGTTCATTGCAAAATACAGACCTGGCTCGATGATAGAAGCTGCGACTAACGCCATGATAGCGACGAAAGATTCCATTAACATCGCACCGTAGCCGATGTAACGAGCGTCTTTTTCGTTCGCTAACAGTTTTGGCGTCGTACCGGAAGAGATCAAGGCATGGAAACCGGATACCGCACCACACGCAATGGTGATGAACAAGAATGGGAACAGTGTACCTTTCCAAACTGGACCAGAACCATCAACAAACTGTGTCACCGCTGGCATTTTCAGCTCAGGGTTCAGGATAACAATACCTACAGCCAAACCAACGATAACCCCAATTTTCAGGAATGTCGCTAAGTAGTCGCGAGGCGCCAAAATCAACCATACTGGCAGTAACGCGGAAACAAACGCATAACCGACTAATGCATAAGTAATCGTCGTATCTTTAAAGGTCAGTGCTGGACCCCAGTAAGGGTCATGAGCAATCACACCACCAAACCAAATAGAAGCGACTAACAGTGCAATACCGATAACGGCAATTTCACCCACACGCCCTGGTCGGATATAGCGCATATATATCCCCATAAAGAGCGCAATCGGCACAGTGGAGCAAACTGTGAACACACCCCATGGGCTTTCTGCCAGTGCCTTAACCACGATCAGCGCCAATACTGCGAGGATGATGATCATAATTAAGAAGCAGCCAAACAGTGCTAGCGTACCTGGGATTGGACCCAATTCTTCTTTAACTATCTCACCAAGAGATGCACCGTTACGGCGTGAGGAGATAAACAGCACCATAAAGTCCTGTACCGCACCCGCAAGAACAACCCCAGCCAATAGCCACAATGTTCCTGGTAAGTAACCCACCTGAGCCGCTAATACTGGCCCAACTAATGGACCCGCCCCTGCGATAGCCGCAAAGTGGTGACCAAACAGAACGTTTTTATTGGTTGGAACATAGTTTAAGCCGTCATTATTAATGACCGCCGGTGTAGCACGCGTTTCGTCCAACTTCATCACTTTTTTAGCGATATATAAGCTGTAGTAACGATAAGCAATCAAGTACACCGCCACAGATGCGACGACGATCCACAATGCACTAATGTGCTCGCCGCGTCTTAGCGCGACAACCCCTAAACAGATTGCACCGATGATCCCGAGGATCATCCATGGAATGTGTTTTAAAATACCATTTTTGTTCATAGAACACCCTTCTGAGGTAGAACGAACATGCCATTAATACGTAATTACCGTTTATTAAACTGCGAAAACGTTGTTTTTAATCGTTTTCGATGAATAACAAATGATTTTTTAATAGGCAGTGGTTGAATGATTTTGAATGTAAAAAATTGAGTTCTGCCATAGTGGGTATGGTAAAAAATTACTATCAGGAAAAGCGAAAAGTTACCTTGAGTGGTGGCATACAGAATTAAGCGGTTAGTTTTTTGCGGTGAATGGTTTTCAAGAGTCGCTAAACCCTCAAAAAATGTGATCTGAGTAACAAATATTTTTCATTTCAATAAGTTAAGTAACTTTTAAAATCATATTTAGATTGTGACTTTTGTTAAATTCCTGAGGTTAATGCATGAATAAAACGCTAATTTTCCCTACTCAGTGGATTAACAATTTCTTGCCATTCGCCCCCAACCCACCAGCTATGTTCTCCGTCGGTTTGTCGCTCACACTTCTTGCCTACCTTGGCTTTACTGTTTTCAAATGGATATGCACAATCATAAATCGGCTCAATCACAATCTCTCCGGTTTGGGCGTTGGCATAACCTATTTTTTCCCCCTGACGAATTCGGTATAGCCCTTCACTCGCAGGGTCGAGACCATTATCAAAATAGTAAAATTGATACACTTCATTACCCTGCTTATCTACGAGCCTGATACCACCTTTTTTGTATACGCTTCCTTTAAGGCAATACAAGAAAGGTGAAGAAGGTTCAAAGCAGCGGATTTTTTCGCTTTCATCTTCCGCCATTAACTGAAACTGTTCTTCGAGTGGCATGGCAGCTGCCATCGTCGTCAACACACAACCCATCAGCATGCTTTTTATTAGTATCGCTTTCATTCGTAAAGATGCCTCTCATTTTATTAGGCGTTCAGCATCCCTTAAAGCATTCCCAATGAGTATCAGATAATCACGCAATTTTTTTCTATGCATCTTTTTCGTTCGCACTATTTTTCACTAAGAATAAACCAATTAATAAAGCATTAACTTATTAATGAAATTAAAAATAAGACTAAAAAGTTATGAGATTAATATTTTCCTTTTAAATAACAATAATTAGAGAAAATTAAAAAATAGTTACTTAGGAAATTATTTTTGAAGCGAATCACACTAACAGAACATTATTTATACATTAATAACCTAAAGGCGTTATTGTTAAAGAAATGATGATTGAATGTTAATTTCAACAGGGAAATAAAATGAGCACACAAAAATATGACTATATTATTGTCGGTGCAGGCTCCGCAGGTTGTGTTCTCGCCGCACGTCTGATCCAAGAAACCCAAGCTCGCGTGCTGCTTATTGAAGCGGGCGGTAGCGATAACCATATGTTTATCCGTATGCCTGCTGGTGTCGCTAAAATTATTGCCCAAAAAAGCTGGCCATATGAAACCGAACCTGAACCTCATGCCAACAACCGCAAAATGCAAATTGCTCAAGGTCGCGTGCTGGGGGGCAGTAGTTCAGTCAATGGCATGATCTACATTCGCGGGCAAAAACAGGATTATGATAACTGGGCACACAAGTACGGATGCGAAGGCTGGGGTTACCAAGATGTTCTACCGTGGTTTAAAAAAGCCGAGCGCAATGAAAGCTTAACCGGAGAATACCACGGCACGGAAGGACCTCTTCCCGTCAGTGAAAACCGTTATCGCCATCCACTTTCTATGGCATTCATTCAAGCGGCTCAAGAACATGGTTTACCATACGTTAATGACCTTAATGGAGAGAGCCAGCAAGGAACCAGTTTCTATCAAACCACAACTCACAACGGGGAAAGAGCCAGTACATCCAAAACCTATTTGAAATCAGTAGCAAATAGCGACCGTTTAACCCTCAAGCTCAATACCCAAGTTAACCGCATTATTATTCGCGATGGACAAGCAGTCGGCGTGGCTTACCAAGGTAAAAATGGTCACGAAATCGAAGCCCTAGCGCGTGAAGAAGTGTTGGTTTGCTCCGGTGCAATGGGGTCAGCGAAGTTGTTGATGCTCTCTGGTATCGGACCTGAAGAACACCTTTCCTCTTTAGGGATCAAAACCGTGGCAAATTTACCGGTGGGCAAAAACTTTCACGATCATTTGCATATGTCTATCAACGTCACCACCAAAGAGCCAATCAGCTTATTTGGTGCCGACCAAGGCTTTGCCGCTATCAAACATGGTTTTGAGTGGATGGCATTTCGCAGTGGGCTACTCGCTTCTAACGTTTTAGAAGGCGCTGCCTTTAAAGACAGCTGCAACCAAGGTCGCCCAGATGTGCAAATTCACTTTTTGCCTATTTTAGATAGCTGGGATGATGTACCGGGGGAGCCGCTACCCGCCGCTCACGGTTTTTCACTGAAAGTCGGTTACTTACAGCCTAAATCACGCGGGGAAATTTTACTGCGTAGCCAAAACCCGCAAGATCCGTTAAGAATTCACGCCAATTACTTGGCTGAACCAGAAGATATGGAAGGTTGTAAACGTGCGGTGAAATTCGGTTTAGAGGTATTAAGCCAGCCATCATTGCAAGCTGTCAGTAAAAATACATTAATGCCGCCAGCCCAAGTTCAGCATGATGAGGGGCAATTAGAAGAGTTTGTGCGTAATTTCTGTAAAACAGTTTATCACCCCGTTGGCACCTGCCGTATGGGTACCGATACCGCAAATTCCGTCACTGATTTACGTCTTCGCGTTCATGGGATCAACAAACTACGAGTGGTGGATTGTTCGGTGATGCCAGAAATTCCAAGTGGCAATACCAATGCGCCAACCATCATGATTGCGGAGCGTGCAGCCGCGATGATTATTGAAGATAAACAATAATCCCCCTAAAAAGCCCCCCGCCAGAACCTAACAGGCGGGGGATAATCACTATCCTGTTACTTTCACTCGAGCCGCCGCTGTTTTTGCCATCTCTAGGGCTTGCTCAATCGAATCTCCGACCGCAAGCGCTACACCCAAACGGCGAGTTCCCGCAATTTCCGGTTTGCCAAATAAACGCAATTGAATATCAGAACCGAGTGCCTCGTGAATGCCCGAAAAAACCACATTCCGACTATGCAGCTCAGGTAAAATCACAGCCGATGCGCTGGCACCATACTGACGAATAGTGCCAATCGGTAAGCCTAAGAAAGCACGAACATGTAATGCGAATTCAGACAGGTTTTGAGAAATCAACGTCACCATGCCGGTATCATGAGGGCGAGGAGAAACTTCGTTGAAAATGATCTCATCACCACAGACAAACAGCTCCACACCGAATAAGCCGTATCCCCCTAAAGCGGTGACAATTTTCTTCGCTACGTCCTGTGCTTTTTGCAAAGCAGCATCACTCATCGCTTGCGGCTGCCAAGATTCGCGATAATCACCTTTTTCTTGGCGATGCCCAACTGGTGCACAGAAATGCACACCGTCTGCCGCGCTAATGGTTAGTAATGTAATTTCAAAATCGAAATTCACCATTTTTTCAACAATCACGCGCCCTTGACCTGTACGCCCGCCTTCTTGGGAATAATTCCACGCACTATCAAGCTGCTCCGCTGAGCGAATGATGCTCTGCCCTTTCCCCGATGAGCTCATGACTGGTTTTACAATGCAGGGAAAGCCAATTTCATGGGCTGCGGCTTCAAAATCCGCTTTCGTTTCCACGAAGCGGTATTCCGACGTCGGCAGTTGTAGCTCTTCGGCAGCTAAACGACGGATCCCTTCACGGTTCATGGTTAGGTAAACCGCATTGGCAGATGGCACGACTTTTTGACCTTGCTTTTCGAGTTCCACCAACGTTTTGGTGGCAATCGCTTCAATCTCAGGAACGATAAAATCTGGTTTCTCACTTTCAACAAGTTGGCGTAGTGCCTCACCATCCAACATATTGATGGTGTAGCTGCGATTAGCAACATGCATCGCAGGTGCATTGTCATAGCGATCCACCGCAATCACTTCAATACCCAAACGCTGGCACTCAATCGCCACTTCTTTACCTAACTCCCCCGAACCGAGAAGCATAACTTTTGTCGCGCTAGAACAAAGTGCAGTACCTAATTGGCTCATGATAATGACCTTATATCCCCAGAGATAAATGCAGCTACATAAAAGATAATGTCTAAAAAGATGGCAGGATTATATACGCAATCGTTTGCTTTGACTATGATAGAAGCATAGCCCGTTAATAGTATTATCTGTAAAACAGGCTAACCCATTAAAATTAAAAGTTAAATTTTGGGAGATTCATCCCGCCCAGTCACATACGGTTGATGGCGGGCACCTTTGCCATAGCGTTTATGGAGTAGCGCTAATACACAAAACAGTAAGCCAATCCAAATCAAGGTAAAACTGACACCTTTGACCCAATCGAAAATTTCATTAAACAGGAAAACCGCTAACAAGAATTGAATTGTTGGCTCGATATATTGCGCTAAACCAATCACCGTTAATGTGGTGCGTTTAATGGCTGCCGTGAAAAAGAGTAATGGAATGATAGTCACAGGCGCCGCCAACATGTACAGCATTTTGGTTTGCCAATCACCATTTTCTACCGCGCTCATTCCATGTGCGGATAACCACCATGTAATACCTATCGCCAAGGGTAATAACCAAAGCGCCTCTAAAAACAGCGAGGTGATAACATCAAAACGAATAAATTTACGGATCAAACCATAAACTGCAAAAGCGCTCCCCATCACTAACGCTAAAACGGGCAATTCCCCATATTGTATGATTTGGTAGGCAACACCTGAAAAAATAAACACAACCGCCAGTTTTTCAGCAAAGACTAAACGCTCTCGCAAGAAAATCACACCTAGCAAGATTGAAAACAGCGGGTTAATAAAATACCCCAAGCTCGCAGCCAGTACTTGCCCATGAGTTAACGCATAGGTGAAGGTTGTCCACGATACCGCCATAATCGAGGAACTAAAAAAACATAACACAATTGAACGTTTATCCGCCCACACTTGCTTCCACAGGGATTTATTCTTGATAAGCAACCGAATGAAAAATAAGAACGGAAGAGACCAAATCAATCGTTGCGCCAGTAATTCCATGGCTTGTGCATCAGGAAGTAACCGATAAAACAGCGGGGTTATCCCCCAAAGAATATAAGAAAAGATAGCTAATGCTACCCCGGAACGCAGCAACATAATTTATCCGTATGAAAGTGTGGTTGATTTTTCTTCTCTATAATACGCCAATAACGGAAAGATAATAGGTTGAAGTGCAAACTATCACTAAGGTTATCGATCAATTTATTCACACTAAACACTTTTATTAATCATACGAAAACCTATAGTGCAATATCTTTTAAGGAAATCATTACGTGTATTCACTCACTTTTTTAGAGTACTTTGCAATTTTACTGAGATAATTTTAATGACTTAACCACAAAACTTAAAAACAGAAAAAAATTATCAAGGAGGATGATTAATTAAATTTCATAAAATTGCTAATAGTGCTTTTTATGACTACCATTTTGCGATATTATTACTTAGCTAAATAACATTATTTTCATGTTATCTAGAAAACATAATAATCGTAAGACAAGCTTAAAACTCTATCTTGTTACAAAACATTAAACAGATGTTACGTTTTGACACATACTTTAACCTTTGTTTCTTTTTTATATTAAAATTAGGCAAGTACTTTTTTTAATATCATTTACGTTCAGCAATAATCTATAAAAAAGAATAGTTGAAAATATATTACCATTTCCATCGGTGAATTATTCTCATTCTATTAAACTACGTTAATTTGAATGTCAAATCCGTTTAACAGGAGTTTGGTGATGAATAGCGCCATTCATGTAATCGTTGAAAACGATAATGTCTTTAAGAATAAACTGAAATCAAAGATGGAATCTTTTGATTTTATATTTAAATTCTATAATGACGAAGAGGTATTTATTAGTACTTATACTTACCCTAAAGAAGATAATGCAAAGGATTGTGTTTTATTATTCGTAGGCAATAACTCCAGTCATATTAATAAATTAAAAAACCTTACTCAATCTTTAGCCGTTGTTCCTGTTATCGTCATCGCAGAAGAACCTTCTGCTGCACTATGCAGAGACTACTTCAAGGCTGGAGCCTTTGATTTCTACGCATTTCCATTTGATGACAGAGTGTTTCTAAGCGCTATTCAGGGAGCTAATGAACACTTCGATAAACAAAATGAAAATCATAAAAAATATATCTATTTAACCAATAAATTCGACCGTCTCTCAGCTAGAGAGCGTGAAATTATGGACATGATTTTAGACGGAAACACCAGCCGAGAAACGGCCGAAAAACTGTCATTATCACCAAGAACCGTAGAAGTGCACCGTTCAAATATTTATACAAAACTAGGAATAAAATCACTACCTCAATTAATCCAAGAGTATGAATATATTAATACTTATTCTGCAAACGCTTAATTCTCTTTATTCACCAGACACCCCCTCTGCCTAATGGTTTATCAAAAAACCATTAGGCATTTTCCGTTCGCAAAATCACCCAGAAAAATATAATTAAATTTAGATTTTTATTTAGATAACTATTTAATTTAATCATTTAACTTAACTATTCACTTAACTATTCGGTTAACTATTTTTCACTATCAAACTTAGCATAATGATTATGCTTTCTATTCCTCTTTATTAATCTATCATCCTAAAATAACTATTTTTTAAGCAATAGTGGAAAATCAAATAAATTGCACTATCATTTTTATACAGGAAAACTGTTACTCTAGTTATTAATGATAAAAATCGCATTTATGGCTAAATATAAAATTAATATATTTAGTTTAAAATAAAATATAAACCTATATATATCCCCGCAACCATTTACTCCAACTGTGAGTATGTGAGTTCACTGAAATAAAAATCTATAACATCAAATTAAAACCAATTCCTAAAAAAAAGCGTACTGAGATCAACATACTTAACAACAAGATAGGTTGATAATCTTAGCTCTTTTTCATTTCTTCTCTTTCGTTTCGCTGAAAGGCGTGACTGAGCCCGCAATCAATATGCATTGATATGTTGGGCTTAGTGATTACCGTAAGGCTGTGTGATTTGAATGCTTCGAACGTTTTCAGCATTGCTGCAGAAAATCAGTAGAAGCTTTTTTTATTGGCAGGGCTGTTTTTATTGGCGGACTATTTTTATTAACTGGACTATAGCTTGTATTCGCGAATATCAATCTGATATTGCTTCAGCTTGCGCCACAGTGTAGTACGCCCCATGTTTAATGCTTGATGCATCTCCTGAATTTTTCCACCGTACGCCAACGCGGCTTCGATGATTAGCGCTTTTTCCACTTCATGAATGTTCAAGTCGTGGAATAGATTATGTCCGTGTGTTTTCTCTGAAAGTTTTTGCCAGTAAAAGTGACACTTTAGCTTTTCACTAATTTCTCGCCCTAGGGTAAGAGTGAGAGCTAACAGTATATTACTGCTGGTTGACTCCCCACGTAACACCAACGTGGCTAACAAGCGCGTTTCATCATAAATAGGGGCGAAATAGTAAGTATGTCCTTGTGAGTTAATTGGCTGGTCATCTAGAGAAGTGACCTGTATTTGAGAGAATATCCAAGATGGCAACATGGCGCTGCAGTCTGATTTACGGTTAGACCATAAAGTTTGACCGTATTTATCCAACAACATTCCTTCAATGTCGAAATCATGGATAGGTGATAAACCATTTGTGATGGCTTCACTTGCCAGTTGTATCAATAACTCCGGATCAATGGAGCATGATGATTTTTCTGTAAGCTGTGCGAGTTTGGGAATTGTAAAATCAATAGTCATAATCAGCCTTATTCTTCGATAAGTATTCTCCCTGATTATGTCAAGTTATCAGTTAAGTTTTATATCCTAGATCAAGTTATGATTTGATAGATTTTGGCGGGATGATATAGATCAAGTATTTGAAATATAGAAAAAACCCCAAATAGTGGGTTATATCGAAAAAAGCCTGCGAAAATGATTCGCAGGCTAAATTTTGAGCCAGATGATAGCCTATTTTTTATTCGCTAACAACGGTACCCCACAGGTCATATTCATCAGCATGCTCAATCAGCACTTTAACGATATCCCCTGCCTTCACATCAAACTCGCCATTGAGGTACACCATACCATCAATTTCTGGCGCATCGGCCATACTACGACCCACTGCACCTTCGTCATCGACTTCATCGATAATAACTAAAAGCTCGCGACCCACTTTCTCTTGTAAGCGCTGAGTGGAGATCTCTTGCTGAAGCTGCATAAAACGATGATAACGCTCTTCTTTAATCTCTTCAGGTACTTGGTCAGCCAGTTCATTCGCTTTTGCGCCTTCAACTGGGCTGTATTTAAAGCAACCAACTCTATCTAATCGCGCTTCTTGTAAGAAATCCAACAGCATTTGGAAATCTTCTTCTGTTTCACCAGGGAAACCAACAATAAACGTCGAACGTAATGTCAGCTCAGGGCAAATTTCACGCCAGCGCTTAATACGCTCTAACGTTCTTTCTACCGCTCCTGGACGTTTCATCAGTTTTAAAATTTTCGGACTGGCGTGCTGTAATGGAATATCCAAGTAAGGTAACACTTTACCTTCTGCCATTAATGGGATCACATCATCAACATGTGGGTATGGGTAAACGTAATGCAGACGAACCCAAACACCCATAGAAGCTAGCTGCTCACATAATCCAACCATGCTGGTTTTCACCGGCTGACCATCCCAGAACCCCGTACGGTGTTTAACATCCACACCATAAGCAGACGTATCTTGAGAAATCACCAGTAACTCTTTAACGCCTGATTCCACTAAACGCTTAGCTTCATTTAATACATCACCAATAGCACGGCTATCTAAGTCACCACGCATAGAAGGGATGATGCAAAAAGTGCAACGGTGGTTACAACCTTCCGATATTTTTAAGTAAGCGTAATGTTTTGGCGTTAATTTTACGCCTTGCTCTGGGACTAAACTAAAGAACGGATCATGCTCTGGTTTTGGCACATAGTGGTGCACGTGATTTAACACTTGTTCATAACTATGTGGACCCGTAATTTCTAATACCTTCGGGTGAACTTCACGGATTTGGTTCTCTTTTGCGCCCAGGCATCCTGTCACAATCACTTTACCATTTTCGTTCAATGCTTCGCCGATAGCTTCTAACGACTCTTGAACGGCACTATCAATAAAGCCACAAGTATTCACGATAACCAAATCGGCATCGTCATAGCTAGGAACGACTTGGTAACCATCAGTACGCAGCTCCGTTAAAATACGCTCTGAGTCAACGAGGTTTTTTGGGCAGCCAAGTGAAACAAAGCCAATCTTTGGCACTGAATTCGTATTTTGCGACATAGCTCACTTCTTTATTATGTTATAGATATTGTTTTAAAAAATGGGCTGGATTTTACCTGAAGTATAGCGGGAATTGTATATTTTTTTAGCGATGAAAATGATATTTCGAGCGAAATTCCCGCACCATTTCGAGCCCGGGAATTTCACTCAGAAAAACAGCAAAGATTAGCGGTTAATTGAGCGGGCGATACGGGAATAGGTGTGTCTAACACCGCGGATCACAATACTGTAATTCAAGATATTCTCCGGTAAGGCAATGCCGTTATAACCTGAGTCACCAATATGATGTAAATCTGTTCCTGCCATTTTGCACATTAACGCAATCTGGCGGATGGTTTGTAGGTCAGCCCCTTCTTGGGATGTGCCAATCGCGGTCATGGTCATCACTCGCTGAGAATGGCAATAACCCACCATTCTTTGCACAAATTCCGAGGATATGCCCGGAACGGTACCCGGTGCTGGCAATAAAATAATATCCGCACCACTCTTAATAAAGGAATGAATATCCTCTTCGGTAATTAACTGCTCAGCAGACGCATTGAGGACTCCCGCCGCATGCATTTTTCCCGTAATAAGAACAATCTCTTCCCCCACCACCGCTTTGAGTTCTTTGAGGCTTTGGTTGATTTCTTGATTAGTGACACCATTGCCCGGATTCCCAGTCAGGACAATAATATCTGCCCCCATCTGCTTTAATTTCAGGGCATTTTTGACAGTGGCCAAGCGCCCTTCAGAAATTTGCCACTGTTTATCTTGATGGGGATTATTAAATCCTGCTGGCACTGGTTCCAAATTCACGCCAATCGCGCGTCCTGTTAAGTGCTTTAAGGTACGGATAATGTCATCGGGTGCAATGCCTTCTGGTAAACCTTGCATCACCGGATTATTCACATCAAAAACATTCAATAGCAAAATATCTGCGCCTTGGCTTGCTGCCAGTTCCGCATTAGTGACATTCATCAAGACTGGCTGAATAGTCCCGATAGTTTCACTCACCAGTAATCGCCCTTCGCTGGCTTTAATCGCTTCCAGTAAGCTTTTCTTATTCATTTTCGCAATTTCAGAAGCGGAACAATCCAAATAACGTTTTTGCATCTCCAGTACCTCGACTTTATACCTAATAAATACCGTTCAACGTTTCGACTATAGCATGTGAAACCGACTACAGTGTCTGAAGCAAATCACCTTTCTAATACTTATTTTTTATCACTAAAAAAGAAAGTATTAACACTTTGATTAATATTAAATTTAAATATATTCATAGTAAGGATTGGATATAAGCCTAAAACATTCTGCTTGTTTTTGATTAATAGTAATGATTATCATTATGCTTCTAACTTCATTCAGGTAAGGATGTCACAATGAAATTCGCTTATCAGGCAGCCGTTTCGGGCTTAGCCTTATTCTCTCTATCCGCCTTTGCTCAAGAGTATCCTCTCGGTCACCCAGTCATTAAAAACGGCATGGAAATCCAAGGTGTTTATTTACAGCCTATCACCATGGACACCGAAGAAGGCCACCACAAGATGGCTCACCTGCCAGCGGATAAAGCCGACGTTCACTTAGAAGCCGACATCCACGCAGTAGAAGATAACCCGAACGGCTTTGCAGAAGGTGATTGGATGCCTTACTTAACCGTCGAATATACCGTCACCAAACTGGGCGATAAGCCACAGACTCAATCAGGCACCTTTATGCCGATGGTAGCAAGCGATGGTCCTCACTACGGTGAAAATATTAAACTGGACGGCAATGGTAAATATCGCGTTACCTACAAAATTTACCCACCTTCACACAATCAACAAGCCGCTTTCGGTCGTCACATTGATAAAGAAACTGGGGTTGCCCCTTGGTTTGAACCGTTTGAAGTCTCTTGGGATTTTGACTATGCCGGCATAGGTCGCAAAGGCAGTTACTAATTTTTCAATGATGCGCTGAGGGCTTTCGCGGGGGTAATATTCCGCGCGAGCCCTTTTTCGCTAGTAAGGAACTCTCAATTTTCAATAAGTTTGAGCCAACAATGAAAACATTACTCAGCTTTTTACTGGTTTTTATTTGTGCATTACTTCCGCAATCAGCCTTAAGCGCCGAAAAATATACCGTTGAATTAGAAATGAAAAATGGGGATTTAATCCCTCGCGTTCTGGAAGTGCCAGCGAAAACCATTATTCGTATCAAAATTACCAATACCGGCACTGAACCCGCAGAGTTTGAAAGTTTGCAACTGCGCAAAGAAAAAGTATTAGCACCCGGCGCCAGTTCCGTGGTGGTCATTGCACCGTTAAAACCAGGTAGTTACACATTTTTCGACGATTTCCATCTGTCACATCCAAAAGGCGAGATCATCGCTAAAGAGTAGGACTCAACATGGGACAAGTTCTCTTTGTAGTTTGGCGCGAAAGTTTTGAAGCGCTGTTAGTTATCGGCATCATTTATGCGTGGATCAAACGCCACCCTGACGCTCGCAATGGAATGAAATACCTGTGGGGCGGTGTTGGGCTGGGTATCGCCACGTCCATCTTACTCGCACTGCTGATTTACGGCGTATTCAATGTCCTTGATGACACTGGGCAATCTATTTTCATGATAGTCATGGAGATCCTCGCCTGTATCTTGATTGTTCAAATGGTCTATTGGATGAACAAAAGCGGCGGCTCGATGAAAAAAGAGCTGGAATCAGGTATCAATCGTAATGCAGAACACCATAGTTGGTGGGGTGCAACCTTGATTATCGCTATCGCGATTGCCCGTGAAGGTAGCGAAATTGTCGTTTTCCTTTCCAGTTTTATCATGTCGTTGACCGCTGAAAATGCCAACGAATTTATCTTTGAAGTTGCAGCGGGTGTCGTTATTGCGGGTATGACGCTATATGCCTTCTTATTAACTAACCGAATTATTTCATGGAAAATTTTCTTTAAAGTCACTGGCGTGATTTTACTGTTCCTTGCCCTCTCCTTGCTGCTTCGAGGCGTTGAAGAAATTTCAAACTTAATGATTGAGTTTGACTATCCAATTCCGGAATTTTTAATCTACCCAGCATGGGATACCAGCGCATTACTGGATGATTCTGGTGTAGCTGGCAACTTTATATCATCATTCTTTGCATATCGTTCACAGCCAATTTGGCTCAGTGTTATCACCTTTGTTGTCTATTGGATTGTGATCCTCGCACTGTTTGTTTGGAGCAAAAAACATGCCGCTAAACGGAACTTACAAAATGCGTAAAATCACCCACTTAGCCATTAGCGTAATCGTTGCTTCACTCGTGGCATCTACCGCCTATGGAAAAGCCCTACGCTCCCCTGTGCAAACAGGGGACAACATCATTATTGCTAAGGGGGATATTCCCACCCCTGAAAAATATCAGCCTGCCATTCAAGAATACTTATCCTTCGTCAACAAGGAGTTAAGTGAAATGGTGGAGCAATTAGAAAAACTCAATCAAAGTGTGCAAAAAGGTCAATTAGCGCAGGCGAAAGCGGCCTATATTCAAGCCCACCAGCACTATGAAACCGTGCGTCCGATCATTGTTTTGTTTGGTAATACCGACCGAACCATCAACCCTCGTGCGGATTATTTTCTGGATAAAGAAAAAGACTACCGCTTCGTGGGATTTCACTTGGTTGAATACCTTTTATTTGCCAAGCAAGATCTCAAAGCAGCGCTGCCAGCATCTGATGAGCTGTTATTAAAAGGAAAAGATTTACAAAAGCGTGTCTTAACCGAAACCATTGAGATTCCGAAATTGGTGCAAGCCTCCGCAGATTTTATGGAGATGATCCTAGAAACAAAACTGTCGGGACAAGAGAATATTTATAGTCTCTCTGACCTGTCAGATATGGCGGCTAATGCCAAAGGTTCTCAAGCCATCATCGAGGTGATCAGTCCGTTTATTGAATCCAAGACCCTCGATCAGATAAAAGAAAATGATCAGAAAATTAATAAAATAGTGCGGTCATATCAATTAGTTAAAGGCCAATACAAGCCTTACAGCCAACTAAAACAACAAGACAAAATGGCGCTCTATTCCCTGTTAACGCAACAAGCCGAACTGCTCGCGACATTGCGCGCTCAGTTAGATGTTGATGTTTACTATAAATATTAAGGCATAAATTTATGCAAGCTAAACTAAAAAGCGAGTCACAACCTTTGGGGTTTTCTCAATCTAAAGTTTCTCGCCGCCATGCGCTAAAAACCTTAGTCATGGGAGGTGCAATCCTCGCCGCCCCCGCCCTCAGCGCAAAAGCATCCATTGCGGATTGCGAACTGACTTATGATAAAAGCATCAATTATTTAGGTTCACACCAAGCGGGTGTGTTAACCCCAGAACAGAAAAATGCCTCGTTTATCGCTTTTCGAATCACGTCAACGACCCTTGATGAGCTGCAAGCGCTGTTCTCGGTATTAACTCAACGCATTGCTTTTCTGACCCAAGTACAAAAATCCACGCCAAATCAGAATGATAAAATGCCTCCCGCTGAGTCTGGGATTTTAGGCACGCTCATTCAACCTGACGCCCTGAGTGTCACGGTTTCCTTGGGAGATAGCTTATTTGATTCACGCTTTGGATTAGAAAAGCTTAAACCGAGTCAATTGGTGGAAATGACCAGCTTCCCGAACGACCGTTTAGAAGACAAATGGTGTGGTGGTGATGTGGTGCTGCAAATTTGTGCCAATAGCCAAGAAAGCGTGATTTATGCGCTGCGCGATATTCTCCGCCACACTTCACCTTATTGGTTCCCGCTATGGAAAATCGATGGGTTCTTACCATCACGGGATATCGATAGACGCTCTACCCCAATTAATTTATTTGGCTTTAAAGATGGCACTGGTAATGCACCAGCCGACGATAGCAAATTAATGGATGAGCTGATTTGGGTGACTGAGGATAACAAAGAGCCATCATGGTGTGTCGGCGGTACCTACCAAGCGGTTCGCCTAATTCGTTTTAATCTCGAATTTTGGGATAGAACACCGCTGGAAGACCAAGAAAATGACTTTGGGCGCCATAAAGCAACAGGTGCCCCCATGGGGATGAAGCACGAAATGGATGACCCTGCATTCGACAAAGATCCGCATGGTGACCGCGTGTTATTTGACTCCCATATGCGCCGTGCCGAACCAAGAAATCCAACGCGCCACACCGCCAAGTTACGTCGCCGTAGTTACAGCTACTCTCTTGGCTTAACTGATAACGGCGCTCTGGATATGGGACTGATTTTCGTTTCATACCAAAAGAACTTAAAAACCGGCTTTATTGATACTCAAAAACGGTTAAATGGCGAACCACTAGAGCGCTATATTAAACCGTTTGGTGGGGGTTACTATTTCGTTTTACCCGGCATTCAATCAGAGCAAGACCAACTTGCTAAAGGGTTATTTGCCGCGCTGAAAGACACTAAATAGCACCATAAAAAAGCCCCGAATATTATTTCGGGGCTTCTAGCTCGTTCATTTACAGACTGATTTTATTATCTTCTTATTTTTTGCGATCCTTCGCGTCTTGCTCAACTTCCTGTTTCCATTCCTCTGATATTGGTGCAGCATTCTGTTTGGCTTCTACGGCTTTATTGACTGCTTTATATGCCTTATCGTAACCCGTGCCATCTTGAACATAACCTGTAGCATTCGAACTCTTAATACCGATATTATCCGCAGCCGTAATCGCATCAATATTGGCACCTAAGAAAATAAAGTCCCACTTATCTTCAACTTCTGCAGATTTAATCATAGATTTAATCTTAGCCTGACTATATTTGGTGCTACTGTTCTCTTCACCGTCAGTAATAATCACAAACAAAATATTATTGTTCTTGGTGATTTTTCTATTCTCACGCATTTTCACCATGGTATCGCCAATGGCATCTAATAATGCGGTGTTTCCACCGACAGAATAGTCATCTAGCGTGAGGTTTTTCACTTTATCAATAGGTTCTCTGTTGTGTAATAAACTGGTTTTATTATTAAACAACACCGTGGTAATAAAGGTTTTACCCGCTTTATTTCTATTTTCTGTCAGCACGCTGTTATATCCACCAACAGTGTCAGATTCAAATCCTGACATTGAACCGCTTTTATCCAAGATAAACACCAAATCTAATACTTCAGAATCTTTAGCGGGTTCAACAATGGATTTAGCGCCAGAAACGCTAGAAAAAAAGAGTAGGAATACAGCAGATATTGCAGTAAAAAATGAAGTCTTAAATAAATTCATCACTGAGCCTCTTTATAATATTATCCTGACGAAACTACCTTTTAGTTTCCGTGTTTCAGCGGGATATCACATAAGATTACTCTGCTTAATTTATAAGCAAATTCTTAATTATAAAGACACTCAGATAAACTTAATGGAATATACTTACCTTACCCACACACCATAATTTCTGAGTTTGTTAATTTCTTTAATAAACCCATTAAGTTTTATATATTCCTCAGCCATATTGCTCGAAGGACTTTCAGTATACGTTTCCACTAACTGAACAGTTAATTGATGATATTGTTTATTTAAGTCTTGATGAATATCGACTTTGTTCGCATTTTTCAGCGTTTCTGTTAACGCTATAATCTCATTCGCCACCGATTGAACCTGTGGATCACGGAAGGCCGCTTGAGGAACTTGATAACTTAAGTGCTGGCTAATTGAATTATTTTCTTCATTTTGCGGTGAATTAGGTACTAAATTTTGATCGTGTTCGTTCGCAAAATATTCAATTAACTCAGATTGATCAAAACATTTTGATTTAATATCTTCTTGCTTGTACTGCTTATTCTCTGCCCCCGGCAACGCTTTGCCAATTGGGTAAGTACAACGGAATAAATTGCCATCAATCACCACGGCATCACTGCTTTTGATAGGTAAGCTTAATTCATGCCCATAAATAGTGACATTTCGCGGCGCGGGTTGATACCCCTTTTTATCTTGCTCGGTATACACTTCAGAAAATGTGTAATACACCCCATGATTAGGGTTTAGGATCCCGCCTGAGTTATGTTCAAACACCATAAATTTGGTGACATGACCTGTATTATCTTCAAGTGTATGTTCACCACTGGCTAATGATACTGATCCATACTGACTAGGCTCGACCAGATAATCTTTACCATCCACTTTAAAGGAAATCGTGTTTTCTGTTGGATTGCTATAATAGAACTTTCCTTTATTTCCCATAATATCGAGATCACCACAGGCAGTAATCAATAGCATTACTGTTGTGAGCAGGCTGACTTTCAATATAGCTTTCATGTATATCCTCAACATATTACACATCAAAAAAATAGACCAAAAAACAAACAGTCAAGGGTAGTAATCTTATTCATCCCAATAAAAATAGTTTTACGATTAGTGCTTAACACTTCTTACTTGTTGAAAATCAATCAATAATGACGAACTATAAAAAATTAGATATAGAAAAGCGCTGTAAAACTAAGATTGATGAGTGGGCGTACGACGTAATGCTTTAAATAATAGCTGGAAAACAGATTCCATTGTCGGTGTTAGCGTTTGGTTATTACGCATTAAGGATATTGAACGCGTTAATGCGGGTTGTTGTAACTGTAAAACTTTTAACTCAGGATCCCGTAAATGCACCGTATATAACTGAGGCAAAATGCCAATCGCTAATTTCGACCTGACTAAACCATATAAGGTTTCAATATAATCGACTTGATAACGCGGATTAATATTAAAGCGATTACTTTCAATTGTAGCGCTCACTAATCGATTAATATTTCCTTTCGAAAACATAGCAATGTCACGGTTATTTAAGAACTTCCACGGTAGATGAAATGCATTATCTGAAATAAATTCATCACGGTGGATTACTGCAACAAATGGGTCATCTTGCAAAGGATATAAAGTTAACTCTTCAGGAACCGAGCTATCCAATACACCTACCCCAAAATCAATTTCGTTATTCACTAATTTATTCACTAGTGTATCATTCGTTTGGTCATAAAATTCCACATTCAGTTTAGGAAAATGTTGCTGTAATTGTTCAGGAATAATCGGGAATAATAACGAACTGACAGAAGGAACCAATCCAATGCGTAATGTGCCATCACCGCCCTCTTCGATAATTTTTTGAATATCACTGAAGCCTCGGTGGGAGACACTTAAAATACGCTCTGCATGAGGTAAGATTGCGGCGCCTAGCTCCGTCAATGTTACTGACGCTGCCGTACGGTTAATCAACTTACCGCCAATTACGGTTTCAATCTGCCGTATCGCACTGCTCAATGCAGGCTGACTCACCGCTAAGCGATTTGCGGTTTCAGTAAAATGACGCAGATGTGCAAGAGTCACAAAATATTGCAACTGCTTTAGAGTTAATGCCGGAAGGCGCTGCCATGGCTCAGTCATTGTATTTCCTCGCAAATTGGATCGTCATTCTTATCATGATGCGCTTCATTATAACCTCTCTTTATGATTCGATAAATTTTATCATCTTGGCAAACGTTTGCCTTGCTCATAAAGTAGCGACATAAATCTTTGAGATGGTGTTTTATGAAGCTAACAAATCAAACTCGACGTCGAGCCGTACAAGCCGCAAAAGGCGAAGTACCTTTTGACCTTTTACTCACCAATGCCAATATTATTGATATGGTCACTGGGGAAATTCGATCTGCGGATATCGGTATCATTGAAGGGCTGATTGCCAGCGTACACCCAACAGGAAGTCGTACTGATAGCCATGAAACCCATAATTTATCAGGAAAATTTATTTCCCCAGGTTTTATTGATACCCACGTTCATTTAGAAAGCTCCCATCTTCCCCCTGCTCGTTATGCTGAAATTGTCCTCACACAAGGCACCACCGCCGTATTTTGGGATCCCCATGAACTTGCAAACGTATTGGGATTAGATGGCGTACGCTATGCCATTGATGCTAGCCGTAATTTGCCCCTTGATGTGATGGTTGCAGCCCCTTCTTCTGTGCCTTCAACACCAGGATTGGAAATGTCAGGTGCAGACTTCGCAGGACAAGAGATGTCCACGATGTTGAGCTGGCCGGAAGTACGTGGTGTGGCAGAAGTGATGGATATGTTCGGCGTGCTAAATGGCAGCGAACGCATGGAAGAGATCCTCGACGCCGGATTAAGCTCAGGAAAAATCATTGAAGGTCATGCCCGCGGATTAAAAGGTGCTGATTTACAAGCTTACCTCGCTGCTGGCGTTACCTCCGACCATGAACTCACTTCCGCAGAAGACGCCCTCGAAAAATTACGAGCGGGGCTAACACTGGAAATCCGTGGTTCTCACCCTTACCTGCTACCTGAAATTGTGGCGGCATTGCAAACACTGCCGCATTTATCCTCACAAATCACGGTATGCACAGACGATGTTCCGCCAGACATATTGATTGAAAAAGGCGGCGTGATTGCGCTGCTGAATTTATTAATTGAGCACGGAATGAAAGCCACTGATGTGTTGCGCTTTGCGACATTCAATGGCGCAATTCGCTTACAGCGCAATGACTTAGGTTTGATAGCCGCAGGTCGTCGCGCCAACTTAGTGGTTCTTGATTCTCTCGATACCTTAAAAGCTCAGCAAGTTTATGTCGATGGCAAAAAAGTGGCAGAGAATGGGCAACTTTTTTCGCCGATTGCCACTGAAAATACGATTTTACCGCCACGCGATACCATGCACCTAGCGCCAATCTCGGCTCAAGATTGCCAGCTTCAATTAGCTGACTTGCAAAATGGTACTGCGCGTTTACGTCATATTAGCGGTGCCCGCTTTACTCAGTGGGGAGAGGTCGATGTTCAAGTCGAAAATGGCATCGTGCAACTGCCTGATGAATTTAGTTTGATCCGCGTACAACATCGCCATGGACGCCATAACGCCAAACCACAAATTGCCTTACTAAAAGGATGGGGAGAATTACGCGGCGCCATTGCCACCAGCTACTCCCATGATTCCCATAACCTTGTAGTGCTCGGACGTGATGCCAACGATATGGCAATGGCAGCCAACCTGCTGATTGAAAGCGGTGGCGGTATGGCGTTAGTTCAAGATGGTAAAATCCTTGCTCATGTGGCGATGCCCATTGCAGGTATGCTCTCGGAATTACCTGCACCTGAGCTGGCAGAACAATTTCGCCAACTCAGAGAATTGAGCAGCCAAATTGCTGACTGGGAACCCCCATATCGTGTATTCAAAGCCATCGAAGGCACTTGTCTTGCCTGCAATGCTGGCCCACATTTAACCGATTTAGGACTGACTTGCGGTACCACTCGCCAGATAGTTGATGCCGTCTTAGAACGTGCTGAAAGTAATAGCGGTATTAAAAACACTCATCCAATAAAAAATAATGATAGGAGCGCCAATTAATGGCTAACGATTCTCTTCATCAGCCAACATCAGGGAGTTGGTTAGAAAGGCGTTTTGCGCTGCGTGAACGTGGCAGTTCAATCAGAACAGAATGCCTCGCCGGAGCCACTGGGTTCCTTGCAGCAGCCTATTTGCTCGTAGTTATTCCCGGACTGTTAGCCGCAGGCGGCATGGATAAAGGCGCAGCGACCACAGGCACTATAATCGTGTTTGTACTCGCTAGCCTATTAATGGCGTTCTACGCTAACTTGCCTTTTATTGTGGGTCCCGGTATTGGTGGCTCGGTATTAGTGGGGATTACCCTTGCAGGCAGTGAAGGAATTGATTGGCAAATCGGTTTAGGCATCGCCTGCTGGTCTGGAATTTTATTTTTCCTGCTCACCAAATTCGGTTTACGTGAGGTTGTGACTCGCTCCGTACCACAATCCATCAAATTAGGCTTAACAGCATCTATCGGTCTGTTTGTGGCAGTGTTGGGCTTTCGTAATGCAGGCTTAGTATTAGCCAATCCAAAAACCAACGCATTAATGCTGGGGGATTTTCTCTCTCCGGGTGCCTTAGTCGCTCTTGCGGGCTTCTTTGTGGCTATCGCATTGCAAGCTCGCCGCATTCCCGGTGGGATCTTATGGGCGATTTTGTTCGCCACCGTGTTAGGCATTCCGTTCGGCGTCACAAAGTTACCAGAAAGCTTTATTGGCATGCCGCATTCTATTGCGCCAGTTTTAGGTCAGGTGGATTTAATCGGCGCCTTAAATATCGCCTTCTTGCCTTTCTTATTTGTGTTCTTCGCCGCGGAGTTTTTCTCTACTATGGGAACCACATTAGCCGTCGGTGGCGAAGCCGGATTGCTGGATAAAGAAGGCAACATGCCAAATATCAACCGCCCGTTTATTGTCGACTCCATCGCCGCGGCGTTAGGTCCAATGGTCGGTATTCCAGCGGCAACCGCATTAATTGAATCTTCAGCAGCCGCTGAAGCAGGCGGTAAAACCGGTATGACAGCATTAGCGGCGGCGTTCATGTTCCTGCTTATGTTACTGTTTACCCCAATCGCACTAATGATCCCGGCACAAGCTACCGCTCCTGCATTAATTTTAATTGGCTTAAATATGTTCAGCGGATTACGTAAAGTGGACTTAGCGAACTTTACCGACGGTCTGCCAGTATTAATGATGGTGATGATCACTTTAATCGCGAACAGCTTTGGTACAGGGATTGCAGGTGGGTTACTGTTTTATATCTTAATTAAAGCGGTGGCAGGCAAGTGGCGTGAAATTCCAATCAGTCTGTGGATCCTCGCTGTGCCATTAGTGTATTACTTCTCAACGTTAGTGAAGCACTAAGCCTGCTCATCCCTATTTTTTTCTAACTGAGCCGGATTATTTCGGCTCAATGTCTCAAATGACTTTTTACTAAATATGACATCATCGGCTTCATAGATTGTGATCTTTGAGGCCACCTTAGTTCCATTCTTGATGTTAATAGCTTCTATTAGCGAAGCTTTTAATTCATTGAAAAAATTCATTTTATTCTCAAAAAATAAAGAGAATACAAAACATACACTAAAGAGACAATCTTGGTAATAAAAATAGCCTCTATTTGAGGCTATTTTTCTATTTGCATCTTATTTAAATCTGCATATTAAATCAGTGGGGGAATTTGAGGCTGAATTGGCACTTCGATCACCGTTGGGCCTTGACGCTTAAATGCCTCACGGCAAGCCGCTTTGACCTCATCTACCGTCGTGGCTTTTAACGCCGTGCAACCATAACCTTTACCCAGCGCCACAATATCCAAGTTTGGAATATCCAGCCCCGGAACTCCTGGCGTTTCTTCTAACACCGCGAAGGATTTCAAAATGGCGTACTCGCTATTTCGTGGGATCACAAACACAATCGGTAAATTATGTTGTGCCGCACTCCATAGCCCTTGAATCGAATATTGCATCGAGCCATCACCAATAATCGACATCACAGGGCGGTGTCGACCACTGTCTTTTTCCGCTAAAGCGATTCCCACGCTTGCTGGTAAGTTCCAACCTAATGATCCACTGGCAAAGGTATAGAACGAATCCGGTGCATCAATTGGCCATTCACGATGTAATTCGCCGAGGTTTGACGGCGATTCTTCCACCAAGATAGTCTCTTTCGGGGAGACTTCTCTCAGCGCTTTAAACAGCTGCGCTGCACTTAATACCGTTGAATCCCCCTTCACCCCTGGTGCGGCAGGGTGTGGAGCCATACCATGGGACTGTTTCTCAACCTTATTTTTCGCTGCCGTTCTGGCGTTCACTAACGGAGTCAGCCCTTCAATCGCGAGTACCGCATCACTGAGTAAGCTATCACCAACCGGTGCTCTTCCTACCTCAATAGGGTCATCGGTAATGTGCAGTAAACGCATGCCATCTGGCAAATAACTCCCTGCTACATAAGGATAATAACGGAAAACAGGCGCCCCGATAATCAACGCCAAATCATACCCTTTTAGCTTATCGGACAGCGGTCCCATCGCGAAAGGCAACCCGCCAGCATACAGAGGATGCGTTTCAGGGAATGGCGGACGTTCCGATGCTGGCGCCGCCCAAACAGGTACATTCAATTTTTCGGCTAACGCAATGCCCGCGTCCCAGCCTTCCCCCCGCGCAATGGCGGAGCCATAAATCAGCACTGGATTTTTGGCAGAATTCAGCGCATCCGCAAATGCTTGTAAACGAACAGGATCATAACCAATGCGCTGGGAAACTTCACGCACAACCGCCTCTTGGGCAACGGCAGGTTTATCCCAATCATCAAGGGGGATTGATAAGAAAACGGGTCCCGCTGGTGGCTGAAGTGCCATCGCATATGCTCGCATAAATGCCGCTGGCACATCTTCCGCACGCTCCGGCTGGTAACTCCATTTGACCCATGGTTTTGGTAAGGTTTCAGGCTCAATATTGGTTAGCCAAGGTTCCATCAGCAACATTTCACGGGTTTGGTTACCCGCCGTGATAATCAGTGGCGTACGGTTCATATAGGCGGTGAGAATATTACTCATCCCATTACTTAGCCCCGCGGAAGTATGCAAGTTGACCATTGCCACTTTGCGCATTCCCTGAGCATAACCGTCAGCTGCTGCTACAGCAGATGCTTCATGTAATGTTTGGATATAACGAAAATCACTCGGAAAATCTTTTAAGAATGTCTCTTCAGTTGAACCAGGGTTACCGAAAATGGTCGTAATATTCAATTGGCGTAGTAAATCAAAAGTCACTTGGCGAATGGTTTTCTTCATTTAAAATACCCTAATTAAGATACCTGAATTAATCCCCATCATAACCAATCCCCCCAATGAAAAACATTTTCCTCTCAGAGAATTAATCTTATTTAAAACCTAAAGATTGCTTTTTATTTTATTTAAATACAATCAGTTAAATAAACATCTTGTTTCGATGATAACAATCCAATGGGAATAAATACTGCACTCTAAGATTTAATCCATATAAAGCATGAAAGATGCTTAAGAATATTGGTCTTTATACTAATTTCAGCTTCAATTTGACGCGTAAAAAGCAGATTAATCGCCAACAAAACTGACTAAAACGTGAGTTATGTAGCAATTTTTTAACATTCATTAACAATATAGCGGCTTTTATGTCACCCATCACATTTCCAACAATTACCACGACTTAGCGCCAGCGCTAATACACCAAAAGAGATGATGAAATCACGTTATTTTCCCACCAGATAAGAGAAATTAAAATGCCTAATAAAATCAATTTGTTATTTTATTATTATTTATTTCTTTGATTAAATCCTCCTCTAGTAATGACTTAAACCAATCAATGAAAGTACTTTTTTCATACGATTTACTTAACTAAAAGTTATATCAACCTCAACAAAACTCATTGTTAAACAAAAGTTAAGCAAAGTAACTTTATTTAACACTAATGTTAAATCGCAAAAGTGAATGCTCTGGTAAACAAATGTGAGGTAAAAATAATGACACTAGATGCCAGCTATACGCTATTGTTTGCATGCTTAGCGCTGCTTATTGGGATGATTGTGGTGAAAATCAGCCCTTTTCTACAGAAAAACCATATTCCTGATGCTGTTGTCGGTGGATTTATTGTTGCTATCGTTTTATTAATTGTTGATAAAGCAGCAGGCTATACTTTCTCGTTTGATACCTCATTACAAAGCACATTGATGATCGCTTTCTTCTCATCAATTGGTTTAAGTTCAGATTTTTCGCGATTAATAAAAGGCGGGAAGCCTCTCGTTATTTTAACACTCGCAGTTACCATTTTAATTGTGATCCAAAATGCTGTGGGCATGGGTATGGCTGTCATGCTAAATGAAAGTCCATTTATCGGTCTGATTGCAGGTTCAATCACATTAACAGGCGGTCACGGTAACGCTGGTGCTTGGGGTCCTATCCTTGCCGATAAATATGGTGTAACAGGGGCTGTTGAGCTGGCGATGGCGTGTGCGACTATGGGCCTGGTTCTTGGTGGGCTTGTCGGTGGGCCAGTAGCACGCCACTTACTAAAAAAAGTGACCATCCCAAAAGCAACTGAGCAAGAAAAAGAGACCATCCTTGAAGCATTTGAGCAACCAACGGTAAAAAGAAAAATCAACGCCAATAACATCATTGAAACCATTTCAATGCTGATTATCTGTATCGTTGCGGGTAGCTATATCAGTGAGTTAGTAAAAGATACGCCAATGCACTTACCAACTTTCGTTTGGTGTCTGTTTGTCGGTATCATCATTCGTAACGTCTTAACCCACGTGTTTAAACATGAAGTTTTCGAACCAACCGTTGACGTTTTAGGTAGCGTGGCACTCTCGTTATTCCTTGCTATTGCGCTAATGTCATTGAAGTTTGGTCAATTAGCTAGCATGGCGGGTCCAGTATTAATCATTATCGCAGTACAAACCGTTGTGATGGTGTTATTCGCCTGCTTTGTCACATTCAAAATGATGGGCAGTGACTATGATGCTGTCGTTATCAGTGCGGGTCACTGTGGATTCGGAATGGGGGCAACGCCAACGGCAATCGCCAACATGCAAACCATTACTCGTGCATTCAGCCCATCACACAAAGCCTTCTTAGTAGTACCAATGGTCGGTGCTTTCCTGGTGGATATCACCAACAGTATCATCATCAAGCTATATATTGAATTAGGCGCAGCCATCGCATAATCCTCAATAGCATATGCCGGCTCATAACCAAAAGTATATGAGCCGGCATTTTTCATTTCTGGTAAGTGACCCCGATATCGGATCCATGACACCTTTTTCTGTAGAATAAGAAAAAATGCAAAGTATTACCTAGTTCTAACCATGGACGACCAATAATGAAGTTAAGGCACCTTGATATCTTTTATGCTGTGATGACCTGCGGTTCACTCACTCGAGCAGCAGAAGTTCTGCATATTTCCCAGCCAGCGGCGAGTAAAGCACTCAAGCATGCTGAACAGCAATTGGGACTCGTTTTATTCCAACGGATCCGAGGGAAATTACTGCCAACAGATGAAGCCAATTTATTATTTGAAGAGGCAAAAGAGGTTTATCAGAATTTAGATAGACTCAGAATTTTGGCACAGAATTTATCTAGAAACCCACAAGGTAAGTTGGCTATTGGGTGTTTACCTAGCCTAGGGCTTAACTTAGTGCCTGAAGTCACCGCACTGTTTATTAAAAAGCATCCAAATATCAAACTCACTATTGGTACCCATCACACCACAGATATTTTGCAATTATTAACTCAACAAGATCTCGATATTGGTATCGCATTTAATTTGGCCATTGAAGGTGGGATCACCGTATTGCCTGTTGCTGATATACCTCTCGTCTATGTGGATAGTCAGGCTCCCGCGAAATCTCCCGTCTCACTGGTGGATATCGACCAAGACCGCTGGATCCACCCAGGCTCCGACTCCCTCTCTCAACTGCTACAGCAGAGGCATGAGTTCCAAGAATCCAATATTAGCGTGCACACTTACCACATGGCTGCGGAGTTTGTTCGTGCAGGCCTAGGTTGCAGTATTACTGACATTTTTTCTGCAGAACATACGCTGCCAGAATCAATGATCTATCCGCTTAAAGAAAATTTGCATTTAGCCGTATCCGTTTTCCATCGAGCAGATAGACCGCTCACGAAAGCCGCACAAAATTATGTAAACACCTTGTCGCTAATACTAAAAAAACGCAACGCAGTAGTTAACCAAAAGTTATACTCCGGTGATGAAAACTCAATTGTTTAGTCTGACTATTCGCCGTTAAATGATAACTCCTAAGTTATTATTGGTTGCGGAATATTATGACTAAACATGTGGTAGTGATTGGTGCTGGAGTGATTGGATTAAGTACCGCATATGCTTTAATTAAAGCGGGTCAAACAGTCACATTAATTGAATCTGATTCTGGCGTTGGCATGGAAACCAGCTTTGCCAATGGCGGACAATTAAGTTATCGCTATGTTTCGCCGCTTGCAGATGCAGGCGTTCCATTACAAGGCTTACGCTGGATGGGTAAAAATGATTCCCCATTAAATTTAAGAATCGATTTTACATTACAGCAGCTTTCTTGGATGACCCAATTCACCTTAGCCTGTAACCGCACCACCAATAAAATTAATGGCGCTCATTTATTACGATTATCGCTACTCAGTCAAAATGTCATGAATACGTGGCGTACGAATGGTGATATTTCCGATTTTGCTTGGGAAAAATCAGGAAAATTAATTATCCATCGCGAACAATCTAGCTTTAAAAAAGCCAGTGAAACCGTGGATAAGGAATTTCAAAAGGTTTTGAATGCCGATGAAATCGTTGAGTTAGAGCCTGCATTAAAAAATATTCAATCACAGTTAGTAGGTGCGATTTACGCTCCCGATGATGAAACCGCTGATTGTTATTTATTCTGCAAAAATATTCTGGCTTATTTATCAACACAGCCGCAATTTACATTATGCCTTGAGCACTCGGTCAAATCCTTTATTAAACTTGGCAATACCATTACGGGTGTAGAAACAAATCAAGGCTCAATTCAAGCAGACGATGTGGTAATTTGCGCAGGTAATGGTAGCCGTGAGTTATTAAAACCCCTTGGCATTGATGTGCCAATTCTCGGTTTAAAAGGCTATAGCCTCAGTGTGGAATATCCACAAATGGCACATATCGTTCCTAAACTTAGCGTGACCGACTACGGCAATAAAATTGTCTACGCCAAACTAAATGATCAATTACGCATCGCTGCTATGGTCGATATTGGTTATGACAAATTTGGATTACGAGAAAACAGAATTTCTGCATTAAAAAATATTATTAAAAAAACATTCCCGGATTTACCTAAAATTGATAAAGCTGAAACATGGTGCGGTTTACGTCCGTCAACACCAAAGGGACCACCAATGTTAGGCAAAACTACACACAGCAACTTATGGCTCAATGTGGGTCACGGCAGTTTAGGTTTTACATTAGCAGCGGGTAGCGCAGAGATATTAACTCAGCTCATTACCCAGCAACGCTCCCCTATTTCATTAGAAGGATTAACGAGGTAATTAATGTCCATTAAACGTAATAACCCAAAACCACGCTTAGCAGACAGCGTTGAATATGCTGGATTAGTTTACTTATCTGGACAAGTGCCTACAGATTTAACCGGAGATATTACCGCTCAAACCCAAGATATATTAAACAAAATTGACACATTATTAGCTGCTAGCAATAGCGATAAAACCCGTATTTTATCAGCTCAAGTGTGGGTAAAAGACATGAAGCGTGATTTTGCTGACTTTAATACCGTTTGGGAAAATTGGATGCCAGCTGAATTTAGCCCTGCTCGTGCCGCTGTTGAAGCGAATATGGCTCGAGATCAAGTACTCGTTGAAATCATGGTGACCGCAGCACAACGCTAATTTTAATTTACTCTATGGCATTCAAAAGACTAAATTTATTCTCTTGAATGCCTTTTTTATGCCTTTTATCATCTTTTTTATCCAATTTCCCTCTTAATAACTCTTTTTATTATCACTTCTAATAAAAAAAATGCTCTCCTCTTGGTTATTCCATCTACTATTATCTATATATATTGAAATAATTGTTTGAAAAATAAAAATAAAACCAATGATTATCGGTTAGTTTTATACCAACGTGGAGAAATTACATGATCCAAACCGTCATTGAGCATGTTTTATCCAGATTACAGTCTCTCGGCATTAATGATATTTTTGGTGTTGCAGGTGATTATGCCTTTCCTATTAATGATGCCGTCTGCGCCTCCCCAAATTTACGTTGGATAGGAAACTGTAATGAATTAAATGCCGCCTATGCTGCAGATGGCTATGCCCGTTTAAAAGGCGCCGCAGCGCTTGCCACTACTTTCGCCGTTGGAGAGCTCAGTGCATTAAATGGCATTGCAGGGGCTTATGCAGAAAGATTACCTATTTTTCATTTAGTCGGTATGCCGGCCAGCCATATCCAAGAAAATCAGGCTATTATGCACCACACTTTAGGCGATGGTGATTTCGAGGTATTTTACAAAGTCGCTCAATCCTTTTCGTGTGCTCACGCGATTTTGACACCAGAAAACTGTGTCAGTGAAATGACCCGTTTAATAACTCAAGCTTTTGCGCAAAGACGCCCAGTTTATATTGGCATTCCGGCTGATCAAGCAATAAAACGCATCGTTGTACAGAACATCAGACCGCTCACATTACCCAGTAGTCGTCCTGATAACTTAAAAAAAGTCATCAGTTTGATAGTCAATAAACTCAGCCACAGCGAATCTCCATGCGCCTTACTGGGTTCACTCATATCACGGTTTGATTTAGTCAAAGAAGCAGAAGCATTTATTAAAGTCACTCAATTACCTTATGCCACCATGTTTATGGATAAAGGCGTTTTAAATGAAACCCACTCACAATATATAGGCATGTACAGTGGGCATTTAATGAATCCTACCATTGCTGAGTTTATTGATAGCTGCGATTGTATTATAAATATTGGCGCAGTAATGAGTGATGTGAATACAGGGTTTTTCACCGCAGATCTTCACGCCAATAATATGATCCATATAATGGATAATTATGTGGTTATAGATTCAACGGTCTATTCTGATGTCTATATCTATGAGCTACTTTCTGAGCTAAAAGATATCCTGACATTTATTCCGAGTAACTCAATAAAAGTTCACGGCTTAGGCGAACCAACCAGCAATGATAACGGAAAAATAACTAGTCATTACTTATACCCGCGATTTGAAAAATTCATTAAGCAAAATGACATCGTGATAGCGGATACTGGGACATTTTCCATGGGGCTAGGCTTTGCACTTCTTCCTAAAGAAGTTTCTTTTCAAACTCAATCCCTATGGGCGTCGATTGGTTGGGCAACCCCTGCGGCACTAGGAGCAGCACTTGCCGCACCTCACCGGCGAGTGATCTTGGCTACCGGCGAAGGCTCCCATCAATTGACAGCGCAAGAAATTAGTTTATTTGCCCGCTGGGGGCTGAAACCACTGATTTTTGTTCTCAATAATGATGGTTATTTAATTGAGCGCCTTTTCTGCCATGAACCCGAGACCTATTACAACGATGTCCACCCCTGGAACTATGCCCAGCTTCCCGCTGCTCTTGGATGCAAAAATTGGTATTGCCAGAAAGTTACCACTTGCGATGAACTCAACCGAGTTCTCAATACACTCGAAAGAATAGATACTGCGGCTTATATTGAAATCATCACGGATAGATATGAAGCCTCAGATTTACTGCGAGCAATGGGAAAAATGATCAAGGCTGAGATACCAAAACATCTAAAATAATGACGCTTAGCCCCCTAGGCTACGGAGGCTCACAATCATAAACGGAGAGATCCTCAGCGTCGCCTCCTGCGGATCCACCAAACTCCAACAATCACCAATACAATAATAGCTAGCCAAGAGAAATGCGGGTGAAATGGGAGCGCAAAGATAAGAGAGCTAACAAAGTAACCGATAGAAACAATCAAGCATCCCCAAATGGCGCCGCCAAGGATATTTAATGCAAAAAATCTGAGTGGATTTACCTTGCTGGCACCAATAATAATCGGTCCAACAGTTCTCATTCCATACGCAAAGCGGATCCCAATAATAATCCAATTTTCATGGCGTTGTATTAACTGCTGAACCCGTACAATCTTACTCTGATGTTTTTGAAATTTAGGCAATACCCGAGCACCAGCATAACGCCCGACAAAAAAAAGCACATTGTCACTGACGACACCACCAAGCGCGGCAAATAACATCGTCAAAGGATAAGAGAGTAATTGATTATGTGCGGCCACTCCCGATAGAAAAGCAGCCGTTTCCCCTTCGAGCATCGCGCCAAGAAATACGGCCCAATAGCCATATTCCATTAACCACTGAGTTAATACTTCAGACATAAGACCGAGATCCCTTCCTGAACAGCTGATAATGGATATCTTTAGCTAAAATCTTAACACAGATAAAATTAAATTTTTGCTTGTATTCTTGGTCATTCAATAAGGTGGGAGCCTTACGGCTAAAACGAATGGCACATAAAAAAACTGCACTTAACGACAACTTAAGTGCAGGGGATCACGACGCATAAAATATAAATATAGACTATTTATTGTATAAGCTAGCATTGATTGAAATATCGTTACCTTCACCTTCAGAGTTCACTGAGGTAATAATAAAGTATTTTGCGCCCGCTTCATCCGCTTTTTGTGAAACCGCATTAACATAATCCGTTGTGGTCGCTGCATTCATTACGATATTAATATTGCCAACTAATTTCATTTCCATGGACTGAACATAATTAATCTCAGTTGCACTCATCGCAAATGGACTTAAAAACATCAAAGAAACCAATGCAATTTTTAATTTATTCATCAACATCACCTTTTATTAAAATAACGCCTTCATTTAATTACATTCTTTTTTAGAGAATGAAATTATGAGCATCGTTAAAAGAATATTAATTTCCTGATAATATAAGACTATATTTACCTATTAAAATAAAGAATGTAGCGATGAATATCAAATTTAATATCGTGTGAAACTTAGCATAAATTGCTTTTATTTATGCGATTTCTGACGTTTTAAATCAGTACTAAAAATATGTCCCAGTCTGATGCTAAAACGAATATAACGATGCCACTGACTTACCTAATTTTTTGGCCAGATCAGAAGAGGCATACCTATCCATGACTATCTCAATATAGGCTGCTGAATCCGCGACTTCCGCTTGTTTAATGACAGCATCTAACTCATCGCAAGTGGTGACTTTTTGACAATACCAATCAGTGCAACCTAATGCAGCTGGCAATTGTGCATAATTCCACTGCGGTAAGTCGTTATAGTATGCTTCAGGCTCTTTACATAATAATCGCTCAATTAAATAACCATCATTATTGAGTACAAAAACAATCGGCTTTAATCCAAAACGTGCAAACTGACTAATTTCTTGCGCTGTTAATTGGTGTGAACCTTCCCCCGTCACTAAGATCACGCGCTTATTGGGTGCTGCTATTGCTGCACCAAATGCCGCTGGCGTTGCCCAACCAATTGAACCCCATAATGTTTGGTTATGAAACTGAGCATCTTTAGGCAGTAAAGCAAAACCTAAACCCATTGATGCAGTTCCTGTTTCGGCCATCACAATATCCTGTTCCTTGAACATTTTCTCTAAACGCGGATACAGATATTGTGCGGTAATTTGACCATTATCGCCTTGTCGAGGCTCACCCAATCCTTGAGCTGCAATACCTTGATGTTTTAACGAAGGTGCTAATGTTTGCAATTTATCCAATACCTCTTTCATCATCACATTTGGGTAAACCGCAGAACCTACTTTCACCTGATCCGCTAAAATATTAATACGTTGCTCAGTAGAGATAGATGCCGTAAAACTGCCGGAGTTAAAGTCAGTTAATACCGCGCCAATGCCTAAAATACAGTCGCAACTTTCAACAAACTCCCCAACTTGAGCATTCATTAATTTGCCATTATAGATTCCCATATACGTCGGGTTAGATTCACTCACAATACTTTTATCCATAAACATCGTGGCATACGGCAGGCCTGTCTTATCAATAATTGCCTGCACATCATCCGAATACCCTAAGCGCGCTGTCAGAATCCCCGGAATAATACAGGCTTTTTGGCTGGCATTAAGTTTATCTAAAATGGCATTCACTGCTGCATTGAGTGACTGCATATCACTTTTCTGTGGCTCAATTTTTTTATGTTTTCCATTGTCAATGACAGGCATCACTGCGTAATCAGATGGGAATCCCATATAGACAGGACGACGCTCTTTTAGGGCTGTTGCAATTAATCGCTCGGTTTCATCAATGCAATTTTCTGGCGTCAATATCGCATGGGCGCAGCTCAAATGTTGGCTCATTTGATAAAACACATCAAAATCACCGTTGCCTAAAGTGTGGTGAACAAGGCGATGATTTTTCTGGACGCCACTCGCAGGCATGCCCACTAGATGAAAGACGGGCAAATGCTCAGCATAAGACCCCGCAAGACCATTCAATGCGCTGAGTTCACCCACACCAAAGGTTGTCGAAAGTGCGGCAACACCTTTGATTCTTGCATAACCATCTGCGGCATAAGCGGCATTTAACTCATTACAATTACCAATCCAACGCAATGAGTCACTTTCACAAACCGCATCTTCAATAGGAAAAGCGTAGTCCCCCGCAACCCCAAAAATTTCGTTGATACCCAGCGCTTGCAAACGTTCAAGAACATATTCGATAACAGTTTTCATAATATCATTCCCAATAATAATTTATGCTGATTGTTCAGCCTTGTATTATTACTAGTCCTAATATTGCATTAGCGGAAATTATTTATAATCATTATTGCTATAACAAAATGTAATAGAGGTCACGATGGATATTCGAGGGTTACGCTATTTTGTCGAAGTGGTACAAGAAAATAACTTTAGCCGAGCGGCGGATAAATTATGCGTCACCCAGCCTGCAATCAGCCGCAGCATTCAAAAGTTAGAGCAAGAACTTGAAGTAACCTTACTGATCCGAGAAACCGATGGCGTCAAACTAACCGATGATGGTGAGATTTTATTCCGTCATGCGCAGCAAATTTTGGCGCAGTTCGACACTCTTAATAACGCACTAAAAGACAAATCGGGTCCACTCACTGGAGTTTTGAAAGTTGGTTTACCACCTGTAATCGCCTCAACCTATTTTGCCGATATCATCATGGCATTTAGTCAGAAATATCCTCAGGTTGAGTTGCAGATCATCGAATTAAGTTCAAACCATATGATGAATGCCATGCTCAAAGGAGATGTAGAAACGGCAGCGGTAATGTCACCATTTGATGAGCAACGATTTAATTTATACCGCTTTGCTACCGACCGATTGATGCTATTAGCGAGCGATAAACATCCATTAGCCACCCAAAATAGCGTTAAATTTGCAGAACTTCTGAATGAGCCTTTTATCTTTTTTCAAGATAGCTTCCGAATTAATGAATTAGTTGTGAGTGCTTGCGGGATCTATGGCAAAAAACCGATTATTGCAGGACGTAGTGGGCATTTAGATCTCGTGATGGCGATGGTGCGCGCAGGTGTCGGTATTACCTTACTCCCTGAAAGTATGTGGAAAAAGAACCATATTGAGGGGCTTTCCATTATTCCAATCACAGAGCCTATTCTTGCCTATGAGCTAGCACTGGCAACATTAAAAGAGTCCCATCAAAGCCGCCGAGCAATAGCATGGAATGAGTTAGCGTTAAAAATGCTGAATACACGCCCATAATTATGAACTATTACAATGGATTATAACTGACAGACACCGACTTGATAGATACCTTTAAGTTAGACAAGCTCGTTTTAGGAAGACATATTGAGAATAACGCGACATGTAGAAATTGAAAGAAAAATGCGAGATTTTATCGGTGCCGGTTAAATAACCGACACCAGAGAAATTAACACCAGCGTTCTGCCGCCCATTCGGCCTGCTGTTGCGCGTCGTGGAATGTCCAGGCCACGAAGCGACTGATTTTTTGCCCTTGCGCCATTTCAATGGTGCGAACTTCGGCCGCACCCACTTGCTTCAACGCGTGATAAATCGAAGGCAACGTCGCGCTTTTAGAAATCAACGAGGTGAACCACAGGCAGTTTTGCGCCAGGCTCACGCTCTCCTCTACCATTTTACGTACAAAGGCTTCTTCACCGCCTTCACACCATAGCTCTTTATTTTTTCCACCAAAGTTCTGTACTGGCGTGCCGGCCTCCTCGCCTTTACCCAGCTTTTGCAGTTTGCGGCGGGTACTGGCTTGCGCTTCCTGTTCAGAGCTATGGAACGGAGGATTACACATTGTGGCATCAAATTTCTCCGCCACGCCGATGATGCCGTTCAAAATAAATTCAGGTTGTTTTTGCAAACGCAGACGCACGCCGTTTCTCAGCGTCGGATTCATCTGCACGATCATTTTGGCCGCATTGAGTGATACTGGTTCAACCTCCGAACCGGTAAAACGCCAGCCGTATTCACGCAGACCAATGATCGGATAAATACAGTTGGCGCCAACACCCACATCAAGGATAGCCACGCCTTTACCGCGCGGGATCTCACCGCCGTTGCTGGTCGCCAGCAGGTCAGCCAGATGGTGTAAATAATCGGCACGCCCGGGGATCGGTGGACACAGATAACCGGCGGGAATGTCCCAATGTTCGATGCCATAAAAATGTTGCAGCAACGCACGGTTAAGCATTTTAACCGCCGTAGGATCGGCAAAATCTACCGAGGTGTCACCCCAAGCGTTCGGTTTGACGAACGGCTCCAGTGCCGGGCAACTGGCGATCAGTGCTGGGAAATCATAGCGCGAGCGATGACGGTTACGCGGGTGTAAGCCGCTTTTCTGCTGCGGGAAGGTTTTCTTTTTTTCCACCGTGACGGGCTCTCTTAAAGGTATTTCTGACGCGTACGATACCATATACCCTAGAGCTTTCAAGTTGCAGCTAACAGCTTGGATGAAACCATATTAAGCCTGCATTAAAAGAATCCCATCCAAGTCGTCGGGCTACGACATGGATCGAGTTAGCGTTGGAAATATTGGATACACGCTCATCATTATGAACCATAATAATGGGTTATAACATTCATCATGAGTTCAATTAAGTTTCGCCCACCTGTAATGCGATTAACATTTCTAGGGATGACAAGCCCACAGAAGAATCTTTTTTAAAGAGGAGCCTTTTCATAATAGCCTCTCAAATTTAAAGGAAAGTGAGTGCCATGAAGTTCTCATTTTATTAGAATTTAATTCAACATCCCGTTTTATACATTTAGTTAAAATTAATTCAATCGATTAATTAATTCATCAACGTATGAGAAGAAACCTTCGAAGTCTCAAAAAAAAACACTTATTTGAAATTAAATTAATTTAATTTATTCCTCATGAAAAAATTTAAATACAATCTAGTTTAATTAATCGCAGCAATAAACACCTCATGTCAATTCAATTAAATATTTATTAACTTCAGAGTTGACATTCAATGTGAAAGTCACATATAACTAATATTCAATTAACGCACCCCCCCATTTCAATCAACATACTGATATATATATGATCTTCATTAATAGAAATAATAAATTCCCTTTTGACTTTAGTTTTGATGTATCAAAAGTACAGATTAACATTGATTCTTTAATAAATATTTCCTTTGATAAACTAAATGCTTTGGTTGATTGTTTGAACCAATATGGATTTACCATTGTTGACTTTGGTGAAAATAAAATTCAACTAGACGAATTCCTACATCTTAAATTTTTATTTGGTAATCCAAAATCACACCCTAGAGCAGATTCTAATGGCGTTGTTCCTATAAATTCATTTAATCCGTTAAAAGGGCATCTTGATTCTACAAATTCAGAACATCTGCTACACACAGATGGTTCTTTTTCATCATCTCCTGGGAATATTCTAGCTCTTCAATGTAATATCGCATCTAAAGTTGGCGGCTTATCGATTATTGCTAGTGCGCAGGCTGCTTACATACATATAAAAGAAAAATTTCCAGATACATATCATTTGGTTCATTCTAAAGATGCGATTGAAATTAAAAGAAATTCACAAAAAACATTAGCACCGATTTATGATCTACATAACGGTAGATCTAAAATTAGATTCCGATTTCCAGATGGTGCAGCAGAGATAACACCAAGCGAGGAAGTGGCACCTATATATAAAGAATTATGTGAATTTTTTAAAAATAATAATAATGTAGTGACATTCCAGCTTCATAACAATCAAATGTTAATTGCTGACAATGGTTCTATTGTCCACGGAAGAACTAAATATCCAGAATCTGAACTAAGGGACCTAAGAAGGCTTAATTTGGATGGTAATGGAATGTTGAATGGAAAAGTTCAATACGGAATAAAATTAGATTAAATAATAAGAGATGAATTATGGAAAATATTATAAAAATAGTTATTACCGGATCAGCTGGTAAAATCGGGTCAAGTATTGCATTTAGAATAGCTGCTGGAGAATTATATGGCTCGGAACAAAAAATAGATTTACATCTTTTAGAAACATCAAAAGGAATGGAAGCTTTAAAAGGTATTGTAATTGAATTAGAAGATTCAGCTTTCCCATTACTAAACAAAATCGTGGCGACGGATGTAAATGATATAGCATTTACTGATGCAGATATAGCACTATTAATAGGCTCGCCCCCTAGAAAAAAAGGAATGGAAAGAGGAGACTTACTTGAAGAAAATGCAGCCATCTTTAGGGAGCAAGGAAAATCTATAAATAAGTGTGCCAAAAAATCAGTGAAAGTTGTCGTTGTAGGAAATCCAGCGAATACTAATGCTTTCATTACCTATAATAATGCAAAAGGTATAAATCCAAAACAATTTACAGCTCTTATGCGTCTCGACCATAATAGAGCGGTATCTCAATTAGCACTAAAAACTAATTCAAGAATTGAAGACATTAATGGTGTAATTGTTTGGGGGAATCATTCTTCAACCCAATATCCTGATCTAAGATTTGCTACTATAAAAGATCAGTTAGCATATTCGATTTTAGATAATAACTGGGTAAAACATACCTATATTAAAAAGTGGCTAATCGTGGTGCTGAAATTCTAGAAACCAGACCTTATTCAGCTGTGCATGGTGCTGTCTCCGCCACTTTAGATCATATGCGTGATTGGATATTCGGTTCGAATGGGAGATGGCGAACTATGGCCGTTATTTCCAACGGTGAATATGGTGTTCCTGCTGGATTAATATTTGGAATGCCTGTGGTTTGTCATAATGGTGACTATCAAATAGTTGATAATATTATCATTGACTCGTTTAGTAAGAATAAAATTGAAGAGTCAATTCAAGAGCTGCAATCAGAAAATTTTCGAGTATCAAATTATTTATAAAGATAAGGTAAAATCAAATGAAATATTCAGTAAAAGCCATATTAATGAGAAGTGGTGTTGCTAGAGGTATTTTTTTTAATGAAAGCGATTTACCTCAAAGCACTGAAGAAAGAAATTCATTTTTTCTATCAGCTTTTTCCTCCCCATTAGACTGCCAAAATGATGGAATAGGGGGAGGTAGCCTTACATCGAATAGGATTGCCATTATAAAAAAATCAAATAATAATGCAGATATTGATTTTACTTTTGCACAAGTGCTACCCAATGAAAATAAAGTTGATTACTCATCAAATTGTGGAAATATGTTAGCTGCTGCAGGGCCATATGCAATAGAGGCTAAAATCATAGTTCCAAAAATAAATAATGATAAAATTAAATTAAAGATTTACAATAAAAATACAGGTTCATCTGTTAATTCAACATTCTGCATTGAGAATGGAACAGTTAAATATGCCGGCGATACTTTATTAGATGGTATTCAACGTAAATATTCACCTATAGAATTAGACTTTGGAAATGCTATTGGATTAGCTACCGGAAAGGTATTCCCAACAGGTTCAAAAATAGACACAATCTGCGGGATAGATACTACATGCATTGATGCCGCAATGCCGATTATTATAATACGCTCAATAGATTTAGGCCTTACTGGCCTAGAATCAAAGCAAGAAATAGATGATAACATAGATTTAAAAAGCAAACTTTTGAAAATACGCCTTCAAGCAGGGATATTAATGGGATTTGATAACGTCAAAGATATGGCTATACCAAAAATTTGTATTTTTACACATCCAAGCGATGGTGGTACCGTTGCTGCCAGATATATTGATCCTATATTCTGTCATCCACAGTTTGGAATCACAGCAGGACTAGCTTTGGCTACTGCTGCTAAAATACCAGGAACTAATATAAATGAATATCTTAAACCAGATAATAATATTGAGAAATTTATAATAGAACACCCAAGTGGTACCCTGCCATTAACACTAAATATAAAAATTGATAATGATGCTATATTTCTAAATAAAGCAGCAAACATCACAACAGCAAAGAAGATATTTAATGGTATTTTATATGCTGAATAGTATTTCATCAGTATTACCACCAGAACTTAGCATTTGGATTATATTCTCTATCATTTTAGTTATTGCGTTATCTTCATTCATTCATGGCTTAATAGGTGTTGGGTTCCCTTTAATATCCACCCCTTTAATCGCTGCTTTGACTGATATAAAAACTGCTGTGATTATAACTATAGTGCCAAATATAATTTTGAATTTGATAATTATTTTCCGAAAGAGTGATTGGAGGAAAACAATAAATAAATTCATCTTCATTGCGACTTGTGTTACCGCTGGCACTATGTTGGGCAGTAAAATTTTGATTCATTCAAGTGAAATATTTTTAAAAGGGATACTTGTTTTCATGTTGGTAATGGCAGTGTTGACAACCAATAAAAAATTTTTTCAATTAAAGCAATATAACTTATCAGGTAAACTTTCACAGTTTCTATTTGGATTTACCGCTGGAATAATGGGTGGGGCAGTAAATATATCCGTTCCTTTTTTAACAATATACTTTACTAATACCGAGTACTCTCCAGCTGTAATGTCTCAAGCATTTAATGTGTGCTTTATATTTAGTAAGATCAGCCAAGCATTTATCCTTGGAATCGATGGAAATTTTGGGTTGTTAGAGATACTGATTGGTATATTCTTAAGCTTGGTAGCAATAAAATCACAAAAACCAGGACTAAAATTACAGGATCGTATTAGCAAAGAGGTTTATAAAAAATATTTAAATATTTTTACTATTTTAATAACACTCTTTGTCTCCATTGATTTTATATATTCAGTCGTTAATCTGTGAACTAGATTTTTGCATTAGCATTATGAAATGAGTTTTTAATCTTCATGGTCCTAGCCCTTTATAAGGGGCCAGGGCCATGCCACTAAAATAGAAAAGTGACTTCTTTAGTACTGTGTAACCTGTAATAGAGAGGAATTTATCATGGAATATTCATAGCCAAAGTCTATGTAAGCTGCATATTTTATTGTCCTCCCCCACCACTCAATAACATTTTGAGGTAAATTCCCCGTTATTAGCAGTACAAGTTTTCCCTTAACTGGGCTACTATGAGGGTCGCAAACGCCCTTTCAACTTTCCGCGAATTCACCCTAACAACAAGATAAAATAGCGTTTACGCCGAAAGTCAAAAGCCCATAAATACATCAAATATTCAACAAGTTAAAAACATGACAGAAAACCAAAGTTTCGAATCCCATACGCCGATGATGCAGCAGTACTTAAAACTCAAAGCACAACATCCCGATATTTTGCTGTTTTATCGTATGGGGGATTTTTACGAACTGTTCTTTGATGATGCTAAAAAAGCCTCTCAGTTACTGGATATCTCTCTCACCAAGCGTGGTCAATCTGCAGGTCAACCTATCCCGATGGCGGGCGTTCCTCACCATGCAGCCGAAAACTATTTAGCGCGATTGGTACAGATGGGAGAATCTGTCGCCATTTGTGAGCAAATTGGTGATCCTGCCACCAGCAAAGGTCCTGTTGAGCGCCAAGTGGTGCGCATTGTGACACCGGGTACCATCACCGATGAAGCCTTACTTAATGAACGCCAAGACAACTTACTGGCAGCCGTATGGCAAGAGTCTCAAGGGTATGGCTTTGCGACCTTAGATATCGCATCCGGTCGTTTTATCATCAGTGAAATTGATGATGAAGAGTCATTAAAAGCCGAGCTTCAGCGTACCCGTCCAGCAGAATTACTTTATCCTGAAGATTTCGCTAGCATGTCATTGATTGAACTTAATAAAGGCTTACGCCGTCGCCCATTATGGGAATATGAATTAGACACTGCAAAACAGCAATTAAACCTGCAATTTGGTACCAAAGACTTAATCGGATTTGGCGTCGAAAATGCGCATAAAGCCTTACGGGCTGCCGGTTGTTTGCTGCAATATGTGAAAGATACTCAGCGAACTGCACTGCCGCACATTCGTAGCATTATCATGGAAAAACAACAAGATAATGTGATTTTAGATGCCGCAACTCGCCGAAATTTAGAGCTAACCCAAAACCTTGCGGGGGGAACCGAAAATACCCTTGCCGCGATTTTGGACAAGTGTGTCACCCCAATGGGGAGCCGTATGCTAAAACGCTGGCTTCATACCCCATTGCGTAACCTCACTGTGTTGAATAACCGCCAGCAAGCCATTGGCGCACTGCAACAATACGACTTTGAGTTACAGCCGTTCCTTCGCCAAATTGGTGATTTAGAACGCGTGCTCGCTCGCCTCGCATTACGCTCAGCGCGTCCTCGTGACTTAACGCGTATGCGCCATGCATTCCAGCAATATCATGATATTCACCAAATTCTGGCGCAATCCGATTGCGACTACCTCGGTGCGTTAACGCAACGTATTGGTCAATTCGATGAGCTTCAAAGCTTGCTCGAAAAAGCAATTGTTGATGCCCCTCCGGTTTTAGTTCGTGATGGCGGTGTCATTGCCCCAGGTTACAACGGCGAACTCGATGAATGGCGAGCGCTGGCAGACGGTGCAACAGATTACCTCGACCGTTTAGAAATTCGTGAGCGTGAAAAACTGGGTATTGATACCCTAAAAGTGGGCTATAACGCGGTACACGGTTACTACATTCAAGTAAGTCGTGGACAAAGCCACCTCACGCCAATTCATTATGTTCGTCGCCAAACGCTGAAAAACGCGGAGCGCTACATTATCCCTGAATTGAAAGAGTATGAAGATAAAGTCCTGACATCAAAAGGCAAAGCGCTAGCTATCGAAAAAGCCTTGTATGATGAACTGTTTGATATGCTGCTGCCACATTTAGCCGCGTTACAAACCAGTGCCGAAGCGCTGGCTGAGTTGGATGTCCTTTCCACCCTCGCAGAGCGTGCAGACACCCTTGGTTACGCCTGTCCTCAATTAACAGATAAACCTGGAATTCAAATTACTGAAGGTCGTCATCCGGTTGTCGAGCAAGTGCTTAGTGAGCCTTTTATTTCTAACCCGCTATCCCTTTCTCCCCAACGCCGCTTGCTGATCATTACTGGTCCCAATATGGGCGGTAAAAGTACCTATATGCGCCAGACTGCACTGATCACCTTACTGGCTTATATCGGCAGTTTTGTGCCAGCCAGTAAAGCCGTTATTGGGCCAATTGACCGTATTTTCACACGCGTCGGAGCCTCTGATGACCTCGCATCTGGGCGTTCAACCTTTATGGTAGAGATGACCGAAACGGCGAATATTCTGCACAATGCCACTGAACACAGCTTAGTATTGATGGATGAGATTGGTCGCGGTACATCTACCTATGATGGGCTTTCTTTAGCGTGGGCATGTGCTGAAAACTTAGTTAATCGCATCAAAGCAATGACCTTATTTGCAACTCACTATTTTGAATTAACCACCTTACCGGAAAAGCTGGAAGGTGCGGTCAATATTCACCTCGATGCGATTGAACACGGTGATACCATCGCCTTTATGCATAATGTGCAAGATGGCGCGGCAAGTAAGAGTTATGGTTTAGCCGTGGCTTCACTGGCTGGCGTTCCAAAAGAAGTGATCAAACGCGCGAAGCAAAAACTCAAAGAACTGGAAGTTATCTCCAATAATGCCAATGCGAGTCATGTAGATAGCGCTCAGCTGAGCTTCTTAGGGAGTGTGGAAGAGGAACCATCTCCAGTATTAGCCGCTTTAGAGGAAATCGACCCTGACAAGCTAACGCCACGCCAAGCCCTTGATTGGCTATATCGTTTAAAGGAAATGGATAAGTAGCATGGATGAGTACGCTGAATTATTAGCGCCAATTAAGCAATTTTTGCAGTGTGAAACTCCCGATGCGTGGATCCACAAAGCCAGTCAGCCTGAAAATTTACCGACGATTTTGAAGGATCATCTGCTGTGTGAATTAAAAGCGGCGCAAAGTGCCATGTTTTTAATTCGCAAATATGCAGTGGATAAAGAAAGTGCGGCGATTTTATTAGAGTGGTTCAAACCCTATGAAGCCTTTGCATATGATCGCATTGGTGATGTTCACACATTGAAGAATAAGAACCAAATTTCAAAACAGATCCTAGCAAAAAAACAGTCTCCGTATAGCCAAGATTTGATAGATAAAATGGTGTTGTTAATCAAAGAGGAATTGCACCATTTTTACCAAGTGCTAGAAATTATGCATCAGCGAGACATTGCGTATGATGGCATCACCGCAGGGCGTTACGCAAAAGGGTTATTCAACCATTTAGATCCTCATGATCCGAAAACCTTGGTGGATAAGCTTATTATTGGAGCTTACATTGAAGCGCGATCTTGCGAGCGGTTTGCCAAATTAGCGCCGCACTTGGATGAACAACTTGCCAATTTTTATACCTCATTACTACGTTCAGAAGCGCGCCATTATCAGGATTACCTACAACTTGCCCAGTTGATTAGTAAAACAGATATTACTGAGCGTGTACGTTTTTATGGAGAAGTTGAAGCGCAGTTGATTTCAACGCCAGATGATAATTTTAAATTCCATAGCGGCGTACCGATTGATTAACTCCACCGACTAAAAAGAAAAGCCTCTGTTATCAATGACAACAGAGGCTTCATGTGTTTTAACACGGCAGATTACATATTGAATAACGCTTCCAGCGTTAAATCTTCGCCTTGTAAAATATCTTTTAGACGTCTTAAACCTTCAACCTGAATTTGACGAACTCTTTCACGAGTGAGCCCAATTTCGCGCCCAACCTCTTCCAGAGTTTCCGCTTCATATCCCAACAAACCAAAACGACGCGCTAAGACTTCACGTTGCTTAGGATTGAGTTCATATAACCACTTAACGATATTCTCTTTTAAGTTGTTATCTTGGATAGTGTTTTCAGGCCCTGAATCATTATCATCCGATAATACTTCCAGCAATGACTTCTCAGAATCCCCTGCGATAGGCGTATCAACCGATGTAATGCGCTCATTTAAACGTAGCATTCGGCTGACATCTTCAACAGGTTTATCTAATTGTTCAGCTATCTCTTCAGGACTTGGCTCGTGATCGAGCTTTTGAGCAAGTTCACGGGCTGTACGAAGGTAAATATTGAGTTCTTTGACGATATGAATCGGTAGACGGATTGTTCGGGTTTGATTCATGATGGCACGTTCAATCGTTTGACGGATCCACCAAGTCGCATATGTTGAAAAACGGAAGCCTTTTTCAGGATCAAACTTTTCAACTGCACGAATCAACCCAAGATTTCCTTCTTCGATCAGATCGAGTAAGGCAAGACCTCGGTTGTTATAACGGCGAGATATTTTTACCACTAAGCGAAGGTTGCTTTCTATCATGCGCTGACGCGATGCCACATCCCCCCGAAGGGCTCTGCGGGCATAGAAAACTTCTTCCTCTGCGGTGAGGAGTGGAGAGAATCCAATTTCACTGAGATAAATTTGGGTTGCATCCAAAACACGTTGACTCGCGCTTTGGAGTAACTCCGTGTCTTCATCCAGTTCTGAAACTAGATCCTCTTCTTTGAATTGACTCTCATCAAATGCTTCATCCATCGCATTTTCATCGAGGTCATTATACAACTCGTTAACTTTCAGCGAACTTTGGCTCATCAGTGACTCCGACCCAAGATAATGAGGACGGAATGTGTCACTCCGCCCAGTTTATCGCTGCGGTAAATAACGCAACGGGTTTACTGATTTTCCCTTATAACGAATTTCAAAATGCAAACGAACAGAACTTGTTCCGGTGCTACCCATAGTGGCTATCTTCTGACCTTCAGCAACATCCTGTTGGTCACGCACAAGTAACGTATCGTTATGTGCGTAGGCACTTAAGTAGTCATCGTTATGTTTTATTATTATGAGATTTCCATATCCGCGCAGTGCATTGCCAGCATAGACGACTTTACCAGGAGCAGCTGCAATAACAGATTGACCGCGAGAACCAGCAATATCAACACCTTTGTTTCCACCTTGCGCATCAGAGAAGCCTTCAATCATCTTCCCATCAGCAGGCCAACGCCATTTAATTGACGAATTGTTGGTGCTACTTCCTGTTGTTGCTGTTGCAGTCGTAGTGGTTGGGCTCGCTGTTGTCGTTGAAACCGTTGAGGCTGGTTTCTTGTTATTCGGCAACATCTTACCTGAATTCTGCCCGCTACTATTTTCAGGATACCCATTAGTTGGTTGAATATCAACCGGGCGCTGTTGACTATTTGACGCCGTTTGTGTGATCGAGCTCACATTTGCATTACCAATATTTATCACCTGACCTACATCCAAGCTGTATGGTTCAGAAATATTGTTTTTCGATGCTAACTCACGGAAATCATTACCCGTTATATAGGCGATATAAAACAGAGTATCGCCGCGCTGAACGGTGTAGGTGTTGCCGTTATAACTGCCTTTAGAAATGCGGCCGTAGTCTCGATTATAAACAATACGTCCATCGCTGCTGGTTGAAACAGGTCTAGAAGTATTATTTCCCATCGAACTATTAGACGACAAATTAGGTCTGTCTGAAGGCATCGCCGTACTCATTCCAGTATTGGACGGAGGATTAGGCACCGTTCTTGGTGCAGATTGTTGGCTAGATGAACCTCCATCATTCACACTCGAAATCGGTGCTGCGGGATGATAAGGCGTTGAGCATCCTGCTAATAAAGCACCGCTAAATGAAAAGATAACCGCCCATCGAATTCTGTTTATTGGGCTAACAATTTTCATATTTCTTCTCCCGTGAAGAAAAATCTGACCTGATACTAAAGGGTTAGAATGCAATTAATGCTTATTGAATATTAGTATCTTAAAATATTTCGCTTATTAAAGCAGAAATATAAAATAATGGACAAGTTAAATGTATCAAAAGTATAACAAATTGAGATTATCACTTAACAGTTTGAGCGAAATAACCCATTAATTCCAAATAACTTAAAGGGCTATTAGCTCAAATCACCGGCAACAAGAGGGACAAAACGTACTTTTTCAATCACATTGGTGTGATAGTCATTACCGCGACGGGTAATTAATTTCAGAGCCTGATCTTTGTCACCGACAGGGAGCACTAGGCGCCCTCCATCTTTTAACTGCTTAAGTAACAATGACGGAATTTCGCTAGGTGCGGCAGTGACAATGATCCCATCAAAAGGACCTTTTGATTGCCAGCCTTCCCAGCCATCACCGTGGCGAGTAGAAATATTGTGTAAATCTAACAACTTGAAGCGACGTTTTGCCGTCCACTGCAAGCTTTTGACTCTTTCGACTGAATACACATGCTCACAAAGATGAGCCAAAACCGCCGTCTGATACCCAGATCCCGTGCCAATTTCCAGCACATGGTCCGTCGGTTTAACCGCCAATAAGGCGGTCATTTTTGCCACAATATACGGCTGTGAAATGGTCTGCCCATGACCAATTGGTAATGGGATATTATCGTAGGCTTGATGAGAGAGCGCTTCGTCAACAAACCGTTCGCGAGGAACTAGCGCGAGCGCGTCTAATAGGCGCTCATCGTGAATTCCCTGTTGGCGCAACTGTGCCAGCAGTTCTTTCATGAGCCCGATTTTCATTTTGCCTTCACTCCTGACTTATCTAGCCACTCTTCTAATACTGACTGAGTTTTATAAGACGTTAAATCCACTTGCAATGGCGTTATTGAAACATAGCCATTTTGTACGGCTTCAAAATCCGTGCCCGGACCTGCATCACGAATTTCCCCAACCGGTCCTAACCAATAAAGCATATTACCGCGAGGATCTTCCAAATTATAAACTTCAGATGCCGCATGACGGCTGCCACAGCGGGTAACTTTAATCCCTTTTAACTCATCATAAGGAATATCTGGCACATTGATATTCAAGATATTTCCCGCACGTAATGGATTTTTTTGCAGCATAGTGAGGATATCGCACGTTACCTTGGCCGCCGTTTCATAATGCACATCGCCATCCAATGAAACCGCAATAGAAGGCAAACCTAAGTGACGCCCTTCTGTCGCCGCTGCAACGGTACCAGAATAAATCACATCGTCCCCAAGATTTGGACCACAGTTAATTCCAGAGACCACAATATCAGGGCGAGGACGCACAACTTTATTCACCCCAATATACACGCAATCCGTCGGTGTACCTTCTTGAACAGCAAGGTCACCATTACTTAATGTTTGGATTTTTAATGGTCTATCCAACGTTAGTGCGTTTGAAGCACCACTACGGTTGCGATCGGGTGCAATCACCTGCACATGATAATGTTGGCGTAATGCCGCCGCCAAAGTTTGAATCCCCGGCGCAGTCACCCCATCATCGTTACTCAATAATATATTCAGCATCCACACAATCCTGATTAATAATTTCGCGTACTACACTCGTGGCAAAACTGCCTGAATTTAGGAAAAAACACAGCTTCACGGTTGACGAGTCTAGCCACTGCCATTGCAGATTTTGCGGCTTAACCAGTACAGCCCGTCTCGCTGGAGACACTCGCTCACTTTTCATTAGTGCCATAAATGGCTGATAATCTTGTAGACAGTGAGTCTCGAAAGCAAGGGCATCATCTTGGGTGCCTAAATCACCATCCCCAGGAAGCGGCGCTGTCACACTTAGCTCAGCAGATTGTAAACGAACTTGCAGAGAGTCTAACTCTTCTGCTGTCGCCACAAACCAGCTACCACGCCCGGTTAATTGCAGTGCATCCCCTAACATTGCGTGTTGCTGTGTCTGATTTGCAATTCGCGCACTGGCGATATCATTAAACATAGCACTTCGCGCGGCAGAGAGATAAAAACTGCGTTTATTTCGTTCACGTACTGTAATTTCTTGATTTGCCCAGCGGCGAGCTTGAACCAAGTTTTGCCCATCCCGACCAAAACGTTGTTCGCCAAAATAGTTCGGAACACCTAAATCAGCCACTTTTTGTAGGCGTTGTTCTACATCATCGGTGTCCGTAATATCCCGCAATGTCACTTCGAATTGATTCCCTTTTAGGGAACCAATACGTAATTTGCGTTTCTGACGAGTGACCGCTAATACACGGCACCCTTCAAGCTGCCAAGCAGAAAAATCGGGCGTGTCTTTACCCGGCATTTGCAGACAGAACCACTGCTCTGTCACCGCATGTCTATCTTTTAATCCCGCGTAACTGACTGCTCTGGCTGAGATTTTAGCAAATTTTGCCAGTTGCTCCGCAACAAATAATGTATTGCAGCCTGTTTTTTCGACGCGAACCATAACGTGCTCGCCTTCGCCATCAAGCTCAAAACCTAAATCTTCTTTCACCACGAAATCTTCAGGAATACTTTTTAGTGTCCCTGAAGAGAGGGGTTTACCATGCAGGTACTGAACATTCATAACTTTCATTACTATTATCTTTGATAAGTAAAACCACAGCGGCGCAAGCAATCCCTTCTTTTCGCCCCACAAAACCCAATTGTTCTGTGGTGGTTGCTTTCACATTGACGTCGTCCATGTGGCATTCGAGATCTTCGGCAATATTCACGCGCATTTGTGGGATATGCGGCAACATTTTGGGCGCTTGTGCCATGATAGTGACGTCGATATTGCCAATCAAATAACCTTTTTTACGTACTTGGCAAAAGGCTTCTCTGAGTAATACTCGGCTATCTGCGCCTTTATATGCCGGGTCAGTATCTGGGAATAATTTTCCGATATCCCCGAGTGCCGCAGCACCTAAAATGGCGTCTGTCAGCGCGTGTAAAACCACATCACCATCCGAATGTGCGATAAGACCTTGTTCGTAAGGAATGCGAACGCCACCAATAACGATAGGGCCTTCACCACCAAACTTATGCACATCAAAACCGTGTCCGATTCTCATTTTTTTTCCTTATGATTTCATTCTTGAAAGATAAAATTCCGCTAGCGCCAAGTCCTCTGGTCGCGTCACCTTAAGGTTATCAGCTCGCCCTGATACTAATATCGGTTGATAACCGCAATGCTCAAGTGCGGAAGCCTCATCCGTGATTACTGCATTTTCTTTCAATGCTTTATCTAAACAGTCACGTAGTAATACTAATGGGAAAAACTGCGGTGTTAAGGCATGCCAGAGCGCTTCTCGCTCAACAGTATGGGAAATACTTTGCGTTCCCTCCACGCCCCGTTTCATCGTATCCCGAACCGGAGCCGCCAGTATCCCCCCACAACAATCATTCTGAGTGGCTAACTGAACGATAGTATTTAAATCATCTAAATGCAGACACGGACGCGCCGCATCATGCACCAATACCCAAGCATCATCATACTCAGGTTGCGAAACCAGATAGTTTAATCCTGATAATACTGAATTTGCACGCTCTTTCCCCCCGATAACCGTGACAACGCGAGGATCTTTGGCAATATCGAGGTGATGGAAATAATCATCTTCAGCGCTTAATGCAACCACGATTTTTTGTACGTCTCCACTGCGCAATAAGGCATCAATGGTGTGTTCAATAATGGTTTTCCCTGCGATCGACAAATATTGCTTTGGGCAATCTGCATTCATACGACTGCCCACTCCGGCAGCGGGGATCAACGCAACAATCGGTGCTGCGCTGGATGTTCTTGGATTTATCATGATTCGAATCTTACATCAGAAATTATCAGGCTCTTGGGTGTGGTCGACCCTACACGATGATTATTGAGATGACGGTGGATTATTACGCTCTTTGACCATTCGATAGAATGATTCCCCAGGTTTTAACATACCTAGCTCGCTACGTGCGCGTTCTTCAATTGCATCCTGACCATCATTCAAGTCATTGATTTCTGCAAATAGCTGCTCATTACGCTGTTTTAAACGCGTATTCACAATTTCCTGCGCAGCAACATCATCCTTGACTTTGACATAGTCATGGATGCCATTTTTGCCTAACCATAAGGAATATTGTAACCAAGCTAATATCGCAATTAATAGTAGCGTTAATTTACCCATCTTGCCCCCTGAAATGATTTGCTAATCATCCCATAACTAAGCGCATGACGCTACTGCGATGCAAATATTGTCTAAAAAAGTCAGAATTGTTCGCGCTAGAAGAGATTAAATATCACCCAATTCCCTATAAATGTAGAAAAGGATGATATTTATGTAAAATCAATTTGCTATAGAAATGATATTTCGCTGTTGCAGCAGTTGAATCACCTGCGCTAAAGAATCATGAATAGGACGCAGGCCATCAAGGTGCAGTTCTGGATTTTGTGGTGGTTGATAAGGCGAATCAATCCCCGTGAAATGAGATATTTTCCCTGCTCGCGCTTGCTGATATAACCCTTTGGGATCTCGCTTTTCACAAACTTCAATGGGCGTATCCACATACAACTCATAGAACTGATCAGGTTCAAACAATTCGCGAACTCGCTGTCTATCTTCTTGATAGGGAGAAATAAACGCCGTCGCCACAATCAGCCCCGCATCCACCATTAACTTTGCAACTTCGCCAATTCGTCGAATATTTTCCTGCCGATCCCCATCACCAAATCCAAGGTCACGACATAATCCATGGCGAACATTATCTCCATCTAGAAGATAGGTTTTGATCCCCAAATTCGCCAATTGTGTCTCTATCGCCCCCGCCAACGTGGACTTTCCTGATCCCGATAAGCCCGTCAACCACAGCACTGCGCCTTTGTGACCATTGTGCTGCTCTCGCCATTGCCGAGTCACATTATGGGAATGCCAAACAATATTCTCCGACCGACCATTTTCCAATGTATCCATAACGTTACTTCCCACCTAACACATCGCGGGCACCCCAATGAGGGAAGTGGCGGCGGATCAGTTGGTTAAGCTCAATTTCGAATTGGCTAAATTCACCACGGTGTACCGTTTCTTCTGGCTGCGCTTCTCGAACTAGCCCTGCCCCCACCGTCACGTTTGTTAGCCTATCAATCAAAATCATCCCACCGGTATCCCCATTATTTTGGTAATTTTCCAGTAGTAACGGTTCATCGAATGAAAACTCCACCAAACCGATGCCGTTCAATGGCAGTTCAGTGGCCACTTTCTGAGTTAAGTTATTCACATCCACTTGATACTGAATGTTTTCAACTTTGCCTCGGCTTCGCTTGCCTGCCACTTTAATATCCACTTGTTGACCTTGCACCAGCGGCTGTTCTGACATCCACACCACATCCACTAATGCATGCTGACTCGCAAGCAGCTCCTCATTTTCAGCGACAATTAAATCGCCGCGGCTGATATCAATTTCATCGTTCAGTACTAGCGTAATCGCCTCACCCGCAATGGCTGAAGGCGGGTTGCCGGAAAATGTCACAATCTCTTTGATGGTTGAAACGCTTCCCGAAGGCAGCACTTTCACTCGTTGCCCTACCTGAACAACCCCCGATGACACCGTGCCACTGTAGCCACGAAAATCTAAGTTTGGGCGATTCACATATTGCACAGGGAAGCGCAATGGCTGTTCAGCGACCGTCTGAGTGACTTGCACCGTTTCCAGCAACGACAATAACGTTTCCCCTTGATACCATGGCAAATTCTCGCTTGGCGATACGATGTTATCCCCATCCAGTGCAGAAATCGGCACAAACCAGACGTTTAAATCCACCGGAAGTTGCTGCGCAAATTGCTGATAATCTTGCTGGATTTTATCAAACACGGACTGACTATAATCCACCAGATCCATCTTATTCACCGCGACGATCAAATGGCGGATCCCCAATAACGTACTAATAAAACTGTGGCGTCGCGTTTGCTCTTGAATGCCTTTTCGAGCATCGATCAACAGAATAGAGAGTGAGCACGTTGATGCGCCTGTCGCCATATTGCGGGTATATTGTTCATGTCCGGGGGTATCCGCGATGATAAACTTGCGTTTTTCCGTCGAAAAATAGCGATATGCCACATCGATGGTGATCCCCTGTTCGCGTTCAGCCGCTAATCCATCCACCAGCAATGCCAGATCCAATTTCTCGCCTTGAGTCCCTATCCGCTTACTGTCGCTTTGTAAAACTGACAATTGATCTTGGTAGATTTGTTGAGTGTCATGCAGCAAGCGTCCAATCAAGGTACTTTTCCCATCATCCACATTGCCACAGGTAAGAAATCGCAATAATCCCTTATGTTGCTGAGCCAGCAAGTAAGCTTCTACGCCACCTTGCTGTTGAATTTGATGCGCCATTGCGTCGTTATACGCTAATTCAGCCATGATGTTGCTCTCCTCACCGATTGATTAAAAATAGCCTTGGCGCTTTTTCAGCTCCATAGAGGCGGATTGGTCACTATCAATCAAACGCCCTTGGCGTTCACTGGTGGTGGATAGCAACATCTCTTCGATAATTTCAGGTAGTGTGCTGGCATTCGACGGCACAGCCCCCGTCAATGGCCAGCAGCCTAATGTCCGAAAACGTACTTTTTTCTTGGCGATGACCTCTCCCGCTTTTAGCTCTATACGCCCATCATCCACCATGATTAAGGTGCCATCACGCTCAATCACAGGACGTTCATCCGCAAAATAGAGTGGGACAATATCGATGTTTTCTAAGTAGATATATTGCCAAATATCCAGCTCAGTCCAATTGGATAATGGGAAGACGCGGATACTTTCCCCTTTATTAATTTGCCCGTTGTAATTGTGCCAAAGCTCCGGTCTTTGGTTTTTCGGATCCCAGCGATGCGAGCGATCACGGAATGAATAAATTCGTTCTTTTGCGCGTGATTTTTCTTCATCACGCCTAGCACCACCGAACGCGGCATCAAAGCCATATTTATCTAGCGCCTGCTTTAAACCCTCGGTTTTCATGATATCTGTATGCTTAGCGCTACCATGAACAAACGGATTGATACCGAGACGCTCCCCTTCAGGATTTCGGTGAATCAATAATTCAAAACCGTATTTTTTCGCCGTCTCATCACGGAACTGGTACATTTCACGAAATTTCCATCCGGTATCCACATGCAGCAAAGGGAAAGGGATAGTCCCAGGGTAAAATGCTTTTCGAGCCAAATGCAGCATCACGGATGAGTCTTTACCAATGGAATAGAGCATCACAGGGTTAGCAAATTCCGCCGCCACTTCACGAATAATATGAATACTTTCCGCTTCTAATTGCTGTAAGTGGGTTAATTTTTTTTCGTTCACGATTTACTCCTCGATTAAGCCAATTCCAGCACGGCTGAGCGCCATTGAATGGTTTCGGATTGCTGACCAAACCACGCCAGCTGCTGATGTAATGCCGCCACTTCACCAATGACGATTAATGCAGGTGCTGGCGCTTGCTGAGCCAATGACTCCAATTCATGCAACGCTCCCACAATCACTTTTTGATTTTGCCGAGTCCCACAACCAATCACGGCTACGGGGGTATCTCGATGACGTCCATATTGAATAAGCTGCTGGCGAATATTGGCGGCTGTCACAGTGCCCATGTAGATAGCCAGTGTTTGGTGACCGCGAGCTAATGCTTGCCAGTCCAACTCCGCTCCTTCTTGTCGGCAATGTCCGGTAATAAACGTGATACTCTGCGCGTGTTCTCTGTGGGTCAGTGGGATCCCCGCATAAGCTGCCGCACCAATAGCGGCAGTGATACCAGGTACGACTTGAAAAGGGATGTTAGCCTCGGCAGCAACTTGCAACTCTTCACCGCCACGCCCAAAAATAAACGGATCCCCACCTTTTAAGCGCACCACCTTTTTGCCTTGCTGGGCATAGTTGACGATCAATCGATTAGTTTCCTCTTGGGAAACGCTATGATTTCCTGCTCGCTTACCCACACAGACTTTGTCTGCATCACGGCGAACAAGATCCAGGATTTCCGTGCTCACCAGATGGTCATACAGCACCACATCCGCATTTTGCAGAACTCTCAAGCCTTTAAGTGTTAACAGTCCCGCATCACCCGGTCCTGCTCCCACTAAGGTCAGTTCCCCTTGGTTATCCGGCTTCGCTAGCTGTTGCTCCAGCTGCTTTTCGGCATCATCCAGTTGCCCGCTTTCCACCAAAGAGGCAAAGCGCCCGCTAAAACTCAATTCCCAAAAACGTTTACGCTCACTGAGCTTAGTCAGATTCTGTTTTACGCGCTCACGCCAGCGCCCTGCAATCTCCGCCATTTTTCCCAACGATGTTGGCAGCAAGGTTTCCAGTTTTTCCCGTAATAATTTTGCTAACACAGGCGCAGTGCCACCCGATGAAATCGCCACCATAATGGGAGAACGGTCGATAATCGAGGGAACAATAAAGGAACAGAGGGGCTGGTCATCCACCACATTGACAAAAATATGTCTCTGCTGTGCATCATGAAAAACTTTCTCATTGAGCGCTTGGTCATCCGTGGCAGCAATCACCAAGTAAGCATCATCAAGGTGATAAGCTTGATAAGGTTGCTGTACCCAGTGCAATTGTTTTTGTTGATAAGCCAACTGCAAGCTTTCGCAAAGTTCAGGGGAAATCACCACCAGCGAGGCATGGGCTTTCAATAATAATTCGGCTTTACGTGCGGCGACCACACCGCCGCCAATCAAGACAACTTGTCTTTCTCGCACACTCACAAATAAGGGTAGGTAATCCATAAATCGCTTCCATCCAACATTTTAATTATAAGAGCAATGAAATTGACTATATGGCGTGAATTGGTCACTTTGAAATGACAAAAAAGCATGAATAGGAACAGAAAGGCATAAGCTAAATAAAGAGGGGAAAACCCAGTAAATTAAGCCTATCTTCCGCGATTTGACATAAATAAAAAATAAAGGGACACCCTTATTTTAGATAAAGGCATCCCTTTGTTATTACACAAATAAATTAACTTTCTACTTATTAGTAATGTAAGTAATTAATTATTTAAACGAAGTCTTTAGTTTTTTAAAAAAACATTAATTTTCATGTAGCCCGCATTCACGCTTTAAACCAAAGAAACGAGTTTGCTCTTCACTCATACCGGGTTCCCATGGACGACTGGTATGAGTATCTCCCACCGATAAATACCCTTTTTCCCATAATGGATGGTAGGGTAAATTATGTTTGGTCAAATACTGATAAACTTCTTTATTATTCCAATCAATCACTGGCAGAATTTTAAAAATCCCGCGTCCAATACTCAGCACTGGTAACGCTGCTCGGCTCGCCGATTGTTCTCGTCTTAGTCCTGAAAACCAACTTTGCGCCTGCAATTCATGCAGCGCCCGCGTCATAGGCTCTACTTTGTTCAATTGGTTATAACGCTCAATTCCTTCAACCCCTTGAGTCCACAACTGCCCATGAATGGCTTCTTGCCATGCAGGGCTGGTTTCCGCTCGGTACACTTTCAAGTTTAAGTTTAACCGTTCCGTTAACTGTTCAATAAACTGGTAAGTTTCAGGAAACAAATAACCCGTATCCGTTAAAATCACAGGAATATTGGGGACCACTTGCGTGACTAAGTGCAGCGCCAAAGCACCTTGGATGCCAAAGCTTGATGACAACACGAATTCAGCAGGAAGATGTTCAACCGCCCATTCAACGCGAGCTAGCGCAGTCATTTCTTCAAGTTTCGCGTTGAATTCCGCTAAATAAGCAACTTGAGCCTGTTTATCTAACGGCTGAACTTGCGCTAATTGAAGTCGGCTCATACCGCCTCCTTGACCTCGTAAAAGTCGATAGCTGAGTTGAGTACTGGCTTCACGACGTTAGCGCGGATCAGGTAATCACCAAAACCTTCATTCGGTTGACGTTCAGCCGCCCAGCGACCAATCAGCTCATTCATGATGGCTAAAATCTCTGCGCTGCTGATATTTTCCTTATACATTCTCGGAATACGCGTACCGATGCGATTTCCACCTAAATGTAAGTTATAACGGTCGAGGGCTTTCCCCACCAGCCCGACTTCTGCCAGCATCGCGCGACCACAACCATTTGGGCAGCCCGTAACGCGTAAAACAATATGTTCATTCGCCACGTGATGCGCCGCCATGATGTTTTCAACTTGCGTGACGAACTCCGGCAAAAAGCGCTCCGCTTCTGCCATCGCTAGCGGACAGGTTGGGAAAGAGACACAGGCCATCGAGTTTTCACGCTGGCGCGTCACTTCATTGCTCATCAAACCGTGCTCAATGGCAATTTTCTCTATTGCCGCTTTGTCTTCTTCCTCAATCCCCGCCACAATTAAGTTTTGGTTGGCCGTCAGGCGAAAGTCCCCTTTATGGATTTTCGCGATCTCGGCGACGCCGGTTTTTAACGGTTTGTCCGCTAAGTCGATTAAGCGCCCATTCTCCACAAATAAGGTTAAATGCCAGCGATTATCAATGCCTTTTAACCAACCAATTTGGTCGCCACGCTCCGTAAATTGGTAAGGACGAATAGCGTCAAACTGCACACCAGCTCGTTTTTCCACTTCCGCTTTAAACACCTCTATCCCAACTCGCTCAAGGGTGTATTTGGTTTTGGCATTTTTACGATCAGTCCGGTTTCCCCAATCACGCTGCGTAGTGACAATCGCTTCAGCAATTGCCAAGGTTTTATCTAAGGGAATAAAACCAAATTCACTGGCAAGACGTGGGAACGTGTTGGTATCGCCGTGGGTCATCGCTAAACCGCCGCCCACCAGCACGTTGAAACCGATCAATTGCCCTTTTTCAGCAATCGCCACAAAGTTCATATCATTAGCATGGAGATCCACATCATTTAGCGGCGGGATCACCACGGTAGTTTTAAATTTCCGAGGAAGATAGGTTTGCCCTAGAATAGGCTCTTCATCGGTGGTCACAATCTTTTCTTTATCCAACCAAATCTCAGCATACGCACTGGTGCGAGGTAGCAAATGCTCAGAGATTTTTTTCGCCCATTCATAGGCTTGCTGATGCAGTTCAGACTGCACAGGGTTAGACGTACACAGTACGTTACGGTTTACGTCATTGGCGGTAGCTAACGCATCCAGCCCCACATGGCTGAGCATTTGGTGCGCCGGCTTCACATCCCCTTTGAGAATACCGTGAAACTGGAATGTTTGACGGTTGGTAATACGAATGCTGCCGTATAACGTGTGCTCAGAGGCAAATTTATCAATATCGAGCCACTGTTTCGGGGTAATGATGCCTCCCGGTAAGCGACAACGCAGCATCATGGCATGACGCGGTTCTAACTTCTGCTCTGCTCGCTCTGCGCGAATATCTCTGTCATCTTGTTGATACATTCCGTGAAAACGGATCAGCAAGAAATTATCTCCGTCAAAACCGCCTGTTAAGCCGTTTTTGAGATCGTCTTTGATAGTGCCTCGTAAATAGTTACTTTGCTGCTTCATCCGCTCGCTGTCAGCGAGCTTTCCTTCAACCACTAAGGCCGGCTGAGGTGCAACTTTTTGATGTTCATTGCTCATTAATAAACGTCCCTCTGATAACGGCGCATCACACGCAGCTCACTTAAAAAGTCATCCGCTTGCTCTTCATCCATGTGCCCGTGCTCGCTGATGACATCCAATAATGCTTGTTCCACATCTTTCGCCATGCGATTTGCATCCCCACACACATAAATATGTGCGCCTTGTTGGATCCAGTCCCACACTTCGCTACCTTGTTCGCGCAATTTGTCTTGCACATACACTTTTTCAGCCTGATCCCGCGACCACGCTAATGAAATATGGGTCAGCAAACCGTCTTTGACATAACGCTGCCATTCGACTTGATATAAGAAGTCGTCAACAAAGTGCGGATTGCCAAAAAACAGCCAGTTTTTACCTTCGCTACCGTCGTTATCACGTTGTTGTAAGAAAGCGCGGAATGGGGCAATTCCCGTTCCCGGACCAATCATAATCACGGGAGTATTTGAGTCTGCGGGTAGGCGGAAATTATCATTATGTTCAATAAACACCCGCAGTTCGTCACCTTCATTGAGACGATCCGCTAAGAAGCCAGAAGCACCGCCTGTTCTTGGACGTCCATCAATCTCATAGCGTACAACCCCGACGGTAGCATGGACTTCATCCGTCGCTTCTGCCTGTGAAGAAGAAATGGAATACAAGCGTGGCGTTAATGGGCGCAGTAAATCCACAAACTCTTGCGCACTTGGTTGAGCCGCCGCTTGGCGTACCATATCAACGATAGGCGTGGTTTGTGCATACTGCATAATGGCTGGCTTATCACTGATCAAGCCTAATAAGCTATCGTCTTTGGATAACTGAGCGTATTTTTCGACGATCAAATGGGTATTTTGGGTCAGTTCCAGCTGGTAAGTTAACGCATCACGCAGCGAATGGCGCTGTTGACCAATAAATACGTCTTCATCCCCTTGTAGCCATAACAGGCTAATCAGCTCATCCACTAACGCAGGGTCATTATCAAACCACACGCCTAGTGCATCTCCCGGCTGATAGCGTAAACCAGAATTCCCCAAATCAATCTCAATATGGCGCACATCTTTGTCCGATCCGCGCCCCGTGATCTTTTGGTTACTCAACAGCGAGGCGGTTAATGGCGCCGTTTTGGTGTATGGGGAAGAATCGAGCTGATTCACACTGCCAGATTGAGTATTGATGAGCTGGCTATCTGACTGAGCAGGTACTCGCGCTTTTAAAATCTGCGTCAAAGAGCTTACCCACTCGTCTGCCAATGCCTGATATTCAACATCCGCATCGACCCGAGGAAGCAACGCACTCGCCCCGAGTTTCTCAAACTGGCTATCGAAATCTTTTCCTGCTTGGCAAAAATGCTCATAAGAAGAATCGCCAAGCGCAAAAACTGCATAATGGGCGGATGAAAGATCGGGTGCTTTCTTCGAATTCAAATACTTATGTAATGCAACAGCCTCTTCGGCTGGCTCCCCTTCACCTTGGGTGGATGCCACAACGATCACCACTTTCTCTTGGTTGATCTGCTTAAACTTGTAATCACCAGCATTGACTAAATTGGCACTGATTTTCTCACTCAGTAGCTTTTCTCGAAGCTGCTCAGCTAAACGACGGGCATTACCCGTTTGGGAGGCTGAAATAATGGTCACGGTTTCTTGAGGCGCATTGCTTGCAGGAACAGATTCACTTTGCGCACTGTTTTGATTCACCATTCCCCACAAATAGCCAGATAGCCAAGCCAGTTGATGGGATGAATAATCCCCCACTGCGGTTTGTAAGCGCCCTAATTGCTCCGTCGAAATCGGTAATGCTGATAATGGAGGTTGCTTGTTTTGCATTATTTTGTCACTCCAACGTGATCCATCATTGAATAGTCAATAAAACGTTATATATGCCATTCTCTATCCCAAATGAAGATAAAGGTTATAACAGCCATAACTAGGAAGATAAGAAACTATAGCCATAACTAATAGCTAAAAATCCTAAAGAAAATATTCGATGATGAATATCGAATAAAAAGATTAGCCAGAAATCGATAAATAACGACATTTTGAGTAAAAATAACAGTAGAATACGCTACTAAACATTAGTAAGGAGAAATTTATGAGCACAACCATCTACAAAGATTTTCACTTTGAAGCAGCCCACCGCCTTCCTCATGTACCCGAGGGGCATAAATGTGGTCGCCTGCATGGGCACTCTTTCATGGTGCGCTTAGAAATCACGGGTGAAATTGATGCGCATACGGGATGGATCATGGATTTTGCTGATGTGAAAAGCGCCTTTAAACCTATCTATGAGCGTCTAGACCATCACTATTTAAATGAGATTGAAGGGTTAGAAAACCCAACCAGTGAAGTACTTGCTCGCTGGATTTGGCAGCAAACCAAGCCACTGTTACCACTATTAAGTGCCATTACGGTTAAAGAAACCTGCAATGCAGGCTGTGTATATCGCGGAGAAGCCTAAGTCAAATAGGTGCTGAGCTGTAAGTTATCACCTACAGCTCAAAGACATAATGATTACTGAATATTTAAATATTTATGGGTTTGAATGGATAGCCGCCAGTTGCGTTGGATGCAGGTATCAATACATAGCTTCGTCGCTGACATTTTTTGGCTAATAGGCTGAAGCGCCACAATCGGTGACTCCCCTTGAGTTCGCAAAGATAATAGCTGATCAAGGGCTTCAATATCCTTTTCACGCGCTACAGGATGCTTGATTTCATTGGCTCGATTAATCGCCTGTTCGAGTACTTGCAATCCACCTTTCATACCCACTTTCGGCGAGACAGTGACCCAGGTATTTTCAGTGCAGATGATTGGGTAAGTGCCGCTGGTTTCAATCTGGCATTGAAACCCATTCGCTTCAAGGGATTGCGTTAAGTTCGTTAAATCATAAATGCACGGCTCTCCACCCGTTATCACAATGTGTTTTGCGGTATAGCCGTTTTGTTGCATCAGTTGGATTAAGCTTTCGGCATCGGACATTGCCCATAAATCACTGTCTTGTGTTTTTAATGCAATATCACCCAATGTGGATTCCTTCGCGGGCTCTTTGTCCCAGGTCTGTTTGGTATCGCACCAACTACAGCCCACTGGACAGCCTTGCAAACGAATAAAAACAGCAGGGACGCCAGTAAAAACACCTTCCCCCTGTAAAGTTTGGAAGATTTCATTAATTGGGTATTTCATATTGCTCCTAGAAGATTCCATTTGGCGCATATTATATTGCAGATATCTATCTCGCGGGCAATGCACTTTGTGATAATGTAGTCACCCTGCGTTCAGGAAAGTACGTCAACTCAAACAACGAAACCGAAACAATATTCGGTACAATATTTCGAAATAAAGTCAATGACAGGAAAAGACATGCAAAGTAGTGAACAAAATCAACTCAGAAAGGGGCTGAGTGTCCGGCACATTCGCTTTATGGCCTTAGGGTCAGCGATTGGTACTGGGCTATTCTACGGTTCTGCGTCTGCGATTCAGGCAGCAGGTCCTGCGGTGTTACTTGCCTACATGTTAGGTGGTGCCGCTGTATTTATGGTGATGCGTGCCCTCGGCGAAATGGCGGTTCATCATCCAGTCCCTGGTTCATTCTCTCACTACGCAAGCCATTATATGGGTCCTCTAGCGGGTTTTTTAACAGGTTGGAACTACGTATTTGAAATGCTGGTAGTCTGTTTAGCCGATATTACGGCCTTCGGGATGTATATGGGCTTCTGGTTCCCGCATGTCGACCAATGGGTATGGGTATTGAGTATCGTGCTATTTATTAGCGCCCTCAATCTTTGCCACGTTAAGATTTTCGGTGAGATGGAATTCTGGCTATCGATTATTAAAGTTAGTGCCATTATTGCCATGATTGTCGGCGGTGCCTTCTTGATGATCTACGGTTTTGGTCAAGAAACTAACCATGAAGTGGGTATCCAAAACTTGTGGGAGCATGGCGGCTTTATGCCAAATGGCATTGAAGGGGTGATAGCCTCTCTAGCCATCGTTATGTTTGCTTTTGGTGGTATTGAGGTAATTGGTATCACGGCAAGTGAAGCGCAAAATCCTGAAAAAACCATACCTAAAGCTATCAATGCGGTGCCTATCCGTATTCTATTATTCTATGGATTAACGCTGTTTATCCTGATGTGTATCTACCCATGGAATCAAATCGGTCAAAACGGTAGTCCGTTTGTCCAAATCTTCGATAGCTTAGGTATTCAATCCGCAGCCAATATCCTGAATATCGTGGTGATCACAGCTGCAATTTCCGCTATCAACAGTGATATTTTTGGCGCAGGTCGCATGATGTATGGTATGGCTCAAGATGGGCAAGCACCGAAAGTCTTTACTAAACTGACCAAAAGCGGTGTGCCATGGGTAACAGTGCTGGTGATGTCCGTTGTGATGTTATTAGGGGTTTATCTGAACTACCTGTTACCAGAAAAAATCTTTGTGATCATCGCGTCAATCGCGACCTTCGCAACGGTGTGGGTCTGGTTAATGATTTTACTGTCACAAGTGGCAATGCGCCGCAAGATGAGCCAAGAAGAAATCAAAAAACTGAAATTCCCTGTACCGTTCTGGCCTGTAGGTCCAGCAATCACCATCGCATTTATGGTGTTTGTTATCGCTTTATTAGGCTTCTTTAAAGATACGCAAGTGGCGCTGATCGTAGGCTTTGTGTGGGTGGCTTTACTCAGTATCACTTTCTTTGCGATGCGTTATTACCAAAAACGTTGATCCCTTTTCATTAAGAGATCAATAAAACAGCCCTACATCGAACAGATCTAGGGCTGTTTTTTTAATGATTTTTGATTTTATGGAACCGTTAGTTCTACTACATCACGCTGACGCAAGCGCCTGTTCAATATCTGCAATTAACTCATCGACATTTTCTAAACCAATAGATAGTCGAATCAGCCCATCACTAATGCCATATTGCAGCCTTTCTTCCGGTGTATAGGTCGAATGAGTCATACTGGCAGGATGCTGCGCCAATGACTCGCAATCTCCCAAACTCACCGCCCTAGAGAACAGCGTTAAATGGTTTAAGAACCGCTTGCCTGCTTCCAGCCCCCCTTTTAGCTCAAATGCAATCATGCCTCCGGCTAATTTCATCTGCTTTTGAGCTAAATGGTACTGCTCAAAACTCGGCAAACCCGGGTACATAATGGTAGCGACTTTTGGGTTCACTTCTAAATATTCAGCAATTTTCTGTGTGCTTTGGACTATCCTATCCATACGAACAGACAAGGTTTTCATTCCTCGAATAATCAGGTTAGCGTCATGAGGAGATAAGCATGCCCCCGTCATATCCTTCAACCCCACTAATCGAATTAGTTTTGCGTACTCTGCCGTTGTGGCTACCGCTCCCCCCATAGCATCCCCATGACCATTCATGTACTTGGTCAACGAGTGCAGCACAATATCCGCCCCCAATGTCAGTGGTGTTTGAATATACGGCGTGCAATAGGTGTTATCGACTACCACTAAGATATTATGTCGATGAGCAATCTCACTCACCGCAGCAATATCCACCAAACGCATGTTCGGGTTAGCGGGTGACTCAAAGAATATCATGCGCGTTTTTTTCGTAATGGCTTGAGCGACACTCTCTGGATCACTCATATCAATGTGCTTAATTTTCACACCAAATCGAGCCAACCCATGATGAAAAAAGGCATAAGTACAGCCATAAACTGTTAAGTCCACTAACAGTTCATCACCCGGATTTAATAATGTCCAAAATGTAGCCGTGATTGCGCCCATACCTGACGAGAACACAATTGCCGCCTCTCCCTCTTCAAGAGAGGCAATTCTATTTTCCAATAGATTTAATGTTGGGTTATTAATTCGGGTATAAATATAGCCATCTTTTTCACCACTAAAACAGGCTGCGCCCTCTTCGACACTTTTAAATACATAAGTCGATGTTTGATAAATTGGCGATGCCAATGAACCTAAATGATCTTGTGCATTATAGTGACTATGAATTGCCCGTGTTTCGAAAGAACGTTTTATATCTAAACTCATACCACCTCCGAAAAATTACCCTCCTTGGGATTGAGATAATCGAGAACCGACAATTTGCATTGTTCGCAAAAGCGTCGTAATTCCACGCAATGTATTTGGATCTTTTAATAATCCATACACTGAGCGAAAGTTAGGATTTTTACTATCATGTATTCCTTCCATTTTTGCCATATTGTAGGCAGTACCTAATTCCCATACAGGCACTAAAGTATCTTCAAAAGAATTTGATAATCGTTCTACTGTACTGTTATCTAATATATCAACAAGGTCAGATACTAGTGAAAGCAGATCCACAATATTGTCTAAGCGATTTAAGTGTAATAACGGTGCTAATTTTTCAGCAAGATGATTACCAGATTCGGAACTTAATAGTTCAACCAATTTACTTTGATTTTCATTATTCGACATTTTTAATTCCTTATTAAACTAAGCCACGGATTGCTGCCCAATAAATACCTCTATTGAAGCCATTTCTTAGTAATCCACCGAGCTTTGTTGGCGGAGTTGGAATAACATCGTGCTTGTAATCGTATTGCAAAGGCATACCCGCCGTTAATCCCATTTGAGCAACAGCTTGTACTCGACCATCATAAATAGCCGCTGGGTAACCATAAATTAACTCACCACAAATATTATCAGCAATAATTGCAGCTTGGTTATGGCAGCTCCCCCCCGCTTTACTAATTGGTAAATCAACTGTATCACCAATAACATAAACACCTTCAACACCATAGACTTGCATTGTTTCATGGTCTGTTGGTAACCAACCTTCACCATTATTGTGTTCACTTAATCCGGTATTTACGACCGCCTCTACTGCGGTAATAGGTGGAGTGCTAATTAATAAATCGAAAGGCTGCTCATCACCTTCTTTGGAATAAGCTAATTTCTTATCTGGGTCGACTTTATTTAAAGTAAACCCTCTTTGAGCTTTAATATTTCGAGCTACAAACACTTCAGGAATGACTTCGCAAACCGGCTGTTGCATGAATAAACAATTACGCAGTAATTGTGCAACCGTTGGATAGGTATAAACAATTTCAATATTATCTCTAACTCGACGTTTACGTAAAAACTCATCAATCATGAGTGTTGTTTCCATCGGCGCTATACCACACTGATGGGGAACGTTTGGTGTTTCAGGAAATGAAACGGTAATAAAAATACGACCTTTTTCAATCTTAGATAATTGGTCGGCTAATTTACGCGAGGCATCATAAGCATAAAAATGGTTACCTATTTCCTTTAATCCTTCAATACGCTCAGGTCTAGGGATACACCCTGTGGCAACGACTAAATAGTCATAGTGATATTTTTTATTATTTCTTGAGTATAATTCTTTATTTTTAAAATCAAATGAGTCAACTTTATCAATGACTAATTCAATTTCTGGTCTTAATAATTCACGCTCAGGTCGGCTTAGTTCTTCTTTAAAGAACATATTAAAAGCCACATACATAAATGCAGGTTTATAATAATGTATCGGATTATCTGTTATTAACGTTATTTTTATTCTTTGAGAAAAAATGTCTTTATTAAGTTTTCTAGCCAAAATATTAGCTAACATGGTACCGCCAGTACCACCACCCACAATAACTATATTTTTCATGATTTAAAATCCTTAAGAAATAAAACAGCCCGATAAATAAAACCTGCTCATCGCCGTGCTTTACACTTAATAAATATAGTTTAATGCCAATAACAACCAATACAATAAATTGCATATAATTCGAGAATCAACAAAAAAAACTAATCACTTTGAGATATTAAAACGCTTTCTCTGGTAAAAGAAAAGTGAAGCATTCATAAGTGATAAAATTAAATTTCATTGCAGCTCATTGAAAGAAAAAGATTAATATGAATAATGTCCAACTATCTTCCATTTAAATAAGACATCCTCAGTAACTTGTCCATATCCAATATTGTGCATCACTAAGTAATATCGACTATTCGATGCTTTGATGGATGTCACAATTCCTATATGTGGACGGCCGTTATCTAAACGCCATGAAACGATATCACCGGGTAAATAATCCTCCCCTTTTACCGTAATAGGTTTAACAGTACCTTTTCGAGCAAAAAAGGTTTCTAAGTTAGGTACTCGCCGATGATCAATATTGGTATCAGGCTTACGAAGCCCCCACATTTTTTGACTTGGATACTGGCTAAAGTTTTTTTTAATATCTTCATGAAGCTGTTTTTGAAGATCAATACCCAACTTACGATAACTGCGTATCACAACATCAGAACAGACACCATAATGGCTGGGAACATCCCCATTAGGGTAATCCATCTGGCGATAAGATGAATCATAAACAACAAGGCGAGGTAATTGTTCGGCTTGTTTTGCCAACTCAAGGTTACTTTTTCCTAATGCATAGGGCATGCAAAATAGTAAAGCGATAGATAGTAATCGTTTCAAGGTATGAATCCCCATAAAATAGAGAATAAAATCTACAATAATTACAGGGATAAATAAGGTGGGATAATCTTAAAAAGGTATTACTTAGTTAATTTAAATTGGGTAATGATAGGGTTATGATCTGACGCATCAGTCTGTAATACGTGGCTTTCCTTCAGTTTTAAGCCGCGGTAAAACATAAAGTCTAATGGACGACCAAAAGCTTTTGTTCGTAAATCTAAATCGTAGAGAACTTCCTTCAAGCCAACTGAACGAATAAAGCGTTTCAATGCATTTACTCGCTGACGGCTCCATGCATTAAAGTCCCCCGCGAGAATAACGGGACCGACATGTTTGCTAATATGAGAACCTAACTTACTCAATTGCTTTCTATACACATCAACACCAAAACTAAAGTTAATGGCATGTACGTTAGCAACCATTAAATGCTTACCATTAGGCAATGGATAAACCGTGATCAAAGCCGATTTCGCTAAACGTAATAGCGGCTCTTTTTCTCGTAATGGACAACAATAAATAGGGTGAGCTGTCGCGAGAGTCATTACCCCTGATGGATGAGGAGAAAAAGGTAAGGCAGGGACTTGGTCTGCTACCAATTGATGTGAAGCAGCAAAAGAAACCAATTCTGGTGACATTTGTGCTTCCTGGAGCAATAACAGTTTTTTCTCTTTAACGAGCTCTGCTAACGTAGATTTCCAATTTGGTCGCTGCTGCTTATAAATATTCCACGTAACCACATCCAGCATTTCACCCGCAGGAAACAGAGGAAGACCAATAGGAAGAGAATCACCTAGCATATGAATTGGCATAGGCTGAATACGTTTTGCAGGCTCGCCAGCAATGTACCGAACAGAATAGGTTCTTTTAGCCACGTACCGGATTCCCTACGAAATTGATAACAACAGTATTATTGGTAGCAACAGTATTGCTGCCAACTATGCTAGTTTAGCATTGGTTTGACTGACTCGCGTACAGTATATCAAATATCTTACCGGTAATCTTAAGGAACTTATTATTCCTTTTTGTGACCTTTCTAAGTCAGTCTGACTATCTCCATCAAATTCTCTATCATTCACCGTGATAAATATTCTAAATAACGGCTTAACAAAAGAAAAAAGTGCGTGTAATGGAGGCATTTTTTGCTGTTTGGTTAGGATATAAAGTAGATAGGGCTCATATGACGGTCGATTTTCACTCAATATGTAGGATAACTTCATTACTGATAATGGTTATTGACAATGAAAGCTCCGTTTATAAGGCGGGAAGCCAGAGCGATATTAGGTCTTTTGGGTAGTTAGCGAGTTACCATCCCCCCGATTTTACTAGTGATAAGTCAATTTATGAAATACCTTTCTGCTATTTTCATTTCCCCTAACGCAAAAAAGCCACCCATTGGGTGGCTTCTCGGCTAATTTAATGTCTGGCAGTTCCCTACTCTCACATGGGGAGACCCCACACTACCATCGGCGCTACGGCGTTTCACTACTGAGTTCGGCATGGGGTCAGGTGGGACCACCGCGCTATTGCCGCCAGACAAATTCTGTTTATTCCCGTCTAAGTTTTCTCTTAAACCAGAACTTCAATCTTGAACAAGCTGTGTCTCCACCTTCCGGCTTCTCACTTTCTTTGAAAATCAACTTAATCTCTCATCTCGAAAACACCTTCGGTGTTGTCAGGTTAAGCCTCACGGTTCATTAGTATTGGTTAGCTCAACGTATCGCTACGCTTACACACCCAACCTATCAACGTCTTAGTCTTAAACGTTCCTTTAGGACCCTTAAAGGGTCAGGGAAGACTCATCTCAAGGCAAGTTTCCCGCTTAGATGCTTTCAGCGGTTATCTCTTCCGCACTTAGCTACCGGGCAATGCCATTGGCATGACAACCCGAACACCAGTGGTGCGTCCACTCCGGTCCTCTCGTACTAGGAGCAGCCCCTTTCAATCTTCCAACGCCCACGGCAGATAGGGACCGAACTGTCTCACGACGTTCTAAACCCAGCTCGCGTACCACTTTAAACGGCGAACAGCCGTACCCTTGGGACCTACTTCAGCCCCAGGATGTGATGAGCCGACATCGAGGTGCCAAACACCGCCGTCGATATGAACTCTTGGGCGGTATCAGCCTGTTATCCCCGGAGTACCTTTTATCCGTTGAGCGATGGCCCTTCCATACAGAACCACCGGATCACTAAGACCTACTTTCGTACCTGCTCGAGCCGTCACTCTCGCAGTCAAGCTGGCTTATGCCTTTGCACTAACCGCATGATGTCCGACCATGCTTAGCCAACCTTCGTGCTCCTCCGTTACTCTTTGGGAGGAGACCGCCCCAGTCAAACTACCCACCAGACACTGTCCGCACCCCGGATTACGGGGCTACGTTAGAACATCAAACATTAAAGGGTGGTATTTCAAGGTTGGCTCCACGCAGACTGGCGTCCACGCTTCAAAGCCTCCCACCTATCCTACACATCAAGGCTCAATGTTCAGTGTCAAGCTATAGTAAAGGTTCACGGGGTCTTTCCGTCTTGCCGCGGGTACACTGCATCTTCACAGCGAGTTCAATTTCACTGAGTCTCGGGTGGAGACAGCCTGGCCATCATTACGCCATTCGTGCAGGTCGGAACTTACCCGACAAGGAATTTCGCTACCTTAGGACCGTTATAGTTACGGCCGCCGTTTACTGGGGCTTCGATCAAGAGCTTCTCCTTACGGATAACCCCATCAATTAACCTTCCAGCACCGGGCAGGCGTCACACCGTATACGTCCACTTTCGTGTTTGCACAGTGCTGTGTTTTTAATAAACAGTTGCAGCCAGCTGGTATCTGCGACTGGCTTCAGCTCCATGAGTAAATCACTTCACCTAATGCCAGCGTGCCTTCTCCCGAAGTTACGGCACCATTTTGCCTAGTTCCTTCACCCGAGTTCTCTCAAGCGCCTGAGTATTCTCTACCTGACCACCTGTGTCGGTTTGGGGTACGATTAATGATAATCTAGAGCTTAGAGGCTTTTCCTGGAAGCGGGGTATGAGCTACTTCGCCACCGTAGTGACTCGTCATCAGACCTCAGCATATAGTGAACCGGATTTGCCTAATTCACCTGCCTACATCCTTAAACCGGGACAACCGTCGCCCGGCCAGCCTAACCTTCTCCGTCCCCCCATCGCAATTATCACCAGTACGGGAATATTAACCCGTTTCCCATCGACTACGCATTTCTGCCTCGCCTTAGGGGTCGACTCACCCTGCCCCGATTAACGTTGGACAGGAACCCTTGGTCTTCCGGCGTGCGGGTTTTTCACCCGCATTATCGTTACTTATGTCAGCATTCGCACTTCTGATACCTCCAGCAACCCTCACAGGTCACCTTCACAGGCTTACAGAACGCTCCCCTACCCAACAATATTTACATATCGCTGCCGCAGCTTCGGTGCATAGTTTAGCCCCGTTACATCTTCCGCGCAGGCCGACTCGACCAGTGAGCTATTACGCTTTCTTTAAATGATGGCTGCTTCTAAGCCAACATCCTGGCTGTCTGAGCCTTCCCACTTCGTTTCCCACTTAACTATGACTTTGGGACCTTAGCTGGCGGTCTGGGTTGTTTCCCTCTTCACGACGAACGTTAGCACCCGCCGTGTGTCTCCCGTGATAACATTCTTCGGTATTCGTAGTTTGCATCGAGTTGGTAAGTCGGGATGACCCCCTAGTCGAAACAGTGCTCTACCCCCGAAGATGAGTTCACGAGGCGCTACCTAAATAGCTTTCGGGGAGAACCAGCTATCTCCCGGTTTGATTGGCCTTTCACCCCCAGCCACAAGTCATCCGCTAATTTTTCAACATTAGTCGGTTCGGTCCTCCAGTTAGTGTTACCCAACCTTCAACCTGCCCATGGCTAGATCACCGGGTTTCGGGTCTATACCCTGCAACTCATTCGCCCAGTTAAGACTCGGTTTCCCTACGGCTCCCCTATACGGTTAACCTTGCTACAGAATATAAGTCGCTGACCCATTATACAAAAGGTACGCAGTCACACCATAAAGGTGCTCCCACTGCTTGTACGTACACGGTTTCAGGTTCTATTTCACTCCCCTCGCCGGGGTTCTTTTCGCCTTTCCCTCACGGTACTGGTTCACTATCGGTCAATCAGGAGTATTTAGCCTTGGAGGATGGTCCCCCCATATTCAGACAGGATAACACGTGTCCCGCCCTACTCGTCGAGTTCACAACACCAACACCTTCGGATACGGGGCTATCACCCTTTACTGCCGGCCTTTCCAGACCGTTCTCCTGATGCTAATGCTGATTAAGACTCTGGGCTGCTCCCCGTTCGCTCGCCGCTACTAGGGGAATCTCGGTTGATTTCTTTTCCTCGAGGTACTGAGATGTTTCAGTTCCCTCGGTTCGCTTCGTTTGACTATGTATTCATCAAACGATAGTGCAACGAATTGCACTGGGTTTCCCCATTCGGAAATCGTCGGTTATAACGGTTCATATCACCTTACCGACGCTTATCGCAGATTAGCACGTCCTTCATCGCCTCTGATTGCCTAGGCATCCACCGTGTACGCTTAGTCGCTTAACCTCACAACCCGAAGGTGTCTTTACCAACTGACCCGACGGCCAGTTGAACACATTCAAGTTGAGATTTTTGAGAGACTCTCACATTGTTTAAGCGATAAACAATGTGCGTTGTTTTCAATTTTCAGCTTGTTCCAGATTGTTAAAGAGCATAATTATTCGCAATAGACTATTTCTAATCTATTCTGAATAATCAGAAAGTTTATGGTGGAGCTAAGCGGGATCGAACCGCTGACCTCCTGCGTGCAAGGCAGGCGCTCTCCCAGCTGAGCTATAGCCCCATAAAGGTAATTCCAGTATCGATTCTCTCACTAAGAAAGAATTTTGAGTTAAATCGAATTTAAGCAAGGCATAACTTGGCGACGTTTACGTCTGGTAAACGAGCTGAGTTATAACGAAGCATCAATTCGATTTTGGTAGGCCTGAGTGGACTTGAACCACCGACCTCACCCTTATCAGGGGTGCGCTCTAACCACCTGAGCTACAAGCCTATCGATACCGTTACTCTATTTCATCAGACAATCTGTGTGAGCACTTCACAAAAACACTTCAATGGTAAGGAGGTGATCCAACCGCAGGTTCCCCTACGGTTACCTTGTTACGACTTCACCCCAGTCATGAATCACAAAGTGGTAAGCGCCCTCCCGAAGGTTAAGCTACCTACTTCTTTTGCAACCCACTCCCATGGTGTGACGGGCGGTGTGTACAAGGCCCGGGAACGTATTCACCGTAGCATTCTGATCTACGATTACTAGCGATTCCGACTTCATGGAGTCGAGTTGCAGACTCCAATCCGGACTACGACGTACTTTATGAGTTCCGCTTGCTCTCGCGAGGTCGCTTCTCTTTGTATACGCCATTGTAGCACGTGTGTAGCCCTACTCGTAAGGGCCATGATGACTTGACGTCATCCCCACCTTCCTCCGGTTTATCACCGGCAGTCTCCTTTGAGTTCCCGACCGAATCGCTGGCAACAAAGGATAAGGGTTGCGCTCGTTGCGGGACTTAACCCAACATTTCACAACACGAGCTGACGACAGCCATGCAGCACCTGTCTCAGAGTTCCCGAAGGCACTAAAGCATCTCTGCTAAATTCTCTGGATGTCAAGAGTAGGTAAGGTTCTTCGCGTTGCATCGAATTAAACCACATGCTCCACCGCTTGTGCGGGCCCCCGTCAATTCATTTGAGTTTTAACCTTGCGGCCGTACTCCCCAGGCGGTCGATTTAACGCGTTAGCTCCGGAAGCCACTCCTCTAGGGAACAACCTCCAAATCGACATCGTTTACAGCGTGGACTACCAGGGTATCTAATCCTGTTTGCTCCCCACGCTTTCGCACCTGAGCGTCAGTCTTTGTCCAGGGGGCCGCCTTCGCCACCGGTATTCCTCCACATCTCTACGCATTTCACCGCTACACATGGAATTCTACCCCCCTCTACAAGACTCTAGCTGACCAGTCTTAGATGCCATTCCCAGGTTAAGCCCGGGGATTTCACATCTAACTTAATCAACCGCCTGCGTGCGCTTTACGCCCAGTAATTCCGATTAACGCTTGCACCCTCCGTATTACCGCGGCTGCTGGCACGGAGTTAGCCGGTGCTTCTTCTGTTGGTAACGTCAATCGCTGATGATATTAGCATCAACGCCTTCCTCCCAACTGAAAGTACTTTACAACCCTAAGGCCTTCTTCATACACGCGGCATGGCTGCATCAGGCTTGCGCCCATTGTGCAATATTCCCCACTGCTGCCTCCCGTAGGAGTCTGGGCCGTGTCTCAGTCCCAGTGTGGCTGATCATCCTCTCAGACCAGCTAGGGATCGTCGCCTTGGTGAGCCATTACCTCACCAACTAGCTAATCCCATATGGGTTCATCCGATAGCGCAAGGACCGAAGTTCCCCTGCTTTGCTCCTGAGAGATTATGCGGTATTAGCTACCGTTTCCAGTAGTTATCCCCCTCTATCGGGCAGATCCCCATACATTACTCACCCGTCCGCCGCTCGTCAGCGAGAAGCAAGCTTCCCCTGTTACCGCTCGACTTGCATGTGTTAGGCCTGCCGCCAGCGTTCAATCTGAGCCATGATCAAACTCTTCAATTAAAAAGCTTGATGCTCAAAGAATGTTACTGTCGTTTGATTTCCGAAGAAACCAAATTACCTATTAGTTCATATATATGAATTAACGTGTTAGTCACTCTTCAAGACTTAAAATCAAATATTTTTTGATAGTGTCCTGTGAGTGCCCACACAGATTGTCTGATAAATTGTTAAAGAGCGGTGCGACTTAATCTTTCGATTATCGACTTTAGGTCGTTGTCGCGAGGTGTCGTATACTACGTTTTTTATTTAGAAAGTCAAGCGATTATTTTCAACTATTTTCTTTCTTCACCTCTGTTATCACGGGGGCTTCGAGGTTTTCTTCGAGCCGGTTTGTCGTGACAACGGATGCGCATTATAGGGAGCTCGAAAAATCTCGCAAGTGTTTTTTTTAAAATAATTTCCAATTGCTGATTTATCACCCAAAATAGTTACTTTGTGATGCTTTTTAAGGCTTTTGGCAGGTCTGCAAGACTATTAATCACCAAATCTGCACTCGCAATAGCGTCATCTGTAACAGGTTCGCCACTTTTTACTAACACATTTGTACCCACAAGAGCCGCTTTACCCGCTTGCATATCTGCAAGTTTGTCGCCAACCATAATAGAAGAAGTCATATCAATGTTTAAAAATTGCTGGGCATCTAAAAGCATTCCCGGTTTTGGTTTGCGGCAATTACATTCTTGCTTATATTCTTCTACTGTTGCATCTGGGTGATGAGGACAGAAGTAGATACCATCTAAATCAACACCGCGGTCAGCTAGAGACCAATCCATCCACTCAGTCAGTGTCATAAACTGGTCTTCGGTATAAATACCACGACCGATACCAGATTGATTAGTCACGACAACTAATGCATATCCCATCTTTTTGAGTTCAATCATGGCTTCAATTGAGCCTTCGATGAATTCGAAGTCATCAATTTGATGTACATAACCATGGTCGATATTAATTGTGCCATCTCTATCTAGAAAGATTGCTGGAATGCCTTTGCTCACTGCTTTACTCCTCAAACTGAAATGGTTTTTAGTATCTCATGAAAAGAAATGAAATGAGAATAGAATAAATCCATCAAACTTTATTGACTTAGACGTCTAGACGCCTTAACATCCAATACAAGTTAGATACAGTATCTTGAATATAATTCGTCAGAGAATAGAAGATAGAATGATAAAGCTCTCAAATATTAATAAAGTGTTCCAGCAAGGAAACCGCAATATACAGGCGCTGACTGATATCAGCCTGCATGTTCCTGCTGGTCAAATATATGGTGTCATTGGTGCATCCGGCGCAGGTAAAAGTACCTTAATTCGTTGTGTGAATATGCTGGAGCGTCCAACATCAGGGCAAGTCATTGTTGATGGACAAGATTTAACGTCTCTGCCAGAGAAAGAAGTCACAAAAGCACGCCGTAGAATTGGCATGATCTTTCAGCACTTTAACTTATTATCTTCACGCACTGTGTTTGATAACGTGTCGTTGCCATTAGAATTAGACAACACACCGAAAGAGACCATTAAACAGCGCGTTGATGAATTATTAGAGTTAGTCGGTTTATCTGAAAAGAAAGATGCTTATCCAGCAAACCTTTCTGGTGGTCAAAAACAGCGTGTGGCTATTGCCCGTGCCTTAGCAAACTCACCAAAAGTATTACTGTGTGATGAAGCAACAAGTGCATTAGATCCAGCAACGACGCGCTCTATTTTAGAATTATTGAAAGATATCAACCGTCGCTTAGGTTTAACCATCTTATTGATCACCCATGAGATGGATGTCGTGAAACGCATTTGTGACCAAGTGGCAGTAATCAGTGGCGGTCAGCTTATTGAGCAAGATAAAGTGAGTGAAGTTTTCTCTCACCCTAAAACACCCGTTGCTCAAGCATTTATTAAGTCAACGTTAGTTATTGATATTCCTGATGACTATAAAGAACGTTTGCAGCCAGAGTCAGGTAAAGATCTCTCCCCGTTATTGAAACTGGAATTCACAGGGCAATCGGTGGATGCGCCATTAATCTCAATGGCTGTACGTAAATTTGATATCGATATTAATATCTTAAGCTCTCAGATTGATTATGCCGGTGGCGTTAAATTCGGTGTGATGCTGGCTGAATTACACGGCTTAGAAAATGGCATTGAGTCCACTATTACATTTTTGAAAGAGCACCATGTGAAAGTTGAGGTTTTAGGTTATGTCTGAGGGAATGATTTCACTGCTTATTTCAGGAACGATTGATACCATTATCATGACTTTCGTTTCTGCAATTTTAGGTTTTATTTTAGGTATCCCGACAGGCGTCCTACTTTATGTCACTCGTCGTGGGCAAGTCATGGAAAATACCGTTCTATATAGCGTTATTTCTGCTGTTGTGAACGTATTCCGCTCAATACCGTTTATTATTTTATTAGTCTGGATAAGCCCTTTTACCAAATTCATCGTGGGCTCTGCAATTGGTATCGAAGGGGCGATTGTTCCATTGACTGTTGGCGCAATTCCGTTTATTGCTCGCATGGTTGAAAACGCATTATTAGAAGTGCCGAATGGTTTAATTGAAGCATCACGCGCTATGGGTGCAACTCCGTTACAGATTATTCGCAAAGTATTACTGCCAGAATCTTTACCGGGGTTAATTAACGCAGCAACCATTACATTAATTATGTTAGTCGGTTATTCCGCAATGGGTGGTGCAGTGGGTTCCGGTGGATTAGGACAAATTGCAATGCAATATGGGTACTATACTTATAATCCATTAGTTATGAATACCGTTCTGGTTCTATTGATTGTCTTAGTATTCATCATTCAGTTTACGGGTGAATATCTAATGAAAAAAGTGTCGCATAAATAGTCCGTAATCTAGATAGTCAGAAACAATAGCAGCGCCAAAAAACGCTACACAGTAGTTAAGGTGCTATAAATAGTGTCTAAAGGGGTAAATTATGTCTATTAAGTTAAAATCAATTGCAGTAGTTGGCGCGCTGTTAGGAACATTAGCTCTCGCTGGCTGTGGTGAAAAACAAAAAGATCCAAATAGCATCAAAGTCGGTGTGATCATGGGCAAAGAGTTTGAAGTTGCTGAAGTTGCACAAAAAGTTGCTAAAGAAAAATATGGTCTGAATGTTGAATTAGTCTCTTTCAATGACTTCGTACTACCAAACGAAGCATTAAGCAAAGGTGATATTGATGCTAACGCATTCCAGCATAAACCTTATTTGGATCAGCAAATTAAAGACCGTAACTACAAATTAGTTCCTGTTGGAAATACCTTCATTTATCCAATTGCAGGATATTCTAAACAAATTAAATCCATTGATGAATTGGCTGACGGTTCACAAGTTGCACTGCCAAATGACCCAACTAACTTAGGTCGTTCATTACTGTTACTGCAAAAACAAGGTTTAATTAAATTAAAAGATGGCACAGGTTTAATGCCTACTGTGTTGGATGTTGTTGAGAATCCAAAAGGCTTAAAATTTGTTGAATTAGAAGCGCCACAGTTACCACGTGCTCTGGATGATCAAAAAATTGCATTGGCTATCATCAACACAACTTGGGCGAGCAGTGCAACACCAAAACTGACTCCAGCAAAAGATGGTCTGTTTGTTGAAGATAAAGATTCTCCATATGTGAACATTATTGTGGCTCGTGAAGATAATAAAGATAGCGAGAATGTGAAGAAGTTTATTCAAGCATATCAATCTAATGAAGTGGCAGAAAAGGCCAACGAAGTTTTCGATGGTGGAGCAGTTAAAGGCTGGTAAGCTTTTCTCTTAAAAAAAATGTGTATAAAATGCTAGGTGACTTTATGTCACCTAGTTTTTTTGTATCATACCGACAAGCATTAAACCGATTTGTTTCAAATAAATTAGCTTTAAACCGATTACATAATTAATGCGCTAGCGCAGATAATAAAAAGGTAATATTTATGAGATTGTTTTTGCTCGCCCTCGCTACATTTGTTTTAGCTGGGTGCGGAATTAATCAATACACCAGTCCAAGCATGAATAAAGGGTTTTCGAGCATGAAATTATCGAAACCTTTACCTGTCGAAACTGAAGAAGATGTCAGCGCAGAAAACATTAAATTAATGAACAGCCCTGAAGAATTATTAGGAATGCCATTTCGTGACTTAGGTATTGTATCTGGTGAGTCATGCAGAAAAAATGCAAAGAGTCCCCCGATTAACCTTGATTCAGCTAAAAACAGTATGTTGACGCAAGCCGCTTATATCGCTGCAGATGCAGTGTTATTACATCAGTGCCAAACCAAATCAGCACCGGGTTGTTACCAAGCAACGGTATGTGAAGGTAGCGCACTTAAAATTGTTGAATAATCAACTTATGCAATCTTTTCAATTTAATGTTATCGGGCATATCGAATCCCCTTATAAAGAAAAGTTTGCTATTCCTCGCCAGCCTGGGCTGGTTCAAAACGGCTTTGGGCGTTTGCATTTACATCCGCCATACAATGACCCCAATGCCGTTAGAGGATTAACTCAATTTAGCCATATTTGGGTGTTGTTTGTTTTTCACCAAACGATGGAAGGTGGCTGGAAATCGCTAGTACGCCCTCCCCGCTTAGGTGGTAACGATAAAATGGGTGTGTTTGCCACTCGTTCAACATTTCGACCAAACCCGATTGGGATGTCGTTAGTTGAATTAAAAGATGTGACTATCGAAAACAACCAAGTCATCCTTGAACTCGGTAGCCTAGATTTAGTTGATGGCACACCAGTGATAGATATCAAACCGTATCTACCTTTTGCTGAAGCTATCACAACCGCCAAAGCAGGTTATGCTCAAGAGGCACCCTCAGAAGATATGCAGGTTATATTTAGCACGCAAGCTCAGCTCGAATGTGATAAATACCAATCTCACTATCCTGGATTAGCGTCTTTTATTGAGCAAGTATTAAAGCAAGACCCACGTCCTGCCTATAAGAAACAATCCAATGAAGCCCGTGATTATGCGGTTCATTTATTAGATTTCAATGTGCGCTGGCGAGTGACTAATAATATCACTGAAGTGTTTGCCATCGAACGTAATGAAAAATCGCGTTAACCTCTTTTGACAAAGCATCGTCACTGGTAGACTAGCTGTTTATTCCGCTGCTTAGCAGCTTTAAATTATTGGGTAGGCATAAGCCCTACCATAATTTGTTGTTCTAATGGAACCTATACAATGCGTACTAGCAAATATCTGCTCTCAACTCTAAAAGAGACCCCTGCGGATGCAGAAGTTATCAGCCACAAGCTGATGCTGCGTGCAGGGATGATCCGTAAACTTGCTTCTGGTCTGTATGACTGGTTACCCACTGGCGTGCGTGTTCTGCGTAAAGTAGAAAACATCGTTCGTGAAGAAATGGAAAATGCAGGCGCTATCGAGGTATCTTTACCCGTCGTTCAACCTGCTGACTTATGGCAAGAAAGTGGACGTTGGGAACAATATGGCCCTGAGTTGCTGCGCTTTGTAGATCGTGGTGAACGTCCTTTTGTTTTAGGTCCAACCCACGAAGAAGTTATCACTGATTTAGTGCGTAACGAGATCACTTCATACAAACAATTACCATTGAATTTATTCCAAATTCAAACCAAATTCCGTGATGAAGTTCGTCCTCGCTTCGGCGTAATGCGTTCTCGTGAATTTATCATGAAAGATGCATACTCGTTCCACACAAGCCAAGAGTCATTGCAAGAAACTTACGATGCAATGTACCAAGCTTATAGCAAAATTTTCACCCGTATTGGCTTTGATTTCCGTGCAGTACAGGCAGACACCGGTTCTATCGGTGGTAACGCTTCTCACGAATTCCAAGTCTTAGCACAAAGCGGCGAAGATGATGTTGTCTTCTCCACTGAATCTGATTTTGCAGCCAATATCGAATTTGCTGAAGCGGTTGCGCCAAGTGTTCAACGTGCAGCGCCAAGCCAAGAGATGCATTTAGTTGATACACCAAATGCAAAAACGATTGCTGAATTAGTTGAACAGTTCAATCTGCCAATCGAGAAAACAGTTAAGACTCTGATTGTCCATGCCGAGAAAGACTCTGGTCATACTTTAGTTGCTCTGTTAATTCGTGGCGACCATGAACTTAATGAAATTAAAGCAGAAAAACACCCATTAGTCGCAAGCCCACTGCAATTTGCATCAGAAGAAGAGATCCGTAAAGCTGTTAACGCAGGTCCTGGCTCTTTAGGTCCTGTGAAAATGCCAATGCCAATCGTCATTGACCGCAGCGTTGCGGTGATGAGTGACTTTGGTGCAGGTGCTAATATTGATGGTAAACACTACTTTGGCATCAACTGGGAACGTGATCTCCCACTGCCGGAAGTTTACGACCTGCGTAATGTGGTAGCGGGTGACCCAAGTCCAGATGGTAAAGGTACCCTGTTAATCAAACGCGGTATCGAAGTGGGCCATATCTTCCAGTTAGGCACAAAATATTCTGAAGCAATGAAAGCCTCTGTGCAGAATGAAGAAGGTCATAACCAAATCGTGACAATGGGTTGCTATGGTATTGGTGTAACACGTATTGTTGCAGCTGCGATTGAGCAAAGCCACGATGAGCGCGGTATTGTATGGCCTGACGCTATCGCACCGTTCCACGTTGCTATCCTGCCAATGAACATGCATAAGTCTTATCGCGTTAAAGAAGTTGCTGAAAAACTGTATGCAGACCTGAAAGCACAAGGCATCGATGTTATTTTTGATGACCGTAAAGAGCGTCCGGGTGTGATGTTTGCCGATATGGAACTGATTGGTGTTCCGTACACTATCGTCATTGGTGATCGTAATTTAGATACTAACCAAGTTGAATATAAATCACGCCGCAGTGATGACAAACAACTAGTTGGTTTAGATAACGTAGTTAGCTTCCTAAAAGAAAAATTAGCTAAATAACCGTTACGTTAGCCTAAATAAAAAGCTCAGAGTTCAGTTTTACTGTCTCTGAGCTTTTTTATTACCACTAAGCCTTTTTACAATATAACCAAAACGAATTCAGGTTATTTGCAGGAGCGGGTTTTATCAAACTGAATATTCCCTGTAGGAATAAATGCAGAATCAAATTGACCGTCTTCCATTGATGGGCGAATTGAATAGAAACCATCCACTTCTAAATACACTGGCGTACCGCCATCCACATCGGTATCACTATAGGCTTTCTCTAGCTCAATACCTGACGTTGCATATTTACGCCCAGAACCACATTCAGTAAATACAGCGGCATCCGCCATATAACGATATTCGCCACGCTTTTTACTTGGAGTGACCTGTTTTAAGGTATGGTTCATTGAGCTCTCAATCGCCTTGCCTTCTAAATCTAGCAGTGTGATTGACTGGTTATCAGGAGATTGTGCAAAGTATGTACGTTCTGCTTTTGAGTTAGTTAATGTTAATACATTTTCCGTGCTAGACCAGTTCCCTGTTTCATGGAACATTTGGTTTCCTTCACGGGTTTCTAAATAAAGCAGTTGCTCAACATAGCTACCATCTGGATTAACTAATAGTGTTGCTTCAATTCCCGAACAATCCGCACAAGGAAGTACACCACTATAAACATGGTCTACAGGCGCAAAATTTGCTTCATTGACACTACTTTGACAGCCGGATAATGCCACAGCACCCGCTGAAATAAGAGCTAATAAAAGTACTTTCTTCATTATAATTCCCTTCAGATCATTCAATTATCACTGTTTCGCTTATTAAGACATCATAACATCTCAACCAATAAAAAAATAAGGTATGCAAAAGTTTACAATCGGATAAATAACCAGCTAAAGATATCAGTTTAGTGAATAAGAATTTTCCTTTTCCCTCGTCACTGATTATAGTTATTAAATTACTATGCTATTATCGAGCCAAGCACTTTTGATTTAGCTTTTTATTTCATCGGTAAATGCTTAGCCGATAATGCTTAGTCGATAAATGCTAGTGTTTTTAGATAATACAAACATGTTCAAGGCGGCAATAACCGCCACTAACACAGTGGTGAGGGAATATGTCTACAGATAATGAATATCAACCAATCAATTGTGATGATTACGAATATCTAGAAATCGCATGCCAGCGTCAATTAAAGCTGCAAATTAAGCTTAATGACGGCGAGAATATTGAAGGGCAAGCCAGTAATTTGCTCCTACGAAAAAAAATTGAGTACCTCGTCCTGATCACACAGGAAGGCACTAAGGAGCTACGACTGGATATTATCTCATCCTTCAGTCATCCTGAAATCGGCACTATCGTTGTCGACCACTCCCACTAATACTCGTTTTTCTGAGTTTCTTCTATGCCCCTTATGATAGTCACAGTCATAAGGGGTTTCTACTTTTTGGATAGTCTATGCAGCTTATTCGCAGGAAAACTCATTGGTATTTATCCAATGTTCGGAATTTTGCCAATCAATAGCAATCCCAACATTGTCTTCTCCCACAAATCCATCAGGAGTAATAAAACATCCCACGGCACAAATTAGTGTTTCGTTATAGTAAATCAGCGGGGTTCTTTCTCGCATCCATGGAGCAACACCCAATTCTTGCCAAATCTTTTTACTACTGCGTGAATGATGGCGACCAACAATATTTAGTGAGCCTTGCAATCCAAAGCGAATTGTCACTTTTTCCGTTTCTTGTGGTGGGCGGATCTGCCCTTCTCCATCCATCACAACCAGTGTTCCCAGTGATTCAGGTAAGAGATAAGCCTCTGGATAATTCCACTGATACTGTTTTCCCATCAGGCTATTAATGCGCTTAACCACCCACAGAGCCCCTTGATAACGGCGAATTTCCACATCACCCAAGCGACAGATAGGTTCTGCATCCTGCCGGGCAAGTGCCACTTCCTGCCAAATTCGTTCTAATTGATTAAATGGCGGCATAGCAAGTTGGTGAAGACCAATCCATCTGCGGATCAAGGCGTTACGCTTGGCTACTGAACAATGGATAAGCCCATCGATGTATAATCCACCGCGATAATCAATAATGTCATCAAGGGAATCTTGTAGCAGTTCATCCAGTAATGCTTCTTGTTCTGCGCATAATAATGCGCTTCGGGAAACTGCATTCGCAAAATGAGGCCAGCGTTCAGATAATCTTGGCATAATATTCAAACGCAAGAAGTTACGATCATATCGGTCATCTTGATTACTATCATCTTCAACCCAAGGAAGTTGATGTTCCGTTCGATAGTTTTCTAATTCATGGCGAGAAATAGAAAGCAAAGGACGTAATAGAACTGTTTTTCCACTTTTTGCTTGAAAAGAAAGTGATTCCGGCATCGCGGAAAGCCCTGCGGGGCCGCTTCCGCGTTTAAGTGCCAGCATAAAGGTTTCTGCTTGGTCATCAAGATGCTGAGCCGTCACCAAAATTTCATCTTCGAGTAGCTCATCACGATATGCCTGATAACGTTCAGTTCTTGCAGCCGCTTCAACACCAATCTGAGCGCTATCTACGGTTACATGCTGGCAAATAAACGGAATATCCCATTGTTGGCATAATGATGCACAATGAGTTTCCCATTTGTTCGCTTGAATATTTAAGCCATGATGAATATGAAAGGCACGGATTTGGAGTAGGGGATTTATACTATTTTTGATTTGGTAAAGGGCATGCAACAGTACGGTAGAATCAATGCCCCCACTGAATCCAACCAGTATTTTTTGAAATCCTTTTATTTTACTGTAAACGTGCTCAACAATACTTGCTGATTGCTCGGCCATTAATCTGCCCATCCCCATTATTTTTACGATTTTTTCTAGCACTGAAACATAATATACCGAACATAATCACAAGCAAAATCAGCATCAAAATTTAAGAGCGTTTGGACTAGAGTGAGATAAAAAGCAAAATATACTTTGTGAGAAAGAAAAACCCCGCCGAAGCGGGGAAGAAAAATTAACGTGACCACTACAATGAAACATCATCCCTTCAGTTCTATATCAGGCGATGTACCGCCTATCGTGTTTCCGTTTTCAAACTCAATGACGATATAAATAGAAATAGTGTCTCCAATACTGCTAACTGCATTAGTCCCAAACTTAATCGAACTGCCATCATCAGTTACTGGTGAATAAGTCCCAGTTTGACCACCAATATAATAACGCTTTGAGTGATGTAAATTACCCTTACCTTTACGGTATTCATTGGTGCTTATTGACTTAGGCTGACCATAACCAAGGTGCGCATAATCTATCTCCATATTATATCCATATCCGGAACGCATCCCTATTTGGTTACCATTAAATATTCCTATTTTCGATGACTCCAGTGTTTTCTTTATTGTGACTTTATTCGATTGAGCTTCCACCCCCGTATTCGGCGCACCACTTAGTGCGCGAGGAGTGACGTTAAAAGAAATGGTGCACCCTACATCGGCATCTTTTATGGTATAGGTTTTAGTCGTCGCCAGAATTTGTGTATTGCTGCTGCGGGAACAGAGCCACTTAAAGCTAGTACCACCGTTAGTTGAAGTATTCTCGAGGTCGCTCGAACCATCCGCATCGTGGTAGTCATACATTCCACTCAGCACCTGCCCTACCTCTGGTGTGCCATCAATTTTCACATCACGAGCCTCTGGTGCCAGCCCTTTAGTGGTAATGGTTGATGACGTAAACGTGGCGCCTATTGCAGGCTCAGTGATTTTCGGATCTGTCTGCGGTGTTACCACCACAGACAGCGTCTTTCCGTTACCATCGCCCGGTACCAGTGTATAGCTTCTTTGCGTAGCGCCTGAAATATCAACACCATCCAATTTCCACTGATACTTTGTGGCTTCCGTCGAGTCATTATCCATATCGGTAATGGTTGGGATAGCTGTTACCTTATCATTGACAGTAGGTTCAGTTTTATCAAATTTAACCTCACTGACTACGGGTTCATGCCCGATGACAGGCAGTGTTTTTGCAGCAACCTCGACCACAGAAGCAAACACGCCTTCTCCGATGACCAGCCCTGCAGTCAACGTTATCAAACGAATAAGAAAGTTAATTTTTGTCCTAACCGCCATTTCATGCATATCCTCTTCTGTTGTCGCAAAAACACCGCAACGGAATTATTCCGCTGCGGTTCATAATGATTATTTGTTAGAAACAACAACTTTAATTTTTCGTTTTTGCTCAGTACCCTTAACGGTGTACTCCTGCGCAGTTGCTGACGCGATATCTTCATATGTACCCGAATTCACAGACTTCTCAATCTGCCACTGGTAAGTCAGATTGCTATCACAGGTACCGTGACAGGTGACATCAGCCTTCAGCTTATCACCGACTAGTGGTCGAGCCCCCGATAGACCTGAGATGGTGACCGATTTCACAATGTTGCCACCCACGGTTGGGATCCCTTGACCGCCAGATACTGGGGTGTTATTGATATCGATGTAAGTTGCCGCTGCCACGGGTATACTCACTGATGGCTCAGTAATCGCAGAATCAGTATTTGTAACCGCTTTAACCGTGATAGTTTTCCCCAGCAATGCAGCTGTCAGTGTCAGCGAATCACCCGTCGTGCCTCTAATGGCATTATTACCGTCAAACCATTCATAGACAGTAGTTGTCTGCTTATCGCCATCCGCATCGCTGAAGTTAAAACCTGATGCCGTCAATTTATCTCCCTCTCCTAACACACCGTCACCATTAACGTCAGTCGCTTTAACAGAACCGGCTGACAGTACTGGTGCATGACCGATAACTGATTGCGTCTCAGAGGAGGTAATTGAGGCAGCGAGGGCTGACGTACTGACAGCCATGCTCAGAACTGCGCCAGTAATCAGAATAGATAATTGGCCTTGGCGGATCATTGGGATTGTTTGCTTATTGTTACTCATCAAATTGTTACCTTTTATTTTAAAAATACCCTATGGGTGTATTTATTGTGCTGTTACGCGCAACTTGCGCTTTTGCATATCTGCTGTAACGGTGTATGTCATGGCGGTAGCGCCGTTTATTGCTTGATACTGTCCTGACCCTTGAGTTGTCTCCACTTCCCACTGCCAAGCAGTCGGTAGAATGCAGTTAACTCGGCAATCAGGCGTTGCTGTCAGTACATCGCCAACCACTGGACTCCCTTTCATGGCAGTGCCGTTACGAAAGATTTGTATTCCCACTGGTGCAGCCATCACTTCTACCACCATCGGAGCCATACTGATCCCCTCTACCTGTGGATTAAAAGTGAGGGTCCCGGGAAGATTTCCGGCGGTTATTGCAGTGGTGTAAACTCCGGGTGCAGTTTCTTTCAATGCAGCCAACTTAACGCCACTTTGTGAAGATGGCAGGGATGGTCCGCCTTTGTGCGTCGTAAAAGTAAATGGCAGCTGAATAGCTGAAGCCAATCCCGTCATTGGTGCGTTTTGGTCATCTCGCACTGTCAAAGTCAATGTGTCAGACTCAGAAACATTCAGTGTGCCTGCACCTACCGTCAGGCTGGAGTGGCGGGTAGAAAGTCCTGCATCTACAATGACCTTTACATAGACCAGTTTTGACGCATTCCCCTTTCCATCCCATGCTCTCGCGCTCAAGGTATAAGTATTGGTAGAACCCGCTTGCCAAGCAGGTAAGCGCATCTGCCAAGCAGTCAAGTTTTTGCCAACAGACTGCGTTTTCCCACCTTTGGCTGAAAATTCTGTCAGCATTCCCCATTCCACGCGATCAGCACCGTATTTTGCTTTCAAAATCGCGTTCACTAACTGTAGGCTTGCACCACGACCGCGGATGACTTGCGGCAGAATGAGGCTGATAAGCTCTTGTTTTTGATACTCAAGTACGATGTGGTTATTACGCTCAACCAGTGCCATCCGGTTGCTCGGGAGTGTACGCAGGTTCGCCACCGCAGCGGATGTGATTTGTTCCTTCCATGGCACGCCGAATGAATAGTTAAGCTGCGCCTGAAGCTGAAGTTCATTCATTCCCTTTCCTTTGCGCCAATCAGCACCGAAAGTCACTAATGGGAAAGGCGTATAATTCACTCCCATCGTCATCGCTTTTGGCGCCTTACTGCGGCTATCTTTGCCTTTCAGTGCCACTTCATCGCCAAAATATTGTTCATATTTCAGCTTGCCGCCGAGCTGTGGATAAGACGGTAACCAGCCACTGGCGGCGATATCAAACCCGTTGGCAGGTCGTTCATCGTAGTCAGCAAAGTCCCGTGACTGATGCCAGCTATTGAGTCGCAGATAACCATTGGCAGATAAATGCAGGTAATCGGACCATAACTCTCCCCCAATACCCGCTCGACGATTATTACCGGTAACATCAATGTCGTAAAAAGTGTTTACTCCATACATCCATTGGTCACTGAATCGACGAACCCCAGCACCTAAGTTCAGGGTGGTACGATCATCAAGGTTTCGACCACCGAATTGGGCAAATACTAGCCAGTCAGGACTCTGATATAGAGGCAACAACATGTCAGCGGATACGGAGATCTGTGATAACTTATCTCCCGGCTGTACGCCAATCTGGGCTGTACCAAACTGATTCAGCCAACTTTCCACTGCGGATGAGGCCTCGCTAACTGCCATATTCTTGGCTTGTCTGGAAAGGTACGATTCGGCACTTTCTGTATTCATAGCCACAAAAAAGTTAGGGGCGGTACGAGACAACCAATTCTGTATCTGGCTATCCTGTTCGTCAGTCAACCTGTTTCCAGTCGTATTTTTGTCTGCTGTCTTTACAGAGTGTGTACTCGAAATATCAATTTCATCTTCTGTAAGTAGGTTTTCAAAAGCACTATGAGATGTACGCGTTTGATTTAGTTTTTTTCGTTCCTCCTTACTCGTCAATCCGGTAGCAAATACTGAGCCGACTGGCATGATGGATGCGGGTAGTAAAATGGAAAGTAATAAACGCATCCGAAATGATTTGATGCTGTAGCGGTTAATACCAAAAAACATTGTTCTATCCTTTATGCTTTCCTTTAAGGTGTTTTTTCATAATGGGTATATTTCCATTGTTAATAGCAGACGAATAAATACTGGTCATCTAAATTAAACAGTGTAGTTACCCTGTGATTTAAATAACGAAAGAAGCACCATAATCATTATTGCTATTTTGTTTCGGGATAGAATTTATATGTCTAGATTAATAATAAAAACGGATTTATTGGGATTAAATATGAAGTAACAAAGAGTAAAGTTAATTAAGGAACGATAATTTATTACCTACTGGGATAGATTACACTGGTTTGTTCCATCAAACTGAGCGTTACTGGTGATATGCGCTGGTAGCATACCCTCGCGACTTACGCATGAAAGCTCTTACTGGCGTATTCAGATAACGTTTTCTTTGTGGAATATTTTGGAATGAAAGATTTATCACGACGGATATTTATATTATTAGAATATTAAATTAATAAAATTAAATGAATAACGTTAAAAATAGAAGTGAGGGAAATATTTTGAATATTGAAGTTTAAAAATCAAATAAGCGAGGTATTAAAAAACATTCTATTTTTTAATACTGATTTTTGAATATAGCACTTTGGATAATTAAGGTTATGAACATTGATTAATAAAAATGAAAACTAAAGTATGAGCCATAAAAAACGGGAGCTGGCTAAACCGACTCCCGTTTCAAAATAGGCTGGATTACACTTAATAGGTTAGCTAATTAGCAGTAACCATATCCCATCAGACGTTGATAACGACGATTTTTCAATGCTTCTTCATCCAGAGTTTCTAACTCATTCAAGTCTTGCGTGATTTGTGCTTTCAGAGATTCCGCAATTTCATCGTAATTACGATGAGCGCCGCCCAGAGGTTCAGGGATCACGCTATCAATCAGCTTCAGCTCTTTTAAGCGAGGTGCTGTAATGCCCATTGCGTCAGCCGCTAATGGTGCTTTATCAGCACTTTTCCACAGAATAGATGCACAACCTTCTGGTGAGATAACGGAATAAGTGCTGTATTGCAGCATATTCACTTTATCACCCACACCAATCGCTAATGCGCCACCTGAACCGCCTTCACCGATCACGGTACAGATCACCGGAACGGATAAGCGAGACATTTCACGTAAGTTACGCGCAATCGCTTCGGATTGACCGCGCTCTTCTGCACCAACACCCGGATATGCACCCGGTGTATCGATAAACGTAATAATTGGCAGGTTAAAACGCTCAGCCATTTCCATCAGACGCAGTGCTTTACGGTAGCCTTCTGGTGCTGGCATACCAAAGTTGCGGCGAATTTTCTCTTTCGTTTCACGACCTTTTTGATGACCAATAACCATCACAGGGCGCCCATCTAAACGAGCTAAACCACCAATAATCGCTTTGTCATCGGCATACGCACGATCACCCGCTAATTCTTGGTAATCTGTAAAAATGCGAGAAATGTAATCCAAAGAGTATGGACGACGTGGGTGACGAGCGAGTTTAGCAATTTGCCAAGCCCCCAGATCAGAGAAAATCTTACGTGTCAGTTCAACACTTTTTTCACGTAAACGAGCAACCTCTTCATCCAGGTTGACTTCTAAGTTGTTATCTTGACGGCTAACTGCAGTTAGGGAATCGATTTTCGCCTCTAATTCAGCAATCGGCTGTTCAAAATCAAGAAAGTCCAGACTCATAATATTCCTATTTTAGTCAAATTCTAATTCTACCTGCTCACTACCCAGCAGAGTTCGAAGGTCGTTCAGAAGGGGATCCACGGGTGTTACACGCCAAACAACGCCAAACTTAAGCTTAGCTCTGGCATCATCCTTCTGATAATACAAGTGAACCGGTATCGTGCCTGAACGGTGAGGTTCAAGCGCATTACGAAGCCGATTCAGTAATTGATCGTTAATCTGTTTATCGGACAGTGAAATTGCAAGGCCGCGCGCATACTTTTCCCTTGCTTCTCCGATATCCATCAATTCGCGCACTGTCATTTTATTACCACCATTGAAATCATCAAAGCTGACCTGACCGGTGGCAATTAAAATATTGTCTTTTTCCAACATATGTTGGTATTTATCCAGCGCATCTGAAAATAACATAATATCCAGACGACCGGAACGATCATCGAGCGTGCAAATCCCAATTCGGTTTCCACGTTTGGTTGTGATCACTTTGGCAGAGAGCACTAAACCTACCACAGTTGTCACTTGACCACGAGGGGTTGGGTTCACATCTTTCAATCTCAAACCATTTGTATAACGCTCTATCTCACTTAAGTATCGCGTTATTGGGTGGCCTGTCAAATAGAGACCCAAAGTTTCGCGCTCACCTTCTAGCACGACTTGCTCAGGCCACTTCGGCACACTCGCGTAAGAACTTTCAACCTGCTCAGGGGCTTCAGCAAGCACTCCAAACATATCCCCTTGCCCGATAGCTTCTGCTTTCGCATGCTGATCCGCCGCTTTTAATGCGTCTTCAAGGGATGACATCAGTGCCGCTCGGTGAGGACCTAAATGATCGAATGCCCCTGCCATGATCAGCTTTTCCATCACACGGCGGTTAATCTTTTTAATATCCACTCGAGCACACAGATCGAAAATTTCTTTAAAGATCCCGCCTTGTTGGCGAGCTTCAATAATCGCTTCGATTGGGCCTTCACCAACGCCTTTAATTGCGCCGATGCCGTAAACTATCTCACCTTCATCATTCACATGGAAGTGATATAACCCACTATTGATATCTGGTGGCAATACTTTCAAGCCCATACGCCAACATTCATCTACCAGCCCGACTACTTTTTCCGTGTTATCCATATCCGCAGTCATTACTGCAGCCATAAATTCAGACGGATAGTGGGCTTTTAGCCATAGTGTTTGGTACGAGACCAGCGCGTAGGCTGCGGAGTGTGATTTGTTAAATCCATAACCGGCGAATTTTTCCACCAAGTCAAAGATTTTCATCGACAACTCACCATCTACCCCGTTTTTGATGGAACCTTCCTCAAAAACGGAGCGCTGTTTTGCCATTTCTTCAGGTTTCTTTTTACCCATCGCACGACGCAACATATCCGCGCCACCGAGGGTATAACCGGCTAAAACCTGAGCAATCTGCATAACCTGTTCTTGGTATAGGATAATACCATAAGTTGGCTCTAGAACAGGTTTTAATGATTCGTGCTGCCAATTTACATCAGGATATGAGATCTCTTCACGACCATGTTTACGGTCGATAAAGTTATCTACCATCCCCGATTGCAGCGGACCTGGGCGGAATAACGCCACCAGAGCGATCATATCTTCAAAACAGTCAGGTTGCAGGCGTTTAATCAGATCCTTCATTCCTCGGGATTCTAATTGGAATACCGCCGTGGTTTCCGAACGCTGCAACATGTCGAAGCTTTTCTTATCCTGTAAAGGAATAGCTGCAATATCAATCGGCTCTAAATTTTTCTTGGCTCGACGGGCATTGATCATCTCCAATGCCCAGTTAATAATGGTCAGCGTACGCAGACCAAGGAAGTCGAATTTTACCAAGCCAGCATATTCGACATCGTTTTTATCGAATTGTGTAACGGGGTTATTACCTTCAGCATCGCAATAGAGCGGTGCAAAATCCGTAATTTTAGTTGGTGCAATAACTACCCCACCGGCGTGCTTACCGGCGTTACGTGTTACCCCTTCAAGCTTACGCGCCATATCGATTAGCGCTTTAACCTCTTCATCTGCCTCATAAATTTCAGGCAGCTGCGGTTCTGCTTCAAAAGCTTTTTCAAGGGTCATTCCCGGGTCAGGGGGAACCAGTTTAGAAATTCGGTCAACGAAACCATAAGGGTGCCCCAGTACGCGTCCCACGTCACGAATAACGGCTTTTGCTGCCATCGTACCAAAGGTAATGATCTGGGATACCGCGTCCCGACCATACATTTGAGCAACGTGATCAATAACTTGGTCACGTTTTTCCATGCAGAAGTCAACGTCGAAGTCTGGCATTGAAACCCGCTCAGGGTTCAAGAAACGCTCAAACAGCAGGTCAAGTTCAAGTGGGTCTAAGTCAGTGATTTTTAGTGCATAAGCCACTAAAGAGCCCGCACCTGAGCCTCGCCCTGGACCAACAGGAACACCGTTATCTTTCGACCACTGGATAAACTCCATTACGATCAAGAAGTAGCCAGGGAATCCCATTTGGTTGATAACGTTGAGTTCGATTTCTAAACGTTCATCATATTCAGGGCGTCTTTCTGCTCGGACTTTTTCATCTGGGAATAGGAATTTGAGGCGCTCTTCCAGACCTTCTTTTGAACGCATGACCAGAAAGTCTTCCGTTTCCATATCCCCTGTCGGGAATTTCGGTAGAAAATATTCACCAAGACGAATAGTGACGTTACAGCGCTTAGCAATCTCTACACTATTTTCTAATGCTTCAGGGATGTCGGCAAACAGCTCGCACATCTCTTCTTCAGTACGTAAGTATTGCTGAGGACTATAATTTTTTGGACGCTTCGGATCGGCTAACGTGAATCCATCATGAATAGCGACACGAATTTCATGGGCATCAAAATCGCTGCTTTCAATGAAACAGACATCGTTGGTAGCCACTACAGGCAGACCACGCTGAGTTGCTAATTCGACAGCAGCATGTAGGTAGCTCTCTTCATCAGGTCGCCCAGTACGAATAAGCTCAAGATAGTAAGCATCAGGAAAGTGGGTTTGGTAGAACGCTAAACTTTCATCCACTAGTGCTTGGTTACCGCGGAGTAAAAACTGCCCCACATCCCCTTTTCGACCGCCTGATAGCAGGAGCAAACCCTCTTTATGTTTGACGAGCCAGTCACGATGAATCGTGGGACCAATTGCGCCATAACCTTTTTGGTAAGCTTCGGAGATGAGTAAGGTGAGGTTTTGATAGCCTTCGTTGTTGCGAGCCAGAACCGTTAAGTGAGCAACCTCATCACCAAGTTGCTCACTTTCCATATAAAAATCAGCCCCAATGATCGGCTTGATACCTGCACCATGAGCCGCACCATAAAACTTCACTAACCCACAAAGGTTAGTAAAATCCGTGATGGCAAATGCAGGCATGCCCATGGCGGCGACTTTTTTCACTAATGGAGCGGTTTTCGCCAGCCCATCAATCATGGAGTAGTCACTGTGAACACGTAGATGAATAAAACGAGGAGAAGCCATTAACTTTATACCTATTTTTCTTATGCCGACTATTTAATGTCTAACGCACGTCTTACAGGCGCGAAGCTTTTACGGTGAAATTCGGTAGCGCCAAACTCAGCTAATTTTTCTAAATGATACGCTGTAGGGTAGCCTTTGTGTTTCGCAAAACCATATTCAGGGAAAGCTTTATCAAGCTCGACCATTTCTCTATCTCGAATCACTTTAGCCAGAATTGATGCAGCGCTGATCTCTTGGACTAAACTATCACCTTTGACAACAGCCTGTGATGGCATGGTCAATTTAGGGCAGCGGTTGCCATCCACTAAGACGAATTCTGGTTGAATTGAAAGGCCTTCTACCGCTCTTTGCATTGCCAACATAGTCGCATGCAATATGTTGAGTTGGTCAATTTCCTCAGGTTCTGCACGGCCAATGCACCAACACAGTGCTTTTTCTTTGATCTCATCGAACAACTTTTCACGCTTTTTTTCGCTAAGTTTTTTCGAGTCAGCAAGTCCTGCTATTGGGTTATTAGGATCTAAAATAACCGCTGCAGTCACTACAGCGCCCACTAAAGGTCCACGCCCCACTTCATCAACGCCAGCAATTAAGTTGGCTTTCGGGTATATAAATTCCATTATTTTCTAACCAAATCTAATACAGCATCAGCGGCTTGTTGGTCTGCATCACAACGAATCAGTTGATGCAATTGTAAGAAAGTTTCCTTCAGCGCGTCTACTTGCTCTCCGCCTTCCAACAATGGAAGTAACTGGTCTGCAAGCTGCTGTGGCTGGCACTCTTCTTGGAGTAATTCTTTCACGATTTCTTTCCCTGCCAATAAATTTGGCAAAGAAACATAAGGCGTTTTGACTAAGCGCTTGGCAAGCCAGAATGTGAAAGGCTTCATGCGATAACCCACTACCATTGGGCATTTGGTTAGCATACATTCTAAGGCCGCGGTGCCAGAAGCAAGTAATGTCGCATCTGCTGCGGTCATTGCATCGCGAGCCTGTCCATCCAAAATATGGACATTCAACTCTGGAGCAACCTGTTGTTTTATTTCATCGAATTGCTGGCGGCGTTTCTGATTTACCAGAGGCACGACAATATGTAGATCGGCAAAGTGGCTACTTAATAGTGTAGCGGTTTTTAAGAAATCAGCGCTAAGCATTTCGACTTCAGAATGGCGACTTCCTGGTAACAATGCTAAACATTTTGCAGTTACGGGGATATTTAAACGTTCACGCGCAGCCTGTTTATCAGGGTTTAAGGGGATTGAATCCGCCATGGTGTGCCCAATAAAACGGCAAGGGACATCAAAACGGTCATAAAATGCTTTCTCAAATGGGAGAAATGCTAAGACTAAATTTGTGGAACGACCAATTTTGAATACGCGCTTTTGGCGCCATGCCCAAACAGATGGGCTGACATAATGAATGGTTTTAATGCCTTTTGATTTTAAGCGACCTTCAAGGGTGATATTGAAATCAGGCGCATCAATGCCAACAAACACATCAGGTTGTAACTCAGTAAAACGCTGAGTTAAATCTTTACGGATGGATAATAAACGAGGTAAACGACCAAGGACTTCAACAATCCCCATGACGGCGAGCTCTTCCATTTCATACCAAGCTTCACAACCTTCTGCTTGCATGAGAGGACCTGCAACACCGACAAAACGGGCATTGGGGACTTGTTGTTTTAAGGCGCGGATAAGTCCTGCGCCTAAGATATCACCAGAGGTTTCTCCGGCAACAAGGCCAATAGTAAGTGGGCGGTTGCTATTCACCAAAATTCGCTCCTTATTAAAGGCCTTTTCTTGTATTCATCTGCAGCAGCAAAAATTAACGAATAATTCCGCGCTTAGATTGTGCTGAGTCTTCTAAGAAATCACTAAATACTTTGACGTGTTCGTCAGTTTTTGCCATTTCAGCAATTTCTTCACGTGCTTCTTCCAAAGACTTCCCTGAGCGGTATAACGTTTTGTAGGCGTTACGAATAGCGTGCAGAGATTCTTTTTCAAAACCACGGCGTTTTAAACCTTCAAGGTTTAAACCAAATGGAGTTGCATGGTTGCCCTGTGCAATAACGTATGGAGGTACGTCTTGTGCAACACCAGAGCATCCACCGACCATTACGTGCGCACCAATCTGACAGAATTGATGCACCGCGGTCATGCCACCAATAATAGCGAAATCACCAAGAGTGACGTGACCACCTAACGTTCCGTTATTCGCGATAATACAGCGGTTACCAATGATGCAGTCATGCGCAATATGGACGTTAACCATCAGTAAGTTATCATTACCAATTTTAGTTAGGTCACCGCCTTGTGTGGTTCCACGGTGGATAGTCACACTTTCACGGATGCGGTTACGGTCGCCAATCTCAACGCGAGTTGGCTCACCTTGGTATTTCAGGTCTTGGTTAATTTCACCAATCGAAGCAAATTGAAAAATAACGTTGTCACGACCAATTTTCGTGTGTCCGTTTACAACAACGTGAGATTTCAGCTCAGTACCTTCACCAATTTCAACATTAGCGCCGATATAGCAAAAAGGACCAATGCGTACATTGGCACCAATAACAGCTCCATCTTCTACAATAGATGAGGGATGAACATAGGCAGTTTTGTCAATCATATCAGACCTCACGACGACGGGCGCACATCATTTCTGCTTCGCAGGCCACTTCTCCATCAACTTTTGCTACACCTTTAAAACGTGCAACACCGCGACGTTCTTTGATAAATTCAACTTCCAGGATCATTTGATCTCCTGGCAGAACTGGACGTTTAAAGCGTGCGTTATCAATCGCTGCAAAATAATACAGCTCGCCAGGTTCAAGTTTGCCTACGCTTTTAAATGCAAGGATACCCGTAGCCTGAGCCATTGCTTCTAAAATTAAAACACCTGGGAAAATTGGTTTGCTAGGGAAATGTCCCTGAAAGAATGGCTCGTTAAAAGAGACGTTCTTTACCGCGCGCAAAGATTTACCTTCTTCAAAATCCAATACACGGTCAACCAAAAGGAATGGGTAACGGTGCGGAAGTAGTTCTAAGATTTCTTCTATATTCAGAGTATGATTATCACTCATCGAAATACTCTTCCTGTCTATTAATACTATTTAATTAATGAATCGGCCCGCTTTAACTCAATAGCGAGTTAACAGGCAGGCCGGAAAAAATGTAACTCAAGAAACTATTTTAGCTTGAATTACCAAATAATTACTGATTTTTTTGATTTTGGCTATCTAATTCACGTTCAAGTGTTTTTAGACGCTTATTCATCTCATTGATGCTTAAGACTAAAGCTGCGGTTTTACGCCATGCTTTATTCGGCTGTAAAGGAATACCGGAAGAGTAAACTCCTGGCTCAGTAATTGGTCGCATGACCATTCCCATACCTGTTACGGTAACCTTGTCACAGATTTCCATATGACCATTGATAACACTGGCTCCGCCAATCATACAATAGCGACCGATTTTTAAACTACCAGCCATAATGACGCCACCCGCAACTGCGGTATTATCGCCTATTGTTACATTGTGCGCAATTTGGCATTGGTTATCGATGATAACGCCATTGCCAATGACTGTGTTATCTAATGCGCCACGGTCAATTGTTGTACACGCACCGATCTCAACACGAGATCCGATGATCACGGTACCTAATTGTGGGATCTTGATCCAATTACCACGATCATTGGCATAACCAAAGCCATCAGAACCGATCACTGTGCCTGACTGGATTAAGCAACTTTCCCCAATCTCAACATGATGGTAAACACTGACATTCGCCCATAAACGGGTGCCTGCACCAATGCGGGTATTTTTACCAATAAAACAACCTGCACCAATCACAACGTTATCACCTAGCACAACGCCACTTTCGATAACGGCATTCGCGCCAATTGCGACATTCTGACCAAGCTGGGCATCATCAGCAATGACCGCTGACGCATGGATATTCTCAGCAGGGGCTGGAGTGGTATCCATAATTTGCGCCATGTGCGCATAAGCAAGGTAAGGATTATCTACAACCAGTGCAGCAACCTTACAAGCACTCAGATCTTTTTCAGTTAATACCACAGCAGCAGCTTGGCAATCTGCCAACTTATCGCTGTAACGGCTATCAGATAAAAAAGTAATCTGCTGATTATTCGCTGAATACATCGGTGCAATACCGGTGATGACGATATCGCCATCACCGTGTAACTGTGCATTCAACTGCTGAGCAAGGTCAGCTAATCGAATTGAAGACATCTATTATTTAACCTGTTTTTGAACCTGACTGGTGATATCGATACCATCTTTTGCATACGCAACTGCGTTTGCATCGATAACAACATCATAGCCTTCTTTCGCTGCAACAGATTTAATAGAATCTTGGATACGGCTCAGGATTTTATTACGCTCTTCAGCTTGACGACGACGATTGTCTTCTTCAAATTTCTGAGCTTTCTCAGCGAACTGGTCACGTTTAGTGATTAATTCTTTTTCCTGCTTTTCACGATCGCTAGTGCTCATAGTCGCGCCGTCACGACGCAGTTTTTCTACGCGTGATTGCAGATCTTTTTCCAGATTCTGCAGTTCAGTAGCACGGCTTTTGAATTCACTCTCAAGCTGTTTAGCAACGGCTTCACGAGCAGGCATGTTCTGGAAAACTTCGCCAACATTAACGATAGCGATTTTTTCAGCATACGCACCCGCAGACATTGCTAAAGCAATACTTACACCCGCTGCACACAACAATTTTTTCACACTAAACTCCTTAACCCATTCTTATGGCTGGAAATTTTGGTAGCCCTCATTATTTTATGAGGGCTGATTTCGATAGAGACTGAATTATTACCAAGTTCTACCAATATTAAATTGGAACTGTTCTGATTTGTCGCCTTCGTAATCCTTGATAGGTTGCGCATAGGAGAAGACCAGAGGCCCAAGTGGCGAAATCCACTGTAAAGCAATACCCGTAGAAACACGGACGTTAGTTGCTGTACCGTAGTCAGGCATACCTGCACGCCATGCTGGGTTAATACTGTTCCAGTTGGTATCCCATACGGTTCCCGCATCTACAAACAGAGATGTACGGATCGTATTCGCATACTTCTCATCGATAAATGGCGTTGGTGTAATCAGCTCAAATGAACCTGCATACATCGCGTTACCACCAACCGCATCGCTGGATGGACTACCTGCTTCAGGTTTTCCTTTTCCAGTAACAGGATCTTTTACAAGATAAACTGCCTTTGGACCAATGTTGTTAGAACGGAAACCACGGATAGTGCTAGAACCCCCTGCATAGAAGTTCTCATAGAATGGCATTTGTTTGCTACCAATACCATCACCATAGCCCGCCTGCGCGCGACCTAACACAACCCATGTTTCATCATCATTCAATGGGAGGTATTGGGCAGTATCAAAACGCAGTTTGTAGTATTCGTTATCAGAACCTGGGACAGTAATTTTACCTGAAACGCTGGTTTTGTTACCCGATGTTGGGAAGAAACCACGGTTTAAGGAGTTATACGTCCAACCTAAGTTCAGTGTAAAGTCATCTGCTCTGAAGCTTTCTTTGTTACGACCATTTTTGGTAATTTCTGGATGTTCACCCATAGAATCCAAATAGTCCCACATTGCAGCTTGCGCACGCATGTCAGACAGGTCGTTATGAACATAACCCGCACCAATACGGAAGGAGTTATTTTCATTGAATGGGAAGCTTAATGTGCTATCTAAACCATACGTTTTGTTGTTATAGCCAGATAAGTCCGCATCTTTCGCACTAAAGTCGTTATAGAAAATACGTCCACCCAGACTCACACCGTTTACAGTGAAGTAAGGGTCTGTCATTGAAAACTCTACGTTTGTTGAGTAGTCATTTCGGCTCGCGTTAATACCAACCGCATTACCTGTACCCAACCAGTTATCCTGAGTTACACCAACTTGGAAGCTAACGCCACTTTCAGTACCGAAACCAACACCAAAGTTCATTGAACCAGTGTTACGTTCTTTAACCTTATAGATAACATCAACTTGGTCTGGGCTACCCGGAATGCGCTGAGTTTCAACATCAACAGTTTCGAAGAAACCAGTACGGTTCAGACGCTCTTTACCTAATTCAACTAAATCGTTACCTAACCAAGCACCTTCCATTTGGCGCATTTCACGGCGTAAAACGGAATCTTTACTGGTATCATTGCCTTGGAAACGAATTTGGCGAACATAGAAACGGTTACCTGCATCAACGTTAACATGCAGCTTAACTGTCTTATCAGCGTCATTAATTTCAGGCTGAGTCATTACGCGCGGATAAGCGTAACCATAACGACCAAACAGGTCTTTAATTTGGTTTTCCATCTGAGTCACTTGCGCACCATTGTATAACTCACCTGGTGTAATAGTGATCAGCTCTTGGATATCCGCTAAATGCTCTGCCGTATTACCATTAACGTCCACGCCAGAAATCTTATATTGATCTCCTTCAGTGACATTAATCGTAATGTAGATATCTTTCTTGTCCGGTGTCAGACTCACTTGCGTTGAGTCGATATTGAAACGTGCATAACCACGATCAAGGTAGAAACTGCGCAGGGTTTCTAAGTCACCCGCCAATTTTTGTTTTTGATATTTTTGGTCAGCCGCCAGGTTCCACCATGGCACATCGTCACGTAATTGGAGCTTATTCACCAATTCCGCTGTTGAGTAGTTTTTATTACCCACAATGTTGATCTGCTGGATTTTTGCAGACACGCCTTCAGAGAACACAAATTTTAAATCCACGCGGTTACGTGGTAATGGCGTGACCACCGCTTTTACTGTCGCGTTGTATTTACCAACACTGTAATAAAAGTCCTCTAAACCTTTTTCAATATTCGCAATTTTAGTGCGGTCTAATGCTTCACCCACACGGACATTGGATGCTTCCAAGTTCTGCTTTAGCATGTCATCTTTTACAGATTTGTTACCTGTAAAAGTGATACTCGCGATGGTTGGTCGTTCTTTAACTTGAACGATCAGCGTATTTCCATCACGCAGGACCCTAACATCTTCGAAGTTACCTGTAGAGAATAGCGAACGAATCGAACGACTGATATCTTCGTTATCGATTGAATCCCCGACCCTGACAGGCATGTTCAATAATGCTGCACCAACGGCGACGCGTTGTAGACCTTCGAAACGAATGTCTTTAACTACGAATCCGTCTGAACCGTATGCAGTGGCGCTACCTAAAAGCAGCGACGCTATGAGCAACTTTTTCATCGCCATCGTTGTTATGCGTATTCCTTACTGGTCCCAAGCTTACAAAATTAGAAGCGAGAGAAATCATTAAAAAGTGCAAGTCCCATTAACAGAATCAATGCCATTGCACCAATTCGAAAACTAAAGTCTTGTACTCGCTCAGACACTGGACTCCCTTTAATTTTTTCAATTAATAAGAAGAGTAAGTGCCCCCCATCTAACACAGGCAATGGAAATAGATTGATGATGCCTAAGTTCACGCTAATCAGCGCAATAAACATCAGATAATATACCAAGCCTGACTCCGCCGAAACCCCCGCACCTTTTGCGATAGATACCGGCCCGCTCAAGTTATTGAGTTTGACATCCCCAACAACCAGTTTACCCATCATATTGACTGTCAGTTTCATCAACTGCCAAGTCTTGTCGCTAGCTTGAAACAGTGCAGATACAGGGTTGTATTGCTGCACCATTTTATATTCATCAGCTAACGGTAATACAGTTAGTTCGACACCTGCAACGCCAAAACGCTCACCTTTTTTACCTTCCTGAACATCAGGAACCAAGGTTAAATCAATCAATGTCGAATCACGTTGCACGGCTAATTTTAATGGTGTCCCCGGATTATTTCGGATTATTCTCGTCACTGGATTCCAAGTATCCAGTAGCTCTCCGTTGACACTAATAATTCTATCTCCCGGTTTTAAACCGGCGCGCTCGCCCGCTAAGCCTTCCGTCACTTTATGGATGACAGGGTCAACCTTCGCAGACACTGGCATAATCCCTATTGATAAAATAGGATCCTGCTTTTCAGGGTCAAACTGCCATGCGCTTAAATCCACTGTTTTAGAAACCGGTTCATTATATCCTTGAGGTAAAACTTGTGCAGTAAATTCCCTATCACCAATTTTACTCACTAGCGCTAAACGAACTGAATTCCAATCAGGTGTTTCGATACCGTCTATCGATTTTAGTTCCATCTGAGGCTCAAAATTTGCCTCAGCAGCAATGGAATTTGGCTTAATGCTATCAATGACTGGGCGAACAGATGGAATCCCAATCATAAAGACAATCCAGTAGACAACAATAGCAAGCAAAAAGTTCGCAAGAGGCCCCGCGCTAATAATGGCGGCACGTTGTCCAACAGTCTTATTATTGAAAGCTAAATGACGGCGTTCTGGGCTTACTTCACCAACACGCTCATCGAGCATTTTGACGTAGCCACCAAGCGGGATCAGCGCTAAAACAAACTCTGTCCCATGTTTATCGACTTTACGCCATAGCGTTTTACCAAACCCTATAGAGAACTTTTCAACATAAACACCGCAACGGCGCGCGACCCAATAATGCCCAAATTCGTGCACCGTAATCAGCACACCAATCGCAATAATAAACGCCGCTAAGCTCCAAATAAATCCCATTAATCTTCCTAAAGACCAAAACCGTTAAAAACTAACAAATTCAGCCCTGCAAATACAGGGATTGCCGCAGTTAGGCTATCAATTCTATCGAGTATTCCACCGTGACCTGGAATTAAATGACTACTGTCTTTAATACCGGATTGGCGCTTAAACATACTCTCTGTTAAGTCACCAAACACAGATACTACAACAACAATAATTGAAGTCACTAGTAAATAATCTGGCATTGCTGGGATTGGCGCATATAAGCTAAATAACCATGAGATAATTCCAGCGGTAATTAAACCACCGATTAACCCTTCCCATGTTTTACCTGGAGAAACTTTTGGTGCCATTTTATTGCGACCAATAGTACGTCCAAACGCATAAGCACCGGAGTCTGCACCCCATACCAATAACATAACGTAGAGCAGCCACCATGCCCCTACAGAGGTATCTGCTTGGTAACCAATGGTTCTTAATACCATCATGCCGCTATAGAAAGGCACGATAGTTAATACACCAAACAGTAAGCGAATGATGACCGATTTACCCCATGAGGCAGAGGCTGGGTATGTCACAACCAATAAAATGGCGGCAATCCACCAGATTAAACCCGCCCATAGGCTATATAAAATAAACGGAGAACTTGAAAGAGCGGTCATGTCTGGTAAAGAGAATTGAATTGCGAGTAATACCGCCGCAAATACAACCGCTAAACCGATGCGTTTAGTTTGTGAATGCCATCCAGCAAATTGAGCCCATTCCCATGCGCCCAACGCACAGACAGCTATCACCACTAAACCGAAATTTGCTGGGGACAGTAAAAAAAGTGCAGCAATAACAATTGGAATTAAAATCACCGCAGTGAGTAAACGATACTTCAGCACATCCATCCCCTTTTATTTGACGAGTTCGTCATCTGATTCTGCTCCACCATAGCGCCGTTCTCGCTTGCTAAAAGCATCGACTGCATCCTGAAACACCATTTCATCAAAATCTGGCCATAAAACGTTGGTGAAATAAAATTCCGCATAAGCAACCTGCCATAACAAGAAATTACTAATGCGATGTTCTCCACCTGTACGGATCACCAAATCAACACACTCTTGGTCATGCATACAAACATGGTCGCTAATCGTACTTTCAGTTACGTCATCAATAGATAACTCACCACGACTCACTTTTTCATAAACTTGTTTAACGCTATTTACAATATCCCAGCGTCCACCGTAGTTAGCGGCAATATTCAGCTGTAAACCGGTGTTACCTGCTGTTAATGCTTCCGCTTTATCAATTCTTTTTCTTAAGGTTTCACTAAAGCGACTAACATCACCAATAATTTTCAGTTTTACGTTATTTTTATGCAGGTTTTTGACTTCATTATCTAATGCAAAAACAAACAGATCCATCAACGAACTGACTTCTTTTTCTGGTCTTTTCCAATTTTCACTGCTGAATGCGTAAAGTGTCAGGGAACGAATATTATTCTTTACTGCAAAACGCACAGAACTACGTACAGATTCAACACCTGCTCGATGACCAGTAATTCTGAATTTTCCTCTCTGTTTTGCCCATCGCCCATTACCATCCATAATGATGGCAACATGCTTAGGCATCATAGAATCAGAGAGATTTTCACCACTAGAGTTCATTAAATGTTAATCCTTGTCTGTACTACTTGGGAAATCCGGCTCAATCATAACTCTTATGATTATAATTGCTGATAAGACACATCCTTAATATGCTTATTGTTGATAAGCTTTCTATTCTCAACACGCCACATATTAAAGATATATTATAGTTATCAGCAACTAAATAAATCACATATCAAGATTAAAATTCTTGAGCAATTAGCTGAGCTGCTTCACGACGAGCACAAGCATCGATTTCTAAGACCTCATCAATAGACGTGGGTTCCGAAAAATCTAATTTATCCATAATCTTGTGATTGATTTTTGCAATATCCGTAAAGCGAATTTTCTCTTCTAAGAATGCACCGACAGTGATTTCATTCGCACCATTTAATACAGTCGTCGCCGCTTGCCCTTGGTGACATGCATCGATAGCCAGTTTCAGGCAAGGATAACGTTGGTAATCAGGCTCCACAAAAGTCAGCGAAGATAACGTAGTGAAATCCAATGGTTTAGCACCCGACATAATACGCTGAGGATAGGCCATGCTGTACGAAATTGGTGTACGCATGTCCGGTGTTCCTAACTGGGCGATAACACTCCCATCACGGTAACGAACCATAGAGTGGATCACAGATTGAGGGTGAATAATCACTTCCATCTGCTTTTCGTTCGCATTAAAGAAATAGCAGGCCTCGATATATTCTAGACCTTTATTCATCATAGTCGCGGAATCTACTGAGATTTTGCGACCCATTGACCAGTTAGGATGATTACATGCCTCATCAGGTGTCACTTGGTCAAAATAAGATAAAGGTGTATCTCTAAATGGTCCGCCAGACCCTGTTAATACGATGCTGGAAATTCCTGAAGCCGTCAGATCGGCAAAGCCTAAATTCAATTGAATTTCTTCAGGTAAGCTTTGAAAAATCGCATTATGCTCGCTATCGATCGGGAAAACTGTCGCTTGGTGCTCTCGAATCGCATTAAAGAATAAACGGCCACTGGTGATCAAAGACTCTTTATTCGCTAATAATATTCTTTTCCCTTTGCGGATTGCTGACAACGTTGGGAGTAACCCCGCCACGCCAGTAATAGCAGACATCACTTGATCCGCATCATCTAATCCAGCAAGTTCAATAGCGGATTCTGTACCGGATAAAACTTCTGTTTTGCAGTTATTTTCCGTCAAAATAGTGCGTAATGCTTTCGCTGCGCTTTCGTCAGCCATTGAGACATATTTAGGATTAAATTCAAGGCATTGACTTGCCATCTCAGTCACGTTTTTACCTGCGACTAATGCAAGAATTTGGAATTTATCAGGATTTTGACGAACAACAGAAAGTGTACTTGTACCGATTGAACCTGTAGAACCCAGGATAGTAAGACGTTTCATAGTGATCAGATACTCTGTATTAATTCAATACTGAGATTATATCAGCTTAGCGATAAGAAAGGATTGTTTAATAGAAATGATAAATAATAAAGCCATGCTAAAGCACACTTTTAAAAAATGTGTTCAGATGGCTTTATTATCAAGATGGATTAAAACTCCATCAGCTCCGCTTCTTTCTGAGCTAATGCTTCATCCACTTTTTTGATGAAGTTATCAGTCAGCTTTTGGATGTCATCCTGTGAACGGCGCTCGTCATCTTCACTGATTTCTTTGTCTTTCAGTAAAGCTTTAACTTTATCGTTCGCGTCACGGCGGACGTTACGAATTGCGATACGACCTTGCTCAGCATCACCACGAACCACTTTGATTAAGTCTTTACGACGCTCTTCCGTTAATGGAGGAAGTGGAACGCGGATAACAGTACCTGCTGAAGATGGGTTCAGACCTAAGTCAGACGCCATGATCGCTTTTTCAATTGCAGGTGACATGCTACGGTCAAAAACAGAAATTGCTAATGTACGTGAATCTTCAACAGTCACGTTAGCTAATTGACGCAAAGGCGTTGCTGAACCGTAATATTCAACAGAGATGCCGTCTAACAGGCTTGGAGAAGCGCGGCCAGTACGAACTTTGCTGATTTGACTTTTTAGTGCTTCAAGGCTCTTTTCCATACGGTCTTGAGCATCTTTTTGGATTTCGTTAATCACGTTATCAACCCTTAAGAACTTGTTATTAAAGGCCGCAAAGCAGCCTCGCTTAAATTGTCTGAATTTATGTTAGATAATACATTCAAACTCAGGTCATGTCTCTGAGTATTAATTGTGAGAAATCAGAGTTCCTTCGTTTTCACCCATCACAACACGGCGTAATGCACCTGGCTTATTCATGTTGAAAACACGAATTGGCAGGTTGTGATCGCGTGCTAGCGTAAATGCAGCTAAATCCATAACTTTCAATTCACGCTCAAGAACTTCTTGATAATTCAGGTTTTCATACAGAACGGCATCAGGATCTTTGGCAGGATCTGACGAGTAAACGCCATCAACTTTTGTGGCTTTCAGTACAACATCAGCTTCAATTTCAATACCGCGTAAGCAAGCTGCTGAGTCCGTTGTGAAGAATGGATTTCCTGTTCCCGCAGAGAAGATAACCACACGGCCGTGACGCAGTAAGCTGATAGCTTCAGCCCAGCTGTAGTTGTCACACACACCATTGAGTGGAATTGCAGACATCAGTCTTGCGTTTACGTATGCACGGTGCAGCGCATCACGCATTGCCAGACCATTCATCACGGTTGCCAGCATACCCATATGGTCACCAACAACGCGGTTCATGCCTGCTTGTGCCAGACCGGCACCACGGAACAAGTTACCACCACCAATAACCACACCGACCTGTATACCCAGTTCTATAAGTTCTTTGATTTCCTGAGCCATACGATCTAAAACGCTAGCATCGATACCAAAACCTTCTGCACCTTGTAGAGCCTCGCCACTTAGTTTAAGCAGAATACGCTGATAAACGGGTTTTGCATTGGTTGCCATGAGTTGTGTCCTAACAGGTCATTATTGGAGTCATACATATAGAATCTCGCTCTATATGCCGAAAAATGTATTTGATACAGAATGCTACACAAAAATAGTTCAAGTTGCAGGAAGTTGAGTCGCTACACCAAAGGAGGCGAATGCATGCAGCTTGAAATATGCAGTGTATTAAAGAAAGGCCGCCAATCGGCGGCCCTTTTCGTTGATTACTTGCTCATTGCAGCAACTTCTGCTGCGAAGTCAGTTTCAACTTTCTCGATACCTTCACCAACTTCAAAGCGGATGAAGTTAGTTACGTTAGCACCTTTTTCTTTCAGTAAGTCACCAACAGATTTGCTTGGATCCATTACGAAAGGCTGGCCAGTCAGAGAGATTTCGCCAGTGAATTTGTTCATGCGACCGATAACCATTTTTTCAGCGATTTCGCGTGGTTTACCAGATTGCATAGCGATGTCTAACTGAATTTGGTGCTCGTGAGCAACAACGTCAGCTGGAACGTTTTCTGGAGTCACATATTCTGGCTTGCTTGCAGCAATGTGCATAGCGATGTGTTTCAGCAGTTCTTCATCTGCGCCTTCGCCAGCAACCAGAACACCGATACGAGCGCCGTGCAGGTAGCTACCTACTTGTGCGCCTTCCAGAATAGCAACGCGACGGATATTGATGTTTTCACCAATTTTCGCAACTAAAGCTGTACGAGCTTCTTCGAATTTTGCTTTCAGAGCGTCGATGTCAGCGTTTTTATCAGCAACAACAGAAGCTAAAACTTCTTTACCGAATGCTAAGAAACCAGCATCTTTAGCAACGAAGTCAGTTTCGCAGTTCAGTTCGATCAGCGCACCAGTTTTACCGTCGTTGAAAACTTCAGTCAGGATAACGCCTTCAGCAGCAACACGACCTGCTTTTTTAGCGGCTTTCGCTTGACCTGATTTACGCATGTTGTCGATTGCTAATTCGATGTCGCCGTTAGCTTCAACTAATGCTTTTTTACATTCCATCATACCTGCGCCAGTACGTTCGCGCAGTTCTTTTACCAATGCAGCGGTAATTCCAGACATGTGATTTATTCCTCGATATGCCTCACGGGACTTTCCCACAAGGATAATTCTGATTCACAGAGACAAAAGGGGCCTAAGTAGGCCCCTTCTAACCAATATATAGCAATACCTGGTTAATAAGGGCTTTTGCCTTATTATTCAGCTTCTACTAAGCTTTCTTCTGCTTGAACAGCCAGATCTTGTGAACGACCTTCACGAACGGTGTTTGCAACAGCGCCCAGATACAGTTTGATTGCACGGATTGCATCGTCGTTACCAGGGATAACGAAGTCGATACCGTCTGGATCAGAGTTAGTATCAACGATAGCGAATACTGGGATACCCAGGTTGTTAGCTTCTTTGATAGCAATGTGTTCGTGGTCTGCATCGATAACGAACAGAGCGTCTGGTAAACCGCCCATATCTTTGATACCGCCTAAGCTGTTTTCTAACTTACCAAGTTCACGAGTACGCATCAGCGCTTCTTTCTTGGTCAGTTTGTCGAAAGTACCGTCTTGTGACTGAACTTCCAGATCTTTCAGACGTTTGATTGACTGACGAACAGTTTTCCAGTTAGTCAGCATCCCACCTAACCAACGGTGGTTTACGAAATATTGATCACAGCTTCCAGCAGCTTCTTGAACGGCTTCGCTTGCAGCACGTTTAGTACCAACAAACAGAATCTTGCCTTTACGAGAAGCAATTTTAGTCAACTCAGCCAGAGCTTCGTTGAACATTGGAACAGTCTTTTCCAAGTTGATGATATGAACTTTGTTACGAGCGCCGAAAATGAAAGGTTTCATTTTAGGGTTCCAGTAACGAGTCTGGTGACCAAAGTGAACGCCCGCTTGTAACATATCGCGCATGGAAACAGTTGCCATTTTATACCTCTGTATATAAGTAATTGGGGTTATGCCTCCACGAATCCCATGCTACCGACTCTATAGCTGCGTCTAAACGCATAAGAGCACCCCGGCGCACGTGCCGATTCGTGTGTGTTATTACACAATTGAGTTTTAATTTACGCACATCCAATCGATGCCTTTAAGATTCACTCACTAATCCAAATTAGATTAAAAAATGAGATAAAGAGAAAAATATGGATTGCCGGCGCGCTTTATACCATAAAATGCAGTTGTAATCCAATAATTGTTGTTTTTTTCGCTGATAAAAACTAAGTGTATTATTCAAATATCAATGAATTTTGCCCGTCACAAAAGAGCCTCCGTGCAAATATGGAGCAACAACAAAGCGATAGCGAAAAATGGTCAAGGCAAAAAATTCACAATCAAAAATCGACTGGCACTTTTGACAAATTGTGCTCTAGAAAGCTCAATTTGAACAAACCACGCCTAAGGCTTGGCTTACCCTGTGCTCCATTATCTGTTTTTAATCTAACTGTGGGCATCTAAACATATCGCCTACTAGTTGGCAGAAAATGCGGTGACTGTTACCATACTCAGCATCAACGGTAAAAATGTCGCAACAATTGCCCATTTCCAAACCCTTTTTTTAACATGTCGCAAATTCCTTGCTGACATATATGGACTGAACTCATGGCTATTATTATCAAAACTGAAGAAGATATTCAGAAAATGCGTGTTGCTGGTCGCCTAGCAGCTGAAGTGTTAGAAATGATCGCACCGCATGTTGTGCCGGGAGTCAGTACAGGTGAATTGGATCGCCTTTGCCACAAACACATTGTTGAGCAACAACAAGCGATCCCAGCCTGCCTTGACTACCATGGTTTCCCTAAGTCTGTTTGTATTTCCGTGAATGATGTTATCTGCCACGGTATTCCAAGTGACGATAAAATTCTGAAAGATGGTGATGTGGTTAACATCGACGTCACTGTCATCAAAAATGGCTTCCACGGCGATACTTCTAAAATGTTCATCGTCGGTAAACCGACTATCCAAGGTGAGCGCCTGTGCCAAGTGACTCAAGAGAGTCTGTATCTGGCAATCCGCATGGTTAAACCAGGTATCCGTTTACGCACTATCGGTAAAGCCATTCAAGAGTTTGTTGAGAAACAAGACCTGTCAGTAGTTCGCGAATATTGCGGTCACGGCATCGGTGAAGGTTTCCACGAGGAGCCACAAGTGCTGCATTATGATGCAGATGACAGCGGCGTTGTGCTGCAAAAAGGCATGACCTTCACTATCGAACCAATGGTAAATACCGGTGATTTCCGTATTCGTACCATGAAAGACGGCTGGACAGTCAAAACTAAAGACCGTGGTTGGTCTGCACAGTACGAGCACACCTTAGCGGTGACTGACAACGGCTGTGAAATTTTAACTCTGCGTAAAGAAGAAGAGCCATTTATTTCTGCGGTTCTGATCAACGAATAATCGTATTTCAAGCTCCTCCTTGGGGGAGCTTAGTTTTTCTGTTCATCCCCCCTAAAAAAACGTAAGCTGATCATAATTTCTGTATGGCTCTCAACACGGACAGATGATGATGACGGCACCTTCAAACAGCTATTTATCTCCCACTCAATTCCAGCCTTCCGATCTTGAACTCTCAACGCTTCGGCAACATGTTGATCAATTTGATGCTTGGTTAGAATCTGCATTTCACCAAGGGCAAAATGTCGTGGATTTACTCCGCGCCCGCAGTGACTATCTTGATGCCTTACTCACCAAGCTTTGGCAGAGTTACCATTTTGACCAATGTTCAGAGATGTCGTTGATTGCCGTCGGAGGCTATGGTCGTCATGAGCTACACCCGCTATCAGACATTGACATTTTAATTCTCAGCCAGCAACCGCTTCCTGAAGAGATTGCCACTAAAGTCGGTCAGTTCATTACCTTACTGTGGGATTTGCGTTTTGATATCGGGCACAGTGTTCGCTCATTGGAAGAGTGCATTCAAGCAGGAAAACAAGACTTAACCACGGCGACCAATCTGATTGAATCGCGCTTAATATGTGGTGACATCGCCCTATTCTTAAGCTTACAGAAAACTATTTTTAGTGATGACTTTTGGCCATCCGCGACCTTTTTTGCCGCGAAACTAACCGAACAACAAGAACGCCATCAGCGTTATCACAGCACTAGCTACAACTTAGAGCCAGATATTAAAAGCAGCCCCGGCGGATTACGGGATATTCATACCTTACTGTGGGTAGGCCGCCGTCATTTTGGTGCGACAACCGTCGATGAAATGGTTGGCTTTGGTTTCCTCACCGAAGAAGAACGCCAAGAGCTTAAAGAGTGTTTATCATTTTTATGGAAAATCCGCTTTGCCTTGCATTTAGTGGTCAAGCGCTATGACAACCGTCTACTGTTTGACCGTCAATTTAGTGTTGCACAATCATTAGGTTACACCGGCGAACGGAACCAACCTGTCGAGCGCATGATGAAAGATTTCTATCGCGTCACTCGCCGAGTCAGGGAATTAAATCAAATGCTGCTGCAACTGTTTGATGAAGCTATCTTGGCATTAAATCCTAATGAAAAACCGCGCCCTATTGATGAATATTTTCAACTGCGTGGCAACTTAATCGATGTGATTGACGAAATGCTGTTTATTAAGCAGCCAGACGCTATTTTGAAAATGTTTTATCAAATGGCTCGCAACCCCAATATTGAAGGGATCTACTCCACCACATTACGTCAATTACGCTTTGCACGGCGCGATCTGAAAGTCCCCTTATGCGAAATTCCTGAAGCTCGCCGCATGTTTGTCAAAATTTTGCGCCATCCAAGAGCTATCAAAGGGGCTTTTGTCCCGATGCACTTACACAGTGTTCTCAGCGCCTATACGCCATTTTGGAGCAATATTGTCGGGCAAATGCAGTTCGACCTGTTCCACGCCTATACCGTAGATGAACATACCATTCGCGTTCTGCAAAAAATCGACAGTTTCACTCAGGAAGAGAACCGCCGAGAGCACCCGCTATGTGTCAGTGTTTATCCTAAGATTTTACAGCCAGAGCTGTTACGCTTAGCGGCGATGTTTCATGATATTGCCAAAGGGCGCTCAGGGGATCACTCCGATCTCGGTGCTGAATTTGTCTATGAATTTGCTCTTCAACATGATTTTACAACCAAAGATGCCGAGCTTGTCGCATGGCTGGTGAAAAATCACTTATTGATGTCCGTGACCGCCCAGCGCCGAGATATTCAAGACCCGGATGTGATCAAACAGTTTGCCGGGGAAGTTAAATCGACAGCGCGCTTGAATTACCTGATGTGCCTAACCGTTGCCGATATTTGTGCCACCAACAGCACGTTATGGAATAGCTGGAAGCAAAGTTTGATCCGTGAGCTTTATCTTTCTACCGAACATCAACTCAACCAAGGCATGCAAAGCACGCCCGATCTTCGTGAACGCATTCGTCATCATCGTTACCAAGCGCTATCGCTACTTCGACAATCGCACATCGATGAAGAGCAGCTCAACACTCTGTGGTCACGCTGCCATGCGGATTATTTCTTGCGCCACACGCCGACTCAACTGGCTTGGCACGCCAATCACCTGCTCAAACATGATTTAACCCAGCCTTTGGTGTTAATCAGTACTCAACCGAAACATGGCGGAACAGAAATTTTTATCTGGTGCCACGACAAAGCGCATTTATTTGCAGCCGTTGCCAGTGAGCTGGATAGACGCAACCTCAGCATTCATAGCGCTCAAATTTTTACTAATAAAGATAATATGGCGATGGATACTTTCGTGGTACTCGAACCTAATGGCTCGCCACTTTCGAAAGATAGATATGAACACATTCGTAAGGCGCTGTTACTGGCAGTTCAACAACCTGAAATTCCATTACCAAAACCGCGAACTCTCCCTGCGAAGCTACGTCATTTCAGCGTACCAACCAAAGTGAATTTTCTACACTCCAATAATGACCGTCGTACCTACATGGAGTTATTCGCGCTTGACCAACCCGGATTGCTCGCCAAAGTGGGGCACATTTTCGCTCAAATGGAGATTTCTTTATATGGCGCCCGCATCACGACTATTGGCGAAAAAGTAGAAGACTTTTTTGTATTGGCAGATAGAGAACACAAAGCGTTAGATAAAAATATGCAACAAGAGTTATCAGAAAGGTTGACAGAAGCCCTTAAATCGAAGGATAAAATATAGTGCCAGTCTAATTTATGGCATGTTACCTGACTGAGAATCATTGAAGGAGAAACAGCATTAATGCAACAATTACAAACAATTATTGAGCAAGCATTCGAAGATCGCGCATCCATTACCCCGAATACTGTCACGCCAACAGTCAAACAAGCCGTGATGGAAACCATCGCTTTATTAGATAGCGGTAAACTGCGTGTTGCAGAAAAAATTGCGGGTGTTTGGGTCACTCACCAGTGGCTGAAAAAAGCAGTTTTATTATCTTTCCGTATTCATGATAACCAAGTCATCGAAGGCGCTGAAAGCCGCTATTTTGATAAAGTTCCAATGAAATTTGCAGATTACGACAAAGCTCGCTTTGAACGTGAAGGCTTCCGTGTTGTTCCACCAGCAGCCGTACGCCAAGGGGCTTATATCGCCAAAAACAGTGTATTGATGCCATCTTACGTCAACATCGGTGCGTATGTTGATGAAGGAACAATGGTTGATACATGGGCAACAGTCGGTTCTTGTGCCCAAATTGGTAAAAACGTTCACCTTTCTGGTGGCGTCGGCATCGGTGGTGTTCTAGAGCCATTACAAGCAAACCCAACAATTATCGAAGATAACTGCTTTATCGGCGCACGTTCTGAAGTGGTTGAAGGCGTGATTGTTGAAGAAGGTTCCGTGATTTCTATGGGCGTTTATCTGGGTCAAAGCACCAAGATCTATGACCGTGAAACGGGTGAAATCTTCTATGGTCGCGTACCTGCGGGCTCCGTTGTTGTTTCTGGCAACTTACCGTCCAAAGATGGTAGCTACAGCCTGTACTGCGCCGTGATCGTGAAAAAAGTCGATGAAAAAACCCGCGGTAAAGTCGGTATCAATGAGTTATTAAGAAGTATTGATGAGTAAGTATAGATCAGTGACTTACTTGTAAGTTACCGAATCAATTACTAATCAAATTCTAAACTCTCTCACCTCCCCTTATAGTTTAAGGGTTGTAAGGTGTAAAACGCGAAGCTACCCCGAAGCGCATGTCCATCAGCGAATCGGGTAGCCGAGTGTCCCATTGAGTCATTGCTCCGCTGATCTATTGATTCACAATGGAAAATCCTGCACCTCAAGCATAAATCTCTCGTTAAGTCAGCAGAAGCCTCTGGGTTATAGATAGATAACGCAAATAATAAAGCAGATTCTATTACAAACAGAGGTTGGTCAAACTGGATTAATCGCGCATAATATGACCGAGAATTTACAGCCCTTGGTCAATTAGCTGCTATTATTAGATGGTTGTTTTGTAACTCATCATTTTATAAGCAATTAGGGCTCAGTAAATGGTTATAAAAAGAGACTGCCTTGTTTATAGCCCTTATTTATAACCCTAAAAGTCATCGACACAGTCCCTTACGATTAAGCGAGCTAACATGTACGATAATTTGAAAAGTTTAGGTATCAGCAATCCGCAAGATATCGACCGCTATTCCCTGCGCCAAGAAGCTAATAACGATATTTTAAAAATTTACTTTCGCAAAGATAAAGGCGAGTTTTTCGCTAAAAGCGTAAAATTTAAGTACCCACGCCAGCGTAAAACTGTTGCAGCAACTGATGGCAGCAACAACTTCAAAGAAATTAACGAAATCAATACTAACTTACGTTATGTGATTGAAGAACTAGACCAAATTTGTCAAAACGACCAAACAGATGTTGATTTAAAACACAAAATTTTGGATGACCTCCGTCATTTAGAACACGTTGTGTCCAATAAAATCGCAGAAATTGAAGCGGATCTCGAGAAACTTACTCGTAAATAGTCCAATTCCTCACTGCACTGTAAGCCGACCTGTTTACAGTGCAGATGCATAAGGCTCGCGATTTACAGCAAATCCGCCCAAGATTGTAACCACACTTTGGCGAACTCTTCCGGCTCTTCCACTTCAGTGGCATCAATAAACAACACATCGCCAATACGGCTGCCAGATTGCTCAGCTAATAACTCATCAAACTGTTTACCCGCTCCGCAGAAGTTCTCATAGCTGCTATCACCTAAGGCAATCACGCCATATTTCAATTCAGGCTGATAGCCGACAACATCTTTAATTTCATAAAAAAGAGGCGCAATGGTATCGGGAATATCACCTTGTCCGGTAGTGGAAGTGATCACCAGAGCAACGCCTTCCCCCGCATTATAGACTTGCCAATCCGCTAGCGTTGGCTCCTCAAACACTGCCACTTCATGACCTTGCTGTTCGAAGATCTCTTGCGCCACTTCCGCAACCGCTAATGCGTTGCCATACACTGTTCCGACAAAAATTCCGATTTTGGACACTACGTCCTCCTTATAAAAATCTATCAAACAGGATAATCAATCACATTAATATCGAGCTTTGAGACAGTATTACCCCATCCAAATTGTTCAACTAATGATAGCCATTGTGCATCCCATGCCGCGACTAACGATATTTTTTCTTCTGTTATAGGGTGAATAAATATTAGCTGGCTAGCGTGCAGCATCAAGCGAGAGACTGAAAAATGCTCACTCACACCGCGGTTTTGACGTAAATCTCCATGTTTACTATCCCCAATAATGGGATGACGTAAATGGGACATATGACGTCTTAATTGGTGTTTGCGTCCAGTTTCAGGCTTAAGCTCAACAAGGCTAAAACGCGCTGTATCATAACGCCCAATTGCCACTGGACACTCGACTGTCGCCAAGGGTTTATAATGGGTGACACACTCTTGTAACCGAGGCTCTTTAGTGGCGTGTTTATCCGCAATTTTGTCGAGTTCCTCAAGTAACGGATAATCTAATCTATCCCCTTCTGTAACGTAGCCCCGCACAATCGCATGGTACACTTTTTCCATGGTATGCTGCTCAAACTGCTCGGCGAGTGACCTTGCTACTTCACTGGATAATGCAAACAACAACACACCCGATGTTGGTCTATCAAGACGGTGGATTGGGAAAACATGCTGCCCAATTTGGTCACGCAGTGTTTGCATCACAAACACCGTCTCTTTGCTGTCGAGCCAACTGCGATGCACCAACATACCTGCTGGTTTATTAACAGCAACCACATACTCATCTTGGTAGATAATATCCAGCATCCGTTATTCGCCTATCACGGTGAATTGAAAGTAGCTATCTAACTCACGCAAATGATCGAGGAATGCAATAAAGCGCCCTTCTTCGTCGTCTTTGTAGATCTCTTCAAAATACGGTGCGATAGCAAAATTGCTCGGCAACATGGCACCTTGATCAATCATTGCTGTCAGTCGAGGGATTAAAATCCACTGCAGCCATTGGGCGGCTTCCATCGTATCGATGGCAAAAGGTTCCACACTCTCAAACGCGTCTGGACTTGGCGGAACCTCTTCCCATAAGGATTTGGCTCTCATCTCTATTTCAAGATGACTGAGTTTCTCAAGGATGCGCTGCTCAATATTCATACTAAAACCTATTCAAAGATAATAATTCAAAATATACCGTATTTTTGGACACAGTGTTGTCGCAAACATGGGGATGAGACAAGCAAAAAACAATCATGCGTCGCCAAATTATGTATCTACGTCCATTTATTCACATTGACTAAAACAATTAATGATTGTTTATCATTCGTTGTATATTCTGCCTTTATTATTGAATGTTTTTCTACACAGTTTGCTTTTTTCATTATTAACATAAAGATGGTTTATCTATGGGACTATTAAAACAGTGGCGTCAACAAAACAAGACATGGAAATCTTTCACGAACAAATACGTACAGCTAAAAAGAAAGATCCGCATTGCTAAGTTGCCTTCACAACAATATCAGCAATATCAATCGATGTGCGATACATACCAAAGCGCCCTGCTATCAGCGACCATCGATGGCGTACCTCAATTTATTGAGCGACCGATTAACAAATACCTGCATAAAACGTGGAGTGGTAAACAGAAATTATCCACTGCAAGCTATACGTTAGATTTAATTGAAAAAACCTTTACGCCTGAAGCTATCACCGCCATGTTTTCGGATAAACGAGACGGCTTAACGGTCGCGAATATTGAGCTAAAATCCGGTGATTTTGCCCAATTAAAAATGATCTATTCTCAATATCCACGTGAAGGCGATCTCTCCATCCATTTACTCAATGAAACGGGTGATGAAATCTATTTGATGAGCTTTTCATTTGGTGAACAAGGTCAGCTTTATGTCTGTTCCCTACAAGGGCCATCGACAGAGCAGAGCGTAGAGCAAGTGAAATCCATTACGAAACAGATGCATGCAATGAGGCCTAAAAATCTTTTAATGTCTGCTATTTATGCGGTAGCTGCTTATTTCCAAATCAAATCTATTCTCGGGATTTCAAATAATAGCCATATCAAAAGCCAGCATTTAAAATCTAGCTACGATACTTTTTGGGAAGAGTGTGGCGGCGTTTTAAATGCCGAAGGTTGGTATCAATTACCACTTCAAGAGCCAATGCGTGATATCGAATCAGTGAAAAGCCAGAGACGTTCCGAATTCCGTAAGCGCGAAGCACTGAGAGAAGCCATGTCCCAAAATATTATTGAGTCCCTCACCCAATATTCAAACTCAGCTCAGAAATAAAAAAAGTAGCCAGTTAAAACTAACTGGCTACTTATCTATCAATTGACTTGCATCCTGCAATGCGACTTCCTGCCGCCTAACATCCTGTTAGATAAAAATTTAGCAGACCAACCGCTCTGCCAGGTTATCCATTTCCTTGTTTTTTATATGTAAAAAAGCTAAACAACTACCCTGTCCAGCCCGATAAGAATGTATTAAATCCATTAAGCAAACAACCTAGTGTTCTACATTCTGATGATTCAAAAAATGATAAAAAACTTAAAATGGATAGTAACGCTATGAAATTAAAAGTTAAATAGTTCTCATTTCGATGATGTGAAAAATTATTAAGATATGGCTTAACCAAATTGTAGGCGATAACCTACAGCACCATGCCATAAATCACTTACCCCTGAGATGATATAACGGGCTTCAGTTGTTGAATAAAGCTCGCAAGATTTTCTGCAATAACTTGTCGTTGCTTGCTCCCAAACGTTTCAACAATAATTTCCCCTGTTAAATTACACATAGAAATCATTTCTAATTCAGAGTCTAATGTGGCAATAAACAGCGTTGGCGGTAACTTTAAGCGCTTTTGAGTCACCAAATGCCCAATCAAGTTTTCCTGTAAGCGAATAAAGTCCTCTTCGCTCCACACTTGCACCAAATTCAATGATAAGTCACCCAACGTCGCGCTCATATCTCCAGCTAACTGAGTGGTATAAAAAGCGTGAATATCGTCCTGTAATTGGAGATCTAGCGCATTAGCGACGTTATTTAAACTTTTCTCTTCTAATGGAAACGGCTTAGGCTCCCAATAAACCACATCATCACCAGTACGAACGATGCAAGGAGAAGGTACCCCATACAGCTCAGCAGACACCGGTGGAAGTCCCGTAGCTTCTTGCCACTTAGCCACATACTGGCTGGTAAAATTTTTAATTAAATCAGAGATTATTGTATTCATCGTTTTTCAATTGTGAGAAATAACATTATTAAAACCAATTCAAATTGGCAGGCTCAATATTATGGATAAGTGGTATTATGACAGAAGTTAACAAACGAATAAAATGCACTCAGTTTGCCAATGTTCAGCACTGACACGCCGAAAAGATAAGGATCACTATGTCTCACTATCAAAATAACCCCGCTCTCGATAATTTAACTCTCGGGAAAAAGACGGCTTATCATGACCAATATGATGCCGCTTTATTGCAAGCGGTGCCGCGTAGCCTTAATCGCGATCCTTTGGATATTCATGCTGATACACTGCCATTCCACGGCGCCGATATTTGGACACTGTATGAACTCTCTTGGCTAAATACCCGTGGTGTTCCTCAAGTAGCGATAGGCTCCGTCAGTGTAGATGCCACAAGTGAAAACTTGGTGGAATCAAAAAGCTTCAAGCTTTATCTCAATAGTTTCAATCAGACTCGCTTCGAAACGTGGGAAAATGTGCGAAGCGTTTTGCAAAATGACCTAAGCCGCTGTGCTAATGGCGAGGTTAAGGTTACACTTTATAAACTTGATGACTTTACTCAGCAAGCCATTCACCAATTCCAAGGTGTCTGTATTGATGAGCAAGAGATTGACATCGATAACTATGAATTTAATCGCGACTATTTGGTCGATTGCACTCAACCAGAGGTTGTCGAAGAAACCCTCGTCAGCCATCTATTGAAATCAAATTGCTTGATTACCAATCAACCTGATTGGGGCTCAGTACAAATTCATTATCGTGGTCCGAAAATTGACCGTGAAGCGTTATTACGTTACCTCGTCTCATTTCGTCATCATAATGAATTCCACGAACAGTGCGTGGAGCGCATTTTCAACGACATAACAATACTGTGCAAACCAGAAAAATTATCGGTGTATGCACGCTATACTCGCCGAGGTGGGCTTGATATCAACCCATGGCGAAGTAATGCACAATTCGAGCCTGACACGGGTCGTTTGGCACGGCAATAAGTACCTACTAAATTGAAAATCAGTGTAATTTAAGAGAATGCTATTTAAATCATTTTCAATGTAATTCACGCGTCAAGAGCCCAATTGGGCAAAGGAGTGTTACTTGATTACTCATATCAGTCCATTAGGATCTATGGATCTATTGTCTCAGCTTGAAGTCGATATGCTGAAACGTACGGCGAGCAGCCATTTGTATCAGCTATATCGAAACTGCTCCTTAGCGGTATTACATTCAGGAAGCTTAACTGACAGCAGTAAAGAGCTTTTAGAAAAAAGTGCAGGTTTTGATATCAACATTTTACGTCGTGAACGTGGTATCAAATTAGAGCTTATTAACCCGCCAGAAAAAGCGTTCGTTGACGGTAAAATCATTCGCTCATTACAAGCGAACTTGTTTGCCGTACTGCGCGATATTTTGTTTGTTCACGCTCAAATCACTAATGCTAAACAACAGTTCCATCTCGATTTAGAAAATAGCACTCACCTCACTAATATGATCTTTTCCATCTTACGTAACGCCCGTGCGCTACATATTGGTGAAGATCCGAATATGATCGTGTGCTGGGGTGGACACTCCATTAATGAAAATGAATACCTGTATGGTCGTAAAGTCGGTAATGAACTAGGCTTGCGTGAACTGAACATCTGCACCGGTTGTGGACCGGGAGCTATGGAAGCGCCAATGAAAGGTGCAGCGGTAGGTCATGCTCAACAGCGTTATAAAGATAGCCGTTTTATCGGGTTAACTGAGCCATCCATCATCGCGGCTGAGCCACCTAACCCATTAGTTAATGAACTGATCATCATGCCAGACATTGAAAAACGTCTTGAGGCATTTGTCCGTTTAGCCCACGGGATCATTATTTTCCCTGGTGGCGTGGGAACCGCAGAAGAGCTGCTTTATCTGTTGGGTATTATGATGGATCCTGAAAATACCGAGCAAGTGCTGCCATTAGTCCTGACTGGACCAAAAGAAAGTGCGGAATACTTCTCTGTTCTTGATGATTTTATTCGCCATACTCTGGGAGATGAAGCGAGCAAACATTACCAAATCATTATCGACAACCCACAAGAAGTGGCACGCGTGATGAAAAAAGGCATGTCTGCAGTGAAAGAGAGCCGTCGTAATACGGGTGATGCATACAGCTTCAACTGGTCGATTAAAATCGCCCCTGAGCTACAGCATCCGTTTGAACCGACTCATGAAAATATGGCGTCACTGAATCTGCATCCGGGTCAATCCCCAGAAAAACTGGCTTCCGATTTACGCCGTGCTTTCTCTGGAATTGTCGCGGGTAACGTAAAAGAAGTCGGTATGAAAGCGATTGAAAAACATGGTCCTTTCAAAATTCATGGGGATAGCGACATCATGAAACGCATGGACATTTTACTCCAAGGTTTCGTGAAACAGCATCGTATGAAGTTGCCGGGTGGCACCGCTTACGAACCTTGCTATGAAATTGTGAAATAATCACCTACGCGCCAAGGAAGGCGCGTTTAACGACCAAACGGCTTATGATCCATTTATTAATTATTGATGCTTTAAACTTAATTCGACGTATCCACGCGGTTCAGGGGAGCCCATGTGGAGAAACCTGTTTATCCGCTATTTCTCAATTGATTAACCACACTAACGCCACCCATATTGTGGCAGTATTTGATGAAGAAGGTCGCCACCATAGTTGGCGTCATGAAAAACTGCCTGACTATAAAGCAGGGCGTCAGCCTATGCCTGAAAACTTACAAGCTGAGTTACCTCAACTCGTTGCTCAGTTTGAAGAAAGTGGTATTCATTGCTGGCAATCTGAAGGTGATGAAGCCGATGATTTAGCCGCCACTCTCGCTAAACGTATTGCCGATTCTGGGCATACCGTCACCATCGTCTCTACTGATAAAGGTTACTGCCAGCTACTCTCTCCAAACCTGCGTATCCGTGACTACTTTCAAAAACGTTGGTTGGACGTACCTTTCATCGAGAATGAATTTGGAGTCAAGCCTGAACAACTACCTGACTACTGGGGTTTAGCGGGGATCAGTAGCAGTAAAGTTCCGGGAGTTGCAGGGATTGGCGCCAAAAGTGCCACTGAGTTACTTCAGCGATTCCAAACTATTGAAAATTTGTACGCCAACTTTGACGCTCTTGAAGAGAAGTGGCAGAAAAAACTAATTAACCGACAAGAAATTGCGCTTATCTGCCGCGATATTGCCACATTAAAAACAGACATTGCCTTGAAAGGTAATTTGAATCAGTTGCGCTATCAAGCTAAATAGCAGGCACAAAAAAGGTCACTTCACAGTGACCTTTTGCTATTCAAACCAATCTAGCTTTAACTTAATAATATTCACGCGCCATTGGGTTTGCAGACCAAACACGTTGTACATGCACAGTAACTTCTTCACGGTCATGGTAAAGCTGTTTCGCTTGGATCAGAACATTGATACCATTCTCTTTCAGCTGAGCTTTCATTTTTTCCAGAATATGCGCCACTTCTTCATAGCGTTTTTTCATCGGCAGCTTCAAGTTAAAAATGGTCTCGCGGCACCAGCCTTCTTGCAGCCACTGAGTCATTAATGCAGCAACCTTGGCTGGTTTTTCCACCATATCACACACTAGCCACGTGATATTTTGAGAGGTTGGCTTAAATTTAAAACCATCTTCACGGTGATGGCGAACTTGCCCTGTATTCATCAGGCTTTCCGCCATTGGACCATTATCTACCGCTTCCACCATCATGCTGCGTTTGACGAGCTGGTAAGTCCATCCTCCCGGGCATGCGCCTAAATCCACTGCTTTCATACCACTCGCTAAACGCTCATCCCACTCTTCATAAGGAATAAACACATGGAAAGCCTCTTCCAGCTTTAACGTCGAACGGCTTGGTGCATCCGATGGGAACTTCAAGCGCGGAATACCCATATAGAAATTCGAACTATTATTCGAATATGAATAACCGGTATAGCAGCATCCCGGTGCAATAAAGAACACATGGACGACTGGGCGCTTAAAGTTCTCCTGCGCCAACAAAACTTTCTCTTGGCGTAACGCATTACGCAGAGGTACCGTAAATTTACGGCAGAATTTCATTAATTCTTTTGATTCATTGGTATCCGCAACTTCAACACGCAGATCCCCCGCTCTCTCAACCTGCTGGCTAAGCGCGTTCACAATCGGTGTGACTCTATCTTCTGGCGGTAAATCTTTTAATAAATCACCCACTACAAACATTTGGCGAGCAAAAATCAATTCACGAAATGGAAGCGTGCGCGCAAGGATGTCTGCATCCTCAGATTGATAACATTCGAAAATAACATAACCGCTATTTTCTTTAACGCGGGCAAAACCGTAAATTTCGCGTTGCCCTGCTTTATCTGTAATTTCTGCAGCGCACTCTTTTTCAAAGCCCGGGCGGCAATATAATGCAATTTTATTACTCATTGCGTGACGCCGATTTCCTTAGACGCATAGCGCCAATAACAACTAAAAGCCAGCCAACGAGGAAGCAAACGCCACCTATTGGCGTAAAATAAGAGAAGTATTTTACCTGCAATAAGGCCATACAATAAAGGCTACCGCTAAAAAGAAGTATGCCTACGGAGAAAAACACGCCCGCCCAATAGAACCACAAAATGACTTTACGCAGTAATACCGCACCCAGCACCATTAATGCAACGGTATGAAACATTTGATAACGTAGCCCTGTTTCAATCCAAGCCATTTGATGAGCGCTCATAATTGGAGAAAGTGCATGAGAGCCAATGGCGCCAAATGCAACAATAAAAAATCCACTAATCCCTGCAAAAATTAACATCAAACGACTATTCACAATAGCACCTTCGTTTTAACTGTTTGATTATTGTATATGCGTCAAATCTTGGTCATTGGTAATAAAGCCAAGCTTTTCTTGCTCACTGGCTGCTTGAGCAAGGATCCATTGACGAAATGCCGCTATTTTCCCTAAATCGGCCTGACTCTCTTGGCAGACCAGATAGAATGCATTTTTACTGACTAATACTTCGCTAAACGGACACACCAATCTGCCAGCATCAATCTCATTCTTTGCCATCACATTATTGGTTAATGCCACCCCTTGCCCATGAACTGCCGCTTGGATCACCATAGCGCTATGGCTAAAAATAGGTCCTTGCTGCACATTCACAATATTTTGCAAATCTAATTGCTTAACATAAGCTTGCCAATCACGGCGAGAAGAATCATGAAGCAACGTATGCTTCGCTAAATCTTCTGGGTTCTTCAGTTGATTCCCTCCGGTCATTAACGAAGGTGAACACACTGGCATTAAATATTCGGCGTAGAGTCTGTCTGTTCTTAAGCCAGTCCAGTTTCCTCTGCCATAAAAAATGGCAACATCCACATCATCCGCTAGTTTATCTTCTTCCCGATCAACGGCTTGAATACGCACATCAATACCTGGGAAAGCTTGGTTAAATCCAGAAAGCCGAGGAACCAACCATTGTATCGCGAAACTTGGCGATAAGCTTACAGTTAGTGCGCCTTTTGCACTTCTGGCTTGAAGCTTTCTCGTCGCTTCATTTAAAGACGAGAAAATTTCTTTAATATCAAGGTAATAACTTTGCCCCTCTTCCGTCAGCAGCAATGAACGATTTCGACGGCGAAATAGCTTTAATCCGAGGAAATCTTCTAAGCTTTTTATTTGATGACTGACAGCTGCCTGTGTCACAAATAATTCATCTGCCGCTTTAGTAAAACTTAAATGACGGGCGGCGGCATCAAACACTCTCAGAGCATTTAAAGGCGGTAATCTTTTAGACATAATCTCTTCGACTCAGCTTCGTTATACGCATTAGTTTTTCTCATCCGAAGCATTATAAATTGTCCCTTGAGGATACGCCAGTAAATACCTATAGTATGCGCACTTCCTAAGCCGGAACGAAAAGTTGCAGAGTTTAGTTACTTTGAAACTTTTGGCTTTGTGGTTGTGATGTTGTGTTTGCAAGTTGTCTGGTTAATCCAGGCTTTGTAGCGATTGCTACTGTTTTTTTCACTTCCTGTACATTTACCCTGTCTGTCCATAGTGATTTTTATAGTGCACCGCCTAAGCGCGGTGCTTTTTTTATTTTGGGCGCCATAAAACCCATTATGAAAGATAAAAAAACATTATCCCATCGGATTTCGAGTAAAAAAGCCCAAAAAACACATCTTAAATTAAATTTAACCATTAGATTAAAAAGCAAACCCTTCATCGATTTAGTACGTTAACTTTTTTCAGGCGCGCAATTATTCAAAAATTTGCGCAAAAATCTTCCTGTTAAGTGTAACAAATTATTTCTAATAATCGATAACTGAATTACATTTTTTATCTCCATCTACTTATTCGCTGTTTTCCGTTATTATCATAATCAACGCATATTCATAACCACAGCCACATTCACCCGTTGGATAGCTAACATCAAAGAATCAGCATAATGGATAACTTTAACGCCCTTCAATTTCGTCAGCAATTTCCAGCCATCGGCTCTGATATTGTTTTCCTTGATAGCGCCGCCACAGCCCTAAAACCCTTGGATATGATCAACGCCTCTGATGATTACTATCGCTTTTCTGGCAGTTCGGTCTATCGAGGGCAATCCCCTGAAGCATTAAAAATTACGCGATTGTACGAGCAAGGCCGCGTATTCACGGCAAAATTGATCCAAGCACCAGACGAAAAATCCATTATCTGGACACGTGGCACTACTGAATCTGTTAACTTGATTGCACAGAGTTATTTCCGTGAAAAACTCCAAGCAGGTGATGAAATTATTGTCAGTGAGACTGAGCATCACTCAAACTTGCTACCTTGGCTGATGTTGGCACAACAGACAGGCGCAAAGATTGTTAAATGGGAGGTGACTCCTGACTTAACCTTAGATCTCAATATGCTGCAATCACTCTTGAACACCAAAAGCAAAATTGTTGCAGTAACACAAATGTCTAACGTAACGGGCTACCAACCAGACATTAACGCGATAACCACACTTGCCCATCAATTTGGTGCAAAAGTCGTTGTTGATGGCGCTCAGGGCGTTGTACACCATCCCCTTAACGTCATGGAAACCAATGTAGATTTCTACGCTTTTTCAGCGCACAAATTATATGGGCCTACAGGTTTAGGTATCTGCTATGGAAAACCCGAGCATTTAGCCAATATGAGCCCATGGCATGGCGGCGGTAAAATGTTGAATCATGTTGATTTTTCAGGCTTCACCCTCGCCCCAATCCCTCAGCGATTTGAAGCTGGAACACCGAATATCGCGGGTGTAATAGCCTTTTCAGCTGTGCTTGAGTGGCTTTCAACGCAAAACTTAACGCAAGCAGAAGCCTATACTTGTGCTCTGATAGACTATGCCTATGAGCAGCTTTCTCAGCTCGAAGGCGCGATTTTCTATCGAACTCAAAATTCACCGCTTTTATCTTTCAATTTCCACAATATTCACCATAGTGATTTAGGGCTTTTCTTGACCGAACAGAAAATTGCATTACGCTATGGACAACATTGTGCTCAACCATTGATGGATTCACTCAATATTAGCGGCTGTTTACGCATCTCAGCCATGCCATATAACAACAAGCAAGATATTGATAAATTTATTGATTCAGTGAAATTTGCACTTTCGATTTTAAATGATTAAAAGGTAATCTAATGACTTTGTCTCGACATGAACTGGCTTCTCATCCATTTGGCACAGAAATTGTCACTCACGAAATCGTTGAACAGTTTTCCAAACAAAAAGCGTGGGAAGATAAATATCGCTTACTCATTCAGCTCGCGAAAAAACTACCCTCTCTCACAGAAGAAGAAAAGCAGCAGACTCAGGAAGTTCAAGGGTGTGAAAACCGTGTATGGATTGGCGCTATTCTCAATGATGATGATACATTCCATTTTTATGGGGATAGCGAAGGTCGTGTAGTGAAAGGGTTATTTGCTATTTTGCTCGCCTGCGTTGAACAGAAAAATGCACAGCAAATTTTAGAGACTGATTTTGAAGATATTTTTAGTCAAACTGGTCTAACAGGGCAACTCAGTGAATCCCGCCAAAATGGGATCCACGCACTAATTACAGCAATCAAAAACATTGCGGGTGAAATGACCCCAGCAGAATGATTATCCCATTGAGGCTACATCGTAGCCTCAATTCTACTGTTTAGCTTCTCTTTGTGCCTTTGCAACCATCTTTTTCAACGCATGGGACACCGCAATAAAGCCAAAACTGGCTGTTACCATCGTGACCGCACCAAATCCTGATGCACAATCCATACGTTTTGAACCATCTGCTGTGCTTTTTGCCGCGCATACCGTTCCATCACTTTGTGGATAGACCAACTGCTCCGTCGAAAACACACAATCGATTCCCAATTTACCTTTGCCATTTTTCACGACATTAAAGTCTGATTTCAAACGTTCGCGTAATTTCGCTGCCAAAGGATCTTGAACTGTCTTTGCTAAATCCGCGACTTGAATTTGGGTCGGATCGATTTGACCACCTGCGCCCCCCGTCGTCACGACAGGAATTTTAAAACGTCGGCAATACGCCAGCAGCGCGGCTTTTGGTCTTACACTATCAATCGCATCAATAACGTAATCAAATCCCAAAGAGAGGTATTCAGCCACATTATCCACCGTAATGAAATCATCGATAACATTCACGGTACACTCAGGGTTGATTGCCAAAATGCGCTCTTTCATCACATCAACTTTAGGTAGCCCCACTGTTGATTTCAATGCATGAAGTTGGCGATTCGTATTTGTCACGCAGATATCATCCATATCTATCAAGGTGATAGCGCCAATTCCTGAACGCGCTAATGCTTCAGCAGCCCATACGCCGACGCCGCCCACGCCAATAACACACACATGTGAACGTGCAAAAAGATGAAGGGCTTGTTGCCCATATAAACGCCCGATTCCAGCGAATCGCTGCATCCACGCATCAGAAAGCTGAGCTAGCATAATCACAAACAACCTTAGTTAAAACGAAAACTTAATAAACAGTAAATAGGGCTACATCGCACTAAAAACAGGTTGGCTTTTTTTCAGAACCCACACTCGACCATAGTGGTTATAAAAACCGGCCATTTTCCCTGCATCGTGCCCTGTTCCATGATAAATATCGAAATGGTGCCCTTTAATTGCGCCGCCCACATCGAGGGCTACCATCATACGCATTTCGTATCTACCCGTAAATTTCCCATTTCCATCTAACACAGGAACTTCGGCTAGCAATGCGGTTCCCGGTGGGATCAAGGTTTTATCCGATGCTACTGATGCTTTTGCCACTAATGGCACTGCACTTGCACCCCTTACAGGGACGAAAGATTGCGGTTTAAAGAAAACAAACGATGGATTACTTTCAAGTAATTCACGCACTTCTTGTTCACTGTGCGTGTTTGTCCAGTCGTGAATAGCCTGTAGGGACATTTTCTCTAAAGGCACTTCGCCTCTATCAACCAGCACCTTACCAATACTTTTATATGCATGACCATTTTTGCCTGCATAAGCGAAGAAATTCAGTGGGCTACCATCGCCAAAGTCCACGTAACCACTGCCTTGCACTTCCATCATAAAATTGTCGACAGGAGAATCGCTGTAAGCCAGGATCAGATTGTTACTGAGCGCGCCATTATATATTTGTGCACGGCTAGGTAAGCGCCCCTTGCTTTTTGACGGCATACCATACAATGGATGGCGGTAATTACCTTGCGGCGAGCGTCGAGCCTCAATCACAGGCGTGTAGTACCCCGTGAATTGGACGTTTCCGTAATTGTCCATCCCTTCCATTTGGAAAGCCGACAAATTGAAACGCGATAATTGAGCAGGATCGCCCCCTGCCATTAACCAGTTTTCTATTGCGTGGTAAGTTTCATTATTGTTGTTGAATAAGCGTGGTGATGCATTTTGAATTTCCGTCACTTGGCGATTAAAATCCGGCGCATTTATTGGTCGTCCTTGCACGTTAACTTGATTAACTTGTTGCAAGTCACTGTGCAATTTACCGTCTTTATATTGTTGCCCTTTATCTGTTGGATGAGATTGACACCCTGCCAATAAAGAAAAGAAGACGCCCGCGATTAACCCTTTCTGCCATGAATTCATCTTTATACCACCTAACACATATCCAATATGAAGCGCACAATAGCAAACCCAAATTGAGAATGAAACGGGTATAAATATTTAGTGGGGTTATTTTTGGGTTAGAAACCTTTAAAGAACAAAAAAACTACATTTTGTGCGATTTTTAAACGCCACTTGATGAAAAATGAAAAAAAAACACGAAAAAACTTGCATCAGATCTCATCCCGAGTATAGTGCCCGCTATCGGACGCGGGGTGGAGCAGCATGGTAGCTCGTCGGGCTCATAACCCGAAGGTCGTTGGTTCAAATCCAGCCCCCGCAACCAATTTCTTGATTTAGTCAAACTTGATTCAGTCAAAGTAAGTTCAGCAGTAAAATCAAAGTAGTATCCCAAAGTAGTGAAATATTCAGGCGCGGGATGGAGCAGCATGGTAGCTCGTCGGGCTCATAACCCGAAGGTCGTTGGTTCAAATCCAGCTCCCGCAACCAATTCCTGATATATTTAACCTCTTCAGTCGCGGGGTGGAGCAGCTTGGTAGCTCGTCGGGCTCATAACCCGAAGGTCGTTGGTTCAAATCCAGCCCCCGCAACCAATTCTTTTTTCTCTTCTTATTTATTCTTTTCTTTGTCTTTCTTAGTCATATCAAAACCCAAACAGATTTTTAATCACTTAATTTCTTGTTTTCACCCAATAAAAAAGGCGACTCACATTACTGTTTGCCACCTTCTTCGACACCAAAAATATCACGATTAATTACGGATAGCTAACTCGCCCCCATTACGGAAATAAGCTTTGATCCCTTCAAAAATCGACTCAGCCATTTGCTGTTGGAACTTAGCGGTTTTGAGTTTACGCTCTTCTTCTAAGTTACTGATAAAGGCTGTTTCCACCAAAATAGATGGAATTTCGGGGGCTTTTAATACCGCGAAGCCAGCTTGGTCCACTTTGTTTTTGTGTAGCCGGTTAACGCGCCCCATACGTTTTAAAACTTCATCCCCAAACTTTAAGCTGTCATTGATCGTTGCAGTTTGCACCAGATCTAACATGGTATGGTCGAGATACGCATCGCCGCTTTTACTCACCCCACCAATTAAGTCAGCTTCGTTCTGCGTTTGAGCGAGGTAACGCGCCGTGTTACTGGTTGCCCCTTTCGTGGAGAGTGCGAAGACCGATGAACCATTCGCTGAACGGTTGGTAAAGGCATCCGCATGAATAGAAACAAACAAATCAGCCTGCATTTTTCTCGCTTTCGCCACGCGGACTTTTAATGGAATAAAGACATCCTCATTACGCGTCATATATGCCCGCATTTTCGGATCTTTATCAATCAGCGTTTTCAAGCGACGGGCGATTTGTAAAACCACATCTTTTTCACGGGTCTTATACTTACCAATCGCACCGGGGTCTTCCCCACCGTGCCCTGGGTCAATCATAATAACAATCGGCCTATCGGTACCCGCTTTCCCTGGTTTTTTCGCCTGTACCGGCATGCTCTCTTCTAAATCACCTTTGTTGTAATCTTCAAGGAGCGCCAATAATGGGTCGTCGTTGGTTTCAACACCTTTACCCGGATAGAAATCCATAACTAAACGGTGTTTAAATTCAGCGACTGGCGGTAGGGTAAAGAATCGAGGAGATACTTTGTTTTTAACTTCAAAAACCAAACGTACCGTTTTAGGATCAAACTGCCCGACTCTCACTAATTTTAAGTAAGGGTCTCGAGACTGAATTTGGCTTCCCATATTCTTAAGAACGTTATTTAATTGAACGCCCTCTAAATCAACAACAATACGCTCAGGATTGTTTAAAACAAACTGGCGATACTTTAAAGGAATGCTGGATTCTAGAGTAATACGGGTATAACTCGAGGCTGGCCAAATACGAACAGCAACAACGCTACTACTGGCAGCAAAACCGAATGGGCTGACACTTAATAGCATAACTGCCGCCGCACCTTGCAATAGGCGACGTTTTGATGGGCTGTGATCTTGATGACTCATCAATAATTCCGAATCTATATCCTGAAAAGTTTAATAATATCTAAGACAAGAGATAATATATTAGCGACTAATTCGCACTCTATCTAGTTCTTCATCCTTTGTCATTACCAATCTATTCTATTTATATCCCAGCACGCATCTATTCAATGCAATATAAACGCCATACTTGCGTAATTTAAATAGTTAATGATGCTCAATTGCCGAATAACATTTATTGGCAATAATCTGATATGCAGATTGCATTGTTGTGATTATATCCATTTATATTTAGAGATATGTAAACCTTAAAAATAAATTTGTTACTTTTATTGTCCTAACTTTTACTTGATATTTCCCGCCAAAAAGAATAAAAATACAGTTATTGCGAATAAAAATTCAGTTAAGAGGGTGATTATGAAAGAGCGCAGCACCGAGTTGGTTGATGAATTTCGCCATTCGGTACCTTATATAAATGCCCACCGTGGCAAGACATTTATCATCATGCTTGGCGGTGAAGCAATTGCGCATGAAAATTTTCCTAGCATTGTCAATGATATAGGGCTACTTCATAGCCTTGGCATTCGTATTGTCGTTGTTTATGGCGCTCGACCTCAAATCGAAGACATCCTTGCTGAGCATAATTATGACGCCATTTATCATAAACATACCCGTGTCACTGATGCGAATACCCTTGAATATGTTAAGCAAGCTTCTGGAGCATTGCAGCTTGATATTACGGCTCGTTTATCAATGAGTTTAGGCAATACGCCATTACAAGGAGCACACATTAACGTTGTGAGTGGTAATTTTGTGATTGCACAGCCTTTAGGTGTCGATGATGGAATTGATTATTGCCATAGCGGTCGTATCCGTCGCATCAACGAAGATGCTATCAATGCTCAACTCGATAATGGATCTATCGTGTTAATTGGCCCTGTGGCAGTTTCTGTAACCGGTGAAAGCTTTAACCTCACCTCGGAAGAGATTGCAACTCAGCTTGCCGTTAAAATCAAAGCCGAAAAACTGATTGGTTTCTGCTCATCTCAAGGGGTGGCTGATAAGGACGGTAATATTCTGTCTGAGCTATTCCCAAATGAGGCAGAAACACGGATACAAGAATTAGAATCTGAAGGAGATTATTACTCTGGAACAGTTCGCTTCTTGCGTGGCGCAGCTTCTGCCTGCCGCCGAGGTGTACGCCGTAGCCACCTACTTAGCTATCAAGAAAATGGTTCGTTGATCCAAGAACTCTTCTCCCGTGATGGTATCGGTACGCAGATAGTCATGGAAAGCTCAGAAAAGACTCGCCGTGCGAATATCAATGACATTGGTGGGATTTTAGAGCTAATCAGACCTCTTGAGCAGCAAGGTATTCTGGTTAGACGCTCACGGGAACAACTCGAAATGGAAATCGATAAGTTCACGATTATTGAGCGCGATAATTTGGTGATCGCCTGCGCTGCACTTTACCCATATCCCGAAGAAAAACTTGGGGAGATGGCTTGCGTGGCAGTACACCCTGATTATCGTAGCTCTTCTCGGGGCGAAGAGCTGCTACAACGCGTTATGACGCAAGCTAAGCAACTAGAGCTGGATAAACTGTTTGTCTTAACCACAAGGAGCATTCATTGGTTCCAAGAACGTGGTTTTATTCCTGCAGAAATTGAGATGCTTCCAGTCAAAAAGCAGGCACTTTATAACTATCAGCGTAAATCAAAAATTTTAATGCTGGATATTAAAAGCCAAGCCGCTTGAAATCTCACAGAAAGTTGGCAAACAAAGTAGTTCGCCATACTCTCTAACTCGCGTCCATAAACCCAGATATTCAAGTAATACTCTGGGTTTTTCTTTAATGTGACCTAATATTAAGTTAAGCGATTTGCACGACTCGGCATTTTTCGCACAGTGGATTTTGCTCTAACAGTGGACGTAAAATCGCTTCCATTTCAGCAAAAGAGGTACCGTAAAAATAGAATGCGGTTTCTGTTGGACCATCCCAAACACCATGGATCCCACCGATATCTTCGACCGCTTCATCAAGCTGATCAAAAAGATCGTTAATATCATTATTTTCATAGACTTCATCAGCTAAATCTGTGCCATTGAAATAAATCGCCAGCCCTTCATCCGCACCAAAGTCGATTTGAACGTCTTCACCATGAATAGTTAAGCGAGAGCCTTTAGGGGCTAACATCGCCGAAAACATTTGAATAATCAGGCTGATGTTTTCATCACTTGCATCACTTAGTGCCAATTCAATATCACACTCAGCAACTTCGCCATTTTCACCTAATTGGGTGCCACCACCACTGACTTGGATTTGCCCCTCTTTGCCTAATTTCTCCATGGCTTGATCAAATGCATCTTCCAAATCTGCACGGCGAGCAGGATCAATTTTGGCATTCAATGTTACTGTCACGGCGGTCATTTGTTGCTGATTTTCCATATTGGTACCTTAAATGTCTGGGAATTAATTTAACTGCTCAAACTGTAGCGCTAAGCCACTACGGCGTTTAGTGGGGGTTTCTATCGCACGACGTAACACTTTTTTACTGCCATACAATGAAAGTTCGTTCTTAGCTCGTGTCATCGCGGTATAGACGAGCTCTCGGGTAATCACCGGCGAATATACATAAGGTAAAACCAAGGCGGTATGAGCAAACTCTGAACCTTGAGATTTATGTACTGTCATCACGTAAGCCGTTTCATGTGCTGGCAGTCGATTTGGTTGGATCCCACGAATAGTGCCATCAGGAAATTGGAAGTAGGCTCTCATCTGGCGCTCTTCATCTAACAGGATAATACCAATATCACCATTAAAGAGACCTAGTGCACTATCATTGCGGCTGATCATAATCGGTCTTCCAACATAGTGCTTATGCTTCAAGTTATATGGTTTTGTAATTAACCCTTGGCGATGAAGTAATTTTTCAAGTTTGTCATTTAGACCTGAAACCCCGTAAGCTCCTTCCCTTAATGCGGCAAGTAGACGGTATTGATTAAATTTATGTAAGACATCAGCAGGTTTTTCCTTCGCTTTAACGGCTAATAAATAGTGCTGATAAAACCCGACCGCATCTAGTAACATATTGGCGTAACTTTCACTCATTTTGGCTTCGGCATCGCTTTCATTATCTGGCATGGCACTAGGGATATAGTTATGAATATCCGTGAAATTCTGAGCAAGAATATCATCCACCCGCTTCACATTTCCGGTATTGACGGCGAAAGCTAGCTGACCAATTCCTGAATCGGCAGAGAAACGATAACTGTGTCTTAATAGACATAAGCTATCACGGATAGCAGGCCCTTTATTTGAGGTGAATTCACTTAATGAGCATCCAGCCAATCGCTCCAGCTGAGCTGCTCGTTCAGGACTATAGCCTTTATTCGCGAAACGGCAGATATCCCCTAAAACAGCCCCCGCTTCAACAGAAGCGAGCTGATCTTTATCGCCTAAAAATATCAGTTTGGCAGAGTCAGGCAGTGCTTCAATAAGCTTGCCCATCATCGGCAAATCCACCATTGAAGCTTCATCAACAATTAAGATATCAAGTGCAAGCGGGTTATCTCGATGATAACGAAACTGCTGGCTTTCAGGTTGAGCACCCAATAGTCGATGTAATGTTTTGGCTTGAGAGGGGAGTAATTCACGCTCATCGTCATTTAACGGTAGTTGTTTCATCGCATACCCTAATGACTCGGTTAAACGGGCGGCTGCTTTACCTGTTGGAGCGGCTAATTCAATACGTAAGCGATGTTGCTGCTGATGGCCTAACTTAATCAGCGCCGCTAAAATTTTCGCTACGGTTGTTGTTTTACCTGTTCCTGGCCCCCCTGAAATGACTGAAACTCGACTCGTTAACGCAACAGCGGCGGCAATTTTCTGCCAATCTATCTGCGTTGACTCAGGGAATAACGTCGTTAAAATCAGCTGAATTTCAGTATTATCAACATCAGATAATTCAGTCTCTGAAAAGAAGTGAGCTACGCACTGCTCGTATTGCCACATACGCTGGAAATAAAGAAAATCACCTGATAGCAGCAATGGGCCAACAGACTCACCTCCGACTTCACACACAGATTCGCTCGATAATAACGCCACTCTGATAGAGGCTTGATTTGGCTCCCCAATCATGTGCCACAATTGCGCTGTAAATTCAGGGTGTCTTCCCATAAATAACACGTCAGGACGAATATCATCCAGTGCTAAACAGACATGCCCAGACATGGTTTCTGCGCTAAGCAGCGCAGCCACTAACAATAAAATCGGGTTATCTTCATTTGCAACGTTATAAGCGAATTGCACATCAAGAGGTGTGAATATACGAGCTTCAATAGCTTGATTAAACAACGCTTTCATCATTGTGGCTCCTTAGATTGAGCATCATGAAATAGCGCATCAAACTCACTGATAAATTCAATTGTTGGTCGATAGAAAAAGACACCATTTTGAGAATCTATGCGTTCCGTACCACGTAAAAAAAGATAATAAACGCCACCAAAATGAGTTTCATAATCGTAATTTGGCATCCTCTGTTGTAAAAAACGGTGTAATGCCAGCGAATAGAGCTGATATTGCAGATCATATCGATGGTCAATCATTGCTTCAGCCATCGCCTCTTGAGTGTAATAAGAGGCGTCTTCGCCTAAATAGTTAGACTTATAATCCAATAAGTAAAACCGCCCTTTCCAACAGAAGGTTAAGTCTATAAAGCCTTTTAAAATACCTTGTACCTGCTCAAAATTAAGCGGAGGACAATGTTTTGACAGAGGATCATACTTGTGAGTAACGCGATCAACATCTTTTGCATTGAGCAAGCTATCAATCGGTAAATAGAACTGCATTTCATCCAATCTATCTTGAGCTGGAATAGCCGACAAACAGAGCCCATCATCGGCTAACGGTACATTCAAAATGGCATTCAACCAGCCTTGTAACATAGGAACCCATTGAGTATCAAAGCCTGCTACTTGCAGTTTTTCTTCTAGCCATTCGGAAGAAATGTCACCTGAAAAATCAATTTCTTCCATTAAGCTATGTAAAAATGTACCGGGTGCAGCGCCTTTAGGAAACTGGTGGGGGGTCAGTTGATTTTCTTGTATTTCTTGTACCTCGACATCATGACTAACTTCAATATCCATCTTAGGGGCTAATGAGTTAGCAAATTGCTCGGCCGATAAGGTTTGATCTTCTTCTCCATGGGATGCGCTATAACTCAAACCCGAATAGCTTGTTACACGCCAGCTATCATCAAAGTGTCGAGAAATCACCCTCGCTGATAACTCATCGCTGGTCTCTTTGGTTAAATTCAGCCTTACCATTTCAGGGGAGTTTATCAGTTGCACATCAATCACATCATTACTGAGTGCATCGAGCATGCTGCTGAGCAAAACACTGTCACCTTCTTGCCCTTTTTGCAGCAAATATCCCAGCGCGGATAGGTGCAAATCTGTATTACCTGCTTTTTTACGGTTACCTTTGATAAGCGGCGCGACTCCGACACTACAGTGATAAATAGCGCGAGTGAGTGCCACATACAATAAACGTAAATCCTCGGCTAAGCGCTCTTCGTCCGCTAATTCGACATACTCTTCGGTATCATCAAGATCGAGTTTCGCTATGTAATCATCACGGTCGTGAAACAGACCTTTTGATTGAGGTAGGAAGTTACTGGCAAACGGTAACCAAACAATTTTATATTCCAACCCCTTGGATTTATGAATGGTGCTGATTTGTACTAAATGCCTATCACTTTCAAGACGCATTTGTTGTGCATCTGATTGATGGTCAGGATGGGCAATCTGCTGCGCTAACCAACGGGTTAGTGTGTGCTCACCTTCAAGCTGGAGAGACATCTCTTGCAGTAATTCCCCAATATGCATGAGATCCATCAAACGGCGTTCACCTTCAGAACCCGATAGCAAGGTTTCAGCAATATGTCTTTGAGACATAATCCCACGTAACATGGGAAGAACACCGCGTTTACGCCAAATTACAGCATAGTGAGCAAACTCATCAACGACATTTTCCCAGGCTTTTTCATCGTAATTTAGGCTATCAATATCTTCTGCCGTTAAACCCAATAATCCCGTCGCTAAGGCACTGCGCAATACCCGTTCTTTTTCTGGTGTTAATACGGCCAATAATAGCCAGAGAATTTCTTTAGCTTCTTGGGTCGCAAATACACTTTCTCGATTTGATTGGAACACCGATGGGATATTAAGTTGATTTAGTGCATCACGGATCAATATCGCCTCACGACGGCTGCGAACTAATACGGTAATATCCGAGGCTTCTACAGGAATTTGCTGCTGTTTGTTTTCAAAGTAGGTTGAACCTTGCAGACCACCAGCAAGATATTGTCCTATTTGCGCCGCACATTGCTGTGCCAGGGCTTGTTCATATTCCGAAACAGAGACCGCTTCAGCATGCTGCTGCCAGAAAGTAAGCGCTTTCACTTCTTTCCCATCATGGATAAGTTTTTTGTGGCTATTATGAGCCGCAAAATTAACGCTTTGAAATGGAATTTGTTCAAAAATAAATGGGTTTTCAGCGTGATGGAAAACCTGATTTACAGCTTCAACCATACGCTGAGATGAGCGATAGTTTGTTTCCAACGTATAGTGAGCACTAACTTGCTTTTTCGCCGCAATATACGTGAAGATATCCGCACCACGGAATGCATAAATGGCTTGTTTCGGGTCTCCAATAAACAGCAATGCAGTGTTATCAGTTTCCCGATAAATACGCTGAAAAATACGATATTGCTGCGGGTCAGTATCTTGAAACTCATCAATCATCGCAACAGGGAAACGCCTAGCAATTGCTTCGGCAAGTAATGCTCCACCATCTTGATGCAGCGCTCTATCTAGACGAGTCAGTAGATCATCAAAACCTAACTCACCGCGTGTTTGCTTCTCATGAGCAATAGTCTGGCGTACTTCACTAATCGCTTGAGGAATAATCAAATCTTTAATCGTCAGCGCTTGGGCAAGCAACTCATCAACTAACCTAAAGACTACATGAGAAGGCCCTGAACCGCTTTTGGATTTTTCATCTAATCGAGATTGCGCAAAACGCTCTAAGATATCTTTTGGCAGTTGATAATCATCGGTGCTTTTCTCTGCCCATTCGGTTATTTTTTCTAACCATGTAGGTAAATAACGTGTGCTGTAGCTGCGTTTATCTACATCTGAATCAGAAATTAGCTTTTCAAAATCAGCGACATTTTTTGTCCATAAATCTTTTAAATTCTGAATTAAACCAATCAAACGTTGATGACGTTCTTCAAGAGTTTCAGGTAATTCCGGCTGATTGATAATAACGGGAATATCCCCTTGCAAGAACGGCTTAATCTCGTTCAAGAGTGCTTCAGGTCCATTCCACTCAGCATGAACCACTTTGGTCATCGAATAATCCAGAGGATAAAAATGACGACGCCAAAAATCCGCACATGCTTGTTTCTGGATAGGAAACTCATCTTGGATCATCGTTTGTTCAAACAAAATGCCTGATTCAAACGCATTGTGCGCTAACATTCGTTGGCAAAAACCATGAATGGTGTAAATAGCGGCTTCATCCATTTGGCGCTCAGCGGCTAATAGCCAATTCGCCGCAAAAGCGCGTTGCTCTTCACTCGGTAACTCCGTTAATAGTGTGAGATATTCTGGTTCCGATTCGAATCCCAAGCCATTACGTAAACACGCCAAACGCATCTTATGGATGCGCTCACGAATACGCCCGCGTAATTCATTGGTCGCCGCCTCAGTAAAGGTCACAACCAGAATCTCTTCAACACTTAAAGGTCGAGGGAATGCATTTTCATTCCCTAAACCTAATAATAGACGCAGATAGAGGATCCCTATCGTATAGGTTTTACCTGTACCAGCCGATGCCTCAATTAACCGCTGTCCACGTAACGGGAGTTTATAGGCATCTAACAATTGGGAACTCATCTGCACCTTATTCACTCAACATTTTCCTTGATAGGTAACATTTTCTGAAGATCTGAAGCTTGTGGGTACAATACCCAGTTTTTCAGTTTTGCATACCCTGATGTCTCATCAACACCCTGACCAATAACTTGAGATGCCATCGCTAAACCTTGGTGTTTTAAAACCGCATTTTCATAATATGCAATCACTTCAGCTTGAGTGGCAGTCTCTAATCTCGATAACACTTTATCTCGGGAGTCAAAACTGAAAATATTACGAGAAAAATCGGAACCATAGCGCCCAACCTCTTCATAGAATGTTTGTGGCGGCTGTTTCATTTCCGTAATAATCGATTGTTTATATTGTTCAAATTCAGCAGAAGGTAATTTTTTCAGCTTATCCAAAGTGACTTTATAGAAATCTTGATAGCGAGTATTGAGATAATCTGGTGTTTTGGCATTACTTTGCAGCAAGAAGCCAATACCCCACTGATCACCAAGCCCCACCTTGAAAGCAAATACGGCATAACCTAGTTGCTCATTGGTCCGTAATTGGTCGTAAAACCATGGCTGAACAATTTTAGATAAAATACCAGACAGAACCGCACCATCGATACGGTCATAACCATCAGGAATAAATAACTCGGCCAATGCGTTATCGCTGCTATTACCTTGCTTATGGAAATCGGCTAGATAGGTTTTATTCACCACAACGATGTCACCACTCCACCAATTTTTACCTTTGCTCTTTAACAGCTTACTGACATCTTGGATAGTTTGAACACTTTGCTGCTGAGTAATGTTACCCACAACTAATGCTTGTAAGGCGGCACCTTCAACGACGGAATTACGGTAGTCCGTAATATCTTTCAAAGTGATCGTGTCTAAAGCAGCTAACCGTTGCTCCTGTTCAAAATACGGAACACTGTTAAGGCGCTGCAATGGCTGCATGGCTAGCTCGTATGCTTTCGCATTGTTTGCCACTTCGATTTGTTCTTTGTACCAAGATTTTGCCTGAATCAACTCTCTTTCTGTTGGCTCAAAACTTAAATACACCTTGGTCATGGATAAAAATAGCTCCGATAAATGCTGAGTATAGCCGCTCGCATTTAACTGTAATCCAACCCCTTGAGAGACAGAGACCGACATCCCAGCAACGGAGGCTTGATACTGTAATTCATCCATTTTTAACGATGAAATATATTGCAGTAAAGAACCTACCACTTGAGATTTTGCTGTTTCATCTTGATCGTTATAACGCAGGTCTAACGTAATACTTGCCTTCGGCTCATCAGCAAAATACTGACTTGGCATATACAGCACACGTATATTCCCTTCCTGATAAATTATTTCAGGATGTTTATACGCTTTATCCGTTTTAATCAGGGATAAGTTATCGGGAATATAAGGGTTTAATTTTGGTAATTTAAAAGTCATTTTTGACTCTAAACCAGCCCATTCCGTGAACTGCTTTTCACTGATTTTATCAACTTGATAAGGCGCATCGACAAAGTAAGCTTTTTTATTACTCGGTTCGTTCGGGCTAATAAACCAAATACGTGCATTTTGCGCAGTCAGTTCAGAAAGTCTCTGTTTTATCGCCGTAGGATTATATTTGTCTGCAACATAATCAGAATCTAGAACGTGATTAACAGGCATAGTGATCATTTGGTCAGAAAGCCATTCGATATAGTTCATGTCTCTGACAATAGAGCCATAACGAAATGATAAATTAAGCACTTTCGCTATTTCATCAAAATAATCTTGGTTAACCCCTTGGTTTTTAATCAAATCAATATAAGCAAAAATAGCCGCGATAACTTGATCTCGTTCCGCTAACCCTTTATCCGTTAATGTGACATAGATAGAGAATGAACCATAATTACGATCTGCATTTGGCGAGGCAGATGCGCTGATACCTTCTGCTAATCCTTGGGAAATAAGCCAATCAGATAACGTTCCCGGACTACGATTTCCAATTAAGTAGCCGATGTATTCATCACTCTTGCTACGAAAATCGGCCATATTGTTTTTGATACTAAATTCGATTTGCAATGCTTTTTGTGGCTGAGAGGGAACATAGTGGATCACAATCCCCTTTTCTTTATCCGTCACTGCGGGGATCGTAACCTCTGGTACTGAAGCATTAAAATTAGGAATACGGCCAAAGGTTTCATTGGCAATTTTCGCTAATTGTTCAATAGATTGGTCGCCATACAACACGCCATTCATCAAGTTTGCTGAGTAATAACGTTTGTAGAAACTCACTAACTCATCTTGGAGCTTGCTATTGGGCTTGTCCTTCAACGTTTCCAGATTTCCACCTGCAAAGCGAGAGTTTGGATGGGCAGGATTTAGCGTTTCGGAACGAATTTGCCAAATACGCATACCATCACGCGCACGAGCCATGGTGAGTTCAGCATTGACAGCATTACGTTCTTTATCTGCATTCACGGGGTCAAGTAACGGCTCAGCGAGTGCATCCGCTAGTCTATCCGTAGCAGCCTCAAGAGCTCCATTTTCAACTTCAAAATAGTAGGCGGTACGATGTGGTGCAGTGCTAGCATTATGGCTTCCGCCGTGTTTTTGTAAAAACTCAGAGAAGCTACTTGGCTCAGGGTATTTTTTAGAGCCCATTAACACCATGTGTTCTAAGTAGTGAGCGAGCCCTAACTGACTGTTCGGGTTTTCAATACTCCCGACGGGTAATGAAACTGCCGCTAACGATTTAGTCGCTTTAGGATCTGAAACCAGTAAAACCGTCATATCGTTGTTGAGTTTGATTGCTTTATATTCTCGCGGATCACTGACGCTTTTATTAATAGTCTCTGGCATAACTTGCCAAAGCGGCTGCGCAGCAATAGCACTACCTATAAATAGTAGTGATAACAAGAATAAATGAGCGATATGTTTCGATAATCGTAACATTCTTAGATGCTCTCCCTTATTTTAAGTACTCTGCCATCGGCAGTAAGAAGCGCCGAGTATTACTCAGCAGCGATTCAATCAACGAACTATTTATGCTTCTGCAAGCTCTCAATACATAATCATCTTCCATTTCACCCACTTTCATTTGGCTTCCTTGTAGGCTTTGCAGTAGCGCGGATAACGCCTTTTGCTGCACATCTTCTGACGTAAAGTCATATTCCTTTGTTTTTTTATCAAAACACGCCGAAATCCAATTCCAACCACTCTGATTTAACAGTATTAGTGGCGTATTCATTCCTTCACAATACCCTTCAATAAGCGTATTCAAGTGTACTTTTGCACGCTCTGAGGATATGGCAGAAAAATGCCAAACACTGTTTTCTCGCCCTAATGCGATGCTTTCACCTTCACGAATAAAAGCATTAAAAAACAAATGTTCTATCCATAATTGCACGCCATCATTAGCAGTAAGATAAGCAGGTCGATAACGCAATATTCCTGACTCGTGAACATTTCGCAATAAGCCTGTAATTTTGATCTCATGTATTTCACACTCAATCGGATAATCGACACGTCTATCGCCGTACTCTTTCACTTTTTCAGCTAATGGAGCAATATCATTTAATTGTTTCTCCCAAAATAGCTGACCAAATTGTTTTGCAGGTAATTGTCCCGAGGCTCTTAGTGCATGATAAAGAGGATTTGGATCTTCATCTTTGACTAACAAATCTAACACTTGGTCATTAATTTTATAGCGTTGCAATCCACCTAATACGAAAGGCTCTTCTTCTGGAAGTTCAGTCTCTTCAATCGAGAAATGAACCTTCAAACGCTGCTGGAAAAACCCACGGATAGGGTGACGGTAAAAACGTAAAATTTGTTCTAACGATAACTCTGTAATAGGTTCACGTTGTTTTAATATTGACGTAAACGACTTAGCCGCTTGCTCTGCACTTTTTGCAGCGGGCAACCATTCTTGCGCGAAGCTTTGATAAAGAGAGCCAGAGGCAAAATTCTCTTTCGCAAATGGCACTCGATTATGTTCAATAATCAAATGCTGTTTTAGCCGCTGTGCACTTTCATCGATATTCAACGATTGGTCGCCATCTAAGCAGAAACTCTGACAGATATACTCCAATAATTCAGTGACTAATACCGATGGATTGCACTCTTGATTATCTCGAATAGAACGTCCGATATAGCTAATATAAAGCCGTTTTGTCGCTGAATTTAATGCTTCTAAGAATAGGTATCTGTCATCATCACGACGCTTTCTATCGCCTCGCTGGACTTTTTCTGCCATTAAATCGAAACCGAGTGGTGGCACATTACGTGGGTATGCACCATCGTTCATACCCAGTAAACAAACCACTTTAAATGGTACAGAACGCATTGGCATTAACGTACAAAAATTGACTGCACCGGCGAGGAAACGCTGGCTAATTTTTTCATCATCAAAACAAACCGATAACTCGTCGCGAATTAAACGTAATGGAATGGCTTCTTGGTAGTTGGCGGTCAACGCATTTTCAATAATTTTATGCCACTGTGTCGTGAGTAATGCTAAGACAACTTCAGTTTCACTATCGACTTTAAAGCAGCTATCGATTAACTGCTGGCAGATTTCTTTCCACTCATCGAGCATGCGTTCTTGCTCTAAGTGTGTTCGCCATTCTCTAAGTGTATCAACGAGTAATGCTAATTTCCCAGCCAGCTGAGCTGCGAGACCACTACATTCATCGTATGGCAGCACACCATTCCATGGACCATTACGGCTATCCATCGCATAGCCAAGCAACATTCGGCTTAAACCAAATTGCCATGTATTTTGCCCAATAACCGGTAGCGATAGTGCTTTGACATTATCATCATCCAGCCCCCAGCGAATTCCGGATTCATTGACCCATCTCCTTAACAAACTCAGTTCACTCTCATCAATATCGAAACGAGCAGCAAACGCTGAAACCTCTAATAGCGTCAGTACTTGCTCCGTTGAAAATCGGCTTTGAGGTAAATCCAATAACATAATAAATGCTTGTAAGATTGGGTGTGCTTGGAGCGCTTTTCTGTCCGAAATGGAGAATGGAATATAGTGTGATGAGCTGGTGTTACCGAACACCGCCTGAATATATGGCGCATAACTGTCGATGTCAGCAACCATGACAATCACATCGCGGGGCGTTAATGTAGGATCTTCTTCAAATAGGGCCAATAAACGATCCTGTAAAACTTCAACTTCACGCTGAGCACTATGGCATGAATGAAATGTCACGGATTGATCACACTGAGGAAGTGAGCGCTTCTGCGAGCTACTTTCATACTCATCTAAAGTCACGCCTAGCTGAGCGTGATTTTCAAGGTCGAGAATATCTTGCTGCAAATTTTCGAGAAGGTTATTTCGCCCATTATCAACAAAGGCCGACACTTCATTGGCGGCCTCTATTTGGGAAATAAAAAATAAATTATCGCGCCCAAGCTTGCCCCACGATGCTAACAGTGGGTTTGCTAAATTCTGCTCACCTTCCGCGTTGAATAAATTGGCTGCATGCTCATCAATTTTAAAGCGGGAAATTTCGTGCTTATCCAAATAGTGGCGCAATTTCCGTTGTTGTAATCGCGCTAAAAAGGCACTGCTTTGAATATCTCCCCAGTAATAACGGCACGGGTTGGTAAACATTAAGTGGATATCTGAGTGTTCAGCAATCGCGTTGAGTGCTTGCAAATACACTGGTGGTAAGGATGAAATACCGCAAATAAATAAGCGTGACGGTAAATTTTTAGCTAACTCTGGTGATGCTTTTAGCTTATCAATAAAACTCTGATACAAGTTTGCTCGATGCCAAGGCGATTGACCAAGCTGCTCTGTATATTCCACCAAACATAACCATAATCTTTTTTGCCACAATTGATTTTCACTGAGCCCGTCAATCAATTCATTACGTTGCCACAGCGCAATCCATTCAGGTCTATAGACCAAATATTGGTCAAATAAATCGGCAATACGCCCTGATAGTTGATGTAATTTACGCTTGTCTGAATCGTCTTGTAGATAGTGACGTAGAGGCTCAAATTCAGTTTCATTAATAACATTTGGCAAAATCGTCATTAACTTCCACGTCATCGCTTGTTTAGTATAGGCGCTCTCTTTGGGGATATCGGGAAGCACTCGACGGAACATATCCCAGATAAACGTAGCGGGTAATGGGTAGTTAATATTGGCGGCTATTCCGAAACGCTTAGCAAGCTCTATCTGTAGCCATTGGGACATACCTGGGCTTTGTACTAATACAATTTCTTGCTCAAAAGGATGAGTGAGAGGGTCATTCTCCATTAAGTGTGCAATTAGCTCTTTGAGCAGATCTAATTGGTTAGAATGATAAACCTGAAACATGACTCTCTCCTTTTGCGCACTGCCAGCGACTTATCGAATACAGTTTCCCGCCCACGAACAAGGACACCTTAGATTCACTACAGCCCCCAAGGCTTACAGAATGCACGATTTTTATCTGTTCTCTCTGGGGCTGATACCCTATTTCCAATGGAATTTTATCATTAAAAGAGCGTTTGCCTTCTAATGTTCCATGTAGAGATCGAATTGCCTGTGAACCTTGATATATTTGATTAAAATTCAAAGCGATATATTGGCTGTAGTTTAGCAGAGCTATCAGCAAGATAGCAAAAATAACCACCGCAATCATCGACTCTACCAGTGCAAATCCTTGCTGTGAATTCTTCATTGGCAAAATCCTTTAATTGCCACTGGGCAGTAATCTATCCAGCCATTTTCACGGGCTTGTAGACGCCCTTCATTCCATATTGGTACAACCCATCGATATATCGTTAGCGATTGATTTTTCGAAAATTCCCCCTTACCCGATAAAATGAATTGATTATTTTTATAATGCTTAAGACAGCTAACCCACCCATGATTTGTTTCTCTCTGACACACCCAAGGACTCACCTTTTCAGCTTTCAATTTCCAATGTTGAGCAAGCCCCCATGACAATGCTGATTCTGCTAAATTAAATGATTGGTAATATTTTTCTTCGCGGATTAATTCATGGCTAGCTCGAGCTTGGTAGTAATGTAATGCCTTTAAGAGTATGAGCCCAACACTCATTAAAACCATTACCATGATTAAGGCAATGTTGCCTTGCTGCGCATTTTTTTCCCTCATGGCACATTCCTTAGCAGTACAGAGGAATGATAATCAAACGTTTTATTAGGCAATAACATGCTTTCCACCGTCATAGATATTCCTAAAATTTTCGTGCTTGGCTGCCACTCAAAAGTCAGCTGATTCACTTTTACCATATTAGGATCAAACAACGACTGCCAGCGGGTACCATCGCAGTTTGTCACATTACGGTTAGACTCGAGCTTATTGTTGTTGAGTCTAAATCCAAAAAAATCAGAATGTAATGAACGGCCTTGTCCTATAACCCATTGCCCAGATAAATCCTGATCATAGGCAAAAATAATGCAAGAATTGGCCTGACGACTTAAGAACTTAGTGCTTATGGTTATTGCCTTTCCTTCACAATGAGGCTTGGAAGGTGACTGGCTGCAATGACCTATTCGACGAAAATCTTTTTCCATATTAATCAACACCTGCCGGACCTCCCTATCCAGTTGATATTGAAAAAAAGCCTGAAATAGTTGCTTAAATAACATAGGGATCGTATTCATCGCTGCAATGCAGACCAAACAGCCAATTAGCATCGCAATCAGTGTTTCTAGCAAAGAAAAACCCTTTTCTGTTTTATGCTTTTTAATGTCATTCAACATTTAGGAACACCTGCCAACGTTTGCTGGCTGCAACTGCGTACCCGACCTGAAGATGAAATAATCACGGATATTTGGTCACTTTCATTACTGAGTTCAATTCGAAAAGGGCTACTTGTTCCTTGCCTACCGTAAAAATGAATTAATTCTCTAGACGCATATTTAAGCTCAATGCTTTCAAATTTATCGCTTTTAAATTGGCTGATTTCTTGCGCAGTCTCTGCATCGATAACAACTAAACGCCACTCTTTTGATGTGAGATTTACCGTCACAATACGGTGCTGATTTAAATAGATGCCTTCCATTAGGTTACTGTAGATAAATTCGGCAGTTTGCCTCGCAGCATCAATAAGCTGTAGCCGCTTCACTTGCTGTTGCCATTGATAAAACGCAGGTAGAGCCACTATTGAGCAAAGAAACAGTACAACCAGAATTTCAATTAAAGTGAATCCCAGCTCATCAACATTGCTTTTTAGCCACTTTACTTTTCCCTGTATCAAACTCGCCTGCTCTGCCATTTCTTTATCCCTGTCACTCGCTCTTTATAAATAAGTTTGGAAGAAAATTTCACATGGCTACAGCCTACATTTTCTCTTCTTCAAAACGCTTCCCAAAAAAAAATGTCACTTTTGCATTTTTCTTAAATGCTTTTGGAAACGGCTTCGCAAAGTTAAGTACCAAGATAAAAAAGTGTTCCCGAAAAATAAGGGAGACAGGTCAGAATAGTTTTCGGGGATAAGGCAAAAATTGGAAATAGCGGAAGTAATAAGGATGAAAGAGAGTAAGCGTTAATCGAGGTGTAAAGGTATGGAGCAGCTTAAAAAATCGAATGAGCCGTAAAGATAATAAAAAACAAAGGCATAAACCGTATTATTTACAGGGTCTATGCGTGTCTATGCCTTTATATCAATCTACCCGCATTAAACCGTAAATGGATATTTTATTGCTTCGTGGCACTGATAACCTTCTAAGATGAAATCATCAGTTGTTACCCACGTTTCAAGATCTTCCAAGGTTTTAATTTCAGGGTTAATCGTCAAGCTTGGAGATGGATATGGTTCACGTTTTAATTGAACATCACGCATTAAAGGCAATTGGTTTTCATAAATATGTGCGTTCACAATTTTATGATAAGCCTTACCGGCTTTGTGACCCGTAATACGCGCCATTAGTGCCAGCAGTACAAAACATTGAACCTGATTAAAATTAAGCCCAAGAGGAACATCACAGCTACGTTGGTATGACGTCAAATGCAGCGTATCGCCAAGTAGTGAAAACGTGTGAGTGTGCATGCAAGGACGTAAGCAGCCCATTTCGAACTCACCAGGGTTATAGAAAGTCACGATTTCGGCGCGGTCATCAATGCCGTTTTTCAGGTTATTAACCACTTTCTTTAATTGGTCAAGATGAGAGCCATCAGGGCGCTGCCATGAGCGACCTTGGACGCCATAAACGCGCCCCATATCATCTTCACCTTTACGATGCGGGTTATCTAACCATGCTTGGTTTTCATTAGCATTGGCATTCCAAGTATTACAACCAATTTCACGGAACTGCGCTGCATTATCATAGCCACGCAAGTACCCTAATAACTCGGCAATAGCGGCTTTATAAAAGCTTTTACGCGTCGTAATTAAAGGGAATTGATTGTTGCCCACATCATATTCGAGGTCGGCATTAATCACGGTTAAACAGCGAACACCAGTACGCTTATTTTCAACCCATTGACCTTCATCGATAATACGTTGGCATAACTCAAGATACGGCTTCATAGTGGCTCTCTTACTCCGAAATACAGGCGGTTTGTGTTATCGAATATCCATCAATAACACAAACCGAAAATGACTTAATTTACTGCTTATTAGCGCGATTTGCTGTCTACATTATTAACAGTCTACGTGACTTGCTATCGACGCTACTTGCTATCTACGCTACTTACTCTCAACGTTTTTAGCGGGCTTATGGGCTGGGATATTTTTACCGTATTTGTAAGCCCAGACAATCATCAATACACCGATAATAATCATCGGAATCGAGAGGATTTGCCCCATACTGATACCACCGAATAAACCTAATTGTGCATCTGGTTGTCTGAAGAATTCAACGATGATACGGAATGCACCATAACCGATAAGGAACAGGCCCGATACGCTCCCCATTGGGCGAGGTTTACGTACAAATAAATTCAATATCAAGAATAAAACGATACCTTCTAAAACCATTTCATACAGCTGGGATGGGTGTCTTGGCAATACACCGTATTGCTCAAGAATAGGCAACAGAGAGGGGTCTTGTGCCGCAAGTTGGATATCTTCACTTCTTGAATGAGGGAATAAAAATGCCCATGGTGTATCTAGGGTAACCCGTCCCCATAGCTCGCCATTAATAAAGTTACCGATACGCCCCATTCCAAGACCAAAAGGAATCAACGGTGCAACAAAATCAGAAACTTGTAAGAAACGGCGTTTCGTGCGATAGGCAAACCACATCATGGCACAGATAACCCCAATCAAGCCACCGTGGAAGGACATGCCGCCATCCCACACTTTGAACAGATACAGAGGGTCATCTAAGAAAACAGGCAAATTATAGAAGAAAACATAGCCAAGTCGTCCACCTACAAATACACCGACAAAACCAATGTACAACAAGTTCTCGACTTCATTTTTTGTCCAGCCACTGTTTGGCTTAGAAGCGCGACGTCCCGCTAACCATAGCGCAAAAACGAATCCGACAAGGTACATAAAACCATACCAGTGCAAAGAGACTGGGCCAATCGAGAACATTACAGGATCAATTTCCGGAAATGCTAAGTAACTGTTACTCATCGTTCCCCACTTTAAAATAATTGAGTCAAAAATTATGTCGCATAATAACACGAGGTTATTGCCAGCATATAATTACATATTAATAACATAGAAGATCAAACTAGATCCCGCCACGCACAAAACCACCAAGTCCATTTCTTTCCATAAACTCGCTAATCTTATGGCGAACATTTTCGCTGGTTTCTGCGCCGAGCAAATCAGGCACTAACTCAGCCATCAATTGAGGATCAAGCTGACGAATTAAATATTTCATGCGAGGAACACTGCGCCCACTCATACTCAAACTACGATAACCTAATGCAATCAGCACCATAGCACTTAATGGCTGTCCAGCCATTTCACCACATACACTAATCGGCAGGCCTATACGCTGACATTCCATATGTACCATGGATAGAAAACGCACCACCGCAGGGTGCAGGTTATCATAGAGCGCCGCCACATGAGTGTTATTACGGTCGACGGCGAGTAAATATTGTGTAAAGTCGTTGGTACCTATCGAAATAAAATCAACTCGCTGCTTTAACTCTGGCAGTAAAAACAGGAGTGAAGGTACTTCCAACATCACGCCAATTGGAGGTAAATCAATCGATTTTCCGAGTTGTTGGCTCACTTCATTTTTGGCGCGATTAATCAGCCCAATAGCCTCATCCACTTCATTAATGCTAGTGATCATCGGCAATAAAATACGTAAATTGCCCGTATCTTGGTTAGCTCTCAGCATAGAACGCAATTGGATTAAAAAGATTTCAGGCTGATCCAGCATGATTCGGATCCCACGCCACCCCAAGCAAGGATTTTCCTCGCTGATCGGCATGTAAGGCAGTTGTTTGTCTGCACCGATATCTAAGGTTCTTAATACCACCGGTTTCGTTGCAAAAAGTTGCAATACATCCCGATATAACTGCTTCTGTTCATCCTCAGATGGAAAGCCATTGTGCAGCATAAATGGCAGTTCGGTTCGATATAATCCAACACCATCCACCCCATCATGAATTTGCTGTTCATAGCGAGGGCTCAATCCGGCGTTGAGGCAAATATCCACATGCTCACCGTTTTTGAGTACTGCATCTTGAGAAAGTGTGCCTTCCGCTAATCGGCTAAGCACATTTTCTTCTTCAATAATTTGCTGGTATTCCTGAGCAATAAAATTTTCAGGCTCAATAAACACTTCGCCACGATAGCCATCCAAAATCAGATGGCGATTATGTAATAAGGAAGGCTCAATATCCGCCCCCATAATCGCGGGGATCCCCATCGCTCGGATCAAGATTGCAGAGTGGGAGTGCGTTGCACCATCGCGCACAATCACACCCGCTAATTGCTCAAGCGGTAATTCAGCAAGAACGCTCGCACTTAGCTCATCAGCCACCAAAATAAAACGGTCTGGCCATTGGCTAGTGGGTGTCAGTGAATCATCGAGATGAAATAATAAGCGCTGCCCTAAGGTGCGAAGGTCAGAGCCACGCTCTCTTAAATAGAGGTCACGTAAACGTGAGAACTGCAAAGCGTAATCTTCGATGACGGTTTTCACTGCCCATTCAGCCACCGCCCCTTGATTAATCGCTGTAAATAACCGCTTTTTCAGTTGGGGGTCATTAAGCAAGTGGTTATACAAGTCGAAAATAGCTGAGCTTTCTTTCGATGAGCTCGCCATAAACCGCTTACTAATACGACGAAATTCTGCCGCCGCACTTTCCAGCGCTATCACTAAGCGTTGACGCTCTTCATCAATATTCAATGTGGTCGCTTGATACACATTGTCTAAAGAAGGTTGAGAGGTATCTTGCCAACCATAAGCCATCGAAATTCCTTGAGAAACAGGGATAGCTTTGAGGCGATTTTGTCGATATTGCCCGAAAATACCTTTTGTTTGCGCTTGGGATAAAATCACCGCTAACTGCATTGATAGCGTGACCATAAAGGACTCTTCCGTCTCGCTGAATAACCGTTTTTCTCGCTGCTGAACCACCAGCACGCCCAGTAATTGACGTCGATAAACAACAGGCACACCTAGAAAGGCTTTGAGCTGTTCTTCTTTGAGTTGAGGGAGGTATTTAAATTGCGGGTGTTCGCGAATATCAGCGAGGTTCAACATTTCCGATTGTCGACCGACTGCGCCAACAACTCCTTCGTCGAATCCTAAACGAATAGCAATCCCGCTAGGCTTTTTCAGCCCGCGGGTTGCCATTAGGTAATAACATTGGCGAGGATGATCGGCTAAGTAAATCGAGCACACATCGGTGCGCATTGCTTTGCACGTCTCATTGACCAAAACTTCAAGAGCTTGAGTCAGACTGGTCGCCATCGCAACCTTTTCGACAATGTCACGTAAACGCGTCAACATAGGCTTACTTAACTCCGCGCCTACGATTATTAAAAACAGGTCGTTGTGGTAATTTCTGTTCCTGCAAAGGCATAACTACGGGAGCGAATTCCTTCATCACGCGGCGATAAACTTCGCGCTTAAAAGAGACCACTTGCCTAACAGGATACCAATAACTGACCCACCGCCAGCCGTCAAATTCTGGCGATTTACTGCGCTGCACGTTTATATCGGCGTCATTACATTGGAGTTGAAGTAAAAACCAACGTTGTTTCTGTCCAATACAAACAGGTTTTGTATCCCAACGCACCAAACGCTTAGGTAATTTGTAGCGTAACCAATTACGGGTAGATGCAAGTAACCTTACATCTTTACGCTGTAGTCCGACTTCCTCGTATAACTCACGATACATCGCTTGTTCTGGCGATTCCCCCGGGTTAATCCCACCTTGAGGAAATTGCCAAGAATGCTGACCATAACGGCGAGCCCATAAGACTTGACCTTGCCGATTACAAATTACAATTCCTACATTCGGGCGGTAGCCATCATCATCGATCACTAGACTACCTCAATAACCAAATTTGAAAGATGCCTAATTGTTTCACACATACCCAAACTGGTAAACCTATATCAATACAGTTTGCAGATATGTCTGAAGTAATTACAATAGTCTGCGTCTCAACGGGGTGCCAATTTGGGCTGAGAAATAACCCGTAGAACCTGATCCGGCTAATACCGGCGTAGGGATTTGAGCTACCGTCTACAAATTATTGTATCGGTCCCTCCTCAAATCCTGTGTTTTTTTATGATTTACGCAGGAATTACAATGACTAAAAATAAACTCTTTACCTCACTCATTGCCTTAACCACCTTAAGTTTTGCTGCATTCGCCTCTGCCGAGAAACCAACGTTGACGGTGTATACCTATGATTCCTTTGCTGCGGAATGGGGACCAGGCCCTCAAATCAAAAAGAATTTCGAAGCTCAATGTGAATGCGAGTTAAAACTGGTTTCTCTAGGGGATGGTGTTGCACTACTGAATCGCCTACGTATGGAAGGGGAAAAAAGCAAAGCCGACATTATCTTAGGGTTAGATAACAACTTACTCGACTCCGCAGAAAAAACCGGCTTATTTGCCCCTGCAGATATCAAAACGGATGCGCTTAAATTACCTATCGAATGGACGAGCAAAACATTCATTCCTTATGATTATGGCTATTTCGCCTTTATCTATGACACCAATAAAATCAAACAGCCGCCAAAAAGCATGGACGAACTGCTTGATAGCAAAAACAATTGGAAAATCATTTACCAAGATCCACGTACCAGCACCCCAGGATTAGGATTAATGCTGTGGATTGAGAAAATCTACGGCGATAAATCGGCTGATGCATGGAAGAAAATGGCAGCCAAAACACTGACCGTGACCAAAGGTTGGAGTGAGTCTTATGGCTTGTTCTTAAAAGGTGAAGGAGATTTTGTCCTGAGCTACACCTCCTCGCCGGGTTACCAAATTTTAAATGATAAGAAAGACAACTACGCGGCAGCACTATTCGATGAAGGGCATTATATGCAAGTCGAAGTGGCGGCAAGATTGAAACACAGCCCTCAACCTGAGCTGGCAAAACAGTTCTTACAATTTATGTTAACCCCTGAATTCCAAGGCACATTACCAACCACTAACTGGATGTATCCGGTTATCGATATGCCGTTGCCTGAAGTGTATAACGTGCTACCACTGCCTGCTAAATCCCTACAATTTAGCGCGGGAGAAGTGGCTAAAGAACGTCAAACGTGGACACGTTTATGGCAAACCGCCGTCAGTCGTTAATCAATTTAACCTTATTACCGGGGGCAATAGCCTCCGGTCTTTTAATCGTCGTTGCCCTGCTCGCTTTTGGGGCGCTGTGGTTTTTCGCACCTGAAATTTCCCTCAGCGAGATAATCGAAGATGATTATTTATGGCATGTCATCGGTTTTACGTTTTGGCAGGCATTGCTTTCCGCTATTTTTTCCATTATTCCCGCTATTTTTCTTGCAAGAGCCCTGTATCGCCGGCGATTTTGGGGAAGAATGCTCTTGCTCCGCTTGTGTGCAATGACCCTTGTTTTACCCGTTTTAGTCGCCGTTTTCGGTATTTTGTCGGTATATGGACAAACCGGATGGCTAGCAAAACTGTGCCTATGGCTTGGTGTTGACTATCAGTTTTCCCCTTATGGTCTGCGTGGCATTTTATTGGCGCATATCTTTTTCAATATGCCACTCGCAACCCGGATGTTGCTGCAATCCCTTGAAAATATTGCCATTGAGCAGCGTCAAAGCGCCGCTCAATTAGGGTTCAATGAGTGGCAACAATTTACCCTTTTAGAGTGGCCTTATTTACGCCGTCAGATGTTGCCAACAGGCGCGCTGATTTTTATGCTCTGTTTTGCCAGCTTTGCGACAGTACTGGCTCTGGGCGGTGGCCCTGCGGCGACCACTATCGAACTCGCGATTTACCAAGCACTGAGCTACGACTTTGATTTAGGGCGTGCCACACTGCTTGCGTTAATTCAGTTGGGATGTTGCGTAGGATTAATGCTTATTTGCCAACGTATTAACCATGCCTTTTCCGTTGGATTTAGCCACCAAACATCATGGTTTGATCCTGCCGATAACCTGTTTCGCCGTTTACGTGACTGGCTGGTGATTGCTGCAGCTATTTTGCTATTAATTCCGCCGTTATTAGCGGTGATTGTTGATGGGCTCAACGGTCAATTACTGGATGTTTTACAGCAATCTGCGTTATGGCAAGCCACATTGACCTCACTGTTTATTGCACTCTGTGCTGGAATTTTGTGCGTGATCCTCACGCTAATGCTGCTATGGAGTAGCCGTGAACTGCGTTTAAGAAATGCATTAAAACTCGGACAGGCCATTGAGCTAAGCGGGCTGATTATTCTGGCGATGCCGGGCATTGTGCTGGCGACAGGCTTTTTTATCTTTTTCAATGAAACCATTGGAATACCCGAAACACCTTATCCGTTGGTGATCATGACTAACGCCTTGCTCGCTATCCCTTACGCGCTAAAGGTACTGGATAACCCAATGCGAGATCTGGCTCAACGCTATAATCCGTTATGCCAATCACTCGAAATTACTGGTTTTAATCGATTTAAAATCATTGAATTACGAGCATTACGCAAACCTATCGCACAAGCATTGGCATTCGCTTGCGTGATTTCGATTGGAGATTTTGGCGTGGTCGCCTTGTTTGGTAATGAAGAGTTCCGTACCTTGCCTTACTATCTTTATCAACAGATTGGCGCGTATCGAACCAATGACGGCGCGGTTACCGCGATGTTATTGTTGTTACTCTGTTTCTGCCTGTTTAGCCTACTCGAACGCCTATCGGGGAAAACTCATGATTGAATTACAAAATCTAGATTATCAATACGATAACCTAAATATGCATTTTGATATTGCGGTAGCTTCGGGGGAACGAGTTGCCGTAATGGGTCCTAGTGGCGCAGGCAAAAGCACGCTGCTCAGCCTAATTAGTGGGTTTCAATTTCCTCGCAGTGGTACTATCACCTTAAATGGTGAAAATCATACATTTACACCCCCAGCTAAACGCCCTGTTTCCATGTTATTTCAAGAAAATAACCTGTTTGCTCACCTAACTGTGAGGCAAAATATTGGGCTAGGTTTACAACCGAGCTTACGTTTGAGTGCATCGCAAATGGCTGAAGTTGAACAAATGGCGCAGCAAGTCAGTTTAACTGAATGTTTAGACCGAATGCCTGCGCAATTGTCTGGAGGACAGCGTCAACGAGCTGCACTCGCCCGCTGTTTAATTCGCAATCAGCCGATTTTATTACTGGATGAGCCGTTTTCCGCCCTTGACCCTGCGCTGCGCAGTGAAATGCTGCAATTACTCAATGACGTTTGCGTTAATAAATCCATCACATTATTAATGGTATCCCATAGTATTGAAGACTCGCTACAAATCGCCCCTCGCAGCTTAGTGGTCGCCGATGGCGCAATTGTGTATGACGGCGATACCGAAACACTATTACAAGGCAAAACCGACGCTTCTGCATTATTGGGCATTTCTAATTAGCTCGACAAATAATACTGTATAAATTCCCACTACTCGCGTATATTAATTTGCAGATTATTTACGCGAGTTTTCTTTATGCCTCAGTCAAACACCCCCGCTGAAAAAGGCTTTATTCTTAGCCGCCATTGGCGAGATACCCGCTACGGTGTCGAGGTAAGCTATTGGTTACTCACGGATAATAAACCGCAAAAAATCATTGTTCCCTATCAACAAGCCGTGGGTTTTTTACCTGAATCCAAGTTTTCCCTAGTACGCCATTTAATTGAAGGGCAAGCGGATATCAGTTATCGCTCCGTGGAACTGCGAGATTTTAAACGCGAAAAAGTCTACGCCATCTATTGCCAGCAATATCGTCAATTACAAAACCTAGATAAAAACTGCCAAGCATTAGGTGTTGAACTGCTGGAAACCGATATTCGCCCTTGTGAGCGTTATTTAATGGAGCGCTTTATTACCGCTCCCGTGTGGTTTTCTCGCAATCATCAGGGGAAATATCAACTCAAACCTTGTGAAGGTTATCGCCCGACACTGCACGCCGTTTCTCTCGATATTGAAACTAGCCAACATGGGGAGCTTTATTCGATTGGGTTATCTGGCTGCGGTGACAATGTGGTGTTTATGTTGGGACCCGATCAAGGTCCTGCTCTGAATGACCAACATCGACTCGTGTATGCCACCAGCCGCCCTCAATTACTTGAAAAATTGAACGAATGGCTGCAACAGTACGATCCCGATGCCATCATCGGCTGGAATCTGATCCAGTTTGATTTGCAAGTTTTACAAAAGCATGCGGAGCGCTATGGCATCCCTCTGTTGCTCGGTCGGCAAGGGAAAAAACTCGAATGGCGAGAACACGGTTTTAAGCAAGGTGTCTTTTTTGCCTCTGCTGAAGGTCGCTTAATTATTGATGGTATTGATGCGTTAAAATCGGCGACATGGAGTTTTAGCTCATTCAGTTTGGAGTCCGTTGCCCAGCAGCTGCTTGGCGAAGGGAAAGCGATTGATACTCCTTATGATCGCATGGATGAAATTAACCGCCGCTTTGCTCACGATAAACCCGCCCTAGCCCATTACAATATTCAAGACTGTATTTTGGTGCATCGCATCTTTGAGAAAACCGATTTAATGGCGTTCTTGCAAGAGCGCTCGACGGTCACGGGGCTCGCCACCGATCGTATGGGAGGCTCAGTAGCCGCCTTTTCCCATTTATATATTCCTCGGCTACACCGCTTAGGGTTTGTTGCCCCAACGCTCTGTGAGCAAAAGTTTCAGCTCAATCCCGGTGGATTTGTCATGGATTCTCAGCCGGGTTTGTATGACTCCGTTTTGGTACTTGATTATAAAAGCCTTTATCCCTCAATTATTCGCACCTTTTTAATTGACCCAGCAGGCATGATTGAAGGGCTTGCACACCCAGAACCTGAACACTCTGTTGAAGGATTTCGCGATGCTTGGTTTTCCCGTACGACCCATTGCTTGCCAGATATTGTCAGCCATATTTGGCAAGGTCGTGATAAAGCTAAACAGCAAAAAAACGCCCCGCTTTCTCAAGCCCTCAAAATTATTATGAATGCTTTTGCGGGGGTTTTGGGTGCCGATGGATGCCGTTTTTTTGACCCACGATTAACCGCGTCAATTACCATGCGCGGTCATGAAATTATGCGAATTACCAAACAATTGATTGAATCCCAAGGATATCAGGTAATTTATGGGGACACCGATTCCACCTTTGTTTGGCTACGAGATCCCCATACTGATGAACAAGCTCAAAAAGTGGGCTATCAACTGCGTGACCATGTAAATAATTGGTGGAAACAGCATCTTAAAGAAGAGTGGCAACTTGATGGTGTGCTCGAGCTTGAGTATGAAACCCATTATCGGCGCTTTTTGATGCCAACAATTAGAGGCACAGACCAAGGCAGTAAAAAACGCTATGCGGGTTTAAGCCAAGATACAATGGTTTTTAAAGGCTTAGAAACCATTCGTTCAGACTGGACACCTCTCGCTCAAAACTTCCAAAAAGAGCTGTATACGCGCATTTTTTATCGCCAGCCTTATCGGGAATTTATTCGCGACTATATTCATGCCATTCGTTCAGGAGAATATGACGATCGCTTGATTTACCGCAAGCGCCTACGGCGTAAATTGTCAGATTATCAACGTAATGTGCCACCTCATGTACGAGCCGCACGCCAAGCCGATGAGTACAATTTGCAATTACAGCGCCCATTGCAATATCAAAATGGGGGGTGGATTAGTTATATCATCACTCAAGCGGGTCCTGAGCCATTAGAGACCGTAACCGCGAAACCTGACTATGAGCACTATATTCTTAAGCAAATCAAACCTATCGCCGATGGAATTCTGCCATTTCTGCAAGATGATTTTGACGCCATTTTGACAGGGCAAATTAATCTTTTGTTTTAAAGCCTAACGAACAGCGTGAATTGTACAATTCTTATTACAATTGCCGCATTTTTAACAGGTGACGATAAGCGAATGTTGAATTAATATAACGCCCCTTTGATATCTCGACCTGTTATACGCACAGCTTGGCGAGAAAATCGGCTATACTCATCATAATTCGAGCAACGCGACTCGAAAGAGAAAAGAGCTATAATTGCCAAACGGCAAAACGATTAAAAAATTTCGCATCACCCTTGGTATATAACCGTTATATCAACACTGGGCAAAGACACCGGTTAGTTGTCTTAAACATCTAAAAATAAACAATCAAAATTATGGAATTAAATTAAACCTATGCCATTTACTCTTGGTCAACGCTGGATCAGCGACACAGAAAGCGAACTTGGGTTAGGCGCCGTCGTGGCTATTGATGCCCGTATGGTGACGTTGCTTTTCCCTGCCACTGGGGAAAACCGACTGTACTCACGTAGTGATGCCCCAATTACCCGAGTGATGTTCAACGAAGGTGATACCATCACTAGTCACGAAGGTTGGCAGCTACAAGTTGAAAGTATTCAAGAAGATAAAGGGTTATTGACCTACACAGGAACGCGTTTAGACACCCAAGAAGCGGATGTCAGCCTGAGAGAAGTGTTCCTTGATAGCAAGCTAACGTTTAATAAGCCACAAGATAGACTGTTCGCCGGTCAAATCGATCGTATGGATCGTTTTGCTCTGCGTTTTCGCGCACGTAAATTTCAAAGCGAACAAGTTAAACACCAATCTACGGGCCTGCGTGGGATCCGCGCGAGTTTGATCCCGCATCAGTTGCATATTGCTAACGAAGTCGGTAAGCGCCACAATCCACGAGTTTTACTGGCGGATGAAGTGGGCTTAGGGAAAACCATCGAAGCGGGTATGATAATCCATCAACAATTGATGGCAGGTCGTGCTGAGCGTGTATTGATCATTGTCCCAGATAGCTTACAGCATCAATGGCTGGTGGAAATGCTACGCCGTTTTAACCTGCGTTTTTCCCTGTTTGATGATAGCCGCTACAGCGAAGCCCAACACGACAGCGATAACCCATTTGAAACTGAGCAATTAGTCCTGTGTTCTCTGGATTTTGTTCGTCGTAATAAACAGCGTTTTGACCAACTCGTCGAAGCGGGCTGGGATATGATGGTGGTCGATGAAGCTCACCATCTGCAATGGAGCGAAACTGCCCCAAGCCGTGAATATCAAGTGATTGAAACCTTAGCAGAACATGTTCCTTCTGTTTTACTGCTAACGGCAACACCGGAGCAATTAGGCCAAGAGAGCCACTTTGCGCGTTTGCGCCTCCTCGACCCTAACCGCTTCCATGACTATCAAGAGTTCTTAGCCGAGCAAGAAAATTATCGCCCTGTCGCCGATGCGGTTTCACTGCTACTTTCAGGCGATAAACTGACGAATGACCAGCAAAACCTGCTCAACGAGCTTATCAAAGAACAAGATATTGAGCCGTTATTAAAAGCCGCTAATCTTGAAGGCGATGACAGCCAAGTCGCTCGCCAAGAACTGATCCATATGCTGATGGACAGACACGGTACTAGCCGCCTGTTATTTAGAAACACCCGTAATGGTGTCAAAGGCTTTCCACGCCGTGAATTGCATTCTTTAAAAATGCCACTGCCAACTCAATACCAAACGGCAATCAAAGTCGCTGGCATTATGGGCACGAAAAAGGATGTGGAAACTCGCGCAAAAGAGATGCTGTATCCGGAACAAATCTACCAAGAATTTGAAGGTGAAAACGCTACTTGGTGGAACTTCGACCCGCGTGTTGAATGGCTGATGGGCTTCTTAACCGCAAATCGTCATGAAAAAGTACTGGTTATCTGTGCCAAAGCCGCTACAGCACTGCAACTTGAGCAAGTTCTGCGTGAGCGTGAAGGGATCCGTGCGGCGGTATTCCACGAAGGTTTATCCCTGTTAGAACGTGACCGTGCTGCTGCATACTTTGCTTCACAAGAAGAAGGCGCGCAGGTATTGCTGTGTTCTGAAATTGGTTCAGAAGGTCGTAACTTCCAATTTGCTAACCAACTAGTGATGTTTGACTTACCATTCAACCCTGACCTGCTTGAGCAACGTATTGGGCGTTTGGATCGTATTGGTCAAAGCCGCGATATCGTGATCAACGTGCCTTACTTGGAAAATACCGCACAAGCCGTATTAATTCGTTGGTACCATGAAGGTTTAGATGCTTTTGAGCATACTTGCCCTACTGGTCGTACTATTTACGATAAATATTACCAACAACTGCTGCAATTTATGGCAGAGCCAACCATCACTGGCGGGTTTGATGAATTTATTAAAACCTGCCGTGAAGAGCACGATGCACTCAAAGCACAGTTAGAGCAAGGTCGTGACCGTTTGCTGGAAATGCACTCAAATGGCGGTGAAGCCGGTAATAAATTAGCCGAAGAGATTGGTGAAGGCGATAACGAGACTGAGCTGGTTAACTTTGCACTGAACCTGTTTGATATCGTTGGGATCAACCAAGAAGATAAGAGCGATAACTTAATTATCCTCACGCCATCCGACCATATGTTAGTGCCTGATTTCCCAGGATTGCCGCAAGATGGCTGTACTATCACTTTTGACCGCGAACAAGCGCTTTCCCGCGAAGATACGCAGTTTATTAGCTGGGAACATCCGATTATTCGTAACGGTTTGGATTTAGTGTTATCCGGCGATACGGGTAGCTGCGCAGTTTCTGTGTTGAAAAACAAAGCGTTGCCAGTAGGCACCTTGCTGACCGAACTGATTTATGTTGTAGAAGCTCAGGCTCCGAAACAGCTGCAAATCAGCCGTTTCTTACCGGCGACCCCAGTTCGCTTATTGATTGATTTAAAAGGTAATAACCTATCTTCACAAGTGGAGTTTGAGAGTTTTAACCGCCAATTAAATGCCATCAACCGTCATATGGCGAGCAAGTTAGTCAATGCCGTACAAAACGAGGTGCATTCTGTATTACGCCTCTCTGAACCGATGGTCGAGAAAGAAGCAAAATCCATTATTGAGAATGCCAAAGAAGCCGCTGATAAAGCCCTGACTCTGGAACTGTCTCGCTTGGAAGCGCTGAAAGCGGTTAACCCAAATATCCGTGATGAAGAACTCGATATTATCGAGGAAGAGCGTCGCCAATTGATGACCAACATCGACCAAGCTTCATGGCGCCTCGACGCTATCCGCTTAGTGGTTGTCACGCATCAGTAGAGAATATAGCTCGACACTTCCCGAGATTATGCGAGTTACAGCGGTGCTGGCTGATAGCAGCCAGCACCGCTACAGCATGAAGAATGAAGGATAAAAAGTAGATATTTATAGTTTGGCTTTTGACTTTATATCTCTATTATTAGCCAAAATTATTCGCGTTGTAGCTAGGCGGCAAACGAAGATATCCCTGGGAGCATACACAAGTATGTGACTAGGGTAGCTAAGAGCAGCCAACACCGCTACAGCGTGAAGAATGAAGGATAAAAGAAAATGTTACCCTATAATCCCCCTACGGAACCATGGCTACATATACTCTACCAAGACGAGCATATTATTGTTGTCAACAAACCTAGCGGCTTACTCTCTGTGCCAGGGAAAGCCCCTGAGCACCATGACAGCATCATGAGCCGTATTCAGCGGGATTATCCTGCGGCGGAGTCCGTTCACCGTTTAGATATGGCAACCAGTGGCGTTATGGTCGTCGCGCTGCATAAAGCGGCTGAGCGTGAACTCAAGCGTCAGTTTAGGGAGCGGGAGCCGAAAAAGCACTATGTGGCTCGCGTGTGGGGTCATTTGGAAAAATCTGAGGGTTTGGTGGATTTACCGCTAATTTGTGACTGGCCGAATCGCCCTAAGCAGAAAGTCTGTTTTGAAACGGGGAAATCGGCGCAAACCGAATACCAAGTTTTAGAATATGAAGAGCAGGCAACGCGAGTCAAACTTTCGCCAATTACGGGACGCTCTCATCAGCTACGTGTGCATATGCTCGCGCTGGGACATCCTATTCTTGGTGACAGATTTTATGCCCATGAAGAAGCATTAGCATTGGCGCCACGTTTGCAGTTACACGCGCAGGAGCTGTATATCACTCACCCTGAGTATGGCACGCCAATGCATTTTACTTGCCCGCCAGATTTCTAATCTAATTGAAGCGCTTAGGCTGGTTTAAGCGCTTCAATTATTTAAAAGCTTAAGTTATTTAAAACTGAAGTTATTTAAAAACTGAAGTTATTTGAAACCCTTCTCTTTTTTAACAAGATCATAAGCCGCCTGAATTGACTGTGCTTTTTGCTTAGCAATTTCCATCATCTCTGGCGGTAACCCTTTAGCAACCAGCTTATCGGGATGATGCTCACTCATCAGCTTACGGTACGCTCGCTTAATTTTCGTTGGGTCATCATCGACGGAAACCCCAAGTACCTTACAGGCATCTTCCAGCGTAGGGCCATTATTTTGTTGGTAATAGCCTCCAGACTGCTGCTGAGAATAACCATGACCAAACTGGCGACCGCTTTGGATCATATCTAAGAATTGCTCAAACTGAATTTGGGAGATACCCAGCTCTTCCGCAATAATAAATAGCACTTTTCGTTCGTTAGGATGTAGGGTTCCATCCGCGAAAGCAGCTTGTAATTGAATTTCCAGAAACATCTGAACAAGGTCAAAACGACCATAACAAGCCATACGTAATTGTTTAAGAACATCACGCAGTGGAAAGTCTGGGGATTTCCCCTCTCTAAAGGCTTGTTGAGCGGCTTTGCGAGTTTCTCCGTGCAGTTGCATTCTGTCCATCAGGTTCGATGCTAACTGGATATCAGTCTCGGTGACACGCCCTTTTGACTTGGTTAAATGCCCTAATATTTGAAAGGTACTTGCGAAGAAAATAATTTGTCTGTCGCGCTTATTGAAGGCGCCAGCGAACTTACGTTGAGCCGAAGCCTTATCAAAACCGTGCCCAATCAGTAAGCCGGCTAATGCTCCCCAAAACCCTAAACCGGAGACAATAGCGAGTATCACCCCAATAATTTTACCCCAATAGTGCATATATCCCTCAATTCTTCAATGCTCAGAATGCAATTTTGCATTATCATACTATCCATTCTGCTTTTGTGCATAACGATAAAGAGCCTAACAAGTTGCTAACTACGTTTATTCCAGTTTTGATATTATACTGGCGAAAACGGGTTGGCTAAGATAGTCTTTGAGCGTTTGCCGACTGTGCCCATTTGACGGACTCCCTATTTAATGATGAAGAAAAGTTATCCCACAATAATCGCCACCATGGTATGGGCGGCTATTTATAGCCAGCAAGCACATGCTGATCTTGCAGCACAATGTATGCTTGGGGTGCCTGTTTATGACAAACCTATTATCTCTGGTGATCAAAATAGCTTACCGATTGAGATTCAAGCTGACGACGTCACAGGGGAATACCCTAATTTTGTCGAATATACTGGTAACGTTGATATTCAGCAGGGCAACCAGACTCTCACAGCAGATAACGTTAAACTGACACAAACCCAAAAAGAGGGTGAAGAACCGGTTCGTGAAGTGACGGCGACGGGGAATGTCCATTACGATGACCCTCAAATTATCCTGAAAGGCCCTTCAGCGTGGTCAAACTTAGATAATAAAAACACTGACGTTGATGACGGTAACTACATGATGGTAGGTCGTCAAGGTCGCGGTGACGCGAAAAAAATGAAAATGCGAGGTGAAAACCGCTATTCCATTATGGAAAACGGGACTTTCACCAGCTGCTTACCGGGCAGTAATACATGGAGCGTTGCTGGCTCTGAAGTGATTATTGACCGCGAAGAAGAAGTCGCAGAAATTTGGCATGCTCGTTTCCGTATCGCAGATGTGCCTGTGTTCTATAGCCCATATATGCAGTTACCGATTGGTAGCAAGCGCCGTTCTGGTTTCTTAATCCCAATGGGAAGCTATTCAAACAACGACGGGTTAGAGTTCACGCTGCCGTATTATTGGAACATCGCACCAAATTACGATGCGACGATTACGCCACAATTTATGACCCACCGAGGCGTAAAATTAAATAACGAATTCCGTTATTTAATCACACCAGGTACGGGGACCATCGCATTTGACTTTATTAACCACGATCGTGCTTATATTAAAGATAAAGAAAATGGTAAGCGTGATGCCCGTGACAGTGATGACCGCTGGTTATTCTACTGGCGCCACTCAGGGACCTTTGCTCAGCACTGGAACTTTGGTGCCGACTACACCAAAGTAAGTGACCGTCAATACTTTACTGATTTTAGCTCTCAGTATGGTAGCACCACCGATGGCTATGCCACCCAGAAATTTAACGTCGGCTATTCTGATACCAATTGGAACATGAAAGTGTCTCACAAACAGTTCCAAATCTTCGTTGATGACCCGAACCGTCGTGCTTATAAAGCTGAGCCACAAATCGATTTTAACTATTACCAAAATGACGTCGGTATGTTGGATTTCCATACCTACGCACAAGCTGCACGTTTTACCAGCGTAGGTGAAAATAACCCAGATGCAACCCGTTTGCATATCGAGCCAGAAGTCAGCATGCCGCTGTCTAACGGTTGGGCGCAAATGAACAACAGCATCAAGCTGATGGCGACGCATTACGACCAAGATATTCCTGATGTCAAAAAAAATAGTAGCTTAGATAAAAATGTCACCCGCGTGCTGCCTATGTTTAAGAGTGATGCGAAGGTGGTATTTGAGCGCGACTTATTCCAAGGCAGTGATTTTGTTCAAACTTTAGAGCCACGAGTTCAGTATTTATATATTCCGTATAAAGATCAGGACAATATCAATAACTACGACTCCGCACTATTACAGTCTGACTATACAGGTCTGTTCCGCGATCGTATTTACAGTGGTTTAGACCGTATCGCTTCTGCGAACCAGTTCACAACTGGTTTAACCACCCGTATTTATGATGAAAATTTAGCTGAACGCTTCAATTTCTCCGTCGGGCAAATTTACTATTTAGAGCGCCCACGTGCGGGTAACTCAAACCTGAAAATCGATGATAAGAGTGATACAGGTTCATTAATGTGGGCAACCGATGCCATGTGGCACATTGATGAAAACTGGGGGATTCGTGGCGGGTTACAATATGACCGCCGCCTTGGTAGCGTCACCATGGGGAACGCAGTTACTGAATATCGCTTTGATGCCGATAGACTGATTCAACTGAATTACCGTTTTGTTGACCGTGACTATATTCAAGCGACGTTCCGCCGTGAAGATACTGCGGGTGGTTATACCTACACATTACCAGAATACCAACAAGGTATTTCACAAGTAGGCACCGTGGTAAGTTGGCCATTAAGTGATAACTGGGGCTTTGTTGGCTCTTATTATTACGATACTAAGCAGCAACAATCGGCGAGCCAGCTTGTCGGATTACAATACAATGCCTGCTGTTGGGCGGTGAATTTAGGGTATGAACGTAAGATTGTGGGTTGGCAAAAAGAGAAGTTCAACAGCGAATATGACAATAAATGGTCTATCAACGTGGAACTTAGAGGCCTAAATAACAATCATAGTTTAGGTAGTCAGGAGATGTTGAAACAAGGTATTATTCCTTATCAACGTGCTTTCTGATAACAAACAACATAACGATCACGATTAGCCCGCATATGCGGAATAAAAGTCAATTTTATAGGACCATTATGAAGAATTGGAGAACGCTTATTCTGGGACTGATGTTCGCAAGCTCTGCAAGTTTAGCTGCGCCACAGCAAATGGATAAAGTGGCTGCGGTTGTCAACAACGGAGTTGTACTTGAAAGCGACGTCCAGAATATGATCAATACAGTGAAGTTGAATGCACGTAATGCAAATCAACAAGTTCCTGATGATCAAACCCTGCGCCAGCAAATCATCGACCGTTTGGTTATGGATAACATCATGTTGCAGATGGCTAACCAAATGCAGATTAATATCCCTGAAGAAGCTGTGAATGCGACTATCGCGGATATTGCTCGCCAAAACAATTTAACCTTACCGCAGATGGAAAAACGCCTGACTGCGGATGGTATCAATATGGGCAAATACCGCAGCGAAATCCGTAAGGAAATGCTGTTAGCGGAAGTGCGTAATAACGAAGTTCGCCGCCGTATCACCATTTTGCCTCAGGAAGTTGATGCATTAGCTGAGCAAATGGATTCTCAAATGAATGCTCAGAAAGGCGTAAATTTAAGCCACATTCTGATCCCACTGCCAGAGAACCCAACGCCAGAACAGTTATCAAAAGCAGAATCGTTAGTTGATAAAATCTTAACTGACCTGAAAAAAGGCTCTGATTTCGGTAAATTAGCGATTGCTTACTCTGCTGACCCTCAAGCACTGAAAGGTGGAAACATGGGTTGGTCACGTTTGCAAGAGCTGCCAGTGGTCTTTTCTGACCAACTGAAAAACTCGAAGAAAGGCGATATCGTTGGTCCAATTCGTTCTGGTGTAGGCTTCCATATTTTACGTGTCAATGACGTTACTGGTGATACTCACCAGCCAATATCCGTCACCGAAGTGAAAGCGCGTCATATCTTACTGAAATCATCACCAATTATGGATGATGCAACAGCAAGACAAAAACTGACTCAACTGGCTCAAGAGATCCGTAACGGCAGAATTTCATTTGAAGAAGCGGCTAAAGAAAACTCCGAAGATCCAGGTAGTGCATTAAAAGGTGGGGAATTAGGTTGGAATATGCCTGATGTTTACGACCCTGCATTCCGTGATGCACTGATGAAACTGAAAAAAGGTGAAATCAGCCAACCTGTACCTTCAAGTTTCGGCTGGCACTTAATTCAGTTAGAAGATACTCGCAGCGTTGATAAAACTGATGCCGCGAAGAAAGATCAAGCGTACCGTTTACTGTTCAATCGTAAGTTTAACGAAGAAGCGCAGACTTGGATGCAAGAACAACGCGCTGCGGCTTATGTGAATATCGTTGATGGTCGCCAAAGCCAATCTAATGATGAACAAGCAAAATAAGCCAATCGTCATCACCCCCGGTGAACCTGCCGGGGTAGGCCCAGATCTTCTGATCCAACTCGCTCAGCAGGCATGGCCTGTCGAGCTTGTGGCTTGCGCAGACCCAGACCTGCTTATTCAACGCGCTAAAACTCTCAATTTACCGCTAACATTACGCGAATATGATGCAAAACAGCCACAGACTTCCGTCGCAGGGCAGTTATCGATTGTTCCCGTTTCACTGAGTGTACTGGCAGAAGCTGGAAAACTCGATGTTCGTAATGGTGAATATGTTACTGAAACTTTAGCCCGCGCTTGTGATGGCTGTTTGAATGGTGAATTTTCTGCCATCGTAACGGGGCCTGTTCACAAAGGCATTATCAATGACGCTGGTATTCCATTTAGTGGACATACCGAATTTTTCGCAGATAGAAGCCACTGTGACCGCGTTGTGATGATGCTTGCAACACAAGAATTACGTGTCGCTTTAGCGACCACGCACCTGCCGCTAAAAGATGTCTCCGAGGCAATTACCCAACAAAGCTTGCATGAAGTGATCACCATTTTGCATCATGACCTGCAAACCAAGTTTGGTATTGAAAACCCGCACATTTATGTTTGTGGGCTTAACCCTCATGCCGGAGAAAGCGGACATATGGGAATGGAAGAGATTGAAACCATCATTCCAGCCCTAGAAACCTTGCGTAAACAAGGTATTACCTTAATCGGTCCTTTACCCGCAGACACGCTTTTCCAACCGAAGTATTTAACCGATGCAGACGCCGTATTAGCGATGTATCACGATCAGGGGCTACCTGTGTTAAAATACCAAGGTTTCGGCAGAGCGGTAAATATTACCCTTGGTCTGCCATTTATCCGTACTTCCGTCGATCACGGCACAGCGCTTGAATTAGCAGGTACGGGTCAAGCCGATGCGGGCAGTTTCGTCACCGCATTGAAATTAGCTATCCAAATGACACAAAAGAATTCATGAATAATCGAGTCCATCAGGGGCACCTTGCCCGCAAACGTTTCGGGCAGAACTTTTTAACTGACCAATTTATTATCGACAGTATTGTAGATGCAATGCACCCACAACCAGGACAAGCCATTGTAGAAATTGGTCCGGGTCTTGGGGCATTAACTGAACCTGTTGGTAGCCGCATGGATAAAATGACGGTTGTCGAACTTGACCGCGACCTTGCCGCTCGTCTGCATGTCCATCCACAGCTGAAAGACAAGCTAACCATCATCCAGCAAGATGCGATGACTGTCGATTTTGGTGAACTGGCGAAACAAGCTGGACAGCCAATACGCGTATTTGGTAATTTGCCTTATAACATCTCAACACCGTTGATGTTCCACCTGTTTACATTCACCAACCAAATTTCCGACATGAATTTCATGTTGCAAAAAGAAGTGGTTAATCGATTAGTAGCAGGTCCTGGAAGCAAAGCTTTCGGTCGTTTAAGCGTAATGGCGCAATATTACTGCAATGTTGTTCCTGTGCTTGAAGTTCCGCCTACTGCCTTTGCGCCACCACCAAAAGTGGACTCTGCGGTAGTAAGATTGATCCCTCACAAGGAAAATCCATACCCAGTGAAGGATATTAAAGTATTGAGCCGTATTACGACCCAAGCATTTAACCAACGTCGTAAAACTATCCGCAATAGTCTTGGGGATTTATTCAGCGTTGAGCAGTTAACCGAACTGGGTATCGACCCGGGAACGCGCGCTGAGAATATCTCCGTTGAGCACTATTGTAAGATGGCAAACTATCTGTGTAATTTATCGGAATAGAGAATCTGAGGAGGCACTATGCTGAATGATCCCAATGTGAGCATCCAAGTTCAAAGTGTCTACATAGAAAGCCAATCCCAGCCCGACATTGCCCGTTTTGTCTTTGCGTATACTATTTGTATCCGCAATTTAGGGCGAATTCCTATACAGTTAATGAGCCGTTACTGGCTCATTACCAATAGTGATGGCCGTAAAACTGAAGTGCAAGGTGAAGGCGTGGTGGGTGAACAACCCGTTATCCTACCGGGCAAAGAATATCGCTATACCAGCGGTGCTATCTTAGAAACACCAATGGGTACGATGGAAGGCTATTACGTTATGCTGAGCGATCAAGGAAATCATTTTCATGTTGATATTCCTGCATTTCGCCTCGCTATCCCAACACTGATTAATTAATTATGTCCACATACATTGTAGGTGATATACACGGTTGTTATCGTGAGCTGCGGGAACTTCTCGATAGCGTGAATTTCGATCCACAGCAAGATACATTGTGGCTAACGGGTGACCTTGTTGCTCGTGGACCCGAGTCATTGCAAGTCTTACGCTATGTGAAAAGTTTAGGCTCATCAGCACGATTAGTGTTAGGCAACCATGACCTACATTTAATTGGTATCTACTGCAAAATCAGTCGCAATAAGCCTAAAGACCATCTTGATGAGCTACTCAATGCGCCCGATATCGATGAACTCATCAATTGGTTACGCCGTCAGCCACTTTTACAAGTCGATGAAGAGCAAAAAATGGTCATGACCCACGCTGGCATTACGCCACAGTGGGATCTCGAAACCGCAAAAATGTGCGCTCGCGAAGTGGAAGCCGTGCTTTCAAGCGATGCATATCCGCTATTTATTGACTCTATGTATGGCGACATGCCAAACAATTGGTCTGAAAGTTTGATGGGATTGGCGCGTTTACGCTACAGCACCAATGCCCTCACCCGCCTGCGTTATTGTTTTCCAAATGGGCAACTGGACATGATCTGTAAAGAGAGCCCAGCTAAAGCTCCTGCTCCACTGAAGCCATGGTTTTCTCTACCAAGTCAATTCCCTGAAGATTACGCCATTTTCTTTGGTCATTGGGCATCATTGGAAGGTAAGTTTACACCGGAACATGTGTATGCGATGGATACTGGCTGTTGCTGGGGAGGGGATTTAACGCTACTTCACTGGGAAACTAAAACATTCCATAGACAGAAATCTCACCAGAAACGTCGCAAAGAGTGAGTGTTTACTCTAGATACCAAATGATAGATAGCAAAATGGCACCTAACAGTGCCATTTTTGTTGACTAGAGCAGCGACGGTTAAACGCGACGAGTCAGAACTTCAATGCAGAAACCGTGGCTATTCGCTTCGTCTGCCTCATGATATTCAGTGAAAATAGAGTCCCATTCATCAGGCTCGTAAGCAGGGAAATGTGTATCCCCAATCACTTCAGCATCCACGTGAGTCAAATAGAGTTTATTCGCCATTGGAAGGAATTGTTGATAAACCTTACCACCACCAATCACCATAATCTCATCAGCACCTTCAACTGCCTTCGCGGCTTCTAATGCTTCTTCAACTGATTTAACCCAGATAACACCAGTTTCTGTGCCTGCTTGGCTACTTAAAACAATATTGACACGCTGCGGTAAAGGACGACCTAGGGCTTCATAAGTCACGCGTCCCATAATCACAGGTTTATTCAATGTTTGACGCTTAAACCACGCCAAATCACCTGGTAAATTCCAAGGCATCGCATTTTCCATGCCGATAACCTGATCGAACGCCATTGCTGCGATTAAGCTAATATTCATCTAACCACCTTAGAAACGAAATATAAAAATTGTGCACACTATACGGAAACAGACATACTTCGTCGACTAAATTTAATCTTCCTTAAATACCACTCAATCCCTTATACTCGAACGACTCAAGTCAATGCACTAAACGATGTTTACAACGCTTTTAGTCCCTTATTACTCAGTTTAGTTCAACCTAAAATAAAGAGATTACATTATGTATCAGACCAGTATCATGGTCGCGACGATTGCCGCCCTTGGCATGATCTCACCAGGTCCAGATTTCTTTTTAATTATCAAGAATGCAGCGCGTTACCAACGTTCCGCAGCCATGATGACCGCCTTCGGTATTATCGTTGCTATTGCACTTCATATGTCTTATTGCGTGGCAGGGCTCGCCGTATTGATTACCACCACGCCATGGTTATTTAATATTCTTAAATATGCTGGCGCGGCGTATTTAATCTGGATTGGGATTAAAAGCCTGATGCCGCAAAAGGCTCAGAGTGTTGATTTAATGAGCAATCAACATGAGCATGTCACATTCAAAAAAGCGTTCATGCAAGGTTTCTTATGTAACGTCTTAAATCCTAAGGCAACTTTATTCTTCTTAGCGATTTTTACTCAAGTGCTTAGTGTGGATTCGACATTCTCAGAAAAGCTCTGGTTCGCCTTTATTATTTGGGGTCTTGCTGTGATTTACTGGCCAATTTTGGTGTGCTTAATTCAAAGTGCCCCCGTTAGAAAAGGGCTAGCGAAAGTACAAAAATATGTGGATAAAGTCCTTGGCGTGGTGCTAGTAGCATTCGGTATACGCGTAGCATTAAGCTAATCTTTAACGTAAAAAAGCCCGCTAATTGCGGGCTTTTTCTAATGTTTCAATTAGTTACTACCATCTTCAGGTGTAATAACCAGTTGTCCCACTGAGCCTAAATCTGCTTTTTCAAGGTTTTGGCTATAAAACAGGAATGGGAAATGGTTGTAAGACGGCTGCAGCATCTGCACAAGTAGTTCACAGCGCCCATCAATCCAAACCGTATCTTTCCATCCAAAGTTATCTGGCTGAGCTGGCTGCCCATTACAGTTGATCACTTTAAAGCGAACACCTTCAATGTGGAAAGATTGAGGCTGTTGACTGCTGACATTCCAACGCTCCCAACTGCCTTGGCGAGAAGTAATATCCACACGCCCCGTATCCAATTTTACGCCATTGATGCCTACTGGATCATTTAGTTGGATATCACGGTTAGTAATCGAGGAGGTAATCTGTGTCGTATCCAAAACTAATTGTTTTGGAACATCATCCGTCACCAATGACATTAATCCCGTCGCTTTGATGGTTAGCACATTGGTGGAAATTAAATTATTCGACGGTTCAAATAGCCCTTTTACGCGATCCATCAACGAGGCAGATTCCCCTGCTGTAATCGTCAGTTCAGCAGTTTTCGCCATATCAATCAGCACTTCACGACGTTCTCCCGGTGCAAGTGAAAGTTCTTGTACGCTGGCAGGCACCGTTAGCAATCCTTGGTCTGATGCTATCATCACGAAAGGACGGCCATCGCTGATTTTCATCACATAGCGTCTGGAGTTAGACGCGTTTAATAATCTTAAACGTACCCAACCACGAGAAACTTCGACATAGGGATCTTGCACACCGTTAACCACTAATGTATCCCCGAGGAATCCATTCTCATCAGTGTGATATTCAGGAACGCCAAAGTTATCCAAACGTTTGTCTTGAATAATAATCGGGAAATCATCTACGCCGTAATGTTTTGGTAAACGTAACTCTTTTGTGGAATCATCATCAATAATCCACATTCCCAGTAAACCATTGTAGATTTGCTGTCCCATTTTACCTTGAGTATTCGCGTGATACCAAAGCGTTGCCGCATTTTGGCGAATAGGGATCACCGGCGACCAATCTGCATTTGGCGAAATTTGTCTCGCTGCACCACCAATTTGCGTGCCAGGGATCTGCAACCCGCTAATCGTCATTGAAACGGCATCCTGTAATCTATTGCTATAGATTAATTTGAGGTCATCTCCGTTTTTTACGCGAATAGTGGGTCCAGGATAAGAACCATTAATCCCTAAAACTTCCGCTGAATATTTACCATCGAAAGACCAATGGATTTTTTGTAATGTTAAAAAGAGTGGCTGTCCCGAACGGGATTCTAGCAAGGGTGGAACAGGGAGTGCGGTCGTTCCTTCTGCACTCGCATAAGTTGATACCTGCAATAAGCACACAGCCAACCCGCTAATCAGCAATGATCGGCAACGACTGAATAACATAGATTCTCCGCTAAATAAAAAACCAGCAAATTATTTTAATAAATCATTACAAATTAGTGATTTATAAGAGTATTTTTAGGTATGTGCTGGTGATACCACTATTTGGAATTCAATAATTTATCTTGCGACAAATTTGCGAGCCATCATATCGCGAAAGGGCATGGAATTCTAAAAATATATGTATCAATAATTAAAATATAATAAATTTGAGTGGTAATAATTACGAGTGGGATTATATGACGGAGAAAATAGTGGAGCAAAAGTCTCGCAGTGAAAATAACATCGCCAGAATAACATAGTGGGAAGTTCTGAATGACCTTCCCACTATCGATATCAATTAACTTAGTAAAATCATAGAACTTAGTAAAAGTATGAAGATTAGCGTTTATTCAGCTCTTCAACTTCTTTATCTAACTCTTTAATTTTAGCTTCCATCAAGTCATGACAATATTCCGACAGCTCACGAACCTGATCTTTAGAGTATTTCGAGGTATCTATCGGATCCAACATTTCAATAATCACATGACCATTATTCCAACGGTTCAAGCTAATTTTGTTTTGTGTTGTAGACACACACACAGGCACAATTGGCACACCAGCAGCAATCGCAGCATGGAATGCGCCCGTTTTAAATGGCAGTAAACCACGACCACGGCTACGAGTTCCTTCAGGGAACATCCAGACTGAAATCTTACGAGATTTAATCTGCTCGGCAACTTGGGAAATAGTGTTATGGGCTTTCGAACGGTTACCACGGTCAATCAAAATATTTCCCGTGATCCAATACAAGAAGCCAAAGAATGGGATCAAAACAAGGCTTTTTTTACCCACAGTAACGGTTCTTGGTTGAACACCATTCGACATAGTGACCATGTCATAGTTATTTTGGTGGTTACCGATATAAATACTTGGACCGTAATCCTTTGCCTTAGCCGGAACACGGTCAATCATTTTAATACCGAACACATGGGACAAACGCCCAAACATACGACCAAACGTCATCACATGTCTTGGATTTCGTGGGCTAAATAGGCAGTAGATACTGCCACCTACACACACACAAATCGTAAATATGATCACAATGATAGCTCTAATTAGCGCTAGCATAATATTCCTTAACTTATGAAAAGGGCTTTAACCAAGCCCTTGAATTATTGTTATTTTTACTCTGTATCCACAGAATCAACATCAATACGTTCAATGTTATGTAAACCACGCGGTAACGATGTTCCTTTACGTCCACGCTCTGCACGGTATTTCTGTAAGTCTTCTGATTTAAATTTCAGTTTACGCTTACCAAAATAGAGTGTGATCGAGGCTTGAGGTGGGATCACCATTAACCAAACCAGTAAGTCTTCACCACTTGCGGCTTGCGCCCCTGTGATGTTAATAATTTTATTCCCCTTCCCTTTGGATAATTGTGGGAGGTCAGACACAGGGAATAATAACATGCGACCGGCTTTCGTGATGGCTAATAACAAATCTTCTTTTTCGTTATTTAGCTCAATCGGCGCCATGACTTTTGCATTTTCAGGCAACGACATCAACGCCTTACCGGTTTTATTCTTCGTCACCAAATCATTAAAGGTGCAAATAAAACCATAACCCGCATCAGACGCCATTAAGTATTTCTGCTCTTCAGGCGCCATCAGGACATGCTCAATCGTTGCGCCCGGTGGAAGTGTTAATTTCCCTGTTAACGGCTCGCCTTGGCTACGTGCAGAAGGTAATTCCAGCGGGTCGACAGAATAGCTACGTCCAGTGGTATCAAGGAATACCGCCGCTTGATTAGACTTACCACGGGCGGCGCCTTTAAAGCTATCCCCCGCTTTGTAGCTCAGATTACTTGGCTCGATATCATGCCCTTTCGCACTACGCACCCAGCCCATGTCAGACAAGACGACAGTAATCGGCTCCGAAGGCAGAATTTCATGCTCGCTAAGCGCTTTGGCTTCTTCGCGCTCTTGCAGCGGCGAACGACGATCATCACCATAGGCTTTAGCATCTGCCTGAATCTCTTTCTTAATCAAAGTATTCAGACGAGCTTCTGAGCCTAAAATGGCTTGTAACTCATCGCGCTCTTTGGCTAATTCATCCTGTTCACCGCGAATTTTCATCTCTTCAAGTTTCGCTAAGTGACGCAGTTTTAATTCTAAAATCGCTTCGGCTTGGGTATCGCTAATATTAAAGCGCGACATTAAGACGGCTTTTGGCTCATCTTCATTACGAATGATTTCAATGACTTCATCGATATTCAAATAAGCGATGAGTAAACCATCCAAAATATGTAGGCGTCTTAATACTTTTTCTAAACGGTGGTTTAAGCGATTGCGTACTGTTTGACGACGATACGTGATCCACTCGGTGAGGATCTCAACCAATCCTTTCACTGCCGGACGGTTATCTAAGCCAATCATGTTTAAGTTAACACGGTAGCTTCTTTCAAGATCTGTCGTTGCAAACAAGTGGGTCATCACTTGATCAAGATCCACGCGGTTGCTGCGAGGAACGATCACTAAACGCGTTGGGTTTTCATGATCTGATTCATCACGCAGATCTTCAACCATTGGCAGCTTTTTCGCGCGCATCTGGTTTGCAATCTGCTCTAGGATTTTAGCCCCGGAAACTTGATGAGGCAGCGCTGTGATTACCGCATTACCATCTTCTTTTTCCCATACCGCACGCATACGCACTGAGCCACGACCGTTTTGGTAAACCTTACGGATATCTTCCGGTGACGAGATAATTTCAGCTTCCGTTGGGTAATCCGGTCCCGGAATAAACTGCATAATCTCATCAAGATTTAACTTTGGTTTTTCCAGTAGCGCCACCAGCGCACTTGCCACTTCGCGCGCATTGTGTGGTGGAATATCGGTCGCCATACCCACGGCGATCCCCGTAGTACCATTTAATAAAATATTTGGCAGACGGGCAGGCAACATTTTCGGCTCATTTAATGTACCGTCAAAGTTAGGTACCCAATCAACGGTACCGTGACCTAATTCGCTGAGCAGAACTTCTGCATATTTTGATAAGCGAGACTCGGTATAACGCATCGCAGCGAAGGATTTCGGATCATCTGGAGCCCCCCAGTTTCCTTGACCGTCAACCAAAGGATAACGGTAGGAGAATGGCTGCGCCATCAACACCATCGCTTCATAACAGGCGATATCACCGTGCGGATGATATTTACCTAATACGTCACCGACGGTTCTGGCTGATTTCTTATATTTTGCCGTGTTGCTCAGCCCCAATTCGGACATGGCATACACAATTCGGCGCTGAACAGGTTTAAGTCCATCGCCGATAAATGGCAACGCTCTATCCATGATGACGTACATCGAGTAGTTCAGATAGGCGTTTTCAGTAAAGGCATGAAGCGGTAAACGCTCCACACCGTCATGAGTAATTTCACTCATTCAATACGTTCCTTACTCTTATTCATCCGATTATGATCAGACCTCAATTTCTGCCGTATCGCCTTTTTCTTGCAGCCAGTTACGACGATCTTCCGAGCGTTTTTTAGCCAGAAGCATGTCCATCTTCGACATAGTTTCTGTGTAATTATCATCATCGATAGTTAACTGAACGAGGCGGCGAGTATTTGGATCTAACGTCGTTTCACGCAATTGTGGCGGGTTCATTTCACCCAGTCCTTTAAAGCGCTGGACGTTTGGTTTGCCTTTTTTACGGCTTAATCTTTCCAATACCGCATTTTTTTCACTTTCGTCTAATGCGTAGTAAGTCTCTTTGCCTAAATCGATACGATACAGTGGCGGCATTGCCATATAGACATGCCCCTCTTTGACCAATTTAGGGAAATGGCGCACAAACAAGGCGCACAGCAATGTGGCAATGTGCAGTCCATCGGAGTCCGCATCCGCGAGGATACAGACTTTCCCATATCGGAGCTGAGAAATATCTTCGCTATCAGGATCCATACCAATCGCGACAGAAATATCGTGAACTTCTTGAGAGGCTAAAACCTCATCAGAAGAGACTTCCCACGTATTGAGGATCTTACCGCGCAGCGGCATGATGGCTTGATATTCACGATCACGAGCTTGTTTTGCTGATCCACCTGCCGAGTCCCCTTCCACTAAGAACAGTTCTGTCATGGAGAGATCTTGAGAGCTACAATCCGCTAATTTACCCGGCAATGCTGGGCCACTCGTGAGTTTCTTACGCACCACTTTTTTCGCCGCACGCAGGCGACGCTGGGCGCTAGATATCGCCATTTCAGCCAATTGCTCAGCAACTTGAACATTCTGGTTTAGCCATAAGCTAAAGGCATCTTTCACCACACCAGAAACAAAAGCTGCACATTGACGGGAAGAAAGACGCTCTTTCGTCTGCCCTGCAAATTGTGGATCTTGCATTTTCACAGATAAAACATAGGCGCAGCGATCCCAAATATCATCCGCAGATAGCTTCACTCCGCGCGGCAAAATATTACGAAATTCACAGAATTCACGCATCGCATCGAGTAAGCCTTGGCGTAACCCATTAACGTGAGTACCGCCCTGCGCTGTTGGGATCAAGTTAACGTAGCTTTCCGTTAGTAGCTCACCACCTTCGGGCAGCCATAATAGCGCCCATTGAGCAGCTTCAACTTCAGCAGAAAATTCACCCGTAAACGGCTTGGCAGGCAGTGCTTCAAAGCCATCCACCGATTCCATTAAGTAGTCGGTTAACCCATCGCTATAGCACCAGCTTTGCTCAGTTTCATTGAGCAGATCCTTAAACGTAATTTGTACGCCAGGGCATAAAACAGCTTTTGCTTTTAAGTTATGAGTTAAGCGCGAAACGGAGAAACGCGGGCTATCAAAATAGCTTTCATCAGGCCAGAAATGGACACTGGTTCCGGTGTTGCGTTTGCCACAAGTACCAATGACTTGTAAATCTTCGACTTTTTCGCCATTTTCAAACGCAATTTGATAAACTTGGCCATCACGGCGCACGGTGACTTCAATACGCTTTGATAACGCATTGACCACGGAGATACCAACACCGTGCAAACCACCCGAAAATTGATAGTTTTTATTGGAGAATTTTCCCCCAGCATGCAGTTGCCCTAAAATCAGTTCAACCGCGGAGACTTTCATTTCTGGGTGGATATCAACAGGCATACCACGCCCATCATCAATCACTTCGAGGGATTGATCGGGGTATAAAATCACTTGGATGTGTCTGGCATGTCCAGCTAAGGCTTCATCGACACTGTTATCAATTACTTCTTGAGCCAAATGGTTCGGTCGGCTGGTGTCGGTATACATGCCAGGACGACGGCGAACAGGCTCCAAACCACTGAGAACTTCAATGTCCTCTGCGTTATAACTAGATTGAGTCATGTTGTCATTCTGCGGTAATAGATGATTAATTGAACTATACCCTAAATAATTCAAGAAGATTGGGTATATTCAATCAGTGAATTACTGTTGATAATAACAGTGTATTGGCGTTTTCGCACTATTTCTCTGCGTTATCAACCAGAGACAAAAAGCGAATGATCTGCGGGAAATAACGTTCAAACCCAACAAATGCATGATCCCCATCCGGTTCCACCGTTTGCTTACACTCTGAAAGATAGGCAACGGCTTGACGATAATCAAGTACCTCATCCCCCATTTGCTGCAATAACCAAAGTAAGTTTGGTGAACGTATCTTTTCGAGATACAACGCCTTCAATTCATGCATATGTTTGGGTTCTAACACATACGTTTCATGGGTATATGGATTGGTATTTTCCCCAAGATAATCGCTGAGCAAATCAAACGGACGTACCGCTGGGTTCACTAATACTGCGGGAATTTGGTAGCGCTCAGAAAAATAAATGGAAAAATAACCACCCAATGAAGAACCCACTAAACCGATTTTTTCATGCTGATGTTCAGCAAGAATATCATCGAGTAATTTTGTCGCTTGCTGCGGAAAATTAGGCAATTGCGGAACAATCATATTGATTTGAGGATAATGCACTGCCAACCACTGTTTAAGATTATTTGCTTTCTCAGACTGTGGAGAGCTATTGAATCCATGAATATACAGTAATGTTGCCATTAGTAACCATCTGAATCAAAGTCAGGACTAAATTCCTGAGTATTTAAACGATAAACTTGGGTTTCAATCACTTTTTCCCCTTGCTCATTCACCGTTAATTCTAGATAGCGCCAGCCTGGAGCAACCGTATCTAAAGCAAAGTTGGTACAGTGTGGCTTGAACTGTACACAGGTCGATGGCGTTGCTAACAGGCGGATGCCGTGCCAGTTTTCATCCATCTCTTGGTGAATATGTCCACATAGCATCGCTTTCACATTGGGGTAGCTTTTAAGATAGTCCGCCAAAATATGTGAATTTCGTAAACTATGCTGATCTAGCCAAGTGCAGCCTGAAGGTAATGGATGATGATGCAGCATAATCAGTGTCGTGCGTGTCGGCTGCTCGTCTAAACACTGCTTCATCCATTCCAGTTGCTGCTCAGAAAGCTCGCCATGAGCAACATCTTGTAATTGGCTATCTAGCATTAAAATTTGCCAGTCATCACAAATAAAGACCTGCTTCGCACTCGAAATACCGGCAATTTTTAAGGTACCGACCATCGCAGGGGGATAATCGTGATTTCCAGGTAGCCAAACACAAGGTGCAGGAATGCGTTCAATCCCAGCCGCAAAATGTTGATAGGCTTTAGGTGATTGGTCTTGAACGAGATCCCCTGTGGCGACGATTAAATCGACAGGTAAGTTTTGTTCTGCAATCGCATCAAGTACCGCCTGATAGCTTCGGTAAGTATTGATCCCTAAAAGGGTGTTTTCCGTATCAGCAAAAAGATGCGTATCAGTAACTTGTAAGATTCTAATAACTTTAGGGTTATTAGCAGTCACTTTAAGCTGGCTGTCCAAAGTATTCCTTTATCCTTAAAAATAGCGCTAAGTATTATCACCTAAACCATCAAGTACATAGGTCACTGATTTTAACCTAACTATCCATTCAATATCTGCTAATCAGCACACACTTCACTAGATTAATGGTTATTTAAATCAGTTTCACCCATTTTTCTTGCAGCTTTTGGTGATTCAGTTGTAGCCATTGAATGGCTATCACGGTTGCCGCATTATCAATTTTGCCCTCTTCAACCCATTGATAAGCTTGCTCTCGGCTCACGACATGCACTCGGATATCTTCATTTTCTGAGGCTAAGCCATGAATGCCTTTTGCCAACGAGCTATCGACCTCTCCAACAAAAACATGAATCCGCTCGCTGGTGCCACCAGGGCTTGATAAATAGCTAATCGATTTTTCTATGCGTCCAATAGTGAGACCCGCTTCTTCCGTTGATTCGCGACGAACCACCTCTTCAGGGGATTCGTTGCCTTCAATCATTCCCGCCACTATCTCTAACAACCATGGCGTTTCGCTTGATTCAAAAGCAGGGAATCGAATTTGCTCGATTAATACGACATTATCGGTTTGTGGATCATAAGGCAGTATTGCCCCCGCATGCCCTCTTTCAAACACTTCGCGAACAATTTCTTTGCTCCAGCCCCCCTCAAATAATCGATGTTTAAATCGATATTCAATCATTTGAAAAAAACCGTTAAATAATTTACGCTTAGATATAATTTCAATATCATTTTTACTGTATTTAATCGGATTTTCGATTTTATTATTCATTGATAGTCTCCTAATCCTTTCATTTTTATACTAACAAAGATGAAAGGATTAAATCAGTTTTTAAGGTTTTTTAACCTTAGATGAGGTAATGTTTAAACAAATTGAGACTAAATGGCACAAAAGGCTACCGTTTTCCGTGCCACACCTCTGTTACAATGTGCGCCATTATTCAAATTTATGAGCAACAATAGGGTCTGTTTTGAGAACGGTCTCTCTTTTCAGAGTTCCAACAGCCTATCATCGTCCTTAACATGATAAGTTTTAGACAACAGGCTCCATATAATTTGCTGTTTAATCAAGGAATCAAAATGAAGAAACTGCTTCCCCTTTTTATTGCGATGAGTTTTGTGGGTCTCAGTGCTAATAGTTACGCAGAAGATTTACTTCAGGTTTACCAAAAATCCAAAGAGAGTAACCCGGAACTCAGAAAATCATTTGCTGAGCGTAATCAAGCTTTTGAGAAAATCAATGAAGCACGTAGCCCGCTGTTACCGCAATTAGGCTTAGGCGCTGGAGCAACCTATGGCAGCGGTTACCGTGATGCTAGCAACACAGAAAGCACAGGTCTTAATGCATCATTGAAATTGACCCAGATTGTATTTGATATGTCAAAATGGCGTCAGTTGGATCTTCAAGAAAAAACCGCAGGAATTTCTGATGTTACCTATCAGACAAGCCAGCAACAGCTTATTTTAGATACCGCAACGGCTTATTTTAACGTATTGAAAGCCATTGATGCGTTATCTTACATCCAAGCCAACAAAGAAGCGGTTTACCGCCAGTTAGACCAAACAACGCAACGTTTTAACGTCGGTTTAGTCGCAATCACTGACGTGCAAAACGCCCGTGCAAATTACGATAGCGTGATTGCACAAGAAGTCGCGGGTCGCAATGATTTAGTTAACGCAGTTGAAAAACTTCGCCAAGTCAGTGGTGTTTACTACAGCCAGTTAGCGTCTTTAAATATCGACCGCTTCAAAACTGCTAATCCAGACGATGTTGAATCTATCTTAAAAGAAGCCGAACAACGTAACCTGAGCTTACTGAGCGCCCGCTTAGCGCAAGACGTTTCTCGTGAAAACATCCGTTTAGCAGAAACTGGTCATATGCCAACTGTAGGCTTAGATGCATCAACTAGCGTAGCAAACACTTATAACCACGGTAGCGGTTACGATCGTACCGGTGGCGCAAATAACAGCTACAATGGCCAAAACAGCATTGGTTTAACCTTAAGCCTGCCATTATATTCAGGTGGAATGGTTAGTTCACAAGTTGAACAGGCACAATATGGTTTCCAAAGTGCGAGTGAACAACTGGAAAGCGTTTACCGTAACGTCATCCAATTGGTTCGTTCATCGTATAACAACGTGACATCATCAATCAGTAGCATCAACGCTTATAAACAAGTTGTTGTTTCAGCCCAGAGCTCATTAGATGCAATGGAAGCTGGCTACCAAGTGGGTACTCGTACTATCGTTGACGTGTTAACAGCAACAACTGCGCTGTATCAAGCGAAGCAAAACCTGTCTAACGCCCGTTACGATTATATGATCAACCAACTGAACATCGAATTTGCGCGTGGTACGTTAAACGAAGATGATATTGCTCGTTTAAATGCTAGCTTAGGTAAAGAGATCCAAACTTCACCTGACAGCATTATTCGCAACTCGACTGCACCCCAAATTAAATAATCATTTAATTTAGTCGATGAAGATAGCTCGCCCAAATGGCGGGCTATTTTTTTAGCTCAATCATCCAGACACTTATTTTAAAATAACGCGAATTTGTCTGTTCTCTAAATAATGAATAACTTACCGTATTATTTATTCATCTAATTCTTAAAATTCAGTCAATTCTGACTGAGGTTAATTGAGACTATAGTCAAAAAATCGTCATAATTAATTTATTGATATCAAAGAAAAATAGGAATTACTCGGCATTAGATTTCACCAACAACATGCAAAAATGGAATCAATTTCGCTAATTCCATCATTTCCCATTATTTGTGCAGCATTTGTACTTTAATTTTTATCCTATATCCCCTATTCTAAGGGCAACATCTCGAACCTCTTACTTATTATTTATTCAAGGTAATTACCATGACCATGAAGCGTACCAAAAATATTAATCAGAACGCCTTCCGTAAGTCTTGGCGCTCATACCGTTTAGCCCCTGTCGCTGTAGCGGTCAGTGCTGTATTTATGCTCTCTGCGTGTGAAGAGAGCGATGAAACTGTGTCTCTGTACACTAACGCTCAAGACTGTAGCCAAGCAAATCCATCTCAAGCAGATCAATGCACCCTTGCGTATAACAACGCATTGAATGAAGCTGCTAAAACAGCGCCAAAATACGCAACTCAAGAAGATTGCGTAGCGGAATTTGGTGAAGCAATGTGTACTCAGGCTCCAGCTCAAGCAGGTATCGCAGGTACAAGCACACCAGCAGCCGGCGAGCCAGCGGCTCAATCACAAAGCAGTGGCAGCATGTGGATGCCATTAATGATGGGCTACATGATGGGTCGTATGATGGGCGGTAGCGCACCATCTCAACCGCTGTTTAGCTCTAAAAACCCAGCAAGCCCAGCAAATGGTAAATTTGTTGATGCAACGGGTAAAAGTTATGGTCCAGCCGTTGCCGGCGGTCGTTCAATGAGCGTACCAAAAACTGCGATGGCACCAAAACCTGCCACCACCTCCACTATTACTCGTGGCGGCTTCGGTGACACAGTCAACAAACAAGCGACAGCGCAACGCTCATCTTCGTCCGCGAAATCCAGCTCATCCTCTTCCCGTTCAATGGGTGGTTGATAAGTAATGAAACGTGTTCCTATTGTAGAGCGTCCTAACTGGCGCGAAAAAGCGGATGAGTTTGGTTTTCACTTCCACACTATGTACGGCGAACCGTACTGGTCTGAAGATGCCTATTACCAATTCACGCTAGCGCAAGTTGAAGAAATTGAAGAAGCTACCGCTGAAATTCACCAAATGTGTTTAAAAGTGGTTGAGCGCGTTGTTGAAAGCGACGAATTACTCGCTCGCTTCCAAATTCCTAAACACTGTTGGGAATTTGTCCGTAGTTCGTGGAAAAGTGAGCAGCCTTCATTATATTCCCGCCTAGACTTAGCTTACGATGGCGTAAATCCACCTAAGCTACTGGAAAATAATGCGGATACACCAACATCACTGTATGAGTCAGCGTTCTTCCAATGGATTTGGTTAGAAGACCAAATCGAAGCTGGAAAACTGCCAGAAAATGCTGACCAGTTTAACAGCATCCAAGAACAGCTGATTGAGCGTTTTGGTGAGCTGAAAGATCAATATGGTTTCCGCTTGCTACATATGGCTTGCTGCCAAGATACCGAAGAAGATCGTGGCACAGTCCAATATCTGCAAGACTGTGCGAATGAAGCTGGCGTAGCGACCGAATTCCTGTATATAGATGAAATCGGGCTGGGTGAAAAAGGTGAATTCACCGATACACAAGATCAGGTCATTAGTAACCTGTTCAAACTGTATCCATGGGAATTTATGCTCAGAGAAATCTTCTCAACCAAGCTGCAAGATGCGGGTGTACGTTGGTTAGAGCCAGCATGGAAAAGTATTATTTCCAACAAAGCGTTGCTGCCAATGTTATGGGAAATGTTCCCTGATCATCCAAACTTGTTACCAGCCTACTTTGCGGATGGTAACAAACCAGAGCTTGAAAGCTATGTGATTAAACCGCTATTTTCTCGTGAAGGTGCGAATATTCGCGTCATCGAAAATGGCAAAGAAATTGCTTCTGCGGATGGCCCTTATGGTGAAGAAGGGATGATTATCCAGCAATTCCACTCACTGCCAAAATTTGAAGGCAGCTATACATTAGTGGGCAGCTGGTTAGTTAACGACCAACCTGCGGGCATCTGTATTCGCGAAGATAAAGAACTGATTACTCAGGATTTATCACGTTTCTACCCACATATCATTATCGACTAATATTTCGTAGTTTGATAAAAATAGGGTATCTGATAAAAAGAAAGCGGCAACGAGCTATTTCGTGCCGCTTTCTTATTTTTTATACTCAGTATTAACCAACTTTAAAGCATTAATCGATTCGAAAATATTAGCCAATTTGCACTGACAACATACTCAGCGATGCAGAAACAATGCCTTCCACAGGCGTAGTTATCCCTTCTTCACCATCCCAAGTTCCTAAAATAGGTAAAATAGGTAAAAAGTGTTCCGGAGATGGATTCGATAATTTACCATCTTCACGATCTAACCCTTTTGTAAGCGGATGCGGCTGCTCGTGACTGCGTAAATTGTCATACACGAACTGCTCAAAAGAGGTTGCCCAAGGATAAGGTGCTGCATTAGCATTTTGCCAATCCATCGCTCTTAAATTATGAACCACGTTACCGCTGCCCATAATCAATACCCCTTCATTTCGTAATGTCGCCAGCTTTTTCCCCAGCTCATAATGCCAAGCCGCCGGTTTCGACCCATCAATACTGAGCTGAATAACGGGGATATCCGCTTGAGGATACATACGGACTAAAATTTCCCATGTACCGTGATCAAGCCCCCACTCCTCTTTATCTTGATAAATTGGTTCTGGAGACAGTAATTCAGCCACCTGTTTAGCCAGTTCTGGAGAGCCTGGTGCTGGATACTCTATTTGGTATAAAGCTTCAGGGAAACCACCAAAATCATGGATAGTTTTCGGTTTAACCATCGCGGTGATCGCCGTTCCACGGGTATACCAGTGTGCTGAGATCACCAAAATCGCACGCGGTCTAGGCAAGGTTTTGCCCAGTTTTTCCCATGCTTCAGTGTATGAATTATGGTTAATCGCGTTCATCGGACTACCATGACCGATAAATACCGCAGGCATTCGATGGGTTAAGTGTTGGTTATTTGTCGACATGATGACCTCAATTCCACAAAAAGGATAATGAGTATCAGCATACCCTTTTTTAGAAAAAACACAGTGGGAGAATTATGAGAATGATCATCAAAAAATTTGAAGAGGCCACAAAGGTGTGCAACTTTGTGGCCGATAACTCTATAAGCAAAACGTTTTAAAAACCTAGCAAATTAGCTGGCTTTTTTTTCCAACTGAAGGCGGTAGTTCACTAAGTCTTCGATAGTCACAACGGTCATGTTGTGCTCACGAGCAAACTTCACCACATCTGGCGCACGCGCCATGCTGCCATCATCGTTGGTTAACTCACACAGTACTCCAGCGGGTTTGAAACCTGCCAGTACAGCTAAGTCGATTGTCGCTTCAGTATGACCACGGCGAGTTAATACCCCACCCTCACGAGCGCGCAGAGGGAATACGTGACCTGGACGGTTAATGTCCGCAGGTACCGCGTTATCCGCAATTGCGGTTTTAATCGTTGTGATACGGTCAGCCGCAGAAACGCCTGTTGTTACGCCTTTTGCCGCTTCGATAGTGACCGTAAAACCGGTTTGGTTTTGGCTGGTGTTTTTCTCCACCATCATCGGAATATCAAGCTGCTTACGGCGTTCTTCCGTAATACACAGGCACACAATGCCGCTGCTATAGCGAATGGTCATTGCCATTTGCTCGGTGGTCATGGTTTCTGCTGCAAACACTAAGTCACCTTCATTCTCACGATCTTCATCATCGAGAACTAAGATACCTTTGCCTTGGCGCAGGGCTTCAATTGCATTTTCAACACGCTCGGTTGGATTACCGAATTCGGAAAGTAGCGTCTGATTCATGGTAAAAACCTTCTTAAATTAACAATATTTGAGTTACCAGAACCAGGGCAGTCTTAGGAGTACGAGAAATGAATAAACATAACGACTTCACAGCCGTTTCGCCATTCAATATGTAGAACAATGTTGCACCCAATAGGTACAAACATGCAGATACAGTGATTCTCTCCCATCCGGACTATAACCGTCGGCTCCAGATTCACACTGGATCTGCTGACCTTTCCTATCCATGACAATAATGCCAAAGATAACAAAGCGCTCGCGGGCTTCATGCGCGATGCATGTTACCGCCGGTGGGGACTTTCACCCCGCCCTGAGATTACGCAATCAATATAACTCCAATAATTCAATGGTGCAACGAACAAACGATAAACTGGAAACTTACTCACACTTTTCGCCAATAAAAACAAGATGAAGCAGTGTGTTTCCATAATAATAGAAGAAGGTGGTTTATTCATAACGCCGCAGGTATTACACTACCCCACATTATTTATTGTGAAACTGACGCTATCTTAAAGCTGATGTTATATTGAAACTGAAGGACCCGCGAATGCTCGATCCGAAAAAAATTGAACAAGTTGCCCGCCAAATTCAAGGTGCATTACCAAAAGGCGTGCGTGACTTAGGTGAAGACTTTGATAAAAAGCTTCGTTCACTGCTGCAATCTCAGCTTGGTAAATTAGATTTAGTCAGCCGAGAAGAGTTTGATATTCAAACACAAGTTTTACTGCGCACTCGCGAAAAACTGATGAAAATGGAGCAGCGCGTTAGCGCACTTGAAGCCCGTTTTTCAGATGAAAAAGTGATTGAAGAAAAACAAGAAGATTGATTCAAAAATTACAGTGCCCTGAATGTTTTAATTAAATTTCAGGGCACGTTTACCTTGCAAATACCTTTTTACTTCGAAATAAGCTCACGTTCTAATAATTGAACAATATATTGATTTTTAGATAAATTATTAGCGGTTGCTATTGCATCTAGACGTGGCTCCAAATGGCTGGGATATCGCAAAGTAAAAGACCTAATCGTCTCTTGGTCTTTAAAGGGTTTAATTCCCTCTTCCTGACAAGTCAGTACATATTCCCCCAGTGAAATTTTCGCTTCTTGTATTAATCCCTCGATACTATCTGAGACAAAATCACAATAGCCTGTTACATCTAAAAACTTACCTCTAAATGCTTTAATTTCAGATTCATAAGCGACAGACGCCGGATGCCCGTCGATTATCATGACATTGCTTCCTTTAATCATATTTCACTCCAATTACATTCTCAAACCATTCACGTAAGCCACTAATAGCACCTTTATCCATTACATTACCTGGATGGGGTTCATGCGTCTGAAACAAAGAGCCGAACAAAATAAATTTTCGCCGTGAACCATTACCATTTTTAACTTTTCCACCTAAATTACAAATTAGGCTTAAGACATCATCCCATTTAATTCCAGATTTTGGCGGTATAGTGAGTATATCCACCATTGTCTTACGGTGCTTAGAAGACAGTTCCATCATTTTTATCATCATCTATCCTATGACATCCAATCTAGTGGTTATAGAATAAATGATGATAGAGTGACGTCAATTATTGACGTCACAATAAGCTAACATTTAAGAAAAACTATCACAAACAAAAAAGCCTAACTTCTGTACGCATTTAAATGCAAACAAAAAGCTAGGCTAATTCACTGACACCAAATAATGTTTAATTATTTGGTTTTCATAATATTTTTGATGATATTAGTGGTTGAAATACCATCTTCGAAATTCAGAACCATCACTTGCCCACCAGCAGCCCACACTTCCTTACTACCGGCAATCTCATCTGGCTGATAATCACCACCTTTTACTAAAATGTCAGGCAGAATTTCGGAGATCAAACGCTGAGGTGTATCTTCCTCGAATGGCACAACCCAATCCACGGCACCTAATGCGCCCAACACAATCATACGCTGGTCTAATGGATTAACTGGGCGAGTTTCGCCTTTCAAGCGACGAGTCGATGCATCGCTGTTTACCGCAACAATCAGGCGATCACCCAATTTACGTGCATTTGCCAAATAGGAAACATGTCCTGCATGCAGAATATCGAAACAGCCATTGGTCATCACTACGCGCTCACCGCGAGCACGCGCATCGGCTACGGCTTGCTTAAGCTGGCTTTCGGTCATTACGCCGAAACCATTCTCTGCGCGACCACGGATCGCATTTTCTAATTCAATAGGGGAAACCGTTGAAGTCCCTAATTTACCAACCACAACACCCGCCGCTGCATTCGCTAATGCACAAGCTTCATGCAATGGACGACCTGATGCAATTGATGCCGCCAATACGCCAATGACCGTATCGCCAGCCCCTGTCACATCAAAGACTTCCTGTGCTTCAGTCGGTAAATGTAGAGGTGCCTCATTGCGACGGATCAAGCTCATCCCTTGCTCTGAGCGAGTAATCAACAGTGCTGATAACTCTAAAGACTCAAGAAGCTGCATCCCTTTTTCTTCAACATCTTTATTATCCTTGCAGCGACCCACTATCGCTTCAAATTCAGACATATTTGGCGTTAACAGGGTCGCTCCGCGATAACGTTCGAAGTTGTTGCCTTTCGGGTCGATAAGAACAGGCACGCCTGCTTTATTCGCCAGCGCAATCATCTTCTCAACTTCGGTTAATGCACCTTTCGCATAGTCAGACAGCACCAATGCGCCAATATGTGGCAGAGCTTGTTCGATGCGCTCTAACATTGGCTGTGCATCCACATTTTCGAACCCTTCTTCAAAGTCGAGGCGGATCAGCTGCTGGTTACGGGATAAAACACGTAACTTAGTAATGGTTGGATGCGTTGGAATTGCTACAAAATCACAGCGCACATTCACGCCATTCAGGTTCTCGGTCAGCGCTTTTGCCGCATCATCAATCCCTGTTAAACCCACTAAGCGAGAATTTGCACCGAGTGACGCAATGTTCATTGCCACGTTTGCAGCGCCACCTGGGCGCTCTTCCACCATGGTCACTTTAACAACCGGAACCGGCGCTTCAGGTGAAATGCGATTCGTAGGTCCATGCCAGTAGCGATCTAACATGACATCACCAACAACCAATACACCTGCTTGCTTATAATCAGGAAGGGTTACTTTCATCCCGCACTCCAGTTATGAAAAGAAAATCTGAAATTAATTGCCGCTAATACTAGCATACTGCGCGATATCGCCTAAATAATTTGCTAGCTAATCAATTACTCAAGCCATTTTTTCCAGCTAGATAGCACCAAGGCTCGTTGAGTCGCAAATTGCTGGCTATCCACCCGGCTTGGTAAAGATTGTAGCGCTAAATGATGTAGTTCGTTACGCATCGTGACATACGCTTGTGTTAAGCCATACGCCTCTTCTTCTGGCATAAAATCATACTGTGCCATTAACTCAAAAATACGCACATTATCAGACCAGCGAGTCAGCGCTGGGTTATCAATAGCAAAACGCAGCACTAAGTATTGAGCAATAAATTCAATGTCAGTGATCCCGCCCGGATCCGCTTTTAAATCAAACTCGTTTTCCTGATGGCTTCCCAAATGCCGATGCATTTTCAGGCGCATATCCCGCACCTGCTCACGCAGCACATCTGGCTCTCTCGGCAAACATAAGGTTTCATGACGAATTTGCGTGAATTTTTGTTGTAGAGAATTATCACCAAATACCATACGAGCACGGATCAGCGCTTGGTGTTCCCATGTCCACGCATCATTTTTTTGGTAGTCATCGAAAGATTGAATTGTGCTGACCAACATGCCCGATTCACCAGAAGGTCTTAGGCGCGCATCCACTTCGTACAATACCCCCGAAGCCGTGCGGGTGCTAAAAAGATGAATAATACGCTGCGCAACACGCAGATAAAATTGGCGAGCCTCGATGGAACGATCCCCTGTTGTCACCGCATTCATCGGGCAGTCAAACAGAAAAACCAAATCCAAATCTGAGCTATAACCCAACTCCCAGCCGCCTAATTTTCCATAACCCAGTACCGCAAATCCGTACTGTTTTTCATCAAACTGCGCTAAGTGATCTGGCTCACCATAACGCTTGACCATCATTTGCCATGCTTGGCGTACCACCGCATCAATAATCGCTTCAGCCAAATACGTTAAGTGGTCACTCACTTTCATCACAGGGAGTACCCCAGAGATATCCTCCGCGGCAATGCGTAATAATTGTGCCTGTTTAAATTGGCGGAGTGCTTCTAATAGCTGCTCTTCGTCATCTTCAGGTACACGCATTAAATATTGGCGTAATTCATCACGGTAAGCGGTGAGCGGTAATGGCTGATACAAGGATTGCGGGTCGAGTAATTCATCCAACAAAAGTGGATGGCGGGCTAACTGCTCAGCAATCATTGGTGAAGCCGCACACAAACGAATAACGTGAGTCAGCACTTCGTCAAATTCGAGCATAAGCTCTAAATAAGTTGTTCGGCTAACAATGCTCAGCAGTAATGGCGTGATGCGCTCAATCACTCTCCCTGCATCTTCGCGCTCACCCACTTTAGCCAACAATTTTGGCATTAATTCATCAAGAACATCACGTCCACGAGGACCGATAGTGCGCTTATTAAGATCATGGCGGAATAGGTTAATTCCGTGGATCATTTTTTCTGCGACGAGTTCATCTTTTGACGGTAAATAACTTGCCAGCTCCTCTTTGGAAAGCTCGCTTTGCCAGAGCGTAATATATGCTTCATGGCACTCTTCTACTTGGTCTTCCTCATCATCGCTACCAATTTGTTCTGCGAAGATTTGGTGTACCGTGGCCATTTTCGTACTCAGTTGCTGATAAAAATCAGCCCAGTTTGCAAACCCCATCCCCCACGCTAAACGCGCCTGGTTTAAAGCATCATCGGGTAATGTTTGGGTTTGTTGGTCATCGATACTTTGCAATAAATTCTCTAACCGACGCAGGAAGATATAGCTGTCTTGCAGTTGAGTGACTTGCTGCGCAGGTAATAATGCAAGTTCTTCAATGCCTTGCAATGCCGTAAATAAAGATTGTGACTGTAATGCAGGTTCTCGCCCACCTCGGATCAACTGAAAAACTTGGGAGATAAACTCAATTTCACGAATGCCTCCTGCGCCTAATTTGATGTTGTTGACCAATCCACGGCGGCGGACTTCCCGCTCAATCATGTTTTTCATATTACGTAGGGATTGGATGACGCTGAAATCAATATAGCGACGGTAGACAAACGGGCGCAATAATTTACGCAACGTATCCGCATAGTGGACGCTGTCAGGCCCCATGATACGGGCTTTGACCATAGCATAGCGTTCCCAGTCACGCCCTTGTTCTTGGTAGTAATCTTCCAAAGCAGAAAAACTGAAGACCAATGGACCGCTATCGCCAAATGGGCGTAAACGCATATCAACGCGATACACGAAACCGTGAATGGTGACTTGGTCAAGAACGCGGATAAGCTTCTGACCTAAGCGCGTAAAAAACTGCGCGTTATCCAGCTCTTTACGTCCGCCTTGAGTAACCCCATTTTCGGGATAAGCAAAAATCAGGTCGATATCAGAAGAAAAATTTAATTCTCTACCACCCAGTTTCCCCATTCCAAGTACTAATAGTGGCTGCGGATTTCCCGCACGATCACACGGCGTTCCCCACAAGAGGCAATAGGTTTTGTATAGCCAGTCTCGCGCCGCAACAATCAATACCTCAGCCAATTCGCTCAGTTGCACAATGGTATCGCGCTGAGTACATAATTCTAAGGTTTGCATCCAAGCGATACGCACTAACATATGATGACGAAAAGTGCGTAAAACTTGCATCAAATAGTCTTCATCCGTCACCGATGCTAGCGCTTCTTCCAGCCATTCCCCATAGCGAGCCCATTCATCGCCTACTGGCGGCAGTGTTCGAATATGCTGTAAAAATCGGGAATGGGTGAGAACCTGTTTCAACGCAAAATCACTGAATGACAGGAAATTCAGTTCAGATTCATTTAACGGAAGCAACTCAGAAGATTGCTCCGTAAACTGCTGAATAATACGTTGGTGTTGGTTCTGCAAAAGCTTGGAAGAAAGCGGCATAGATTCAGTACCTATTCGACATCGGTATATGTTAAGGCGGTTAACCACTGAATAAAGGCTAGTTTGCATTTTAGCCATTGACTACTGTAACAAAAACCTTCTGCGCTGACCGTCTCGTCAGTCACATCCAAACGTAATTGTTCCAGAGGGAGATCATGAACAAAATGCGGTGCAGAGTTTTGGTAATGCACTAAGAAAGCCTGAACAAAGCGTAAGAATTCACTGAGCCCATGACGCGCGTGTTCACCATCCGCTAGCCAATACTGTTCATGCTGCTGGCAAAGTTGCTGCATGTGCAATAGTGATTTTTCAATAGGTTGTTCTTCATAATCAAACACAGACTCAGGACGGACTAAAGGTACTGGCTCATTCGCCAATAATGAGTAGCCTCGCGCCGCTTTACTCAGGGAGGATAGATTCAGGCCATCGATATCTGCGAATTTCTTCGCTAAATTCAGTACATCCGCCACAAAGCCTTGTTTTAGTTCCAGTTCAAATTCTTGAATCGGTAAATCTTTCGCACCTGCAGAGACTTCCCCTTGGTCGAAGACAATTTCAATTTCACTATCTTCGAATTTCACCAACCATGTTTCACGAGTGAAATTGGTGCTAAACAAAACTTCCAACTCATCCTCGAGTTGAGCAATATCCGTTCCTTCTGGCCAGATTTCTGCTGGAAATGCCGCGAGATTGATTTCAGGGGAATCAATTTCCACGTTGAACTCTGGACGCTGGTGTAATCCGCTAATCACTTGCCCAGCCGTTTTCATCGTCATCTCATAACGACCATCACAGCCCCGAATGCGCAATCCCATATCCCATTGGCGTAGCTGTCTTTGTGCCGTATCAAAATAGATATTAGTCAGCTTGCGAGGGGCCGAATGTTGCGGTGAAAGCGTCGAAATACACTGGCGAACAGCATCAATAGCAGAACTCTGAGCCGCTAACTTGAGTTCAACTTCTATGTGGTTCATACATTTCCTTATTTAATAATTTTACTCCATCCATATTACCCCAATCCCTGAGAGCAGAGAAAAGAAACCGCACGGAAACCAAAAATTCTACAAACATAAATTCCCTTAGAGGGTTGTTTCAATAAAATGCTTAAAAATTGTATTATCCAGTGACTTAGGAAGGTTCTCATTCTCATTCAACATTTACACAACTCTATGCTTTAACGTTTGCACCAATAGGCTTTACTTATTAGTATTTAATTAATAAGACACTCATTCACCGTGAAAAGATAAAAACACTATGCGAAAAATTCCACTTTTACTTGTTTCAATCATGGGGTTAGGCCTTTCAATCACAGCAAACGCTGAAACACGCTACGTTTCTGAAGATTTATCGACTTATGTCCGTAGTGGTCCGGGCACCAACTACCGCATTGTTGGCTCTCTAAACGCAGGTGAATCCGTTGAACTGATTTCAGTGGATAATAAATTTGCTCAGATTAAAGATGGCAAAGGTCGCACCGTTTGGTTACCAACGGATCAGCTCAGCGACATCCCAAGTATGAAAAGCCGAATTCCACAGTTAGAAGCTGAAAATCAAAAGCTTCGTCAACAGTTAGATAACATTGATAATACTTGGAATACCCGCACCGCGGACATGCAGCAAAAAGTGGCTGATAATGATAGCGAAGTGCGTCAACTTAAAGCAGAAAATGAAAAACTGAAAAACGAGCTTATCAAAGCGGGTAAAAAGTTAGACATTGCTGAAGTGAATCTGGATGATCGCCGTCGTGAGTTAATTTTACAGTGGTTTATGTATGGTGGTGGTGTGGCGGGTGCTGGATTAATTTTAGGGTTACTTCTCCCTCACATTATTCCACGCCGTAAAAAACGTAATGATGGTTGGATGTAAGAGAGCCTAAATGAAAGTCTATCTCGTCGGTGGAGCGGTACGTGACAAATTACTTGGATTACCCATCTCGGATAGAGATTATGTGGTGGTGGGTACCACGCCAGAGGCGATGCTAGCCCAAGGCTTTCAACAGGTAGGCAAAGATTTCCCTGTCTTTTTACATCCAAAGACTCACGAAGAGTATGCCCTTGCCAGAACTGAACGAAAAATCGGTTCTGGCTATACAGGATTTAGCTGTTATAGCGCGCCAGACGTCACCATCGAGGATGACTTACTGCGCCGAGATTTGACCATCAACGCCATCGCACAAAGTGATACGGGGGAGCTGGTCGACCCTCATCATGGTGTGCGAGATCTCAAAAATCGCGTTCTGCGCCATGTCTCTGATGCTTTTTTGGAAGATCCGTTGCGCGTATTGCGTGTGGCACGTTTTGCCGCTCGCTATTATGAACAAGGCTTTCGAATTGCCCCAGAAACTATGGCGTTGATGCAATCCATGTCGGAATCGGGAGAGCTATCCCATCTCACCCCTGAGCGTGTCTGGACAGAAACGCACAAAGCATTGATGTCCAATTCACCGCAAGTTTACTTTGAAGTTTTACGTGAATGCGACGCACTTGCCGTCCTATTTCCTGAAATTGATAACCTCTTCGGCGTACCAGCTCCGGAGAAATGGCATCCAGAAGTGGACACTGGGATCCATATTTTGATGGTAATGCGCGTGGTGGCAACATTATCGAAAGATATTGATGTGCGTTTTGCTGCGTTATGTCATGACTTAGGTAAAGGTCTTACGCCAAAAGCGGTCTGGCCGAGTCATCCACAGCATGGGGAAGCAGGGATCCCCCTGATCATCGATTTATGCGAGCGATACAGGATCCCAACCAGCACCAAAGATCTCGCCTGCCTTGCTGCAAAATATCACGATATGATCCATGTGATTAACAAGCTCAACGCTGCCGATATTGTGGGGATCTTTGATGGATTAGATAGCTGGCGTAAACCTGAGCGTATTTTTCAGCTTAGTTTAGTGAGTGAAGCTGATGCCAGAGGTCGCGGCGGGTTAGAAAACCAAGCCTATCCTCAAGGAATATTTTTACGCCAATCCTATGAGATAGCCAAAGCGGTTGCCGTAAAATCGATTATCGAGCAGGGCTTCCAAGGCGCACAAATCCGAGAGGAACTAACTAAACAGCGTGTTCAAGCTGTTGAAGAGTGGCTAAAAATACAAAAAGTGATGATTTAAAATAGCTGAAAATATTGGCGGCACATAGACCGCCAACATTCACGAGGCAATCCCCATTAGCTGGTTTTCGTACCACGTTCAATCAACACGCCCATATTAGCAGCACGAGCTACAGCCCCTGGCTTAGATACTCGGATACGCACCCAAGGCGTTAAAAATTCATTCAGTAGAAGTTGAGCAACCTCTTCCGCAACTCGCTCAACTAATCCAAACTTGTTCTGTTCTAAATAGCTAACAATGCGTTCGCTGACATCGGCATAATTCAAACATAATTCAACATTATCGCTCATCGCGGCCTGTTTATTGTCCCATCCCATTTCGATATCGAGCAAAAGTTTTTGTTCAATACCTTGTTCCCAGTCATATACACCAATAGTGGTGATGACTGATAATTGTTCAATAAATACGATATCCATCACGTCATTTTCTCGTTTATGTGCTGAATTGATACCACTTCAGGAAAAATGTGCGTATTATCCAAGACTGAAGTGAATTACATATAAATAGCCTAAACCGTTTTTGGAGTTAGTTATGAGTGCTATCGCGCTTGGCATGATAATCTTCGCCTATCTTTGCGGATCAATATCGAGTGCTATTTTGATCTGCCGTCTGGCAAGATTACCCGACCCTCGTCAACACGGCTCTGGTAACCCCGGTGCAACTAACGTCTTACGCGTCGGCGGCAAAGTCGCCGCTGCCTCAGTACTGATCTGTGACGTACTGAAAGGGATGATCCCTGTATGGCTTGCTTATTATTTAAATGTGCAACCATTCTATCTTGGCTTGGTCGCGATTGCAGCCTGCCTTGGGCATATTTATCCAGTTTTCTTCCACTTTAAAGGTGGAAAAGGCGTTGCTACCGCATTTGGATCCATCGCAGCAATCGGCTGGGATCTTTCGGGACTGGTAGCAGGCACTTGGCTGCTCACCGTATTGCTCAGTGGCTACTCATCCCTTGGAGCGATTGTCAGCGCACTAATGGCACCATTTTATGTGTGGTGGTTTAAGCCTGAATTCACCTTCCCGGTTGCTATGCTGTCGTGCTTAGTGCTTGTTCGCCATCATGGCAATATTCAGCGTCTATGGCGCGGACAAGAAAGTCGAATTTGGCAGAAATTGAAAAATAAAAAGCAAAAAACCACCAAAGAGATAGCTCAAGAGCAACGTGAGGATAACGACGATTAGCTTCCTTCACGAATCACTCTTCTAATAAGTCATTACTTTGATAAACAATAAGGGCTGAATTTCAGCCTTTTTTGTTTCCATTATCTTCCCTTTCTCTTCAATCGCATCCTTCTATACCATCAAAAACTTTCCCTATTTTTTACTACATTGACTCACACTCACCTCACTCATTTTGGTACGTACTTACACTTATTCGCAACGCAGCGCACACTTTTAAAAAATAGTTAAAATATTGCAAATTTATTACTAATGAATAATTAAAAGCTGTCGACTATATAAAGGAAAACTTAACTATAAAAGTGAATATAAAATGAGCAGAACTCCATATGTAACTCAAAATGAACATATCTTAGATGAAGATATCACCTTGATGACCACAAGCGACCTTCAAGGGAATATTATTCACGCTAATGATTTCTTTGTGCAGGTCAGTGGGTATGATCTCAATGAATTAATGGGACAGCCTCACAGTATTATTCGTCATCCTGATATGCCAAAAGCCGCCTTTGCGGATATGTGGCGTACCTTAAAAATGGGAGAGCCGTGGACTGGGATCGTCAAGAACCGCCGTAAAAATGGTGACCATTACTGGGTTCGTGCCAATATCATCCCTATGCAGCGAAAAGGTGTCATCACCGGTTATATGTCCATTCGCCTACGCGCCACCCGAGAAGAAATCGCCGCCGTTGAGCCGCTGTATAAAGCCCTAGTCGAAAATCGCAGCAATCGCCGAATTTATAAGGGGATCGTGCTGCCAAAACGCCGTCGATTCTCACTTTCAACCCTGTCTGTTCGCTGGCGTTGCCGTTTAATTTCCAGCAGCTTATTTGTTTTGTGGATGGCGATGGCAGGTTTATCGGGTCTCTCCGGTAATGCACTACTACTAACCAGCTTATTCACTTTAATAACCCTGCTACTCGGCAATGTAATGCTAGAGCGCAGTTTTGCGAAGCCGCTCGAAAATATTATGTCTCAGGCATTAAGCGTCGCGCGAGGTAACCGTAATAGCATTGACCACATGAGCCGCGTTGATGAAATTGGGCAGATCCTGCGCTCCATTGGTCAGCTGGGCTTAGTGTGTCGTTGGCTAATTAACGATGTCTCTGAGCAAGTGGATAACGTTCGTAAAGGCAGCCAATCGTTAGTGAGCGATTGTGGTGAACTCGATAGCCATACACAGCGTACCGTAGGCTATATGCAGCAAACCGCCGCCACCATGAACCAAATGGCAGTCTCCGTTAAGATGAATGCAGACAATACCCATAAAGCCGATGTGCTATCGAATGAAACCAGTGAAACAGCGGTGAATGGCGGTGCAATGATGGATGCGGTGGTCATCACTATGGACGAAATCGTACACAGCACCAGTAAAATCAATTCGATCACCGATGTGATTAAAGATATTGCATTCCAAACCAATATTTTGGCGCTAAATGCCGCCGTAGAAGCCGCTAGAGCGGGTGAACAAGGCAAAGGTTTTGCCGTCGTCGCCAATGAAGTTCGTAGCTTAGCAAGCCGCAGCGCCAGTGCAGTGAACGATATTCGCGAGCTTATCAATAACTGTGAGAAGAAAGTGAGTTCCGGTAAAGACCAAGTCTACGCGGCGGGGAACACGATGAAAGAAATCGTGGATCAAGTGCAAAACGTAACGCAGCTGATTACCCATATTAGCCATGCTACAACGGAGCAAGCTTCTGGGATTTCGGATATCACACAAGCCGTCAGTGAATTGGAGTCCATCACTCAACAAAGTAGCTTACTCGTTGAGCAGAGCACCGAGACCGCGAATCACGTTAAAGATCGTTCCATTCGCTTAGAGGATGCAGTGACTATCTTGCACTAAAAACGTCTTGCACTAAGCACGTTTTACCATAAAACAGGGGGCTAACGTAATACGCTAGCCCCCTGTTTTCATTATGTTTTAAACATAATAATTTATTTAACAGCACCTTCATCTAACGGTGGCAGCTCTGCAAGCGGCCAGCGAGGACGAACGGTCACGCCTAAATCTGCATTTGCTCCGCCTTTTAAGCGAATTAAGCCCGCGAGAGCAATCATTGCGCCATTGTCTGTGCAAAACTCAGGGCGCGCATAAAATGCTTCGCCGCCACGCTGCTTCAAAACTTCTTCCATTTTGGCGCGTAAAGTACGGTTAGCACTCACGCCACCGGCCATCACTAAACGTTTAAAGCCCGTTTGCTCAAGCGCGCGCTTACATTTAATGGCGAGTGTATCCACAACTGCATCTTCGAAAGCACGGGCGATATCAGCGCGAGTTTGAGGATCATCTGGGTTATCACGAATCGTATTTGCCGCAAAAGTTTTCAAGCCAGAAAAACTAAAATCTAACCCCGGACGGTCAGTCATCGGGCGAGGGAAAACAAAACGCCCTGCTACACCTTGCTGCGCCATACGAGACAACACGGGGCCACCCGGATAATCTAAACCAAGTAACTTCGCCGTTTTATCAAATGCTTCGCCTGCCGCATCATCGATGGATTCGCCAAGAAGTTCGTATTCACCAATGCCCGTCACGCTAATTAGCTGGGTATGACCACCAGACACTAACAGCGCCACAAATGGGAATTCAGGGCTTTTTTCTTCCAGCATTGGGGCGAGCAAATGCCCTTCCATATGATGCACAGCAACCGCAGGTACATCCCACGCAAATGCCAGTGCACGACCCACTGTCGCTCCCACCATCAATGCACCCACTAAACCGGGGCCTGCGGTGTACGCAACAGCATCGATGTCTTCACGGGTTAAATTGGCTTCTTTGAGCGCCGCTTGAATTAGCGGTACTGTTTTGCGGATATGATCACGAGAGGCTAATTCGGGTACAACACCGCCGTAATCAGCATGAACTTTAATTTGGCTATATAACTGGTTCGCGAGTAAACCCAGTTTATCATCATAGATTGCGATTCCGGTTTCATCGCAAGATGTTTCGATACCTAAAACACGCATTGCACTACCCTTGTTTGTTGCATGGGGGCAAGTCTACCACTAAATTTGCGTCATCGCGCCTAAATTTGCGTCATTGCACAATAAAATGTCATGAAACCCCACAATTAATCCCAGCAAAAGGCTGACTTTCCAAGTTGTATAGTCTATAATCAGACCCCTGTAATAAAAATTTCGTGTGGCAAATTCTCATTATTATCTGGTTTTTCTCACTTTATTGAATAAAGTTGAGGTGAAACAGGTGATCTTGCGTGATTCAATTTTATACGGCACTTTACAAACCCGTACTCATTGAAGTAAAATTCCGCACCATTTTAAATGACGGCTGGTGAACAAAAACCAGCAACAAACCGATTTCTATTGAGGTGAGAGGCACATGCCGGTAATTAAAGTACGTGAAAACGAGCCATTCGACGTAGCACTGCGTCGTTTCAAACGTTCTTGTGAAAAAGCAGGAGTTTTAGCAGAAGTTCGTCGTCGTGAATTCTATGAAAAACCAACGACTGAACGTAAACGCGCTAAAGCATCAGCTGTAAAGCGTCACGCTAAAAAACTGGCTCGCGAAAACGCACGCCGTACTCGTCTGTACTAATTGATTGCGATTTTAATCGCAGCCAATACAGACAAGTAAGTAGTTAGCAGTTAAAGGCCGTGCTTTCCTAACGGAAGCGCGGCTTATTATCGTTCATCAACAGGCGAAAAAGAGGCTTATGGCTGGACGAATTCCGCGTTCATTTATCAATGACTTACTCGCTCGTACCGATATCATTGATTTAGTCGATGCAAAAGTCCCGTTAAAAAAACAGGGTAAGAACCATCACGCTTGCTGTCCTTTTCATAACGAAAAAACACCATCATTTACTGTCAATGGTGAGAGACAGTTTTACTATTGTTTTGGTTGTGGTGCCCATGGTAACGCCATCGATTTTCTGATGAATTACGACAAATTAGATTTTGTCGAAGCGATAGAAGAGTTATCCGCATTACATGGTCTGGATGTTCCTTACGAAAAAGGAACCGGAACCAGCCAAATTGAACTCCATCAGCGTCAAAATTTGTACCAATTGATGGAAAAAATAAATCAGTTTTACTGCGCTGCCTTAAATCATCCATCGGCCAATAAAGCCAAAGATTATTTAAGCCAACGTGGTTTAAGTGCAGATATTATCTCGCATTTTTCGATTGGTTTTGCCCCCGCAGGCTGGGACAACCTTCTCAAAAAATTTGCCGTGAACCCAGAAAGCCGTCAGCAACTTGATGAAGCGGGCATGCTGGTCACTAATGATAATGGTCGCGTTTATGATCGCTTTAGAGAGCGGGTCATGTTCCCGATTCGGGATCGTCGTGGTCGCGTAATTGCATTTGGTGGACGGGTGTTAGGCGATGCGTTGCCGAAATATTTAAACTCTCCAGAAACCGATATATTCCATAAAGGTCGCCAACTTTTCGGTCTTTATGAAGCCACACAAAATAGTAGTGAGCTTGCAAAATTACTTGTTGTTGAAGGCTATATGGACGTTGTAGCACTCGCACAGTATGACATCCGCTATGCGGTTGCATCACTTGGCACCTCTACAACCTCTGAGCATATTCAATTGCTCTATCGCTCAACAGATACGGTAATTTGCTGTTATGACGGAGATAGAGCAGGAAGAGAAGCCGCTTGGCGCGCGCTTGAAAACGCCCTTCCCTATCTGACCGATGGTCGACAACTCCGTTTTATGTTTTTGCCTGATGGCGAAGACCCAGACTCATTGGTACGCAAAGAAGGAAAAGACGCCTTTGAGCAACGTATGGAAAATGCGCAAAGTCTTTCCACCTTTTTGTTTGACTCTTTAGTTCCCCAAGTGGATTTAAAAACCCAAGAGGGTCGAGCAAAAATTAGTAAACTTGCTATCCCATTGATAAAACAGATTCCGGGTGAAACTCTACGTCTTTATATGGCACAAGAGCTAGGAAATTTCATTGGTATACCGGATATTTCCCAAGTTCTTGCTATGATTGATAGAGAGAGTACTGAGCCAGTTAACTATCAGGCACCCAAACTGAAACCAACAACAATGCGCATACTTATCGCGTTGTTGGTGCAAAATCCGAACTTTTCGGAGCTTGTTCCCTCGCTAGAGGGAATTGCCCATATCCAAATGCCGGGGCTTTCTCTATTTCAGGAATTGGTTGAAGTTTGCCGTTCCACCCCCGGAATGACCACTGGGCAGTTGCTAGAACGTTATCGTGATAATAATTTCGCGAAACAACTTGAAAAACTCGCAACATGGAACGATATAGAAATAGAGGAAATAGCGGAAAATACCTTTATAGATGCTCTAAATCATCTATTTAATAGCGCCCTCGATGAGCGTTTCGACTATCTGATAGCGAAAGAACGAACACAAAGGCTGACACCTGAAGAGCGCGAAGAAGTCCGTCTAATCACTCTTTCACGAGTGAAAACTTAAAGCATCCAAAAAATAGTATACAAAACGGCTTAAGTGCCGCAAATAACAAGGCAAATGCCTGTAAATGCTACGAAATATAAAGGGCGTAGCGCGTAGTCAAATGTCCCTTTAAATGTTCTTGTTGGCCGTTAGTTTCGCCGACCGACACCAATTTAAATACTCAGAAGTGTGGATACCGTCTTATGGAGCAAAACCCGCAGTCACAGCTTAAGCTACTCGTCACCAAGGGTAAAGAGCAAGGTTATTTAACCTATGCTGAGGTAAACGACCATCTGCCGGAAGATATCGTCGATTCGGATCAGATTGAAGATATCATCCAGATGATTAATGACATGGGCATCCAAGTCATGGAAGAAGCACCTGATGCCGATGATTTAATTTTGGCTGAAAATACTTCCGACACGGATGAAGATGCGGCTGAAGCTGCAGCTCAAGTATTGTCCAGTGTTGAAAGTGAAATCGGCCGTACCACTGACCCAGTCCGCATGTATATGCGTGAAATGGGAACTGTCGAACTTCTTACCCGTGAAGGTGAGATCGACATCGCAAAACGTATCGAAGATGGTATCAATCAGGTTCAGTGCTCTGTTGCTGAATACCCTGAGGCTATCACCTACTTACTTGAACAGTATGACCGCGTCGAAGCTGGCGAAAGCCGCTTATCTGACCTCATCACTGGGTTCGTTGACCCAAATGCGGAAGAAGATTTAGCCCCTACAGCAACCCACGTAGGTTCTGAACTTCCACAAGAAGAGTTAGATAAAGACGACGAAGACGAAGAAGATGAAGACGGCGATGACAGCGATAGCGATGACGATAACAGCATCGATCCTGAGTTAGCGCGTCAGAAATTCTCTGATCTTCGCGAACAATATGAAAAAACTCGCACCCATATTAAACAATATGGTCGTAGCGATGCGAAAACTGCGGCTGCTATCGAGCAATTGTCCGAAGTTTTCAAAGAGTTCCGTTTAGTACCTAAGCAGTTTGACTATTTGGTCAACAACATGCGTGAAATGATGGACCGCGTTCGTATGCAAGAACGTACCATCATGAAACTGTGTGTTGAACAGTGCAAAATGCCTAAGAAGAACTTCATCACCTTATTCAGTGGCAATGAAACCAGCGAAACTTGGTTAACCGCAGCAAAAGCGATGAACAAGCCGTGGTCTGAAAAACTACTGGAAGTGGAAGAAGAAGTTCTGCGTTGTCTGCAAAGACTGCGTCAAATCGAAGAAGAAACTGGTCTGACTATCGAACAGGTTAAAGACATCAACCGTCGCATGTCTATCGGTGAAGCTAAGGCTCGTCGTGCGAAGAAAGAGATGGTTGAAGCAAACTTACGTCTGGTTATTTCTATCGCGAAGAAATACACCAACCGTGGTCTGCAGTTCCTTGATTTGATTCAAGAAGGTAACATCGGTCTAATGAAAGCGGTTGATAAGTTTGAATACCGCCGTGGTTATAAGTTCTCAACTTATGCAACATGGTGGATCCGTCAGGCTATTACCCGTTCTATCGCTGACCAAGCACGTACAATCCGTATTCCGGTTCACATGATTGAGACCATCAACAAACTGAACCGTATCTCTCGTCAAATGCTGCAAGAGATGGGCCGTGAGCCATCGCCAGAAGAACTGGCAGAACGCATGCTAATGCCGGAAGATAAAATCCGTAAAGTACTGAAGATTGCGAAAGAGCCAATCTCCATGGAAACGCCAATCGGTGATGATGAAGATTCACATTTAGGCGATTTCATTGAAGATACCACATTAGAGTTACCGTTAGATTCTGCAACGTCAGAAAGCTTACGTTCGGCAACTCATGAGGTTCTGGCTGGCTTAACCGCGCGTGAAGCGAAAGTCCTGCGTATGCGTTTTGGTATCGACATGAACACTGACCACACCTTAGAGGAAGTGGGCAAACAGTTCGATGTAACCCGTGAGCGTATCCGTCAGATTGAAGCGAAAGCGCTGCGTAAATTACGTCACCCTAGCCGCTCAGAAGTTCTGCGCAGCTTCTTAGACGAATAAGCCGTAAACGTCTTTAAGTCTACAAAATCAAACACCTGCTTCGGCAGGTGTTTTTTTTATCTGTCACTCACACTTAATTTTTTGCTGACGTTTAAACATTAACGCTAATGAAAGCAAAATGGCCAACGCTCCACCAAACATCGCTAAATTAAATCCCGAAACAAAGGCTGAGCGCGTTGCTTGCTCAATCATCGTCGATGAAATATTTCCATGTTGGTTAACGAGCTCGATAATCTGCTCAGTGGAAAGCTGAGTATTAATCTGTTGATTACTCAATAGTAAATCAACCGCTCGGTGAGTCATTAGTGTTCCCAATAAGGCGATGCCCAGAGTCATGCCCGTTTGTCTCAAGGCATTCATCACCGCAGATGCTATCCCTGAATAGGCTTTTTCAACACTCGACATCACCAATGCACCTATTGCCGGCGTCGCCATTCCCATGCCCGCCCCCAAAATAAATAACGTCACTGCAATAGGGAAATAGTCGGTATCCGCATTCACTCGCGTCAATAACATGGATGACAGAGCTATCAGCAAGAAGCCAATAATCATAATGTTACGGACACTGTATCGCCCGGAAAGCCGACCAAAACTGAATGAAAACAGTGCCATCGCGATAAATTCTGGCGCCATCCGTAAACCCGCTTCAAATGCTCCCCAACCTTGCCCTTTCTGTAAGAACAGCGCGATAAAAAATACATTACTGTAGGTGGCAAACCCGAGAGCAAATGACGCCATATTATATTGAAAAAAATCAGAATTTTTCTTGAATAGATACAACGGCAATAAAGGGCGTGGCACTTTCATTTCCACAGCAACAAAACCTAATAATGCCACTGTGCCAAGCGCTAAGCTTCCCAAAGTCGATGGGTTATTCCAACCGAGGTCCCCTGCTTCAATTAACCCATAGGTGATCCCCCCAAGAGCAACAATACTCAGCAACTGACCAACCGGATCCAACGCCGCTTTATCAGGATCAGCACTTTCCGTAATCCCTAATACCCCCAACACCAAAGTCAGCAAACCAATCGGAATATTGATGATAAAGATGGTTGTCCAATCAAAGGTATCTACCAGAAAACCCCCTAAGATAGGGCCAATGATCAGTGATAACGCGCTAACTGCCGACCAGATACCAATGACTTTAATTCGCTCAATATCATTACTAAATGCCTGCGTAATAATAGATAGCGCCCCTGGGATCAGCGCCGCGGCGGCAATGCCTTGGACAGCACGTCCAAATAGCAGCCATTGGATATTTGACGCCAAAGCACAAATTAACGATCCCAATGTGAATATTGCGATCCCCACTAGCCACACTCTCTTACGTCCATAACGATCGCTTAAAGGCCCGACAGAGAGGATCAATGCCGATAAACACAATGCATAAGCATCTATAACCCATTGTAACATTGACAGATTAGTGGACAGTTCTTGCCCTATTGCAGGGAGCGCGACATTCACAATGCTGATATCAAGCGTCGCCATAAACGTTCCCAAGCACACCGCGATAATCAAAAAAATTCGTTTCATTCTCTTATTCCCACTTTCGATCTTTTCCGCATGTTAGATCGCAACTGACCGACGGTCAATCAATATTGAGAATAAAAATTATTTGCAATTAAAATGAGAAATTCTTTGTTAGCTAAGTATAAAAAAACGGTCTATTGACCGTTTCATATTCCACTAAGTAACTATTCTTTCAAAACTTAGGTTATTTTACGGGTGTTTCATGCAGGTATTTCCAAGTGCACTTTTCATTTTCAACATGAATACACGCAGTTGAGATTCGTAACGATGAAACGCCTTCATTGGTCTGTAATTCTTGGTACTGTATCCAGCAATCACTCTCTACCTGCTGTATTGGCACTATATTCTGAATTGCGATGGTCAAATGAGGCTTTTTGCCAGCAAGTTGACTAAACAACGCAATGACATCTTTGTGGGCGATCCCCTGCCCTTGGATCGTGACCATTTTAAAATCAGGAGCAAAGCTATTCAGTAAAAGCGTTAAACTCTCCCCCTGATTGGGCCCTGTAAATACATCCTCAATGACCACATGTAAATCAATCACACTTTGTACTGCCAGCGACATTTTAGCGTCCATCTATTTTCCCTTAATGACTGAAATTAACGATAGCAGCCCCAGAATAGCTGCAATGAAAAACGTATATTGGTAACGAACTAACTCTGAAGAAAATGAAACAAGGTTAAAGAGGGAAATTAATACCACCGTTCCCACACTAAAAGCCACCTGACGGTTAATATTCCACAACACACTACCTTGCAATAAATCCTTATCTTTAAAGTCTATTAATGCACTAATTTGCGCCGTATTCGCACTGATCCCACCGCCTGTTCCCATTAATAAATAAGCCATAATGAGCAACATTAATTGGCTTTGGTTATCGACCCAAAACAGAGTCAAGATCCCAATGCTATGCACAACGATACCCGCAATAAATAGGCTTCGCTTACCTAGACGATGATAAAAATAACCGCCAGTTACCATGGAAATCAAAGCACCCGCCGCATATACCAGCATAAACATGCCCGTTTGTTGTGCATTAAATCCGATATTATTTTGTAGATTAAAAATATTCAGTAAATTAACGCCCGTAAAAATTCCCGGCACCGCGTAATAAACAATAAAACCATTACGTAAATTATAATTCTTGAGTAATTGCAGGTTTAAAATCGGTGCTCGGCATTTCTTTGCGTACTGTAAATATACAATCAGCAAAGCGGCAGAAAGCGCAAAACTCAATAATGCGAGGGCTAAACTTTGGTAATCATTATAAAAGGAAAATGACATCAATAAGCTCAGTAAACTGAAACTGACTAACAGCAAGCCAATAATATCGGGCTTTTCTCGCACCTGCTTTTCACTGGATTTTACCCAGCACCAAGCCAACAATGCCGCCAGCAATGAGAACGGAAGATTAGCAAAGAATACCCACCGCCAAGAAAGAGAATCGATAATCATGCCACCAATTGCCGGAGAAAATGCTGGGGCAATTAAAGCAACCGTCATGATCATCGTGGATATCTTTTGGCGTTCTTGATTAGGAAATAGAGCAAACACTAAAGCCTGCCCAACTGGAATTAATAACCCCCCAGCAATTCCCTGAATAAAGCGCCAGAAAATCAAACTATAAATAGAATCACTAAATCCACATAGCCCAACGGAAAGGGAAAATAGCAGCATTGAGTAAGCAAGTAGCTTACGCTCCCCCAAACGACCCGCTAACCACAGGCTGACAGGCATAATGAGTACGAGCCCTAAAATATAGGCATTTGCCACCCAAGAGACCATCGACTGGCTCGCCGAAAATGCCGAAGCGATATCTGGCAATGCAATGGCAGACATAAAAATATTAATACAATCAATGAAAAAGCCGAGAAGAAATACTGTAGCGATTTGATAACGGTATGACATAGCTACCTCCAGTCGCCAAGAGTAGAGTGCCGCCCTTCTCCTGTCGATGCAAAGGAAGTAAAATCATTGTTTAACGCAATCAAACAATCGAATGGATTATGCAAAAAAATCTCAAGCAAATTACCAGCTTTCTTCAAGTTGTAGACTCGGGTTCATTTACCAAAGCCGCAGAGATCTTAGAGCTAAGCCGTTCGATGGTCAGTATTGATGTTAAACAGCTTGAAAAGAGCTTAAATGTCAGCTTATTGGTGCGAAATACCCGCAATATTGCACTCACTGAGGTGGGGAAATATTTTTATGATGATTTTAAACGGATTCAATTACAGATAGAGGAAGCCTTTGAGAGAAGCCAAAATTTAGCAACCAACATAACTGGCACATTACGTTTCTCTTCAACCAATGAATTTGGGCAACGCTATATTTTGCCTTTACTCCCAGCATTTTGCCGGCAATACCCTCAACTACGCCTACAATACAGTTTTAACTCTTCTTTTGATGACCTATTAGCTGAAAAGCTCGATATTGCGATTCGATTAGGAAATTTAAAAAACTCCTCATTAAAATCCCGTAAGCTCGGAGAATATGCAATTTATTTGGTCGCCACACCCCAGTTTGCCAATCAATGCTCCATTAAAAATATCGAGGACTTAGCGCATATTCCGTGGGTCACACATTCGTTACTGAATTTGCAAGATAGCCAATATATTCTGCAGAATTGTCACGGCGAAAAGTTTGGGTTGCCCTTATTAAACAGCCAATATGAATCCAATTCAGCAGAAACTATCCGCCAGTTGGCATTAGCCTCATTAGGTGCGGCTATTTGCCCCGCGTGGCTGATTGAAGAAGATTTAAAAGCACAGCGATTAGTGCGGTTGTTGCCTGAATTCGAGCTACCGAAACAAAACATTCAATTGCTTTATCCCAATACCCAAACTCTACCCGCCAAGACACGGGTATTTATTGAGTTTTTGGTGGGAAAGTTAAAAGAATAATTAATATCTACGATGAGATTTAGAAATGACACCTATAATTTCATCTGTTCTTTTCACTAAAATGAACTGAGATTTTGATTTTTTAAAAATCATAGCTGTTTTACTGAAACTCTCTTCATGCCCACATTCATGATAATTATTATTTAAACTTAATTCTTTACAGATATTTTTAAATTTATAGTCAGTTAAATCTATAGCGATACTTTTTCCATCAACATCGATTAAATTTATTATAAAATTAAAAATATCTTTATGTTCTAGAACTGATAAAACTTTGCCATCTTTATTCTTCACTAAAATAAATCTTGCTTTAGGTATTTCTGATAAACAGATATTCTCATTTATTTCAATAAAGTCATTATCACATCGTTCACTAAAATGTGGTCTAGGCTCACCAGTCGGACTAGGTGATGTACGCAGCATTTCATTCACAGTGGAATAGTGCTTAACCCATCTACTTGTTTCTAAAGAAATCCAATTAATAACGTCAATTACTTGAGAGTGCAATGTTGAAATATCTAAATCATGAATAGGCTCGTAGTGAGCAATTCTATTTCTAAGTTTATTAATATTTTTAATTATCTTTTGAAATTCTTTTCTTGTGGTTATGTGATGGGGCGTCAATACTTTCATATTTTTCTGCCAAAACACTCTGTCATATTCTGCTCTAAATAAATTAGACCAAAAATCGAAAGATAACTCAGCAATGACATTTTCAGTATGCTTCATATCACACCGTCTAAATGCGGTATCAAGACTATTTAAACTTTCCGATGTTAGATTAGAACGAAACGCCTGTTGATTAGCCCAATCATCGTCATATAATATTTTAAATATTCTATTGATTCGATTTCTTAATGACACCTCTAACATATGTAATGGAAATAAAAAGGCTTTGGAAATTCGGGCATTATATAAATATAAATTAAATGCATATATTTCATTAAAGCCCGCTTTCTTTAAATCAGCCGAAAATCGATTATCCGAAATATTTTCTTTTATTGTATTTATATTACTATCATAAATATAAGTGACTTGACTTTCTGCCATATCCCTCTAGAATCCCTATCAGAGCAGTTGATGTGGTCCCTCTGTAAAACATGCACCCTCAACAATCTATTTAGAGCCCCGAGATAGGCATATTGTCCCTCTCGGGGTTTCGCATTTCTAGGGCATCATAACCTTTTTAAAATAAACCAATCAATATCGAAACCTCTAATACCGCTATTGTGGAGCCACTGTCCACACCTTGGTACATACTTTCTCTAGCAGCGCTTTATTGTGGCTAAAAACAATCATCGCAAGAGGGCGTTGCTGTGAAATACGGATCAAATGCTGCCACACTTCCTTTTGAAGATGGGCATCTAATTGGGCTGTGATTTCATCGGCGATCAACACTTTGGTACGAGGATCGAGGGCGCGAAGTAAAGCTACCCGCGCCAGTTCTCCGCCCGATAACTCGCTGGGGCGTCGCTCTAACCATTGCGGTTTGATGGAAAGATAATCTAACCATTGGGCATCCGGTTCCCACGCATCACGAACACTGGAACCCACGGTACGATAGGGATTAAAGCTTTTTTCTGGGTGCTGGGGGACTAGCTGGATTGGGCAATAACCGCGATGGGGAACTGGCGCACCATTCAATAAAATTTGTCCATGTGTTGGTTGTTGCCACTGACCCAGCACACGTCCTAGCGTCGTTTTCCCAAATCCACTGGGAGCGGAAATACCCAGCCGTTCATTGTCTGCTAATGACAAATTCAGGTTATCCCACAATGTCCTACCCGCTTGCTCAATACGCAGATTTTGAATCTCTAGCATCTGGCTACCTCCACTCATCCAACATCATAAATTGATGTTCAGGCAGGGCATTCCATAAAGATTGGATCCATTGTCCGCCACCACCTTGTTTGAGTTTTTGGCTACTCAGTACTTCTTCAAGCGCACCATTACGCAGTAGTGCCACGCGATCGGCGAAACGCACCGCCATAGAAAGGTCATGAGTTACCCATAACACACCGCGGCCATCGCGGCATAAGGATTTGATATTATCGAGCAACTGCGCAGCATGCTCATCATCCAGCCATGAAGAGATCTCATCGGCGAGAATATATTCCGCGCGAGAAAGCGTGGCGCTGCTCGCCAGTACCCTTTTTGCCATTCCTCCTGAGAGCTGGCTTGGGTAGTGATTCACTAGGCTCGATTGCAAACTGTATTCTTGTAGGTGTCGTGCCACATCGTGCATTTTTATATGCTGCCCACTGAGTACCGCGGCGCGTTCGAGCTGAGGACCAATCTGAATTAATGGATTTAACGCACTCACCCCTTGGGGCACATAGCACAACGAATTCCCGCGATACTGAGATTTGGTTTTCTCCGTCAGGGCTTGACCATTCAGTTCGATATTCCCTTTGCAGCGCATATTCTCTGGCAATAATCCTAATGCGCTTTGTAGTAATAAACTTTTGCCTTCACCACTGCCGCCAATCAGCGCCACCATTTCACCAGGTTGAATATCCAATGAAATATCTTGCAGTAATGGAGACCATTGCTTTTTGCCCAACCAACGATATTGCGCCACATCAATGGTCAGATTTTCAAATTTCAGCATGTTGCTCCCCTTAACCACAATTGTTGAGCCGATTTCGCAAATTGGTCAAATAGTAGAACTAACCCCATCAATGCCGCACCGGGGAAAACGACCATCCACCATGCACCAGTACTCAAATAACGTAACGCTTCAGAAAGCAGGATACCCAGTGATGGCTCATGGGGTGCGAGCCCGAACCCGAGGAAACTTAGTGCGGCGCTGTGTAACACAGAATGCGGAAACATTAATAATGTCCCGACCATCCATTGAGGAAGTAACATCGGTAAATAATGGTAGCGTAAACGCTCAAACGCGCTGTTACCTATACGATGGGATAGCATGATGTAATCAGTTTGCTGAACCCGTAGCAGTTCTGAACGCAAGATTAATGTCAGTTTAGGCCAGTGGGTTAATGCCACCGCCCAAATCACCCCCATCTTTCCGCCACCCAGCGTAAAGCAGATCAGCACCAATAGCAGTAAATGTGGTAGAGCAAGGAGCGCATCAATAATACCGCGTACTACATAATCCATGCTTTTATTGAGCGAAGATAACCCCGCCATCACCAAGGCGATAATGCCGCTGGTTATCGACGCGGTTAAACCAATTTGTAAACTGGTAGCAAGCCCTTGAAATGTACGCTCAAATAAATCGCGCCCTAAATTATCTGTCCCAAATAAGTGCAGTAATGACGGCGCCTGTCGCCTATCGAGCAAGCTCATTTCAATATCAGACGAAAGCAACCAAAAAGCGTAGCCACCTAATAAAATCAGGCAACTTAATGAAAGGATTAATTTAATCAGTGCGCGATTAGGATTATAGGTCATGATTCTCTTATCACTCCCTTATTCACCCGTTTCAATAGCAAATCCGCCATCGTATTACTGAAGAAAATCAGCACGGCGCACAGCATCACAATCCCCATTAACAATGGCACATCTCCGCGTAATCCAGCATCAATGGTGGCTTGTCCTAACCCTGGGTACGCAAACACTTTCTCCGCCAACAATGCGCCACTAAAAAGCTCGCCGACAGAGGCAAACTGCAAGCAAATCGCAGGGGTGATAGCGTGTTTAAGCACATGGAAGCCCATCATTGACCAGCCTTTATCCCCTTGCGCTTGTGCGTAATGAATAAATTCGCTATTCATCACTTCAGCCACTTTGGCGCGGGTGTGTAAGGCAATGGTACCCACGCCCAACATGCCAAGGGCAATGACGGGTAAAATTAAATGCTGAACTTTTTGTGAGAATGTGGCGGTCTGTTCATCTAAGCCTATTGGCCATGCGCAGCAAATTGGCGCCCATTTTAAAGAAACCGCGAACAGAGACAGCAGCAATAAGCCTATCCAAAAGACCGGGATTGAGGCGAGTAAATAACAAAATGCCGAAATGATTTTGTCAGGCCAGCGGTTTAAGTAGCGCCCTGCAACTAACCCAAGCCCGAACCCGACCACGCCGGAAAATACCCACGCACTGCCGAGCAAAGCCAGTGACGGAACAATACGGTCAGAAATCACTTGTAAAACAGGGGTATTGTACAACATCGAATACCCCAAATCCCCTTGAAGCATTTGTGAAAACCAGCGCCAGAACTGCATCCAGAGCGGTTGGTCAAGCCCCCAACGCGCTGCAATCAGTGGGTATTGCTCCGGGGGCACATGCATCAAGTCGTTACCAATATAGGCTTTGATCGGATCAATCGGCGAGTAACTTAGTAGGATAAAAATCCCCAGCGCGGTTACCGTTAATAAGCAGATAAATCGCAATAAAAGCCCAAAGGTTGTTCGCATTACTTACAAGTCCACTTCCATTCATCGACGTTATTCAACACAGACCAAGAGCCGTGAATTTCAGGAGCACTTTTACCTAAATCAACACATTGATTTGATAAGTAAATATGCTGAACATTCATCAACCATGCCCATGCTGCATCCCCTTGAATGCCAACGCCCACTTTGCCATTCCAGTCCACTTGCTGCCATAACGGGATCGCGGCATCCTGGTCTGGCTGACGCAATGCTTCTTCGATAATTTCATCCACTGCAGGATTTTTATAGTAACCGGCGTTATAGAAACCGACACCCGCAGCTTTGCTGCTGTAGTTATGGACTAACTCCATTGGGTCGAGGCTGCCCCAGCCAAACAGTGTCGGGTTAGCATGCATATGCAATTCAACCGTTTCCCAGCTACCTGATTTTAAATCCATTTCAATACCGAGCGGTTTTAAGCTTGAGCGAATGGCTTGGGCTAAATCGCGGCGAGTCGTGTCACCACTGGCATACCACAGAGTGAGTTTCGCCACTTTGCCATTTTTCTCTCTTAAACCGTCTTTATTCAGTTTCCAGCCAGCCTCTTCCAAAATGGCCTTCGCTTTGTCTAAATCCCCATCTTTGAATGACGATTTAGGGTTATTCCAAGGTAACCCAGCAACACCGGTATAAGCCGGAACAGCAAAGCCTTCAAGAACAGATTCCGCGAGCAACTTGCGGTCTAATGCATAGTTAATGGCTTTACGAATAGCCACATCGGAGGTGATATCATTACCGATTGGGTTGCCCTGCGCATCTTTTTCGCCAGCAGGCGGGATTGGGAATGAGATCCCGCGGTTTTCGACGCTGTAACGCTCAATTAGCTTCATGTTAGGGACATTATTAGCATTGCTTGCCACGGCAGGTGGAATGCGCACAACTTCAAGCTGAGCGCTCTGGGCAGCAGCAAATGCGGCATCTTCATCAAGGAACACAAACACCATTTTGCCGTAATCATTTTTAGGACCGGCATAGTATGGGTTTTGCTCAACAATCAGTTGTTGACCCGGTTGGAAAGCCACTAAACGGTATGGGCCTGCCCCAATCGGCTTATGCGCGTAAGTTTTTGCATCGTACTTATCCGCAGAGACGATCCCTAACGATCCCAACACATTGATAAAGGTACTTTGTGGGGAGGATAACGTGATTTTCACGGTCAGCGGATTAACTTCTTCGGCTTTCGCGAAATTACCCATATCCACTTTACCGCCGCTCGCCGCCGCATTGTTGTAGCTGAAGACCACATCTTTTGCCGTTAGCGGTGAACCATCCGAGAATTTCAGATCCTTTTTCAAGGTCAGTATCCACTCTTTACCATCCGCATTATGCGTGTAGCTTTCGAGCATATAACTGTGCCAAGAAAGATCCGCTTTTTGCTTTAAGAGTGGACTATGCAGGAGCAAGTAACTACCGTGGCTCCAACCCAACATTGGGTCAAAACCTTCAGTGGGTTCTGCGCCAATGGCAAGTCGTAAAGTGTGTGTAGATGATGCTGGCTCAGCCGCTTGTGCTTGCAGGGTAAATCCCATTAAACACATGGCAACCGCTAATTTTTTAATCATATATCCCTCTAACCGGTGATTTTTTCATTTCGGTACCCTTTTCAGGTACCGTTTTTAGGGTACAAATAACTAACAAATTCGAGGTAATGGCTCGCTATGCGGCAGATCTAACAGTCGGGAAGCGCCAAAAATGCCCACCAGCTTCACCTGTTTATTCTCTGTCACACAACCAATGGTTTTGGCATTAACGCCTAATGGATGTTGACGCAATACGGCTAAAACTTGCTGTTCCACATCGGGTTTCACCACAATCACTAATTTGCCTTCGTTGGCAAAATTAAGGGGTTCTAAACCTAATAACTCACACACGCCACGAACGGCGGAAGAAACGGGTAAATCCCCTTCATTGATGGAAATACCGCAACCACTGGCTTGCGCAAATTCATGCAAAATAGCATTTACACCACCACGAGTGGCATCACGCAGAGCACGCACACCATCAATATCACGCAAAGGCTCAATAATCGGGGTTAAAACCGCGCAATCACTACTAAGCTGACCTTCCAGGCCTAACTGTTCACGCAAGTTTAAAATGGTCGCACCATGATCGCCCAGTGTTCCACTGACAATCACTTTATCCCCCGCTTGAATTTGCTGAGCGCCCCAATGAATTTCGGTTGGGATCACGCCAATGCCCGCAGTATTGATAAACACTTTATCCGCCGCGCCACGCTGTACAACCTTGGTATCTCCCGTCACGATCTGCACTCCCGCCGCTTTAGCGGTTGCCGCCATGGATTCCACAATGGTTTGCAAATCTGACAGTGGCAGACCTTCTTCAAGGATAAAACCACAAGAGAGGTATTTGGGAACAGCGCCGCTAACCGCTACATCATTCACCGTACCGCAAACTGCCAGTTTCCCTATATTGCCGCCCGGGAAAAAAATAGGGTCAATCACATAGCTATCGGTACTGAATGCTAAACGGTTACCTAATGCGGTCATTTCTGCGAGAGAAAGGCGTGCTTGGTCTTCGCGTTCATCGAGAGCTTGGTTAGCAAAAGCCTGTAAAAACAGCTGTTCAATCAGCTGCTGCATGGCTAAGCCCCCACTACCATGAGCCATAGTGACCACGTTTTTAGAATCCGAGCTCATTTTACGCCTCCCGACGATATTGGTAATACGCGGCGCAGGCTCCTTCAGAAGAGACCATCAACGCGCCAAATGCCGTTTGTGGTGTACAGCGTTGCCCAAACAGCGAGCATTCATTTGGTTTACAGCGCCCCGTGAGCACATCACCACAACGTGCTTGAGGGTCATCCGACACTTGATGAGACTGGATATTAAAACGCAGCTCTGCATCAAAGGTTTGGTAATCAAGAGTTAACTGCACACCTGAACCTGCAATTTCCCCCAATCCACGCCACTCACTGGTGGCTTTCAATTCAAACACATCGTCCAAGGCTTTTAGCGCTAACAGATTGCCTTCATCCGCCACAATGCGCTTATATTGGTTTTCCACCTCACAGCGACCATCCGCAATTTGATCCACCAACATAGCAAGAGATTGCAAAATATCGAGAGGCTCAAACCCAGTGACCACCAGCGGTTTATGGAATTCTTGGGTAATAAATTGATAAGGATGAGCGCCAATCACCATACTGACGTGCCCCGGCGCAAGGAAGCCATCAATTCGCACATCAGGCTGTTCAAGCAGGCTACGAAGGGTTGGGATAATGGTGATATGTTGGCAAAATACCGAAAAGTTTTTCACTTGGCGCAGACGCGCTTGTTGTAGTGTCAGCGCGGTACTCGGCATGGTGGTTTCAAATCCCAAACCGAAAAATACCACTTCACGTTCAGGATTTTGCTGGGCAAGATTTAACGCATCTAAGGGTGAATAAACGATCCGCACATCCGCACCACGGCGTTTCGCATCCAGCAAAGAGCCATTTTTACCCGGCACACGCATCGCATCGCCATAGGTGCAGAAAATCACTTCAGGACGTTCAGCAATTTCAATGCAGCCATCAATTCGTCCCATCGGCAGTACACAGACTGGGCAACCCGGTCCGTGCACAAATTCAATTTCAGGAGGAAGAAGCTGGTCAATACCAAATTTGAAGATGGCGTGGGTGTGACCACCACACACTTCCATTAACTGTAATGGGCGCTGCTTGGCTCTTGGGATATCCGCAATACGCTTGCGGATATGCGCCAATAAGGCTTTTGCCAAGGCAGGGTCGCGAAACTCATCGACGTACTGCATCTGTTGCTCCCGAATTTAGCCCTGTAAAGTCTCCCACTTCATGGTCTAACTGGCTCATCGCCGTTAGCGCATCAAGGGTGGCTTGAGCCTCTTCTTCGTTAATCACACTCATCGCAAAGCCAACGTGTACCAAGACCCATTGACCTAGCAGGTCCGCGGTGTCCCCTTCACAAATCAGCCCAATGTTCACATCGCGTTTTACTCCACAGACGTCAACTTGCGCTAATTGGTGGACATCTTCGCCCACCGCGACGATTTTGCCCGGAATTCCTAAGCACATAGTTGAGTCTCCAACCATGCTAACCAAGCATCCATCCCTTCACCGCTAGTGGCAGAGACTTTGATCACTTGGATATTCGGATTCACCCGTTTTGCATTGGCAATACAAGCGTCTACATCAAAATGCAGGTACGGCAGTAAGTCGATTTTATTAAGGATCATAATGTCTGACGCCGCAAACATATGCGGGTATTTCAAAGGCTTGTCTTCACCTTCAGTGACAGACAGCACCGCAACTTTATGACGTTCACCCAAATCAAAACTCGCTGGACAGACTAAGTTCCCAACGTTTTCAATAAATAGCAGGCTGTTCTCATCCAAACCTAAACGGTCAACCGCATCATGCACCATTTGTGCATCTAAATGGCAACCTTTGCCTGTGTTCACTTGAATCGCCGGCACGCCCGTTTCACGAATACGCTGAGCATCATTGGTAGTCTGTTGATCCCCTTCAATCACCGCGCAGTTCAATTTGTCACGCAGACGCAACAGGGTTTCAGTCAGTAAGGTGGTTTTACCGGAGCCAGGGCTTGAAACGAGGTTCAATGCCAAAATATTTTTTGTCGCAAAATCTTCGCGATTGTGCTCGGCTAGATGGTTGTTTTTATCCAGAACATCCATCTCAATTTGTAGCATGCGTTTTTGGCTAATGCCCGGCGCATGAGTTCCCGCTTCACCTTGTCCATAATCGAGGTCATGGTGATCACCTGCGGGGGCAAAAGTGGATTCTGCTTCATGACGATGATGATGATCATGGGAATGCGGATGCTCGTGCTTATGTTTATGCTTATGTTTTTCAATCTTCACGCCACAGGTTTCGGGCTCAGATTGATAGTAGTGGTTCACATCACCTTGATGATAATAATGATGATGAATAATCACCGTTTTACCACTATGTTCTGCTGCATGAGAGTGGTCATGGTGATGATGGTCGTGGTCATGATGATCATGGTCATGTCCATGAGAATGGTGATCATGGTGATGATCATGGTCATGAGGGTGATGGTGATCATGTCCATGGTGGTGGTCATGATCATGGTGATGTTGGTGCTCATCACCTTCAATTCTGCGCTCTCCCGAAGCACAGCCACAAGTACTACACATAATGATTACTCCATAAGTGAGTGATGAAGTTAGCTTAGTGCAACATCAGAAAAATAGGTTGATTCACCGCAAGGTCAATTCACAATTTTCGCTCTAAATCACACAAAAGGTTCTTAGATCAAAAATCTATTCGATTTCTAATTCTTTGATTCGCAGGCTGTCACCGTTCTCAACTTTGAGGTTAAAACCGTGACATTTAGGGCAAGCGGCGTCGTGAGTGTGGACATCAACACTTTCACTACAATCCCAACACCATGCTTGAGCAGGACGATACAGGATGTGCAATTGACTACCGTGTGCCACGGTTCCGCGGCACGCGATATCAAAACAAAAACGAAGGGCGCTCTCTTCAATACAAGAGAGCGCACCAATTTCCAACCAAACGCCGGTCACCTTTTTCACCTGATGCTGTCTAGCTTGCTGTTCAATGATCTCAACAGCACTTTGGCATAAAGAGACTTCATGCATTATTGGTCTCCCAGATAACGAGCGAACACAGCGCGACGTTCCGGCGATTTAGGGACATTAGGATCCGTCACAGGTAAAGAGAGCAACATCCGCGCGCAGTCATCAGCCAGATGTTCACCCTGCGTTGCAGTTAGCTTTCTGTCTAATGGCGACATTAATGAACACGCCAAATATTGAGTTAGCCCTTCCAGTTCCCCAACGGTGTATGTCATTTCGCCGTAAGGGAGAATCAAACCAAGTTTCTCCCCAACAACACGATGCTCCCAATATTGGTCAGGGCCCGGCAGGATGATCGCACTCAACATCCAAGGGGTGATAACCGCCCCTACCCATTGATTTTCAAATAACGAAAATGCACTGGCATAGATGCCCATTGTCGGATGCAAGAAGGACAAATCATGCATCGATTGTTGAGCGACTCGTTCAAAAGCAGCCTGAACCAGAGGCTGCGGGTTTTGAGAGTAACCTTGGATTTCTTTTGGCATGGATTCACTAGGCATGTAGACTCTCTTCTTTTGCGATAATCTCTAACCCTTCATTGCGTAGCACTTCAATCACTTTTTGCAGTGCAGGCTCTAATGCGGCTTGCCCCGTTTCTGTTAAACCAATTGCTGGTTCTAACGACTCAGGCACAATCCCCACCAGTGTCAGACGCTTCGGAAATTCATCGGTTAGGTGCAGCGCCGATAACACATCGGAAAGCCCTAACTGATGGGGTGAGATTTTACGGGTAAACAGCGCGGGTACTTCAGCATCGCGCAGTACCAAAATGCTACCGGGCTGCTGACTCGACAGCACCACATCCGCAATAATCAAATGGTCACGATCCGCCATAGCGCCAATCAGCTCCATGCCTGCCGTTCCACCATCCAATACCTCAACACATTCTGGTAAGTGATAACGCTCTTCGAGTGCTTCAACAATGCGCACACCGATGCCTTCATCACTCAGTAAAATATTGCCAACACCTAAGACTAATATACGCATTACAGCACCTTCACCTTGGTCACTTCGGAGCCTTCTGTATCGACGATATGCACCGCACAAGACATGCATGGGTCGAAGGAGTGGATCGTTCTGACGACTTCCAATGGTTTAGATGGGTCAGCCACCGTAGTTCCGACTAGCGCCTGCTCATAAGGACCTGGTTCATCATTGAAATTACGTGGACCCGAGTTCCATGTAGATGGAACAACCGCTTGATAGTTTTCAATTTTACCGTCTTTTACCACCACCCAGTGGGATAACAGACCACGAGGCACTTCACCAAAACCAACCCCTTTGATCACCGTATCTTGTGGGAAGTTTGGTTTGATAAAGGTGGTGTGATCGCCTTTACCGATATTATCCACCAGAGCTTGCCATTGAATAGACAAGGTTTCGTTTAATACGCAGCAACGAACTGTACGACCAATAATGCGACCTAATGTTGATTCGAGCTGGTCTTTAGTGATCGTGTTGCCTGTTAAGGTTTGGTATAAACCGACGACATCGTTAAAGTGTTTTTCAGTTGGCTCATGTTTCGCTGCCAGTTTGCACAGCAAGTCAGCCAATGGACCCACTTCCACGGTTTTGTCGTAGAAGGTTGGTGCTTTAACCCAAGAGTATTTACCGTCATCTTCCCAGCCAGTGTAGTCAGGAATAGTGGAGCCTTCCCAAGGGGCTTGCGGCTCGTTATCTTTGTACCATGCGTGCTTGCTGCTCTCTTTAATACCGTTAATCAGGTATTCATCAGTGTGGCTAGTGATTGGGCGATAAGTACTGAAATCCCCATTTTCCAGATAACCACCCGGTAACAAGAAGCTGCCATTTTTGTTGTCCATTGGCATTTCAGGTACACACATATAATGTTTGGCACCTTTACCCATTTCTAACCATTCTGGATAACCCGATGCGATCACTGCCGCGTCGATTTTGTACACTTGCTCGATAAAATCCCCTAAACGGTCAATAAAGGATTTCACGTACATTAAGCGCTCAAGGTTAAGTACACCAAGACCATCAAGGTTGATTGGGTTAGCAACACCGCCCACCGCTAAGTTTTGAATATGCGGTGTTTTACCGCCCAGCAGTGCCACGATACGGTTGGCATCACGCTGACATTCCAGCGCTTGCAGGTAGTGAGCCACCGCAATTAAGTTCACTTCTGGCGACAATTTCATCGCAGGGTGACCCCAATAGCCGTTAGCGAAAATACCTAACTGACCGCTGGCGACTAAATCTTTGATTTTGTTTTGAACACGGGTGAACTCTTCAGGGCTGTTTAACGACCATGTAGAGACCCCTTTAAGCATATTCGCCGCTTTGGTTGGGTCAGCTTTTAATGCAGAAGTAATGTCTACCCAGTCCAGCGCAGATAACTGATAAAAATGCACAATATGGTCTTGGATAGTATGCGCAGCCAAAATCATATTACGGATATATTGCGCGTTAACAGGCACTTCAAGATTCAGTGCGCTTTCAATGGTACGCACAGAAATAATTCCGTGAACTGTGGTACAAACCCCACAAATACGCTGCATGATCATCCATGCATCGCGGGCATCTTTCCCTTTTACAATCTCTTCCATACCACGCCACATGGTGCCGGATGCCCACGCTTTAGTGACTTTTCCATCTTCGATTTCGCAATCAATGCGTAAGTGACCTTCGATACGAGTTACCGGGTCGATAGTTATACGTTGGCTCATGCTTTACCTCGGGCCTGAGAAGGACTTGAATTAGATTTTTTTATTGCTGGAATAATCGGTAATAGGCGAACTAACAAGATGTATGCGCACACCTCGATGGCCACAAAACCGATGGAAATTAATATCTCTTCTGCGGTTGGGAAATAGTCATATCCACCGCCAGGATTGAAGGCGATCAGTGAGTAGCTCATACGCCATAGCGCAGAACCCAGTAACATGCTTAATCCACTGATATATAACCATCTTGAGTCAGTACGCAGGGATGGCATACGGAAGATAATCAGCGGGATCACCATTAATGCAGTCTCAATCCAGAACATCATGGCGTAGAAATCCATCGCCATCACATAGTGCATCTTGCCGCGGTAAATCAGTTCACCGAAACGGCAAACCAAAAACAGCACTAAGAACACTTGAAGGATATTGGTTAACTTAACAAACAGAGGTCGTTCATCAGCCCCTTGCCCTTTTAACGCTGACTGCAATAAAGAGCCTTCAAAAATCACAATGGAGAAACCCATAATAAAGGCGGTCAGTAGCGATAATAACGGCAACATTTCATAGCTTTGCCAAATCGGATGAACCTTGTGCCCTGCGGCAATCATCAGTGAACCCATAGAAGATTGGTGCATCATTGGCAGTAACGCGCCCAATGCGATGATGAAAAACATCACTTTATTCAGGCGTTTTAATGACACTTTCCAATTAAAGCGTTCACAAATTGCAGGGGCAAACTCCAGCGCCATGACACCAATGTAGATAGTCATACACACTGCGGTTTCAAACAGCACAGAGTTGGTATTAAAGTACCCTGGAATATAGAAATAAGGCAGGTTCCAGTAGCGACCCACGTCGATGGTGATAGATAAACCACCGAGAGAGTAACCAAATAGACTCGCCAACAGTGCAGGACGTACTAACGGGTGATATTCACCGCGGTTAAAGACATACACTGCCCACGCTAACGCCCATCCACCACAGGCAAAACCGGTACCAATCAGTAAGTCGAAGGCAATCCAGATCCCCCATGGGTATCCGCCGTTCAGGTCAGAGACTGAACCCAGACCAAACACTAAACGTTTTACAATCAAAATCAGGCACAGGATGACAAACGGTCCGAAGACAATCACTGGCCAACTGACTAAACGCCCACCTAGCGGCTGTTCTTTATCATGCGTTGCCATTAGAGTCGTCCCCCTTGTCCTTAGGATTTTGGTCGTCATGATTTTGGTCGTCATGCGTTTTATTGCCATGAGACTTGTCGTCATGAGAATCATGATTCTTGGTATTGCGATACACTAAGAAACTCAGTCCCGCTAATGCCGCGAGAGGCAGAACCATGCCTTTATACAAGGTGTGCTGAACATTTTCAGAGCGTGCACCGGTTGCCAGTTCATCTAGCTCTGGCAGTCCCAGATTTTGATATGGCACACCAGAAAGCACCATGACCTGAGTACCACCGCCTTCCAATTCACCGTAAATATGCTGTTGGTATTTCGGTGCTGGCATCACGTTCGGGTCATTGTGATGGACAGTTTGGCGAGGGAAGCCATACTCTTCACCCGCTTTCAGCGATAAACGTTTTTTCGCTTCGGCGAGAAGCTCTTCACGGGTACCAAAAATCACCGCACCTGTTGGGCACACTTCAACACAACCAGGTAAACCGCCTTTATCTAAGCGTTCTACGCCTTTTTGGTTACACAGTTCACATTTATGGATGGCACCAAATTTGTCGTCATAAGCATATTTAGGGATGTTGAATGGACAACCCACCATGCAATAACGGCAACCCGTACAGATATCAGGGTCGTAATGCACGATGCCTGTTTTCGGATCTTTGGTGAGCGCAGAAACAGGGCAAACAGAGACGCAGTTAGGATCAACGCAGTGCATACACTGTTTTTTAATGTAGGCGTAGCCATCTTTTTCCTGATCTTTATGCAAGCCTGAGCCATCGCTCCACACTTGAATCACGTTGTTGGTGTATGGCGTCAGTTTGTCATTGTTTGACCATGTTTGAGGACCAACAGGGTTGCGCTCAGGATGGTTAATATCCTGACACTTGGTGACGCACGCCTGGCACCCAACACAGAGTGTCGAGTCATACAACATGCCCAACGCATTTGGAATTGGCGGCCTATTTTCCGCTCCCGCCAAGCTCGGCGAAGTGGTGCTTGCAAGCAGCGCTCCCCCAGCTGAGAGCTTAAGGAAATTTCGTCTATCCACGGTTATTCTCCCCGTGAGTTGGTATCATTTTGACGTTTTTGACGCCCTAACTCACGTACAGCCATCACACTGACACCTGCCACCAGACCGACTACACCACCGATTAAGCCCACGGCAGTTGCAGAAACTTGTCCACCTTCTTTGTTATTCAAATCCGGTTTTTCGGAACGTGGTGTTTGGTTTTCCACATTCGCTAATTGGTGGATACCTTTGTGGAAGCCCACATTTTCTTCGTTACAGCCGTAGCATGGATGCCCGATTGCCACTGGCCACACGCCGCCAACGTCACAAAATTGTAGGGTTGAACAGTTGCCGTAAGTTTCTGGCCCTTTACAGCCTAAATGGTATAAACACCAACCTTCACGGTGACCAGCATCGCCGAACTCTTTTGCGAAGCGCCCCGCATCAAAGTGTGGACGGCGTTCACAGTGTTCATGAATTAATCGACCGTACGCGAACATTGGACGATTTTTGCTATCCAACGCTGGTGGACGGTTATAGGTGATCAAGTGGGCAACTGTTGCTAAGAAGTTATGTGGGTTTGGCGGGCAACCCGGAATGTTGATAACGGTTTTATCTTTGATAACTTCATTTAAGCCAACCGCGCCTGTCGGGTTATCCCCAGCTGCCGCAACCCCGCCCCAAGAAGCGCAAGAGCCGATAGCAATAATCGCAGCCGCGCCTTCAGCAGCCATGCGGATATGCTCAACGATAGGTTTTCCTGCCACCATGCAGTAAATGCCATCATCTTTCAGTGGAATCGAACCATCGACCACTAAAACATACTTACCTTTATATTTTTCAATAGCATTGTGCTTGTTCTCTTCAACCTGCTCACCAAAAGCCGCAGAGAGAACTTCGTGATATTCGAGAGAAATGGTATCGAGAATTAAATTTTCGAGGGTTGGGTGAGTCGCACACAGCAACGATTCTGTGCATCCTGTACACTCTTGAGCACCAATCCAAATGACGGGTGGACGTTCTGGATCACTCACCGCATCAGCCATTTGAGCGGCGGCTTTTCCACTTAACCCCATTGTCGCAGCAAGCGCTGTACACAACTTCATAAAGTCACGGCGATTAATGCCATGGGGAGAAAGAATAGAGTTATCTCCTGCCATTTCTATTTCCTATTATGAGTGGCTTAGAGCCTATTTATTAGGCTATTTTTCTTTACGATTTTGCATTCAAAAAATAAATAAAATCCGCCACATATTAGAAATATGCATAGGAATTTAGGTATTATTTGTATTCAAAATCGCTTCACCAATTACACCTAATAAGCTGAGGCCTTATTAGAATTACCTGATGTGTAAATATAAATGAGATCCTAGTCCTACCGCTTTTTAATCACTTGATCTTCATCAAGAGCCAATAAGAAATTTGGTCTTTTTTAAATTTATGATAGAAAAATCGATTCAGCGACGAGTTAAAAGATTATTTAACTTTTCATACTGATTTCAATTTGTTTAAAAAAATAGGAGATAAAATGTTAAAAAAAGATAACAAAAGGTTGTTATATCATGATGTTAAAATAAAAATCCATCCATTAGGTCTTATAGATAAGTATAATTAACCGAATTTCGAGTAACGTCTTATTTCAATAATGACTATTGTGGTAAAAACAAATAAGAATTAATATCAATTAAATTAAATACGAATGAATATCAAAAATAAATAAAGCTAAATTTATTTATTAATATATGTCTAATAAAAACAAATAAAGCCTGACTATTATTCTCAGTTATTTTTTTTCAATATTGCGGCAGCGATCGCAACTTGCCCCAATGCAAGTCCACCATCTCCCATCGGTAATTGACGAGCATGTAATACCTCAAGAGGCTGTAGATTCTCTATTAGCAAATGACGTAATAATTGGTTATGCAGAACGCCACCAGACAGCACCACTTGTTGAATGCTATACCGTTTCGCTTGTTGCAGCGCTAAATCCGCAAATCCTTGCGCCAAGGCTTGATGAAAAGCATGGGCTCGTTCCGCTCTCGGCGCATCATAAGCCAACCATTCATGCCAAAAGGTGGTTAAATCCAATTGATTATCCACCACCGGCATTGTGACAGGATGCTGCTGAACTGAGCTTTGCAATGCTAGCGCTTCTAACTGACAAGCCCCCTCGCCTTCCCAACTAGTTTGCTGAGGACAAATCCCTAATGCCGCTGCGATAGCATCAAATAATCGTCCTGCCGATGAAGCGGTTGGGCAGTTAAGCTTTCTAGCAATCGCTTTTTGTAATAGTGGATAAGCAAAAGGAGCGAGCGCCGAAGCAATGGGCTTTGTTTGCCAATCAGGCACAAATTTTTCTAGATGGGCCAATAAGTTACGCCATGGTTGGCGAGATGCTAGATCCCCCCCAGGCATGGCAACTGGCGGTAATCCACCAAGGTGCTGGCTAGAGGCATAATCGACAAGTAAGCACTCACCACCCCACAGCCGGTTATCATCACCAAAACCGAGACCATCCAGCGCCAAACCAATTACTTTTTCATTACCTAACGGAATTCCATATTCCGCCATCACCGCCGCAATATGAGCATGATGATGCTGAACGTGCATCATCGGGATATTCAACTGGTCACTTAAGGTATTACCGTAACGATGACTAACATAATTGGGGTGCATATCCCCTACTAGGTATTCAGGTTTAAATCGATAAATCGACTCAAATAGTGCAATAGATTGCTGATATTGTTGATAAATATCGATATCGTCCAAATCACCTAAATGCTGGCTCATCACCGCACTTTTATCTCTAAGCAAACAAAAGGTATTTTTTAAATCCGCACCTAGCGCCAAAATAGATGGTGAGTTTTCAAAGCCCGCTGGAAGGTCAATAGCATCCGGTACATAACCTCGGGCTCGGCGTAACATTTCCGCTTTTCCGGCATGGTAACGCACTAAAGAGTCATCCGCCCGTTGCACAATATCACGATTATGCATCAGCCAAATGTCTGCAATATTTGCTAAATCCGTGAAAGCCGTTTGCTCCGTCAGTACCGGAGGTTTGCCCGATGCATTTCCTGAGGTCATCACTAATGGCCTATTCACCTGCGCCATCAGCAAATGTTGCAGCGGGTTGGAAGGTAGCATTACCCCCACTTCCCGCAAATGTGGTGCGATATTTTCGCTTAATACGCTATTCTCCCATGCGTGAATAAGGACAATCGGTGCCGCCGCACTTTCAAGTAATGCACGTAAACCTTCAGTGACATCAACTCCTTGGTCTTTTAGCCAGTTGAGAGATGGGATCATTACCGCCAGAGGTTTGCTGGGACGGTGTTTACGTTGACGCAATTGTTCAACTACATGGAAATTAGTGGCATCACACGCAAGGTGAAAACCGCCAAGCCCTTTAATTGCTGCAATTTTGCCATTCAATAAGTCCGTCGCCGTTTGTTCTAAGGCTTGATGGTGAACCGCTAGAACCTTGCCATTTTTGTCACACAGCTGGATTTCAGGACCACAGGTTGCACAAGCATTTGGCTGAGCATGAAAACGTCTGTCTGCTGGGTTTTCATATTCTTGCTGACATTCAGGGCATAAAGGAAATGCCGCCATTGAGGTATTTGGTCGGTCATAGGGCATTTGACGAATAATAGTAAAACGAGGACCGCAATGGGTGCAGTTTGCAAACGGGTAATGATAGCGACGATTCGCAGGGTCAAACAGCTCGTCGCGGCAGGCTTTGCAGGTTGCTGCATCGGGGATAACCTGAGTATCCATTCGTCCTGCACCACTATGACGAATCGTGAATTTTTCTGGCAACTCATCCCATTGAAAAGGTTGGGATTGAATAGATTCAATATGTGCAAGCGGCGGGCAGTGTTGATATAAAAGTTGAGTAAATAAAGGGATATCCGCAGTCTCTAGCAGGCGTACCAGCACACCTTCGCCATCATTACAGACGTCACCATTCAAGGCACATTGATGGGCAAGTTGCCAGACATAAGGTCGGAATCCAACCCCTTGAACCTTTCCTTTGATACGTAACTGTATGCCGTTTTTCACTCTAATGCCCTCTGGTGACTGAGATGCTATTCTCGCGCTTCTACGTATAAATAACCTGAGTTCAGATCAAAAAATAAAGCGTTTTTAAGTTTTCTTATGGTATATGAGTTCGAAACTTTATTTTAAAAATAACATTTCATTCATTTTCAAATAATCAATTAAAAGACGAAAATAAATTAATCATTATTCCACCAATAAAAATAAATGTACCCTATAATTAAAAATCAAAAATAAACTTTAAAAAAAAAACGAAATCAACCCAGACAGATAAATAATATCAATATTTGATTGTCATTAATGTAAGCATAGACAATAAAAATGAATACAATGAATAAAAAATTCACATCATTAATTTTACTTCAAATATCTTTTTTTATTTTTTGGAGTTTTTTTCCTATTGGTAATGCTAATGAAAACAAACAAGAACATTGGCTTATATTAGAAAACACATCAGAGCAATCTATTAATGACCTTCCTGAACTGCCAACAGAGCCAATAAATAAACAAGATAACAATCAGAAATTTATTGCTGAAAAAGGAAGCAAGTTAGGTACAATCCTGAGTAGTGAAAATAGCACCAATACTGCTAGAAATATGTTAGAAAATACATTAATGCAGAAGATTAACCGTGATATTAATAATTGGTTTAATCAGGTTGCTTATGCCCGCATTCAATTTAACACGGATAAAAGCGGTAATGCCGCTATCCTCTATCCCTTATATGATAAAGATAGCCATATTGTCTTCACCCAATTGGGATTACAAATTAATGAAGATCGTACAACAACGAATATGGGATTCGGTTATCGTCAGCTTAATAATGATTGGATGTGGGGAGTTAACTCGTTTTATGATTCAACATCTTCAAATAGACGCTTAGGTTTAGGCGCTGAAGCATCCGCTGATTTTATTAAACTATCAAGCAATGGTTATTTTCGCTTGAGTGATTGGCATGGTTCTAAATTAGATAATTGGCGTGATTTTGATGAGCGTCCAGCTAATGGTTTTGATGTTCGATTCGAAGGGTTTCTTCCAGACTATCCTCAATTTGGAGCAAATTTAAAATACGAGCATTATTATGGAAAGAATGTAAATATTAACAATGGTTCATATTTAAGAGACTTAAAAAATAACCCAAGCCTTTATAGTGTTGGCGTTTCTTATACACCAATACCGCTTGTAACGATGAAATTAAACCAGTCCGTAGGCAGCTCCAGCGATACATCTGCGATGCTCCAGATTAATTATCGGTTTGATCTTCCACTGAATCGCCAATTATCTGCTGACTCAGTCAAAAGTATGCGTTCTCTTACAGGATTACGTTACGACTTTGTCGACCGAAACTACGACATCGTCATGCAATATAAGAAACAAGAATTGCTCACCATTTCATTACCTAATGAATTAGAGGTGCAATCAAAGCAACAGATCAATCTAACCGCAACAATTATAAAGTCTAAATATGGCGTCAAAGACATTCAATGGTCAGCCCCTGAACTGATTGCTGATGGAGGAAGCTTTATTAAAACCTCCGTAAACAGTATCAAAATTGTTTTACCTCCCATTCAAAACAACCCTAAAACCTATACGGTAACGGCTATTGCAATCGATAATAATGGGAATAAATCGAATACGGCGACAACCCGTTTAAATGTAAAACCGATGTCAGGAATGATTTCTATTTTTACCGTCGTTCCTCAAGGCTCTGTGACAGCCAATGATTCAGATAACTATGAAGCAACCGTGACAGTCACCGATGCTGCCGGAAAAGCGCTCTCAAATACCAATGTCGAATTTACGTTATCAGGTTTCTCGCCATTATCCGCATTTACTTTATCTGGCAATAATATTTCCAGTGCTTCTCCGCTCACATTACCAACGGACAGTAACGGACAGATTATTATCAATATTTGGGGGCAAAAAGCCCAACAAGGATTATTGATTGCTAAATTAGAAGATGGTTATCAATCCAGCAAGCCTCTCCAATTTATCGCTGACAGTTCCACCGCCCAAATCATATCATCTGATATTGTCGTTATTGAAGATAATGCCGTCGCCAATAACAAAGCCACTAACCGAATTTCTGTACACATCACGGATAAATTTGGAAATTCAATAGAAAATCAATTGATTAGTGTATCAGCAAATAATGGCGCAACAGTGGGTAACATTACCCCTACCGATGCAAATGGCGATACGATTTTCTCTTTAACCAGTTTTAATGCGGGTAATAGTGAAATCACAATAACATTTAATGGCAGTCACCATACCGTCAACGTGATGTTTATGCCCGATAAGAGCACGGCTCAAATTGATAGTGCCAATATGATTTTGGTGAAGGATAACGCGACGGCTAATGGTGTTGATACGAATAAAATTAAAGTTATCGTTACGGATGCCCATAACAACCCGCTTCCAAATCAAGTAATTACAGTGACAGCAGAAAATGGTGCAATTATCAGCGCAATCTCGCCAACCAATAGTCAGGGAGAAACAGAATTTACGCTCACGAGCCTCAAAGCGGCTCAATATCGAGTAACCGCTGAAATTAATGGCAGTACCCAATCCCTAAACGTGACATTTGTTGGGGATAACAACTCTGCGAAAATTGATAAAAATGACATGGTAATCACCAAAAATAATGCTAAAGCCAATGGTGTTGATACCGATCGCGTCAAGGTTATCGTGACGGATAAAAATGGTAATCCACTTGCAGACCAAATCATTACAGTGAGTACCGATACTGGCGTGATTGTAGGTACTGTTTCACCAACGAATACTGCGGGGGAAACTGAATTCTCCATCACAAGCACTGAAGCTAAGCAATACAAAATAACGGCAGAGCTAAACGGCAGCTCACAATCTGTTTCAGTTGATTTTATTGCAGATACCAGTACAGCCCAATTAGATAAAAGTGCGATTACTGTCGTCAAAAATGATGCTAAAGCCGATAAAATCGAAATTAATCAAATAAAAGTCAAAATCATCGATGCCAATAATAACCCTATAAAAGGTCAAAGAGTCACTGTGACTGCGGATCCCCATATTGGCATTGGTCCAATTCCAGAAACCGATATTAATGGTGAAACCATTATTTCCTTGACCAGTAGTCTGCAGGGACCCAGCGTCATTGCCCTGTCGATTAATAATAGTACCCAAGATGTCACCGTCACATTTACCAGTGCTATTGACCCGAGTAAATCAACTCTCACGCTAGATAAAACACGTATCGTCAATTCATCGGGTGCAACAGAGGATGGAAGAACCACAATCACGCTCACTATGCTCGATAAGAATAATCAACCGATTACAGGGGTTAAAAATGATGTGAAATTTACCGCCAATAATAACGAACTTAAGATAAGCAATGTGACAGAAACCCTTCCTGGTCAATATACGGCGGTTGTCACCTCTTCCACTGTTGGTGATTACCAGATCACCGCAACAGTGCTGTATTCAACTTATACTGCCCAGTCACCAACAATTAGCGTGTATACCTATATATTCAGGTTAAGCAATTTAGATCATAAAATAGGAGTGACCGCCCTATATGATTATCAATTATTCGTTAAATCCAGCGATGGTGTAGAAAGTGAAATTCAATTAAATGCTAACCAAGTCAATTGGATATCCAGTAATACCAGTGTGGCGAGACCAATATCTCCGGGGGAAATTCAAGGTCTACAGAAAGGGATCGTCGATATTAGCGTTAGCAGTACTGGTACAGGTTATAAAGGTGTCCCTGTCACCGTCATACCCGCAAAATTGACCGTCAGTGAATTGAACATGTCACCAATATATGGTGATTCCACCAGCAAACCCAATTCAGCCTCTGAATACTTGATAGAGCCTCCTGGATATACGTTAACGGGTCAAGGGGATTGGGTCGTGGATTCTATCGGAAATTCCGGTGGAACGGGAGGAACGGCCACGACCATAACTAACACAGATTCGGTGACAAAAATTGATGTTATTGTGTGCCGCTTCCAAGGCGTACTGGTCATCGGTCAATTAACCTTCTACAAGCCCACAAGTAACCAGGTGATTGGAGAAGCACATAATACCTGCACTAATCCACAAACTTATGTCTACCAAATCCCATCGGGAGAACAATTTATCGGGTTTACAGGATGGAATAGTCAAACTTCATCAATCAATCGTGTTTTCTTGGGTGCAATTCGTTTTATTACCATTGATAGATAAAATGGCAGGGTTTCAGTCTCGATGTATTGACCAAAACCCTGCCATTGTCTTTTATGCTTGAATACTAAGGGAGCTCAACTGATAACAGGAAAATACCTGAATATTCATCCGGAGCAAGATCTTTGGTTTTTCTTAATGTGCTGGAAACATCAAAAGTTTGTTTCACAAATGAATCTACCGAAAGTATGGTTGATGGCGCACCATTGACTTTAATTTCAGACTCTAGCCCATCCGCCATAAAAATGAAGTTATCATTATCTAATCCTGCGACAGCAGAAATTTTAACATCCGTTGGATTTGTGCAGCTGATCGTAAAGTTTTCTCTCACAGTATGACCATTCATCGAGCTATTGGATAATGTGCCGTGGTCAATGTAGTCTGGACCTTCAATATCACAGTTAGTAATAGCAGGGTCTAACGGTGAACAGAGAATTATTGGGTTATCTGCGGTTTGCTCACGCTGCATTTTTTGTCGATACAAAATACCTAAATTGAAGCAGTATCCAACTCCAGGCCTTCTCGGATAAAACTGCCAACGTCCCGGAATTTGCCTATTTAAAACGTTATCTTTTTCTAATGCTCTAGCCACTTCACTGAACGTAACGGGGCTTTCGTCCCATGAACTTCGCTCTCTTAATCTCACTGAGTGAGTATCAAAGTTAACAATGTGTGAGGTACCCGCACCATACCCACCATCTGCATAGGTTCCCCAAGATCCTAACTCTATATCACAAGGACAACTGCCTGTCGTTTGCACAGCCATCGGGCGATTATCGTGTTGTAAGTCCCCGCGTAAAATATATCGTGTGTCCATCCATGCGCCATGGTCAGTAACAAGCTCACCTTGCGCTGCAAATTCAGCCCGAGCAAATTGAAAAGACGATATCGCTAACAAACAGATAAGAATAAGTTTTTTCATAATATCCTTAACAACCGAGTTATTCGTAATAGATATTAAAAGTGGTGGTGGCGCTAAAATCCCCGAGTTTAATACTTTTATTTTTGATTGCGTCTTCTTCCCCCAAAATGGAAGCTTTCAGCGGGATCACGCTAGGGAATTTACTACCGTTCATTCCAACAATAGGGTATTGGCTATTAATATCCACATTGCCATTATCGCTACTCAACACGATGGCATAGCCCAGATCACCGGGGTCACCATCAATTCGCAGCGAACCTTTAATTTTCGGGTTACTGATTCCCGTAAATGACATCGAAAATGAAAAATCAGGTAAAAACTCGCACTCAGAGAGTGTAATTTCAAAGACTTCAGAGATATCTCTTTGACGATAAAGGTCTTTATCATTGACCTCATGAAATGGCACCACAAGCTCCTCGCCGCCATTGACGATACAAGGAATGGCGTGTCTCAATACTCCAGAAAAATTCACCTCATCCGCGAACGCATTCCCGGAGAAATAAAGTAATAGAGTAAAGAAGATTATCTTCATGGATAAGCAACCGTTAATGTCGCGCTAGCGGTAAACTCGCCCGGCTCGACACGAGCAGAACTTGAGCTACTTTTTACTAATGCCGCCTTCAGATCAGGTTTTTTATAGTCAGATTCATAGGTGTATACAAACGTATCGTTCACTCTCAATGTGTCTGAATCATAATAAATTTGCAGTGCAATATCTCTTTGTTCATTAATTGCTAATAAATCATTATCAAAGTAAGAACGTTTGCCTTCAAAACTGAAAATCACATCCATTCCAGATGAGATATTGTCGCATTCCCATTCAAAATCGATATCTTCTATATATTTTGTACCATCTTTGGTCGGCACTAACGAAACCACCAAGTCATCACCAAAATCCACCTCAATCGGGCGATTATTATTGATGACACATGGCGTTCCCTCTATCAAATTTCCTCTAAAGCTCACTTTGACAGCCTGTGCCACACTTGTGTATGCCAGAAATAAAACGAATGATAACAAGAGCTTTTTCATAAGATAATACCTTAATGATATCCTACAGTTAGTGTTGCAGCAGTAGAAAACTCACCTCCAACAGGTCTTATCCCATTAGCCAGTGCCAGTTCTGCGGTTAAAGAAGGTAAAGATTGGATATTATCAATCTCATATTGAGAACCGATATCCATAGGCTTGTTATCAATATACAGTTTGATATTCAAACCCGGTGTATCCGCGACTTTCAGGCTGTTTGAGGTTTCCCCTTTAACGCCTTCAAAAGCAATATACAGCTCATCAAATCGCGAATCACAACTTAAACTATAAGGAATTTCCTCTGTGTATTTACCTGACTCAATTTGCCCAATAACGATGTCATCGCCAAAATCCACATAGATATCTTCGTTATCATTCAATACACATCCGCCAGATAAAACATTCACTCTGACTGTCACAAACTTCCCATCCGCAAATGCAGTCACAGATAAAAAAAACAGTAAACTAAGACAAAACAGGTTCTTAAATTTAAACATTCGATTTATCCATTTCTCTCATTTGCTTATGGGATTAGTTAGCCGCTTGAGCGTGACACTCTGTTGCAGAACAGACAAACGGAACATCAACCTGACCGCCGTAGTCATTGATGTAATTAATCACTGGCGATGAACCTAATTGATCTGCGGTAATTGACAGTTTTTGCTCAGCAAATGGCGCAACGTCTACAGCAACAAAACTTTTTGCTTTCTCTGCGTTGGCACTTTTTCTAATGTTGTTTAATACCACGTAGTAAGCCGTTGGGTTTTTGGCATAAATAGCACCGCCTTTTTTGACTAGCACTAATTTATTCTGCCACGGCGCATTTTTCATTTGCGTGGAATCAACCGCTAAAGAAGCTGGACGATAGAACAACTTCACACGTGTTTGTAATGCAATTTGCAGTACGTTAGATTTTTTACTTGTAGGTGGAATTTCTCTTAAATTAAAGAAAAACAGGCTTTCTCTATCTTGAGGCAATTTCACTATGTCTGGTAAAGCTTCAATACGCAATTGGCTTGTTTGCCCCGCATTAATTCTTTGGATTGGTGGTAAAATCGTAAAATAAGAGGTTAGCTTTTCGCCTTTTTCATCTTGAAACCAGCCTTGCGCCAAATAAGGCAGTTGGTTATTTTTATTACTTACCGTTAATGAGACTGAATTGCTATCGCCATTATAAATAATACGCGTTCTGTCCATTGAAATTGCAGAATAAGCATTCGCAGTCACGAAGCAGCTAAGTAATAATACGGATAATTTTTTCATCATAAACATTAGCCTTCTTTTAAGATTATTATTAATTACATGGTAAGAGCAGTTTGTCGTAAATATTATGCTCTTCGATATTTTGTGGGAATGTAATCGTACATTCAGAACCTTGCCATAATACTTTCATTGCCTCACCCGGTCTTATTCCACCGATGTAAGCTTCACCTTGGTCACCCACAATACCGGTTGTCTTGCCAGCATTATTTTTAATATCCGCAGCAAATGGTGGGTAACTTCCATCTTGTAATCTCAACATCACCATCATTTTGATCCCAGAAATAACATCAAAACTACGATAACCTATTGCCCCTTCAGTGAGTGTGGTTCGTGTTACGGAATCCGCAACCTCAACATTCTTAGGTAATTTATTAATATCAACAACGACGTCTGTCTTATAGTAGCTATTAATATCTGGTACAACGACTTTTCCAGAACCACTAGAGCGTAAATGTGTGCCGTTATATTTTACAGGGACATCTTTAACGCCATTTGTATCAACAAAAACTCGTGTTCCACCTGTTGATGTGACTGGATGCATTCCTATTCCGTACCCCGTCAATGTTATGCCGCCTTGGATATTCGCAGATAATGACATTGAGTTATTACTTATATAGTTATAGCTGGTATTAAAGTCATTCATATTGCCTTTATGGCTATAATAGCTACTAAATATTCCGCTATGTCGATTATTACCGATAGAAAGTGAAAGGTTATCTTTATTTTCAAGACGCTCATTCACTGTCACTTTATTCGTATTATCGTTCTTACCATTATACGTTGAATAATTGACATAAGTTCCTGATGCTAATGGAACTGAAAGGCTGACATAAACTCCGTTATCTTGATAACCCTGCATTTTGCTATTAAACATGTTGATAGACAGACCGATATTATGAAACTTGCTGGTATCAAAATATTTCGAAAAGGTCATGTTATAGCGATAACTATTTGGGCGATTCCAATAGGTTTGGTGCGTGTAGTTTAAATTTATGGATGAACGCCAATCAGTAAAGTTTTTACTTAGTGATGCAGAATAAGAGCCTTTATTGTGTCCTGCATACATAATATCTTTTTGGTCATTATAAGTAAGGAAGTCACTCATCGTCATAAATTCACGATCCATAAAACGGTATGCGGACAATTGAATTTGACTATTACTTCCTTCGAAGCTTTTATAATAATCGACTTTAAATGCTTTGCCTTTTAAGGTCGGTCCATCTGTCAATGCTGCTATTGAATGATTAAATGAAAATGAGATTGCACCAAATTGAAACAAATCACGTCCAACACCAGCAGCAAAAGAGTTAAATCGACTACTATTTAGTGCGCCACCAAAAACTGACCAACCATTGCTAACGCCCCATGAAACCTCGCTTTGTGCGAATGCATCCCCCATAACATGGCGATCCATATCCGTTGGTCTACCTGCGCTCACTTTATAACGCACAGAACCTGGACGAGATAAAAAAGGAATGTTTCCAGCTTCTACTTCAAATTCTGAAACACGCCCGTCACTTTCTTCAACTCTGACTTGTAACGTCCCTGAAATACCGCTATTTAAATTTTGGATTCTAAATGGACCCGCAGGAACTAAGCTTTCATAAATAACGCGTCCATCTTGGCTAATTTTGACTACCGCGTTCGTTTCTGCAAAACCCGTCACCTCTGGTGCATATGAACGTAAGCTCGGCGGTAACATATTGTCGTCAGAACGTAATGAAATCCCAATAAACTTGAAGCTATCAAACAAATCTGTTTGCAGAAAATCTTCACCTAGAGTTAATTTCGATTTTAAGCTGCGAATAGCTCGATAAGCATAAATATTCGTCCATTTAATATCATGAGTATCATCAACTCGACTATTTTGTGCATGGTTATATGAACCTTGCCAAAAACCCCGTAAACGCCAGCTATCAAAATTAGCGCCAACCGCCCCTAATCCTGAAAGGAAAAAAGTATTGTTCGATTTGTTATCACCTAAACTATGGTTATATTGTGAGGTCAGATTATAGTCAAAAATAATACCTTTAATGCCATCTTCCCAACGAGATGCTGATTCCCAGTCGTTGGCTGAATATTCCTGGTAACTTTTAGGAATATTAATAATTAATGTTCCGGTCGATAAATTAGGTGTTACTGACATTCCTTCTAAGCTAGCAATATCTAAACACTCTAAGCCATCAATAGTATTCCACTGTAATACACTTTCAGCTTCCGAATTTAAGTCAAATTTCTCGACAATTTCATCCGTTAAACACGCTTGTGATTTTTCTTCATAACTCACAACGGTTATTTTCTGCTCAGGTATATACGCGTTATTTATACTTAGTTTAAAGGGGTAAATGCCAGGAACAATATAAAGATCTTGTGAAAAAACTGCCAAATTAATATTTTCTCTATCTTCTGCGTTCAATATATTAATATTGAAGTCCACAGCCTCTTCAGAGAGAGCAATTAATGGATTCAGCAGCAATAAAGATACCGTGATGAGTTTTTTCATGACTTTATTTTTTATTAACATTTAAAAACACAGAACACATAATTTTATTATTAACTTTTTTCATTACGATGTCCTTAAATTTTAATAAATTTTCTAAGCTGAAGTAATGATTGGTCTCATTACTTCAGCTTACCGTTAATAACTAATGCATTAAATTAGTTATACGACAATACGAAATCAGTTACCGCTTGGAATTCACCTGCAACAATATCAACCGGAGCTTCTGGTTTACCTTGGCTACCTAAACCTTTCACATATGCAGCAAATTGCAGGGTATTAGTTGTTCCTTGCAGTTTGTGCTCAGATTTAGTGACTTCATTTAATACGATTGGGTCATTGTTGCTATCTACGATCTGGATACCTGCACCTGCAGCAGTACCTGTAATAGCTAATAGTGATTTAGGATCATTTGTAGCGGCCGCGCCTGAAAATGTAATATTCACGGAATCACCTGTTTCTACAGTACAGTCAATTAATTTAATATCGAACATAACTGGTGAAGATTGACCGTCTGAAGTACCACCATTTTTTAACACCACATCAGCGATTTGACCTAAATCTACAGTTTGGTCAATAGAAGATGGGTCAATAGAACAAGGTGCAGTGATGATGCTACCAGTGAAAGTAACTTTACCATTACCGTGGTTAACTGGTGCTGCGTTTGCACCAAAACCAATTAATGTCGTTGCTGCGATAGCCATAAGAGTTTTATTTAATTTCATTTGGTAAATCCTCAATTAAGTCGTAATTTAAAGAAAAAAGATAATAAGAATTCCTGTAATTAATTATTAATTACAATAGAAGCTTAAATTTCAGATACGAGACATAGTTAAATATACTTAGGTAAAACCACGATATATTTATGAATACGTTAATTAAATCTTTTTGCCTTTTGAGCTTTGGTTCACACAAATACTATAATTACACTTAAAAGCTGTAAAGTCGCCATCACCTATCGAAAACAAGAAGTTCAATAGGCAGTTATTTTTTGATACATTTACTCATATTAAGATTATTTTGATACTATATAAATCAATCAGTTACAGATAATGTGTCATTGATTCATACTTAACAACATTTCTTTCACATACATCGGACATTACTTTTTTGCAATTGGTTACATCTTTGACGCGTATTATTATCTTCAATTATCCAATTACCACAATTTAGCGTAATAGTTTTTTTCGGTTTTAATCCAAATTTATATGTATCAAAAAGAAAATGGTTAATTCTAATTTACTCCCATCTGCTATTTTTTCTAATAAATAAGAACTCAGTCTCATTTATTATACCTAATGAGAATTATTCAATGTGAATAAAATATATTCTGGTCTAATCAGTATTTCATTAAGGTACTATTTCACACTCAAATATGATGACCATAGTGATTATTTCAGGGATGTATTGACTGGTATATAAGAATAGCTAGGTAGGAAATTAGAATGGCAAATGCTCTTTAGGTAAAAAGAAACACGAAGGCTCAAATGCATTCATTGAGCCTTTATCAAATCAGATGAAATGCATTGAAACCTGAAAATTCATTATCTAGTGAAGTATTATCCTTCATATGAGTAACCTTTACATAAGTTAAATTGAAACTCATCCCACCTTAAATAATTTGACTTTAGTAGTCATTACAATGGTGACAATCATAATGTGTGATGAAAATAGGATTAACTGCAATACATTGATTTTATTTTTAATTATTTATTACAAACTCATAAGTAACGCATTAAATGCGTTAAAAGCAAAATCATCAGAAGCTATTTCGTATTATTCCGAATGGCTCATTTAAATAACATTTTGATTTAACGCTAACAGATAAATTGCTAGCTAACTTTAGTTCGCACCGATTAAGATTACATTCACCCAGACAACCTGAGAAGCAAGATGACCACCACTTTTATTATTGTTCCTGGCTATACCAATTCCGGCTCTCAACATTGGCAATCCTATATAGAAAGAAAATACCATAATGTTGTGCGCGTCATTCAGGATGACTGGAATGCCCCTAACCATAAATGGATAGAGCGCCTAAACGACATGGTTCAAAATACAGAGGGTGAATTGGTACTGATTGGACACAGTTGCGGAGCCGTTTGTGTGGCGCAATGGGCAAGCCAATTTCCCAACAATCGAGTAAAGGCAATGATCCTAGCCACCCCAGCAGATGTTGATTCCCCTTCTGCCTTACTCGATATTCAACAGCAGAGACCGCTCCCCAATAAAAAGCTTCCAAGCCCTTCTTTGCTTATTTATACCGATAATGATCCGCATCTTGGCACTGAAAAAGCCCATCAGCTTGCCGAAACATGGGGCAGCCAGCTTATGTTGGTTAAAGGCGGTGAGCATTTAAATACTGATGCAGGATATGGCGAATGGCATGAAGGCGAGCGGTTGATTGAAGAGTTTACGGGGAGAGGATTTGTTGGCAGGTAGTTTATTTCCTGTGCTCCAGACACAAAAAAGCCACTTCTTTCGAAGTGGCTTTTTGCGCTGATTTAACAGCTAAAATTTGGTGGCCCCTACTGGACTTGAACCAGTGACCAAGCGATTATGAGTCGCCTGCTCTAACCAACTGAGCTAAGGGGCCAAAGTGGTGCCGATTATACGTGCTGTTTTGGTGAAGGTCTAGTATTTCAATACTGTATGGTGAATTTGTATCCAAGCCATAGCCATGCCATATAATTCAATGGCATGGCATCATCGAAAATCATCATTCCTATCTTAATTATCGAATTTTATTCTAGGATTCCATTCTTTATTAGAACGCCATTTATGAACAAACCTGCGTTAACGACTACCCTATAGTAAATAATCGGGCGTAAAGATTGAGTTTTCCTGTTCTAATTTATTAAGCATTCTTTATTCAATTGATTGATATAAAACAATAATTTTATACTTCATATAGAACATGATGATATTAGACAAACAGCTATAGGACGATAATGATGAAAAAAGTACGTGCAGTTCAATATGGTTGTGGAAAGATGGGCAAATTTCTCATCCGTTACCTACAAGAACACGGTGCTGAAGTTGTGGCGGCTTTTGATATCAACCCTGCCGTGATTGGCAAAGACATTGGTGAAATTGCAGGCACGGCGCCAACTGGCGTAAAAATCCAGCCACTGAATGAAGCGGATAAAGCCCTAGAAACCTTAAAACCTGACGTGGGGATTATTGCGACCCTCAGTACCATGACCGATTTAGAAGATGCATTCTCCCTCTTCGCTCGCCATGGCGTTAATGCAATATCAACAGGTGAAGAAGCTCTCTATCCGTGGAACTCTTCCCCTGAGATCACTGAAAAACTCGATGCTTTAGCTAAAGCGAATAACTGCACTTTAGCGGGCAGCGGCTACCCAGATATGTTCTGGGGCGTGCTTATCGATACCTTGGCGGGTTCTATGCACAAACTGGTCAAAATCAAAGGCTCTAGCTGCTATAACGTGGAAGATTACGGCATCGCGCTGGCAAAAGGTCACGGTGCAGGTTTAACTGTCGACGAATTCAATCAGCAAATTGGTAACTATAACGACCTGCCATACGCGGTTATCGCTGAGAAAATTGAGAGCGGTGAATATGCACCACCGTACATGTGGACACAAAATGGTTGGCTGTGCAGCCGTTTAGGTCTGACCATTACCAATCAAACTCAGCGCTGCGTGCCGCAAATTGCCAAAGAAGATATCTATTCAGATACTTTAAAAATGACGGTGAAAAAAGGCGATGTTTTAGGGTTGTCTGCCGTGGTGATCACTGAAACAGCAGAAGGTGTCACCTTAGAAACGGAATGTATCGGTAAAATTTTAACGGCGGATGAGTGCGACAAAAACAGTTGGCAGCTCATTGGCGAGCCAGATACGGCGATTGAAGTGAATAACCCAGCAACCGTGGAACTCACCTGCGCAAACCTGGTTAACCGTATCCCAGCGCTGATCAACAGCCCTGCGGGCTACACCACCACAGAAAAAATGCCAAATAACGTGTATATGACCAAACCGATGCACGAATATTTATAATCAACTGACTTGATTGAATATTAATCACATAGCCCACATTCCGTGGGCTATTTTTTTGACTTAGCGAGGCTTTGTCATCTGCCATTCTAAGTGGCGACGCACTGCCGGCCACTCATTACTTAAGATGCTATAAACGCAGGTATCTCGTAGCTCACCCGTACGAGTTAGCATATGGTTACGTAAAATCCCATCGAGTTTTGCCCCTAAACGCTCAATCGCTTTACGGCTTTGATGATTTAAAAAATGTGTTCTTAGCTCTACGGCAACACACTCTAATTCTTCAAATGCATTTTTTAATAACAAGTACTTAGCTTCCGTATTGATTGGTGTGCGCTGAGCTTCGGCTCCATACCATGTTGCCCCAATTTCAACACGGCGAACCCCTTGGTCGATCCGCATATACGAGGTCATGCCAACGGCTTTGCCTGTACGTTTATCAATAATCGCGAATGGCACCATCTCTTTATGGGCAAAACGCGCAAGGCGCATATCGACATCTTTCGCGACATTTTCCGGTTCAGGTACCGAGGTATACCACAGGTAATGTAGCTTATCTCGTTCAATAATCTCAGCATAAACAGCATCATGGTGATGAGTCAGTAGCTCTAATCGAACATGGTTGCCTTCTAAGGTGACAGCTTGGCAAATCTCTTTCATCGGCGTATTTCCTGAATAACTCGGTTGTGTGAAGTGAAACCCCATCAAATTATGATGTGAATAACCATTCTTCTTTGTTGTAACCATTTTTTATGACAGAAAAATAAAACAAAAGAAATAGTCCTGTAAGTTTAATTATTCCTCGTAAAACATATGATAAAAATCACAATTTTTTAACATTATTCTTAATTCAATTGCCCATTAGGCTACAGTTAACTCATCTGACCTGTTATTAATAGTCCCAAATGGGAGCCAATATGAGCAATTTTCCACATCTTTTTACCCCACTTGATTTGGGGTATACCGTTCTTAAAAACCGTATTTTGATGGGTTCAATGCACACCGGCTTAGAAGAACATCCCCAAGGAAGCCAGCGCCTTGCCCACTTTTACCGACTTCGTGCAGAGAATGGAGTCAGTCTGATTATTACCGGGGGAATAGCCCCGAACCCCGAAGGAGCTTTAGCACCTCATGGTGCTGTATTGAATCATCAAGACCAATTGCCATTTCATCAACAAATCACCGATGCAGTGCATCAAGCGGATGGAAAAATTGCATTACAAATCTTGCATGCAGGTCGTTACGCTCTACATCCGGCGTTAGTGGCGCCTAGCCCGATTAAATCCGAGATCACCCCATTTCCCCCCCGTGAATTAACTGCCGATGAAGTTCAGAAAACCATCGATGACTTCGTAAATACCGCTAAACTTGCCCAGCAAGCAGGCTACGATGGTGTCGAAGTGATGGGATCGGAAGGTTATTTAATCAACCAATTTATTACATCGCGCACCAATCGTCGAACTGATGAATGGGGCGGCAGCTACCAAAACCGTATCCGTTTTCCGATAGAAATCATTAAACGCATTCGCCAAGCGGTTGGGAAAAATTTCATTGTTATCTATCGATTATCCATGCTTGACCTTGTTGAAGGGGGCTCAACTTGGGATGAAATTGAGCTATTGGCTAAAGAGATTGAAAGTGCGGGCGCCACCATGATCAATACAGGAATAGGCTGGCATGAAGCCCGTGTGCCGACCATTGCGACGCTGGTCCCCCGCAAAGCCTTCAGCTGGGTAACCGAAAAATTAATGGGCAAGGTGAATATTCCACTGATTACCACCAATCGCATCAATGACCCGTTTGTGGCGGAACAAATCATTGCTAGCGGTCAAGCTGATATGGTGTCCATGGCGCGCCCTTTCCTTGCTGATGAAGCGTTTGTGTCAAAAGCCCAAGACGGTCGATTTGATGAAATAAACACCTGTATTGGCTGCAATCAAGCCTGCCTTGACCAGATTTTTAATGGCAAGCTGGCTGGCTGCTTAGTGAATCCACAAGCGGTACGCGAGATGGACTATCCTAATGAATTAGCAGATAAACCCAAAAAAGTGGCAATTGTCGGGGCGGGTCCAGCGGGGCTTTCTTGTGCAATCTATTCCGCCAAACGAGGGCATCAAGTCACGCTATTTGAACGTAGCAACCAAATTGGTGGGCAATTCAATCTCGCTAAACGGATCCCCGGCAAAGAAGAGTTTTATGAAACTTTGCGTTATTTTTCCCGACAACTGCAACTACTCAATGTGGATGTTCGACTCGAGCAGATTGCACAAGCGAATGATTTAACTCAATTTGATGAAGTCATTATCGCCACAGGCGTTATCCCCCGCACTATCAACCTAGCTGGCGCCGATCATCGCAAAGTCATGTCCTATATTGAGGCTTTAAAACAGCCCGATAATGTCGGTAAAAACGTAGCTATTATTGGCGCCGGAGGGATTGGGTTCGATGTGGCGGAGCTCCTTACCCAACAAGGGATCAGCAGCAGTTTAGATGATAATAAATTTAATCATGAATGGAATATTGATACCGCCATCACCACTCGCGGCGGGCTTTTCCCGATGAAAAAACAGTTAGAACCAACGCCTCGCCACCTCTATTTATTGCAGCGAAAAAACAGCAAAGTCGGCGCAGGACTTGGAAAAACCACAGGATGGGTGCACCGCCTGTCATTAATGAAACGTGGTGTTCAGATGTTTAATGGCGTGGAATATATGAATGTGGATGATGATGGGCTTCATATTCGCTATCAAGATGAATATATCTGCCTTGCCGTTGATAATGTCATCCTTTGTGCTGGGCAAGAACCTTATCGCCCATTGAAAGAGCAATTAGAAGATATTGGCATTCACCCACATGTGATTGGAGGGGCGGATGTGGCGTCCGAGTTAGATGCCCGCCGAGCCATTGAACAAGGTATGAAAGTGGCTTATCAGTTGTAAGTTTTCTTGACCCATAAAAAAACCCGCTAATCAGCGGGTTTTCTTTTTTGAACAACGTGAAAGCTTAGTCTTGAGTTTGAGATAACTCAGAATCCGCTTGCGCCAGTTTATCGTCTTCCGATAAACATACCGCCGCAGTGAAAAGCACGTCCGTTGAAGAGTTCAGTGCAGTTTCAGCTGAATCTTGCAGCACGCCGATCATCACGCCCACAGCAACCACTTGCATCGCTACTTCATTCGAAATACCGAACATATTACACGCCAGTGGGATCAATAATAACGAACCGCCAGCAACCCCAGATGCACCACACGCACACACCGCAGCTACCACGCTCAATAACAGCGCCGTTGGGATATCAACAGGAATGCCCAGAGTATGCACCGCAGCCAGTGTTAACACTGTAATGGTGACAGCCGCGCCGCCCATGTTAATGGTTGCACCTAGCGGGATAGAAACGGAATACGTATCTTCGTGCAGATTCATACGGCGGCACATCCCCATGTTCACCGGAATGTTAGCAGCTGAGCTACGGGTAAAGAAGGCGGTTACACCACTTTCACGTAAGCAAGCGAAGACTAATGGGTATGGGTTACGTTTGATTTTCCAGTAAACAATCAGCGGGTTAACCACTAATGCCACGATAATCATACAGCCCAGTAATACCGCCAATACGTGGAAGTAACCTTTTAAAGTTTCAAAACCGGTTGTTGCAATAGTTGACGAAACTAACCCGAAAATACCTAATGGCGCTAAACGAATAACCACACGAACCAGCTGAGTCACGCTTAAAGAGAAATCGTGGATCATCGTTTTGGTGGATTCATTGGCATGACGCAATGCAATACCTAAACCAATCGCCCATGCCAAGATACCAATATAGTTCCCTTTAATCAGAGCATCGACTGGGTTAGCGAAAATATTAATCAACAAACCTTTGAGCACTTCAGCAATGTTACCCGGAGGCGTCAGTTGAGTATCGCCTACAGCTAAGATCAAGCTTGATGGGAACATAAATGAGCCAATCACCGCCACAACAGCCGCGAAGAATGTCCCTAGAATATACAGCACTAAAATTGGACGAATGCTGGTTTTTTGCCCTTGGCGATGGTTAGCTATGGACGCCATAACCAACACCCAAACAAGAATTGGAGCAACCGCTTTTAACGCACTGACGAACAGGTCACCCAGTAAGCCAACGTTTTTTGCTGCCGATGGCCATAACCATGCCAATAAGATACCTGCAATCAAGCCTGCTAGGATTTGTTTGACCAAACTACCTTGACTAATTACTCGCCATAACCCTGCTTTATTTGTATCCATAATAGACCTTTATAATTTATCTTTTTTAGGAATTAAATGTGTTTGCCGAGCCAGTATAAGGAATATTAATCTCCTGAAAAGGCTATTATTCAAAATATACACAATGATTGATTGCAGTTAACATTAATTTTACATATCTGTGATCGCAATAGAGTTTTGTTTCTTATAGGAAACAGAGGACATAGAAAATGAGTGAGGATTTTCAGATAGTTAAAATAAAAAAACACCTCAGATGACTCCAAGGTGTTTTTTTAAATTGTATTGTTTACTACGAGTAAGATTTAACGATTGATTAAATAGCCACCAAAGTAATCTGCTATTTTTGCCTCATCTACTTTTAAATTTCCTTTCCAACCAGCCCAAGGCATTTCCATATCAGAACGCCCTTTCGTATTGTTAAGTTGGTTTTCTGCACTAGTTATATCACCAAAATCGCGCCAACTATCAAGAGACAAAGCGATAAAAGTATTCGGAATAACACCAATCAATGCGAGTGAATGCAATATTCCGCGTAATGTATATCTGTCTCCTTTAACCAATTTTGCCTGCGATAACCGCTTTTCAAACTGCCCTGGCGTCTCATTTTCAGGGGCATGACGTAATAAATCTAATAGTTGATTAAAGACTTTTTTGTCTTCATCGGTAGGTTCTACAGCAGCAACCGTCAGTAAATGTCGGAGATTCAAATAAGTGTAACTTACATTCCCAGTATAGGAATTTCCGTAATATAAACAGTATTGGAAGTAACTATCATTAATATAAATATGCTTATTATGATCGCTACAAACCCAACAACATGCATATTGCGGTTTTTCAAGATATTGATGAGCCGGCAGAGAAAGTAGCTTGTGATAAGCTCCCAAGACTGATCGACCTCGCAAATAACTTCCTCCAACTCCCGCCACGAAAGCATCCAAACAACGCTGGCGAGTAAGCGCTGTTTCCTGTTTTAAACTGTGTAGTTTATTAATGATATCTTCATGATCAGTAAAAAATGCAATCTCATTCGGTAACCAATGAGAATCACTCAATATTTTCCGTTCTTTATCAGATAAAGAGTCCAATGGATAAGTCGATACCGCACGACCTCCATCATATTGGCTATTTTCATACTTATAGAGTTTTCGTAAGACCCGCATGACTTGTTGCACAGAACCGCCTCATCTTTACGCCTATAAATCATTAGATATAAAAAAACTCCCAAAGTCATGATGAAATTATGGGAGTTTTTCTAATTAGGAAAAAGATTATCCGTTAATCAATTTTTTCGCTTCGTTGCGTTTATTCACGATCGTGTTAACCACCAATGTCAGAACTAAGATTGCAGCCACAGTCCCTAACGAAACCGCAGTAGGAATATGGAAAATATCCATCAGCAACATCTTCACGCCGATAAAGCTTAAAATGATAGCTAAACCGTACTTAAGCATTGAGAATTTCTCAGCAACACCCGCTAATAAGAAGTACATTGCACGTAAGCCTAAAATCGCAAACAGGTTAGACGTTAATACGATAAACGGGTCGGTGGTCACAGCAAAGATAGCGGGAATACTGTCTACCGCAAAGATAACATCACTGATTTCCACTAAGATCAGAACCAAAATTAATGGGGTAGCAAACAGCAATCCATTCTTTTTAATAAAGAATTTTTCACCGTGTAACTCATCCGTCATCCGTAAGTGTGAACGAACCCATTTGACCAATGGCTTTTCATTTATCGGTGAATCGTCCTCTTTAGCGAACGCCATTTTGATCCCCGTAAACAGTAAAAACGCACCGAAAACATAGAGGATCCAGCTAAATTGTGTAACTAACCAGCTACCTGCGAAAATCATAATCGTACGCAGGACGATAGCTCCAAGCACCCCGTAAACAAGTACGCGACGCTGTAAATTTGCCGGAATAGCAAAGTAACCAAATAGCATTAACCAAACAAACACGTTATCCACAGCAAGGGCTTTTTCTAACAGATAACCGGTTAAGAACGCCATAGTTTGCGTGTTCGCAACTTCAGGTCCAACGGTATCATTGAAGTACCACCACAGGCCGCCCGCAAAAATCAGCGACAGAGTCACCCACAAGATGCTCCAACCCGCTGCTTGCTTCATCGACATCGCCTGGCCTTTATGTTTTCCTTGCCAAAACATATCGATGAGTAGCATCACAAGGATCATGACAGCAAAGCTGCCCCATAAAACAGGATTTCCAACAGAGTTCATTTTGATTCCTTAAAAAACAAAAAACGGCTGATATCCAGAAGACATCAGCCGCTTAAACTGTTTTCACCCTAAGTTATCACTATACGGTTGTAAACGATGAGCAAACCTCGCCTTCTGGCAAGGTCTCACTTACAACACAGATAACCTAAGACAAGGAAATTGTGGTGCTCGGTTACCGGGTACAATTGTGTGCACCGTAATGACGATAATCCGACAGAAGAAGTTACTCCCCTTTGCTATGCGCACACAATAAGGTAATTAGTCTTAAAAAGCAATGATTAGCTACCAATATGTTCATGCTATTTTTCGTTATCTAAACACAAATATATTGATAAATAGTCAGATTAAATCCTCTTATTCAGCGCCATTCCCGTTTTTTGCCATTTTAGAAAGCCAGTAGTTAAGAACCTAAAATGTAAAAATCAGCCGCAATTTAAATGAATTCTCAAAATAAGCTTAAAATTTACTGTTTAGTTATTTTCTGTTTTGTTAAAGTGATCGGGTTTTACACTAACAGCCCGAAGAAACAGCTGTTTTCTTCCGGCATTTACTTAATCCATTTCTGCCCAACAACATGTTTGTTGCTGTGATTGCCGTTTAGGAAACATTAATGGAATTAGTTAGAGAACTTTTTTTCGCCCTTTGGCACCAAGATTACGAAACCTTATCTAACCCATCGTTGATATGGTCGATTTATTTCATGCTGTTTATGATCCTATTATTGGAGAACGGCGTGCTCCCAGCTGCATTCTTACCCGGTGATAGTTTACTGATCCTTGTTGGCGTACTCATCGCAAAAGGTGCTCTTAGCTACCCATTAACTTTAGTGATTTTAACTGCGGGCGCCAGTATTGGTTGCTGGGTGGGTTATATCCAAGGTCGCTGGCTAGGTAATACAAAAATTGTCAAAGGCTGGTTATCACACCTCCCCGAACACTATCATCAGCGTGCTCATGGGCTATTCCATCGTCACGGCTTAGCCGCATTACTGATTGGTCGATTCCTTGCTTTTGTCAGAACATTACTACCAACTATCGCAGGGCTTGCGGGCTTGCAAAATGGGCGTTTCCAAGTGTTTAACTGGTTAAGCGGGCTCCTTTGGGTGCTAATTTTGACCGCTATAGGCTACGGATTCGGTAAAAGCCCTATTTTCCAACAATATGAGCATCAAATTATGAATGTCTTGATGCTTATTCCAGTTGGATTATTAATTTTGGGTCTGATCGGCAGCATTGGTGTTGTCATCAAGAAAAAATTCGCCCGCAAATAAATAGCCGTCACTGAATCAAATCGAACAGCGGGAATATTTAGCGATTCCCGCTTTCCTCTATCTCAATTCGAAATCTATACCAATTAGTGATTGCACTTAAGCTAAAAAAAGCTATTGTAATGTTATTAAGGTCATACTTTATTAAGGCATTGCGTTATTTTTCTATTGATAGGAGGTTCTACTATGTCATCCAATCATTCTTCTGAAGATCTACGTGCTGAACTTAAATCACTCGCAGACTCTCTCGAATCCATTCTGAATAGTACTCAAGACAAATCAAAAGAAGAGATCGAAAACTTAAAGGCGAAAGCCCGTGAAGCCCTCTCCTCTTCAAAAGCTAAACTCGGTCAAGCCAGTGATAAAATCACCGAGCAAACTAAAGAAATTGCAGGCCAAGCAGATTGCTATGTACGTGAAAATCCATGGAAAAGTGTGGGTATCGGTGCAGCGGTCGGTGTGGTCTTAGGCATGCTGCTCACCAAGCGCTAATCACCGCTTATGGAACAGTCGCCACGTCAAGGACCCGCTAAGCGGGTTCTAGATTCTCTGCAAAGAATTGCGGGTATCGCCGTTAATATGGTTGAAACCCGCATTCAACTTATTGCAGTAGAATTAGAAGAAGAGAAACTCAACCTTGTTCAGTTATTATTACTCGCAGGGCTAACCCTTCTATTTTCTGCATTTGGTCTGATGTGCCTTATTGGACTAATTTTTTGGTCTGTGGATCCCGTCTATCGTTATCAGGCTTTCGCTATCACGACCGGAACACTGATTTTACTCGCGATTATCTTTGCTATTTGGACGTTAAAAAAAGCGAAACAGTCCACGCTGCTAAGCGCAACCCGTGAACAGCTTCGCAATGACGCTAAAGCACTGGCAGGAACCGATGATGAGCAAAAGTAAACGTCAGTTACTTGCAGAAAGAAAATCACGCTTAGTCTCTGATATTGAGCAGCAGCGCATCCAATTATCGGCCAGTAAGAAAGAGTGGCTACAAGCCACTGCCCCTTATGACCGAGCATGGCAAACCCTGATGACCTTTCGCCCAATTGTTATCGCTGCGACGGGTCTTATCTCTATTTTTACCTTAAAGCACCCCAATCGATTTATTTCACTGAGCAAGAAAGCCATTGCGACTTGGGGGCTTATTCGTACCCTAAGAAGCAGCTTAAACAGTTCAAATCAGAAATAACCCATCCCCTTAAGATAAAAATAATCATTATTTGTCAATATGATAGATAAAAGTGCCCTTTAGCACTTTTTTTCGCACTCAATTATACACATTCAATTTTTTTGTCTATCTTTGTTAATAAGCTTAGCTTTTTATTGAATGAGCTAAGTAATAAGATACGCACATCCAAGATTTCTAGCCTTTTCGTGCTGAAACTTAGCTTATAACGCGATATATATCGCACTTTATTTATATTTAATGACCGTATTATCTGGAGAGACTCAATGAAAAATTTAGAAAGTGGAGCTATTTTATTAGCACGTATTATGATGCCAGTTCTGTTCATCGTTGCAGGTTACGGCAAATTAGGCGGGGCATATGAAGGCACTCAGCAATATATGCAAGCAATGGGCGTCCCAGGCTTTTTACTGCCACTGACAATTTTACTTGAGTTAGGTGGTGGGCTGGCAGTGTTATTCGGTCTGTTAACACGTACAACCGCAATTTTCACTGCTGTGTTCACATTCTTAACTGCGATGCTGTTCCATACGAATTTCAGCGTTGAGCCAAACAGCTTGATGTTTATGAAAAATATGACTATTGCAGGCGGCTATATTCTGTTAGCAGTGACTGGCCCAGGCAAATTCAGTATCGACCATTTATTAAATAAGAAATGGTAATGAGCTCCAATCTCCTCGCCTATAGTGACCTATAGGCAGGGAGTTAACAGTACCCTCAAGTCAACATCCTTTTCCATAAGTTAAATGCCTTTGCACCTCCCATCCGAGGTGCTTTTTTTTGCTTTTACCTTTGCTTTCTTTTTATTTTCGCTTTTCGCTTTAAAAAGAATTAAAGAATAGGTGATGAGTGATCTCTAAATAATTCGAGTTGTAGCAAGGCGGCAAGTGAAGTTATCCCTGGGAGCATACACAAGTATGTGACTAGGGTAACTTTATGAAGCCAACACAGCTACAGCTTGAAGTATGACGAGATCACCCCCTAAATAATTTAGGGATTTCGCGGAGACACCACGACTTCGCCTCCCCCATGCTGTCCCGTCGCCACGCCATAATCATATTCGACTCATGGCTAAACTCCGCCCCCACCACTTGCAGGCGCCCTTCCTTAATATCTTGCTCCACCAGCGGGTATGGCATTGTCGCCACCCCGAGCCCTGCAATTAGTGCTTTGCGCTTATCTTCGATGCTCGATACCGTCAATCTTTGTTGTTTATCCAGCAGTTGCACGGTGATCACTGGGCGCTCACGGGCGGTATCTGCCACCGCAATACCTCGGTATTTCACTCGCGTGGTTTCAGAAAGCGGTTCTGGTTCTTGGTGAATAGGATGGTTCGGGCTTGCCACATAAATATGGTTCAAGGTATACAGCACTTTGGAGTTAATTTCAGAAGATGAACGGAAATGCATATCTGGTGCGATAACAATATCCGCACGTCCTGATTCAAGTCGCTCCCATGCCCCTGCTAGCACCTCAGTAATTAAAGAGAGCTGGGTGTCGGATTTCTCAGCCAGTTTGTCCACCAGCGGGAATAAAGACTCAGCCGGAACCAGCGCTTCACACACAATAGTCAGATGAGTTTCCCAACCTTTAGCTAGCGCCTCCGCATCCGATGTGAGTTTATCTGCGGCTTCAAGCAATACGCGCCCACGCTCTAACAGCATGCGCCCTACATTGGTAAACTTGGTTCGATGTCCTGAACGGTCAAACAAAATAACATCAAGTTCTTCTTCTAACTTCTGCATGGTATAGCTCAATGCCGAAGGAACGCGACCTAGCTCTTCCGCCGCTGCCGCAAAGCTGCCACGCCTATCGATTGCATCCATCACCCTTAACGACTCAAGTGTTAATGCTCTCTCTTTGCTCATGATGTATCTCTTTCAGGAAATTTGAATGATGGAAACAGATTAACTGGCTAACAATTCAACGTCCAGATATTTATTATAACAATATATTACTAGCTATATATTTTGAGTGAGGGTTAACCATTATGATGAAATTAAGATCAGTTAACCATTGTGGGAAAGCAGACTACGGTTGGTTACAAGCACGCTATACTTTTTCGTTTGGTCACTATTTTGATCCAGACCTAATGGGTTTTAAAACCCTAAAAGTGCTCAATCAGGAAGTGCTTGCGCCAGATAATGCTTTTCAACCAAGAGTTTATCCTCATGTTGATATTGTGAACATCATCCTGCAAGGTCAAGCTGAATACCGCGATAATTTAGGTAATACCGTCAGTGCAAAAGCAGGGGAATGCGTCAGCTTTTCGCCTCGCCCTGACCTGAGTTACAGTGAACACAATACCAGTGAGACAACGCCATTAACACGGCTCCAGCTGTGGCTAAATGCGTGCCCACAACAGGAATCTATGCCGCCCCAAAAGTTGGCATTAGCGGAGAAAGATAACAAGCTTATCGCCTCACCCGATGGGGACGATAATAGCCTACAACTTCGCCAAAAAATTTGGATAAGCCAGATTTGCCTTGAGCCTAATGAATCAAAAACCCTCGCATTACGAGGTAAAAATGCCTATCTACAATCCATTCATGGTGGTTTACAGGTTAGCGGGAAAGAATCGCAATCTTTATCAATGAGCTGTAACGACGGCTTATTTATCCAAGATGAAAATTCCCTAACGCTCACCAGCTACCGAGCATTTAGAGGTTTATTAATTGATTTAGGCGAATCGTTGTAATCCTATTCAGGAGGCGGAAAAAGTGAATTTACTCCATAAATTGCGCAAAATTTGCGAATAGATTCGCAAATTTCATCATTTATATTTCCGCTATCCCGATATCACTGTGATAGAGTCCAGCCATAAGACAGTTAAAAAACCATCAGTTTTTAACTCCGAACTTTATTTTTTTGATTTTAAAGGGGTTCTTGTGGCTTTATTCATTTTGCAGCGACACAATCAAATTTTCTCTCGGATCCTCAATGAGGTTGTCCCTCAAGATGAATTAGCGAAACAGTTTTCCGTTTCCACCCGTACTATTCGTTCAGACATCAATGAAATCAATGAATTAATTAAAGATCATAGTGCTCATATTGTGTATGAGCGCGGGCGTGGATATCGATTAAAAATCGAAAATGATGAAATTTTTTCTGCATTTACTAAGCTTAATGACAAAAATAACCAGATTCCACGCACCAGCAAAGAGCGTATTGATGCCCTATTGCTCAAACTCTTGATGTTATCCCTGCCCGTCAAGCTCGATGATATTGCCGAAGAGTGGTTTGTTAGCCGCAGTACCATTCAGCAAGATATGGGAGCCGTTCGGGAGCATCTTCATCGCTATCAAGTTCAACTGGAGAGCATTCCTCATCAAGGGATCCGCTTAAATGGCAGTGAGTGGGCTATTCGTGCTTGTATGACCGAAGCACTCTGGCGGCAATTTAGTGAGCAAATCACCCCCGATCTCGCCACATTTACCCCGGAAAGTCTGGATAATCTCGATTTAACCTACATCGATAAAGTAGTTCATAACAGCTTGAATCGCTTTGATATTCGTATCAGCAATGAAGGTCATCTTTATCTTGTATTTAACTGCGCCGTCACCATTTTGCGTATTACCCGCGGTCATGAACTCACTGCCAGCGTCAATAACGAAGAGTTAGAAGAAGTCATTACTCAAGCTTGTGATGAAATTTCTAAAGGGTTAATTTACTTCCTGGGCAATGATTTATCCCCAGCTGAATTGAGCTTTTTGCACGACCAAATCATCGCTCAGCGTATCAGTAACCAGCATGCATCAACACAAAAGCATAATCATCACAATGAATTATCTGAATATATCTTAAATTATATCAACGAGTTGTATAACTATGATTTGCGGAATGATGAAAAGCTAAAGAAAGATCTGAATACCCATCTTTCTGCTTTAATGACTCGCCTTCAATACCATATTTCCACCCCAAACCCGCTGCTTTCAGACATCAAACAGTATTATCCATTTGCTTATGATGTCACCTTAAGCGCCTTAACCAGCGCCAGTAAGCAGCTGCTTCCACATCCCATTAATGAAGATGAACTGGGTTACTTAGCAGTGCACATTGGGGTTAGCCTTGAACGAAATTATGGGGCAGGCTCCGCACGCCAAACGGAAGTGTTAGTGGTCACGGATGCGGGTAACTCCACCTTTCGTGTGGTGGAATCCAAAATTATGCGTGAATTTCCACAGCTCAAATTTAGCCGCGGGTTAACACTGCAAGAGTATGAATCGTTAGATGAAGTCGCAGAAGACTTTGTGATCACCACCGTACGGATCTCTGAGAAAAATAAACCCGTTATTAAAATTGCGCCCTTCCCAACCCCCTACCAGCTCGAACAAGTGGGTCGCTTAGCGATGGTGGATCAGACTCGTCCCTATATTATTGAGCGCTTCTTCGATGAGCGTTTTTTTATGGTTATCAATGAAAAAATTAGCCAAGAGACGTTGTTCAAAACAGTTTGTCAGAAACTGCAACTAGAAGGCTATGTCACCGCAGATTTTTACCCGTCACTACAAGAGCGGGAATCGATTGTCTCGACATTGCTGGGCGAAGGGATCGCCCTTCCTCACTCCTTGGGGTTACTTGCCAATAAAACTATTGTGACAACTATCCTTGCCCCGCAAGGCATCGAGTGGAACAAAGAGACCAAAGAGAACGCCTATGTGATTTTTTTATTGGCAATCAGCAAAACTGACTATGAAGAAGCCATGGCGATTTATGATTTGTTTGTCACCTTCGTCAAAGAGAAAACCACCCGCCGCCTAGTGAATGTCAAAAATTTCAATGAATTCCAAGCAATTGCTAAAGATAGTCTCGCGCGAATTTTATAGTTATCAATAATTCCCACCACCATCCCCCCCACTTCCCATCATTTCCACTTCTCAGTGGAAAAAGGGAGGTGGCCACTATTTACGTGATCCTAACCACAACTCCACCAAATGATTTTTAATCCAAATTGTCCATTTCATGCGTAAACCAACGTAAGTGGAAGTGAAGATTTCCACTCTATATAGATTTCCACAAATTCATTTCCACTTTTATTTATTAACCTGAGAGCTATTTTCACTTATAAAAAATCGATCTTAATGATTTGAATTTAAATGATTTTAATTACTCACTCGTTATTTGATACACCAAACCCCCCCTCGTAATGTGTTAGTTTTTCCAGTTAGCTTCCTGTTAGATCGAAAATTAACCACCATCCTTCCGGTTACACTTCCAAAATATTTCCACTTTGAACTGGAAATTCCCTGTCTGCAAAATTATCCAAGAAGCGATTAAGGTATTAGCCATGAAGAAAAAAGTGATTTGATTTGAAATATTACCTTGGATTTTAAACAGTTATGAATGAATCAGTTGTGGTTTTCAAAATGTTAGAAGACGACCTTGATATCCATCAGGTCACACAAGAACTGCTAGCAGTGATTACTGACTGGCTCAAACTGGAGGGTTGCTACACCACGGATGTACAGCAACAAATGCTGGAATCTCATCTACGTGCCATGGTCGCTCGAGCCAAAACCGGTGAAGCCTTACCGGAAGTGGATATCAGTTTGTTCGATGAAATTTCGAGCTATTCCATTGCATTAGCGCAACGCGTCGTCGATACCTTGCCGGGGCTTGCACCAGAAGAGACTTATTTGCTCTCAGTTCACTTTGAAGTTGCCCGTTCTAATGATTAATTTTTAGCATCTTATTTTTAGTACTCAATTTTTAGCATTCAGTTTTGGAGAATATTTTATGAAACAGATAGTTATTGTTATCGGCGATCGTTTAGGTAAAGGGCAAAAAGTGGCTGCGGGCGTTGAAGCTGCTGGCGGAAAAGCCATTGTTGTTCCCGGTGTCGCTGCTGACATGAAACTGGGGGATGTGATGAACCAAGAACAAGCTGATCTTGGCATTTCATTCTGTGGTAGCGGTGGTGCAGGCGCCATTACAGCTCAAACCAAATATGGCTACAAAGCGCGTTATGGGATGCGTTCGATTGAAGAGGGAGAAACCGCCATTGCTGAAGGTTGCAATGTTTTAGGTTTCGGATTTATGGACAAGGAAGAGTTAGGCGAGCGCTTAGTTAAAGCTTTTAATAAAAAATACGGCAACGCTTAATGAAAAAATCTATCGAAACGACTGTACGGGTGACAGGGCAAGGCGACACAAAGCAAAAAGCGATTGCTGACGCCTTAAATTCGATTCAAAAAACCGTACTTAAGAACAGCACCGACATCATTCTGCGGATAGAACCCAAGGATGTTGAGGTTGTTAGTGCTCACTCTCATTCGCGGACAGAAAAGTTTCTCTTTCTCTTTTTGCCACGCAAACGTGAACATTTCCGAGTTGTTCTCGACGTTTCGCTGGATGTTACCTTACTTTCTGTCAACGAAATTCCATTTACAGAACAATAAAAGCAATCAGGTCTGGAGTAAATTCCATGAGTGAAACTGCATCTTTCTTAGAAATATTGGGCATGTCCCTCATTATCGGCGGTCTCTGCGGCTTTGGTTTAGGCGCAGGGGCAGCACGTATGTTCCACGCGCCAACCGTTCAAGGTATGGGAGCATTCCGTACCCTTGGTGAGTTAAACGCCTGTGAGGGCGACCCCGCATCACACTTCTCATTCGGCTTAGGATTCTTCTTCAACGCATGGGCATCATCAGTCGCTGCGGGTGCCTTTACCCAAGACGTTGACCACCGCATCATCCCTAACTGGGGTGCTGCTGCTCTATTAACTAAAAACCGCAGTGTGGCAGATACCCTGCATAACCCGAAAAAAATGGCGATTGCCTGTGCCATTATCGGGGCATTGGTGGTCGCCTTCTTAAATACCACGGCGTCCGCAGTACCAGCCGCGCTGCAAACCACCGCTATTAACGTGCTGGTTCCGGCAGCTAACTTACTGGTTAACACCGTGATGCCCGTCATTTTCTGGCTAGCCGCGATGGATGCTGGTCGTCGTTCCGGTTTCTGGGCAACCTTATTTGGTGGTTGCGCACAATTAATCATGGGTAACGCTATCCCAGGTTTAGTGTTAGGGATCTTGATTGGTAAAGGCGTGGATGACAATGGCTGGAACCGCATCACTCGTACCATGATGATCACCGTTATTCTGCTGTTCGTTCTCAGTGGCTTCTTCCGCGAATTTGACCTGAAGATGATCACCTCTTTCAACTTAGACAAACCACTGTGGCTTGAATATGTCCACGGACTGCTGAGCGGGAAATAATCATGACAACTGAAATCAATAAACAAGACTTTTGGTACGCAGAATGGTCTTTCCCTATCTTTGTTGGGCTGCTATCAGCGGGGATCTTCGCGGGTACCCATATGTATGTCGTGTACGGGTTTGGCGCATTTAACGAAGTGGCTTTCGTCGCCATGTTACGTGCTGGGTTAGATACGGGGGTTTATGGTGCTGTCGCCGCCTTCGGTGCAAGCTTCCTGTTTGCGCGAATTATCGAAGGGTCTCTCGTGGGGATTTTGGATATCGGTGGTGCACTACAAACCGGTATTGGCTTAGGGGTTCCCGCACTCTTTTTAGCCGCTGGTTGGGATATTTTAGTCACCAACTTCTGGATTTCCCTGATCACTGGTTTATTCCTTGGTGTGCTTATCGGCTTAATTATCGTGTTCGCCCGTAAGTTTACCATTGCGCAAGCTAACTCCACATTCGGTGCGGACGTGATGATGGGGGCTGGTAACACATCCGGTCGTTTCTTGGGTCCATTGATTATCCTTGCCGCAATGGCCGCGTCTATTCCGATTGGTATCGGCGCACTGATTGGTTCACTGATTTTCTATGTATGGCAAAAACCCGTCGCTGGGGGCGCTATCTTAGGTGCAATGTTGTTTGGGTATTTCTTCCCACTCGCCGCTTAATAAATATCTAAGCCCCCTACTTTGGGGGCGAAGAGCAGCCAACAACGCTGCGGTTTGAAGTATGACGAGTATGACTATAAAGAAGGTAATCATGTATTCTCTAATCATCAAACAAGGAAAGCGTATCGATGGCTCAATTATCGATATCCTAATCAAAGACGGAAAAATTCAAGCTGCGGGACCTGAGCTTTCCCACAATCAGCAAGCTGAAAAAATCATTGATCTTGAAGGAAAGCTGTATGTCAGCGCTGGATGGATTGATTCTCACGCCCACTGTTTTACCGAATCGCCAATTTACTTCGATGAGCCTGATCTCGCTGGTGCTGCTGGTGGTGTCACTTCACTGGTTGATGCGGGCAGTGTAGGTGCTGATGATATTGACAGGTTTTATCGGCTCACCACTCAGTCCAAAACCAATGTCTTCTCTCTGCTGAATATTTCACGCATTGGCATTATTGCTCAGAATGAGCTGTCCAACATGGATAATATCGACGATGCGAGTTTCCAAGCTGCACTTGAGCGCCATCCCGGCTTTGTGGTGGGCATGAAAGCGCGCATGAGCAAAAGTGTGGTGGGCGAGAATGGTATTGCGCCTTTGGTTAAAGCCAAAGAAATGCAGAAAAAACACCATCTTCCATTAATGGTGCACATTGGAAATAATCCGCCCAATATTGATGAAGTCGCCGACTTACTCACCCGTGGGGACATCATTACCCACTGTTTTAATGGCAAACCAAATAAAATTTTAGGGGATGATGGATACCTAAAACCATCTATTGCCCGCGCCCTCGCCCGTGGCGTGATCCTCGATGTGGGTCACGGCGGTGAAAGCTTTAGCTTCAAAGTCGCAGAGCAAGCCATGCGAATTGGCACCTATCCAGACATTATCAGCTCAGATATCTATCACCGTAACCGAGTGAATGGTCCCGTCTATAGCCTTGCATTCGTGATGACGAAATTCCTGTGTATGGGCTTTAGCGCCGAACAAATTTTACGCTGTGTCACTGAGAAAGCCGCGGATTTACTGTCTCTTCCTGCTAAAGGTTATTTAAAACCGGGCTTTGATGCAGACATCACCCTATTTGACCTCAAAGAAGAGGCAACCGAGCTGACGGATGCCGACGGCGAGCATCGCATCGGTACCCATCGTTTTGTTCCTGTTGCTGCCATCGTTGGTGGAAAGCACATTATTCCTGCACAAGGCGAATCTGAACATGCAATCAATCTATGAAAAATATCAGTTAAAACACGTTATTAATGCCTCCGGTCGTATGACTATTTTAGGCGTTTCGACCCCAACACCTGAAGTCGTCGAGCGCGTAGCGTATGGGCTGAACCATTATTTTGAAATTAAAGACTTAGTGAACAAAACTGGGGAGTACATCGCTCAACTGCTCAATGTTGAAGCTGCGGTTGTGGTTTCCTGCGCCTCTGCGGGTATTGCTCAAGCGGTGGCGGCGGTGATTGTGCAAGATGATGAGGATTTGCTGCTTAATTTGCACTCCTCCAGCAAATCCGTTCCTCGCGAAATTATTTTGCCAAAAGGGCATAACGTGAACTTTGGCGCCCCCGTGGACACCATGGTCACGTTAGGTGGCGGTAAAGTGATTGAAGCGGGTTTTGCGAATGAATGTAGCGCTGCGCAGTTAGCGGCAAAAATCACCCCGCAAACCGCTGCCATTTTATATATCAAATCCCACCATACTGTACAAAAGAGTATGTTAACCGTGGCGGAAGCCGCCAAAGTCGCTCATGCCCATCAGCTTCCCTTGATCGTGGATGCGGCCGCGGAAGAAGATTTAACTGCCTATTACCAAGCGGGTGGCGACATTGTGATTTACAGTGGCGCCAAAGCAATTGAAGGACCAACCAGTGGCTTAGTTGTCGGTAAAAAACAGTATGTTCAATGGGTAAAACGCCAATCTCAAGGTATTGGTCGTGCGATGAAAGTTGGTAAAGAAGGCATTTTAGGCTTAACACTGGCTATCGAGCAGTACCTCACCGCTACCAAAGAAACTGGGGCGGAAATGATCAGCCGTATGGATAAATTCCTTAAAGATTTAAATACGATAGCCGGTATTTCAGCCCGTATTGTTTGGGATGCCGCTGGGCGTGATATCGCCAGAGCCGAGATCAGTTTCGATGAAAAAGCGATTGGCAAAACCACCTACCAAATCATGGATGAGCTGAAGCAAGGCAATACTGCGATTTATTTTCGTGAGTACAAAGCCAATGAAGGAAAGGTTGAAGCCGATATTCGCAGCGTCAGCACCAAGCAACTTGACGTCATTTCGCAGCAAATTCGTACGTTAGTAGAAGGAATTTAACATGAAGTTGTCACCAAATTTTTACCATGATCGTGTGTGCCTGAACGTTCTAGCAGGGAGCCATCAAAACGCAAAAGATATTTATGCCGCGGCGGAGAGTTTTGTGGTGGTTGGGGTGTTATCTAAAAATTATCCTGACCTTGAAAGTGCCATTGCGGATATGAAGGTGTACGCCAAGGAAGTGGATAATGCGCTGTCTGTCGGTTTAGGTGCCGGCGACCCTAAGCAGTCCGCCATGGTGTCTCTGATTTCGAAAGAAGTTCAACCACAGCATGTGAATCAAGTATTTACGGGCGCACCGATTAGCCGCGCACTACTGGGTCAGAATGAAACGTTTGTGAATGCGTTGATTTTCCCAACGGGTACGGTGGGAATGGTGAAAATCTCAACAGGCCCATTAAGCGCTCAAGCACCCGATGGTATCGTGCCGATTGAAACCGCCATTATGATGCTCAAAGATATGGGCGCAGATTCTGTGAAGTTCTTTAATATGCAGGGCTTGAAGTACATTGAAGAATATAAAGCTATTGCAGAAGCTTGCGCGAAGTTTGATTTTTCTTTAGAGCCAACAGGCGGTATTGATTTAGAGAATTTCGCCGAGATTTTGCAAATCGCCCTCGACGCTGGTGTGAAGAAAATCATCCCACATATTTACAGTTCTATTATTGATAAAGCCACTGGAGATACCCGTCCAGAGGATGTCCGCCAATTGCTAAACATGGTTAAAAAAGCGGTAAATTGATATTGATAGCAGTAAATTGATGTAGCAATAAGCTGCACATAAGAAAATAAATATTAGCGAGATGTAAAAGTACTTACCGTCATAACCATGACAAAGCAGCCAATGCCCCACTCACTTTTCGTGCCGTGGGGCATTTTTCATTCTTCATTTTGAATCAATGACCTATTCCTTTGGCATTCGGTATGATGTGAAACCAATAGTTATCAGGAACTGGGCTATCCCAAACGCCTAGGTAAGCCGCAACCGCGATAGTGGCGAATAAAATACCTAGGGTCAAAATGGCCATCGTCATTCCCGATAAGGGGAATTGGCGTTTTTTAGTCGGCGCTTGTAATGAGAAAGCCAATGTTGACGCCACTGGGCAAGATTCAACGCACGTCATGCATCCCGTACATTCAACCGTTCTGACGTTGATTAATTGATCAACAGGAATGCGTGATGGGCAATTTTTGGCACATTTTCCACAATCAATGCAGCTTTCTACATTGCGGCGAATTTTAACCGGCGAGAATAGCGAAAATATCCCTAGTAATGCACCATAAGGGCAAAGATAACGACACCACGCGTTGCGAATAAACAGGCTAGCGACGACAAGTACAGAAACCGTGATGAGTGAGGCGCTACTAATATAGCGAAAGAAATCCAGCATTTTGACATCGATGATGATCCCATAAGGCGACATCATAAAGTATTGGATCATTTGCGCAGGCATGGAGAGCGAGATATAGAGGAAGAAGGCCAATAGTAGGTATTTTAATCCTCTTAAGGGAATATCGAGCCATTTAGGTACTTTGATTTGAAAACGAAACAGTTTCTGACCTATTTTCCCGATATATTCCGATATTGTGCCTATCGGGCACAGCCATGAGCAAAAGGATTTTTTCAGTAATAAACTGATGATAATAAAGGAAGCCAAGAGAAACATTGCTGCGGCATGTATGGGAGGTAATCCCCCTGTTTCAATGGTGTATTTTAAGTTCATTAACCCCGCAATAGGCAGCCAGCCTTCGATGCCTCCCGGACGCGGAAGATACAACGTCGCACCGCCCGTTTCGTAATAGCGCACCCAGTAATAGAAGGTAATGCCAATATAAATGTTGATCGCCAAAAGCGTGATTTGCACGACTTTCCGCCATGTCGAGGCGTTGCGCCAATCATTCCAAGGGAGTTTTCCGCCAATGGTACCAGGACGGCGAGGGTATCGTACTGAGGGTTTCTTTGCCATGTCCGCCTATCTCTTTAACATGCATTTTAAATACCATTATTGTATTTAAGTCCCCAGCACACATATTGATTTGCATCACTGCCTTGTGATGTTGACGGTGGATATGGCGTGTTGATAGGAAGATAAGTAAATAGAGATTTTTCTAAATAATTTGACTTGTCGTTTTCTTTATATCATTCAAGCTGAGATTTTTTCTAAATAATTCGAGGTGTGCCAAGGCGGCAAAATAAGGAAATCCCTAGGAGCATACACAAGTATGTGACTAGGGTTGACGAATGAAGCCAACGCAGTCACAACTTGAAGTATGACGAAAAAATTGGAGTTGGTCGGTAAGCCGGGTTCTGTCGTGGACAACCATTCATCTAGGCCAGCACTTGCGCACTGGCTCCAGCAACCTACCCGAGTTCAATGCGGGCCGCACCATATGAACCCCTATTTGGTCTTGCTCCGGGTGGAGTTTACCATGCCACGAACTGTTGCCAGTCGCGCGGTGCGCTCTTACCGCACCCTTTCACCCTTACCTGATCCTGTAAACAGGCCATCGGCGGTTTGCTCTCTGTTGCACTTGTCGTAGGCTCGCGCCTCCCAGACGTTATCTGGCACCCTGCCCTATGGAGCCCGGACTTTCCTCCCCTCTACCCGTCTCCCGAAGGGACTACGATAAAGCAGCGGTTGTCTGACCAACTCCGCGGCGAATTATAGGCACTTTGCACTAGCTTGTACAGACTCAATGACAGGCAAATTGCGTCAAAACGTATACTTAGACAAAAAAAACGGCACTTGAACAAAAATCACTCGCCGTCTTGTTGGTCTAGCATCAATTTGTATAACTGATTTTTCTTCAGACCATAAATTTCTGCGGTGATCGCAGCCGCTTTTTTCGGTGGTAATTCTTTTTGCAGTAAGCCCAACGTACGAATAACATCTGGCGTAATCGCCGATTCATCCGTTTGTGGCTTATACCCTTCCACAATGAGTACCATTTCACCGCGATGACGATTTTCGTCTTCTTTTACCCATTCGAGTAATTCACCAACTGGGCGCCCTTCAATCGATTCCCAGGTTTTGGTCAATTCACGGGCTAAAACCACACGACGCTCAGGTCCCCACACTTCTACCATGTCTGCTAAACTGTCTAACAAGCGATGAGTAGATTCATAGAAAATCAGTGTTCGAGTCTCTTGCTCTAAGGATTGCAAAACATCTTTGCGTCCCTTGGTTTTCGCGGGTAAGAACCCTTCATAACAGAAACGGTCTGAAGGTAAACCCGCCGCTGACAAGGCAGTGATGGCTGCACAAGCGCCCGGTAATGGGACAACGCGAATGCCAGCCTCACGGCAGCGATTGACTAAGTGATAGCCAGGATCATTAATTAAAGGTGTACCTGCATCCGAGACTAATGCGATACTATCCCCTTGTTGAAGCTTGCTAATTAATTGATCTGCTTTTTGCTGCTCGTTATGATCATGTAGCGCAAACATGCGCGCATTGATGGCAAAATTCTGTAAGAGAATGCCTGAGTGCCTTGTGTCTTCCGCAGCAATTAGGTCAACATGTTTAAGCACATCTAACGCGCGTTGCGTGATATCTCCCATGTTACCAATTGGGGTTGGCACGATGTACAGCGTAGATGCCATAACCACTGCTTGATTAGGTTGATTCATTGTTTCATCCGAATAGCCGGTTTAAAATTAAGCAATTGAAAAATACACCATTGGATACAGTATGCGTCCTTCAATTTTTTTGCATTTGAAAAAAAGATTAATCTGCACTGCGATGTTGTCCACGTTGGCATTAACAGGGTGCCAAATCGAATCCTCGACAACCTCGACAACAACTCAGCAGCCTAGCGTTTCTGATGCCAGCCATTACCAGTCCGTTATCGATGCCGCTCAAGGCAAACCGTCGATGGATGTCCTACGTGCTTTTATCAGCCAAGAACCTCTGCTAACCGATCCTGTACAACATCAGGCGAATATTGATTCTCTGTGGCAGATGTTAACACAGATGAAGCCAGAACAGATTCAAGGAATCGAAGCTGACGAAAATATTCTACTGGGCTGGGTCGACCTTCTGGATATCTACCAAAATAATAAAGATGACCCAGAGGCACTCCGTACTGGCATCGAAGACTGGAAAACTCGTTACCCACATAATCCAGGCGCCAAAAATCTGCCAAGCGCATTAGTTCAAGGAACCATCACCAAAGTCGGTGCTAACCCACGTATTGCGCTATTTTTACCGATGAGCGGGCAGGGGCAAGTCTTTGGTCAAGCCATCATGCAAGGCTTCCTTGATGCACAAAAAGGTTTACCTTCAGGCCCTGCATCTCAAGCTGCCGCAGCACCGACTGCGCCACAAAGCTCCGGTAATGATGTACTAGACCAGATTTACCAAGAAGTGGCTGCAACGGTTAATGAAAATACCAATTCCGAAGTGGCTTCATCCAGGGTGCGCATTGATGCAGCACCAACCAATACCCAAAGCGTTAAAGTCTTTGATACACAAGGCAAAGCGATCCCTCAGTTAGTCGCTCAGGCCACTTCTGAAGGGTATAACTTAATTGTTGGACCTCTACTGAAATCAGAGGTGCAAGCTATTGCTCAAATGAATGCGCCCGTCAATGTATTGGCACTGAATGAATTAGACGCTAACCAATTACAGCCACGTGCAAATTTATGTTATTTCTCTTTATCCCCTGAAGATGAAGCGAAAAATGCCGCTAACCAAATGAAATTAGACGGTAAACAGATGCCGTTAGTGTTAGTGCCTGCATCCCCATTTGGTGATCGCATCGCAAAAGCATTTGCCGAAGAGTGGCAAGCAAAAGGCGGTGGCACTGCACTGATGCAAACATTTGGTTCTACTGCATCCTTAAAAGAGTCGATCAACCGTGGTCAAGGGATCCGTATGACGGGTACCCCAATCAGTATCGATACCCAAGGAATGGCTCCAACCAGTGGCGGTGTTGATGCGGTTTATATCGTGGCAACACGCGATGAATTAACCCTCGTCAAACCGATGATCGATATGGCAATCAGTTCCCGTCAGCGCCCTGCTTTATATGCGAGTTCGCGCAGTAACCAAGGGAACTCAAATGCGGATTATCGTTTCGAAATGGAAGGCGTGAAATTCAGTGAAGTTCCATTACTTGCTGGTGCAAACAACAACCTACGTAAACAAGCTCAAGGCAAAGTGAATAATGATTATTCGCTGTTCCGCCTGTATGCGATGGGTATTGATGCATGGTCGCTGGCGAATAACTACGATAACTTGCAGCAGCACAGTGATCAGTTCCGTGTTAACGGTGCATCCGGTACATTAAGCGTGCATGATAACTGTGTCATTTATCGTGAATTGCCATGGCTGCAATTTAAGCAAGGGCAAGTAGCGTCTGCGCAATAAATTAAACGAGGTCGCTTTATTGCTGCCTATTTTTCAGACAAGGATGTCATGAAAACCGTTAAAAAATCATTAAAATGGTTGACTGGTCGATATTACGAAAACCAAGCGCTATCCTATTTAAAGCAGCAAGGGCTCGCTTTTGTTGCGCGCAATGTTCGAAATCGTGCGGGAGAAATCGATTTGATCATGCGAGATACATCAGGCTGGGTATTCGTAGAGGTTCGTTTTCGCAAGAATAGTGATTACGGAGACGCACTTTTATCAGTAAACTGGCACAAACGCAGAAAAATATTGTCCACCGCACAATATTGGCTTGCTCAACGACAAGAAAGTTTTGAAACAACACCCTGCCGCTTTGATATCTGTGCAATCACCGGCAAGCAATTTCAGTGGATTCAAAACGCATTTAATCTTAGTGAACAGGAATATAAGTAAGTGCTAGATAGAATAAAAGTTTGCTTTACTGAAAGCATCCAAACTCAAATTGCTGCAGCTGAAGCCCTGCCCGATGCAATTTCTCGTGCTGCAATGATGATGGTACAGTCACTGCTTAATGGTAATAAAATTTTGTGTTGTGGCAATGGCGCATCCGCAGCAACAGCACAGCGTTTTGCAGCAAGCATGATCCACCGTTTTGAAACTGAGCGCCCAAGTTTACCTGCTCTTGCGCTAAATACGGATAATACCGTGCTCACCGCGATTTCAGGAAGCAAGCAGCCAACTGAAATCTATGCAAAACAAGTTCGAGCGCTAGGCCAGCACGGCGATGTATTAATGGCTATCTCAACCCATGGTAACAGTGCCGACATTATTAAAGCCGTAGAAGCCGCGGTAACGCGCGATATGACCATTGTCGCACTCACTGGCTATGATGGCGGCGAGTTAGCAGGTCTTTTAGGACCACAAGATGTTGAAATTCGTATTCCATCCCAGCATAGTGTCAGAATTCAAGAGGTACACTTACTCACAGTGAATTGTTTGTGTGACCTTATCGATAACACGCTCTTTCCTCACCAGAACGACTAAGGAGACAAAATGCGATTACTTCCGATTTTTGCCATAGTGTTTAGCGCGGTTCTTTTACAAGGTTGTATTGGTGCTGCCGTTGTGGGTACTGCCGCAGTAGCTACCAAAAGCGCTACAGACCCTCGTTCTGTTGGTCAGCAAGTTGATGATGGCACATTAGAAGCCCGAGTCAGTGGTCAACTTAACAAAGATAAAGATATCACCAGCAAAGCCCGTATTATTGCAACGGCGTATAAAGGTAATGTCTTGTTAACTGGACAATCTCCCGACATGTCATGGGCAGATAAAGCCAAACAAATCGCCAGTAACGTTGATGGTACAGAAAAAGTGTATAACGAGGTTCGACAAGGTCAGCCCGTTGATTTAGGTACCGCGTCAAAAGACACTTGGTTAACCACCAAAGTAAAATCTAAGATTTTAGCCAGTGACGAAGTGAAATCAGGCAGCGTTAAAGTCATCACTGAGAATGGTGAAGTCTTCTTATTAGGTGTACTCACTCAGCAAGAAGGTGCTGCAGCAGCAAAAATTGCGAGTGAAACGGATGGCGTTCGTCGTGTAACGACGGCATTTACTTATCTCAATTGATTATAATTAGTAACCTATTGTTACAAAGCATCAAGCCATGAAGTCAAATTCATGGCTTTTTTTTTATTCCTCACCTATATCGTTATTTTTCAGATAATTCCTATCTCCTAATAAGCTCATCTGATTAAGTATCCACGCTTGCCTTTTTAAAACATATGAAGATGGATTTTTCACATGAAATCGATGAGGATTAGGTAAAACAGCGGCTAAAAGTGCAGCTTCCTTCCGGGAAAGCTTACTAGCAGGCTTATTGAAGAATTTATTTGCGGCCTCTTCAACACCAAAAACCCCTTCTCCAAACTCCGCAATATTAAGATAAACAGTAATGATCCGAGTTTTTGACCACATCAACTCCATAACTGGCGTCATTGCTGTTTCAAGCCCTTTTCTTATCCAGCTTCGTCCATCCCATAACCATAAGTTTTTCACTGTTTGCTGAGAGATTGTTGAAGCCCCTCTAACTGTCTGTTTATTACTCGAATTATGTTTATATGCTCGCTCAATTGCATCAAGATCAAATCCCCAATGATGAGGAAAATTTTGATCTTCAGAAGCAATGACAGCGAGATAAAGATAGGGAGAAATCTGTTTTTCACTCACCCAAGTCGAATGAGAAATATAAGAAAAATTAAAGTTTACCCATGCAGAAAGCTGTCTTTCGACCATCACTGCAGAAAAGGGAACAGGTATAAATTTGAAGATCACAACAGACACTAGCCAGAGGGCAAGTAATGAAAGTGTGATCTTCTTTAACCAATACCACAAGCGAGAAACAAACTTTTGCATTGAGTTAATTACGCCATTTCTAATACTTTCTCAACCAGCTTATTGATACCTATATTTGCCTCAGCAATGGATTGAGCCAGCATATAAGCAGGGGTTGTAACAACTTTGTTATATTCATCAACCACAATGTTATCAACCGTGCAAACAACATGCTGTCCACCCATCTTTTCAATTTGGGCAATCGTTTCAGTATCATTACCAATCGTCAATTTCACTGATGTATTTAACATCTTCGGTAGCATGACAGGAGCAATACACATCAGCCCTAGCGGCTTTTTCTGTTGGTGCATTGCCTGTACTAAACTTAATAGTTGTTTATTAATTTCACATTCGCTTCCCTTCACCGCAAAATCACATAAATTTTTTGCCACACCAAAACCACCAGGAATTATAAGGGCATCTAGCTTAGAGGCGTCTGCTGATGACAAAGGCGCTATTTTTCCACGAGAAATACGTGCAGACTCTTCCATTTGGTTACGTTTTTCTGTTTTTAATCCGCCATTAACATGATTAATTACAGTAGCTTGATAATCATCTGGCGCATAAAAGTGAACTTCTGCATTATTTTTACTTAAAGCAAGCATAGTTAATACTGATTCATGGATCTCGCTTCCATCAAAAACACCACAGCCACTTAAAATTACCGCAATTGATTTCATATCTTCGTCCTTTTGTAGTAAATTACTCCCCAGAGCGAAAGCAGACAAACATCAATCTTCATCACAGATTTTAATGAATCTTGTAACAGGTTCGATAAATTTTGGTATCTTGATAACGTCTGAGTCGTGACAAATGCATTTTAATGATTCGCCTAAGATAAAAATTATAAGCGAATCAATGATTTCCCTGGTGTTGGCGCAGTATTCGCGCACCCCAACTTAGGTTGGGGTTATTTTTTTGTACGACCATCCACCCAGTTTCTTAATGTTTCTATATCTGATTTCCAATCCTGTTTTAACTCATCAACCCACTCTTGCACATTGTCCCACCATGCTGGTAATTCAGGGGATTGGATTTGCTGAGCGAGTTTCTGTAAATTTTTCAGACCAACTGAACCCGCGGCACCTTTAATTTTGTGAGCTTCCTCAACAATTCCCTTCTGATCTTTAGCCACCATATTGGAATCGAGAATCGCTAAATAGCCCGGTAGCATTTTTTCAAACACCTCTAAGCCGTCATAAATCAGTTTTGGCCCAACTAATTCAATGTATTGCTCTAACATTTCACAATCTAAAATTGACTCATCAACTTCTGCCATATCCACTTGCTCCTCATGCTTGTCATTTGAAGATGCATTCTCGCCCCAGAATTGCTCAATCACTTGAGTGAGCGCAGGAACCGATAATGGTTTGCTCAGAACACCGTCCATTCCCGCATCGAAGTACTCTTTCTTATCTTTGAGGACATTCGCGGTAAGGGCGATTAATGGTGGTAAATCATCCTTATCATACTGTTGTTTAAGCTGTTTAGAGATATCTAACCCCGTCATGTCAGGAAGTTGAATATCCAGTAGAACTAAGTCATATTCCCCAGGTGCAAACATCTCTAGCGCGTCTTTACCTGTCATTGCAACATCAACTGTGTTGCCAAGGTTCTCCAGCACAGAACACGCCACAACCACGTTTAGTTCAATATCTTCCACTAGTAAGATATGGAGCGCTGGTAATGGGTAATCATCGTCGTGCTGTTGCTGCTCTTCGATTTCAGCCTCAACTTCAGGGGCTATAATCGACAAAGTAAATGTTGAACCATGTCCAATATCGCTTTCCACACGAATATCGCCCCCCATACTTTGTGCTAACCTACGGGATACAGAAAGCCCAATCCCCGTTCCCGTTGCAGGACGTCCACCTGCGGAGTCACGGACCTGATAATACATAGCAAAGATTTTATCTAATTCATCTTTCGGAATACCGATGCCACTATCTTTGACTTGGAAAAACAGCTTGTCATCCGCTTCACGCCAAATGCTTAATTTAACTTCACCTTTCTGAGTAAATTTCACCGCATTACCGATTAAGTTCCACAGAATTTGGCGTAAACGCGTGCCATCCGTCAGAATGGTTTTAGGTAAGCCGTGTGCGACATCCATAACAAACTTCAAGCCTTTCGGCTGAACCAGTAGCCCGCTTAAGTTTTCTAAATCGTTCACAAATTCAGGCAATGTCACAGGTTGGTTATCCAATTGGACTTTGCGACGCTCAATTTTGTCCATTTCAATCACATCATTAAAAATATTGCCTAAAGTGACGGCACTGACGTGAATGGTTTTTAAATAGCTTGATTGTTCTTTGGTAAGCTTAGTATCCAGTAAAATGCGGCTAAGCCCCACAATGCCATTAAGCGGCGTACGAAGCTCATGGCTGATAGTAGAGATAAAGGTGGTCTTCTCTCTACTAGCGTTCTCTAACGCCTCCTGATAACGCTTACGCTCGGTAATATCACGTCCAAACCCCATTAGCCCGTGACGTTTCCCTACGCGGTCATAAAATGGCACTTTTCGCAGCTCAAAACAGGCTTTTCGCCCATCAGGGTAAACTAACCACTGTTCATAGGTTAATGCCACATTGTGTCTGAAAACTTTTTCATCCGTTTCCATCACTTTGGCAGCAATTTCTTCATCATAAATGTCCAATGGTGTTAAACCGACTAGCTGTTTTTCACTCTTACCGGTGAGCAGCTCCATCGCACGGTTACAGCCAGAAAATTCATTGTTTTCATTGCGATAATAGACAAGATCAGGGGAAGCATCGAGGAACGAACGCAGTAAAACAGATTGCTGTTCAAACTCAATTTGAGTCTGTTCACGGTATTTCATTTCTTGTTTGAGTTGCTCTAACAACTCAAGATGGGCGCTTTCGGCTTTTTCACGCTCTAAAATTTCTAAGTTAAGTTGCTCAATATTGCCTTGCAGCTGAGTATTCAGTTCCGCATCACGCTTTCGCATCACTTCGAGCTTATCAACCATGCGCGTTAAACGCTGGCGAGACTCTTCTAATTGTTCTACCACCACCGAAAGAAAATAAACTGCTAATGGCGTAATAATTAAGCCAAAGAAAATGGAGCCAACCATATCGAGGCTATCGACTTGCCCCCGAAGAAAAATCGCTACCGCCATTTGCATTATCATGGCGAGCACAACTAACGCTGACGCGAGAAGCAAAGAGAAACGCACTAAGCCTAGCTTCATCATCAGGTCAACATAGTATTGTGCAAGACCGCGAAGTACTTTCATAACCACCCCTTAGTTAAATTCTCACTGAATCATATATCAAACAGGGCTGTTTCGGATGGGGTTTCATACGAAATATCGATCCTGCTCATTAAATCGTCGGTCACAATGGGATATTCACCCGTGTATTAGTAACTTTATTACAATAATCACTATTTATATCAATGCTATCAAAGTAAACTTTAATTTATATCATTCCCGTAAAAGAATTTGGCTGGAAAGGTGCCTATGTCCTCTTCAAATATGGGTTCGCCCCGTCTTGAACCTCGTAAAAAAGCGCTGACGATCCGCAAAATTGAGTTTGTGGAAATTTACCAGCCAATGAGTGGCATTGAAGCTCAGCATCAAGCCCTGCGTTGCTTGTCTTGCGGCAGCCCCTATTGTGAGTGGAAATGCCCGCTCCACAATCCTATCCCGAATTGGTTAAAGCTGGCTGGAGAAGGTCGAATTCTTGAAGCGGCAGAACTTTGTCATCACACCAACAGCTTGCCTGAAATTTGCGGTCGAATTTGCCCACAGGAACGATTATGTGAAGCCGCTTGTGTCCTGAATGAAACCTTTGGTTCCGTCACGATTGGGCATTTGGAGCGCTATATTACCGATAGTGCATTTGAGCAAGGTTGGCGGCCTGACCTCTCTCATGTTAGGGATACAGGTAAACGAGTCGCGATTATCGGCGCGGGCCCTGCGGGTCTTTCCTGTGCCGATGTGTTGGCTCGTCACGGCGTTCAAGCAATAGTATTTGATAAACATCCTGAAATCGGTGGGTTACTCACTTTTGGTATACCCGCATTTAAGTTAGAAAAGCAGATAATGCAGCACCGACGACGGATTTTTGAAGAAATGGGGATTATCTTTGAACTTAATACTGAGATTGGGCTGCATATCCCGTTAGAAACGTTACTCAATGAGTTTGATGCCGTTTTTATTGGAACCGGCACCCATCATCCAGTTTCAGGCAATCTCCTCAACGAAGATGCCATAGGCGTTTATCAAGCGCTTCCTTATTTAGTGGGTAATGCACGTCACTTATTAGGTTACGCCGACGATCCCCAATACCCTTACGTATCACTAGCAAATAAGAATGTAATCGTGTTGGGCGCAGGAGATACCGCGATGGATTGTGTCCGCAGCGCTATCCGCCAAGGCGCAAGCAAAGTCAGTTGTATCTACCGCCGAGGCACTTCGGAAATGCCTGCAACACCGCGAGAAGTCTTACACGCTCAAGAAGAAGGCGTACAGTTCCATTTTCACTTACAACCCATTGGGATTAACACCGATGTCGAGGGACAAGTTGTCGGTATCCATTTCGCTAGCACATTATCGAATTCCACAGAATCGGAAGAAATTACACATTCTGCCGATGTGGTCATTATTGCGTTTGGTTTTGAATCTGACGATATGCCGTGGATTAGCACACATGCCATACAGCGCGATATGAGCGGTAGAATAGTGGCACCTCGTCATCATCATTATGCTTACCAGACTTCGCACTCTAAAATTTTTGCAGGGGGAGATGTAGTACACGGTTCTGATTTGGTGGTAACAGCGATTGCCGAAGGGCGTGGAGCCGCAGAAGGGATCATGAGTTTTCTTCGAGTATAAAAAAAGAGGAATTTCTTCCTCTTTTTAGCATTTACTATATCAGTCTTAGCTGCCACGATTTGTGCTTATTTCACAACCCGTAACGCTGGACGACCTTTCGGTGGCCTTGGTGGCTCATCGTCTGGGGATGAAGGTTCTTCTGTTTGAGTGGCTTCATCATGAACCAATACGATGTTGTCAGACAGTGCTTCATCAGTGCTGTTGTCTTCTCCATCAAAGTGCTCATCATAAGCCGCTTCAGGTTCAAACATCATTCCAGCGCCATTTTCACGCGCATATACCGCCATGATAGCCGCCATTGGAACATATACCTGACGAGGTACACCGCCGAATCGCGCATTAAACCGCACTTCTTCGTTGGTAATTTCAAAGTTACCCACTGCACGCGGGGCAACATTTAAAACAATTTGCCCATCACGCGCAAATTCCATTGGAACATTCACCATGGGAAGAGTGACATCAACCACCAAATGCGGAGTCATATCGTTATCCAGCAACCACTCATAGTGGGCGCGCAGCAGATAAGGGCGACGTGGTGTCATTGGTGCCATTTCCATCATCCGACTTAGCCTCGTGCTGACAGGCGCATTTCACGCTCTAATTCAGTTAATGATGCTAAAAATGCATCGCGCTCAAATACACGCTGCATGTACATCTGTAAATGTTTGCTGATTGCAGGCTTTAATTCGATACCTAAAACAGGTAAGCGCCATAATAGCGGTGCTAAATAGCAATCAACTAAGCTGAACTCATCACTCATAAAGAATGGCATTTCAGCCAGTACAGGTGAAACTGCAATCAGTTCTTCCGCTAATTGGCGACGAGCTGCATCTGCTTCTTGTGCTGTACCCTTCTCGATTTTAGCCATCAATGAGTACCAGTCTCTGCGAATACGATGCATCAGCTGACGGCTAGTACCACGAGCCACTGGGTAAACAGGCATTAACGGTGGATGAGGAAAACGCTCATCGAGGTATTCCATAATGATATCTGGATCATACAAAGTCAGGTCACGATCCACCAGCGTTGGAACACTTTGATATGGGTTAAGATCAATAAGGTCTTGAGGCATATGACCAGGCTCGACATGTTCAATCTCAACGCTAACACCTTTTTCAGCAAGCACAATACGTACTTGATGGCTAAAAATATCAGTTGGGCCTGAAAACAATGTCATTACCGAACGTTTATTAGGAGCAACAGCCATTAAAACCTCCAAATGATAAAAATAATGATCCTTAAATAAGGATTAATTCATTATTTTCATTTTTAAAATCCCATGTACTCAACCTTCAAGATCCATTTTGAAAGTCAGCACAACCCTCTCGCTTCATGAAAGCGAGAAATAATCAAATAAAAAACTGGGACATAGTCTAACAGATTTTGTACAGCTTAGGGGGCTAACCTAGAGAAAATCATCGGTTAATTTTATTAGAGAGGAATAATTCCATCAAAACCAGCCCTATCAACTTTAAATTTATAATAATTTAAAATTAAAACCTTAAAGTTAACTCCATTGTTGATGGGTTATATTTTTACTGCATTTGAGATATGACACAAAAATAGAGTGGAATAATAAAATAATGTCTTCTGTCTGTCTTTATTTTAATTAAATAAGAATGGCTCAATATTTGATTTATTTTAGACAATAAAAAACCCGCCATAAAGACGGGCTTTTTCATCAATTTTATGCCCAGAGGGCAATAAATTAACGTTTGGAGAACTGTGGACGACGACGTGCTTTACGCAGACCCACTTTCTTACGTTCAACAGAACGCGCATCACGGGTAACAAAACCAGCTTTACGCAGATCAGAACGAAGAGTCTCGTCATAAGCCATCAGTGCACGTGTAATACCGTGACGGATTGCGCCTGCCTGACCAGAGATACCACCACCTTTAACAGTGATGTAAAGGTCCAGTTTTTCTAACATTTCAACCAGTTCTAACGGCTGACGAACTACCATGCGCGCAGTTTCGCGACCAAAGTATTGTTCCAGTGTACGTTGATTGATTGTGATGTTACCGCTACCCGGCTTAATAAAGACACGAGCAGATGAGCTTTTGCGGCGACCAGTGCCGTAGTATTGATTTTCAGCCATTGCTATAATCCCGATTAAATGTCAAGAACTTGCGGTTGTTGTGCCGCGTGGTTGTGCTCATTACCTGCGTAAACTTTCAGTTTACGGTACATTGCACGACCCAGAGGTCCTTTTGGCAACATGCCTTTAACCGCGATTTCAAGCACACGCTCAGGACTACGAGCAATCATCTCTTCGAAAGTTGCTTGCTTGATTCCACCAATATGGCCAGTGTGGCGATAGTAGATTTTGTCTTCGCGTTTTTTGCCGGTAACAGCAATTTTTTCTGCATTCAGAACGATGATGTAATCACCAGTATCCACGTGCGGAGTATATTCCGCTTTATGCTTACCGCGCAGACGGCTAGCAATTTCAGTTGCAAGACGGCCTAAAGTTTTGCCATCTGCATCAACAACATACCAGTCGCGTTTTACGGTCTCTGGTTTAGCTGTAAAAGTTTTCATTAAAACTTACCCAATATTGAAGTTACACGTTGTGTGAACACTCATGTTCGTAAAATATAGCGAGGTTCACGCGACTCATTGTCCAGCAAACCCACCCCTTCGAGCAGCCTAGCTGGCATTAATGCGTTATTTTTTGGGAAATAAAAAACAACGCCGTAACGTGGGGTCGCAAGATTATAGAGAAGTCAGCAACAAAAATCGACCCCAAATGCATTTTTTTTACGTTCAAATAAATAATTAGTGTCGCCTGTTCAAAAAGCACACATAAATCCAGAGAGAAAACGACGTCCTTGAGACTCATTTCCTCTTTGGCCTCTATGATAAATGCGGGATTTTCAAATATTCTTCACTTTGCATTTCTTGCAAGCGAGAAAGGCAGCGCTGATATTCAAACGCCAAAAGTTGCCCTTGATAAAGTGAATCCATCGGCACCTGTGCATTGATCATCAATTTTACCTTACGTTCATAGAACTCATCAATAAGCGCGAGAAAACGTCTGGCAGGATTTTCATCTTTCAGCCCCATCACAGGGACGTCATAGAGCAATACCGTATGATAACAATTTGAGAGGTAGATATAGTCATTTTGGCTGCGAGGCTCTTCACATAAAACCTTAAAGCTGATTGCCAATACTCCTTCCGCGGAGCGAATTGCCTGCATTTTCCGATGATTAACTTCTAATACCGGATTTTGCTGACCTTCTTTACCTGCCAGTTTTACAAACACTTCATCTAAATGATGGCGATTTTGTTCGTTTATTGGCGATAAAAATAGATGCGCTTGAGTCAGCGTACGCAAGCGATAGTCAATCCCCGCATCCACATTCATTACATCGCAATATTTTTTTATCTGTTCTATGGCTGGCAAAAAGCGAGCGCGTTGCAAACCGTTGCGATAAAGGTTGTCAGGGATGATGTTGGATGTCGCGACTAACGTGATGCCTCGCGCAAAGAGCCCTTCTAATAAGGTTCCTAGAATCATCGCATCGGTAATGTCCGAGACAAAAAACTCATCAAAACACAAAATATCCGTCTGTTTTTTAAATTCATCAGCGATAATGTCGAGCGGATTTTCCTGTCCTTGCAGCGCCATTAAGTCTTCCTGCACTTTCTTCATAAAGCGATGAAAGTGTAAACGCAATTTGCGCTCTCCCGGTAAACTGTCGTAGAACATGTCCATCAACCACGTTTTACCGCGACCTACGCCCCCCCACATATATAACCCCTGAACTGGCTCACAGGTTTTTGTGGATGATTTCCCTAACAAGCGCCCAAAGCGCTGTTTTAGACCGTTTGGTTTTTCATTTGGGAAGCAAGGCGTAGCGCTACAAAGTTGCTGATAAATCTTGTCTAATCGCTCTACGGCTTGTTTTTGTACGTCATCCGGCTGGTAATTGCCTTGCTCAAGAGCTTGTTGGTAACGCATGGTAGGGGTCATCGGTGACATCAACTCAGTGATCCTTAAAATTTTCGGTTTTTTTTACCGTTATATGATATACACTGCCTTTATTATAACCAGATTCTGTTAGCATTTAACTTTCGATTAACTATTCGGCATAGAGTAAGGAATTTCGCTTTATTATTCCACTCTTTAGCATTAACAGATTTGCTATTAGCAGGTATAGTTAGGGTAATCGAGCTAAATTTTGGCGACCATTTTCTGTGAATTTTGATTGAAGTAAACGAAGGAGTTAGCATGACTTGGGAGTATGCACTAATAGGATTAGTTGTTGGCTTTATCATCGGCGCATTGGTTGTGCGTTATGGCAATCCAAAACTTCGTCAACAAAAAACAGCACAAGCTGAATTAGACAAAAAAAGCACTGAGCTGGAAGAGTATCGTAAAGAACTCGTTAGCCATTTTGCTCGCAGCGCAGAGTTATTGGATAAAATGGCACGCGACTATCGCCAACTGTATCAACATATGGCGCAAAGCTCTTCCGAGTTAATGCCGGATATGCAAGATAACCCATTCCATTATCGTTTAACTGAATCTGAAGCCGATAATGACCAAGCACCGGTTAAAATGCCACCGAGAGATTACTCTGAAGGTGCTTCAGGGCTGTTCCGCCCTCTCGATGAAAAAGAGAAGTAATTTTTGATTATGCCACCAGTAGCGCCCGTTACTGGTGGTGTTATTTCCCTCACTGTATCATTCCAATTCCGAATAAAATCTTATAGTTAGTTTAGCTACTGTATAGAAGTTAGCGTTTCACCTAAACATCATGTAAATGGATGTAAAATTGTGGATAAGTACTATCCGCATAGGGAACTTTTCCGCATAATCCGTGGTCATAGTCATCAGTAAAATATTATTTGAGACCCCAAAATACCTCCGCCCATATGACCTTAGTGTACCGTTTATAGGTACCATTCATATGAGCTGATATTTTCTATTGAGAGAATCTACGGAATGATGAAAAGAAAAAATTTTTTTCTGACAGCAGTCGCAATGAGTTTAGGTTTAACCCTGTCCACGATCCCAGCAATCAGCAGCGCCGCCTTACCGGCCACATTACCGGCAACCGCACAAAGCCAAAACATGCCGAGTTTAGCGCCAATGCTGGAAAAAGTCCTGCCTGCCGTCGTGAATATCCATGTTTCAGGCACCCGTGTACAAAATCAACAGATTCCTGAAGAACTCAAATTCTTCTTTGGTCCAAATGCACCTTCACAACAACAAAGCGTGCGCCCATTTGAAGGTTTAGGTTCTGGTGTCATCATCGATGCGACACAAGGTTATGTTTTAACCAATAATCACGTTATTGATGGTGCCGACAAAATCCAAATTCAGCTCAATGACGGTCGTGAAATTGACGTTAAACTGATTGGTAAAGATCCACAAACTGACATTGCACTGTTAAAAATCAGCAATGCAAAAGATATCAAAAACCTCACCGCGGTTTCTATTGCGGACTCCGATAAACTGCGTGTTGGTGATTTTGCCGTCGCTGTTGGTAACCCATTCGGTTTAGGACAAACTGCCACATCCGGGATTATCTCTGCGTTAGGTCGTAGTGGATTAAATCTGGAAGGCTTAGAAAACTTTATCCAGACCGATGCCTCAATCAACCGTGGTAACTCTGGTGGTGCACTGGTTAACTTAAACGGTGAGCTGATTGGGATTAACACTGCAATTTTAGCACCGGGTGGCGGAAATATTGGCATCGGCTTTGCTATCCCGAGCAACATGGCGAAAAGCCTGAGTGAGCAGCTGATTAAACACGGTGAAGTTAAACGCGGAATTTTAGGTATTAAAGGTACAGAGATGAACTCTGATATCGCTAAAGCCTTCAATATCGATGCTCAGCGTGGCGCTTTCGTCAGTGAAGTGATTCCAAAATCGTCAGCGGCAAAAGCAGGCATCAAATCGGGTGACGTTTTAGTCTCTGTTGATGGTAAACGTATTAATAGCTTCGCTGAATTAAGAGCAAAAATTGGCACCAGCCAGTTAGGCAAAGAAATCACCCTTGGTCTGATCCGTTCAGGCAAACCAATGGAAGTGAAAGTAGTACTAGAAAGCGATGAAGGCTCTGCAACCAACGCGGAAAAACTGAGTGAATCCTTATTAGGCGCCACCATTTCCAATGCGGTTGTCAGCAATACCAAAGGGGTACAAGTTGACAGCGTAGCACCTAAGTCTCCGGCTGCTGCGGTTGGTTTAGCGAAAGGCGACCTGATCTTTGGCGTGAATGACACTCGCGTAGAAAGTATCGACCAATTTCGCAAAATCATCGATAGCAAACCACCAGTATTAGCGATGAAAGTGCTGCGTGGCGGTGAAACGCTCTACTTATTAATGAAAAACTAATTCATTAAGTTACCGCACATAAATCAATAAAACGGGTACAGTATCACTCTGCTGTACCCGTTTTTTTATGTTATGCTCAAAGTATCTCTCTGTCTGTCATTTCCATCATAGCGAACTTGGTAACCTTTAACATGGTCAAAAAGCTGCTTGTGTCTGTCCTGCTTGGATTGGTCACTGCCTCAATCATTATTGTGGCTGTCCCCTCATTGCGCCCACAGGGACTGGCTGATTTACTGTATGGGAAAACCAATAGCGAGCCTGTAAGCTATAACAAGGCCGTACGCCGTGCCGCGCCTGCGGTGGTGTATGTCTATAGCAGCTCTAAAGGGAGTTTTTCCCAATCGGGTCGGGAATTACAATCTCTTGGATCAGGGGTGATATTAAGCGCTAATGGTTACATAGTGACCAATAAACATGTGGTGGATAACCCTGACCAAATCCTTGTTGCCCTACAAGATGGTGCGATTTTCGATGCACTTTTAGTCGGCTCAGACCCCTTAACTGACCTTGCAGTCTTGAAGATAGAGGCTGAAAATCTTCCCGTTATCCCAATTAATACTAAGCGCATCACCCATGTTGGGGATGTGGTTTTAGCCATTGGAAACCCTTATAACCTTGGACAAACAGTCACCCAAGGGATTATAAGCGCGACGGGACGTGTCGGTTTAAGCTCCACACGTCGCCAAAATTTCCTACAAACCGATGCCTCGATTAACTCGGGTAACTCCGGTGGCGCCCTTATCAACACGGAAGGGGAATTGGTTGGCATAAACACCCTTTCATTCAGCGCAGGGCAAGGAGTCAGTTCCGAAGGATTGAGTTTTGCTATTCCAACCGCCCTAGCAACCAAAATCATGGAAAAACTGATCCGTGATGGTCGTGTCGTGCGAGGCTACATCGGCATTACGGCTCGTGAATTACCGCAAATTCGCACAAATACAAATAATATCAACCAAATTCAAGGGTTAAGGGTTTTCCAAGTTTCAGCCAATGGACCTGCTGCAAAATCAGGCATTGAGCAAGGGGATGTTATCTTATCCTTAGATGGAAAACCTGCCGTTTCTGCCGCAGAAACCATGGATTATGTCGCCGAAATTCGCCCCGGAACAAAAATTCCCGTTCAGATTTTACGTGATGGTAATGTGCAAAACATCGATATCGTGATTGAAGAACTTCCTGAAGGGCAAGCAAACTAACCCCTCAATTCTGCCCAGTCAAATCTTTCACCCAAAATAAGCCCAAAAAAAAAGGTTGTTCCGATAAAGAACAACCTTTTTTGTTTCTGCAATCTTGTTTTTGCAATGATATCAACGCAATCTGGAATTAGTCTTCAGATTTAACGCGTTGAATATTAGCGCCTAACGCATTTAATTTCGCTTCAATATTTTCATATCCACGATCGATATGATAAATACGGTCAACTGTCGTTGTTCCACCCGCGATACAACCTGCAATCACTAAACTTGCTGACGCACGTAAATCTGTTGCCATCACTTGCGCACCAGTGAGCTTTTCAACACCATGGCACACAACGGTATTACTCTCGATATCCGCGTGCGCACCCATACGAATTAACTCAGGAATATGCATAAAACGGTTTTCGAAAATGGTTTCTGTGATAACACCGGTACCTTCAGCCACCAAGTTTAATAGGCTAAATTGCGCTTGCATATCAGTAGGGAAACCAGGATGTGGAGCTGTACGCAATGTAACCGCTTTTGGACGTTTACCATGCATATCTAGACTAATCCAATCTTCACCCGTTTGAACATCAGCCCCAGCTTCACGTAATTTCGCTAGCACCGCATCCAGAGTGTCTGGACGTGCATTACGGCAAACTACTTTACCGCGAGAAACCGCTGCAGCAATTAAGAATGTACCTGTTTCAATACGATCTGGCAGAACGCGATACACACCACCACCTAAACGAGCCACTCCTTCAATGACAATACGGTCAGTTCCTGCACCAGTGATTTTCGCACCTAATGCATTTAAGAAATTAGCAGTATCTTCAATTTCAGGCTCACGAGCGGCGTTCTCGATGGAAGTGTTTCCTTCAGCAAGCGCAGCAGCTGTCATGATACTGATAGTGGCACCAACGCTGACTTTGTCCATCACGATGTCAGCGCCTTTCAGGCGACCATTCACCGTTGCCTTAACATAACCATCTTCAAGGACAATATTGGCACCTAACTTCTCTAACCCGCTAATATGTAAATCCACTGGACGAGCGCCAATGGCACAACCACCCGGTAAAGAAACTTCACCATGACCAAAGCGTGCAACCAGCGGCGCTAATGCCCAAATAGAGGCACGCATGGTTTTTACTAGATCATACGGTGCACAATATTCAGTCACATTGCTAGCATCAACAAAAATCGAACCATTACGCTCGATTTTGACGCCAAGTTGGCTGAGTAACTTAATTGTGGTGTCGATGTCTTTCAGTTTAGGGACATTCTGTAATTCAACTGGCTCTTCAGCCAGTAAAGCAGCGAACAGGATTGGCAGTGCGGCGTTTTTAGCGCCTGAAATAGAGACTTCACCCTCTAAGCGGGTTGGCCCTTTAACTAAAAATTTATCCATTCTGGTATTCTCGTGTGTCAGATTTTTACAAACTGTTCGCTTACATTTTCAAACTTATAGGCCGCTCAGCTTACGATCACGCTCCCACTGCGCTGGGGTATAAGCTTTGATTGAAAGCGCATGAATTCGATTGTCCGCAATATATTCCATTAACGGCGCATAGACTGCTTGCTGCTGTTTAACACGGCTCATGCCGTCAAAAAGGCTGCCAACAGCGATAACTTGAAAATGACTGCCATCGCCATTCACTATCACTTCATCCAGTGACAGCTTTTCCATTAAGACTTGTTTAATTTCGTTGGTATCCATAATGACTCAATTTTGTAATTAATTATGATAATAAATATAGCCATCTATCCTAAAGGATTCAGCTTAACACTTAAACTAAAGAAAACGCTTCTGGTGTATAAAAACACTCAGAAGCGCTATTTTTTACATAACTTGACTTAATCCATCAGCAGGGATTTTACCCCGTACAATTCCATCAAGGTATTCAAATTATCACTCACACCAACAATACCTAAATGGCTTTGTTGGGACTGATACTCACCTTTTAAGCGTACTAGCATTGCCAGTCCGGTAGAATCCACATGAGTTAAAGCAGAAACATCAACTTGCTCAACTTGGGTCAATAGTGTTTGGCGCTTGTCCCAAAATTCAACCAGAGAATCGCGATTTAAAATACCGGAAAAAGCCAATGTTTTGTTATTTTTCGTCCAAGATAACAGACTACTCATCTTAATTGTTCTCTTCTAACGTAATCGGCACCTGAGCACTACGTTGTAATTGAGCAGTCAATCCATCAATACCTTGCTTACGCAGAATATCACCCCACTCATTTTGCTTGGTGGTGATCATACTCACGCCTTCTGCAATCATGTCATACGCCTGCCAGTAACCTGTTTTACTGTTTTTGCGCCATTGGAAATCCAAACGTACTGGAGGGCGGCCATTAGTATCATTGATGGTCACACGGATAGCGACAATATTTTTGTCGCCAATCGGCTGCTCAGGAGCGATGGTGTACGTTTGACCGTGATACATTGCCAGCGCTTGACCGTAAACTTGCTCAAGATAAGACTCAAATGCTTTAAAATACGCATCACGCTGAGCCGGGGTAGCATCTTTATAATAAGTTCCTAATACCAACGCGCCCGCATATTTAATTTGTACATATGGCAGTAACTCTTCACGCACGATGGTACGTAAGTAATCTGGGTTTTGTTTGATTTGAGGCTGCTGTGCTTTTAAGCGATCGAAAGTTTTCGCTGCGGCTTCTTCCATAAGCTTATAAGGATTAGTTTGGTCAATCGCCATCGCAAATGGCGCAACCACTAACATAGCTATCATTATTAAACGTTTAAACATAATTCATTCCTTTTAAGTTCACAGGGAATTACAACTTAGTGAGCAACAGGCTCTGACGGTGCCGCAACATGAGCCTCTGGCGCAGCTGCAGAACCTTGGCTATCACCACTCTTATACAAGAATTGACCAATTAAATCTTCCAGTACCATTGCCGGTTTGGTGTCTTCTAAACGACTGCCATCTTTTAACATCGCAATTCCCATATCTTCATCATAAGGACCGATATTCATGGCGATATACTGTTCACCAAGCAGGCCTGAAGTACGAATTGATAGCGAGCTGGAATCAGGAATATTGTCATATTCGCTGAGTAAATCGATTTGAACGTCAGGAATATAGTTCTTTTTATCTAAAGAAATATTCGCAACCCGTCCCACGACAACGCCACCGACTTTGATTGGAGAGCCAACTTTTAAGCCACCCACGTTTTCAAAAGAGGCGGAAACTCGGTAAGTTGACTGACTACCAATCGATTGTAAATCCGCCACTTTTAAGCAGAGGAACACAATTGCGGCGATCGCCAGCAACATAAAACAACCCACCCATATTTCACTTTTTTTACTTTGCATGACTTAGTTCCCAAACATCAGTGCTGTCAGTACGAAATCTAACCCTAGAACCGATAATGATGCATGCACAACAGTTTTCGTCGTTGCACGGCTAATTCCTTCCGAGGTTGGAATCGCATCATAACCATTAAATAGTGCAATCCACGTTACCGTGATTGCAAAGACTAAACTCTTGATAAAACAGTTCACTAAATCGAGTCGCCACTCGACGGAGGACTGCATGGACGACCAGAAGAAACCGGGGTCAATCCCTTTCCAATCCACACCAACAATGGCTCCGCCAATAATACCTACGGCGACAAAAATCAGTGATAACAACGGCATGCTAATGAACCCAGCCCAAAATCTTGGGGCGACAACACGACGCAGAGGATCCACCGCCATCATTTCTAAACTCGAAATCTGCTCAGTAGCTTTCATCAAACCAATTTCTGCGGTTAATGCCGAGCCAGCTCGCCCCGCAAACAACAGCGCGGTGACCACCGGTCCCAGTTCGCGTAATAGCGAAAGCGCTACCATCATGCCAAGACTGGCTTCTGCACTGAACGTCGTCAGTACCAAATAACCTTGTAAACCGAGCACCATCCCGATAAATAGACCAGACACCGCCACAATGAGCAGAGACTGAACCCCTACCGAATAAAGCTGTTTAACTAACAGCGGCCACTGCTTGCCAAACTCAGGTTTGCCAAATAGTGCACCAAATAATAAATAGCCTGCTCGACCAAAAGCCGCAAATGTTTCAATCCATCGACGTCCGAAGGCAGCAATCGCCTTAATTATCATGTTCATTTACCCTAATAAATCAGCCGAATAGTCATTGGCAGGAAAGCGGAATGGCACAGGACCATCAGCAATTCCATCCATAAACTGTCTGACGCGCGGATCTTGGTTCTCGCGTAACTCTTCCCCAGTTCCTTTCGCAATAACATGTTGCTGCGCCACAATATACGCTTTATCGGCAATACTTAGCACTTCAGGAACGTCATGGGAAACCACCACGCAGGTTACCCCTAACGCTTGGTTGAGTTCATCAATCAGTTTGACCAAAACTCCCATCGTAATCGGGTCTTGCCCCACAAACGGCTCATCAAACATAATCAGGTCAGGATCCAGAGCGATAGCTCTTGCCAGCGCCGCACGGCGAGCCATTCCACCTGAAAGTTCTGATGGCATTAATTTTGCGGCTCCGCGTAACCCCACCGCTTCTAATTTCATCATCACCGTCGTATGAATCAATGATTCCGGTAAATTCGTGTGCTCACGCAAAGGGAAAGCCACATTATTGAAAACGTCCATATCGGTAAACAAGGCACCGGATTGGAATAACATGCTCATTTTTTTACGCGATTGGTATAACTTAGAACGAGACAGCGCAGGAATATTATCCCCATCAAACCAGATTTCCCCTTCCTCTGGGCGCAGTTGCCCACCAATCAGTCTGAGCAATGTGGTTTTACCAATCCCTGAAGGCCCCATAATCGCAGTAATTTTACCACGAGGCACAGTTAGGTTAATATTTTCGAATATTTTCCTATTGCCCCGCGTAAATGACATGTTTTTGACTTCGATTAAGTTCTCTGTCTGTGCTTGCATCGTTTAATAGCTCGTTATAGGTCAAACTATGATTCTGCCTAAATAAATTCAGGGTTTTACAGAAACATAAACCAAATAGTATTAACTAATATTTTACCTAATTAATAGAAGATAGCTCTTAGAAATTTATATATCCAACCATAAGGGTAAGAGAATTAAAAAAATTTTTTTTGGGCATCGGTGCGGTTAATCCCTAAAAGGCTCTTTTGAGCTCAAATCGCTAATAAAGACTCATAACTATGACATTCATAAAAGCTTAGAGACAAAATACTTACTGATACTAAGTATTCGTTATACAATCCGATTTCTCTTTTTTGATCTAACCGAAACTTTGGATCCAACCGACACTTTTGATTCACCCGAAAACACACATGGAATTAGACATGTCAAATATCGATTTTCAGAAAGTAGGTAAAGAAGTTCTCCATATCGAACGCGAAGGTCTGAAAAACCTAGAACAATATATTAATCATGACTTTGATCTTGCTTGTCAGCAAATCTTTGCTTGTCAGGGAAAAGTGGTCGTTATGGGGATGGGGAAATCAGGGCATATTGGACGGAAAATTGCGGCGACGCTTGCCAGCACAGGAACGCCTTCATTTTTCGTGCACCCTGGGGAAGCTAGCCATGGCGATTTAGGGATGATCTCCAATAAAGACGTTGTATTAGCGATTTCGAACTCTGGTGAATCAGGAGAGATCTTAGCCCTACTGCCAGTGTTAAAGCGTATCAAAGTCCCACTGATCTGCATGACCAATAATCCAGACAGTAACATGGGCAAATATGCAGATATCCACTTATGCATAAAAGTACCACAAGAAGCCTGCCCGCTAGGTTTGGCACCGACAACAAGTACCACGGCAACATTAGTGATGGGTGATGCGTTAGCCATTGCATTATTAACCGCCCGCGGCTTTACAGCAGATGATTTTGCACTATCTCATCCAGGGGGCGCACTTGGGCGCAAACTTTTACTCTTAGTTCGTGATTTAATGAGTACCGGTGACGATGTCCCTCATATTCCGAAAAGTGCCACATTACGCGAAGCCCTTGTGGAAATTACCCGTAAAAAGCTGGGTATGACCGTCATTTGTGATGACGATATGAATATTCAAGGGATATTCACGGATGGGGATTTGCGCCGTATTTTTGATATGGGCATCGACCTTAACAATGCCAAAATTGCCGATTTAATGACGCCGGGCGGTATTCGAGTCGCGCCAGGTATGCTAGCTGTTGAAGCGCTGAACCTGATGCAATCTCGCCATGTCACGTCGTTATTAGTGGCAGATGGCGACCAATTAGTGGGTGTTCTCCATATGCACGACCTACTGCAAGCGGGTGTGGTATAAGTCGAAAGTATACATAAAGGAAATAGAATGAACCCTAATTATCAGAATACTTGCTATGGGTCTGTAGCAAATTCTGTGATAGAAAAAGCGACCAAAATTAAACTGCTTATCTGTGATGTCGATGGCGTGATGTCCGACGGTTTAATTTATATGGGGAATAATGGCGAAGAATTAAAAGCCTTTAATGTCCGCGATGGGTATGGCATTCGCTGCCTATTAACCTCAGGTATCGAAGTCGCTATTATCACCGGACGCAAAGCTAAATTGCTGGAAGACAGAGCCCAAACGTTAGGTATTACATATCTTTACCAAGGACAAAGCGATAAGCTTTTGGCGTATCGCGAACTGTTAGATAAACTACAACTAACAGAAGAGCAAACAGCTTACATTGGTGATGACCTCATTGACTGGCCCGTGATGGCAAAAGTTGGGTTATCCGTTGCGGTTGCTGATGCACACCCTTTGTTATTACCTAAAGCAGACTATGTAACACATATTGGTGGCGGAAAAGGGGCAGTACGTGAACTCTGCGACCTTATTCTGTTATCCCAAAATAAACTGGAAGAAGCTAAAGGCTTGTCGATTTAAAGAACAGATATCATTCATGAGCAACGCAAAAAAGTGGTTAATCACTGTTTTATCCCTCATTGTATTGGGGCTAATTGGTTGGAACTTTTCGGTTTACGATGACTCCAAACCATTAACAACCGAAATCAATGACGGGAAACCTAATTATCAAACTGATGATTCAGTAACTTTCGTCTATAATCCAGCGGGTGATTTAGCCTATAAACTCGCCGCGAGCAAAGTTGATAATTATACCGATGGGAAAATCACGTGGTTTACCAATCCGGTATTAACCACTTATAACGATGCGGGTACGCCGACTTGGACGGTGAAATCCATTAAGGCAAGATTAACCAAAGAGCGTGTGCTCTACCTGTATAGCGATGTTCAAGTTGACAGTTTGACTCCTGAGCCTCAAATCCAGCGCATTACCACAGATAATGCGGTGGTCAATCTAGTCACACAAGATGTTTCATCTGACGATAAAGTTACCATTATCGGACACGGGCTAAATTCAACGGGCTTAAAAATGAAGGGGAACCTTCGTACAAGAACCGCTGAATTAATTGAAGATGTTAAAACTCACTATGAGTTACAACCAAAAGAGCAACACAATGAATCAAGTAACTAAGAAAAGTTTTATTCAAGGGGCTATTGCAAGTGCAATTTTGGCTCTTAGCCTACCGGCAATGGCACTGAAAACAGATACCCAACAACCGATGACCATTAATTCGGTTAAGCAATCTCTTGATTTAGAAAAAAATATCACCACATTTACTGATGACGTTGTTATCAAGCAAGGTTCCATTGATATTCGTGCCAACAAAGTTGTTGTGACTCGCCCAAGCAGCGATTCCGATAAAATCGTCATTGAAGCATTTGGTACGCCAGTGACTTTCTTCCAGTTACAAGACGATGGCAAACCAATTAAAGGTCACGCATCCAAAGCACGTTATGAAGTTGATCAGCAGCTGGTGACATTAACGGGTGATGCCTACCTTGAGCAGCTCGATAGTAATATCAAAGGCGATAAGATCACTTACGTCGTTCCAACACAAAAAATGGAAGCGTTCAGCGATAAAGGCAAGCGCGTAACAACTGTCTTATTACCAGCCCAGTTACAAGAGAAAGGCCCAGCAGCGCAGGGTTCATCAACAAGTAAGAGTAAATAATTGTTATGGCAACACTAACCGCAGAGAATCTGGCGAAATCCTATAAAAAACGCAGCGTAGTCACTGACGTCAGCCTGGAAGTGAAATCAGGGGAAATCGTCGGTCTCTTAGGCCCTAACGGTGCGGGTAAAACGACCACTTTTTATATGGTAGTCGGCATTGTTCAGCGGGATGCTGGTAAAATTTTAATTGATGGTGAGGATATTAGCTTACTTCCTCTGCATGAGCGCGCTCGTCGTGGCATTGGCTATCTTCCTCAAGAAGCATCTATTTTCCGCCGCCTCAGTGTGTATGATAACCTGATGGCCGTGTTAGAAATTCGTCCTGACTTAACCTCAGAACAGCGCAAAGAGCGTGCTGAAGAGCTGATGGAGGAGTTCAGTATTACTCACCTGCGTGATAGCGTAGGTCAGTCACTGTCCGGTGGTGAGCGTCGTCGAGTGGAAATTGCACGCGCCCTCGCTGCTAATCCAAAATTTATCCTGTTAGATGAGCCGTTTGCAGGGGTTGATCCGATTTCCGTTTTGGATATCAAAAAAATCATCCAACACTTGCGTGACTATGGGCTTGGTGTGTTAATCACCGACCATAACGTCCGCGAAACTCTCGATGTTTGCGAGCGTGCTTACATTGTCAGCCAAGGGCACTTGATTGCTCACGGCTCACCAGAGATGATCCTTGAAAACGAGCAAGTGAAACGTGTTTATTTGGGTGAAGGCTTTAGACTGTAGTTTGTAGACTATCGCTTGTAGACTGTCGTTTGTAGTATTGCCTTGTTGGTTGTCATGACATTGGTTGTGTAAGTGGTAATGGAGAATAAAGCACATTCATGAAGCAAAGTTTGCAGCTCAGAATCAGTCAACAACTTGCAATGACACCTCAATTGCAACAGGCCATCCGCCTGTTGCAGTTATCCACACTTGAGCTTCAACAAGAAATTCAACTCGCACTTGAAACCAACCCTCTGCTTGAACAAGAAGAGTCATCCTCTGAGCAAGAGAACTTAGATAACCTAGGCAACGACACTGACAGCAGCGAAATCGATACCAAAGATGCCCTTGAAAACGCGGATATGCCCGATGAGCTTCCCCTAGATGCTGATTGGGATGAAATCTATACAGCAGGTACCCCGTCGGGCACTAGCAACGACTACAGCTTCGATGAACTTCCTGTTTACCAAGGGGAAACTACCCAAACACTGCAAGATTATCTAATCTGGCAAGCGGATCTCACCCCGTTTACCGATACCGATCGCGCGATTGCGACTTCGATTATCGATTCAATTGATGATTCAGGCTATCTCACAAGCTCAATCAGTGAGATCCACGAAGGGATTGATGACCCCGATATCACCTTAGAAGAAGTCGTTGCCGTTTTAAAACGTATCCAGCATTTTGACCCATTAGGCGTGGCAGCTCAGGATCTCAAAGAGTGTTTGTTGATCCAGCTCTCTTTATACCCAAAAGAGACAATTGGTCTGCAAGAAGCTAGACTGATTATTAGCAATCATATTGATTTACTGGCAAATCGTGATTTTCGGCAACTGAGCAAACTGACCCGCTTAAAAGAAGATGCGCTGAAAACAGCAATTGACCTGATCCTTACGCTGAATCCCAAGCCAGGGCAGTCAATCAATACGGGTGAATCGGAATATGTTATTCCCGATGTGCTGGTGAAAAAAGTCGGTGGGCACTGGCAAGTTGAGTTAAATACAGATAGCATCCCTAAGTTAAGCATCAATAATCATTATGCTTCAATGGCAAATGATTCAGCCAGCGAAAGTGACACGCAATATATTCGCAGTCACTTGCAGGATGCGAAATGGCTGATTAAAAGCTTAGAGAGCCGCCATGAAACATTACTTAAAGTGGCGACCTGTATTGTTGAGCAACAACAAGAATTTTTTGAGTTAGGCGAAGAGTATATGAAACCAATGATTTTGGCAGACATTGCCTATCAGGTGGACATGCATGAATCGACTATCTCCCGTGTGACAACTCAAAAATTTCTGCATAGTCCACGAGGCATTTTTGAGTTGAAGTATTTTTTCTCCAGTCACGTCAGCACGGACACCGGAGGAGAAGCCTCCTCCACTGCGATTCGTGCGCTGGTGAAGAAGCTGGTTGCTGCGGAAAACCCAGCAAAACCATTGAGTGACAGTAAATTGACGAGTATGCTGGCAGAGCAAGGTATACAAGTTGCTCGTCGAACTGTTGCTAAGTATCGTGAGTCATTATCTATTCCGCCATCAAATCAACGTAAACAGTTGGTTTAACCCAATAATATAAGGAAGATTGTATGGAATTTCAGATTACTGGACACAATATTGAAGTTACACCGGCATTGCGCGAAACGGTTGAGAAAAAACTCAAGAAATTAGAGCAATTGTTTGATCGTATTAACAGTATCCAAGTTGTTCTGAAAGTGGAAAAAGTTCAGCAAATTGCTGAAGCCACCCTGCAACTCAACGGCGCAGAAATTCACGCATCAGCGGAAGACGACGATATGTACGCGGCACTTGATTTACTCCTTGATAAGCTGTCACGCCAATTAACCAAACATAAAGAAAAACTGAGACAACACTAATACATTTAGCCAGTCGTTGACTGATTAATGTTCTGAACCAGATGGTGGCATACATCATCTGGTTTTGTAGTCCTAAGTGAATAATAAAATGAATAGTGATATAGAAATCCAATTAAGCGATGTTTTATCCGCCAGTTGCACACGTAATAATTTAGTTTGCACCAGTAAGAAGAGAGCATTAGAAATTATTAGTGAGTTAGCGGCCGCCGAGTTGGGATTACCGGAAAATACGGTATTTGAAGCGTTACTAACCAGAGAAAAAGTTGGCACCACGGGTATTGGTGGTGGAATTGCAATCCCTCATGGCAAACTCAATGAAGGCGACAGTGCACGCGCCGCTGGCGTATTTTTGCATTTAGAAGAGCCCATTGCGTTTGATGCGATTGATAACCAACCTGTTGATCTGCTTTTTGCATTACTTGTTCCATCGGATCAATGTAAAACTCACTTACATACGTTGTCTCTTATCGCTAAAAAATTAGCGGATAAAGCGTTCTGTAAGCGTCTGCGTAGTGCGCAAAGTGACGAAGAGTTATACCAGATCATCATTGAGTAAGTAATAACTGATATGTGTTGATGCCAGCCTAATGATATTGTTATGATTTCTTTCATTCGGCATCGTAAAACACCGCAAAATGCAAAATAGTCAGACGTGTTTGATCAATTAGAAATGTGTGATCAGTGAGAAATCGATCATTAAGATATAAATCCTTAAGAGACAGAAGGGAGTTAGCTCATGGTGCTGATGATTGTCAGCGGCCGTTCCGGTTCGGGAAAATCCGTTGCCCTACGCGCGCTGGAAGATATGGGTTTCTATTGTGTGGATAACCTGCCGGTAGTCTTACTGCCGGAATTGGCTAATTCACTTGCCGATCGCAATATTTCTGCGGCCGTGAGCATTGACGTGCGTAATATGCCCGACAATCCAGAAGTGTTTGAAGAAGCGATTGATAAACTGCCATCAACCTTCTCGCCACAACTGCTATTTCTGGATGCAGATCGCAACACATTAATTCGTCGTTACAGTGATACTCGTCGATTACACCCACTTTCAAGTAAAAATTTATCCTTAGAAAGTGCCATCGACGAAGAAAACGAGCTATTAGAACCGCTACGCTCCCGCGCTGACTTGGTCATTGATACCTCAGAAATGTCAGTGCACGAATTAGCGGAAATGCTCAGAACCCGCTTAATGGGCAAACGCGAGCGTGAGCTGACCATGGTGTTTGAGTCCTTCGGTTTCAAACACGGTATTCCAATTGATGCTGACTACGTTTTCGATGTGCGCTTTTTACCAAACCCACACTGGGATCCTAAACTGCGCCCAATGACCGGTTTAGATCGTCCCGTTGCGGCCTTCTTGGACAGACACACCGAGGTTCATAACTTTATTTACCAGACTCGTAGTTACTTAGAGTTATGGTTACCGATGTTAGAAACCAATAACCGCAGCTACCTCACCGTCGCCATCGGCTGTACGGGAGGGAAACACCGTTCGGTGTATGTGGCAGAACAGCTGGCTGATTATTTCCGCTCCCGAGGGAAAAACGTCCAGTCACGCCACAGAACGTTGGAAAAACGCAAGCAATGACCGTCAAAGCAACGATTACGCTAAAAAACCGCCTTGGTATGCATGCCAGACCAGCAATGCTTCTCTATGATTTAGTTAAACAATTTAACTCTAGAGTCATTTTAAAAAATGACAGCCAAATTGAGGCCGAGGCGGATAGCGTTATTGCGATGTTGATGTTAGACTCGGAACAAGGTAGTAAAATTGATATCGAGGTTAGCGGACCCGATGAAGATTTGGCGTTATCCGCAATCATTAAACTGTTTGAAAGTGGATTTGACGAAGAGTAGTCCAACTCATTGCGTCATTACATCTTAGCGAACAGAGCGATATACATGGTTTTACACGCATAGGCACCGAGTTCGTGATCCCGATCTCTTCCCTTTAACGCCTATAGCGCCTAATATTTTACATAATCTATTTTCTAGCAAACACCCCCTGCCTTCTGGGTGGGGGGTGTTTGCTTTGTACGTCCCTATTGGAGTGTGGTATGACAAAGCCAACAATTATTATCAATGATTTAGATGCAGAACGCTTAGATGCCCTGATGGAGCAAGCCGCTTATGCGGGTACGCCTGTTGCTGAAGCACTAAACGACGAATTAGACCGCGCAGATATCGTATCTCCACAAGAGATCCCTGCGGATGTGGTCACAATGAACAGCACTATTCGTTTCTTAGATTTAATCAGTAACGAAGAGCGCACACGCACATTGGTTTACCCTGCCTCTCTCAAAGATAGTGCAGAACAACTGTCCGTGATGGCGCCAATCGGTGCAGCTTTATTAGGTTTACATGTTAACGACGAAATTAGCTGGGCGCTGCCAAACGGCGTAGAAACCCGTGTTCGTGTGTTAGAGATTGTTTATCAACCTGAAGCGGCTGGCGAGTTCCATCGCTAGTTGCGATGCTCAACAAGAGAAAGAAGACTAGCCGAAAAAAGTTTCCATCAAGAAACTGTCGTTAGTCTTCAGGCGGTATTCAGGCACTCATTGAGTGCCTTTTTGCTATTTAGCGCTTATTGTTCAACTAGAACTTACTGCCCTGCAATACTCATTTCAGGGATCAACACAGAACCACACTGAATATTGCTGCGCGTTTCGATATCATCGGCGATAGTCACCATGTTCATCCACATATCCTTCAAATTACCTGCAATGGTAATTTCGCTCACAGGATACTGAATTTCGCCATTTTCTACCCAAAAACCGGATGCCCCACGGGAATAGTCCCCCGTAATTCCACTCACACCCTGTCCCATCAGCTCAGTGACTACTAAGCCGGTCCCCATTTGCTTCAACAAAGCATCAAACGATAAGCCTTGTCCTTCAATGCGCCAGTTATGAATCCCACCCGCATGACCTGTGCTTTGCAGCCCCAGTTTACGCGCAGAATAACTGGTCATCAGCCAGGTTTGCAGAACGCCATTTTCCACAATATTGCGTTCAGTAGTACGTACACCTTCACTGTCAAATGGGGATGAGGCTAAACCACCCATCAAATGCGGCTGCTCATTAATAGTTAACCAGCTTGGTAAAATTTGTTTGCCAAGGCTATCCATTAAGAATGATGATTTACGATAAATGCTGCTGCCACTGATAGCACCGACTAAATGACCAAATAACCCCGTCGCCACTTCTGAGGCAAAAATAACGGGAGCTTTCATGGTTGGCAATTTACGTGGCGATAAGCGAGATAATGTACGACGAGCACACTCTTGACCTACCCACTCAGGGGATTTTAATGCCTGCATGCTGCGTGCGATGGTATACGCATAATCGCGCTCCATTTCACCATTTTGCTCGGCGATTACGCAGCTCGACATCGAATAACGGCTAGAACTGTAGCTCTTTAATAGACCTAGAGAGTTACCAAAGACACGGATACCATAGTGTCCATTGAAGCTACCGCCTTCCGTATTCACAATGCGTGAATCTGCATTTAATGCGGTCATTTCCGCAATTGATGCCAGCTTGATGGCTTCCTCAGGGGAAAGCTCTGTAGCTTGGAATAGGTTTAAATCCGGCGCATCAAATGCCAGTAATGATTTGTCAGCAGGGCCTGCACACGGGTCTTCAGAAGTATAAGACGCAATATCAATCGCGGCTTGAACTGTACGCTCAATGGCTTCGTCGCTTAAATCCGTTGAAGATGCACTGCCTTTGCGTTGTTTATGGTAAACCGTGATCCCGAGCGCCCCATCACTGTTAAATTCCACATTCTCCACATCACCTTGGCGCGTGCTCACGCTAATGCCGGTGCTTTTATTGACTGCAACTTCAGCGCCATCACAACGGCTTTTGGCGAATTCCAATGCGTGGGCGACGGCTTGTTCTAATTGTTTACGTTGTTCGGCAACTTGTTCAGTAACACTCATGCATTTTGTCCAATAAAGAGGGGAAAAGTGATTTTCTACCTCGACATATCAATGTCAGGTAGTCATAAGGGGGTTTTCCCAGTTACAATAGAGTTAATCTATAAATGTTAACACTCACAACGCCGTAAATCATGCTAATTACTCGTAATTACACGGCGGCGTTTAGTAAAAAGGAAAATCCCTATGGCCAAACAGCCTGAAGATTGGCTGGATGATATCCCAGCGCCCCAAGATGATGAGGACGATGAGATTATTTGGGTCAGCAAAAGCGAAATTAAACGCGATGCCGAGATCCTCAAAAAACTGGGGGCGGAACTTGTTGATTTAAGTAAAAGCGAGCTTGAGCGCATCCCATTAGACACGCAATTACTTGAAGCTATCGAATTAGCGCAAAAAATTAAACGTGAAGGTCGTCGTCGTCAATTACAACTTATCGGTAAACTACTACGTTCTCGTGAAGTTGAACCGATCACTGAAGCCCTTGATAAGCTGAAAAACCGCCATAACCAGCAAGTTGTTATTTTGCACAAGCTGGAAGATCTGCGTAACCGTTTATTAGCCGATGGCGATGAAGTCATTGAAGAAGTCGTTGCGCTATTCCCACAAACTGATCGCCAGCAACTGCGAGCATTAGTCCGTAATGCGAAGAAAGAGCGTGATGGAAATAAACCACCAAAAGCATTCCGCCAGATTTTCCAATATCTGAAAGAACTTTCTGATAGCAACTAATCATCTATTCCCCTATACCCACAGTGGTTTAGGGGAGTATTCTTAAAAACCCACCCCATTGTTGCTTGCGATACCAAATCGCACTATCATCTTCAACGTCATATTTTGACCCGTATTATCGCGGCTGCTGAACCACGATAAATTAATGAGGCAAATATGGATAACACCCGAAATAGAGCTTGGCGTCGAGCCAAAGATCGTATTAACAAATCACGCGACAATTTAAATTCACAAGAAACCCAATGTTTTACTCCAGAAAAAAACTGGAAGCATTTGTACCTTCGAAGTGAAAAATTGGCTCGTGCCACACAACTAGGCATTGATTATCCTCAAGTGAGTAACGCGTTACTAGCGCGACGTAGCCTTGAAGATATGCAAAATGACAAATGAACCTTTTATTCATCTGCAGTCGAAATCAATGGCGTAGCCCTACCGCTGAACAGATCTGGCGCAATCACCCGCGCTGGGTAACTCGTTCAGCGGGAACTAGCCGCAATGCCAAACGCCCCATCAATGTCAATCTCATTCGCTGGGCGGATGTTATTTTTGTGATGGAGCTGAAACATAAAAATCGGCTCATAGCCGATTTTTCTCGTTTACTTGAACATAAGCCTATCCATGTACTAGATATTCCCGACGACTACCTATATATGGATCCTGAGCTGATTCAACTATTTGAATCCTCTGTGCCGAGTTATCTAAAGTAAATAAATTCAAAATATTCAGATCCCCCTATGTGGTAAAAACATAGGGGGATTTTTTAATACCAAAATCGTAGAAGATTGAGTAATGCAGGAAGTCGAGTATAACCTTCTCTATCAAGAAAATGCCCAGCACTTTCCACCATCGTGACAGAGGTTTTTAATGCTTTTGCTAACTCAATTGAAGCATCAGGATCCACGACCCAATCATTGGAAGAGATAATCGAAGCTCGCTTATCCGTTATGCCAATCAGCTTATTATAATCCAATGAAAACTGAGTATGGTCAGCCAACTCAGACAACGAATCCAGCGAGCGATCAAACCCAGAAACTAGCACATAGCCGCCAATTTTAGCCCCTTCTGGCGCATTATTTTCCAGAAAGCGTAATACCGTAATGCACCCTAAACTGTGCCCAACTAAAATAGTATTTTCATCAAACTGAATATTGGCATCAAGTAAACATTGCTGCCATTTTTGCGGGTCAGGAGAATTTGATTCTGGTAATGCAGGTACATCAACCGTCGCCCCTACCGCTTCTAATTCATCTTTTAACCAGTTAAACCAATTATCATTCGGTGATGCTGTATAACCATGAACAATGATAACTTTTTTACCGTCCACTTAATCGTCCTCAATATTAATCGCCACAAAAAATGGCTAAACGCAGAATCATTTCGCAAATCTAGCATGGGGTTTGTGAAGCATCATTCTCATTATTCGTGATATCTATGAGAAAAATAAACGCTTCATCTAGCTCTTCTTCTGCTTCATTCATCAATTCAATCACCGATGAAAATTGCGTACGCTGAACCGCCTTTAAATGGCTAAAAATCAGCGTAACGGGTAACTCTATTTCCCCAGTAATCACATCCCATAACCCATCGAGATTATGGCCAAACCATTTAGGAAGCGAGAACTGTTGCTGAAATTGCCGATAAAATTCCTCAAGGCTATCTATTTCACGAAAATCAAAAACGACGGTCTTGCTCATCGCTATCCCCCAATCATTTAACTTGTTGGAACGTTTTATAATGGTCTGTACTAACGAAGATCATTCCATCAGAGGAATAGAGTAGACGGTCTGCACCACGATGCCCGCAACGATAATTTATATCAGCTTCAAACCACTGTCGCCCATCGGCAATAGGCAGGCCTTTTTCACGGTTAGAAAAGCGGTCGCCACCGATGGCTCTACCGGGCAAAACTTCACATAAATTCCCTTTTTTAGCATCCCAACCCGCTTCTCTTGCCTGCTTTTTTGTCATGTAAAATGCGGGGAGTTTTTGATATTTTTCCATAAAACTGACCACATTGTTCTGAGCGGTCAGCTGATCAATCGTTTTTGGCGTTTCACGCGGAGTTATCGCTTCGCGGGAAGGCGGTATGCTTTGTGTACTTGATATAGTTTGTGTGGTTGATGATGTACCAGAAGATGGTTCCGGTGCGCCCTGCTCGCCACCTTTAAAGTACAGGCTAACCGCAATCAAAATTGCCATTAACACTAAAGAAATAATACGCTTATTCATAACGCCTCAATTATTTTTGCTGTGCGGATAAATAATCGCCCCAGTCACATTCGTGACTAGGGCGAAAAATAAAAGACTATCTTAACGTGTGATTACGCGGTGCCACCCACGGTCATTTTATCGAGTTTCAGTGTCGGTTGCCCCACACCCACTGGCACGCTTTGCCCTTCTTTACCACAAACACCTACGCCTTTATCCAACGCCAGGTCATTACCTACCATGGAGATCTGCTGCATAGCTTCAACACCAGAACCAATCAAGGTCGCCCCCTTCACTGGTGAAGTAATTTTACCATTTTCAATTAAGTAAGCTTCAGAGGTTGAAAACACAAATTTACCCGATGTGATATCCACCTGACCACCACCGAAATTCGGCGCATACAACCCTTTATCAACACTGGCAATAATCTCTTCCGGTGTTGATTCACCCGCTAACATATAGGTATTTGTCATGCGAGGCATTGGTAAATGAGCGTAAGATTCACGACGCGCATTCCCAGTTGGCGCCACACCCATTAAACGCGCGTTATGTTTATCTTGAATATAGTTACGTAGAATTCCATTCTCAATCAACACATTGTATTGACCAGGAACCCCCTCATCATCAATAGCTAATGAACCGCGACGCCCTGCGATGGTTCCATCATCCACCACGGTACACAGGGAAGATGCGACTTGCTCTCCCATTTTTCCTGAGAAAACAGAGGTGCCACGACGGTTAAAGTCACCTTCTAGACCATGACCTACCGCTTCATGGAGTAGAACACCTGGCCAGCCTGCACCTAATACTACAGGCATCATGCCTGCAGGAGCGGCAACTGCAGATAAATTCACTAACGCCATGCGTACCGCTTCACGGGCATACTGCTCCGCGAGTACTTGCCCTTGATGGATTTCGAGGAAATATTCATAACCATAACGACCGCCGCCGCCGCTTGCTCCGCGTTCACGTTTGCCATCATGTTCCACCAGCACACTCACCGATAAACGCACCAGAGGGCGAATATCCGTTGCTAATGTGCCATCGGTGGCAGCGACTAACACTTGCTCATACACGCCAGTTAAGCTGGCATTCACTTCAATTACGCGAGGATCTTCAGCGCGCGCCACTTGGTCAACGCGATGCAGCAATTCAATTTTCTGCTCACGCGGTAAGCTACGCAAAGGATCCACTTCAGAATAGAGTTTTTTGTAGTCTACATTGGTTAAAATCTGTGACTTTCCAGAGCCTTGTTCAGTCACGATACTACGGGCTGCAGTGGTGCTTTGGGTTAGTGCCAGCAATGAAATTTGGTCTGCATAGGCAAAACCCGTTTTTTCACCCGTAATCGCTCGAACCCCAACACCTTGGTCAATATTGTAGGAGCCATCTTTAATGATTCGATCTTCTAAAACCCATGATTCATGGTAGCTAGACTGAAAAAAGAGATCCCCATAATCAACACGGCGCTCAGATAGCAGCCCTAAAATATCATACAGATTATCTTGACCAAGACCGTTGGCAGCCAGCAAATGTTCGCTGACAGAAGCTAAACTCATATTCATTACTCTTATTTAGTTTATTTTTTAATCAATGATGTTAATTGTGGTCTAAAGCGGTTATGTTTCACCACTCGGATCTGTTCACGCATCACTTTTAAGCTGTCTGGCTGGACATTCACGACCAACGCGGAAACAGCATCCACATTCTTTTTCATCACCTTACCCCAGCCATCTACGGCGAGAGTATGTCCCCATGTACGACGCGTACCATGCACCCCAACTTGCGCTGGCGCTAAAACATAGCACTGGTTTTCAATCGCACGGGCTCTTAACAGTGGCTCCCAGTGAGCTTGTCCAGTATAACGAGTAAACGCCGCAGGGACGGAAATAATCTCCGCACCTTGTTCACGTAATGCTTGGAATAAGCCAGGGAAACGTAAATCATAACAAATGGTTAAACCTAAGCGACCTACTGGTGTATCAACCACAGTCAGGTGCTCACCACGTTGATAAATAACCGATTCGTTATACTCGCCTTGTTCATCTTCGATGTTCACATCAAACATATGAATTTTATCGTAACGCGCAGTGATATTCCCTTTCGCATCAAACAGTAAGCTACTACTGGTAATACGTTCAGGATCTTCACGGCTAATCAATGGCATTGACCCAATCAGAATCCACACATTGTAACGGATAGCCATCCCACGGATAGCGTCTTGTAATGGGCCATTACCTTCTGTTTCAGCCTGTTTACGATAGGTTGCAGCATCAGCAAATAGTAATGCATTTTCAGGAGTAAGAACTAACTGCACGGTATCAGGCAACTGTTTAATTTGCTGCTCTATCTGTGCCAAGTTGTGTTTTGTATTCTTACCACTACATAACTGCAAAAGTGCAACATTACCCGTTTTCATTACTCTTGAGTCTCCTTAAGCTGACGTAGTACTTCATCAATTTTAGGTTCATCCAGACTACCGCTTACGCGATAGCGAATAACCGAAATTTTACTCCACAACGGACCAAGGACCTTCGATGCCGCAAATACTGCCGCGCCCGCAAACGGGTTAATCACGAATGCGGTAGCTACACCTACTGTAGCAGAAATTTCAGGGGTAATGACCGCTTCCGCATTAATTTGGCGCTTAACAAGGTCAATATCCCCATTCAAGGCAATATCCGCGACTAATCCATCAATATAAAGATCCTTCGAGGTTAGAATACCTTGATTGATGACCGCATTGCCTTTAATCGAATCAAAGTTAAAGTCATTACTAAACGTATCCCGGAAATCTAATTGAAGTTTGCGCAATAACGCATCAAAACTGACTAAACGTAATAACTGCCCAGCACGCCCGCCCCCCATATGGGCAATCGCACCTTTCCCTAATTTTGCTGACATTTTCCCATTCAGTGTCGCAACCTCAGGCTCCCAAGGAACCTGCGCCCAGTTCAGGTCAAATTCAATCGAATATGGAGAGTCGATAATCGGCACCAAGACACCAAAATAAGCGGCAGTTTCATCGAAAGCCTCGCCAGTTAGCGAGCCTGCAATCTCAGTTTTATTGCCATCATTACTGCGCCATAAGGCATCAAGCTTTAACTCACTGGCACTGTTTTTCAGTGAACCTGCGGTTAATTTTAAAGTGTGCTGCCCCACTGGCGTGACTTGCGCCGAGATTTCTCCCAGTTTTTGCCCACTCACCCAACACTCGGCACAATGGATGTTCACTTTAGGCCACTGACTAAAGTCGAATACTTCCGATGAAGGGGTCTTTTCGTTTGACGCTAGCGAACCTTCAGGATTGTAATACAGGTATTCAATATCCAGCGCCCATGGCTGCTGTTTCCAAATCTGTAGCTGCCCTTTTAGGTTTGCACTTTCTACATTAATTTGCTGTTCATCACGGTATAAATCATAAGAGAAGCTCAAATCTTTCCAACGCTGACCTGCCAAATAAACGGATGGCGCTTTAACCTCAAGGGTATCTGGGTAGCCAATTTGCCCCACATGTTCGCTGGCAGAAGAAGATAAAAAGCCACTCGCTAATTTCTCCCAATTGACATCTTCTACCGCAGGTAAATCCACTAAAATGGTTGAGCCGTTTGGTAATGCAGGAACCTGATTATTCCATGGGGCAATGTGAGCTTTTTGTAGTTTCAATGGCGAGCTGGTGAGCGACCACTGAGAATTAAAACCAAGACGCTGACCAATATCACCACCTACCGTTAATTGCTCCGTCGTGCCTTTTGCTTGAATATTCATCTTACCAAGCTGTTGCAGTAGTTCAGTATTCAGTGCAGGTAACTGGCTTTTTAGCTTATTTAATCCTGCAGCTACCTCAATCTGTAAGCCTGTCGCTTGCTTGGATGATTCTGGTAACGTGATATGAATTTGGCTTTTCCAATCACTCACGCCAGAGACTTTCCCTTTGATATCACTTGGCAGCATGGGAACTTTATTTAGCTCCCAATTTCCGCCAAGGTTAATATCCACCAAATAATCTTTCGGGCGCGTTAATGTCGTGAAATCCAAAGAAACTGGCTGTTCTAACCATTGCCCCGTGATGTTATCACTGACTAAATCCCCATTGGTAAATTTGAAGCTGCCAGTCAATCCATGCAATGTGCTATCGATTGGGCGTACAAACACATTATTTTTATTAAGATTGACTTGCCCTTTCGCGACAACATCTTTTCCAGCCGATAATGGAATCGCGAGATTAAGCTTACCGGTTACGGTACCATCAATTTGTAGCTCATCCAGCGTATCGCCAAGGGAATGTTTGAGTGGTGTATGGGTGAAGTATTGTTGGATCTGTTTTCCCGTGCCACTCACTCCCGCATCGATATATAACATTTCATCGAAGTAATCATGAATTACTGCATCGAGATTTTCTGCCGTTGCATCCCCTAATTTCACCGAGTCCGTATGCATCGCTAAACTTGCGCGGCTAAAATCTAAATCGAGGTTTAAATCCAGTAATGCAGGCCATTGGTCATCGTATTCGAATGTGCCATCACGCAGCGGCACATACACTTGGAACTGCCCGTCATTTTTATAGTAAGGATAATGTGCAGGGTCGCCTTTATACACCAACGTCGCATTGTCTACATGTCCAGCAATGATCGCTTTGGTCAGATAATCCGCTAGCTCCTGCCCCATCAGCTTTTGAGGGAAATAGCGCCAAGCTTCCCCTGCATCATCGGTGCTGATCCCCGCTAAAATAGCCAAATCGGCAATATCATGCTGCTTCGCTTTCGCATAGCTAAAGTCGCCATTGGCTTTGACGGCCTTAGCTTGCAAATTCACACCGGAACTCCACAATTTGAATTCGCTGCTGTTATTGATCCAATTTAATTTGCCGCTGGCGTTACTAATCTCAAAAGGTGCTTTAAATTCATCGCGATAATCCACGATACTATCTTTCAGCGAAAATGAAAGGATCCCTTGTTGAGCACCGCCAATAAGTACCCCTGAGAAATGGTTTACAGAAGGAAGCTCTTTCCATTTTTTCCAGCTAACATCCTGCCAGTCCATACTTATTTGTGTATGGTCTTCAGTGCCTTGCGTTAGGTCGAGGGCAAATTCCGAGACTAATCCCGTCGGCTGACGATGCTGCCAATCTTGCACTAATTCTGGCGTAACAAACGAGAATGTCGGCAAGACTTCACTTAGACGTTCTAGCTCAATATTTTTTGCGCGAATGCGCCAGTGATCTTTGTTTTGATATTTTGCCGATGAAGGCAAATACAGAACGGAGACACTCCCTTGCGGCCAGATGTATTCATTGGTTTTCAGGGTATCTAGCTCAGGAATATTAAACAGCCAACCGTTGCCTTGGCGCTTCATGCGCACCAGTAAATCATTCACTTGAAGATTTTGCGTCAGAGGCTCTTCCCCCCAGTTCGCTTCACCTTGACGTAGCTGGATCAGACCATTATCTATACGATTATTCTTGAGGGTGATCCACGATGATAAACTGAAGTTGGCGTCCCGCAGCCCCGTATTATCCCGTAACCACTTGCTGAGCCAAGGCTGCATATCAATGTTATCAGCCTGCAAATAGAATATGCCGTCACTGAGTACGCCGTTTTTATCCGACACATCCAGCTTCACTTGCAGATAACTATTTTGCTTATTTAGCGTTTCAAGGCTAACGAAACCTTGGGCGCGGTGGCGGGCATCTTGGTTAAGCCATGAAAGTTCAGGCAATAGTAACGTCATCTTTTGGTCTGATGGCGTCAAAAATGTCAATTGGCTATCTTTTAAAATAAAATGGTCAAACTGCCGTAAAAACAGGTCATCCACGCCATCATAGTTCGTGGTTTCATCTTCCGGTCCATCAAAACTCAGCGGGACTTTATAATCCACATTCAGTTGATAAAACGTCAAATCACGAAAACGCCAACGCAAAGATAATAGCGAATTCCAAATATCTAATTCGATAGTGATTTTGTTGACTTGTATATCGGTTATTGGGTTTTTGGCAACAACATCGGAAATGATAAGCTCGGGACCATAATAGCGCCAAGCCCCTTCAATCTGACCAATATCCAGTGAGATATCACTGTGATTTTCAACGTAGGTGATAATTTCTTGGCGATAATTATCAATATTGGGTAATAGAAAACGCAAACTGGTGAGTACCAACGCACACAGCAACAATACGGCAGCGGTTGTCACGAGTACGATACGTGGCAGTCGTTTCACCAGTTTCTCCTTCAAGCAGAATGCTACATCATGACGACATCAAAGCGTTCTTGGCTATATAACGGCTCAATCTGCACTTTAACTTGTTTCCCTACAAAGATTTCAACTTCCGCTAATGCGTGAGATTCATCTCCAGTCAACACATCCACCACCGCTTTTGATGCGTAAACTAAGAATCTATCAGCATCGATTGTGCGGTGAACTCTCACGATTTCACGCAAAATTTCATAACATACGGTTTCAACCGATTTTACCGTACCACGACCTTGGCAAGTTGGGCAGGTATCGCACAGCACATGCTCCAAGCTTTCACGGGTTCTTTTACGTGTCATCTCAACTAATCCTAGCTGAGAGAATCCATTAATGGTGGTTTTTACCTTATCTTTACTTAGAGCTTGTTCAAGTGAGGCTAACACACGGCGGCGATGTTCTACATCAGACATATCGATAAAGTCGATAATAATAATACCACCGAGATTTCTTAATCGTAATTGGCGCGCAATGGCTTGAGTCGCTTCAACATTCGTATTAAAGATAGTTTCTTCTAAATTACGGTGACCCACGAATGCGCCGGTGTTGATATCGATGGTGGTCATCGCTTCAGTTTGGTCAATGATAAGATACCCGCCCGATTTCAATTCAACCTTTCTGTCCATCGCGCGTTGAATTTCATTTTCCACATCGAACAAGTCAAAAATAGGTTGATTGCCTTGGTATAGCTCAAGCTTCGCCGTCATTTCCGGCACATATTCCGCAATAAACTCTTCCAACTGCGTGTAGGTTAAACGAGAATCCACACGAATACGGTCGAGGGATGCGCCAGCAAAGTCGCGAATGATACGGTATGCCAGTGAAAGCTCACCGTAAATTTTAGTACGCGTGACATTACGTTTTTTGCGTTCAATCACTTTCGCCCATAAGCGTTTTAAAAATGCAGCATCCTGTTTAACATCCTCTTCAGCCACACCTTCTGCGGCGGTACGAATGATAAACCCGCCGTTTTCATCGCAATATTGTGCGACACACTCTTTTAAACGCTCTCTTTCTTCTTCACTATCAATACGCTGAGATACACCAACATGGGAAGCTCCCGGCATGAAAACCAAGTAACGAGAAGGCAACGTAATGTCTGTGGTGAGTCTTGCGCCTTTGGTGCCAAGTGGGTCTTTAACCACTTGGACAATTAAATCTTGCCCTTGCTTCACCAGCTCAGCGATATCTCTAACATGAAAGTTTTTCTGCTCGTCACCCGCAATGCATTCGGTGTGAGGCATAATGTCCGAGGCGTGTAAAAAGGCTGCTTTATCCAGACCAATATCAACAAAGGCCGCCTGCATACCAGGTAAAACTCGGCTCACACGACCTTTGTAGATATTCCCTACTAGCCCTCTTTTCGCCTCTCGTTCGACATGTATTTCTTGTAAGATCCCACCATCAATATAAGCTACGCGCGTTTCAGATGGTGTTACGTTTACTAATAGTTCCGTAGTCATGAATTCCCCTTCCCATCACCTAACGCTAAAAATCGTTGTATTAATTCTTCTGTTTCGACCAATGGTAAGCCCACCACTGCATGATAGCTGCCATTAATGCATCGAATAAAACGTCCACCGAGACCTTGGATACCGTAAGCGCCCGCTTTATCCATTGGCTCGCCAGATTGTATATAATCCTGTATTTCCAGCAAAGATAACTCGCGGAATGTCACATCTGTCGTAATCAATGAGGTTAGAGTCTCATGCTTGTTCGACACAGCAATGGCGGTCATTACCTGATGTGTTTTACCAGAAAGGTCACTGAGGATTTGCTGAGCATGGACCGCGTCTCGCGGTTTTTCTAATATTTTACCGTCAAGAACCACAATAGTATCTGCACCCAAAACTGGATGATCCGCAGGAGCAATTGCTACACCCGCTCGGGATTTATCTCGCGCTAAGCGCTGGACATACGCCTGAGGCGATTCCCCTTCTTGCCATTTTTCTTCCACTTCGGGACGCAAGATTTCAAAGGAATAACCTAGCAGTTGGACTAATTCACGTCGTCTCGGTGAACCTGATGCAAGATAAATTAAGCTCATAAATTGTCATTCCAGTTATCATCAACGACCACAATCTTAACATACTGAAAATTGGCGGCGAATTTTTCGTAACAGTAAAAATAACCATGGCCACAGAATACCATTCACCAAACTATTCCAGAATACTTGTGGGTGGAATAAGACTTGTGAGGAAAGGAATTCTGCCCAGAAAACAGCAAGGTCTTGCACCACCGTTAATGCAACAATAATCAAAGCTTGCTGCCACAGTGCCATGTTACGTAAAAGCTGATGCTTGTATGCCACGAGATAACAAATGATGCTGAAGGAGAGCGCATGTACGCCCAGAGCTGATCCTTGAATAGAATCGACAATAATTCCTAAAATAAAGCTGGTACCCACACTGACGCGATGCGGTAATGCCATTACCCAGTATATTAAAATCAGCAGTAACCATGATGGTCGGTAAAATGCCAATTGTTCAGGCCATGGCATTACCTGCAAAATCAGTGCAATAAAGAAAGATAGCCAGATAATGATGCGCCCATTACCGCGATACTCATCCATTATGATTTCCTCTCCACCCTTTCATCATACCGTTTCCCTCACTCTATCTTATGGCTGAGGTTGAGGCTGTGTAGGTTGCATGGACGGTGGTAATGGTGGTCCTTGAATCTCGCTTGGTGTTGGTAACACCTGCGGCAACACTTTCATTAAACGCTCATTTGCAGCCCGGTAAACATCGGATGGCTGTAATGGGGTTTTCGGATCACTTTCATTGCCCCACAGCAGGAGTAAATAACGTAGACGTTGTAACTCAGCACTTGGTCTTGCAGAGATGATAGTATAGGCACGTTGAGTATCATGCTTCACCGCTGAAACAACAGCAACAGGATACCCTTCAGGGAATCGTCCACCTAAGCCCGAAGTCACTAACACATCACCAACACGAATATCTGTATTTCCAGGAAGTGGCTCTAATTGCAGGTCATCCGCACATCCTGAGCCCGCAGCAATAACACGGATATCATTACGTAAGACTTGCACAGGCAATGCATGGGCAGTATCGCAAATTAATAAAACGCGGCTATTAAAATTACTGGTACCAACAACCTGACCTACCACGCCTTTATCGCTGATAACTGGCTGGCCTTCATAAACGCCGTCATTACTGCCTTTATCTATCACGACTTGGTCGCGATAAGGCGTGTTCGCACCTGAAATGACTTGCGTCACCATCATATGTTCATCTTGGCGTAATGGGGAACCTAACAGTTCGCGTAAACGGGCATTTTCTTGTTTGAGTTGCTCAAGCAGCAAGTTATCCGCTTTTTTTAATAATAGCTCTTGGCGTAGAGCCTTATTCTCAAACTGGAGCTGATCCCGCGTTGAAAGGGTGTCAGAGATATTATCAAGGAATTGACGTGGTCCGTTAGCTAAAAAATAGAATGGGCTAACCGCCGTGTCTAAATAATTACGGATTTTATTGAAAGGCTCAAATCGATGGTCAATCACCACCAGCACCAATGCAATTATCACTGCAATAAAAATGCGTAACTGTAGGGAAGGACCTCGCCTAAAAATTGGCTTCATGTATGGCTAAGTTTCGCTAATGGTCGGAGAATAAAAAAATAGTCAAAGCGACTGGAGCTAAAAAACTCCAGTCGCTTATGGCGTGATTTAGTCTTCGCTAAACAGGTCACCGCCGTGCATGTCAATCATCTCTAACGCTTTACCGCCGCCACGAGCAACGCAGGTTAAAGGATCTTCAGCAACGATGACCGGAATGCCAGTCTCTTCCATTAATAAACGATCTAAATTACGCAGAAGAGCACCACCACCCGTTAATACCATACCGCGCTCTGAAATATCAGATGCTAATTCTGGTGGGCACTGTTCTAACGCTAACATTACCGCACTCACGATACCGGTCAGTGGCTCTTGTAATGCTTCTAAAATTTCGTTGGAGTTCATTTTGAATCCGCGAGGTACACCTTCAGCCAAGTTACGACCGCGAACTTCAATTTCATAAACTTCATCAGTTGGGAAAGCAGAACCGATACCATGCTTGATACGCTCAGCTGTTGCTTCACCAATTAAGGAACCATAATTACGACGCACATAGTTGATGATTGACTCGTCAAAACGGTCACCACCAATGCGAACAGAAGAAGAGTAAACTACACCGTTCAGAGAGATAACAGCGACTTCAGTGGTACCACCACCGATATCGACAACCATGGAACCTGTCGCTTCAGAAACAGGTAAACCAGCACCGATTGCCGCTGCCATTGGCTCTTCAATTAGGAAAACTTCGCGGGCACCTGCACTTAATGCAGATTCACGGATAGCTTTACGCTCAACTTGAGTTGCACCAACAGGCACACAGACTAAAACACGAGGGCTTGGACGCAGGAAGCTGTTGCTATGAACTTGCTTGATAAAGTGTTGTAACATTTTTTCAGTTAAGAAAAAGTCTGCAATCACACCATCTTTCATTGGTCGAATTGCGGAAATGTTACCCGGTGTACGCCCCAGCATCTGTTTCGCTTCACCACCAACCGCAGCAACGCTTTTTGGCGAGCCCGCGCGATCCTGACGAATTGCAACTACAGAGGGTTCATTTAATTTGACGCCTTGTCCTTTGACATAAATGAGGGTATTGGCCGTACCCAAGTCAATCGACAGGTCATTAGAAAACATGCCACGAAATTTTTTAAACATAACGAAAGGATTATCCTGCAAGCTGGGGACGAATAAAAACCCGTCTACTCTACCAACCACTTGAAGCTGCCTCAAGGCGTAAATCAATCACTTCATAAATATGGTTAATTCATCTATTTTCACATACTAAAATCGTACATGCTTCTATAACAAAACGAAGCAGATAAAAACCCCGAAAATCACCCTTAATTCAAACGCCTTTGAAATTTTTCATCATTCGCGCACGAAAAATGGACAGCCCTCTGGTTGTTATATACTCCATCTTTGCGTTCTTCCCAGTGTGACAAGCGATTACGTCTACAAGTTCAAATAAATTTTTTATATTTTAATTATTGCTATACATCTAGCTTTTTAACAACAAAATAAGTGAACTTAAATTTCGCTGATTCTATTATCAACTTTAAATTAAGCCATAACCATGTCGACACGCTGATGTATTAGTCAGAGTAGGACATTTTGCATGATAAAAGCCTAGTTATGCTAGAAAAAAATGCATTTTTACAAATTAATTACATAAGTAATAGCTTGAATACCATTCTGGCGTCAATGAAAACGATTTTACCTGTGTGTAAATTAAAAAAAACACTTATTTAATCATAAAATTAGGGGTGGATCATGAAAGCGCTCGTTTTACAGCAACAAGACGATAAAATCGTCCCAGAAATCCTCAATGTACCTACTGAGTCATTACCCGCTGGCGATGTCATCGTCGATATTCACTGGTCGACAATTAACTATAAAGATGCGCTAGCTATTAATGGAAAAGCAGGCGTTGTCCGTCAATATCCAATGGTACCCGGAATTGACTTTTCTGGCATCGTTCATCACAGTGAAGATCCCCGTTTTCATATTGGCCAACACGTATTATTAACAGGATGGGGAGTTGGCGAAACACACTGGGGTGGACTCGCCACACAAGCGAAAGTTCCCGCCGATTATTTAACGCCTCTTCCTGAAGCATTATCACTGAAACATGCCATGATCATCGGCACCGCTGGATTTACCGCCATGTTGTGCGTGAATGCCCTTGAAGATGCAGGGATCACTCCTGAAAGTGGAGAAATTGTAGTGAGCGGCGCCAGTGGTGGTGTTGGGAGTGTCGCAATCCAATTACTTTCTATATTGGGCTATCAAGTTGTGGTGATTTCAGGTCGCGCAGAAAATCACGACTATTTACTGAAAATTGGTGCGAAAAGCGTACTACCTCGCAGTGAATTTACTCATCCAGCCAAACCGCTTGATAAACAGCGTTGGTCAGGCGCTATCGACACGGTTGGTGGTGACGTGCTGGCCAATATCTTGGCGCAAGTGAACTATAATGGAGCTGTGGCTGCATGCGGGCTGGCTGGCGGGTTCTCACTGCCAACAACTGTTATGCCATTTATTTTGCGTAATATCCGTCTGCAAGGGGTCGATTCCGTTTACTACCCTGCGGCAAAACGCCAAAAAGTGTGGGAACGCTTAGCGCAACTCTTACCTGATGCGTTTTATGATCAAGTTAGCTGCGAGATTTCATTAGAAGAGTGTGTCGAACACGCAAAAAAACTCTTAAAAAACGAAGTCACTGGGCGTACCCTAGTAAACCTTCAAAATTAAATCATCAACACGCGTGATTGTGTCGCCACAATGTGGATTACGGCACAATTTATAAAATAAATTCGGGTAATTTCTCTGATAAGACCAGTATTTTGCTGCTATATGCAACGAAATAATTATAATGCTCTTCCTTGTCAGTGGAAAATCTATTTATTTTTATGATAAAAGATGACAAACCGTCGACATCGCGTTATGTTGTCGGATTATTGACATATCGTCGGAGTTAGCAACACAATGACAGAAGATACTCATATTTTGCTCCTTAACGGCCCGAACTTAAATATGCTGGGTTCCAGAGAACCTGAGAAATATGGGGCTCGACCGCTTTCTGAAATTGTATCGAACCTGATGCAAGAAGCAGAAAAATTAGGGGTGAAACTGAGCCATTTTCAGTCAAATGCAGAGCATGAACTTATCGATAGAATTCATGCAGCACAAGGTAATGTTGATTATATCCTAATCAACCCGGCCGCATTCACGCATACAAGTGTTGCTCTGCGTGATGCGCTATTAGCAGTTTGTATCCCATTTATCGAGATCCATCTGTCTAATATTTATGCTAGAGAACCCTTTCGTCATCACTCCTATTTCTCCGATATGTCCAATGGAGTTATTTGTGGTCTTGGCGCAGATGGTTACAGTTTTGCATTACAAGCCGCGGTTAATCGTGTGCGACTAATTAATTCAATTCAAATATAAGAGTACGGAATCATATCCATGGATATTCGTAAAATTAAAAAGCTGATCGAACTTGTTGAAGAATCTGGCATTTCTGAACTGGAAATTTCTGAAGGTGAAGAGTCAGTACGTATCAGTCGTGTATCACCAGCACCTCAAATGATGGCTGCACCTCAACAGTTCTACTCAGCACCAGTTGCTCAACAACCTGCATTAGCTAACGCGGTTGCTCCAGCACAAGAAGCAGCGGCTCCAGCAGCACCTGCGGCAGTTTCTGGTCACCAAGTTCGCTCACCAATGGTTGGTACTTTCTACCGCTCACCAAGCCCAGAAGCAAAACCATTCGTTGAAGTTGGTCAAACTGTCAAAGTTGGCGATCCTCTTTGCATCGTTGAAGCGATGAAAATGATGAACCAAATCGAAGCAGATAAAGCTGGTGTTGTTAAAGCTATTTTGTTGCAAAACGGTGATGCAATAGAATTTGACGAGCCATTAGTTGTCATCGAATAACGAGGCGTTTCCATGCTGGAAAAAATTGTTATCGCTAACCGTGGGGAAATTGCACTGCGAATTCTGCGTGCATGTAAAGAACTCGGCATCAAAACTGTTGCGGTTCACTCCACGGCAGATAGAGATTTAAAACACGTATTGCTGGCAGACGAAACTATTTGTATTGGTCCGGCTGCCTCAGCAAAAAGCTACTTGAATATCCCTGCTATCATTGCTGCGGCTGAAATTTCAGGCGCACAGGCGATTCACCCAGGATACGGTTTCCTGTCTGAAAACGCTGACTTTGCAGAACAAGTAGAACAATCAGGTTTCATTTTTATCGGCCCAAAAGCTGAAACTATCCGCCTAATGGGCGACAAAGTTTCTGCGATTAGCGCGATGAAAAAAGCAGGCGTTCCATGTGTACCAGGTTCTGATGGTCCATTGGGTAACGACACTGAAAAGAACAAAGCAATTGCTAAACGCATCGGCTTCCCAGTTATCATCAAAGCATCTGGTGGTGGTGGTGGTCGTGGTATGCGTGTGGTTCGTAATGAGAAAGATCTCGAATCTTCCATTAACCTGACCCGTGCAGAAGCAAAAGCCGCATTCAACAACGACATGGTTTACATGGAAAAATTCCTTGAAAACCCACGTCACGTTGAAATCCAAGTGATGGCAGATGGTCAAGGTCATGCTGTTTATTTAGCTGAACGTGACTGTTCAATGCAGCGCCGCCACCAAAAAGTGGTTGAAGAAGCACCAGCACCGGGGATCACCCCAGAAATTCGCCGTAATATCGGTGAACGCTGTGCAAAAGCCTGTATCGAAATCGGCTATCGTGGCGCTGGTACTTTTGAGTTCTTATTTGAAAACGGCGAATTCTATTTCATCGAAATGAACACCCGTATTCAGGTTGAGCACCCAGTGACCGAAATGATCACCGGCGTTGACTTAATCAAAGAACAGCTGCGTGTAGCATCTGGTTTACCATTATCTGTGACTCAGGATCAGATCAATGTTCACGGTCATGCGATTGAATGTCGTATCAACGCAGAAGACCCGCATACATTCCTGCCTAGCCCAGGTAAAATCACTCGTTTCCACTCTCCGGGTGGCTTCGGTGTTCGTTGGGAATCTCATATTTACGCAGGCTACTCTGTACCTCCGTTCTATGACTCAATGATCGGTAAATTAATCACTTACGGTGAAACTCGTGAAATCGCGATTGCTCGTATGAAAAACGCGTTAAACGAACTGATCATCGATGGGATTAAAACCAACATCGAATTACAACAGATGATCATGAATGATGAAAACTTTGCCAAAGGTGGAACCAATATCCACTATTTGGAGAAAAAACTCGGTATTCAAGAATAATCCCCTGAATAATCGATATTTTCGTCATTAAAAATAAATACCGGAAAGTCAATTTCCGGTATTTTTTTGCCTATAAATGGCAGGATTATCGGTTTTATTACGCTATTTTTCACACTCCCCCTTCAGATTGTCGTACAATCCCCGATTATTTTTGTCAACATGAGGAGGAAAAGCGGATGGACAAACGTTTTCTTCAATCAAACAGGGAAGCTCGTTGGGCGCTATATCTGACTATTGCCTACATGATAGGTTGGGTACTTTGTGCTTATCTACCCAGTAACACACTTGGTGTTACCGGATTACCGTTATGGTTTGAATGGTCATGTCTGATTCTCCCTATCATCTTTATTTTGCTATGCATCATGATGGTTAAACTCGTATTCAAAGATATCTCGCTGGAGGAGAAAGATGCAGACTGAAGTTCTCCTGCCCTTAATCGGCTATCTGCTCCTCGTTTTTCTCCTTTCGCTCTACGCTTATAAAAAACGCACGAAAGGCGAATTTCTTAACGAGTATTTTCTAGGTAATCGCTCGATGGGCGGCTTTGTCTTAGCCATGACCATCACCGCAACCTACATCAGCGCTAGCTCCTTCATCGGAGGTCCCGGTGCCGCCTACAAATATGGGTTAGGCTGGGTACTCCTCGCCATGATCCAACTACCTGCGATCTGGCTCTCTTTGGGCGTACTTGGCAAAAAATTTGCTATCTTAGCTCGCCGCTATAATGCAGTTACCCTTAACGACATGCTCTACGCCCGTTACCAAAGTCGTTTTCTCGTTTGGTTTGCTAGCGTAAGTTTATTAGTCGCGTTCTTTGGGGCAATGACGGTGCAGTTTATCGGTGGCGCACGACTACTCGAAACCGCAGCCGGCATTCCTTATACCTATGGATTGATGATTTTTGGTATCTCTATCGCGCTGTATACCGCGATTGGTGGTTTCCGAGCCAGTGTCCTCAACGATGCGTTGCAAGGGCTGGTCATGTTGCTTGGCACCGTTATTTTGCTGGTTGCCATTATCTACCATGCGGGAGGTTTACCTGCTGCCGTGGAAAAAATGCATGCTATCGACCCGAAACTGGTCTCCCCAGAAGGAGCCAACGATATCCTCAGCGGACCATTTATGGCCTCATTCTGGGTGCTAGTCTGTTTTGGGGTTATCGGATTACCGCACACTGCGGTGCGCTGTATCTCCTACAAAGACAGCAAAGCCGTTCATAAAGGTATTATTCTGGGCACCATCGTGATGGCCATCTTGATGTTTGGTATGCACTTCGCGGGTGCCTTGGGGCGTGCCATACTACCGGATTTAACCATTCCAGACCAAGTGATCCCGACCTTGATGGTTCAGGTTCTTCCACCATTTGCCGCGGGGATTTTCCTGGCAGCACCAATGGCCGCAATTATGTCCACCATTAACGCCCAGTTACTGCAATCTTCAGCAACGATCGTGAAAGATATCTACCTTAACGCCGCACCTGAGCAAATTAAAAATGAGAAAAAACTGGCGCGCATTTCCAGCTTCTCAACGTTAATTTTAGGGGCGCTATTATTGATTGCTGCGTGGAATCCACCACAAATGATTATCTGGCTGAATTTATTAGCTTTTGGTGGATTAGAAGCAGTATTCCTGTGGCCATTGGTTCTCGGATTATATTGGGAAAAAGCCAACGGCACTGGCGCCCTGAGCGGCATGATTGTTGGCGGTGTTTGCTACGCTATTTTCGCCTCATTTAAGATTGAAATTATGGGCTTCCACGCCATTGTGCCATCACTGTTCCTGAGCCTGATTGCCTTTTTGATTGGTAATCTTTTTGGCAAAAATCCAGTACAATCGGCACCAAATGAACAGGTAACTAGCACTCATTGATTTTGACTTTACCTAATGTAAATGAACAAATGTAATGCTCTCAATATTGACGTGAAACATAGCAAACCATTTTAGTGCTCTAAATAATTCGCGTCATAGCTAGGCGGCAAACGAGCTAATCCCTAGGAGCATACACAAGTATGTGACTAGGGTTAGCGAGAGCAGCCAACAACGCTATGGCGTGAAGAGTGAAGAGCAACGCTATGGCGTGAAGAATGACGAGAATTTTAAAAGAGAAAAAACAATGCCTTGGATACAAATCAGACTAAACTCAAACGCAAAAGACGCAGAAGCCCTTGGCGATGAACTCATGGAAACAGGCTCCGTGTCCGTCACCTTCCAAGACAGCCACGACACACCTGTTTTCGAGCCACTTCCTGGAGAAACTCGCCTGTGGGGCGATACCGATGTTATCGGTCTATATGACGCTGAAACTGATATGAAATGGGTGGTCACTCAGTTAGAAAACAGCCCATTACTCGGCGCCGGCTTCGTTCATAAAATCGAACAAATTGAAGATAAAGATTGGGAGCGCGAATGGATGGATAACTTCCACCCAATGCGTTTCGGTCAACGTTTATGGATCTGCCCTAGCTGGCGCGATGTGCCAGATCCAACTGCAGTTAACGTGATGTTAGATCCTGGCTTAGCTTTTGGCACGGGAACCCACCCGACGACTTCATTATGCCTTGAGTGGCTGGATGGATTGGATCTTGAAGGCAAAACCGTTATCGATTTCGGTTGCGGATCAGGGATCTTAGCTATCGCAGCATTAAAGCTCGGTGCAGCGCGTGCGATCGGGATCGATATCGATCCACAAGCGATTCTTGCGAGCCGCGATAATGCGGAGCGTAATGGCGTCTCAGAGCGTCTGTCGCTCTATTTACCCAAAGACCAACCTCAAGACCTTCAGGCTGACGTCGTAGTCGCTAACATCCTTGCAGGCCCTTTACGTGAGCTTGCACCGATGATCAGTGTGCTACCGCGCGCCGGTGGTCATTTAGGTCTGTCTGGCGTATTAGCCAGCCAAGCTGAAAGTGTTGCTGATGCTTATCGTGCTGACTTCAATATTGACCCTGTTGCAGAGAAAGATGAGTGGTGCCGTATCACTGGTGTCAAGCATTTTTAATGGGTTTGCGGTAAAAATCAAAGAATAATTTCTTTGAAATTAATTGCAGAATGGATTATCTTACAGCTCAAATATTGCTCAATAGCTGATGATAATCTGTTCTGCTCGAGAAGTGAGTCTTGGATATTCAAAGTAATCGTTATTTTTAGCGCCTGTTGTTAAAAAACACCTAACAACTTGTTAAATAACACTAATTTTATTATTTTCTAAAAAGCAAGATAAAAAAGTTAGTGATAAATAACCGTTTGCTCAAAGTTTGTCCTTTCATATCTCGTAAAAAATGCGTAATATACGCGCCCTTGCAGTCACAGTATGGCCCCCATTTAGTTATGCGAATCGGACAATATCAGTTGAGAAACTGTCTTATTGCTGCCCCCATGGCAGGCATCACAGATAAACCGTTTAGGTCCCTGTGTTATGCGATGGGTGCTGGAATGACGGTATCGGAGATGCTTTCTTCTAACCCACAAGTTTGGAAGACAGATAAATCGAGACTCAGGATGGTTCACCGCGATGAACTCGGGGTACGTTCCGTTCAAATAGCTGGCAATGATCCCGATGAAATGGCTGCTGCAGCTCAAATTAACGTTGAGAGCGGCGCTCAAATCATTGATATCAATATGGGCTGCCCAGCTAAGAAAGTGAATCGTAAGCTAGCAGGCTCAGCCTTACTGCGTTATCCGGAGATTGTAAAATCAATCCTAGAGACCGTTGTAAACGCTGTGGATGTGCCAGTCACACTGAAAATCCGCACAGGCTGGTCACCTGAAGAGCGTAACTGCATAGAGATTGCCCAATTGGCCGAAGATTGTGGTATTCAAGCCCTGACCATTCATGGCAGAACCAGAGCCTGTCTGTTCAACGGCGAAGCTGAATATGACAACATTCGGGCAGTTAAGCAGACTGTTTCCATTCCGGTTATTGCCAATGGCGACATTACTGACCCGCTAAAAGCCAGGGCTGTTTTAGACTACACAGGGGCGGATGCCTTGATGGTAGGACGAGCAGCTCAGGGAAGACCTTGGATCTTTCGGGAAATCCAACATTATCTGGACACAGGTGAAATATTGCCACCGATGCCAATGGCTGACGTGAAAAGCATTATGTTAGGGCATGTACGGGAACTGCACGACTTTTATGGTCAAGGCAAGGGAGCCCGTATAGCGCGCAAACATGTTTCTTGGTACTTACAAGAACATGCACCTGATGACCAGTTTCGGCGCTCCTTCAACGCCATTGAGGATGCCAGCGAACAGCTGGAGGTGTTGGAAGCATTTTTTGAAAATTTTTGCGTAAATAAAAGATAAGAGCTGACAGAACTATGTTCGAACAACGCGTAAATTCTGACGTACTAACCGTTGCTACTGTAAATTCACAAGATCAAGTAACTCAAAAACCGTTACGTGACTCAGTTAAGCAAGCACTGAAGAACTATTTTGCTCAATTAAATAATCAAGATGTTAACGATTTATATGAGCTGGTATTGGCTGAGGTAGAACAGCCTTTGTTGGACATGGTTATGCAATATACCCGTGGAAACCAGACCCGTGCAGCCCTGATGATGGGTATCAACCGCGGAACTCTGCGTAAGAAACTGAAAAAATACGGCATGAACTAATCCTAGTCGGTTAATGCAGTGTTTTTAGAAGCCCTTTCTGATTTTAGAAAGGGCTTTTTTTGTCCTTGTCGATCTGAACACGATCCCCCTATTTTTAATAATCATCCTTCTTTCTAATTCGCAAATCATATATTTTATAAATAAATTCATCTTGTTTTAATCCTAGCCTTTATTCATGAGCATTATCACAATTAATAAAATCCTCATTTTTATATCTTGCCATTTTCTATCTAGGTTTATAAATTCAAAAATCTTCTTGTTCTCATCAATGAAAACTAAAAGGACTTAAATGGTAACTATCGATTTAAGAAGTGATACGCTAACAAGGATAAATAAAGAGGACCTAAATAATATCAATTTTAATTATATTAGCGATGATTGTTATAATGAAGATATTTATGTCAAAAAACTAGAATCCTATATCTCAGAATTATTTAATAAAGAAAATGCGCTATTTATGCCATCAGGCACAATGAGCAATCAGATTGGTTTAAAAGTTTTATCCACTATAGGTGATGAAGTCATTACTGAAGTCGGCTACCACATTTGTTTTTTTGAATCATCCCAAACCTCAGCATTAAACGGCTTAATTATTAATAATGTTAAAACACAAAGTGGTATTTTAACTGAACAAGATGTTATTCAAGCAATTAATCATAAAGCTCGTTGGTCAAATTTATACTCTACTCCCAAAATCATTGCGATAGAAAGTAGCATCAGTACCTACGGTGGAATCGTATTCCCATTAGCAGAAATCAAGAAACTCAAGCAGCTATGTATTGAAAAAAACATGTCTTTGTTTTTAGATGGTGCCCGAGTATTAAATAGCTGCATCTCCCTTAATATTCCTCCGCAAGAATATACCAAAGATATCGATCTTCTCAATATCTGCCTATCAAAAGGCATTGGAGCGCCATTTGGTTCAGTGTTAGTAGGAAGTCAGCATCATATAGAAAACGCTAAACGATACCGAAAATGGTATGGTGGAGCGCTACATCAATCAGGATTACTGGCAGCTATTGCCTTAAATAAGCTGGAACATTATGACTCTCGGTTACACACCGATCACCAAAATGCAGTTCATCTCGCGTCTATTCTTTCACGTTATTTTCAACTCGCTTATCCAGTCGAAACTAATATCGTTATGATAAAAGTGCCAGATGCTGAGCACGTTGTTCAAAAGTTAAAAAGCCATGGGGTGTTAGCCACCGCTTGGACAGCTGATATTGTGCGTTTTGTCACTAGCAGCAATATTTCAGAGACAATGCTCTACCAACTTGAGCTATTATTAAAAAAAAATAGAAAGCATACAATATGATAAATAAAATTATGACCACTCGATTTTTATCGGGTACCTCTTTTTACAGTTTTCTACCTTTTTTCTCCCTCTATCTTATTCACTATAAAAATATCAGTGAGAGTGAAACCGCAATTATTATTTTTGTCTTCCTTTTCATTAGCCGTGCCTTTTCTCTCTTCACCCACTTTATTATTGATTTTCTTAATTATAAAAAAACGCTATTTTTAAGCTATCTAATTTCCTCAACATCTATTATTTCACTCTATTTCATTTCAAATTTTTACCCAATTCTGTTATCTGCCGCATTGATTGGTGCGGGGTTTTCTATTGCGAATGTCAGTACCAGTTTATTTATTGCTGAAAATAATAATCACTCAGAAAGAGTGAAAAGTTTTTCAATCTTAAATGTCATTGTGAATATTTCGTCGGCAGTCGGTGGTGCTGTGGGCGAATGGTTTTATCATAGTTTTTATTCCGGAGTGATCTTTCTTCCTGCCGCCATTATGTTCATTGCTGCCCTGTACTCATTAACCTTAACGAATACAAAACATACTCAACCAACACAAAGCCAACAAACGAAAGCCTCTGCCAGCTTTTTAGAATGGGGGATTTTTCTCTGTTATAGCGCCATTCCTTTCTTTATGCTGGGGCTTGTATTCCGCAATTTGGCTTACTTATTTGAGCTAAATTATCAAAATGCTAGAGACTATATTACGGTTTCTTATCTATTCGCTTTGAATGCCTTTATGATCATTTTTTTGCAAATCAAAGTGACCCAATATATTGATAAACAGAAAAAATCCCATCAATCTATTATCTACAAATTCAGCCTTCTTCTGATTGCGAGCCTGCTTTTATTTTTAAACTTCAGCGCATTAATCACACTTTATTTGCTGATAATCCTATTTACCTTTAGCGAATTAATTTGGAGTCCCTATAACAACAGTTTAGCGATTGAAAAATGCCCGTTCACCCGTAAAAAACTCTCGTTATCTATTTGTATATTCTGTTGGGGGTTAGCTGAGTCCCTTGGTGCTTATATTGGTATTATTGCTAATCACACTCAAATGCACACCTATATCCCTACTAGCCTACTTTTAATCCTCATTGTTCTATTCACCGCTGAATATTTTATCCATTTAAGGAGCACTGATGAAAACCATCCTATTTCTCGAATGTAATATCTCCGGTACTGGCGTCAGCGCCATCAAATTGGCAAAAGAGAGAGGTTATCACACGGTTTTATTCACCAAAGAACGTCATTATTATGCTCAACTGGCTGATAACCCAATGCTCTATATTGATGAAGTTGTGGAACTAAATACAGACTCCATGGCAGCGATTTTAAACCATGCCCTGGACTATAACCTGTACGGTATCGTCGCTTTCGATGACTATCGATTAATCAATGCTGCCGCAGCATCCCACGCCTTCAATTTACCTTCGCCAAGTTTAATTGCCCTAACAGCCTGTCGTTACAAGCATCTGACTCGGCAGTATTTACACCAACATAATGCCAATTGTCGCTACAAAGTTGGCAATATCCATGACAAGTTTGACCTGAACAATATGCAGTTCCCTGTAGTGATAAAACCCTGCGATGACAGTGGTAGCAACCAAGTAACAATATGTTATTCAGAGGAAGATGCACTCACTGCTGTGCAGGCGTTATCTGAATTTCGGGTTAACCGTCGAGGATATCAGCTCTCCCCTCATTATCTTGTTGAAGAGTTCATTGAAGGGGATGAATACAGTGCAGAAGCTTACTGGGACTCTAAAGATAACGAGTGGACAATACTCGGTGTCACCAAAAAATACACCACATCAGGGCAATATGCTGTCGAAATTGGTCATGACTTTCCCGATGACACTCTTGATATCGAAAACATCACGAAAACGATCATAGCGTGGCTCACTCAAATCGGCTTATCCCACACCGTTGCTCACGTTGAATTCAAGCTTAGTCACAGTGAAATAAAACTCATTGAAATTAACCCCCGCGTTGCCGGGGGGATGATTGATACCCTTTGCTATCAATCAACAGGGTTTGATTTAGTTGAGTGCTACCTTTCTTTGCACGTCAAAGACATGGTGTACACCCCGAAACTCTGCGCCAATAAACAGTATACGTCGATTCGTTTTCTAACCTCAGAGAAACCAGGAACAATTATCGGGTTTCATGCCAATCCTCAATTAAGTGCCCCTCTACTGTTTAATTTTGTTCCCACACCAATACATGTAACAACCTTGAAAGACAGCTACAGTCGACTGGGTTACGTAATAACAACCGCCTCTGAGCGGTATTTAGCAGGGAAGAAAGCGGAGAGTTGGCTTAATCATGTAAAACTCCTCTATAAATAAAAAAACCCAGTACAAACGCAAATTCATACTGAGTTTTGGCTTCTCAAACCGATGCAATGGTTGCCAATATTAGGCAACCGTCACTTCGGTAAAATTACGCTCATTATTTGTTAACTGAAATTTACTGACTGATTCCTGCAGCTCTTCAGTTTGATGTTCTAATGAACTTGCTGCTGTTGCCACTTGCTCAACTAAAGACGCATTTTGCTGTGTCACACTGTCCATTTGAGTGATGGCAACCCCCACCTGTGCGATACCTTTACTCTGCTCCTCCGAAGCTGTCGTGATTTGTTTCATAATCGCCGTCACCTCGTTGATCCCTTGCAGAATATTGCTCATTGTCGAGCCCATTTCATGAACCAAATGCGTGCCTTTTTCCACACACGAACTTGATTCCGCAATCAGCTTTTCAATTTCCATTGCCGCATCGGCACTGTGGCTAGCAAGCTTACGAACTTCGGCAGCAACCACCATAAATCCACGACCATGAACCCCTGCTCGCGCCGCTTCAATGGAGGCATTCAGTGCCAAAATATTGGTCTGGAAGCTGATGTCATTCATCATGCTGATGATGTCAGAGATTTTTTTGGCGCTCTGGGAGATCTCATCCATCGTGCTCACCACGGAATCAACAATCGCATCCCCTTGATTAGCCACTACAAAGGCCTCAGCGGCTAATTGGTTAGCTTGATGGGTATTTTCCACATTCAGTTGTACTGCAGCTGTAATTTGCTCCATACTCGCTGCGGTTTCTTCCAACGCTGCGGCTTGCTCTTCCGTTCGTGAGGAAAGGTCACTATTGCCGTTAGATATTTCTGTCGCACCACGATAAATACTTTCGCTACCATTGCGGATCGTCAACACCGCATCACGTAAACTGTTCTGCATCTCTTCTAACAGAGGAAAAAGTTTACCCACACAGTTACGACCAAATGGCTCGATTGGCTGGCTTAAATCCCCTTTCGCAATCTTATCGAAGTATTGACGTATCAGCTCCAGCGGTCGTTGCATCATCTTAGCGAGATAGCGGTCAGTGAAGATCAAAATCAGCAAACCAAAAATGGTCGCAATAATAATCACTATCCGCGTCATATTCATATGTTCATCAACTGCTTCTCGCGTGTGCTCAATCATCACATCCGCAGTTTGGTTAAACTGGGTGATAGCCGCGCCGAATGTGCGGCTCAATGCTGGCGTGACATTATGGGCATGTGCCAAATAAGCCGCCTTATCATCCCCCATGGAAATGGCTAATTGTGGTTTCACGCCTTCATCTAGCAGCGCTTGCCAGCTATTAATCACTTGATCGGAAATGGCTTTATCCATCGGGCCTGGGGAAATTGACTTCATCTCCTCAAGATAACGCTCCATGTTCACAAGCGCGTCTTTGACTAAGGCGTAATCCCCTTCTTTGCCCTCATTTTTGGTTTCCATCACACGGGTTAAGCGAGTGACAAAACGAAAATATTGGTCATTGCCCTGACTGAGTACCGTCATCTGTTTCACCAGTTGTCGGTCAACATGGATACCATCAGAAATGCGCGATAAGGACCAACCGCTATACAGGCTTATGCCCCCAAGGTTTAGGCATAAAATGCCAAGTAGTACGAGCATCACAGCACGTATTGAATAATTTCGAAGTTTCTGCATGGAATTTCTCTTTTGATAAAATAAAATGATCTTTGTTTAATTTATCGGCGGTAAAAGAGAAAAATTTAATTATTTTCAATTGCTTTCTAACTTTTAGACATCAAAAAAAGCTCAAAATAATCCGATTAAAAATTGGCTTAATGATTGATTTTAGAGACATAATGCCTGTTTTTTATCCATGTGAGTTCTATTTTCATACAATTACCCTATCTTCCAGTTTGTGATTGACCTCCCAAAGTATTGCTCTGTTTCTGTAAGAAAACGCCATCATCAGGTTCTGTAAATATAAGCAAAAATCTGTTTTAGCTCTTGAGCTTCCCCCTACGGGAAGCTTTATGGTTCAGAGGTTCCATAAGAACTCGAATAAGAGAAATACAAACCTGCTTAAATTTCGCACCCTTATTTTTTTATTTAAATAACAATGTCTTATTTTTGGAGTAATACTGATATGAAAAAATTGTTATTCACTGCACTATTGGCAGCGTCATTTTCCTCTGTTGCAGCAAACCAAGTTGTTGACCTGTACAAAGAAGAAAGTTGCGGTTGCTGCCATCTTTGGGGTGAAGCAGTAAAAGCCGCAGGTTATGACGTAAAAATTCACGATGTCACCTATCAAGAGATCGATAAAATCAATCAAGAAGCCAATTTACCTAACTCATTACGCAGCTGCCATACCGCCAAAATTAATGGCAAGCTGGTTGTTGGTCACGTTCCTCTCGATAGCTTAGCGAAAATCAATACACTACCCGATGACGTTGCGGGTATTGCTGTCGGAGGCATGCCTGCAGGCAGTTTAGGAATGGAGCAACCAAGCGGATTTAAACAAGCCTATTCAGTGATGAGTTTTAAAAAGGATGGTAGCCAATCCGTATTTGCTCGTTATTAGTTTTCCATAAAAAAGGTACAGCAAACCCTCGCTGTACCTTTGGCAGTGATTACTGCATCTTAATTTGAAAAATTAACGGTATATCGGTAATACATTAAACTGCGCTAACAACTGACAAATAATACCAACAACACCAAAGGCTATAACTGCATAGATTAGCCCTTTGCCTCCCCACACTTTAAAGGTCGAGTTAGGGAAACGCTCTCTCACTTTTAATGCCATGACTGCCGGGCAAATAATTGCCCAGATACACGCCGCCATCCCCGCATAAGCAATCGCAATTAAGAAGCCATTTGGGAATAACATGCATAAAACTAGAGGAGGTATAAAACATAACAGTGCTGCTTTCATTCTGCCTGAAGAGTTATCATTAAAGTTTAGTGACGCCAGAATGTAGTCGAATAAACCAATCGCAACCCCTAAGAATGAACAAAATACAGCACTAATCGAGAACCATAATAAGAACGTCGCAATATGTGGGCTACTTAATACTGCATACAGTGACTCAATAAACGCATCGAGGTTTCCGCCTTTATTAATTATGGTGAGGAATTCTGTTCGAGGTAAATTTCCCATGGTGCCTAATATCCAAAGGAAATAGAGTATTAAAGCCAGTACACAACCAATCACACAACTTTTAACCACTTTACGTTCATTTTCATGATACAGCTTATACAAACTACAGACGTTACCGTGATAACCAAACGAAGTAATGGCATAAGGAATAATAATAAAGACAAATGGTAGTAAAGATAACTGACTATCTCCCACTGGAGATGTTAATAATAAATCAGTTTTTACAATTAAGAATAACCCTGAAAAAGCGAGAATAAATAAAACAATTTTAATAAATAAAAATAATGATGTTAATCGACTTGCAGCAATACCACTCCACCAAATACTTGCGCCCAACAGTAAAGTGAAGACAACAAATATCACTCTTAAGTTAACATCAAATCCATATATTGCCGACGCTTCTTTGATAACGGATCCGGCTGCAGAAATATAAGCATATATCAATATATATAAAACAAATATTAATGCTGCATTGGCAATATAGCAGGCCCATTTAGGTAATAATTCTTTAGAGATATAAAAATAGTTAGTGCCGGCTCCATATTTGGATATACATTCTAAAATATAGATCCCTGAGTGAAACATAAAGAAACAAACAATCAGTAATATTACAATCGAGTTAATAAACCAAGCCCCAGCCATAATTGTTGGCAAGCTAAACATACCTGCCCCGATCATGGCTCCGCCTAGCACAAAACCCCCTACCATTATGGAGGGTTCTTTCTTGGCTGCCGAATTGTTCATGTTGGTCACCTTAAAAATAAGGGATAAGGTTCCCGCATTGCACGGGAACCCGCAGAGCTGCCTATTACAGAACTACCTATTATTTGATAGGTTTTAATCTTGCAGTGAAGTGTCTTAATACTGGTGGCTCATATTCGAAATCTAAACCTTTCAGCGTTGCGAATTTATCTTTCAAGCCAATCAGAGCATCTGCAATGTAATCCATATGGTCGTTGGTATAAACACGTCGTGCGATAGTTAAACGCATGAATTCCATATCAGCATGTTTTTGTTTGCCCGTTTCAGGATCACGACCTAATAGGAATGAACCAATTTCAACAGCACGAACACCTGACTCTAAATACAGCGCGTTAATCACAGCTTGCGCAGGGAATTGGTCACCTGGGATCTGTGGAACCAGTTTTTTACAGTCCACGAATACAGCGTGTCCACCAGTAGGATACTGAATTGGAATACCGCCTTCACGTAAACGGTCACCCAGATATTTCACTTGACCGATACGATAATGCAGGTAATCTTCCCCAGCCCCTTCTTCTAAGCCTTGTACCATTGCCGCCATATCACGACCCGCTAAACCACCGTAGGTCACGAAGCCTTCCATTGGTACGCAGCGCTGTCTTGCCAACGTAAAGATTTTCTCGTCATTCTTAATACAGACCAGACCACCAATGTTTAACAGTGGGTCTTTTTTCGCTGACATAGTGAGCGCATCAGCATATTTATACATATCCAGAATGATTTCTTTAATTGTGGAATTTTTATATTTTGGATCACGCTCTTTGATGAAATATGCGTTTTCACAGAAACGTGCAGAGTCCATTACCACAAAGATATTATGCTGTTTTGCGATTTCATAAACTTCTTTCAAGTTATCCATCGCAACTGGCTGACCACCCGCACTGTTACAGGTAATGGTAGAAACAATTGCTACCACGTTTTCAGCACCATGTTTTGCAATATTATCTTTTAATTTTTGAATATCGAAATTACCTTTCCAATCATCATAAGTTTCTGAGTCATAGGCTTTTTCGGTAACAATGTTAATCGCTTTACAGCCATTTAATTCAACGTGAGCAGCAGTAGTATCAAAGTGGAAGTTAGAAATAAATACCGGCTTTTTCGCGCCGCCTTGTTCTTGTTTCACTTTCAGTAAAACAGGGAATAACATGTTCTCAGCACCACGACCTTGGTGAGCAGGAATAACATAGTCGTAGTCAAACATCTCTTTAACTTTATCTTTTAAATCATAATAGTTACGAGAACCCGCGTACGCTTCATCACCCGTGATCATCGCTGCCCATTGGTGGTCGCTCATTGCGTTAGTACCGGAGTCCGTTAACAGGTCAATATATACAGCACTACTCGGTAACAAGAATGGGTTATAACCCGCCTCTTTTAATGCCGCTTCGCGTTCTTCTCTTGATGGAATACGGATATTTTCTACCATTTTAATACGGAACGGTTCTACGATTCTTTTAGCCATGATAATACCTTTAATTTTTCATTAAATAATAAAAACAGAAATTCGAACTTATAAAAATAAGCGAATAAATCTTGAGAGAGAGAAAAAAGAAAGGTTATTTTTGCGGAAAGAAAAAGGCTAAAGAAATATCAATATTGAACCATTTCTTCAAATAGAAGAAGCGCCTCGACATTAACAACTCACTTAGAAGAAACATACTATGGCTCCCATTAGCAAGGAATTAGTACAACCTTGAGTATGGTATATAACAATTCTTAGATAAATATAATAGCAATTGTCTATTATTTGTATCCGCATCACAAAAAGCTTTAAATCCTACTCCGCACTATGACTATGGTCACAATATTATTTATTTTAATCACTATTAAACAAACGTTAATAAATTGAGGTTATTTTATAATTAAATAATAGATAGTAATATTAAACTTAATTTTTTAACGTTAAAAACGTCATTTAAAGTCAAATCTATTTTAATTAAGTAAAGCCTTATACAAAGGCTTTACTTTTAGTAAGGATTTTAACAATCTAAATATAACTATTGTTTTCCAAACAGTTTTTGAGTGTATTCTTTGGACTCTGCGCTTCGCTTACCATCCGCCTCAAAGTAACGGTCCACATGGCATTTTTGCTCGTTAATATCGCAGAAAATTCCATTGGCAAACGTCATGGCTGTTTTATCAAAATCGCCACCTTGCTCAATCGCTTTCGCTCGTTTATCACCTAGGTATTTTTTCGTTAGTGCAACAGAAACGCCCTCTTTGGCGCTAACGCACACATATTTATCGCATAACACATTCTTTTCTGGGGATTTTAATGCTGAAGTTGATTGTGCTGACGCCAACATTGGCAATGCTGCGATCGCAAACCCTACGAGACACACTGCTTTTAAGTTCATATAACGCCTTTTTTTTGAGTAATAACACAACTGCAATATCACATTAGAGTTTTATTTTGTGGATAAATTCCCAGACGTCATCACTATTTCATGTTTACTGCTAACTCTATCCACTTAGTGCATGATTTTAACTTTTCATTAACACTTTCAATTGTTATTTATTGCAGAAAAGATGAGTGTATAAGCGGCAATTTAAATAATAAAAATACCTGCAACTCTGCATTCAACCCAACAAAGCACCCCATAAGAGAGTGATGTATGACAACAGAGACAGTCGCGATTAAATCTTTTGGCACCACAAAAACCACCTCGAAAGTGTTATTTATCTGCTGGATGAGCATTCTATTTGAAGGCTATGATGTTGGCGTGATGGGCGCTGTTCTTCCCACTCTCGCAGAATATAAACAGTGGAACCTCACCCCTTTAGAACTTGGCGCTCTCAGTAGCTACGCTTTAGTCGGAATGTTTTTTGGGGCATTTATTATCGGTACGCTGAGTGAACTTTACGGACGCCGCCGTATGCTTTTAGCCTGCGTCACACTCTTTTCATTGACGATGCTTGCCGCTGCCCTTGCCCCAACACCTTGGATGTTTGGGCTAATGCGTTTTATTGGTGGCATTGGACTCGGGGGTGTTATTCCCGTCGCAGCTGCGTTAACCATCGAATATTCTCCTGCTGAAAAACGTTCTTTTAACTATGGCATTATGTATTCCGGTTACTCATTGGGGATCCTCAGCGCAGCACTGGTCGCCATGTGGTTGCTAGAACAATTTGGATGGCGCAGTGTGATTGGCTTTGGCGCATTACCGCTTTTGTTAATTTGGCCAATGGCACGCATCTTGCCTGAATCCCTTGAATTTCTGACCCACAAAGGGCGCCACACCGAAGCACAATCTCTGGCGCAGAAATTAGAGGTTGAATATCAAGCACCACCCGCACAGCAAAAACAGCAACCTCAACGTTTAAAAGAGATAGTCTCCGTAGTTTTTGCGTGGACACATTTGCGCGCAACCGCATGTTTCTGGATAGCGCTATTTTGCGGCATGTTGCTGGTGTATGGCTTAAATACGTGGCTACCGTCGATTATGCGCAAAGAAGGCTATAACTTAGGTTCCAGCCTAACTTTCCTTGTGGTATTTAGCTTAGCATCCGCATTGGGGGGCTTATTTTTAGGAAAAATTGCAGATAAACGCGGCGTTCGCGGTTCGGTTGCCTTTTTCTTCTTGCTCGGCGCAATAGGCATTGGCTGCATGGTTTTCAAACAAAATATCTATATTAACTATTTACTTGTAGCATTTGCTGGGGTCGGCAGTATTTCCGCAGCGCTGATTTTAACAGGCTACATCGCCAATTATTACCCATCAAAAGCCCGCGCTTCAGCGACCGGCTGGGCATTAAGTTTCTCTCGAATTGGTGCGATGACAGGGCCTATGTTTGGCGCGTATATCGCCAGTTTGGGGATAGCGACCAGCTGGAACTTTATCGCCTTTTCGGTAGTGGCAGTGATAGCAGCAACAGCCGTGATTTTACTACCACGAAAACGCCCATAGATAACCGAGTAGTTAGCAAATAGGGGCATATCGCCCCTATTCTATTTTGAAACTAATACTTTGAAATTAATACGCGAGACGATAATGCACCTTCTCGCCCGCGGTTAACTCTGGTGAATCAGTGTAATTACTTGATAATTCGATGAATCCACGTAATTCAGGAATATATAATTTTTGATACCACTCTAACTCTGAACGGCGGTGCAATTGATTGCTGGTAAAATCAAGGATCAAACATTTCTGCCCGCTTCTCGCTGATTCCATCACCAGCAAGCCATCACCCCAGATAACCATATCTTGCAGATGGTTATAACCCGCTTCTTTGATCAGCTTAAAATTGCCACCTTGATACTGATAAAGGGAAAATAATCGGCGGGAAGGCTCCTGAGCCGCCAAATAAATATCCCCATTCTGATTCTGAACCGCCTCATTAATACGAATAGGCAACCATCGATGGCTCACCACGTTGTTCTGTACGATGTTCACCACCACTTCAAGAGACCCCATTTCGTTACCGTAGCTGTACCACACAATCACATTGCCATCATGAACCGCATAAGAAAATGTCGAATTATCCGCGATTTCTTCAGGATAAAAACGCTTCACAAGCTCGCGAGGATCCATTAAATATTGCCACGTAAGCCCTTTATCCGCGCTGGTGAAGATCTTTTGGTTGTCGATCAGGACATAAGGTTCCCCCTGACCACTTTGGTACATTTTCCCGGTAATTGCCGCATAAATGTATTCACCATACCCATCTTTCCAAGGCGTTAGAGGCGTAATCGAATTACCCGCTAAGTTCACAATTCGATACCCATCGCGCACCATTAAAAGGCACTGAGACTCTTCACACACCGCGTTATAAAAACTGTCGCTAAATTGTGTGATAAAACGCACGCCATCTTTATTGGCAAATAACACCTGATAACTATCTTCCTGTTCAGGCGAGAACAAATCTGACCGGTTGTAATAGTAGGATGAACGACCATTTTTCTGCGCAATAATCAGTGTGCCGTCTTTCGCAGGATACGTTTTGGCGTAATCATAATCCGCAATATAAGCATTGCTCTCTTGGCTGTTCTCTTTCCACTGCCATGACGTATCATTTCCACCAAATACCAGTATCAGTGTTGATCCTAAACACACCAAGAAAACGGCACCCGTCACCAGAAAACGCCAACTTAGAAATGGATTCATTAACGAACCTCCATGACATAAGTATCTTTACCTTGTTGGCGTCGTAATGCGCTCAGGACAGCTTGGGTTTGGTAATAGCCATTACCCCGTTTCGAAAACCGATAATACGCCGCCATACCAAGGGCAATTAAGAAACAGATACCCAGGGTTATCGAGCTGGCAAAACCAATGAATATCAGGTCATTATCGAGTAAATACAGCCAATCCCAATAATCCCAGTGATTTCCCCTGTCGACAACATCGCTAATTGCTGTCGCGCCAAAAATCGCCAAGAATAGCGCCAAGATAATGCCCGTGATCCCCCACAACGCCAGATACAGACCACGTTCTTGCGCCATACCTCGAGCAGACAGCGTATAAGCTAAATTATCTTGGTGGTTATATAGGCCAAATACGACGCTCTCGGGAAAACCATCTTCAACTTTGGAGTGATAGACTTCTACCTCATCTCCTTGAGCGAGAAAAAAGCTGTGGTTATTAAAGAAAGGTTTTGAGCCATCTAACTTGAGGTTCAAATGGCTTTTATTCACTTGAAGCTCTATTTCATTGCGGGTGTATGTTCCCCCGCGATAATAATATTCAATCGTCTTGATACTCTTAATATTTACTTTGCCTTTTGTCACCTGTAATGATGTTTCAGGGATAGGCTTTTGCTTTCGAGAATCTATTTTGAGCGGTTTGAATTTCGGGTTTTTAATTCCCTCAATCTGAATCAGATTTTCGCCAGAAATTACCTGAAACTTGCCCACTATGACTAAATCTAATGCGCGTAAGATGGTTTTTCGTTTTCGGCTAAAAATAGTGAAGGTTTGTGAAATACACATCGACAACAGAACGGCACCCACAAAAGCCGCCATGCCTAATAATGACCCTAAAACAATTAACCATGTACTCTCTTCATCATTAAACACGCAAAAAAACGCGGGGATAAAAAGTGCAGCAAGTCCAAATGATAGCAGGTATTGCTTTACTAACCCTTTGTCGAATTTAAGGTTTCTATCGGGTTCCAAACGTCCATGTTCTGGGTGATACACCCAATTAAGCCAATAGCTCCCATCATTCAGTTGTTCAGCAGAAATAATCAACGTATCGTCTTTATTCAATCGTTCCAAAAATATTTGGCTGTTTTCAAAATCTTCAGCATTGAAAAAAAACACCTTATCCGAAGTTATTAGCCTCACCATGCCCTCAGGTGAAACCTGTTTATAATCGCACTGAATTAGCTTAACGTGAAAATATTGAACACCCATCAATGATGCCTATTTGTTATAGTTAATTTAACATTATGATAATAAATAAAGGTATATTGCCCTAGTTAAACTTACCCTATAATAGAACAATTCAGATAATTACAGATTCAAAGCTATATCAGTTAAAAGCTGATAAATGCCTGTTTTACTCTTAAAATGCAACCAGGCTCTAGTAAAGGAAATAATTACTGCTAGACTGGCGCAGATGAGTTATTTTGAATACATTACATCCCAAGAAACCGTTATTTTATCCCTACCGTTAACCACAAATTTGAATAAACGCGATGACATCAAAACCGGCCTACAAGCAAATTCAATCTTACATTCTGCGGAGTATTGATTTAGGGATTTTCAAACCTGAAACTCAGATCCCCACTGAACTTGAGTTATGTGCCCAGTTTAATGTTAGCCGTATGACGGTAAATAAAGCGATTTCTGAACTCAGTCAAAAAGGCATCTTAAATCGGATTGCAGGAAAAGGGACTTTTGTCGCCACTCAAAAGCATGAGCTTCCCGTCACTAAAGCCTTTGATATTTTTGATGAAATTTCAGTTAGTGGGAATAAATATGCTGGTCACCAGTTACAGCTAAAAATCATCCCTGCCACCGCAGAAATTGCCCTACAACTTGGTGTCACAGAAGGCAGCGATATTGGCTACTGCAAAATGCTACATTTTGAAAATGACATTCCGCTGATGCTAGAAGAACGCTATGTAAATCATGGGATTGCCCCTGAATTTGTTCAGCAGCATTTTGGCAATAGTGAAACCCCAAGCGGCTATTTACAGCGCCATTTCCCTGTTAGTGAAATGGAGCACACCATTGAAGCAATTTTAGCCAATAAGCCTATCGCTCAGGCTTTATCCATCAAAGAACATGCTCCTTGTTTGCAGCTAAGTCGCCGCACATGGACGGGTAACACGTTGATCAGCTACGTCAATATGATCAGCGCAGGCTCACGCTATAAATTGAAATTACATTCCCGCATTGAGAATTAATCTTCAGCGCTAAGCCGTCATAAAATATAACAAGCATAAAAAATGGGGCACTCTGGCCCCAAAACGACTGATAAACAACTAAAATACCGTTCGATAATCTCCACATCACAGACATTACGTCAGGTATCAACACATCAACATCACAACAAACGATATCGTCACAATAAACTACATACCTTGATAAATAGGTCCTTCTCCCCCTTGAGGTGCTGTCCACGTAATATTTTGCAGAGGATCTTTAATATCACACGCTTTGCAATGCAGGCAGTTCTGTGCATTTATTTGCAGTTTCTCCTGCATCTGCTCACTCACTATTTCGTACACCCCCGCAGGGCAATATCGCGTTTCCGGTGAAGCATAAGTGGATAAATTCACGCGAATAGGAATTTCATTATCTTTTAAACGTAAGTGGCAAGGCTGCTCTTCCGCATGGTTTGTATTGGATAAAAACACCGATGAAGGTTTATCAAATGACAACTTGCCATCCGGTTTTGGGTAGTGGATCGGCTGAAATTCACTGGCAGGTTTAAGCCCTTGGTGGTCATCCAGTTTGAGCTTCAGTGTCCAAGGGCTACGCCCCTTTAATAACCATTGCTCTGCTCCGAACATCAACGACCCCATAACTAATCCTTTTTTCATATACGGCTTGAAATTACGGGTCTGATAAAGCTCGTCATACAACCAGCTTTGTTCGAATTTTTGCTGAAATTGACGGGTAAATTCCACATAATCGACGACATCTTCGGCGAACGATTCAAATAAAGCCTCTGCCGCTAACATGCCGCTTTTCACCGCACAGTGGCTGCCTTTAATACGTGCTGCATTCAAAAAGCCCGCATCATCCCCAATTAAGGCACCGCCAGGGAAGCTTAACTCTGGTAATGCGGGTAAGCCCCCCGCCACCATGGTACGCGCCCCATAACTCACGCGCTCCCCCCCTTGCAAAAAAGCACTGAAGGCAGGATGGGTTTTCAAGCGCTGGAATTCATCGAATGGGGATAAATAAGGATTCTCATAATTTAGCCCTACCACCAGCCCCACCGCGACCAAGTTTTCTCCATAGTGGTAAGCAAATCCGCCCCCATAGGTTTGGTTATCCAGCGGCCAACCGATTGAATGTACCACTAGCCCCGCTTGATGTTGCTCTTTGGGAATTTGCCAAATTTCTTTGAGACCCAGTCCATAAGTCTGTTTACCGCGGTTTGCCGCTAAATCGAAGCGGGCAATTAACTGTTTACCCAGTTGCCCTCGGCATCCTTCCGCAAAGAAAGTCATTTTGGCTAACAGATTCATACCTGCTTGATACAAAGCCGTTGGGTTGCCCTGTTTGTCTAGCCCCATGTCGCCAGTGGTGACGCCAATAACCTGTCCTGCATCATCAAAAAGGATTTCGGTAGCCGCAAACCCTGGGAAAATATCGACACCGAGTTGCTCCGCTTCCGCTGCAAGTGCTGCGCTGACTTGCCCAAGGCTACCAATCACATTACCTTGGTTTTTCAGGCAAGTAGGTAACAAAGATAATGGCAACTTGCTGGTTTTATTTTCTTTGAGCCATAAAAAACGATCTTCACTGACGGAGGTGAGCGAAGCAGAAACGGTTTGCTGCCAGTCGGGTAATAACTCATTCAGTCCTCGGGGGTCGATCACTGCCCCCGATAAAATATGCGCCCCGACTTCGGCGCCTTTATCAATTAAGCAAACGCTGAGCTCCCGGTCTGTTTGTAACGAGAGTTGTTTAATGCGAATTGCCGCCGATAATCCTGCGGGCCCACCACCGACAATCAGGACATCAAACTCCATGGATTCTCGCGCACAAGACGTCGAAACATTCGCACTATTGTCGATAGTCATTTTGCTCTCTCCTACGCCAGCGCTTTATCGAATTCAGGTAAGATCTCAAACAGATCCCCCACAATGCCGTAGTCAGCCACTTGGAAAATAGGTGCTTCAGGATCGCTATTAATCGCGACGATCACTTTGCTCTCTTTCATGCCCGCAATATGTTGAATGGCACCGGAGATCCCAACCGCAATATACAGATCTGGCGCGACGATCTTGCCCGTTTGTCCTACTTGATAATCATTTGGCACATACCCCGCATCCACTGCCGCACGTGAAGCCCCCACCGCAGCCCCTAGTTTGTCGGCAATGGTTTCCAGTAAAGCAAAATTCTCACCGGAACTTAAACCGCGTCCCCCCGAAATCACCACTTTGGCAGAGCTTAATTCCGCACGGCTCATCTGGGTTAATGACTGGCTAGTCAGCTCCGAAAGTTGAGTTAACTGCGTAACAGAAACGGGTTCTATCACCACCGGTGATTGGGTCGCAGTCGTCCCTGAAAATGCCGAGCTACGTACGGTGATCACCACTTGATTGCCATTGTTTTGCACCGTTGCCAATGCATTTCCAGCATAAATTGGGCGAACAAATGTTTGTGCATCTACCACTTGGATAATATCCGATATCTGAGAAACACCCAGCGTGGCAGCGACGCGAGGGGCAATATTTTTACCAAATGTGGTCGCTGGGAAGATAATGTGGCTATAGCCCTGCGCCACGGCAACCACCGCGCTTGTCATTGATTCTGCCAGCGCATTTTTGAGCGGTTCTGCATCGATGGTTATGACCTTTTCGACGCCGAGAATGGATGCCGCGGATTGTGCTACCGCAGCCACTTGGCTTCCCGCCACCAGCACATGCAGGCTTCCGCCCTGTGCAATGATTTCGCGTGCCGCCGTTATGCTGTTATAGGTTGAAGATTTAATGGTTTGGTTATCGTGCTCAACAACGACTAAAACGGATAATTGGCTCATGTTCAGGCTCCCTGTTAAATCACTTCTTTAGCTTGCAGTTCAGTCACTAACGTGGCGGCATCATTCAACATGGTGCACTGCCCAGAACGCTTTTTCGGCTCAGTCACGTTGACGATTTTTACTTGCCCTAATGGGCTAAAATTCAGTGTAGAAATATCGATGATGTCTAATGGTTTTTTCTTTGCCTTCATGATGTTAGGTAATGTGGCATAGCGAGGCTCATTTAAGCGCAAGTCTGTGGTCACAATCGCAGGCAATCCCATAGATAAGGTTTCTAAGCCACCATCGATTTCGCGAGTGACTTGCAGCTTCTCCCCCTCGACTATAATGTGCGAAGCAAAGGTGGCTTGCGCGCAACCCAATAGTGCCGCAAGCATCTGCCCAGTTTGGTTGCAATCATCATCAATGGCTTGCTTGCCGAGTAAAATTAAATCCGGTTGCTCCTGACTCACCACCTGCTGTAAAAGGCGGGCAATATCCAGCGGCTCTAGTGCCATCTCGGTGGGTTTTTGAATCAAAATGGCTCGGTCAGCCCCAATTGCCATCGCACTACGCAGCGTATCTTGCGCCGTGGCTTCACCGATGGAGACCGCCACCACTTCAGTGACTTTGCCTGCTTCTTTTAAACGTACCGCCTCTTCTACCGCAATCTCATCAAAGGGGTTCATCGCCATTTTGACATTCGTCAGCTCCACTCCCGAGCCATCGGCTTTAACCCGCACTTTAACGTTATGGTCAATCACCCGTTTTACTGCGACTAAAATTTTCATAACTACTCCTATCGCGTACTTTGTTACGGCTATTTTTGAGTTGAGGGAGCCCATAGCAGTGAATATTTTCACTGCTAGGACGCCATCACTGACTATTTTTATCGTTGGAAAATTAAGATGTTACCTAAGAAATAAACCTTATTTGGTTTCTGGCAATATCAGGCTTGGCGCCACTGACATTGGCCAAATTTTTACCGCGACATAGTAGATGATACTGGTGGCAACTAAACCGACGATCCACGAAATATCCACGCCGCCCAAGCTATCAACCAGAGGTCCGGTGTAGAAACCTGTGGCAATAAATGGCATTTGGATCAATACGCCAACCACATAGGTGATGATCCCCACTTTGTTCCAGCGACCATAACGGCCATTCGGATTGGATAATTGCGGGACATCGTAGCGACCTTTCGTCACCCAGTAGTAATCCACTAAGTTAATCGCACTCCATGGCGTAAAGAACGCTAATAAAAACAGCAAGAAAGCCGAGAACAGTTTTAAGAATGAATGTTGCCCTGCCAGACCTAACGCCGTCGAAAAGCTCACCATAAGGATAATAAAGAACAGACGCTGACCACGGGAAATCTGATGCTTACCACGGAAACCACACCAAATCGCTGCCATCGACATAAAGCTACCGTAAGCATTCAGAGCCGTAATCGTCACTTTGCCAAAGAAAATACTGATATACAGCAGCGCTGCAATTAAGCCCGTGCTGCCTAAACCAACAATGTAGGAAACTTCATGACCCGCAAATTGATTGCCAGCAAGCGCTGCCGCAAACACCCCTAGGATCATCGAGGCTTGAGTCCCAATCACTGTCCCTGAACCTACGGCTAAAAATGCTTTGATGGTTGGAGTTTTGGTCGGTAAATAACGGGAGTAATCCGCCACATAAGGACCAAATGCAATCTGCCAAGAAGCCGACAGCGACATAGCTAATAGGAAATTCGTCCAGCTGAAATGACGATTCTCTAATAACACCGAAACATCATTCATATAGAACAGACGGAAGAATAGATAGAAGAAGGCGATAACGCCAACGACACTCGCCACTTTACCGAGAATATGGATGATGCGGTAACCGCAGATAGTGATACCGATGATCACAATCCCGAAAATCACGATCCCCATCCAATCACTGACGTTCAGTAATTGCCCCACCGCCTGCCCAGCTAATACTGTCCCACTAGCAGAAAATCCGACGTACATCATACAGACCAATAAAATCGGGATGACGGCACCATAAACCCCAAATTGCACGCGGCTGGAGATCATTTGCGGCAGACCCAGTTTCGGACCTTGTACTGCATGGAGCGCCATAACCGCGCCCCCCAATAATTGACCGATAAACAAGCCAATCAACGACCAAAATACATCCCCCCCCAACACAACCGCTAGGGCACCGGTGACGATTGCGGTGATTTGCAAGTTAGCCCCAAACCACAGCGTGAATTGGCTCGACAACGTCCCGTGTCGCTCAGATTCAGGAATATAGTCAATGGAACGTGCTTCGATAAGCGGAACATTATCTTGGCGAGACTGCTTTTGCCCGATGATATCGTTGGAAACTGTCATGGTAATTCCTCTTTAAGCAAGGCTGGCTTAAAGAATGGACCAATTAGTCGTCAGCAATGAATTCTCTATGTTGTGAGCACAGACATTTGACGTGATGCAGGTATGTTATTGTTTTATCTACCCGTCATTAATAATTGAAATACATTCTTAAACCTGATTGTTGTTGTGTTTTTAAGTCCATGATCCTGTTGTCAGGGTAGTGCTCCTGTTATTGCTTAGATACTCATAGCTGGAAAAACCCCGATAAGTCCTGTCTTACCTATCGGGTCGAACTCATCAAAATTAAGCGTCGAGAACGGCGCGCGAAATAATGATTTTTTGAATTTCTGACGTCCCTTCAAAGATACGCAAAATACGAGCATCTCGTACATAGCGCTCTAGGGGTAGATCGCGAATATAACCATACCCCCCATGCAGTTGCAGCGCGGCATCCGTCACAAAACCTGCGCATTCCGCCGCAAATAGTTTTGCGGTGGCAGATTGCAAACTAAAGCGCTGCCCAGAATCTCGCAGCTCCGCCGCGTTCCATGTCAGCATTCGTGCCGCTTCCAGCTGTGTATGCATATCGGCGATTTTCCATTGAGTCCCTTGATAGGCCGCCAGCGGCTTCTTACCAATTTGACGCTCTTTCACCCAGCCTAATGTGCTTTCCATGGCTGCACGAGCGATCCCCAATGACGTTGCCGCCACTTCCACACGACCTTTATCCAGCACTTCCATCGCCGTATGGAACCCTTTGCCCTCTTCTCCCAGCAATGCCGATTCAGGTAACCAGCAGTTGAGTGCTAATTCATAGATAGTGCTACCACGCAGCCCCATGGTTTTTTCTGGGTGAGAAAATGCCACGCCTTCTGTTCCTTTCGGGATCATAAACGCGCTAATGCCACGAGCACCTGCTTCAACATCTGTTTTGGCGTACAGCACAATAAAATCCGCTTCTTTGGCATTGGTAATATAGTGTTTGTTACCGCGAATGCGCCAACCGCCATTTTCACGGGTTGCTGTCGTGCGCATATCCGCGGGGTTTGAACCTGCGGCGGGCTCTGTTAATCCAAACGCACCCAGTAATTCACCGCTTGCGGCTTTTGGTAACCAATAATTTTTTTGCTCTTCGGTTCCGCCAATCAGGATAGAATCAGTCGCTAAGAAATGGGCGGTCAATGCGGATGATGTCGAGGCGCAGGCAGCCGCCACAGCTTCAACAATCATGCTCATGGCAATACTGCCAATGCCAAAACCACCGTATTGCTCTGGTAAGTTAATTCCCCAGCAGCCCATTTCACCCAGTGCGGTTAAGCTTTCCGCACAGAAAATTTCTTCTTCGTCATAACGTTGAGCGTTCGCTTGCAGAATATCGCGACACACTTTTTCAACGGCCTCTACAATGGCGTATTCGGTTTCATTAATATCAAAACTCATTGCATCGTCTCCGCGCTTTTTATTGTTGTGGTTATGGTAGTAGCTGCCGATTTATAGCGTTCATTGCCTTCCCCAAGAGCAGGGGCTCTTTGGGTGACTTTCGGTTTCACACCATTAAAGAAAACCGGCTGAGAAATCAGAGGGGTACCGCCATCATTTAAGTGGGTTAATACCTGACGAACTTCGGCATGCTCGCTTTGCGTTGCTTGCTGTAAATTGTGAATCGGTGAGGCTGGAACCCCGGCATTCAGCAATAAGTCACACACTTCCTCGACACGCTTTGTTCCTGTCCAGCTTTCAATTTCTTGACGTAGCGCCGCTTGATTGATCGTACGAACTGGGTCGCTCAAGTAACGCGCATCTTGGGATAACTCCGGTTTCCCCATACATTCACAGAAACGTTGGAACAGTTTTTCACTGGCAATCGCAATCACCACCAAACCATCTTTTGCTTGGTAAGTATCAAATGGCGTTGAAACAGGATGGCGATTACCCACTAAACTTGGCGCCTTGCCATTGGCAAATAAATTAGATAGTCCAGTAAGCTGCATACTGAGCAGCACATCCACCATGGCAACATCCAAATATTGCGCACCTTCACCATGACGTTCGCGAGCAAACAGTGCGCTGCTAATCGCCCATGAGGCAAATACGCCCGCACAGACATCCCCGATGGATTCACCGCTGCGCGTAGGACCCGACTCAGGGGAACCTGTCACGCTCATCAACCCAGACATAGCCTGTGCCACAATGTCATAAGCTGGGTAGCTCGCAAGGGGGCTGTTTTGCCCAAATCCTGAAATGCTGGCGTAGATAATGTTGGGATTAAGCTGTTTAACGCTGTCGAAATCGATCCCAAGACGCTTGGTGACTCCGGGGCGGAAGTTTTCCACCACCACATCACTCTCTTTGATCAATTGAAATAAAATCTGACGATCACCATCGTCTTTAAGATCTAACTCAATGCTGCGTTTTCCGCGATTGATCAGCCCGTAATAAACACTTTCACCGTCAATAAAAGGACCAAGATGACGGCTATCATCACCATGATCAGGCACTTCGATTTTGATCACTTCTGCGCCCAAGTCTGCCATCATGCCCGTGCAGTAAGGCCCTGCGAGCACACGGCTTAAATCAATCACTTTGATCCCAGCTAGCGGTCCGTGTGGTTTTTGAGTCATTGCCGCATTCATCGTGAATTCCTTATGTGAGGCTAAAAGGTGCCGACTCCATAGAGCCGGCATTCGACATTACTTGACCATTGGCAAGTTAAGACCTTGCTGCTTCGCACAGTTAATGGCGATGTCATAACCGGCATCCGCATGGCGCATGACGCCAGTTGCAGGGTCGTTGTGCAGCACACGAGCAAGACGTTTGTCTGCGGCATCGGTACCATCACACACAATCACCACGCCAGCGTGTTGCGAGAAGCCCATTCCAACGCCGCCGCCGTGATGCAAGCTCACCCACGTCGCCCCGCCTGCGGTGTTCAACAGCGCATTAAGTAATGGCCAGTCAGAGACGGCATCAGAACCATCTTTCATGGATTCTGTTTCACGATGCGGGCTGGCAACTGAGCCAGAATCAAGATGGTCACGCCCAATCACGACAGGGCCTTTTAGCTCCCCATTTTTCACCATCTCGTTAAACGCGCGCCCCAATCTTTCCCTGTCTTTCAGTCCTACCCAGCAAATACGCGCCGGTAAACCTTGGAATGCAATACGCTCGCGCGCCATATCCAGCCAGTTATGAAGGTGTTTATCATCAGGGATCAGCTCTTTGACTTTTTGGTCGGTTTTGTAGATATCTTCTGGGTCACCCGACAGTGCCACCCAACGGAATGGACCAATCCCTTCGCAGAACAGCGGACGAATATATGCAGGCACAAATCCTGGGAAATCAAAGGCATTATTCACGCCTTCATCTTTGGCCATCTGGCGAATATTGTTGCCGTAGTCGAACGCGGCCGAGCCACGTTTTTGCATTTGCAGCATGGCATCCACCTGCACTGCCATGCTTTTCTTCGCGGCTTTCGTCACTTCAGCTGGCGCAGTTTGTTGCTTGTCGCGCCACTGGGCTAATGTCCAACCTTGTGGCAAATAACCGTGTACAGGGTCATGGGCGCTAGTTTGGTCGGTGACTGAATCCGGCGTGATATTGCGTTTGACTAACTCGCTATATACATCCGCCGCATTGCCTAATAAACCCACGGAGACTGGCTTACCACTCGCTTTGGCTTCTTCGATATAGCCCAACGCTTCATCTAGCGAAGTCGCTTTTTTGTCTACGTAACGGGTTCTTAAACGGAAATCGATACGGCTTTCATCGCACTCAACCGCAATCATGCTAAAGCCAGCCATGGTGGCCGCTAAAGGCTGTGCGCCCCCCATACCGCCTAAGCCGCCAGTTAGGATCCAACGCCCTGCTGGGTTGCCGTTAAAATGCTGTTTTGCCAGAGAAACGAAGGTTTCATAGGTTCCCTGTACAATCCCTTGTGAACCGATGTAGATCCATGAGCCGGCAGTCATTTGCCCGTACATCATCAAGCCTTTGCGATCTAATTCGTTGAAATGATCCCAATTTGCCCAGTGAGGAACAATGTTTGAGTTAGCAATTAAAACGCGTGGCGCGTCTACATGAGTGGGGAACACTCCGACTGGTTTACCGGATTGCACCAGCAGTGTTTGATCGTCTTCGAGGGTTTTTAAGACATCTAAAATCTTGTCGTAACATTCCCAGTCACGGGCTGCACGTCCAATGCCACCATACACCACCAAGCTTTGCGGATGCTCAGCAACATCTGGATCTAAGTTATTTTGGATCATGCGGTAGACGGCTTCAGTCAGCCAGCTTTTGCAGCTCTTTTGGCTACCGTGCGGGGCACGGATCACGCGCGTTGAATCTGTACGGTTTAACATTCTTTTATCCCCTATCCATCCACTTGGTTTAACGCAAAATTAACAATTTCGGTTATTTATCATTGTTGAGTTAGTGGCTAACAGATCATTCCCACACCGTGGGAATCTTTGAATTTAACATTTAAATCAATTCATTAAATAAAAACAAAGAACGATTAAAAATGATCTTTTTGCCCTGTTTGCTTAGTTGATAATTAAATATATATACATTTAATTCACAAAGTATATACATTGAAATTTGAATTTTTGTCGCAACAGTGGAGAAGGGATGTGGAGAAAAGTTAGACAACAATAACTAGGATGCTGTTTCTACACAAAAACTTGTATATACATTTGATTTTCTATGCAGAAACAAGCAAATAACAAAAATGGGAGAAGCCTCACATTAAGCTGATAGCCGTTACAGGCGATACACGCGTTTCATACTTAACCTTCCGCATTAATCGCCACCAAATAAAACACCCCATAAATATCCGATATATTTTATGGGGTGTTTTTGCTTGATGATTGTTAACTGACGATACGGTTAAACTATCCGCCTAAATAAGCGCTGCGTACCGCTTCATTCGCCAGTAAGGCTTTTCCGGTATCTTCCAAAACAATATGCCCATTTTCTAGCACATACCCACGGTCAGCGAGTTTCAGTGCTTGGTTGGCATTTTGCTCCACCAAAAAGATGGTCATCCCCTCTTCCCGTAGCTGCAAAATGGTGTCAAATATTTGCATAATGATAATTGGCGCCAGCCCCAATGAAGGTTCATCCAATAACAGTAATTCAGGCTGACTCATCAGCGCCCGCCCAATGGCAAGCATCTGCTGCTCTCCACCGGACATGGTTCCTGAGCGCTGGCTACGACGTTCATGCAACCGTGGAAATAACGAATAAACCCGTTCAATACGCTCGAGATATTGGTGGCGATCCGCAAAAAAACCACCCATCGCTAGGTTTTCCTCAACGGTCATACGAGAAAATACCCGCCGACCTTCCGGCACTAGCGCAATGTCTTTGCGCATAATTTGTGGTGTCGGTAACTGAGTAATATCCGCTCCGCGATAAAGCACCTGACCTGAGGAGGCGCGAGGGTCGCCACATAACGTACTGAGTAACGTGGTTTTTCCTGCACCATTGGCACCAATCAGCGTGACAATCTCACCTTTTTGAATATTTAAGCTGACATCATGCAGCGCCTGTATTTTCCCATAATGGGTGGAAACTTGTTTAAATTCCAACATCAGTAAGCTTCTCCCAAGTAGGCTTTGATCACATCAGGATGCTGGCGAATTTCGTTTGGTGTTCCATTCGCCAGAGGTGTTCCTTGGTTCACCACATAAATTCGATCAGAAATGCCCATCACCAATTTCATATCATGCTCTATCAATAAGATAGAGACATTATGATGGGTTCTCAGCTCCGCAATTAGCTCATCCAGATCGTTAGTTTCCTTCGGGTTTAACCCTGCCGCTGGCTCATCCAACATCAAAATTTCAGGTCGCGTCACCATGCAACGGGCAATTTCTAGGCGACGCTGTTGACCATACGCCAGATTCCCCGCTTGGCGGTTAGCAAACTCAGAAAGATTGACCCGCTCTAGCCATTTCACCGCATTATCCACCGCTTCGGCTTCTGCTCGGCGAAATGCTGGCGTTTTCAGTAAGCCTGAGAAAATACCGCTTTTCAGATGTTGGTGCTGAGCCACTAATAAGTTTTCAATCACCGTCATCTCTTTGAATAAGCGAACATGCTGGAATGTACGGATCACCCCAAGGCGAGCAATAGCTTGACCCGGAAGCCCTTCAAGATGCTTATCTCGATAGAGGATCGCCCCGCTCGTTGGCTTATAAAATCCAGTTAAACAGTTAAATATGGTGGTTTTTCCTGCACCATTGGGACCAATCAGTGAAACAATTTCCCCTTGGTTTAACGTCAACTCCACGTTGTTGACCGCAAGCAAACCACCAAAGCGCATGGTTAAGCCACTGACTTGCAATAACGGTACAGCCGAAGGCTGAATAGGCGTCGTCATGATCCGCCTCCCTGCACATTTTTCAGCTTCATTTGACGGCGCTGCATCGGCAATAAGCCTTGTGGGCGCCAGATCATCATCAGCACCATCAATGCCCCCAGCAGCAACATGCTGTATTCATTCAGATCGCGCATCATCTCCCTTGATACTACCAAGATGATCGCGGCTAAAATCACCGACATTTGCGATCCCATCCCACCCAGCACTACGATCGCCAGTACAAAGGCTGATTCAGCAAAAGTGAAGGATTCAGGGCTGATAAACCCTTGTCGTGCAGCAAATAATGCTCCGGCAAACCCTGCAAATGTTGCACTGATCGTAAAGGCGGTTAATTTAATACGCGTCGGGCTTAAGCCTAATGATCGACATGCAATTTCATCTTCACGTAGCGCTTCCCACGCACGTCCTAATGGCATCCGTAACAAGCGGTTGATCACGATCAAGGTGATCACCACCAGCAACAGCGCCACAAAATAGAGGAAAATGATCCGGTCACCAGGGTTGTAATCTAACCCAAAGAAGTTATGGAATGTGTCCCAACCATCTTTAGCGGTACGGCTAAATTCTAAGCCAAAGAAAGTTGGTTTTGGCAGTTGGCTGATCCCGTTAGGGCCACCGGTGATCTCCGTATTATTTAATAATAAAATACGTACGATCTCCCCAAACCCAAGGGTGACGATCGCCAAATAGTCACCCCGTAACCTCAGCACAGGGAAACCTAATAAGAACCCAGCTAATGCTGCCGTTAAGCCGGCAATCGGTAAGCTTTCCCAGAAACCAAAATCATAATAGTGATTGAGTAAGCCAAAGGTGTAAGCGCCGATAGCGTAGAAGCCCGCATAGCCGAGTACCAATAATCCTGACAATCCAACTACGACGTTTAAGCCTAGCCCCAACATCACGTAGATCAGGGTTAATGTGGCAATATCGACGCTGCCGCGAGACACCAAAAATGGCCAGATGATCGCCCCAATAATGATAGCGATCCCAATAATTTTTTGTCTAAGCGAGCCACCGTCAAAATCCGGTAACGCCCACGATTTTTTGGGTACGCCTTGCCACACTTTGCTTAATGCAGGGCGAATTAATTGATACACAAAGATAATGGCGATGCCGACAAAGATCCAATTCCAACGAACGTCTCCCCCTGATTCCACTATCAGCTTAGTCCCATCGAGTCCTAATTTTAGCCCCATCATAAATACGGCTAAAATAAAGAAGGTGACGGAGGCAATAATGGCACTGATCCAATTTTCTTTTCTCATACTTTTTCGACCTCCGGGCGACCCAGAATGCCAGTTGGCATGATCAACAGAACACCAATCAATAAACCAAATGAGACGACATCTTTATATTCCGTACTTAAATACGCCGAGGTCATGGCTTCCGCTACACCAAGGATCAAGCCGCCCAGCATCGCGCCAGGAATACTGCCGATTCCACCTAATACGGCTGCGGTGAAAGCTTTCATTCCCGCCATAAAGCCAATATACGGGTTAATTACGCCGTAGAATTGCCCTAGTAATACACCTGCAACCGCCGCCATCGTTGCGCCGATCACGAATGTCAAAGAGATCACGCGGTCAGTGTTGATACCCAGCAGACTTGCCATTTTTAAATCTTCCGCACACGCACGGCAAGCGCGTCCCATACGGGAATAGCGGATAAACAGCGTTAATGCCAGCATCGCAAGGAAGGTCACAATCCAGATAGTCAGCTGCATTTTGGTGACAATGGCAGAGAAGCCATCACTTTCACCTAATACCCACTGCCCAGTAATCAGGCTTGGCAACGCGAGATCGCGGGATCCTTGAGATAAACTGACGTAGTTTTGTAAGAAGATGGACATCCCGATAGCTGAGATCAGCGCAATCAGGCGCTTAGAGTGACGAACGGGACGGTAAGCAACCCGCTCGATACTCCAACCATAGGAGCTTGATACCACAATTGCCGCCACAAATGCCGCTGCAATGAGGATCCACCCCACATCGATACCGAGCATCATTAAGCCCGCAATGACAATGAACGAAACGTAGCTACCAATCATGTACACTTCACCGTGGGCGAAGTTGATCATCCCGATGATGCCGTACACCATGGTATAGCCGATAGCGATCAGCGCGTAAGTGCTTCCTAACGTTAGGCCATTGAGGAATTGCTGAATAAAATACAGAATTTGGTCTGACATAAGATTATCCTTTCAAACTACTGTCCCTCTATGGAGAGCAGAAGCTGGAAGCCCGTTACCAAGCTCCCAGCTCATCACTGAATATCATTTCTCAATACAGATGAGAGTTACTCTTGTGCAGTAGAGGTTCCGTCTTTGTGCCATTCAAACACACCGAATTCGAAACCTTTCAGGTCACCATTTGGCTTCCAGCTTAATTGCCCCATGACGGTATCCACTGGATTAGCTTTCAGATCTTTCGCCAGCACATCAGGTTCCGTGCTGCCTGTACGCTGCATCGCCGTGGTTAAGCCTTGGATTGCGGCATAAGTTGTCCATACAAATGGACCTGTTGGATCTTCTTTTTTCTTTTTAATCGCATCGACGATGGATTGGTTAGCTGGAAGTTGGTCATAACGTTTCGGTAATGTCACCAGCATGCCTTCAGAGGCGTCGCCTGCAATATTCGACAGGGAGGAGTTACCCACACCTTCAGGTCCCATAAAGCGAATGTTCAAACCCGATTGTTTCGCTTGGCGTAAAATTTGCCCCATTTCTGGATAGTAGCCGCCGAAATAGACAAAATCGACGTTCTCTTTTTTCAGCTTAGCGACCAGTGCAGAGAAATCTTTATCACCCGCAGTGACCCCTTCAAACATCACTTCTTTCACGCCCGCTTTGTTCAAGCTTTCACGTACTGAGCGAGCCAAACCTTCACCGTATTGCTGTTTATCATGTACCACTGCAATACGCTTAGGTTTGATTTTTTCGATAATGTATTTCGCTGCGGTTGGACCTTGGTCAGAATCCAAACCTGTTGTACGCATGATCAACTGGTAGCCACGTGTGGTTAAATCCGCATTGGTCGCTGCAGGGGTAATCATCAGAACGCCTTCGTCTTCATAAATATCTGAAGCGGGCTGAGTGGAGGAGGAGCATAGGTGACCAATAACATGTTTAATGCCATCGTTAATTACTTTGTTGGCGACCGCAACCGCTTGTTTTGGATCGCAAGCATCGTCGTATTCAACGGCAACCAATGTATCGCCGTTAATTCCACCCTTCGCATTAATATCCGCAATAGCTTGGCGAGCTCCCGTAAATTCCATATCTCCATACTGAGCAACGGGACCTGACATAGCGCCGACGACTGCAATTTTAATCTCTTTCGCCCATCCTGCTGGGCTTAATGCCATTGCGATACAACCCGCTAATAATGCTTTATTAATATTCTTCATTCGTGCGTCCCCGCCATCAATATTGTGTATGATTGTGAGTGTTTGTGATTGATTTATAATCAATTATTATAGGTGACAGGTTCAATGCCTGATATTTCAAAACATAGCCAATAAGGCTATATATTTCAGACCATTAAACAAGAGAATTATGCTAAATAGCAAATGAATGAGGCAGCTATTTACATCAATTGCAGAATAAAAAGCTAATGATAAAACGTGTATTTTTTGTAAATGCTAGTGTTATATTCCGGTTAAATTTGGCTTAATCCGAGGGAAACTCGGAAAATTCATCAATACCAAATTTTTCTCTTTGAAATTAAAAAATCGGTTACAGATCACTCTGCTGTTAGAATAGCGTGCAACATGCACCATGAAATGGATCAAAACAACATGAGACTTACCATCATCCCTCTGGTCAATCCTACTGAGCAACAATACATCGACTTATCGAAAATCTGGCTAGACCAGAGTCGAACTCAACTCGAACAAAATCTTGAGTCTGGTGTACGTTTTTATGGAGCGCGTTTTAATGAGCGATTATTAGCAGCGGCTAAAGTGGTTATTTATCAACAACAAGGTACGATCTGTGATTTTAATGTCCGTGAAATCACTCGCCGTCGCGGCGTTGGGTTATATCTTTTACAGGAAATTTTCCGTCAACAACCTGAAATCCGCCATTGGATCTTTGACTTGCAGGGCGTGGAACCGCAAAACAAAATCGCTTTGGAGAAATTTCTTGTTGCTTGTGGTTTTCAACCCGCCGAAGAAACTCATCATTGGCAGCTAAATATTGAGCCATTAGTATGAAACTTAATAAAATTCATCACGTTGCTATTATTTGCTCCGATTTTGCTAAGAGTAAGCATTTTTACTGTCAGATCCTTGGATTGCAGCTTCTCTCAGAATATTACCGTCCAGAGAATGACTCATGGAAAGCAGATTTAGCTTTTGGAGAGCATTATCAGATTGAGCTGTTTAGTTTCGCCAATCCGCCCAAAAGACTCAGTTACCCTGAAGCGACTGGATTACGTCATTTAGCGTTTGAAGTGGATAATATCGAGGAATGGATTGCCTATTTGGCACAAAATCAGGTGGTGTGTGAGGGGGTAAGAATCGATCCGTATACTCAGAAGCGTTTTACCTTCTTCGCAGATCCGGATGAGCTACCTTTAGAGCTCTATTCCCGTTAATTACTAGAGGAATAAGTTATCTGCATCTATTTTCCAATCAGAGGAAATAAATGCAGATAACGTTGATGAACACGAGAGATTACATCTCGTCGTCTTCATCTTCCATAGCAAGACGCAGCTTTTTCATGGCATTCTTTTCAAGCTGACGAACACGCTCGGCAGAAACGCCGTATTTGTCGGCAAGCTCTTGCAGCGTGGTTTTGTTGTCATCATCCAACCAACGAGCGCGAATGATATCTTGGCTGCGCTCATCTAATGAGGCTAACGCATCAGCTAAACGGTCAGTTGCATGACTTTCCCAGTTATCATCTTCAATGGTATTGGCAAAATCAGAAGACTTATCTTGGAGAAAAAGCACGGGGGCAACGGGACCACCGAAATCACCGCTATCGTCGTCGTCAGACATATCAAATGCCATGTCTTGCGCCGCCATTCGGGATTCCATTTCCAGCACATCTTTGGTGCTCACGCCTAGCTCTTGCGCAACCATATCCACTTCTTCTTGGTTAAACCAACCAAGGCGTTTTTTATTCTTTCTCAAATTAAAGAATAATTTACGCTGGGATTTTGTTGTTGCGACTTTAACAATACGCCAGTTACGTAAAACGTATTCATGAATTTCCGCTTTGATCCAATGCACTGCGAAAGACACCAGACGCACACCCACTTCAGGATTAAAGCGACGCACAGCCTTCATCAGACCGATATTGCCTTCCTGAATTAAGTCAGCTTGTGGTAAACCATAGCCTGCATAGCTACGCGCGATGTGAATAACAAAGCGCAAATGGGATAGAATCAGTTGCTTAGCAGCTTCGAGGTCACCATCGTAATGCAGCCTTTCTGCCAGTTCCTTTTCTTCCTCTGCGGTCAGCATCGGGTAAGCATTGGCAGCTCGCATGTAAGCTTCAATACTTCCTTGTGGAACAAGCGCTAATGATTGCATGTCTTTGGTCATTAAGATCCTCTATGAATTGTACTGAAATGGGAGAGATTCGATACAGACAAACCGTAGTCTATCAGCTTAGCCGCGTTAAATAAATTATATACAAGAATAGTTAACCGCAGGTCAATATCTGACACATAATTAGAAAAGAAGTTCGTAGAAATTTATTTTTCCCATCGGGACCAATAAGTTAGCACCGATGGGAACAATTAAATTATTCAGGTCTGAAATGGCGTAAGTGTTGTAATGTTGCCAGCCATGCTGCTACCCAGCCCACAATTGCAGACATTAGAATAATCAACAGAGCCTCTTCCCACAACAGCCCTTCAATGTGGAATTGCGTACCAAATACACTTGCTACTTGCGCCACTAAATCAGACAACTGCCACACAAGTAAGAATGTCATAATGAGGGCGATCACCGCACCCAATGCGCCTAACACAACCCCGCCATTCAAGAATGGCCGCATGATAAAGCCATCAGTAGCACCAATCAGCTTCATCACATTGATGGTATCGCGACGGGCAAAGATATTTAACCGCACACTATTACCAATCACTAAGAACAATGAAACAATCATCAAAATGCCAATCACTGATGCAACTTGCCCTACCAACCGTGTTAATGCCGCTAGGCGTGAGAACCAGCTATCATCCATTCGAACTTCTTCAATACCGTTAACTTGGCTGACACGGTCGCGCAGTGTTGCTAGAGCATTCGAACCTTCAAAATCCAGTTTCGGGGTGATAATTGCCACCGCTGGCAGTGGATTCTCTTCTAGCATATCTAATGCGGTGCTAAAGCCAGACCAGCTACGGAATTCAGATATCGCTTGGTCGCGAGATAAGTAATTCACATGAGCAACGCCATCAAGGGCTTCAAGCTGGGTCACCACATTTTGTCCACCTTGCTCATCGAGAGACTTATCCAGATAGACCGTCAACTGAGGCGTCGGGTACCACTGTTCAGCTGCTTGGGAAACGTTCTTCCAAACGATATAACACAGGCTTGGTAACGCTAATGAAATGGCAATGACCATCACGGTTAAAAAAGTTGCCAGCGGTTGACGTAGCATGTCAGCCAGCGCATTTAACCAAGAGTAGCGCCACTGCTCACGCCAGCCGCCTTTGAGTGCTTTGCTTTTTGATTGCATGGCACGTTCTGGCTTCGCTTTGCGGACATTCTTAGCCATGTTGACCTCCAAGCATCCGACCTTCGCTTAAGGTCAATACACGCAAATTACGGCGTTCAATCAACGCAATATCGTGGGTTGCCATTAATACGGTCACACCCACGCGGTTAAACTCTTCAAATAAACGCATAATGCCTTCAGATAACTCGTTATCAAGGTTACCTGTCGGTTCATCCGCGAGAAGCATCGTTGGCTTATTCACCACTGCACGCGCAATTCCCACACGCTGCTGTTCACCACCAGACAGTTGGATTGGGAAATTTCTCGCTTTATCCAACAAACCGACTTTATCCAATGCAGCGCTCACACGTCGGCGAATATCTTCGCTACTTGCACCAGAAATAATCAGCGGCATCGCCACGTTGTCATAAACTGTGCGGTCAAATAACAGATGGTGATCTTGGAAAATCATGCCGATCTGTCTGCGCAGAAAAGGGATCTCTCTGTCTTTTAGTCGGCTGATATCATGACCATTAAACAGGATATGACCCGCGCTTGGGCGCTCAATACCACAAATCAGTTTAAGTAATGTACTTTTACCTGCGCCTGAGTGACCCGTTAAAAATGCCATTTCCCCAGGGCGTAGATGGAAATCTACCCCTTGGAGCGCTTGGCGGCCACCGCGATAAGCTTTACTCACATGTTCAAAGCGGATCATCGAAAATTATTCCTCTCGGGCAAATAGAGCCTCGATAAAATCATCGGCTTTAAATGGGCGTAAATCTTCAATACCTTCACCAATCCCGATATAACGGATTGGAATACCGAATTGATCAGCGATTGAGAAGATTACGCCACCTTTTGCTGTACCATCGAGTTTTGTCAGTGTAATACCGGTTAAACCTACGGCGTCATTGAAAATTTTAGCCTGACTAACCGCATTTTGTCCCGTGCTCGCATCGAGGGTCAGCATAATTTCATGAGGGGCTGACTCATCAAGCTTTTTCATCACGCGGACGATTTTTTTCAATTCTTCCATTAAGTGCGCTTTATTTTGTAAGCGCCCTGCAGTATCGGCGATCAACACATCGACACCTTTTGCTTGAGCGGATTGAATCGCATCAAAAATCACGGAAGCAGGATCAGCACCAGTATGCTGAGCAACAACTGAAATATTGTTACGATCGCCCCACACTTGCAGTTGTTCAACCGCCGCGGCACGGAATGTATCACCCGCTGCCAACATGACGGACTTACCTTCTGATTGATACTGACGTGCTAATTTACCAATTGTTGTTGTTTTACCCACACCGTTAACACCAACCATCAGAATAACATAAGGTTTTTTACCTTCGATCTCTAATGGTTTGTCTACCGTGGCTAAAATATCAGACATTTCTTCACGCAGCTTACCGTACAACGCTTCGGCATCTTTTAACTCTTTACGGGAAGCGTGCTGAGTCAAGTTATCAATGATTTTACGGGTAGTTTCAACACCGACATCCGCAATTAATAACTGCTCTTCTAGCTCTTCAAAAAGATCGTCATCGATTTTTTTGCCCTTGAATAGACCAAGGAAACCCGAACCTAGATTTTGACGTGTTTTTAATAAGCCTTTCTTTAGACGGCTGAAAAAGCCTTCTTTTTTCGGTTTCTCTTGCTCAACTGGCTGAGCTTTAGCTGCTTCTTCCTCTGCTAAACGTGCCGCCTCGGCCTCTTCTTCTGCTATACGAGCAGCTTCTTCTTCCGCTTCTTTGATAGCAGCAAGTTCGGCTTGACGTTGACGCTCAGCTTCTTCTTCCGCCAAACGAGCCGCTTCGGCTTCTTGGCGTTCACGTTCCGCTTTCTCTTCCGCTTCTTTGATAGCAGCGAGTTCAGCTTGACGCTGACGCTCAGCTTCTTCTTCCGCTAAACGAGCCGCTTCCGCCTCTTGGCGTTCACGTTCCGCTTTCTCTTCCGCTTCTTTGATAGCAGCGAGTTCAGCTTGACGTTGGCGCTCTGCCTCTTCTTCCGCCAGACGGGTGATTTCCGCCTCTTGTCGTTCGCGATCAGCTTGCTCTTGCGCTAAACGAGCGGCCTCCGCTGCTTGGTATTCACGTTCCGCTTTTTCTTCTGCGGCTTTGATAACGGCTAACTCAGCTTGATGCTGACGTTCAACTTCTTCTTCGGCAGCTTTAATCGCAGCCTGCTCGATTTGACGTTGGCGTTCCGCGGCTTCTTCAGCTTGGCGTAAAGCCTGGGCTTCTAACGCTTCTCTAGCCGCTTTTTCTTCTGCTATACGCTTTTCTTCTGCCGCTTGACGCTCTTGCTCTGCATTTTCTGCCGCAATGCGCATCGCCTCTAATTGCGCTTTATGCTGGCGTTCAGCTTCTTCAGCAGCAGCCGTAATCGCATCTTGTTCAGCTTGATATTGGCGCTCTGCTTCATCTTCCGCCGCTTTAATTGCATCAAGCTCTGCCTGATGTTGGCGCTCAACTTCTACTGTGGCGGCATCCTGTTGCTCAGTATCATGAACAACATCATTTTTCAGTTCGACATCAGGTTGCTGGGTTTCTTCTTCATTCTTACGACCAAATCCCAACCATGAGAAAAAGCCTTTTTTCTTATCTTTAGCCATCAGCCACTACACTCCTCGCGGTAAAAACATGGCGTTTAAAAATTAAATCGCAATAAAATTACATGCAGTCTATCATTTCATCGCGCAGCAACACATATCTGAAAGAAAAATCCTGACAATTTATTCTTATTTTTCTGTTAAAACCGTGAAACCGAAGCGCTACAATAGTCCCCAATAATTTATACATTCCTCAATGAACTAAGCAACTATACATATTATGGCAAAAAAACCACAAACAGCCTCCTTGGGGCAAATTCGTATCATTGGTGGTAAGTGGCGTGGGCGAAAACTACCTGTACGCGATAGTGAGGGCTTACGTCCCACCACAGATCGCATCAAAGAAACGCTCTTTAATTGGCTAATGCCAGTGATCCGTGATGCTCGCTGTCTTGATTGCTTCGCAGGTAGCGGTGCTTTAGGTTTTGAAGCCTTATCTCGCTTTGCCGAGCACGTCACGTTTATTGAACTTGATAAACAAAATGCCAAGCTTCTTAGTGAGAACAAAGTTCGCTTAGAAGCTGATAATGCGAGCGTTATTAATAACAGCAGTCTCAGCGTTCTCAGCCAAATAGGAACGCCTTGTGATGTGGTATTTATCGACCCTCCTTTTCGTAAAGGGCTACTTGGAGAAACCATCACGCTCCTAGAAAAAAATCAGTGGTTAGCTGATGAAAGCTGGATTTATGTAGAGTCAGAAGCGGAGTTACCACTTACTGACATTCCCGCAAACTGGCAGCTACACCGTGAAAAGGTCGCTGGCCAAGTTGCGTATCGTCTGTTTATTCGTCAATCTGTTCATTCATCAAGTATGCAGGGAGAAAAAGATGCTGATTAATATCGGACGTCTGCTTATGATTTGTGTTTGGGGCTTTATGATCTTTAATATTGTGCATCCATTCCCTAAGCCATTGAAATATTTTATGGATGTCGCAATGGTGTTTATGATTTTCATGCATGCATTACAAACTATCTTCCTAAAAGCTAGCTTACCGAAAGATCAAAAGCTAACAGGGCTCCAACAAACAAAAATTTTCTTTTTTGGCGTATTTGAAATGCTCGCGATGCATAAGAAAACAAAAGCGGCTATTGAAGCCGCTAAAAAGAAATAACCGTTTATTCAGAGGGTTCGAAGCGAATAAATCGCGTACCTTGTAGGGTTAGCTTACCTTTAGCACCCAATTCAACACCTTGGTACTGCTCTTCGCTGACGATCACCTTAATCGTTTCTCCTGAAGCTTGAGTCTGAAAATAAAGTTCATAGCGAAAAGTTTCAGGGGATACCACATCGCGCTCCCGAGAACGCATATTTGGATAAGGGTAATCTTTTTTCTCTTTCACGAACACTAACTGACTGACAGGCAATGAATTATCGTTAATTTCATTCTGTTTCTTTTGGTCAAAAAAACGCTTAGTGGCTAACACGGCGATAATCGCGAGAACAATAATTAAGAGAATTGGCTTATTCATAATTTATATATTTAGCTTAGAATTATCATAAGTATATACCCTCTATCGCTCAAATTGCAGATAAACGCCATACAATTTATGCGAGACGCGGTATAGTTCATTTATATTTAATCGCTCTTAGTGATTTCTCTTTTCCAGAAACTCTTAAGGATATGTGTATGATTAGTTGGCCATTCCTCGCTGTTTTATTTTCTGGCTGGCTGTACGTTGATGCAGCCTATCGTGGCCCTGAGTGGCAACGTTGGTTATTCCGCCCTATCACTTTACTTCTTCTACTATTCTGGGGATGGAGTTCTGACGACTTAAATGCGCAAACTTACCTAATTTTAGGCGGTTTGGTGCTTTCCTTAGTTGCCGACCTTTCGAGAATGTTTTCTAGTGAGCACTTGCTTACTTCTTTAGGGCTGATGTTCTTAAGCTATTTGGTCTACACCATTAGCTTTGGAATGCAATTCAACTTTGGTCTGTATCTGCCTTGGCTTATCGTCCCTATTGCTATCGCAGCCGTCACCTTGGTGCTGATTTGGGGAAAACTGGAAAGCCAACAGCCTGTAGTTTTCGCCTCTATTATTATGAGCATGATTATGATGTGGGTAGCTGGAGACCAATACTTTGGCTTAGGTCGAGAATTTAATTTCTCGATTATGGTGGGCGCTTCTATGCTGTTTTTATCTCACTGTATCTGGTTAATTGCTCATTTCCGCTTCCCATTCAAAGCCTCTAAAGCCGTCGTGGCAGCATTCTACTTCCTCGGTCAGTTCTTTATTGTTCGCGCCATTTACTTGTAATTCCCCGCCAATTGATAAAACGTGCTATTTGAGAATTTTATCAATTGGCTTCCCCTTTTTCATTTGACTCTAGAGTCTACTCCAAAGTGTAGACTTAACCTTAATTAGAGAACATGGTTAAAAACGCATCAAGAAAAAGGGGGCGCTTATGCACTCACACTCTCATAAAGATACCCATGCACACAGCACGTCTTGCTGCTCAGGAAACACTTGCTCATCCGCAGCTGTAGAGAATAGCAAAGCTGTGAGCCATGACGCATCATCCCATGAACATCATCATGGCGATGACAAAAATCATGCTCATGATGATGACGATGAAAAATCCCATCAACATGGTAGCTGCTGCAGCTCAACATCCGCTGCAAATGATGATGTAGAGCCTACCCAAACCGCTAAACAGCGTTTTAGCTGGATTGTACGCGGGATGGACTGCCCAAGCTGCGCGGCTAAAATCGAAAACGCGATTTCCCAAATTCGCGAAGTCGCTCAAGCCAAAGTCCTCTTTGCCACTGAAAAACTCGTCGTGGACGCTGACAAAGACGTTACTGCCGTCGTTCGTTCAACTGTCGAAGCCGCAGGTTACGAACTACATGATGTGGGTAGCGCGAGTGCAACATCAGCACCGCCACCCAGCTTATTGAGTGAAGCGAAGCCCGTCATCATTTTAGCTATCCTGATGGCAATCAGCTGGGGACTTGAGTTTGTTAATCCACAGCTAGGTAACGTGGCGTTTATCCTAACCACGTTATTTGGGTTATACCCTATCGCGCGTAAATCGTTACGTTTGATTCGTACTGGTACACCATTTGCAATTGAAACCTTGATGACCGTTGCCGCTGTAGGGGCGATTTTCATCCAAGCAACTGAAGAAGCCGCCATGGTTATCTTGCTGTTTATGCTGGGTGAAATGCTTGAGTCCTACTCTGCGGGACGCGCTCGCCGAGGTGTTAGCGCACTCATGGCTTTAGTCCCTGAAGATGCCGTGCTTATCAAGGATGGACAAAAAACGTCAGTTCCTGTGGCACAGTTACGCCCAGGGGACATCATTGAAATTGCACCAGGTGGTCGATTACCAACCGATGCGGTGCTGGTTGCAGGATTTGCGAGTTTTGATGAAAGCGCATTAACGGGTGAATCCGTCCCTGTAGAACGCAGTGCTGGGGAAAAAGTGGCTGCGGGCTGTTTGTCTGTCGATAAAGCCGTACAAATGGAAGTGGTATCAGAGCAAGGTCAAAATGCTATCGACCGCATCTTGCAACTGATTGAAGAAGCAGAAGAGCGTCGTGCGCCAATTGAGCGATTTATTGACCGCTTCAGCCGCATCTATACTCCAATTATCATGCTGATTTCGGCCTTAGTGATAGTGATCCCGCCAATGTTCTTCGGTGCAGCATGGGATACTTGGATTTACCGTGGTTTGACTCTGTTGTTAATTGGTTGCCCTTGCGCATTGGTTATCTCAACCCCTGCAGCAATCACCTCAGCACTGGCAACCGCCACTCGCCGTGGAGCTTTAATTAAAGGTGGTGCTGCATTAGAACAATTGGGAACTGTCACTACAATTGCACTAGATAAAACGGGCACACTAACGGAAGGCAAACCACACGTCACCGATATCGTTCCCGTTGAAGGTCTGAGTGAAAGCGAGTTAATTCGTATCACTGCATCAGTTGAAGTCGGCTCTCATCACCCACTGGCTAAAGCTATCGTCAACAAAGCTGAAGAGTTATCTATCACTGTTGAAGAAGCGTTAGAGCGTAAAGCACTAGCAGGTAAAGGGGTTGAAGGCTCTTTTAATGGTAAACAAGTGTTAGTCAGCGCACCATCAAGGGTTGAGCCTCCATTAAGCAGCCAATGGCAAGCGAAAGTAGAAGCGTTAGAGGCGCAAGGTAAAACGGTTGTCGTCACGTTAGAAGATGACCAAGTTATCGGCTTAACCGCCCTGCAGGATACCTTACGTGGCGATGCTGCTGATGCAATGGCTATGTTGAAATCACTGAATGTTAATGCCGTGATGCTAACAGGTGATAACCCACGTGCCGCCAGCGCCATCGCAAATCAGCTAGGCATGGAGTTCCGTGCAGGATTATTACCAGAAGATAAAGTCACCGCGGTGATGGAGCTTAATCGCGATCACAACACCATGATGGTAGGTGACGGTATCAACGATGCTCCAGCCATGAAAGCGTCAAGCATTGGTGTTGCAATGGGTGGCGGTACTGACGTTGCTTTAGAAACTGCGGATGCCGCTTTAACCCATAACCGTTTGACTGGATTACCTGAAATCGTCGCATTATCCAGAGCCACACGGAAGATCATCCGCGAGAACATCACTATCGCCTTAGGCTTAAAAGCCGTTTTCTTGGTAACGAGCTTGTTAGGTATCACTGGGTTATGGGTTGCTGTGTTAGCGGATTCTGGCGCCACGGCATTAGTCACAGCCAACGCGGTTCGCTTACTGCGCGTTAAGTTGCCCGAAATCAAAAAATAGCCTTTCTTTAGTTTGATATCTCAACGCCGTAATGGTCATCATTACGGCGTTTTTTTATGCGAAAGAAATCTAAAATAATCAGTTATAGCAAAGAGTTACACAAACCATTCACCAACTGAATTTAAGACTAACTTTTCTCCCGCACACAGAAATATTGGGTAATATCTCGGTCATTAACAACATTTGCTGAGCGTGGATATGACTAATAATGCAAGTTCAATACCCCATGATGCCGCCTTTAAAGGCTTTATGACAAAGCAGAGTAATGCCCGAGATTTCTTTGAGCTTCATTTACCTGAACACATTGAACGCTTGTGCGATTTCGATACGCTTACCCTCATTAATTCAGCTTTTATTGATAGCAAATTGAGAACCCAGTTTTCCGATGTTCTCTATTCTGTTCAAACAAAAACGAGGGGTAGTTATATCTATCTGTTAGTCGAACATCAGTCGACACCTGACAAGTTGATGGGCTGGCGTTTAATGCACTACGCGTTTATGGCAATGAATCAACATCTACAGCAAGGGCATAAAACCTTACCGCTCGTTGTCCCCATTCTGTTTTATCATGGGGAAACATCCCCCTATCCTTATGAAGGTACATGGACACAATGCTTGCCCCACGCTGAAATAGCTCATGATCTGTATAGCAGCCCTTTCCCGTTGGTGGGCATCACCGTAGTTGAGGATACCGAAATAGTTAGTCACCGCAAAATCGCTGTGATGGAACTCGCAATGAAACATAAAAAACTACGAAATGACCACCAGAGAGTCACTGAGCACTTCGTTCAAATATTAAACAGCCACTATAATGACAAAGATGATGTGATCACTATCTTGAATTACTTATTTATCATCATGGATTCACCCTACTACACATACATTGTCGAAACATTAATCGACCAAGCCGAAAACCATCGAGAAACTATTATGAATATTGCACAGCGGTTAAAAAACGAAGGAAAAGAAAAAGGAAAAGAAGAAACCTTACAACAGGTTGTATTAAAGAGCTTACAACTTGGTTTAAGCATTGACGTTATCCGCAAACTCACTGGGTTATCAGACAGTGAAATTCAAGCCCTTAATTAAACAACAAATTATGTAAGCATCGGGGATAAATAGTTATGAATATTGCCACACGTTTAAGATATGAAGGATATAAGAAAGGATTTGCACAAGGATTTGTAGAAGGATTTGAGGAAGAATTCACAGTGGGACTACAAACAGCGCTCAAAGTAGGTAAAGCCATCTGCCAACAAGAGATAACCTTAAATGCACTACAACTTGGCTTAAACATAGAAACTATCAGTAAAATCACTGAATTATCAATCAGTGAAATTCAAGCACTTATGGATCGCCCATCAACAATAGCCTCCTGCGAAGCAAAAAGGCTATCTATCATCAATGCCGCTGACTAGGTATTACAGGCCGCTGGCTTTTTTGCGCAATAAATAACGATACGGTGCATTCTCCGCTTCAACCGCCAGCAGTTCGTGTTCCATAAAACGGCAAAAACCAGGAATATCGCGGGTGGTTGCGGGGTCATCTGCAATGATTAACAGCGTATCTCCGTCCGCCATATTGCGTACGGTTTTACGCACCAGCATCACAGGTTCAGGGCAGCGTAGCCCTAGCGTATCAAGGGTTTTCGTTGGATTAGAAAATAAGTCAGACATAACACCACATTCTCTTGGTCATCAATGCGCTTATTGTAAAGCCACGCGCAGTGGATGAACAGTTTTGATTTTGTTGCGCAACGAGAGTATGATGCGCTCTTCCCAATTTAGGGATGTTATTCATGGGTTCCCTCACCCCATTGCCACTAAAAAGGTACAATATGTTTACGTTTACTCCGCAGCAAAAAGCCACTGCGTTAATTTGGCTATCGTTATTTCATATTTTAATTATTACATCCAGCAACTACTTGGTTCAGTTACCCATTAATATTTTTGGGTTTCATACCACTTGGGGTGCGTTTACCTTTCCCTTTATATTCCTTGCTACGGACTTAACGGTTCGCATCTATGGTGCGCCATTAGCTCGTCGAATTATCACTGCGGTCATGTTACCAGCATTATTAATTTCGTATGTGATTTCTGCTCTGTTTTTCCAAGGAGAATGGCAAGGTTTCGCGGCTATCATGACATTTAACCTGTTTGTTGCGCGTATCGCGGCAGCAAGTTTTATGGCATATGTCCTCGGCCAAATCTTGGATGTCAGCGTATTTAACCGCCTGCGCCAAAACAAACGCTGGTTTGTAGCACCCGCCTGCGCCATGTTTTTTGGTAACTTGATTGATACTATCGCGTTCTTCTTTATCGCGTTTTATCAAAGCAGCGACCCGTTTATGGCAGCAAACTGGATGGAAATCGCTCTCGTTGATTACGTCTTCAAGTTATTAATTTGTATGCTGTTCTTCTTGCCAGCTTATGGTTTATTACTGAACTTTATTTTGAAGACTTTCTTCGCTACCGCCAGTAAGAAACAATTATCCCCGCAGCACTGAGATAAAAAAGGGAGATAAGCCATCACTTATCTCCCAAGGGGTTAACTTGATTAATACCTAACTACTTTTCACATTACTCAACACAACAATTGATTATTCGAGCGCGCGAGCCAGTAGTGAAATTGGGTGTTCACATTTCTTACTGGTGGACATTTCAATTTGCCATTTACAGGTTTCACAGTCAGTGATCACCATATCCGCACCGCTCTCTTCAATTTGACGGAACAGCCCAGCCCCAATACCTTGGGAAACTTCGTAGTTCTCTTTTTTGAACCCGTAAGTTCCTGCAATACCACAACATTGTGAATCTAAAACAATCAGCTCAACACCCGGTACACGCTTAATCAGCTCAAGGGTGTAGGACGTCCAACCCATTTTTTCCATATGGCATGGTGTGTGATAAGCCACTTTTAATGGTGTGTGTTTCAGTTTCAGTTCACGCCCTTCTTCCAGCAGACGATAAATATAGCGGGTCGCTAGCTCAATGTTATCGCGCATCTCAGAGGTATCGACATCCAGCACATGGGTATATTCATCACGAATGGTAAATGTGCAGGTCGATGAGGTCGCCACGACGGGAATATGTTTCTCCAGAATCGTCTCTTGGAGTGATTCCAAATTCACATTCGCTTGGCGTTTCGCTTGCTTCATAAATCCGTTTGCGATCAGTGCCACACCACAACATTTTTCACGTTTTAACAGCTGAACACCGATATTCATCCCGTTGAAAACTTTGATTAAATCTTTACCCAATTGTGGATGGTTATAGTTCACGTAACAGCCGTGGAAGAATGCCACCTGTTCCTCAAATTTCGCCTGCTCTGCGGCTTGTTTACCGTACCAACGACGGAAAGTCCCGAATGAGTATTTCGGTAGCTCACGGCGATGGTCAATTTTAAGGGCTTTATCCAGAATTTGGCGAACGGGTTTTAAGCCTGTAATGGTGTTGACTACAGGGGCAAATGGGGTCGATAAAGAGCCCATGATGTCTGTATGGCTTAAAATCGCATCACGCAGTTTCGGTTTCTGCTGGCTATAGGTATTACGAGCGCGCGCGATAATGTCGCCTATCTTCACATCAGACGGGCAGGCTACTTCACAACGCTTACAGTTGGTACAGAATTTCAATGCATCATCGTACATCATCGGATCTTTTAAGCGTAAACGCTCACCATCAGGACCCGCTTGTTTTGGTCCCGGATACAGAGGGTTCGCTTTTGCCACTGGGCAATAGGTGGTACAAACGGTGCACTTTATACAGCTTTCAAAGCTTGCATCTTGAATACTCATTGCGCCACCTCCGCCTGCATGGCTTTATCTTTAGCAAATTCATTCACGATTTCATTCGCGGCATATAAGCCACTGACCAGTGAAACCCCTGCGCCACAACCTTGAGTCAGCGGATCAAACCCGCTTAATACTGCACCCGCAACATACAGGTTTTCGATGGTTTCACCGTGTTTTTTACCGCGTAAATTTCCGTCGGTTTGTACACCAAATGCCATGTATGGCTGAGATGCGAAGAACTCTTTATTTGTCCATTTGGCGCGGTCGCCGATTTCGCCTAAATCCAAATGCATCAAGGGTTCATACACTTGGTCAAATTTCGCCACCAAACCGTTATTAAAGAAACTTCCCGTCGCCAACACAAAATGTTTAGCTTTCAATGAAATATTGCCGTGATTGCGGGTTTGCACTGATTCAATGCGTGATCCCACGAAATTGACGGAAGTGACTTTATCACCCGGCATCATGATCCCACCTTGACGGCGGAACTGGCGTAATAGCATTTCATGAAGGCGAATACCTAATAAAGATGGCGGTAATGTTGGCAGTAAAAATAGCGGCTTACCTAAACGTTTCTGCAACTCTAACATTGGCTCTTCACTGTCAAGACCAATACACGCAGGCATAAACACCGCATCCGCGTTGGCGACTAATGGTGCAATTTCTTCCACGATTTGCGCCATATTTTCAGGTCTATCTAACCAGCGCGCTACGTTAATCGCTCGGAACTCGCTTGGGTTTTCTCTTAAACGATCAAGCAGTGGCAAGTGAACATAGCACGCCTCAGCTTCTAATCCTTGGCGATCCAACTCATCCGCCACCATTTGCGGTTGAAAATCGAGGAAACCTTCAATGCCCACAACCGCAATTTTGCCTAATTCCATCGGTTGATGAAGTGCAGTTGTTGGCACCGATTCAGGACTGAGCCATGTCATTCGCTTATGGCCTAACGGTGTAATACGGTAATGGTTTTCTTCGCAAGAACCTTTTAGATGTAGCCCTGCTTGCTGTAGTGTAGTCTGTGCCAATTGAGCCAGCTCAGCGACTTTTTCTGCCCCAATTAAACTGTACGGATGACTCGGTGCTTGTTGTTCTAGCGCTTCCAACATGGACAGCGGTTGCTCGACTTGAGTACCATCAGGAAGATGCGTTAATAAATCCAATGAACCCGACGAGAAATGCAGTGCGTTCTGCCCTGCACTCACGATGGCACAAGAAAGTCCTGATTGAGTCAGACGAATTCCACAGATAAGACCGGCAAGGCCTCCGCCCATCACTACTGCATCATATTTCATTCTCTGCCTCCTTCTGAGCAGGCTGGCTCAATGTACTTTCATTCATGCCACATAATCCGTGATACACCCAACTGGTAAACTCGCTTTCACGCAAAGCATCCCCCCAAGCAATTGGTCTCACCCCTTTCCAACGCTCATTTAAGAAGTGCCCCAGCTGCTGCTCGGTTTCATGTGGTGTAGTAACGTTAAAACGATTGAGTAATCCCGCCGCGCGGCAAGCACAAAGTTCACCTTGGCACGTCCCCATACCCACACGGGTACGACGACGTAAATCAAGCAAGTTGTTGACGGTTAAAGATTCCACCGCATAACGAACCTCACCCGCCGTCACCGCTTCGCACTCACACACTAAGCTTTTATCTAAACGATTAGCGCTGAGGATCGCAGACGCCCTATCACCATGACGATAAACCGCAGAACCGCGAATAGGTGCAGGGATAGAGACCACATTACGCAGCGCTTCTTCTGCACTGTGTTGAGAGCCCGGCAGTGGTGCTTCCGCCGTCGTGCATGGGGTTGTGACACCCAATTTTTCACAGACTTTATTGGTCGCCCATTCTGCCATTAAGCGATAAGTCATTAACTTACCGCCCGTAATGGTAATGAAACCATCTAAACCATCGCGTTTTGCGTGGTCGAGTAACACGATACCGCGGCTTACGTTACGCCCAGAAGGGTCATCATCACTCGCCACTAATGGGCGAACACCCGCATACGCGCGTAAAATGCGCGTTGTCGCTAATGCTGGTGACAACATAGAACCTTCGCGGATCAAAATATCCACTTCTTCTGGTGTCACATACATATTATCGATTTGGTCATATTCGATGTGCGTTGACGTAGTACCAATCAGAGAAATGGTATCCCCCGGAACCAGAATGTCCGCATCTGCCGGTTTACGACAGCGGTTGATCACCATATTGTTAAGACGGTGACCTAAAATAAGTAATGCCCCTTTCGCTGGGAACATTTTGATTTTCAGATCGGCGTATTCGGCAATTTTCTGTCCCCAAATTCCGCCAGCATTCACCACGATTTGTGCATGAATATCATATTGGCGCTTAGCTTGATGGTCATAAACCGTCACGCCGCGGACTTTATCCCCTTGGCGGATCAAGCCAATCACTTCATGGTAAGTCAGCACTTTAGCGCCATGTTCGCGCGCATCGAGCATATTCGCAGCGGTTAGACGGAATGGGTCGACAGTACCATCAGGCACGCGAACCGCACCAATTAAACGCGGGTTAACTGAAGGCTCTAAGCGAATAGCTTCCGCGGGATCAATCGCTTGAGCATCGATGCCAGCGGATTGGCAAGCGGTGATAAATTGCTGCTGATATTCGAGACTATCTTCAGGTAGGGTAATAAAGAGTCCATCGGTTTTTTCAATACAATGATGGGCAATACGCTTAAGAATTTTGTTTTCTTCTATACACTCTCTTGCCGATTCACTATCTGTCACGGCATAACGAGCACCACTGTGTAGCAAGCCATGGTTACGCCCTGTTGCACCTGTCGCAATATCATGCCGTTCTAGCAAAACTGCTTTTAATCCACGGCGAGCGCAGTCACGAGCGACACCTGCACCTGTTGCGCCACCACCGATAATGATGACATCCGTTTCAGTCACAGATGAGCCATTCATGTCGCATTCCTCACGTTAATCAATCTTCACTATTCGATAAGTATAGTTTCTATTTTTATAGTCTATAGTTAATATAAGCTCAAAAAAGCGCTCAATGTTTGATAAGGAACAAAAACGAAAGTCAAAAGTACAAATTAGGTACATCAAAGCGCGGAAGCGTGATAATCCTCACAAAATAATTCACAATTTTAGTTCCATTCCATTCACAAATCGCATTAACTATGCAGCCAGATAAACAAAATCAATAATTGTGCGTTAGATTACAGATAAAATGTTTTTTAACGATTAAGATTTAGCGCAATTAGAAAATAAAAGCGCTTAAAGAAACTCGATTGTTTTCGTTTTTGTTACTTCTCCCATAATAAACGCTCAACAACTTCACAACATATGTGAAATGAAGAGCATATAACTACTGACATGCCATCGGAGGCTTTATGTTACGCATGTTTAAACCCGCCGCTCATATCGAGAGGCTGCCAGCGGATAAAATAGACCCCGTCTATCGTAAATTACGTTGGCAGATTTTCCTGGGGATTTTCTTCGGTTACGCAGCATACTACTTAGTTAGAAAGAACTTCGCCCTTGCAATGCCTTATCTTGTTGAACAAGGTTTCTCTAAAGGTGACCTTGGTTTCGCATTATCTGGGATTTCAATCGCCTATGGTTTCTCCAAATTTATCATGGGCTCATTTTCCGACCGTGCTAACCCTCGGTACTTCTTACCGGCAGGTTTGATCCTCGCTTCACTTGTCATGATATTCATGGGCTTCGTGCCATGGGCAACGTCTAGCATCATGATCATGTTCGTGTTGTTATTCTTATGTGGTTGGTTCCAAGGTATGGGTTGGCCTCCTTGCGGACGTACCATGGTTCACTGGTGGTCACAAAAAGAACGTGGCGGAATCGTCTCTGTTTGGAACTGTGCGCATAACGTCGGCGGTGGTCTGCCTCCATTACTGTTCCTGTTAGGTATGGCATGGTTTAACGACTGGAAAGCTGCGCTGTATATGCCAGCATTCGCGGCTATTTTAGTGGCAATGATTGCCTTCGCATTAATGCGTGATACTCCGCAATCTTGTGGTCTGCCACCGATTGAAGAGTACAAAAACGACTATCCAACAGACTATAAAGCCTCTGATGAAGAAGAATTAACCGCTAAAGCTATCTTCATGAAGTATGTATTCCCTAACAAACTTCTGTGGATGATTGCTATCGCTAACGTGTTCGTATACTTACTGCGTTACGGTGTTCTGGACTGGTCACCAACTTACCTGCGCGAAGTTAAACACTTCACAATGGATAAATCTTCATGGGCTTACTTCCTGTATGAATATGCGGGTATCCCAGGAACACTGCTGTGCGGTTGGATGTCGGATAAAGTCTTCCGTGGTAACCGTGGTGCGACAGGCGTGTTCTTCATGACCTTAGTGACTATTGCAACTATCGTCTTCTGGATGAACCCAGCGGGTAACCCAGGCGTTGATATGGCATGTATGTTGATTATCGGCTTCTTAATCTATGGTCCTGTCATGCTGATTGGTCTGCACGCTCTTGAACTTGCACCTAAGAAAGCAGCGGGTACCGCCGCAGGCTTCACCGGTTTATTCGGTTATCTTGGTGGTTCTGTTGCCGCAAGTGCTATCGTCGGTTATACCGTTGACTACTTCGGTTGGAACGGCGGTTTTGCTGTGATGATCGGTGGTTCTGCACTGGCTGTTGTTTTACTGTTCATCGTTATGCTGAGCGAAAGTAAACATAAACGTGAACTCGCTAAAAACCAATAAGCGACCGCTTATGTTGAGTTGATTAGCTAGATTGATGGGTTATATCAAGAAAAGGATATAGCCCATTTTTTTACCCAAAATTTGTTATCGGCACCATTTTATATTTGCAAAAGTATTTATCTATAAATTTATCTACCTATAAAACTGTTTACCTACAAGTTCTTTACTTACAAAGAATGATTACCAAGGAGATTTACTGATGAATTTTCAATTAAAAACATTAGTCGCAAGTATGGTCTTAGTGATGTCAGTGTCTGCGGCTGCCGAAACGGCAGGTAAAGTGGTGATTGCCCATCGTGGTGCAAGTGGTTATTTACCTGAACATACCCTCCCAGCGAAAGCGATGGCGTATGCACAAGGCGCGGATTTCTTAGAACAAGATTTAGTGATGACCAAAGATAATGAACTGGTTGTTCTTCATGACCACTATCTGGATCGCGTCACTGACGTAGCGGATAAGTTTCCAAATCGCGCACGTAAAGATGGTCGCTACTATGCCATTGACTTTACCCTACCAGAAATTAAGTCTCTGAAATTCACGGAAGGTTTCGACATTGTTGATGGCAAAAAAGTCCAAAGCTATCCAAACCGTTTCCCTATGGGTAAATCTGATTTCCGTGTCCACACCTTCCAAGAAGAGATTGAATTTATTCAAGGTTTGAACAAATCAACGGGTAAAAATATCGGTATCTACCCTGAAATTAAAGCCCCTTGGTTCCATCAACAAGAAGGCAAGGACATCACCAAGAAAACCTTAGAAGTCCTGAAAGAGTATGGCTATACCAACAAAGATTCTAACGTTTATCTGCAATCTTTCGACCCGATTGACCTAAAACGCATCAAAACAAAACTGATGCCAGAAATGGGAATGGATTTAAAACTGATCCAATTAATCGCTTACACCGATTGGGAAGAGACGCAAGAGCAGAAGCCAGACGGTACTTGGGTGAACTATAACTATGATTGGATGATGAAGCCGGGTGCGATGAAAGAAATTGCAACCTACGCAGATGGTATTGGCCCTGACTATCATATGCTCATTAGCGAAGATTCTACGCCAACCAATATCAAAGTGAACGGTATGGTGAAGGAAGCTCACGCGAACCATATGGCGGTGCATCCATTTACTATCCGTGTGGATAAACTGCCTAAGTACGCGAAAGATGGTCAGCAGTTATATGACATTATTTATAACCAAGCGGACGTTGATGGTGCCTTTACTGACTTCCCTGATTTAGGGGTTAAGTTCTTAGAGCAGCAAAAGCAGAAGTAACTCTCCCTCACTCTCTCGAGTCAATTGCAAGTCAATGACTCGAGAGAGTCTTTTCAATCAGAATAACGACTCTCTTACTTAGACTTTAAACCTGAATTTGCTGCAATAAAAGTTGCGTTTCATGTTGCTGAGCGATCAGACTGTGGTGCGAATATTCACACGCTAGTGACAACGCCACTACATGACGCGCGATACCACCTTTACCTAAAAATGAATCGATATCATAAAGGTGTTCAGATAATTGAGGTACATTCTGTAGCGCATAACTTTCGATGTATTTCCCTTTATCACTCTCTTTCACGCCACTGTGCCAAACCCTATCCAGCTGCTCTCCTGAATATTGAAATTCACACTGTGTTTTTAATGCTTCAGGAAATGACGCTAAATCCGTGGATATTGGACGTAAAAGTTTCGCTTGAACTGGCGCTCGTAAACTCTCATAAACCCCTTGAGGGGCAAGTAACATACTGGCGGCTTCTTCACTCGCGGTCGAATCTAACTGAAACGCCAAAATAGCGTATAGCTTGGGTTCAAAGGCATTTTCATACAATGTTAATAACCATTGACTGAACGATTCTGAGGGTAATATCTCAACGGATTCCAGCGTCAATGACAAACGCGCAGCTTCCTGCTCAATCAGTTCCTGCCAATTAGACTCATTGTCTTCAGCTTGCCAATATAGGGTAATCGGCTGGGAGAGAGAATGTTGATGGTAATACTCAGCAATGGGTGCGAATAATTTTTGCACCACTATTTCTTGTTTTTCCCATGACGAAAGCGATTTCAATGATCTTAGCGTCAATACATTATCTTTATTGGGTGGCAATGAAGATAAAGAAATACCATTTTGCTGCTCTTCATCGATTTGCGTTAATCGAGTATGCGTTAGCACCCCAAGGTGCTTGCCTGCCCAGTAACGCCATTCTCTGCGAGCATCATCTAACATATTGGTAAAAAGTTGATGGCGATAAGCAGCTATTGAGTAGATAAAAAAACGAATAAACCCCACCAACAGTGCGGGGCAAATAACGAATACAATCATCAGCATGGTGTTGCTGGTAGTTGGCGATAGCATTTCATTTGTGGATAAATAGAGACTCAGCCCAAATCCAAGAGCCCCCACAATCAGCATAATCAAAAACCAAAGCATCCAACGGGGTACTTTAGGGGCTGAAGGGTGCTCTAATGATGGAACTCTCCAGCTCATCATGATTGTTCACCCGACGATGATAAGCTCGCAATAAGCGTACATCCACATTCAGTTTGGAAACCATTCAGTGCCGCTTGACGACCGGATATTAAAATGCGCGTTGAGCCGGGTAAAATCGCATTGACACCATGTCCTTTTTTAGGGCAATCCACTTTGTCGCCCACTAAAGCGATGGGTTTACCATACATAACCGAGCCAGATGCAGTAATCACTTCACCGCCATGAGTGGTTTTGTCACCTAAACGAACAAGTGCGCGCATGATAAAATCCTTTTATTGATTATCCTGTTGTTTTTTATATTCAAACGTACCATCCCATTCAGGGAGTTCAGCAGGGGGAAGTGGAACGATTTTATCGATATCGGGGAACTTGGCGGTTTCGTCAGAAGCATCCATTTCTTTGACTATTGCATAATAACGTAATGAACGTTCTTTATCAGGTTTTACGCCAAGATAATCAATACTTCCTAATATTGTTTTTGGATCAAAAGCGCCAGTTAAAGTTGATGCAGCATGTCGATACCCATTTTTCGTTGATAATTGATAATATTTTAATGAACCATGTAAGTCCTCATTTACATTTTTCAAATAACTTGCTAATCGGTACGCCGCTTCCCCATTACCTTGATTTGCTGCACAATCTAACATCTTTACCCCAATTTCAGGGCGATAGGCTGGGTTATCTCTATCCGATAAGCGTTGAGCAACAAAAATTCTCCCAAGGACATATTGGGCTTCAGGGCTACCTAAATCAGCTGCTTGACGAAAATAAGCTAAGGCTATGGTGCGGTCTGCAATAACTCCATAGCCCGTATCGAGATAGTGCCCCATCTGGTAATAACCGTAACTGATATTCAATTTAGCCATTTTTCGGATAATATCCCACACTTCTTGTGCTGGGCCTTTACCTTCAACCGGGGGGACTTTTCCATAACTGATTAAGTTACTGAGATTCAACATGGCCTTGGGGTGATTACGTTCTGCGGCTTTACGGTATAGCTCACCAATTTGCTTATAATCCCGTTGGTGTTTATTGATTTTTTCAAGCTCACGCGCTTGTTTAAACCAAATATCGGCTTCCGGATCAACGGGCGGTAGCGTGTCTTTTTCATACACACAAGTGAAGGCTAAGTCGGGTTCTGTTTTTTGAGCCGGCGGCGACTCTTCTTTTTTATCCATCGGGTTGCAAGCGCTCAGTATCAACATGCTACAAGTCAATGCACCACATTTAAATATGCCGCGAGCAATGGATTGATGATGAAATAAAAAGGAGAGATTCATCTTGGTTATTGCCCCTCCGCCTGTTTTTTATATTCAAACGTACCATCCCATTCAGGGAGTTCGGCAGGTGGTAGCGGGACAATATTATTGATATCAGGGAATTTAGCGTAGGGATTATTACTCAATTCTTGCTCAATCAGTTTATAGCGTCTAACACGTCCAGGATCGATTTTTTGACCGAAATAATCTAGTTTATTATTAGGATCACTGGTATCAAAAATTTTAGCGAGTTTATAAGCACCTAGTTCATGACTATATTCGGCAGATTTTTGATAGAAGTATATAGCCTTAGCATAATCACTATTAGAGTAATTAGTTCCTAATCGATAGGCTGCTTCAGCATAACCCTGTTCTGCTGAACAGGCTAACATTGTACGCCCAAGATCTAGTCGATAAGATTGTGGTTTAGTGGCATCCATGAAGCGAAGACCTATCACATACTGACCATCAGGGTTTCCCATCACGGCAGCTTTAAGCATGTATTGGAATGCGGCTTCTGAGTCCTGTTCAACGCCATACCCTTGCTGTAAGTAAGTTCCCATAATGAAATAACCAAAGGGAATGTCCATTTTGATTAAACGTTCAACAAGCTCAATCACTTCCTGCTGTCTAAATTGACCTTGTGATGGGGCTACATCGCCCGCCGCTATCAGCGCTTGTAGATTCCCCATGGCTTTAACGTGGTTTTTCATGGCAGCTTGACGATATAACGCTCCAATACGGGCATAATCTTTTTTACCTTTCTGCTTTTCTAAATTTCGAGCTTCCTTAAACCACGCATCCGCTTCGGGATCGAATGGAGGAAAATGCTCTTTTTCTTGCGTACAGGTAAATTGAAAGTTTTTTAAATTGTCATTCATTTTAGGTTTCGCTCCACAACCGAAAAGAAAAAAAACAGTAACGCAAATGGTTAAAATACGGGACGAATTCAATGATTGCCCTAATCTAATGCTGACCATGATGTGTTCTCATCTAAAAATTCAATTAAAGACGCGATAGGTCTGATATTATTAAGTTTATTATCTTTATTCTTATTAATTATATCTCCCCAATCTTTATATGTTTGTTCTGGATCATCCGTTGCAACCCCTGTGTGGAGTTGCCATAAATGTCGGCGCATCGGGGGGATCAGCCCTATTGGGTCACTGTCTTGCAGTACAATATTGAGTTCGCTGTCAAAGCGCATACTGCGTAAGTTGATATTGCTGGATCCGAGGGTTAAAAAAACATCATCTACCATCATCACCTTACTGTGAACATACACGGGTTGCCATAATGATGGCTTTAATGGATCTGGCTTCGGCGACACTAAGCTACACACATGCACTTTTAAGCCTTCAATGTTTTTGGCATTTGCCGGCGCTGTTTTTTCTAATTCAGGGTGAGCTTTACGGTGGTAATTAGGCACCACATCAGGACGACCGAGGGCTTCTAACATGCGGTAGGTCATATAGCTTCCTGATTGCAAAGCTTTTTCTTCGGTCGAGTTGGTGACCACAAACAGATATAGCGGTTTGTCATACCCCCGCGCTTGGCGCTCCTCAATGGCTTTTTTGATTTTTGCCACAAACGGAGAATAACGAAAATATTGGTTTTCCATGTAGATATATTTACGCGCTAAACACAGAGCATTGTTATACAAGGTTTCCACTTCAAAACATTTGTTTTGAGGCTGTGTGCGGCAAATTTGTGCCATGGTTGGTTTTAAAGGAAAGTTCGGGTCTAAGTCTAATCGCTGGTTTAGTCCCTTCATTTTCTCTTCACTGAAACAATGCTGAGCTGCGGTCATAGTGCTGTATTGATTGAGTTCTGGCTCGGAACCAATATTTTTTTCCCATGCTTCTACAAAGTTATGATAAAGATGGGAAACGACCCCACCACAGACACAGGATGAATTATCTTGCCACGGGGTTTCCCCATCCCGTCCTTCGGACGCTCTCACCTGAATACCTTGATGGTCATCTTTATCCCAATATGCCGAAAGCATATTGTGTCCCATCAAAAACCCCACGGCATTTTCAGGCTCTTGATAATCAATCACCACCACCTTTTGGTGATGGGTGGGGTATAAGGTGAGCAATAGTTTTTGGCGTAACGAGGGGTCAGGATAACACTCTGTTAATTTATCATTAGCCTGCTGTATCGCGTCGTCGTTCCCTTGCTTACCCAGCGCTGCAATTAAATCGTCAACTTCCTTTTTATTGCATTCTTCCTTCATGGCATTAAGCCGCTGACTGGCTTCTTTTCGGTCTTTACCCCATGACATTTCACGGTGTTCAACAATGAGGTTGCCTTTACCGATAAGCTTTTTCTTGACGTTATAATGCCACTCTTTATCGTATTCATAATCTGCTTTGGTTAGCACACTGGTTTTAACGCCGTCCGCACCATAGCCGGGGACATAATCCCCAAAAATATCTTTTTCTGTCCGCTGAGTTTTAAAAGCACCATAGCCGGGAAAATTTGGGTCAGTGAGTTGTCCGAGTTGGGTAAACCACACTAGAACACGCACTTTGACGTTGCGAACCTCCGCCGCCTCTTTGAGCAAATCCCCTAAGCGCTTGGCGGTTCCTCCGCGGGTAATATACATGGAGGATTGAAATCCCCATGTAATGATATTGATGCTGTGCTTGGCTTGCTCGATGGCAGAGGCTAAGGCTTTAAACGCACGTTCACCGTTGATGAGTGGCGCAAATCCGGTCTGTTGCGGTGAATATTCTCCACTTGCAAACCATTGTGGCGTTAAGACAACACAGGTGCCGACTCGTGGCACAATATTGATGGTTTGAGTGGTCTTCTTCATGTTCACAATACGTTCCTTATTTTGTGGTGTCATCAGGGTTTAGCAGCGGATTTAAAAGCTGATGAAAAACACTTTTATGGGGCAATCCAGCTTCACTTTTATCCATCATGTTCAGTGGTGGTTCAATCACTCTAAACCCTTGCTGGGCCACATCCTCTTCATCAGGTTCATCCTTTTCTGGCTGTAGATGAATATCAAAATTTTCACCATCCATCAGTTCAACACGGTATTTTGCTATCGAAACATCATGTTCAATCTGAATATTGCCATGTTCATCCGTGACGCCTTGCGTCAAGAGCGCGCCATTGGCATAGAGTGTATAGGGCTCAAACGCACGGCTCATCATCGAACTCTGCGGTGATGCACTCAGTTGAAAACGCAAGGTTTGTTTTGGCATCGACTGCGGAAATTGTGGATGGGTGACATCCATCGAGGCGGCACCTTCAACCACCCAGTTGGTCGCTTTGACCGTTTGGTTGCTGGGGCTGCCGTACTCAATTTGCCCGCCTTTTAAACGAATATAGGCACCACCGCAGGTCAGTAGCAGTTCGTCTTTGGCTGCAACCACAGTTTTGCCACCTGTACTGGTGACCGTCATATCTTTAAGTGAGGTTAAGTGCATTTCATCACTTTGGGCTTGAATTTCGACTTTGCCTTTAGCCGCAAAAGCTTTAATTCCTAGGGTGTGAGCAAACAAGCTGATTGCCTTACCTGCCGCTAAGGTGATTTTTTTCCCCACTGAAATATCTGCCTGTTTGTTAGCTGTCAGGGTGATATTTTCACCGCTGCTCGCCTGTACCGTTTTCGGGGAGGTTAATGCGATACCCGCAGGGGAACTGAGTAACATTGCCGCTTGTTGCAGTTCATTAATCGATTGGTTGAGTAAGGTTTGTTGGGCGTTTAAATCTGCCAGTTCGGCTTTCGCCACTTCGGCAGCCTCCCGTAAAGAACTCACCAAATTCAGCGCATCATCCAATTGCTGCTTGGCTTCGCGCATATCCAGTTGTTCAGAAGCGGCTTTCGTGCGCAAGTCGGTGCTGATAAACAGCCCTTTGCCTGCGCGTATTGCCCCCCAACTGTCGGTACGCAGTTCAAAACCATCACCGCGTTTTTCACGCCCTTGGTTAACCAAATGCCCTAAATTCAGTTGGGATTTACCGCCGTATTCGGTGCTGAGTTTGATGTGCTCTTCCCCGCGCTTATCTTCCATACGAAGCTTATTATTTGCCGGAGTACGAATCACGTTGCGAGTATTATTTTTGTCAGTGATGTGGTCGGGGCGATGGGAATCATGCAAGGCATGGGCGATATACGGTCTATCTGGGTCGCCTTCATGGAAGGCAATCGCCACTTCCGTTCCTTGAATTAACGGGAAGTGTATTCCGTAGGTATCGCCTGCATAGGGTTTTGCCAGCCGCACAGGCATGCTTTCATAGCCCGTCGGTTTTTCATCACGGTCTGCATCGAATTTCACCCAATAGAAACCGTGCTCATTTTGGTGGGCATAGATATCATGGGATTTTGCACTGGTAATGCGTGCCATCAAAGTCCCTGCAATCACAGGGCGAGGCTTTAGAACAGGCCGCCAGCACAGTGCTTCAGTGTACGGTGCGGCATCAAACTGAATCACTAACGCGCTGCTGCGACTGCCTGAAAAACGCAATCGCGTGATTAAGATTTCGGATTGAAAGTCCGTGGGTAAGGTTGACGGCAACTGGCTATCGATGACTTTAAAAATCATCAACGGCGTTAAGCGCGGTGAATTGCTTTTGCCTCGCAGCAGTGTTTGACGTGCGAGAAAGCGTTCATGGTCTAGCCGTGACCAAAAATGGGCGGTTTCCGTTTCAGGTTGGTATTTCTCACCGCGCTCAAGATGGCGGGCTTTGTAGTGGTAAACATCGCCATAGTTTATATCGTCCCCATCTCCGCGAGTCATGTCCGTTTCAATGGATAGCAACGTTTGCATCGCTTGCCGGTGATTATAATCTTTAGTCACGACGCTGCGTTCCACCACTTGGTGACGTAGCGATAGCCCCCACACGCTTTCAACGCCATTGTCATTCATGCCAGAAGGGCTATTGAGTGGCAGTTATAAATCATACACATAGGCGCGCTGGCTATCCCCAAAGTGAATAATTTCCGTCTTCGTGTCGGTCTGGAGACTAAAGGAATAGAAAATGCCCACTTCACTGAGCAAACGCTCAATAAATTGCCAGTCACTCTCATTGATTTGGTTTATTTGCTCCCGCTTGGGATATTGTCGTTGCAGGTGAAACTCAAACTCCCAGCCCTGAATTTTGTGTTCACGCAAGATAAACTCAATCACTTCCGGTACAGATTTATTGAGGAAAAAGCGATGGGAACGCATCTGATGACGCAGCAACGAGACAAACGGCTCAATCACAATTTGGTACTGGGCTTCATCTGCTGAACCAGATAACCGCTTAAAATGTGTGACGACCCCATGAATTCGCTTTTGCGGTTCACTCAGTGAATCTAATGCCGCCAGCGGAATAGTGGGAGATGAAAAGGTAAAATGGGCGGTACGACGAAGAAACTGTTGGGCTAGTAGGTTTTGGGCTGAGGAGGTGAATGTTATCTGATAGCGATAGGTTTCACTAATGGCTTCTCGCCCAATGAAAGATTCAACATCCAATGGAACGCTACAACCTTGAACGCCTAATTGATAGCGATTATGGAGTGGAGCGATTTTTAAAGCGAGATCCTGTAAGCCCATTCTATTCATGCTCCTTTTCTGCTTATTCCATAGCAACCTGTCATAGAAGCAAAGGCAGAAAGGTCACCAATCCAAATTCATTTTATTTAGCTTAAGTCAAACAGAAGACCAGCAAATGAACTTGAAATCAACCATAATTTTCAGGAATGGGACTTATAGAAGAATTATCCGAAAGCATTTAATCCGTTTTTGGTAGAACGGGCAGGAAAGAAAAAGCACCTTCGTCAATCAATGATCAACGTTCAAGGTGCTTTTTAATGTTATAGATAGAAACTGAGTTTTAAGCAATCGTCACTGGGAATGCAATCACATCACTGATTCGTTCGGCATTCAGTGCCAGCATGATTAAGCGATCAACACCAACAGCCACACCGGAACATGCCGGTAAACCGTGCTCAAGCGCTGCAAGCAAGTTTTCATCAATCGGTTGAACGGGTAAACCCATTGCAGCACGCTTGCGGTTATCTTGCTCAAAACGTTGGCGCTGTTCGCCCACATCGGTCAGTTCATGGAAGCCATTCGCCAGCTCCATGCCCTTAAAATAGACTTCAAAACGTTCGGCTACACGGTGATCTTCTGTGCTAATCACCGCTAATGACGCTTGCGTTGCTGGGAAGTGATAAACCACCGCAGGCTTCTCTTTACCAATATGTGGCTCCACGCCCATGGTAAACAGTAGTTGTAACAAGGTGTCGCGGTCTTCTTCATTGTCCGCCACATTGCTTAAATCTAAACGGGCTGCCACTTCGCGTAACTCGCTTTTTTCCGCAGAGAGCGGGTCAATATCTAGGTGGCGTAAAAATGCTTGCTGATAAGAGAGTAGCTCGGCACTTTCGCATTCCAGCACTTGTTGCAGAAGGTCATCCACTTCATTGATTAAGCGATACATGTCAAAGTGTGGGCGGTACCATTCCAGCATCGTAAATTCAGGGTTATGGTGTCTTCCCGCTTCTTCATTACGGAAACTGCGGCACATTTGATAGATAGGCCCACTTCCCGCTGCCAGTAAGCGCTTCATATGGTATTCAGGGCTAGTCATCAAATATAAATTGATGCCCTGAGCCGCGCCAGGTCCCACAAAGCGAGTTTCAAATGGAACAAGATGAATGTCAGTCACCGTGGCCTGACTCATTGCGGGTGTATCTACCTCAAGTACACAGCGATCAGCGAAAAAACGTCTGATTTCCGCAACAATTTTTGCGCGCTGTAACAGGTTAGCGATGGGGGCTGTAGGCAGCCAATTCGCTACTTCACTCATTAAAATAACTCCAAAATAAACTTAGTCGTGCAGTGTACTCACCTCCCCCTTAACACACAATGGAATATTGTGGATATTATGCGCTATCTGAGTATCGATAGGGGATATGATTCAAGGCGAGAAAAGATGATGTGATTATCTCCTGCTTTATACGATTAGGCAAAAAAGCTTTATTATTAACTTTTAACATTTGGTTAAAAAAAAACAAAAACATGATTTTTTCTTATCGCTTGTGATGCAAATGTTAAAACCGAACTTCACTACTCACCTTATTGATACAATTTAAATCTGTTTTTTAGCATTAAAAATTAAGCGACTTTCTAAACAGTGAACTCTTTCGCAATTTTATCTTCGATATGATTCTAGAATTTCCTCGAGGAACACCAGATTATCCACTGTTAGAAAGAAAAACCTGACGATTTTAGTTGGTTTTAAATGCTAGGAATTCCGTTAAATTTAATGATAATTATTTGAAATTCCTTTTTATTATTTTCGGTTTCTCTGCAATTTCTTGACACCCAAAAACAATTTACAAAAAGAAGACGCAGATCACACTTTAGGGGTAATATCACCCAAAACACCTTTCTATATCAAATTTATCCCCGCCACTATTCGTTATAATTCCCAACATAATAAGTCGTTATTAGCTATTATATATTTACGATTAAAAAAAGATTCTTTGCAGATTTGCCTAAAGGCAAACCGAAACTGAAATAGCTAAGCACTAAAAGTATTTAAAAGAATTTATTAATTTAACACTTTACACTTGAACAATGGAGAAGCGCAGTGCAAACCTTCAATGCCGATTTAGCGATTATCGGGGCCGGGGGCGCAGGCTTACGTGCAGCAATTGCTGCTGCTGAAGCAAATCCCAATATCAAGATTGCTCTGGTCTCAAAAGTTTACCCAATGCGTAGTCACACCGTGGCCGCAGAGGGGGGATCAGCAGCAGTTACTCAAGCCCATGATTCCTATGACTATCATTTTAATGATACCGTTTCTGGTGGTGACTGGCTGTGTGAGCAAGATGTCGTCGATTATTTCGTCGAACACTGCCCAACAGAAATGACCCAGCTGGAACAATGGGGATGCCCTTGGAGCCGTAAACCAGATGGTTCAGTTAACGTTCGCCGTTTCGGTGGGATGAAAATTGAACGTACTTGGTTCGCAGCCGATAAGACTGGCTTCCACATGCTGCATACCCTGTTCCAAACTTCATTAAAATATCCTCAAATCCAACGTTTCGACGAGCACTTTGTTCTCGACATCATTGTGGACGAAGGTCAGGCGCGTGGTCTGGTTGCTCTGAACATGATGGAAGGTACGAAAGTTCAAATTCGTGCCAATGCTATTGTTATGGCAACAGGTGGTGCGGGTCGTGTTTACCGCTATAACACCAACGGCGGTATCGTAACCGGTGACGGTATGGGTATGGCACTGCGTCATGGTGTGCCATTACGTGATATGGAATTCGTTCAATATCACCCAACAGGCCTGCCAGGTTCCGGTATCCTGATGACTGAAGGTTGTCGTGGTGAAGGCGGTATCTTGGTCAACAAAGATGGCTATCGCTATCTGCAAGACTACGGAATGGGCCCTGAAACGCCACTGGGTAAACCAGAAAACAAATATATGGAACTGGGTCCTCGTGACAAAGTTTCACAAGCATTCTGGCACGAATGGCGTGCAGGTCGCACCATCAGTACTCACCGTGGTGATGTTGTGTATCTGGATCTACGTCACTTAGGTGCTGAAAAACTGCATGAACGTCTACCATTTATCTGTGAGCTGGCAAAAGCTTACGTGGGTGTTGACCCTGTAAACGAACCAATTCCTGTTCGTCCAACAGCTCACTACACCATGGGTGGTATTGAAACTGACCAACGCACCGAAACTCGTATTAAAGGTCTGTTCGCGGTGGGTGAATGTTCATCTGTTGGCTTACACGGCGCAAACCGTTTAGGTTCTAACTCACTGGCAGAATTAGTGGTATTTGGTCGCTTAGCGGGTGAAGAAGCGGCACGTCATGCTGCTGAAGCTACCCCTGCAAATGCAAGCGCTATCGAAGCACGTACTCGTGATATCGAAAATGACCTGCAAAAACTTCTGAACCAAAAAGGTAAAGAAAGCTGGTCGAAAATCCGTGATGAAATGGGTATTTCGATGGAAGAAGGTTGCGGTATCTACCGTACACCTGAATTAATGCAGAAAACTGTTGATAAACTGGCAGAGCTGAAAGAGCGCTTCAAGCATGTTGAAATCACTGACCATAGCAGCGTCTTCAACACTGACTTACTGTACACCATCGAATTAGGCTTTGGCTTAGACGTGGCGGAATGTATGGCTCACTCTGCGATTAACCGTAAAGAGTCTCGCGGTGCGCACCAACGTCTTGACGAAGGTTGCACTGAGCGTGATGACGTCAACTTCCTAAAACATACTCTGGCGTTCTATAACCCAGAAGGTGCACCACGCCTTGAGTACTCTGATGTGAAAATCACTAAATCACAACCAGCGAAACGTGTGTATGGTGCTGAAGGGGCAGCTCAAGATAAGGCGAATAAGGAGCAAGCTAATGGATGATATGAAACACTTAAAAATGGAGATCATGCGTTTCAACCCAGAAACGGACAATGAACCCCATTTAGTGACTTATGATGTCCCTTATGACGAGCAAACCTCTTTGTTAGATGCTTTGGGCTACATCAAAGATAACCTCGCGCCAGACCTGTCTTACCGTTGGTCTTGCCGTATGGCTATCTGCGGCTCTTGCGGCATGATGGTGGACAATGTTCCTAAACTGGCTTGTAAAACATTCCTGCGTGATTATCCGCAAGGAATTAAAATTGAGCCACTGGGTAACTTCCCTATCGAGCGTGACCTTATTGTTGATATGACAAGCTTTATCGAGCGTTTAGAAGCTATCAAACCTTACATTATTGGTAATGATCGCAAACCTTCTGACGGTCCGAACAAGCAAACTCCAGCTCAAATGGAGAAATATCATCAGTTCTCTGGCTGTATTAACTGCGGTCTGTGCTATGCAGCGTGTCCACAGTTTGGTCTGAACCCTGAGTTCTTAGGCCCTGCGGCAATCACCTTAGCAGAGCGCTACAACCTCGATAACCGTGACCACGGCGCGAAAGAGCGTATGCCATTATTAAATGGTGACAACGGTGTATGGAGCTGTACGTTTGTAGGTTACTGCTCTGAAGTCTGTCCTAAGCATGTCGACCCGGCGGCGGCTATCCAACAAGGTAAAGTTGCGAGTGCGCAAGACTTTGTTATCGCCATGCTGAAGCCACGATAAGGAGAATTGAAGTCATGACAACTAAACGTAAACCCTATGTCAGGGAAATGAAAGGCGACTGGTGGCAAAAGCTGGGTTTCTACCGCTTTTACATCATGCGTGAAAGTACTTCCGTGCTTCAGGTTTGGTTCAGTATTTTAGTCCTGTACGGCGTATTTGCTCTGAAAAATGGACCTGAATCATGGGCGGGCTTTGTTGGGTTCTTAAGTAACCCAATCATTCTGATCATTAACATTGTGACACTGGCTGCGACGCTGCTGCATACCACAACGTGGTTCAAACTGGCGCCAAAAGCTGTCGCTATCATTGTTAAAGATAAGAAACTGCCAGATGAGCCAATTGTAAAAGGCTTCTGGGCACTCACTATAGTCGTGACTGCGGCTATTTTAGCAATCGCATTATTATTTTAATCGAAGGAGAATCTGATGAATCTAACGCCTAAACGTTCCGATGAGCCGATTTTCTGGGGATTATTTGGTGCAGGTGGTATGTGGAGCGCCGTTATTGGCCCTGCAATCATTCTCTTACTGGGTATTTTAATCCCATTAGGTGTCGCACCAGAAATGCTGAGCTATGAGCGCATCATGGCATTTAGCCAAAGCTTTATTGGACGCATTTTCTTATTACTGATGATTATTCTGCCTGTATGGTGCGGTATGCACCGTATTCACCACACCCTGCACGATTTTAAAGTGCATGTTCCAGCTACAAAATGGGTGTTCTACGGCAGCTCAGCAATCATTAGCGTTATCGCAATCATCGGTGTATTCACACTGTAATTGTTGATTAACTAAGTAAATTGATAGCAAGTACCCCGTCAATGCACTGCATGATGGGGTATTTTTTTGCATTACTTATGGCTTTCCAACCCTGAAATCAGCGCGGTTAAACCGTATAAAAATGCCGATTCCCCCTCATCACCATCCATAATGTCTAATGCTTCTTTCAATAGTGGTGGCACATTTTCATCGGTACTAGGCTCGACGTCCCGCTGAGCGGCTACATGCTCTTGCTGTTCCAGCACCGCCCCTAGCGTAAAATGCCCTACAGCACTCAAAGCATACAATCCTGCTTTTAGCGAAAAACCATTGTCCAACATAAACTGTAATTGGGTTTCAATCGTGGTGTATTGGCTTTGTGTTGGGCGAGTTCCTAGATGTACTTTGGCACCATCTCGATGGCTTAATAGCGCTCGGCGAAAACTCAGCGCGTTATTGCGTAGAAACTGCTGCCATGTTTCCCCTTCTCGCGGTAATCCATGATCATGATGACGAACGAGCATTTCCACCGCCAGCGCATCCAATAACGCACGTTTATTTTTCACATGCCAGTATAACGTTGGTTGTTCAACCCCCAACTTTTGCGCGAGCTTGCGCGTGGTCAGCCCTTCCATGCCCACTTCATTCAACAAATCCAGGGCGGCGCTAATAATGGTGTCTCTGTCTAATCGAGCCATTAAGTTCTCCTCATCATTTCTGTTGACACTCTATCACTGATAGGGATATATTCCAACTCTATCGATGATAGAGAAAATATATTATGAACAAAACCGCTGTTATTGCTTTAGTCATCACCGCCCTCGACGCGATGGGAATTGGGCTGATCATGCCTGTCTTACCCACACTATTACGGGAATATGTCACGCTGGAGCAGCTCGCTAACCACTATGGGATCTTGCTGGCACTGTATGCCGTGATGCAGGTCTTCTTTGCGCCACTGCTAGGAAAATGGTCGGATAAATGGGGACGCCGCCCGATTTTGCTACTCTCCCTTGCCGGAGCCGCGATGGATTACACCTTACTCGCGCTTTCAAGCACACTTTGGATGCTCTATTTAGGACGCTTGATTTCAGGGATCACTGGGGCAACGGGAGCCGTGGCCGCTTCGGTTATCGCCGATTCCACAAAACCTGAAGAGCGTACAACTTGGTTTGGTCGCTTAGGTGGCGCGTTTGGTATTGGTTTAATCGCAGGTCCTGTAATTGGTGGATTTGCGGGGAATTATTCTGCACATTTGCCGTTTATTATTGCAGCGATCTTAAATGCATTTACCTTCATCATGGTATTCACCCTGTTTAAAGAGCCAAAGAAAAACGTAGAATCCGAAAATCATGTAGATGCGCCACAAAACAGTCTCTCATTTATGCAGGTTGCTAAGCCTATTTTGCTGCTACTTACAGTCTTCTTCACTGCACAGTTGATTGGGCAGATCCCTGCAACGACGTGGGTATTGTTTACCGAAAGCCGCTTCCAGTGGAGTAGTGTTGAAGTTGGTATATCTCTTGCTGGGCTGGGCTTGATGCACGCCATTTTTCAGGCATTTATTGCAGGAACCATCGCCAAACGATTCAGTGAAAAAGTCACCATCATTGTGGGCTTTATTGCGGATGGCTGCGCATTTATGGTGCTAGCATTTATCACCCAAGGATGGATGATTTACCCGACATTAATTTTACTGGCTGGCGGCAGCATCGCCCTTCCCGCATTACAGGGGTTAATGTCTTCCCAAGTTAGCCAAGAAAATCAAGGTAAGCTGCAAGGAATGCTAGTCAGCTTAACTAATGCCACGGGGGTTATTGGTCCACTGATGTTCAGCATTATTTTCGGTCAAACACTCGGTATTTGGGATGGCTGGGTCTGGATGATTGGTACACTACTTTATCTCGCTCTGATTAGCTGCTTTTTACTGTTTTATCGCCCTCAACATATATTGAAAGGACATTCCGGTATTTCGGACGTAAAATGTTATTAAGTCTTCAATGAAAATAACGCGATAAGAGCCCTATTTATGTTAACGCCACCGAAAAAGCCAAGAACCAAGCCAGCAGAAGAGCGTTTGAACGACCTGATGAATGCCGCTGAAAACCTATTTCTTTCCAAAGGATTTCTCGCCACAACCGTGAGTGAAATTGTGGCCGTCGCGGATGTGGCAAAAGGGACGTTTTATCATTATTTTGAATCAAAAAACGAAATTATGGATGCCTTGCGCACCCGTTATATGGATTGGTATTTAGGGCATATTGCAGATGCGCTTTCACAGCATCAATCGGCGTCTTCACAGTTAAAATCATGGTGCGAAAACAGCGTTAAATACTATGTTGAAAAGCAGACACTACACGACATGCTCTTTCACGACGAATACCATGGTCACACTAACAGCCATGAACAACGTGCCGTTGAACAAATTAAACAGATTTTATCCCTTGGTGAACAGCAGCAAGCTTGGCATGCCGCACCACCAGAGCTTATCGCCACGATGATCTATCATTCAATGCATGCGGCAGTAGATAACCTCGCCACAACCCATGAATACAACCAAAGCAATTTGGGTGAATTGCTGTATGGGCGTTTTGTACGTCTTTTGGCGCAATAAATTGCAGTAGAGTGCCCCACGACTCAGTGGGGATTCACGACTTAATTTTGATCACTTCAGTCTCATTTGGCGATAACGTTTTTCCATCGTGTGAAAGCGGGTACATCGCCGGAATGGGGCTTTGAGTCTGTTTATCTATCAAAATAGAGTGTGGTTCTCCCTCTCGAAATAGATTCACTTCCCCCCATTGTCTTAATGCAACCACGATAGGAAAAAGGCTTTCCCCCGCCTCGGTTAACACATATTCTTGGTAAGCAGTGCCATCTGATGCATCCTTCAGTTCGAGAATATTTGCATCGACTAATTTACGTAATCTGTCTGACAGAATATTACGCGCTACCCCTAAACTTCGTTGAAAATCACCGAAACGTCGTACGCCATCAAAAGCATCACGCACAATTAATAACGACCAGCGATCCCCAATTAAATTTACGCTTCGAGCCACAGGGCACGGGGATCCTTCCATTACTGTATTCGACGACATGACTCCCCCTATATTTAATATCAAATAATTAATACCAAAAAATCTAGTTGCATTTTAAAACCAAGTGACCTAGCATTCAACTGGTTTCAAATCAAAACCAATTTCAAATTAAAACTAGATGAGTGTGCAAAATGAAAAATTCCCTTTCATTACTCCATTCGGCTATTGAGCAAAATAGCCTTCAAAATTCATTACCGAAAGGGTTAGTTTATCTCTTCGCAGTTGCCAGTGGATTAAGTGTCGCTAATGTTTACTATGCGCAACCATTGCTAAATTCACTTTCTCGTGACTTTCATATTAGTGATGCTGCTATTGGTGGCGTTATCACCGCTACTCAAGTTGGCAGTATTCTCGCGCTGTTATTGTTAGTCCCTCTGGGCGATAAAATGAAACGTCGCCACTTGATGGGATGGCAGCTCAGCGCACTTGTTCTGTCTTTGCTCATTGTTGCTATAGCAAAAACACCCGCCATGCTTCTCATAGGAATGCTCGCAGTTGGCATGCTAGGAACCGCCATGACACAAGGATTGATTTCCTATGCAGCGAGCTCAGCGGGAACTCATGAGCAAGGGCACGTAATTGGCACCGCACAAGGTGGTGTGTTTATTGGGCTTTTACTTGCAAGAGTCTTTTCTGGTGCAATAAGTGACCTAACCAGTTGGCGTGGCGTTTATCTCTCTTCTGCACTGCTGATGCTCGCTATTGCCTACCCCCTTTGGCGATATCTACCGCAGATTGATCCGCCAAAGAATGTCATGAATTACCCAACATTGCTGCGCTCAATGGCAACGTTATTTAAGCGCCAAAAAATCTTACAGGTTCGCGGTTTCTTAGCGTTACTGATGTTTGCTGCATTTAATATTTTCTGGAGTGCACTAGTCATTCCCTTAAGTGATGCGCCCCATTATTTTTCTCACACTCAGATTGGTGCGCTTGGTCTTGTCGGTGTAGTCGGTGCGTTGATTGCTTCAAGAACTGGGCGTTTAGCGGATTATGGATACGGGCAAATAGTCAGTTTTATTGCTCTGCTATTATTAACATTATCTTGGTTACCCATTGCGTTTATGGATAGCTCACTATGGGCGTTGATCATTGGGATTATTTTGCTCGATGTGGGCGGGCAGTCGTTACATGTGACGAATCAAAGCATGATTTATTGCTCAGAGCCTGAAGCACATAGCCGTCTAGTGGGGCTGTATATGATGTTTTATGCGGTCGGGAGTGGTTTTGGTGCAGTCAGTTCAACGTGGATTTATGCCCATGCGGGCTGGAATGGTGTTTGTCTATTAGGGGTCGGTGTGAGTGCCTTTGCGCTTATTTTCTGGTGGCTGACTCGCCACATTAGATAGGTAATTTAAAATGAAACGGGTAAGCCATCACTCACCCGTTTTTTATTCTCAGAAGCTTAACTAGAAAGTTTTAACCCAATTAGCCCCATCACAATCAAGCCAAGGCTCAATAAGCGGAACATATTGGCGGATTCACCAAGGAAAATAATCCCGAAAATTGCGGTGCCAATTGCACCAATTCCTGTCCAAATCGCGTAAGCGGTTCCGGCAGGCAAATCACGCATCGCATAAGCGAGTAAGCCCATACTGGCGATAATGGCGGTGATAGTGATAATGCTAGGGGTTAGGCGCGTAAAACCATGGGTATACTTTAAACCCACTGCCCAAACAACTTCTAATAAACCTGCGAATAATAAGATGATCCAAGCCATGGTGGATGTACTCCGTCAACTTCTCGGGGTCGTCCCCATTACTTAAACGTGATGATTTCAGGTCGTCCTGAACACGCGAAATGAAACCGTATTATAAACGTTCAATTTCAGAGACTCAAGTCACTTAAAATAATAATTAACACTAAATTAACACCCATATTTATCCTATTCATGCTGAATTTGAGTCCTGACATGCAATATCGTCGCACAAATCCCAAAGCACAGGTAAAGTAGAGATCCTCCGCCAATTCTGTACCGAGAAAACACCATGCGTATCAAAGATATATTACTTGCCCTGTGTGTCGTGATTATTTGGGGCGTCAATTTTGTGATCATCAAACTTGGCGTAACCGCCTTACCCCCACTACTCCTCGGTGCCTTACGTTTTGTGTTTGTGGCCTTCCCTGCCATTTTCCTATTCAAGCGTCCCAAAATTCCGCTGAAGCTCTTACTGATTTATGGGCTAACCATTAGTTTTGGACAGTTTGCGTTTCTATTTTGCGCCTTGCGTGTGGGCATGCCAGCAGGCATTGCCTCGGTGATTTTACAGTCACAAGCTTTCTTCACTATCTTGCTCGGTGCCGTGATCCTTAAAGAATCCCTACAGCCAACCCACTTTATCGGTATGTTTATCGCCATAGCGGGTCTCGGGATTTTAGCCAATGGCGCAACCTCTGGCGGAATCGATGATATCCCACTGTTGGGCTTGATCTTTATTTTGGTCGCGGGGCTTTCTTGGGCGTTCGGTAATATCACCAACCGCATCATTATGCAGCATCAAGGCGAAGAAAAATGCAGCGCCCTTTCCTTGGTCAGTTGGAGCGCCCTAATTCCAATTATACCTTTCTTATTAAGCTCTTGGATTTTCGAAGGCGAAGATGCCATTGTACAAGGCTTAGCAGGGTTTGATTGGTCTGTACTCGGTGTGATTTTGTATCTTGCCTACCTTTCCACTTTTGTAGGTTATGGGTTGTGGGGCGTGCTGCTCGGACGCTATGAGGCATGGCGCGTCGCACCATTCTCTTTATTGGTGCCCGTTTTTGGGTTAAGCAGCAGCGCATTATTCCTTGGCGAGCACATTAACGGCATACAAATTGCTGGATTAATTTTGATTATGTTAGGGCTAATCACGACATTGTTTGGTAAAAAAATTATTCAGGTGATTCGAAAGTAACCGCCAACGCATTCAAATACCGGAAATTTTCTTCCGGTATTTTTTTGTCTGTTTGATTATTTTCAGTAAAAACCCCACACACCCACGCGGATTTATAATCTAAAATTAAAATATTAATTAGGATATAAAACCAATCAATGAATTAACGCTAGACCAAAACAAGATAAAATCCAATATTAACTTCAATTTTAGTGATGCGAATTCCAATATTGGAATTTATCTACAATTTCAATTAAGTGTCTCGATTTAGCTACTTTTTCTTTCCCCCAACTCTCGCTATATCTGTTTGAGTTTTTACTTACATAAATAACTAATAAAGCTCGTTAACGAAATGGATGGGGAAAGGCTATGGGTAAACAATTGATTTGGATTGTTCTCGCTCTGCTCGGCGCGTTTTCGCTCGGTTATATTGCATTAAATCGAGGTGAACAGATCAACGCCCTGTGGATCGTGGTCGCTGCGGTCTGTATTTATTTGATCGCATATCGTTACTATGGACTGTTTATTGCGAAAAAAGTCCTGCAAGTGGACTCCACACGTATGACGCCAGCCATTCGTCATAACGATGGTCTGGATTATGTACCAACCGACAAAAAAGTGTTATTTGGTCACCACTTCGCCGCCATTGCTGGCGCAGGTCCATTAGTCGGTCCTGTACTTGCTGCACAAATGGGCTATTTACCGGGTATGCTGTGGTTGCTCGCAGGAGTGGTATTGGCAGGGGCTGTACAAGATTTTATGGTGCTGTTCGTTTCTACTCGCCGCGATGGCCGCTCTTTGGGTGAACTCGTTAAAGAAGAAATGGGCAATACAGCGGGCGTCATTGCGTTGATTGCTTGCTTTATGATCATGGTGATCATCCTTGCTGTGCTCGCGATGATTGTCGTGAAAGCGTTAACACACAGCCCATGGGGAACTTATACCGTTGCCTTCACCATCCCACTGGCTATTTTCATGGGGATTTATACCCGTTATATTCGCCCAGGTCGTATTGGTGAAGTTTCAGTTATTGGTCTGATTTTCTTAGTTTTTGCGATTATTTCAGGCGGCTGGGTCGCAGAGAGTGAAACATGGGCACCTTACTTTGACTACACTGGCGTACAGTTAACATGGATGCTGGTTGGCTATGGTTTTGTGGCTGCGGTTCTACCAGTTTGGCTGTTATTAGCCCCTCGTGATTATCTTTCTACTTTCTTGAAAATTGGGACAATTATCGGTTTGGCGATTGGTATTTTGATTTTAAATCCCAATCTACAAATGCCGTCATTAACTAAATATATTGATGGAACTGGTCCTGTGTGGGCTGGGGATTTATTCCCATTCTTATTTATTACTATCGCTTGCGGTGCCGTTTCTGGCTTCCACGCCTTAATCTCTTCCGGTACCACGCCGAAAATGCTCGCCAATGAAAACCAAGCTTGTTTTATCGGTTATGGCGGGATGTTGATGGAGTCATTCGTGGCTATCATGGCGTTAGTCGCAGCTTGTGTGATTGACCCAGGCGTTTATTTCGCGATGAACAGCCCAATGGCGATGTTAGCGCCAGCAGGAACGACGGATGTTGTGGCTTCCGCGGCGCAAGTTGTCAGCGGTTGGGGCTTCCAAATTACCCCTGAACAATTAACGCAAATTGCCAACGAAGTCGGTGAAACCAGCATTATTTCCCGTGCAGGGGGCGCTCCAACACTGGCAGTCGGTATGGCGTATATTCTTCATGGCGCATTAGGCGGGTTGATGAATGTGGCATTCTGGTACCACTTCGCTATTCTGTTTGAAGCACTGTTTATCCTGACGGCGGTGGATGCCGGAACCCGAGCGGCGCGCTTTATGCTGCAAGATTTACTGGGTGTGGTTTCACCATCATTGAAAAGAACGGATTCCCTACCCGCTAACCTGATAGCCACTGCATTGTGTGTGCTGGCTTGGGGTTATTTCTTGCATCAAGGCGTCGTTGACCCACTTGGTGGTATTAACACCTTATGGCCGCTGTTCGGTATCGCTAACCAGATGCTGGCAGGTATGGCGCTGATGTTATGTGCGGTCGTTCTGTTCAAAATGAAGCGACAAGCCTACGCATGGGTCGCGCTATTACCAACAGCGTGGTTATTGGTTTGTACAATGACCGCAGGCTGGGAAAAAACCTTCAGTGAAGATGCCCGCGTTGGTTTCTTAGCAGTCGCGAATAAGTTCCAAGCGATGTTAGATAGCGGCAACTTGCCGCCGCAATATACAGAATCTCAGTTAACTCAGTTGGTTTTCAATAACCGTTTAGATGCTGGTTTAACGATTTTCTTTATGATTGTGGTTGTAGTTCTCGCCCTGTTCTCTATCCGTACCGCGTTAAAAGCATTGAAATCTAAGGAACCGACCGCCAACGAAGTTCCTTATGAGCCAATGCCAGCCAACTACGAAGAGATTGTGGCAAACACCCGCCATCATTAATACACCGGAGATTGAGAGCTGAGAATTGAGAATCTATTAACCTTTTTACTTCAGTTTTGTATTTTAGATTTTTGATTTAGATGTTTTTCAAAACTCACTCTCTTTCTCCAAAATCGCTAGCTACGATGCAATCCTCTAAATAGTTTGTGTTGTAGCAAGGCGACGAGTTTGATAAACCCGAGGAGCATACATAAGTATGTGACTTGGGTTTAACTAACGAAGACAACACAGCTACAGCGCAAAATATGACGAGGATTTATGTTTGGAAACTTAGGGAAAGCGGCCCGTTACTTAGGCCAAGCCGCCAAAATGATGGTCGGCGTCCCCGACTACGACAACTACGTCGCTCACATGCAGCGTACCCATCCAGACCAAACGCCGATGACTTATGAAGAGTTTTTCAAAGAACGGCAGGATGCTCGCTACGGTGGTAAGGGTAAAGGCGGGTTTAAATGTTGTTAATCATTGCTCTTATTGAGCACCGCAAATAAAAAAGCCGAATACAGTACGAAACTGCATTCGGCTCTTCTTGATCTCACTTCGCCACTCACTATAATGGCTGGCTTGATCTGTCGACGATTATTTCACGCGTGAAACGTATTCGCCTGAACGAGTGTCAACTTTGATCACTTCGCCGATCTGAACAAACAGAGGAACTTTAACCACTGCACCAGTGCTTAACGTTGCTGGCTTACCACCAGTACCTGCTGTGTCACCTTTCAGACCTGGATCTGTTTCGACAACTTCTAATTCAACGAAGTTCGGCGGAGTTACCGCGATTGGACGACCGTTCCACAGCGTTAAGATACAATCAGCTTGGTCGATCAGCCATTTTTCGTTGTCACCGATAGCTTTCGCATCTGCTGCCAGTTGTTCGAAAGTTTCGTTGTTCATGAAGTGCCAGAACTCACCGTCGTTGTACAGGTAAGTTAAGTTCATATCCATGACATCTGCGCCTTCAACAGAATCAGTAGATTTAAAAGTTTTTTCCAACAGTTTGTTAGAAATCAGTTTACGCAGACGAACGCGTGCGAACGCTTGACCTTTACCCGGTTTAACGAATTCACTTTCAAGAATTGCACACGGCTCACCATCTAACATGATTTTAAGACCTGAGCGGAATTCATTGGTACTATAAGTAGCCATGGAGATCCTCTATTTATAAACTAAAAATGGCATAGCCAAAAAATGGTCGATATTATAACTCAAAATACCTCATCCAGAGAAGTCTGGATACAACAACTTGCCGAAGCAGTCACTAATCCGGATGAATTGCTGCAATTACTAAACTTAGAAGACCATCAGCCATCGCGAGAAGGTCATGAAGCACGTAAGTTATTTCCTTTACGTGTTCCGCGTCCTTTTATTTCGCGAATGAAAAAAGGTGATCCACTAGACCCTCTGTTATTGCAGGTATTAACCGCAAAAGCAGAGTTCGATATACATCCAGGTTTTTCTACTGATCCACTAGAAGAGCAGGATAACGCGATCCCGAGTTTACTCCACAAGTACCGTAACCGCGCATTAATGCTGGTTAAAGGGGGTTGTGCAGTGAACTGTCGATACTGCTTTCGCCGGCATTTTCCTTATGAAGATAACAAAGGAAATAAAAATAACTGGTTGATGGCTGTGGATTATATAAAAAACCACAGTGAACTCAATGAAATCATCTTCTCTGGCGGTGATCCTTTAATGGCAAAAGACCACGAACTTGACTGGTTAATTAGCCAACTTGAGGAAATTCCACATATTACTCGCTTGCGAATTCATTCTCGCTTGCCAGTGGTAATTCCAGAAAGAATTACAGATACCTTTTGCCAGCGTTTATCTCAGTCACGTTTGCAGGTCATTATGGTGACTCACGTTAACCATGCTAACGAGATTGATGATGAATTTACGAAAGCGATGCAGAAATTAAAACGTGCAGGCGTCACACTGCTCAACCAAAGCGTATTGCTCCGCCAAGTTAATGACAATGTCACTGCTTTGGCAAACCTGAGCAATGCCCTATTTGATGCAGGAATTTTACCGTATTACTTGCATGTGCTCGATAAAGTCCAAGGTGCTGCCCACTTCTTAGTGAGTGATATTGAAGCTCGACAATTAATTCGTGAATTGTTAAGTCAGGTCTCGGGGTATTTAGTACCGAAGTTAGCGAGAGAAATTGGCGGGGAGCCAAGCAAAACCTTACTCGATTTAAACTTGCGCCAAAGCTAGTCTGAGTTAATAAACATCAAAACTAATAGGCATAAAAAAACCCGCTTAACTGATTAAGCGGGTCTTATTGATACATGATTATTGGCACTTATAAACTTGGCCAACCATTTTGCTATCAACAGGAACAAAGCTAGATAGGACAGTTTCGCTTGGGCTTGAAGCACCAAAAATCACGTTACCACCCATTGCTGCAGCTTTGTTACGTAAATCATTTGCTGCGCCGCGCATGGAGCTAGATTCGTTATTAACGCCGCTCAACCAGTTGCTTTGAGTTCCAGTGACTTGACCAAGAAGTTGACATTCGCTTCCCGGTTGATTTTCAACAAAACGAACTTGTGAGCCTGCCGCAGTCAGATCATTGGTTGATGTACAACCTGCTAAAGTTAGTAATGCAGCAGCACCAAGCAAGACTTTAATTCGCATGTTTTCCCTCATTTTTTATTGTGTTTTTGCAGCTGGTTGTTGAACCTTTATAGCTCCAATCACTCAAAATTCTGTTTTATGACAGTAAATTAGCGTACTAGATATCCAAGTAGGCTTGATAAAAACTGTCAATCGCTCAGAGTTTATCACAAAACAATCAATACGCTTGTGATGTTCTTTACTTATTTAAACTATTTTTTACCTTGGGTTAAATATAACCCGATGAGTTACCTTAACGCAAAAATAAGTAATAAACCTCACAAATACAAAGCACGAAAGCATTAATTTGATTACCTATAAAAAAACCGGCACCACTCGATAATTCATGGTGCCGGTCTTATTTTGGCTGGTAGCCACTAGTTAGTGGCTACTGGCGCACAATGTTTGCCTACTGGCTTACATCATGCCGCCCATTCCGCCCATGCCACCCATACCCGCTGCGCCTAAATCAGGAGCGTCAGATGCTGGCATATCAGTGATCATCGCTTCAGTCGTAATCATCAGACCTGCGATTGATGCTGCGAATTGCAGAGCAGAACGAGTAACTTTAGTTGGATCCAGAATACCCATTTCGATCATGTCGCCATAAGTATCTGTTGCTGCATTGTAACCGTCGTTGCCAGTTGCTGCTTTAACATTGTTAACAACAACAGAAGCTTCTTCACCTGCGTTAGTGACGATTTGACGCATTGGCGCTTCCATCGCACGCAGAGCAACACGGATACCTACGTTTTGTTCTTCGTTATCGCCTTTCAGTGCTTCCAGTTTAGCCGCAACGCGAACTAACGCAGTACCACCACCAGCAACAACACCTTCTTCAACCGCTGCGCGAGTTGCGTGCAGAGCATCGTCAACGCGAGCGCGTTTTTCTTTCATTTCAACTTCAGTTGCTGCACCCACTTTAATTACCGCAACACCGCCAGCTAATTTCGCTACGCGTTCTTGCAGTTTTTCACGGTCGTAATCAGAAGAAGACTCTTCGATTTGTTGACGGATTTGAGTCACACGACCTGCGATTGCAGTTTCGTCACCGATACCATCGATGATGATAGTGGTGTCTTTGTTGATAACGATACGTTTAGCTTGACCTAAATCTTCTAACGTTGCTTTTTCCAGCTCCATACCGATCTCTTCAGAGATAACAGTACCGTTAGTCAGGATAGCGATATCTTGCAGCATTGCTTTACGGCGGTCACCGAAACCAGGCGCTTTAACCGCAGCGACTTTCACGATACCACGCATGGTGTTCACGACTAATGTAGCCAGTGCTTCACCTTCAACATCTTCAGCGATGATCAGCAGTGGTTTGTTCGCTTTAGCAACGCCTTCTAATACTGGCAGTAATTCACGAATGTTAGACACTTTTTTGTCGACTAACAGGATGAATGGGTTTTCCAGTTCAACAACGCCAGTTTCTGGTTTGTTGATGAAGTAAGGAGATAAATAACCGCGGTCAAACTGCATACCTTCAACCACGTCTAATTCGTCTTCCAGACCAGTACCTTCTTCAACGGTGATAACGCCTTCTTTACCGACTTTCTCCATTGCTTCTGCAATTAATTTACCAACAGTTTCGTCGGAGTTTGCAGAAATAGTACCAACCTGTGCGATTGATTTAGTATCTGAACATGGAACTGACAGAGTTTTCAGTTCTTCAACAGCAGCAACGACTGCTTTATCGATACCACGTTTCAGATCCATTGGGTTCATACCCGCAGCAACTGCTTTCAGACCTTCGGTGATAATTGCTTGAGCTAAAACGGTAGCGGTTGTTGTACCGTCACCCGCTGCATCGTTAGCTTTAGAAGCAACTTCTTTCACCATTTGTGCACCCATGTTTTCGAATTTATCTTCTAATTCGATTTCACGAGCAACAGAAACACCATCTTTAGTGATAACTGGTGATCCAAAAGATTTGTCTAAAACAACGTTACGGCCTTTAGGACCTAAAGTTACTTTAACTGCATCAGCAAGAACATTGACACCACGAAGCATTTTTGTACGAGCGTCATTACCAAATCTAACGTCTTTAGCTGCCATTATCTCTTTCCTTTAAATTCTTTTCGTTTGATGAAAGTTTTAAGTGAAAATTCTTATTCAACGATTGCTAAGATGTCGCTTTCGGACATGATTAACACTTCTTCGTTGTCGATTTTTTCAGCTTTTACGCCATAACCGTCGTTAAAAATTACGATATCGCCAACTTTCACATCCAGCGCTTTAACGTCGCCATTTTCGAGGATGCGGCCTTGGCCCACAGCGATAACTTCACCACGAGTTGATTTGCCCGCAGCACTGCCAGTTAACACGATACCACCAGCAGATTTAGATTCGATTTCTTTACGTTTAACGATAACACGGTCATGCAATGGACGAATTTTCATTAATAGTTCTCCTACAAATAAAGTCCATACGGGTAAAAGGTCGATACCAAGGTGATCTTCACCAGTACCATGTTTCAGGAGATTGGGATGAATAACTAAGACTTCAAGGGGTGGGAGATAAATTTTTTTATTATTTATCTCCCTACAGTTCAAAGGGAATTAAGGTTTAGGCGGGTTATCTTGGTTGGAATCTGAAGATTTATCGTCAGGAACACGATGGCTTTCACCATCAATAGTTCTTTCGCGATCAATAGTATAAGAAGGGTCATCTTGCTTGCGTTGGTACTCGCCTTCAAAAGTATTGCCATTTTGATAGCCACCACCCTGAAAACCATTTCCAGGTTGGTAAAACTTGATGTGCGGGATTAAACGCATCACAAATAATTTTTGTACTGGTGGTAGTAATAAAAGTAATCCAATAAAGTCCGTAAAGAATCCAGGAACAATAAGTAAAAATCCTGCTAACACTAACGCCACACTTTTAATCATTTCAGCGGCAGGACTTTCACCACTCATTAATTTTTGTTGTATTTGCATGACATTTTTCATCCCTTGGTTCTTCACAAGTGAAACCCCCAAACAGGATGTGAGCACCACTAAAATTAATGTCATCAATACACCAATTTCAGCCGCAACTCGGACAAAAATGACCGACTCTATATACACCAAAATACATATCAGAATTAGTGGTAACCAGCGCACAAGTACTCCTTAATATCAATAAGCTACTGCATTTTTCGGGGCTAAATGAAAACCTTTGTGAACTATCTCTAAGAGACTACTATTCATATTCGCTTTTTTCATCAGTATAGCCATAATAATTGGGTCTCTGATCGTGATTTTCAACTCATGGACTAAGATCATTAACAAGGCTTATCTGTGATTTAAATCACACAATATAAATTCTATTGCACTAATCAATCCATAAAATGATCTAGGTTCAAGGTATGGGGTGATAAAGGGCATATGATCACCCCATAAGTCAGTAGAACATAATACTGATAAAGGAGTAATAGGTGGTAATCACCTAGAAGTTTAGTTTTAGGATATATTTTTAAAAGCGCATAAACGGACAGTAACTGTAATCTAATTAAGAAGGTTCTCATGTCAAACAATACTCGTATCGAAGAAGACCTGTTAGGTAAAAAAGAAGTTCCAGCCGATGCCTATTATGGTGTTCATACTCTGCGTGCGATTGAAAACTTTTATATCAGCGACCGCACCATTAACGATGTCCCAGAATTTATTCGCGGCATGGTAATGGTAAAAAAAGCAGCCGCACTAGCTAACAAAGAACTGCACACTATTCCTCGTAATATCGCAGATACCATCATCAAAGCATGTGACGTTGTTTTGAATGAAGGCAAATGCATGGATCAGTTCCCAGTTGACGTATTCCAAGGTGGTGCGGGCACATCACTGAACATGAATACCAACGAAGTTCTGGCAAACATCGGTCTTGAACTGATGGGTCATAAAAAAGGTGAGTATGAATTCTTAAACCCAAATGACCATCTGAACAAAAGCCAATCTACCAACGATGCATACCCTACCGGTTTCCGTATCGCGGTTTATAACTCTGTTCTGAAATTAATCGATTCTGTTACTTACCTGAAAAAAGGTTTTGAAAGTAAAGCAGAAGAGTACAAAGACATCCTGAAAATGGGTCGTACTCAATTACAAGACGCAGTACCAATGACTGTTGGTCAGGAATTCCATGCTTTCGCAACTCTTCTTAAAGAAGAAGAAAAAAATCTGAAACGTAGCATCGATTTACTGCTCGAAGTTAACTTAGGTGCAACTGCTATCGGTACTGGCCTGAACACAGCCCCTGGTTACCAAGAACTGGCTGTTAAAAAATTAGCAGAAGTAACAGGTTTAGCATGCGTACCATCAGAAGACCTAATCGAAGCAACTTCTGACTGTGGTGCTTACATCACTGTTCACGCTAGCCTGAAACGTTTAGCAGTTAAACTGTCTAAAATCTGTAACGACTTACGTTTACTTTCCTCTGGTCCTCGCGCAGGATTGAAAGAAATTAATCTGCCAGAATTACAAGCAGGTTCTTCTATCATGCCAGCAAAAGTTAACCCAGTAATTCCTGAAGTTGTTAACCAAGCATGCTTCAAAGTTATGGGTAACGACATCTGTGTAACGATGGCTGCTGAAGCAGGTCAATTACAATTAAACGTAATGGAACCAGCAATCGGTCAAGCGATGTTCGAATCCATTTCTCTGATGAGCAATGCATGCCGCAACTTAGTAGAAAAATGCGTTAACGGCATCACTGTTAACAAAGAAATCTGCGAAGCGTTTGTATTCAACTCTATCGGTATCGTAACTTACCTGAACCCATTCATCGGTCACCACAACGGTGATATCGTGGGTAAAATCTGTGCAGAAACAGGTAAGAGCGTACGTGAAGTTGTCCTAGAACGCGGACTGCTGACCGAAGCGCAACTGGATGATATCTTCTCTGTTGAGAACCTAAAACATCCAGCATATAAAGCAAAAAGATTTGACGACTAATTATTTATGTTTAGCATAAATAATTCTTAAGAATAAGGGCACGACTTTCCACCGGATAGCGTGCCTTTTTTCATGAATGCACACACAAATAATTAACATAACAGTTTCATAATTTTCATTTTTGTCGAGGAGTAAACACTATGTTAGCCGTAGAATTTGTCATTGTTCTGCTGGCCATTTTTTTAGGGGCCCGTCTTGGAGGGATAGGTATCGGTTTTGCCGGTGGCCTTGGTGTTCTGGTGCTCGCTGCAATTGGCGTGAAACCGGGAACCATTCCTTTTGACGTAATCTCTATCATCATGGCAGTTATTGCCGCCATCTCTGCAATGCAAATTGCGGGTGGTTTGGATTACTTGGTTGCTCAAACAGAAAAACTACTGCGTCGCAATCCAAAATACATCACTATCCTTGCCCCTATCGTGACCTATTTCCTGACTCTGTTCGCAGGTACAGGTAATATCTCATTAGCAACTCTGCCAGTTATCGCAGAAGTGGCGAAAGAACAAGGCGTGAAACCATGTCGCCCACTGTCTACGGCGGTTGTTGCAGCTCAGATTGGTATCACAGCATCTCCAATTTCTGCGGCGGTTGTTTACATGGCATCTGTCATGGAAAACCCAGCAATGGTTGGCGCTGGTAACACCGTTAGCTATATCACGCTGTTAGGTATTTTATTACCAGCAACTTTCTTAGCTATCATCCTGATGTCTTTCATTATCTCTTGGACATTTAACTCTAAACTGTCTGATGACCCAATCTACCAAAAACGTTTAGCTGAAGGCTTAGTTGAACTGCGCGGTAGCCAAGTTAAAGAGATCAAACCAGGTGCTAAAGCGTCAGTTCTGCTGTTCTTACTTGGCGTTGTTGGTGTAGTTTGCTACGCAATCATCAACAGCCCAAGTTTAGGCATTGTGGCAACCCCACTGATGAACACCACTAACGCTATCCTGATTATCATGCTGACTGTGGCTACGTTAATCACTGTACTGTGCCGTGTAAACACTGATGCAATCCTGAACTCTAGTACCTTCAAAGCAGGTATGAGCGCATGTATCTGTATCTTAGGTGTTGCATGGTTAGGTGATACTTTCGTACAGCACAACATTGATTGGATCAAAGAAACTGCGGGTGACTTAATCCACGAACACTCATGGATGTTAGCGGTTATCTTCTTCTTCTGTTCTGCGCTTCTGTACTCTCAAGCAGCAACAGCGAAAGCACTGATGCCGATGGCTCTGGCACTGAACGTTAGCCCATTAACCGCTATCGCTTCATTCTCAGCCGTATCTGGTCTGTTCATCCTGCCTACTTATCCAACTCTGGTTGCGGCAGTACAAATGGATGACACCGGTACAACTCGCATCGGTAAATTCGTCTTTAACCACCCATTCTTTATTCCGGGTACCATCGCTGTGGCACTGGCCGTTACCTTCGGCTTCCTGTTCGGCGGTATGATCCTGTAGTCATCAATGCAATGACTTAGGAACAGAGAAACCGTGGCTTTCGAGTCACGGTTTTTTTATGTCTGCACCAAATCTTCCACCCATTTAAAGCATCTAAAAGAGATAACAATTATGCTGACTTTATCTTATTAAAGAAAAAAACAGCCTAATCACGCTTAAATTTAAGTAGTTACAACTAATCAAATAAACCTATTCAAAATAGAACAATTCTTTTCATTTAAACAAACTGAAATAATTTGTCATATTTAAAATTGAATGAAATGCTAAAAACAAATAACATAACATAATGAAAAATAACAATTAATAGATAAAAAAAGATGATTTTGAGCGCAAGAAAGGATTGATGCGTCACAGTTTAGTGACCAGTTGTTAATAAATGTAAAAACCAGAATTATACTCTTTATTATATACCGATAACGAATTAAATAAGATTATATCACTATTTAATAAAGATGCTCTCAAAGAGTCCACTCCCCTTATCACCACCTAACGCTAGCTTTATTATTTTATATTACTCACCTTATGTGTTTAATTTAAAATTTTCGACTATTTCACTATAGTTGCATTATTTGATTTTATAAAAAACGTCACGTAAATTAGTTAGAAGAAAACGGAGTGAAATAATTTCCTCACACAACGTTTTCATCAATCCTTCGTATTCACCTAAATACGACTTTTATTAAGTGATGCTGTTTGGAAGGAATGCATACAATGAAAGAAACAGACGGTAATAGCCCTTCACCCAAGAAGGGTATAACTATTTATACAAAAGCAGTGGGTTATGAAATTTATTTATTACGAAAGCGTCGTTCGCTCAGTGGAAAAGATTTAGCAAATTTATTGAATATCTCTCAACAGCAAGTTTCTCGTTATGAACGAGGTATCTGCAACATTACAATAGATATGCTAGTACAGGTTTTAAATGTACTAAAAATGCCTATTCAGGACTTTTTGGATAGAACCGTTATTCGAGTTTCCATAATGAAATTTAAGCTAAGCAGTGTTGGCAGTAAAGATATCTCACTGTTAAATAGCTCATTTATAAAGTAGGCATATATTTTCCCTACATGTTTAATTCATTATATCTTAACAATAAAGAATAACTTTTATTTTTATTATAGCAATACCCCTACACCAATGGAGCTTTACCAATAACAATATGATTTTATAAATAAAAATATTTTTAAAAGTCCTGTTTATCGTATTAATGATAAATATATTAAACATTTAAATTATTTCAGCACAGCTGAGAACTTAATCTAACCACCTAAACAGTTATTTATACTTAGCCATTAAATACATGTGAAAAAATTAATCTATTAAATATAGAAAATTAACACTCTGATAAATCCATGGAGCGCCATTCTATTCATATGGCGCCCGACTTTTCATGCTTATTTATTATAGGTTAGTGAATAATAAATCGATCACTAAGAATAAAGGTAATATTCTCTTTTTTAGAACAAGAGAGTATCCCCTTTATATCTAAGGAATGGAATAAAGGAAATTAGCGAAACTTTAAATTGAATGTTTATAACTGATTCAACCTAAATTTAGCCTAGGTAAATAGATAATATCGGTATCATACGTATAGATATCTATAACGAAATAAGTCATGGAATACGAGCATATACAATCAATTTAATTATTTAACTTTGGACAAATAGGAATACTAATTATGTCATTTAAAACAACGGCACTTTCTACTGCTTTATTTATGAGCCTGTCAGCTTTAAGCCTGAACGCAATGGCAGCACCTTCTGCAGAAGTGACGCTGCAAGGGATCCTGACCAACACAACCTGTGATGTCACCATCAATGGCGGTAAATCAGTCTTAAACGTGGGTGTTTTAAAAACGTCTGTGGGTGAAGCAGATTCAGATTTTGCCGCTGTCAATGCAATGTCCTCTACAACCGTTGATATGCCAGTGACTTTAGTGGGTTGTGCTGAGGGTGAGGAAGGTAACTTAATCATTCAAGGGATCACTTCTGTCGGTAACAACGAGCAAGACATCTTTGTTGCAACAGATTCACAAACTGTTGGTTTTATGATTGAAGATGAAGCTAATAACCGCATCACTAACGGTAACGGTGCAAAGGTTGAAATTGGCGCAGGCAAAACTGCCGCGCAATACACCTTCAAAGTGGGTATGGCAACAACCACAGCGACTCCGAAAGCAGGTTCCTACAGCGCACCTATCTTAGTGGCTTATATCGTTGACTAATTCGATTTAATTAACTCAGTCGATTGAGGTAAGGCGGGCATCGTCTTACCTCCATCTGCCACGAAAACTATGAGGATAGACAAATGCGAAATAACCGATTTATGCAAGGGATCTGCGGTGGCTTGCTATTGCTATCTGGTTCATCGATAGCCGGGATCGCTATCGACACCACTCGAATTATCTTTTCAGAAAGTGATAACACCACCGGAAAAAGTGTGGGGATCACCAGCTCAAGCCAGTCACTCACGCCTTATTTAGTCAAAGCACAAATGTTGCGTGACCCTTATGGCGAGCAAGGAGAAACCCCTTTTGTGGTGACGCCCTCCTTATTCCGCTTAGAAAAAGGGTCGACCAATCAAGTCCGTATAATGAAAAACAGTGTGGCGCTCCCGCAAGATAAAGAATCTGTTTTTTATTTTCGTACCATCGCCATGCCGACCAGCGAAAAAGGGCTGAATGCCCCACAAAATAATATTGATGGCGCCGTACAAGTGTCGACGGGAAATATCATCAAGCTGTTTTATCGCCCGAATCAGTTAGGCATGACCCAGCCACAAGCCATGAAATCGCTGAAATTTTCGAGTGTAAATAATGGGGTTCAAGTGTCCAATCCGTCCCCGTACTACATCACCTTAGACAGCTTAAAAATTGCCAATAAGCCCGTTTCTCTGAGTACCAAAAAGGGAAATAACATGATTGCGCCGTTTAGCAGCATCACCTATTCCCATGTTCAACGACAATGCTCGGTTGAATGGAAAGCCATTAATGACTATGGCGGAAAGGACGAGTTTCATGCGCAAATTCAATAAATGTCTCGTGTTTTTTTTCGCCGTTTTACTTAACGGATGGCACGTAGCACAGGCAGAAAATACTGAGATTAGAGCGGTGATCACCGATGATGTCGGGTGTGAAATTCGCATTCCCAACTCATTGCAATTTACACCACTGCGCACATCCGATTTTCAAGGCGCGGTGACCACCCATCAAATTAAGCCTTTGAAAGCGCAATTTATCTGTGTGGATAAAACGGGAAATCTCACCCCCAAGATTACGTTACAGGGGAATACCCCCTATAACGAAAGCACCATTTTCTTAGATGGAACCCCAAATAGCACGGGGTTTATGTTACGCCTCAGTGATGGCACGCCGCTCTCCCTGAGTGATTTTTATGACACAAGCAAAGCCTTTAAACGCGGTGAACAGATTGCCTTAACGCCACTGACCAAAGAGAACCATCACCAAACCGAAGAGACTTTTCTCGTAGGGTTAGTGGGGCCCGTGGATGGGGAAGCCATCCCCGGTGAATTCTCAGCCTCATTGACGTTTAACCTTATTTTTCAGTAAGACCTAAAAATAGGAAATCATCATGACACTGACTCAAAAGTCACTCTATTCCCTGCTCATCCCCACTGCATTGTATGCGGCAAGTCTGGGGCAATCCGCGATAGCGGCAACCTCGGCCACCACTAAAATCAGTGCCAGCATTGTCGGTGGTGGCTGCCAAATTACCGCGCCCTCAACTGTTTCGATCCGTAACGGGGATCTTATTCCTGCTGAAGAGATCACCACCACCAGTGATATCAGCGAAACCTTTGATCTCACCATTCTTGGCTGTAAAGGTTACGGGTTAACCCCCTCGATAACCATCGAAGGAGAAACCGCTAATGCCTCCGGTGAAGATCTGTTTGTGAGCACCAGCAGCACCAGTACAGGCTATGGCATTTTATTATCCACAGACGGTAACAGTAATTTTAACCAAAGTGACAACTTGGCAACGAATAAAGAAATCACGGCACTGGTCACCACAGAGTGGAATAAAACCTTTGCCAGCACATTGGATGGAACCATCCCACTGAAAGCTACCGTCAGTTGTGGAACCTGTGCCGCCAATAACTTACAAGGCGGCGAGTTAACCGCCTCATTAACATTTAATTTTATCTATCACTGATTTTAAAGGCTGCTAATAACAATGATACGAAAACTGTCTTTCTTTAGCGTGATTGTAGGGTTGCTATTACCAGCCGGTGAATTACAGGCAGGCAGTGCCTCAACCACCCTCTCCTTTTCCGCCTTTTTTTATGGCGGTAGCTGTGAAATTAACGTCCCGGCACAACTGCCTTATAACAACGGTAACCCGATTCCAGATAATTCGATTAGCGATGACAAACGTTTCCGCCAGTTCGAGGTCACTCTGGCAAACTGTCAAGGCTACTTTATGAAGCCTAGGATCACCGTGACAGGTAATACCATAACCACCAGCGACGGTGTGAAACTCTTTGCTGATGCAACCAGTACCACAAAAGGCTACGGTGTGCGTATAGCGGCAACGGGTAATAAGTATTTTAACGATAACACTAATGCCGCCATTAGCAATGTCATCAGCGCCAAAGACTGGTCAGTAGATAGTAGCAATAACGCCGCTTCGTTAAATGGATCTCTTGTATTTAGAGCCTATCTCTCCTGCGGCGCCTGTACCGCAGGTGACAATTTGCAAAACGGTGAACTCACAGCAACCGTCACGTTTAGCTTCTTATATGACTAATTGGGTAATCAGCATGTTTTCAAATCGTTTTTTTGACTATCGCGCGCTTATTATTTTATTGATATGCAGCAGTTTTTCGACGCTCACCTTCGCAGCAGAAGGCGGACTGCGTTTGGCTCAAACTCGCGTCGTCTTTGATGCAGCCAATCCAAATACAAAACTTGCCATCAAAAATAGCAGCCCGCAGGTCTACTTAATCAAAGCTGACGTCCTCAATACGCCAGAGGGGAATGCCCACAAACCCGCGCCCCCGTTTATTGTGACACCCCCCATGTCTCGCTTAGAAAAAGAGAGCCAAAGCACACTGCTTATTGTGCGTAATGGGGCTTCGGAGCTGCCGACAGACCGAGAATCCGTGTTTTATTTAAGTTTATTAGCGATCCCTTCCACCACAAAAGCGAGTGCCCCCGAAGGCGAGATGACCAGTGCGCAAGTTTCGGTGGGGATCCGCAACGTGATCAAACTGTTTTATCGCCCGAAAGGGTTACCCATGAGCGTCGAAAGCGCCTCAAGCCAACTGACGTTTCGCCAGCAAGGTCAACAGCTCGAAGTCAGTAACCCAACGCCGTATTACATAACCTTGGCACAATTGAGTGTGGATCAGCACCCCATTGATGTACGAGAACTGGACCCTATGATTGCGCCCTTCTCCACCCAAATTTACCCCGTCAAAGGCGGTGCTACACGTGCAGAGTGGAGAGTGATTACGGATTATGGGGATATGAGCCCCGCGTATCAGGGGAAGGTTCAATCAGGAGATATTCGCGATGAACAACATTAAGTTATTGAAGATTAAAAAACCTGCGTTGTATCGCCTGATTGGCGGGATTGCCCTATTGGCTTCACTTTTTACCCAGACTGTATGGGGAAATAACATCCAAGACCAAATTAATGGGCTCACACTGCATTCAACCCGTATTATCTACCCCCATGATGCCAAAAACGGGGTGACGTACACTATCACCAATAATACGGCGATACCGTATTTATTGCAGGCGCGCTTATTACCGTGGGAAGGAAATTCATCAAGCAAAACGGCGAACGATAATCCCGAAGTAGCCGATGAAAATTTAACGGCATTTATTGCTTTACCACCGTTACAGCGCTTCGAACCGGGTGAAACACTCACATTGCGCATTCGTCAAAAGCATAATTTACTCGCGCAAGATAAAGAGTCGATTGCGCAGTTGTCACTGACGGCGATCCCCGCGCAATCAAAAGAGGCGGCGGAAGGCGCGCAAATGATCCTTGCCGTACAAAATAATCTGAAGCTGTTTTATCGCCCCGCGGGATTACCGGAACATCATCTCGACAATATCGCCGAACAGCTGCAATTTCAGCGTACAAAAAACACGCTAACCCTGAAAAACCCGACGCCTTTTTATGTCACGTTAGCGTCACTGTCGGTGGGGAAGAACGCCCTGAATTTAAGTTCCTCACGCATGATCCCCCCCTTTGGGGAGGCGCAGTGGCCCCTTGATGCCAGCCATATGGGAAGCGACATTCATTGGCAGCTCATGGAAGACGATGGCGGAACCGACAAAATGAGAACACGCCAACTCTCAGCAATGTAACCACACCCGACAGATAAACACATTCACCCGATGCGCATTGGCAACGGGGGGATTCTTGCATTCGCAAGATAAAGGAAGACCATGAAAAAAGCCCATAAAATTGCTGAACACCAGCCAAAAAATCCTTTTTTCCGTTATCACCCGCTGGCGTGTGTATTGCTATTGGCGGTCGCTCCAACACAGGCCGAAGATTACTTTGATCCCAGTTTTTTAGGGGTTGCAGGTGAAAACACAGACGTGGATTTATCCGCCTTCTCACAAGCCGGTGGCGTTGCTGAAGGGGAATACACCGTTTCCGTATTTGTGAACCAACAGGACGTGGGGCAATTTACGCTTAATTTTATCAAAAATACCCACGGTGAAATCGCACCGGAATTAACCCCTGAGCAGCTCGACACATTTGGGGTCAATGTGTCGCAAATTCCTGTCCTGAAAGACTTACCTAACGGCGAGTTTATTTCAGATTTAGGCGCCCTGATCCCACAAGCGACAACCCGATTAGATTTGTCACGCTTACGATTAAACATCAGCGTGCCGCAAGTGGCGATGCAATCTCAAGTCAATCGTAATGCCGATCCGTCATTATGGGACGATGGGATTCCGGCGCTCATGGCGAACTATAACGTCAGTGCAGGTCGCACCACCAGTCGCTATGATCACGGCAAAAAAAACCAAAATACCAACGTCTTTGCGTCCGCACGCTTGGGTGCCAATGCAGGGCCGTGGCGTCTGCGCAGTAACCTCACCCATTCCCGTTTCGAATACAGCGGGAGCGAGAACCAATCGGCCACGACCAACACCCAAACCTACTTTTCCAATACCACCCTATCACGGGATATTCGGGCATTACGCTCGACATTGTTAGTCGGTGAAAGCAGCACGGGCAGCGATGTGTTTGATGGTGTGCCCTTTAAGGGCGTGCAGCTAACCTCTAACGAGCAAATGCTGCCAAGCCAATTACGCGGCTATGCGCCGGCGATCAGTGGTGTTGCCAACAGCAACGCTCGCGTCACTATTCGCCAAAATGGCAATATCGTGTATGAAGCCTATGTGGCTCCAGGGCCCTTTTATATCAATGATATCCAGCAAGCGGGCTTATCCGGGGATTATGACGTCACAGTCACCGAAGCCGATGGCGCTGAACGCCAGTTTGTGGTGCCCTACTCATCTTTACCCGTGATGCTGCGCCCCGGCGGCTGGAAATACGAAGTGGCCTCCGGTCGCTATAACGGTAACTTGACCACCAGCTCACGTCGTTCTGACTTTATTCTCGGTACCGCTGTCTATGGGCTGCATAACGATGTCACGGTGTATGGCGGCGCCTTGCTGGCAAAAGATTATCAATCTCTGAGTGTGGGAACAGGAGTCTCTTTAGGTGACTTCGGTGCTGTCTCCACGGACGTCACGCACTCATCGGCTAAATTTACTTATTCCAACCCAGTTACCAGCTCTAGCGAGCGAAAAACGGGGCAATCTTACCGTATCCGTTATTCAAAAAGCTTAATGGCAACCGGCACGTCGGTGGATTTAACCGCATTACGTTACTCCACCGAGCATTTCTATAATTTTAGCGAATTTAACAGCCAAGGTTATCGCCTTGAAGAGGGTCTTAGCCCGTGGACTTTACAGCGTCGTCGCAGCAGCTTCCAAACCCAGCTCAGCCAACAGATGCAACAGTATGGCTCACTGCATTTTCGTGCTAACCGCGATGATTACTGGGGCAGCAGCCGAACCTTAACGGGTTTATCCATGGGCTACAGCAACAGCTTTAAAGGGGTCAGTTACGGTGTGAACTACAATATCGACCGCGTGAAAGACAGCCGCAATAACTGGCCGGAAAACCGCCAGCTCTCTTTTAACTTAAGCGTGCCGTTCAGTGTGTTTACCCAAGACCGTGATTTGCAGTCCATTTATGCCACCTACTCCATGAGTCATGACCAAAATGGACGCACGCAAAATAATAGCGGCCTGAGCGGCAGCTTTATGGATGGCAAGCTGTCGTATGGCGCGTCACAAAGCTGGGGAAATAAAGGGCAAATCGCGAACACCAACCTAAATGCAGGCTACCAAGGCGATAAAGGCAGTATCAGTACCGGTTATAGCTATAGCAATAATTCCCAGTCAATCAATATGAATGCCAGCGGCGGCGCATTACTGCACGCCGAAGGGCTGACATTAAGCCGCTCTATGGGGGATTCAGTTGCGCTTATCAGCGCGCCGGGCGCCGAAGGGGTCAGTGTTAATGGCGGAACCGCCGTGACCGATTGGCGAGGCTATGCCGTGGCACCTTATCTTTCCGACTATAACAAAAACAGCATTGGCTTAGACCCAAGCACGCTGCCTGAAAACGTCGATTTACCGCAATCCAATACCAACGTTTACCCCACCAAAGGCGCAGTGGTGAAAGCCAGTTTCCGTACCCGTATCGGCTACCAAGTGCTCATGACCTTAAAACAGGGTGCCAAGTATGTGCCATTTGGGGCAATTGCCACCTTAACGTCCGATAACAGCGCTGACAACATTAGCAGCATTGTGGGGGATGCCGGGCAGGTGTACCTGACGGGATTACCAGAAACCGGGGAATTGTTAGTGAAGTGGGGAGAGACAGCCGCACAGCAATGTCAGGTGAGTTTTGACTTGCGCCATGTGGATGTCTCCGCAGATATGCCAATCCGCCAAGTGTCTTATCGCTGTGTGAGTGGGCAACCGCAAGCTCAGCCTGTGGTATCGAATACATCCCAAACGGCTCAGCAGGTACTTGCTCCAATGGAAAACATCGAACCTTTACATCAAATACCCAATAAAACACGTTGGTTACAGTCACCAGCAGGAGAAAAATAATGAAATTGAACAATCAAAAACGCTGGGGGAAAATGTGGTCAGCCGCAGCAGGTTTAATGGTATACAGCGCACTTACAGCAATTAGTTACAGTGCTGAGAGCTGGGATTTTCCCAACGGAGCAGTGTTTAAAGAAGTAGGAAAAATAGTATGGGAAAGTGAGCCTATCGATAAGAGTCAAAAACAAAAATATAAGGGAACTATGGGTCATGTTATTCATGGCAAAGTGCTTTCTAATATCCCAAGTGCTTCCTGGGGGGTTGTTGATGGCTATCACGGCGTGGTTATTGAGCCTGGAATAATACTCACTTTTTCAGGAGAATCTAACACATCAACCTCCGATGGCGGATTTTACATTAACGTTAATTATCAATATAAAGCAGAACCGAAAGTAACTAGCCTATCTAATTTTAATGTGAAAAAAAATAATGGGCTATATAAATATAGCGCTGAATTAGCCACTCATTACTCCCAGGATATTGACGGAACTAACCAATATAAAGCGAGAAATTTACGGGTTGCCCTATATATCAGTAATTCAGTGAAACCCAAAACTTATTCCTATCAAGGGATTGCTTATTTTGAAGTGGGCGATATGCGTATCCTTCCCAATAATCAACTTGAGTTTACCTATGCGCCACCAATCCAATGCACCATCGATACCCCAGCAAAAATTGATTTCGGTAAAGTGAATATTTGGGATTGGGAAGGTAACACTTCTGGTACACCAGGAGGAAATCGTAAGGATGTTTTAGGGGTAGTTGATGGGAATTTTATGATCAACTGTACTGGAGATAATGGTGCTCATACTCCAGCTAAATTAACACTTAAAGGTACAGTTCAAACATACTCAAACGACTTAAAAATGACGATGGATGCCACAGGTGATCTTGCGCCTGCTACTGTCCGCGCATCCATAAAATCGATTTTTGCACCCTGTAACAATGGAGGTACCCAGTTTGGACCTGGTACTAAGACCCCACCAGGAAATGAAGTTGATTTAGGTGATCTCACCGTTGGTTCACACCAAGTCCCTTACCGTTTTAGCCTCTGTGCGCTGGGTGAAGGTTTTAAATCTGGCGCCGCTTCTGCCACCGCCACCGTCACCATTGACTGGGAATAACCTGCCTAACCGCTTAGTGGTTTTCTTCACAAACCACTAAGCCTTTATCATTCAACGATGAGAATGCCATGATAGCCACTCACCGCCACCGTTTATTCACATTATTGCTCATGGGAATGTCGCTTCTGTTGTGTCGCCCTGCGCTATCAGCAGCATCGCCAACATCCTTGGAGCAAATTCACGACCTCGGCGTGCAATCCATCAATGGAGATGGCGTCCCTGTAGACCTCGCCAAAGGGCGTTACTATATTCAGCAATCTGCATTGCAGGGCTATCCCCTCGGTCAGTACCATTTAGGGATTCTGTTTTTCACGGGTGAAGGTGGCCCTCAAAATTCCGCCTGTGCAACGTGGTGGCTGGAAAAAGCCATTGCCGCGAATAATGAAGTGCGTGAAAGAGCGCAACAGGCATTGCATGACATTCAGGAAGATACCACTGTCACCACAGAAGCGGTTGATGAACAACGTTGCCAGCAATATTCGTACAACTTAGTCAGCTTACCAATTACCGAACCCGTTCACGCTGAACCGCAAGTTAATGCTATCGAGCTCTCTGCCAAGGAAAATCAGGTGCTACTGGGGGTTTTAAACAACCACCGACCGCATCGGATTTATGCCGCATTGCACCTATTGCAAAAGGAACTGACTAAAATATGGCAACCTATTGCCGAGCACCGTGAACGCTTAATGCTCGCCGCTGCACATAAAGCCCATATTCAGCAACAAGCAGCACCAGCGGTAAATGAAACCGTTTCTGACGAACCGACTGAAGTGATCATTACCCTTGTATTGCCCCCGTCAGAACACAAAGGTGAAACTGAACAGCTAGAATCAGTGCCAATCGATATGCCTAGCAAACCGATAGAGGTGACGATTCCGGTGGCGAAACACACCTCAGTGAGCACTAACTTAGGTGGCGATATTCGCTCAGCTTCCCCTCGCCATTACACATTACAATTAGGCAGCGCAAGCAGCCCTGAAGGGCTTTATGAACGTGCTCGTCGACATAAATTACGTAATTATTTGGTCTATGAAACGGTAAGAAATAACCGCCAATGGTATATATTAGTGTATGGCGAATACCCAACGCTCCGAGCCGCAAAACACGCCATACCAAGCTTACCCTCTGCATTTCAACGGGATAAACCGTGGGTGCGCAGCCTGCAACATGTTCAATCTGAGCTAAACTAACCAACAGTTAGGTCGGCGACTATCGCTTACCTAACCCCTTCTCCTGTTCCCATTCGCTTTAAAAACCGCTGCTGATAACGCCACAAGGTTTTGGCATCGACACAGTGATAATCCATACCAAACTGTGCGGCGGTTTGCTGAATAATACGGGCGAGCGCGGGGTAATGCCGGTGGTGCCAATTGGGAAATAAATGGTGGGTAAGATGTAAATTCAGCCCACCGAGCCAATATGTCAGGCACTTCGGCGTGGTTTGCCAATCATAGGTTGTTGAGAATGTATGGGTATAAAACCCTTGCTCCATACGCCCTGAATCTGGCGCGGTATAAAAAGTGGCTTTCGCCCAGTGAGTGCCCAAAATCAGCACCACAAAAATAAATGACGCGAACATTTGGCTAAGCAGATAAACACCCAACAATGTGCCAATACCGATGCCATACGGGGATAACACCCAATAGGGTAATAATATGGCCAAGGCAAGATGCAGGCTCTTACTCAGAAAAAATACCCCAATACCTTTCGCACCTTGATAGCGCATTTTTGGCGCGACGCGGGTGAAATGAAAACGGTCAAACCAATCGTAGCCCCAAATCAGCGCGGGAAACGTCATTGCCGCTATCAACGGCCAATACAAATGCTGCCAACGCATAAACGGATACCAGCGTTGGTATGGAGTTTGGCGCAGTAAAAAATTCTCTTCAATATCCAGATCATAATCACGAACATTAGTATGGGAATGGTGAAAAACAATGTGCCGCACACGCCAACAATCAGGATCTAACCCTAAAGGAATTGTCACCCAAAAGTTCACAATCCGGTTAAGTGCTCCTCGCTGAAAAACGGCGTTGTGGGAGGCATCGTGCACCATGTTAATCGCCAGCAATAAGGCAAAGAAAATAAACAGCGGATAGCCTACAAAAAACAGTATTCCGCCTTGGGAGCTGAGCATCAGCCCGTAGCTGCCTAAGCACACCAAAATCAGCATAAAACTTTTGAGATAGACCCAGCCATCGGCAAAGCGGTGATCGCCTTTTTCTTGCAGATACCCCTTTGCCGCTTGCTGCAATGCACGGTGAAAAGCCAAGTCATCCCGCTGGCGAAAAGCGAGGGGCGGTAATGGCTTAGGCTTGTACATCACGTCTATCCACAGGCGTTGTTCCTACGCCCATTAGCACAGCGGCGCTGTGCAACCATAATAGCGCCCCCACTACCAACCAGAATGGCGTCAACCAACCTGCGATTATGATCAATAACAGCATCAGGCTGGCCACCGTAAACCAACTCCATTTCCCCCAGCCATAACCGCTTGATAAGCCAGATAATGCGACAGTTCCTGCCGCTAACAGAATAAATAACCCGACTTGCTCAAGGGTCGTGCCATTAAAACCGTACCCATAGCGATACACATAGCCAATCACCAACGCGAACAGCAGCAATGTCCCGCCTACAAGCCCCATTTTTCCGATGTGATAACGAGGGGAATGCGTTGGTTTATTCGTTTTTTTCACACCCAAAATACGCAAGAATGGGCGATTACTATCAATCAACGGGTTTTCCGTTGCCGCCTCACCACCAATACCGTATTGATGGGGCGTTTCAGGAGATTCAGAAAACGTCCCAAATAGCTTGTCCCAAATAATAAAGCTGCCGCCAAAGTTACGATTGGCGTATCCGCCCGTTTTTATATGGTGAACTCGATGATGATGCGGCGTCACCATCCATGATTCCAGCCATTTAAAACGGGGAATTAACCCACTGTGGTTAAAAAATTGAATCGTATAATGAAGCACAGATACCGTCATAAAGACGGTAAGCGGCACGCCCATTAACGCCAATAACAGAAAGAACGGAATCGAAGTGAGTGAGGAATACCACGAATTACGTACCCCTAATGAGAGATTAAAATGCTCCCCTTGATGGTGCACCACATGCACTGCCCACAAAAGACGGTAACGATGATGTAAGCGATGAAGCCAATAAAACCCTAAATCCCAAGCGATTAACGTAAACAACCACACTAGCCATGTTGGCCAGCTATCGGTAAGGTCGAAAGAAAAATGCGTGACCACAAAACCGTAGCAAAATAGTTCTAACCCACGGAACAGCCACAGCATGATATGCCCAGAATTAAGGTTAAAAACTACATCTTGCCAACTGAATGAAACGCGCTTTTGGCGAGCAATAATCAGCGCTTCCACCATCACAATCAACACCATAAAGATAATGGGAAATGTCAGTTCATTCATCGCTCTCTCCGTGACGGATTAGCCGCCCATAAGCGAACAACCGTTATCGCTATCCACGCACAAACCGCGCCGCCAACCATATCAATAAACAGGTGCCGCTTCAGCATTAAGACAGAAAAAATAATCATCAACGCCCACAATAGCCACAGGAGGTTTCTCAAAAATTGACCTTTTCGACACAAAGCCCCCCACGCAATTAATGTTAACGACACATGGAGCGAAGGCAGCATATTTTGCGACGTATCCACCTGCAATAACCCGGAAAGTGCCTGCTGAGTCAATCCACTCCCTATATTTTGAGGGAATTCTGCCGTGGTTGGATAAATCAAATACACCGTGCCAGATAGCACCGCACAGAGGATCATCTGCCACATTAACGGCTTCACTTTTTCTGCGTGACTCAGCAGATAACCGCAAGGAATAAAAAGGAAAAATGAGAGATAAAGCCATATCGCATTTGGCGAATAACCGATGGCATCATCAATTATCGAGGGGGAAATAACGTGCGCAGAGGAATAAATATGCCCCGTCAAAGAGTAGATAACCCCAACACATCCCCAACCTAATAGTAAATACCCCACGCGCTGCCACACTGACATCGACGTTATCATGGTACCTCCCGCGTGATCCGCCGACGTTTGATTGCCATTGTCGTCTCGGGCAAGGCGGTGTTGAGTTGCCACTGAAGATGCTCAGTCACTGCGCCTTGCAGTTCGAAGTAGTCAGTTAGTGCTTGCTTACATGCCAACAGCGCCGTGTCTTCACAATCCGCGGATAAGGTGAATAACTTCCCCTGTTGATGAAGTCGGTAATCTGTTTCTATCGGTAACGTATTACACATCACTCGGTTACAGGCGTCCGCAAACAGGGTTATTGGTTCACCTTGTTGATTGGTTAAAACTATTTGGTCATCACTACGCCCTTCGATGCATTCAATGGCTATTTGCACATCACCACAGGGACATGGAGTCTCTCTAACGACCAAAATATCATCCAGCTGATAACGCACTATGGGCTGAGTTTGCCGCGTAAAATCGGTGATAATCGGTAAAAAACGGCGTTCATCAATCCACTGTTTTTCAATATGCAAAAAAGCTTCATTCAGATGCAATGTGCCATGAGGGCAGGTGCAGCCAAGAAAACCTTCCGTCGCTTGGTACACTTCGCCAACATCTGCAAAAACGGTTTTTAGCAGGGCTTTATCATCCGAATTTAGCACTTCCGCCACTGATATCACCCTTTTCGGGGTTAGTGAGCACTCATTTCGCTGCTGGCGCTTTGCAATTTCTACCAGCACCTGTGCAGGAGCAACAATAATGGTAGGCTGCCATTGATTAAGCTCAGCAAGATGCTCATCAAAATCCCCCAGCAGGTCGTAAAACTGAAATGAGAGCCAGCGGTTATTCACGCTTTCATATAAGTTATTGTTTGCACGTAGAAACAGTGCAACGCGCTCTCCGGCAAATAACCCATCCGGCAACATTTTAGCCAGCATGGTTCCCGACCAGCGAGCTTGTTCGTCAGGGCTGACCACAAACACCCCGCGTTTTCCTGATGTTCCAGACGATAACCCCACACTGAATTTCCCCACTGTTGGAGAAAAATCACGGGAGGATTCGCTCTGTTTCGCGCAGGCAAGCAGCTCATCCACTTTCAGCCCTTGGGTGTTCATGCGGTCAAAATGCTGCATCATCAAAGCTTTATTCATCACAGGCCACTGAGTAAGTGCTTGCTGACAATATGCCGCAAAATAGGGACTACGCCGTAAAAAACGCTGCGTAAATGCCGATAATTTTCGCTGTTGATATGCCTCTAGCGCTGCGCTATCCGTAAAACGCAGTCGGCGAGCCTGCCAGTAATACCACAGAATTTTCAGCAGTTTCACAGCTCACTCTCATGACACAGTTGGATCGGTATCTGGCGTTTATCAATCTGATGCAATTTATTGAGCGTGTCGTAATAGGCTTGGCGGTCATCCATAATTAAGTTCGCCACCGCCATTGGTCCGCGCAATTCTCGGTAATTCGTTGGTGACCATGCCGCATCTCCCGCCAGCAAAATCCAGCCATCATCCGTTGCCACGCATAACCCAGTATGCCCCGCGGCATGACCCGGTAATGGCACCGCAATTAAGGTTTTTTCTGGGTTTATTGCGTAGCCAAATCCTAATTCGGCTAAGGCTTCAGGCAGCTCAATACGCTCAAAGCCTTCATAAAACCGTGCTCTTTCTTCGAAATCTTCAGGGATTAACCCACGCACAAAAGCTTTACGTAATGCGGAAAATCCGGTTAGGTTACGCGTTTTTTTCCACCCTTCCCCCGAACAGATCAGCGGTACTGAAGGGAAATCCCGCAGCCCCGCAATATGGTCGCCATGGAAATGGGAAATAATGACGCCTGTAATATCAGCAGGCGTGATACCATCCGCCTTGAGCTGAGAAACGAGAGCATCTTTGGTATCAAAATAAACCGGCGTAACCGCTCGATACAACCGAATGATGCCTTCACGGGTATGATCATAAAAATGGTCGGCATACCCCGTATCAAACAGCCAGCGCTGGTCATGCCCCTCAATCAGCCATGCCCGCGCGGGGAATTTACACGCTTTCATACTCGCACCTTTAAGGGCAACACAACCGGGATGGGTGCAATATCCCACTTCAAATACCCGAATGTTCATCATAGTTTGCCCTCTTGGTTTTCATTAAGCCATTTTGCGGTGCGTGCGATGCCCTCCGCCATGGAATAGCGTGGGATGTAACCGAGTTCCTGCTGAGCGCGTTGATTGTTTAAAATCATCGTGAAATAAGCAGCGCCGAGGCTATAACGGGTTAATAACGGCTCTTTTCGCTGCATAATCGCTAATTTTTCTAAACAAAACGCCACACCGTATAATAGCGAATAAGGGGCTGATTTAATCTGGCACTCAGTGCCTGTTTGCTTAAATAGCATTTTTAATGTGGTGGCTAACGGTTGAGGATCTTGGTTAGTAATATTAAATATCGAGCCATTTTTTAACGGTTTTTGGGTTGCCAACATCATGGCATCCACCACATTTTCAACGTAGGTCAAATCGAAGGCATTTTTGCCCCCTGCCGGCAGCACCAATTTGCCATGGCGGGCGCGGACTTGCGCCATCAAACGCGGCAATAAAACCCGATCATGAGGCCCAAATAATCCTCGAGGACGCAAAATCACAAAGGTGGTTGAGGGATAATTCGGTACTATCTTGGCAATTTCTTGCTCGGCAAGGAACTTCGTTCGCGCATAATCATTAGCAAATTGCGTGTTATTCGTTGATTCGAAAATATTGTGCTGGTGAGTAAAATTAAAATAGATTGCAGGGGTGGAGATATGCACAAACCGCTCGATACCTTGCTCTGCCGCAGTCTGCGCCAAGGTTTTGGTGGCTTGCCAATTAATGGCTTCGAATGTTTCACGCGTACCCCATGGCGCCGACAGTGCGGCGCAGTGCCAAATTACCTGACACCCTGCCATCAATTCACGCGCGGTTTCCGGTGTTAATGTTGCCAGTTCTACGGGAATAAATACCGCCCCCGCATCCGTTAACTCCTGACCAATAGCCAAATCACGCCCGCAAGCCACCACCTGATGCCCATCACGTAGCAAGATTTCTGTGGCATTGCGCCCAAGCCCGCTGGTCGCACCTGTGACTAAGATTTTCATGGTATAAGAACCAGTGCGGATAACGCTAAACCGGCTGCGGTTCCTACCAGCATTACGTGGGATTTGCCATAAAAACGGTCGGTAATAATGGCTTCATGCAGCGCGGAAGGAATTGATGCCGCGACTTGGTTGCCGTGTGTGGCATAGATATCGACTAACTGCTCGGCGGTAACACCCAGGCGTTTACGCATATGTTCCAAGGATAAGTGGCTCGCTTGATGGGGAACCACCGTATCAATCTGCGCTAAGCTCACTCCCGCTTGAGACAGTATTCTCTCCATAAAATCCTCAACCATGGCGGATGCCATCTTGAATAGAGGTTTGCCTTTCATGTGGAATAAGAAATCGCTCGGCTCCATCCCTGAACGTGGATTACGACGAGTGCCCCCCGCGCGAATTTCACAGAGATCTAATCCTTCAGGATAGGTTTCTAGACGAAATGCCAAAATACCGCTATTCCCATCACCGCGTTCAACAAGAGTACAAGCCGCACCATCCCCAAAAATAAGCGAGGATTCTTCATGTTCCCAATCGATCCCCCGAGAGGCAATATCCGCAGAGACAATTGCAATTCGGCGATACTGATGGGTAGTGAGTAGCCCACCCGCAATTTGCAACGCCGATAAGTAACTCACACAGCTCGCATTCACATCAAAGCAGGCAATACCCGAATGAAGTGCTGAACTTGCAAGAATATGAGCTGCGCTACAAGGTAGGGCTTGGACAGGAATAGCTGATGCACAAATCAAGGCATCCACTGAAGCAGGGTCAATATGGTGGCGAGTTAATGCATCGTGAATTGCTGAAGCAGCTAATTCAGCTTGGCTATCGGTATTTGATGCATGGTAGCGCCAGCTAATCCCCGAACGTTTTTCAACATAACCGTTCGGTTTATTCAGCTGCTTATCCAAATCCATCGACAATACTTTATGTGCGGGTAGTGCGATGCCAGAAGCAATAATTTTCAGTGGCACAAACGTGTTGGGGTTAAGCATTTTTTACCTATTCTTGTAGTTTATTGCTTTATTACCCTTCATTTACCAAATAACCCGCCATCATGGTATCGGAAAAAGTGCATATAACATAAATATTGGATAAGTCAGATTATTTTTCATCAAATAAATAGGTTCGCTTTTATTTCAAAGGTGGCGACCCATATTTAATACTCGAGCCACATTGCATGCTGTATTTTCTAAGTTTTCAGCCCCCTGATTGAGCGCCTCACTAAGGGAAGACAATCTTGGCAGAATGCTAAATACCGCCGTTACACCCTCTTGGTGCAATCCTTCTACCCCATCCCCTAACACACCGCTTAATGCAATAACCGGAACCTGATGTTTTGCCGCGAGTCTCGCAATGCCGATGGGCGCTTTTCCTCCTGCGGTCTGCCCATCCATACTACCTTCCCCGATGATCACCAAGTTAGCATCTTGTAAGTGTTGCTCAAACGCTAAAGCGTCCATCACAATCTCAATACCAGATTTAAGCTCACCGCCGAGTAGTGCAGCTGCTGCAACGGCGATCCCCCCCGCCGCGCCGCCACCGGCAAGATAACGATAGTCAGTCCCCGTTAACTGTTGAAGAAGCGCCGCAAACTGGTTTAATCCATTATCCAACTCAGCCACCATTTCTGGCGTTGCCCCTTTTTGTGGACCAAAAACCGCCGCTGAGCCGTGTTCTCCTACCAATGGGTTACTCACATCGCAAGCAATGTCGATTTTGCACTGAGATAACCGCGGGTCAAGTTGCTGAATATCGATATGCGATATCTGTGAAAGGATATTACCCGTGGTTCCCAGTAATTGATGATTTTCATCATAAAATCGCACACCCAGCGCCTGCAACATACCAACGCCGCCATCCACTGTAGCGCTCCCGCCAATCCCTAGAATAATCCGCTCAACCCCTTGAGCAAGCGCATTGGCGATCAACTCTCCCGTACCATAGCTGTTCGTCAGCATCGGGTTTCGCTTGGCAATAGGCACTAGCATCAACCCACTGGCTTGTGCCATTTCAATCACCGCCGTCTTACTTTCAGCTAATAGCCCATAGTAAGCCATGACAGGGAGACCCAATGGATCTGCCACGGTAACCGATATTTTTTCACCGTGCAGTGCCGCAATAAGCGCATCCACGGTTCCCTCTCCACCATCAGCCACTGGCAGTGAAATATATACCGCGTCAGGAAACACACGTCGAAAGCCTTTTATGACTGATTGAGCCGCAAGCTCGGCGCTCATACTCTCTTTAAAAGAATCAGGTGCAATGATAATTTTCATTAATCCGCATTCCTTATTTGCACGATGTCATATTTATTCTTATTTCTATAAACTATTTAAAATAATACCGATAATCAATAAACAAATCTGTATCTTTATGACGAAGTAAATATAAATCTTTCTCTCGAAACATATTTATGAATAATATATATATAAGTGTAACAGCCCATTACCCAATTCATACTTCATTATTATTTTTTGCGTTATTTTTATAAAAAATAAGTCAGTAATTATCGCCATAAAAAACCAATCAAAACTCAGAAAACTAGATTATTAGACTGATTAAATTAAAATAATCAAACATAAAATCCATAATTATTTATACCTTTACTCACTAACTGAGTGATCGAAATAGCTATTAACTATCGAAAATAGCCTATCAATCCGTCATAAATATTGGTAATTAATTTAACTTAGCGGTTAAATACTCCTAAATTGAACCAGTCAATTTTAGATTACTCTCGCCAATTAAAGATAATAATATTTAATTATCTTTGAATACTATTATCTCAATAAAACTCGCATGGAGGGATCATGCTAGCTAATCAACAATTTGATAACCATGAAGTATCCAATTACATTGGTTCATTTCTTAAACGACGACGTAAAGTCGTTGGGCTCACGGGCGCTGAGCTCGCTTCTCGTTTAAGCATCAGCCAACAACAGATTTCTCGCTATGAGCGAGGTGTCAATGCGATTACTATTCAAAATCTTTTGGGAATTTTGCATGCTTTAGAATTAAAAAAGCACGATATTGATGAGTTCCTGCAAAATATTTTTAATTTTTATCATATCGATATTGATATGGAGAAAAAGTTGTTTAACTAGAAATTAATTTCTACTAAACAACTCGTTAGGTATAGAGAGGGTAATGCCTCTCTACCTCTTCTCTCTTTGACTTCCCCGTAATTCCCCTCTATCACCCTCATACTTGTGACAAAATCAACGCCTATAAATCAACTTTGAACATTGCTATGATGGAAAAATTAGCAAATCTTGTGATGGAGATAACGATGAGTATCCAGCGCGACACTATTTTGAGCCATGCGTTAAACCAGTTAGAGCAACAGGGGTTATCTGCCTCGACAGAAAGTTTACTCACTGAAATTGAATCCGATTTTACGACCTTACGCCAATTTTGGCCTGATGATGAAGCCCTCGTTTATGATTCTCTACGCTATCACGGGCAGCAAATTGAAGTGTGGCAGCGCCAAACCTTATTAGATGAGCGACTCAGCCCACAACTTAAACTCATGGCTCGTTATCAACAGCTGGCAGAGAAAGTCCGCGAAGGGCGTTTCCCTGGCTGTCTGTTTATTTCTGCCTGCAACTATTACCCAGACCCAGAACACCCTATCCACCAATTAAGCCGCCTGCAAAAATCCAACTCATTCAGCTTTACTAAGCAGCTGCTCGATGAGCTAGATATTGAAGATGCAGAACTCGTCGCCAATCAGATGGAGTTGGTTTTAGAAGGCTGTTTAAATCGCTTGTTGGTTAATCGCGATATCCGTGATGTGGAAATTGCTCAACAGCTTTCTGAAGATATTTTGGCTATAGCTCTGTGCCGTAAAAAAGGCGCATTAAGTTAAAATTCGTACACTCGCGCGTTAAACAGGCGTTTTTTGTCGAAAAAGAAAACACTCAGTCAGAAAATGGTTTTTTTTATAAAAAATGCATTGACGAGAACAGCCTAATACGGTTTAATGCGCCCCGTTGCCCGGATAGCTCAGTCGGTAGAGCAGGGGATTGAAAATCCCCGTGTCCTTGGTTCGATTCCGAGTCCGGGCACCACTATTTAAAGAACCCGCCCTAGTGGCGGGTTTTTGCTTTCTAGCGAATCACCTCAGTCTTTACTTCTCAAAAACCACTTTCTTCATTCACCACAACCCCCCCCTAGAAAATTGCGCGAAATCGTGACTACAGGCTTTTGAGTAAATCTTGACGATATGGCAATGCGGTCATTGCTCCCTTCGCCGTGGTGGCTAATGCGCCACAAATTTGTGCTTGTCCAATAATCATGCCCAGCGTATTTTCATCGCGCGGCAGACCATAAACTGCCAACCCTGCTAATAGACCTGCGACAAAGGCATCTCCCGCACCTGTCGTATCAACCACCACCACGGGTCTAGCTGAATAATGCAGAATATCTCCCTGCCAACACACCATCACCCCATTTTTCCCTAGAGTCACAAGTAGTAAATCAAAAGAATACTGTGTGGAAAGTTGTGCAATACCTTGCTGAATATCGGTTTTGCCGCTTAAGAAAAATAATTCTTCTTCGGATAACTTCACCACCGAAGCGAAAGTTAACGCTTTATGTAAACATTCACGCAATAGATTTTCATCCTGCCAAAGATCCGTTCGGATATTAGGATCAAAACTAACGCGCCCACCTGCACGACGAATTTTTTCCATAGCATAAAATGTGGTACTACGGCTCGGCTCGGCACTCAGCGCGATAGAGCACGCATGTAGCCATTCATTTTCCTGAAATACCGGTAAATCCTCTATTTCTAAAAAAAGATCCGCTGCGGGACGAACCATAAACGTAAAAGTCCGTTCTCCCTCTTCATCCAGTTCAACCACCACCGTTGATGTACGATGTTGCGGATCCAACTTCATATAGTCAGTGTCCACTCTCTCTTGATCTAGCGTGCGGCACATAAAGCGACCAAAAGGATCATTCCCGACACGACCAATAAACCCACTTCGTCCATCAAGGCGAGCAACCCCAGCCGCCACATTCGCAGGCGCACCACCCGGCAGCTGAAGTAAGCAGCCTTCTCTTTCGGGGATCAAATCAACAACAGCATCACCGAGAACCCACACTTTATCGGTCATAAATTACTCCACAAGCAATATTGAAAATAGTCAGTATGATTAAATTGAATCCCTTGGTAACCAAGGCGATGAAATATAGACAGTTTCTCGATGCGTCTCCCCGTTAATGATATGTAGCGCGCTACGCTTACCAATCTCATAATGCGGAAGTTGTACCGTCGAAAGCGGTGGAATAAATAATTCACCGATCCCAACCATATTGTCGTAGCCCACAACAGCGACATCTTTTGGGATCTTCAATCCACTTTCTAACAAGATCTGATAAACGATGAATGCGATCCGATCGTTTCCACAAATAACTGAATCAAAACCCGCTTTTCCATGGTGGATCTGCTTGCGTACAATCTCAGGAATATCTGCATAATTTTCTGTATTTAAAAAATGATGAGATAACGCATCGGCATTGATTCCATGTTCTTCACAAGCGCGCTTAACACCAAGAGCTCGACGGAGAGTCGCCGGGTGGTTAGCTGGGAGATATAAACATAGCGGTTGGCGGTATCCCGCATTTAATAGCGCTTTCACCGCGTTATATTGGCCATCTTCATCATCGGGTACATAGCTGGCCGTTGGTACATTTAGGCTTTCACAGTTAGCGAGTACTAATGGTACCTTCATCATGTGCTTGGTAATTTCAACCTGCCTAAGCCCCATTGCCGTGTAAATAATGCCATCTGGGCGATGAGAAAAAAGTAAGCTCGCGATAGCTTCAGGATCATCACCTTCTAGCATATTCACCACATAGCTATTCCAGCCGTGTGAACGCGCGGTTTCTTCAATAGACAGCGTAATATCGACAGAAAAAGGGGACGTTGCCGTATCTAGCGCCAATACCCCAATCGTTCGAGGTTTTTGCCCTGACCGTGTACCGCGGATCATCCGAGCTGAAAGATCAGGCGTATAACCCGTTTCATTAATGGCTTTTTGAATGCGTTCTAGTGTCTCTTTTTTCAGCTTTTCAGGATTATTGATAGCTCTTGAGACCGTCATCATTGAAACGCCCGCCAGCTTTGCGACATCTTTTAAGAGTACCATTTTGCCCTCTTTACTCTGTTTTCAACGTCTTTGTTTTCAACGTCTTTGGTTCCAACGTCTTTTCGTCGGAGTATATCAACCAATAAATCGCCACATGATTGCGAGAATCAGAAACCTGTGACATCCCTCACATACCGTCAATGTTAATGTTAACATTGGTGATTAACATCATATTTATGCACTATACCGTCTTTTATAAAATGAATGTTAACATTAACAATATAGACATTCTGACAGTAGGAGAATATCTATGGGCAAAAAAACACGCGCTAACATGCATGCCTATCTCACATTAAGTGGTTTGTTATTTACTTTCTTTTGGACATGGTCATCCGTGTTTTCCTTGGTATCTCTGTGGCTCAGCCAAAAAATTGGCTTAAAGGGCACCGATACGGGCATTATTTTTTCTGTTATCAGCTTAACCGCATTTTGTGCTCAGCCTCTTTACGGGTTTATCCAAGACAGGCTTGGCTTACGCAAAAATCTATTATGGTTTCTGGGGGGATTGCTATTAATCAGCGGACCTTGGTTTATTTTTGTCTGTACCCCCTTATTGAAATGGAATATTTTTGCGGGAGCGGCCGCGTTGGGCATTTATGTTGGCGCGACTTTCTTTGCCGGTATTGGCGCTCTTGAATCCTATACTGAACGCGTCAGTCGTATTGCAAGTTTTGAATATGGTCGTGCCCGTATGTGGGGCTCACTGGGCTGGGCGGGCGCCACCTTTTTTGCTGGGTTATTATTTAATATCGATCCCAACTTAAATTTTGCCATGGGTTCTGCCAGCGCACTTCTGTTCATCATTTTGTTATGGCGTTTACGCAACGTTCGCCCTCATACCATGAATGAACTTGAGTTCGGAAAAACTCAGTCGCTGACTATCACTGATGCGCTGGGATTATTACGCATGCGCTCATTTTGGTCTTTGGTGATATTTGTCTGCGGGGTAAGTGTTTATAACGTCTACGACCAACAATTTCCGGTCTATTTTGCTTCGTTGTTTGCAAGCCAAAACGAAGGCAACGAGATGTTTGGCTACTTAAACTCGCTTCAGGTCTTTTTAGAGGCAGGTGGTATGTTCTTAGCACCTTTCCTCGTCAATCGGATTGGTGCCAAACGTGGTCTGCTTTTGAGTGGTGTCATCATGGCACTGCGCATTTTAGGTTCGGGGCTTGCTGACGATGCAATCACGATTTCATTTATGAAGCTGCTACATGCGGTTGAACTCCCTATCCTATTAATTTCATTATTTAAATACATTACATCCGTATTTGATAAACGTTTATCTGCAACCATCTACTTAGTGGGTTTCCAGTTTGTAGCGTCGCTCTGCGCCTCATTCTTATCCCCGCTCGCAGGCTACAGTTATGACACATTAGGCTTTGCAGATACCTATATGATCCTCGCCGCTATCGTCATTTTGATGACGATAATTTCAAGTGTCCTTCTGCAATCAGAGGACGCATCAACCGTCAATCGTATGACAACATCGAAAAAAACGGTGGAACTATGAAACAAAAACTTCAGCAAGCACAATTTGCTCTTGAGCAACTTAAAGCTCAACGTGGAAATACCTATTACCCTGACCTCCATCTTGCGCCACCCGCTGGCTGGATGAATGATCCCAATGGCTTGATCTGCTTTGATGGGTTATATCACGCATTTTATCAACATCATCCAATGAGTGCTGACTGGGGACCAATGCATTGGGGTCACGCCACCAGCCACGACATGATCCATTGGCAACATGAACCTATCGCCCTAGCACCCGGTGATGACTATGATCGTGATGGCTGTTTTTCAGGTTGTGCCGTAAATGATAATGGAACCCTTTCACTCATTTATACGGGGCATGTGTGGCTAAAAGAAGCTGGTGACGATAGCGCTATCCGTGAAGTTCAATGTTTAGCAACCAGTACTGACGGTATTCACTTTGAAAAACAAGGTATTGTGCTAACGCCTCCCGATGGCATTATGCATTTCCGTGATCCTAAAATTTGGCAAGAAAACGGCACTTGGTGGATGGTGATAGGTGCACGAGACGCGGCAAATTGTGGGCAAACGTTGCTTTATAAGGGAAATTCACTACGCGAATGGCAACTTGATCGAATCCTCGCTCACGCTGATGTTGATGGTGGCTATATGTGGGAATGCCCAGATTTCTTCCCGTGTGGCGACCACCACTATTTGATGTTTTCACCGCAAGGTATTCAACAAAATACAGGTTATCAGTATCGTAATCGCTTCCAATCCGGTGTGATCCAAGGTCACTGGCAAGAAGGAAGCGCTTTTATACAAAGTCAAAAATTTACTGAACTGGATAATGGGCACGATTTCTACGCGCCACAATCATTCACGACAGCTGATGGACGACGTGTCATTATAGCTTGGATGGATATGTGGGAATCTGCTATGCCATCCAAACAAGAAGGCTGGGCAGGCTGCTTAACCCTACCACGCGAGTTATTTGTACGAGATGGGCATTTATGCCAACGTCCAGTGATTGAAGCCAAATCACTGCGCCAACAGAGCCAACTCATTGAGCCTCACTCGGTTAGTCAAACAGAAGTGCTACTCGAACATTCCAGCGCCATCGAGTTAGAGCTTGTTTGGGATAGAAACCAAAGTAATGCTGAACGATATGGCATAGCGCTAGGTAATAAGGTAGGCGATGGATTAGAGCTGTATATTGATAGCCAATCTCAACGCTTAGTGCTCTGGCGGCACTACCCAGAATATGAGCTGGACGGTTATCGCAGCATTCCATTACCCACAAACGATAAACTTTCATTGCGTATTTTTATTGACCGCTCCTCCGTTGAAGTCTTTGTCAACGATGGTGACGCCGCAATGTCTAGCCGCATTTATCCCCAACCTAATGAACGCAAGCTAATGTTATTTGCTTCTCATGGTAGCGCGGTTATTTCTGAAGGAACGCTTTGGCAGCTCAAATAATGATTGAGCCGGAATTGGGATAAACAAAATCGCCTTGTGATGTGCTTTATCACAAGGCGTTTTTAATCCTTTAGACTCTGGTTGAGGTTCGTTTCACTTTTATATTCTTAGCTTAAATAGATAAGTATTATTATCGACCTTATAAGTTATTCACATCAAAAAAACTCCCGGAAAACCTGCATAAAATACGGCTTTAACGTATAATCAACGCTGTTGAGCTTTTGCTCACTTCACACAGTGTCGATATCATCATAAATAACACGCGAACCCAGACTAAAATGGGCTTTTGATACTCTATTGATCAGGTGAGATATGCTGGATTTTCTAAAGAATTATGACAACTTAACCGTCAGTGAAAAAAAAGTATTAAAATATCTTACCGATAATATTGCCGATATTCCCTACTTGAATATTAATGAATTAGTCGCCAAAACGTTTGTCTCTAAGACTGTCATTATTAATTTGTCCCAGAAATTAGGCTTTAGTGGGTTTAAAGAACTCAAATTTCAAATTAATAACCATATCCTTTCGCAAAATAAAGCGGAAAAAAATAACCCGGCATCGTATAAAAAGCAGCTTGAAAATAATATCCATAAAACCTTCACGTTGATTAATGAAGAGCAAATTCGCGACTGTGCGAAAACATTACGCGGCTCGCGTAATATCTTTTTAGTGGCACGTGGCACCAGTAAAGCCGTCGGTTATTATCTTGAACACTTGCTATTCTCCCTTGGATTACACTGCTTTTTTATCAACGATTACAATCTCTCCGACTCGTTTACTCGTCTGGTTAACCAAAATGACACCGTGATTTTTATTTCGCTGTCTGGCGGAACCAAAAAAATCATCGAAACCGCTAAAATCGTGCAGTTGAAAGAGGCCAACATCATCAGTATGACCGCCTTTCACACAAACGAACTCACTGCCTACGCCAATAACACCCTTTTCTGCTTCGCGGATAGCTATGACACTAAACGGGATGATTCAAAATCCAGAACCGGATTTTTCATTCTGGTGGACTTGTTAATTAATGAATTGGAAAATCTGCTGTAAATAAACGCCTCCCTCACCTTATTTATTTAGCTTAAAGTTAATTAAATACTTTTCATTCAATTATTTTTGTTATTCTTCAAATAATTATTTATTTAAAAAATCATCAACACATTGATGACAAAATTATTATTAGCATGATTTTTAAAGCTTTATTCAATAATAATGACCTAGGTCTTAATCTGTGACCTGAGATAATATTTAAAACCGTAACATCATTTCATTTAAAAAACCCAGTGCTAGTATTCCAGTTAATTTCAATAATTCTTCGTCATTAGGAAAAAATATGGCTAAAAGAAAATTCGGTGAGTCAATCCAGCGCTTTGGTAGGACACTGCTCCTGCCAATCGGGGTTCTGGCTCCAATTGGTATGATACTGGGGATCAGTGGTGCATTAGTTCAAACCTACATGATTGCTCGATTCCCTTTCCTCGGCAATGAAACCGTTAACGCATTACTTGTCAGCATCCGTTCTATTGCGGGCGTTATCTTCGACAACATCCCATTACTGTTCGCCATGGGGGTTGCCTACGGCATGAGCCAGCGCGATAAGGGGATCGCGGTCTTCGCCTCCGTTGTCGGTTACCTTTCGTTGATTATCACCATGAATATTTGGTTGGTACTCACCGGTAAACTGGCGGATCCGGCGATTATGGGTCAAGTGGGACAGATTAAAGTTTTAGGTATTCAAACCTTAAACATCAGTGCCGCTGGGGGGATTATTACAGGGTTAATTGGTGCATGGGCCACCGATAAATTCTACAACCTCGAGCTACCGACCGCCTTCGCCTTCTTCTCAGGTAAAAAATCGGTTGCAATTATCATGGTCGGTTTAATGATCATGGTCGGTGGAACATTACCGTTTATCTGGGAAGTCTTAGTACAAGGCTTGATGAAGCTTTCTGCCGTCTTCCTAAGTCCTGTCGGTCCATTCTTTACCGCAGGGGGTGAACGTCTGTTTATTCCATTCGGGTTACACCATGTTTGGAACGTTCTGTTTAGATTTACCGAAGCCGGTGGTACCTATGTTATTGATGGACAAACCTTTGTTGGTGTCGTTCCAGCCTTAACGGAAGTGTTATTTAAGCAAGGTCCAAGTAGTGAATACTGGGCAATGATGCCAAGCCTGACGCGCTTTATGGCACAGCAACAAATGCTGGTGACGCTGTTCCTGTTCCCTGCGATTGCATTAGCTATCTATAAAACATCGAAAAAAGAGAACCGCGCTGAAGTTAAATCGATGTTGGTGACCATGGTATTGACCGCGATGCTCGGTAACGTGACCGAACCGCTCGAATTTACCTTCGTGTTTATCGCACCGCTGCTGTACTTAATCTATGCCATCATCGTCGGTATTGGTGCAGTGTTGTTGTCATTCGCTGGGGTTGCTATCGGGTATATCCGTGGAACCGTGTTTGACTTCACTATCTTCGGTCTGCTGTACGAGCACACTAACTGGATATTCTTAGTCCTGATTGGTGGCGGTTTAGCGGTAGTGACTTACTTCATCTTCTACTGGGCGATTATCAAATTTGATATCAAAACCCCAGGTCGTGAAGAGTCGAGCAACCTGAAAAATACCTTAATTAAAGAAAAACGTTATGGTGAAATCGCTGAGATCCTTGTTGAAGCCTTAGGCGGTAAAGAGAACATTCGTAACGTAGATAACTGTATTACCCGTATGCGTATTGATGTCGCAGAAGTGAATAAAATTGATAAAGATTTAATGTTGGAATCAGGATGTACCGCATTCTTCTTTCCATCGGCAAACCACGTCCACGTAGTTTATGGACCGAAAGTTGAATTTGTTCGCAACGCTGTTGATGAGTTCATGAAGAAATAAAAGGATATATGATGAGAGCCTTATATGATTCTAAGAGTAAAACCATCGATGACCGCGGTATAAAAGCCCTGTTATCGGATGAAGCCAAATACAATACTTGGCTGATGTTTGAATCCATGTTAGCTCAAGCGCAGGCTGAAGCGGGGTTTATTCCCCAATCAGCGGCCGATGAAATTAAAGAAAAAGCGGTTATTGAGAACATTGATTTTGAAGAGATGAGCCGCATTTACCAAAAAATTGGGCACGGCTTCGTTCCCTTCTTAAAAGTCTTGGTGAATGCATGTTCTGAGGAGAGTGGTAAATACATCCATTACGGAATTACCACCCAAAATATTCAGCAAAGCTCGCAGCTGTACATGATGAAAACGGTACATAATAAATTTATGTTGCTGTTAAGTGAGATCATCGAAAACCTGTCGGGTCTTGCTGAAAAAACTAAGCATATGGTGATGCCAGGTAGAACCCATGGGCGCCATGCGATCCCAATTACTTACGGCTACAAAGTGTCCGTGTGGATCAGCGATTTCATTGACTGCTACCAGCGTATGAAAGAGTGTGAAAAGCGCGTATTTACCATCATGATGGGCGGCGCTGTGGGCGCGTTTAACTCCATGCCGGGGATTGGTTTAGAAGTGCAAAAACGCGTTGCTGAACTGACGGGTATGCATGCGATGGAAGTCCCATCGCGCAACCTAAGCACCCATAAACTCGAGTACATGGCGAACTTAGCGCTGATGGCGAATATCTGTCATAAAATCGGGGAAGAAGTTTACAGCACGACGCTGGAAGAAATAGCGGAAGTGTCTGAAGGCTTCACCAAAGGCACAGTGGGCAGCAGCACCATGCCACACAAAATCAACCCAAAACTGGCGAAAGGGATTATTGCTAACTCCCAAAAACTGTATTCGTTACCGAGTGTTGGGATGTATTCTGCCGTCAGACCGTATGAAGGTGATAGCAGCTCTTATATGTTATTCGATGGGCTTATCGAAGAAGCGCTGGAACTGACTACTGAAATTTTATTAAGAACCGAAGAGCTTTCGAGAACTCTGGTACCTCACGAAGAGAGAATGCTGCATAACGTTCTGAGAAATAAAGGGTTAGATAATACCGAATACGTGATGATGAAAATGGCTGAGAAGCTGGGTAAAGATAAAGCACACTCATTGCTGTATGAAGAAGCCATCAAAACCGCAGCGGATGGTGAGGATTTCTACACTAACCTCACCAAGAACGAAACCATTACGGCAGCATTTAGCAATGATGAAATCAAAGCGATGCTAGACCCACGTTCGTATATTGGTTTGTCCGTTGAAATCGCAGAAAAAGAAGCGAAACGTGGTTTAGCCGCAGCCCAAGAAATTAAACAGATTTATCAGTAATTATTCGCTTAATAATTTAACTTAATTCTGTTATTTGAAGCCGCCATTTTAAAACAATGGCGGCTTTTTTTGGTTATAAAAATATGAATATTGCTAAATAATAGAAAAATAATTCATTACTTTAAATTAGTTATTAATACTTAAAAAATAATTAGCAAGAATGACTGTTAATAAATAATGTGAATTTGTTACCACAACTGATTTATTCTCAATAAATTTATCTAAATTTTAATTCCTGTATTCAAAAGCAAAAATTAATTTAATTCCCCACGTAGAACTATCATTTAATTTGTTCTGTTCACGTTCTATTCATCTGCATTTGATGTGATTAGCTAGTCAATAAATCTACTTTTTCGATAAATAAAAAGATTTTGAGATAGCGCTCAAGTATTTATTTTTATAAAACACAGATTATCTCTGCGATTCTGTTTTTGATTCTTAATGATGTTTTTTGATTGATAACAAAGGTATCAGAATGAACAAAGCACATAAATTTGCGTCATCTTCTCGTTATAAAAATAAAGCTGCAATAAATAAAAATATTTTTCAGCTTTCTATTATTACTTCTGCGCTATTATTTTCCGGCTATACGCTGGCTTACTCTGAAACAGGGCAACTCGGTGATAAAAATAGTTGGGAAAGCCAAGAATATAAAAATGACTGGGGTTTAGCCGCCATGAATGCCTCCAGTGCTTATGCGCTGGGATATCATGGGCAAGGCGCTAAAATCGGCGTAATGGATTCAGGCGCATTGTTATCTCACCAAGAGCTAAGTGGCTCTCGCTTCCACGCGGTCAAAGCCAAAGGTGAATACGGCTCCACGGGGATGCGTTATCCTCAAGAGTTAGGCGGTCACTATGAAAAAGGTCAAGCCTTCGATGTGACTGGAGATTGGATCAAAGGCGTGAATGATACTCACGGTACCCACGTGACAGGTACCGTCGGTGCTAACCGTGATGGCGAAGGTATGCACGGCGTTGCCTGGGGTTCCGATGTGTATGTGGGTAACACAGGTGCCACCGACAGCAATAACTATGGTCCTTATCAAGATTACCAATATTTCTATACTGGCTGGAAAGCCATGGTGGATGCTGGTGCCCAAGTGATCAATAACAGTTGGGGTACCAACCCAAGAATTATTGATGCAGGGAAAACGGTCGGTCCTGATGGTGGTAACACCACGGTACATTTACCCGTTGATACCACCCAACAAACTGAGTACGAATATTTCTATTTCAAAAAAATCTACGGGGATAACCCATCCTTTGTAGATGCCGCCTATGATGCCGTGAAAGGCACCAATGTTGTTCAAGTCTTCACCACAGGTAACCGCGATTTTAAAAACCCGTACTATCGCCCTCTTTACCCTTATTTCAATCCACAAGCAGAGAAACATTGGATTGCGGTTGCAGGGTTAAAACAGACGGCAGATAAAACAGGCTATGAAATTGAGGGTATGTTTAACGAGGCGGGAAATGCCAAATGGTGGACCGTCGTTGCCCCTAGCCGCTATATCTACTCCAGCGTCGTAGATGCTGACGGCAATCCGGGTTGGGATACCTTTAGCGGAACATCAATGGCAGCACCACACGTCACTGGTGCCATGGGCGTTTTAATGTCTCGTTATCAATCCATGAATGCCCTGCAAGTTCGTGATGTGATGTTCACGACTGCCAACCGTTATAACCCAGATGGCAGCCTCTATAAAGGCTGGACGTCCGCGGATGGCGTACCTGATGAGCGCTATGGTTGGGGTACTCCTGATCTCGAAAAAGGTATGTATGGCCCAGGTCAATTCTTAGGTAAATTCGAATACCAACTGGATGCTGTCCCACTTGATGTCTGGACAAATGATATTAGCCAAGCGGCGTTAGATCAGCGTGAAACCGAAGATTTGGCGTGGTTAGCCGATTATAAAGCCAACGGTATCGATGCCGGTGGCGATTATAATCTTGGTACCGATTTTGTCGTCAATGATGGCAATCCAGACCCAACTTCTCACATTGTCGATAAAGAAGATGCTAAAAAATGGCGTCAGGAATATTACCAAAAACGCGCTGAGGCCATTCAAGCCAAAATCGATGCAGGTTTGTATGATGGCGCGTTAGTCAAAGCGGGTGAAGGCACATTGGTGATGACGGGGGATAACACCTACCGAGGCGGTACAACCGTCGAACAAGGCTCTCTGTACGGTTTTACTGAATCCTTTGGTACTGCAGACGTGAATGTTAACGGCGGCACAATTAGCGTGCTTAATCGTTATAACGACAAATTTACTCAAAAAGGTCAGTTAGTCTCCAATGAAAGCCATAAAGCCAATATCAACATCAACGATAAAGGTACCTATTTAGTCACCGCAGGTCATGATGTGAATGTCGGTAATATGACCTTAAATCAAGGCGCTAAACTGGATGTTGCTGCCGATAACATTGGGCAACTGAAAGATGTTTATCTTAATGATAAATCAATCCAAGGTACGGTTAACGCAGATAATTTAGCTGACAATCGCGCTAAAACCAAAATGCTGGCGACAAATGCCAATAATGCTGCCGCAGATGATTATGCGTTATTCCAAAAAGACGTTTCTGTAAAAGATAACACCATTACGGGCACTCTGAGTAAAAAAGCGGATGCCTCATTTGCTTCATTTGCTAATAATGAAAATGGTCGTTCGATTGCTAATTCATTAGAAAGTAACGCTAAAGGTCAGCTATTTGATGCAACACTACCGATGAGCGAACGTGACCTTCGTAATACTTATCAATCACTCGGTAGTGATATGTACCTTAATGCGAATAATGCCAGTGTGGTGAACGTATTGGGTCTAACTCGTACCGTGAAAGATCAGGCTATCGGCGTGGGTCATGGTCGCTATGCTAACCTTGAAAATAGCAATGCACGCATTTGGATGACAGGTGTTGGTCAATGGGGCAACCTTGACTATGGCTACAGCAATATGGATACCGATTTCTATGCAGCATTAGTGGGTGCAGAAATTGATGTCGCTGAGCATACCAAAGCGGGACTGTTCTTTGGTGCGGGTTCATCTAAATATAAAGCTCATGAGTACGGCAAAATTGACAGCAATGATCTGCATGTCGGTGCCTACGGTGTATCCAATATCAAGAATGTAGCTGCGATTAACTATGGTGTAACGCATACAAACCAAGACCGAGATGCAAAACGCACGCTGTGGGTAGGCCAAGAGTCCGGTTATAACTCCACCAGCTATGATGCAAAAATCACGCAATTCTTCGTGGAAGGTGCTTATACCCAGCTGAATAATGACCGATATTCTGTTGAGCCTTATGCTGGATTTAACTGGCTGCATGTCACCAGCGATAATCTGCATGAGCAAGTCGGCAATATGCAATTCACCACCAAAACAGATAACCAAGATATCCAAGTTGGTACCGTTGGTTTACGTGGTGACTATCCATTCAGCGCGGGTAATGTGAATCTCACACTGAAAGGTGACGTATCTGCGAGCCATTTATTTGGCGATACTCGCCCAGAAGCGATGTTGTTCCTGTCAGACACTGGCGAAGCCAAAATTCGTGGTGGCAAGTTAGATAACTTATTCGGTGTAGGCTTAGGGGTTGATGCTCAACTGAATAAATCCACGACTTTCGGTGTTTCTTACCAAGGTCAATATAACAGTGATGTCAGTTCAAGCGGTGTGAATGCCACATTAAAAATTAACTTTTAATTCAATTAATTAAAAAAGGGCAGAATCAATTTTATGTTGATTCCGCCCTTCACAGTTTTTTATCAATACAGTTTTTCGATAAATACAGCGTATGTTAATTAGCTCATATCTTGAATTTCAGAATGAGATAAGCCTGTAATTTTGCTAATGATATCAATGTCTAAACCTAGGCTTAAACTGGTCAAAACTTGGGTGTAAGTGCGTTGTTTGGCCTTCTCCTGCTCTTCTTGTCGAGCTTCTTCTCTTCCTTTGACTAACCCTCTTTTTACTCCTCTCTTTAATCCTTTTTTTAACCCCTCATTTCGTAAACGATCGGCAATGGTCATAACAGTCTCCTGATATCCTTCGGTTTTTTCTATTAATGTTTTGACTATCTTCTTGTATGTCGGCGTATCCATCACACTAAACAGATAGTTGATGATTAAAATAACGTCATCACGGTGGTTTTCGTTCTCCTTGATTACCTGCGCTAAGCGCTTTGATAGAACCATCAGGTCATCTTTCAAAGAAGCATGTTTGAGAACTAGCTCCATCGCGGCGACTTTTCGGTGATTCACAAGTTCATCGTCGCTTGCCACCGTGACATCCACTAATGGCAGTGGATTACAGTACAAATCATGCGCTAAATCAGACCACTCAAAGCAATCCGTCCATGACTGGGAATAAGGATAAGGAGATTGATTACCATGATAAAACAGGATGGGAACCACCAGCGGCAAAGTTTGGTGCCCTTGCTGCAAATGCTGATTCATCGCGCAAAATGCGTAATGCATCAGCCGCCAGCCCATCAGCTTATCGGGGGAAGATTGATGCTCAACCAAGAAATAAAAATACCCCTTCCCCCTGAGTGTTTGAACGGAATAGAGCATGTCCGAGAAACGAGAGCGCAATGTTTTATCCACAAATGAAGCACTGGCCAACTTCAAGGTATCAAAATTGCAGAGGTGCTTAATGCGATTAGGAAGATGGACTTCAAAAAAATCCCGCGCATTATCCACTTTGCTCATAAAGCCTTTAAAGGTTGAATCATGAGGAGCTACAATTGATTGGGTCGCCATCTCGGTCTCGTCTTGGTTCATAAGATGACGAGATACTAACCAATATTTTCGGGAGAGTGAGAAAAAGTTATTCCTAATTAATGAGAATCACTTGACATACTAACCCTTTGCTTTTAATCGAATTATTTACTTGTTTTAGCCATAAAAAAACACCTCAATCAGCGTATTGCTTATTGAGGTGTCATTAAAAATAAACGAATTTTTTAATTTATTCTGCGGGGAAATTTGGACCGATTAAATCAATACGATCAGTACAAATGGCATCAACGCCCCACGCTAATAATAATTTAGCGCGTTCAGGGTCATTCACCGTATACACCAGAATATATAAGCCCGCTTGCTTCAATAGCTCGACCCGAGCTTTATCCAATAAGAGATGATCTAAATGGATAGAGACACAGCCTAAGCGAGTTGTCAGTTCACGCCAATTCTCTCGCCACTCCTCCAGCAATAAACCGCGTGGCAATTCAGGTGCTGCGGCTTGAGCAGCTTCAAGGGACTCAATGGAAAATGAAGAGAGTAACGGTGCAGTTTGTCCTTCCCATAATTGTCGAGCCGCTAATGCCACCACGGTTCCTGTTTCTCTCTCCAAGCCGGTGGTTGGCTTAATTTCAATATTCGCCATCATGCGATGTTGTTGGCAACGCTCAGCCACTTGCGATAATAGCGGCAAATGTTCGTTAGCAAATTCTTGGCTATACCAGCTTCCAGCATCAATATTGACTAACTGGCTCCAGTCAAAATTCCCTGCAACCCCATGCCCGTTACTCGTGCGCTCAAGGGTATCATCATGCAGAAGGAATATGTGACCATCACGGGATAATTTGGTATCAAACTCAATCATGGTATGACCATATTTCGCCCCAACATCAATCGCTGCGAGCGTATTTTCAGGGGCTAATTTACCACCACCGCGATGGGCGACAATTTTAGGATAAGGCCAAAGATTCATAAACGGTGTCCATATTGAGTATCAAAAAAATGCTGATGGGCTTCAGGAAGATGAAGCCATAACGTGGAGCCAATCTGAGGGCGATGCTCGTGCCCAAGGCGCACAATCACTTTTTGCCCTGCCCACTGACCATGCACTAAATTATCAGCGCCTAACATTTCGATGGTCTCGACGACCAGCGGGATCCCCCCTGACGATTCAGAGCCTAACTGTAAATGTTCCGGTCGGGTACCTAACGTTAGCGCATGCCCTACCCACTGTAAATACGTTCTACCCAACGGTAATTGCATTCCGCCGTCGAGCTCAAAGCGAGAACCATCCGCACTCAGTTTTCCTTCCAGCAAATTCATGGCAGGAGAGCCAATAAAACTCGCCACAAAACGGCTGGCAGGACGCTCGTACACTTCAACTGGGGAGCCAATCTGTTCCGCAACGCCTTTATTCATCACCATCACTCGCTGCGCCAAGGTCATCGCTTCCACCTGATCGTGTGTCACATACAAGCTGGTGGTTTTTAAACGACGATGCAGCTGTTGCAGTTCAAGGCGCATCTGTACCCGCAACTTTGCATCGAGGTTAGAAAGCGGTTCATCAAATAAGAATACGGCGGGGTCACGCACAATGGCACGCCCCATTGCCACGCGCTGACGTTGACCACCGGAAAGCTCTCTCGGTTGACGCTTTAATAATCCATCAAGCTCTAAAATCCGTGCGGCATCCGCCACTTTTTGGCGAATGATCTCTTTTCCTAGCCCACGAATTTTTAGCCCCCATGCCATATTCTCTTCAACGCTCATATGAGGATAAAGCGCGTAATTTTGGAATACCATCGCAATGCCACGCTCTTTGGGTTCTAGATGCGTGACTCGCTTTCGGTCAATCCAAATATCCCCGCTCGTCACTTGCTCTAACCCTGCCACCATACGTAATAGCGTGGATTTACCACACCCAGAAGGCCCTACCATCACGATAAATTCGCCATCTGCCACATCCACTGTCAGCGGCTTGATCACTTGATTTTTTCCGTCCCAACTTTTAGTGACGGCTTGAAGTTTTAATTCTGCCATGCTTATTTCTCACTATCGACCAAGCCACGCACAAACGCCCTCTGCATAGCTAATACCACAAGAACGGGTGGAATCAGCGTGAGCAACATTGCCGCCATCACTTGATTCCATTGAGTCGTACCTTCACCCGATGCGATCATGCCTTTGATCCCCGCAACTGCTGTTCCTAAGCTGGGATCTGCAACGATCAAGATTGGCCACAAATATTGGTTCCAACCATAAATAAACGTGATCACAAACAACGCGGCTAAGTTTGTTTTGGACAACGGCAACACAATGTCGATGAAAAACCGCATTGGTGAAGCACCATCAATACGCGCTGCCTCTATCAGTTCATCCGGCAACGTCATAAAAAATTGGCGAAATAAAAAAGTCGCCGTCGCGGAAGCCATCAACGGCAAAGTTAGCCCAGCGTAACTATCCACCATGTTTAAGTTAGAAATCACCTCTACTGTGGGGAAAATTCGCACTTCGACAGGCAACATTAATGTGATGAAAATCATCCAAAAAAATAGGCTACGGCACGGAAAACGGAACCAAACGATGGCAAATGCCGATAATATCGAAATCGTAATTTTTCCAATCGCTATCACCAGCGCCATAACGGTGCTATTTACCAGCATCAACCAAAATGGGGCGCTGTTCGCTGCCACACCGTTATTCCAAATATGTAGAATGTTCTCCCATAAATGAGAGCCAGGTATTAGGGTAATGGGGGTATCGAAGACCGCTTTATCATCGAGTGTCGCGGCAACAAAGGCCACATACAGCGGGAATAAAATCACTAAAATCCCAATTACCAACATGGAATGACTGAATACGCTCAGTCCACGATTTTTCTCTATCATTGGTAACGTACCTTACGCTCGATAAAACGGAATTGAATCACCGTTAGGACGATCACCAAGCCCATCAAAATCACAGATTGAGCTGCGGATGAAGAGAGGTCGAGCCCTGAAAAACCTTCACGGTAAATCTTATAAATTAGTGTCGTCGTCGCTTGTACTGGCCCCCCGCCCGTTGCCGCGTCAATCACAGGGAAAGTATCAAAGAAGGCATACACCAAATTCACCACCAATAAAAAGAAACTCACCGGAGTGATTAATGGTAAGGATATTTTAAAGAAACGGCGGATAGGTCCCGCACCGTCGATAGCAGCCGCTTCCATCAAAGAGCGTGGAATAGATTGCAAAGCAGCGAAGAAAAACAAAAAGTTATAACTGATTTGTTTCCAAACTGAGGCTAAAACAACTAAAAACATCGCCTGACCGCTATTTTGTGCATGGTTCCAGTCATAGCCAATGGATTCCAAACCATAGGTTATCAATCCTCTGCCGGGACTAAACAAAAACATCCATAAAACCGCCGCAACAGCAGGTGCAACGGCGTAGGGTAGTAGCATCAATGTTTGGTAAAAACGGTTTCCTCTTACCACATAATCAACCAAAGCCGCGAAAAACAGCGAGACGACAAGCCCACTTCCTGCTACCCAGCCACTAAAAATCATCGTGGTATAGAAAGAGTCTACATAGTAGCTATCGCTAAAGAGTTGAGTGAAGTTTTCTAACCCCACAAACTCACTGGATAATCCAAAAGGATCAATACTTTGTAATGAATACCAAAGCGCTTGTCCGGCTGGCAAAATAAAGAAAATCACCGTAATGATGAGCTGTGGTAATACTAGCGCATAAGGTAACCAGCGGGAGCGAAATACGGGACGAGATGATGACATAAGCAACCCAATAAATCAGATGTGATGCAGCGCCCCTCTTAATTCCATCAAGAGGGGCAAAAGAACTCATTACTGAGTGGATTTTTCGAAACGGCGCAGTAATTGGTTACCACGCTCAACAGAGGCATCGAGGGCTTGTTGCGGTGTCTTTTTACCTGACCACACGGATTCCAGCTCTTCGTCCACGATGGTACGAATTTGTGGCATATTACCTAAGCGTAATCCTTTGGTATAAGGTAACGGCGCTTTGTTTAACATTTGGCGAGTCGCAATATCCGCCCCCGGATTTTTGTCATAAAAGCCGGATTTTTGGGTTAACTCATACGCTGCCGTTGTAATCGGTAAATATCCTGTATTTTGATGCCATTTTGCGGCATTTTCAGGCTCAGCTAAGAATTTCATAAATTCCGCAACACCTTTATAGGTCTCAGGATCTTTACCCCCCATTACCCACAAGCTTGCACCACCAATGATGGCATTTTGTGGTGCCGTTGGAATTTGTGCATCGTAAGGCATCATGCCAACACCAAAATCAAACTTAGCATGCTTGCGAATATTCGCCAGAGAACCGGAGGAACCAGTAATAATGGCACAATCCCCGTTATAGAATTTCTCAGTTGGCTCGTCTTTACGCCCTAAATAGCTGAAGGTGCCTTTTTTATTCATATCTTGCAGCTGCTCGATATGCCTAACGTGATCTGGGGTGTTAAACTCCAGTACTGCATCAGTGCCGTCAAAGCCATTATTCTTCGATGCGACAGGCAACCCGTTCCATGCACTGAAGTTTTCAATTTGTATCCAGCCCTGCCAACCACTGGCGTAGCCGCACTTCATTCCTGATTCACGTAGCTTTTCAGTATATTGGGCAAGATCTTGCCATGTTTTTGGTGGGGTATCTGGATTTAAACCGGCTTTTTTGAAGGCTTCTTTATTGTAATAAAGCACCGGAGTGGAGCTATTGAAAGGCTGGGATAGCAGATGCCCCGTTTTCGCATCGCTGTAATAACCCGAAACGGTAGGCACAAACTGAGATTCATCAAAATCAATTCCAGCTTCTTGGAAAACTTCGTAGACAGGTTTGATGGCTTTGGATGACATCATCGTCGCAGTACCAACTTCATAAACCTGTAGTATCGCAGGTGCATTGCCAGAACGAAATGCCGCAATCCCTGCAGCGAGGCTTTGCTCGTAATTTCCTTTATAAGTGGGCACCACGTTGTAATCTGGGTGAGTTTCATTAAAGCGAGTGACAAGGTCATTCACTTCTTCACCAAGCTGACCTTCCATTGAATGCCAGAATGGGATTGTGGTGACTGCCATTCCTTGACTACTAAAAGCCAAGCCTAACATCATTGCTAAAGCGGACTGTTTGATCGATGCCATGCCAATTCTCTCTTTTATATGACTGAAGTTTATCCGCAGAGATTTACACCAAAATGTGCGAATTCACGCAGTTTATGTTCGAGAGAGAATTTATCACCGAGAAATGACAGAAATATCGCCAACACATGACAGATTAATGACAACCATATCTCTAGCAAATGACGCTTACATGACAATCGACGTGTTTTATTTTCACGGTATATCGGAAAAAAACACTCAATTTAAATAATAAAATTTTGATTATTGAAAAATGATTAAATAACAAAAAATAGGAAACATGAATAAAAAAGTAAAAAAAGATGCCAGAAATAATTTTGCAGAAATTGTCATTCTATACATATTATTCACCTTATTTTTATTAAAAATAACAAATAAAAAGAAATTTGAAAACAAGTCTATTATTGACATAGCCATTAAAAACAAACTGACCTTCTAAATTAACTTTAGAATAATATTAATGGAACAACAAACATTTAATGCTATAAAATTAGCAAACTAATAAGCAGCCATAAAACAATCTATCTTATGATTATCACTTTATAGCCAATTTAAGATTCACATTCGAAAACAATAAAGAGCAAATAAAAATCTATTTGCCCTTATAAATTAATTATTAGATTAACTTCCAGGAGTAAAATAAATTGGTGATCCAGGTCCTACCGGTAATCCCAAAATAAATACCCAGATAATAAAGAACAGAGACCAACCAATAAAGAAAATAATCGAGTATGGCAGCATCATTGAAACCAGAGTACCAATCCCTGCATCTTTCTTATACTTGACGACAATGGCCATGATTAAGCCAAAATAGCTCATCATTGGCGTAATAATATTGGTCACTGAATCACCAATACGATAAGCCGCTTGGATAGTTTCAGGGGAATAGCCTGCCAACATTAACATTGGTACAAATATCGGTGCTGTCACAGCCCATTGTGCGGACGCGGAGCCAATCATTAAGTTAATAAAGGCACAAATCAGAATAAAGCCAACAAATAGTATTCCACCATGTAAATCAATACTATTTAAGAAATTAGCGCCTTTGACCGCAATCACTTGCCCGATGTTGGTCCAGCCAAAAAATGCAACGAACTGCGCCGCAAAGAAAATGATGACTAAATAGAGACCCAAAGTGCTCATTGCGCTTGCCATCGCATCAACCACATCTTTGTCGCTACGCATGGTCTTTGCAATATAGCCGTAAACAATTCCCGGAATCGCAAAGAAAATAAAGATAAACACCACGATTGCTTTTAAGAAAGGTGAATTACTCACTAACCCAGTTTCTTGGTTACGTAAAATCCCACTTTCAGGCACCACCATTAAGGCTAATACTGCCGCTAATCCCCAGAAAGTCACCGATGCCCAGAACAACGCTTTTTTCTCAAGCGGTGTCACTTCAGCTGAGGCACGGAGTTTATCTTCATCTTCATCGACACCACCGCCCTGATAAGGGCCTAACTGCGGCTCCACGATTTTCTCTGTGATGAAATAACCCAAGATAGTGATCAAGAAAGTACTGGCAAACATAAAGTACCAGTTTGCTTCTGCCCCGACGATATAGGTGGGGTCAATAATTCGAGCTGCTTGCTGAGTGATCCCTGACAATAACGGATCCACTGTACCTAATAGTAAGTTCGCTGAATATCCACCGGATACCCCTGCAAATGCAGCAGCAAGCCCAGCTAATGGATGGCGACCTAATGAATGGAAAATAATCGCAGCCAGTGGAATCAGTACCACATACCCGAGTTCTGCCGCGGTATTAGACATAATCCCAGCAAAAACAATCGCAACGGTGGTTAATTTACGAGGTGCTTTGATAACAATCAGACGCATTGCCGCAGATAATAAACCGGCACGTTCCGCGATCCCAACCCCTAAAAGAGCAACTAATACCGTGCCAAGAGGCGCGAACCCGGTAAAATTGGTGACCACATTAGACAGAATTTTACGGATGCCTTCCGCATCTAATAGGCTAACAATATGAATGATCCCGTCTTCAGCGCGACCTTTCGCACCTTCAGGGCGAGGATCCGGCACACTAATACCAAAATACTGACCAACGGCGGAAGAGACTAATAAAATCCCAATTAAGATAATGAATAGAATAACAGGATGTGGCAGAGCATTTCCCAGCCACTCAACCGTTCGTAAAAAACGGCTACCCTCTTGTCTTTTTTGTTCCATGTATTCTCCTTATAAACAAGAGAAATGAACATTACACAATGTTTTTCTCTTCACCTAATTACAAGCATATAAATTCAAACCAACAAATTTGATACAAATCGAATACATTAACTAACAATAAACGTGCTGATAGTAAAAATAGAATATTTACTTTGTTAAATTTTATTTATGTTAAAAATTAAAACCATAAAAATTAAATATCATAAAAATACAAAAATGTGGTCAAGCTAACATTTTAATAATATTAACCAGCCGTTTCTTATTATTTTTAACCAAATAGATATCAAATTTCGTCGGTTTTATTCCATTTAATTCGATTAATACCTATTTTTACAGTTACAATAAATTTGAGTTAGATAAAACAAAGTAAAACACCAATTAGCCTGATTAATGTACGTTTTTAATCTAGATTAATCAGCGTTATAATCGAAGCCTATTCACTACAGGGCGAGCCATAATGTCTGTCATTGATCTTTGGGCAGAGCGTCATATTCAAGACGCTTTAAATAAAGGGGAGTTATCCAATCTCAATGGTGAAGGGAAACCTTTGCAGCTTGATGATGACAGCCAAGTTCCTGAAGAATTAAGGGCGAGTTATCGTATTCTTAAAAATTCTGGGTATCTGCCGCCTGAACTGCAACAGAAAAAAGAAGCGTTGAATTTATGCCATATGCTGCAGCAACTCTCTGCTGATGACCCCAATTATGTTGCCATCAGCAAGCAATTGGCATTACTCGAACTAAAACTCAAGCAAGCAAATATCAATACCGACTTTTTATATGGCGAATACGCCGTGACAATTTCAGAACACTTAGAGTCTAAATAGCGAAGAATTAACGTTTGGGTAGGGATTGTAGGCGATATTCCTGAGGAGTTTTACCGTAAAACTTACGAAATGCTTGGCTAAAAGCAGAGTGAGAATCATACCCCACCAAGGTAGCAATATGTTCAATGGTTTGGTGAGTTAATAATAGACTTCCCGCGGCTTCCATCCGTTTTTGCAATAAAAATTGCATGACGGTGATCCCCATTTCAGCTTTCACCTTACGTTGTAAGGTACTGACTGACATATAAAACGCGCAGGCGATGTCTTCGCAGCTTATCGGTAAATGCAGACGTAATTCCACCCAATGAACTAGCTCATCAACCCAACGGTTTTCTGGTTTTAACTGGGCTAATAACAGGCGAGCAATGGCAAAGTTTTGTTCCGGTGCTTGCGGAAAGCGTTGCAACCAATTTAATAACCCCGCCGCCGCTGGCGTCAGCGTGAAATGCGTCATTTTTTCATTTAATGACCATTGCGCCGTTGCAGGCATTTCCAATACATAATTTTGATTCCCATCTTGTCCACTAAAAGCATGGCTAACACTCGGCGGGATCACGACACCTTGACCTGCATTTAGCAGCCAGTGTTGACGATGCATATTGATTTCCATCGCCCCTGATAACGCAAATACCACCTGCCATTGCCCATCATGTTGATGAGAAATAACCTCTTGGGAATATTGGCGATAGTGCAATTCAGGTAATAACAAGGCAAGCTCCTACTGGGTGGCATACAGTAGGAGTATACGGTTTTAATCAAAAAAATGCAGCCTGACAGCTTAGGTAGAGGGATAAAAGCGTGGTTTTTCCCTCTTTGTGTTATTAGGCGAAAATCAATAAATTGATTTTCCTCGTTAATTTTACAACCCAAACGAGCCATTTCCAAACCTGATGGGTTTGTCTATGGTCTGCGCCTTACGGCTTAAGCTAGGCGAGAACCATTCGGCACAGGTAGATTAAATTCAGCTAATACAATTGCACCTGTTTCATCAGGAGCACCTGTAATTAACACTTCAGATTTTATGCCAGCAATACGTTTAACTTCAAAATTACACACACATAAAACCTGTTTACCAATTAAACTTTCAGGGGTGTAATGCACGGTAATTTGAGCGCTTGAACACTTAACTCCCAATTCCCCTAAATCCACTTCCATCACATAAGCGGGCTTTTTTGCTTTACTGTTTACTTCTGCACGAATAATCGTACCAACACGCATTTCCACTTTCGTAAAGTCGTCCCACTCAATAATTTGCATATCTTTATTCCTAAATTAAACGATGGTAATGGCTTAAATTAACATAGGATAGATAGCGGCTCTTAGCGTCAAACATTCATTTTATGTTGTGAAACAGTCATTGATTATCACCTGATAATGGCAGGCAATAATCAATGGGTACAAGAGAGATAAAACGTGAAGTTACATATTTGAAAAAGTATTCATAATGATGCCGCCGGAGATAATTAATCCCATCGCGAAGACGGCTGGTACGTCTGGTTTTTGTTTATATAAAATCATCGAAACTAACGTCACACCGACAATACCAAACCCACACCATAAAGAATACGCAACCCCAACAGGGATATACCCCATTGCACGTGTTAACGCGAAATAGCAAAGGCAATAAGCCACAATCACTAAAATTGATGGGCCTAATTTGCTAAAGCTATTGGTTTTTTTGATCATCGATGTACCCGTGATTTCTGAACCAATTGATAATGCCAACCATAAAAATCCAGTAAACATAATATTTCTCTCTTCTTATTAATGAGCAACTTTGTTGGTTGAAGACAGTGACGCATCCGAATTTTCAGCCGGTTCCGCCTCATCCGAGCCCATTTTAGAAAACAGGTTCATAATCACGATCCCAGAGGCAATAACCCCCATTCCAATCATTGCTGCCATATCTGGGTGCTGCCCATAAAACAACATACCTAAAGTTGACACCATCAAAATACCGGTACCTGACCAAGTCGCATATGCTAACCCAACTGGAATATATTTTACTGCGCGGGAAAGAGAGTAATAACAGATAACATAAAGAATCACTATCAGACCTAATAATAATGATTTAGTTGTTCCTTCACTATTATCGAACATTTTCAATGTGGATGTTGCTGAGGTTTCAGAAATAATAACCGCTAGCATCCAAAGCCATGATTTTGCTTTAGAAGACATAGATAATACTCCTACATAGATAGATGTTTAAAATATTAAATTGAAATAAAATTTATTTTTTTAGAGACTTTAAATAATCCATTGCCGAATCTGTTAATTTATTTTTATTTAGGGAATATTCCTTTGGGTCATTCATTACTTCTCTCAAAGTAATATAGCGATTCTGGTTTGTTTTATTTTCACTCGATATCTCATCATTTTTAATGAGCATTTTGTTTTCAATATTATTAAATGTATCGAATTGAATACCTAATGAGATAGCCTTATTTATATTCTCTTTAATAAGGCGGTTATAATGTTCATTTTTATTCAAACCTAATATTTGGTTCAAATCACTGTCAGGGTAGCAATGATACTTCAATGCCATAATAGGAATATTTCGAGAAAGTGTTTGGATAATAATTTCGCTCTCTTCGCTAATTGCCAAGCCATTCACAACTTCATTCAGTACTTTAGTTCCTATAAAAGGGAGAAAAACCCCATGAAACTCTGCGAGTTTTTCCATATTAAAGGTATAAATATCAAAACATTGCCCAATTTCTTTCCATTGATTTATCGTCGATTGCGTTAGCATCTCCTTGGTGGCATAGAAAGAAAAAGACATTGAAGGTAACTGCAATAAACGCTGATAAACCGCCTGTTGATAATCTTGGCTTGGTGACAATAACACCAATACTCGCCGTTTCAGCCGTTGCAGTACCTGTAATACTATCTGCTCAATCATTTTTTCGTTCATATTGCCACCGCTCGTTTAGTCCTTAGCTGACAACAAACACGCTGTCACTGTTGCGTAACCCTGCCGCATTTGCTTCATCTGTATCAATATGAAATTCCAGGGAAAACCTTGCATCCACTCGAACAACTACCTCATCAAATACGAGGCTACGTTCCCCTTCAGTGCGAACACATACTCGCTGTCCATTGGAGACATTTAGCGACCTTGCATCCATTAAATTCATGTGGATATGGCGCTGAGCACAAATGACTTGTTCACAAAGATTAACGTGCCCAGCAGGACCGATTAACAGCGCACTCCCCGATTGGTTTAAATCTCCAGATTCACGCACTGGCGCTTTAATACCTAATGCAAAACAGTCTGCTTTCGAGACTTCCAGTTGAGTGGTTGGTCGTGTTGGTCCTAACACTCGTACTTTACTGATCGACCCTTTAGGTCCAACCACCATCACACACTCTTTTGCCGCAAATTGACCAGGTTGCTTCAAATCTTTAAATGGCGTCAGTTGATAGCCTTCACCAAAAAGCGCGGTAACATCTTCTTGCGAAAGATGGACATGACGGTTCGAAACACCCACAGGGATAGCAATGGGGCTATCAATCATTGAGGCTGGGTTTGACATAGCTAAGCGAGACAGAATTTTTCCCATCAGCTGCTGGTTTATCATGATTTTTTCCCTTTACGCACGTCAGCTTTTGGCTCCACAACGGCAGTCTCGACAGTCATCGTCACAGGCGCCTCAACGGCCGGTTTTTCAACATTGTTCTCTTCTTCGCTCGCTTTATTCTTAGTGGATAACAGCTGGGTGATCACTCGCTCTTCTGGGCGAGCAATGACTAATGTGCCTTTTAATAGGTCTTGATGGCTGATAACCGATGCACCATGATCAACGGCGGTTCTTACTGCACTAATTTCCCCTTGAAAACAAACAGAAACTAAGCCAGAACCGATTTTACGGTAGCCAACAATCTCGACACTCGCCGCTTTGCATGCAGCATCCGCAGCTTGTATTGCTGATGTCAGCCCGTAAGTCTCAATGACGCCTAAACTTTTCATTTTTTTCTCCTACTTAGTGACGAACCAGTCGAATATCGAAATCGAATTTTTTAAAGAAAGCCTCTAATTGATCTAACTCTTCCGCGCTGTAGGTTGGGTCTTTCTTGATGGGATAAATCATGTCGAGTTTGTCGTATTTTCCGCGACCAAGCTGGTGATAAGGCAGAATATCAATTCGACTTAAATTGCCGCGTTTCGACAATTCCATGGCGTATTCAATTGCGCCTGTTATTGCATCAAAAGAATCGTTATATCCGCGAACTAAAGGCATACGCATCACCACATTTGCCCCTAGTTCCATTAATCTTTCGAGGTTACGACGCACATTTTCATTACCAATACCAAACAGGCTTTTGTGCTCAACGGTATCGATATGTTTAACATCAAACAGGAATAGGTCGACAACTTCGGCTAACTTTTCATAATTCGCTAATGACGTTGTACCTTGTGTTTCAATCGCCGTATTGATCATCATTTTTTTGCATTCACGCAAAAGCTCAACGGCAAAATCTGTCTGTAAACTCATTTCACCGCCACCAATCGTGACACCACCACCAGAGGAAATATAAAAATCGTAGTCCTGCATGATGATCTCCATCATTTCAGAGACCGTGACATCTTTTCCCATAATGTCTAGCGCATCAGAAATGCACACTTCCTCACATTTGCGGCAACCGATGCAGTCAATACTACGATTCACGCGGTGGACTGCTTCCCCTTGTTCATTGGTGGTCATGTAATGGATCCCCGCAGGGCAAACATCCACACATTTCCCACACCCAACGCATTTATCGTGGGAAAACATCACTTGGAACTGGCTACTTAGCCCTTCAGGGTTAGCGCACCAAGGGCAACGAATATTGCATCCTTTAAGAAAGATCAGGGTTCGAATGCCATCACCGTCATAAATTGAGTATTTCTGGATATTAAATATCCGCCCTCTGATTTCTGCCGCTGTGTTCATCATTGCATCTCCAAAACAGTTTCAAACTTATTGTTTTTATTATGTACGGTGGGAATAGCAGCCTATCCCCACCCAGATTTGGTTTAGAATTTCTCAATCACGGTACGGCTGATGATTTCGTCCTGAACCTCTTTACATAACTCAACGAAGTAAGCACTGTAGCCAGCAACACGAACGATTAAGTCACGATATTTCTCAGGTTCTTGCTGTGCTTTTTTCAGCATTTCGTTATCAACGTAGCTGAACTGCATTTGACCGTTACCCAAAATAGATGCCGTTCTTAACAACGTGATTAACCCATTGCGACCTTCTGGTGTATCCAATAAGCCTTTTAAGAACTTAAAGTTATGCACCATACCGATGTTCATCGTTTCCACGTTCATCTTACTGATGGATTTAATAATTGCTGTTGGGCCTTGTTTATCTGCCCCTTGAGTTGGGCTGATCCCATCTGACAACGGCATCCACGCTAAACGACCATTCGCAGTCGCTGCGGTTAGCTCGCCAATCGGTGTGTTGTTAGAAATGGATAATGTGCCGTGACTCAATGTGGAATACAGCATGTCGTACTTACGGCACTCGCGTTCCGTCCATTCAGTAATATCCAATGCATATTGGTCGACATAGTTGTCATCATTACCGAACTTAGGTGCATTCAGGCAATCACGACGTAACTCTTCATAACCTTCAAAGTTAGCAAGCAGACCATCACGCACTTGCTCTAAGGTATAGCGCCCCTCTTCATAAACCACTTTGCGAATAGCCGCCATTGAGTCAACGTAAGTTGCTAGACCAGAGAAAATCAGCCCCGGACCGTGGTTAATCATTGCACCACCCGCCGCAACATCTTTTCCTTTCTCCATACAACCTTCCACCAGCAAAGACATCAATGGTTTTGGCGCGACATCACGGTGAACACGCTGACTGATGACCGTACCAATCGCCGACAGGCGAACAATATGGGCAATTTGCGCTTTCACAGCATTATCGAAATCTTCGAAGGTTTTCAGGTTACGCAGATCCCCGGTATCTAAACCTTGGTGGCTATCAAACAGCACCATCCGACCACGGTTCAGAACAAACTCAATGGCGATTGGCCACTGGGTGTAACCCGTTGATGTCCACTGATAAATTCGACCTGATTTTTGTGGTTCCACGCAGCCCATTAAGCAATAGTCGCGAGCATCTTCAAAATCAAAGCCTTTACGCAGCATCATTTTGATATGGGAATCGTCAAAGTGACAGGCAGGGAAGCCCATACCGGCTTTCACTACATCCACGATTTTTTCCATATATTTTTGTGGAGATTGGTTATGAATACGGCATGCTAATGATGGCTGGTAAACTTTAACGAAACGGACTGCATCCATAATTAAGTACGTTAAATCGTTACACGCATCACCACCCGAGCGTTTTTGACCACCCACAGTTAAGTTGATAAATGGCTGATATCCAGCGAAATATTTAGCGCCCAGCTCACTGGACATCCACATTAATTCCGCACATTTGATGATAAACGCCTGCATCATTTCCAGTGCTTGGTCTTGAGTTAAACGACCAGATTGAATATCGCTTTCATACATTGGGAAACAGTATTGGTCTAAACGACCTAATGATAATCCTGTTTGGTTTTCTTCAATTTCAAACAAGGACTCCACAGTCCAAATACTTTGCAGCGCTTCTTGCAATGTTTTTGGAGGGTTCGCCGGTACATTTTCGTTCACTTGAGCAATTGTCAGTAACTCTTCACGTCGTTTCTGATCTGTCTCTTTAGAAGCCAGTTCACGAGCATGTTCAGCAATACGATGAGCATAAGCCACCACACCTTCACAGGTTTCAATTGAGGCTTTATAGAAATAGATGCGATCGATGTCATCTGGATTTTGCATGCTTAACTCAGCCAGTTTTGCCTGAGCATCCGCTTTAATGCCATTCATGCCTTTAGTGAAAAGCAATACGTCATAACCAGGGCAAGTATCACCTCCGCCATTGATTTGGTGATAAGACAAGTCACTCACAAAGGTTTCGCCGCTGAATTCCCAAACCCCGGCTTCACGATATTGCGCTTCACAAATTTCATCCAGAGAACGACCTTCCCAGAATGGCGCGATTTCTTCACGAATCACTTTTTTATCTTCTTCGGAGATCACAAATGGATCTTGTGGGCGGGTGCTCATTGTATCGAGCTCGTCCACCACCCAGCGCCATGCAATATCAGGTGAAAATGCACCTGCTCGCGCTTTACCACATGGATGACCGACAATCAGCTCTTCAGGCTGAATCAAGATAGGCGCAGTTTCACACGCACGACGGAACGCTTTTGCACGTAATAAAATCGGCGGTAAACCAGGGTTATTCTTCACCACTTCCGTAAAGGCTAATGCGCGATAGATAGACACGCTTGGACGCGCTTCTAAATAACGGTTACGCAAACGCTGTAAGCGAGGCGTTAACCCTTCCATCACTTTGACTTCATTATCTTGTTGAGCTGCTGGTGCTACATTGCTGGCTGAAGCCGCAGAATATTGAGGCTGCGTGCTTGCTTGACCACAATATAAACGAACTTTTAACCCAGCATTAATTGCACTGATATTTTCATGAGCAGAAAGCATCATCGCGGAAAGTTCGTTGATGCAGACTTGCGGATCATTAAGGTAGACTCCACCTTTAAGTGCATCAAACATTGGATAACCATCAATGGCGCGCGTTGCACGCACTTCTGACAACTCAGCCAGTTTTAGCCATAAGCTTTCAACAATCTCGTAAGCCTGTTGTTGAGTTAATCGACCTTGCTCAATATCGCGCTGATAGAATGGATAAACGGCTTTGTCGAAGCCCATTGGGTTCACGGCATAGCTGCCATTTTCTAAATGCAAAATCAGTTGTAATAGGTAGAACGCTTGGCATGCTTCTTTAAAGGTTTGTGCAGGTTTTGCAGGAACTTGGCGTAATACTTCCGCGCTTTCTTGTAATTCAGCACGACGATATGGGTTAGCTTCTGTGGCCGCAAGATTTTCTGCTCTTACTGCTAAGGCGTTTGCAAAATGGATAGCAGCATCACAGGCATAAATTGCCGCACGGCAGTTGTTTGCCTCATCGATACTATTACGGCTAACGGCACTACCAATATTTCTGACGCGATTTTCTAGCTGATTTTTAATTTCTGCAAACCCGACATTCAGAACGACTAAATAATCCGGTGCGGCGATTGTGCTATCCCCCGCTAAAAACTCATAAATACTCTGGCTGTGTACTTCATCTTCCGTATGGAAGATTGCACCGCGAGGTGTTGAAGATTGGCTACCAATAATCAATTCATCTTGTGCAATAAAAGCGGGGAAATTACGAATAAACTCATAAAAACGCTGAGCGGGTTTAATCGCTTGAGGCGCCCCTGTTAATTGATTTCTGACAGTTTCAAGAATGTTGGCACGTTCGGTAATGATTGAGCAATTGCGAGCACTTAAACGTTCAGCCAGTGTTTTTACACGTGGGGTCAAAGCATATTTGGCCATGTTAGCCTCTCCTGATGTTCTTTCTAGTTCGTTATTCATCACATAAAAAGCGTTAACTATTAAAAAGACTGTCTGTACAGTGCTTCTAGCTGCTTTTCATTTACGTCCCGTGGATTAGTCGGAGTGCAACTATCGCGTAACGCCTGTCCAACCATTTCCCCTAAACGGGCATTAAAATCAGTTTCATTGACGCCTGTAGCGTGAATGCCTTTCGGCATATTCATTTCATCTTTCAATACGTTGATTGCCATAATTAAGCTCTCAACGCCTTCACGTATATTTGAAGCCGGTAAATTAAGTTTTCTGGCTAAATCGGCATAACGCTTCGCCGCGTTGGTTTCACAGCACCCTTCCAGGCCCGCGTTAAACGCCACCACTTGAGCCATCAATAGCGCATTCGCGCGACCATGTGGAATGTGGAACACGCCGCCAAGTGCGTGCGCTAAGCTATGGGTGATCCCAAGGGATGCGTTGGTAAATGCCATTCCTGCAATACACGATGCGTTATGCATTTTTTCACGAGCCACTAAGTTACTGCCGTCGCGATAGCAATCTATTAAGTGAGCAAACACCAACTGAACAGCTTTCTCGGCAAGCGCATCTGAAAAGTCAGAGGCACTGCGTGAAACATAAGCTTCTAGGGCATGGCATAGCACATCCATTCCCGTATCTGCCGTGATAGCGGCAGGGACTGACTTCACTAAAACAGGGTCTAAAATCGCCACATCGGGCAACATAAATTCATCAACCAACACCAACTTCTCAGAGTGAGACTTGATCACTGAAAAAGACGTGACTTCAGAGCCTGTTCCGCTGGTTGTCGGAATAGCCACAAAATGAGGTTTGGCTCTATGGCTGTCTTGGCGGGTATGCCATAGGGAGTAAATAACCGCTTTTGCCGCATCAATCACCGAACCACCGCCCAGTGCAATCACTAAATCTGGATATTGGCTATCCATGATTTTCATGCCTTTTACGATGGACGAGATTTCCGGGTCAGGCACGACATCGTCATACAGAGAAAATGAAATTCCCTGTTGAGATAATCGATGAATCACCTCGTCGGCTAACCCAAATTTCACCATCGCTTTATCGGTTACGATAAACGCGTGCTGGGCGTTAACCTGAGATAAATAATCCAAAGCATTCGCACCGAATTGCACCCTTGGTTTAATCAAAAACTGGTTCATGCGTTATTTACTCCCTACCGTCTCGATACACTTTTTCAACAATGGCAACCACGGACATAGCTTTGTATTTGTCTTTATTCAATGCGAAGTACTCTTCCGCCAGAACAAGGTCATTAATACCTGCGCCTACACTGTCCACCGCAACATACGTTTTGTCCTTCAACGGTTTGAGATCATCGCCAAGCGCCGTGATCATCAGTAAATTACTGCCACTAAGCTCTTGGCATTTCTGCGTTGCGACAACATGCCCTATTACCTTTGCCAAAATCATGATTTACCCGCCTTATCTCAATGAATTACTTATTTAGGCGTCCGAGAACGGCCTTAATAATCTGCTCGACATTCTCTTCCGTGATATCCCCATGAGTGGCAACCGCTTCAACAACATCAGCATGACTCACTGCATTAGCAAATCGGTTATCCGCAGCGCTATTACTCTGAGCTTTTACTGGTTGAGCCTGACGAAAACGGTCATCATCGAGAATGCTGACAGACGCTTGATTTCCATGCCCAGTAGATGCAATTGGCGATGTTGAGTAAGCCGGAGCACTCACTGGTGCGGGTTGTCTCAAATCATCAATGGAACGCACGCCATAACCGACTTTACGGATATTGAGCAAGTTCATCGGACCGACGTTGTCAGAACTAGAACCACCTCCAATCGCTCCACATCCTAATGTCAGCGCTGGCGTAATATTGGTGGTTGCACCAATTCCACCCAGTGCGGCTGGCGTATTAATCAAAATACGGTTAACCGGTTTTTCGAGAGAAAACTGGCGAATAACATCTTCATTTTGAGTGTGGATCACCAGCGTGTGTCCTAAGCCTTCGTTAGTCAGCAAATCAACAACGCGGTGGCACGCAGAGCGCCAATCCTCTTCAACATACATGCCTAAGATTGGGCACAGTTTTTCCCGTGAATACGGGTTTTTCGGTGAGACAGTGTCTTGTAATGCAATTAATACTCGAGTGTTAGCAGGAACACTAAAGCCTGCACGTTGGCTCAACGTAATCGCGTCTTTTCCGACGACTTCAGGGTTAATCGTGCCATTCGCTCTCAGTAGCATGGAAGCCATACGTTTCGCTTCATCTTCATTCATGAAGTAAGCGCCTTGAGCTAATAATTCGCGGTGAACATCGTTGTAAATACAGCGTTCAACAATGATGGATTGCTCTGATGCGCAAATCACACCGTTATCAAACGTTTTGCTGGTAATAATGTCACTGACTGCTTTTTTGATATCCGCGCTACGTTCAATGAAAGCAGGACCGTTACCAGGACCACCACTGATTGTTGGTGTGCCAGATGCATAAGCGGCGCGTACCATGCCTTCCCCACCCGTTGCCAGAATGAGAGAAACATCTTTGCTGTGCATTAATTCTTTTGTCGCTTCCAGTGTCAGCATCGTCACGCCATCGACGATACCTGCTGGCGCACCCGCTTCAAGAGCCGCTTTTTTTACGATATCAAGCGTTCTAAAACTACATGCTTTCGCATTTGGATGAGGGGAGAAGACGATTGCGTTACCGGCTTTCAAGGCAATCAATGTTTTATAGATAATAGTTGAGGTTGGGTTAGTCGAAGGCACCAGTGCCGTGATCACCCCTAACGGAACACCCACATCCATAACTTTATTGATTTTGTCATCATTAATGATGCCAACTGTTTTCAGATCTTTAATATGTTCATACACACGAACTGAAGCGAACGTATTTTTCAGGACCTTGTCTTGCCACTTCCCAAAACCCGTCTCTTCATTCGCCATTTTTGCTAACTCTTCTGCATGACGAGCAGATTCTGTCGCAATGTGTTTAACAATACTGTCGATTTTCTCCTGCGAAAAAGTCGCAAAGATTTTTTGTGCTTGTTTCGCATTTCTAACCAGCTCTCTAGCCAGTTGTCTGGATTGCAGATCTTTATCTAATGCAACCATGTCTTCCCCCGTACCGGAGTCAAAAGATTAAACTTACTAATTTGTTGTTTTATCTAATACTTCTAATGATTAAGCTTTGTGCTGCTGCGCAATTTTGCCGATATCATTGTGTGGTCTTGCTATCACACGAGAAGTCACTACGGTGCCAACACGCTTCGCAGCTTCGACACCGGATTCAACCGCAGCATTAACGGCACCCACATCGCCTTTTACCATGGCGGTGACGAGCCCAGAACCGACATTTTCATAGCCGATTAGCTCGACGTTAGCGGCTTTACACATTGCATCAGCAGCTTCGATACACGCCACTAAACCTTTGGTTTCAATTAAGCCAAGAGCTTCTTTCATAAGTAAATTTCCTATTTATTCTGCGACTTTATACTGAGAGACAATTTTCTGGATGTCGCTATGTGGACGAGCGATAACCAGAGAGGTCACGACGGTGCCAATGCGAGATGCAGATTCAACGCCAGAATCAACTGCCGCTTTAACTGCGCCAACATCCCCTTTCACCATGGCGGTGACTAACCCAGAACCCACATTTTCATAGCCAATCAGTACCACGTTAGCGGCTTTACACATCGCATCAGCTGCTTCGATACAAGCAACGAGTCCTTGTGTTTCAATAAGACCTAATGCATCACCCATATTTCCCCCGCAAACGCTATGCTTTATGTTTAATCACGATTTTGTTGATATCGTTATGTGGACGGGCGATGACTAACGATGTCACCACTTCACCAACACGCTGTGCAGATTCAACACCGGAATCTACTGCCGCCTTTACTGCGCCAACATCACCTTTCACCATGGCAGTCACGAGACCAGAACCCACGTTTTCATAGCCGATTAGCTCGACGTTAGCGGCTTTGCACATTGCATCAGCTGCTTCAATACAAGCCACCAAACCTTTTGTTTCAATAAGTCCTAATGCATCACCCATTGTTGTTTCCTCCAAGGAAGCCGTTACGTTTTTCTCTACCCGCAGCACCTAAGAGCCATGTTCCAGAACGTTGATGCCTCTTAACTGTGAGTAAACATTTATGCCAATTGAGTCTGCGTGGTGATTAATTGAACGCAGCTTTTGGCTTCAAAATCACTATAATCCCCAAAAAATAAAACAAAATATAAATCCATGAAGTGAAGATAATTAGAATAAAAATCCAGAATTTATAATTAACAGACAGCAAATTCACACCTCTATGCTAATAAAATGGAAAATTCACGTGTCTATCTGGTGGAAGAAAAAACCATAAATGCGGATAACAGGTTTATTGGAGGAATGGTTAACAAGATGTGATTGAGCTGATGCGAGAAGGTAATTTGGTCAATAATAAGTGTGGTTTGCCTCACGCCCGAGCCATAAGCTAATGAGAAATGGGAGGATCAGAATATAAGAAGAAAGGGGAATACTGTGTTTTACGAGGCACACCGCGTGATAGCACTGATTGCCAGACAGTAAAATCATATCAACGTGTTAGTTAACGTTGCCCAGTAAACCAATAGGAATGAATGTGTGGGTAAGCCCCCACGCTGTATGGACTATCAATCAAGCCCACGCGCTTATTTAGGCGTACAGATAAACAAAGGGGAATTAATTGAACTCAAGAGTAGCGCTTTATCATTGAGTTTTTGGGCATTGATAAATAAGCCATCATGGCTATCTGACATTTCCCGCATAAAATAATCAAAAATCACATTAGGGGATTCATCAATCGAGGAAGCACTGGCTTCCCAGTGGCTAATATTATAGTGCTGTTCCGTTGGCGAAATACGTTTGCTGGTGTATTTGAATTTGACATATCGTTGTAAATAAAGCCATCCAGCGCTGGAGGTCGTATATCCCTCGACAACAATAGAGCCCTCGCCGTTCGCCCCAAAATTAAAGTGAATATTACCGTTAACGTTTTCATCTTTCATATTCTCAAAACGCATAATCCCCTTGGTTGAACACGCCATTTGACCGGAATTTTTATTGGCCAATACAACTGACTGTGTATAAATCACAACACATGCGAAGATCAGCGCACTCACGAGACATAATAGCTTTCCCGATATTTTCATTGTGGCTTCCAAGAATAATAAAAGTAATTATCGCAATAACTAAATGGATTGGATTCATTGGCAGCGCAATGAGCGAGAAAGACGCGCCCTAAACCATTTTTTTGTAATTTATCCCCATAAAAGAAGACAAAACGCTCTTTATCATTACACGCCAAATTTAAATTTTTTCTAACTTTATCAAAATTTTGCACATAGTTATCAGCAACTGAAGCGTTAATCATTTTTTCATTAGATAACACATCGCAGCTGGTATGTTCTAACGTTGGCAAAATCATTGGTGCGGAGGGCTGAGATGAGAAATAGCTCATCGTTGCCAATAAAATGGAGCAACATAAAAAAGCCGCACTGGCTAGATACCAGCAAACTTCACGTTTCTGTTTTGGTAATGAATGCGGTAATTTTTCAGAAGGAGATTCGGTAGGTTTAGTCTCTAAAGAAGGTGCCAGAACCACTTCGGCTTTTTGTATTTCACTTAAACTGTTTAATAAGCGAGTGGTATTGAGCGTCTCTTCATCGAGTAATTCCAATAAAATCTCAGAATTAAACTCTAAACGCCCACGTGCAACGGTGACAATAATATTTTCAATACCGTATTGTCGAAATGTTTTCCTTAGCAGGCTGAGATATTGATTTAAATTACTATTTGATGAAACCAGACCATTATCATCCCAAACCGCCTTAAGTACTTCATCACGGGAAACTACGCCTTTTTTTTGAATCAAATAGAATAAGAGTGCATTAGCCGTAATAGACAACTGAGTATCCACCTCATCTTTTTTTAAAGATAAAGTGCCATCAACAGCATCATAAATAATGAAGGCATTGATTTTATATTTCATTATCGCCTCATTGTATGTTTAGACGTATTTTCCCTTAGAAAACTAACCCATTTCTTCAAACGAAATTTGTGTTAATCGCTGAATGATGGCATTACGCTCTTGGCTCGATAATGTAGGACCTTCCGTTAACGCAGATAACCACAGTCCATCGGCGGCATAGCGCACTAAAGCCCCCAAATAGCCATTATCAAATGCATCACCTTGGGCTAGATGCCCTAACATCCAATCACGCCAGCATTTACGCAACACTGGCTCTGTGGGCATAGCCAATGATAAAAGTGCGAGCTGAAAACTTTCATCGGAGTCTTTAAGCTCGCCAACGTAGTGCAAATAGGCGCGAGAAAATCGCCCATAAGGATCGGAATCATTCGCCATAATGGCGGCAATACGCACGTCCATAATGTCTAATAGCTGAATAAACAATGCATGAATAAGTTCTTGTTTGCTGGGGAAATGGTGCATTAATCCCCCTTTGCTCACGCCCGCTTCTCTGGCGACAGCATTCAGCGAAAGTGCCGAAATACCTTCTCGACCAGCGATTATCCTAGCTGCCTTTAGCAACTCTTCTTGTCGTTTGATTGGATCTTTTTTTCTTGGATGCGCGAGTGTGTTCATGGGGATGAATAATACCGACCAGTCGGTATGTTCTATTTTGACTCGTATCAATGAAGATAATATTGAGAGGAATTAAATACGAATAGTGTAATTGAGGTCACAGTATTCTTTTTTAGCCACCCTAAATCACAAAGTTAATTTGAAAATATAAACAAATAACGCAATGAATTTCCTGCAATTTACAATTGGATAAAATTAAATTTAACTTAATTTATTTTTAATGAATTTTATTATGCTAAATTATTAAAGAAATTCCTATTCCAAAGAAAATATACGAACTCGTTGTATTTTCACAACATAAGAAGAGGTTTTGATTATGTCCAATCAGTATAATATCGGTGTGGTTGTTGGTAGTTTACGTGCTGACTCTTATAATCTAAAAGTCGCTAAAGCCATCACTAAATTATTCCCATCTAATTTCACCTTTAAATTTATCAACATTGCCGATTTACCTCTCTATAACCAAGAAGCCGATCAAAATGTACCCGCAGTAGTCGCTAATTTTAAGAGCCAAATCAAAGCCTCAGACGGTATTATCTTCGCAACACCGGAATATAACCGCTCAATGCCAGGTGTATTAAAGAATGCGATTGACCAAGGTTCACGTCCTTGGGGTGATAACTCATGGGATGGTATTCCTGCGGGAGTATTAGGGGTTTCGATTGGTAATATTAGCACCGCAATTGCCCAACAACATTTACGCAATAGCCTTGCATTTCTTAATATGCCGACGATGAATCAACCTGAGTGTTATTTAAAATGGTATGACGGCATGGTGGATGAGCAAGATACTATTTCCCCAAAAAGTAAGGATTTCTTGCAGCCTTGGGCAGATAACTTTGCCAAATTTGTTATCCATAATAGTGTGCGTTAATCACTGATTTTATATATAAAAAAGGCATCACCAAGGTGATGCCTCTGACCATTTCCAAACAGAATCGATATTAACGCCCTGCTTTCAGCTTTTGGAAATACTCTTCATACAGAATATTAGTATTCCCCACATCGCTTTGCCATTCTCCTTTTTTCAATACCTCTTCCGATGGGTAGAGAGATGGGTCATTGGCGATTTCCGTAGGCAGTAATTTTTTCGCTTCTAAGTTTGGTGTCGGATAACCGATAGACTCCGCCACTTGCGCCGCAATTTCAGGGCGTAATAAGAAATCAATAAGCTTGTGCGCCCCTTCCACGTTCTTCGCATTGGCAGGGATAGCTAAGCTGTCCATCCAGAAAATACCGCCCTCTTTTGGCCATACAACTTCAATCGGTAAGCCCGCTTGTCTTGCCACAAATGCCGAGCCGTTCCACAACATACCGACATCCACCTCACCTTCAATATACGGAGTGGCAGGGTTGTCTGAGTTAAATGCCAGAATATTTGGACGCAATTTTTGCAGTTCGTTATAAGCTTCTTCAATCTGCTTTGGATCTGTAGTATTGCCAGAATAACCCAGCTTTGTGAGCGCCACTTGGAACACTTCGCGGGCATCATCCATCATCAGTAAGCTGTTTTTGTATTCCGGCTTCCAAAAATCTGCCCATGAAGTGACGGACTTAGGATCAACCGCGTCACCATTAATTCCAATCCCTGTTGCACCCCAAATATAAGGCACTGAATAATCGTTATTTGGGTCAAATTCTTTATGAATAAGGTTTGGATCGAGGTTTTTAAAGTTAGGCAGTTTTGTCTTATCAATCTTTTGCAGCATGCCTTCTTTGCTCATTTTGTCGATAAAATAAGTCGATGGCACCACTAAATCGTAAGCCCCTTCTTTATAGGTTTTCAATTTAGTGTACATGCTTTCATTGGATTCATAGGTGGAGTAAATCACCTTGATCCCAGTCTCTTTAGTAAATTGCTCTAATAAACCGGGGGGAACATATTCTGTCCAGTTATAGAAATACAGTACGTTTTTGTTATCGTCAGCGGCAGTTGCCGTGCCAATGCTTGCAGCCATTAAACCTGCGGCTAGCAGATAGGACCATTTTTTCATCACTGATTTTCCCTCAACAAAGTGCTTTTTATCTATCTTCATAGGCTCAATTAAAGCCTACCCTCTCGCCTGATGGCATGGAAAGATGGGGTGCCCAAATGACACCCACCAAGTACAACTTAACGTTTTGATGACTTCGCGACAGCATTTTTACCGTGTTTATCGCGCATAACCCACTGGCTTAAACAAACCAAAACCAGCGACATCAGCAACAAGACCGTTGCCAGTGCATTCACTTCTGGGGAGACCCCTACTTTTACCATTGAGTAGATTTTCAATGGTAAGATTTCATAGCTTGGTCCCGTCACAAAGGAAGAAACCACCACATCATCCATTGATAAGGTAAAGCTCAGCAGCCACCCTGCGACAATCGCAGGCAGCGCTAATGGCAGAATGATTTTCCGTAAAATGGTAAATTCCCCCGCCCCGAGATCCCGCGCCGCTTCCAACATTTTCACATCAAAATCTTTCAATCTCGCGTATACCGTCACCACCACAAAAGGCAGGCAGAAGGTGATATGTGAAAATAACAGCGACCAGAAACCTAATGAGACGCCAAGGATCATAAACAGGACGAGCAATGAAATTGCCATCACAATATCGGGAGACATCATCACCACAAACAGCATTCCGCCGACAAATGGCTTGCCTCTAAAACGATAACGAAAGAGAGCAACGGCGGTTAATGTGCCGATAATGGTCGCAAACGTCGCTGAAAGTACCGCCATGGTCAATGAATGCCCTGCCGCTTCAAGCAGGCTGTCATTATTGCTCAGTAACTCATACCATTTGGTCGAAAAACCTTGCCACTGAATACCAAAACGCGATTCATTGAATGAGTTCACAATCAAGATAATGATTGGAATATAAAGATACGCGTAGATGGTGGTCATAAAGCCACCACGCAAAATACGTCCTATCATTCTTCATACGCCTTTTTATTCAAAAGCTTAGCAGCTCGGTAGTACACATACAGCAGCAGCCCCATCATCACCGTGAGGAAAATACTGGTTGCAGCCCCAAACGGCCAATCGCGAATATTCAAGAACTGACTCTTAATGACGTTACCAATCAGCAGGTTTTTCGCCCCGCCCATTAAATCCGCCACGTAGAACAGCCCCATTGCTGGCAGCAACACTAATAAGCAGCCCGCAATAATTCCCGGCATGGTCAATGGAATAATAATCTTCACAAAAGTTTGGCATTTATTGGCGCCCAAATCCCGCGCCGCTTCTAAGTAGGATTTATCCAGCTTTTCAATACTGGAATAGAGCGGCATCACCATAAATGGCAATAAGATATAGATTAAGCCCAATACCACCGCTTCTGGGGTATACATCAATTTCAGCGGCTTATCGATAATGCCAATCCACAGCAAAAAGTCATTCAAATACCCTTTGGTACTTAAAAACACTTTTAAGCCATAAATACGGATCAATGAGTTGGTCCAAAATGGCACAATTAGCAGAAATAGCATCAACGGTTGGATGCGCTTAGGCAACTTCGCCAAAATAAACGCAAAGGGGTAGCCGATCACAAGGCAGAAGAAGGTGGCGATCAACGCCATATTCAACGAATGCAGCATCACTTGGGCATACATCGGGTCTGACAGACGGATGTAGTTGTCCCAAGTAAACACCAGATCCACCAGATTCGTATCACTGCGCGTGAAGAAACTGGTGCCAATGATCATTAAGTTTGGCAGAAAGACGAAGAGTAACAGCCAAGCGACGACGCCCGTGATAATCACATTCTGCAAGATTTTATGCTTACGAATGATCATCCAGAACTACCTCCCAGCTTTCAACCCAAGTCACAGCAACTTTTTGGTTAAGGGAGTGGTCGACATCAGGGTCATCTTCGTTAAAGAACTCGCTGACCATAATAATTTTGCCATCTTCCATCTCAACCACTGAGTCTAACGTCATACCTTTATAGTTACGTTCTCGCACGTAACCGATCAGCCCTGGGTGATTATCGGCGTCATTGACTTCTTCAACGCGTAAATCTTCAGGGCGCAATAAGACGTTTAAATGCTGACCTTCTGTGACCGGTAAATCGGTGAAAATATCGCATTCATGCCCTTCAACGTTGGCACGAATACGTTGTTCATCAATACGATGCAATACTTTTGCATCAAAAATATTGATTTCACCGATAAATTGAGCAACAAACAGGTTTTTCGGCTCTTCGTAAATTTCACGCGGCGTACCATCTTGCTCAATTTTCCCTTCACGCATCACAATGATACGGTCAGACATGGCCAGTGCTTCTTCTTGGTCATGAGTCACAAAAATAAACGTAATCCCCAGCTTGCGCTGTAAGGCTTTCAGCTCATTTTGCATCTGCTTACGCAGCTTATAATCCAGCGCAGATAAAGACTCATCCAACAACAGAACCTTGGGACGATTGACAACCGCACGCGCAATTGCCACACGTTGTTGTTGACCACCTGAAAGCTGGTTCGGCATACGCTCTGCAAAATCTGCCAATTGCACCATATGCAAGGCTTGCTCCACTCGTTTTTGAATGTCCGCTTTGGGTGTTTTTTGCATGCGCAAACCAAATGCCACATTTTCAAATACGGTCATGTGTGGAAATAATGCATAGCTTTGGAAAACAGTATTCACGAAACGTTGTTCCGCAGGAATATCTGTAATGTCCTGACCATCAAGAATAATTTGACCGTCATCCACATCTTCTAATCCAGCAATCAGACGTAAAACCGTCGTTTTACCGCAACCAGAAGGTCCTAAAATGGTGAGAAACTCCCCATTTCGGATCGTGAGGTCAAGCTCAGAAATAATTTGTTTGCCATCAAAACCTTTATTTAAAGATTTTAATTCGACGAGTGGTGTGAGAGAAGTTGTCTCAGTCATTTATAATACACTCTATCCCTAGGAATAATGCAGATAGAACCGCCACCGTTAAAGACTGTTAAGCCCCCAGGAGAACCCCAGCAAAGCCCAAAACCAGTAGCGCCATTTTTAATAAAACAATAAGGGCTGCATAATAAACACTGTTAATGAAAATTGAAAGCCATTTTCAACACTTTGTTTGCCTTTCACTATGAATTTAAAACAAATAAAAGTGATTTATGATAAAAATAAGTGACATAGCCATATTTTTCATAGCTTTGTGCTTATCTATCATTTTTCATTATAGAACCAGAAATAAAAGAAACATTAAAAGAATATTAAATTCAATATGTTAAATAAAAAACCAAACCAAACTATCGATTAAGATAACTTACCCAAGTAATAATAAAAGCCCATTTTCCTTTTATTTTCACTCTGTATTTTATTTATTATTTCTAGAATGCTAACCAACCATAAATGATCAATTAATCCGCTAACCTATTAGAGTATTTATGGAAAAATTGAATGCATAAAATCTAAATTAACTGCCCCTCGATAACATGAATAACAAATAGTTAAACCCAATACCCATAATTAATTTATGTGATTAGCTTCATACTTTGAATTTGAATATTAGTTTCTTGGCAAAGTTTAACCAAAGTCATATTTTCTTTTACATCCCTTTGAATATAATGGGTAATTATTCTAATTGCATTCAGACTATTATCCCTATAAACGATTATCCCGCCTGACAAAACAAGCGGCATTTAGAACAAAAAGCCTATAAATAATTTATTTCTTATATTTTCCGCTAAAATTAATATGTGAGTGAGCAAAATGGCTAATAAAGAGTTTTTTTACCAAGAACCTTATCCGCTATCTGAGGATAAAACCGAATATTACCAAGTCTCTGATAAATATGTTTCTGTAGAACAATTTGCTGGGAAGCAAATGTTAAAAATTGAGCCAGAGGCTTTAACCCTTCTTGCTGAACATGCAATTTACGAATCCCAGTTCTTTTTAAGACCTGCCCACCAAAAACAAGTCGCCGCGATTTTGCACGATCCAGAAGCCAGTGAAAACGACAAGTATGTCGCCCTGCAATTACTGCGTAACGCCGAGATTTCTGCGAAAGGTGTTCTGCCAAACTGTCAGGATACGGGAACCGTTGCCGTCGTCGGGAAAAAAGGCCAACAAGTTTGGACTGGCTGTGATGACGAAGAATACCTCTCTCGAGGCATTTATAACGTTTTCCAACACGAAAACCTGCGTTTTTCGCAAAATGCCCCGCTGGATATGTTCAACGAAGTCAATACAGGCACCAACTTGCCCGCACAATTTGATATTTTTGCCACCACGGGTGATGAATACCATTTCTTGTTTGTTAACAAAGGTGGCGGCTCTGCAAATAAATCTGCCCTTTATCAAGAAACTAAAGCAACACTGACCCCGGCTAAGTTGAAAAACTTCTTAGTTGAGAAAATGAGAAACTTAGGGACAACTGCTTGCCCACCGTATCATATCGCATTCGTTATCGGCGGCACTTCGGCAGAAACCACGCTGAAAACAGCCAAACTGGCTTCGGCAAAATACTATGATAACCTGCCAACGACGGGTAATGAGTATGGCCGTGCGTTCCGTGATATTGAGCTAGAAAATGAGTTATTAGAAGCGTCACGCCATCTCGGCTTTGGTGCGCAATTTGGCGGTAAATACTTTGCCCACGATGTGCGTGTTATTCGCTTACCTCGCCATGGTGCTTCTTGCCCGATCGGTTTAGCCATTTCTTGCTCTGCTGACCGCAATATCAAAGCAAAAATCACCAAAGACGGCTTGTGGCTGGAGAAAATGGAGCATAACCCAGCACAATATATCCCAGAATCGATGCGCCATCAGGCAGAAGGAACCGTAGTTCATATCGACCTCAACCGCCCAATGAAAGATATTTTGGCCGAGTTGAGTAAACACCCTGTATCGACCCGTGTATCCCTCAGTGGTCCACTGATCATCGCTCGTGATATCGCCCATACCAAACTCAAAGAGCGCTTAGATAATGGTGAAGACTTACCACAATACTTTAAAGATCATATGGTCTATTACGCAGGTCCTGCGAAAAAACCTGAAGATATGGTGTCGGGTTCTTTAGGCCCAACAACGGGTAACCGTATGGACCCATACGTTGACCTATTCCAATCCCATGGCGGTAGTATGTTAATGTTGGCAAAAGGTAACCGTACCCAAGCCGTGACTGACGCCTGTAAAAAACACGGCGGTTTCTACCTTGGTAGCATTGGCGGCTCCGCGGCTATTTTGGCTCAAGAATTCGTGAAGAGCTTAAATTGCCTCGAATACCCAGAGTTAGGTATGGAAGCGGTCTGGAAAATGGAAGTGGAAGGGTTGCCTGCCTTTATTCTGGTGGATGATAAAGGTAATAACTTCTTTGATATTGTGCAGAATGACACCTGCAAGAAATGCGTTAAATAATGACCTAGTACGATAAATCTTCCACATCATTGCCTACTTTACTCACATTAAAGTAGGCAATTTTTTGTTTCGCGCTTTTTATCTTCGGTCATTATGCACGGGTAATTGATGAGTGACACAGTGTATCCCACCCCCTCCCGCTGCAATGACATCAATATTAAGCATGATAATGTCTCGGCCTGGGTATAGCATTTCAAGGAGCTGCTTCGCATCATGATCTGCCTGCTTGTCCCCAAATTCAGGCGCAATAACGGCACCATTGATGACAAAGTAATTAATGTAACCCGCAGCGAAATCAGGGTTATGTCGGCTAAAGCGAGTTTGTCGCAGAGTGCTAGGTGGCGACACCGTATAAATTTTCAGTTTTCGTCCGTCAGCATCCGTCGCATTTTCTAAAATCTCCATGTGCTTGCGCGTGACTTCATAGTCAAAAGAGTCCGAATCATTATCGAGATTTATCAAAATAACCCCAGGCTTCACAAAACGAGCGTAGAAATCGACATGCGCATCCGTAATGTCTTTTCCTTTAATACCTGGCAACCAGATGATTTTACGTAATCCTAATGCTTTTTTTAGCTCTTCCTCTATCTGATCTCGGGTTAAATTAGGGTTTCGATTATCATTTATCCAACTACTTTCCGTCATTATCCCTGTACCATGACCATCAACCTCAATCCCTCCACCCTCTCCAGTTAAGCGACTGATAAGTGGGGTAATCACACCAAAATGCTGCGCTTGGAACTTTGCCAATTGGGCATCGTTATCATGTTGCTGCTTATTGCCCCAACCATTGAAATTAAAATCAACGGCATTGAGTCCCCCTTTTGGATTAACCACAAAATTGGCTCCGATATCACGCATCCATATATCATCGAGCTCTGTCGTGATAAAACGCGTATTTTGGCTACCACACATTTCCTCAGCTAACTGACGCTCATTTTCTCGACAAAAAACCACCACAGGCTGGTACTCAGCAATCGCTTTAGCGATACTCCCTAATGTTATTTGCACATCTGTAGTGAATTCACCCCAAATTGCTTTTTGGGCACCGAAGGCAATGAAAGCACACTGCTGTAATTCCCCTTCATCTGGCATCATTCCCCATTTTTCACTCTGCGAACTCCCTATTGCAACTGGTGATATGCCAAAAGAGGCTGCAACGCCTATGGCACTAATGACTGAGGTTTGTCGGATAAACTGACGACGAGTCGGCATACTGGGTTCCTTAATACTCATTATGATAAGCAATACTATTCAGTGATTTTCAATACACCTATCTTAATACCCTTGATAGCCATAAAACTAACGATATAATTAGCACACAACTGATTAGATGAGCTTATCAAGAATGCTAAAATATTGGCCACCATTAAATGCATTACGCGGGTTTGAAGCGGCCGCCCGGTTGGGAAGTTTCCATCAAGCCGCAGCGCAATTGCATGTCACACAATCTGCAATTAGTCAGCAAATTCGTAGTTTAGAAAGCCAGCTCGAGCAGCCACTATTTATTCGACAAGGACGCAGTGTCACGCTCACGGATGCCGGGCAGGATTTTTACACTAGTGTTCAGGATACATTGAAACAATTAGCGATTGGGGTACGCAGGCTCGATCAGTATCGAAAATCTAACCAACTTATTGTGAACACAACACCTGCATTTGCTCGTCACTGGCTATTACCTCGACTTAGACAATTTCAACAACGACACCCTGACATTGATATCTGGTTATTCACTACCTATGACGTGCCAAATATGGAAATGGAAACTATTGATATCGCGATCCGTGATGACCTAGCCATACAAAATGAATGTACTTTTGAAGTGTTATATCAAGATAGTCTCTACCCAGCTTGCCACCCTAGCCTGCTTGGTGCTAAATCGCCTTTAACGCTACACGGCGAGCGAGAAATGGATTGGAGTAACTGGGTTATTGGCGGTGGTGAATCAGTTGGACAATCACAAAAAGGAGTGAACTTTTCAGATCCGAGTCTGTTATTAGATGCCGTCAGCCAAGGATTGGGGATCGGATTAGTCAGTCAATTACTCGCGACACAAGCTCTAAATTCAGGGCAATTAATACCACTCACAGAGCAGCGCGTAACAGGCGCTAAATGGGCATTGTTAATTCATAAAGACGCTGAACTCAACCCATTAACACAATATTTCCGCCAATGGTTAACAGCCGAAATGGCAACATGTTCAGCGCAAAGCGAATAAAACCTTGGGCCTTTTGCGTGCAGCACCCAAGGTTCTTTCAACTTATTTATCAACGACAACGTTCTTATTCACCACATCCTGCTCGCTATTGCCTACCATCAAAGCAAATTTGCTAATCGGGTCAGTGCTGTAGGCATACAGGCGTTTTAGTGCATAAGGGTTATCACCGAGCTTGACCTTACCTTGGATGGTAGACACCGCAATATGTAAGCCCGCTTCTTTTGCCGCATCAATCGCCGTTTGGTTATAGGCACCGAACGGGTAAGCTAAATAGCGCTGATCTCTTTCGAATTTCGCCAATGCTTTCATTGAACGTTTAAAATCCAGCATGATCGTGTGCTCTTTACGGCTAAAAATAATCGGGTTATTACGGTTATCTAAGCGATGTAAAAAGTGCGTATGGGATTGAATGTTGAAAACATCTTGGCTCTCTTTAATTTCTTGCTTACTCATAAATTGCAGAGAATCCGGATCCCATTTTTGCGGCTGAGTTTTGATACGCGAAGAGATGACAAACAGCGTCGCCTGTTGCTGGTTATCTCTTAAAATAGGCAATGCATAGCGATAAACGGATTTAAGCCCGTCATCAAACGTGAGTACCACAGCACGCCCGGGTAAATTCGCACTCTTATTTAAATAACCTTCCACATCTTCGAGCGATAATGTTTGATACCCCATCTCTTTGAGGTAATTCATTTGCTCACGAAAAGCATCAACCGAGGTTGTCGTCGAAGTATGGCGAAAGTTTTTATTTTCACCGTCCTCGAGAATATGGTGATAAGTAAAAATAGGAATGCCTTTATCAATCGCCACATCATTTAAGCGAACATAACCCAGACGATCCCCGAGGCGAATGGTTAACCATGAGGTTTTGTCCCCATCTTCATCCGTTTTGATCATTCGAGCTAACACTGGATAGCGTAGATTTTCCCATAAAGAGGCGATTTGCCGCGAATCTTCATCAGTTGCACTGAATACCGGCGTTTTTTGGCTTGTAATCAAATAATCATAAACTGGGTTTTTAAGATCGTTTAAACGGTCATCTTCAGGGATATTCCGAGGCTTCTTTTTGGATATCTGAGTGCTTTTAACATAGGCGAAATCATTACCAAACTGTAGGGCATTATAGTCACCATTTGGACTATAGGCGTAAAAGCCATTGTCTGGATTGATCTCTCCAACAATACGCATTTGACCGCCTACAATAGCAAAGATGTTTTCTGGCGCTTTTGTCTGAATCAATTTGGGAGGTACATCCACAAGCTCCCAATTATCAAGATTGATCGCTTTTGAACCACTGATAATTAAATTATTATTTTTTATATCCGCAGCATGTGAAACAGAAAAAAGATTAACGAAAAAGGTCAAAAATAGAAAAAGTACTCGATTAGACATGTCCTTTCCACTCAGTATCACCAATACACCGCGCCAGTTTAAACCGACTTACAATTTAACCCTATACCCTGATAAAAATATTTTTGCATGGCAAAGCCACGATAATACGTCCGTGGCTGTTGTTATAGATAATTTGCTATAGGTAATTTGTTATGGATAATTGTATATGGCATTCAATAGACACTGAGCGAGTTAAAACCTTTCAATTAAATGAAAAATAAATTTATCAACTTATTAACAATAAAATGAATAGTCTTAAAATAACGTACTTAAAAAGAAATAAACTCTACTTTTGTCCGTAATATGCATTTTTCCCATGTTTACGTAAATAATGCTTATCCAGTAATTCTTGCTGCATATCGTCAATTTTAGGTGTCAATTGACGCGTAAATAAATTCATATACGCAATCTCTTCTAACACCACTGCATTGTGTACCGCATTATGAGCATCTTTGCCCCAAGCGAATGGACCGTGGCTATGGACTAATACCGCGGGAATATCCTTTGCAGAAATTCCGAGCTGTTTAAATGTTTCAATAATCACATGCCCAGTTTCTCTCTCATATTCACCCGCTATCTCACTTTCTGTCATTTTACGGGTACAAGGTATTTCACCATAAAAATAATCGGCATGTGTGGTGCCTAATGCACTTAGTGGTAAGCCAGCTTGTGCCCAAATGGTTGCATGGCGCGAATGGGTATGAACGATACCACCAATCTCGGGAAAGGCTTGATATAACGCTAAGTGGGTGTCGGTATCTGAAGAAGGCTTATATTTTCCTTCGACGACTTCACCAGTGGTTAATGAAACGACCACCATGTCATCCGCTTTCATGGTTTCATAATCCACCCCGGAAGGCTTAATCACCATCAAACCGGCTTCACGGTCTACTCCACTTACGTTACCCCACGTAAACGTCACTAGCTTATGTTTGGGTAATTCAAGATTCGCCTCAAATACTTGCTGTTTTAATGTTTCCAGCATGATTACCTCCCTAGGTGTAAAAAGATGGCGTGAATACGATATGAAAATAGCGAGTCATATCAACGACAAGGTTCTCTTTTATTCTCTATTTACTGTCGATGAATAGACGTTGTTCTGATTATTAAGGTAAACAGATTTAGCTGAATAAAAAAGTCCGACGCTTTACAAATCATTAACAAAACAACATAAATCAGTCATACTCGGTCATAATCGGTCTAACTAAAACAAAAATACGCCTAATAAAAATGCCCGAATATGTGAAAGTTGATTAATGCTTCGTCTAGTTTCTGTCTATATACCGCCATATTTAGTGATCTAATTAACGATAAAAATGAAAATATAAATGTTTGTTTCATATAAACGTGATCAATAACTCTATAAATAGCTTTGTTTGTTTCTATCCGTTATTACATGAGTCGAATCACGACAAAAAAAATTCAGCGCTGGCACACTGTTTATCGTGGAAAGAATGTTTATCGCGGAAAGAATGTTTATCGCGGAAAGAATGTTTATCGCGGAAAGAATGTTTGTCACAGAAATAATAAATGCCATGGGCTGAATAGGAGTTTTGAGATGCTACAAGCTGAACGCCACCGATTAATTTGCTCCCATGTTTCTCAACATGGCTCAGCGTTAGTGCGCGATTTAGCCCAACTTTGTCACGTCTCTCAAGAAACTATTCGCCGGGATTTAACGGTACTAGAACGTGAAAAACGTTTAATTCGCAGCTTTGGTGGTGCGGTTGCCACTGAACAAGATGAAAGCCCGGTACTGAATGTGTTGCCCTCTTCGGTCAAACTCAGTCAAATGGTCGATGGTGCAGAATCCTTTCGTAAGAGAACGGAAGAGAACCCAGATGCGAAAATGAAAATCGCCAAAGCAGCGTTGAAGTTTATTCAGCCGGGTGACTGCATCATGATGGATAACAGCAGCACATGTTGGTTTCTGGCTAGGCAAATACCCGATATCGATATTACGGTGGTCACCAACTCCGTCAAAATCATTCAAGCATTAGCATGCCGAGATCGCGTTCGCGTCATTGGCATTGGTGGAGAATATTCAGAACGCCATGATGATTTTCATGGTCCTATTTCTGAAAGTATCATCCGTAGCTTTCAAATTAAAACGTTATTTTTATCATGCCAAGGATTCAATATTGAAACTGGCGTTCGAGATGGCAGTGAAGTTAATGCCAAATTAAAAAATATTATGATTCAGGTTTCTGAGAATTGTGTGTTATTAGCGGATAATAATAAATTAGACCAATATGCTTTTAGCCAAGTTTGTACCTTAAATGATATTAACGTGTTAATTACCAATAAACTTAATGATAAAAACTTCAAACAAGTATTTCCGAAGTTAAACATTATTGAATGTGATAAATAGTATTCAGTGTAATAAAGAGTATTTATATCGATGATAGTCGCAGCGTAACTAAATGAGTAAATTAAGCAATTTGTTTTTATTTTAAATAACCGAATTACACCAGGCAGCAAATAAACCTATTAATTAAATTAACGATTAATAGAAATTAATTATATCTATCCGATTAAACAAAACATTAACCCTATGTTGATGAGCATGGCTGTATATGCACATCATCTCTGAGGAATATAACGATGAATATGAAAAAATTAGTTTTACCTTGCTTAATGGGCGCCGCACTGTTTTCCAACATGGCGATGGCTGAATCACAGAAAGCACAAAAGCCATTTACCATGGGTGTTGTGGTGAAAGTGGGGGGGATTCCTTGGTTTAACGTCATGGAGCAAGGGATCACTGAAGAAGGTAAAAAACTCGGCGTTAATGCATTCCAAGTGGGTCCAACCACCGCTGACCCTGCAGAACAAGTTCGTGCAATTGAAGATTTAATCGCGAAGAAAGTCGATGTTATCGGCGTCGTTCCTAACGATGCAAAAGTCCTTGAGCCGGTATTAAAGCGCGCCCAAGAAGCAGGCATCAAAGTGATTACTCACGAATCCCCAGATCAAAAAAATGCGGATTGGGATTTCGAATTACTGGATACCCAAAGCATGGGCGCTAACCATATGAAAGATATGGCAGCATGTATGGGTGAAGAAGGTAAATACGCCATGTTCGTGGGCAGCCTGACGGTACCTTTAGTCAACGAATGGGCTGATGCGGCAATCGCTTACCAAAAAGCACACTATCCAAAAATGCAAATGGTCGATGACCGCTTTGGTGTAGCAGAATCCGTTGATGATTCTATGCGTACTGCAAACGACCTGCTGTCTAAGCATAAAGATCTGAAAGGTATCATGTCATTTGGTTCTCAAGGACCTATCGGTGCGGGTCGCGCTATCGACAAACGCCGTAAAAACGCTGAAACCTGTGTATTCGGTACATTCACGCCGGGTCAAGGTATCAAACTGTTAGAAAAAGGCGCAATTGACGGCGGCTATATCTCTAACCCGAAAGTGGCTGGTCAAGTTTTCGTTCAAGTCGCTACGGCAATGATGAATGGCGAAGAGATCAAAACTGGCGTCAGCATCGGTGATATGGGTGAGATAAAAGTGAGTGGCAACACCATCCTCAGCGACAACCCAGTTAACCTGAATATTGAAAACACCAAAAAGCTGGTTGAAGTCGGTCTGTAAATTCGCGCTACATAATAAAAATACGACAACAGTATTATTTTGTTCCACATAGTTTAAGTGACAACAGCACCCTATTTAGGTCTGATAGCGGTGTCTGTTGTCACTCTGAATCTGACGACACAGTCAACACCAGGACTCCACTATGACAGCCGAAAAAAACTCCCCACTGATTACGTTACGGGATCTTTCCAAAAGCTTTGGTGGTCATCGTGCATTACGCAATATCGACTTGACGCTAAACAAAGGTGAAGTTCATTGTTTAGGGGCACCAATGGCTGCGGAAAAAGTACGTTAATTAAAACCATTAGCGGCGTTTATGCTCCCGATGAAGGTAGCGAAATTGAAATAGATGGCAAACGATACTCTCGCCTGACCCCAGACAAAGCGCGAGAGCTTGGCGTTCAAGTTATCTACCAAGACTTATCCTTATTTCCTAACTTAACCGTGGCAGAAAACATCGCCTTTGAACTGAATTTAAACGGTTATTTTGGTTGGTTTCAAAAAGGGAAAGTGAGGGAAAAAGCGTTACAAATTCTCAAAGAACTTGAGTTCACCATTGACCCTGATACCCCAGTGCAGTTTCTCCCCATTGCCCAGCGTCAGCAAGTAGCCATTTGCCGCGCACTGGTTGCGGATGCACGCTTAGTGATCATGGATGAGCCAACGGCCTCGTTAACTCGCACCGAAGTTAATCAGCTACTTTCTACCGTGAACTACTTAAAAAACAAAGGTATCACCGTTGTTTTTGTCAGCCATCGGTTAGAGGAAGTAAAAGAAATTTCTGACCGCATTACCGTTATTCGTGATGGGCAAAAAATGGGAACATGGCCAGCAGAAGACCTGACAACGCGCAAAATCACTGAGCTGATGACAGGGCTTGATATTGTTCATGAACGCAAATCACCCAATAACGCAGAAGAAACTCACACGGTCTTAGAACTGAAAAACCTCAGCCGTGCTGGGCAATACCAGAATATTTCCCTGTCATTAAAGCGCGGTGAAGTACTGGGACTTTGCGGATTATTAGGCTCTGGTCGTACCGAGCTTGCCCTTTCTCTGTTTGGGATAACCCGCCCTGACAGCGGCGAAATGATCGTCGAAGACAAGCCAATTATCTTCAAAAATAATGCCCAAGCTATCAAACATGGTATTGGTTACGTGTCTGAAGACCGCCTGACACTGGGGGCAATTTTGCAGCAGTCTATCGCCGACAATATGGTGATTTCGATTTTAGATCGCCTGAAAACCCCTCTTCATCTGATTGATGAGCAAAAATGCCAGCAAATCGTCCAAGAGTGGATCGCGGATTTGGATATTAAAGTGACCGACCCAAACAATGCTCTCTCCACCTTATCAGGGGGAAATCAGCAGAAAGTGGTGCTCGCCAAATGGATCCTGACGCGCCCTAAAGTGCTGATCCTTGATGCCCCTACCGTGGGGGTCGATATCGGTGCTAAAGACAGCATTTACAAGCTGATACATCGACTTTCTGGTGTTGGGATCGCCATTTTATTGATCACCGATGAAGCCTCTGAAGCTTTCTACAACTGCGATCGCATTTTACATATGAAGCAAGGATCTATCGTCAAAGAAATTGTGACGGATTCCATGACTGAGCAACAATTGGAGGAAATCATCAATGGCTAATTGGCAAAAACTTCGTCCGCAGTCTGTTGAAGGCTGGCTAATCTGGGTGATCCTCATCATGGTGGTGTTTTTCACCTTAATGAGCCCACAATTTCTCACTATTCAAAACTTGCTCGACTTAAGCGAAAGCTATGCTGTCACCGGTATTTTTGCACTGGGATTATTTGTGGTACTCGTCACTGGTGGTATTGATATCTCTTTCGCCGCCGTTGCCTCGGTTGTCCAATATGTGATTGCCACTTTCTTACTGCAAGGATTACTCGAAAGCCCAACCCTCAGTATCGCCCTTGCGATTGTCATCGGGATCACCTTTGGGTTGATCAACGCAATTTTGATTTACTCCCTCAATGTGGTGTCGATCATTATCACTATTAGTATGCAATCTTTGCTGTTCGGCATGCTGATGTGGCTAACCAACGGACACAGTATCTACGACTTACCGGATTGGTGGGTTGATCCTGTCACCATCCTGCCTTTTGAAGTGGATGGTGAATATTATCAAATTGGTTTGCCATTGATCGTGATGTTAGGGATCGCGTTTTTAACGTGGATCTTAATGAACAAAACCCACATTGGTCGCCAACTGTATGCGGTAGGCGGCAGCCAAGAATCAGCTTCACGTATTGGTATTCGCGTCTGGGTGATTTATCTGTTTGCTTACGGTTATCTCGGTGCGATGGCCGCTATCGGCGGCATGCTGCAAACCTATCGCATGAGTGAAGTGGTGCCTAGCGCCTTAGTGGGTGGCGAGCTTGATGTTCTCGCAGCCGCGGTATTAGGTGGCGCGAGTTTATCCGGCGGTCGCGGTAGCGTTATCGGTACGCTTATGGGGGTTTTCCTCATCGGTATCTTGAAAAACGGTCTGAACTTGATCGGGGTGTCTAACTACTTCGTCAATATCGTCATCGGTATGGTCATTCTTATCGCTATTTGTATTACTCACTACAAAAAGCGTAAAGAAACGGACGTAGGCTTTGTTTAACAGGAATATCACCATGAAAAAACAAGATTTTTTTAAAATTGATGGCTCTGTTATCGGACTGCTTTCAATCTTTTTGGTCGCTATTGCGGCTTTCAGTATCGCCATGCCAGGGCACTTTTTTACCCAGAATACCTTTTTAAGTATTACCTTTCAGTTGCCAGAGCTGGGTCTTCTGACCTTCGCCATGTTTGTTCCGATGTTGAGTGGCGGGTTAAACCTCGCCATTATCAGCACCGCTAACTTGACTGGCTTGTTTATGGCTTGGGTATTTATCAATTACCTGCCTGTTGATGCAGGAACGGGCACGCAGCTAATGTGGTTGGTCTTTGCATTAATCGGTGCCACCGTTATCGCCGTTATTATTGGCTGCTTAACAGGGCTAATGATTTCCCATATTGGCGCTCATCCTATTTTGGTCACACTTGGTTCCATGACTATTATCAGCGGTATTGGTGTTTACCTTACCAAAGGTGCCGCACTCAGTGGGATGCCGCCAGTGGTTCGCGCCATTGGCTCTGACACCGTTTTCGGTATGCCGATCGCCATGATTATTTTCATTGTGACCGCGATTATTTTGGCTCTGTTTTTAGGTCGCACCCGCCTTGGTAAAAATATCTATATGAGCGGCAGCAACATCAATGCTACGTGGTTTAGCGGCGTGCGTACCGACCGAGTTATGATCGCGATTTACACCATTTCAAGCCTGCTGTGTGTGTTGGCAGGGCTGATCATGATGGCGCGCTTTAACTCAGCCCGCATGGGATACGGGGATTCTTACTTACTGCTGACCATTTTAGCCATCGTATTGGGAGGCACAAACCCATTTGGCGGCGTCGGTAAAGTCAGCCGCGTCTTCTGCGCATTGCTCGTTCTGCAAGTCATTGCAACTGGTCTTAGCCTGTTGGGCGTCAGCCTGCACTTCAATCTCGCGGTTTGGGGCATTACGTTGATCCTCGCTCTCGCCTTCAAATTCTTTAAAGAAAAATGGAGCGCTAAGCGTGCAATGACACGCAATCAACGCCTCAATAAAGCATCCGTACAAAATTAACTTACAGGGAATAAAGATGACTATTTCACGAAAAAATCCGATTGGTATCTATGAAAAAGCCCTTCCAAAGCACAGTAGCTGGAGCGAAAAATTAGCTATCGCAAAAGCGGCAGGATTTGATTTTGTCGAGATGTCGGTTGATGAAACGGACGAGCGTTTAGCCCGTCTAGATTGGAGTTTGGAACAACGCTTAGAGTTAGTAGCTGCCATCCAAAAAACCCAGGTACGCATCCCAACGATGTGTCTATCGGGTCACCGTCGTTTTCCATTTGGTAGCCATGATGCAGATACCCGTCAAAAAGCCCGTGAATTAATGACAAAAGCCATTAAATTGGCTCAAGATCTGGGTATCCGTACCATTCAGTTGGCTGGCTACGATGTGTATTACGAAGAGCAAGATGAAGGCACCATTGCGCGCTTTGAAGAAGGCATGAAATGGGTCGCTGAAATTGCCGCAGCTTCTCAGGTGATGTGCGCCGTCGAAATCATGGATACGCCATTTATGAATTCGATCACGAAATGGCAAGCGCTTGCCGATAAAATTCGCTCACCGTGGTTCCAAGTTTATCCTGATGTCGGTAACTTAACCGCTTGGGGTAGTGATGTGGCTGCCGAGTTAACCAAAGGCATTGAAAATATTGTTGCTCTGCATCTGAAAGATACCTACGCCGTAACAGACAGTTGCAAAGGTCAATTCCGTGATGTGCCATTCGGCGAAGGGTGCGTGGATTTTGTGGCACTGTTCAAACAGCTTAAGCAGCTCAATTATCGTGGCACCTTCTTAATTGAAATGTGGACGGAAAAAGCCGATGAACCGCTGATTGAGATCATCAAAGCGCGCCATTGGATTGAAGAAAAAATGCAGCAAGCGGGCTGGGAAAACTAAGGAGCTAACAATGAGCACATTTTTCATGGGTGTCGACCTTGGAGGCACCGTGATCAAAGCTGGGATCTACAGCCCTGAAGGGCAAGAACTGGTGGTTGCTGAGCACCCTTTTCCCACTGAAAGTCCACAAGCTGGGTTTAGTGAGCGTAATATGGAAACCCTGTGGCAAGTCACCTGCGGCGTTATCCGTGAAGCTATCGCCAAAAGCCAGTTGTCTGCATCACAAATCGCAGGCGTCAGCTTTTCCTCCCACGGCAAAGGGCTATATTTACTGGATAAACACGGAAAACCCGTCAGAAACGGCATTGTTTCTTCGGATTCCCGCGCACAAGCGATTGTCGATCAATGGCACCAAAATGGCACCGCAGAGCAAGCATATCCCCTAAGCTTGCAGCAACTTTGGGCATCACACCCCGTTGCCTTGCTAAATTGGTTAAAACAATATGAGCCAGACAGCTATCGCGATGGTCGTTATGTTTTAATGGTTCACGACTATATTCGTTATCGATTAACTGACCAGCTCACTTGCGAAGAGACCAATATTTCAGGCAGCCAACTCTATAACCCAACAACCTCCAGTTACGATCCTAAACTCTGTGAATTGTTTGGTATTGAAGAGGCTAACGACAAACTCGCCCCCGTGATTAACTCCGCACAGTCAGCGGGCTGTGTCACGACTCATGCCGCAAAAGAGTGTGGCCTTAAAGAAGGAACGCCAGTATTTGGTGGGTTCTTCGATGTGGTGGGAGCCGCGCTATCATCAGGTGTCAGCCAGAAAGATAAGCTCAGTGCCGTCGCTGGAACCTGGACTATCTCCACGCGTGTTTTTGATAAAATCATGCCTGCCGATTACCCTTATGTGTGGGGAAAATACTGTATTCCAGGCACCTATTTTGTTCATGAAGGCAGTCCAACCTCAGCCAGTAACCTCGCTTGGTTCACACGACACTTTTTCGATCAACGCTTGCAAGATTACAAAGTACTCAATGCTTGCGTTGCAGAAGGAGCCACACGGCAAAACGATATTCTATTTTTCCCTTGGTTATATGGTTCTAACTACCACAGTAACTTGCATGGCGGGCTACTTGGGTTAAGCTCCCATCATACTGAAGGGGATATTGCCTACGCCATTTATCAGGGAATTGTGTTTTCTCATTTGCTGCATCAAGACCGTATTGTTGGCATTGATGACTGCACTCAGGCTATTCGCTTTACTGGCGGTCCAACCAATTCGGCGTTATGGATGCAAATGTTCTGTGATGCCAGTAATTTGCCTCTTGAAGTGGTGGATGTTCAGCAGTCAGGCTGCCAAGCCGCCGCACTGTGTGCCGCAGTCGGCTCTGGATATTATTCAGGGTTTGATACCGCGATTGCATCAAGCACACCGAAAATCACCGCGTATCAACCTAACCTTATAGCTCATCAGCAGCTACGGGATAAGTTCGTCCGCTTTAAAGCGGTAGCAGATGCGTTGAGTTGCTAACCATAATTGCCTCCCTTAACGTTCATCAAAAGGGAGGCATAACCTATACCCCTCACCAATTATCCCTCTCATTTTAGATATATTTATCTAATAACCAGACTTTAAATATTTATTTTTTAACATTTTATTAACCCAATTTTTGGGCTTAAAAACCAATCAAATGTTAAATTCTAAAATAAATAAAATTTTTCCCAACTAATTAATATGAGCAAATTATCATCAAAATAAAAAAATACATTCGCTCTTTATATGAAAAATGAAAATGCAAAAAATCAGCATAAATAAAATCATTACACTTAGTAGTGTTAATAATTACATTTATACATGGATAATTAACAACCGAATACTCTCAAGAATGATGTGGGATTTATTTAGATTAAGGATTGGAAGCAAAAAAATTATCAAATAAATAATTAACCTATTATGCCAAGAAAATCACAGTAAAAATAAAAAATCATATTTTTCATATTGATATAAATAAAAATGCGTATAGAACAAAAAAGAATCATCTATAAAACTATCAGTAAATATACGGTGCAACTAAACGTAAATTAATTGTATGCAAATCCATCAGGTGATTATAAAATAGCTAAAAAATTTAACTTAACTTTTATTTTTTACGATAAAAACGAAATCAAACTTAATCTAAATTCAGCATAATCAACTGATATTAATTATTTGGCACTTCCTTAATTTGGGCTCTGAAATATTTAACTTATCTGAAATTTAGATATTTACACCTGTACACTTTTACTGACATTCACAATTAAAATTGTCTATTTCTGCTATTGATAAAATAATCCAAATTGCGACAAACCCCCAACAACACTGACCAGTTCAAATAACCCACTCAAACTTTTCACTCAATTTTATTAACAAATACTTTCGATACTTAACAATTTCAAAATATATGATAAGATCATCATCTCAATTTGAAATTATTTACTATATAAAAAACAAGATTGTTATTGAGGTTATAGATGAAAATCTCGAGAAGAAAACTATTATTAGGGGTTGGTGCTGCTGGTGTTATTGCTGGGGGCGCAGCTGTTGTCCCTATGATCCGCAGAGAAGGTCGTTTTGAATCTACGCCATCACGCGTACCTGCAGTCGCGGGTACCGAAGGTAAATTACCAGCATCTGCTGATGCGGTTGTTATCGGTGCTGGTCTGCAAGGCATCATGACTGCGATTAACCTGAAAGAGCGCGGCTTAAACGTTGTTATCTGTGAAAAAGGCGTTGTTGGCGGCGAGCAATCTGGTCGCGCATACAGCCAGATCATCAGCTATAAAACCTCCCCAGCTATTTTCCCATTACACCACTACGGAAAAATTCAATGGCTCGGCATGAACGAAAAAATCGGTGCTGATACCAGCTACCGTGTTCAAGGTCGTGTTGAAGTTCCTTCAAGCGAAGAAGATCTGGAAGTTGCAAGAGCGTGGATCAAATCTGCGTCTGAAAACCCAGGTTTCGATACCCCGCTGAGAACCCGTATGATCGAAGGTCAAGAACTGGCTAATCGTCTGGTTGGTGCTCAATCTCCATGGAAAATTGGTGGTTTTGAAGAAGATTCTGGTAGCCTTGACCCGGAAACTGTTACCCCAGCAATGGCTAACTACGCAAAATCAATTGGTATTCCAATCTACCTGAATTGCGCAGTTCGTGGCTTAGAAACCGCAGGCGGTAAAATTTCTGATGTTGTCACTGAAAAAGGTGCAATCAAAACCTCTCAAGTCGTTCTGACTGGTGGTATCTGGTCACGTCTGTTCATGGGTAACTTAGGTGTTGATGTCCCTACTCTGAACGTTTACCTGTCTCAACAGCGTATTACTGGCGTTCCAGGCGCACCAAAAGGTAACGTCCACCTGCCAAACGGTATCCACTTCCGTGAACAAGCAGACGGTACTTACGCGGTTGCACCACGTATCTTCACCAGCTCTATCGTGAAAGACAGCTTCCTGTTAGGACCTCGCTTCCTGCACGTATTAGGCGGCGGTGAATTACCATTAGAATTCTCTATCGGTAAAGACCTGTTCAACTCATTCACTATGGCAACTTCTTGGAACTTAGACGAGAAGACTCCATTCGAAGAGTTCCGTACAGCAACTAACACGCCAAACAACGACCACTTAGATGGCGTTCTTGAGCGTCTGAGAAAAGAATTCCCAGTATTTAAAGAATCTAAAGTTGTTGAACGTTGGGGCGGCACCGTTTCTCCAACTGATGACGAGATTCCAATCATTTCTAAAGTTGAACAATACCCAGGCCTGGTTATCAATACCGCGACTGGTTGGGGTATGACTGAAAGCCCGGCGGCGGGTCGATTAACTGCTGAATTGTTAATGGACGAGAAGACATTTATCGATCCAACGCCTTATAAACTGTCTCGTTTTAACTAATTAAAACGAAACACAATTAGATGGAACCTATCGAGCCCCTCACGGTCTTAATAGGTTCCTACTTTCATATATAAAGGAGTTATTATGCGCTACAAAACTTTACTGCTTTCCTTACCTTTAGTTTTAGGTGTAGCAACTGCAAACGCAGCAGACGATGTGAAACGTGTTCCAGTTAAAGGTTTCCCAATCGCTGAATCAGTAGAAATCAGCGCGAACAACAGCCTCATCTTCCTGAGCGGGAAAGTTCCTTCTAAAATCTCTAAAGATGCTCCAGAAGGCGTTTTAGAGTCTTACGGTAACACTGAAGTACAAACAATCAACGTTCTGAAACAAATTCAAGCGACTCTGGGTGAAATGGGTCTGACTATGAATGACGTTGTTAAAATGCAAGTTTTCTTAGTTGGTGGTGATGAAACTAAAGGAACTATGGACTTCGCTGGCTTCATGGCTGGCTACAACAAGTTCTATGAAACTGAAAAAGTGACCAATCTACCAGCTCGTTCTACCTTCCAAGTCGCTAAACTGGCTAACCCAGCTTGGAGAGTGGAAATTGAAGTAACCGCAGTTCGCCCAGCAGCTAAAAAATAGTTTTTAACTGACAACGAACGCTTAAAACGGCCGACTATTTATTTCCGCTTTGGCTTGGAAGTAAACATTAGCGGCCGTTTTTGTTTTCCTTCTCTTTGTCTCCCTTCTCTTTTATTGCCATCCACATTACTATTGTTCTTCTTTGATAAATACTTGCATCGTATTCACCCCATATTTGAATACACTGAAACACCGGTAGGAAGGCCATGATTAAAGAATCTCTGAAAATCCACGGTAAAAAGCAGTTTGAAATCAAACAGCAAGTCTTTTTCCCTCGAAAATCAAAAGAGATCCGCTACCAAGTTGAAACCTTCTTTTTTCTTCCGGCATCGATGCAAGTTAACCCCGATCTCTACACCCCTTCAAATCTTCAGCGCAGCTTAAAAAACTATATCCGGCTGCGAGCCCCTACGGTGCAGCTCTCTTCTATTCCCGCGGAAAGTGGGCTAGTCGATGAGTTGAAAAGCTGGTTGGAACGGTTAGATCCTGAATTACCGCCAACATTAGATGAATATGAAAACCATCTAAAACGCTTTGCTCTCACCTTTAAGCGCAGCGTGCGGTTAACCCTGAAGATGGTTGCCCAGAACTCTCAACGGCAAACTGAAGAGTACATAACGGGGATGTTGGCAGACATTGAGCATGGGCTCAAACGCTATCGAGAACTCAGCGCCTATGCAGCACCAATTGAAAAGGTCATTAAATCCAACGCTTTCGCCTATTGCGATGAGTTTATGTCCCATTACACCTTGTTTTACTTACAAGATTTATTAAAAGACAAACAACTTCCTCTACGCGATGAAATTCGCCATCTGTGGTATCAAGAAATGCGTTACTTGAAAAAGCTAGCACCAGATAGCTTTCCACACGATGAAAACGACGCGGAAATGGTCACCTACCGCCGCAATTTACTGAAAAAATATATTAACCGCTACCTCTACTTAGAGATCCGCCACAAACGAGGTCTCCCGCTACTTTTACACTCTATTTATGGTATTGCAGCCGCAATTTCGATGGTTTTCGCTACATTTATTGCCTTTATGTGGCAAGGTAAATACGGTGCGCTCAGCGCTAATTTATTCTTAGCGATGGTGATTGGTTATATCTTTAAAGATCGCTTAAAAGAAATTGGACGAGAACAGCTATATCGGTTATTTCAACGCTGGATCCCTGATCGTCAATTGCGTATTTATCGGGAAGGGGTAAAAGAGCCCGTTGGGGTTTGTAAGGAGTCATTCCGCTTTCTAAAAGAAAGTACCCTATCCCCTGATATTCATGAAATGCGCCAAAAATCCCACTGGGTGAATTTGGTCAATGTGCAGCGCGTGGAAGATATTCTGTATTACCGCAAGGATGTCACCTTGCACAGCAATTCTGCGGCCTTTATGCAGACTCAATCGTCTATTGTGGATATTACGCGGGTTAATATTTCAGACTTTTTGAAATATCTCGATATTAGCTATGAAGAGTTGATGGTTAATGATGATGAACCCGTAATTATCGGTGAAAAGGTTTACCATATTTATCTATGCCGCCGCGTCATCATGAATAAGAAAGCCTACAATGAATTAGCGCGTTTAGTGGTGAATGCTGATGGCATCAAACGCCTTGAAATCCTTCAGCCACTGGATGAGCTAGATAGCGACGAAGATATTACGATCCCACCGCAATAACACACCGCTCCAATATCATCTATTGGAGCGGATAAAAATCAGTAATACAGCGCGATCCGTTGTCCATCCAGCTCTTTGACTTCTAGCGGCGTATCGAAAATTTCCTCTAAAATCTCGGACTTCATGATCTCTTGTGGCTCGCCATGGTAAGATAAACGCCCATTTCGCAGCGCCACGATATAGTCTGAATACACTGAAGCAAAGTTAATATCATGGATAACCAGAATGATGGTTTTGCCTAGCTCATCCGCCGCACGGCGCAGTAATTTCATCATGATCACCGCGTGCTTCATATCCAAGTTATTCAGTGGCTCATCCAGCAGCACATATTCGGTATCTTGGCATAGCACCATTGCCACATACGCACGCTGACGCTGACCACCAGAAAGTTCATCAAGATAACGATGACGAAATTCGGTTAAGTTCAAAAACGCCAAAGACTCATCGATTTTCTGCTTGTCATCCAGTGTTAAGCGCCCTTTGGTATAAGGATAGCGCCCGAAACCAACCAGCTCTTCCACCGTTAAACGGCTAGCAAATTGGTTTTCTTGGCGAAGTACCGATAAGCAGGTTGCGAGCTGGTCGCTTGGTGTCGTCGAGACATCCAAGTTATTCACTTTGACATAACCGTGATCCGCCGATAGTAAGCGACCAATAATCGACAACAGCGTTGATTTCCCTGCACCATTTGGACCGATGATTGAAGTGACACCGCTATTTTTAATATTGGTTGTAACGTTATCTAAGACCTTAGTATCTTGATAACTTTTCGATACCTGATGAATTTCAATCATACTAAAACCTTCTTAACACCATATAAATAAAGAATATTCCACCGACAAACTCGAGTACCACAGATAAGGTACCCGCTTTATTCAATCCATATTCAAGAACCAGCTGCCCGCCCACTAATGCAATCACACCGAGTAGGAAAGAAACTGGCAATAAATAGCGATGCTGGCTGCTTCCTGCGATGTAGTAAGCCAAGTTAGCTACCATCAAGCCGAGGAACGTGAGCGGTCCCACCAGCGCCGTGGAAATAGCCACTAAGACAGAAATCAATAATAAGATTACGGTGACTTGCTGACGGTAGTTAATCCCTAAGTTCACCGCATTGGCTTGTCCCAGTGCTAGCACGTCGAAGCAGTAGCGCATGCGCCAAAGCAGAATGCCCACAATCACGGTGATCACCAACGTGAACAGAATCAGCTCCGGCGTCCCTTTAGTGAAAGTCGCAAACATCCGGCTTTGCAAAATGGAAAACTCATTCGGATCCATCAAGCGTTGCAGCAAGGTCGCCACACTGCGAAACAGTGTTCCGAGGATAATTCCCACCATCAACACTAAATTGATATTCATTTTGACGGAGATAAACAGCCAGCGGTACAGCAGTACGGAGAAAATCACCAGCAGGGAGGATTCCAGCAAAAACTTACCAATATTCAACAACCATGATGCGGGAAAACTATCGGTATAAAACACAAAGATAGTTTGCAGCAGGATGAACAATGCCTCTAACCCCATAATGGATGGCGTCAGAATTTTGTTATTGGCGATAGTTTGAAACAGAACCGTCGATACCCCAGAGCCAAACGCCACAATGATCATCGTCAGCACGATATAACCACGATGGGGAAGAATGTACGCGAGATTACTGCCCAAATTAATGGTCATGTACAAAATGATCGACAGCACTGACAGCGCAGCCAACAGGCCGATGCGCTGGATTGGCGTAAACGTTTTTTTCACTGGCAAACTTAATGAATTAACTTTTTCCATAACGCTGATGCTTTAACAAGAGATAAAGGAAAATAACCGCGCCTACGACACCTAAAATCACACTCGCAGGAATTTCAAACGGATAACGAATTAAGCGACCAATAATGTCACACAGCAGCACTAAGCCACCGCCCGCTAAACAGATCCACGGGATAGTTTTACGAATATTGTCCCCCATCATCAAGCTAATCAGATTCGGGACAATCAATCCTAAGAACGGCAGTGCGCCGACAACGACCACCACCACACCGCTGATTAAGGCGATGATAGATAACCCTATGGTCATCACTTTCTGGTAATTCAAGCCGACGTTAACGGAAAACTCACGCCCCATCCCTGCCACTGTAAAGCTATCAGCAATTAAACAGGCTGCCAGTGTTAAGCCGCCCACCAGCCAAAGTAGCTCATAGCGACCTTGTAAAATGCTAGAGAAATCGCCGCTCATCCAAGCACCGAGTGATTGAAGCAGGTCGAAATAGTAGGCGGTAAAAATGGTAAGCGCACTGATTACGGCCCCTAGCATGATACCGACTAACGGCACTATCAGAGCGGACTTCAAAATGATCCGGCGTAAAATCAGCATAAATAGCGCTGTACCTAGCAGTGCAAATCCGCTCGCCACCACCATTTTGGTCATGATAGAAGCCGTTGGATACAGGATCATCACGAACAGTAAGCCAAGGCTGGCAGATTGCGTGGTACCCGCAAGGGAAGGTTCGATAAAACGGTTTTGGGTGAGTAGCTGCATAATCAGCCCCGCGACGCTCATGGCGCTTCCTGCAAGGATCAGGGCGGCGGTGCGAGGGATACGGCTCACGAAAAAGATATCTTGCATCTCGGGGTCGGTGAAAAGCGAAACGGGTGACACGTCACCCGCTCCAATAAACAAGCTTAATACCGCTAATACCAATAACGCGAGAATACCAAAAGAGAGATAAAGCGTTTTCATTGATTAATTCGTTTTTTTCTTCTCTAAAGCTTTGTTTACATCATCCATTAATTGGGAATAAGTTTGGATACCACCAGCGATATAAACCGCTGAAGAATCTAAATAAGCCACTTGGCCTTTTTCCCATGCAGAGGTTTTTCTGACCAAAGCATTGTCTAACACGTCTGCCGCAGGTTGTGCATCTTTCGCACCAATCGCGCCATCACGGTCGATAACAAATAACCAGTCTGGATTCAGTTTTAATAACAGCTCTGAGTTTACGATATTACCGTGACGACCAGTATCTTCCGTGAAGACATAAGCAGGTTCGAAACCTAATACATCAAAGATAAAGCCAAAACGAGAACCTGGACCGTAAGCAGAAATTTTACCGCCGCTCACTAAGATCACCATCGCTTTGCCCGCATCAGGGGTTTTGCCTTTAATATCATTAATTTTGTTTTTGAAGTCAGAAACGAGTTTATTCGCTTGTTCTTCTTTACCAAATAAAGAACCTAACAGCGCCGTACGCTCCATCAGGCTATCAATGAAACGTTTGTTATCAATGTCTAGAGAAATCGTTGGTGCGATACCGCTTAATTTGTCATAAGCATCGCGAGCACGGCTACCACCTAAAATCACATCCGGTTTTGCACTGCTAATAGTTTCATAAGCCGGCTCAAATAAGCTCCCGCCATTAACATATTCTGAGGTGCTATATTTCTCTAAAAACTGCGGAAAATGGGCGTTAGTTTGTGGAACACCAATCACCGGAATACCCAGCGCATCGATGATGTCTAAGGTTTCCATGTTCATCACAAACGCACGTTGTGGATGGCTAGGAATTTCAGTTTTGCCTTGAGCATGTTCAACGACAATCGTTTGTTTTTCAGCTGCTTTTTCTGTTGCTGGCTGCTCGGTCGTTGGCGCTGCTGTTTGTGTTTGCTTAGCGTCATCACAACCCGCTAACGCAACAACGGATAATAAGGCAAACCCTGAAACTAATGATTTTGCGAACATCTAAATTCCTCCACCTTTCAATGTGATTATCGTTAGTCACGTCATTCATGACCCGAAGATGGCGGTTATCTTACATGAAACATAGCGCTAATGATATTAGTTTGCATTTGCATTTCGCAAAATAATGATACATCGCACAAAAACACACATTGCCTATATTTAAAGCAACTTACTGATATCTGATTTTGATTAAGGAGAAAATAGATGGCTCAAGCCTGGTGGAAATCTGCGGTGGTATACCAAATCTACCCCAAAAGCTTCTATGACCATAATGGCGACGGTATTGGCGATCTCTCTGGTATTACCGCCAAGCTAGACTACATTCAATCTTTGGGTGTAAACGTGATTTGGCTATGTCCAATTTTTGAATCGCCGATGAAAGATAATGGCTATGACATCGCCAACTATGACAGGGTCGATCCAGTTTTTGGTAGCAACGACGATCTTGATATATTGATCAGCCAAGCTTCACAGCGTGGTATTAAAATCTTACTGGACTTAGTGCTTAACCACAGCTCAAACCAGCACCCTTGGTTCGAAGCTGCCCTTGCTGATCCCAATAGCCCTTATGCTGACTATTACCAATTTATTGAATGGGATAAACCCACTCCACCGAACAATTTACGTACCTACTTTGATTGCCCGGTGTGGACTCAGGTTCCAGATAGCACTCGCTGGTACTTCAACTCTTTCGGACCCGAGCAACCGGATCTTAATTGGGAAAACCCACAATTACGCCAAGAAATTATCCAAATGATCAATCGTTGGATAGCCAAAGGCGTTGCAGGATTCCGCATTGATGCTATCGGCAATATTAAAAAATCCCCTGAAGCCCTCTCGCCTTACCAATTCCCTCCCGATCGGGAAGATGGCACCGCGTCTTTAGTTCCTTGGGTGGTTAACCAACCAGGCATCCATGAATTTTTAAAGGAGCTCGCCAGCCAAACCTTCCATCCTGCGAACTCAATGACGGTGGCTGAAATCGATGTTCCACCGCAAGATCTTGCTGACTATATCGGGGAAGATGGGACATTTTCCATGGTGTTTGATTTCAGTATTGCGGATCTCGACATTACCAAACAGCCCCCGTTCGCCATTGATCCAATCACAGGCGAACGTTTGAAGCCTGTTTTTCTAAAAAGCCAACTCACGACCCAGCAAGTGGGTTGGAGTGCACCTTATTTAGAAAATCATGACCAACCGCGCTCACTGAACAAATTCTTACCGAAAGGCGCCATCTCCCCTGTCGCCGAAAAAATGTTGGCAATGTTTTTATTGACTCAGCGCGGTACGCCGTTTATTTATCAAGGGCAAGAAATTGGCATGACGAACTGCCCAATGACGCTCGACGAACATCACGATTTGCATCTTTTTAAACTCTACCAATGGGGTCAAAATCACGGGTACTCTCACACCACCATGATGAACTATTTTACCCAGCGTAGCCGCGACAATGCGCGAACGCCATTTCAATGGAATAGCCAACGCCATGGCGGATTTACAACAGGAACGCCATGGTTGAAAGTTAATCCTAACTACCGAGAAGTTAATGCCGCCACCCAACAGCAGCAACCCGATTCACTTTTCGCGTTTTACCAACAATTGATTACCCTGCGCCGCCATTCTCCAATTAGCGATATCTTGGTTAAAGGCGAATTCTCAGAAATTAGCGCCCCTGAACCTGTTATTGCTTATCGGCGAACATTAGGTTCACGCGCCATCGATATTTACTGTAATTTCAGTGATAAACCGCAAACTATTAACCAACATTATCGCCAAATACATTTAAGCAATATCGCAAATACCCATGACGACAATATCCATAACGACAAGCAGCAAATTGCCCTACATCCTTATCAATCAATAATTTTTGAAGTAGAGAAAAGTGAATAACTCAATTAATCACTCTAAATAAGCGTAATTAAAGATAAATAATCACCCGATATTTCGATATCAATAATAATCGGGTGATATTGATTACATTACGCATTTAATTACGTTAAGTATTATTAATTGATAACTTAATAATACTATTCAAAAACAAACTAACACATTGTTAAATAACGAATTTAATAGATTTTAAAGCTAGATATGTGAAGCCTATCAAATACAAATTAAATAATTTAAGTAAAGTTTAAATTGCTCATTTCACTTTTCTTGAGGTTATTTATTTGCCAAATAAAAATCGCGAAGTTATTTCTCAAATAACTTCAGGGCGTCGTTCTGCTGAAATATCCTCCGCAGAAACCCAAGCAATTAAAAAGCGCACTGATGGCTTTGGCACTCTCATTCGAGACATAGATGGTTGGCTACTGGCAGAAGGCACCCATCTACGTCCCTACGAATGTCTTGGTGCCCACCCCGTCAACTTCGACGGTGTTGATGGGGTGACTTTTTCTTTATGGGCACCCAATGCCCAACAGGTTTCTGTCGTCGGTGAATTTAATCAATGGGATGGGCGCATTCACCCAATGACATTACGCCATGAAGTGGGCATTTGGGAGCGGTTTATTCCTGAGGCAAAAATCGGGCAAGCGTATAAATATGAATTACAAGATAGCCGAGGTTATATGCGGGTCAAAGCTGACCCTTACGCACTCAAAAGCGTGCTATTTCCTCATGTGGAATCAGTGATAACGGCCTTGCCAGACAACCAAACTCCGCCCCCCTCTGCCAACGCAAATTCGCCACTTTCTGCGCCAATCTCAATCTACGAAGTGCATTTAGGCTCTTGGCGCCGTCATCCACACAATAATGGCTGGCTCAGCTACCGACAACTGGCTGAACAGCTTATTCCTTATGTGGCAGAAATGGGGTTTACCCATCTGGAATTGCTCCCTATCAGCGAACACCCGTTTGATGGTTCTTGGGGCTACCAACCTATTGGGCTCTATTCCCCAACCTACCGTTTTGGTGGCGTTGAGGATTTTCTCTACTTGATTCAAACCGCCCACCAGTATCACCTCAAAGTGATCCTCGATTGGGTACCCGCCCATTTTCCTAATGATGAATATGGGTTAATCCAATTTGATGGTACCGCACTGTATGAATATGCGGATCCGCGCGAAGGCATCCATCAAAACTGGCATACCTTGATTTATAACTACAGCCGCTATGAAGTGGCAAACTTTTTGGCAGGTAATGCCCTATATTGGCTAGAACGCTTTGGTATCGATGGGTTACGTGTCGATGCGGTCAGCTCAATGATTTACCGCGATTACAGCCGCGAAGAAGGGGAATGGGTACCCAACAAATGGGGAGGCAAAGAGAACCTAGAAGCCCTCGATTTTCTGCGTTATACCAACCAAATTGTTCAACAGAATTGTCCCCATGCGTTAATGATAGCCGAAGAATCAACCGCCTTTCCCAATGTCACAGGCTCTGTTGAAAATCACGGTTTAGGTTTTGATTTCAAATGGGATTTAGGCTGGATGCACGACACTCTGCGCTATATGTCCCTTGACCCGATTTACCGCCAATATCATCACCAACAAATGACCTTCGGCATGTTTTACGCCCACAGCGAGCACTTCGTTTTACCCCTTTCTCATGATGAGGTGGTGCATGGCAAAGGGTCACTTCTGAGTAAAATGTCCGGCGATACATGGCAAAAATTCGCCAATTTACGGGCTTACTATGGATTCATGTGGGGACATCCCGGTAAAAAATTATTGTTTATGGGGGGAGAATTCGCCCAAGGGCGAGAATGGGATCACGACACAGGGCTAGATTGGCATTTACTGAATCCTGAATATGATGGCTGGCACACGGGTGTACAGCGCCTTGTACGCGATTTAAATCATTGTTATCAGCAGCAGCCCCCGCTGTACCAACTCGATTATTCCCCACAAGGTTTTGAATGGTTGGTGGTTGATGATCACCAAAACTCAGTATTCGCCTTTGTGCGTCGAGATACCCATAACCATGAAATTCTAGTGGTATCCAACTTCACCCCTGTTCCCCGCGAAAACTACCGCATTGGCGTTCACCAATCAGGTTGCTATCAAGAAATCATCAATACCGATTCTCACTATTATCGCGGCAGTAATGTGGGTAATCAGAGCGCAATATCCACCCAGCAAATAGCGGCTCACGGTAAAAATCACTCCCTAAATATTACGCTTCCCCCTTTGGCTACCCTGTATTTGAAACGGGAGCGACCGAATGACACATTTTAATTTTCGGCAAGGTCATGCTCACCCACTTGGTAGCCACATGGACGAACACGGCGTCAATTTTGCTATTTACAGCGAGCGTGCCGAACACATTGACCTGTGCGTGCTGGACTCACTCGGTGCTGAAATTCGTTACCCGCTTTATCGGGGAGATAACCATATTTGGCATGGTTATTTAATGGGCGCAAAAGCGGGTCTACATTATGGTTATCGAGCTAGAGGGAAATGGGAACCAAAAGCAGGATTATATTTTGATGAAACTCACTTACTGATTGACCCTTACAGCCGCGAACTCACTGGTAAACAGCATCCTTATTCGGTCGTCAGCCATGAACCTTATGACTGGCAAGGAGATACCCCTCTTCATACTCCATGGTCAAAAACCGTGATTTATGAAGCTCATGTTCGCGGACTTACCAAGCAACACCCTGAAATTCCACCCGCTTTACGGGGAAGCTATGCTGCTATCGCACACCCTTGCATAACCCAGCATTTAACGCGACTTGGCGTGACGGCACTGGAGTTGCTCCCTGTGCAATTTCATCTGGATGAGCCGCGATTGCAGGCTAAAAATCTCACTAATTATTGGGGCTATAACACGCTGGCACCGTTTGCGATTGAGCCTCAATATTGGTCTGGGCAAGCAGGCTCTACGCCGTTGAGTGAGTTTCGCGATATGGTCAAAGCCCTGCATCGTGCCGGCATTGAAGTTATCCTCGATATTGTGTTTAACCACACTGCCGAATTAGACCGTTCAGGACCTTGCTTATCGTTTAGGGGGTTAGATAACCCCACCTATTACTGGTTAAACGACAATGGCGAATATGCGGATTGGACGGGCTGCGGCAATACGCTGAGGTTGTCTCATTCGGCAGTAAGCCAATGGGTGCTCGACTGCCTGTATTTTTGGGCGATTGAATGCCATGTTGATGGCTTTCGCTTTGATTTAGCCACGATATTGGGAAGAACGCCGGCGTTTAATTCTCAGGCTCCGCTGCTTAAAGCTATCACCCAAGACCCCATTCTTGAACAACTGAAGCTAATTGCTGAACCTTGGGATCTCGCCAACAACAGTTACCAATTAGGGCAATTTCCACCGCCTTTTGCCGAATGGAATGACCAATTTCGTAATGATTGCCGCCGTGCTGTTTTATATCGTGATATTCCTATCGGAACTTTGGCAAACCGCCTAGCTGGCTCACGGGATGACTTTTCACAAACCCGCTTTTCACCGAGTCATCCCTCTTGTTTTGTTTCAATTAACCACATCACCGCACACGATGGCTTTACGCTGAGAGATTTGGTCAGTTTTAATCACAAACATAACCATGCCAACGGTGAAAATAACCAAGATGGTAGTGACAGCAACAACAGCCATAATTATGGTTTCGAAGGGTTAAACGCCCCTGAAAAAATAATATCGGAACGCCAACAGAGTCAGCGCCATTTACTTAGCTTGCTGTTCCTGTCATTAGGCACGCCGATGCTGCGCGCGGGGGATGAGCTAGGGCATAGCCAACAAGGAAATAATAACGCTTATTGCCAAGATAACCCGATAAGCTGGCTTAACTGGCGGGAAGCGGATAGTGCTCTTATGGAATTTACGGCACAACTTACCGCTTTGCGCCAGCAAATCCCGGCTCTGACTTCGGGGCAATGGTGGCATTCACTGCCCCCCCATAAAACCGTTGAGTGGCTAAATGCCCAAGGCTCTCCCATAACCCTTGAACAATGGCAGCAATCATGCTCCATGCAAGTATTACTTTCTGGTCAATGGCTATTACTGATTAATTTCACTGAGCAAGTCCATTCGCTCACGCTTCCCGAGGGGGATTGGCACCCTGTCCCACCTTTTAATTGCCACCTAATTGGTTCTATTCCTCCAAAAACCTTCGTGGTCATGCAGCGCCACGATTTTTCGCCAAGTGCTCATTAAGGAATTGATATGTTAGAAAAAATGCCTTTTTACACCTACCCAAATCCCATTTCGAGGCAGCTATTATCCAAAGAACTTCCGAGCAATACAGTTGCGCTTATTTTGGCGGGTGGTAAAGGTTCTCGTCTCAAAGCCCTGACTCAGAAGCAGCCAAAACCTTCACTCCACTTTGGCGGGAAATTTCGAATTATCGATTTCACTTTATCTAACTGTATTAATTCAGGTATTTATCGCGTCGGTATACTGACCCAATACTATTCTCATCATTTAATCCAACATATTCAGCACAGTTGGTCATTTCTAAACGGGAAAACCAATGAATTCATTGAAATTTTCCCTGCTCAACAGAAACAGGATGCCGAAGATTGGTACCAAGGTACTGCCGATGCCATCTTTCAAAATCTCGATGTTATTAGCCAATATCAAGCCAAATACATCATTGTGTTAGCAGGGGATCATATCTACAAAATGGATTATTCCCGCATGTTGCTAGACCATGTAGAAAAAGGGAGCCAATGTACGGTGGCCTGTATTGAAGTACCCTGTAGCCAAGCATCTGAATTTGGCATTATGGACATTAACGATGACGAACAAATCATTAATTTTATTGAAAAACCTCAATTTCCCCCATCGATGCCCGGGAAACCTTATTCTGCATTAGCCAGCATGGGCGTGTACGTTTTTAATGCCCAATACCTCTATCAATTACTCGCGGAAGAGCAGCAGCAACAGAATACACAACATGATTTTGGCAAGAATTTAATCCCTAAAGCAGTACAGCAAGGTAAGGCTTGGGCGCATCCGTTTAGCCGTTCCTGCGTCTATTCTGATTTTAATATGGGCACATCCCCCTACTGGCGGGATGTGGGCACCATTGATGCTTACTGGAACGCCAATATTGATTTAGTTTCAGCGAAGCCCGCACTGGATATGTATGATCCTCATTGGTCGATTCGGACGGGTCACTCCCCATTGGCACCAGCTCGGTTTATTCAAGGTGAATCGCTGCAATCTCCTCAAATTACCAACACATTAATTAATGCTGGTTCTATCGTTGAAGACGCCAAAATTGCTAACTCCGTGATTTTCCAAAATGTCCGCGTGAATGCCCACAGCCAACTCGATGCCTGCGTGATCCTCCCCGATGTCTCTATTGGATACGCCTGCCGCTTACAACGCTGCATTATCGATAGCGGCTGTGTATTACCCAACAAACTGGTGATTGGTGAAAACCCGCAATGGGATGCACAACATTTCTATCGCTCTGAAGGTGGCATCGTCCTTGTCACTCAAAAAATGCTCGATAATCTTGCGGCTTAAAGGAGATTCAGATGCGCATACTTCATGCTGGCTCAGAACTATTTCCCCTTCTAAAAACAGGCGGCTTAGCGGATGTGCTCGGCGCATTACCCCAAGCTCAAATCGCTGAAGGGGCGGATGTCCGTATCGTATTACCCGGTTTTCCCGCGCTACTGGATGCGATTCACCACACCTTAGTTGGCAACCATATCAATACATTTGCAGGCCCCATCACTCTACGTTTTGGTTATTATGATGGTGTCGGTCTCTATTTAATTGATGCCCCACATCTCTATCAGCGCACAGGCAGCCCTTATCACGACAATCATCAACACGAATACAGAGACAACTATCTGCGCTTTGCCTTACTAGGCTGGATAAGCAGCGAACTAGCCTGTGGTTTTGATGTCGATTGGCGGCCTGACATTGTTCATGCCCACGACTGGCATGCAGGACTCTGCGCCGCCTATCTTGCCGCCAAAAATTACCCTGTTCCTTGCGTGTTTACCGTCCATAATCTGGCTTACCAAGGACTGTTTTCAGCAACCCATTTTCCTGAATTACAATTACCTAATGGCTTTTATTCCCCCGAAGGCTTAGAGTTTTATGGGCAAATTTCCTACCTAAAAGCGGGGCTGTTCTACGCCAATAAAATCACTTTTGTCAGCCCCACTTATGCCAAAGAAGTCACTATTCCCGAATACGGTTATGGACTCGCCAGTTTATTGAAACAGCGCCAATCTCAAGAGGATATTTTAGGGATCTTAAACGGCGTGGATTACCAAGTCTGGGATCCGCAACTTGACCCGTTGATCTCCCACAACTACGGGCGACAAAACATGCTCGGCAAAGCCATCTGTAAAATGACTCACCAGCGAGAAAACAAACTTAATGTCACCGATAAAGTGCCATTGTTCGGCGTTGTCAGCCGCCTCAGTACACAAAAGGGATTAGACCTCTTGCTAGAAGTGATCCCCGATTTGCTACACCAAGGTGGGCAGCTGTCAGTTTTAGGCACTGGCGACGCTGACTTACAACACGCCTTTGAGCAATTGGCTCACCAATTCCCAAAACAGGTTTCTGTCGTTATTGGCTATGACGAACTCCACGCCCATAAACTGATTGCTGCCGCTGACGTCATTGTGGTGCCAAGCCGCTACGAACCTTGTGGTTTGACCCAACTTTATGGTCTGAAATATGGCGCTCTTCCACTGGTTCGCCACACGGGCGGGCTAGCCGATACTGTCACCGATTGCTCCCTCGAAAATTTAGCAGATCGCACGGCAACGGGTTTTGTATTTCATGACTATCACGGCTATCGCTCCCACCATGGAAAAACTACCGAACTCAATGATGCTGTGCGTCGCGCTTTCGCGCTTTGGAATGAACCGACTCGCTGGAAACGCGTACGCCGACAAGGTATGCAGATGAATTTTAGCTGGCAAGCTTCCGCCAAAAAATACCTTGCGCTTTACCGGAACTTAATTGAGCCAACGACGGAAGGTGCTGACCATGAATGATCCATTTACCATCCAAAATCGCGAACAGCGAATCAACACTCTAATCGACTCCATCCAAACCAAATTGAAGTTTATGATTGGCAAAGACCCCATTATTGCCACTCAACATGATTGGCTAAATGCCATCTCCTACGCTATCCGCGACTTAACCGTTGACCGTTGGTTGCGTGCCATTCGCCGTTCTCTGTCTCAATCGGATCGCGCTGTCGCTTACTTATCCATGGAATTTCTGATTGGGCGCACCCTTTCCAATACTTTATTAAATTTGGGCATGTATGAGGATGTGTCTGATGCTTTGAAAAAGATGGGCTTTGAACTGAGTGCGATTTTAGAAGAAGAGGATGATCCTGGTTTAGGCAATGGAGGTCTAGGGCGCCTTGCTGCCTGCTTTTTAGATTCTCTCGCCACCTTAAAAATCCCTTCCGTTGGGTTTGGTATCCGCTACGAATATGGCATGTTTCAGCAAAATATTATTGATGGCCAACAAGTTGAGTCCACCGACCGCTGGCTACAATATGGCAATGCATGGGAATTTCCACGCTATAACCTTAGCTATAAAGTCCGCTTTGCGGGTCGCCTTCAGCAAGAAGGCAAAATCGTTCGCTGGGTGGAAACTGAAGAAGTGCTTGCTCGCGCCTATGACCAAATCATCATGGGCTATGGATGTGATTCCACCAACACTTTGCGCTTGTGGTCTGCCCATGCCACGAATGAGATGAACATCAACAAATTCAATCAAGGGGAATACTCAGCAGCCGTTGAAGAGAAAAATTTCTCTGAGAATGTCTCCCGCGTACTCTACCCTAATGATTCTACGGAATCGGGGAAAATTTTACGTCTTGGGCAAGAGTATTTTCTTGTATCAGCAACCTTGCAGAATATCCTCGATGTCCATTACCGAATCCACGGCACGTTAAGTAACCTTGCCGATAAAGTGGCAATCCATTTGAATGATACCCACCCCGTTTTAGCGATTCCTGAACTGATGCGCTTGCTTATCGATGAGCACGAATATGAGTGGGAAGCCGCATGGCAAATGAGTGAAAAAACCTTTTCTTACACCAATCACACTCTGATGGGAGAAGCATTAGAACGTTGGTCTGTCGACCTTCTTGGGCGATTACTCCCCCGCCACCTACAAATTATCTTTGAAATAAATGACCACTTTCTCACTAAGATCAAACAGCGTTACCCCAACAACCCAGAACTTTTAACTCGCTTATCTCTGATTGATGAATCCCATGGGCGCTATGTTCGCATGGCATGGCTTGCCGTCGTGGGCAGCTACCGAGTCAATGGCGTGTCCAAGCTGCATTCGGAGCTTATGACTCAAGAAATTTTCTCTGATTTTTCCAAAGTATTTCCTGAGCGTTTTAGCAATATCACCAATGGCATTACCCCACGCCGCTGGCTGGCGTTGTGCAATAAACCCCTTGCGAGCTTGATTGATGAAACCATCGGTGAAGGTTGGCGGGAAGATCTCACAGAGCTTTCTCGCCTACAGCAGTACACAGATTTTCCTCTATTTATCGAGCGGTTAAAAACCTGTAAGTTAGAGAACAAAGTTGCCCTCGCCGACTATATCGCTAAAAACGTCAATATCATCGTCGATCCTCACGCCATGTTCGATGTACAAATCAAACGCATTCATGAATATAAACGCCAATTACTCAATATCTTGCAAGTCATTGGGCGCTACCAGCGAATCTTGCAACTTCCCGAAAAGAATTGGGTTCCGCGCGTGGTGATTTTCTCGGGAAAAGCCGCCTCATCCTACGTTAACGCCAAAATGATCATCCGGCTTATCAATGATGTCGCTAACGTGATTAACCACGACGCCCGAATCAAAAATCGTTTAAAAGTGATTTTTATCCCGAATTACAGCGTCAGCTTAGCGGAGTTAATTATTCCCGCCACCGACTTATCCGAACAGATATCCCTTGCAGGAACCGAAGCGTCAGGAACAGGTAATATGAAATTTGCCCTCAATGGTGCATTGACTATCGGTACATTAGACGGCGCCAATATTGAAATTCGCGAACATGTTGGCGAAGAAAATATGTTTATCTTTGGGCATACCGCCGAGCAAGTTGACGCGATTCGTACACAAGGCTATGACCCAAGAAAGATTTACCAAGAACATGAAGACCTACACAATGTCCTCAATTCCCTTGTTTCGGGTATTTTCAGTCCCGATGACCCTAACCGCTATTACCCGCTTTATGATTCTCTGATTAATTTTGGAGACCATTATCAATTACTTGCCGATTACCACTCTTACGTTCAATCCCAAGATGCCGTCGATAAGCTATACCAATACCCAACGTTATGGGCGCAAAAAACACTCAATAATATCGCTAACATGGGCTATTTCTCTTCCGATAGAACTATTAATGAATATGTAGAAAAGATATGGCGAATGAAACCAAGCCCATAAGAAAAGCACTGACGCGTGCAAAATGCGCGGGGATGATGAAACAATCCCCCTTAGCAAGAAGGCTAAAAGTGTTAAATCTACCCACGTTCACGATAAAAAATGCTGAAACCTTAAAACTTGAGAGTACCTATACAGATAATAGAATGAATCGGTTTAGCTAACTTATAAAAATGTTCCAGTTAAAAGGGCATAGTAACCTTTATCTGTAATGGTTCATTCACAATTCGCCAACTTTAAATGGTAATATGAGATACAAAAAGGGAATAAAAATTATACCCCCCAATTTAAAAAATAATTCCTAACTACTTTAGCTAACTAACGACATTGAAAATATAAACAAGAAAATTATATATAATTTCATTCAAAAAAATATTAATCATCATAAATACTTACCTCTTAAAAATAAAAAACCATATCTCACCAATCACCATAAAATTTTATTCTTTAATGGTTTGAATTTAAAAAATGATATTGGTAATTATTTTAAATTCTTATTCAAAATAGAATCTACTAATTTAAATTTTTCATATTCATATTTATCAAAATTCCCAACAAAACCTTCAACTTCACCATCATCATAATATTCAATCACTTTATTTGGTACACCATAGTCACTTGCCAGCCTCCCCTTTTCTGAAACAGCATTGTATTCTAACTTGACAAGTAATTTATCAATCCCAGTTATTTCGCTAAAAACCCCTTTATTTTTAGTAACGCAAAAGTATTTATACATAACATTGAACACCCCTAAATATTTAACCAATTGATATTTTAATGTATTAAAAACAAATTTAGATGTTTCTCTTATTGCATTATCAATCGTATATTTTTCATTACTGACATTTCTTTTTAAGTTATATTCCACACTACCTATAAAGCCATCCTTTAAATAAAAAGATAGTAAATAAATCAATAAAGAATAGCTCTTACCTATATTTGCGCCTTTTTTTATCATGGCTTCATTTTCAATTAAAAAAATCAAATCCTTATTTGAGATAATTGGCTTTATTATTTTAAATATAACTTTCAACCCATCAAAATCAACTGATAGATTATAGTTTAATAATGATATTAATTTATTTATTTTTTTAATCTCATCATTTGAAATATCACATATCCCATCAAAAACCTTTAGTTTATCACTGTAGGATATCACCTTATACATTCCAATTATATCATCTGGAATACCTCTTTTTTCTAGTTCAAGTAAAATCGCATCTCTATTTAACTTATCTGAATCATTTAAGAAAGATTCATCTGTAATAAAATAGTCTATTTCATTTTTATTTGAATTTTGATCGAAATTTTTATGTTTAATTTCATCATCATCACCATTAATTATTTCATTGAATTTCTTATCTAGCACTAAAACACGTCCGCTATAATGGTGTAAAAATCGTCCCGCTCTTCCTGCTACATTTTTAGCATCAAATTTTTTTAATATTTTATTTCCTTTGGTGGAATTTAATACTAAAAGATTTTTTGCCGATGTATTAACACCTTCCGTAATAGTTGTTGTAGAAATTAATATATCTATATCACCATTATTGAATAAGTCAATTATTTCCTTCTGTATATATTTAGGAACTAATCCATGATGAATTCCTATTTTTTCTCTCAAAGATTCAATTACTACCCAGTTCTTATACTTATAACTTTTTACAAGATGCGATATAAATAAACTTAGTCTAGTTGATAATTTATAGTTACTACTTTTACTAATAATACTTTTTGCATAACGTTCAGCCGAACCTGGCCCTCTCGAATATAGTATTACATTCTCATTTACACTTCTTATATCAGATACTATTTTTGTAATTCGTTCTTCAATTCTTTTACCACTATAGCCTTTTAAATCAATGGTTAAGCCTTCATCAATGAATATTTTTCTATTTCCAATTAATGTATTCGATTTATTCACCATCTCATAATTATTAAAATCAACTATTATAAATTCATTATGCGTCAAAAAATTATTAAAAGATTGATTTGCATTAGTATCATCTTTTTTAGGAAACTGAATGTAAGGTCCTACAAGAAGAATATCTTTACATTTGACTAAAATATCCTGCAATGCAACTCTATATGCGGTATCTCTCTCATTTTCTATATTTAAAGAATCAATCATGAATTCGTTATCTATCTTATATATTTCATCTACAAAAACGAAATCAAATTTTAAATCTTTATTTTTATCAATAAAAGAGAGATAACGTTCAGGTGTGAATATAAATATATTCTTATCTTTAATATTAGTTATATCGCTCAGAGTATGTATTGAAAAATTATCATTAAAATATTTATACTCCGATAGTAGCATTAACTTTTCATAATTTTCAGATAACAAAGCTATTGTTGGAAATATTAAAACCACATTTTTATAATCAAAATTCTTTATTATCTCATAAATTAAAAATGTCTTGCCAAAAGATGTTGTTGCAGATAAAAAAAATCTATTTAGGTGATTTTTTTTGAATTTATCTAAAACCTGCTTCTGGTATTTATGTACCTTAATATTTTTATCTATATGCAATGTACTTTCATAAATAGATGCTGACAGTGTATTTAAATCAAAATCAGTAATATTGTCTTCATGACCAAATTTTTTTATTAATAAATCATAATAATGAGGAACACCACAAATATTTGAGAGATATCTAAGAAACTTCATATCAGAGCTAGATAAGTTTAAATCTTTTATTTTATCGAAATAATTACAAACCTTACTAATAAAATATGGCTCATCAATCTTTCCTCCTTGATATTCATTAAGTGTTTTTATAATAATAGCGGCTTCTGTGACTCTATCCATGTAATAACATCCTCTTTAATTTTCTTAACATTATCCACAGGTAAAAATATAAAAAAAACATCAAAATCAATAGATAGACTATATCCTTTAGGTGGATATTTAGCATTTATATAATCTATTGCTTTCTTTACTTTACTATCAAAGTCTGTTGAGTTATCAGGATATATAAGAAATATAGGGTAAATTAATTTGATATTAAATTTCTTAAGTTCATCTATAATTTTAATTGAAGGTTCTTTCTCCCAAGAGCTAATAACTTCCTTAAGTTTACATTCTTTCTTACTAAAACTTTCTTGAAAGTTCACCATTGCTAATATGTTTTCTTCTAAATAACCATCAGAAAAAGCCTTATCTAACCCTTCAACTGCTGATTTAATACAGCTCTCTAATGTTGTTCTAAACTTAACCTCTCCAAACCATAACTCTACCTTATTATCACTTTCGACTAAATGATAAGAGTCATAACCTTTAGTTTCAGAATTTTCTAACGGATTATAAAAATACCCTCTTGAAATAATAGGATTAGATTTATAGAAAAAACATAGCATAACATAAAGTAATACCTCGCCATAAAAACCATATTTTATTTTTGTTTCTGATTTTTGAGATTCTTTATATTTTATTTTTGTTCTTAAAGCAATTTCAAGCTGCTTTCTAAAATCTTTTCCTTCTAAATCAAAATGATTGAATGAATATTCAACAATTGAGTTATAGATTATTTCAGAAAGATCTGAATCATCATTACATTCAAATACATCATCGTTCAATGTACTCATCGTAACCTTAGATAAACTAGGTTCCATATTAGGCAATTTGTAACGCCATAATACTGTTTTTCCAAATAAACCTTTCAGTGATTCTCTCACTCAACACCTCTAGATCATGATACTTATTAGATATACCTAATATTAAAGCGTATCTATTCATGTTCAGAAGTGTTGCAGTAAATTTAGCTTAGTACAAGTCAATAAAATTATTATCAGTGATAATTTAGATACCTAGATCACAAATATAAATAAAAACATTATCTATATTCATAAAATAAAAAGTGAGATTACTTTTTCAATAAATTAGAAATAAAAAAGCCACTAATTAAAATAATTCACTCTGTAATTCTTCAATCTCTTCGTCATTCAGCTCAACCATGACGTCAAAATGTTCCATGATGTCCATAAATGGTTCGAAAATACCGGAAGGAATTAAGATCTCATGGTAAGCATCATTACCGGAAGTCAGGCCCAATAAATAGTAGCCAAGCGCTTGTAGCTGCTGATTAGCACGAACAAAAATTTGGTCTGGTCTTAAATCGTTTTTAGGGTCTTTAACGGCAAAATCTAGCTGAATATCCAATCCTTCGAACTCAACCGCATTTTCCAAAAAGCCTACAGCAGACTCACTGTCTTTCCAGTCTATCCAAAAGCTGTTTCCCATATTCGACCTGACAATAAGATCTGCCATTAAATAGCCAATTTCACCCTCTTCGATACGTTCGACGAACCCCTCTTCGTCTTCACTGATCGACTCTTTTAACTCTTCCTCAAATGAAGAGATATCCGTTTCCATATTCTCGATTGAATCTGGATTTAACAGCTTCGCCAGCTTGTTAACCACCTGCATAATATCATTGAAATGGTCGAGCGCTTCTGGGTTCATGCCCTGCATCGTTGTTCCTTATTTTTAGCGTAATTATCTGTATTCTCACTAAAATAGGTGATTCGGTATATCGACTAATTCCGATATTTACAATGAATTAACCCTGCACTGGCGTGCAAATTTCGATCAAAAAGCCATTTAGATCATGAATATAACCGATGGTTTGTCCCCAAGGCATCTCCTGCGCATCTTGTACCAACTTAGCACCTGCTTTAACCGCTTGAGCCAAAGCGTTTTCCACATTATCAGTCTCAAAAGCAAGTTCAAAAACAGGAGAATGCGGATTGGGAGCAACCGCGCCTTTACCTAGTTGGTTCATTAGTGCCAATGAAGAAAATGAAATCGTTGTGCTGCCAGTATCCAGCTCGCCATAATCACCACTTTCATGGAGAAAGGATTGTTTAAAACCAAAAGCTTGTTGGTAAAAATCGAGGGTTTTCTCTACATTCTCGACATACAAAATAGCATATTTGAATTTCATTATTTTCTCTCACGTCATAGGAAGTATTAGATAGGGAGTATTAGGCTTTGTCGATATCAAATTGCTTGGCAATATCCACCAGCCATTTTCGGATCACTTTTTCATCAGACTCGCTCACTCCACTTAATAATCTATTTTCAGTGGATTTAACAGCACCTTTGCATTGAAGTAATAATGCTTTCCCTAATTGGGTTATTTCAATAATTTGGATCCGCCCATGCTCAGGGTGCGGCAACTTAGAGATCATTCCCGCCTTTTCGAGGTTTTTCACAATCACACTCATGGTCTGCGGCGTTAATAATGATAGCCTCGCTAAATCAGCCCCTGAGGCTTTAGGATATTCTGCAATCATTAGCAACACAGAAAATTGAGGAAGCGTTACACCCACATCCTGCAAAACTTGTTCCATGCGAATACGATGAGCCGCGTGAGCCTGCCGCAGTAAATAGCCAATATGACCTGATTCCCCACGTTTGCCTTCCCCTATTTCAGGGATCATCGATGTATTAACTTTTGACTTGCGCATAATGTAAGAATTCGAATATTATTATCAGAGTTCTTATATTATCTGTTTGGAGCACAGAATGAAACCTGAAATTATTGGAAGAAGTGATTGGAATCAGTTTGAAAAAATCGCCCCTGAAGTCGTTGCTGCGATGGGAGAACTGGGAAAAGCCGTTAGCAATTCAGGGCTTGAAAAACCGCTCACTGAGTTACTGAAAATACGCGTTTCCCAAATCAACGACTGTGCGTTTTGCTTGCAGTATCACTTAAACTTAGCCCGTAAATTAGGGATTGAAGCCGCTAAATTGGATCTTTTACCAACTTGGCGTGATGCCGGTATTTATACTCCCCGCGAACAAGCGGCGCTTTCTTGGGCAGAATCACTAACGCTAATGGCTGCTCAGCATGTTTCTGATGATGTTTATCAAGCACTACAGAATGAATTTACTGAATCCGAAATTGCGTTTCTAACCTCAGCGATTGGGGCGATTAACGCTTGGAACCGCATCGCGGGCGCTCTGCAATTTGCGCCACCAATTCCTAAATCGAGTTTGTAAAATCGTGCATCCCAAGGTGAATATCGCCCTTGGGATGGTTGATTAACGGCTATACCGCTGCTGAATAAATTGCGCGCACAGCATCAAGGTTAAGCTTATCAATACTGCCAGACAGGCCATCGCCATACCGCTGCCGATGGAACCTTGCTCAAACTGGCGCCAAACAAAAATCGACACGGTTTGCATACCCGCAGGCGCCAGTAACAACGAGGAAACCAGCTCTCGTGATGCCACCGCAAACACCAACATCATCGCCGCCACTAAACTCGGTAAAACCAACGGAAATAAAATCAGTCTCAGTGACGTCATTAACCCTGCGCCATGAACCCGTGCCGCATCAGATAAGCTACCGCCAATTTGCGTGAATGCCGCACTGCAATAACGCACGGGATAAGGCAGTAATAAGCAACTATAAGCGAGCAATAAAATTCCCCAAGTATGATAAGGCGTGATGGGCCAAAACGGTTGATTCCACGCCAAAATAAGCCCCACTGCGACCACAATGCCGGGAATGGCAATTGGCAGCAATGAAAGCCCATCCAGTAAGGCTGCTCCACGGATCCGCTGCGCGACGACCAGCCATGCACATAAAAAACCCAATATCCCCGTCAATATCGCTGTTGCCGTTGCGAGAGAAACGCTCGTCAATAAGGCATCGAGGGCTTCCGTATGGCTATTTAATAGCCCAGAAAAATGCCGGAGCGTTAGGTTATCCAGCGTCAATCCGCCAGAAACCGTATTGGAAAATGCCGTGCCAAACATAGCCAGTAACGGCATGCCAACCGCGCAAAGCGCCACGAAAGAAAACAAACACACCACGGGAATACGCCAAATACCCAATGAGCGTGTCACCAATGCCGCGGCTTTGCCCGTATTCGTCGCCACATTGCGCCCAGATACTAACGAACGCTGTAAGGTGTAAGCCAGTAGCGCCAAACTGGCTAATACCAATGACAGCGATGCCGCTCCCGGTAAATCTATCGGCCAATCGGCAAGACGCTGCTCGATATCCGTTGTCAGAACCCGAATACCATTCGGCGAGCCAATCGCTGCGGGGATCCCATACTCTTCAATCGCTAAAGTGAAGACCAGCAATAAACCAGCGGCAATCGAGGGCAAAGAAAGAGGCAATGTCACTCGCATAAATGCCTGCCATGCGGATGCCCCATGAACTTGCGCCACATCCGCCAGCCGGTTGCCATTCGCAGCCATGCTGCGAGAGACCGCAAAGTAAAGAACGGGAAATAAATTCAATGACATAATCACCACCATTCCCCCAAGGGAAAATAGCGCGCTGCCGGGGCTAATACCAAATAATTGCTGAGAATAACCATTCGGTTGCAAGGTTAACATCCATGAAAGCCCTGCAATATACGGTGGAATTAAAAATGGGATCAAAAATAGTAAGTCCCAAATACGGGCAAAAGGCAGGTTAAATAACCCACGTAAAGCCCCTAATGGAATAGCTATCACGGCACTCACCAGCGCCACACCTAAACCCAGTAAAAGCGTATTTTGCAGTAAATTTGCCAGTTCCGGTTCATTAAATAGATGGATAATCGGTTGGAAAATTTGGCTGAAATCCCCTTGTCCAAAATGCGGAAATAGCGCTTGTAACACAATAAAACTCAAGGGAATAATCACTAAAATCGCCAAGGCGATTAAGATCGAGAATGGCAATAAACGACGAGTCATCATCAGAAAATCAGCTCCTGCTGGGTCGCTAATGCCACCCAGCGGCGAGGAAGAGAAAACCGTTAGCGGAAAATCCCACTAAAGCGAGATAACACGCTGCTGCGCTCTGCACTATCAGTGGTCGGTTCTGGCAACAGTGTTAACGTCGAAAAATCAGGGCGCTTACCGGCAACATCCATTCTGGCTGGCATCAACCAGGCATCTGCCACGATTTTCTGACCTTCAGGGGAGAGCACGTAATCAATAAAAGCCTTGGCTTCATTTTGCTGTTTACTGCTATTTAAAATCATCATTGGACGTGGTGCGATGGCCGTTCCGCTGCTTGGGAAAATCACCTCGATGGATTCACCTTCCGCGATGCTACCATAAGCCACATAGTCGACTGCACCAAATACAGCCGCTTTTGCCCCTTGCAACACAGGCGTTAACGCTTGCGCATTCGGACCAGAAATCACCATGCCGTTGGCTTTCAATTCAGAGAATAGTGTCCATGCGGCTTCTGGTTTCGCATTCTGTAATCCCAACAATAAGTCTAACGATGCCCCTGACAATGCCGGGTCTGGCATGGTGACTTTATCCTTAAAGACGGGCTGCGCTAAATCTGCCCAGTCCGTTGGTTTCGGCGTGCCACTTTTACTGTTCCAAACGATCCCCAATGCGGAGATCCCTTGCGCCACATAGTATGGCGTTTTAAATTGCGCAGGCACTTTTTCGGCATTCGGGCTTTCATACGCCAGTAACCAACCTTTTTGTTGAAGGTCTACCGCGGTATCCCATGAAGCAGAGATCAAGACATCCGCACGCGGGTTGGCTTGTTCCGCCTCTAAGCGCGCCATCACTTTACCTGTCGTAGCCTGAAAAACATCCACTTTCACGCCCGTTTGCTTTTCATACCCTGCCGCTAACTGTTTTGCCATCGCCCCTGGACCTGCGGTATAGACGGTCAATGCCTGGGAAGAAACGGAAAATAGTGCACAGGATAATCCTAAACTCATTGCGATACCTTTCATGGAAAAATGGTTTGATAACATTAGCTTTTGCATAACAGAGTCTCTCTTCATAAGGTGGTCAAACTGTCTATTTTGCCGTTTTGGATATGGGCAATTTGATGCGCCAATGCATGGGCTTCAGCCGGATCGTGCGTGACATAAACGGCGGTAATTTCTAGTGAACGAAGTAACTGCGCCATCTCATCACACAGAGCACGGCGCAAGGCAACATCGAGGTTAGAAAGGGGTTCATCAAACAGTAAAATTTCAGGTTCCGCGATAATGGCGCGGGCTAATGCCACCCGTTGCTGCTGTCCGCCTGAAAGGTCGGCAGGTTTACGCTTAGCAAACCCTGCTAATCCAACCCGCTCTAAGGCTTGGTTCACCCTATCCTCTATCGCTTGACTCGCCACTTTGCGCATACGTAAAGGAAATGCCACGTTCTGAAATACGGTCATGTGCGGCCAAAGTGCATAATCTTGAAACACCATACCGAGATTGCGCTGTTCCGGCGGGACAAGTCTCTGGGAACTTGCGACCAGCTTTTTATTCAAGAAAATCTCACCTGAGCTTGGTTGCAATAACCCCGCTAACAGCTTCAATAAGGTACTTTTACCGCAACCAGAGGGACCTAATAGCGCTAAGATAGAGCCTTTTGCAACAGTCAGATCAATCCCATCCAACACCGTTTGATGAGCAAAAATTTGAGAGAGTTTGTGAATAGAAATCATCGGATGCTGCGAAGCAAATTGCGCATTCGCTGCGTTAGCTTTTTGAAAAGCATCCTGACTCCCATTCAATGAAGAGAGTGCGTTTAACATACATTGTTATCCTCTTTGGGACTTAATCGTTATCGAGGATGCTACGAAAGGAATGGGTCAGTGAGATGACAAATTTATGATGGAATAATGACAGGGTGAATAATACTGGCGGAATTATTAATAGTATAAATAAAACAGGAAAGGATGAATCTTTTCACCCTTCCCGTCATTTTATTCAGTCGTCGATTGCGCTTGATGGACTGCAATATAACGCTGATAACGCTGCGGTTTTAAGCGGCTTAAATCCACCAAAACTAAACCGTCGATGCAGTCGTTGAACGCAGGGTCGGTACCAAAATCAATAAACTGCACCCCACCTGGCTCACACAGCTCGGTGTACTGTTTATACAGCGTCGGAATAGAGCAGCCAATATTGCTCAGTAAGCTTTTTAGCTTCACCAAATCTTCTTGGTAATTATTACCATCAAACTGAGCTAAAACCTGTGGTAGTGATGCCGGGTAAGGCTTACGAGATTGCGCCATTGCCAACTCAGAGGAAAAATAGAGGCGATAAAATGCAATCAGTAAATCACGCGCAGCAACGGGCATGCTTCCAGAGATAGACACTGGACCAAATAGATAACGATATTGCGGATACTTCGCTAAATACGCGCCAATACCTAACCAAAGATAATCTAAGCCGCGTTTGCCCCAATAGGCAGGCTGAATAAAACTGCGCCCTAACTCAATCCCTTGAGCCAAAATAGGCATCATGTCTTGGTTATAGTGGAACAGGCTATTACTGTAGATCCCCTCTAACCCTTTTTTCTCTAGCTGCTGCTCCGTCGGCACAAATCGGTATGCGCCCACCACTTCTAAATCCTCTTCATCCCATAAAATAAGATGGTAATAATCGTCATCGAAACTATCGAGATCACGGCGTCGACCGGAGCCTTCCCCCACCGCACGAAATGCGATTTCCCGCAATCGTCCTAGCTCACGTAAAATTGGCGTTCGCTCTTCTTGCTGACGCTGATAAAGGTAAATAATTTTACCATCGGGAGTCACGCCTAGTTGCTCGCAAGCCGCTAAAGCCTTTTTCAGTTCAATACGATCTTCGGGTAACGCGATTGGGGCTTCACAGGTAAACAGCCCCGCTTTTCCTTTACCTAGCAGATACACATGACGACGAAACCGCTCTGCCAGCTCATTATCATTCGTTCGCCCGTCATACCATTGAGAAAACGGGATGCGCCCACCGATACGTAATTTGATGCGATTATTGCGCTGCTTGAACATTTCGTTCACCAGCATCAAAGCCGATAGTGGCTTATACACCAAGGATGTTGTGTAGAACAGCAGGCTGTTACGAGCTTGCACATGCACAGGAACAATCGGTGCGCGAGATTTGGCGGCTAAACGTAAAAAACCCGTGCGCCAATGGCAATCACTAATGCCTTTCGTGCTCCAGCGAGAAACTTCCCCCGCAGGGAAAACAACCAAAGCTCCTTGGTTATCAAGATGAGATTGCATACCGACGACTTGCTGGCGGTTGGTGCGGTTGCCAACATTATCGACAGGAATAAATAAACTTTGAAGTGGCTCAAGGTAACTGAGCATTTGATTCGCAACGATTTTGACATCCGGTCGAACCGTTGCGACTGCGCGTAAAATGGCGAGCCCATCAAGAGAGCCAATCGGATGATTTGCAACAAATAAAACCGGACCTTGGCTTGGGATGTTTTCTAAATCCCCGTCGCCTAATTCGCAACGGACATTCAAATCATTCATAAATTGCTCGACAAGATCGAGCCCTTTTAGATGTGGGTAATCTTCAGCAAGCTGCTGGAAATCTCTTTCATGTAGTAAACGCTTTAATAATTTCCGTTTCCAAGCGGGCAGTGTTTGCTGCGGAAAAGCACTTTCCAGTAAAGCATCAACACTAAACATAATGAAGTCCTCTCACATGCGCGTTATTGGCAAATTTAAGTCATAATAATGACGAATAAATAACCACTTTGTGACAAGATTATGAAATAAATTATGCAAGAACTATACGTCATTGTCCGAGAAACCCTCGACACTTTTGACGATTTCCTCTCCATTTAGCTTTTGTTTACTTTTCACCTAAAAATATTTTCTTTTTATTCAGTTAATTACAAATTCAATCTCCGCTAAAAAAACTGGCACAAACCCTGCATTAGCTCTCTTGAAAGAGCGGGAAACCGCTACACAAAAATAGAGGAGCAATGTTGATGGAAAAAGTCATCACCGTCTGCCCGTATTGCGCCTCAGGCTGTAAAATCAACCTGAAGGTGGAGAACGGGAAGATCATTGGCGCAGAAGGCGCAAATGGTCACACAAATGAAGGGGAACTTTGCCTGAAAGGTTACTATGGCTGGGACTTCATTCATGACACGAAAATTTTAACGCCGCGTTTAAAAAACCCGATGATCCGCCGTCAGCGTGGTGGCAAATTAGAGGTCGTTTCTTGGGAGGAAGCCATTGAATTTGCAAGCTCCCGTTTATTAGCCATCAAAGAAAAATATGGTCCAAAAGCCATCATGACGACAGGTTCTTCCCGCGGTCCGGGTAACGAAGCTAACTTCGTGATGCAAAAATTTGTTCGTGCAGCGGTCGGTAGTAACAATATCGACTGCTGTGCTCGTGTCTGACACGGCCCTTCGGTTGCAGGTCTGCAGCGTTCGGTCGGTAATGGCGCAATGAGTAACTCAATTGTTGAAATTGAGGATACCAAATGTATTTTTGTCTTCGGTTATAACGCCGCGGACTCACACCCTATTGTCGCTCGCCGGATTTTAAAAGCGAAAGAAAAAGGGGCACAAATTATTGTCTGCGACCCGCGTTATATTGAAACCGCGCGTATTGCAGATATTCACTTGCCACTGAAAAACGGTTCAAATATCGCATTATTGAATGCGTTAGCCTACGTTATCATCGAGGAAAATCTGTATGACCATGCCTTTATCGAGGCACATACTGACAAATTCGACGAATATCGTGCATTAGTGGCGCCGTACACCCCTGAGTCGGTTGAAGAGATCACTGGCATCAAAGCTGAAGATATTCGCAGAACCGCACGGATGTACGCTAAAGCTGAAAATGCCACCATTTTATGGGGCATGGGTGTCACTCAGTTCTATCAAGGGGTGGAAACCGTTCAGTCTCTCACCAGCTTGGCATTACTCACTGGCAACCTAGGTAAGCCGCATGTGGGTGTGGGTCCTGTACGTGGTCAAAATAACGTACAAGGTGCCTGCGATATGGGGGCTTTACCGAACACGCTACCGGGCTATCAGTATGTTTCGGATAAAGCGGCTCTCGATAAATTTGCCAAATTCTGGGGCATTGACGCAATGCCGGATGAAAATGGTATTCCGCTGAGTGAAGTCCCTCACTTTATCGATGAAGGCATTCTGAAAGCACACTATGTAATGGGTGAAGATCCACTACAAACTGAGCCGGATTTAGCGACGATTCGCCGCACGTTCGACAAACTTGAGCTGTTAATCGTGCAAGATATCTTTATGACCAAAACCGCGTCGATTGCCGACGTGATTTTCCCAGCGACTTCTTGGGGAGAACATGAAGGTGTCTATACGGCAGCTGACCGTGGTTTCCAACGCTTCTATAAAGCAGTTGAACCTGTGGGTGATGTGAAAACTGACTGGGAAATCATCAGTTTAATGTCAACTGCAATGGGTTACCCAATGCACTACAACAACACCAAAGAAATTTGGGATGAGCTACGTGAGCTTTGCCCGATTTATTTTGGTGCGACTTACGAGAAAATGGCGGGCTTGGCATACATTCAATGGCCATGCCGTACATTAGAAAGTGAAGGCACCGAGTACCTGTATGAAGGTGGTAATTTCGATACACCAAATGGTCGAGGTCAATTCTTTACTTGCGAATGGCGCCCACCAATCGACCAAGTCAGTACTGAGTACCCAATGGTTCTTGCCACCGTGCGTGAAGTGGGTCACTACTCTTGCCGCTCTATGACCGGTAACTGTAAAGCCCTCGCATCTCTTGCTGACGAACCCGGTTTTGTTCAGATCAATACGGCCGATGCGAAAGCCTTAGGCATTAAAGATCAGGAACTGGTTTGGGTCTGTTCACGACAAGGTAAAGTCATCACCCGCGCAAATATCAGCGACCGCCCAAATAAAGGTGCTGTATATATGACGTATCAGTGGTGGATTGGTGCTTGTAATGAACTGGTCGCTGAGAACTTAAGCCCGATAACCAAAACACCGGAATACAAATATTGTGCGGTGCGTGTTGAGCCAATCGCGGATCAACATAAAGCCGAGCATTATGTGGTTCAGGAGTATACGGGTATCAAGCGTCGCTTACGTGAGGCGGCCGAAGGTTTATAGTTTATTTTGACCCTTTGCACTGTAGGAATGCCTATATAAAGCAAACCTACAGTGCAAATTTATATTAAAAACGACATAGATTAAAATCCACATAAAGATAATAAACATCGCCCTTCAACAAACGATTAAAATAAAATATTAATCATCATTAAAAACTATTTAATAAAAAAATAACCTTCCAACAAAATAATCAACATCCTTTATTTTCACTGATTATTTTCTCTTTCCCTTTTCCCTTTTCTTTTTTTTCTGTTTTTTAACACTTATCAATCTCTAAATAATTCGCGTTGTGGCTAGGCGGCAAACGAAGATATCTCGGGGAGCATACATAAGTATGTGACCCGAGTATCACAGTGCGGCCAACAACGCCACAGCGCGAATTATGACGAGATTACTGGAATAAGTCTTGAACACTAATTCCCAGTCTCTGCATTCTTGAAAGCAACGTCGTACGCTTCAAGCCTAAGCGGGCTGCCGCCCCTCTCGCCCCTGCAACCACCCCATTGGTGGCTTTCAGCGCTTCAATAATGCGGTTTCGCTCTTCATCGTCGCTCTCTGGTGCATCCGTCTGCATTTTTCGCTCTAATGAACTGGGCTTATTCAAAGCTTCTTTAATACGAGATGGCTTTGGGATATTTAGCTCATGCAATTGAATATTCAGCGTATTCCCACGGGTTAAAATCACGGCACGTTCAATCACATTTTCCAGTTCTCGTACATTGCCTGGCCATGGGTACAAGGATAGCTGCGCCAATGCATCGCGAGGAATACAATCAATTTTACGGTTCATACGCTGCGCCATTTTCTTGGTGAAATAGGTCGCGAGCAGCGGAATATCTTCAGGTCGGTCACGTAATGGCGGGATAACAATCGGGAACACATTCAAACGATAATAGAGGTCTTCACGAAACTCTCGGCCTTCCGTCATCGCCTTTAAATTGCGATTGGTCGCTGCCACAAGGCGCACATCCACAGGGATAACTTTATTGCCACCAATGCGCTCAATCTCACGCTCTTGCAAAACACGTAATAATTTTGGTTGTAAATCCAATGGCATATCGCCAATTTCATCTAAAAACAGCGTGCTTTTGTCCGCCATTTCAAAGCGACCAATATGGGTGCTCGTCGCACCTGTAAATGCGCCTTTATCATGTCCAAACAGGTCGCTTTCTAATAAACCTGTCGGAATTGCCGCACAATTCATTTTAATCAGTGAACGTTGATGGCGATTGCTAAGCTGATGAACGGCTCTGGCAATTAACTCTTTACCAGTACCCGTTTCACCCAAGATGAGCACAGTGCTATCGCTACGCGCTACTAAATCCACTTGTTCCAGCACTTCACGCATCGCCTGACTTTGAAAGACAATTTCGCTGAAACTATTGGTGTTTTGGATTTGCTCATTGAGCCATAAATTTTCATTTTTCAGGCTATCTTTGAGGCGCGTGATCTCGCCATACGCTGCGGCATTGTCTACGGCTATTGCAAAGCGTGCCGCCACTTGTTTCAACAAAGTGCAGCTATCTTCGGTGAAAATCCGGTCATCTTCATGGGATAATACCAAAACACCCAATGGCTTATGATTGAATGCCAACGGTAACAGCAAAGTTTCCGTCATCCCTTCCGCACACAAATTTTGATACAGAGGATCTTGAGTTTGACTATCAAGCGTTAAGCGCAGCGGTTTGTTGCTCTCCAAGACTTGAGCGAGATCTGCATGCAGTTCATTTAGATGATACTGGCTTTTTTTAACGGGTTTTGAGCGTTGATAATGGCTTGAATAACAAAGATAAACCGCTGAACTGACATTATCACAAAGAGCAACGCTAATTTGGCTAATACCAAAAAATCGGTAAATTTCTCGCGAAACTTCAGCCACTAACCCATCCATTTCAAGATGAGAAAGCACTGAGTTAGTGATGTCCACAAGGATCCTGAATTGGTCACGTTCATGACGAATTTGTTCGGTGGTTTCGGATATGCTCACAAAATCTCCAATCTCGTCCTAATCCGCTGCATTGCTAAGTCATTTATTTATTTTGCTGACTAACAATAATGAGAATTAGTTAGAGTTTTAAATTTTCATTTATAAACGACTTATTTATCAATAATAAAAATAAAAAAGTTTAATACTGTGATTAATGCGATTGCTGTTTTTGATTTAATACTAATATTGTAGTCATTATTTGAAAAAATAATATCAGAGTCTGATTTAAGTTTGATCCATTCACCTATTTTAGATATTGGCTGATTTAACCCAATATCCGCTTAATATCGATTTCATGCCTCTCGTCAATAATGTCGAAAACCGTGTCGAATATGAAATTTCTATTTTTTCGTGATTACCCGATAATATCTAACCGAATGATTTTATTAAATTAATTTATTTAACGAATTTGGCACGATCCATGCTTATCTCTAGGTATTGTCAGGATAAGACGAGGCAACCGAAATAAACCGGATCCCATGCCCGTTTACGATCATTCAGGAGAATATGATGAACCGTTTCATCATTGCAGACCCAAAGAAGTGCATTGGCTGTCACACCTGTGAAGTGGCTTGTGTGGTCTCCCACCAAGAGCAAGAAACAGGGATTGCCACCGTTGTAAAAGATGAGTTTTTTCCACGTATTCATGTACTCAAAGGCTATACCGTCAGCACAGCAGTGGTGTGTCGCCAGTGTGAAGACGCCCCGTGTGCCAATGTTTGCCCTAATGGCGCCATCAGCCGTAAAGATGATTTCGTGTATGTAGACCAATCTAAATGCATTGGTTGCAAAACCTGTGTTATCGCTTGCCCTTACGGCACCATGGAAGTGATTAGCCGCCCAGTTGTACAGCACACCACCGCACTCAATACCATTCCACAGTATCGTGCTGAGGCGCATAAATGCGACTTATGCCATACCCGTGAAGGTGGACCAGCTTGCGTAGAAGTCTGTCCTACAGAAGCCTTAATGGTCGTCGACAGAAATAAAATGGATGAAATTATCAAGGAACGCCGTCGTCGCGCAGCCTTTGAAAATCCAGCGGATATTTTGTCTTAAGGAATGACAAATGCATGAAGTTGCCTTATGCCAAAGCGCATTTGAGATTATTGAACAGCACGCTAAACGCAACCATGCTCGGCGGGTGACGGGTGTGTGGTTAGAACTCAGCGCCGTCTCTTGCGTAGAGGAATCCGCCGTGCATTTTTGTTTCGATATTATCTGCCGTAATACCCTCGCCCAAGGTGCCGAATTACATATCGTGATTTCCCCTGCACAAGCACAATGTCGAGATTGTCAGTATCAGGTACAAATAACCAAATTTGGTGAAGGATGCCCCCATTGCGGCAGCCAAAATTTAATTGTCGACAGTGCTAGCGCCATGCAAGTGAAGCAGATTGAAGTTGAATAACCCGTTTAGGAGCCAGTTATGTGTTTAGGTATTCCCGGTCAAGTGGTTGCCGTTGGTCAAACCCCCATGGATAGCGCCCAAGTGGATGTTTGTGGTGTCCAGCGTGAAGTGAATATTGCCCTCGTATGCGAAGGGGATACCGAGAGCATGGTCGGTAAATGGGTATTAGTTCACGTCGGTTTCGCCATGAGTATTCTTGATGAAAAAGAGGCTAGAGATACCTTAGAAGCGTTAATGGCAATGGAAGAAGTTGAGGAAGATGTAGGATATTTTTTGCGAGGAAACGCGTGATAATACGTGTTTATTCCCCCCACTGCTTTTTGTATTTCGCCCCTTTCTACGCATCAAAAAAACCTGACACACTTTTGTGTCAGGTTTCATTAATTACCGTTTTACTCAATCAAACTATCAATCACACTCTGTAATTAGATAGCCTCAACTGGCACATAAACCGGCCACCAAGATTGTGTTCTCACCATTTCAACTTCAGAATCACTGGCATTAACCCCTGCTACACCTTGGCTCTTCGCCATACGTAAAACAGCAAGAGCAACGATACTTGAAGTGATACGTAAATCTTCATTCGATGGTAATAACGATGCACCTTCTGAGCCTAATGTTGCTTGGCTTGCCACAGCTTGAACTGCGGCAAAAATCATTTCATCGGTAATTTTCGTGGCTTTAGACACGATAGCACCGAAGCCTAGCCCCGGATAAAGCGCAGCGTTATTTGCCTGACCGATTTTGTAGCAAACACCGTTATAAATCACATCATCAAATGGCGCCCCCGTTGCCACAAACACTTTACCTTCAGTCCATTCAATTAAATGCTGTGGTGTTGCTTCATGCAGTAATGTTGGGTTTGATAATGGGAAAATAATTGGGCGTTCAACGTGGCTTGCCATGCTGCGAACGATATCTTGAGTGAAAGCACCCGGAGTGGTTGATGTACCAATTAAAATTGTTGGTTTTACATTCTCGACAACCGTTGCTAAGTCAATAATACCTTTAGCTTTATTCTGTTTCGCAAGGATATCCGCCATATCCGGCCAGCGGGTTTGTGCTTCAACAGAAACATCAACAATCTTTCTTGGATAATTGGCAACATCTTGGCTGTTTTTCGCATAATCTTTTTGGAAATACAGTAAGCTGTCGACCATGTCAGTTGTCAGTAGTCCCGGCAAGTCAATTAACCAAATGCGAGAAATGGCTTCTTCACGAGATAGGCCACTACGGATCATTTGGTCACGAATTTGGTCTGCAATACCACAACCCGCAGTTCCTGCACCAAAGATAACCACTTTTTGCTCCGTCCAAGGCGTTTTACTTAATTTCACCGCATTCAATAAGCCCGACAATACAATGGCACCCGTGCCTTGCACATCATCGTTAAATGTCGCGAAATTCGCTCTGTATTTATCCAAAATGCGACGCGCATTTGTTGAACCAAAATCTTCCCAGTGCATCACTGCATTTGGAAATAGCTTTCTTGCCGCTTTGACATAAGCATCAACAAAATCGTCATAGACTTTGCCTTGAATACGCTCATGACGATTACCCACATACGATGGATCATTTAACAGTTTTTCATTGTTAGTCCCGACATCGAGAACAACAGGAATAACACTGTGAGGATCTACGCCCGCAGCGGCAGTATAAACAGCCAGCTTACCGACTGAAATATCGATACCATTAGAACCCCAGTCTCCGATACCTAAGATTTCTTCTGCGTCAGTGGTCACGATCAATCGAATATCACCACCTTCAGCACCGAATGCACGCAGCTTTTCTTCGATTAATTCAGGTTCATTAATACTGAGGAAGATCCCGCGAGGACGAGTAATAATCTCGCTATAGTTTTCAATAGCATCGCCGACAACTGGGTCATAAACAACTGGCAGCATTTCCAGCATATGACGTTGTAATAATGCATAGAACAATGTCACGTTATTATCGTGCAAACGCCACATGTAAATATGTTTATCTAAATCAGAATGGCATCCACGGTAAGCGTGATAAGCACGGTTTAATTGTGTTTCCATATCCTCAGTTACAACAGGAGGAAGAATACCATTTAAGTCCAGCGCTTTTCGTTCTTCTTCAGTAAAAGCCGTTCCTTTATTTAATGATGGATCGCGTAATACTTCATATCCTCTTGCAGTGGTTTTAATTTTACGAATGTTATTTTCCACAACAACTTTAGCTTGTCGATTATACATAATTAATACCTTTTAATTTAAATATTATAATTCAGAGAAAACTACGCGCCAGATAGACCATTTCCTGTCATATCAATCGGATTAACATATTTATTAAAATCTTCTTCACTTATTTTTCCAGAAGCGATTGCAGATTCTTTCAATGTGATATTTTTCGCTATTGCATTTTCAGCAATATGCGCTGCATTTTGATAACCAATAATTGGGGATAATGCCGTCACTAACATGACACTATTGTCCACATACTCGGTTATTTTCGTATTATTTAATTCAGTGCCTTCTACTGAATATTCCATAAATTTACGACAACCATCAGAAATAATACGAATGGAATGCAGGAGGTTATTAATAATTACCGGTCTCATCGCATTTAATTCAAAATTACCTTGGCTACCTGATATCGCAATCGCAGCATCATTCCCCATAACTTGAATACCAATCATGACCATCGCTTCACATTGGGTTGGGTTGACCTTGCCGGGCATGATAGATGAACCAGGTTCATTAGATGGCAATATTAATTCGCTGAAACCACAACGAGGACCCGACGCTAGCCAGCGCATATCATTCGCAATTTTGATCAGTGCCACTGCCAGTCCGCGAATAGCCGCATGTGTGCGAACTAATGCATCAAGAGAGCCTTGAGCCGTAAATTTGTTGGGTGCTGTAATAAACGGTTTTTGAGTTAATTCCGCTATCTTATCTGCGACATCTTTTGAAAAGCCTTTTGGCGCGTTTAATCCTGTACCAACAGCCGTGCCGCCAACAGCAAGTTTATAAAGATCTTGCTGACTACGTTTAATGTCATCTAGCGCATCGCGTAATTGACCCGCCCAACCGTGCCACTCTTGTCCCACGGTTAAAGGCACTGCATCTTCGAGGTGGGTACGACCGATCTTAACGACAGTCATCCACGAATCAGCTTTCTTTTCAATAAGTTGAATTAAATCTTCAATGCTCGGAATTAATTGTTCATCAAGCGCAAAAATAGCGGCGATGTGCATTGCAGTAGGGAATGTATCATTGGAAGACTGACCCATGTTGACATCATCATTGGGTCCAACGGGCAATTGTGTTCCTAATGAGCCACCGAGTAATTGAATAGCTCGGTTAGAAATGACCTCATTCACATTCATATTAGATTGTGTGCCAGAGCCTGTCTGCCATACATAAAGCGGATAATGCTCATCCAATTGACCATGAATAGTTTCATCAGCAGCGATAACGATCGCTTCTTTTTTCCATTCAGCTAATCGACCTGCTTCGCAGTTAACCAATGCACAAGCTTTTTTTACATAGCCATACGCGTGGTAAACCGATTTTGGCATTAAATCATCGCCAATATTAAAGTGCTGTAATGAACGTTGAGTCTGTGCCCCCCAATAACGATTTGCAGGAACATTTACTTTTCCCATGCTATCGAATTCTTCACGGGTGCCTGTTTCATTAATACCAATAGGGATGCTCTTATTTAGAATATAATCTGTCATTACAATAACTCCATTTTAAATATAAAACATATGAGCAATTCCTATACTAAGTTAAAAGAATTAATTAAACATCAAATACCAAACATACGTTTAAATAAGATATTAAAGGTATCAAGATAACAAAAATGTAGTTTAAAATATAAAAAATAAATTACCTGCCAATTTTTTATAAAAAATAATTATCGCAAACAGACTGTCTATTTCATCCAAAAATCATATAAAGACTAAAGTTTCAAAATAGCATTAAAAACAATATAATGTATTATCAATCTTATCTTTTAATGATAATTAAAATAAATTGAATAATTTAATTATATTAAGAATATCGTTAAATCACTGACATAAAAATAAATAACTCATTTATTGAGTTAAATATTTAAATTAAATAAACTTGAATTAAAAAATAAACCAACAGAACAAAAATAACTACTGAAATATAAATTAAATAATATAATTTAATATAAATTAAATTATAGAAAAGAGCTAAAAAAATGTTATTCATTTAAAATACAAGGTGATATACCCAAAGAGTTTCTCTGTAGCTTAATACGTATTAATTCAAAAAGAAATCATCTTTAATTATGCTTATGCAAAAATAAAGGTCATCACAACTCAACAATACTGAAGAGAAGCACTTTACAATAGTGATAATACCCGCCTTAGTTAGTCATTGAATCGAGATTCACGCACAAAACGAGTGACGAGTTTAATATTCATATCGATTCCATATTAAACACTGGATTTACGCAATTTTGGAGTAATGGACAAGCTTGCAGGATGAAAAGTTGTGGTTTTCAGTAAAAACCGCACTGCATCCCTGTAGCGCGGTCTATTTATTCCCTTAACATTCTATCCTTTAATTAAAGGCTTCCAGTTTATCGTTACTCACCCTCAAATAACCGGAATCCCCCTACCCCTTCCCATGTTGGTAAGGCTTGATAAACTTGCTCGACGGCGGCAACCACTTTGTCATTCATCGGCATATAAAAACCTACTAAATCGGGCTGAATGCCTAAGAAAATGATTTCTCCGACATCCTCTTTTAACTGGTCGATAAGAAAATTCAGCGGCAGGTTATGAGTGCTCATAATAAACATTTCAGCGATATCATCGGGGTCGATAACCCGGATTTCACCAGGTGCTAAACCAATATCCGCAGCATCCACAATTAATAAACGCTGAGGTTTTAACGCTCGCACTTGGTGAGAAACACTTTCAGGACTACTGCCACCGTTAATTGCCACCCAGCCATCAATCGGGGCTTGCTGCATGAGGTCGAATAGCATTGGGCCTGCGCCATCATCCCCCATCATGCTATTGCCCACCGCCAGCATCAGGTTTTGCACGGGTGATGGGTTTTCTGAAAGAGGCTGATTTTCCGCTGAAGATTCGGTTGCCATTGAAAAAGAAGGCTGAGTTTGTCTGGCGACATCGCTCATCGGCTGCCTTTTCGCTATCTGCCTTTTCACTATCAAATAAATGGCTGGCTCACGCTCAATTTCACCGAGCAATCGAATCAGTGTGGCGCTCCATGCCTGATAGGGCGAGTTACTGTCTTTAGCGAAACTATCTAATGCTAACGCCAGCATATTAGTGTGGGTAGAATCGATATTAATCTCGCCGAAGGTGATCAAGCCCTGTAATTTGCGACGCGCCTCCCCTTCAGGAAGCGCATTCACCCATGCTTGGAAGCCATCTAACGGGCACTCTAACTCGGTTTTAAGGCAGTCAATCATCCCAACATGGTGACCAATCGCCAGTGAGTAATACATGACTTGCTGCGCATCTTCTGGCACGTCATCGTCACTGTCGACAAACTTCTGGCGCAGTGACCAGAAAATCACTTTCCCCGTTTCAGTCGCTGACTCACTCATTGATGCCCCCTTGTTGCAACACGGTCACGAGTCGGTTCACAATCTCACGCAGGCGTGGGTCTTGCTCCTCGTCCATCCATGTTTGCATCGTAGCTTTCACTTGGCTTGGTGTCGCCCCATCTAGCAGGGTCAGGAAGCGATCACTGATTTCTCGACCTTGGTAATACCCTGCTTGGCGGCGCGCTTCACGCTCGATCATCACGCGAGTGGCTAGAGGAATTGATGGCAGTAAAAGCTCCACTTTTTCCCCGTTGGCTTCACGGTGATCTTGCCCAACCAATTTTTGATTCAATAACCCTAATGCCACTGCGAAACCGTAAATTGTGGCAGCTGGCGTTGGCGGGCAACCTGGGATCCACACATCAATCGGCACGATGTGTTCGCTGCCGCCCCAGACACAATACAGATCGTGGAAGATCCCCCCACCACAACCACAAGCCCCATAAGAGATACAGATTTTTGGATCCGGTGCAGATTCATACGCGCGCAGTGCAGGCATGCGCATCGCACGGGTAACTGCCCCTGTGAACAGTAAAATATCTGCATGGCGCGGAGACGCCACCACTTTGATCCCGAAACGTTCCGCATCGAAAACGGGGGTGATTGCCGAGAAAATTTCGATTTCACATCCGTTGCAACCGCCACAGTCCACGCGATACACATAGGCTGAACGCTTAATATCTTTCAGCAGCGTGCTTTTCAGTTTTGCCACCTGCTCATCGAGAACGATAGGCTGGCTAACGTGATGGTTTACGGGGATATTTGGCAGACTCATGATTTATCTCCCTGAATATGCAAACGGAAGTTCTGACGATCATTATTCAATAAGTTGTTTTTTTGCTTACAGGATGGACAGGTTTCATACATTGGGCGCAGGGCTTCAATGCCGCCTTCCTCAATCCCCGATGCCACCATCAGCGCCATGGCATACTCCACGGATTTTTTCGGGGCGAATGCTTCGCCACACTGGCGACAATGTTGCAGGCGGAACGTCCCTTTCATGTACAAATCCGCTTTGTTCATTACCGCGGTTTCAAACTCTTCCGTTAAGTGAATGGCGCGAGTCGGACAAACTTCTTCACAGCGCGCACAATAAATACAGCGACCTAAAAACAGCTGCCAGCGGCGTTCACCACTTTCTAAGTCGGTTTCCATGGTTAATGCATTGGCTGGGCAAGCGGAAATACACGCGCCACACGCAATACACTGCTGCGGGTCGTATTCCGGTTTGCCTCTAAATCCGTGAGCCACTTCCAGCGGTTTGAACGGGTATTTCACCGTTGCGGTACCCGCATTACGAAGGGTTTTGAAAAGTTTAAACATGGTGTCCCTCCGTTATTTCATAATCGAATGTTTGCGCTCGATACTGTGCTGTTCGAGCTCTTTGTATGCCACGGTTTTCGCTTTTCGTTTTTTCACATCCACCAGCGTCACGCGGTCAGTACAGGAGTAGCAAGGGTCGAGGCTACCGATAATCAATGGCGCATCAGAAACGGTATTGCCTTGCAGCATATAGCGCAGCACTGGCCAGTTCGCGTAAGTAGCCGCACGGCAACGCCAGCGATACAGTTTTTGGTTATCGCCGAGCATGCTCCAGTGAACATCTTCACCTCGCGGCGCTTCGGTATAGCCCAGTGCAAATTTATGAGGCTGATAGGTAAAGCCTTCGGTCAGAATTGGACCTTCCGGCATATTGTCGAGGGCATATTCAATCATCGACAGAGAGTCCAATGTCTCTTTAATGCGTACCATCACGCGGGAATAGACATCGCAACCATCTAAGGTGAATAAGGTTTTTGGTAAATTGCCATAGTCGGCAAATGGGTGGTCAAAACGTACATCGCGTTTAAAACCGCTGGCACGGATCATCGGTCCTACTGGGCTGTAATCACGGGCAACTTGTGGGTCAAGACGACCGACACCAACGGTACGCTGCTCCATATTTGGTGTGCTCAGCAACATATCCACCAGCTGAGTCACATCTTGGCGCATCTCTTTGACCAACTGAATGGTTTTCACGCGCTGCTCTTTTAAGAAGTCACGACGAACCCCACCAATTAAGTTGGTACCGTAAGTTTTACGGGCGCCTGTCAGTAATTCCGCCATGGTCATGGATTTTTCACGGACACGGAAAAATTGCATGAAACCAGTATCAAAACCGGTGAAGTGGCTCGCTAAACCTATATTCAGCAAGTGGCTGTGTAAACGTTCCACTTCCAGTAACACACTACGAATAGTATGAGCACGCTGAGGGACATAAATACCTAATGCGTTCTCAACTGAGGTGGTGTAAGCCACGCTGTGGGTGAAGCCGCAAATACCGCATACGCGATCAGATAAGAAAGTGACTTCGTTGTAGCCCATACGGGTTTCAGCCAGTTTTTCCATTCCGCGATGCACGTAGAACATACGGTAATCCGCATCCACAATACGTTCGCCATCCACAAACAGACGGAAGTGCCCCGGTTCATCGGAAGTGATATGCAGCGGGCCAATTGGTACGATGCGGCTTTGAGTTTTGCTGTCGTTGATAAACTCGTAGGTTTCAGTGTCAGTGGTTGGCGCAGGGCGCTGACGATAATCCATGGTGTCTTTGCGCAGCGGATACAGGTCTTCCGGCCAATCATCCGGTAGCACTAAACGACGCTCATCCGGCAAGCCCACTGGGCGTAAGCCGTACATATCACGAATTTCACGTTCTCCCCACACCGCCGCAGGCACGCGCGGCGTTACGGATGGAAATTCTTGAGTGATTGGGCTGACATAGGCTTTTACCGTCACCCAACATTTTTCCCCCTCTTCCATCGACAGCGCGTAATAAACCGCAAACTGCCCATTTAGAGGGCGCTCATCGTTCCCCCATAACACCGGCAACCAACCGCCGCAGCCGTAATAGAGGAATTCCACCACTTCTGGCAGCATCTCAGTTTTGACGGTAATGGTGACTTGGTTGGCAGTTTGCCACTCCTCTTCCAGCATGGCATGAGGAAATTTCTCGCGCACTTTTGCCAGATAGCCCGCGCCTTTGCGAACGCCCTGAAGGGTATCTGTATAATTCTGATAGCTCACGTTATTTCTCCTGCGATGAAGGTTCGGAGGTGCTTGCACCCCACGGCCATTGGTAATTTAAGGTGGTAATTTGGTGGTCGACTGTCGCGCTGTCTTTGAGCACGATCGTCGCGGCATTTTCCAGTAAGCGACTGACAGGCTGAGGAATATACGTCCCCATCACCAGCATCAGTACAATCAAAATCGCCATCGGTAATGTGGTTAAAATGCCCAGCTCACCACGCGCTACGCACTCTGGTTGTTCGCCAAATAGGGTTTTGGAGATCATGCGGATCAACCCACCCAGCACCACCGTAATTAAGATCAGCACCAGCAAGGTTAGCCAGAAATGGTTAGCGACTAGCCCCGCCACCACAATCATAAATTCACTTAAAAAGACGTTGAATGGCGGCATACCGCCCAGTGCTAATGCGCCACCCGCAAACACCACCGCGGTAAATGGCATAGTGCGCAGTAACCCTTTCACCACCGTAATATCGCGAGTGCCATATTTCAGTAAAACGTTACCGGAGCCGCAGAACAGCAAGGTTTTACCCAAACTGTGGTTTAAGGTATGCAGCAACGCAGCCAGTACACCCAAAGGTCCACCAATACCTAATGCCACCGCGATCAATCCCATGTTTTCCACACTGGAGTACGCCAGCAAACGTTTCATATCTTTTTGTACCAAGATAAAGAACGCCGCCACCGCCACGGACATTAATCCAAATACCAGCAGTAAGGTTTGCGTAAATTCGCCACCAATTGATGAGGTCACAATGATGTAGTAACGGATGATAATCAGCAGTGCGCAATTCAGCAGCACCGCAGACAGCAGCGCCGACGTTGGGCTTGGTGCTTCACTGTGCGCATCCGGCAACCATGCGTGCATTGGGAACAGACCCGTTTTGGTACCAAAACCGATTAACACAAATACAAAGGCAAGGTGCATCAGGGTTGGATCGAGAAGGTCGGTATATTTCAGGACTTCCGTCCAGAAGATAGCCATTTCAGGATCCGGCATGACGTTCACCGCATTGGCATACACTAAAATGGTACCGAACAGACCGAACGCCACACCCACGCTACAGATAATGATGTATTTCCACGCGGCTTCCAGCGAAGAGCGTTGACCGTAAATGCCCACTAAAAACGCGGAGCTTAAAGTGGTCGCTTCGACCGCTGCCCACATTAAAATCAGGTTATTACTGGTGATCACCAACAGCATTGTGAACAGGAACAAGTGGAAGAAACCGTAATAGTTACATAAGGTTCCAACACTGATTTCCCCTTCATGCACTTCATGGTTCATATAACCGATAGAGTACAAGCCAGTCAGGAAACCGACGATCCCCAAGATAGCGAGGAATAACCCTGCGAGGCTATCAAGGTGGATCCAGTGACCTGCCATCAGCAAGTCACCGACTTTATCTATCGTGCCAACCATCCAGAGCGATAACACCAGTAATACCGTGATCCCAATAGCATGGATCAAGGTGACGGGGATTTTTGCCCCGTTACCCATTAAGCGGCAGGCGAACGCCAGCAGTGAAATCACCAGCGGAGTTGCCATCAATAAGGTTAATAACATTGTTTGACTCATCTCATCACCCCTTCAGCGCGGTCAGTTGATCCACGTTCAGTGTGTTGAGCGTGCGATAAATTTTACGAGCCAATACCGCCATAATGATCACCGCAAATATGGCGTCTGTGGCGATACCAATTTCCACCAGCTCAGGGGCTTTATACGCCAGTAACGCGAGGGTTAGGTGGGAGCCATTTTCCATGAGGCAGTAACCAAAGGCTTGCTTGAGAATATTGCGTTGAGTCACGATACACAGCAGCCCCAACATAAAGTGCCCAAGAGAAACCGCTAATGCAGGTTTTAAATCCGCCGCCAACGGCAATTTAATTGGCTCGACCACAAACCAGCACAGCACCACAATCACCGCTGCTGCTAACATCAACCAAGCTGGGCTAATCACCCCGCCGTTCGCGGTTGGGTCAGACAATTTTCGGAAGGCGTAGCCCATAATCAGCGGAACCAAAACCACTTTGGTGGCAAACGCGGTACCTGCCCACATTGCCAATTCAGGTGCATTTAAGGTGTAGGAAAGCGTGCCGAAAATCGCCACTAACACCAGCGACTGCAACGCATAAAACCAACAAGAGATCACCGGCTTTTTCGCGCCGATCACCAGCAGAGACGTGATCATCATCAGCCCTGCTAAATTATTTACAATCATTGAACCAGTCATACTTTCTCTCCCTTAACCGAGCCAGATGACGGCAATAACACTAGAACAGAAGGACATCACGATCAGTAAGCCGATAACCCACTGCATTGCCCAAGGAACTGCGCTGCCGTTTGCCACTTCTTCGCTAGGTTCACCCGGAACCACTTTGCCGAACCAGTACAGTAACCATGCAAAGCTCGCGACAGATTCAATCAGTACCAACACCATAATTGGCGTTAATACCCAGAACTGTTCCGACAGCGCGAAGCCCGCTGCAAAGATAGGGAATTTACTGAAGAAGCCATTCAGTGGAGGAACACCTGCGATGGCGAGTGCCGCCACACAGAAGCCCACACCGAGTAATGGATAGCGTTTTGCTAAACCACGTAAGCGCGGCAGCATACGTGTACCACAGCTATAACTCAGCGCACCTGCCACTAAGAAGAACAGGCTTTTCGCAAAAGCGTGGTTGAAGATATACGCGATACCGCCATCGAAGGCTTCTTTGGAACCGAAAACGGATAAGGATAAAGCGAGGAAAATATACGCCAGCTGCGTGATGGTTGACCACGCCAGCAGACGTTTCATGTCTTTCTGCGGCAGGTACATCATAAAGCCATACACCAACGTAATGACCGCCATCACGACACCCACCCAACCAATGATTTCTGGCACATGGGTAGAAGACATCAAGCCACGGGCAAAGATATATACACCCACTTTCACCATGGAGGCGGCGTGTAAGTAAGCACTAACTGGGGTTGGTGCTTCCATCGCATCGGGTAGCCAGGCTTGCAGTGGTAACTGGGCTGATTTACCCCATGCTGCAAACAGAATACCGCCAAACACGATCAGGCTTTGGGATTCACTCAAACGGTCAATGGCGCTCAGAGCAAAGGTACCCGTGCTGATAAACAGGGTTGCCGCCGCCATGTATAAGCCGAGTGAGCCAACATGGGTGATCAGCAAAGCTTTCATCGCTGAACGCTGGGATTTTTCAGTTTGGTAGTAACCAATTAGCGCCCAAGAACATCCACCGGTAATTTCGAAGAACACTAACTGCCCTAAGATAGTGGAAGAGAGCACAACCCCTGCCATCGCACCGATAAAGATCAGTAAGAAAGCGTAATAGCGACGAGTGGGTCCATGAGCGTGCTCACGGTTTCCTTCAGTGAGATACCCCGTTGAGTAGAGGCAAATCAAGAAGCCGAGGAACACGACCGCAAACGCAATCAGCGTGCTCACGCCATCCACAGTAAAACCGAACAGCGCGACATCACCCGTCTGAATTAACTCCAGTGTGGTGGCGACCTTACCGCCGTCTAAATAGAGCCAACCCAGTGCTGCTGTTCCCAAAGAGGCTAGCAACGCCACTAAGGTACTTAGCCACGGTGCTAGACGGGTGGGTAGCACACTGACCAGCAACGCCCCGATGAACGGGATTATCAAGGTTGCTAGTGCAATATTTTCTAACATGCTTCGTCGCTCCTTATAGACCGGTGAGGTAGAAGACGAATCCGAGTGCCGCAACACCGAATCCTAACCAAGTCACATGGTGCGTTAATAAGAAACGACCACGAGCCAGACTGTTTTCGACCAGCGACGCCAGCACGAAAATCACCAGTAATTTCACTAGCAGTAATCCCATCGCTAACAATACGCTGCCAACGGTAAAGGTACTGGCATTGCCGAATGGGAAGAAAATCGACAGGAACAGAACCGCAACGACCACTTGTTTCAGACCAATGCCCAGTTTCACCATCGCGAATCCTGAACCGGAGTATTCGGTTAATGGACCTTCTTGCAGCTCTTGCTCCGCTTCTGCCACGTCGAATGGGATTTTGCCCATCTCAATAAATGTCGCGAATCCGCAAGCGAGTAGCGCTAATAACGTAGCAGTTGGAGACACCCAGCCTTCACTCATCGTGGCGCTGATGGTGCCAATATTGGTGGAACCAGCAATCAGCGCAACAACCAGCAAACCGAGGAATAACGTCGGTTCCACCAGTACGCCAAGTGTCAGCTCACGGCTCGCACCGATACCCGCAAATGGGCTACCGGTATCGAGACCGGAGAGTGAGAAGAAAAAGCGGAATAACGCGAAGATATACAGCACGATAATGATGTCAGCTGCGCCACTAAACAGTGACGTGTTCGTGACCACTGGCAATGCCATCGCTAGCAGCAACATGCTGCTCAGCAGCACATACGGCATGATGCGAAAGATAATGCCTGAATCACGCGGCGCCACAGATTGGCGAGTCATCAATTTGATGATGTCGCGATAATCTTGCCAAATTCCGGGACCTTGGCGAGAGTGCATTTTGGCGCGAATTTGACGAGAGATCCCCGTGAACAGCGGCGTCAGCAGCAGTAAAACCACGGCTTGAACGACGGCGAAGATCCCTGTCATCAATGTGGGTGTTTCTTGAATCGACATGGTTTCTCTCCTTACGCCGCAATCACAACAAGCAGCACGATCAAGGCCGCGACCACATACAGGCAATAGAGCCTGAAGTCCCCGCCTTGTAGGCATTGCATGCGTTTTGCTATTCGGTTAATCACACGAACCAGCGGGTAGATAATTTTTTCATCCCAGAACGGTTCTACCTTCCCTGCCCCCTCTTTCGTCACTTCTAAGGTTTGCGCTAAACGCGCTGAAGGGTCGAGCTGAGTACGCAGGCGATACAGCGGCGCAAACATAGAACGCAGCGGCTGGGTAAAGCCCCCCGCTGATACCGACATCTCTTTTTCCCACGCATAACCACACGCCCATGCGTCCCCTTTACGGCGCGCGTCGAGCTGTTTGCCTTTAAATACCATGTAGATAATCAGTGGAATGATTGGCAGCGCTAGCAACAGGATCAAGGTCATGGCTGGTGAAATCATCGCTTGAGATGCGCTGTTTGGTACCAGCATCGCCCCTTGCGCCACAGTGATATCGGTGGCGTGTGTCAGGGACATTGCCACGTTGGCTAAGACCGGAGCGATATAGGTCGCGCCTACACCTAAAATCACACAGATAGCGGCTAAAATCAGCATCGCGGCGGTCATTGTCCATGGCACTTCGCGAGCATGAGTGGCTTGCTCACTGCGAGCACCACCGCAAAAACTGACGCCGTACACTTTCACAAAACACATTGCCGCCAACGCCCCGGTGATGGCTAACATCACAATGGCGATTGGACCGCTGATGCGCATAATAAAAGTGCCTTCGTGACTCATGGAGAATAGCGATTGGTAGGTGTACCACTCACTGACAAAGCCGTTGAGTGGTGGCAGCGCGGAAATCGCCATACAGCCGATTAAAAACGCGGTTGCGGTCAGTGGCATTAATTTGGCTAAGCCACCCATTTTTTCCATATCGCGGGTATGCACACGGTAGATCACGGCGCCCGCACCAAGGAACAGTAATCCTTTGAAGACGGCGTGGTTAAGCAAGTGGTAAATCGCACCGAGCAAACCAATGGTCGCAAGCACTGGCATATTGTTTGCCATGCCGACCATCGCCACACCAACCCCCATCAAGATAATCCCGATATTTTCGACGGTGTGCCATGCGAGTAAGCGTTTGATGTCGTGCTCAGCCAGTGCGTACATAACCCCAAGAACCGAGGAGACTGCACCGAATGCTAGTACCACAATACCCCACCAGCCTTGAGTGGCACCGAGTAAGTCGATACCTACTTTGATAATCCCGAAGATACCGATTTTTACCATTACACCAGACATTAATGCTGACGCATGAGACGGTGCTGCGGGATGAGCTTGCGGTAACCAACTGTGAAGTGGGAGCATCCCTGCTTTGGCGCCAAAGCCAAAAAATCCCAATAAAAAAACGATGGATGCCATCGCTGGTGAAAGTGAAAGCTGGCGGAAGGAATCGAAATCTAAGCTGCCACTTTCACGCCACATTAAGAAGAAGGCGATCATAATTAAAATCGAACCGGCGTGGGCAATAAAGAAGTACAGCAGACCCGCGCGGATGGATTTGTCATCTTGGTCGGCAATCACTAAGAACCAGGAAGCCAGTGACATCATTTCAAACAGGATGATGAAGTAAAAGGCGTTGTCCATCACCACCAAGGCCACCATCGAAGCGATAAACAGGTTCAGGAAGAACCCCATGCTCCACGCGCCGCGACCGCAATATTCCTGAACATAGTTTAAGGAGTATAAGGCGCTGACGGTCACCAGCAGCGAAATCACCATCACCATAAAGGCGGCGAGGCTATCGAGCCTCACGACAAAATTGGCGAACGGGAATGGACCTTGGGACAGGTAAGTAAGCACTTCCCCGCTCATTAGCACCGGAATTGAGCTGCATAAGCCCAGCACGCCGCCGATCATGGCAGCAATTCCCGCGACATAAATGGCGAGCTTTTCTTGGCGTTTAAAGAGCAACGAAACAAAGCCACCTACCGCGTAGAAAATCACCGACCATAAAAGTAACTGAAGAGGTGTCATTATGGGTTCTCCCGATCAGCAACAAAAATGTCGAACTCTGGCGGCATGGCATCGACAGATGCGCTGCGGCGTTTGGCACTTTCGTTTTCGAGTTGGTGTTCTTCCACCAGATGGAGGGCATCGGTTGGGCAGACTTTGACACAAGCTGGCCCTTCGTCACTGAAATCACACAGGTCACATTTCACGGCGACATTGCGGATCCCTGCGTTCCACGCAAGGAAAGGGTTCATGGTTGGGAGGCTATCTGGCACATCTAATAGCATCTCTTTTGGGACATATTGTTCAAAGAAATCAGGTGTATCTACTGGTTTGCTGCCTGACGGTATGATTGCCCCAAATGGGCACACCAAACCACACAGTTTGCAGCCAATGCACAGGCTTTCATTTAGCACAATCATGTCATTTTCGTGGGTGATGGCATTGACCGGACACACACGCGCACACGGGGCATCGTCACATTGACGACAGAGCATCGGTGCGGTTAGCTCGCCAACTTTGACCACCTTTAGTCGCGGATGTGTTTGTAATCCTTGGGCTTTATGCGTTTCTGAGCACGCCGCCATGCAAGTGTTACATCCGATACACAGTTGTGGGTCTGCAATTACAAAGCGATTCATTCGCTTTCCCCTCCAATAAAATCAGTCGGATCTTAAGTTTGTTGCAGACACCTAAGCATTTTTTGTGCCAGAAATAATAGTGTTGTTTATCAGTTAGTTATGGTTTTCGGGGTGAGAGTTCGACAGTAATGACGAAGGGGGGTGATTGAAAGAATAATTTGCAACACTAAGTGATAATTCATAATTGAAATATTGACACTTAAAACTAACATCTATTCTTGCTTAATTCTGTAATAAATCAGAATATAAATCCAAATAAAATTATTAACATTCAGTTCTTAAAGTTAATCACTGAAAAATCGAAAATAACAGATTTAAATAATTATTGTGAGATAAGTCTAACAATATAATATTACTCAGATTTTTATTATACTATTCATATTTATTTTAATAAGTGTTAGCGTAAAATAAAGAAAACTAATATTTATTAATGGAATAAAAAATGAGCAGTAATAATAGTGAAATTATTTTAGATCTTTCTTCAGCATTAAATGATCAACACATTGATAGCTCTCAAAATTTACAAATTGATAGTTTGGAACAAGTCAAAAAAATACTTAATTCATTTCAATCGTTAGCCAATGAATATAAAAATAGAGATCCAAATAAAAATTTATTTGACCTAATGAGAGGTAATAATACAATTTTTATTCACGGAGAAAGAGGAGGTGGGAAAACAACCTTTCTTCGTTCAATATTAGATGAATATAAATTCAAAAATACTAATAAAAAATTCATACCGCTTCCCTTGATTGATCCAACATTATTCGAAACTAATCAACATGTTCTAATCGATATTGTTGCTAAACTATCTCTGTTAATTAATGACTCTCTAACCTGCTGCAAAGATGAAGATAAGCACCTGAAGTTTAGAATAAGTCTTGAAGAAATGGCTGAAGGACTAAAGCTACTATCATCTAATAGTCAAGTACATCAATATGACGCAGCTTGGTTTTTGAATAAAGCCCTCAGTAAATCTTCTAGTGGGCAATCCCTCGAACGACACTTTCATCAATTTATTGACACTATTTCATCAATTCTTAGTTGTGATTTATTTATCATTGCTATCGATGATGTAGATACAAAAACTAATAAAGCAAATGAAATTCTAGAGGTGATACGTTGTTACTTAACTCATCCAAAGCTAGTTATCTTACTTTCAGGTGATTTAAAGCTATATAGTCATATAATTCGAAATAATAAAATTGTAGAAGTTTCAGCCGATAAAAATTCAATTGATGATCTCACATTAGTGAGCCACTTAGAACAACAGTACTTATTGAAAGTTTTACCCATTGAACAACGAATAAACTTAAAAAAACTAGATGAAATAATTAGAAAAAATGAAGTTTTAATAAAATATAGAAGTAATATTAACAATGAAATAGTTCATAGTAGAATAAAAGAATTACTTGAGAAAATATTGTCAAATTCGTTGTACATTAATAGCTCTGATTTAAGTTCTCACATTGATTTTTTAATTAATCAACCAGTTAGAACAACAGTTCAATTAATTAAAACAATGATTGACGAAACTAAATCCGAAAACGATAACTATCATAATTACCCACAGAAATTTAAGAAAATACTTTACCATAGTTTCATAGGCTCTTTAGTTAAAGAAAAAATACAATTAGATAACATCGCACAATCCATGTCGCATATTAATTCTATTTGCTTTGAACTGGTAAATTTACTTTATCGCCATGGTGATTTGGAAACTGGCTATTATTCAAGACCTGATAGTAATTACGAACTATCTAGTTACAACGCAGCTAAATTATACATATCATCAACAATTTCAAGTATGTTTGAAACTAAAGATAATGGTAATTCAAATATAAGTAATGCTATAAAATTCATGCTAGCTGGAGGAGCAGTTTCTAGTATCTATCTTACTTACGTTGCAGGAAACTTAAAAGAAAAAAATGATTTCCATGACTACCTAGATTATATTGGACTTAACAGAAATGAAAAAATCACTAGTTTAGCTGCGCATTTCAGCCCAATAATATTAGACCAATATGATGTATTACGAAGCAAAGCTATTATAGCTGGTGTAATTAGAGTTCCTAAAAGAAAACTACCATCTTTTAATGAAAATGAGTTTTTATATTTAATTGAAAGCCTCAATATAATTGACTCCACAAGCGATAAATCAGAGAAAAAATATTATTCATTAGAATCTTTATCTAACACACATAATGATACTACTTGGGATTTTGTAGATTATCTAGCTGCGAAAACAATTCTCATTTCATCCCACTCTGCTGCAACAACGACTGAAAGCCGTGACTATATTTCTGTACATGGATTATTAGCATCCCTATCTGAAATACTTAATGATAATGAACATATTAATGTTGAAAATTTGACGCTGATTCAAACATATAGTTACCCTGAATTTCTTTCAGGGAAAACAACTGGTAGTAAGGAATTTATTGATGATATAGACTTAGATAGTAATAACACCAGTGATTTAGATGATGCCAAATTTTCTTCCAGTAATCATGCTGAAAAACTAGAAAATTTAATAGATGCTTGGAAGGAAATAACAGTTGATTTCAAACCCTCTTCTATTCTCATAGGGAAAATATGGGTAAGACTTAATTATACACTTAGGCAAATATCAGAAAAAACATCAGAAAGACGAATGTATCAAACAGAAAGGAATGATGTGTTATATAGTGATATTCTGATAAGTGAGTTATTCTCAAGATTTATTATTGGACTAATAAACTCTACTCTAATTGAGGAGTATCGACATAGCAAAGCAATTAAAAAGAGTAATAATAACATTCTATCCAAAGCAAGAAATACTAATAAGTCATCAATACATCTAATTAATAACATTAATGAAATATTAAATGAGAATATTAGTTTCATCGATGATTTACCATTAACATTTAAACTTATCACATGCCCACTACTATGGCCGTTTATAGATGTACCATCAGAAAGAAATAGTTTTGTATTCCTGTCAGATATTTTAGAAAGCGTTTTCAAGCAAGAAATAGAAAATACAAAACATAATGAGAACTTAGCCAAACCTATAGCTATTTTAAAAAGCGAATTTACATCCATAACTAATAAACTTAACCCCTTAAAGTTACAGATATCTAAACTCCCTATCATGGGCTGCTTTAGAAAAAAATAAGATAGGGGAAAATATGTTCATTAATACTCATTTACTTTCAGAGCCAGAACTTTACAAAATGCTTTGTAGCATACTACCTGATCTTATGCGTGGTAGGTCATTGCTCAAAGAGCATACTCAACATATAAAGCAAATTGCTTATGCCAGTTGGCATAAAAGTAACTCGCTGCATATCGACCAAGTGTTTCATCAGCATTGGGAAAACCTTTGGAGCAGAAAAGAGGAAGAGAAATCTCTTAGCCGAGCATTGCTTAACCAAGTTGCGCGTTATCACTTCGTCACAGATCCTCGATACTTGGCGATACGGCTTGATCGTTTTTCTGAATGGCAAAATTGGCTCGCGAACCAATCTGGCTTACCCGTCATCGCTGCAAAAATGGAAGGATTTAATTTATTTAATAAAGAGGAAATTGATATCCCCGCGGCTCGTCACCTTAAACTCAAAGGCCTATTTGGTTTTCGAACACTTATTTCCCCTACCCATCCTTTGGTTGAAGATTATATTGAGCAACATGGCTTAAATGAAAGCCATATGCATTTGAACGGAACCACTCCCTTGGAATCTATGTGGCATTTTTCGTTATGCCACCCAAACGTCATTCTTCAAGACTTAGAGTCTGAATATAAAAAACCTAGAGTTCAATTACTTTACGCTGTTAACAATGTTTTAAATCACCCTAAAGATTATGAACGGTTACTCAAAATTGCTCGAAGGCTACGTCAGTTGCTACTGGTATGGGTGAAATCACACAGTAATATTGATTCATATAAAGATTCTGTTTATCACATACTCAAAAATGAGAATACTAATTTTAATGAAGGTGCCGTTTCTTTTTCATTAGACAGTGATTTTTTTCATCAAGATAATCATTGGGCTCACATCACAGAAATTGACTTTCATATTTCTGTTTTGGCCAAGTTAAAAGAAAAACCTTCTGATGCTTTTGATATTTGCTATTTACTCTATCTTTTATGCTTAAATAATTTTCAACACATATTAGTCCAACGCAATGACCAGTATGGATTTGATCAATTTCAAAAATTTGCCGATGCCGGAATACGTGAAACATACGAAAAAGATTACGAGGCCAGATTCCATCAGTTACATGGTGCCAAATCAAATGGGCGCCCAGATTTAGCAACACTGGAAGGGCGGTTTGCACCTAAAAACAAATCAGAAAAAAATGAACACCTCATCAGTGCTATACTTCGGGGATTTTTATCTTATGCCCAAGGTAAAAGTCCAATCAATAATAATTGCGACTTAAACCGACTTGCTGAAGAAGTGCTTCAATATAAAAGGCCAAACTTCAAACTGGTGGCTCATTTCATCAAATTACCATGGAAAAGAAACGAAGGACCACACCACTATAATGTTAGAAAAGTGGTCATGGAAAATGCATTTTTACTGTTCGAATTATTAAATAATAATCCTAAACTAAGAAATATTATTACTGGAATTGACGCTGCAGCCAATGAGCTAGAAGCACCTCCGGAAGTATTTGCAGAATTATATCGCTATTGTCGACGTAACGATATTCGCCATTTTACCTACCATGTAGGGGAAGATTTCGAACATCTGTTAAATGGTATTCGTGCTGTTTATGAGGCCATAACATTTTTGGATCTCAAAAATGGAGATCGCTTAGGACACGCAACGGCTATCGGTATTTCCCCTAAATTCTGGATAAACCAGATGCCCGATAGCTTATTCCTAACACAAGGTAGTTGGCTAGAAAACTTACTTTTCCTTCGTCATATTTCTTTAAATGACCCATCAGTGAGTTTTTCACTTTCCCATTTAGAATCGCAAATCAATCAGTTATCGTACTTAATATTCAATGAAAATATTGAACTAGATAATTTACAGCTGTTTTTTAATTACAGAGGCCTTTCACCAACAATAGTCCAAGATAAATTACAAGATCCCAACAAGCTCCATTTGGGGTCTAAAAATGAAGAATACAATTTACTCAAAGGTATTGATGACAGAGTATTATCTATTTTAGAAAAGCGCTGGTTCAATAGAAAAATTATTGAACAGTATGAGAAAAAAAAAGAATTCGACCTCGATGCGGTTACCTATGAAATGTTACTTAAGGCGCAACAATTTGTGCAAGGTATTGTGGCTAAGAAACAAATCATCATTGAGACCCTACCGACCAGTAATGTGCGTATTAGCCTTTATAGTTCGATGAAAGAACACCATGTTTTCCGCTGGATACAAGTTCCAGAACGCATTATTGAAGGGGATAGGAAAATGCTGGTTTCTTTGGGTTCTGACGACCCTGGTATTTTTGTGACTGATATGAGAAATGAGTTTTACCATATTTTTTCCACTTTAACTGAGGTATACGGATATACCGAAAGAGATGCACTAAATGAAACTGCAAAAATAAACGAAAATGGCCGAATTTATCAATTTAAAGGGCCTCATGAGGCCTATTCCCCCTCATTGTCACCGCGGGCAGAAAAGTAAGAATCTTTTTTTAGATCATTTAAATACTTAACTAACCTGACCCAATCTCATCGCTAATTGTCCTAATGGTTGCGGTGATTTTGCCCAAAAACATCATAATCGCCTTATTGAGCCACGCGCTTATCAACTCACTTAATAAGGCGGTTTTTATGAAAATTACCCAAATTCGCAATGCTACACAAATCATCGACTATGCGGGCAAAAGATTTCTTATCGACCCCATGTTAGGGGAAAAGGGAAGCTATCCCGGATTTGAAGGGACAGCCAACGCGCACATTCGTATTCCTATGGTTGACCTACCTTGCAACATTAATAGCCTATTGGATGTCGATGCGATTATTGTTACGCACACCCATTTAGACCATTGGGATGAGGCCGCTGTAAAAGCTATTCCGAAAGATAAACTCATCTTTGTTCAGAATGAGCACGATAAACAGCTATTATCTTCCCAAGGATTCACTAATCTCTGCATTTTGTCTGAGTCCACTGAGTTTGCAGGGATCCATTTAATTAAAACCCAATGCCAACATGGTTCTGACCTTGCTTATGAAAACCCCGTTTTAAGTGAACGATTGGGAGATGCTTCCGGTGTGATATTTAAACATCCTTCGGAACAAGTGCTGTATTTAATGGGGGATTCCATTTGGTTTTCCGCTATTGAACATAACTTAGCGGCTCATGCGCCCGATGTGGTGATCATGAACACTGGTTGGGCGCATATCTTGGGATACGGCTCGATTATTTTTGGGCAAGAAGATATGCTGAAAGTACGGCAGATAAGACCAAATGCAAAGATTATTGGTACCCATATGGAAGCCATTAATCACTGCTTAGTCACTCGGCAACAGTTGCTCGATTATGCCGCTGTAAACGGTTTGGCTGACGCGGTTTTTGCCCCGAAAGACGGTGAAACTGTCTCTATATAGAATTACTACTACCGTTGTTTCCCATAACTTACTGCCATAAAGGAACGTTCAATGAAAACAACCACCGTTGCAATTGTGGTCACAGAAGGGTTTAGCACCTTCCATTTGTCGGTTCCTTTGATTTTCTTTGGCAATATGATGACAGACATCCCCCTGTTTTCACGAAAAATATGTGCTGAAACAACGGGGTTAGTCTGGTCAAAAGAGGGAACTGCGGTCAATGCAGAATACAGCTTCGAAGCCCTCAAAACCGCAGATATTGTGGTGATCCCATTTTGGGAGAAGATCCATGAGCGCCCTAGTGAGCCCTTACTTACTGCAATTAATGAGGCAAAACAAAATGGCGCCTTATTGGTAGGTTTATGCCTGGGCGCTTTTGTGCTCGCCTATGCTGGTGTACTCGATGGTCATAAAGCCGCCACCCATTGGAAATTTGAACAAGAATTTCAGCAGTTATTTCCAAAGGCCAAATTAGATGTCAATGTGCTGTATACCGAAGATGATGGCGTAATAACGTCCGCAGGAACCGCCGCCGCCCTAGACTGTTGTTTGCATATTGTCCGACAACGTTTTGGTGCCAAGATAGCCAATGAAATGGCGCGCAGAATGGTAACACCACCCCATCGAGATGGTGGTCAAACACAATATATTGAACAGCTTATTCCCCGTAACACCAGTGACCAACGCATTAATCAGCTTCTCGATTACCTGCTAAATCACCTACAACTCCCCCACTCTATTGATGAGCTCGCCAGTAAAATGTCCATGAGCCGTCGTACCCTCACTCGTCATTTTCAAAAAGCGACAGGCATTAGCATCGGCGAATGGTTAACCGTTGCACGCTTGAATCGCAGCCAAGAACTTCTGGAAAGCTCAGCCTTCTCTATTGAACGCGTGGCTGAATTAGCGGGTTTTCAATCCTCCGTGACATTTAGACAAGTATTTAAAGATAAATTTGGAGTTAGCCCGATGCAATGGCGAAAAGTATTTGGGAACGATTAGATATTTTTTAAGCCATAAAAGAATTTATTTTTCATATAAAAAATATAGCCAAGAAATTATTTTTCATATCAATTCATTAATATTTAAATCTATCAAAAAACCCATTAAAAAAATAAAAAATATATCCCTCATTATTTTTAAAAAATAAAACTGGTAATACCAGAACAGATGAAAACAAATTACTTAATTAAAAAATCACGTAGATAAAACAAATCTTAATTAAGAATTATCTTAATGCAAATCAATGACAAAGAATCATTCTCACTCTTAACATTAGGATTAAAAACCGTTTTAATTCCACTTTCAAAATTAAAAACCATTTATTTTATTAATTTAGATAAAAGGATCACGAGTGTTAATCCTTGAATAAAACACTTGGAAAATAATAACTAGCTTGATTATAGTTCTCGAAATTATAGTTCTAATACAAAATAAGTATTCTTTATACCTATTATAGTTATTCGAATTATAAATTAGACATACAGTTCCAAACGATAACATTGTCATTAACTTTCTCACTTAATCAGTCCAATTTAGACAACTTTATTAAAGGCTAAAAAATTCACCAATAAATTCAATGCTCATTAATTTAATTATAAGAGCTTAAAAATAATTTAAATATTCCCGTAACTGCATCAGTAGCCTAACAGCTCGCTGGGCATCATTACATTGCTAATAACTTGATTTAATTTATAAAAATTAAACGTCAAGGATGGTTTCACATGAAAAATAAAAAACGCTACTACCCCGTAAATTATCTTCTTTTACTTATCATGGCTTCAACAGGTCATGCTGCCACCATTACAAATGGTGAAGTCAAAGAGTTAGATGATAAAAATGAAATTTTAGATCTTGATAATTTATATATAAGAAATGGGAAAGTTCTTATTAAATCTGGAACACTAGAAACCAATAACACAGTGATCACTGATTATTTCGGGGAGTCAGGAAGTGTGACGGTTTCTGGTAGCGATTCTATCTGGAATAACAAAAATACCTTGAATCTTGGTGTTATCAGCGTTCATAACCGATACACAAAAACCCCCTCAAAGTCAGGTATTGATATTATTAATGGTGCTCAAGTTTATACCGATAAATTTTCTATGGGTAATTATCGGGGCACCAATCTAGACGAAGAAGCGCAATATACCTTAAATGTCGATGGCAAAGGTTCCATCTTAAAGGTTAATCAAGACTTAACAGCCTCCTCATTTGATAGTAATCGATTCCCAATTGGCGTTGTTACAATCAATATTGATAATGACGGTGTTATTGAAGCTGAAAATGTCGTCATGCATGATATGAGAGCAAATTATGACGAAGCATCCCTAAAAACCGTTTTAAATATCAAAAATAACGGATTATTAAACGTTAAAGAAGACGTTTACTTTGCCAAAAACTTTGGAAATGCCGATCCTGATACACCCAGTGAACTGAATATTTTGTCTGGCGGTAAAATTAAAGCGAAAAACTTTCATGCCGGTGTACATAAAATGTGGAGTGCTAATTCCCCTGTCTCCTTATTAATTTCAGGTCAAGGCTCCTCCATTGATGTGGCTGAAGATTTTACCACCGGAGGAAATTTACGCAGCTTATTAACTGTCGAAGATGGCGCTGAAATAAACGCTAAAAATATCACTTTGGGTACAGGAGAGTCCGCAACGGTTGACCCTTACGACATCAACACGCCGCATCCAACCGTAATCGTGACTGGTGAGCAATCAAAAATCACCGCTCAAAACCACCTCATCTTAGGGGATAACGTCAACCATGAAATCACCATTGCAGACGGTGGCTTGGTCTCTGCCGAAGAGATAACCCTCGGCAAAACAAAGCTTCTCCCAAATATTTTAGGAAAAAGTACTCTGAACCTGCTGGCTGGCGGGAATGTCACCACCCACAAAATCAACTTAAACAAAGACAGTAATTACTTTAATGCCGTTATTTATCATGGTGATGGTGGTTTAGCAGGTGAATTAAATACCGAGAGTATCGAAGGCTTCACAGGCAAAAATAACTACCGGTTTAATGACGATATACGTCCTATGCAGGCGGGGTTAGTATTCAATTATCAAAATGATAATGATTTTGCCCCGAATCTGATTAATACCATCAATGTGGTAAAAAACAATACCAACACTATTACGTTTGCAGGAGATAACAACCTGCATAGTGGCATTGTGGTTATCAACAATGGCGCGTTAAAAGCAGGTAATCAAAACGCCTTTGGAAGCCGTGTCGATGTTAAAAACTTCAGCCAGTTTGACCTCAATGGATTTGGCCAAACAATTTCATCACTGGATAACCGAGGAGTCGTTAAGCTTTCAAGGGACAACCAAACACAAACGCATTTGAATATTCTTAATGGTTATAAAGCTGATAATGGTTCTCTCTATTTCAATACTGAACTGGGTGGCGATGATTCAAAAACAGATAAATTAATCATTAATGGCGATAGCTCCGGCAATACCACGGTTTATGTGAATAATATCCATGGGAAAGGTGCACAAACGGAAAAAGGCATTGAGCTGATTACCGTAGCTGGTCGCTCCCTTGGGGAGTTTAAGCAAAGCGGGCGTATTGTTGCGGGCGCTTATGATTACACGCTACTGCGAGGTGGCTATGTTCCAGGTACGAATTATAAAAACTGGTATTTGACCAGTTTGTATGTGGAGCCGCCGGTAGACCCTGTTGACCCTGTCGACCCTGTTGACCCTGTTGACCCTGTTGACCCTGTCGACCCTGTCGACCCTGTTGACCCTGTCGACCCTGTTGACCCTGTTGACCCTGTTGACCCTGTTGACCCTGTTGACCCCGTTGACCCTGTTGACCCTGTTGACCCCGTTGACCCCGTTGACCCCGTTGACCCCGTTGACCCTGTTGACCCTGTTGACCCCGTTGACCCCGTTGACCCTGTCGACCCCGTTGACCCTGTTGACCCTGTCGACCCTGTTGACCCCGTTGACCCCGTTGACCCCGTTGACCCCGTTGACCCCGTTGACCCCGTTGACCCTGTCGACCCTGTTGACCCTGTTGACCCCGTTGACCCCGTTGACCCCGTTGACCCCGTTGACCCCGTTGACCCTGTCGACCCTGTTGACCCTGTTGACCCCGTTGACCCCGTTGACCCCGTTGACCCCGTTGACCCCGTTGACCCCGTTGACCCCGTTAAACCTATCGACCCTGTTAAACCGCCACCTCGACCAGAAGTGGGGACTTACATCAGTAATATGCAAGCTGCCAATACTCTGTTTGATCTGCGACTTCATGACCGCTTGGGGGAGACTCAGTATACAGATGCGTTAACGGGCGAAACCAAAGTGACCTCGATGTGGCTACGCAATGTAGGTGGCTTTAACCGTTCCCAAGTGGCGCAAGGATCGCTAAATACACGGGATAACCGTTACGTTATCCAATTGGGTGGTGATGTTGCCGATTGGTCAACCGATGGGCTTAATCGTTACCATGTGGGTGTGATGGCGGGATACGCTCACCAGAACAGCAAAACCAAAAATCACCGTAATGGCTATGATTCCAAAGGTAATACAAGTGGTTACAGCGTAGGGCTTTACGGTACTTGGTATGCGAATGAAGCCGATAAATCTGGGTTGTATGTCGATACTTGGGCGCAGTATAACTGGTTTGATCATGAGGTTAATGGTCATCAGCTTGCCACCGAAAAATATAAATCCCGAGGCATGACGGCTTCTGTAGAGTCCGGTTATACCTTCAAAATGGGGGAATACACCACCAATGAGATGGTCAACACTTTCTATCTGCAACCTAAAGCGCAAGTGACGTGGCAAGGTGTGAAAGCGAATGACCATACCGAAGTTAATGGCACCCTCGTCAGTAGCAGCGGAGAAAATAATATCCGTACGCGCCTGGGATTACGGGCTTACCTACATGGCCACAATGCCATTGATGAAGGTAAAGGTCGCAACTTTGAGCCTTTTGTCGAAACCAACTGGATTTATAACAGCAAACAGTATGGCGTGAAGATGAATGGCGAGCAGTTTAATGTTGCCGGCACCCGTAATATTGGGGAAGTGAAAATCGGTATTGAAGGCCAGATTAACTCGAACTTGAACCTGTGGGGGAACGTTTCTCAGCAACTCGGCGATTCCGGTTATAGTGATACTCAAGCGGTGTTTGGTATTAAATATATATACTAGTTTAATTTCGTATTTGTAGCATATAAAAAGGCGGCTTGTATCTGTGTGAATGCAAGCCGCTTTCATTTGTGTGTAACCAGAGACCTGATTAGCTTTTACAAGATTGTCCCGGTTTTTTCACGATTTCGCCAAAGTCATTCAATGCGCTTGGCTTGGTGATTTTACTCTGCGCATTATTGAGCACAGGTAATTCAGGATCCATTTGCCACGCATTCCAGCCACCATCATAGATCTGGCTATTCTCCCATCCCGCCATTTGAGTCATAAACCATGAAACACTGGCTCTCCACCCTGTGCCACAATAAAAAGCAACGTGGTCTGATGGCTCAATGCCTTGCGTTTTCCAAAGGGCAAATATCTCTTCTGGGTTACGTAACGTGCCGTCAGGATCATAATAGTCAGACATATCGTTCGCGTTTTTACCGCCGAATCCCCAGATAGCCCCAGCAGGCTCGCCTTTACGTGGAATATAATCATACCCCGTAATTTTCCCAGTATATTCATCCCAAGTACGGTTACTGATTAGCTTTAATCCCGCTTGTTGTGCTTGTATCGCTTCCGCAGGCATAGAAATGTTGACCTGAGGATTTGCTGGAATAGATGTCCCAAAATCTGTAATCGGTACAGGTATATTCATCACGGTTTCTGTTGGTAATTCCGCATCAACCCAGACATTTAAACCGCCATTAAGAAAGCGAACATCTTCCACACCCGCCCATTTTAATGCCCATAATACGCGTAATGCGGCCATCTGGTTTTCAGAATAAACCACCACTGGCGTATCCTTATGAATGCCATTTTTCAATAAGTTATGTTCAATCACATTCGGTTCGGATAGGTTCCATACTGGCCCATTTTCAATCCAGTCAGTATTAAAATGGTAGGCACCTTTAATATGAGTAGAATATGATTTTGACTGCTCCGCATCCCCCCAAGAGACCTCAAAAATGACAGGCTTTTGGTCACTGGTATAGCTTTCTGGTTTTTCGCCCTTCAGCGCCGCATTGACCCAGCTTGGCGAAACACTCATCCAATAATTGGGATATTTATCCATCGGATAATCTGCATTGGCATATTTAATGAACTCTTTAAATGCGAGTACCTTATAACCTTTAGCTGCAAATTCTGCGGTGACGCGTTCTAAATCATCGAGATTGCTATCATAGAAAACCAGTGTTTTTTCTTTGGTAATTCCTTTTTCTTCCACGAAGTGAGTAAACTTATCTTCATCAATAAAGTCCAGCCAGCCCGTCGTAAATTGCATAGCGCCTTGTATATGACCACCACGCGCAGCGTCTTTATCTTTAAAACCAAAAAATAGGCTATCTGGTCGGGTATCGATAATAAGATAATCTGGATTATTTAGATTCTTCGATAACTCATCAATACTAATATCTTTTACTACGGTCTGATCACAGCCCGACAACCAAACCGATAATAATAAAATGGCTAATTTTGCCTTCATTTTTTTTCCTATATTCTGCACTGTGTCGGTCTGATGAAATAACTTGTGAGCCAAACACCGGCCATCACCATAAATGTTGAGATCCACCCCTGCCAAGAGAAATAGGCGGTTGCCACCAGTGAGTTAGTGACGGTGCATCCTCCCGCTAGTGTTGCCCCTATTCCCATCACAACTCCACCCATTAGGCGTTTTACAACCGTTTTCCCGTCAGGGGGCAATGTTAATGCAAACTCACCTCGGAGCTTGGCGCTGATCATGGAGCCTGCCAAAATACCAATCACAAATAAGGTTCCCCAATTAAGGTAACGCTGCTGACCAGTGACAAGATATTGAACCACATTCGCAGAAGGCACTGAGATCCCAAAACCAAAATTACGTCCACTTTCCGCACTCAAATACCAAGCAATAATCCCGAGGATCCCAATAAATACCGCTGTTAAGTTAAGGGGCAATTGCTTATATTTTCCTAATGGCGGAGGTGAATAGCGCGGGTGGCGATGCTGATAAATCAGTAAGCCAATCGTGACGATAATTAATATCGCAACCAGATACCACGGAGAGATGTTCAATGTTTTATCGATGGTATCAATCTGTGCTGGGTGGGTTAATAACGGGTCAATCCAATGCTTTAAACTTCCTTTCCAAGCGGATGCCATCGTGACAATAAACGCAAATAATGCGAGCCATGTTCCTGTTAACCCTTCACCAGAGCGGAACCAAGCCCCGCTGCCGCAGCAACCTGCTAATACCATGCCTACACCAAATAAAAAGCCACCGATAATTGTGGCAGTTACAGGTAATGTGCCTTCTGGAATCGTTATCAATCCCATTGATTGTAAAGCAAAAAAGCCAATCGCTTGAATAGAGATAGCAATCAATAGTGCCGTAAGAAAACGCGTATTTTTCTGATAAACAATATTTCTGAAGCCAGAAACAAAGCAAAATTGTCCTGACTGGAGTAGCGCACCAAAAAGTAGACCAATAAATAAGCCACTAATCATGAACTAGCCCCTGTGGTAACGTAATAAGCTGCATAGGTATTTCTCAATAGTTATTTTAAGTCAGAAGAATCAATAACGAGCTTGGGAGAGTCGTTTTAGCCCGATATTTTAATACTTCACAGATTTTCCTATGATAGCGCTTAATGAATATGGTTGAAGCTTATTAACTTGTTTTGCATCAATTTTAGAAGGGAAAAGTACAGATCGGTTATATTTCAACCCACACGCTTTCAATCAAGGGACTATGTGCTAGGACCTCTATTTATAAATAGAGTATTCGCCTTAATTTAAACCGGATAATGCAGTTACAATAAATTTTAAAGAAAAAAAGCTTTTCATATTCCCAATCGAAGAGGTTGAATCACGATTTTTCATAAAAATTAAATAAAACGTAAATCTCGGGAATCAATATAACTATTATCAGATATCAAAAACCACGCATACATATACCCAAAGGCGTTAAGATATTCTGCAAAATTAAACATACACATTATTCCAATGCTCAACTATCACCTGTAAAGTATAAAAGTTAATTGAGCGAGTAATTATTCAAGATTTGTTAATTCTGAATATGCTAAGAAGGGAGTAAAAAATATTGTGTATAAATATAATGATCTAAAAATAGGCGCAAAACTTAACAACGCAGAGCTCTGTGAAATATTTGGATGTAGCCCCCAAGGTGGTATGCGTCGTGCCCACAAAACAAATACTTTAATTATTATCTCAAATCACATCAAATCTATCTACGATGACCGATGGTCCAACAATGTGCTTCATTATACCGGCATGGGTACTAAAGGTGATCAAAGCCTAAGCTTCCAACAAAATAAAACCTTGGCTGAATCAGGAAATAACGGAGTTTCCATTCACCTATTTGAGGTATTTAAAGACCAAGAGTACACCTATATGGGTGAGGTTATTCTTGACGGCGCTCCGTATCAAGAAACACAACCTGATGAGCAAGGAAAGCTTAGAAAAGTGTATATCTTCCCATTGACATTAATTTCAGGCGAACGGCAAATTCAGCAAAAAGATCGAGATAACATAGATAATATTAGAACTCGTAAAGCAAAAAAATTACCTATCGAGGAACTGCAAAAATTAGCAGCTGGAAGTGGAAAAGTAGCGACTTGTTATCAGCAACAATCGACAAATTATGAGAGAAATATTTGGATCGCTGAGTTGGCTAAAAGATTAGCGAAAGGACAATGTCAACTTTGTCTTCAACCCGCTCCGTTTAAAAATACTAAAGGCGAGCCTTATCTGGAAACACATCATATCGTTTGGCTTTCCAAAGGTGGTGATGATACATGTGAAAATACCGTAGCCCTATGCCCTAACTGCCACAAGAAAATGCATATCGTTAATAATGACGAAGATATTGAGACTCTAAAAAACCGAAATAAAGAATTATTAGAAGCGAACAACCAATGATCAGGAAGCATATTGAAGTCGTCGCTGCTGTGCTGAAAAATAAAGATAAGTTTCTAGCCGTGCAAAGGGGCTTCTCGAAGCTAGATTATATTAGCCATAAATGGGAGTTCCCTGGCGGCAAAGTAGAAGTAGGTGAAACACTTGTTGAAGCAATTACCAGAGAACTAAATGAAGAGTTAAAAATTACAATTACCGACCCAAAGTTTTTATTAACTATCGAACATAGCTACTCTGACTTTGATATTACAATGCATTGCTTTGTCATTGAATTACCAAATAGAACGATAAATCTTACAGAACACATTGATTTTATTTGGCTTTCTAAAGAAGAATTAAGAAAAGTAGATTGGGCATCCGCCGATATTCCTGCGGTAGAAAAAATCCTAACAACATTTTGAGTGTATTTATTCCGAATAATAAAAAATAGCTTGTTAATTGCCTATTGATAATCAACAATCTCATTTCACTTAAGTTAACCAAAGGAATGGTGATAAACATGGCTATAGGCTATTTTTTACGAGTTGGCGATAAAACAACATGTGGCGGTCAAATTTTAACCGGTGACAATACCTTTATATTTCATGGAAGATCCGCTGCACGTCAGGGCGATCTAGTCACCTGTGGAAAGCACTCAGGAACATACAGCATACTTGGTGGCGTTAGCAATGTATGGGGTAATGGTAGAATGATGGCTGGAACACTAGATAGCTTTAGCTCCTGCCCATGCAAAGCAAGGCTAATAAACTCCATCACTGATTGCTACAGTAAAGATGATGAGCCAGCCCAAGCAAGATCTTTCGTTGAAATTGAACAAAAGCAGTTAATAACAACACCTAAGCCATCATCAACTGTTAATAATGTTTTTAATAATACTCACAATGTACCAGTAATCACCTCAAATTCACCTATCAACGAAGCATTTATAAAAGATCCAATTAATATCTATGTGATGATAGCTATAGACTGGGAAGGACATGTCGGGCTTATTATTGGTGATGGAGAAGACGCCATACTTTATGATCCAGGAGGCTCATATACAGGCTGCTATAATCGACGCTGTGAAGATGGCGCACCAACTCATAGGGGATCGAATGACCAATTTCCTTATCCAATGTGGGAGTGGAATGATTATTTATTCTATCACCTTGCAAGTGGGCCAAATGTCTCTATAGTTCAATTTACTATACCGAAAAAACAAGCCGACCATTTAATACAAATCATAGATGAGATGGGAGGTGTTTTTCCTGGTTTCTGTGCTGCAAAAATATCTGAAGCTTTGAGGGCAAGTGGAGGGATATTCAGTAAGCTACCAACTGTTGCATACATGAGATGGCCAAGTACTTTCAAAAGTGAATTGATGGATCTATATTTTCCAAGCCGAGAATGGTGGAAGCTAAATGGCGCTTATTAAAAAGAGAAATATCGCATCCTACATTGCTTACTGTCTAGGCATTATCTTTTTCTATCTTGAATCCGTTAAAGGTATTTTTTTTAAAATATTCCCTAAACCAGGACGATTTTGGCAATATGATGATCATTTAAGCTTACTCACGGATATGCTATGTATTACCTTAATTGTCTTGCTCATTATGCTTTGTATAAGAAAATTTCCGAATAAGCATTTTATATTTATTATTCTGCCCTATTTTCTATCAATCATCTCTTGGTATTACATCAACATTCTACCTGATCCTGATTTGGGAAAGAAACTAGGAACAACAACGGGTGTTTGGGGAGCGCTATTTATTACTCAATATATAATGCATGGTGTTTGGTTAATCCCATTGATTGCATACCCTGCGGATTTTTCTTTCCGTAAACTCATAAAACAATGTAATGAAAACTAAATTTAACTTAATTAATGGCTCTAATAACTATATAGCGTTTTGCTTAGGCATTCTTGTTTTCTACCTAACAATGGTAAAACAAGTTTTTTTTACGTTTTTTCGACAAGTTGATAATTTTGCCTTAATCCATCAGAACTTAGAAATGTTAATGTTTGTATTTATTGGCTTAGTAATTTTCATGTCCATTCTTTTGTTCTTCCATAAAACAATTAATAAACATATTACATTTTTACTGCTGCCATATTTACTATCTGTCATGACATGGCTCTATACAAATTACATTCCCAGTGTTAAATTTTATAGAAAACTCAGTAGTTACGGTGAGTTTGAAGCTATTTTTATAGTATCCTACATAATCTATGGTGTGTGGCTAATACCACTAACAGCTTACACTTTTAGTTTTTTGTTTCGTAAATTAATAAAAAAACGTGAGCTTTGATAATATAATATGCCTACTAAAATATCCTATATCTCATTATCTTTAGGTATTTTATTTTATTACCTTGAAATGGTTCATGAGTTTTTTTTCAGGTTGTATCCGAAAGCAATGAATACAGTGCCTATATTTCAACATCAAATCTTATTGAGTATCATTTTTGCTATTTACCTTTTATCTATAGCCCCCTTATTCTTTTTATGCATCAAAAATAAGATAAATAATGGCTATCGTTTTTTATTTTACATCGTTTTGCCTTACATACTTTCTGTAATTGCTTGGTATATTACTAATCCAAGTCAGTACTCCAGCAATGGTTCAACCACTGGGATACTTGGTCACATGTTCATGACATCTTATGTAATACATGGTGTATTTTTAATTCCTATAGTTGCATATGCAGCTGATTTTTTACTTCGTAAGATGTTGAAGTAAATTATTTTTATTAAATATAGAGCGATTAAATGATCATTAATTTAAAAAATCACATTCTTTTTTTTGTCATTCTTTTTCCTGCTTATTTAAACTCAGCCCCAGCTAATAAGCATCCAATGGATATTTATGCTTCAAATTTAAAAAAATCCATTCAAAGTCGGTTTTATGATGTAGACCTTTATAAGGGAAAAGAGTGCGAAATTAAGATTACCCTCAACGACGATGGAAAATTAATTTCAGCTATCCCTAATGAGAAAAATAATAACAATGATAAAAAGCTTTGCATTAGAGGTATGGAACTAATTGAAAACACTCAATTTCTGCCTACCCCAGAAGATAACTTAACATCAGATAAAAATGTGTTTTTTATTATTCTTCGCCCATAGGAATTATTCTATTGAGTAGGATATTGGTAGCTCGACCTTAACTACTATCGAATATCCGCACATCTATCATCATTAACAATAATTACTTGATTCTTAAATTTGATAGATGAAAAAACAAAGGAAAAAACCAACAATTCACGAATTCCAGACATAAAAAAAGACGCTCTAAGCGTCTGATTTTTGGTGCGAAGGCCGGACTCGTGCTTTACAGATAATGCATTGTTTTTATTCAGTATAAATTTACAGATAATTTTTTGTATACTTAAATGTATACTCAGTAGTTTGGGGTTTGAAAACTAAATTAATTAGCATCACTCCCTCTCTTATATAAGCTTCTGCCATAATACCATTTTATCCTTCTTGTTGGACATTATTAAAATACTAACACCCTATCTCTTATCTATTGTAATCCTTAGTAATTGTTAAAAATAACTTGTCAATGCCTTAACACTGCTCAACAATAACATTTAACTTAAGTGCAATTACGTTTAAGGACAGACATGGCTATAGGCTATTTTTTACGTGTTGGTGATAAAACAACTTGCGGTAGTCAGATTCTGACGGGTGATAATACTTTTATATTTCATGGAAGATCGGCTGCACGTCAGGGCGATCTAGTTACCTGTGGAAAGCATTCTGGGACATACAACATACTTGGTGGCGTTAGCAATGTATGGGGTAATGGCAGAATGATGGCGGGAACACTAGATAGCTTTAGCTCCTGTCCATGCAAAGCAAGACTGATAAACTCGATCACTGATTGCTACAGCAAAGAAGATGAACCGATGTCTCGCGCATATAACCCTGTAGCTACCCAGGCTCCTATTCAGCAAACAATTAGCCAACCAAGTAATCATTATGCTCCTCCTATTATTGCCAATAACAGCAACAAAATTAAAATTGATGCGCAACACCTAATTGATTGTGCTGATGAGCTTTGTGAAAAACACCTCTATTATCCAGACATAAAGAATGCATTCCAAAGTCAAGTAGAAGCTTTTGCTTATCTTATTGTTGATCAAGTTGAATCTGGCCAAAAAAGTTATGAACAAGGTTCTGCCGAGTTAAAGCAGGAAGAGAAAAGCTTACTGGAACAATCACTAAACTGGTTAACTAATGGTCTTTCAATTTTTGGTGGTGCAGGCATGGTGTGGGCTGGTGGTGCATTATGTGGAACAGGGCTTGGCTGTATTATCGGAGCTCCTTTAATTGCACATGGCGCTAATGGTATTTACGAGGGTATAGAAGGTTTAGTAGAAGGACGAGACGATATCGATGGCCCACTAAGAGATACATTATTCAATTGGAGTATACTCGTTTCAGCTGTGATCATTTTATTATTTTATTTAAAAATGATATGGGCATTAGAGTCTTTAGGACGGCGTTAATATAGGGTAGAGCCTTAGTCTCTACCCACATTATACCCACCCTAAGCACTCAATGGAGCTTCATTTGTTAATATACTCATACATCTTTTCAGTCATCACCCACAGCGCCTTATTCAATTTAATATCCCCATCAATACCGTTCACTGAACGCGTGCGAGCGCGTTTACCTTTCGCATTTCTGCCTGATAATCCCCCTTTAATTAAATTTTCTTGCAAACGTTGGTACACCGTCCAAAGATCGTCCTTCTTATCTTCTACACGGCGTGGCTGTAATACTTGCGCTTCGGTCACAGGTTGATGCGCTTCACCATAACGATATGTGAGAGCAGATTGAGCAAAGATGTGTTGGGCTGGTGGCGGTAATATCAAGCTTTGCATTTCTTCGCGTTTATCTGCGATGGCATCGAAGGTGCCTAATACTTCATAAGCCCCTTCAATGACTTTATTTACCACATCGCCCTTGTGCGGTACTCTGACCTCACCAAACGTGTCACCGCAAACGAGGCCATTCTGACAAACGAATCGGAACATCCCCGGTAACATCTGATAACTCGATGAGCCATCATGGCTATTGAGTAAGATGATTTCAGGCACTAGGCTGCCCGTAATTTGGTCATGACGTCTGAGGCGTAACAGATGCTTAGTATGATCACGACGGCTGTCATCTCGTACACGAGTTTGACAGGCAAAGAACGGCTGAAAACCTTCTTTCTGTAAACTTTCTAATAACGTAATCGTAGGGATATAGGCATATCGTTCACTGCGGGATCCGTGTTTGTTTTCACCAAAAACACTGGGTACTGTGCGAAATAACTCTTCGGTAGTTAGCGGGCGGTCACGACGAATAGAGCAAGCATTGCCAAAACGGGAAGCTAAACGAGACATAGGGGTTCTCCTCAATAATTAAACTGATAAATAATTCGATAAATGGATTAAATGAAGATTGCTGGTGGGAGAAAGATAAAACCGTGACTGATAAATCAGTCTATAAGGCGAAAGATTTGTGCTTGCTCGGGATGTTGCATTGCATAGTCACGAAGTTGGTAAAAATACTCTACCAGCACAGAACTCTCGGTTTTAAACGACCAGATGCTATACACCATTAGACAAACTGCGATACCGGCTGCTTCAGGGCTTAACTCAGCTTCATTTCCGTTATGCGGGTTAAACATTTGCAGGGAGGTTTCGAGCATATCAGGCCAGATAAATGCGCCGCCATTAGACAGCATACTGAACTCCCAGAAAGCACCTTGATAGACCTCACACATCTTATCCATCAGATTAAAGATATCGCCTTCAATACGTTGCCAGTCTGGCACAGTACCAAAGTAAAAACGCCAGAAGGTACTACGACCACGGGAATTGACGAGGTTGGTTTTGATAACCGTTGATTCTTGCTCTTGTAAGGTAAACATAGTAGAACTCCAATTTAGTCGATATTGATAGACAGTAATAAACAAAAAAGCCCTACACCTTGCGGTGCAGAGCTTTCTCGAAATGATAGGTATATTGAGTATCATTTTTAGTGACGCATTCTGATGATTGATTCACTAAAATAATATAGATATAAAAATAAATGTAAGTTAATTAATGGGTTAGTCTGATGATGCTTTTATAATGAATCAGATAATACGAAGGCGTAAATAAGGACGTGGTTAATCGATTAGATGGAAAATGGCGGAACGTTCTGGGTGTTGCGCCGCATAATCACGCAATTGATAAAAGCGATCGACGAGGATGTCACTTTCCGTTTGAAATGACCATAAACTGTACATCATCAAACACACAGCAATGCCTGCCGCTTCACAGCTAACGTTCGCCTCATTGCCGTTATGCTGATTGAATAGCGTAAGCTCCTCTTGATTCAAATCGGGATAAATAAAAGCGCCGCCATTAGATAAAGTGCAATATTCCCAATACCCGCCGTGGTAGTCCTCACAAAACTGGCCCATGGTAGTAAAAATCACCACTTCAAAGGTTGAAAAGCCTTTAACGTTGCCAAAATGAGTTTGCCAAAAATGCGTGCGCTGGCGGTTGGAAGCGGGTGTTGAGATGATGGGTTTAAGTGTCATAAAAAAGCCCTTTTGTGGATGTTACGAAATAAAAAAGGCAGACCGATTGGTCTGCCGTTATGTTGAATCTACATTGAAATAGTTGAGTTTTAGTGGTCACTAAATAGCCCGTTGAGTAGTCGTTCAATGGCTCCCCCCAATAAGGTTGTGCAAGCAAGCGTCGCCCCAAGTCGAGCCGCTTGAATTTCCGTGTCGGAATACTTGCCTTCAAGCGCAAGTTGTTCATTGACCGTCTTCTGGGCGTAGTAGGTGATAGACACCAGTGTCACAACACTCACAGAGGTGGCGATAAGTTTAAAAATGGACATAGATTACCTTTTAGTCAGGCGTTCATTGAATATGAACGCCGAATAGTGTGTGAAAACTCAGTATTGATATCGGGCGATATCCGGTTTTTGAAAGGATTGTGTTTGGTAGTAAAATAACGCTTTTGCTATTCCGTTGATAATTTGAGGGGTTTCAAGTTTACCTTGATACGCCCATGCGACGGCATCTGTTCTTGCTAAACGGCTCAATGTTTTTTCCATCATAGGGGTAAAATCCTCCTGCCCTTGTTTATCCTCTAGGTTATACAGAACATGCGTTAGAACAGGCTTTTCAGGGTTAACGAGGCTCCAAATAAAAACTTGGGTGATTGACCAGTCGTGTGCATTTTGTTGTGCACGTTTTAGGTCTGTGATGTATTGCTCCGTGATTTGAATGGCTTCATTTTGCTGGTGTCTAAATTGTGTTAACGCATTGGCATTGTGTTGCTGAAGCTCAGAGACCTTTTTCCGGAGCATTGCCTCGACATTTTCCGTTTGGTTTAACCACGGTAATAAATACAGGCCAACATCAGGGGCGTGGTCATTCAATGTCTCCGTTAACGTATTCCACGCTTTAAGCTGGCGCTCGGCTTCCTCTGACGGAGTATAACCGGCATTAAATGCAATCGGTGTCGTCATTGCATAGGGCTGGTCAACATTGCCTTTGAGCAATGACCAGTCATGTTGGGACAGTGTTGTGATGAGCTGTAAAACCTGTGTAAGTCTCTGCTCCTCAAGGGTTGAATCTGTTTTCGGTGTTTCCGCATTGGCAAAGCGCGGTATGAATTTAGTCATACCGTCTATTGCCGTTTGATACCAGTTATTTAAATCGTGGTTAATGGCGTTTTGTAATGCCCCTTTAGCTAACTGACACTTATAGACCACCAAGGGCCTTTCTTGTTCATCCGTTAAGGTTTCCCATGTTGGCGAAACACAATCTTTACGATGGTTGAGTACCCCACCGAGTGTGACACTGCGGTCGTAATCATAAATCAATCCTTGAACACGCAAAATGTCTTGGGAAACAGTCTTAGCAGTCGTTGAGGTTGCATCATCACATCCCAGCAAGAGTGCGCTGCTGATGCAGACGGTATAAAAAATAGTTTTCATCTTAATACCTTATAATTTAACGAGTGATTGAATATATTGGTAATGGGGCAAGGCTTGAATAAACGCCTCTTCACATAACCGTTGGTTGAGGTCTTCACGATAACGAAAGCCCCGCGCCGTCATGACCACATCTTGCAGTGCCATCACATCAAAGACATGAATGTGCTCCGCGATATCGGCGGCGAGATACCAATGACCGTGGTAATAAATCAACTTATACGGGGCAACGTTCGTGATGTTTTTTCCTTGGTGGGCAAATTGCAGTAAACGCCGTTTCACAATAGCTTGTGTGAGGACATAAAATCCCCCAAACAGCGAAGGCCGCTGCTTAGGTGGTGTATGGTAGACAATGAACGGTGAATCAATCGTCGGGTCGAGCAGAACCGTCAGCAGCTTCCTGTCTAAAGCCGGAAACAGTGAGGTGACATGCGTAATGGCGGCAAAGCGCAATATGTCCTTATCGGTACGAAAGGGACGCTGTGATGCTGCCAATCGATAGCCACCTTGGTGATATTCCAAGTCCAGATATTGAAGGCGCTCATTAAAGTCACGCCGTAGGGTACGAGTCGAGACATTGAGCTCTTCTGACAGCTCGGATAAATAAACGGTTTCTCCTCGAAATAATTGACTGATAATAAACGCCAACCGAGACGCAAGCCGGTCATGGCGAGACACAGATGTCGACATGATGTTGTCCTTATTAAAATAGCTCCGGCAAGCGGATAAAATGGGAGTGGTGGGCCTTATTGCGATAAGGCTTTTTGTCGTAAGTACGCCACAATGATGCAGGCGGGGACGGTGACGCGATAAGCGGGTCCCGCTAAGTCAGCGACAAGCCATGCCGAGCTCACGGCAAGACCAATCGGCCCAGCAATCAAGGAAAGTGCTCGGTGTGCGGCAAAGAGTGTACCAATGGTGGCAACCCCGCCGAGCGCATTAATCACACCAATGGCTGAGAGTGTTGCCACTTCCAGAGCAGCAATGCCTGAGGTACGGATAGCCGCTTGAACCGCAATCAAAATCAATTGTGGCGTGGGGTTGGTGAGGTTAAGTTGCATATCACGAGAGAAGGTTTGTAGCTCTTCTGTGGTCAGCTCATTTAAGCTTTTTTCTAATACTTTCAATAATAAATTTAATTCCAAGGTTTCGGTATTACCCTCCTTTGGATAATTGACATCAAGGTGGTCACAGACATCTTGTAAAATTTCACGGTACAACACGCCTTTATTACCTCGAACGAGACTCATCAAGCTGTTAGCCCCAAAGGCTTGCAGCTCAGCCGCAATCGACATCCAATATTGTTGGTGTTCAGGGTGGTAGAGTTGATATTCAGGTGAGCTGGTCAAGGTTTCAGTCCAGCGTTTTTGCCCGTCTTTGCTGTCGTGAGTTAGGACGGATACAAGTAAGCCCAGTTCTTCGTTACTGCATTCACGTAAAAACGCTAAATCGGTATCTAATCGGTAAGTTGCCATCAGTGTGATTCCCTAGCTTGAAAAAGAGAACACCACGATAACAACCTCACCGGACAGGTTATGTCCGGCTATTTGACTTTTTTTCGGGGGAAAAATGAAGGGAAATGACAGGACGTGTCACAAAAGAGTTATATCATTTTGATATGTATGCTATTTTCATATGTCATAACAGTACTGTATATTTGAAATTTTCTTGAGTTAACACCAACTTAAAAGACTGGGATAAACCAACCATGAGGAAATTCTAAATAACTAGTCTATTATGCTCATCATTTGCGACCGTGATATTCTTTCTCAATCAGCTCCGTAACCATATCAACAATGGACTTATTGTAGGCTTGGGCCAACTCATCCAAGTGATTTTTTACATCAATATCCAACTCACAATTTAATATTTTTATATTGTTTCGTCCTTTACGATATGCACGTTGTCTCCACGCTTTTTTCATATCCAATAACAACATTTTTCTCTCACTATGGTGTCTAAAATGCCAAGAGCGCAGTACGGCATAAATAACTAAGGGTAATTCCCCTTCACCACTTGGATTAAATAATTCAAGAGTATTAATCCCCCCGTAACTACGCTCAGCTCTTTCTTTATCATTATATTTTTTTAAGTATTCCCATGTCCAAATAGCCGCATCTCTTCCTCCATCGCTTAACCAAGTCATCTCTTTGACATTTTGAGACTCCTCATTCCATTGCGCCTTAATTTCGTCCATCAGCATTTTTTTTGTATTGCGCTGAAAAACCGCGCAATTAAAAAAATAGGTAATCGCTTTGAATCTATCTATATGTGATAATTGAACAGGTTCAATGCGAAGTAATTCAAACCAATTTCTTGGGAGATCATCATTATATTTGGATAAATAAAATCCTGATGCCGCTCTATCAATATCGAAAGCATATCGACGATAAAATCCCGAATTATCACCACTATTAAATAACACTCCCCAAATAAAAGCGCATGCATTTTCGTCATTAAAAAACCAAGAGAAATCAGACTCCGGTAATACATTCCTCTCCGTTACATCCATTGCTGAGAAAAGATATTCCTCATCTCGATAATCTCTTCTTTCGAGAAGATAATTTAACGTATCTTTAATTATTGTGAAGTTATTTACATCTAAACCGGGTGTATTCAGATGCTCAAGATATCTATTTCCGAGCAAAACTCTAATAAAGAAAAGTGCCTTTATTCCATTTTTATTTTTTATTAAGTTGTTGATGTATGATTGAATGACCATCTAAAATCCACCTTCTACGTCGTAGTGTATGTGCGTTTATTATGAATCTATTTTTATTTTTTTTATGTGACGTTGTAGGCATATCAGTACAAAAAAGATGAAAAAGGGAAGGTTATTTGTTGTAGGGATGTAGTGAAAAAAGGCGGTGATTTATCATTGAATGGATAAAAAGGAGCCTGTTATCGCGAGAAGTAACGTGAATTTTCGCTTGAAAAAAGGACTAACTTTTCAATTCTACTGACTAAGCCATTGTAGTGTTATTTTATGTATAGGGTATGCTTTTGTATTTAATTGACCTAAAAGTAACCATATCAAAACTAGGATTGTTTATTATTATATTATAACTATATTAACTATGATAATACTCAATTTATCACCTTATAATTATACACTACGTTTTTCATTATAGTAGCAAACACAATGCTTACGATTAATTGTCTACTAAGTATACACCGCTTACTCTTATTGTACAGTCTTTAAACCAATTACTCCGCTGGAATAATAACGTATTCAAATAGTGATTACTGAACCCTATTTTTACATTAAGCGGTAAATAGATGCTCGTATTTAATAAATAACACAAATCATATCAACAACGGGTAATTAGAGTTCTACTGACAGTAATCACCTTTACATACGGCTTCCTCATTATCTGAAAATACTGATTAAGGAGCACCGTAAAATACTAATCTTGTTAAGCGACTGACTCGTTATCATTATCGGCCCTTACTTTTCATTAGCGATTAGGACTGATACCCATTAAAAATTAAAAATAACTCTCTTGCCTGATGATACGAACCTTTATTCGATCACAGGCAAATAAAATGACAAATCGAGCACTACACTTAAATCAAGTTGTTCTCTCAACCACGTTTGAACATGACTGTTTAACGCTCACTCGAGACCACTCACTGCGTGAGCTGGTGTCTCTACTCATGGGTAATATTAAACACCTTTCAAAACATCTAACTCATAAATTAGATTTATATAAAGGCATTCCTTTGTCGCCTGAAAACCCACGCTTAAAACTCACCTCGGCATCCCCCAAAGGTGAGCTCTTTTTAGAAACGCTCAAGTTCACCCGTTACATTCAATCAATGAAAATATCGCAAATACAGTGCTTGCATCCCACTCTTGTGCTCTTGGTCTCTCTTGTTAACAAATACCGTCTGAGTGAGATACTGATAGACAAAGATAAATACTGGCTGGCTGATACCCCTGAACACGTTCAGTGGCTTAACGAGGCCTTTCATGAGTTCCAAAGCACGTTAAAGAGCCCTGACTACAAAAAGCAAGTCCGAATCTTCGAGCAAGGCGCTCAGAAGAACTACCGACGAGCTCAGCAATACATTGACTCGTTGTATCAACGTTACTCCAAACTGCTAGTTGTGCGTGTAGACCTGTCTTACAAAAGTGGTATTTGCCATAGAGTTAAAGCTCATCACCTTCGTCAGCATCGCCAAGCCCTGTACAAAGCCATTAATAGCGACCCACTCTTTTCACACTGTGTCGGGTATATCTTTAAATTGGAATTCGGTATGGAAAAAGGCTTCCACTACCACGCTTTGTTTTTCTTTAACGGTCAAAAAGTGAGGCAGGACATCACGCTGGGTAAACTCATTGGTGAACTCTGGCAAGAACGTATTACAGAGTGGGCGGGTTTGTACTTTAACTGCAATTACCAAAAAGAAAAGTATCGTGAACTGGGTATTGGACTATTACCCCGAGGTAATGCTTATCTGAAGAAAGGATTGTTGAATGCGGTAAGGTATTTATGTAAAGCCGATGCATGGGTCCGTCTGGCTGTGCCTGAACTTAAACGCACCTTTTGGCGAGGCGAAATCAAACCGAGAAAACGCCAGTAGTTAGCAACCAAATTATTTTTTACACATCCGGTTAATGATGTGGAGTGATATCCACATCCCATTTTTCGATATCGCTCCTGCTTTTTATCCACATTAAAAACAGGAGTTTTACCATGAGCACGCAAACTGAAAATATTGCATTACTTGATGACCAATTTATCGACATGAAATTTATCACCGCACTAACGGGGTTAACGGATAAGTGGTTCTACAAATTAATCCAAGAGGGTGAGTTCCCCAAACCCATCAAGTTTGGTCGCATGTCGCGCTGGTTAAAAAGTGAAGTCGTACAGTGGTTACAAGCACGCATTGATGAATCGAGAGGAGCCAACACAACTCTTGAATCCTAAGGCGCTAGAGCTAGTCGCCGTGTATTTTCCATAGCATACCCACCCAATTACCCACCAACTCAATTTCAACCACACCTGGTGCGATTGAATGCGCTCTAGGCAAAGCGACGCCCTAAACATACGAACCTGGCTCGATACGCATGCAGGCACAGCTCAGTGGTCTTCTAAGTTTCAAGGTGGGTTGCCGAGTGTGGATCCTGAATGTTGGGTACTCAGAACGTTTAGTTTAAATTTTACAGAAGGAGCACACCCATGCTTAAATTACATGAAGTCAAAATGTCGCTAGCCTTAACGCAGAACAATCGTTTCGCGGGAGCCACCCAAGAATCGAGTTATTCACGAGAAAACTATTACTGTGCTCACTGCGGTGAGCCCGTCACACTGCACAAGACGCCAACGGAGTCATGGTTTACCCATTCTGATCCTCAGAGCGCAGAGCACTGTCCGCGGGTCATCAGTAAGATCAAGAGCTTAGAAGACAAGGCACGACTGAGCACACAGGTTCGATCAGTGTCCCCTATTTTAAAGGTCACGAATTGGTTTTGCGTGCAGTGTCGTGAGTATTTTACAAACAATCAAAAATGTTGCCCGAAGTGCCATGAGGGGATTTGGTGTATTCCTGCCCAGAATGTAACAGAGGAACATCAGCCTAAAACAGAAAAATCGTTTCCATTATGACCTTTTAATGCTCATGGTGTTAGGTTAATCAATCACGCTTTCGCTAAATGTGATCAGCCCAGGCAGAAGTTGCTAGACGTGTTCGAGAGAATGAATTACGTCAGTTGGCATTCTAGCGTAAGCTTCTAGCAAGGCCAGAAAAGAAACATTCGAACAATATCAAGCCAATTTTTATAGCCAACAAGACGACTTGTTGATACTATGAAACCTAATGAAAAACAGTAGGTTGCTTGATGGCATTCAATCGATGGCTTCCTAGTTTTAGATGATTAGGGCTTGTCCCAAATGGATTGAGAGGTTGACAGTGCAAGACAACACTGGACTTGAAGAGCTTAGCCAAGCACAGAGAGAACGACTCGCTCATATTGATTTCACTTTGTTATTTAAAGGTGAAGCTGGGCGGAGTTATTTAACCGAGCGCTTTAGCGTAGCGCCGTCTGTGGCAACACAAGATTTTGCGCGGTACAAAGCGTTGGCTCCTAACAACGTTATGTATGACGAAAAGCGCAGAGTGCACTTGAAGACGAGCACATTCCAGCCGTTGTTTGATTATGACATTGTTCGAACGCTTGCGACGATAAGCCAAGGGTTCGGTGATGGCTTTCTTGGCAAGGTTAGGCCACCTATGGCTTGTGAAGCACCATTTCATCTCAATAAGCCGAAATTGGAAGTGGTAGCGGCGATTAGTGAAGCCATACATAAACGCGCGGTGATTAATATTGAGTACACCTCATTGTCGAGTGGTCATGGGAGCAGGCAAATAGTTCCTCATACCTTGATTGACAATGGCTTGAGATGGCATGTCCGAGCATTCGATAGAAAGCATAGAGAATTTAGGGATTTTGTGTTAACCAGAATAAGTGAAGTTGAGTTGTTAGAGGATAAGGTTAACGACGAAGTTGAGACTCTTCAGTGGGATAAGCAATGGAACCGAATCGTTGAACTAGAGCTGATACCTCATCCAAAACTAGCACATCCAGAAGCTGTATTGATAGACTACGCAATGGAAAACAATAGGTTGCGTGTAGAGATAAGAGCTGCGTTCGCTGGATATTTACTGCGTTTATGGAATATCGATTGTTCAAAGAATAGCAAGAGCAATGGGCGAGAGTTCCATTTAGCACTTAAAAATCCAGAAGCACTATACGGCGTTGACAATGCTGCACTCGCTCCTGGATATAGCGAATCGTGAGATGAATTTATGAATATAAAAGAATATTTAGGCGATCTTATCGGAAGCAGTTTATTGATAACTGAATCTAGAATAATCGCAGAATCGCTACTGAAAAAACTTCCAGAAGATGAGTGGAAGTCGCTGATCGTTGAGCAAAATGTTCTTCAGAAAAAATCCGGTCAGACGGCTATTCGTTATGCCAGAACAATCCGTTGGCGTATTGAAGGTCTGGGTGATGAGTTTATGACTGATCTTTTAGCCGCGAGTGAACGTGCCTATATCCAAATGCTGATGATGTCATTACTCATTCATTCTCCGGTTGTCGCTGATTTTATGCGACATACCTTAGCCGAGGCTCGTCGCACCTATAAACCCGCTTTAACCGCTGATGCATGGTCTGAGTTTTATGACACGAGAGTGCGGGCATATGCCGAACTTGGCGGTTTTTCTGACTCAACTATCAAAAAAATGGGTAACAACGCAATTAAGGCATTGGTTGATAGTGGCTACCTGAGTGATAGCAGGACAAAGAAAATACAACCTGTTTACCTAATGCCAGAAGTTAAAGACTGGTTAGTTCGTCTGGGCCGGGAAGATTTGATTGAGGTCATGGAGTGCACAATATGAAGGCTCTCCAGACCAGGCTTGATCTTATACAGGAACGAATTGAAAGCCCTAAGTTTTTGAAAAACGATGGCTTGGGCAATGAAATTGGATTTTGGGTATTTGACTATCCAGCCAAGTATGAACTGCTTGTACGAGAGCACCTTAAGCACGTTGACGAAAAACTCAACAAGCGTGGTTACCGCTTTGTCCATCTCAATATTTTTGAAGTCTTGATAGATATGCTTGAGGAGCGAGGCCTTTTCGACCGAGCTTGCCAGCGTGAATTGCAAGTCGGTGTTGATGGTCTTCGAAAAACACTAGCCGGGCCTCTGAGCCAAGAGAAAGTGGCAAGGTATATCGCGGACAAATATAAGCCATCAGAACTTGAGTTTGTGTTGCTGTCAGGCTTAGGCAGTGCGTGGCCTCTTGTCCGAGGACATGAGTTACTTAGTGCTCTGCAAGACGTGATGGGTAGCACGCCATTAGTGCTTTTCTATCCGGGTGAATATAGCGGAAGGGATTTGCATCCTTTTGGCATGATCGAATCTAAAAACTACTATCGCGCCTTCAAGCTTGTGCCTGAAGACGGTAAAAAAAATTAAGAGCAGGGAGCCTCCCGAATGAAAATTGAACAGATTTTTTCCAAGAAGTTGACGCGTGACATTAATGGCGTTGTTAAAGCGGAACAAAAAGACAATGACAGTGTGTATGTCGAGCTTGATGAGTATGTTGTTACCCGAGAGCTAGATCGTCACTTTCGTGCATTTTTTGAGGCTTATGTACCCTCTGTTGAGAAAAGCCACGGTGATATGTCAGGTAAAATTGGCGTATGGATTTCTGGCTTCTTTGGCTCGGGTAAATCGCACTTCCTGAAAATTTTATCTTATTTGCTTGAGAATAAATCTGTTGAAAAAGATGGCCAAGGCCGACAAGCGTTTGAGTTTTTCAAAGACAAAATCAACGACGCCATGCTGTTGGCGGACATCCAAAAAGCGGTTACCAAAGACACTGATGTTATTCTTTTTAACATCGATTCGCGAGCCAATACGGACGACCGAGAAAATGCCATTCTTAAGGTTTTCCTCAAAGTCTTTAATGAGCGTGTAGGATACTGCGCTGACTTTCCTCATATTGCGCACTTAGAACGCGAGCTTGATAAACGTAATCAATACGCATCTTTCAAGGACAAGTTTGCTGAGTTGACTCAATCAACTTGGGAAAAGGAGCGTGACGCCTATGACTTCTATCGAGACGAACTTTCAGAAGCACTCGCTCATGCCAGTGAGCAATCATTAGAGTCTGCCAAAGCGTGGGTTGAGCAGGTTGAAAACAATTTCCCGCTAGATATCCGAAACTTCTGTAAGTGGGTTAATGAATACTTAGATCGCACTGGGGATCGTAATCTTCTTTTCTTAGTCGATGAAGTCGGTCAGTTTATCGGTAAGAACACACAAATGATGTTGAAGCTTCAGACCATTACTGAAGATCTTGGCACATATTGTGGTGGCAGAGCTTGGGTCGTTGTTACATCTCAGGCAGACATTGATGCTGCCATTGGTGGTATGGATAAGCGCGATGGCGAGGACTTCTCTAAAATTCAAGGGCGTTTTAGTACCCGCTTACAGCTGTCGAGCTCGAATACCTCGGAAGTTATTCAAAAGCGATTGTTGTCCAAAACGGAAGAAGCTCGTACATACCTCATCGATGTCTTTGCTGAAAAGGGCGACATTCTTCGTAACCAGCTGACATTTGATAAAACGACAACCGCGTCTCTAAAGGGCTACACCGACGCTCCGTCTTTCGTGGACAACTATCCGTTTGTGCCTTACCACTACACGCTGGTTCAAAAAGTGTTTGAGTCAATTCGAACAAAAGGCGCGACGGGTAAGCACTTAGCCATGGGTGAGCGTTCATTACTTGATGCTTTCCAATCAGCTGCAAAACAGATGAAGGACTCTGGCCTTGATGTGTTAATCCCGTTTTACAGTTTCTACGCACCGATTGAAAGCTTTTTGGAGCCAGCGGTTAAGCGAACGATTGACCAAGCCTGTGAGTTGGATTCCTTAACAGAATTCGATGGCAAGATCCTAAAAACGCTTTTCTTGATCCGTTATGTGGACGTTGTCAAAAGCACACTAGACAACCTTGTGACGCTGTCAATTGATCGAATCGATGCCGATAAAATTGCGCTGCGTAAACAAATTGAAGAGAGCTTGAATCGTCTTGAGCGCCAATTGCTGATTGCGCGTAATGGTGATGAGTTTATCTTCCTGACCAACGAAGAAAAAGAGATCGAAAACGAGATCCGCCACACTGACATTGAAATGTCAGAGGTCTCGAGCAAGCTTTCAGCCATCGTATTTGACGGTATTTTGAAAGGTAATCGTGCCTATCGATACCCGATTAATAAGCAAGACTTTGCGGTGAGCCGTTTTTGCAATGGTCATCCAAAAGATGGCACCACGCTGGAAGACCTAGTCATTAAAGTCATTTCACCTTTGGATTCGCACTTTGAAAATTACTCCCACGATCAAGCGTGCATCAATCATACGCTTGAGGCTGATGGGTGCGTGCTCGTCAAGCTGGGCGAACATAAGCGTCTTTGGGATGAGCTGACAACCTTTATAAAAACTGACCGATTCTTAAAACAAAATTCAGGACAGCGACCAGAGCAAGAACACCTTCTCCGCGAAAAGCAGATGGAAAATATGGAGCGTGAAAAACGCTTAAGAACGGATTTTGAAGCTTTGTTTGCCGAGGCTGACGTTTACGCTATCGGCACAAAACTGCCGAAGAAATCAGCAACGCCAAGTGCCATCGTCGAAGAAGCATACAAATACGTTATCGAAAATACCTTCGCTAAATTGAACATGCTCAAGGCAACGCCTGGTGAAGTTTTGCGTGAGCTACAGGCCGTTCTTGTTGCTGATGATATTGCTCAGATTGGACTGGATCTTCAAGCGGATGAATGTAACCCAGAAGCTACGCGTGAGGTTGAGCAGTACGTAACGCTAAAAGTCGAGCGTAATGAGCCTGTTTACTTACGTGACATCGTTGCCCACTTCGGCAAGCGCCCGTATGGCTGGCCAGACAATGAAATCTTATTGCTCACTGCAAGGCTGGGCTTGGCTGGAAAGTTATCTTTTAGTACCCAAGGTACAGATCTGGCGTTGAAAAAAGCTTACGAGCCGTTTACCAGCGTGCGTAAACGCGGTGAGATCCGTGTACATAAAATCAGGCAACATGACGAGCGCCAAATCAAAAAGGCTGCTGGTCTTGTTAAAGAGATCTTTTCTAAAACCTTTACCGGCTCTGGTGAAAAGGAGCTCTACGAATTAGTGCGCGATGAATTACTGGCTTGGAATGAAAAGCTTAAATCATTCAGAACCAAGTCACAGACAGGCCATTTCCCAGGTAAATCTCAAATTGACGATGGTCTTGCATTGGTCGCGGGTATTCTTGAGCAAACTTCAAGCTTCGCTCTTATCACCCGATTCTTAGAAGACGCTGATGCCCTTGAAGAGTTTGCTGAGGACTTTGAGGATCTTGATGACTTCTACAATAGCCAATTTCAAACTTGGCAAGCCCTTGCTGGCGCATTGAACGAGAAGTTTAAGGCCAATAGACCTGCGTTAGAAAAAGACAGTGAAGCATTAAAAGCGCTCACTGAATTAGAACGCATTTACAATATGCCCTCACCGTATGAGCAGCTGCGCCACATTAATCCGCTTATCGAGCAGGTGGCAAAAGTTAACTCAACATTGGTTGAAGAAAAACGCACTCATGCCTTAGAGCGTGTTGATCTGCGCATCGGACGTGTAAAAGAAGCGCTAGCTGAAGCTCATGCACCGTCTGAACTACAGAACCAAACACTGCGCCCGTTACAAATGTGCAGACAGCGTATTGAAGCGACCTCTTCAATACCACAAATTATCAGTGAGCAAACTGAAGCGGAAGGTTACGAGGACGAAGCCTATGAGTTGCTGAATGGCTTTATCGAAGATCAACGCAAAAAAGCTGAAGCTGAGCAAAGACGTCGTGAACTCGAACAGCAGAAATGCGAAGAGGAAGCAGCGAAAGCCGGTAAAGCAGCTCCAGCACCTGAGCCAGCCTCTGAACCAGTGCAGCCACAGCCGGTTGCAAAACGTACCGTAACGATTAACTCAACCGATGCCATGGCTAAGTCAGTAACAACCGGATTCATTGAAAGTGAAGCCGAAGTTGATGCCTATCTTGCCGCTTTAAGAGAGCAGCTGATTGCTGCGGTCAAAGCTGGCGACCGAGTAAGAATTAAGTAAGAGGCAACGGATAGCTATGTATCAAGCGGGTGGAACAATAACCATGGCCCAATAACTAATTATGGAGAAAAGCGCTATGTATCAAGCGGGTGGAACAATAAGATCATTACTCGACAAGGTTGCTGAGCAGGAATACCTGTTACCGGCCATCCAGCGAGAGTTTGTATGGCGACCAGAACAGATCTGTCGTCTATTTGATAGCCTGTTGCAAGGTTACCCGTTTGGGACCTTTCTATTCTGGAAGATAAAACCAGAGAACCGGCATAGCTATCAGTTTTATCAGTTCATGCAGCATTACCATGAGCGAGATAACTACCATTGTGAAAATGTCACTCAGTTACCAGAGCGTGAGTTCATTGCCGTCCTAGATGGACAGCAGCGGATTACCGCTTTGAACATCGGCCTACGCGGCTCATTTGCGTGGAAGCTGACAGGTAAATGGTGGAGCAATGATGACGCCTTCCCAGTGCGCAGACTTCACTTAAATTTGTTAAGCCAGCCCGACTTAGAAACTGGGTCGATGTATGACTTTGAGTTCCTAACCGACGATAAAGCCTCCCTGGATGCATCTGAACAATACTGGTTCCGTGTAGGCCGGATTATGGAAGAGGAAGAAGATGCACTTATCGATGAAGTTGCTGATGATGCTAGGTTGAGCTCGGAGCAACGCAAAGAGGCTCGCTCAACTCTTCGTCACTTGTATCGAACTATCCATGACAAAGATAAGATTTCGTTTTACGAAGAAAGTGATCAGAGCCTTGAACGTGTTCTGAATATCTTTATCCGCATGAATAGCGGCGGCACTACTTTGTCCTACTCAGACTTACTACTTTCAATAGCCGTAGCGCAGTGGAGCTCGTTAGATGCCCGTGAAGAAATTCATGCCTTAGTGGATGAGATGAACCGTGTTGGTGATGGATTCAACGTATCAAAAGATCTCGTTTTAAAAGCAGGCTTAATGCTCTCTGACATCGGTAGCGTGGGCTTTAAGGTTGAGAACTTTAACAAGGAAAATATGGCGATTCTCGAAAAGAACTGGACGCCAATTCGTGATGCGTTATTGCTCTCAATGCAGTTGCTGGCAAGTTTTGGTTTTAATGGACAAAACCTCAGAGCAACAAGTGCCATCCTCCCGTTGGCCTATTACCTGCACCACCGAAAGTTAACGGCAAGCTACCTTTCTAGGGTTGAATATGCGGTCGATAGAGAATGCATCAGAAACTGGCTCATTAGGTCGTTGTTGAAAGCGTCAGGCATTTGGGGAAGTGGTTTAGATACCCTGCTGACGATGCTTCGCTCAGACATTAAACAATCGGGTGATACAGGTTTCCCGCTAGCGAAAATTGAAGCGACCATGCAACAGCGTGGTAAATCGTTGCGCTTTGACCCAGAGGAAATTAGTGAACTAGTGCAGTTGGATTATGGTAATCCGCGTACCTTTGCCTTGTTGACTTTGTTGTTCCCAGGATTCGATTTTTCACGACACTTTCATGTGGATCACATTTACCCCAAAGGTTTGTTTACGCGTAACAAGCTTGCAAAAGTTGGTGTCCCAACTGAACAGCTAGATGAACTCATCGAGGCATCTAACAAGCTGCCAAATCTTCAACTGTTGGAAGGAACAATCAACAATCAGAAGCGACAAAAAATGCCCCATGAATGGTATGCGCAGCAGTGGCCTGATGTGAATGCAAGACAAGCACATCTGCAATCGCAAGCCATAACATCATTACCTGAACAACTAAACCAGTTTATGGACTTTTACCGCGAGCGTCAGGAAATACTGCTTGCCCGCATTAGAACCGCATTACAACCCGCAAGCAGCGTAGAGACAGAATAAGAAGCGCAAGATCATATGAATACGAACAACATTAAAAAATACGCACCAAAAGCGCGCCGCGAATTTATGGATGCGGTAGCGAAACGATTAAATACCTTTGGTATCACCGCGAATAAAAAGGGCGAGCTACAAATTACAGAAGCGAATCTACAAGGTTCTGTGCTTCAAATCGCTGGTAACAGTTTTGACGGTAAACTGGCTGAGCCCAGAAAACGCATAGTGGCCAGAAGCCAGAAACTTGGATATGCACAACTTATTGAACAAGTAGCTTATACCTGGTTCAACCGTCTGTGTGCTATTCGCTATATGGAAATCCATGACTATCTAGGCCACGGTTTCCGTGTTTTGTCGCACCCAGACAACCCTAGAGGCTTTGAAATTATCGACCATGCGCAAGATGCTGCGGATGAACTCGGGTTAGATAGAGCTCGCATTATCGAACTCAAGCTTGCGGGCAACAAAGACGAAGAGCTTTATCGTGAACTGTTGTTAGGTCAGTGCCATAAGCTTCATGAAGCGATGCCTTTCTTATTTGACGCATTGGACGATGAAACAGAACTTCTGCTACCAGACAACCTAATGCGTACCGACTCCATTCTGCGTGGATTGGTAGACGGCATCCCTGAAGAGGACTGGCAACAAGTCGAAGTGATTGGCTGGCTATACCAATTCTACATTTCTGAAAAGAAAGATCAGGTCATCGGAAAAGTGGTCAAAAGTGAAGACATCCCTGCCGCTACTCAGCTATTTACACCTAACTGGATTGTGAAGTACCTGGTACAAAACTCAGTCGGTCGTCAATGGCTGCAAACCTACCCAGACTCTGCCATTAAAAGCCAGATGGAATACTACATTGAGCCTGCGCAGCAATCTGACGAAGTTAACCAACAGCTAAAGGCTATTACGCCAGAATCTATTGAACCTGAAACCATCAAAGTACTTGACCCAGCTTGTGGCTCGGGCCACATATTGATTGAAGCTTATAACGTGCTAAAAGCCATCTACGAAGAACGTGGTTTCCGCTCTCGTGACATTCCAAAGATGATCCTGGAGAACAACCTCTTCGGCTTGGACATAGATGATCGTGCAGCGCAGTTGTCTGGCTTTGCGCTGATGATGATGGCTAGAGATGACGATAAGCGTATTTTTACCCGTAACGTGCGACTCAATGTACTGTCATTGCAGGAAAGTAACCATATTGACCTGCCGACTTTATGGAAAGCACTCAATCTATCGGGAAGTTGGCAAAGCGGCACATCACAAGGCTTGTTCTCAGATGATGAGCAAGATTTAAGCTCGTTCAATGCAGACAACCGCTACCAACTGCTGAAGCGAACGTTGGCTAGATTTACTCAGGCCAAAACCTTTGGTTCTTTGATTGATGTACCAAGCGATGAGTATGAGCAGCTAAGAGAGCTCCTGAGCACGCTAGTAGAGCTACAAGAGTCAGGCGACTCAATGCAAAAGCCAGCAGCGAAGCAATTGATTGAAATCGTTCATCAGGCATTGGTTTTATCGATTCGTTACGATGCTGTTATCGCGAACCCTCCTTATATGGGTAGCAAAGGCATGAATGCAGACCTTAAAGATTTTGCTAAGGAAAACTATCCAAATAGTAAATCGGATTTGTTTGCTATTTTCATGGAACGTGGTTTCTCGTTACTCTCTCAAGATGGTTTTAATGCACAAGTAAATATGCAGTCTTGGATGTTTCTTTCGAGTTATGAAAAGTTAAGAAATTCACTTCTAGAGAATCAGACTTTACTGACGATGGCACACTTAGGCGCTAGAGCATTCGGTCAAATAAGTGGAGAAATTGTTCAAACAACTGCATGGGTATTTAAGAATGGTTATGTAAGGGGATATCAGCCAGTATTTTTTAGACTAACGGATGGCAACGAGCAAGAAAAGAAATTAGCCCTTATTGAACAGCAGACTCGCCTTGATGAGGTGCAACAGGAAGATTTTCTAATTATACCAGGACGCCCATTGACATATTGGCTTTCTTCAAAGGTTTTTGAACTTTTTAAAAACAATAAAAGTTTTGGTGATATATATGATGCAAGGCAAGGACTGGCGACGGGTGATAATAATAAGTTCCTAAGGTACTGGTGGGAGGTTGATTTCTCTAAAATATTTTTTGATGCAAAAAGTATCGAAGAATCAATGGCCTCTGGCTGCAAGTGGTTTCCTTATAATAAAGGTGGATCATTTAAAAGATGGTATGGCAATCATGAGTACATTGTAAATTGGGAGAGTGACGGTTGTGAAATTCGTAATTTCTTTGGTGAGAACGGTAAATTGCTTTCTCGACCACAGAATACGAAATATTATTTTAAACCTAGTATAAGCTGGTCTGATATTAATACGTCATATAATTCGTTTAGATACTACCCTCATGGTTTTATTCATGATGCTACAGGGCATTCAGCATTTAATTGGAATGAAAATGAGAAGCGTATAGCTTTAGCATTTTGTAACAATAAATTGGCTTCTGAACTGATCTCGGCTTTGAATCCAACAATACATTTTCATATTGGTTATTTTAATGCTCTTCCTTATGTGCAAAATTTGATTGACGCTGATTTGTCCCATGTAGATGAACTGATCACACTGATGAAGCTTGACTATGACTCAAGGGAAACGAGTCGGGAGTTTTCTTTGTGCCTTGCTTCCCACGATTCAGAAAAGATTTCGGATTGGTTTCGGAATAAACTAGCGCTTAATGAACTCCATATAAATTCAGTCCAGTCTTTAGAAAAGAAGAATAATGAAATAACACTAGAAGCATGTGGTTTGTTAGATGTTTACGGTACAGATCTAGATGAAAAAGAAATTTCAATCGAGAAAATAACTGTTTGCGATATAGCAGTTAACATTGTATCTCTTTCAGTTGGTTGTATGCTTGGCAGATTTTTGCTCAAAAAGGGAAATGATGCCCTTCAAGACAAAGTCAAATTCAATTTAGAGTTTTACAACAGTAAAGAAGAAGAAATTTTTTACCAAATCGATGAAGACGGTATCATCCCTCTAACCGACAAAGAGTGGTTCAAAGATGACGCAACCAATCGTTTCCGTGAGTTTGTCCAAGTTGTTTGGGGTGAAGAACACTTACAAGAAAATCTCGATTTTGTTGCCGAGTCACTGTGCTTAAATGCGATAAAGCCCAAGAAATCAGAATCAGCGCTTGAGACGATCCGCCGTTATTTATCGACTCAGTTCTATAAAGACCACCTGAAGACTTACAAAAAACGCCCTATTTATTGGCTGTTTAGTTCTGGTAAGCAGAAGGCTTTCGAGTGTTTGGTTTACTTACATAGGTACAACGAGGGCACGCTTTCTCGTATGCGTACCGAGTATGTCACCCCGCTAATAGGCAAATACGATGCTTATGTAGAACAGCTTGAGAAGCAGATTGAAACGGCAGACTCGACCAGTGAAGCGAACCGCTTCAAGAAAGAGTTGGATGCTTTAATCAAGAAACAGGTTGAGCTACGAGAGTTTGATGACAAGCTAAAACACTACGCTGATATGCGTATTTCACTGGATCTGGATGATGGTGTGAAAGTGAATTACGGCAAGTTTGGTGATCTGTTGGCTGATGTTAAGGCCATTACCGGTTCGACCCCGGAGGTTAACTAATGCAGATTAGCGAACTGGCACAAGGTGTCGCTGCCAAGCTCGAACAAAGCCGCATTGTGTTTTGGTACGACCCAGAGCAAAGCTTTACTGAAGAGCTTGAGCATTTAGCTAATTCTTTATCGCTTACAAAAGAATCAGGTGATAAAGCGGCAGATATACCTGCTAGGGTACTGCCAAATGATTTGACCATCCTCAATATGGGCAATGAGTCTGTATTGGCAGTGAAAAAACGCATTGAAGTAGATGAGCGTGAAGCTAAATTCCTTATCTATTTTCCAAGCGCTGAGCCAGAGCCTGATCGTGATTGGTTGCTAGACGTGCGTTTGTATAGCGAGCAGTTTTTTGCTGATCACAGCTCAATGCTGCTTAATGAACTGGGTATCCCGAAAATGGCGCTTCGCACGCACATTCGTAAGCGCCAAAGCTTTTTTGCCAATAAACAGCGCATAGCCGGTTTAAAGAAGTGGGTGACGGAGAACGAAGACGAACTGTCGTTAGACAGGAAGATGATGGCAGTGGTTGTAAAAGCTGATTCTGCGTCTTTGTCGGACATTCTGCTTGGGTTACTACGCGAATATGCGGCTTATATCGAAGATGAAAGCCTTGGCCAACCTTTATGGAGCCAGATAAGTAAGTTTGATCTTGAGACCTCACTCTGGGCCTATCTGAGTGAGGGTTTTGGCTATACAGTCGAAGAGCCAACCTTCTCAGACTTCGTGTTGAAATTATTCTGTACTGAATTCTGGAGCCAAATTGAAGGCGTTGAACGCGATTGGTTGCTTAACAATGTTCTAAAAAGCGCATCAGGCCGAGCGACAGCCTTGGCGTTTATGGTGAGCTGGCGCGACAGCCGCTCTTTCGCCGCTTACTACGAAAGCATCTCTAAGGTGCTTAGCCAACAGTTGGAAATTTCGGCTCGTGCTGGCCAGTACCATCCGGTTGAGCTTATCGAATGCGAAACGTTCGAAGCTGTGGAACAGGCCATAATCCGTGGTTTAGTTCGTGATTTGCTCGATAGCAGTAAAGCGCTAGACCGGGTTCAGTTTGATACGGTCTTATCAAGACGTCTTGCTAGCCACTGGACATTATCACGCAAAGAATACTTCGCAATTTATGAAGCTATCCGCAACGCTGAAGAGTTAATGCACTTGCGAAATCGCTATGTGGATGGGTTCCACTTTGATAACGCGAAAGCAATGTACGACGCCTATACCACAGACATTTATCGTTTTGACCAGGCTTACCGTTTGTTCAATGAGCATGTGCACTCTGTATTGAGTAAAGGTGCAGACATACTGCGTCAGCTCGACGACGAAGTCGAAAGCATTTATACCAACTGGTACTTATATGAGCTTGGCCTTGCCTGGGATCGTCACTTGGCCAATGAGAAATTACTTGAAAAGTGGCAGATTTCTGGCGTACCGCACCAGTATGGCTTCTATCAAAAAGAAGTTCGCATACGACTGAGTCTGAAACAGACAAAACGCGTGTTTGTGATCATCTCTGATGCCCTGCGTTTTGAAATTGCGAATGAGCTTGGCGCTATCATTAACAACGAGAAGCGATTTAAGGCTGAGGTGTCTACGCAGTTGGGCGTTTTGCCGAGTTATACCCAACTTGGGATGGCGGCATTATTGCCTCATAAGGCGCTCAGTTATCAGCCAGAGCAAGGCACGGCTGTTTATGTGGATGGTATTTCTTCACAGGGTTTAGACAACCGCAACGCCATCCTACAAAAAGTAGGTGGTATGGCAGTGAGTTCTAAGGAACTGATGAGTTGGAGTAACCAGGAGGGGCGTGACAAGATTCGAGACGTAGAAGTCGTTTATATCTATCACGATACCATTGATGCGATTGGTGATAAGGCTGCAACTGAAGAGAAAACGTTTGAAGCCTGTCGTAGTGCCATTGAAGAGCTAAAAGACCTCGTTGGGCGGGTCATCAACCGTCTAAACGGCAGCCGAGTTGTGATCACCGCTGACCATGGCTTCCTCTTCCAACAGAAAGCACTTGTAGCGGCTGATAAAACCTCATTGAAAACTAAACCTGCTGGCGCGATAGAAGCCAAGAAGCGTTACATCGTTGGTAATAACTTGCCTTCAGATGAAGCCTGTTGGAAAGGCTCAATTAACGATACCGCTCATGGCTCTAGTGGCTCTTCATATCAGGCAGAGTTCCTACTTCCAAAAGCGGCTCAACGCTTCCACTTCGTTGGTGGTGCCAAGTTTGTGCACGGCGGAGCGATGCTACAGGAAGTCTGCGTCCCGGTACTGCATGTGCGAGTGCTACAGAAAGAACAAGCAGCAAAACATGAGAAACAACCGGTAGGTGTTGTAGCAGCCACTCAGCCCATTAAATTAGTAAACAATATCGACAAGGTCAGATTTATTCAGACAGACCCTGTAGGCGAGCGTTTTGTCGCACGGTTGTTGGATGTCTATATCGTCGATGCACAAGGTAATGAAGTCTCCAGTCGTGAAACGATTAACTTTGATAGCGTGAGTAAAGTGATGGATGAACGTACTCGCGAAGCCAGGTTAAAGCTTATTGGCTCTCAGTTCGACAGGAACGCTCAATACACATTAGTTCTTGAGAATGCGGAAATGAGAACCCGTTATAGCCAATACGCGGTAACCATTGATTTGGCATTCCAAGATGATTTTTTCTAAGGCTGGGGTGAAACATGACAACTGATTTTTCACAAGATCATAAAGACGAAAAAAATCAGATGCCTACATCTGAAACAAAAGGCGCCGACTTAGACGTATTGCTCAACCAATATTTTAAAGGCCGTGTCGTTCGAAAAGATCTGACAAAGCAATTGAAAGAAGGCGCTAACGTCCCTGTCTATGTGCTGGAGTATTTACTAGGGATGTATTGTGCGTCCGATGACGACGAAGTTGTAATGCAAGGCCTTGAGAATGTGAAAAAAATCTTGGCTGAGAACTATGTCCGACCTGATGAAGCGGAGAAAGTGAAGTCACTTATCCGTGAACGCGGCACGTTTAAAATCATCGACAAAGTAAGTGTTAAGCTCAATCAGAAAAAAGACGTCTATGAAGCTGCGTTGTCGAACCTGGGGATCAAGGATGCCCTTGTACCGACCAAAATTGTACAAGACAACGAAAAATTATTAACTGGCGGCATCTGGTGCATTATTACCGTCCAGTATTTTTTTGAGGAAGGTCAGAAGACATCACCTTTCTCCATTATGAGTTTAAAACCGATACAAATGCCGTCCATGAACATGGATGAGGTGTTTTCAACCAGAAGACATTTTAGTACCGATCAGTGGATGGATGTGTTGCTTCGTTCCGTGGGTATGGAGCCAACCAACTTAGAGCATCGGGTGAAGTGGCATCTTATTACTCGCATGATCCCATTCGTTGAAAACAACTACAACGTTTGTGAGCTCGGACCAAGAGGGACAGGTAAAAGCCATGTCTACAAAGAGTGCTCACCAAACTCATTGCTTATCTCGGGTGGACAAACAACTGTGGCGAACTTGTTCTATAACATGAGCTCACGCCAAGTTGGGTTGGTCGGAATGTGGGATGTTGTCGCCTTTGATGAAGTAGCGGGTATTAACTTTAAAGACAAAGACGGCGTCCAAATAATGAAAGATTATATGGCGTCAGGGTCTTTTGCCCGTGGTCGTGATTCAATCGAAGCAAAGGCTTCCATGGTATTCGTCGGTAACATCAATCAAAGCGTTGAGACACTGGTGAAGACCAGTCATCTGTTGGCACCTTTTCCTGATGCCATGATTGACACTGCTTTTTTTGACCGTTTCCATTCCTATATCCCTGGATGGGAAATACCGAAGATGCGTCCTGAGTTTTTCACCAATAGTTACGGATTAATCACAGACTATCTTGCTGAATACATGCGTGAAATGCGCAAACGAAGTTTTGCGGATGCTATCGATAAGTTTTTCAAACTCGGCAATAACCTTAATCAGCGTGATGTCATTGCTGTGCGAAGAACTGTGTCGGGCTTGTTAAAGCTACTACACCCCGACGCACAGTACACAAAAGATGATGTAAGAGCCTGCCTGACCTATGCGCTGGAAACTAGACGTAGAGTCAAAGAGCAATTGAAAAAGCTTGGCGGAATGGAGTTTTTTGATGTGCACTTTAGCTACATCGATAACGAGTCATTAGAAGAATTCTTCGTCAATGTACCGGAACAAGGTGGCAGCAAGCTAATTCCTGAGGGCTTACCTCGCGCTGGTGTTGTGCACTTGGTTACTCAGGGAAGTACTGGGCAGCTTGGGTTATATCGCTATGAAACCCAGATGATGGCTGGTTCTGGTAAACACTCAGTGTCTGGCCTTGGTTCGAATACCGCAGCGAAAGAAGCTGTGCGTGTTGGCTTTGATTATTTCAAAGGTAACCTGAATAGAATCAGTGCGTCGGCGAAGTTTTCTGATCATGAGTATCACCTCCATGTTGTTGAGCTCCACAATACGGGGCCAAGTACAAAGTCATCGCTCGCTGCATTGATTGCGTTCTGTTCAATTCTGATGAACCGACCGATTCAAGAGCAGATGGTTGTTTTGGGTGAGATGACTTTAGGTGGTGTTATAAATCCTGTTCAAGATCTTGCAGGCAGTCTTCAGTTAGCTATGGACAGTGGCGCAAAGCGTATTTTGCTCCCAATGGCCTCAGCCTCAGATATTCCAACGGTTCCTGCTGAGTTGTTTTCAAAATTCCAGATCAGCTTTTATGCAGATCCCGTCGATGCCGTGTTTAAGGCGCTTGGGGTTAATTGATTAGGTGTCGTTTGACGCGCCATTTTATGGAGTCATTACAGGTATGTTTACCAAAGCTCGTTTCTTTAAATGTGCATTGCAGGTGAATCCGGCAGGGTACATAAAATATCGTGGGCAACAGCAGACCATCACGGAAGATGAATATAACCAAAATCTGCTTGCGGCATCACTGGAAGCGGGCATAGAGGTCATTGGATTAGCTGATCATGGTTCAGTAGCCCTTTGAATCCACAGTACCGAACGCAGAAGCAAACAGTTTTTCAGAAAATCGCCGCTTTTGTTGAAAAATTCAAAGGTGTGGGGGGTCAATTATAAGCTGAACTCCATGGTATAATTAGTGCCAATTATCAGTAAGCGTTGATGATTTCAATGTGATTGTTTGTAGATAATCAACGTCGTGGTTGACAATATATTGCGTTATTCAATGTACAACGCTGATTATAAGGTCATCTAATTTAGAGAGCTTTTTTTTTTAAAAATCAGTTATACTAAAACGGATACTTGAGAGGTTCTACTATAGATGAGGTGACATTTATGAATAAGAGCCTATCTCAATAGGGATTAATTACCGCATAAAAAATATATTATTACTGTAACCAAAACCTTATACAGCCTGACTTTTAAGCATTGATATAGCTGGGTAAGTTCATGAATTTACCTCCTATTGAGATAGGCTCTAAAGCTCTATTTGCCGGTATTATTACAATGTCTTTAATGGCAACTTCCGCTTTCGCAACAACGGACACTAAACCTGTAACGGACACTAAACCTGTAACGGACACTAAACCTGTATCGCAATGGAAGTGTGAAGACTTTTTGGTCATCGATGACAACTTTTATCCAACCGCCATTGGTGCAGCAGAGATTGTGACACAAAAAGGAAAAGTAGAAGACCCCACTTTAAATATTAGTGGTATCGAAACGGTAACTCCCTTGATTGTCGATGCGTGTAAAAAAGCCCCTAAAGAGTCATTTATTCAAAAAGTCGAAGAATATTTGAAAAAATGGTGAGGTAAAAAGCGCTGGGGTAATCAGACAGTAAAAATAAATAATTAGATGATATAAGTGAATTATTTTTCAAGGATTGAGCTTTGTTTTAGGCTTAATCCTTTTATTTTATAGCAGTAAGAGCCAATAAGGGCAAAAAACGATTAAAAGCCTGTGTGAATGAATACACTGAACCGCGAACACGCTTATGGTCTTTTGAAGTCAAAAAAGAATTAATACAAGCAACAATTGCAGATAAAAATAGCTAAAATATCGAAATTATTATCACTGTTTTTTTATAAACGAAATTACCACAGATAAGAAATAGTAAAGTAAGAACAAGAAGTTAGTGTTACGATCTAAAACGCAATAATTATTTTGGTAAGAATATGGAATTCAAACAATTAGTTGATGACTTTATCCCTGAACTAACGAGGTTATCGAAGAAATATGATTTTACTGATGAACTCAATGATGCAGTAAAAACACATAATGAATTTAAGCTTAGATTTCCATTTATCGGTTCATTCAGTACAGGCAAATCGACGCTGATTAATACTTTTTTAGATGACAAATTGCTCGGAGTACAAGTGACACCTGAGACTTGTCTACCCACAGAGATAAGATATGCAGAACATGAAAGTATCAATTTATGCAACAGTGACGGAGTTGTATCAATTATTTCAAGAGAACAGCTGAAGGAACAAGACTTTCCTTTATCTGATAGTAATCGTGATTATTGGGTTGAAATAACTCTACCGAATGAAAGTTTGAAACCGTATCCTGAGTTGACACTGGTGGACATGCCAGGTTGGGAATCTGGTATTCAGGCACATAGTCAGGCAATAGATAATTATATTTCACGTAGTGGAACTTATTGCATTGTTGTCAGTGCAGAGGATGGCACACTGAAACAAAGTATGAAACAAGTGTTACAAGAATTAAAATTATTCAGAAAGCCTATTTCACTCGTGATATCAAAATGTGACAAGCGGCTTCCAGAAGAAATTGACGCAATAGTCTCATCAGTAAAAATTGGAGTGGAAAATATATCTGGTCAGCCTCCTATAGTAACGATTGCCACTAGTGCAAGAAAAAAACAAGTGTCGGGTTTCGAACAGATGCTTCAGAAAGTGATTGAACAATCAGATATCATATATTACCAATCAGTTGGATATAAAATGACAGATATAATAGAGCGTATTCAGCGTAGAATTACTACACAAATGAATAATGATAATCTGACAATTGAACAGATCCGTAATGCTTGTGCACAAATACCACTAGAGTTAGCTCAGATTCAGCAACAACTTTCTACTATAAAACAACAGATTGATGACACAATTCCATCCTGCCTTAATAGTGCAAAAAACAACCTTGAAGTATTACTTCGCAACCAATTATCCAGTCTAACAGATGCACTAAGATTTAATGGTGATATGAATGGCATAATAGGAAATACACTGAGAGAAGCGTTTATTACTGTTATGGAACAAGAGTTTAAACCTACTGTTGCCAGAAAAATGAATACACTGCAAGACTGTGGCGAGTTTGTACCATCCAATATAGATATCACTCACGGATTTAAACAAAGTGATAGTCTCAGTGATTTAATTTCTGTTACATCCATTGTCACCTTCGTCGTTTCTAAACTCATTACACTGATCCCTCAGCTAAAAATAATCGGTCATGCTCTCACGGCGATAGCTACACTGTTCACCTCTAGTGTAAAAGAAAAAATAAAGAATGCAGAACAACAGGAAGAAGCTCAAAACTATGTTATCAAAACACTCATTCCTCAAATTATCAGCCGTGCTGAACCTGAGTTTCGTAAATGTTTTTACGATATGTCAGAGGAAATAAAAGCAGAACTTGATAAAGAAACACAACAAAAAGCTGAAGATAAAAAACAATCACTACAAATACTTGAGAAATCATTATTAGAAGAACAACAGGCTGATGATGCCAAACGAGAAGAATTCGCTCGTGATAATACAACATTGTCCTTATTTAAAGAGAATATTGCGAGAGTTGTGCAATGATATCAATTGATTTAACTGAGGAACAAATAGCTGAACGCTATAAATTGTTTTGTGCAGCAAGCGACTTACAAAGTCAGCAGCCAGAACCACTGAAAGAAGCGTTGTATCAACTTAATAAACTGATACAAAATGACTTAATAGAATTATCACGAAGTAATCCACCAAGTGATATTACTCGTATTTTAGCATCATTGAATGAAGAACTACACCGATTTGGTCTTTTTTGTGAATTTCCTCATCTTGCAACAAAATCAGTCGTAGGCTTCGGCGGAGGATTCAGTGCAGGAAAATCCAGTCTGATCAACCGACTTATTGATAGAAAATACCTCGCTGTTCAGGTTGATCCAACAACATCGATGCCCGCATATGTATTGCACGATAAAGAGGAAAAAATACAAGCAATCAATCTTCATGATAATTTGATTGAATTAACAAGTACTCAACTAAGCTCTTTAACTCATGAAGAAAAATACCTGTATGGTAGCCAGATTGGTAGTTTATTACAGGCAGCGTACATTTCACTTCCTGATTTCCCATGGCATAACTTGGCATTTCTCGATACTCCAGGTTATTCCAAACCTGATGACGATGGTTGCAATGAAAAAACGGATGCCGATAGAGCTGAACTACAGCTTAAAAGTGCCAATTATATTATCTGGGCTGTATCACTTGAGCATGGCACGATCCCTGAAGCTGATATTCAATTTCTTGCTAAACTAAATGATATTCCGAAATGTATTGTTATTACACATGCTGATAAACGGCTCCCTGACGATGTAGTTGCGATCGAGGCCTTAATCCGTCAGACATTGCAGGAACGAGGTATCTCTTTTACGACAATAATTCCATTTTCCCGAAAGAAGAAGAGTGAGTTTTCACTACAACCGTTATTAACACAGTTTGATGAATGGAATAAAAAACCCAGAGCAGTTCAATTTGCTCAAAACTTCAAACGATTATTTATCGATTACAGAACACACTTTAATAAACGTCGCTCAGAAGAAGCGAAACGACTCAATATTCTGAATAAAGTGGTAGCATTAATTGATGATGAAAATACAAGCAAAGAAGCCGAAATTCTCAGACGTCATGCTCAAGGTGAACTCACTAAAATTGAATCATCAAGTAAAGATCTTAGTGAATTAGAAGAAGCATTTTTTACATTACTAAAAAAAATTGGCGATGAGGTCAACATTGAATTACCTGAGCCTCATGATCTAGATTTACTTGATTTAAGGCCTATTAATCTTTCAACACTACTGGAAAATTACTGCAAAGAATATCAAATCAATAATGTGACATATGACTATTTTGCAGATTTACCTCCAATAACTCCAAATAAAACTAAATTACAATCATTATTAAGGTGGAAAAAGCAGTCAGTTATTGAATGGAGCGATGATTTCACGGCCTGCCCTGAACAAAAGAAAGCATTATTGCGCCAAGTGGAAAAAATAAAGTATGTTTGGGAAATAGATGCTATTCCTGATCCCAATATCCTTCGTAAGCTATTACGTAAAAAACAGTATAACGAAAATATTACTCATCTTATCGATCAACTATGATATCAAAAGGTATTGGAATGAAAAATTTACAAATGTGGATAGATACATTTAGTGAAATACATGAAGAAAAACAATTACCGTTTAATACACACTTCGCAAAAAAACAATTGTCTGAAGATGAGTGCCAAATATATACTATTTTTCATGCGGCAGTATTATTAGCTGACGGTGTGATTACTGATGAACAGCGACGACTTTATAAATTTTGGCTACCTTCAATAAGTGATAATACATCGCTCAGCGAGCTTCTTCAAAGCGCATCAAACTTTTCACCAGAAGACTTAAAAATAGCAATTAATATTATCGAGAAAGATAATTTATTTATTCATTTCATTCTTGATACCTTAGTTTTTTGCTATATATCTGGAGAGATTAATCATGCTCAAAAAGAAATAATCAATGAGATTATTAACATATTAAATATCGATAAAAAAGATTTCAATAATATTATAAAAGCAACTCAATCTGTACTTGGCATTAGCAATGAAGAAAAAGTATTTATTGAAAAAAACAGTATTATTAACTCTCTATCTCAATCTTCATGGACTGAATTTTCAGTAGGAAATATTTTTTTTAAAAGATGAAGCTTTAATAACAATACAAATAAGAACGAAAAATTCTTCCGATCTTTTCTTATGGCCTATAAATAGGTCTTCTGAATTTAAGTTAATCGTAAATAGAGGTAATATTATTCATTCAGGTGAAGTGATAGCCATAAATAAGAATAATAAGAATGATAAGATTTCATCTACTTTCAGTGGTTATATTACAGCGATTACTCTAAATGATCTCTACAGCGAGATACAGTTTAAATATCACCCAATTATTATTTAGCAAAAGGTTTATTTATAATGTCTAACTACAAAACTTGGATTAATTCTTTAGATAACCTGATTGAAAAACGCCAACCTGCGTTTAGAATTCATGTGCTAGCAGATAAATTAAATTCATCTGAAAAAGAAAGTTACCTGAAATTTCATGCTGCATTTCTATTACTAAACGGTAGTATAAGTGCTGAGCAAAAAAGACTTTATGAATTTTGGTTGCCTTCATTAAACCAAGAACAGGCAATTAGCGATATTTTAGAACAAGCATTACATTACAGTGAAGAAGATATTTCAGTATTCATTAATTTGATAGAACAGCATAAAATACTGGATATTTTTTTATTGGATATTCTAGTCTTTTCTCAGCTATCAGGAAAATTATCAGCCGAGCAAAAATCGATATTAAATAGAATATTAAACGTGCTGAATGCAGAACAAGAGTTGGTTGATGATGTTATATCTTTTAGCCGAATGATACTTGAAAATAATCTGATTGATAAAAATAACAAATCAGAAACCATATTAAATCTACTTCTTAATAATGTTTGGCATGAGTTTTATCTTAATGATATTACAGAAGATAACCTTCATAAAATAGAAGGGGGATTTTGGAGATTAAGTGAATCCATTGAAGTAAAAAATAATGATATCACTTGGAATAATACGCTGATTGTTTATGGTGATAACTGTAATCTCAATATCAGCAACAGTAATTTTCATATATCAGGCTCAATATTATTAAACCCCATAAATAAATTATTACACTGTGAACTAAAAATTGATGATTGCTATATACATGGTGAATATAGAAAAGAAAATACCATTACTGTATATGAATCTATAAATACACAGTCCATTAATATAAAAAATACCGCTTTTTTAACAATGAACGCAAGAACATTTTATTTTGATGAAGGAAAGACTACTGGCTTAATAGAGGAATGCTCATTTAAACAATGTGGCCATCCGGAGTTGCTTGGTGGTGCTGTAAATTATCAATCAGGTATTATTTTTAAATCTAGCTTATTTAAAAATTGCACTGCTAAGTTGGGTGGTGCAATTTTCGCTAAAAAACCATTACATAAATCTTTCGATAAAGTCTATTTTCAAAATTGTCACTCAGTCTATAAAAAAGCATGGAATGAGCCTGGAGGGATCTATATAACTTACTCAGAGAGAGGTGTTTTTTCAGAATGTTCGTTCGATACACCTGTTTCCGTTTATGCTCTACCTAACTGTCAGGATTATGATTCAAATTCTGGTCTTATGATAAATTCATCTGTTAATACAACTGTTTATTATAATTGCAGTCAATGGGGCACATCAGTACTCAATGATGAATCGGTCAAGCAAAGTGGCTGGACTAGTCGTAGTCAAAAAGCTAAATATGCAGAAATATCAAATTGGGAAGGATGCCAAAATTTATGATGAAATTTAACAAATCAATTCAAGATTTTAATACCGCTCATAGTGCACTGATAGATGCCATAAACACACTCACTGCCAAACAAAAGCGTTTGCAACAGGAGCAACAACTACTGAGTATCGGTATTATGGGGCAGGTTAAAGCAGGGAAAAGTAGTTTTCTTAACGCTTTGCTTTTCGGCGGAAAACCAATACTCCCAGAAGCTGCTACGCCCAAAACAGCAAACCTGACAAAAATTAGCTATGGTAAAAAATATACACTGACCGTCGAGTACTATTCTGAAGAAGAATGGAACGAACTATGTCGACAAGCTAATAGCCCAGATCAGTCCGTCAGTGCAATTGTTGCAAGAGAGCTTGTCGCTATGTCTGAACGCCTCAGAAAAGATGAAATAATCCGTTGTTTGGCACAAGAAAGGGACACTTTTGAAAGTATCGACCTCAATGGATTACAAGGTTTGCTAAACGCTTACACTGGCAATGACGGCAATTATACTGCTTTGGTAAAAAGCACTGGGATTACATTACCTGATACTGCTCTAAAGGGATTTGAAGTCGTAGATACCCCAGGTATGAATGATCCTGTTCAAAGCCGTACTCAGCAAACTCGTGAGTACATGTCTAACTGTGATGTAGTTTTTTTCCTATCACGGTGTAGTCAGTTCCTCGATAAATCAGACTATGATTTGCTCAGTAATCAGTTACCCAATAAGGGGGTCAAACGCCTAGTGCTCGTTGGCGGACAATATGATTCTGCTATTTTAGATGATGGTGCAGATCGTGGCTCTCTCATCGAAACAGAGCAAAACTTGATCAAACGGCTAACTCGTCAGGCAATAACAAAAGGTAGTGAGATTACAGCAATAAAATGTGGACCAGAATCACAACAAAAGTTGATTGAAAGTAGCTTCTCAAAACCCATCTTTGCAAGCACATTTGCCTATGGCTTTGCACAATGGCCACAAGCTAATTGGTCAAAAACGATGTTGCATGTACACCAACAGTTACAGGAATTGGCTGAAGATGAATGGGATTATGCCTTTACGCAGGAAGATTGGTTACGTATTGCCAATTTTTCAGTATTAAAGCAAACTTATGAACAGGCAAAAACGGATAGAAATTCACTCCTTGAAGAGCAATATAAAAGTATGTTACCTGATGGTTATCGTGCAATTATCAGCGCCCTTGAAGTGCTACAATTGAATATTAACGAACGGATCAAAATTATTCAGTCAAATGATATTACTGACATCAAAAATACAGAAACATCCTATTTACAAAGAACAACTGCCATCAGCGTAGTCCTCCGTGAGACACTGAATAAAACACGGGAATCAGCTCGTAAAGATGCACAAGCATTGCTAACACAACTTCAGCAGGATCAGCTTAATTTTTCAAAACTAACATCACGAACGGGCAGTCGTTTAGAATCATACAGTTATGAAATTAGTACTTCTCGTTGGTATAACCCTTTCTCATGGGGAAGCTCAGAAACTGTTCACAGCACACGGAGCGTAGCATATCATTATGTCAACGCCAGTGATGCAATTGAACAACTGAATCAATATGCAGCAGATTGTTCTATGCAAATCGAATCTGCATTCAGCCGATTAATCTCACCCACCATAATTAAACAAGAACTTCGTCAAACATTGCTCAGCGAGCTTGATACAAAGAGCAGTGATTTCAATCCATTGTTATTCCGCTCTATGATTGAAGACTTTATAGAAAAATTAACACTGCCATTATTTTCTATAGATCTTGGAAACATTACTAAACTGATCGTTGGAGAATTTTCGGGTGAAATTACACAGAAGGATAAAATCAGTGAATTGCAAAACCAATTAATATCAGGTTTGCAACTTATTTTTGTTCGGATTCGTAGTGAATTTAAAAAACAATTTGATGAAATAATGAATAAGTTAATTGAGGCAGGTAAATCATTGGAGACTGAGTTAACAAAAGACATTAATGAGCAATTAGATGCTTTAAAATTACAGATAGAGCGTAAGACGAATACAATTTCTGACTACACTGAATTATCGTCAGAAGTAGAGAAATACAAAGTTGAATACATTAAAAAATTAGAGATGTTAGTTTAAATATATAGTTACAAAAACCATCCTACTTTCTATATAAGTGCCTTTTTAGATCATCCTATAAATTAATCTAAAGAAGGCACTTTAATGAAAAAACATTATCAAAACCATCACTTCTACACAGTTAAAAGAATTATATTATTATGATAAATTATTCATTAACCTTGAAAACTCACTCATGCATATATGTATATTTTTCACCCGTTCTTCGGCGGTGCTATTGTAATCATTCGGGTGTACCTTATCAGTGAGTATATATAACTCAACATGTTCCAAATTTTTTGTCACTTTATCTTTTATTTCAATAAAATTACTTCCATTATTTAATTTTGTCGAAACTACTACATGATATTTTAAATTATCAGAAAAAAACCATTCTTTTTTTCTTTAGTTATCCCATCATTGAAAGTGAAACTCGTTCCTTTTAACTTATCTATTTTTTTATTCCACGTATCACAAAATGAAAAAACATCATTTCTAGACCATCCAAAATCAAGCTTTAAGTCTACGATATCGCGACTTATTTTATCATTCATAATTAATATGTCTGGGAAAAATCGTATATTTGCTGCTGATGAAAACAATTGCTGGTCTACGAAATATTGATTACTATCAGGTAAATTTTTTGATAAATAATCAGCAAATAGATCTTCAAAAATACCCGAGACAGAATGACTACGCCCACGAAACACTCTCTTGTTTTCAACATATGTTTCTCTTGAGTTTTGATAGGCATATATCAAATTCTCTATAATGTCTTCTGGTGACTCATTTTTATTTTTTAATTTATTTATTAGCATTTCTATTCTCAAACTAGTTTTATCATTACAGTTACTCCCAACATATACTGAAGTTATCAGCTATCTAATCATAATACTAAGTGGATAGTAAAACTTAGCATTGAATGCGCAATTTACCTTAGGAAAACTTAGGATCTAGGTATTAGAAAAACGTTAGGATTTGTTAGGATTTAATGTCTATATTTGTCGCTATCAGCCTCTATTTACAACCTTTCTAACGTGTCCGAAAACTTATTGCTAGCGCGCCTGAAAATCATTAAAAAAAGGATACTATAATAGCCATCTTCACGGATATCCGTAAAGATGGCTTAAAATAGAGTTTAGTTTGATTAACGTTCTAGCTTATGGATATCATTGGGGTACCACAGCATTCTTTATTTCCCGCCTTAAGAGATGAAAGCGGTTTGACTCTCATGTTGTTGTCCTATCTACTCACCCGTATGATAAACATATCCTCCACTGTGAAAAATGCCGCCTTGTTCAAGACAAACATCACGTCCATAGCGTTCATAGTCAAAGTAATGGGATAAATGACCCAGTTGGGCTAAATCATAACAACCACTTTCTTCTATCCAGTAATAACCTAAATCATATTCATTATTGACCCCCGCTAATTGCTGGAAAGAATCTAAATTATCCGCTAAATGAATTAAATCATGAATTGAACTCGCTGAAGAACCGATTTCAATTGCCGCCTGATAAAGGTCAATTTCATCAGGCGATAACATGGCTAATCGCGAGGCTAACTCGTTCAACTCATCTAAAAGGCTATATTCTGAAATGTAAGAAGAAAGGCCATCAATTGAAGATTCATAGTCCGTCAAGAAATACTCTTCATACTGAATACCATCAATGCCAATCCGCATTAAACAGTGTTCGATCTCTTTTAAGGTTGCAGGAAGCTCAAGCCACTCACCAACCAGTTCACCTTCGTTATATTTACCTAAATTCGTAATAAAAACAGAAATCATCCCCGATTTTAGGCATGGGGAAGCCGTCGCTGTTATGCGCATATTCGTGTCCTATTATTGATGTATTGAGTTTAATTAATGGCGATATTTTGATAAAGGGAGCTATTTCCCTTTAGAAGATGATATTGATATAAAAAGCCAATCAGCTGAAAAACAGACAACTCGCTTTAAAATGATTAATGACGTTTTAGAGCAGGATAATGAGTTGCCTTACAATCCCGATAAGATGTTATGCTTTCTATCATGATCTCAATTTGCGTGGGTTAAAACGAAAAAAGCCCCTGTCCAATAAACTAGGGTCAGTTCAGACTCACAGACTCCTAAGAGATGAAACCCCATCAGGGGTTTCCGTTAACTTATGGCTATCAATCAAACGTGTATTCACACTCGATACATTCATAACGATCAAATACCACGCCATCTAAAGCTGAACCACTCACAGCCCCAGCAGTAGCTCCAGCTACTAAACGTCCAAATAGAGCGCCTACCGCAGCACCAGCAATCGTCCCTATAATAGGAACAGCAGAGCCGATAGACGCTCCAGCTAGTGCGCCTGATACGCCACCAGCAACAGCTCCTGTCTTTTTCCCGATATGACGTTCACGAATACGGGTTGAATCGCAGGCCGGGCAACGAATGTAATTTTCCATGATAATTTCCTTTTAGGTTGATTAAAAAGCAAAAAAGCCCCTGTCCGTGAGGACAGAGGCTTTCAGTGATAAAGCTTTTTTATTGAATGAAATGTATTACGATAAATCGTGGTTAGTTATCATGCGTTTTGACGATGAAAATTCCCATGAACAATATTGCCACCATTTCGCAATGAATCGATATAGTCGGCATACCACTGCATCATTTCACGTCTCCCTGCCAAATATTGCGCCATGGTTATAGGTTCCACGTATCGCATTTTTATTGCTATGCGCCAGCTGTGTTTCAATCCAAGCGCTGTTAAAACCTTTCTCACGATAATCCTCATCTCGTGGCGGAGACCGTGTCCTGTTAGCCTTCCTTCATACCTAAGCAATTAAATCGCTTTCTTGACTAACCAGCTTTTGATGAGTATCTAGCAAGGTATGCAAAACTGTATCTGCAAGCCTCACACTATCTCATTGCCTAATTTAGCAAAACTAAACGGCGAAATTTCCCTTTCCCTATTCGCATCCAGATAATCAGCCCACCATTGCACCATCAGTCGTCTTTCCTCAATATGCTCAGCCTTATGAATATAAGCAGCTCTTACTGAATTGCGTTCTTGGTGGCTCATTTGCCTTTCTACTGCATCCTTCGACCATAGCCCTGACTCAATCAACGAGCTACAAGCCATCGTTCTGAAACCATGTCCACAGACTTCCGTCTTAGTGTCATAGCCCATCACACGTAACGCGTTGTTAACTGTGTTTTCACTCATTGGTTTTCTAGGATTGTGATCGCCGATAAAGATCAGTTCGTGGTTGCCACTGAATTGATAGATCTGTTTTAAGATCTCAATGGCTTGTCGGCTTAAAGGGACTAAGTGAGGAGTACGCATTTTTGATCCACGATGAGAGTGCTTAACCCCTTCTATCGCTTCGCGTTCAGCAGGGATCGTCCACATGGCATTATCAAAATCGATTTCATCCCAGCGAGCAAAGCGCAATTCACTGGAACGAATAAAAACTAACAAGGTAAGTTTGACAGCAAGTTTAGTTAAAGGTCTTCCCTTATAATCATCGATACGTTGTAAGAACTCGGGTAGACGTTTAAGCTCTAAAGCGGCTCTGTGGACTCGTTTACCTGTCGCAACTGCACCCGCCATGTCTTGCGCTGGGTTATAGTCGATTAAACCGCTTTGTACGGCATAACGCATTATGGCTGTCACACGTTGTTGTAAACGTGCTGCAACCTCAAGACGTCCAGACATCTCTACGGCTTTAATCGGTTCAAGGAGATCACGAGTGTTTAGTTCGGCAATATTGCGTTTACCAATAGCAGCAAAGATATTGTCCTCAAGGCTTTTAAGGACTCGATGGCTATGCCCTTCTGACCACTTTTTATTGGTCGCGTGCCAATCACGAGCTACCTTCTCAAAGGTGTTAAATTCCTTTTGCTGTTCTTCCTTTAATTCTTTCTTGAGCTCGCGAGGATCGATACCTAAAGCGACTTGCTTTCTGGCAGCATCCCTTCTTTCTCTTGCATCCGCTAAAGAAATTTCAGGGTATACACCAAAAGCCATCAAGTGTTGTTTACCGCCAAAGCGAAAACGGAAACGCCAATATTTAGAACCATTGGGGTGAATATAAAGAAACAAGCCATCACTGTCTGTCAGTGTATAAGCTTTATCTTCAGGTTTAGCTGCACGAACTTTTGTATCGGTTAATGCCATATTCTTTATCCTCTTCACCCCAGAGTGAGTATATAAACGAGATATCTCAGATTACAGTCGATGATTTCGAGTTACATAAACAACTAAGTATCTACGCCAAAGGCTGCGCCTGCATTGCTTTAGCATTGGTAATTCAAGATATAATGAGTATACAAACATTATCGAAGCGAAGATATACTCAGTTATATACTCACTCGGAGGTTGATGTGGGTTGAGTTAAGTTGACATACATTGACTGAAAACGCGGGGGAAGCCTTGCAAATACTGGATTTTAGATACAAAAAAAGACGTCAGTTGACGTCTCTTGATGTTCTTATGGTGCCGAAGGCCGGACTCGAACCGGCACACCCGAAGGCGGTTGATTTTGAATCAACTGCGTCTACCAATTCCGCCACTCCGGCACGAAGTGATGTGTTTCTTGGAAAACGGTGCCATTATACTTGCCTTATGCTGACTGGCAACATTTATCTTGAACAATCAGGTTGTTCGATTAAAAAAAAAGCACCTGAAAAAATCTTTCCATAAAAAGCGCAATATCCCCTGTTATGTTCAACAACATTTGAATATCTATGCTAATTTTCCTAAGAGTATTTTCATTGTCTTAACCCTTCGGTGACTGGCGACAAAGCATAATTTTTGTTAGTTTATCCGCACTCTTATGTAAAATTATAAAGGCATATTTTATGGGCTTTGTTGGATGGATAGCCACTGGTCTGGTTATTGGCATCTTAATTGGTGTCGTCATGAAAATTTTCTCAAAGAAAAAATAAATATTGGCTGAAAAGTCTTTTATAAACAATCATATCGGCTGGCTTCAAACATGAAGAAAACGTTTCTTAAAATTTTGTCGGTATCCGCACTGTCTGCGGCATTGATGGCCTGTTCCTCAACGACAGAAAAAACCGCGCAAAGCTCACCAAGTGGCATGCTTGCAGGTAACTCCGAGTGGCAAATATTCGAAGGCGATAGAAGAACTTACGAGCGTGTCACCAAAATCGTCGATATGTATGCCAATCGAATTTATAACGAAAGCGATGCCCGAGGCATGGCGATTATCGTCATTGATAACAACCAAACTCTCGCTCGCTATTATGGTGAAACCGCACCGGGTAATGGACAAAAACCGGGACCTAACTCCCTGATCCGCATCGCTTCTGTTAGCAAATTAATGACCAGCGAAATCTTAATTAAGCTGGAGCAAGATAAAAAATTAGCGATCACCGACCCGCTACAGCAATACAGCTACAACGGTGTTACCGTGCCTGATAACAACAGCGGGCAACCTATCCGACTGTATCATTTAGCGAGCCATACCAGTGGCTTGCCTCGTGAACAACCGGGTGGAAAATGGGGTCGCCCTGTCTTTATTTGGCCAACTCAAGAGAACCGTTGGACATGGCTGAAAACCGGTAAACTCGATTTTACACCGGGTACTGAAGCCGCTTATTCCAACCTCGCCTATGATTTACTCGCTGATGCGATGGTCAAAGCGACGGGGCAGTCATACCCGCAATTGTTCAGCAAATACGTGACATCTCCGGCGAAAATGACGGATACCACCTACACCCCAAGCAAAGGTCAGTGCGCCCGTTTAATGGAAGGCACCAAGCCAAGCCCTTGCCATAACACCCTTGCAGCAGCAGGAAGCGGTGGTGTGTATTCTACTCCGGCAGATATGCAAAAGTGGATGCAGCAATTTTTATCCACGGATAATAACCTGCGTAAAGCAACCGCAGCCCGCGAACAAGGTATTTTCTTCCCGCGTGAAAAGCTGTTAGATGCCAAAGGGATGGACGTGGCAGGTTATGCTGATGGACTGGGTCTTGGCTGGGTGTATATGAAGCCTAAAAACGGTATTCCGGGGATCTACCAGAAAACCGGCGGCGGCGGCGGATTTAATACCTATATGGCGATGATCCCACAGCAAAATATTGCAGTATTCGTGGTGATGACTCGTAAAGATGGTAGTAAGTTCAGTAAGTTGACCGCAGGTGTGAATGATATGGTTGCTTCATTATCATCTAACCATGCGTATGGGAAAAATTGAAAGGGTACCGCCGACGCGATTAATGCACTGGCGAGTTATGCCCCTACCTTAAAACGCGGATTTGTGCGCGTACTTACGTTTATCGTGACAACTGCCTGAGCCCTTCAGGCAGTTTTTTATTCGTTGTTATTTTTGTTAGACGACTGCTTTTTTTGATAGACGTCTGCTTTTTATGCAATATTTTAGTATGACCTTTCGCTACTCTTAGGCCTTATTACTTATGATTAGCAAAGGAACTAAGATGAAAATTATCCCGCTTTTCGCTCATAACATAGTGCGCCCCAGCTCCGTAAAATCAGGAAGGAACACTATTTCTGAATTAGTACAGCAACTCAGAAATGTACGTAATCATCCAGAAATCTGTCCACAACCTAAAAAAACCAGACTATGTCGAAATAGATTTTTCAAGACTGGTTAATGAAAAAGCGGATAATCCGAACATTGAAGCAACGGCTGAGTATAAAAAGTTACTCACAGATACCATAAACGAAGCAAAGCAATCATTCATTCATTCAAGCAACCAGGCAAGCAACCTGGAAAAATGCTTACATGATTGAAAAATCATACAGTGCCAATGGCGGTGCTTTCTCTTATGCACAACAGATTGCCAACAAGAGTGGAAAAAATGTGATTGGCATTATCGGTGAATATACATCTCAGACGAAACAAAAAAGGATCCAGCAAGTATTATTTAAGCCACAAGGAAAAATTCAATCGATGCTGAGTAATTTCGGTAATTTTATCTTCAGCAGAAAATGAGTGTGTTCTTGAAGTGGAGAGTTGCCATCAGCAATAAAAAAGGCTGTAAAATCATTCGATTCTACAGCCTTTTTCAATTTAAAGGGAATGGGCTATTTTCGTTTAACTAACAAGAAGATACTCACGCCCAAGAACAAGACACTCGGCAGCGCTGCCGCAAGTACTGGCGGAATGGAATAGACCAAACTCCAGTTACCAAAGCCTTGGTTTAAGATGTAAAACAAGAAGCCGCCCACAATCCCTGAAATCACACGCACACCCATTGGAACCGTACGCAGAGGTCCGAAGATAAAGGAAACCGCCATCAACATCATGACTGCCGCAGAAAGTGGCGCTAGGATTTTTTGCCACATACTCAGCTGATAAACCGAAGCAACTTGCCCACTCTCTTTCAAATAGGTGATGTACTGATACAGACCGCGAATCGAAAGCGAATCCGCATTCAGAGAAACGATACCTAATTTCTCTGGGGTTAAATTGGTTTTCCAATCATAAGTTAAACGCTGTGAACCCGTAATTTTTTGCTGGCTACCCAAGATAGATTCTTGAACTTGGGATAACACCCACAGCTTTTTATCCGCATCATAAGTTCCGCGTGCGGCAAACATCACAGACTGTAATTTGCGATGGTCATCGAAGCGATAAACAGAAACATCTTGGATGGTGCTCGCATCTTTAATACGTTGGATATAGATAAAGTCATGGGCATCTTTCGCCCACATGCCTGAATCCGTAACCACCAAAGAGCTACCAACAATTTTTTCTGCACGATAGTTACGCGCCCACTGCTCGCCTGCAGGTGCAATCCACTCCCCCATGACCATCGTAACGATAACCAATGGAATCGCTGTTTTCATCACAGACATCGCAATTTGCAAACGGGTAAAACCCGACGCTTGCATCACCACCAGCTCACTGCGGGAAGCTAACGCGCCTAACCCCAGCAATGCGCCCAATAATGCCGCCATTGGGAAGAAAATATCGATATCTTTGGGAACAGTTAATAAGGTAAAAACCCCTGCGCTCATTGCTGTGTAATCACCGTCACCCACTTTGCGAAGTTGCTCGACAAACTTGATGATCCCTGAAAGCGAAACCAACAAAAACAGCGTCATCAAAATCGAATTGAGGATGGTTCGACCGATATACCTATCTAAAACACCAAACATCAGGCAACCCCTCTGGTCAACTTAGCACGCACTTTGCGCATTGGTACGGTATCCCATAAATTCAGTATCACTGCTAATAGCAAGTAACCGAAGTTAACCGCCCACATCGCATATTTAGGGTCGACATCCCCCTTGTCTGCGCTATTACGTAACGTACTTTGTAATAAGAAGAAAATCAGATACAGCAGCATCGCAGGGATCATACTGAGCACACGCCCTTGACGCGGGTTCACTTCACTCAGAGGAACCACCATCAACGCCATCACGACCACGGAGAACACAATGGTTAGGCGCCAGTGGAATTCAGCATTGACCTCAGGATTGCTCTCATTCCACAGCTGCATCATGGTTTTTTGTTCCACTTTATCCGTACTGACATCTGTGGCTTTATGGTCAACAACGGCTTGGTAATTTACGAAGTCGGTGATGCGGAAATCTCTCAGCATTGCCGTGCCTTCGTAGCGAGTACCTTGGTCTAGCACCACCATCTGGCGACCATATTCGTCTTCTTTCATATAACCGCTATCCGCGACCACAACGGAAGGACGCTGCTCATTGGCTGTACGCAACTGAGCTAAGAAAACATTTTTAAAATCATTGCCTTTGACTTCGCCGATGTACAACACAAAGTTGCCATCTTTGGTGGTTTTAAACTGCCCTTCCACCATCGCCGCTAAACCGGGGTTGGCTTTTGCATCTGCCAAAACTTGTTCTTGATACTGAGATGACCAAGGCAACATCCAAGTAATATTGGCAACGGCGACTAAGGCAGTTAATGCAGCAAGTACCAGCGCCGCTTTCACAAGCACACTTTTACCTAGGCCGCAGGCATGCATCACAGTAATTTCGCTTTCTGTGTACAATTTGCTGTAAGTCATCAATAGCCCAAGGAATAGGCTCAAAGGTAAGATAAGTTGCGCCATCTCCGGCACACCCAATCCTAATAATGGAAGAACTAAATTCGAAGGAATATTCCCCTGAACAGCGGCACCTAAGATGTCGATGGACTTTTGACTAAAAAAGATAAGCAGCAGGACAAAAAGTATCGCCAGCTGGCTTTTCAGGGTTTCCCGAACCAAATATCGAATAATGATCACGCTTATTACGCCTGTGAAAACTTGTCTTTTGGGATGAAAATGGCTAAGTTCGTTCTATGACAGCCATTTACTAAAATATACTCTGGTTTATTGTTTGGCTAGAATGATATAAAAGCATTATCTATACTAAGTGCTATATCGGAATATGCTTAATATAAGCGAAACTAGGTATTTGCTCAATTTAACACAAAGAGTTCATTCTCTATAAGCCAGATCATGCGAAAGGCTAATTTTAACTGGAGCATCGACCTTTGTCTTTAAGATTCAGGAGAACGCATGGAGTTTAGTGTAAAAAGTGGTAGCCCGGAAAAACAACGTAGCGCTTGCATCGTTGTCGGAGTCTTTGAACCACGCCGTCTGTCCCCTATCGCTGAACAGCTGGACAAAATTAGTGACGGATATATCAGCGCCCTGCTGCGCCGCGGTGAGCTTGAAGGTAAAGTAGGTCAATCCTTGCTGCTGCATCATGTGCCTAACGTTCTATCTGAGCGTATTTTACTGATCGGTTGCGGTAAAGAACGTGAACTCGATGAGCGTCAATTTAAACAAATCATTCAGAAAACTATTAGTACTCTGAATGAAACTGGCTCAATGGAAGCCGTTTGTTTCTTGACTGAGTTACATGTAAAAGGTCGCAACAACTACTGGAAAGTTCGCCAAGCCGTTGAGACAGCGAAAGAATCCCTGTATGTCTTCGACCAGCTGAAAAGCAACAAAACTGAACACCGCCGTCCACTGCGTAAACTGGTCTTCAATGTACCAACACGCCGTGAACTGACCAGCGGTGAGCGTGCTATCGCCCACGGTTTAGCTATCGCCTCTGGCGTTAAAGCGGCTAAAGATTTGGGTAACATGCCACCAAATATCTGTAACGCTGGCTATTTAGCATCACAAGCTCGCCAACTGGCAGACATTTCTGACAGCAAACTGACTACTCGCGTGATCGGCGAAGAGCAAATGAAAGAGCTGGGCATGAACGCGTACTTAGCAGTGGGTCAAGGTTCTCAGAACGAATCTCTGATGTCCATCATGGAGTACAAAGGCAACCCAGATCCAGAGTGCAAACCAATTGTACTGGTCGGTAAAGGTTTAACCTTCGACTCAGGCGGTATTTCCATCAAGCCTGCTGATGGTATGGATGAGATGAAATACGACATGTGCGGTGCCGCGACCGTTTACGGTGTCATGCGCTTTATCACTGATCTGCAACTGCCAATTAACGTCGTCGGCGTACTGGCTGGCTGTGAAAACATGCCGGGTGGGCACGCATATCGTCCTGGTGATGTCCTAACCACTATGTCTGGTCAAACTGTCGAAGTGTTAAACACGGATGCGGAAGGTCGTTTAGTCCTGTGTGATACCCTGACTTACGTTGAGCGTTTCGATCCAGAACTGGTTATCGATATCGCCACATTAACAGGCGCATGTGTGATTGCTTTAGGTAGCCACTACACTGGTTTAATGTCCAACCACAACCCACTGGCTCACGAGCTGTTAAATGCTTCAGAGCAAGCTGGCGACCGTGCTTGGCGTTTACCGTTAGCTGACGAATACTATGAGCAAATCAGCTCTAACTTTGCTGATTTAGCGAACACGGGTGGTCGTCCGGGTGGTGCTATTACCGCAGGCTGCTTCTTAGCACGCTTTACAGGTAAATATAACTGGGCGCACTTGGATATCGCAGGTACTGCATGGCGTTCAGGAAAAGCTAAAGGAGCAACCGGTCGTCCGGTTTCTATGTTAGCTCAGTTCTTACTGAACCGCGCTGGCTTAAATGGTGACGAGTAATTTCAATTACGATTAAACATCGCCATTGATTAAGTTGTTATTATAATATCCCGATGAGCAGGTTCTGCGATTCGGGATATTGTTTTTAAGCAACAAGCAGTTAGGTCACACTCGCCACACCATTTTGAGGCTGTGGTAAAAACGAGTATAATTCAGCGCAGATTTAATCTTGCTGAGACCTTGGGAGCATACATAAGTATGTGACCGAGGCGAGAGAGCGCAGCCAACACCCCTACAAATTGAAGTATGACAGTTTACGGTTATACCCTAGATAATTCAGTTTGTAGGTAAGCGGCAAGTGATTGAGACCTTGGGAGCATACATAAGTATGTGACCGAGGCGAAAAAGCGTAGCCAACACCCCTACAAATTGAAGTATGACAATTTACGGTTATACCCTAAATAATTCAGTTTGTAGGTAGGCGGCAAGTGATTGAGACCTTGGGAGCATACATAAGTATGTGACCGAGGCGAAAGAGCGCAGCCAACACCCCTACAAATTGAAGTATGACGGGTACAGACGGGTATATGAAAAAAGGTACATTCTACCAACTCCAACAGCCCTCCCCACAAGCGGAATATGAAGCCCACGAATGGCTCGCTTGTGAACTTGCTGCAGAGGCATGGCGCAACGGAAAACGCGTTCTGATTGCCTGTGAGGATCAGCTGCAAGCTGAAAAAATGGATGAGGCGCTTTGGCAACGGGATCCTCACCAGTTTGTACCTCACAATTTGGCGGGGGAAGGTCCTCGTTATGGTTCGCCGATCGAAATTTGCTGGCCAAATAAACGCGGCAATACACCTCGCGATATCCTGATTAATTTACAAAGCCAATTCGCAGATTTTGCAACGGCTTTCCATGAAGTGATAGACTTCGTGCCTATCGATGAAACTTTAAAACAGTTGGCGCGTGACCGGTATAAAATTTACCGGAGCGTCGGCTTCAATTTGACCATGGCGACGCCGCCAACTTACTGAACACAAAGATAAAAATGGAAAAGAAACCAGACAACGCAATGATCGAGCCATCCCTCGATAAAACTTATAACCCAGCGGAAATCGAACAGTCCCTGTATACCCACTGGGAAAAAAGCGGTTACTTCCGCCCGAACGGTGATACCTCAAAAGACAGTTTCTGCGTCGTGATCCCACCACCGAACGTTACGGGTAGCCTGCATATGGGTCACGCCTTCCAACAAACCATTATGGATACCATGATCCGTTATCAGCGTATGCAAGGGAAAAATACCCTATGGCAGACGGGTACTGACCACGCGGGTATCGCAACTCAAATGGTGGTTGAGCGTAAAATTGCGGCTGAAGAAGGTAAAAACCGCCATGACTACGGTCGTGATGCGTTCATCGACAAAATCTGGGAATGGAAAGCAGAATCTGGCGGCACTATCTCTCAACAAATGCGCCGTTTAGGCGACTCCGTTGACTGGGATCGCGAACGCTTCACCATGGACGAAGGCTTATCTAAAGCCGTTAAAGAAGCTTTCGTTCGTATGTACAAAGAAAACTTAATCTATCGTGGTAAGCGTCTGGTTAACTGGGATCCGAAACTGCACACCGCAATTTCTGACCTGGAAGTTGAAAACCGCGAAGTTAAAGGTTCTATGTGGCACCTGCGTTATCCGCTGGCTGACGGCGCGAAAACCGCTGAAGGGAAAGACTATTTAGTGGTTGCGACCACGCGTCCAGAAACCATGCTGGGTGATACCGGTGTGGCTGTTAACCCTGAAGATCCACGTTATAAAGATTTAATTGGCAAAGAAATTATTCTGCCAATCATTAATCGCCGCATTCCAATCGTGGGTGACGAACACGCCGATATGGAAAAAGGCACCGGCTGCGTGAAAATCACCCCAGCCCATGACTTCAACGACTACGAAGTCGGTAAACGTCACCAACTGACCATGATCAACATGATGGACTTAGATGGTAACGTTCGTCATGAAGCGGAAGTGTTCGACACTAACGGCAACCCATGCACCGATTACAGCAGCGAAATTCCAGAAGCCTACCGTGGCATGGAACGTTTCGCAGCTCGTAAAGCTATCGTCGCTGAATTTGAACAATTAGGTTTACTGGTCGAAGTCAAACCTCACGATTTAACCGTACCTTACGGTGACCGTGGTGGCGTGGTTATCGAGCCAATGCTGACTGACCAATGGTACGTGCGCACCGCGCCTTTAGCGAAAGACGCTATCAAAGCCGTTGAAGATGGTCGTATCCAATTCGTTCCGCGCCAATACGAAAACATGTATTTCTCTTGGATGCGTGATATCCAAGACTGGTGTATTTCTCGTCAATTATGGTGGGGTCACCGTATTCCAGCTTGGTATGACGACAAAGGCAATGTTTACGTGGGTCGTGATGAAGATGAAGTTCGCCGCGAAAACAACTTAGGTGCCGATGTGGCACTGCGTCAAGATGATGACGTATTAGATACGTGGTTCTCTTCTGGTCTGTGGACATTCTCAACCTTAGGCTGGCCAGAAAATACCGATGCGCTGAAAACTTTCCATCCAACGGATGTATTGGTCAGCGGCTTCGATATTATTTTCTTCTGGATTGCCCGTATGATCATGATGACCATGCATTTCATCAAAGATGAAAATGGCGAGCCACAAGTTCCATTTAAAACCGTGTATATGACAGGTCTGATCCGCGATGAAGAAGGTCAGAAAATGTCTAAATCCAAAGGGAACGTTATCGACCCGCTGGATATGATCGACGGTATTTCATTAGAAGCTTTACTGGAAAAACGTACTGGCAACATGATGCAGCCACAACTGGCTGAGAAAATTGCTAAACGTACTCGTAAAGAGTATCCAGACGGTATTGAAGCACACGGTACTGATGCCCTACGCTTTACTTTAGCGGCGCTGGCATCAACGGGTCGCGATATCAACTGGGATATGAAACGTCTGTCCGGTTACCGTAACTTCTGTAATAAATTATGGAATGCGAGCCGCTTTGTGCTGATGAATACCGAAGGTCAAGATTGCGGTCAAAACGGCGGCGAAATGAGCTTCTCATTGGCTGATCGCTGGATCATGGCGCAGTTCAACCAAACCGTGAAAGCGTACCGTGAAGCGTTAGATACTCACCGTTACGATATCGCAGCGGGTATTCTGTATGATTTCACATGGAATGAATTCTGTGACTGGTACTTAGAGCTGTCTAAACCTGCGGTTCATAAAGGTAATGAAGCCCAAGTTCGTGCGGCACGCTTCACCCTGATTGAAGTACTGGAAGGCTTACTGCGTCTGGCTCACCCAATCATTCCATTTATCACCGAAACCATCTGGCAGCGCGTGAAAGTGGTGAAAGGTATTGAAGCTGACACCATCATGCTGCAAGCATTCCCAGAGTTCGATGCGGCGAAAGTAGATGAGCTGGCTCTGAGCGATTTAGAGTGGATTAAAGAAACCATCGTAGCTGTACGTAATATTCGTGCAGAAATGAACATCGCGCCAGGTAAACCATTGGATGTCATGCTGCGTAGCACCTCTGCGGATGTTGCTCGCCGTGTGACTGAGAACGAAAACTTCCTTCGTTCAATGGCGCGTTTAGCAAGCATTCGCGTGCTGGCTGAAGGCGAAGAAGCCCCAGTTTCTGTGACTAAATTAGTGGCAGGCGCTGAAGTGTTGATCCCAATGGCAGGTCTGGTTGATAAAGACGCTGAGCTGGCTCGTTTAGATAAAGAGCTGGAAAAAGTGGTGAAAGAAATTGATACCATCGAAAGCAAGCTGGCAAACGAAGGCTTTGTGAGCCGTGCTCCTGCTGCCGTGGTTGAGAAAGAGCGTGCGCGTTTAGCGGAAAATATCGAAGCGAAAGCGAAGATTGAAGCGCAAAAAGTGACCATCGCCTCTTTATAATCATTAAGCTTTAAATCTCTAGCCCTGACTTGTCATTGATGAGTTAGGGCTTTTTTTTGTTTATGGATTTTTTGTTTATGGGTGTTGAAAAGCGTTATCACATGCTCAATATCATAATTATTGCACCAGCAAATGATGCAATTAAAAATATAAATAATGCAAATAAAAAGAGATATTCTTATGACAACAAGCACAACCTCAACTGTTCAAGTTCGTTTAATTCAACCTCAAGACAATCCAGGGATCGCCGCTGTTATTCGTGAAGTTTCCGCTGAACATGGGCTCACTGCCGATAAAGGTTTTGCGGTCGCGGATCCTATTTTAGATACGTTGTATGAAGTGTATAGCAAGCCACGTAGCGCGTACTGGGTGGTGGAAATGGACGGTAACGTGGTTGGCGGTGGCGGCATTTCACAAGTCGCTGGTGGTGATGAACATACTGCTGAATTACAAAAAATGTATCTCTCTTCTGTGCTGCGCGGAAAGGGTTTAGCCAAGCAAATCGTTTTAATGTCTTTAGAATTTGCTAAGCAGCAAGGCTATACCCGCTGTTACTTAGAAACCACCAAAGAGCTACAAGCCGCCATTAAACTGTATGAAAAACTGGGCTTCGATTTTATCGACGAACCATTAGGCAATACTGGCCATAGTGACTGCGAAATTCGCATGCTAAAAGCGCTGTAGTCCCCGCTCCCAATAAAAGGATACTGTAGCTAATGATCTCACAGTATGAAGACGCCCTTTATGAAGATCCTAAGCTCGCTCGCTTCTATGATTTAGATAACAGCTTGCAGCGGGCAGACTACGCGGCATACCTTCAGCTAGCCTCTTCAGCGTCTCATATTTTGGATTTAGGCTGCGGTACTGGCACGTTACTCACCGCCATTGCGGAGCAATATCCACACACCACGTTGGTCGGTGTCGATCCCGCGCAAGCGATGTTGGATATTGCTCAACAAAAAACCAATCACGTTCGTTGGGTGAACAGCACGGCTGAGGCGCTCTGTCTGGACATAAAATTTGATTTGATCATTTTATCTGGTCACGCCTTTCAGGTTTTTTTGACTCAAGAACAGCGTATTGCCGCATTGCAAACCATGCAGCGACATCTCACCGCCGATGGCACGATTGTATTTGATAGCCGCAATCCCACGGTTGAAGAGTGGAGAGAGTGGACACCTGAATTATCTCGTGAATCACTCTCGACCCAAGAATTTGGCGAAATCATTCTTTGGAATGATGTTGCCGAACAAAATGGCATTGTTCGCTATCAAACATTCTACCAACAAGGTGAGAGTGGCTCGATATTCCGCGCTGAATCGGATATTGCCTTTCCGACACTCAGCGACATTACTCAGACCCTTGAATCTTGCGATTTAAAGATTCGTCATCTCTATGGCGACTGGCAACTCAATGCTTTTCAAGAGAACTCCCCTGAGATGATATTTACGCTTGAGCACACAGACCCTTTATTGGTGAAATCATGATGATGAACTCAATGATCAATAACGAGCCGCTCGTCATTGAACCTTTAGAGGAAGCAAACATTGATAGTGCTAACACGCTATTTTATGAAGCCTTTTCTTCTAAATTTAAAACCATTCACGATATGCCAGAAGCCCAGCGTCAGGGGGTGTTATCTCTATTTTGGCAACGCGGTCTGAGTGACCCCTATGATAGACACTTTCAGGTTAAATTAAATGGCAAGCTAGTCGCCGTTTATGGCATGACTTACGGCGTAAAACGCATTCAAGAACAAGCACCTACCCCCGTGCCATTAATACAGATTCTGCGTAAAGCAGGTTTTTTCCGCTTTATGAAAATTTGGCGCATTTTCCAGTTATTTGTACACAAACCAAGAGCAGACACTGCCTATCTTTCTTACTTATGTGTCGATAATAAGTTGCGAGCTATGGGAATTGGTAATCGCGTGTTAGATCACATTGAAACCCAAGCAGCCGCAGATCCCAAGCTCACCCGAGTTTCTTTGTATGTATCTGATTTGAATACCAAGGCAAGAGAGCTTTATTTGCGCCGTGGCTATATCGATGAAAAGTATGAAACCTCTCGCACGACATTACGCTATATGGATATTTACGGCTGGCACTATATGGTGAAAGAGTTAGCATCTTGATATAAAACAAAAAAGCACTGACGATATTCTCAATCAGTGCTTTCTTATCTTTCAATTCAGCGATATTACCCGCTATTGAAATTTGAAAAATCAATTAGTGAACGCGATTTTCGGACTCATCGTCCCCTTCGTCGTCGCCGTCTTCATCATCATATTCTGCGTCTGGATCTTCAAAATAGGTGCCCCAACCATCGTAGTTCACACCGATTTTTTCTGCTAATTTCATTAACTGCTCAACTTGCGCGTCGATCAATTCTGCATTTAACGCACTTTCGCTGATCACATCGCAACACATCAAGGTTTCACCGGTTTCAATTTCCAGTTCTTCCGCATCAGTCACTTCATAACCCAGTTTGAATGCTTCAACAGCCGCTTTTTCTAACAATTCAAAATTGTCCGCAGAGAAGTGATGCTCAATCGCGTACAGCGCATCAGGATCACTTCCATCTTCCAGTAACTCTTCAATGATCAGGCGAGTTTCTTCGTACTGCGCATCAAATTCAGCTTTATCTACCATCTCCACACCCCTTGTTCCGTGGTATTAGTCTCCGGCTCATTCTCCCATAGGGTCGAGGGTGAAACCATACCTAATAAAATAATTTCTTTTGCATGAGGGGTTGATTTTGAATTTTTATGAATATAAATTGAATATTAATTCAATTATAAAAGGCTGTGATTTATGAACTCCCTACATGGAAAGCATTTTTTAAGACTATTGGATTTTACCTCTAACGATATTCATGCATTATTAAAACTCTCCGCTTGGCTAAAATTAGCCAAAAAATCTGGCACTGAGCCACCTTTATTATCGGGTAAGAATTTTGCGCTGATCTTCGAGAAAGATTCAACACGGACGCGCTGTGCATTTGAAGTGGGTGCTTTCGATCAAGGGGCGAGAGTCACCTATCTTGGACCATCAGGCAGCCAGATTGGGCACAAAGAGACCATGAAAGATACCGCCAGAGTGCTGGGGCGGATGTACGATGGTGTGCAATATCGGGGTTACGCGCAAAGCACCGTCGAAACATTAGCGCAGCATGCGGGAGTGCCTGTCTGGAATGGATTAACTAACGAATTCCATCCCACACAGTTATTAGCCGATTTGCTTACCATTCAAGAACATAAGCCCAACACACCGCTTTCTGACATCAAATTCGCCTACCTCGGGGATGCGCGTAACAATATGGGAAATTCGATGCTAGAAGCCGCCGCCCTCACGGGGATGGAGCTGCGTTTAGTGGCACCAAAAAGCTGTTGGCCAGAGGCTGAATTAATTGAAGAGTGCCAGAAAATAGCCAAAACCACCGGCGGAAAAATTATTCTGACTGAAAACGTGGCTGAAGGCGTTAAAGACGCTGATTTTCTGTATACCGATGTCTGGGTTTCGATGGGAGAACCGAAGGAAGTGTGGGCTCAGCGCATTGCCTTAATGAAACCGTACCAAGTGAATATGGACGTGGTCAAACTAACTGGCAACCCAGAGGTGAAATTCTTACACTGCCTGCCAGCATTTCATAATGAAGACACCACATTAGGCGCTCAGCTTGCCAAAGAGTTTAATCTTTATGGCGGGCTGGAAGTGACGGAAGAGGTGTTTGAATCCCCTTACAGTATCGTTTTCGACCAAGCGGAAAACCGCCTGCACACCATTAAAGCGGTAATGGTAGCGACAATTGCGCCTGAATTACCGATAAATATATTCTAAATCTACCGACCAAGTAGACCCCCTACTTGGTCAGTTTGAATGGAGACTTAAGTCTCGCTACGGTCTTTCACCGTTTGCTAATCTCACGTTGATTTCGTCAATCACACGAGGAAGATCTGCTAACGTATCAATCACATAATGCGCACCAGCCGCATACAGTTTGTCCGCGGCTTGCTGGCGTAATGGGGAAATTTCTTCTTGGCTCATACCTTGATATTCATCCCATGTTTTACCAAATTCATTACCCGAAATAGCCAGACCAATACTCCACATTCCCGCATTACGTCCCTCTTCAATGCCCGGCACTGCATCATCCACCTTCACACAATGGGAGACGGAATTGACCGACAGTTCAATCACATTTTGCAGCGCCATCCACGGACCCGGACGTCCGCCAGCCGCGAGATCATCACTGGCAATCCAATAATCGGGCTGATAACCCAATTTCGCGGCTGCCGGAACCAACTTTTCCATCACCGCTCTTGGATAACCCGAACAAGAACCTATTTTGATCCTCTGCTCACGCAGCGTTGCAATCGTGCTGACAACTCCGTCGATTGGCGCTGCAAAATCGACAACTTTGGCAATCTGTAACGGCATAAACGTTTGGTAGATAGCATCGATATCTTCGCTGGTCATTGAGCGTCCAAACTTTGCCTGCCACATGGCATCAATTTCTGGTAATTTTCCCAACGCTTCAATATGTTGCCATTTTCCTAACCCCATAGGGATGCGGGCTTGTGCCAGTGTAATATCCATATCAAACGCGATTTTAAATGCTTCGATAAAAATTTGCGTCGGTGCAAAAGAACCAAAATCCACCGTCGTTCCTGCCCAATCCAAAATAACAGCTTCAATACGGTTCATGATTAATCCTTATTTTTCCAATACATCGCATTCTTAATTGCCACCAACAGCGCATCAATATTGTGCGGGTACACTTCCCCTATATTGCCAATACGGAAACAATCACTCTTTGAGACTTTCCCCGGATAGATCACAAACCCTTGGGCTTTGAGCTGCTGATAAAATTGGTTAAATTGATAATCTTCGGCATCTGGCGAATAAAATGCCGTGATAATCGGCGATTGTTGACTATCGTCTAATAATGTACGAAATCCTAACTGGCGCATGCCTTCCACCAGCTTGCGCTGATTTTGCTGATAACGCTGGAAACGGGCGCTCACTCCACCTTCTTGAGCTAGCTCTTTCAGCGCTTGAGCGAAAGCCAGCACCGTGTGTGTTGGGGAAGTAAAGCGCCATTTCCCATGAAATTGCTCCATGCAGCGCCATTGTGCATACAGGTCAAGGGATAAAGAACACGAGCGTCCTGCACATTTTTCCAGTTCACTGGTACGCGCTATCACAAACCCAAACCCCGGAACCCCTTGGATACATTTGTTGGCCGAGCTGATCAGAAAATCAATATTCAGTGCCCCCACATCCAGTGGGATCCCCCCGAAACTGCTCATCGCATCCACGATATAGCGTTTTTGATAGCGCTTGGCTAATACCGCCACTTGCTCTATCGGGTTTAAAATACCGGTGGTGGTTTCACAGTGCACCATCGCAATATGGCTGATTTGGCTATCTTGCTGTAGAAGCTGCTCAATCACTGCCACATCGGGCTTAGCCACTTCACCGCAATCATAAACATGGTGTGAAATGCCCATTAACTGCGCCATTTCTGCCATTCGCGCCCCATAAGCGCCATTGCTGACAATCAGGATTTTATCTTGTGGTGCGAGTACCGATCCCAGCACCGCTTCCACGGCGTAGCTCCCACTCCCTTGGAGTAATACGCTGGTATACCCCGTTTGGATTGTCGCTAATTCAACTAGCTGTTGGCGAATACGTTGCACTACCTCTAAGTTGTAATCATCGTCCCATGTGCAGCTATCAAACAGCATCGCCTCTTTCACGGTTTGCGACGTGGTCAAAGGTCCTGGTGTTAACAGCAGATATTGATTCATTGTCATTTAAATTCACCATTGGTCTATACCAGATTGATATTATAATGACGGCAGATGAACAAGAAGGTCAAAGGAAAAGACGCCCTGCAACAAAAAATTCATATTGGCGTGTATAATGGATAAAAAATTTTACAACAAAAAACGGATACATTATCGATGGATGAACAGCCACAGTACCTTCTTATCAAAGCTCAATTACAAGCAAGAATTCAGAGCGGCGCGCTGAAAAGTGGCGATAAACTGCCCTCTGAGCGCGAACTGTGTGCCATCTTCAATACCACCCGCGTCACTATTCGAGAAAGCTTGGCACAACTGGAATCCAGCGGTGCTATTTACCGTTCCGAGCGTCGTGGCTGGTTTGTGACTCCCGAGCGTTTATGGCTCGATCCAACGCAAAATACCAACTTTCATAAGCTATGTTTAGAGCAAGGCCGCCAGCCCAAAACCAAGCTGTTAGAGGGGAAAGTCATCACCGTGCCTGTCGAAGCCATGACGCCACTGCAATTGCAGCCTTTCGAACAAATCTACCTACTCACTCGCCTGCGTTATGCAGACGATCGCCCCGTCTGCTACAGTGAAAACCACTGTCTTCCCGCTCGCGTACCTGAGCTATTAAGCCATGATTTGAATGGCAGCCTCACCGAAGTGTATGAGCAGCAATATGATTTGATTTACACCAGCATGCACTTATCGTTTTATCCCACAGCCATGCCACCGCAGGCGGCCAGCGCATTAGGGGTTGCAGTCGGGCGCCCAGCCCTGCTATTGCAACGTTTAAACTACGATCAACACGGGCGAATTCTGGATTATGATGTGGAATATTGGCGTCATGATAGCCTACGCATCGAGGTCGATACCCTCTAACTTCCACTTCAAAAATAAATTTTTGCTTTCTCGGTAGATTTCATTTTTCTGTCACATAAACCCGTTAGCGTAAAAACACTGGTATATACCAGATAACTTTAACGACTAACTGGAGAACTGGAGATGAAACGTAAAATGAAGCCTACCCCTCTTGCTGTGTTACTCCTTGCCGCCCTAGGCTCTACCTCGATTTTTGCCGCCCCTGTCGTCACGGTTTACTCCGCAGATGGTCTTCATGATGGCAATAACAGCTGGTATCAAGCGCAGTTTGATGCTTTTACCCAGCAAACAGGGATTAAAGTGCAGTACGTCGAAGGCGGCTCCGGTGCTATCGTTGAGCGTTTAGCCAAAGAACGCACTAACCCACAAGCGGATGTGCTCGTCACTGTTCCCCCGTTTATCCAACGTGCCGCTAAAACCGAATTACTGGCAAAATTCACACCGGATGCCGCGGTAAGTATTCCTAACTCAACGGAGTACTACACCCCCATCGTGAATAACTACCTGACCTTTATCTATAACGACAAACTGCTCAAAGCTCCACCAGCAACGTGGAATGAACTCCTCGACGCCCGTTTTAAAAATAAACTGCAATATTCCACACCGGGACAAGCGGGAGATGGTACCGCCGTCATGTTGCAAGTGTTCCATAGCTTCGGTGGCAAAGAGGCCGGTTTTGATTACCTCGGTAAGTTACAAGCCAACAACGTCGGCCCATCCGCCTCAACAGGGAAATTAACTGCGTTAGTGAACAAAGGTGAGCTGTACGTCGCCAACGGCGATTTGCAGATGAACCTTTCCCAAATGGAACGCAATCCGAACGTGAAAATCTTTTGGCCAGCCGATGAAAAAGGCGAACGCAGCGCGCTGGTTCTGCCTTATGTGGTTGGTTTAGTCAATAACGGTCCTGAAACTGAAAATGGCAAAAAGCTGATTAACTTTCTGTTAGACAAACAAGCCCAAAGCCACGTTAGCGAACTGTCATGGGGAATGCCGGTACGCTCAGATTTGACGCCAAACGATCCGCAATTCCATAAAGCCACTGAAATCCTCAAAGGCGTCAAAACATGGCAACCGAATTGGGACGATGTTGAAGTGTCTCTTTCGAACGATATTACCCGTTGGCACAAAGTGACTGAAAGCGAGTAAATGAGTTATGTTGATGAAAAGAAAGATAGAAACACCAAGCCAGCGCGCTGACCATTCAGGTATTGTACTGGAATCTCTGCGGGTTTCTTACCATAATAATGTGGTACTCAAGCCGTTATCTCTGACCATCGAACCTGGCGAAATACTAGTGTTGATTGGCCCTTCAGGCTCCGGTAAAACCACCGTGTTACGGTCAATTGCAGGCTTTGCACAACCGGATAGTGGACGCATTTTAATGGGTGATACGGACATCACCCACCTTCCTCCATATCAACGGGGGCTGGGCATGGTAGTACAAAACTATGCCCTCTTCCCCCATATGAAAGTGGAAGATAATGTTGCTTTTGGCTTACGCGCCCAAAAACAGCCTAAAGCGCTGATCAAAGAGCGAGTGGCAGAGGCATTAAACATTGTCGGTATGAGCGACTATGCCTCCCGCTACCCGCATCAGTTATCCGGTGGACAGCAGCAGCGTGTTGCCATCGCCCGCGCTATAGCTGTTCGCCCACGAGTACTTTTACTCGATGAGCCGTTATCTGCCCTCGATGCGCAAATTCGCCATAATATGGTGGAAGAGATTGCAAGGCTGCACCGCGAATTACCTGAGCTGACCATTTTGTACGTCACCCATGACCAAACTGAAGCGCTCGCCTTAGGGGATAAAATTGGCATCATGAAAGATGGCTATTTGGTGGCACACGGAGAGAAAAATGACCTATACCATCGCCCACCTAACCGCTTTGCCGCCGAGTTTTTAGGTCGTGCCAATATTCTGTCGGCAACTGCCTTGGGCTTTTCCTCCATGCCTTCCCAAGTCAGTGTGAGCTGTGGCGGTACGCTTATTGAAGCGCAAACTCAAGGAATGCAGCACAATAGCCGCAAATTAATCTGTATTCGCCCGCAACATATTAGCCTCACCCCACGAGCAGATACCTCAAACCAGTTACACGCCACCTTACAATCTATCCGCTGGCAGGGGGATATTACCCATTTATTGTGTGATGTGGCTGGGGAAAAGGTGACGGTTGCTGTCACCCATTTATCCCCGTTACCGCAAGCCGGAGATAAACTCACGCTGTGGTTTTCTCCCTCCGATACTGTGTTGATTGAGGAATAATATGTCGGCTATCAACCTGTCTAAGCCATCATCCATAAACCTAAAACCGTTTTATTGGATAGCGCCACCGCTGCTCGTTTTAGCGACGTTATTTTTCTACCCGCTGATGCTGATTGGCGAGCAAGCCATTCAAAGCCCCACTGGTGGCGTAAGCTTAGAAACATTCTGGCAAGTAATTGAATCTCGTCGGTTTATTAGCGGGCTATTTAATACGCTACAAATTGCCTTTTTTGCCACTCTCGGTTGCTTGGTGCTTGGCTCGGTTCTATCCCTGATTTTGGTATTTATTCCTTTTCCTGGAAGCCGTTTTATTACCCAAGTCATTGATACCTTTATCGCACTCCCGACTTTTTTGATCACTCTCGCGTTTACCTTTATTTATGGTTCGGCGGGGTTACTTAATGGCACATTAATGGCGCTGTTTGATTTTGAACTGCCCCCCGTGGACTTTTTGTACTCGATTAATGGCGTGATTTTGGCGGAGATCACCGTCTTTACTCCGCTCGTGATGCGCCCTCTTATGGCGGCACTACGCCAAATCGATAAAAGCCAGTTAGAAGCCGCCAGCATTTTAGGGGCGCCCCCTGCCCGCGTGATCAGCCAAGTGATTTTTCCGGCGGCACTTCCTGCATTACTCGCAGGTGGCAGCTTATGTTTGCTTCTGACCACCAACGAATTTGGCATCGTGCTGTTTATTGGGGCAAAAGGGGTGAATACCTTGCCGATGATGGTCTACAGCAAAGCGATTCTAGAATCTGATTACAGCGTCGCGTGCATGATAGCGCTAATTAATATTCTGCTGTCTGTGGGGCTATTTAGCCTATATCGCATGGCAACAACCCGTTTCGGAGTGAAAAAATAACCATGTTAATTTGGTCTAAAACTGGGCGAGCCATTTCAACCGCCATCGCCATCACGCTGTTTTCTTGCTTGTTTTTGCTGCCATTAGTGATGATTTTAATGTCCAGCTTTAGCCGACAATGGAACGGTATTTTACCCTCCGGTTTTACCTTCGAACATTTTGTGAATGCGTTTCAAGGACCTGCATGGGAAGCAATTCTATCCAGCCTGATTATTGGCTTTTGTGCCAGTCTGTTTGCACTATTTTGCGGTTTGTGGGCAGCCCTAGCCTTACGCCGCCATAGTGCCAGAGTACAAAAATATCTGGGTATCGCGTTCTATTTACCGAGTGCCATTCCATCGGTTTCAATTGGATTGGGGATCTTAGTGGCATTTAGCCAAGGCTATTTGCAGATGAACGGCACCTTCTGGATTGTTTTTTCCGCCCATTTTGTTCTGATTTCAGCGTTCACCTTCAGCAATGTCTCTACAGGATTAACCCGCATTTCTGCGGACATTGAGAATGTGGCATTCAGTTTAGGCGCTTCCCCGTGGTATCGCCTGTGCCATATCACCCTACCGCTGTTGATGCCGTGGATGATTTCCGCTGTAGCCTTGAGCCTGTCTTTGTCCCTCGGCGAGTTGGGTGCCACCATGATGCTGTATCCCCCAGGCTGGGCAACATTGCCAGTGTCAATTTTCAGCCTTACCGACCGCGGAAATATTGCCGACGGCTCCGCACTGACTATTGTCCTAGTCGCGATCACACTACTGTTGATGATGAAATTGGAGAGAGTGGCAAAGAGATTGGGGCAGAGGTAAGTAGCGAAAAGATAATATAAAAACAAAGCCCTAAATGGGCTTTATAAACGTAATGGCTATATCCAATAAATTAAACACTAATTTAATAATTATGGCTGCAACCAATCTTCTAGTTTCAATCCCAAAACTCGAGAAAACTCTCGGGTATTGTTAGTTACCAATATAGAGTTAGTTGCTAATGCATGACCGGCTATTGCAGTGTCATTATTTCCAATAGGCGTTCCTGCTTCGGTTAATGCTTTCTTAATTGCAGTTGTTGCATCAATCGCATCTTTATCCCAAGCGAGAATCCCATCAAGACGCTCACAAAATGCATCGACTAAAAAATTATGCTTAGGCGAGGCTTTCTTACCTATTGCACCAAAGCGCATTTCTGAGTAAGTAATCGCAGATATAACAATAGAATGTCGATGCATAACACAATCTTGCAGTTTCTGTAGTAGATACATGGGTTGCTCTCTCATAATGAAAGAGCAAATATTGGTATCAAGCATGTAGAGTTTTGTCACAAAACTATCCTTCCATCTTCAATCACGTCTTCACGTTCAAGTAAGAAATCTTTGTCTGCTTTATCTTCATCTCTTAGTGATAGCCAATTAGGTTTAACTGGACGAAGAATAATACGATTCCCTTCACGACTAATCTCTAATTCATTTACACCTTCAAAATCAATATCTTTAGGTAAACGAACTGCGCGATTATTACCATTTTTAAATACAGCAACAATTTTAGTTACCATAATTCCTCCTTAAATGCCGAAAGAATAAACATATGTTGAGTATATGCCCACTCATACATATGTCAACATATGCTAAAAACAAAAAATTCCATTTTTCTGTTAGCAAACGCTTGCGTCATTGTGCCACACGCGTATAATGCGCCACAATTTGCCGGGAGAAACCATGAACGCTGCTGCTCTATTTTTGAAAGAGAACACCGACACCGCACTGCCATCACGCGGTCAGGACAGCCTGTTTTTCCCCGCCGTATTGATAAAAAAGCCCCTCATTGAGGGGCTTTTTTTTGGCCTACTAGATAGCAAGTCTTGCTGATACAGGAGAATCACGATGCCGAATCCGTTATATCACCGCGACATAATCTCAATTAACGATTTAGATAAAACTGACCTTGAATTAGTCCTTAAGGTGGCAGCTTCATTAAAACAGCAGCCTCAACCTGAGTTTCTGAAGCATAAAGTTATCGCCAGCTGTTTCTTCGAAGCATCGACGCGTACCCGTCTGTCATTCGAAACCGCCATTCATCGTTTAGGGGCATCTGTCGTCGGCTTCTCTGATAGCGCCAACACCTCATTAGGTAAGAAAGGCGAGACGCTTGCAGACACCATTTCCGTTATCAGCCAGTATGTTGATGCGATTGTGATGCGACACCCACAAGAAGGTGCCGCGCGTTTAGCTAGCCAGTTCTCAGGTTCCGTTCCGATTATCAACGCAGGGGATGGCTCTAACCAGCACCCTACCCAAACCCTGTTAGACCTGTTTACTATCCAAGAAACTCAAGGCCGCTTAGAGAACCTGAAAATCGCGATGGTCGGTGACCTGAAATATGGCAGAACGGTGCATTCACTGACTCAAGCGCTATCGAAGTTTGAAGGGAATCACTTCTACTTTATTTCCCCAGAAGTGCTGTCGATGCCAGCTCATATCCTGAATATTCTGGATGAAAAAGGTGCAACTTACAGCCTGCATAACAATGTCGATGAAGTGATCCCTGAAGTGGATATTCTGTATATGACTCGCGTTCAAAAAGAGCGCTTAGACCCATCAGAATATGCCAACGTTAAAGCACAATTTATTTTGCGCGCCCAAGACCTGCACAGCGCCAAAGATAACTTAAAAGTGCTGCACCCGCTTCCGCGTATCGATGAAATTACCGTGGATGTGGATAGCACCCCTTACGCTTATTACTTCCAGCAAGCAGGGAATGGGATCTACGCGCGCCAAGCGCTACTGTCTCTGGTATTAAATAAAGAACTGGCAATCTGAGGAGAAGACCATGACACACGACCATAAATTACAAGTTGAAGCCATCCGTTGCGGCACTGTCATCGACCATATCCCTGCTCAAATTGGGTTCAAATTACTGAAGCTGTTTAAGCTCACCAAAACCGATGAGCGCATCACTATCGGGTTGAATTTGCCCTCCAGCAATCTGGGCAAAAAAGACATTATCAAAATCGAAAATACCTTTTTAACCCCGGAACAAGCTAACCAGTTAGCGATGTATGCACCGGAAGCTACTGTTAATCGTATTGAAGATTATCAAGTGGTGGAAAAATTAGACCTAAAATTACCAGAGCAAATCGACAGCGTTCTGGTGTGCCCAAACAGCAATTGCATTAGCCATAATGAGCCGGTTTCCAGCAGTTTCCGCATTAAAAAACGCGCGAAACATGTGGCATTAACCTGCAAATTCTGTGAAAAAGAGTTCGATAGAGACGCCGTGATCAATAATCAGTAAGGTATTTAGGCGTAGACTGCGTCTTTGTGTGGATGCCGTTCCATGTCTATAATAGCGTCCAAACCCTTTTTTACGTGATAAACGGAGAAATTATGTCATACGAAATCAGCACCGAAAATGCACCAGCCGCTATTGGTCCTTACGTTCAAGGCGTCGATTTAGGCAGTATGGTTATGACTTCAGGTCAAATTCCTGTTGATCCAAAAACCGGTAATGTTCCTGAAGATATCGCAGCACAAACTCGTCAATCACTGGCGAACGTGAAAGCGATTTTAGAAAAAGCAGGTCTGGGCGTTGCCAACATCGTAAAAACGACCGTTTTTGTGAAAGATTTAAATGATTTCGGTACTGTTAACGCCACTTACGAAGAGTTTTTCAAACAACATAATGCGTCATTCCCTGCGCGTTCTTGCGTTGAAGTTGCGCGTCTGCCAAAAGATGTGAAAATCGAAATCGAAGCTATCGCAGTACGTAAATAGTTTTATTCAGTTTCAGATTGTCAGTCTGATAGCCTGCTAACCCATTGTCAGCAGGCTTTTTTTCATCATATAAAACTGCTCAACTAAAAATAGCAACCCGCTTTTAGGCTATTCTCTGTATCCCAAAATGCCCTTCTCTTTTTCTCGCTGTTTTGTCACGATAACCCTCGGGATATATCCGCAACATCACTTTATGACTTATTCAATTCAGGACAATGTTTAGCCCCTGCGGATACCTATATGCAAAATAAAATACGTTTATTACTGCTCAGCCTGTCACTGGCTGTGTTTGGCGTGATCACCACCGAAGTGGCGGTGATTGGTTTATTACCACAATTAACTCAGCAGCTTCATATCACAGCGCCACAAGTTGGTTTTCTCGTCAGTATCTACGCAGTGGTAGTGGCCATTTCAGGACCTTTTATCACGCTATTGCTTGGGCGTTTTAATCGCAAAACCGTTCTGTTGGTCATTATGATGCTATTTATTATCTCCAATAGTATTTATGCCCTCACCGAAAACTATCATATGATTTTGGTGTTTAGAGTTTTACCCGCACTGACCCATGCGATCTTTTTTGCCATCGCCCTAAACCTTGCAGCCAATGCCATGCCGCCCGAAAAATCGGCCAAGGGCGTGGCCATTGTGTTTTCCGGTGTCGCGGTGGGGATGGTTTTGGGATTACCCCTCAGTGCCTTTATTGCAGAAGCCTTTTCCCTGACTGCCGCCTTTTGGTTCGGCGCGTTAACCAGTTTGCTAGCATTTATGGGGATCGCCATTCATGTGCCGTCAACTCCCGTCACCACACCGCTGAAAGTCCGTGAACAAGTAGCGATTTTAAAACGTTTGCCTGTTTGGTTATGCATATTGACGGTGACACTGATTTTCAGCGCGATGTTCGCGAGTTTCAGTTATATCGCCGATTATCTTATCAAAATCACTGGATTTTCGAACAATGCGACCAGCACGCTACTGGTGGTGTTCGGCGTCAGCGGGTATATCGGTAACTTTATTTTTAGCCACTTTCTACAGCGCAGCCAAACTGCGACCACCTTGCGTTATCCCGTGTTATTCGGGGTGATTTATTTCGCGGTTTGGCTCTTTGGGCATCAGCCGATAGTGATGGTGGCGTTGGTGATTTTATGGGGGGCTTCCCATACATCCGGTTTAATCATCAGCCAAAGTTGGTTAATGAAAGAAGCCAATTCAGCCCCTGAGTTTGCCAATAGCCTGTATATTTCATTCTCAAATTTAGGGATCACCATTGGCACTATGATTGGAGGCTGGGCGATTTTATATGCAGGGGTTGCTGCCATTATTTGGGTGGGAATTGCGTTCTCTGTCCTGGCATTAATCAGCATTTGGGTAAAAGTGAAGCTAACCCATTCGGCGCCAGCACTCGCTTGCCATTCCCTTAATTAAATTGCCTTTCTTTTGCCGCCTTAAGCAACATATCAATCAAATAGCGTGTTTTTGGCGGCATACTACGCCCTTTCGGCCACAACAGATTAATCGGCGTTTCATAGCCTTCAGACTCTGGCAAAATGCGCTGTAATTGCTGGTTTTTCAGATAATCATCGACCAACCACAATGGTAACTGAGCAATCCCTTTTCCTTGAAGCACCGCTTGGAGCATCGCATCGCCATCAGCGAGTTCATAAAAAGGGCGTGGAGCATACTGGATGACAGTTCCTTCTTCACATAAGCGCCAATAGAAAGGTGCTCCTTGTCGGATCCCCACAATGCAGCGATGATTCTCCAGCTCTTGAAGATGCTGAGGCGCCCCGTATTTTTCAAGATACTTTGGCGATGCACACAGGACTTGGTTTTGTGTGGTTAACTGACGAGCCACAAGATGAGCGCTGTCGGGTAAAGGACCAATACGCACCATCAAATCCAAACCTTCCTCAAGGGCATCCACAAACTGCTCATTAAACGAAACGCTCAACATCAATTGGGGCTGCTCATCCATCAGTTGCATCAAAATAGGCATAATGCATTTACGCCCAAATGCGGCAGGAAGATCTAGGCGCAGCTTACCCATCAAGGTATGGGTATTCTCTTGAAGCTGCTGACCCGCTTTATCTAATAAATCCAGCGCAGCTGAACATTCGTGAAAGTAGCGTTCCCCTTCCGTCGTGAGCGAAATTCCCCGCGTGGTTCGGATTAATAGGCTAATACCCAAATGTTCTTCGAGCTTAGTGACACGCTTGCCGACGGCGGATTTGGTGATCCCTAAACGCTCTGCCGCTTCCGTGAAGCTCCCTGATTGAACCGTCGCTACAAATGCAGTAATACCGGTGAGTGAATGGATGGGGATCATAATGCGCTTTTTAACCTCATCAACTGCTAGCCTGCCGCTTTTTTTCAATTGATTCATTCTAGAGCAAATTCCCAAACCCTTAAATCAATCTCTAAATTTAATTAATTCCTGCCCGTTTGATATTCATATAAATTATTTTTTTCTTTGTTTTAAATCAAATTACCGTCATCTAAAAAAAGGCAATATCCTACATATTGTGCTTTAATTAATTCATTAGACACTATATATAGTAAAAATTCACATTTCTTTCACAGGGATGCCCCATACTGATAAAGGATCATGGACGCTATCGCCAGTCCTGTGAGGGATTAAATAAGGAGTATGACAGTGAAAACGGTGGTTATAAAACGAGATGGTTGTCAGGTCAATTTTGATCTCCCACGCATTCAAGAAGCGGTGCGACGTGCAGCCGCTGCTGTGGACGTCAAAGATGATGATTATTGTCTGCAAGTTGCCACGGTTGTCTCTGAGCAGTTGTGCAATCGCGAAAAAGTGGATATCGCTGAGATCCAAGATGCTGTCGAAGACCAGCTCATGTCGGGGCCTTACAAGGATCTGGCTCGAGCTTATATTGAATACCGCCATGACAGAGACAGCGAACGCGAAAAACGCAGCCAACTTACTCACGAGATCCGCGGCCTAATTGAGCAAAGCAACTTATCCTTACTCAATGAAAATGCGAACAAAGATAGTAAGGTGATCCCAACCCAGCGTGATTTATTAGCCGGGATCGTCGCTAAGCATTATGCAAAACAGCATATTTTGCCACGCGATGTTGTACTTGCTCATGAAAAGGGTGAAATTCACTATCATGATCTCGATTATGCCCCTTTCTTCCCGATGTTTAACTGTATGCTTATCGACCTTGATGGCATGTTAACCAACGGCTTTAAGATGGGAAATGCGGAAATTGAGCCACCAAAATCCATTTCTACTGCCACTGCCGTTACTGCACAAATTATTGCCCAAGTGGCTAGCCATATTTATGGCGGAACCACCATTAACCGCATTGATGAAATTTTGGCGCCTTATGTCGCTATTAGTCATGAAAAGCATTTAAAAGTAGCCAAAGAATGGGGAATTGCTGACGCTGAAGCTTACGCCCAAAGTCGCACTGAAAAAGAGTGTTACGATGCGTTCCAATCCTTAGAGTATGAAGTGAATACACTGCATACCGCGAACGGGCAAACCCCCTTCGTCACCTTTGGATTTGGGTTAGGCACATCCCAAGAAGCACGACTTATCCAACAGTCGATTCTTAAAAACCGTATTGCGGGACTGGGTAAAAACCGCAAAACCGCGGTTTTCCCAAAACTCGTGTTTGCTATCAAAGATGGGCTGAACCATAAATACGGCGATCCTAACTACGATATCAAACAGTTAGCTTTAGAATGCGCCAGCAAACGCATGTATCCAGACATCCTCAACTACGATCGCGTGGTTGATGTCACTGGCTCCTTTAAAACACCGATGGGCTGCCGCAGTTTCTTAGGTGTCTATGAAGAAGATGGCAAACAAATTCACGATGGGCGAAATAACCTCGGCGTGATCAGCCTGAATTTACCGCGTATTGCGCTGGAAGCTCAAGGTAGCGAAGAGGCATTTTGGGCGCTTCTCGATGAGCGTTTAGCCATCGCTAAAAAAGCATTAATGACCCGCATTGCGCGCTTAGAAAATGTCAAAGCCCGCGTAGCCCCTATCTTATATATGGAAGGTGCCTGCGGCGTTCGCTTAAAAGCCAATGACAGCGTAGCGGAAATTTTCAAACATGGACGCGCTTCAATTTCATTGGGTTACATTGGGTTGCACGAAACCATCAATGCCTTATTTGGCACGCAAACTCATGTGTATGACAGCGAGCAATTGCGCGAAAAAGCCGTCGCTATCGTCAATCGTCTACGCCAAGCCACTGACGAATGGAAAGCCCAAACAGGTTACGGTTTCAGCTTATACAGCACGCCGAGCGAAAATCTGTGCGACCGTTTCTGTCGCTTAGATACCGCTGAATTTGGCGTTATTGATGGCGTAACCGACAAAGGCTACTACACCAATAGCTTCCACTTAGATGTGGAAAAACAGGTTAATCCTTACGATAAAATCGATTTTGAACAGCCTTATCCAGCGCTCGCCAATGGTGGTTTTATCTGTTACGGCGAATACCCGAATTTACAGCACAACCTCAAAGCCCTCGAAGATGTCTGGGATTACAGCTATCAGCATGTTCCTTACTACGGTACTAACACGCCAATCGACGAATGCTATGACTGCGGTTTTTCCGGTGAATTTTCCTGTACCAGTAAAGGCTTTACCTGCCCAGCTTGTGGCAACCACGATACTAACCGCGTTTCCGTGATCCGCCGTGTCTGTGGCTATCTAGGCAGCCCAGATGCCCGACCGTTTAATGCAGGCAAGCAAGAGGAAGTGAAGCGCCGTATCAAGCACTTGGGTAATGGACAGCTCGGTTAACAGCGGATAAATGCCATGAATTATCACCAATATTATCCTGTGGATGTGGTCAATGGACCCGGTACCCGCTGCACATTGTTTGTCTCGGGCTGCGTTCATCAGTGCCGAGGCTGCTATAACCAAAGCACATGGCGCGTGGATTCCGGTATTCCCTTTACCCAAGAGATGGAAGACCAAATTATCCAAGATTTGCAAGATACGCGTATTCGCCGCCAAGGGCTCTCCCTCTCAGGGGGGGATCCTTTGCACCCTGCCAACTTGCCTGCCATTCTAGCGTTAGTAAAGCGAGTGAAAGCCGTCTGCCCAGATAAGGATATCTGGATGTGGACGGGCTATAAATTGGATGAATTGACACTAGAACAGCAAAAAGTGGTGAGTTTGATCAATACGTTGATTGATGGAAAGTTCGAACAGACACTGTACGATCCCGCGCTGCTATGGCGCGGTAGCAGTAACCAAGTTATTCATCGACTACGTTAAGCTTCACGCAACCAATGTAATTTGGTACCAAACCCCAGCGTGTTATCCACCATTTTCACCGTCTGTAATTGGAGCTGCCAAATCGGCAGCTTCGCCTCTAGGGCGACAGGAAATCTCTGGCAATAAAATGCTTTCTGCATATCCGCCTCTTCACCGTCAAATTGACGAATTTCTCCCACAAATTGAATACCTTGAATTTTGCCCACTTGCTTAGTTTGTGCGGAGATAGTCCCTGCCACACGAGGATTTTCCTGCATTAATTGACCATGCTGAGAATCGGGGGATGTCATGAAAATTAAGCGCATATTTTGGCGGTCAAAGGCGTAATAGCAACTGGCAGCCCAAATATCATCTTGGTGAGAGGTAAACAGAGAAAAAACGTGTTGGCGAGCAATATAGCGCTGGATGTGTTGTAAGGTGTTTTCGGGTGTCATTGCGAATGTCCATGTTAGACCGTTCAGAACACGCCCATAAAAATGGCTGGGCGTGCTTAAGCTGTTCTGAACGTTATCTGTACTTAATTCGCACTACTATAACTTACTCATTCGAATTGCACCTAACATAAGGTTCTATATCAACAATGCTAGCATTCGAAGTTACTAATACTTCCCCTCTAATCCCTCTCGCTTTTACTCTAAATAATTCGAGTTGCAGCTAGGCGGCAAGCGAACGAGTCGCTAGGAGCATACACTAGTATGTGACTAGTGGGAGTGAACGCAGCCAACAACGCTGCGGCTCGAAATATGACGAGTAAAATTATTTATAGATAGCCGCAGTACCACTCATCTCATTCTCACCGCTTGCAGAAATCACGCGGAAAGATTTTGCGCCAGCTTCATCAGCTTTTTTGGCTAATTGTGCAGTCAGGTCATTTACACTTGCAGCACCACTTACAGACACATAACCTACTGCTGGCTCGCTAGCTTGTCTAACTTCTTCAGCCGCCATTGAACCAAATGATACAGCACCTAAAGCTAAAGCAGCAGCAAATAATGTTGATTTTTTCATGGTAAACTTCCTCATTGTATGTTTGATATTTACAGGGGTTTTTTCATGTTTCCCTGTGATATGGATCATACTATGCCCTTTATTCGGAGATGAAAATTAGCTAATTTTGCTATAGTTATTCAAATTAATTGAACAATAACCTATATTGAGGTTACAAATTTGTGACAGGTTTATATCATTTTTTATTTATAATTTAGTATGTTATAAACTTTATGATCCGCGAGAAAATTCGCTAGAAGCCAACTAAATTCTCCTTATAAATCAGCACAGAATGCTAAATTCAGTGACAAGAAAAACAAAATGACACAGCAAAATTGGTCTCTTTACTTAATTCGGCAGAAAAATAACGCGTTATATTGTGGGATCACCACCGATGTTCAGCGGCGTTTTCAACAGCATGAAGCGGGAACTGGTGCCAAGGCACTAAAAGGTAAAGCGCCTTTGACCCTCGTTTTTCATTGTACTGCGGGGGATCGTTCTGAAGCATCTCAATTAGAGTATCGAGTGAAGCAATTGAGTAAGCAGGCAAAAGAAAGGCTGGTCACTGACCAGCCTGATGATTTACAGCATTATTTAGCGGATTACACATTATCAAAATGCGATGAGTAAGTGACTTCGCCTTTATGCTGGTCAATTGCACCGTTTTCGAGTCCGTAGACAAGAAAATGTTTTTGTAGACTTGGCCATTGGCAACGTAATTCGTGGTTGGAAGCGGGTTCGAAACCAAAACGCCCGTAGTAACCCTCATCACCGAGAACGACGACAGCCCCATAACCAAATTCATTTAAGCTATCTAACCCTTCATAAACCAATTTTTCCGCGATACCTTGGCCTTGATAGGCTTTTTTAACGGCTAATGGGGCGAGTCCTACCCATTGAACATCTTCACCATTCACATCAACCGGGGTAAACCCGACATAGCCAATAACTTCGCCGTCATCGTTGGTTGCCACCACACCGAGGGTCAGTAACCCATCTTCACGCAGGTGCTGAACAAGATCTGCCTCGCCCTCAGTTGGGAAGGTTTCACGTAATAGCGTGTCGATACCCATGGCATCAACCGGGATTTCTACACGTATCAGCATGAGGTTAACACAGGCGTTTTATGCTCTGCGTCCTCACTGTCTTGTACCGTTTTAATCACATCAGCGAGCTGTAATAGACCAAAGCGTAAAGGCGCAGGCATATTTTCAATTTCGAAGGCATCCATCAGGTTTTTAACATACAAACCTAACTCAGTATCCCCTTCAATCACCAAACGACGTTGGAAAAAGAGCGTATCGGGATCTTCTTTGCGGGCTGCGATCAATACCAGATCATTGGCATTGCCGCTGACACTGACATCCGGTTCAGCCTGCTTTTGTACCACCAGCTGACCCTCTTGTAAGCTGATAAACCAAACAAGCTCTAAATCTCGGATCTCAACTTTCAGCCATTTCCCTTCCAGAAAATCGAGTTCGCCTTCTTTAACAGATTCACGAAACTGCCAACTTAATAGTTGTTCGAGTATTTGACGCTGTACGACAAATGGGGTCACTTTCAATGGAAACTTCAAAAATGAAGGGCCTTGAGTGATCAGTTGAGAACGAATTTTACCAAACACAGTACTAACTCCCGTATCAATTATCTGTCCACCACGCATAACTACTGATTAAAGCAGCCGCTTGGACAATTTTAATACCTATAATGACTAAGATTATAGATAACATTGATGTGTAGATGTAAAGATAGTCAGAGATATATCGTTATTTATCCGATATAAGGACATATTTTGCCAAAAAATAACGTGATGATACCGATCCTATATCAATCTTTATCCATCTCGCCAATATTTATTTCCAATAATCTCTACACTTTTATAATAGTCACGAAATAACTATCTCGCCTACAACATTCCAAGCTTCTCTGCGCTAAATCAAAACCTCTACCAGACCCCTTGTCTAGAATGATCAATTGCTAAATTTTTATACAGAGAAAAAGCCAATGGAATTACTCTGCCCTGCGGGGAATTTGCCTGCCTTAAAAGCGGCTGTTGATAATGGTGCCGATGCGGTGTACATCGGACTCAAAAATGATACTAACGCGCGCCATTTTGCAGGTTTGAATTTTACGGAAAAAAATCTGCATGAAGCAGAGCGTTATATCCACCAGCGTAAACGTAAATTGCATATTGCGATAAACACCTTCGCTCATCCTGATGGTTATCAACGCTGGCAGAACTCTGTTGATTTAGCGGCTGATCTAGGAGCCGATGCCCTGATCCTCGCCGATATTGCTATGTTAGAGTACGCCGCCAATAAATACCCGCATATTGAGCGCCATGTTTCTGTGCAAGCTTCCGCGACCAACACGGAAGCCATTCGTTTCTATGAGCGTAACTTTCAGGTACATCGCGTAGTGCTCCCTCGCGTGTTATCCATTCACCAAGTTAAACAACTCGCCAAAACCAGTCCTGTACCGCTGGAAGTATTTGCTTTTGGTAGCCTGTGCATTATGGCTGAAGGTCGCTGTTATCTTTCTTCCTACTTAACGGGAGAATCCCCGAATACCGTCGGTGCTTGCTCTCCTGCACGTTTTGTTCGCTGGCAACACACTGAAAATGGCATGGAATCACGACTGAATGATGTGCTAATCGACAGCTACAAAAAAAATGAAAATGCCGGTTATCCAACGTTGTGTAAAGGGCGCTATGTGGTGGATGAGCAGAAATATCATGTACTTGAAGAGCCCACCAGCCTCAATACCATTGAGTTACTCCCAGAACTCATGAGCGCCAATATCGCCTCGGTAAAAATTGAAGGTCGTCAGCGCAGCCCTGCCTATGTCACCCAAGTGACCAAGATTTGGCGTCAGGCAATCAATCGCTATAAATCCAATCCAGACGGTTTTGTGACGGATCCTAGATGGCTCAAAGCCCTTGGCGACCTTTCTGAAGGCAGCCAAACCACCCTTGGTGCGTATCACCGTAAATGGCAATAACTGGCGCACATCATTCATCAGCATGGATTAATGGGTAACATAATGAAATATGCATTAGGCTCAGTACTGTACTACTGGCCAACATCAACCTTACAGGATTTTTATCAGCAGGCAGCAGACAGCGACGCGGATATTATTTATCTCGGGGAAACGGTATGTAGCAAGCGCCGTGATATGAAACCCAATGACTGGATTGAGCTTGCTAAGCAGCTAGCGGGAAGCGGTAAACAGATTATTCTCAGCACTCTAGCCCTGCTACAAGCGCCCTCTGAGCTGAAAGAAATCAGTAAGTTAGTCGATAATGGCGAGTTTTTAATTGAAGCGCACGATTTTGGTGTCGTCAATATGCTGGCTGAACGCAAATTGCCTTTTGTGGCAGGTCATGGGCTTAACTGTTATAACGCTCCCTCACTGAATATTTTGCTACGCCAAGGCATGATGCGCTGGTGTATGCCCGTTGAACTTTCCCGTGACTGGCTGGTGAATTTACTCAATCAATGTGAAGAGCTAGGTATTCGCGATAAGTTTGAAGTGGAAGTTTTCAGCTACGGTCACCTACCACTGGCTTATTCTGCCCGCTGTTTTACCGCTCGTTCGGAAAATCGCCAAAAAGATGAGTGCGAAACCTGCTGCATTAATTACCCGCAAGGGCGCAAAGTGATGTCACAGGAGCAACAGCAAGTGTTCACGCTTAATGGCATCCAAACCCTGAGCGGCTACTGCTATAACTTAGGCAACGATATTTCGTCCATGCAGGATTTGGTGGATATTGTGCGGGTTTCCCCTGAAAGCCTTGAGTCCCTCGATGTGATTAGGCAGTTTAAAGCTAACCAACATGGGCAGTCCCCACTGAGCATTCCCGACCAAAGCTGTAATGGCTATTGGCGCAATATTGCCGGATTGACCCTAGAGGCGTGATGAATTTTCTATTTATGAGAGGCTCTCTAGCGAGCCTTTTCATTCCATGGCCAATCACCAACAAAAACCTGCGCAATTTTTCATCAATAACCTGTCTATACCCAGAATATCCCCCAAACAGATACAGAGTTATCTCCTTTGAATTCGGTTGACGTACGGTAGATTAGATAAACAACCAAACTCACAGACTAATAAGGAAATACCCGTGATAAAACGTACCCTGCTCGTCATGACACTTTTTTTAGCGGGATGCTCAACATCCCTTGAGTACACCAAAGCTGATCTCGAAAAAAACCAAGAAGTGGGTTACTCCGATTCTGGGTACTATCGCGTGGTATTTAAAGGGAAAAAAATTCTTTCCGTGCCTGAAAATGCCCATATTGTGGCAGGCACTGAAGATAACGTGGTTGGAAAATTGACCCAAGATGGCAAAACTGGTGAGTTTGTGATTGCGGGGCTTGCCGCCAAAAGCAATGGCAACATTAGTTCCCAAGTGGGTGGCCACGATTATAATTTGAGTTTCCTATTAACCGATGAAAATGATTTACCACTTTCATCAGTCAATTACATCATTATCAATGACTGTAATGGGGAAGCCTATTCGGGCAAAACCAATGCTAACGGACGCACATTTTCGGTTTCAACGCCCAAAGAGTGCAACTTAAGTCTCAGCGTTGTAGAGTAAAATGTACCGGAATAAAAAATTGTGACGTAACTTTTCAAAATAAGAGGTTGGAAACCAACCTCTCTGACGATTATTTATAGCTATTTATGAAAATGCTTGCGCCAGCGGTGCACTGCATGGCTAATCTGGCGTAACTCACCATCTCGTAACATGCCAATAAACACACCGATAAACGAGTAAATCACCCCAAGCACCAGCATCATCACAATATCCATCAAGATATCTCTAAATGGCAGCCCCATTTGGTTGATCCCCGCCATGGCGTTAGTCGCCCATGTGGATGGCAACGCCGAGGCTATCATTCGTACCCAATCCGGCATGGCTTGTAATGGCCAAATAGTCCCAGACATATAGAATACCGGCGTGGTGATAAACGCCAATGTCAGGTAGATCATCTCCACACTACGCAAGCATTCCGTGACCAACTTCCCTAACCCAATAACGGCGAGTAAGAATGGGAAGGTCAGCATCCAAATTTGGTACAACGGCGCTTCTTGTCGATAACCCAAAATCCATGGCCATAAGGCAAAAAACACGGTCGAAAGAAATAACCAGATAGGTACCAGCGCCGACAACGCCCCCAGATAAACCGCTAATGGAGGTTTACCTTTTGGTGTAGAGCGAATGGCAATACTGACCCGCACACACGCAATTAATAAGGAGTGCTGCAATAACATCACCAGCAAGCCAGGGAAGATAATCGCCGCAAAGCTAATTCCGGGGTTATACAGTGGCTCGGTTTCACTGCGAACAGGGGCAATAATCACTTTCGCTTGTTCAGGACTGAAACCCGCCTTTTCCAGTAACTGGGTGTTATAGGCGCTCAATAGCGTTTGATACGCTTTCGATAGCTCTTGCTGGATTTGCCCGCTGGCTAAGCGGTTTGTGGCATCCCCATAAACCGGTACCGTGATATTTTTGCCACTAAGCAAATGCTTTTCAAAATCCGTAGGGATGATTACGATGGCAAACAGCTGCCTCGCAATCATATCCTGCCGCGCTTGAGCTAAATTATCGTAACTGTGTAGCTGGACTTTGGGCGTGGCGTCTAAATCACGGATCAGTTCACGACTTGCGCCTGAGTGATCCATATCGATAACCGCCACAGGCAAATCCCACAGGACAGGACGCGCGTACACCAAACTCATAATACAGAGAGAAACGAGCAGCAACAGCCACATCGGTTTCTCCAGCATGCCCAGCAGTACCTTTTTAAACGTCGCAAAATAGACCGTCATCATACGATACTTCCTTGGGTTTCAAGCCGTTTCACTAAGCGTTTACGGATCAAAAATGCCGTCAGTAACGGGTAAATCAGCAAAAATAGACACACTTGCACAATACGCTCAAACGAAATTTCCCGTAAGAAAATATCAAACATGGCGTTTAAGGTGTGAGTGAGCGGCTCCGCGTTCGAAATAATTCGTGCGGGTAGAATCATCGAGAGTTCCGGCACTGCCATGCCAGAAAACGCCAAGGCAATACTCACCAGCATCCCGATTAAGCTGTAAGCCATTATCGCGCTGGACGTGAAGCTAAAGAGTAGTAACCCAATACTCTGCGCCGCTATCACATAGAAGAAGCCCACCAGCATCATATACAGAGGGTTCCCCACCACTTTTGCGTCGAAAATAGTGACCAATGCCGCCAGTTCCACAATCAGTAACGTCGTAAAAAATAACGTATAAGGTGCCATTTTACCTAGCAGTGCCATTGAAAATGGCTTCACACTTTGAAGAATGGTGCCGCGAGACATGGTGTAAATAGTGGCTGTGACCACAAACAGTTGCAGCATGTGGATGGTCGCCGCAAATTGTTGGTAATAAATATAGCTGCCACTTGGGTTAAAGAGGCTATCGTAAGAGAGCGTGACTTGCGCCAATGCCGGTAGCGATTGCCCCATCGATTTTGCCATTTCTTGGCGGTATTTGGCGTTAAGTTCCGCAACTAAGCCGCTAAAATCTTGAATAGCATAACTGCCAGATGCGTAAAATAGTGCATTGTAGTACATGCGCAATTCAGGCTGGCGTCCTCGCAATATATCCTCCTCAAAATTTTGGGGGATATAAAGCAAGGCATAATCTTTGGCACTCCCCAGCTGCTTGATGGATGTCACTAAGTTGCCATCAATCGCTTTCACTTCCGCATGAGGGCCCGCATCAAGGTCGCGGATAATTTGCCTTGAAACCGGGCTGTTATTGCTATCGACCACCGAAACTGGCACATCCATCAGCGTTCCCTCAGAGAAGTTAGCGCTGATTAACGTAAACAGCATCAAAGGGAATAGCCAACTCAGCCAGTGAAAGACTGGGCTGCGGATCGCCATTTGGGTTTCGCGGCTAAAGGCATGTTCAAAACCATGCCAAGCGAATTTGAGTTTCATGGCGTCACCTGTTATTTATCCCAGTGCCACAAGACGCTCATCCCCGGTCGCAATCCTTCAATCGGTTGTTGTGGATACAAGCGAACTTCAAAGGTTTTCAGGTCGAAATCCCCTGTCGCACGGGTGGCTCGTTTAGTCGCGTAATCCCCTTTCGGTGCAATATAGCGAACTTCGGCTTCCACGGTTTTATCCCCTAAGGCAGGAACCGTCAGCTCAATTTTGTCCCCTTTTTTCACACCCACTAAAATGTCTTCACGTAGGTTATAAACAAAATAGGCTTGAGGGAGGCTGATCAATGAGATTAGTGGGCTACCTGCATTGAACAGTTCACCAATTTCCGCAGGAATTGGACCAACTTCACCATCCACAGGGGCTTTCACTTGCAAGTCATCCAGTTGAACTTGGAGCTCAGCCAGTTTTTGCTCTGCTTGGTCCACTGCCGCTTTATATTGTTGACGCTGCTCGATACGATCGCCGTTTTTCCCTTCTTCCAAACGCGCCTTAGCACTTTGGACTTGTTGGAACGCAACATCTTTCGCTTTACGGGCGGTATCTAGCTCATTTGCTGAAACATACCCTTTACCTGAAAGATTATTTAAACGGGTAAATTCACGGGAGGCATTTTGGTATTGCGAATTTGCTTGAGCAACCGCAGCTTGTAGGTCACGCAGCGTCTCTTCACGAGTTCCATTCAAGGATTGGTCGAGTTGAGCTTGAGCTTGGTCCTTAGCCGCTTTTAATGCCGCGTATTGGGCTTGTAACTCAGGGCTTTCTAAGGTGAGCAATAACTGCCCTTTCTTCACATCATCCCCGCGTTCTACATGGCGTTCAATGACTCTGCCTTTGGCTTTTGAAGTCACGATGACCTCCGGTGCGTCCACTTCCCCTTGCAATAATAAAAATTGATTATGGGAATGAAAAAGCGCCGCAGCAGCAATTAAGATCAGCATAAGCAAGATCAGTATGATGGTTCTTTTTTTCATTATGTATGTGGGCCTTGAATAATAACGGAGGAAACTACTTTTTCATTATGACAATAAATTAACACTAACGTTAAGAAATTTGTGCGCAAAATCACGCTTTAGCGGTCTTTTTTAGTCTGAGGGGCTTTGACGCTTATGTCAAATAATGATGTTTTACTAATTATTAAATGACGATTACTTAACCAGCCCAATAAGATACAATATCCCCCAAAGTATATGGCTAAGCCCACTGAGCGCAGCCCCCATAATGTGAAATATGACGAGCATGTACAAAAGTATGTGACTTAAGTAGCTGAACGTAGCCAACACCCCCATAATGTGAAATATGACGAGCATGTACGAATTCGATTTGATTTTATTACTACTACAACAAATGTGCGTCTACCTCGTTATCGCTTGGGCACTCAGCCGCACTCCTCTGGTCACCCCTCTTCTTAAGGTGACCATTCGCTTACCTCATAAAGTGATGTGCTACCTTATTTTCTCAGTATTTTGCATCATCGGTACTTATTTTGGTTTACATATCAATGATTCCATAGCTAATACTCGTGCTATTGGCGCTGTACTTGGCGGATTGTTAGGCGGCCCTGCGGTGGGTTTTGCTGTTGGGTTTACTGGTGGGGTCCACCGGTACTCTTTGGGAGGAATGAGCGCTTTCGCTTGTATGATCTCTACCATTGTCGAAGGCTTAATTGGGGGGCTGGTCCATCGCTACTATATGAAGCGAGGGGAAATTAATAAAATTTTTAACCCTGTTACCGCTAGCTGCGTTACCTTTTTCGCTGAAATCATCCAAATGCTGATTATTTTGCTCATCGCCCGCCCATTCGATGAAGCTTATGAATTAGTGAAAAATATTGCCGCACCGATGATCATTGCCAATACCATCGGGGCTGCCATGTTTATCCGTATCTTGCTGGATAGGCGCGCCATCGTCGAGAAATACACCACGGCATTCTCCGCGCAAGCCTTGAAAATCGCCCTATGCACTGAGGGTATTTTGCGTAAAGGTTTCAATGCGGATAACAGCATGAAAGTGGCAAAAATTATTTACCAAGAATTAGATATTGGTGCCGTCGCCATTACGGATAGAGAAAAAATTCTCGCGTTTATCGGGCTAGGCTCCGATCACCACATTCCAGGGACACCTATCTCATCCATTCAATCCAGGCAGGCCATTGATAATAATGAAGTGGTTTATGCCGATGGTAACGAAACTCCATATAAATGCTCGTTAAGTCCCTCGTGCAAGCTTGGTTCCACCCTCGTCATCCCGCTTAGAGGGGAAAACCAACGGGTGATTGGTACTATTAAGTTATACCAAGCCAAGAATAGCCTCTTTAGCTCCATCAACCGTACCTTAGGGGAAGGAATTGCCAGCCTGTTCTCTGCCCAAATTTTAGCGGGGCAATATGAGCGCAATAAGCAATCTTTACTGCAATCGGAAGTCAAACTGCTTCACGCACAAGTGAACCCGCATTTTCTCTTTAATGTGCTCAACACATTACAGGCAGTGATCCGCAAAGATAGCCAGCAAGCGGGACAGCTCGTGCAGTATATCTCCACCTTCTTTCGTAATAACTTAAAACGTCCAGAACAGAATGCGACATTAGGGGAAGAAATCGAGCATATCAATTCATACCTGCAAATTGAAAAGGCGCGATTCCAAGATAATTTACAGATCCATTTAGATATCCCCGATGAAGTTAAACAGGTGGAATTACCCGCGTTTACGCTGCAACCTATTGTCGAAAATGCAATAAAACACGGCACTTCACAGTTATTAAATACCGGATACATTACAATACGTAGCTATATTCGCTGTGAACATGTCTATATTGAAATCGAAGATAATGCCGGTTTATACCAGCCAAGTGGGCAATCTGACGGCTTAGGGATGGGCTTAGTCGATAAACGCTTGCGCCTGAAATACGGTGAAAAATATGGAATAGGCGTGGAGTATGAACCTGAAAAATTCACCCGCGTGAAAATCCGCTTGCCCTACATGTCCACTTAATCACATTGCACATAATAAATGATAATAACGCTATGAATGTACTGATCGTTGATGACGAACCCCTAGCCCGTGAAAACGTGCGCTGCTTACTTGAGGAACATGACGATATCGAGATTATTGGCGAGTGCGCCAATGCCATTGAAGCCATCGGTTTGATCCACAAAAAAAAGCCTGATGTGGTGTTTTTAGATATTCAAATGCCCCGGGTGACGGGATTAGAAATGGTGCGTATGCTCGATCCTGAAGAGCGCCCACACATTGTTTTTCTGACAGCATTTAATGAATTTGCGATCCAAGCTTTCGAAGAGCATGCTTTCGACTATCTACTTAAACCCCTTGAACCTGAAAGATTGGCAAAAACTTTAGCCCGTTTACGCCAAAATAAACAGAAACAGAATCTCGAGCTTCTCGATAACAATGAACCGCTCAAGTTTATTCCTTGTACCGGACACAGCCGAATTTATCTAATGAAATTAGACGATGTGCAATATGTTACTTCTCGCATGAGCGGCGTGTATGTAATGAGTACCCAAGGACAAGAAGGCTTTACCGAATTAACCTTGCGCATATTAGAAATGCGTACGTCGTTAGTCCGTTGCCATCGTCAATATTTAGTAAATATGACCCAGCTCAGCGAGATTCTATTTGGGGATAATGGACAAGCCGAATTGGTGCTATGCTCAGGTGAGCATATTCCCGTTAGCCGCCGCTATTTAAAACCCTTAAAAGAGGCGCTTGGGCTAATTTAACGAGTGACTCAGGAGAAAAGGTTATGGCTGATTTTTACCTGCAAATTCGCACCAATTCGATGACATTAAAAAATCTCGATAGCCATGAAGAACACAGTGCAACGGGTGAGTTTTCAGCCCAAAGAATGGTTATCGGGGATTTTTTTAAAGCCGAGTTTGTACTGTATCAGTTGGTCTGCGATATGGGTCTGAAAGTCCGTCGCCCTTTTGCGTCGAAACATCGTATTTTGGTTCAAGCCCTCGAAATTATTGAAGGGGGCGTGAATATGGTGGAAGAGCGCCTATTTACCGAAATTGTTTACGGGGCATTTAATCAGCGTGTGAAAAAAGTGGTAGTAAGCCGAGCACCGCTACCTATGCCTCAGCGAGAAGCGAAAGCCTTATTAACTGCATAAAAAAACCCGCATTTTAAAATGCGGGTTTTTTGTATTTATCTCAGCCACATTAACGTGGCTGGATAGCGCTATTATGCGTTGTGGCTGCTGCTACGACGACGTGGCGCTGCATTAGTGCCATCTTGGCGAGGTGCAGAATTACCACGGTCACGGTTGCCACCATCACGGTTTCCACCACGACGGTTGCCGCTGAAGCCTTCGCGATCACCACCGCTACGACGACCATCACGATCGCCACCACGGTCATTACGACGACCTGCACCGAAACCACCTTCGCTGCCGCCTTCACGACGTGGACCACCACGACGTTCGCCACCGCCACGACGCTCAAATGGTTGAGCATCACCGATCAGTTGCATTTGCATTGGTTTGTTCAGAACACGCGCACGGCTTAAGTGAGTTAACACTTCGCTTGGCATACCTTTTGGTAACTCGATAGTTGAGTGAGTGCCAAACAGTTTGATGTTACCAATGTAGCGGCTGCTGATGTCTGCTTCGTTCGCAATCGCACCAACGATATGACGAACTTCAACACCATCATCACGACCCACTTCGATACGGTACATTTCCATATCGCCAACATCACGACGCTCACGACGAGCACCACGATCGCCGCGCTCTGCACGGTCAAAACCGTTGCCGTTACTGTTGCGGTCGTTACGGTCACGACGGTCGCCACGACGATCATCACGGTCGTTGAATTCACGACGCGGACGACGCGGTGCATCTGGTGGCAGGATCAGAGCGCGTTCGCCTTGAGCCATTTTCAGTAATGCCGCTGCTAAGGTTTCCATATCTACATCTTCAGATGGAGACATTTTCGCTAACAGTGAACGGTACTGATCTAAGTCGCTGCTTTCTAATTGCTGTTGGATTTGTTCAGCAAATTTCGCCTGACGACGTTGGCTTAATACGTCAGCATCTGGCAATTCCACTTCAGGAATAGTCAGTTTCATTGTACGTTCAACGTTGCGCAGTAAACGACGCTCACGGTTCTCAACGAACAGTAATGCGCGACCCGCACGACCCGCACGACCGGTACGACCGATACGGTGAACGTAAGATTCTGCATCCATTGGGATGTCGTAGTTAACAACTAAGCTGATACGCTCAACATCCAGACCACGTGCTGCAACGTCAGTTGCGATCAGGATATCTAAACGACCATCTTTTAAGCGCTCTAATGTTTGCTCACGCAGTGCTTGGTTCATGTCACCATTCAGTGCCGCACTGTTATAGCCATTACGCTCCAGCGCTTCTGCAACTTCTAAGGTTGCGTTTTTGGTACGAACGAAAATAATCGCCGCATCGAAATCTTCAGCTTCTAAGAAACGCACCAGCGCTTCATTTTTACGCATGCCGTAAACAGTCCAGTAGCTTTGAGCGATATCTGGACGTGTAGTAATGCTCGACTGAATGCGGATCTCTTTAGGATCTTTCATAAAGCGACGAGTAATACGACGGATTGGTTCTGGCATTGTTGCCGAGAACAGCGCAGTTTGGTGTTCTGCTGGAATCTGGCTCATGATGTTTTCAACATCATCGATGAAGCCCATACGCAGCATTTCATCAGCTTCGTCTAATACTAAGCCTTTCAGTTTAGAAAGATCTAAAGTACCGCGCTTCAGGTGGTCTAACAAACGACCTGGAGTACCAACAACCACTTGTGGTCCTTGGCGTAATGCACGAAGTTGAACGTCATAACGTTGACCGCCATATAAGGCAACCACGTTGACGCGGTTCATGTGTTTAGAGAAATCGCTCAGTGCTTCAGCAACTTGCACCGCTAACTCACGTGTCGGTGCCAGTACTAAAATTTGTGGAGCTTTTAAATCTGGATCGATGTTATGCAGTAATGGCAAACCAAATGCAGCGGTTTTACCACTACCGGTTTGTGCCATACCTAATACATCATTACCATCCAATAACAATGGAATACATTGTTGCTGGATTGGAGATGGTTTTTCGTATCCCAGGTCGCTTAGTGCGTTCAAAATAGATGCTGATAAACCTAGATCAGCAAAAGACATATCGGTCTCAGTCGTCATGTAAAGGTGCCTCATACTTAGTGGCGGCCAGTTTACATAACGGAGCGAAAATCATTTCGGTCATTATCATTTAAAATGTGAACTGGCTCAAATTGTGTTATTAAACGAACAAATAAACCCTCACCCGGGGGGATGATGGCTTAAAAATGAATAGAGAAATGTTCGTCAGCTATTGCTGGCCCGATTCTAATAGGTCGTCTTGTTCTTGGCCTAACAGCGCCAATTCCAACAATGCGTAGCGGTGCTCAACAAAGCTGTGTGCGTTGTTAGCTACCGTCAGTTTGAATAACGCAGTTGCGCTATCCTTATCCCCCAGACTTAGGTAATGCTTACCTAAATAGAAGTTAGTTTCACTGAGATGCTCAGCGAGCGAAGTGTTATCCGTAGATGTCTCTTTCAAACGCTCCATCAATGTCGTTTCATTGATATTGCCAAGATAGAATTCTACGATATTCCAGCCCCATTGCCCTTTCTCCGCTTGGTTGTAGCGGGCAGCAAGATTGTCTTGTGCCATACGCGGGTCTATGTCTTTTTCTACGAGATAAAGCCACAGAGTACGAAAAGGATCATTTGGATCTATCTGATAATACGCCAGCAGATCATCCTGCGCTAATTTGTATCGTCCACCGTAATATAATGCGATGCCACGATTCATTCGCGCGAAATTGTAAGTTGGATCAAGCTCTAAAACAGAATCAAACGCTTCATAGGCGGCATCATAGTTGCCAGCCTGCGTAAAATATATTCCTAAAAAGTTAAAGATTTCAGGAATATCCGGACGGATTGACAACGCAGTTGAAAAATCATTACGTGCCAGCGCCCTTAAACCGAGACTATCATACAGTACTCCGCGCTCATATAAAAGCTGCGCGTACTCATCATCGGTTAAAGATCGGCTCGCAAGGATTTGTTCCATACGAGCCAAAATCACTTCTTGTTGTAATGAAGGCTGCAATGGAACTGCAAAAACCTCGTTTTTACGCCAATCTTTATTACTACATCCAATAATAATAAAAAAGATGAACGCGGATAGCACACGGACTAAGGTGCGGCTATCGATAAAACGAAAGTTAATACAGTTCTGCATACTACGCCCTTACATTACCACTAGTCAGCAAATTTAGGCTGATAGCGCCTAAGTTTATCAGGCGCTACACTTTCGGTCAGCTTATTCTGCTGATTCCTGCTGTGCTGGAGCTTCTTCGCCAGCAACAGCTTCTTTCATGCTCAGGCGAATACGGCCTTGACGGTCGATTTCTAACACCTTAACAGGAACTTCTTGACCCATTTGCAGGTAGTCAGTCACTTTCTCTACACGCTTGTCAGCGATTTGTGAAATGTGAACCAGACCTTCCTTACCGCCACCGATAGCAACGAATGCACCGAAGTCAACGATACGAGTCACTTTACCTTGGTAGATACGACCCACTTCAACTTCTGCAGTGATGTCTTCGATGCGACGAATTGCTTCTTTCGCTTTCAGGCCATCAGTTGCTGCGATTTTCACAGTACCGTCATCTTCGATCTCGATAGTTGTGCCTGTTTCTTCCGTTAATGCACGGATAACAGAACCACCTTTACCGATGACATCTTTGATCTTGTCTGGGTTGATACGGATGGTGTAAATGCGTGGAGCGAACTCAGAGATCTCTTCACGTGGGCCATTGATAGCTTGTTCCATTGTGCCAAGGATATGCAGACGCGCACCTTTAGCTTGGTTCAGAGCCACTTGCATGATTTCGCGAGTGATACCTTCGATTTTGATATCCATTTGCAGTGCGCTGATACCGTCACGGCTACCCGCTACTTTAAAGTCCATATCACCTAAGTGGTCTTCATCACCTAAGATGTCAGACAGAACAACGAAATCGTCACCTTCTTTCACCAGACCCATCGCGATACCCGCAACAGCAGCTTTAATTGGTACACCAGCATCCATCAGAGCCAGAGACGCACCACATACAGATGCCATTGAAGAAGAACCGTTAGATTCCGTGATTTCAGAAACAACACGTACTGTGTACGGGAATTCTGCTTGTGAAGGCATTACTGCCAGCACACCACGTTTCGCTAAGCGACCGTGACCAATTTCACGACGTTTAGGTGAACCAACCATACCAGTCTCACCAACAGAGTATGGAGGGAAGTTGTAGTGGAATAAGAAGCGGTCAGTGTATTCGCCCATTAATTGGTCGATAACCTGTGCATCACGCTCAGTACCTAATGTTGCAGTAACCAGCGCCTGAGTTTCACCACGGGTGAACAGTGCAGAACCGTGAGTACGTGGCAGAACACCAGTACGAACGTCCAACGCACGAACCATGTCTTTCTCACGGCCATCGATACGTGGCTCACCACGGATAACGCGGCTACGAACAACTTGTTTCTCTAAGTGAGCAAGAATGTCTGACACTTCAGAAACATCGACGTTCTCATCTTCAGCAACCAGAGTTGCAATCACTTCGTCTTTGATCAGGTCAACTTGAGCATAACGCTCTTGTTTCTCAGTGATACGGTAAGCATCGCCCATACGGCTTTCAGCCAGTGCAGCAACGCGATCGTTCAGAGCTTGGTTAACTGGCTCTGGTTGCCAATCCCATTTCTCTTTACCCGCTTCTTTGACTAATTCATTGATGTTCTGGATAACAACTTGTTGTTGATCGTGACCGAACACAACTGCACCCAGCATTTGCTCTTCGCTTAACAGTTCAGCTTCTGACTCAACCATTAATACTGCGCTGTCAGTACCTGCAACCACTAAATCCAGACGGCTTGATTTTAATTCATCAGCAGTTGGGTTCAGAACATATTGGTCATTGATAAAACCAACACGTGCAGCACCAATAGGACCATTGAATGGAACACCAGACAGTGCCAGTGCAGCAGATGCACCGATCATCGCAACGATATCTGGGTTAACTTGTGGGTTAACAGAAACAACGGTAGCAATGATTTGGATTTCGTTCAGGAAGCCTTCTGGGAACAGAGGACGTAATGGACGGTCAATCAGACGTGCAACTAAGGTTTCGCCTTCACCAGGACGGCCTTCACGACGGAAGAAGCTACCTGGAATACGACCTGCAGCGTAAGTACGCTCTTGGTAGTTTACTGTTAAAGGGAAGAAATCTTGCCCTTCTTTAACTTTTTTCTGTGCCACAGCAGTCACGAATACTGCAGTGTCATCCATGTTTACCATCACCGCCGCCGTTGCTTGGCGTGCGATCATGCCTGTTTCTAATGTTACGGTATGCTGGCCATACTGGAACTTACGAACAATAGGATTTAACAAAATATTACCCTTTTTGTAAGGCTACGAGAGATTCTCAGGTAGCATGGTTTATTTTCTGACTACAGCCTCGCGACTAATGAGAGGATTGATATTCCAATCATCAATTCTCTCATTAGCCGCGCGAATACGGATGTAGTTTTAAGTGGTTTTAATTAAAACAGTCAATTATCGATAATAGCTTAACATTTTAGTTAAGTATAATTCGAGTATTACTTCAACTTTCAATTAACTTTTAGAAGAAAAGGGGCCATTTGGCCCCTTTCCTCTGAAACTGACAAGATTAACGACGCAGACCCAGACGCTCGATCAGCGCTGTGTAACGTGCGATATCTTTACCTTTCAGGTAAGCTTGTAAACGACGACGCTGAGCAACCATACGCAGCAGACCACGACGGCTGTGGTGATCTTTTTTGTGCTCAGAGAAGTGACCTTGCAGGTGATTGATTTGAGCTGTCAGCAGAGCGATTTGAACTTCGCTTGAACCCGTGTCATTTTCACCGCGGCCGAATTCAGCAACGATCTTCGCTTTCGCTTCAGTACTTAGAGACATAATAAACTCCAAAATAATATAAATTTAAGTGATGAGAGCCAATCTCTAATTTAGCATCTCAAGATTTAGCGCCGTCATTCTACGCTGCTTAGAGCAGCAAAGCAATAAGCGCCATTATGCGGACGGTTCATTTTCAACGACCAAGCGCTTTGGTGCAATACGTCCATCTTCACTAATCAGAGCGATACCGATAAACCGCTGCTCTGAACCACAAGTGACACGGATCATGTCGCCTTCCACTAGGTCTTTTACATCACCGCGTACAGGTTGACCCTGTTTGAAATACGCGGCTGTTTCCTCAGTAATATTCACTGCAGGAAAATGAACCACTGCGGTATCCATTGGCAATAATAGCGAATCGAGTAAGGATTCAAATGAGCCTTCTCCCGCATCCACTTTTGCCCGCAAAGCAGCTAATTGTTCCAACGTGACCATGCGGTCATAAGGATAATTTGCGACTTGCACACGACGCAGATAAGTCACATGCGCACCACATCCCAACATTTCACCTAAATCATCAATGATAGTTCGAATATAGGTGCCTTTAGAACAGTGAATTTCCAGTTCTAATTCATTGTTATCACAACGAATAAACTGAAGTTCATACACTGTAATTGGGCGGGCTTCACGCTCTACCGTAATACCTTTACGTGCGTATTCATATAATGGGCGCCCTTGGTGTTTCAGCGCTGAATACATGGAAGGAACTTGCAGTGTATCTCCACGAAAATGTTCGAGGGCTTCTTCAAGTTGCTGTGCCGTAAAAGTGATATCGCGTTCACTGATGATTTCGCCGTGAGAATCAGAAGTATCCGTTCGTTGTCCAAGGCGTGCAATCACCCGATAGCGCTTATCTGAATCGAGTAAAAACTGTGAGAATTTCGTCGCTTCACCAAGGCAGACTGGCAACATGCCTGTCGCTAGTGGGTCAAGTGCCCCCGTATGCCCAGCTTTATTTGCGTTGAAAAAGCGCCGCACTTTTTGCAGCGCATCGTTTGAGGAAATATCGGTGGGCTTATCTAACAGCACAACGCCGTCAATATTGCGCCCGCTACGACGACGCCCCATTATTTTTCCTCTTTACTATCTGTACCTGCACGACGCTCTTCGTCATTACGAATCACGTTCGATACTAAGTTAGACATACGCATGCCATCAACTAATGAATTGTCATATTCAAACGTTAACTCAGGAATAATACGTAAACGCATTGCTTTTCCCAGTAATGAACGAATGAAACCTGACGCTTCATTTAATGCTTTAATGCCGTCTGCAACCATCTCTTCTTCACTTTTTTCATTCGCAAAGTTGAAGAAAGTGACGAAGACTTTACCGTATGCCAGATCCCGTGACAGCTCTACGCCAGAAACGGTTGCCATGCCAATACGGGGATCTTTGATTTCGCGCTGCAAGATAATTGCAATTTCTTTTTGCATTTCTTGAGCTACGCGCTGAGAACGACTGAATTCTTTTGCCATCGTTAATCTCCTGACAATAAAGGGGGCAATAGCCCCCTCATTAATACTATTTTGTCACCACGATACTTCGTGGGTACTCACAAAATTAACCGTCGATTGAACGTTTAACTTCGATAACTTCAAAGACTTCGATCATATCGCCGACACGGACATCGTTGTAGTTCTTAACACCGATACCACATTCCATACCGTTACGAACTTCGCTAACGTCATCTTTAAAGCGACGCAGTGATTCCAGCTCACCTTCGTAGATAACCACGTTATCACGCAGAACACGGATTGGGTTATTACGCTTGATGGTACCTTCAGTAACCATACAACCAGCAACTGCACCGAATTTCGGTGATTTGAACACATCACGGACTTCTGCAAGACCCATGATTTGCTGTTTGTATTCAGGTGCCAACATACCGCTCATCGCTTGTTTGATTTCATCAATCAGGCTATAGATGACGGAGTAGTAACGTAAATCAACGCTTTCGCTTTCAACGACGCGACGAGCAGATGCATCGGCACGGACGTTAAAGCCAAGAATGATCGCATTAGAAGCTGCAGCCAGAGTTGCATCAGTTTCAGTAATACCACCCACGCCAGAACCGATGATTTTGATTTTAACTTCATCAGTTGACAGTTTCATCAGAGAGTCAGTGATAGCTTCACAGGTACCTTGAACGTCAGTTTTCAGTACGATATTCAGTTCAGAAACTTTACCTTCTTCCATGTTAGCAAACATGTTTTCCAGTTTAGATTTCTGCTGACGAGCTAATTTCACATCACGGAATTTACCTTGACGATACAGGGCAACTTCACGTGCTTTTTTCTCATCACGAACAACTGTCGCTTCATCACCCGCTGAAGGAACGCTGGACAGACCCAGGATCTCAACTGGCATTGAAGGGCCGGCAGACAGAACTTCTTTACCTAATTCGTTGCGCATTGCACGAATACGGCCATATTCAAATCCACACAGTACGATGTCGCCTTTGTTCAATGTACCTTCTTGAACTAAGATAGTTGCCACTGGGCCACGACCTTTGTCTAGGTAAGATTCAACAACCACACCGCTTGCCATGCCTGCATATACCGCTTTCAGTTCTAAAACTTCAGCTTGCAGCAAGATAGCATCTAACAGTTCATCGATACCGGTACCTACTTTCGCAGACACACCGATAAACTGAGTGTCACCGCCCCACTCTTCAGAAATAACGCCGTACTGAGAGAGCTCATTTCTGACGCGATCTGGGTCAGCTTCTGGTTTATCCATTTTGTTGACCGCAACAACGATTGGCACACCTGCTGCTTTCGCATGCTGGATAGCTTCGATTGTTTGTGGCATAACACCATCATCCGCAGCAACAACCAGAACAACGATATCCGTCGCCTGAGCACCACGAGCACGCATTGATGTAAACGCAGCGTGACCTGGGGTGTCTAAGAAGGTGATCATACCTTTGTCAGTTTGAACGTGGTATGCACCGATGTGCTGAGTAATACCACCTGCTTCGCCAGATGCTACTTTCGTTGAACGAATGTAGTCCAGTAAAGAGGTTTTACCGTGGTCAACGTGACCCATGATGGTAACAACTGGCGCGCGAGCTTCTTTAACTGCTGAGCCAGTGTCACGGTCGTTCATTACCGATTCTTCTAACTCATTCTCACGACGCAGAATAACTTTGTGACCCATTTCTTCTGCAACTAATTGTGCAGTTTCTTGGTCAATCACTTGGTTGATGGTTGCCATTGCACCCATTTTCATCATCGTTTTGATGACTTGGGAGCCTTTAACTGCCATCTTGTTAGCTAATTCGCCAACAGTGATAGTTTCGCCGATAACAACGTCACGGTTTACCGCTGCAACTGGTTTGGTGAAGCTTTGTTGTAAAGAGCTGCCTTTACGTTGCTTACCTTTAGTGCGACCTGAGCGACCAGCGGCGCGTTCTTCTTCGCGATCCGCTTTTTCAGAAAGTTTGTTGCCTTTCTTTTGACGAGGTGCTTTAGCAGAACGGTTACGAGAACGACGACCTTCTTCTTTCTCATCACTTTCATCTTCCGCCGCACGTGCGTGGGTAGATGTTGTTGTGTGATAATCGCTGTCATCTTCAGATTTGCTATCTGAGTTCCAGTCTTCGCCTTTTTCTTCAGCCATTTTACGGGCTTCTTCAGCAACACGGCGCGCATCAGCTTCAACTTTACGTTGAGTTTCTTCTTCCGCTTTGCGTTTCAGTTCAGCAGCTTCGGCTTCAAGACGCTGTTTGTCAGCGTTACTTTCGGTTGCCGCTTTGCTTGGTTTTTGATTTTCGCTTTGTTTCACTTTTTCTCTTTCCGCTACTTCGCGCGTAGCTTTATCAGCTGCTTCACGTTTTGCTTTCTCTTCGGCTTCACGTTTTGCGTTAGCTTCCGCGTCACGTTTTGCAGCATCTTCTGCTGCACGTTTCGCTTCTGCTTCACGTTTTGCCAGTTCCTCAGCTTCGCGCTGTGCTTGCTCTTCCGCTTCACGCTGCGCCTGCTCTTCCGCTTGCGCTTCTTCAGCGTCGCGGTTCACATAAGTGCGTTTTTTGCGGACTTCAACATTTACCGATTTGCTTTTGCCACCGGTGACTGGAACACTCAGCGTACTACGAGTTTTACGCTGTAATGTTAACTTACTTGGCTGCCCCGCTGCTCCGCCTTGTTCACGGTTTAAGTGGTTCAGTAAAGTTTCTTTCTCAGTCTGGCTAACAGAGTCATTCGTACCTTTCGTGATCCCTGCTTCAGCAAATTGCTGTACCAGGCGCTCAACTGTGGTTTGAATTTCCGTTGCCAGTGATTTTACAGTTTCTGTCATGCCGTTCCTTCCTGCTACAGTGTTTACGCATCGTTTCCGAACCAGCAAATATTACGTGCTGCCATAATGAGTTCGCCTGCTTTCTCATTATTCAGACCTTCGATATCAATCAGGTCGTCGATGCCCTGCTCAGCAAGATCTTCCAGTGTACAGATACCGTGAGTAGCCAAATTATAGGCCAGAGTACGATCCATACCATCAAGATTCAACAAATCTTCTGCTGGCTGATTATCACCCAAGCTCTCTTTTTGAGCTAGTTCAATTGTGGTGAGGGCAGCTTTTGCTCTTTCACGTAGAACTTCAACGGTTTCTTCATCAAGACCGTCAATTTCCAGAAGTTCTTTAATAGGCACGTAAGCCAGTTCTTCTAATGTCGAGAAGCCTTCTTCAACAAGTGTTGTAGCAAACTCTTCATCAATATCTAGATGCTTAGTGAATGTTTCAATAGAAGCGTGTGCTTCTGCCTGATGTTTTGCATTCAGCTCTTCCGCAGTCATGACATTCAGTTCCCACTTGTCATCACCACGATGGATTTTCAGTAACTGAGCCGCTAAGCGAACGTTTTGTCCATTACGTCCAATTGCTTGCGCTAAGTTGCTGCTTTCAACGGCAACATCCATCGTACAGTTGTCTTCATCAACCACAATAGATGCCACATCAGCCGGAGCCATAGCATTAATAACGAATTGCGCTGGGTTATCATCCCATAACACAATGTCGATTCTCTCGCCGCCTAACTCACTAGAGACAGCTTGAACACGAGCACCGCGCATACCAACGCAAGCACCAACTGGGTCGATACGTTTGTCGTTAGTTTTTACTGCGATTTTTGCACGAGAACCTGGATCGCGAGCTGCTGCTTTGATCTCGATGATCTCTTCGCCAATTTCTGGTACTTCGATGCGGAATAATTCAACCAGCATCTCTGGACGAGAACGAGTCACAAAAAGCTGTGCGCCGCGCGCTTCAGGACGAACATCATACAGGACGCCGCGAATACGGTCACCTGGACGGAAGTTTTCACGTGGTAGCATATCTTCGCGCAGGATCACAGCTTCTGCGTTATTACCTAAATCTAAGGTAATGTTTTCACGGTTAACTTTTTTAACCTGAGCAGTGATGATTTCACCTTGTTGCTCACGGAATTGGTCAACCACCATCGCACGCTCAGCTTCACGTACTTTTTGTACGATAACTTGCTTCGCGGTTTGCGTGGTAATACGGTCAAATACAACAGATTCGATTTGGTCTTCAACGTATTCGCCTAACTGCAATTCAGGATCTTCGAATTGTGCAGCTTCCAGTGTAATTTCACGGGTTGGCATTGTGACTTCTTCGACAATCACCCAACGACGGAAAGTATCAAAATCACCGGATTTACGGTCGATTTCTACGCGAACATCAATCTCTTGCTCATATTTCTTTTTAGTTGCTGTCGCCAGCGCAGTTTCCAGAGCCTCGAAGATTTTTTCACGAGGGAGGGATTTTTCGTTAGAAACCGCTTCAACAACAGCCAGAATTTCTTTGTTCATCCTAGTTGCCTCATTGAACTTAATTAAAAGTGTGGTACCAAGTTAGCTTTCTGGATGTTGCCGAGGGCGAACACCTCATCCTTACCATCTACAGTAACCGTAATCATTTCACCATCAACGGCTTTGATAATGCCTTGCCATCTACGACGGTTCTGCATCGCGATACGCAGTGACAGAGCCACTTCTTCACCCATAAAACGCTCATAATGAGCAATGGTGAACAGTGGACGTTCCATACCCGGTGACGATATTTCAAGGTTATAAATCACAGAAATTGGATCTTCGACATCCAATACTGCACTTACTTGATGGCTGACATCAGCACAGTCATCAACAGTGATGCCTTCTTCACTATCAATGAAAATACGCAGTGTCGACGTGCGCCCGCGAACAAATTCTAAGCCGACAAATTCAAAGCCTAGTGCTTCCACTGGTGCAGAAACCATCTCTGTTAATTTTTGCTCTAATGTGGACAAGCCCACCCCCAGACATAAAAAAAGGGCATAAAGCCCAGTTAATTCGATTGTCAAATAACAAAAAACCCCGAAATTCGGGGCTTTTGTAACTGGACCCATAGTACATGGGTTTACCGTGCTCTTAGTATACCTTGAAAATCTAGATAAATCGATGAGAAATTACGATAACGATATCTGATATTGTTGCGACAAGATATGTATGACTAAGAGAAATGGTTGCGGGAGCTGGATTTGAACCAACGACCTTCGGGTTATGAGCCCGACGAGCTACCATGCTGCTCCATCCCGCGTTCGAAACGTGACTATTTTACACTGACTATTGTGAGTTCACAAGTCGTCTAAAATAATGGTGCCGAGGACGGGACTTGAACCCGTACGCCCGTTTTGTAGGCACTACCACCTCAAGGTAGCGTGTATACCAATTTCACCACCTCGGCACTGAGGCGAGGTTACTAATTTCACAATCAATAACCTCAAATTTTTAACTTCTTACTACTTTACTGCTAATGAAGACATAATGTCGTCATTCGGAATCCCGAACACTTAACGAGGAATATCGCTCGCTGGTGTCGCTGGTGCTGCCGGAACGTCTGTTGGTTGCTCGACTTTTGCCGGTTCGCTAATGTTTTCCCATTTACTACCTGCACCAGTTCCATATTTATTGGCAGTCATGTTGCCAAGAATTAAACTGATGATGAAAAACACAGCAGCCAAGATTCCAGTCATACGGGTCATGAAGTTACCTGAGCCCGATGAACCAAACAGTGTTGCAGAAGCGCCCGCACCGAATGATGCACCCATGTCAGCACCTTTACCTTGCTGTAACATGACCAGACCAATTAGGCCGATAGCCGCGAGCAAGAAAACAACTAAAAGAGCTATATACATTTGAGTTACCTATTCAGTTACGGCGCATAGCCTATGCTATGACCCTTATACTGCACACCTACTCAAAACATTATTACAGAATTGAGCAGGTGCGAATACTAACCAAAGCTGAGCCGACAAGCAAGTCTATTTTGATTTCATTTAACTATTTGAAGAAAAAAACAGCAAACTATCGAAATAATGCTCAACTCGGTTATTCGCCTCCCTCCAGCTAATTTTTATCCGCTAAAGGGAGAATGTACGGCATTAACCTGCCGCTTTAACTGCATCAGCAATACGGTTCGCCATTTCGGTGACAGTTTCTTCGTTTTCACCTTCAACCATGACACGAATCAGCGGTTCAGTACCTGATTTTCTCAGCAATACGCGACCTTTGCCGGCTAACTCTTTTTCCACTTGCTCATTTGCTGCAATAACAGCATCACTTTGCAGAGGATCATGTTTGCCTTTAAAGCGTACGTTGACCAGAATTTGAGGTAGGAGCTTCATACCGCTGCATAAATCGTGCAGGCTCATATGGTTACGCACCATGGCACTCAGTACTTGCAGACCCGCAACAATACCGTCGCCTGTTGTGGTTTTATCTAATAAAATCACATGACCTGAGTTTTCAGCTCCCATGCGCCAGCCTTTTTCTTGGAGTTTTTCCAGAACATAACGGTCGCCCACTTTTGCACGCTCAAATGGAATACCCAGCTGTTTCAGCGCGATTTCTAACCCCATATTGCTCATCAGTGTACCCACAACGCCACCTTTTAACTGACCTTGACGCAGTGCTTCACGAGCAATGATATACAGAATTTGGTCGCCATCGACTTTATTACCTTGATGATCGACCATGATGATACGGTCACCGTCACCATCAAATGCTAAACCTACATCCGCTTTTTCTGCCAGAACACGCTCTTGCAGCTTACGAACGTCGGTTGCACCACATTCTTCGTTGATATTGATCCCATTAGGATCACAGCCCATTGTGATGACTTGCGCGCCTAATTCGCTAAATACGTTAGGTGCGATGTGGTAGGTTGCGCCGTTCGCACAGTCTAAAACCACTTTGAGGCTGTTTAAGCTTTGCTCGTTCGGGAATGTCCCTTTACAGAATTCAATGTAGCGCCCTGCAGCATCGACGATACGGTTCGCACGACCCAGCTCCGCAGATTCAACGCAAGTGATTGGTTTTTCCATTTCCGCTTCAATGGCTTCTTCAACTTCGTCAGGCAGTTTAGTCCCGTCGATAGAGAAGAATTTGATCCCATTATCATAATAAGGGTTGTGGGAAGCTGAAATGACGATCCCAGCCTCAGCGCGGAAAGTACGAGTTAAATAAGCCACTGCTGGCGTTGGCATTGGACCCGTGAAGGAAGCAGATAACCCTGCTGCAGCTAAGCCAGCTTCTAATGAGGATTCCAGCATATAGCCAGAAATACGCGTATCTTTACCAATGATAATTTTACGTGAGCCGTGACGAGCCAGTACTTTACCCGCTGCCCAGCCTAATTTTAAAACAAAATCAGGTGTAATTGGGCTATCGCCCACTTTGCCACGGATACCATCAGTACCAAAATATTTACGGTTACTCATACGCTAATTTTTCCTTTTCTGACAGAGTCATCTGAACGACTTGCATTGCTTGTACTGTCTCTTTCACATCATGAACTCGGATAATTTGCGCTCCTTGCATTGCCGCAATAGTGGCACACGCTAAGCTACCCGCTAGACGTTCTTGAGGTGGAACATTTAATAATTGTCCAATCATAGATTTTCGTGACATCCCTGCCAAGAGTGGTAGTCCGAAATCATGAAATTGATCTAAATGCGCTAGTAACTGGTAATTATGCGACAGGTTCTTACCAAAACCAAAGCCTGGATCGAGGATTATTTGCTGTTTATCAATTCCCGCCTTCACACAGCGCTCAATCTCACGATCGAGATACTCTTTAACTTCTTTTACTACATCCACATAATCGGGGGCATCTTGCATGGTTCTTGGTTGACCTTGCATGTGCATAATGCAAACAGGCAACCCTAGTTTTGCAGCCACTGCAAGGGAGTCTTCTTCATGTAACGAGCGGATATCATTAATAATATGCATCCCAGCTTTCGCGGCCTCATCCATTACTTGGGCTTTTGAAGTGTCTACAGAGATCCAAACATCAAAACGTTTTGCAATCGCTTCCACTACTGGTACAACGCGGTCGAGCTCTTCACTGACAGAAACTTCAGCCGCACCAGGTCGAGTTGACTCGCCGCCAATATCAATAATTGTTGCCCCTTCTTGTACCATTTTGGCGACATGGTCTAGAGCATCATGATAACGATTATGAGTGCCACCATCTGAGAATGAATCAGGAGTAACATTCAAAATCCCCATCACTTGAGGAGTGGATAAGTCAAGGAGGCGACCTCGGGCTTTAATATGCATGATTATTTTTCCTTAACGTAAAAAACCCCAGTGACCTGGGGTTTTTAATTATTCAACTTATCACGATGGCTTACTGTGGCTTGCTATCGTTGTTATCGGATGAATTATTTTCATCAGATTTTTCAGTTGGCTCTTCTGGTTGAGTTTCAGCTGGCTTTGCTTCAGGTTTTGATGCGCTAGTCGCTGCACCAAATGAACCTGTCACATTATTCACTTTTTTATCCTCATCCCAGCCTGCTGGCGCACGTACTGGACGGCGGTTCATCAGGTCGTCAATCATTGGCATATCGATAGTTTCATATTTCAATAATGCATCTTTCATCGCATGCAGAATATCCATATTGTCAGTTAAGGTTTTATGTGCAACCTCATAACCACGGTCGATAATTGCTTTAATTTCTTCGTCAATGATGCGTGCAGTTTCATCTGAGTAAGTCGAGCTATGTCCTGAACGACCTAAGAATGCTGGGCCTTCTTCTTCAGAATATAACACTGGACCTAACTTGTCAGAAAAGCCCCACTGAGTCACCATTTTTCTCGCTGTGCTAGTTGCTTGCTGAATATCACCTGATGCGCCGGTTGAGATTTTGTCATAACCGTAGATCAGTTCTTCCGCAATACGACCGCCGTATGTACTTGCGATATTACCCTCTAATTTTTGACGGCTTGCACTGATTTGGTCGCCTTCAGGTAAGTAGAAAGTCACACCTAATGCACGACCGCGAGGAATAATAGTCACTTTATGAACAGGGTCATGCTCTGGCATTAAGTAACCAACAATTGCGTGTCCAGCTTCATGATAAGCAGTAGATTCTTTTTGCTCTTCAGTCATCATCAGTGAGCGATGCTCTGCACCCAGCCACACTTTATCACGCGCTCTTTCGAATTCAGCCATCGTTACAACGCGTTTATTTTCACGCGCTGCAAACAGTGCAGCTTCGTTCACTAAGTTAGCTAATTCCGCACCGGAGAAACCAGGTGTTGCACGAGCCAAGATAGTTGTATCAACCGCAGGGTCGATAGGCACACGACGCATATGAACTTTTAAGATTTGCTCACGACCACGAACATCAGGTAAACCAACCACAACTTGACGGTCAAAACGACCCGGACGCAATAATGCCGGATCCAGAACGTCAGCACGGTTAGTTGCCGCGATCACGATAATACCTTCGTTACCTTCGAAACCATCCATCTCAACCAGCATCTGGTTCAGTGTTTGCTCACGCTCATCGTGACCACCACCTAAACCGGCACCACGTTGACGACCAACAGCATCGATTTCATCGATAAAGATAATACAAGGCGCCGCTTTTTTTGCTTGTTCAAACATATCACGAACACGTGAAGCACCCACACCCACAAACATTTCCACGAAATCTGAACCGGAAATGGTAAAGAATGGTACTTTCGCTTCACCAGCAATAGCTTTAGCCAGTAATGTTTTACCTGTACCCGGCGGTCCTACCATCAGGACACCTTTAGGGATTTTACCACCGAGTTTTTGGAAACGAGCAGGTTCACGCAGGAAGTCTACGATCTCCCCCACTTCCTCTTTCGCTTCATCGCAACCCGCAACATCAGCAAATGTTGTTTTGATCTGATCTTCTGTCAGCATACGGGCTTTGCTTTTACCGAATGACATCGCCCCTTTACCGCCACCACCTTGCATTTGGCGCATAAAGAAGATCCAGACACCAATCAACAGCAGCATTGGGAACCAGGAAATGAAAATAGATGTCAGTAAGCTAGGTTCTTCTGGTGGTTCACCGACGACAGTAACATTCTTGTTTAACAAGGTGTCTAACAACTTCTCATCCTGCATAGGCAGATAAGTTGTGTAGCGGCTATTATCCGCTTTTCTGACGTTCAATTCACGACCTGTGATACGAACTTCACGTACCTGATCCTGGGCTAACTCATTGATAAACGTTGAATAATCAACTCTGCGACTATTCGAATCGCTTGGGCCAAAACTCTGGAACAAGGACATCAGAACAACTGCGATGACTAACCAGAGAATTAGGTTTTTCGCCATGTCACTCAAGGGATTAACCTCACCTTACAACTGTGTTAACAAATAACGCTCAGGGTACTATAGTTTTAGTCCTGTCGCTACAATGTATACTTCACGCGATCGTGCCCGCGAAGATTCGGGTTTACGAACTTTCACCTTCGTAAACAGGGAGCGGATATCCCTAAGGTATTCGTCAAAGCCTTCTCCCTGAAACACTTTAACGATAAAACTTCCCCCGGGAGCCAATACCGCACGGCACATATCCAATGCTAGTTCAACCAGATACATAGAGCGGGGAATATCCACTGCTGGTGTTCCGCTCATGTTTGGGGCCATGTCAGACATAACCACTTGTACTTTTTTATCGCCAACTCGCTCTAACAAAGCAGCCAGTACAGCTTCGTCACGAAAATCCCCTTGGAGGAAATCCACGCCGACGATTGGGTCCATTGGCAATAAGTCACAAGCAATAATACGACCATTGTGACCGATTTGGCCGACAACATATTGCGACCACCCACCAGGAGCAGCCCCTAAATCAACAACGGTCATACCTGGTTTAAAAATCTTATCACTTTGCTGGATTTCATCCAGTTTAAACCATGCACGCGAGCGGAGCCCTTTCTTTTGTGCTTGCTGAACATATTTATCACTAAAATGTTCTTGCAACCAACGACTGGAGCTTGCCGAACGTTTTTTATTGGCCATTGCACTTTCCAACTATACTAATAGAAATACATTTCCCGACATTCTTCAAGTTACAGGGAGTTAGCTTCATTTTTTCTACCCAAGTCACATAAATAGCGCTGTTTATCGGGAGAGTGTTAACGTGCTGCCTACTTGTCACTGGATTACTTTCGGGTAATCATTAGCTGCTTCTTTACCATCGAATAAGATTAATAGATGGTGATAGTGATCAGATGGCGGTAGAATATGCCATTTTCAATACTAACCAAGCAAAAAATCGATGAATCTTAACAAAAAACAAGTTCAACACCTAAAAAGTCTCGCTCATCACTTAAACCCAGTTGTTATGATTGGCAACAATGGTTTAACTGAGGGTGTTTTGGCTGAAATCGAAGTCTCATTAACACATCATGAGCTTATCAAAGTCAAAATCGCTGGCGAAGATCGTGAAACTAAAAATTTGATCGCTGAAGCGATTGTTCGCGAAACTGGTGCAGCAAATGTTCAAGTTATCGGTAAAATTCTCGTTCTCTACCGTCCATCGGCTGAGCGCAAAATTAGTTTACCTAAATAATAACTGCTCATTTATATAAAAATGCCATTGAAAGCATATTTTATATGACGAAAAAGGCCGCCTGCGGCCTTTCTCTCTAAATCAGTAAAATAATATAACCAATTCAGGGAAATAGGAATCAGATATACTCAACTTTAAGAATTTCGAACTCAACATCCCCGCCCGGCGTCTTAATCATTACGACATCATCAACTTCTTTACCCACTAGTCCACGCGCAATTGGTGAATTCACTGAAATTAAGTTCACTTTAATATCAGCTTCATCATCACCTACGATGCGGTAGGTTAACTCTTCATCAGTATCCAAATTCAATACAGTAACCGTCGCACCAAAGATCACTCGGCCATTATTTGCCATTTTGGTAACGTCAATCACTTGAGAGTGAGAAAGTTTAGATTCAATTTCTTGAATACGACCTTCACAAAAGCCTTGTTGCTCACGCGCCGCATGATATTCAGCGTTTTCTTTTAAATCGCCATGTTCACGAGCTTCTGCAATAGAAGCAATAATTTCAGGACGACGGACAGATTTCAGATACTCGAGCTCTTCTCTTAGCTTGTTAGCACCAAATACCGTCATTGGAATCTGTTTCATTTGATAAATACCTCTAATTCAATCCTATCTAAAAATAAGTATCTTCCTGATTTTGTAACAACAGTACACCGAACACCATGATATGTAGGGGGGTGTTCAAAAACTTAAGGTGTCAATAACTCAATCAGACCAACTTGTGCCTTATCTTATCATACTGTTCGCTATTTTAACTGAGAGTTAATAGCGGATCATCGTTTACTTTATTGGGCATTACACTTTAGTATGTGCAGTATGTCTACCCTAATGCGTGAAATATATGTCGCTATTAACATCAACCAGAAAATTAATCTTCACTTTAGGACTTGCATTCATTACTTCGCAAGCATCTGCCATCCCTATCGATGATTATAAGCAGTATCTCCCTGACGGCACTAACCTTGCTCTGGTTGCGCAGAAAGTAGGAAGTAATACCCCTCTTATTGATTATAACGCTCAACAAATGGCTCTGCCTGCCAGTACGCAGAAAGTCGTCACCGCCCTCGCTGCATTATTACAGCTAGGTCCGGACTACCGTTTCGTCACTAACTTCGAGACCAACGGAAAGCTCAATAACAATACGTTATCCGGTGATTTGGTGATTCGCTTTAGTGGTGACCCTACGTTAACACGTCAGCAAATCCGCAATATGGCCAATGCGTTAAAGCAGATTGGTATTCATAAAGTCGATGGTGATCTCATTGTCGATATTTCGGCTTTTGCGAGTCATGATAAAGCACCGGGCTGGGTATGGAATGATATGACTCAGTGCTTCAGTGCTCCACCGGCCGCTGCCATCATTGATAGAAACTGTTTCTCTGTTTCCCTTTATCCCTCAGATAAAGCAGGAGAAATGGCGTATATCAAAACAGCCAGCTTCTATCCTGTAAACATGTTTAGTGAAGTCAAAACTCTTGCTAAAGGCTCACCAGAAGCTCGCTATTGCGAGTTAGATGTGGTTCCTGGGGAATTGAATCGCTATACATTAACAGGCTGCTTAACCCAGCGTAGTGAGCCATTACCGCTCGCATTTGCAGTGCAAAATGGGGCGAGCTACTCCGGTGCTATCGTCAAAAATGAGTTGCAGGTCGCGGGCATTGAATTGTCTGGCGCGGTTAAAAAACGCACTCAGCAGACGCCACAATCCCAAGTACTCGTCAAAACTGAATCCAAACCGCTACATGACCTCTTAAAAATCATGCTGAAAAAGTCTGATAACATGATAGCGGATACAGTATTTAGAACGATTGGTCGTGATTATTACGGTGTTCCGGGTACCTGGCGATCCGGCTCTGATGCAGTAAGACAAGTCCTCAAGCAGAAAGCGGGTATTGATTTAGGAAATACCGTGATGGTGGATGGCTCTGGCTTATCTCGCCACAATTTGATCACGCCGGCGACCATGATGCAAGTTTTGCAATTTATCGCTAAAAATGACCAGCAGCTGGATTACATTTCGATGCTACCACTTGCTGGGCATGATGGAACATTGCGCTACCGTGGTGGTTTAGATGAGGCTGGAGTCAATGGCAAGGTGTCAGCGAAAACTGGTGCATTACAAGGGGTTTATAACCTTGCAGGCTTTATTACTACCGCAAGCGGCGAAAAAGTGGCATTCGTCCAGTTCATTTCCGCTTATGCCGTGCCACAAAGCCAATATAATAGCCGCCGTGTACCTTTAGTTCGCTTTGAAAGCCGCCTCTATCGCGATCTTTACCAAAAGAACTGATCTCCCTGAAGATCCTTTTAAGATCTTCATAATAAAAAAGGCACAACCTTCGCAAGTTGTGCCTTTTTATATGACTCAAAGATAATTATTTTTGGTAGATAAATTCGACGCCTTCGTCGTCATCTTCATCCCAATCATCATCCCAATCGTCATCAAGATCATCTGCACCAGATAGCTGCTCTTTGTGGTAATCATCCCACATAAATTCAACTTTCTCTGGTTGGCTGTTTTCATCTTCAACGGCCATATCACGCGGCTGAGTATTCATGAACTCCATGATATCCCAACACAGTGCTTTCACACCTTCGTGGTTTACAGCAGAAATCATATAATACTTATCTTCCCAGCCCATACCTTTAGCAATTTCAGCTGCACGTTTGGCAGACTCTTCTTCACCTAAGATATCCACTTTGTTGAAGACTAACCAGCGTGGTTTCTGAGCCAGTTTTTCACTGTATTTTTCTAACTCACCCACAATGATCTTGGCGTTTTCCACCGGATCAGATTCATCGATTGGGCAAATGTCGATAAGATGCAGCAGTACGCGGCAACGCTCTAAGTGCTTCAGGAATTGGATCCCAAGTCCTGCACCTTCCGCAGCACCTTCGATCAATCCTGGAATATCTGCAACCACAAAGCTCTGCTCGTTATCCATACGTACCACGCCGAGGCTTGGAACCAAGGTTGTAAATGGATAGTCAGCAACTTTTGGCTTCGCTGCTGATACTGAACGAATAAATGTGGATTTACCGGCATTCGGCATACCCAGCATTCCGACGTCAGCAAGTAACATCAGCTCTAATAAGATTTCGCGCATTTCACCTTTCGTTCCCATGGTACGCTGACGCGGTGCACGGTTAACAGAAGATTTAAAACGAGTATTACCAAGCCCATGGAAACCGCCTTTAGCGACCATATGGCGTTGATCGTGACGAGTCATGTCACAGAGTACTTCATTAGTGCCAAGATCGCGTACACGCGTTCCTACAGGGACTTTAACCGTGATGTCTTCACCACGCTTACCTGTACACTCACGGCTTTGACCATTTTGACCACGTTCTGCACGAAATGATTTTTCAAAACGGTAGTCAATCAGTGTGTTGAGGTTTTCGTCTGCCTGTAAATAGACATCACCACCGTCACCACCGTCACCACCGTCAGGTCCACCTTTCGGGATATATTTTTCACGGCGGAAGCTGACACAACCATTGCCACCATCTCCTGCCACGACCAAAATTTTGGCTTCATCTACAAATTTCATAATTCTTTCTCCGTCTGCTGGCCATTATAGTGCCTGATGGCGGTATTACCCAGAGATGGCATATTCTGAATATAAAAAGCCCCGCAAAAGGTTTTTGCAGGGCTTTAATTCAAAAATTAAAAGTCAGAAAACTTATTCAGCTTCGATGCTGATAAATTTACGATTGTTAGGACCTTTAACTTCAAATTTAACTTTACCGTCCGCTAATGCGAACAGAGTGTGGTCACGGCCACAACCAACGTTGTTACCTGCGTGGAACTTAGTACCACGTTGACGAACGATGATGCTACCTGCTAATACAGCTTCACCACCAAAACGTTTAACACCTAAACGTTTTGCTTCTGAGTCACGACCGTTACGAGTCGAACCACCAGCCTTTTTGTGTGCCATTAATCTGCTCTCCTAAATCTTAAGCGATGACAGTGATCTTAACATCAGTGAACCACTGACGGTGACCTTGCTGCTTACGGCTGTGTTTACGACGACGGAACTTAACGATTTTAACTTTATCGCCACGACCGTGTGCAACCACTTCCGCTTTCACTTTAACGCCTTCAACGATAGGAGCACCGATTTGGATCTCATCGCCATTAGCAACCATCAGAACGTGATCAAATTCAACAGTTTCACCTGTTGCGATGTCCAGCTTTTCTAGGCGGACAGTTTGACCTTCGCTAACTCGGTGTTGTTTACCACCACTTTGGAAAACCGCGTACATATTAACTCCGCTTTCCGCGTACTCGCTAAATATTTCAATTCCAGAGCACGCTATAAAATATTCACAATAGGGCGCGAATTCTACGCAAAAAAGCAGCAGAACACAAGCCTATAATGCAGTTAGATTACAAAAAATACGACTTTTTTATCAGCCCTATCTTTTTTCGGCTGATTTCTCAGGAATATCTTTAATTGTTACTTATTTAAACATTTTTTGCATTTCACCCGATAATCTTATTATTAATAGTGTTATGCTTACGCTATTACTGTGATATCGGTTTTCCCATTTTTGGCTTAGGGAATGCCCCAAAAACTAATAATATGAATATATTACAATGAATTTAGAATCTATCGTTGAACTGACAGCCGAGGATATGTCAGCAGTAAATGAAGCGATCCTCAGCCAATTAAACTCAGACGTAGCATTAATCAATCAATTAGGTTATTACATCGTTAGCGGAGGCGGAAAAAGGATCCGTCCAATGATCGCGATCCTCGCAGGACGATCCCTAGGCTATTCTGAACATAAGCATATTCAAGTTGCTGCATTAATCGAATTCATCCATACCGCCACTTTATTACACGATGATGTGGTCGATGAATCAGATATGCGTCGTGGAAAACAGACAGCTAATGCTGTATTTGGTAACGCGGCAAGCGTATTAGTAGGTGACTTTATTTATACTCGATCCTTTCAAATGATGACGGATCTTGATTCGATGCGTGTTTTAAAATTGATGTCTGAAGCCACCAACGTGATCGCTGAAGGTGAAGTTTTACAATTAATGAACTGCAACGATCCTGATATTACTGAAGAGAGCTACATGCAAGTGATCTACAGTAAAACTGCGCGTCTATTTGAAGCGGCTTCTCACGCGTCCGCTATTTTAGCCAATGCCACGCCAAAGCAAGAGAAAGCGCTGCAAGATTATGGTCGCTACATTGGGACCGCATTCCAGTTAGTTGACGATCTTCTAGATTATGATGCAGATAATACCCAGTTAGGTAAAAACACTGGAGATGATCTCGATGAAGGTAAACCAACACTACCACTGTTACATGCAATGCAACATGGTAATGCTGAAGAGTCAGCACTAATTAGACAAGCAATTGAGCAAGGAAATGGTCGCCATCTATTAGACACTGTCCTTGGTACAATGAAACGCTGCGGCTCATTAGAATACACTTACCAACGCGCTCAGGAAGAAGCTCAAAAAGCCATTGATGCTTTAAATGCCCTTGAAGACTCTGTGTATAAAGAAGCATTGATTGGTTTAGCGCATGTTGCTATTCAGCGCCATTCATAATCACCGTTAGAGCTCTAAACCAATATTGAAAAGGGTGAAAACAATTTCACCCTTTTTTTATGGTTATTCATCTTCTGGTTCAGGCTCTATTTTTGCCAATAGCGATGATAACCCGTGACGCAAAATATATTTCACAAATATTTTGCGCTCATCTTCCGTCAGTTGGTAATAAGCCTCAGACCAAATTTGCAGTGCATCAATACGTTGCACTTGATACGGTGCCGATGGCTCATGAAGTGACAGCTGACCTTGGATCTCACTCGGCAAGCTTTCCATATAGTATTCAACGGCCTTCCCTTGAACACCTCTTTTACGACGACTTTTCCAACCTTCCCTTCTCGCCATCAAGTTAATTCCCTGAGGTGATGATGGAAGACCTTCTAATCCTGCTAATTCTTTCGCAGTGAACCACAATTTTTTCATAATATCACTTTTACGCTTAGCTTATATTTTGCAACCTGCTTTTGTCGCTATACCAAAGTTATTTTTCTAAAAATTTATTCGATTCAATACTGTACGTAATCTATGTATGGCTATTTTGATTAATAAGATGAATTAAAGCTAAAGCACCTTTGCGCATAATAAACGATAAGATCGCCACGCGTTCATCATGGGAAAGCTGGTTATAAGTTTCTTGCCAAATATGCGCATGTTCATCACGTTTGACTTGATAGCCTCCCGAAGTTTCATACATCACCGTGAACTCTTCGAGATTAATGGGAACCGAGCTAATATGGTATTCCAATGCTTTTCCTTGAATACCTCGTCGTTTTCGACTCAACCATTTTTCTCGCCTCGCCATAGCATTAATACCTTGGGTGCTTGTCGGTAGCCCTTGGCGCCCAACGAGCTCTTTGGCTGTTAACCATTCCTTGTTCATTATCGACGCTCCTTGTCATCATGATGACGACTTCGATTAACTATAAACTTTCTTTATTTTCTTAATCGTTTCAATATCCATTTTTAATATTCAAATATAATAGTTAATAAATTATATCGATATAGATAATTTCTTTTGTATATCCGCTAGTTATACCAATAACTTTGTATTAACTATTTTATATCTATGGATTTTATAGTGCTGACTAAGAAATTCATTCTTTTCAAATAATTCAATACATTATTAAGAAATATAAATCTTCTCGATAAACAGAATAAATATAAGAAAATATAAAAAATAGAGAGTTAACTAAAATGAGTTATTTTTATTTTCAAAGTGTTAGCTGAATTCACAATAATCATCTGAACCTTTCCGTTATTTTCATAAAAACAACGACAGTTTCATAAAAATGAATTTTTAGAAAAAATCAGAAATTATTATTGGGAAATTCTGTTATTTTATTTCCAATAACAGAACGATTGCACTGAATGTATCACAATACTCTGTTAGATGTACCACTAACTCTACATGATTCTGAGTGAAAAAAGGATTAAAAAATGATGTTACGGAAATCAAACTGGCACCCAGCAGATATCATTGCAGCTTTACGCAAACGTGGAACAACCCTAGCGGCGATTTCTCGTGAAGCAGGGCTTAGCTCGTCAACGCTCGCGAATGCGCTATCGAGACCTTGGCCTAAAGGAGAATGGATCATCGCAAACTTTTTAGGTATTCATCCATCAGAAATCTGGCCTAGTCGCTATTACGATCCAATGACGGGTGATTTATTAGAAAGAAAAGTTCGAGAAAAGCCAAAGAAAATCGAGGAAACAAACGAATTAGAAAACAGGGAGCCAGAAAAAGAACATATCTAATATCAGTCGCTATTTTTGATCAGAACTGAAAGATAAAGCCCATTATTATTTTCTTTAAAAACAGCAAGATTAATTCATTGTACCTTCAAGGGGTTTCCCCTTATTTTGATCAGTGAAAACTTATCGAGTATAAAAATAAAGGGCGGAATCGCATGAAAGCAACTCCGCCCTTATTTAAGCGCGAATTCTTAATTGGCATTAGCCATTAATGAATTTTTCACCTAATTCAATATCTGCTTTCAGTACGCTTAACATATCTTTCAGTGCTTTCTCTTCAAATGCACTTAATTTACCAATTGGTAAATGTTTTTCGATTCCGTTTTTGCCTAATACAACAGGTTGAGCGAAGAAGCGAGCGTGTTCGCCTTCACCTTCAGTGTATACACACTCAACCACATTGCTTTCACCTTGTAGACCACGGATCAAAGATAAGCCCAGGCGTGCTGCCGCTTGGCCCATAGACAGTGTTGCAGATCCGCCACCCGCTTTAGCTTCAACCACTTCAGTACCTGCGTTTTGAATACGCTTAGTCAGTGCTGAGATTTCTTCATCAGTGAAGCTGACACCAGGAATTTGAGACAGTAATGGCAGGATTGTCACACCTGAGTGACCACCGATAACTGGCACTTCAACTTCGTGAGTTTTCTTACCTTTTAATTCAGCAACGAAAGTATTTGAACGGATGATATCCAGTGTCGTTACACCGAACAGACGGTTTTTATCATACACGCCAGCTTTCTTCAGAACTTCAGCAGCGATAGCAACGGTTGTGTTCACTGGGTTAGTAATAATACCGATCAGTGCTTTCGGGCAGGTGACCGCGATTTGTTGAACAAGGTTACGTACAATACCTGCGTTCACATTGAACAGGTCAGAGCGATCCATACCTGGCTTACGTGCAACACCCGCAGAAATTAATACTACGTCCGCACCTTTCAGTGCTGGGGTCGCATCTTCACCCGCAAAACCAACCACTTTAACGTCGGTAGGGATGTGGCTTAAGTCAGCTGCAACACCTGGAGTTACTGGCGCGATGTCGTAGAGGGAGAGTTCTGAACCTGCTGGGAGCTGGTTTTTGAGAAGAAGGGCGAGAGCCTGACCGATACCACCTGCTGCACCTAGGACTGCAACTTTCATTCTAAAACTCCTTAATTGTACTTTAAAATATATGAATTCATCTGACTATGCACTAAACACATTACTTATAAAAAACAATTCTTTAACAGTTAGAGAGAAGTGTTAACGCGAGATAAATCACCAACACAATAGTTCTATTCTAAACAAATTCCTTATCTGTTAATGAGATAACGGACACTTTTTTAACAAATAGTTTTTATTGCTATTGCATTTAACATTAAACCCAATTTTATTTGATGATTTATTCAGCACCGCTTAATTATTTAACAAATTTTTCACAGTAACTTATTGTTAAATCAATCCATTTTTAGGATAAATTTCGAACTAACAATTTAAGATAAACCCCTTATTATTACCAGAAAATACTTATCTAAAATTGCTCATTAAACACTCAAAAAATCAATTTTCTTGCATAAAAATGCACTTTTCAACATAATACAACTCAGTTTAATACCAAAAGATGGGTTAATTATGCGCACTATGTCGAAACAAGAAGACTTGGTAAAAGCCTTTAAGGCACTCCTTAAAGAAGAAAAATTCAGTTCACAAGCCGAAATTGTGATCGCTCTTCAAGAACAAGGCTTCGAAAACATTAATCAATCTAAAATTTCCAGAATGTTGACGAAGTTTGGTGCAGTACGTACCCGCAACGCAAAAATGGAAATGGTGTATTGCTTACCAACCGAGCCTGGTGTCCCCACTGCCACCAGCCCGCTGAAGAATTTAGTTCTGGATGTTGATTACAACCATTCTGTTGTTGTGATCCGTACTAGCCCAGGAGCAGCACAGTTAATTGCTCGCCTGTTAGATTCCTTAGGCAAAGCTGAAGGCATCTTAGGCAGCATCGCTGGCGATGATACAATTTTCTCAACGCCAACCAACGATTTCACAACGCGTGAACTGTACGAAGCCATTTTGGTGCTTTTCGAACAAGAACTTTAGTCCTTTCGAAAAATTTTAGATATCGAAAAAGAGGGAACCCAGTTCCCTCTTTGTATTTTTAATTCTATAGTGACGCGTCTTTCACTGATTCATATCGAGATAAGCCCGTGTTATTTGAGATTTTACGGAATATCGTTCACTACGGTTTCCATTTTTTAGTGCCCTTTTTATTTGGCTATTTATTTTGGCGAAAAAACTGGAAGCTTGCTGGGCTCTTAATGGTTTCCACCATGGCTATCGACCTTGATCACCTTCTCGCCGATCCTATTTTCGATCCTGATCGTTGTGGCGTAGGCTTCCACCCTATGCACACTATTTGGGCTGCTATTGCTTATGTCGTCTTATTCTTCTTTCCTTCATGGAAACTCAAAGCTATCGCCGTCGGCTGTCTGTTTCACTTATTGACAGACTCGGTGGATTGTTATCTTGGAAGTGTTAAAAAAGAGATGCAAGGCACGGTATTAAGCTGCTCCGGGCAACCAGAACGCGCAAACGTCGAGCTTCTTCAGCAGCTATAACGAAAAAGCCCTAACTGAAGTTAGGGCTTTGATTCACGATAGCGCTTATAGACTATTCGTCAGATTTGGCTTCGGCTTTATGTTTTAGTCCTGCCAGCAGTTTTTCATGAATACCACCAAAACCGCCATTACTCATCACCAGGATATGGTCACCGGGCTGAGCCGTCTCAACCACCATATTGGCGAGAGTATCAATATCTGCATGCCAACGCGCAGGCTGCACACAATGCTCTGCAATTTCAGTGACCATCCACGGAATATTGCTAGGTTGGAATAAGAAGACTTCATCTGCACGCCCTAAAGCTGGCGCGATATCATTCTTACTGATCCCCATTTTCATGGTATTTGAACGAGGTTCCAGCACAGCAATAATACGAGAAGTACCGCCTACTTTGCTACGTAATGCTTCTAACGTCGCTAAAATTGCCGTTGGATGATGAGCGAAGTCATCATAAACACTGACATTATTTTCAACACCACGTAACTCAAGACGGCGACGGGCGTTAATAAATTTATCCAACGCTAAGCAAGCTTCTTTCGCCGGTACGCCAACATGGTGTGCAGCGGCAATCGCCATCAAGCCATTTTGGATATTATGATTACCTACTTGCGACCAGTTTACTTCACCCACTTTTTGCTGCTGGTAATATACTTCGAACTGGCTACCATCATGATTGAGTTTCACGGCATGCCACTCACCGTTTTCTCCCACCAATTCTTGTTCACTCCAACACCCCATGTTCATCACTTGCTTGAGATTATTGTCGTTACTTGGCATAAAGATTTTGCCGCTACTTGGCACAATGCGAACCAGGTGATGAAATTGTTTTTGAATCGCTTCGAGATTTTCAAAAATATCCGCGTGATCGAATTCGAGGTTATTCAAAATCAGCGTTTTCGGGCTGTAATGCACGAATTTAGATCGCTTATCAAAGAATGCGCAATCATATTCATCCGCTTCAATAACAAAGAAAGGGCTTTTACCAATCTGGGACGAAACATCAAAGTTACCCGGAACACCGCCAATCAAAAAGCCTGGTTCATAACCACAATCTTGTAGGATCCACGCCAGCATACCCGCGGTTGTTGTTTTACCGTGAGTCCCTGCAACGGCTAATACCCAGCGCTCAGGAAGGACATGGTCATGGAGCCATTGTGGTCCAGAAGTATAAGGTAAACCACGTTCTAATACGGCTTCAACACAGGGATTTCCACGGGTCATCGCATTCCCAATCACCACCATATCAGGGGCTGGCTCTAACTGCGCAGGGTCGAATCCTTGAATTAGTTCAATGCCTTGTTTTTCAAGCAATGTACTCATCGGTGGGTAGACGTTTGCGTCAGACCCAGTCACTTTGTGCCCTAACGAACGAGCCAAAATGGCTAAGCTGCCCATAAAGGTTCCGCATATGCCTAAAATATGTATGTGCATTCTTTTCCATCCAATAGCATGAGGTTTGTCACTATTCTACTCATCAATCACAGGTTTATAAATGTATTAGCCTATTAATCTTTTCTTTATTTAGATAAACTCTCCGCCCGAGGGTACAATAAAGACCCGCAAATTTCTGTCAATTTTATTCAGGACCTTCGTCATGAAAACATTAGGCGAATTCATCGTCGAAAAGCAACAAGATTTTCCTCATGCAACAGGTGAGCTGACTGCATTACTGTCAGCAATCAAACTGGGCGCTAAAATTATCCATCGTGATATTAACAAAGCTGGACTCGTTGACATTCTCGGCACAAGCGGTGTTTCGAATGTTCAAGGTGAAGTTCAGATGAAGCTTGACCTGTATGCAAACGAAAAACTGAAAGCGGCTTTGAAAGCGCGCGGAGAAGTCGCTGGTATCGCCTCAGAAGAAGAAGATGAAATCGTCATTTTCGAAGGTGATCGTGCAGAAAACGCGAAATATGTCGTTTTAATGGACCCTCTAGATGGTTCTTCGAATATCGATGTAAACGTTTCCGTTGGAACAATCTTCTCTATCTATCACCGTATTACCCCAATTGGTCAACCGGTTACAGAAGCTGACTTCTTACAACCAGGTAACCGCCAAGTTGCTGCTGGCTATGTGGTTTACGGTTCATCAACTATGCTGGTGTACACCACCGGTTTCGGCGTTCATGCCTTCACCTACGACCCATCATTAGGTGTATTCTGTCTGTCTCATGAAAAAGTCATGTTCCCAGCAGAAGGTAAAATGTATTCCATTAACGAAGGTAACTACATCAAGTTCCCTATGGGCGTTAAGAAATATATTAAATACTGTCAGGAAGAAGACAAAGCGACAAACCGCCCATATACCACGCGTTATATCGGCTCTTTAGTGGCGGACTTCCACCGTAACTTACTCAAAGGCGGTATTTATATTTACCCAAGCACCGCTAGCCACCCAACTGGTAAACTGCGCCTTCTGTACGAATGCAACCCAATTTCATTCTTAGCAGAACAAGCGGGTGGTAAAGCAAGTGATGGTACTAACCGCGTGTTAGACATCATCCCAACCAAGCTGCATCAACGTGTTCCGTTCTTTGTGGGAACGAAAGCCATGGTTGAGAAAGCGGAATCCTTCATGCGTGAGTACCCTGACGCAGAATAATCAAACATTTCGTTTGACCTGAAGGCGAGACTCTCTCGCCTTTTTTGACTGAATTTCTCTCCAACTAGTGAGTTTTACCTCTCTTTGCGGCTATAATGTCCCCCACGTTATTTTAAGCACTCATAAGGATACATTTTAATGGGCCTGAACAATGTACCGGCAGGTAAAGAACTGCCTGAAGATATCTACGTAATCATCGAAATCCCAGCTAACGCTGATCCAATCAAATATGAAGTTGATAAAGAATCTGGCGCACTGTTTGTAGACCGTTTCATGTCTACTGCGATGTTCTATCCGTGCAACTACGGTTACATCAACAACACCCTGTCTTTAGATGGTGACCCAGTTGACGTTTTAGTACCAACTCCATATCCATTACAACCAGGTTCAGTCATCCGTTGCCGTCCAGTTGGCGTACTGAAAATGACTGACGAATCTGGTGAAGATGCGAAATTAGTTGCAGTACCGCACACTAAACTGAGCAAAGAATACGATCACATCAAAGATGTGAACGACATTCCTGAACTGCTGCGTGCGCAAATCACTCACTTCTTTGAGCATTACAAAGATTTAGAAAAAGGTAAGTGGGTTAAAGTTGACGGTTGGGAGAATGCAGAAGCAGCTAAAGCTGAAATCATCGCTTCTTTCGAACGCGCTGCAAAGAAATAATTAATCCCTTCTGTGGATAGAAAAGCACTGGTTTTGACCAGTGCTTTTTTTTACCTATACCGTCCCTTCACAATATTAATATTTTTTCACAATTTTATAATATTCAGAGATATATATCGGCAGTTATATAACCCAAAATAAAAACCAGAATTAAATTACTGAGTATTTAACAATCACCGAACCAATCAACTACTTTTAACTAAAAATGCAAAATAATATCAATTAAAAGCAAATATTTTTCAGATTATAAATCTGTGATTAACTTATCAGTATAGGAATATATTTTCTTAGTAATAAATAACTAAAATAGCTTTTAACTTATTCATTATCATGATGTTAAGCTAATAAACTAGCTGAATTAGTCAATTTGATATTATTTAAATCAATATAGATTCAGGTGTAGAGTATTTACATAAATCATTAATTGTATAAATGTAAATGGGAGTCTAGCGTGAATCAATCAGAGCTTCTTGCTCGCCAAAGTGCGAACCTACTCACACCCGAATTCGAACAGCAGTACCACAATATTGTGGCGAACTTTTTTAGCCGCGATCCGAATAAATGGCCTATTTTTAGTGACCCCAAAATCCAAGCTATCACCCAATTTCGTAAAACCACACTCGCAGACAGTCAGCTAATCAATCAATATCCAAATGGCACTCAGTGGTTCAATCAACTGACCCAGCAGTCCCATGTTCAGCAGCAAATTAATTTACCGGGAAATCAACAAGATACCCTGCTAGCTTTTGCGTCCACATTATGTAAAAACTGGGAAAACCCGTTGTCCGTCGAAAACGTGATTGCGATGCCTTCAGACCCCGCATTATACGGCTCTATGCTTGGTCTTTTAGGCAACCCCAACATGGTTTATTGCGAATATTCCGGCGTCGCCGATTCCATGGAAAAAACGGTGATTAAGCAAGTCGCTAACTTAATTGGTTATGATGAAAATAAAGCGTCTGGATTGTTCACTCAAGGCGGAACCATGTGTAATTTATATGGTTACCTATTTGGCATTCGCAAAACATTAAAAGATTCTCGCCAACTGGGTATGTCTGTGGATCAAGACTACCGGATTATCAACTCCCAAGGCGGCCACTACTCCAATATGACTAACCTTTCATTACTGGGTGTGGATATTCAAAACAAAACCATTCGTATTAAAGTCGCCTCGGACAACACCATCGACTTGCATGACTTAGAGCAACAGATCCGCGCCTGTTATACCGTTCACTGCAAGATCCCCGTGATCTTATTAACCGCAGGTACCACAGATACCTTTGGTGTCGATGAAATAAAACAGGTTTACGAATTGCGAAACCGCCTGTGTGAAGAGTTCGAAGTAACAGAAAAACCGCATATCCACGTGGATGCAGCGGTCGGCTGGCCAATAATTTTCTTTATTAATTACGATTTTAATACCAACCCGCTCGCTATCAATGAAGCCACACTGTTTGGGTTACGCCACACCGTCGAAAAATTCAAACAACTTAAATATGCAGATTCCATCACTATCGACTTTCACAAATGGGGCTATGTTCCTTACACCTCGAGCTTAGTGATGGTACGTGATGGCAATGATTTCAAAGCCCTTGAAAACTCACCTGAAAACTTCACGTACTTTGAGCATGATTTAGAAGGGCAAACTCACTTGCAATCCACCATTGAGTGTAGCCGAAGTGGGGTTGGGATCTTTGGTGCCTATGCAGGACTGCATTATCTTGGCATTGAAGGGTACCAAACCATTATTGCTCACTGCCTGCAAAATGCTAACTACATGCGCAACCAGTTAATTGAAATGGAAAATGCCGCAGTCATGGTGCCTCAAAACCAGGGGCCTAGTGTTGGCTTTCGCCTTTATTCCCCTAAATTGAATGCGGATCCACAGGATATTTTTAACTATGAATTAAGTTGCGCTAGCGATAAAGCCGCTTATGAAACCATGATTAGAAATAGCAAATGGCACCGCAACCTGTTCTTAGCTCGCGGTAAAGCCGGGCTATTCACCAATTGGGTGGATTCCATCGCCTGTTCGACTTATGCGGAACATAACCGCTTTGTTTATATACCGGGTGAAAAAGCGGTCTTTATGAACCCAACGACAGAACGCCATCATATTGATGAGTTTGTAAAAATGCTCAAAGCCATGAGCCACGCTTAACATCCATAAAAAACGCCGACCACTGAATCTTCAGTGCTCGACGTTTTTCTTGATGACTCATTACAGATGAACTACTGATTACTCTTCTTCATGGCGCTTTAGCCAATCACCACTTTTGATTTGAGGTAGGCCTTCAACTGAGTGTTTATAGAGATAAATCCACGCATTACCGTAAGGTGTTGGAATTAACTCACGCTCATAATCTTGTGAATTTTTCTTCAGTTCGTCTAACTCAGTCAGAATAGACGGATTGATGCGATAAACTTCGCATTCAATCGAGCCATTCCCTCTGACAACCGCTGGATAATATCCAAGGTCATACAGTTCATAGCCTTCTAGCTTATGCTCACCTAGCAGCTGAGCATAAGTCATCCAGTGATGATTCCCTTGCTTGCGCCTTAAACTGCCATAAACAATGATACGCATATATTAAAACTCGAATTGATAAAGCAGGTCCAAAGCCTGATTAACGCCAGAGACTGCTTCTAAAAACAGTTTCGGCATGACCCTATAGCGTAAAGTGAGCGTCGCTAAAGAATCAAATATGCCAACTCCATACTTAACTTGCAAGTCGTTCGTAATTTTCCCACTCACAACCACTTTCGAACTGTCACCCACACCTTGGGTATCGACGGCTAAATCTGATACACCAAATGTTTCACCAATTTTACCCACCAGCTGACCGCTTTGTGCAACGCCCAATCCAATCAGCATTGAAGTCATTTGTGATCCATTCGCATCCCCGCTATCGAGCCCTTCCCCTCTTAACAGATAGGAAAGCGCCTCTTGCTGGGTTTTTGCGGGCTCAGAGAATATCTCAACTTTTGGTTTATCGGCAAGTCCTGTGACCTTCACACCGGCAATCACATCATCGGCCGTGTTTTCAGGATTACGAATTGCTTCTAAATTTAAGAACGGTTGATCAGCAGGTCCCGAGAATTGAATCAGCCCTTTACGCACTATCAAGTCTTGCCCATAAGCGCGGAAACGTCCTGATGGAATATCTACCTGGCCATTTAAGCTTAATCCTTGTTTATCCTGAGCAACTTTTAATAACCCAGTTAACCGAGCTTTTAATCCGAATGCATCCAGACGTACATCGTTGCCAATATTAATATTCAAATTGGTTTGGATTGGGATCGATTGCTGTTTCGGATTGATCGGTTTTAGCTGGTCATCCAGCATCACCACATCCGAAGACGCACTCACCGCAGATTCAGGTAATTCTTGCACCGTAATACGCGCCCATGGAATAGTGACGCTACCATTTAAGGTCAGCAATTTCGGTGACGCTTCCAGAATCAAATCTGGCTGCACATCAATTTTGATCATTGGCGGCAGAGAAACTCGTAAGTTATTCCCTCTCGCCAGTACTTTAGCTCGCCATGCATCAATGTTGCGCCAATCCGCATCACCATCAATATTTAGGTAACCCTCTGGCGTTTTGATCTGCCCAGTCATGACTGAACTGGTGCCATTAAAGTTAATCGCTAATTGGCTATTTTGAATATCAAACGGGATCAACCCAGACTTCACTTCTAATCCAGATAATGTGACATTACCGTTCATTAGCGGGTTATGCGCCGAACCACCGACACGTAGATTTGCATTCAGGTTTCCATTCGCAATATCTTTTTCGCCAAGTAACGGTTTAATTAAACCTAATGTAATGGCGTTAATTTCAATGTTGCCGGAGAGTAAGCGCTTTCTTTCGAGGTCAGAAATTTGCACATTACCTTTAAATTGGCCGTTGTCTGCAATCTTCAACAACCAATTCAGATCCGCCCGACCATTCTTCATACCCGCATTTAATGTCAGCGTATCAAACGCGATAGGTAAACGTGCACCATCAACAAACTGAACGACTTTGACCCCATCACCGTTCAAGTCAACTTTCACTTGCGGCAGGCTACCATCCGCTTTCCAGATGGCATTTGCACGCCCGGTGAATACCCCATTTACGCGAGTATCACTTGGCATAAACGGTTTGATCATCGCAAGGTCAAAACGTTCTAATACAATATCAGCGCTACCACTTTTACCCGCTTTAACCGGCTTCGGTACACACACGCGAGCATTCGGGTTGACCCAGCAATGGCTACCAATGACCACTTCTTGCGTGGTGTTATTGTAGTTCAAGGACATGGCTTGATTCAGGCGCCATTCCCCAACCTCAGTATCAAATAAGGTATTGCTTAAGTTACCTTTCCACACTTGTGTTTGGCGATCAAAGCCCCCAGCTAGCGCGAGCTGTCCAGAAACGGGTTTCCCTGTCACATTCAGTTTTAACGTATGCTGTTTTTCAGTCCCTTTAGCATCTAGCGTTAGGTTACTAATGGCTAAATCCGCTTGGCGCAATCCACGCACCACCACAGATAAATCACCTTTGATTTGGTCACCCGTTGCCACATTACCTTTAATGGTGGTGGTCTCAACAGTTAAATCTTGCCATCTCACGCCACGCGCCGTTAAATCAGCCAGTGCTTGTGGGGCTTGTAAATCACCACGAAGTTTTAAATCCCCGATGATCACACCGCCTAGTCCAGGCACTAATCCATTCAACGCTGGAGCATTAATTTTGGCATCAAGGTTCCATTTATCCGCTAAAGAGCCCTTCACATTCACACTGTTTTTGCCCAGCAAGAGATTAAAATCTGGGATATTCCATTGCCCTGCGGCATTTCCTTTAGCTTGCCCACGCGCCTTTAAGATGTGTTGTTTAACATTACCATCTAAGGTGATTTCAGGGATCTCTAACTGCCAGCTTCCACCATATAGGCTGCCTCGCGTGGCAATTTTCCCTTCAACTTTCGCTGGCCATTCTGGATATTGCTTCGCTGTATTAATACCTGATAACGTCAGCACCATATTCCAGCTAATAGCTTTACTCCAATCCGCCACCCCTGATAGGTCTGCATTACCTTGCAGCGCAGATAAGCGTAAACGGGTTAAATCAATTTTTTCCTCGTTCCCTTTCGCATCTAATAATAACTTAGATGGCGGTAGGTCTTGTCCCGTGATGGCTGAACGTAATGAAAGGTCATAGCTAGAAGGGCGACCATTTAATCGTAAGCGAGTGTCATCAAGCTTATATTGGCTTTCTCCCACCAGCGGCCAAGTTAATTTTTTGCTTTCTAAAGTCAACTCAATCGGAAAATCTGCCTGCGCTAAATCGGTCTGAGCTTCTAGTGTCGCCGTAATTGGACCATTCAGATTCAATGCCAGCATCAGCTCATCCATCAGCCCACCTTTAAGCGTTAAATCGACTTTCTGTCCATTTAAATCTTCAAGGCGGCTTTCACCAATAACGGATAGCGCGACTGGCCATTTTTCTTGCAAAGAAATCGATCCAGAAACCGCAACATTACCTTGCGGTGCATCGACTTTTAGCTGCTTTAATAAAACATTCTGCCCTTCATTTTCTAACTTCAAATTCAGGCTATTAATCGTAATGTCCGTGTCGCCTTTTAATTGGAAATTAGAGGCATTGATCCCCTCAACATTCAGGTCAACCGGTAGGATAATTTCAGGTAGCTCCGCTAATAGCGGCTTAGAAAATAACGTTTTAAGCTGATCACCAAGGGACGGCGGCTCACCTTCAGGCACGACGGGTTCAACTGGTTTTGGCGCCTCAGCCGGCTCACTAGGCGGTAAGCTTATAGCAAGGTTAATAATATCGGTTGGCGTGATTTCGATAGCTCTTTTTTGCCATGTGATCCCTGTGGCGAATTTGTCGAGATCAATCACAGTGCCATCGACATTAACATGAGTATCAACCAACGCTAATTGAGCCAAACGAATGGTTAGCGGTGCATTAAGTTCTGTTAGCGGCTCAGAAGGCGGAGTTTCTTCAGACGGCGGGAATTGGCTAGTATCCACATTCACCATCACGCTTTCTGTTGATAAATCATCAATGCAGACTTCACGGCTGGTCAGGCACTTTAAACGTAATGCAAGGTGGATTTTCTTCGCATCCACATCCACACCTGGCATTTGGTACTTCACGCCAGAGAGCGTTAAATCGTTAATATCACCATCAATGGAGCCAATAGTCAGTTCAGGTACAAAACGTGTGGCGGAGTTCAACGCAAAATGCAGACCCGATTTGGTACCCAAAACCCAATACAGCGCACCAACGACCAGAACTAACAATAATAAAATGGTGATTGCAATCCACTTTAGCCATTTCATCCATTTCATAGTTCTGTCCCCAATCCGATGTAAAACTGAATTTTGTTATTATCTGGGTCACCAATAGGCTTGGCTAAATCAAATTTAATCGGTCCAACTGGAGAAACCCAACGGATCCCCACACCGGCGCCAGTTTTAAAATCACTATTTTTGAAATCGTCTACCGCTTCGCCACTATCAATAAAGGTGGCCCCCCACCAGTTACCCGTGAAATTATATTGATATTCGACGGATCCAACTGCCAGCTTAGATGCCCCGGTGAGCTTGCCGCTACTATCTTCTGGGGAGATTTTTTGATAACCATAACCACGGACACTACCGTCACCCCCTGCGAAGAAACGTAAGTCTGGCGGGACTTTGTCAAAGTTATTGGTTTCAATCCAACCAAGGTTTCCACGTACGACAAATCGATGTCCTTCCCATGGAGTACGGATCCACACATTCTTGGCTTGTAATACCAGGAAGTCGATATCCGAACCCCATATTTTATTGGAGTAATCGATAGAATAGCGCTGACTATCACCCCAGGTTGGCATCACTCCACCTTTTTGACGAATTCGGCTGACGTTTGCCCCCGGATAAAGCAACATCGTGGTGTTGGTCACATCCGCTTGGGTAAAGTTACTCAACATCCAGCGCATATTCACGCCATACTGCCAACCACTCGAATAATCCCAATTACGAGACACGTTCAGTGTGGTGGTATTCGATTGAGTATCGTTCAAATCCGTGCGTTTAAACCCACCTTGAATCGCATAATATTGCTCTAGAGGGTTTGCTTTGAGTGGAATTTTATAGCTGGCATCAATCAGCTGTTCCGGCTGAGAGAGACTAATGCTGGAGGTTAAACTTTGTCCCCGTGAGTTAATCCACGGCTTGTTCCATATCGCTTTTACGCGAGGCCCCACATCGGTCGCGTAACCACCACCCAACTCAAGGAAATTTTGCGCTCTTGGGATCATGACCCCTTCCATGGGTAATAGATCCGTATGCTCCTCACGAGCTTTTTGAATATTCGGCGTGACTAGCGCAGAGTTGAACCATCCTGTTGATGCTAAACGTTGGTTATATTCTGCAAGCTGTTCTGACGTGTAATATTCCCCTTCTTTAAAAGGAGAAAGGTTTTCGAGGTAATCCTTGCGAATTTGCGAGCCTTCAAAGGTTAATTTACCAAAACGGTAGCGTTCACCACTGTTAAAATCAAAATCCCAATAAGCAGCATGATGATCAACAGAAATGCCTAGCTGGCTTTTTTCCATCATGGCATCGAAATACCCTTTACGGATAGCTAGGCTGCTAAATTTACCTTTGAAGTCTTCATAGTCACCATCATTTTGGATGATGCCATATTTTGGCGTGCTTTTTTTCAGCATCTTGGCGTAATCAGGGTCTGTTTTCGCTCCCCCTTCTAACACCACATTGACACCTTGTAGAAGAATAGGCTCCCCCGGAGAAACCTTGGCCGTCAAAATTGAACGTGCTGGCGGGGTTTTCTCTTCATAGCTAAATTCTACTGTAGGTTCATAATATCCCAGTGGTTTTAACCCTTCACGAATCGCTTTTTCTACTCGAGCACGAAAACGTCCATTTGCAACGACTTCATCTTGTGAAATATTAGAAAGCTGAATACGGACATTCTGGTTGAGTTGCCCTTCAAGCCCTTCAATATTAAGGCGTAGATTCGCAGCAAATACCGCTGGTACCGCCGTTGTTAGGCATACTACACAAAGGGTAAGATATTTCGACACGCCTGCTCCTAGGGTGATAGACAATTTGGCTTATTATTCAACAACGACTTATTTTGAGTAAAATAGACCACTGACACAAGTTTTTATCCCAATTTTTACTTTATTTCTATACAGATTGTATTTAGGAATCGTTATGACTTTTAATCAATTTCAGTCCGATAATGAATTTCAAGCACTTCCGGGGCGTCACTCGTCAATGGCGTTGTCACCTTACCATGCAGTGACCCATCATTCGATTGAGATTATTCCTAAGAATATGGAAATTGCTTATTTTGCAATGGGTTGCTTCTGGGGTGTGGAACGATTATTTTGGCAACAAACGGGAATTTATACGACATCCGCAGGTTACAGCGGTGGTCTCACACCGAATCCAACCTATGAAGAAGTGTGTACCGGATTAACCGGACATACTGAAATCGTTCGCGTGGTTTTTGACCCTGAAATCATTTCATTTTCTCAGCTGCTAACGCTATTTTGGGAAAATCACGACCCAGCCCAAGGCATGCGCCAAGGTAATGATATTGGTACCCAATATCGCTCCGCTATTTATACTGTGTCAGATGAACAGTACCAACTGGCGATACAAACCCGCGAAGCTTACCAACAGGCGATGGCTGAAAAGCAGGATAACCGCCCGATTACCACCGAGATTCGACCACTCGAAACCTTCTATTTTGCTGAGGATTATCACCAGCAATATCTGTATAAAAATCCCAACGGCTATTGTGGGCTTGGTGGCATTGGGGTCTGTCTTCCATCTTGAATGACATTATAATGACGAATATATAGCCAGATAAAATAGGCTAGTGCTATACTTAGCGCGATACCCACCGCGCTAAGGCGCTAATTAATATTGAAATGGAATACCCTTACATTGCCTTTAGGATTTCAAGAAGTGACAATTCACTACCTAGAGGGTTGGATAATTTATGCTAAACAGTTTACTTATCGTTCTTTTATTATGTGCAATCAGCGCATTTTTTTCGCTGTCCGAAATTTCATTGGCAGCTTCTCGCCGTATTAAATTGAAGTTAATGGCCGACGAAGGCAACATTAACGCCGCTCGCGTTCTCAAACTACAAGAAATGCCGGGCATGTTTTTCACCGTCGTACAAATTGGCTTAAACGCCGTCGCGATTTTGGCTGGTATTGTGGGTGAATCTGCATTCGCTCCTGCATTGCAAGAGCTATTCATTAAATTCTTATCCCCTACATGGGCACAGCAAACCGCTTCTATCCTGTCATTTACCATCGTAACCAGCTTATTTATTCTGGTGGCTGACTTAACACCAAAACGTATTGGAATGGTAAAACCTGAAGCTATCGCTATACGCATTGTTAACCCAATGCGTTTCTGCTTAGTGGTGTTAAGCCCGCTCGTATGGTTCTTTAACGGCTTAGCGAACTTATTTTTCAAACTGTTCAAATTACCCACTGCACGTAATGAAGACATTACTTCTGATGATATCTTTGCTGTTGTTGAAGCGGGCGCTGTCGCTGGGGTGTTGCGTAAACAAGAGCACGAACTTATTGAAAACGTGTTTGAACTTGAGTCCCGTACTGTTCCATCGGCGATGACACCACGAGAAAACATCATTTTCTTTGATAAAGACGAATCTGAAGAGAGCATCAAACACAAAATCTCCACTCAGCCACATTCGAAATTTTTAGTTTGTGCAGGAGATATCGACCATGTGATTGGTTATGTGGATTCCAAAGAGCTACTTAACCGCGTATTGAATGGTCAAAGCCTGAGCTTACGTGACGGTGTACATATCCAGAACACATTAATGCTTCCGGATACCTTATCTCTGTCTGATACCTTAGAAGCCTTTAAAAATAGTGGCGTCGACTTTGCCGTTATCCTGAACGAATATGCCTTAGTGATGGGGGTTATTACCATCAATGACGTGATGATCACCTTAATGGGTGACTTGATTGGTCCGGGGCAAGAAGAGCAAATTATTACCCGTGATGAGAATTCATGGTTGGTTGATGGGGGAACGCCAATTGAGGATGTTCAACGTATCCTTGATATCGACGAATTCCCAGATTTCAGCAACTACGAAACCATCGCAGGCTTTATGATGTATCGCTTGAGAAAGATGCCGAAACGCACTGATTATGTGAAATATGCGGGCTACAAATTTGAAGTGGTCGATATTGATAACTACAAGATTGATCAACTGCTGGTCACACGTATCACGAATACACCGTCTGCGGTTGTGGTTCAGCCGGGTACTGCGGGTAGTGAAGATACGCCACATACTCAAAATAACCACTGATAGCCAAATATGAACACGCCACTGTCAGTGGCGTTGTTATTCTTAAGGCGCTTGAAGGTTGTTAGCCTAACACTTAGCTGGCTAATAGCCTGTTTAGCCCAGCTCAGCTCGCAGTAATACCACTTGCTTGTTCACTTCATTCATTACATTGTAATGCGTTTTATCGGTCACTTTTGGCGGTAAAATCTTCCCATTATTGAATTCGAAAGCTCCAAAATCCTTAATGTAGAGCCTACCTCTGAATAGTGTTTTCACGTATAGAGCAATTTTCGATGGGTTATAATGCTTAAAAATTTTCATTAGAACTGATCTCCATGTTGTTCTGACGATACCTCACTGCATATCGTTCAATAATCATAGACTAGAAAATTTTGTTTTGGTTCGAAAATTGCAATTTTATTCAAAATGCTGACACAACATGACATTGCCAATATACTGTTAAATCACACTTAAACCTCATCTTTATGCTGAATTTTACGATTTTGTTAATTTTCATCTTGCCACTCATCCGATGAGCTATGCTATAACTAGCAGCACCAGAAATCCTCACCCTACACACAACAATGACAATGATTTCTAAAGGTACCTTTATGATAAAAAAACTGCTTTTATTAACCTGCTTACTGGGTTTATCTTCAACGGGATTTGCCATTAATATTCAATTAAATCAACCTGTCCCCGCCGTTACCGTCACAGATAAAGGCGAATTACAGTTAGATAATGCGGGAAAATTCAATTACCAACCGTGGAAGAGCCAGCAACTTTCCGGTAAAGTTCGCACCATTCAACACATTGCTGGACGCTCTTCAGCCAAAGAGCTTAATGCTCCGCTTATCGAAGCGATTAAACAAGCCAAATTCCCTCACGATAAATACCAAACCACCAGCATTATCAATACGGATGATTCAATTTTTGGTACCGGTGTATTTGTAAAAAACAGCGTGGAAGACAGCAAGAAAGAGTTTCCTTACTCCCAATTTATTGTTGATAGTGATGGTGTCGTGAAAAATGCATGGAGCCTTGCGCCAGAGAGTTCCGCCATTATCATTCTCAACAAGCAAGGTAATGTCTTATTTTATAAAGATGGCGCACTAACGCCTCAAGAAATCAATAAAGCCATTAGCGTGATTGTCACCGAATTAGAAAAGCCGTAATTAGCAGAACCAGAGTTAGCAAAACCAACATTCAACAGATAAAAAAAGAGCCATTCCGGCTCTCGTTATCATAAACATCATGTTTTCCTGAGCGTCGACTGATATTGACGCTCAGGAATTTGTTTTACTATCATGAGTTCCTGCTGAACATAACCGCAAAAGCACATCACAATAAGATTAAAATTCAGCGGATTATTCTGCAACAATCTCATTCAATATTGTGCATAAAATAGACTAAATTATGCATTCCAGCGAACAGTAACACAAAAGCCCCCTTCCGTGACATTATTAAACGTCACATGGAGATGGTGTAACTGAGCCACGCGTTTAACAATTGATAACCCTAAGCCACTGCCCGTTTTTTCTTGTCCCGGTGGTCGATAGAAACGCTCCCCTAAGCGCGCTAATACTTCAGGAGAAACGCCAGCACCATCATCTTTCACTTCCAGATAATGGCGATACAAATTGACCTCAACCTTACCTGCAGCCTTACCATAGCGGATAGCATTGTGAAGAAGATTTCTTAAGAGTACGGACAATAAAAGTTTTTGCCCTTTAAAAGGCGGCGGCGTTTCAACAATCGATATTTTCAACGTCACCTGATTTTGCCTAGCTTCCAGTTCACTCTCTCTTACAGCTTGCTCAATTAATTCCTGCCAACTCACTTCACTCACATCATCTAACTGATTAGAAGACTCTAAGCGGGATAACGTTAATAGCTGATCCACCAGCCGAGTTGCACGGTCAATTCCCTCTGAAAGATTAGCCACTGCATGTTGGCGAATCGCCTCGTCACTTCCAGCAATTTGCACCACTTCGGTTTGGACTTTCAGTGCGGCAAGTGGACTACGCAGTTCATGGGCAGCATCAGAGGTAAATTGCCGTTCACGAACAAACATGTGGTTTATTTTGTCGAATAATCCGTTCAGGGAATCTAGGATTGGCTTTGCTTCACTAGGAATTGTCGGCACCATCACTGGGCTCAGCTCATCCGGTTTTCTCTGCCGTAGCTGTTTAGCCACATCCCGCAGGGGTTTTAATGCTCGAGTGAGCAACCATAAAAATACGATTAACATTATCGGCAGCGCCACCAGCCACGGTATGAGCTGGGAAAACATAATGCTGTTAGCCATACTTTGACGGTATTCCCACTCTTGCCCTACCGCAATAATATATTGATTATCAATAGATTTAAGCCAAACAAAGCGCCACTCATCATCACTACCTTTCAGTGTTCCCTCGCTGAATCCTTCACGCGTAAATTGAAACTCGATTTTACGTCCGTTGTCCCCATCATTGAGCACCATTTCGCCACTCGGAGTAAAAATCGCAAACGCCAATGCGTCATCGTCTTGGCTTCCACGATTTTTCCGCAATAACTTTTTGGTTTTACTCAATGATGCTTGAGGCAAGTCGATATCCGTCGGTAACACGGATAAGCGCTTTGCAAATACCATTTGTTGAGTATCAAACAATTCATTAATGGTTTTATAGGTTTGATACCACGCCAATGAGCTAGCAATTCCCCACGTCATTACCGCGAGGAGCAATAACATCAAAGTCAATTTGAGCCTTAAGCTGAATGTTTTCATGCTTCATCACCCAGTCGATAACCAACACCATGAACAGTTTGAATAAACTTGCTGCCTAATTTACGGCGTAAGTGGTGAATATGAACTTCAACCGAGTTACTAGAGACTTCTTCATCCCAGTTATACAACTTTTCTTCTATCGCACTACGGGACAGCACTTTTTTCGGGTTGTGCAAAAATAATGATAATAGCGCCAGCTCCTTACCCTTCAACTGCACAGGATTTCCTTGATAAGTGACCGTCATCGCTAAAGGATCCATCTCCACGTCACCATGAACCAAAGTGGGTGATAGCTGCCCACTGCGCCGACGGATCAACGCTTGCAAACGTGCTGCAACCTCCGCTAGCGCAAACGGCTTACACAGATAATCATCAGCCCCTTGCTGTAATCCATTCACCCGTTGCTCAAGGGCATCCCGCGCTGTCAGAATCAAAACAGGCTCGTCTCGCCCTTGCTTACGCCAAAACTTCAAAATATCCATACCATCAATATGCGGAAGTGATAAATCCAGCACGACAGCATCATAAGGGGCATCAAACAAAGCCTGTTGACCTTGTTTACCATCCATAAACCAATCAAGGGTAAACCCCAATTGTGTTAACCCTACTTTTAGACCATCGCCAATTAATCGATCATCTTCTATTAATAAAATACGCATACTCAACCTCCACATCGAATATTGTTATATTTATCTTATTAAATTCATGATGACCAGTGGTGATTGTCCAAATTAAAAATATATTTAATTAATTTGAGTTCTTAAGATCCTGTTAAGATTTACTTGGTTAAATACATCCCATAGACCAAATTTCTGGTTACTTGTGGAGAAACAAAAATGAAAAAATTACCTTTAATCACCTTAATCGCTGCCCTTGCTACCGCTCCTGTTTTTGCTGCTACCGGTGGTTTTTCAGGTCCAGGTGAAGTCGCCAACACCACTAACACTGAAACCATGAAAACCCAAGAAGGCGGTTTTAACGGACCGAATGCAAGTGAAACAACGGTTGCAAAAGCCCTTGAATTATCTGACAACAGCTGGGTTATTTTGCGCGGTAATCTCGTTAAACAACTGGACAAAAAACATTACGAATTCACCGATGGCACAGGCACAATCACCGTTGAAATTAGCCAAAAACGCTTCAATGGAGTGAACGTCACGCCGAAAGATAAAATCGAAATTCGCGGTGAAGTTGATAAAGACTGGAACTCTAAAGAGATCGACGTTAAACAACTGCAAATCATCAAATAATCCATCTCGATAAAAAGCCAGTAATACAACCTTACTGGCTTTTTATTATTTACTGTCTATTTTCCCTTTCTATTTATAGTGCTAGATTAAATTTATCTTATCTCTGCGCGACTTATTTATGAAACAGCCTCAAGTTAGGAATATCAGCGAAAAATTACTGTCAGATAATTGGTACATTCTCAAAAAATATACCTATGAATTACAGCGACACGACGGTTCTTGGCAAAAACAAGAGCGTGAAGTGTATGACCGTGGCGATGGCGCTGTCATTTTGCTGTATAACACATCCAAAAATAGCATTATCTTGATCCGTCAATTCCGTATGCCAATGTACGTTTCTGGATATAAACAGTTGCTGATTGAAGCCGCTGCCGGACTACTTGAAGGTTCTTCCCCTGAAGCAAGAATTATTGCTGAAGCCGAAGAAGAGACTGGCTATAAAATTGATAATATCGAAAAGGTGTTTGAAGCCTTTATGAGCCCAGGCTCCGTCACAGAAAAGCTGCATTTTTACATTGCCCAATACAGTGATAAAGACCGCCAAAGTGATGGTGGCGGACTCGCTGATGAAGGTGAAGATATTGAGGTTATGGAATGGTCATTCCCTGATGCACTTGCCGCTATCAAAAATGGTGAAATCATGGATGGCAAAACCATTATGCTTATTCAACATCTCGCCTTAAGCGGAATTCTAAATCCAAAAAATAGTTAATTTTTAAAGGGTGAAAATAGCATTTTTACCCTTCTACTCTTAAACCATTTTATATAGTCATCATTAATCGATTTCTTTGCTATTTATTTTTCTATTCTCTTTCTTATTTTCATACTTTATTCTCTTATTTTTTATAAATTACAATTTATTACACTTTCCATTGCCGAGCATCTAAACTCGATAATAAAAAGAATAAAATAGAGTTTATTCCATCAAAAAAGAATTATCTTTTATCGCTTTGATTTAAATTAAAAAAACATCAAATAAACCCATCCAAAAACAATCATCGATAAAATTAAAAAGTCTATTTTTTCAATAAAATACTTTCACTTAAAAATATTAACTTTGACCTTGCCATTAAAAAACTTTAGATTTAAAGACATCCTATTTTCTGAACTTCACTATTTTTCGTTAAGGTAAAAATCGAAACACTGAATATTATCTTAGTTATTAAGCAATATTATTCTTAAGTTAAGGAGCTAAATAAGATGATCCGTTGTATTCGTATGTGGACAGGTGAAGACGGTAACTCTCTGTTTGAAGAAGGCACCATTGAACTGAATGGTGTTGCTCGTGGAGATGACCAAAGCCCTGTCATTGCCGTCAGTGAGCTCACCTTCCGCGAAACCGTTTCAGGTGGCTCGTGGGATTGGCATAAAGACCCCGTTCCTCGCTATGTAATCACCCTCACTGGTACCTTAGAGTTCGAAACCAAAGATGGCTCCACATTTATTATCAAACCAGGTGACATTCTGCTTGCTCAAGACAACACCGGAACAGGACACAAATGGCGTCTGATTGGTGATGAGCCTTGGAGACGCGCTTATGTGGTGTATCAAGACGGTACAGACTTGTGTTTCACTCCGAATAAAAAATAGGGATTTCCATGACTAAACCCATTGCAGAAAATGTTGATATCGCACTAGTCGGTGCGGGGATCATGAGCGCCACGCTCGGCACTTTTCTTAAAGAGCTGGAGCCAAATCTCACTATCGCGGTATTCGAAAGATTAAATGATTGTGCCCAAGAGAGTTCCCATCCATGGAATAACGCGGGAACAGGTCACGCAGCAAACTGTGAAATGAACTATACCCCGCCAAACCCTGATGGCACGGTAGATATCAGCAAAGCCCTTGAAGTAAACACTGAATTTGACCTATCTCGCCAGCTATGGTCCTACTTAGTCACCAAAGGCAAAATCAAAAATCCACGGGACTTTATCCACCCTTGTCCACACATGAGCTTTGTCTCTGGTGCAGACAACATCAAGTTTTTACAACAACGTTTCCGTCAAATGTCTGCCCATCACTGTTACCATAATATGGAATACAGCGATGACCTAAAACAGATTGATGAGTGGGCGCCATTAGTGGTTGAAGGCCGTGATCCTAATGAAAAAATTGCGGTTACCCGTGTCGTTACTGGGGCTGACGTAGATTACGGTGCCTTAACCCACTTATTGATGGCGCAACTGAGCGAACAAAAAGGGTTTTCTCTTCACTATAAACATGAAGTGATTGATGTGACACAGACGCCTGATGGGCGCTGGAATGTGGAAGTGAAGAACCTTCTGACCCACGAAAAAACCATCACATCCGCAAAATTTGTGTTTGTGGGAGCCGGTGGTCGCGCCATTGAATTACTGCAAAAATCCGGTATTCCGGAAGGTAAAGGCTATGGCGGATTCCCTGTGAGTGGAATTTGGTTGCGCTGTGACGATGAAAAAGTCGCTGCTCGCCACCACGCCAAAGTTTACGGAAAAGCCGATAAGGGCTCACCACCGATGTCTGTACCGCATTTAGATACCCGTATCATCGGCGGAAAACGCTCTTTACTGTTTGGACCCTATGCTGGTTTCTCGAGTAAGTTCCTAAAACATGGATCTTATTTGGATCTGTTTGATTCCATCAGACTGAACAATATTGAACCGATGCTTGCCATCGCGAAAGATGATTGGTCATTGGCTGAATATCTCGTGGGACAAGTGCTGCAAACGTCTGCCCATCAATTCTCTATGCTGCAAAAATTCTATCCTGATGCGCAGCGTGAAGATTGGAAAGAAGTGGTCGCGGGTCAACGCGTTCAGATCATTAAACCTGATCCGGTGAAAAAAGGCGTATTAGAGTTCGGTACTGAGCTGATTACGAGTGCAGATAAATCGTTCACCGTATTAATGGGTGCATCACCGGGCGCATCGACTGCTGCGTTTATCGCACTCAATGTACTGAAAACCTGCTTTGCAGATCAACTCTCTGCGGATGGTTGGGAAGCACGCCTGAAGACTATCATTCCAACTTATGGAATTGATTTAAAACAGGATGCAAAAGCATGTTTAGATATTCGTACTGCAACGGCTAAAGTGCTGCAATTAGATAACTAAACATTAAATCATATTGTTCAAGTCGGGGAAGTTGATCATTAGCTACCCGACTTTTTATTATCTTGCTATTTTCGCTATCTTAACGACATTCAAAACCGGGGTTCAAAAAAGACTCTCTCGGGGAATAATCCAGTGTATTTCCCTGCCAATCCACCACGCTTGCCCCTGCACCTAATGCCACTGCATGCCCTGCGGCTGTATCCCAGATATTAGTCGGTCCAAAACGAGGATATAACTGCGCGCAGCCTTCCGCCACTAAACAAAATTTTAGCGATGAACCTATCTCAGCTGTGCGATGTTCCGGAAGGTTAGCGAGATACGCCATCAATTGGGGGTCTTGATGAGAACGGCTGATCACCACCACAGGCGGCGTCGCAGCTTTGACGTGAATGCGCTGAACTTGTCCATGCTCTTCTTTCCACGCTTGAGAGCCTTCGGCGTAATACATCAAACCTTTTGCGGGTGCGAAAACCACCCCCATGACTGGAATGCCATTTTCAATTAACGCAATATTCACGGTGAAGTCACCATTGCGATTAATGAATTCTTTAGTTCCATCCAATGGGTCAATAAGCCAGTAACGTTGCCAATCACGACGTACAGACCATTCTGGTGGATCTTCTTCTGAAAGTTGAGGGATATCAGGTGATAAACCTGAAAGCCCCTTCTTGATGATTTGATGGGCAGCAATATCCGCAGCCGTGACAGGGGAATCATCTTGTTTATGTTCAACCCGCAATGGCGCATGCCCATTGTAGATTTTCATGATGGCATCACCCGCCTCTCGGGCAAGCGTACAAAGTTGTTGGCGCATTTTATTTCCCCTAATGACACTAAGCCTTTAAGAGTAACAAGAGCAGAATATTTACGCTAATAAAAAAGCCTCATTAGCTATACCAAAATGGCAAGCGAATGAGGCTATTATTCTTTTCTGTAAGTCAGTCAGAAAATTATAAAATTTCCAGTAACTCAACTTCGAAAACGAGGGTGCTGAATGGCGGAATGGATGCGCCAGCACCACGCTCACCGTAAGCTAATTCATGAGGAATGTATAATTCCCATTTTGAACCCACTGGCATTAATGTCAGTGCTTCAATCCAACCAGGGATCACGCCGCTTACTGGGAATTCTGCTGGCTGACCGCGCTGTACGGAACTGTCGAACACAGTACCGTCAATTAAACGACCGGTGTAATGAACGCGAACACGGTCAGAACGAGCTGGGATTGCACCTTCACCTTGGTTGATCACAGAGAATTGCAAACCAGACTCAGTAGTCGATACGCCGTCTTTCTTCTGGTTTTCATCTAAGAATTTTTGACCTTCTGCAGCCAGTTCTTTTTGACGCTCTTGGCGAACTGCATCTGCACGCTCGTGCATTTCACGCAGTGCTTTATGCAGAGCTTCAACTGGAACTGATGGCATGTTGCCTTCTAAAGAATCAGTCAGACCCGCTAAAATTGCGTCTGGAACTAAACCTTCTAGTCCTGATTCTAATAATTGCTGTCCAATTTGTAGACCAATGCCATAGCTCGCTTGAGCTTCTACTGAATCAAAGTTTTGGTTTGCCATGAAAATACCCATTTCATTTTTGAGAAAAACCAAGGATAGCAGCCCCTTTCCTATGGGTAAACCTAAACCCGATAACGGAAGAATAAAACTGTCTAAATTATTCAGTGTTCTCCTAAATTAGTCTTCAACTTGTTAATTTACGCGTAAATAGTGCTAGTATGCGTTAAAACGTCTGTGATTAATTATTCCTCAAATATAGGAGGGGTCATGTTGAGACTATCCACTTTTCATCGCTATGGAATTGCTATTCTAGCGCTGATCGTTATTGCTGCCTTATTTTGGCCTACTGGCGATAAATCTAATTCCACCCCAAATAATACAAGCAATGTGCCAAACCAACCTATTGTGATCCCACCGACTTCGCTGCCTAATCCAATCCCTGATACGGTGTTATCGCAACCAGAGCAACCGACAACCAACATCCCAGATACATCACCGCCATTGCCAAGTGAGCCTGAAATTATTCAAGAGCCGCAAACGTCTCTGCCGACACAGCAGCCAAGCACCAGCGTGCCATCACAGCCATCCACGCCACCAACCACTCGCCCGTCAGCTAATGAATGGCAGAATTATCGCGTTCAGAAAGGAAAAACATTGGCGCAGCTATTTCGTGATAATAACTTGCAGGCAAATGATGCCTTTATCATGGCAAAAGCTGAAGGTTCAGAAAAACCCCTTAGCAACTTGCAGCAAGGGCAGAAAATCCGATTGAAAGCCAATGGGAAAGGTGAAGTTCAACAGCTGGAAATTACAGCGACTAACGGTCAAACCTATAGCTTTACGCGCTTAAGCGATGGTAGCTATTACCGAACACCTTAATTTATATTTTAACGTCGGGGATTTCATACAATACCCCGACCTTTCTTTTATTTTCAGAATAAAAATTCAATTGAGACGTTATTTGATGACGTTTCTCACCATAAACTACGTATAATCACTGTTCTTTATTACACTTAATAGTTAAACAGGGAAAAGAACAGGACAATCTATGCAGAAAAACAACAATACCTGCACAAAGAAGCTCATTAAAATTATTGCCGCCGTAGTTTTACTCCTACTACTCAGTCTTATTGGCTATATTTCATGGATTAAATACCATGCAGATGGGCTGTGGAATATCATTAGCCAGCAGTGCATTGCTATCAATGATCCTGACCAGCGTAATCCATCTTGCATGAAAGTGGATTTAGACAATCGCTATGTACTCTTCAAAGATAAAAAAGGCCCGGTTCATAATTTGGTACTGCCAACCGATAAAGTCAGTGGTATCGAATCCCCTTTATTACTCGAAGATAATAGTCCGGATTACTTTACGCTTGCCTGGAATGAACGTGAGAGTGTTAGCCCCGCGGGTCAACCCGTTATTAGCGATGATAAACTCGCTTTAGCGATTAATTCACAATATGGGCGTTCCCAAGATCAACTTCATATCCATATTGCTTGCCTAAAACCGCAGGTTATTGAGCTAGTTAACCAACATGCAGATGCGATTAAATCTGAGTGGCATGTTTTTCCAGTGGAATTGGAAGGGCATGAATATTGGGCGAAAAAGTTAGATAGCCAACAAAGCCCTTTCAAGCAGCTAAATGAATATGTTCAAGCACATAATGACAGCATGGGGAACTATGGACTGGCGGTGACTGAGCTAAAAGATGGTTCGATGGTATTATTAGCGAATCGGATGGATGTTTGGCAGTTTAATTTAGGTAGTACGGGAGAATTGCTGGATTACCAATGTTCAGTTAATCAGTAAATTTTACCTGCGTTAGAAATAAAAAAACACCGGATTTCCGGTGTTTTTTTATTGTGCCACCGCGTTAACAGTGGCAACTATCATCATTATTGATTACTCAGCAACGATGATAACGTTCAGCTCTGCGAAAACATCGCTGTGTAACTGGAAGTGAACTTCGTGGTCACCAGTAGTACGCAGAACGCCGTTTGGCAGGCGAACTTCGCTTTTCGCAACTTTAACGCCAGCCGCAGTGATTGCGTCAGCGATGTCACGAGTACCGATTGAACCGAACAGTTTACCTTCGTCACCAGCTTTAGAAGCCAGAGTAACAGAACCCAGCGCAGTAACAGCTGCTGCACGAGCCTGTGCTGCTGCCAGAACGTCAGCTAATTTAGCTTCCAGTTCAGCGCGGCGAGCTTCGAAGAATTCAACGTTTTTCTTAGTTGCAGGAACAGCTTTGCCCTGTGGTACTAAGAAGTTACGAGCGTAGCCCGATTTAACGTTAACTTGGTCACCCAGGCTACCTAGGTTAGCTACTTTATCAAGCAGAATAACTTGCATTACCTTATCCTCTATTAGTCGTTAATGGACTGTACCAATTACTGATGACGATCAGTGTATGGTAACAGAGACAGGTAGCGAGCGCGCTTGATAGCACGAGCGAGCTGGCGTTGATATTTTGCACGAGTACCGGTGATACGGCTTGGTACAATTTTACCACTTTCAGTGATATAGTTTTTCAGCGTTGCGATATCTTTATAGTCGATCTCTTGAACGCCTTCCGCTGTGAAACGGCAGAACTTGCGACGACGGAAATAACGTGCCATATGGCTAGTCTCCAGAATCTATCAAATCAATCTGCTCGGCATGTAAGACTAATTTACTGATTCCATTACGTCCCTGATGGGTGCTAATGAAACCTGTAACAGTAATCAGACTGCCGACCGTTATACTGTGAGTATGGGTTTGTAAGGCTTGTCCGCTGGCAATGACGGGCATTCTGCACCATGCTTGCCGTGACATTCCAGCTTCCTGTTGTCCAGAACGATGTTCTAAAACAAACTGGCAATGTGGAATGCCGGACGGACTCACTTTTCGAATCAATGCTTTACAGACTGTGCCTGTCAACACTAGACGATTAGTGATCACCTGAGCAATTACTCTTCAGAATCCCCAGTTTCTTCTGCTTCTTCGTCTTGATAATCATCAGACATGTCACGGCCGCGACGTTCGTCTTTGGCTTTGACCATTGGAGAAGCTTCTGTTACTGCGTGTTTTAAGCGCATAACCATGCTGCGGATAACGGCATCGTTGAAGCGGAAGTTAGTTTCCAGCTCATCAATCGCTTCCTGTGGAGCTTCTACGTTCAGCAGAACATAGTGAGCTTTGTGCAGTTTGTTGATTGGGTAAGCCAGTTGACGACGGCCCCAGTCTTCCAGACGGTGAATCTGACCTTGTGCGTTAGTGATAACAGCACTGTAACGCTCGATCATGCCCGGAACCTGTTCGCTTTGGTCAGGATGGACCATAAAAACGATTTCGTAATGACGCATTAGTAGTTGCTCCTTACGGATTATTAGCCTCCTGTCTGGGTTAACCGCGGCCCGCGGAGGCAAGGAACTTGTTGAGTGCGGCTAAAAAATTGACGCGTAACTATACCCATCCCAGATAAAAAACTCAAGAGATGGGGACAAATTAAGCAAAAATTATTTTATGATTTATTTGGCAATGCGTTGACGTACTGCTTCAAACAGGCACACGCCCGTTGCCACAGAGACGTTCAGCGATGAAACTGAGCCCGCCATTGGGATGCTAATCAGCTCGTCGCAATGTTCGCGAGTCAAACGACGCATACCTTCACCTTCCGCGCCCATCACTAATGCGATAGCGCCAGTCAGTTTACTTTGATACAAGTTATGGTCAGCTTCGCCAGCGGTGCCGACAATCCACACATTGTACTCTTGCAGTAAACGTAAGGTTCTTGCCAAGTTAGTCACACGGATCAGCGGAACATTTTCCGCTGCACCACATGCCACTTTCTTCGCGGTTGCGTTCAATTGTGCGGATTTGTCTTTAGGAACAATCACTGCATGAACACCGGCTGCGTCTGCACTACGTAAACACGCACCTAAGTTATGTGGGTCAGTCACACCGTCGAGGATCAGTAAAAATGGCGATTCGGTGCTTTCCAGTAAATCTGGAAGATCCCCTTCTTGATACTGTTTACCGGCTAACACATTGGCGATAATCCCTTGGTGTACTGCACCTTCAGTTTGTGCGTCCATCCATTGGCGATTTGCCACTTGCACCACAATCCCCAACGCTTCGATTTCATGAACGATAGGCATCAGGCGGCGGTCTTCACGACCTTTTAAAATATAGACTTCTTTAATACGTTGCGGAGAACGCTCAAGCAGGGCTTTCACTGCGTGAATGCCATAAATAATTTCGCTCATAAATATCTTTTAGGTTGAGAACATTAAATAGGTGGAAAATCAAAAGGTGGCGATTGCCCGCCACCTTGTATCATGAAACGCGCTTATCCCTCTTGTTTTTGGGATTTTTTCGCCACGCGTTTTGCTTTTAACTTGGCACTGATTTTTTTGGTTTTATCGGACGGCTTTTTGCTTTTCGCTTTACCGTTTCCTTTACCTTCAGGTTTAGCGTCTTTGCTGTCTTTCTTGCCTTTTTTCTCTGAACGACGAAATGCAGAATCAGGTTCGAAGTTTTTTTCTTTGCTCACATCGCCTTTTCGACGGGCTGAACGTGTCGCATTTTTAACTTCTTTCTTCATCTTATCCCGCGTGGTTTTGCCCGGGTTTTTCGCTTTTCGTGTCGTTGAAATTAAAGCAAAATCAATGGTGCGCTCATCCATATGTACCGCTTCTACACGGATTTCCACTTCATCGCCAAGGCGATAAGTTGTACCGGAAGATTCACCAATTAAGCGCTGTCCAACCGCATCATAACGATAATAGTCGTTATCGAGGGTTGAGATATGCACTAAGCCATCAATGAATAGGTCATTTAAGCGAACAAAGAAACCGAAACCTGTCACGCTAGTGATAAGTCCAGTAAATACTTGTCCCACTTGGTCTTGCATGAAGTCACATTTTAACCAATCTGCGACGTCACGGGTAGCTTCATCGGCACGGCGCTCAGTCAGTGAGCAGTGCTCGCCCAATTGCAGCATGCTGTCCATATCGGAGTGCCATCCGCCCGTTTCCGTCCAGCGCTTATCCCCATGACCATGCTCTTTTGCCAGTAAGTATTTAATACCACGGTGCAAAGTTAAGTCAGGATAACGACGAATTGGCGAGGTAAAGTGCGCATACGATTTTAGACCTAAACCAAAGTGACCGCGGTTTTCTGGATCATAAATCGCTTGCTTCATTGAACGCAAAATCATAGTCTGCAATAGCTCATGGTCTGGGCGCTCAGCCACTTCGTTCATTACTTGGGCGTAATCTCTTGGCTCTGGCTTCATGCCACCCGGCAGTGTTAAACCTAACTCGCTGAATACTGAGCGTAAGTTCATAACGCTCTCTTCTTTCGGACGGTCATGCACACGGTATAGTGCAGGCTCTTCGTTTTTCTCAACAAATCGCGCCGCCGCAATATTAGCTAAAATCATGCACTCTTCAATTAATTTGTGTGCATCATTACGCTCTACAGGCTCAATACGCTCAATGCGACGTTCCGCATTGAAGATAAATTTGGCTTCTTCAGACTCAAACGAGATAGCGCCACGCTCAATACGTGCTGCATCTAACGCTTTGTATAATTGGTGTAAATGCTCGATATGAGGCACTAACGCTTTGTAATGCTCGCGTAGCTCTTCATCCCCTTGCAGCATTTTCCACACTTTGGTGTAGGTTAAACGCGCGTGGGAGCTCATCACCGCTTCATAGAATTTATATGAAGAAAGTTTTCCAGATGCCGAAACCGTCATTTCACATACCATACACAGACGATCTACGCCTGGGTTTAGTGAACATAATCCGTTAGACAGTACTTCCGGTAGCATTGGCACAACTTGGGATGGGAAGTAGACCGAGTTACCACGGCTATGGGCTTCCGTATCCAGTGCCGTTTGTGGGCGGACATAATAGCTCACATCCGCAATCGCCACCCATAAACGCCAACCGCCACCTTTTTTCGGTGCACAGTAAACGGCGTCATCGAAGTCACGAGCGTCTTCGCCATCGATGGTAACGAGTGGAAGATCGCGTAGATCCACACGCCCTTTCTTCGCAGCTTCAGGGACTGTTTCACTGTAATCAGCCACTTGCTTTGTCACTTGTGGCGGCCAAGAGTGCGGAATTTCATGAGTACGTAATGCGATTTCTACCGCCATACCCGTACCCATAGTCTCACCGAGTACTTCAATAATATTCCCAACAGCTTGAGAGCGGCGTTGTGGGCGAGTTTCTAATTCTACCACCACCACGTTACCCATACGGGCGCCACACTGTTTGTCTTTCGGAATTAAAATATCGAAACTTAAACGGCTATCATCAGGAACAACAAACCCCATTCCCGCTTCAATAAAATAGCGTCCAACAATTTGGTTATTGCGCGGCTCTAATACACGTACAACACGCACTTCAGTACGCCCTTTACGGTCTTGACCATAAGGTTGAGCCAAAATCACATCACCATGTAAAGCGCGCTTCATCTCATCTTGAGATAAGTAGTAATCTTCTTTTTTACCTTCGACACGCAAGAAACCATAACCATCACGGTGACCAATAACTTTACCTTTTAATAGGTCAATACGCTCTGGTAATGCATAACATTTGCGGCGAGTGAAAACTAACTGCCCATCACGTTCCATCGCACGTAAGCGACGACGCAATGCTTCCAATTCATCTTCCGTAGAGAGGTTGAGTAGCTGTGCAATTTCTTCACGGTTTGCAGGTGCTGTGCGCTTAGATAAGAGATCTAAAATAAACTCTCTACTCGGAATTGGGGATTCGTATTTTTCTGCTTCTCTTTCCTGAAAAGGATCGTTTGACATTGTTACCTCCATTGTCATCAGAGTGATAAATTACTGAGACATTAATCGAGCAGTAATTGATACAGCGGACCATTATCTTTGACCATGTCCGCTAGCGTATATTGGTCTAGTTCTTGTAAAAATTGTTGTATCGCCTTTTGCAATACACCTTTTAGGCGGCAAGCGGGCGTAATATGGCAAAATTCGCCACTACAATTGACTAGAGTGAGTGGTTCTAATGCGCGGACAACATCACCGATCCGAATGGATTCCGCCGGTTGACCCAGTGCGATCCCGCCATTTTTACCACGGGTGGCTTTTACATAGCCAAGGTGGCTTAGCTGATTAATAATTTTAACCATGTGATTACGAGAAACACCATACACTTCAGTGACTTGTGTAATACTCGTCATTTGCCCTTTTTCTAGGGCGGCTAAATAAATTAGGGCGCGTAACCCATAATCAGTAAAACTTGTCAGCTGCACAATCACCTCAAAAATTTTTGGTACTACAGTATGTAGTGAAATACTTATCTGCCATTTTCGTTATATTTGTTTTTTTGGCTACCATCTAACGGTCAATTTGAACGATTTTCTACAGTATATCGCCTTAGTTTTAGTCTAGCCCATCCTTGCCCGTAAAGATGCTTGCAATGGCACATAATGTTCAACTTGATGGATATTATCTGAAAATTTTAGCGTTTTATCAAAAAGGAATTCATCGGAAGGAAAATGGGAGAGATAAAAAAACAGCGCTCAGTGAGCGCTGTTCTGTCTATTACTCAACGTCAAACGGATCACGCAGGATCATCGTTTCTGAACGGTCTGGACCAGTTGAAATAATATCAACAGGAATGCCCGTCAGTTCTTCAATGCGTTGGATGTAAGCTAAAGCGGCCTTTGGTAATGACTCTCTTTTTCTAACACCGAAAGTCGTTTCGCTCCAGCCTGGCATGCTTTCGTAAACTGGCTCTAAGCCTTCCCACTCATCAGCGGCTAAAGGTGTTGTTTCTAACACTTTGCCATCTGGACGACGGTAGCCAACACAGATTTTCACTTCTTCTAAACCGTCTAAAACGTCCAGTTTAGTTAAGCAGAAACCTGACAGAGAGTTAATTTGCACAGCACGGTTGATAGCCACGATGTCTAACCAACCAGTACGACGTTTACGACCTGTGGTTGCACCGAACTCTTGACCTTTCTCACGCAGGAATTCACCCGTTTCATCAAACAGCTCAGTTGGGAATGGACCCGCACCAACACGTGTTGAGTAAGCTTTGATGATCCCCAGAACGTAGTTCACATAACGTGGACCTAAGCCCGAGCCTGTTGCAACACCACCCGCTGTTGTGTTTGAAGAAGTTACATACGGATAAGTACCGTGGTCAATATCCAGCAGCGTACCTTGTGCACCTTCAAACATCACTAATTCATTCTTCTGATGCGCTTTGTAGAGCAAATCAGAAACATCAATTACCATGCTAGTCAGAAGGTCAGCAACTGACATGACGTAATCTAACGTTTTTTGGTAATCAACCGCAGGCTCTTTGTAGTAGTGAACCAGTTGGAAGTTATGGTATTCGATGATTTCTTTTAATTTTTCAGCGAAAGTTGCTTTATCGAATAAGTCACCAACACGCAGACCGCGACGTGCAACTTTATCTTCGTATGCAGGACCGATGCCACGACCAGTTGTACCGATAGCTTTTGCTCCACGCGCTTTTTCACGCGCATTGTCTAATGCGATGTGATAAGGCAGGATCAGTGGGCATGCTTCAGAGATACGTAAACGCTCACGAACAGGAACACCGCGATCTTCCAGTTCTTTCATCTCTTTCATTAAAGCATCAGGCGCAAGAACAACACCATTAGCAATGATGCTGATGACATTTTCACGAAGAATACCGGATGGAATTAAGTGGAGAACGGTTTTTTCACCGTTTACAACAAGAGTATGGCCAGCATTATGGCCGCCCTGATAGCGAACTACATATTTAGCTCGTTCTGTCAGCAAGTCAACGATCTTGCCCTTCCCTTCGTCACCCCATTGGGTGCCCAGTACGACAACGTTCTTACCCATTTCGAAATACACTCGGTTGCTTAAAAATGAATTCTACCATCAAAAATGAACTGTTCCAGTGATATTTTGGCATTACAAAAATTTTTTTCTAGAAAGCAAGTAAAATGGTAGTTTTATTTCTGTCGTAGACTCAAAGTGAATTTTCCCAACCTGAGCAGCTCAAATTTTCCCTGAAAAATCCATCACTTAAAACGACAGGCGAAAAAAAGCCCACCGAAGCGGGCTTTTCTTTATTAGATTAACAGTAATTTAAGCTCGTTGCACGTAACTTAATCTGTTTATCATTTAATCCGTTGAACGCAGCTTAGTTGGCGCCTTCATAAAACGGAAGAAATCAGTGTCTGGGCTAAGCACCATCACATCATCACCGTTCTTGAAGCTCTGCTCATAAGCACGCAGGCTACGAATAAAGGCATAAAACTCTGGGTCTTGGTTGAATGCATCAGCAAACAGTTTCGTTGCCATTGCATCACCTTCACCTCGCAGGGTCAGCGCTGTACGCTCTGATTCTGCCAGTGTTTCTGTTACTGTCTTATCCGCTACCGCACGAATTTTAGTTGCTTCTTCTTGACCTTGTGAACGATGCTGACGCGCTACCGCTTCACGCTCTGCACGCATACGTGCATAGATGGCTTCAGAAACTTCATTTGGTAATTCAATACGTTTGATACGCACGTCAACCACTTCGATACCTAACGCCGCCATACTGTTTGCGTTAACAACCAGTGGCTTCAAGTTAGTTTCTTTTTCAACGCGAGCCGCCGCATCTGCAATTGCAGCATCAGCGTCTTTGGTTGCTTCGTCAGTTGCTGTACCTTTGTTCAGTGCATCGCGAACATCAACGGTTAAACGACCACGAGAGTCAGTGATGATGTCTTTAACGCTTAAACGACCAAACTCAGAACGTAAACGGTCACTGAACTTACGTTTTAACAGGGTTTCTGCTTGGAATGGGTTACCGCCGCCAGTCGCTACATAGTAACGGCTGAAATCAGTAACACGCCATTTCAGGTATGAATCCACCATTAAGTCTTTGTTTTCGCTAGTCAGGTAACGGTCAGCTTGAATTTCTAACGTTTGAATACGTGCATCTAGCATTTTTACAGTTTCAATAAATGGAACTTTGAAATGCAGACCTGGTTCATAAACGATGGGTTTATTCTCAGAATCACGTAAAACCTTACCAAAGCGTAATACAATACCGCGCTCAGTTTGAGGAACAATAAAGATTGATGCGTAGGCAACGGCTAAAACAGCGATCACTACAAAAATAAATGACTTACGCATGATTATTGTCTCCCAACTCTAACTGCATCACCACGCACAGAATTGTTTGGCTGCGCAGGTGCTGAACTCGTAGAAGATGAATTGTTCGTTGAGTTCGTCATTCTTGCTGACTGATTCACTTTTGGCGCCGCAGGCGTATTGCCCGTCGCACCACGCATGATTTGATCCAACGGCAGGACTAACATGCTGTTGCTCTTATCATTAGCAATTACTTTACGTGTATTTGCTAATACGCGTTCCATCGTTTCGATGTATAAACGCTCGCGGGTAATTTCTGGTGCAGCACGATATTCAGGTAGCATTTTCGCAAAGCTTGCGACCTCACCCTCTGCTTTGAAGACGACGCTCGCCTTGTAAGCTTCAGCTTCTTCGATCATACGTTGCGCGTTACCTTTCGCGAGAGGCAGAACTTCATTTCGGTAAGCGTGCGCTTCACGAATTGTTTTTTGTTCTTCTTCCCTTGCGGAGATTACATCATCAAACGCCGCTTTAACATCTTCTGGCGGACGAGCCGCTTGGAAGTTGACGTCCAGCAGGGTAATACCCATTTTGTATGGTGCAATCGTAGCTTCTAGCTCTTTCTGCGTAACATCACGGATAAAGGCTCGATTCGTAGTCAATACTTGCTCCATAGCAGATTGACCAATAACGCCACGCACCGCACTATCCAGCGCTTGACGCAGGCTATTATCAGGATTAGTTACGCTGAACAGGTATTGAGCAGGATCAGTAACACGATACTGGACGTTCATTTCAACGCGGATAACGTTTTCATCTGATGTCAGCATCATACCGTTAGTCGCTTGCTCGCGAACAGTTTCAACGTTCACAGGAATGACTTGATCGATAAACGTTGGTTTCCAGTTCAGACCAGGTCCGACAACACCACTATATTCACCAAAACGTAATACTACGCCACGGTCACTTTCTTTAATGGTATAGAAGCCTGAGCCAGCCCATACTACGACAACCGCAGCAAGTGCTAACATACCTAGACGACCGCTCAGCTGTGATGGCTGTTTGTTGTTACCTTCACCGCCGCCGCCTTTATTACCGCCGCCGCCAAGCTTGCTGCCTATTTTACGAAAGAGATCGTCGAGATCATAAGCCCCAGGTTTCCGACCACCTTTGTTCCCGCCAGAGTTGCTGCCTTTATTGCCGCTTCCCCACGGATCGCGGTCTTGTCCGTCATTACCGGGCTGATTCCACGCCATGTTTTAGCTCCATTCTTTATGATTGATTTTTAGGGCTAAGAGCGATATTTCTCATCATTCATTTCACCCATGGGCGTCTTGAATCAAGTCGAGGATATTGGGCTCTTAATATCAATTCCATTGCCTAACTGTGTTGCGGTTAATTCAGTCAACTAACTGTTTTAACATCATTTTTAAACAACATAGTTAGGTAATTGTTGCTCCTGCTTACATAAACGTCGCCAATCCACCATTGGCATACGCACCTCAAGTCCAATAGTGCCGTCTTCTTCTTGCCATTCACGTTCGATGGATTGAAGTTGATAAAAACGACTCCGTAAGCGACCTTCATTCGGCGGTAAACGCAATTCAAAATGTGCGATCTCACCTGAAAGGCATTCCGTTAATGCTTGAAGCAACAAAGGGATACCTTCACCTGTTTGCGCTGAAACCCAGACACGAACCGGCTTGTTATCCTCATCTCTGTCAATACGCGGGACAAAATCGCCGAGCATATCAACTTTGTTCATCACTAAAAGTGTTGGGATTTCATTTGCTTCGATTTCTTCCAGCACACTGTCAACCGCTTGGATATTTTCATCCAGTCGGACATCAACTGCATCAATCACATGGAGTAGTAAAGTGGCTTCACGTGTTTCTTGCAGAGTTGCTTTAAATGCAGCAACTAGATCATGTGGAAGGTGGCGAATAAAACCCACGGTGTCCGCTAAAACGACAGTTCCTACATCATCAACATCGATACGACGTAAAGTAGGATCTAACGTAGCAAACAGTTGGTCTGCTGCGTAAACATCTGCCGACGTCATCCGATTAAATAAACTGGATTTTCCGGCGTTGGTATAGCCCACCAAGGAAACAGTTGGAATATCTGCTTTGCTTCTTGATTGGCGACCTTGCTCACGCTGTTTTTCGACTCGTCCGAGACGAGATAAAATCTGTTTGATTTTATCTCTGAGTAATCGGCGGTCAGTTTCAAGCTGAGTTTCGCCGGGACCACGTAAACCAATCCCGCCTTTTTGTCGCTCAAGGTGCGTCCATCCTCTCACTAAGCGAGTGGATAAATGCCGTAATTGAGCTAATTCAACTTGAAGTTTACCTTCATGCGTACGCGCACGTTGTGCAAATATATCTAAAATTACCCCTGTACGATCAACGACCTTACATTGGCAAACCCGTTCGAGATTACGTTCTTGAGCAGGGCTAAGCGTGTGGTTAAATAGCACCACATCCGCACAACTAGCTTCGACGGCTTCAGCGATTTCTTCAGCTTTCCCTTCCCCAACGAAAAATTTTGGGTGGGGAGCCTTACGGCTGCCAGTTACTATTTGTACAGGTTTAACGCCAGCAGACGTCACTAAAGACTCAAATTCTGCTAAATTATCAATGTCTTTTTCTTGATCAAAAAAGACATGAACCAGTACAGCTAGTTCACCGCCTTCATACCTATCAAACAAGGTGTAACCTCTTAGGCTAAACAATAATTGCAAAGGAAAAACACAGGTATAGTCTCCCTACCCATGCTTTCCTTGTTTTTAGCGTACAGTCTTACTCAGCTGATTCGCCATCTTGCCCAGCAGAAGCACCACCGTGGTAGTTGCCATTGCCAGCGCCAGCAGTACCAGTACCGCTATGATGAGAAACAGGGCGTGCTGGAACCACAGTAGAGATAGCGTGTTTATAAACCATCTGGCTAACTGTGTTTTTCAGCAAAATAACAAATTGGTCAAAAGATTCGATTTGACCCTGCAATTTAATACCATTAACTAAATAAATAGAGACCGGAACCCTTTCACGACGTAATGCGTTCAGGAACGGATCTTGCAAAGATTGCCCCTTAGCCATTCTATGTTTTCCTTATTTTGTTGTTTTTTAAATGAGAATCTTACGATTCCTAAAAATTACTACTCAAAAATTACGCTTAACGCTTTAATTGTACACAAAGAATAGCCCTATGCACTAATAACCTGTATAACGGTGTCAAGCGCTTGCTGAGGTTGTTCACTATCTAACCGATGAACATTGTCCCAGCTTCTCAACCAAGTGATCTGCCGTTTAGCCAATTGGCGCGTCGCGCAAATCCCTCGATAAACCATTTCATCATAATCTATTTCACCATCGAGATAAGACCACATTTGCCGATAACCTACACAACGAATGGAAGGTAAATCAACATGAAGATCACCTCGTTGGTATAGCGCTTTAACTTCGTCTTCAAACCCTGCTTCTAGCATTAAACGAAAACGACGTTCGATACGCTCATGTAAAATTTTACGATCTTGTGGCTCAATAGCAAACTGAAACACATTATAAGGCAATTCTGTGCCTGCTGTTTGAGTCATTTCAGTCAAAGTTTGTCCCGAAATGAGATATACCTCTAAAGCTCGGGATAATCTTTGTGGATCATTAGGATGAATACGTGCCGCAGAGACGGGATCGACCTCAGCCAAACGACGATGAACCTCACCCCAACCTTGTTCTTGCGCTATCTTCTCAATTGCCTCACGAACTTCTGGAGAGGCTGATGGCAGCGGTGATAACCCTTCTAATAAGGCTTTAAAATAAAGCATAGTGCCGCCGACCAGTAATGGAATCTTACCTTGAGACGAAATTTCATCCATTACATTTAATGCGTCACGACGAAAATCAGCCGCAGAATAAGGCTGAGATGGATCGAGGATATCTATCAAATGATGCGGGGCTTGGCTAAGCTCTTCTTGAGTAGGCTTCGCGGTACCAATATCCATTCCTCGATAAATCAATGCCGAATCGACACTAATAATCTCCACAGGCAAATGCTTGCGTAATTCGATGGCCAATGCCGTTTTGCCCGAAGCCGTTGGCCCCATTAAGAAGATGGCATTTGGTTTTTGTTGAGTTACTAAATCACTCATTTGTCAGTGTAGCTACCACGGGTTGTAAATTAATTAATTGTAATAATGTTGGCGGTGGATTTGTAACCCACTGCGGACAGATCCGCTCAACATCAGCCAGTAATTGAACTGCTTGCGCCAAACTCCAACTTTCTTCGTTTTTTGCCTGAGAAATCGCATTTGCTAGCCATTTCGCGATATTTTCATTCGAGACACTCTCTTTTGCTGACAAAAATACGATTAAATCAGAAAAAAGCTGCGATAAATTTTGCGTTCTTAACGGTAACGATACCGTATGAATTGTTACTTTTCCATGAAATATCGAGGCATCGATACCAAATAGTGTCAATTGTTCCTTATAACGTTGCAAAACCTCTATTTCGTCACTTTTTAGTGACAATTTTAAGGGAATTAGCAACGGTTGAGGTTTTAATCCACCATTTTCTGGCGTTAATTGAGCCAGCTTGAGTAAGTAATTCGCTTCATTCAAGGATAACAGGATTATCCCTAATGAAGACTCAATTAATGCAAAGTTTTTTGCGTAAATTGTCAATACTTTACCGAATTGGTAGTTATCCGCACTTTTCGCTACAGATTGGCTGTCTACAACATTGACACTCAACGGCTTTCTTTCAGGGAATAATGGTTTTTTATCTTCAGGCGCAACGGGAATCGACATCAAACGTTGATATAGCTCTCCCGTTTTGCGTTCATAACTTGGCTCTGGGCGGCTGTAGTTTGGTTGTGAACGGTTATAGCTTGGTACTGGGCTGGATTTGTCTGCATTGCCTGAAGCAAAAGAGCGACTTTTGCCCATTACTGATTCACTTCGTGGTTCATCATAAGAAAGTGAAGGCTCTTTAGCATGAATCCGTTGAGATCCTTGCGGTTTATCTATTTCTGGTGAAGCAGGAGATGCAAAGTAGTTATCTCCTGCAGATGCACGGTTTTCAACTTCATTGGATACTGGCTCTATTCCAGGAAGTTCATTTTCCGTCAGCGCATTAAGCAATACAGTACGTACCGCTTGATAAATGAAATCATGCACTAATCTGGCTTGATGAAAACGCACCTCATGTTTAGCGGGATGAACGTTCACATCCACTTGCTTTGGATCGATGGTCAAATACAGCACATAAGCAGGTTGTTGATTCTCATCCAAATAACCTTCATAAGCTTGACGGATCGCATGGTTGATCAGCTTATCGCGCATCATACGACCATTCACATAGCAATACTGAATATCACTGACTCCGCTAGACGTCGTTGATGGTGTAACCACCCAGCCTTTGATTCCTAAATCACTGTGCTCCCATGAAAGCGCTAACGCGCCTTGCATAAAGCCCGTTCCACAGATTGTGCCTAAACGGCGCTCTTGCTGGTTGGCATCTTGCGCTGCACGATACTGCTTAACTAACTTGCCATTGTGCGACAAATTAATCGCTACATCAGGGCGGGAAAGTGCAATTCGACGCACGATTTCATCAATATGCCCAAACTCGGTTTTTTCTGTGCGCATAAATTTGCGACGCGCTGGCGTATTGTAAAAAAGATCCAGCACTTCGACTGTAGTGCCATTTGGATGGGCTGCGGGTTTTACGGTCACCTGCATGTCACGACCTTCTGCATACGATTGCCATGCCTCAGTTTGCTCTGCAGGTTTGGAGGTTAATGTCAGGCGGGAAACAGAGCTAATACTGGCAAGGGCTTCCCCACGGAACCCCATGCTCATGATAGCTTCAAGGTCATCTAATGTCGCAATTTTACTGGTGGCATGGCGCGCTAAAGCGAGGATCAACTCATCTTTGTTGATCCCACAGCCATTATCTCGAATACGGATCAGCTTTTCCCCTCCTCGCTCAATCTCGATATCGATACGAGTTGCCCCTGAATCAAGACTATTTTCGACTAACTCTTTAACCACGGAGGCGGGTCTCTCGACCACTTCACCCGCCGCTATTTGGTTCGCTAATTGAGGAGAAAGGATCTGGATTGCCATAACCTAATTCACTTATTTTGGCGCTGCTTGCAGCGGATTCGCTAAAAAGTACTGACGTAACCCTTGGTGAATACCATCAGCCACTTTTTCTTGATAATCATTGGACTTCAATAGCTGCTCTTCGGATGTATTACTGATAAACCCAGTTTCCACTAAAATGGATGGAATATCGGGAGAACGTAGTACGCCAAGGCTCGCATGTTCTGGCGTTTTCTTATGAATATTACCAATTTTTCTGAGCTGCTGAATGACATGAACGGCAACATCGTAACCCACACGTTGTGAGTGCCCAAACTGTAAATCCAATACCGCTTGGCTTAAATACGGATCTGCACCACTAAGTGCGTCACCCGCCCCACCAAGAAGTTCAGATTGTTTTTCACGTTGCTCCAACCAACTACCTAATTCACTGTTTGCTCGGCGATTAGATAGTACCCAAACGGATGCCCCACGAGCGCTACTGTTTGGTGCTGAATCAGCATGAATAGAAACCAGCATGTTGGCGCCTTTCTTACGAGCAACGTCTGAACGACCGCTGACGGAAATAAAATAGTCTCCGTCCCTTGTCATTACAGGCTTAAACATCGGATCTGCATCCAGTTTTTGATACAATTTACGCGCCACACTTAGTGTCACGTCTTTTTCTTTATAACCGTTTTTACCAATCGCACCTGGGTCTTTTCCACCATGACCCGCATCAATCGCAATCACCACCTGCTTAGTGCCTTTTGGCAAGGTTTTGGTTGGTGTTGCAGGGGTTGATGGCGTGGTCGATGACGCCGCCGCTGGCGCATTCATTTTTAATGGTTTTTCTTGCACGGGCTGAACGGGCTGCGAATTACGTGTAGATGGCGTTGCCGTCGGCTGAGCAGGCATCACAGTATTATTATATGAATTTGATGTCTGTCCTTTACCTGTTGATACAGTAAAGACAACTTGGTATTGACCTGATATCTGCTGAACAACCGCTTTAGTTTTTGCCGCTTGAGAAAGCTCAAGGACGATACGTTTGTGCTGGCTATCAGGTGCTTGGCTAGCGCGAACTTGCTTCACCAAGTCCCCTTTCGGTAGCTTAAGTGGTAAGCCAATAATTTCACCACGTTGCTGAACATCAATCACTAAGCGTTCTGGTGAGTGCAACGGGAAGTAGGAATAATCAGGCTTTCCATCAACAAATGTTAATGTCACTTGCGCCTGTGAAGGGCTATTACTAACTTGAATATTAGAGAGAGATGCAGCTTTGGCGGTTGATGTCACCAGAGCCAGAGCAAACATCATCAATAATAAGAAAAGAGAAAAAATACCCTTGGTAGTTATTCTGTTCATCGATGCATTCATCATGAGCTATATGTTCCTTAGAATACCGTTAACGCTTCCAATAACGACTCTCCGGTTGTCGAAAAAGCGACAACCCGAGCCTGACGCCCTTCATCTTGATAGGTTAAATGGATCTCCAGATCCGCTTCAGGTAAGAAGCCTTTACCCTGCTGTGGCCATTCCACTAAACAAACTGAGTTGTCTGAAAAATAGTCGCGGATCCCCATAAACTCAAGTTCTTCAGGATCGGCTAAGCGATACAGATCAAAGTGAAAAACGTGTCTATCCGCTAATTCATAAGGCTCAACGAGTGTATAGGTTGGGCTTTTTACATGGCCTTGATGGCCCAATGCTTGTAAAAATCCACGACTAAATGTGGTTTTTCCTGCACCTAAATCGCCATACAGGTTAATAACTGCGCCTTGTTTACAGGCCATAGCGATCGTGCGCCCAAGCGCGACTGTTTGCTCTTCATTAGCAAGTTGTACTGTGCGTTCTTTCATAGTTAGCGAAGCCAATTATAATGATAAAATTCATTCAATATTGATATTAACGCCTATTTTAACTCAAGCAGATCTATTTGTGTTATTTAACATTGTTGGAACATCGAGATCGGACATTTCCGAGCAAGATCGTGCCAACGCGATCCGTAGATTTTGAGAAATCCAATGATCGTGTTAGAGTGCCTGCGAATCCACTTTTACCTAGATATTTCCCATGTCCACACGCCTCGATCTCGACCTTCTTGCCCAAAATATTAAACAATGGGGCATCGATGCTGGCTTTCAACAAGTCGGTATTTGCGATACGGATCTTACCCTTGAAGAACCCAAGCTCCAAGCATGGTTGGATAAACAATATCATGGAGAAATGGAGTGGATGAAGCGCCACGGCATGATGCGGGCGAGACCCCATGAATTACACCCCGGCACACTGCGCGTCATTAGTGTTCGAATGAACTACCTTCCTGCTAAGGCCGCTTTTGCTAGCACGCTAAACAATCCAGAACTAGGCTATGTCAGCCGCTACGCTCTTGGCCGCGATTATCATAAGCTATTAAAAAAACGCTTAAAAGTGCTTAGTGATCGGATCCTCGAGTATTGCAGTCAATTTGAATGCTCCGATGATTTGAATTTTCGCCCTTTTGTTGACTCTGCACCTATTCTAGAACGCCCGCTTGCTGTCAAAGCGGGTTTAGGCTGGACGGGTAAGCACTCACTGGTGCTTAACCAACATTCAGGCTCATGGTTTTTCCTTGGCGAATTGCTTGTCAATCTTCCTCTACCCGTTGATCAACCCGTTGAAGAGCAGTGCGGGCGCTGCGTTGCTTGTATGACAACTTGCCCAACGGGTGCAATTGTCGAGCCTTATACTGTTGATGCAAGGCGCTGTATTTCCTATCTAACCATTGAACTCGATAGTGCGATCCCCGAAGAGTTTCGCCCTCTAATGGGTAATCGGATTTATGGCTGTGATGACTGCCAACTTATCTGCCCGTGGAATCGCTTTTCTCAGTTGACGGATGAAGAGGATTTTAGCCCTAGAGCCGCATTGCATACGCCGGAGCTATTGGATCTTTTTTCATGGGACGAAGAGAAATTTCTCCGTATTACGGAAGGATCGGCGATTCGCCGTATCGGCTATATAAAATGGCTACGTAATATCAGCGTTGCTTTGGGTAATGCGCCCTATCAAGATAATATTATTCTCGCATTACAGAGTCGTCTTGGGATCAACCCTATGTTAGACGAGCACTTCCAATGGTCGATTGGACAACAACTCAAGCGTCGAGAAGAAAACCAAGTCACAATTCAAACTTCGCAACAAAAACGTCTTGTTCGGGCAATTACTAAAGGTTTACCCCGAGACGCCTAAAAAAAGTCCAGCCTTATATCCTAATCTATCAATTGTCAAACTGATGTGAATAAAATAAAAAAGTGCTTACCCGACAATAGGTAAAGGATTTGCAAGTTGTGCTAAGCACATTTTGAAGAAATAGTTTTTCACTTTAATTTCAATGAATTAAAAATAAAATTAATAATATTCATTTTGTGATAATCAAAAATTAACCAATAACTAACCTGTGGATAACTCTGTGCAGCAAAGTATTTCTGCCTAGGATAAAACGAACCTAGCCCTACTCAGGTTGTGGATAACTTTCTCATGGAGAGAAGTAATAAAAAAACGCTGAATTTTAGTTAACTAACTAAAGTAAAGTTATCAAAAAGCCAGGTTAATAAGATATTTTAACTGAACCGGTGAAAATAGGATTTTTTACCTTTTACTCGAACGTTCGCCATTTTAGCTGAAGTTCTTATAGGATGCCCTATTGCTAAGGGGTGGCTATTCTATGGCTCCCCGTCTATTAATGCAAGCAAAAAACTCACTTGGATCCTAAAAAGATCATAAATAATAAAAGGATCGTGGGCAAGGAAGGTAAAAGCTGCTTTTGTGTAAATAATGAACGCTAAAAGGCGAATAAGTATTAACGCGTAAGTACAAAACTAGCGTTTAATAGAATGTTTATTAGGGGGTAATACAGAAAGAAAAACAAAAAAAAATTGAGAGGTAAAAATTTGGAGCGGGAAACGAGACTCGAACTCGCGACCCCGACCTTGGCAAGGTCGTGCTCTACCAACTGAGCTATTCCCGCATTTGGTGGGTACTGCTTTTGCTAAAAACTATTATAACTAAAGCACTAAGAAAGTTTGGAGCGGGAAACGAGACTCGAACTCGCGACCCCGACCTTGGCAAGGTCGTGCTCTACCAACTGAGCTATTCCCGCATTCCGAAAATAGTGCTCTAGCTAAAACATCAAGAAAATTTGGAGCGGGAAACGAGACTCGAACTCGCGACCCCGACCTTGGCAAGGTCGTGCTCTACCAACTGAGCTATTCCCGCATAACCAATTCTTGGTGCCTTAATCGTGCCAATAAAATCACAAAAACTTCATCGGTACGGGGAGCGCATTATACGAGAAATTAAGATACTAGCAAGCGTTTGAACTCAAATTTTTTATTTTTTTGTTCGTTTGATGATAAAACAATCATAGTGATGATTTTGTCGTCGCCGTTTGTTAAATAAGCATTTCAAGGTGTTAAGTTTGTTAACCTTAGCGCCTTTTTATGATGAATTGACCCAATCCTCTAATCTTAAACCATCAACCCTTTCAAACTCGCGAGTATTATTTGTAACGACGATAAGCCCTTTGCTTCTAGCGTGAGCCGCTATGTGTAGATCATTTTCCCCGATTTTTTTACCTTGTTTTTCGAGATTTGCTCGAATATCACCGTAATGACAAGCGGCCGCTTCATCATAAGGCAACACGCAAAGCCGAGAAACGAAATCATTAACAACAGCTAAATTTCGTTCTGGATTCATGCTTTTTTCTGCACCAAAAACCAGCTCTGCTAACGTAATTGTTGAAATTGCCAATTGGTCAGCATGCTGGTTAAACTTTGGTAATAATGCTGCAGGTCGTCGTTTGATGGTGAAAATAACAATATTAGTATCAAGCAAGTATTTAATCATCGAAAGATTCTCTTGGGGTAGGAACTTGCTCTGCTCTCGAAACTAAAAAATCATCCGTGGCCGAAGTTTCCGTTAAAAAGAAGCTATCCCACGTATTTTGCAGTGGTGTAATAATACGCTCTTTACCTTTCATTCTAACGGTGACTTCTTTCACATCATCAGGAAACCGTAACTCTGCGGGTAAACGAACATTTTGAGTCCGATTACTCATAAAAACCTTACTGTGTAGGATCATGATGATTCCTCCTAAATAGTGCCATATAGCTTGAGTATATAGCACCATTAGGATTGCTGCAATATTGAGCACTTTAGAGCAAGTTATTTAATAAACGTTTCTCGGTAATATACCAGCTCAGCGATTGATTCGCGGATATCATCCAGCGCTTGGTGGGTGTTTTTCTTTGAGAATCCGGCGAGGATCTCAGGCTTCCAACGGCGAGCTAACTCTTTTAATGTACTCACATCAAGATAGCGGTAGTGAAAATAGCTTTCTAACTCTGGCATATAATTAAATAAGAAACGGCGGTCTTGCCCTACGCTATTCCCACAAATAGGCGATGCGCCTTTTGGAACCCATTTTTCTAAAAATTCGATGGTCGCCAGCTCTGCTTCACGCTCACCAATAGAACTTTTACGAATACGCTCGACTAAGCCGCTATTAGTATGGGTGTTTACATTCCACTCATCCATCAATGCCAACTGCTCTTCGGTTTGGTGTACCGCGATAACAGGGCCTTCGGCTAAGATATTCAGGTTACTGTCAGTCACAATAGTAGCGATTTCAATAATACGATCACGAATAGGATCGAGCCCGGTCATTTCTAAATCGATCCAAATTAAATTATTCTCATTCTTTTGCATGATATGCCCTAACTGAATACGGTGGAGTTAAGGTATGATAACACCCTTCGTTCTATCCGTTATAGGTATGTTGTTTTTCAATAATATCCCTATCGGTTATAATATAGACGCCAAATTATTTAAGTGAGAGAGGTCAGGTGGCTAAGCAGAAACTTTCGAAAGGCCAACAGCGCCGCGTGCAAGAAAATCATCAAAAAAGACTCAAAAAGCAAAAAACTATTGAGATTGATGATAGCCAATTAGGTGAGGCTCAAGAGGGCTTAGTGATTAGCCGCTTTGGTCAACATGCGGATATTGAAGCCTCAGACGGCACTATACAGCGTTGTAACCTGCGTCGAACCATCTCATCTTTAGTGACCGGGGACAAAGTTGTCTGGCGTCCTGCGCTAAACACACAGAGTGATATCAAAGTGAACGGTATTGTCGAAGCCGTTCATGAGCGCCACTCCGTCTTAACTCGTCCTGATTATTATGATGGGTTAAAACCTATCGCCGCCAATATCGACCAAATCGTCGTGGTTTCTGCGATTTTACCTGAATTATCGCTTAATATTATCGACCGCTACTTGGTCGCCTGCGAAACCACAGGGATCCAGCCGATTATTGTCTTAAACAAAGTTGACTTGCTAGATGAAGAAAATCGCGAGTGGGTCAGTGATTTAATGACAATTTATAGCGATATTGGCTACCAAGTGCTTGAAGTTTCCAGCCATACCGGTGAAGGCATGGAAGCACTCACTAACACGCTATCCGGTAAAGTGTCGGTCTTTGTTGGTCAATCTGGTGTCGGTAAATCCAGTTTATTGAATACGCTGTTACCTCAAAATGAGGCCGCGATCTTAGTCAATGATGTCTCTGATACCTCGGGCTTAGGGCAACACACCACGACTGCATCCAGGCTGTACCACTTCCCACAGGGTGGTGATGTCATCGATTCACCGGGCGTGCGTGAATTTGGTCTCTGGCATCTGACAAAGGAACAAGTGACCAAAGGATTTGTCGAATTTAAAGATTACCTTGGTGGCTGTAAATTCCGCGATTGTAAACACTTAGATGACCCCGGCTGTTTACTGCGAGACGCAATGGAAGACGGCAAAATTGCCGAATCACGCTTTGAAAACTATCACCGTATTTTAGAAAGTATGGAACAAGTTAAACTGCGTGGTAACTTTACCGCTAAAGAGAAATAATCCCCGAAATCAGTCTAAAATAAGTTAGTGAGCGCTCACATCTTATCTGCTTTGTGAAATAATTCGAAAGCAGATTAGTTTCAGTTACAATAGCGCCCTTTCACTAACTTACCTTTAAAATTCAGAGGTTAACGTGCTAGATAAAATCAAAATCCGCCTGCAATTTATGCTTCCTAAACAAGGACTTACTCAACTTGCAGGATGGTTTGCTAGTCGAAACGTCGGGTTTGTAACCCAATGGGCAATAAAGCTGTTCGCTAAAGCCTATAAAGTGAATATGAATGAAGCTCAAAAAAGTGAATTGACTGCATATTCAACCTTTAATGACTTCTTCATCCGTACGCTGAAAGATGGCGCGCGCCCAATTGTTGAAGCTGAACATCAACTTGCACAACCTGCGGACGGTGCCGTTAGCCAATTAGGGCCTATTGATAATGACCTAATCTTTCAGGCAAAAGGTCATAACTATACGGTTGAAGCCCTGCTTGCTGGTCAATATCAGTTAGCGGATAAATTCCGTGGTGGTGATTTTATCACAACCTATTTATCCCCAAGCGACTACCACCGCGTGCATATGCCATGTGATGGCTTATTAACAGAGATGATTTACGTCCCTGGCGATCTGTTCTCCGTTAACCCATTAACCGCAGCAAATGTGCCGAACCTATTCGCGCGTAATGAACGTTTGATCTGCGTGTTTGATACCCCATTTGGCACAATGGTGCAGATTTTAGTTGGTGCAACTATTGTAGGCAGCATTGATACGGTTTGGAGCGGTTGTGTTAACCCACAACGTGAAGGCGTGATTAAACGTTGGACGTATCCAGCACAAGGTGAAGAAGGCGCTATCTTCCTACAAAAAGGGGAAGAAATGGGTCTATTTAAACTGGGTTCTACTGTTATTAACCTGTTTGAGCCTAACAAAATTCGCTTTAATGCTTCATTGATCCCAGGCTATGCAACCCGCATGGGTGAGCTGTTGGCTGAATCAACGGATGAACAGCAACGCACTGAAACTGTTAGCTAATCATTTAAACTATAATTAAGTTATTCTATCGCTGAAGGAGCTCCTCACTGTGCGTTTGATTATCAGTTTTTTACTTAGCCTGTTAATCGTTTTTTCATCCCAAGCGGCGCCAGCCTCCGCGCAAGATGAAGCACAGATTACACAGGAGCTCAAACAGCTTGATCCAAGCAAAAACCCCAAAGATGCTGAGATTGCTCAAGCGTTGCAAGGGGCATTAAGCTGGATTAATGAAGCTCGAGATGCGGACAATAAGGCAAAGTCTTACCAAGATGCTATTGATAATTTTCCTAGAATTATCAAAACAATCCGTCAAAACTTGCTCAATGAAACCGATACGCCGCCCGCTATCCCCACGAGCATTAGCTTAAGTGAACTCGAGCAGCGTATTACCCAACTCAGCAGCCAGCTACTTGATCAAGGGCGCTTGATGCAGCAAGAGCAAGACAAAGGACGCGAAATCAGCGAATCCCTGAATCTCTTGCCACAGCAGTTATCTGAAGCACGACGCCAGTTAACGGATGCCTCAACGCGATTCCAATCGCTCAATACGCCAACGACACCGTTAGCTGAAGCCCAATATACCTTAGCTCAAGCCGAAGTAAGCGCTCGCAAATCGATTGTGAACGAGCTAGAAATGGCGCAATTATCAGCCAATAACCGCCAAGAAATTTCTCGAATGGCGCTAGAGCTTGAGAAAAAGCGTTATCAGCGCCTAGAGCTTGAACTTCAGCAACTCCGTGATTTTCAAAATACCCAACGCCAGCAAAAAGCAATATTGGCGTTAGAGCATACAGAAATGTTGGCGGAACAGGGTGAATTGACCCCGTTCTTAAAAGAACAGCTCGATATCAACCGCAAAATGTCCCAAGAGTTGACCGAGCAAGCGCAGCGCATGAGCGCGATCACCACCAACCAAGCCGAAATCTCCACCAGCATTCGAAATGCTCGACAAGCACTGTCCACTATCCGTGAACAAGCCCAGTGGATCAGCAGTTCAAGTTCCTTAGGGGAAGCGCTTCGAACACAACTTTCTCGCCTTCCAGATATCCCTAAAAGCCAGCAACTTGACCGTGAAATGGCGGATTTACGTGTTCAACGGCTAAATTATGAAGATATGCTTGAGCGCTTATCCAAGCTCGATGTGTCGGTGCAAGAAAGTGCTAATGATTTAAGTCCTGCCCAGTCGCAGGTTTATCAATCACTGATGAAGACCCGCAAAGAGCTATTAACCTCTCTCATTTCGGGCTTTGATGGCGAAATGTTAGAGCTGACCAAGCTCAATGTTGCAACGGGACAATTAACTGATGCACTAAAAGAGGTGAAAGACGCCTCAAACCGTTATCTATTCTGGGTCGCTGACGTCCCGCCGATTAGCATTAATTATCCGGTACTTGTGGTTACTGACATGACCCAGCTACTTTCACTGGATACTCTCTCCCAGCTAACGGGCGCACTACAAGTGATGGTCACTAGCCAAGACTCGTTCTTATACCTGCTAGGTTCCATTATCTTAGTGATTTTCAGTGTCAGCACGCGCCGCCATTATCAAGCATTCTTAGACCGCTCGAGTCTACGCATTGGTAAAGTCACACAAGACCGTTTCTATTTAACCGTTCGTACTATTTTCTGGTCGATTATTGTCGCACTTCCTCTTCCAATGATGTGGTCTGCCATTGGTTATGGCTTACAAAGTGCATGGCAATACCCGATGGCAGCGGCCATTGGCTACGGCGTTAGCGCAACCACCCCGCTGCTCTGGCTGTTTATGATCAGTGAAACATTCTCACGCCCAACCGGGCTGTTCATTTCCCACTTTGGTTGGGATAAAGACGCGGTTAAGCGCGCAATGCGCCATTATCGATTAGCCATTTTTGTGATTGTGCCGTTAGTGATGGCAATCATCACCTTTGAACATTACAGCGAAAGAGAGTTCTCCGCGACCTTAGGCCGCCTCTGCTTCTTAGTGCTGTGCGTCGCATTAAGCCTAATTACCAACAACTTACGCCGTTCTAAAATTCCATTGTATTTGGACAGGCACGGCTCCGGTGAAAACTTAGTTAATACCGCATTATGGTGGCTCATTTTCATTGCGCCGGTGATTGCTGCATTTTTCTCCGTATTAGGTTATTTCTCAACGTCTCAAGCACTACTAGCGCGGCTCGAAACCTCTGTTGCGATTTGGTTTGTGATTCTAATTGTTTATCACACAATCCAGCGCTGGATGTCGATGCAGCGCCGCAAACTCGCCTTCGAGCGAGCAAAACAGCGCCGTGCGGAGATCTTAGCCCAGCGAGCTAAAGGGGAAGAAGACTCTCAATTACCCAATGCTAGTGGTGAAGGGAATATTGATATCGAAGAGCAGGTTCTTGACCTTGATACTATCAGTTCCCAATCAGTTGGATTGGTACGCTCCATTCTGACTATGATAGCGCTGGTCTCGTTAATCTGGCTGTGGTCCGAATTACATACCGCATTTTCATTCCTTGAAAATATTCGCCTGTGGGATGTAACCTCATCCATCAATGGAGTCGAAACCGTTCAAGCCATCACAATGGGGTCGATTTTCATCGCTATTTTGGTGATTATCGTTACTGCACAGCTCGTCAGAAACTTGCCTGCTCTATTAGAACTGGCGGTTCTTCAGCATCTCGATTTAACACCGGGTACCGGTTATGCCATCAGTACCTTGACCAAGTACAGCATCACCATCATCGGAACTATTGTCGGTTTCTCAATGCTAGGGATCGACTGGTCAAAACTGCAGTGGCTTATTGCTGCAATGGGGGTCGGGCTCGGGTTTGGTTTACAAGAAATTTTCGCCAATATTATCTCTGGCTTGATGATCCTGTTTGAAAAACCGATCCGTATCGGCGATACGGTCACTATCCGTAACTTAACCGGTAGTATCACTAAGATTAATACCCGCGCCACTACCTTAACGGACTGGGATAGAAAAGAGATTATTGTGCCGAACAAGGCATTTATTACTGAACAGTTTATTAACTGGTCTCTGACCGACACCATTACCCGTATCGTGATGACCATCCCTGCTCCTGCGGATGCCGATAGCGAAAAAGTGACAGAGATTATCCTGCGCGCCGCAAAACGCTCGTCCATGATCTTGGATAACCCGAATCCTGAAGTTTATCTCGTGGACCTACAGCAAGGGATCCAAATTTTCGAGCTGCGGGTGTATGCAGGTGAAATGGGGCACCGTTTACCGGCTCGCCACGAAATCCATCAGCATATTTTAGAAGCCTTTGCAGAACAAGGAATTACATTGCCATTCCCACCGTTCCAAGCCCGTGTGGATGTGCGCAGTAATTCGATTCAAAGCGCCACAAATAACCTTTCTGGTCGAAACCCACCTCGTGGTACTGGTGAGCTATAAGTTGATTGAGGGAGCACTTGCTCCCTTATTTTCTATGGTAAAAAAGGCAGAGTAATGACCCAAGCAGTAGAAATCCAAGACGAATCCATCAAATTAAAAATTGCACAGTATGAGCGTGTAGGCTCCATTCTATTTTTTCTGATTCCATTGGTGATTTTGCTGATTGTCGGAAAGGGTTTTGCCTTTAATACGCTCTATCTGTGGCAAGGATTCAGCCTGCTGTATTTAGTGGTTTACCGTTTGAAAGTGCGCCAATTATCGACAAAGGTGCAACAACTCAGTGTACGCCGAGGATGGGGATATAATCGATTTTACCGCTTTTGCTGGGGATATTTGATTCTGTCTGTGATCGGATTAACGGGATACCTGCTGATATCCCGTTAAATTAATATTGGACTATTAGCTTTCTTCGCTATTACCGTAGGTTTTAATGTAGTTGTCAGCCAGTTTTTGCGCTTGTTTCAGCTCTTCTGCGTTCAACTGCTCTGCGATTTTTTTCTGTAAACGTTGGCTCTCTTTATTGCCACTATAAACCGCCGTAGAAAGCCATGCATACGCTTGCTGTAGGTTCTTTTTCACCCCTTTCCCTTCAGAGTACATCACCCCTAAACGGTCTTGGGAATTTGCATCACGCTGTTTTGCGGCTTTTCTGAACCAAAACACGGCTTTTTCATTATCTAATGCGACGCCACTACCAATCGAATACATTTGCCCAATTTTGAACTGTGCAATCACATTACCGCCTTGCGCTGCCTTTCTAAACCAGTATGCAGCTTTTTCCAGATCCTGTTTAACCCCTAAGCCCTGTGCATACATGGTGGCCATGTTGGTTTCTGCGCGAGTATCACCATTTTTAGCGGCTTCTTCGTACCACAGCATCGCTTTATCATAATCTCGGCGAACACCAAAACCATTTACATACATAGTACCAAGGCGGAATTGGGCATCTGAATTACCTTGATCACCAGCTTTGATAAACCATTCCGCTGCCACTTTGGAGTCTTGGGAAACGCCCTGACCTTTAAAATAACGCTCACCTAACAGGAATTGAGATGCGGGATCACCTTTTTCAGCTAACTGCGTAATTTGCTCTATCGTCGTCTGTTCACTGGCGGTCGTTGGTTTCGCCGGTGTAGCCAGTAATAATGAACTATAACAAACAGATCCTAACAACAGCGCTAACGCAATTCTTTTCATCCTAAGTAACCCTCAACAGTGCAGTATGGCAACTGGCGACACAGTAATACCCGTTATTATCGGCTGATCTGGCAGATTATACAGCCTAAACTCGCTTTTCATTTGAAGTAGTTTAAATTTACTCGTCAGAAGACAAAATAGGATAAACGCCTTAATTTAGACAAATAGCACTTTTCGTTATCATTCATGACAAAAGGCAAATAAAAAGCCAGATAGTTTTTTATTCTATCTGGCTTTCTGCTAATACACATAGCAAAAGTGATTATTTGTTGTCTAAATATTTACTTCGCAAATAACGAGCAACTGCATCATCTTGGTTAGAACCAATCACTTCCATCTGAGGTAAAGCATCTTTCAGCAGCTGATGAGCATTCTGCATAATGCAGCCCTTGCCCGCTAACTTCAGCATCTCTTTATCATTCATGCCATCACCAAACGCGATGCAATCATGGGTTCCATAACCATGCAATGCCGTGACTTGTTTCAATGCTTCCCCTTTAGAAACAGAGCCTGCCATCACTTCAAGGCAGCTGTGTAAGGAGAAAGTAACATGCACTTTATCTTGCCAGCGACGTTGAATACGCTGTTGCAGATCGACCAGTAAATCATGATCTTCACTGGTGTAATACACTTTACAGACTTCCGAGGTTGGAAAATCGCGGTGGTCAAACAGTTGGTAATTAAATACAGACTCTTTGAAAAACTCTTTCTGCTCAGGGCTTTCACGGTTAATAAACCAATCATCACCATGGTAGTAATTGGTAAGAATTTCAGGGTGATCAAACTCCATTAAGCACAGTTCTTTCGCTATCTGCGAGTCAACGTTGTTCGCAAAAATGAGGTCACCATTGGTATTATGAATACGCGCCCCATTCGAGGTGATCATATAAGCATCAATACCCAGACCATCACGGATCTGTGCAACATCAATATGATGGCGTCCCGTCGCGAACACAAACCGGACTTCTTCGGTCGCTACAAGCTGCTTAAGTGTATCTTTGGTATACAGAGTTAAATCATGATTGGGAGATAAAAGTGTTCCGTCCAAATCGGAAGCAACAACCGGATATTTCATACAAGATCCCTAATTATGGCTAATGCTGCTCAAAAAAATCACAAATTGCATTGAGTGCCATGGCTCTCAACGCATCTATTTCAAACAGGATTTCGTGGTGAGCCCCTTCGATAATGAGGGGTAATTTTTCTTCTCGTCCTGTTTGCGCTTTTTGCCGACTTTGACAAAAAGCTTGTAGCTCTCGATTACTGACTACCTTCTCTTCGCTCGCTTCAAGGAGCATCAGAGGGGTTTCAATCTCTCCCGCTTTCGCAACCAGCTCTTTGCCAATCGCAAAACTTTCTCGTAACCAGTGGTAAGTTGGACCACCGAGACGTAATTCAGGATAATCCGCATAGTAGCGTAAGTAACGTCGATAACGCTCTTGGCTATGGGTTAACACATTGATTAAATAAGGTAATGGCTGCCATTTTCCCGTTGAAACCGCATAATCATTTCGCACACTGCGGCGCGGTTCTGCACGCTCAACAATAAAGCTCGCGAGCCAGTGGGGCATTGGTAAATTCACACCAATCATGGGAGCACACAATGCGGCAGCGTCAAATGTCACGCTATCTCGGAGTAAATACCCAGCGAGGATCGCGCCGCCCATCGAATGAGCCAACGCATAGCATTTAGGATAGTGACGATCTCTCACTTCTAAATCAATGAATTTTTCAAAATCATCAATGTAATCTGTGAATTTTTCGACATGCCCTTTTTGGGGATCCGCCAGCATACGGCCTGATCGCCCTTGCCCACGATGATCAATAATAAAAACATCGAATCCTAGATGATAAAAATCGTAGGCGACTTCAGGGTACTTAACGTAACTCTCACTGCGCCCCGGTGAGATAACCACGGCTTTATGGTGCTTTGCATGAATAAAACGTACATAGCGAATAGGAACATCATCAACACCTAAAAACTCAGCTTCTTCACGTAGTTGCCAAAAATCTAAAAGCGGACCGTTGGTAAAGGCCGAAAACTCAGTTTCTCGATTTAACCAACTGGCTTTTAGACTATCTGGCGTCATGGGGTTTCCTCATTCATAACCTTCTAGATGGTCTTGGATGAGTGTCATAAACGCCTCACCAAAACGCTCTAATTTTTTCTCACCAACCCCATTAATCAGTAATAATTCAACGGGTTTGGTCGGGCAATGCTCTGCCATTTCAATCAACGTTGCATCGTTGAAAACCACAAAAGGCGGAATGTTTTCTTCATCCGCAATGGATTTACGTAATTTACGCAATTTGGCAAACAGCTTCTTATCATAATTGCCATGGTAAATTTTGTTTTGTTGATTCCGGCTTTTGGTGACTAAAACGCGTGGAACGGCTAACTGTAATGGCATTTCACCACGCAGTATGGGTCTGGCCGCTTCCGTCAATTGTAATGCGGAAAAATGCGCGATATTTTGCGTGATCATGCCTAAATGAATTAATTGACGTAAGACGCTCACCCAATGTTCATTCGTTTGCTCTTTACCAATGCCATAAACTGGCAGTTTATCGTGCCCTAAATCGCGGATCCGTTGATTGTTAGCGCCTCGTAACACCTCAACAATATAGCCAATACCAAACCGCTGCCCAACGCGATAAATACAGGAGAGTGCTTTTTGCGCATCCATCAGCCCATCATAACGCTTTGGCGGGTCAAGGCAGATATCACAGTTACCGCAAGGTTTTTGGCGGTTTTCACCAAAATAGTTTAGTAAAACTAGGCGACGACAAGTTTGCGCTTCCGCAAAGGCAGCAATCGCATTCAGTTTATGACGTTCAATATCCTGCTGCATTCCCGCTGGTTTTTCTTCTAAGCATCGGCGGAGCCACGCCATATCAGCAGGATCGTAGAAGAGAATGGCCTCGGCTTCGACGCCATCACGCCCCGCTCGTCCTGTTTCTTGGTAATACGCTTCAATGTTGCGAGGAATATCAAAGTGTGCCACAAAGCGGACATTGGACTTGTTAATCCCCATTCCAAATGCCACGGTCGCAACCACAATTTGCAGATTATCTTTCTGGAATGCATCTTGCACCCAGTCACGTTGAGCGCTCTCCAAACCTGCGTGGTAGGCAGCCACACTCAAGCCACGTTTTTGCAATCTTTCCGCGGTTTCTTCAACTTTACTACGGCTATTACAGTAAACAATTCCCGATTTACCTTTCTGAGCCTTAATAAAAAACCATAATTGATCTAACGGCTTATACTTCTCGACTAAAGTATAGCGGATGTTCGGGCGATCAAAGCTGCTCACATGAACTAATGGGTCATTAAGCTCGAGTAAGCGAATAATATCAGCACGCGTGGTTTCATCTGCCGTGGCAGTCAGCGCCATCACTGGTACATTCGGTAAAGAATGGCGTAATTGACCTAACGAACGATATTCAGGGCGGAAATCGTGGCCCCATTGGGAAATACAGTGCGCTTCATCTACCGCCAGTAAGGCAATATCCCAGCCACCAATTTGCTGAATAAAGTAGTCGGTCAATAAGCGCTCTGGCGCCACATACAAAAGTTTGATTTTCCCTTGAGCGCATAATTCCATAATTTGGCGCTGCTCTAGCGGGGTTTGTGAGGAATTTAAACAAGCCGCTTCAACACCGTGTAACTTGAGTTGATCAACTTGATCCTTCATTAAGGAAATTAAAGGTGATACCACCAGCGTAATGCCTTGTTTGACCAGCGCAGGCACTTGGTAGCAGAGCGACTTTCCGCCCCCTGTTGGCATCAATACTAAGCAGTCACGACCATCGAGGATACCGCCAATGACAGCATCTTGTCCCGGACGAAAGGATTGGTAGCCGAACGTGCTGTTGAGCACATTTTCAGCTAGTGAAAGTTGATTGATAACGCAAGCGGTAGACACGAATTCCCTCTAGAGGTTGAAACAAATAGCTGCCCAAAAAGAGCAGCTATTGGCAAGATATTACCCTGAAATGACTGGGATGTCTGCCCAGATCACATGATATCGTTAAGCATCACACCGATACCAAAACGTGTTTGGCGATAGTCGTAGTCTATCATCGACTCACCATAACCGCTAAACAGTTGGGTATACAAACGCACGTGCTTCGTCATTGGATAGCTCCAGCCCAACTCCGCGTTACCATACCCTGAGTTCCAGTTATAGTGACCCGCAGCTGAAATAACGCTATCCCCAAGTGCATACCCCACTTTTACGCGGTAATAGCCGAGATATTTATTAATGTCTGGGTTGTCATCACTGCTTTCACTTTCAGGAATGCGGTACCATGGTTTTAATTCAACTTGCCAGTCACCCTTTTGCGCCATTGCTCGGGCATAAATACGGTTCCAACTACGGGATGTTGGATCAGAGCGACCATTTGATTCATGGTTAAAGCCCGTTTCGAATTCGCGTAACGTCCAGCCTGCAAATTGGTTATCAAGCGCCCAACCGACAAAAATCTGTGGTTCATAGTTGGTTTCACGAAATGGTGAAGACTCTTTCTTATTACTTAGTTGCCACCAAGAACGCTGAGTATAAGACGCCGCAAGAACCGAGTTTTCCCCCGCAATTCCACGCCAAATAGGAAACGCCAAGCTTAATTGGAATTTCACTTCATCTTTCAGTGCATCATTACCCCAATCATAACTCGCGATGGCTTTCTTATTTATCGAAGACGTATAGGTATAAATGATGTAATTGGGTTCATAAGGATACAGAACGAATGGGTTATCATAATTTTGCAGTAACCCCGAAATAATACTTCCGCGAACGGGCGTATGATTTTCAGTATCCTGCTGTGCCGGTTCGTTGGTATTGTCAGATGCAAAAAGTGAAACAGACCAGAAACAGAGCACAGAACTCAACAACATTTGTAAAGCGCGCATTTGCCATTCCTATTTCAACTGCGGTGAAAAAATTTGTCTCATTTTACACCGAAAAATGATTCACCGTTGAAAGATTATTCATTTGTTTTCTAGATATTAGCACATACATAATGTTAACTTATCATTAACATCACAGACAAGGATCCTAAAATGAATGACCGCATCTATACCTTCGAAGAAGCTAGCAAATTTATGAGCGATGCATTTATCTATAGAATGCCTTTTAATCAATTACTTGGGATTGAACTACTACAAATGACGGATGACTTAGTCCAGCTATCTGTGAAAAATCGACCTGAGCTTATTGGTAATTTCACCCAAAACATTCTCCATGGCGGTGTTATTGCATCCTTATTAGATGTGGCAGGAGGCATGGTGTGCATCAACCGGATCCTTCAACGCATTGAGCCTCTCGTTCACCAAGATATTGCCGACAAGATGTCCAAAATGGGTACGATTGATTTACGCGTTGATTATTTGCGTCCTGGGCGTGGAGAGGTTTTTATCGCGAGCGCCAGCTTACTACGCGATGGTAATAAAATCGCCGTCACCCGCAGTGAATTACATAATGAGAAAAATCAGCATATTGCTACAGCCACTGCGACTTATTTGATTGGGTAAAAAAATCTGAGCGGATGAAACAGCCTAGTAAATAATTAATAACCTCATTAACTAATAGCTTGTAAAAAAACCTGAGCAATGTCACATTAACGGCATCACACATCGAGCCTCTCACATTCTTGGCTTCGATCTCTCAGTTTGACTTTATATCAATTTCAGAGCTATTCATGAGCCAACAAAATACTACCAAAGGCGTACTATGTGCCTTAGGCGCTTATTTTATTTGGGGTGTCGCTCCCATTTATTTTAAATCAATCAAAGAAGTGCCTGCAGAAGAAATTTTGACTCACCGTATTATTTGGTCATTCTTCTTTATGCTGCTATTACTGACCATCACGCGCCATTGGAATTATTTCCGCCAAGTCTTAAAACAGCCTAAAAAGATCTTAATTTTAGGTGTAACAGCTGTGACAATTGCGTCTAACTGGCTGATTTATATCTGGGCGGTAAATAATGGGCATATGCTACAAGCCAGCTTAGGGTATTTTATCAACCCTCTGGTTAACGTATTGTTTGGCATGATATTTTTACATGAACGCTTCCGCCGAATGCAATGGGTTGCGGTCGGATTAGCACTTACCGGCGTATTAATTCAACTCTGGCAGTTTGGCTCCGTGCCAATCATTGGATTAAGCCTTGCCGTGACGTTTGCCACCTACGGTTTATTACGTAAAAAATTGGGTGTTGATGCGCAAACGGGTATGACATTTGAAACCTTATGGTTGCTACCTGTCGGCGTTATCTTTCTACTATTCTTTGCAGATAGCCCAACAAGCGACATGACAATGAACAGCTGGCATTTAAATATTCTCCTGATCGCTGCAGGGATTATTACCACAGTGCCATTGTTACTGTTTACTGAAGCCGCTAACCATTTAAGACTATCAACGTTAGGGTTCTTCCAGTATTTAGGTCCAAGCATTATGTTCTTGCTTGCCGTATTTGTGTATGGTGAGGTGATGACCCAAGAATTGTTAATTACATTTGGTTTTATCTGGGTTGCATTAATTTTATTTACTTTAGATGCTTTATATACACAGCAGAAACTCAGAAGAAAATAGAATTTAATTTTTCGTATTATGGGCATTCGTGCCCATAATATCTGTCTTAAATTAGTATTAACCCGCTTATTATATTACCCACTTAATGCACGTTTCATTTAATGGAACTGGAAAGTTTAAATTATTTAATATAATCAGCTTATTTTCATTAAAAATAATTTACCTTTTGGGTGTTTTTCTCTTGTTTGGATTAATTCTAAAATAAAAGATTTTCTTTTTATATTTCAATATATTATAAAAATTTTTATTCCTTGATTTTATCGGGAATTTGATTCATATTTAACTTACGTTAAATTTAACCTTATTTATACACCTTTCAAATATCAACCCATTGAAATAAAACAGTATATTTATTTGTTGAAATAAATGATTGCTTAATAGGAACTTGATAATTATATTGTACGCCGCTTGTATTCACCCCAGCGGATGGTAATGGTCCGATTCATTACTGACGTTTCATTAAAGTGCGCACGATGACAGTGATTTATATTCTGTCCTGGTGCGAGGTTTTCTGAAATTGAATACAAGGCGTCTATCCACATACCTAATTAAATGATTTGTGTATGTAAAAAAACAAAACATGTAGTGCTATAGCTCAAGTTATATGGCTGCATTTTAGGTTCACTCGGCCTGTGTATTCAGACAGAGTTAACGTTGTTAAGGGCTTTTGGGAAGGGCTTCAAAATGCAACAGAATACCGTTCAAATGAAACGTGTACTGACCACCCCTGCGTTAGTATTTTTCGGGCTGGCCTATATGGTGCCACTCGGAATTTTTACCACCTATGGACAAGTGACTGTATTAAGTGAAGGGCATCTGCCTATCGCTTATTTAATTACGCTCGCTGCTGTCTTCTTTACCGCCATGAGCTATTGCCGTATGACCAGCGCACTCCCGCTTTCTGGGTCTGCTTATTCGTATGTGCAAAAAACCTTTGGTGGCACTCTTGGATTTCTTGTTGGTTGGGCACAACTGCTGGATTATCTATTTCTGCCGATTATTAACTACATTGCGATTGGGATCTTTGTCCACGAAGCGTTCCCGAATATCCCAATGCCAGTGATAATCTGCTCAACCATCGCTGTTGTCAGCATCATGAACATTTTGGGTATCAAATTGGTATCTTGGATGAATATGCTGATTATTCTGATGCAATTTGTCTTCATCACCATCTTCTTATACATCTGCTTGCAAAACGCGATGGTACTGGATGTTGAAGCATTGATGGCACCGCTCACTGTGATGTCATCACAAGTGTCGGGGCTGTTTGCGGGTGCTGCGGTACTGTGCTTAGCCTTCTTGGGCTTTGATGCTATTTCAACCATGGCCGAAGAGACAAAAGACGCACGCCGTGCTCTACCTAAAGCGATTTTATATACCGTATTTATTGCGGGAGCCTTGTTTATTGCCATCTCTTACGGCGCACATTTAATGTATCCGGTATGGCAAGATTTTCTCCCTAATACGGATGTCGCCAGTATCGCGGTGATGCAGCAAGTGGGCGATAAAATGAAGTGGATCGGCGCCTCCTTGATGGCATCGAGCTTTATTACCGCTTATGTTATTGGTGTCTTTGCGTCTGCAATGACTTCGCAAGCCAGTATCGTGCGTATTTTCTATGCAATGGGTCGTGAAGGTGTGTTACCTCGCTCAATCTTCGCGTATTTGCACCCGCGCCTGAATACACCGGTCTATTCCATTATCTTTGTGGCAGTAGCTTCGTTGATGTCGCTGGTGTTATCACTCAGCATGGTTGCGTCGATGATTAGCTTTGGTGCGCTGATAGCCTTTACCTTTGTGAACTTGTCAGTCATCAAACATTTCTACATCGACCGCAAAGCCTCCTTGGATAATACCAAGTTGCTCACTTGCCTGGTCATGCCATCCATTGGGGTTGTTTTAACCTTGTGGTTATGGACAAGTTTAGATGCAGAAGCCTTCACAGTCGGCTTATGCTGGCTAGCGGCAGGGGCAGGCTACCTCACGCTTCTGACTCATGGTTTTACTCGTCGTCCACCTGCTATCTCTGATGCCGAGACTGAGATGATTATCAATTAATCCTCCGGTACCTTTCGTTGATTATGGGGAAGCTTATCTTCCCCATTGTTTTTTTGGTTCTGGCTCCGTAGGAGCCCCTGATACAGACGGTTTACGATGAATAATAAAATTGCTGATGTTATTTATTTCAACGGTTATATCTATACCGCAGACAGTCAAGATAGTGTTGTCGACGCTATCGCCTTGAAAGAAGGTTATATTCTTGCAACAGGGACTTCGGATGAATTACATCAATATGTTGGTCCAGAAACTGAGAGCATCGACCTTGAAGGCAAGATGATGATGCCAGGGATCATTGATGGACATATGCACCCATTTTGGGGCGGCATTCAGCTGTTCGGCTGCCATCTTAATTACGAATCCCTGACTATCGACCAAATTTTACAGCGCGTGCAAGATCACCTAGATAAAGATCCTCGCACCGGCGAAAATGACTGGCTAAAAGTCACGGCATGGTTACGCCAAGGCATGTTACCAGCAGGTATTGATATGTACCGTGAAGACATGGACAAGCTCAATACTAAGCGCCCAGTGGTATTGTTCTCTAATGACTGCCATACCCTCTTAGCCAATAGTCGCGCCCTCGAATTATTCGGGATCACCAAAGAGACTCCTGAGCCACCTGATGGCAAAATCGGTAAATACGAGAATGGCGAACTTAACGGAATTTTAGAAGATGCGCCTGCCATGCGTGCTGCGGATAGCATCCCGTCTATTCGTGATGAGCAAGCGGTTGAAGTGGCTGAGTTAGTCCAAAAAGTATTGAATCAGCAAGGCGTTACCATGGTGATGGATGCCCGTGTTTCTGAGCAGCAATTAAGCGCGTTCCACCAACTTCAACAACGTGGTGAACTCACTTTGCGCTTCCAAGCTGCGCGCGAAATCACACCTGATGATACCCCGAATGTGGCTGCCGTTGCGGCTGCTGTCGATAAAGCCGTGGCGTTCGCCAAAAAATGGCACCAAGCAGAGTGGACACCGACACCAGGTATCGGTCTGCGTAATATCAAAATGTTTGTGGATGGCGTGCTGCAATACCCAACCATGACCGCCTCATTATTACAGCCATACCGCGTGAACAAAGGAACTGATTCCGCCCCGAATTGGGTAGAAACCGATAACTACGGCGACCTCTATTTCACGGCTGAAATTCTGGATGAGCTACTCGAAAAAATCGCCGCAGCGGGTTACGATCCTCACTTACATACCGTCGGTGAAGGTGCCGTATCTATCGTGCTGGATGCCATTGAAAAAATGCGAGCAGCTCACCCAGAGAAAGATATCCGCCCAGGCCTTGCCCATAATGAGCTGGTTGATGCCAAAGATTATGCCCGTTTTGCACGCCTGAAAACCATTGCATGCTTATCATTCCAATGGGCTGCGCCAACACCAGAGCTGGCTGCATTCGAGAAAAACATGCTGGGTGAAACCCGCTTCCAGCAGCTAGAGCCGATCGCTAAGTTTATTGATGCAGGTGCGGTGGTTGCCTTTGGTAGTGACTGGCCAATCGATGATTTTGACGAATGGTATGACTTAAAAGTAGCCGCGACCCGCCGTGGTCGTGATATTAATGGTCAGCCAGCCCCAAGGCTGGATAACGACCGTGATATGACCGTGATCGAAGTTTTGCGTTCGGCAACGATTGATTCTGCTTATGCTCAACATCGTGAAGATGTTTTAGGATCACTTGAGGCAGGTAAATTCGCGGATATGATTGTGCTGGATCGCAATGTATTTACCATCCCAGCAGATGATATTGAAAATGTGAAAGTACTGCGCACTATTGTAGGCGGAAAAACAGTTCATATCGCGTCTTAAGTATTTAATTATCATTAATCTGATGAAGGCATAAAAATATGCCTTCATCTCAATCAATTAAGCCAGTAAGTTAAAACCAATAACTTTTTAGTCTAAAATAATAATTTAATGCTAAAAGCCTGTTATATAAACAGGAACACCAAATAGGGCTTCATGATAGAAGCTAGTGATCTCTGCACTTTTAACATGATCTGAAATGCTGACTTCCTTATTCATGCGAGCAACACCCTCAGCAATACAACTTATTGATGTGTCGAAATTATGTTGGTCGTCCAACTTTACATACTCGGACTCCCATTTGTCGTAGAGTGCTTGATTGGTTAGCGGAAGTATATTGTAATTTCTATACTTATAAATTAATTTATCGGCCTCAATTAATTTAGCTTTTATTTCATTAATCTCGTTACATTTTTCATCATATTCATTAATAAGTTCATCTCCCTCACCGGCATATTTATAATAATCCGTATAAGTATCTAAACAATTTACATTCTTATCAGGAGGCTCAGAAATTAAATAATTCCTTAATTTATTATGATTGAATTTCAATGAATCATATCTATCTTTCAATTCATTTCTTTCTTTTATTATCGAATCCAGATCTTCATACTTCTTCTTACGTGCTTTCATTTATAATTTTATCCATATTGAAAGCATGACGTTCTTTATAAGAAGTCATGCTTTTATTAAAAAGCAAAAACCAGATAACAAAACATCTATTTAGCCGTTAACCAATAATGGAGTTTTGTCAATCAATTAAACCAGTAAGTTAAAACCAATAACCTCCTGATCTAAAATAATCATTTAATGCTAAAAGCCTGTTGTATAAACAGGGACACCGAATATGACTTGATAATAAGAGTTTATGGTATCTGCACTTTTAACATGATCTGAAACGCTGACTTCCATCTTCATGCTAGCACTGTTTTCAACTATACGATTTGCTGTTGTGTCAATATTGTATTGATGAGATGAGATTTTACCAAAATTCAATTTGCTATCCGAAATAAATTTGCCTTCATCGTGCTCTATAATTGGTTGCTTAGCTTTCCTTATCAACCTATCATTATGCTCAGCTTCACGAATTAATTCACTGCTCTCCTTTATTTTAGCTTCTTTTTCTTTTATCCTGGCATTATTTTCATAATACTCATCAAAAACCTTACTTTGCTCAATTCTAAATTCATAATATTCTAAATCACTAGAAAAACCATCCCTATTCTTATTAAGAAACTCAGAATCCAAGCGTTCTTCTAATTTATAGTCATTATATCTCAGTACATTAACCTCATGTTCCAGTTCATATTTTTCCTTCCTTAGCAATTCAAGGAATTTATTGTTACTTTCAAGTTCATTCATTTATAACTTCATCCATGCTGAAAGAATTATTCCTTTCATAAGAAATAATTCTTTTATTAAAAAACCATCTGATTAGAGAGTACAAACTAGATAAAATATCCATTTAGCTATTATCATTAAGATTAATAATATAGATCAATTAAATTAACAACAATCATTCACAGTTTGAAAATAAATCATTATTAATACATCAATAGCTATTGAGAAATATAAAAAATTAAGCATTGCAACCCTACTTAATCGATACTATTGATTAATTTTCAAATTATCAATAGACAATGTGAATTTAAACTTATTTTAGGAGCTAATTCAAAACCTGAAAAGAAATCAACGAAAATATTCATATAAAAAATTAAAGCCATAAAGTTAAAGAATGAAACATTTATTTATAAAGGAATTAATTTTAGGATAAAGATTAATTTTACACTTTTTTTCTTTCTCCTCTTGCAAAAGAAAAAAGTTCCCGTTAATATCCGCCGCGTTTTCATTCATTCAATCAATTCACTGCAAGGAGGTTCATCATGACAACAACTAATCAAACTCTTTGCGGGCAACCACAGAAATAGTCTTAAACGTTAAAAATAACCTTAGGCGTTATAAATCGTTTTAAACGTTAGTTCAGCTATCTTCTCAAAACTTGCCTGCTAATCACCTTATTTTTCACATTAAAAATGAGTTAATAGCTTATGGGCAATACCCTTCATTCTGTCGGTGAACACGTTAGTTATATCGCGACAGAATCTACATGGATTGAAAGTAAAGCAATCCAGCAATTACAAACAACCGCTAATTTACCCGACATGGTTTCTGTGGTCGGCATGCCTGACTTACACCCAGGACGTGGCTACCCAATTGGTGCAGCATATTTCTCAGCTAAACGCTTCTATCCGGCGTTGGTTGGCAATGATATTGGCTGTGGCATGAGCCTGTTTCAAACTGATATTAAGCGCGCCAAAGTTAACTTGGATAAGCTGGAAAAACAGCTGTCTGAAATGACGGATCATGCGCCATTAGAGTGGCTAAATGAACACGTTCCTGAGTCGATGAAATCCCATGATTTTATGACTTCGCTCAGTTCTATTGGTGGCGGTAACCATTTCGCGGAGTTTCAATCCGTCGATAAAATCATAAACCAAGAATTGTTTGAGCAAAGCGGTCTTGATAAACAAAAATTGTTATTACTCGTGCACAGTGGATCGCGTGGTTTAGGGCAATCTATTCTACGCCAGCATGTTGAGCAACATAGCCATAATGGGCTGGATGAACAATCCGATGATGCCAAGACTTACCTCAAAGCACACCAAGACGCGCTACAGTTTGCACAGATCAACCGCCAATTGATTGGGCTGCGCATGATGCAGCAAGTTAAAGCTTTGGGGGAGCAGCGTTTCGACCTCAATCATAATCTTGTTGAGCCAAGCCGTATTGATGGCATTGACGGTTGGCTACATCGCAAAGGTGCGACCCCATCCGATAGAGGTTTCGTGGTGATCCCTGGCTCTCGCGGTGACTACAGCTATTTAGTGGCGCCAGTTGCCAGTGATTTGAGCTTAAATTCCCTCGCTCATGGCGCTGGACGCAAGTGGATGAGAACGGAATGCAAAGGTCGTTTATCACATAAATATACGCCATTACAGCTATCCCGAACCACTTTAGGCAGCCGAGTTATTTGTGCAAACAAACAATTGATTTATGAAGAAGCACCGCAGTCCTATAAATCCATTGATACCGTTATCGAAAGCATGGTTGAGGTCGGCATTATTCAGGTTATTGCCCGCTTAGCGCCCGTGATCACCTATAAAACGAGCGGAGATTGTTAATGACATTATTACAGTTTTCCTCAGCTCAAGGACCCGATGAGTGCTGTATCGCCGTGGAAAAAGCGTTTTCTTGTTTTTTAAAAGAAGCCGCTTTGTTAGATGTTCAAGTTGATGTGTTGGAGTCTTTTCCATCCAAGCAGGGACTAAAGTCAGTGTTAGTCTCCTTAGAGGGGAAACAGAGCGAACAGCTGGTCAACGCGTGGAGTGGAACCGTTCAATGGCAATGCCAAAGCCCTCTGCGACCACGCCATAAACGCAAAAACTGGTTTATTAGCATAATCACATTTGCGCCTATTCAGCCCCTAGAGGAGAGTGAAATCGAATATGAATTCACAAAATCTCAAGGTGCCGGAGGTCAGCATGTGAATAAAACCTGTTCCGCGGTACGAGCCAAGCATGTCGCAACGGGGATCAGTGTGAAAGTCCAATCGGAGCGCAGCCAGCATGCAAATAAGAAACTGGCGAAAGAGCTAATCCATTGGAAGCTCAGTGAGTTTCAATCTCAGCAACTGAATTCCTTAGATAAGCAGCGCCATCTTTCTCATTATCAAATTGAGCGGGGCAATGCGTCATTAATGTTTGCTGGAAAAGAGTTTAAACGAGTTAATTAAGTTATGGGGAGCCACCGTAAGTCGGTGGCTTCCCAATTTACTTCCTAGTAGCAATATTGAGTACCAAGATAAATTTCACAGCCACCATAAATGGTGCTTGGCTCAAATGCATTCAACAGATTGTTATTAACTGGGCTACCGTCTTTTGAACTTAATATAGCCATTTGCTCAATCATCACCGATTCAATTTCATCGCCACCAAAACAGATCGAAATTTGCGGCTCATTCATTCTTGTTAATGTCTCATTTGCAACCTCACTGAGTTGAAGATATTGACCATTTAAATTATAAAATTTCTTGTCCATTCCTAAGTTATTATTATAAAGCGACAATACTGCGTGCTGAATAAGTGGGGTTGACGATAAATCCATCTTAGGAAAAGCAGCCGGTTTCTGAGGAAGTGAATCTATAATGGATTGCAATTTATTAATAAAATTCACGGCATCATCTAAATTATCACCGTATTCTAAACTATCCATATAGTTATCAATTTTTATTATTGCAGCCTCATAGCTAGAATATCTTTTTTGGTTAATGCGAATATCTCTTTGCGCTTGTGAAATATATCTATTTGTAGGTTTTCTATCTCTCGTCAAAATTTCACCATATCTATCAGTCAGCCTTTCCAATTCACTCAGATACTTTTTATGGTTTTCTTCGTATTTTTTAAAAGATTGTTTGTATTCTTCGAAGTCTAATTTAAATTTGGCAAATTCATTTTTTAACTTAATCATATAATTCATCCTTTATTTATATTTAAATTAACAAATATTTATTATCTTTATGCCGCTCAAGATAATAAATTTAAAATAAAGGGAATAATTAAAAAAAACAAACTCATAGTTTATATACAACTTTTAGTTTTATTATTAAGGTGATTAGTTTACAGCCCGCCCCTTTGCAGAGGCGGCATAGACGAGAAAGGGTTACAGTATTTTTTCGGTCAGGAACCAACCGGCAATACTTTCACGCTTTTTTTGGGTAGGTAGAACTTCATGGGGAAAATCTTCAGACATAAAAAATACCATTCGGCCCGCTAGCGGCTCCAAGGTAAATAGCTCGTTATCTTGCATGTCATACATCACAATTTCACCACCATCACCCTGCTGCCATGATTCATTCATATATAGCACAGTGGTGATTTTACGGCGTCCTTGCCCACGGAAGTTATCCACATGCTTTTTATAGAATCCACCATTAGGATAACGACAGAAATGGGTTTCAAAATCCCGCAATCCAAGAAATAACTGACAGTTAAGTTCCTGACGCAAGTTTTCCATTTTATCTAGATAATGTACGACTGGCGCCCCCATTTCAGGTTCAAGCCACACCGTTTGGTCGCCACGGATGTTTTTGTTGTCTTGTAATGTATTTTGATAGCCAATACGCGCGTCTTGTAGCGTATCGGGGATACAACTTTTAATAGCCTGAATTTCTGACAGATTCAGAAAATCGTTCCACACATACCAACCTTGTGTGGAAAGTGAATCAATAAGTTGATTGATAGACATGATGAATCTAAGAGTGGTTATTAGGTGAGATTTTATACTTGATTATCGGAAAAAATTAAAATAAAAAACGTAAATCTTAATGATTCAATCGATGAATCAAAGAAAAAACTAAAAATATCCTTATTTTTCAAATAAAACTCTATTTCCATTCCCCCAAAATTACCGCGCTATAACAAAAATGGTGCTTAACTGCCATTAAGCACCAAATAATCTCGATGGCTAAGCTTACATTCCTATATTGTCAATACCCTTTACTATGTGGTTCACTGGGGTTTGTGGCATACCTTGCTGATATTCACCCATAACGCTCATTTCATTACTTGAAAACGCTGACATTTGATCTCTTATACGGCTTTCACGAGAAGATAAAATATATACTTTCCCGTCATGCATAGAATAATTTTCATTTCCAAGTGCATTGTTGTAATCGTACATCCTAGCAAAAGAAAGGCTTCTTACCTCCTGAATAGCATAATTAGTTTGTCGTATATGGTTGTCAATCCTAATAGTTAACGCCTTTTCATCATTAAATGACTGTTTCTTTATATTAAATCCAATTTCAGAGGGTAAATATTTATTTTTAAATTTAATAGAATTACTCTCTAGCATTTCAATCTGAATCTTATTATTCTCTTTTTCTAATCTTTTAAATCGCTGATTAAATTCTTCTTTACTATTAAACTCCAATACTAAATTTTCAGAAATATATTTTTTATCATCATTATGATATTCTTTCATTTGAACTAAGAACATTTCATAACGATGAATAGTCACCATTAATTCATTATATTGAGATAAACGTTCCGCTCCACCTTCCCTCTCGACTATCTCATAAAAATCAGATGCATCTTTTTTTAATCTATCTATTTGCCTTTCTACATAACCAATTTTCCTCTCTATTTCCTTATACTTTTTATCATTAATATCAAAATCAACATAAACAGTTTTATAAACCATACAATCATCCTTAATTTAACAAATCAAATAACTCAGAGATTATGATGATAAATAGAACTGAAACTAATTAATAATTTATTATTTATATAGATAAAGAGAATAGAAGCTTAAATCTAATAATATTTCCATTCTCTATAATTGACTATAAATTCTCTAACCGCGCGTAAGACGCCACTAGCCATTTAATCCCTTGCCCTTGAAAAGCAATTTGCAAGCGGCAATGTTCACCACTACCTTCGAGATTAATAATGGTGCCTTCGCCGAATTTAGGGTGCATCACTCTCTGCCCTAACGCATAGCCAGAATCATTTTGGCTAATCGGAGTGCCAAGACGTTGATGGCTGACTGGCCGTGAAACCGTGGCTCTTAATCGAACTTCTTCCACACACTCCGTCGGTAGCTCACCAATAAAGCGGGATGGGCGATGGTAAACTTCCTTGCCATATAGGCGGCGACTCTCGGCATAAGTGATTGTCAATTTCACCATAGCACGGGTGATACCCACATAGGCAAGACGGCGCTCCTCTTCTAAGCGCCCACTTTCATCCATCGACATTTGGCTTGGGAACATGCCTTCTTCCACGCCAACCATAAACACGACAGGGAATTCCAGCCCTTTCGCTGAGTGTAGCGTCATCAATTGCACCGCATCTTGGCTGGCATCCGCTTGACCGTCCCCAGACTCCAATGCCGCATGAGATAAAAATGCCTGCAATGGCATCAAATCTTGGTCTTCATCTTGATAGCTAAAATCGCGGGTTGCGTTAACTAACTCTTCCAAGTTTTCAATTCGCGCTTGGGCTTTTTCACCTTTTTCCTGCTCATACATCGCACGCAAACCAGAGTCATTAATCACGCGGTCAGCTTGCACATGCAGTGGCATCTCTTGGGTTTCTTTCGCTAATGCGTCGATTAACTCTAAGAAACGCTCGATGGAGCTTGCCGCTCTTCCTCCCAGGACTTGCTCGCGAAGTAAGTACTCACAACTTTCCCATAATGTCAGTTGCTGATCCCGAGCAGTTTGGCGAACGGTATCCAGCGTTCGCTCACCAATGCCTCGTGTTGGAGTGTTGACCACACGCTCAAAAGAGGCATCGTCGTTACGGTTAGCAATTAATCGAAGGTAGGATAATGCGTCTTTGATCTCTTGGCGTTCAAAGAAGCGCTGACCGCCATAAATACGGTATGCCATCGCCCCTTGAATTAACGCTTCTTCCATCACACGGGATTGTGCGTTACTACGGTAAAGAATGGCACAATCTTGTAGCGCTCCCCCGTTTTCATGCCACTGTTTAATGCGCCCAACCACATAGCGAGCTTCATCAAGCTCATTAAAGGCGCAATAAAGGGAAATCGGCTCACCATCACCGCCCTCCGTCCATAAATTCTTACCGAGACGGTCGCTGTTATTGGCGATAAGCGTATTTGCCGCTTTCAAAATATTATTGGTCGAACGGTAGTTTTGCTCGAGTCGGATAGTTTCTGCACCGGGAAAATCATTCAAGAAACGCTGAATATTTTCAACTTGAGCGCCACGCCAGCCATAGATTGACTGGTCATCATCGCCGACAATCATCACTTTGCCAGTCTCACCCGCTAACACACGGATCCACGCATATTGAATGCTGTTGGTATCTTGGAACTCATCCACCAAAATATTGGTAAAGCGCTCGCGATAATGCTGTAAAACATGGGGCTTATTCAGCCATAACTCATGTGCACGTAGCAGTAATTCGGCAAAATCCACCAGCCCTGCACGGTCACAAGCTTCTTGATAGGCTTGATACACTTTCAGCCATGTCGCTTCGACTGGATTACCATAGCTTTCAACATGCTGGGGACGCAGCCCTTCATCTTTTTTACCGTTGATGTACCACATTCCCTGACGAGGCGGCCACTGCTTCTCATCAAGATTCATGGCTTTAAGCAGACGACGAATCAAACGGTACTGGTCATCACTGTCTAGAATTTGGAAATCTTGCGGCAGATTCGCATCCAAGTAATGCTGGCGAAGTAAACGGTGTGCGAGACCGTGGAAAGTACCGATCCACATGCCGCCTTCACTAGTCCCCACCAACTGATTGATACGATGACGCATTTCTGCGGCAGCTTTGTTGGTAAACGTCACGGCCATAATCGAAAATGGGGAGGCATTCTCCACCGACATAAGCCATGCAATGCGATGAACCAACACACGGGTTTTACCGCTACCTGCACCTGCAAGTACCAGTAAATTAGTGCGCGGGGCTGCAACCGCTTCGCGCTGTTTGTCATTAAGACCTTCGAGCAGATATGAGACGTCCATAGTTACCATCAAAGCAAGACAGTGGCTACCACCACTGTGAGGTTACTGACAAAGAGGGAGAAAAGCGTGGTTTTTCCCTCTTTGTGTTATCAGGCGAAAATCAATAAATTGATTTTCCTCGTTTATTTTCATAAACCTAAACAACCATTTCAAACCTGATTGGTTTGGAAATGGTTTAACAGTGGCTACCACCACTGTGTTTTTATACAGAGAAAGGATTATACCAATGACAGGAGAGAATCCAACCGACAAATTTCCACATGAGGCAATATACGCCCCTCTTTCTCATCCATTAACGTCATATGATCCACGTTGAACCAGCAGGCTTGCATACCGCTATTAATCGCCCCTTCTACGTCGGTCAGCAGATTATCTCCAACATGTAAAATAGCGCCTGGCTCGATATTCAAACGCGTAGAGGCAAGGTGATACATATCGCAGCATGGCTTAGAGCGCCCATCCGGCCCCGCTTTTAATACAAACTGAAAATATTGCCCTAGCCCACACGCTTGCGGCTCGGCGTTACCATTCGTAATCGCCACCAGCGGTAATTTTTCGGCTAATTTTGCTAGCGTTTCATGAGTGGATTGCGGGACATGAATTTGATTACGCCAGTAGGTGAAGTGCGCCATAATATCGTCCGCACCTTTGAGGGCATCCTCTTTATTATAACCATAGTGGCACAGCATCATTTTCGACGATAGCCAGCGCCAGCGGGTAATATCATGGCGAATATCTGGCTCTTGTTCTTCCACAAGATAGCGAAAAGCATAAATGTCATCGTTCGTAAAATGATGAAAACGCGGGTCATATTCACGAATAAACCGTAAAACTTCTTCCTCCGTTTTATCAATCACGGGATGGTTGTCGTACAACGTATCATCCAAATCAAATGTCATCGCTTTGATGGGTGATAACGGACGGTAAAAATGCATTAAGATTTCTCCCTCTTCGCTCGCGGATGTGCCACATCATAAACATTAGCGAGATGTTGGAAATCAAGATGGGTATAGATTTGGGTGGTAGAGAGATTAGCATGACCTAATAACTCTTGTACCCCACGTAAATTACCACTTGATTCGAGAATATGAGTTGCAAAAGAGTGACGTAATTTATGGGGATTTATATGGCTATTTACCGCTTGTTTAATACCCCACTGCTCAAACCGCTTTTGCACATTGCGATTCGAGATACGCTTACCACTTTTCGTGGAAATAAATACCGCACCATCGACAGGCTCGTACAATTCACGCATTTCAAGCCAGCGTTTTAGCCAACTCACTGCCGTTTTCCCTAGAGGAATTTTGCGTTCCTTGCTGCCTTTCCCCATCACCCAAACCTCACCTAAATTGAGGTCAAGGTGCTTCACATCCAAACCAACCAGCTCAGAGAGACGCAATCCCGCGCCATACATCACTTCCAGCATGGTTCTGTCTCGCACCACGAGCGGGTCGCCACTGTCCATATTCAACAGTTGAGAAACTTCGTCCACATCCATATTTTTCGGTAGACGTTTTTTCGCTTTAGGGGCATGAATAGTTTTAACTGGGTTTGCCGGTAGCTCGCCTTGCTGCACCATCCAATCACAAAAACTACGTAGTGCGGAAAGCCTTAATGCCATGCTCGCTGCTTGCAAGCCTGTTCGACGGCTCTTCGCGGCAATATTGCGCCCTATCGTCATATCCAACTGCTGCCATTGGCTCACTTTCAGTTCACCTAAAATTTGGCAAACTGCACCTAATTGGCGACGATAATTCGTTATCGTGACTGGACTCAATCGGCGTTCAACACGGAGGTAACGCAAAAAGGCTTCCACTTGAATCATCAGCCCTTCGGGCTGAATGTCTACAGACGCTCTATCCATTGACATAATAACCTCGGTAGAATTTGAGCCACTTTTTCCAGCATTACTGTACCCATACCCTGTTGATAGTGCTCACGGTCACGACTGGTAAATATCACCATGCCGGATTCCCCATGATGCCCAAACAACGAAATCGCTACTGAACCTACATTTTGAGCATCAGGAAGTAAAAGCTGCAACTCAGGGCCATTTAGCCGCCCAAGATAATTGAGGTTATCCCCAAAACGCTGAATACGTACGGGTTCAAAAACGCGGCGTGGGAGCACCAATTCGTAGGCATCCAATGGCGCAGATAATCGCCAGCTATCACTAAATAGGCGTACAGAAGCCCCTGATAACCCGAGTTTTTTAGCCCAGCGATTCAACACAAACAGCATCTCCCGCAAACTATTTGCGGAAGACATTTCAATGACGAGATAAAGAAGCTCATCGAACAGTAGTCCATTTTCGTGGGCTTGTTCCACCATAAAGCGGATATCCTGCTCGAGATTTTTGATTTTTTGACGTTGACGGCTCATCACCAATTCAGGAAGCGAGATAGCCTCCTGAACGGCATGAGGAACCTTGATATGTTCAGCAAGAGACGCATTGCGAATAAAGAAATAAGGGTTCTGTTTTAAATATTGCACCACATCTTGCTCATCAATTAACTGAGCAATCTCCGGCACTTGTTCAGGCTTATCCATTATTCCCCTCTTTCCACTCAATCAAGATTAAATTTGGATCACTCCATCATAAACATGGGTCGCAGGACCTGTCATATACAGCGGTGATCCGGGACCTTCCCAACTAATATCGAGGGAACCGCCCGGCAAATCGACACGAACACGGCTAGCTAATAATCCCTGTCCTATACCCACGGCAACTGCGGCGCATGCACCGCTACCGCATGCTTGGGTTTCCCCCGCACCACGTTCATAAACACGTAGGCGAATATAGTCTGCGCTGACAATCTCCATAAAACCGATGTTGGCACGTTCAGGGAAGCGTTCGTGGCTTTCCAATGCAGGACCCAACACTTCTACCTCTGCAGTTTGGACACTGTCCACTTGCACCACACAGTGTGGATTTCCCATCGAGACAACACCCGCAAACACTGTACGTTCTTGTGCTCGAATAATATAGGTTTTTTCCGCTTTCACGGCACGAAAAGGGACGTTTTGCGGCTCAAAATCAGGCTCGCCCATATTCACACAAACATCATCATTTTCATTAATTGTGAGAGTCATTCGCCCAGACTGAGTGCTCACTTTAATTTTTTGTTTGTTTGTCAGACCTTTTAAACGGACAAAACGTGCAAAACAGCGCGCTCCGTTGCCACATTGTGCAACTTCACTGCCATCTGCGTTAAAAATACGGTAATGGAAATCGAGATCAGGATCATAAGGGGCTTCGACCAGTAAAAGCTGATCAAAACCGACGCCAGTATGCCTATCCGCTAAACGACAAATCAGTTCAGGTGAAAAATAGACATTCTGTGTGACGCCATCCACCACCATAAAATCATTGCCTAAGCCATGCATTTTTGAGAACTGCAATTCACGTTCCATAACAGAGGCTTACTGTTTGGTCGCAGCAGGCTCTTGGTTCGAGCTGCTTGGAGCTTTAGGTTGCACGTCAGATTTAGCAGGCGCCGCTGCATTGTCTTCAGGCGGAAAATACAACGGCCCTTTTAAGCCACAGCCAGAAAGGGTGAATAAAACGAGAAGTGCACTAAGTCCAAATAAACTTTTTTTCATTATGATGTTTCGCCTGTAAGACTAAATTTTGCAATCTGATATTTCACACAGTAACAGGTGTCGCTTTTCAAATCACGCCTGTTTATCAAACATATTAATATTATATACGTTAAATAATTCAAATGGCATCTCACAAGTAAGATGTGCGCCGTTTGACCCCTGAACACATTCAACCCTATAATTTCGCCTAAATAAAAGTATAAACAGGAAATACATCATGAACGATAGCGAATTTCATCAGTTAGCAGAGCAATTGCTCAGCTCGATTGAAGAGCATTTAGATAATTACGATGGCGATGCGGATATTGATAGTGAAATTAATGGCGGCGTCATGACCTTAAGCTTTGAAGATGGCAGCAAAATCATCATCAACAAACAAGAAGCCTTCCACCAAATCTGGTTAGCAACCAAACAAGGTGGCTATCATTATGATTATAAAGATGGAAAATGGATTTGCGACCGTTCAGGTCAAGAGTTTTTGTCCATGCTGGGCAATGCAATTACCTTCCAAAGCCACTTCCCATTCTCGTTCTAAATACGCACACAAAAAATCATAGGCGGAGTCTATAATTTACTCTGCCTATTTTTTATCTTAATAAAATCAATAATATTGAGCGTGCTGTTTAGAGTGCTCTAGCTGCTCAGATTGGCTTAACTGAGGTGCTGAGGGATATTCATCATCCTCTTCTTCTTCAGTAAATGACCAAGAGGCGTCAGAGAAGACAATAACTTGCTTTTTGCCTTCTTCTTCCACAATTTGATAAAACTGTGGCAAATTGAAATTGATAAAGTTTGCACCGTAGGTAAAGCGGTCATGGGAGGAAGAGTAGAATTTGCTAACATCGCGCACTAGCTCTTCTTTGGAACCCTCACAATGAGAGTATATTTCCACGCGATTAGCTTCATCCAATACGTAGATATTAAACCCTGTATTATCTGGCGTATTTTCAAAGAAAAACTGCACAATTCCTTCGCTGGCATAGCCATCCACAACTGCAGGAAGATGATTATCCCCTTTCGCTTGTAATTTTACCGGCCAACCATGCAACTTGTTATGGGAGATTGCACCGTAAAACTCAACAGCATTTTCGAGTTTTTGTACAGAGACGTTTAAACGCTCAAAGAACAGACCCCATGTTTGCCCTGCAATGCGTAATGCCTTAAAGCGACCAGGTTCATGACGATTGCTGGATAAGCGCAATTCAATGCATTCGGACACTAGCTGCTGTACACGAGTACGAATAAGCCCACGTAAATGTTCGCTATAACAGAATACTTCAACTGCTTCAGGCGGAGCCGCGTCTTGGTGCATTTTACCGAGGATGGTTTTTAGCGCTTCTAACATGCACTGCTCGCCGCTGAAATGCAGGGTACGAACTTCATTCCATGAATTGCGATACAGAAGATCGATGCTGCTTATCAAACATTGCTGAGATTCACCAAAACTGAAAATATCCAGTTTTCTGAAATCCACATGTACCACCTGCTCAGAATAGACCTGTGTCGGATCTTTTTCTAAGTTAACGATGATGGCTAAGTGGCGGATTTCACACGGGCTATACAGTGCTTTAGGGGTTGGAGCTGGCAATCTTATTGGGAAATGGCTCGATACATCATGCATTAATTCCAATAACTTACGCTCATCGCATTGGGATTTGCCATGATGCATATGAACTTGCGTATTTTCAGTCAGTAACCCATTAAAATAGGCCCACGCCACCAGCTTATTCAGATAGCGGTTATATTCTAAAGGTTGATGACCGATAATCGTGTCGATTTGCGGCGCTTGGTTATACAGATACCAGCCGCTACGATTGGCACGCCCTTCAGGCACATAAATAAATGTCAGGTGCTCTTCGCTAAGATCCGGTGAAATTTGTGGATTTACTAATGTCACTTTACCAGGTAGCGCTTCAAACGCGGCATATAACTTACGGGTTAATACCCCAATATCTTGCGGGCTAGCACTAACACTTAAATTATTACGACGGGCAAATCGAATTAAGTTACGGTAACTTTGCATCATCGTATCGAGCAGCTCATTATGCGCTTCACGCACACGCTCAATTTTCCACTGGCTACGCGTATCTAACACAGCCAGACGCTCGGCGCTCCATCCCCACGACTCCACTAACTGGGACAGTACATCACGACGCCAACCGGAACATTGGTCATCTTCATCTTCAGAAAGCTTTTCACAGACTTTTAGATAGAAGCAGCGACGAATTAAATCCAAACGCGTGGAATCATTAATTTCAGTCAGATAACGAGTTACGCGCTCCAACATGAGGCAATATGAATCCAATCCATAACAGACGATTTCACCGGCATGTAAATGGCGTTTAAACTCCAATGCTAACAATTTACCGTGCGGATAATCCCAAGAGTAGGACTCCAGTAAAATACTTTTCAACACCGCTTTATACGGAGAATCGACACTTTTATATAGCTGCCACAAACTGGCACCAAAGTATTCCGCGGCTGACAATTCACCGAGGCCGCCTAAATCCAGCCATTCGTTTGGTGTTAGTACCCCTTGAGCGTACAGCCCCATGACATATTCGTCATAGTGTTGCTCCTCTTCAACAGGCACCATTGTCCATAACAGACGTTTCCCAGCCATACGCACCGCTGTACGATAAAATTCATCCAGCAATAAAATATGTTGTGTGGAGCCACAATCTTCACCACCAAGATGCCCGCTTGCATTATGGCGAAAACGATTTTCATCGATTAAAAAGACAGTGACATCAATGCCCAGCGAGGCTGCCCACTGTTCAATTAACGTACATTTTTTCTGTAAAGATCGTTTTTCTTCGTTATCTAACCAAGAAGGATGACAAACCCACACATCAATATCAGAGCAGTGACTTTGCCCCACAGAAGAGGTACTACCCATCGAGTAAATGCCTGTAATTGGCAATTCACCATTAGCTTGGTTGTTTGTGGATAAGAAGCGTTCGAAAGGTTGTAACCATTTGAGTTGTTCTGCATCTGGCGAGAAGAAACAGACGCCATGAGGGACGTTGCCTTCAATATAACCCGGCATCATTGGATGATGATAATGAAACAAGACCGGCAACAAGCTGTAAACCTTCGAAAAGGTTTCACTCATAGAAGCCGTCGCGCGTTCCAACCGTAATTGGTTTATCGCATCAAGTCTTTGCTTTAAAGTTTCAATATAGAGGTACAAAGGTTACGCCTGACTGAAAGAATGTAATGACAAACCTGGGGAATTTTCCCAGCACCCAACAGATAGAGAAAAACTTAAATTACTTTTCAAAGGGATTGTCGGAAACGTGATCAATTTAACACCTTGGAGTAAAAGGGTAAAGTAGATCACATAATTTTTCCCGTCTATTTTTAGTACAAATTATTTTTCAACATATTGTATAAAAAGACTTTTTATTTTTGCATTGCAGAAATATCCCTTGTTTTTCAATGGAATAATATCACCATCATGGGTTGTATAACAAAAAAGCGGCCTTACTCTAAATTCAGCCCAGTGCTGGCAGGCTCTGCGCTTACACGCTTCAACAAAATTCCTTCAAAATATCACCCACTGCAATTCTAAAAAAGCACGAATAGCTAAAGAAATTTGTTATCTAGATCCTCTTTTAAGTCATTTTTTTCCAAGAGACTCACAAAAAAGATGTAAAAAAGCGAACTTCACTTGATACATCTCATCCGTTCATTCTTCTTATATCGCTCATTCTGCGACCAACTGGAAAAATTACCGCTAACATGTTAAAACTAACGCCAATTGTATGGTTAATCTGCGGCGATATTCGCCTGAGAAAACAGTGAAATGACATCAACAAATATCGTGCGTATCGCAACGCGTAAAAGCCCTCTAGCGCTATGGCAAGCTTATTTCGTAAAAGCAGAATTAGAGCAACGACATCCCGGCTTACAAGTAGAGTTAGTCCCAATGGTTACCAAAGGGGACATTATTTTAGATACCCCATTAGCGAAAGTCGGTGGAAAAGGTTTATTCGTCAAAGAATTAGAGCTGGCGTTACTTGAAGGTCGCGCAGATATTGCCGTTCACTCAATGAAGGACGTACCTGTAGAGTTCCCTGAAGGGTTAGGCTTGGTCACCATTTGTGAGCGAGAAGACCCACGAGATGCGTTCGTTTCTAACCATTATGCCAATATTGATGCACTCCCAGCGGGCAGCATCGTCGGTACATCCAGCTTACGCCGTCAGTGCCAGTTACGAGAATTACGTCCAGATTTAGTTATCCGTGACCTACGCGGCAACGTCGGCACCCGCCTGTCTAAGCTCGACAACGGCGAATACGATGCCATTATCCTTGCGGTGGCAGGTCTAAAACGTTTAAAACTTGATGAGCGTATCAAAGCTGCACTAGAACCAGAGCAATCTTTACCTGCCGTTGGACAAGGCGCCGTAGGTATTGAGTGCCGCTTAGATGATCAACGCACCCGTGACTTACTCGCAGCATTGAATCACGATGAAACCTCCGTGTGTGTCCTTGCTGAACGCGCCATGAATATGCGCCTTGAAGGTGGTTGCCAAGTGCCTATTGGGAGCTATGCTATTTGGCAAGGGAATAAAATCTGGTTACGTGCGCTCGTCGGTGCCCCAGATGGCAGCCAAGTCATTCGTGGAGAACGCTTAATCGCGCCTACCGACGCAATCCAAGCTGGTATTTCTCTCGCAGAAGAGTTACTTGATAATGGCGCCCGTGAAATTCTCGCGGAAGTCTATAAAGGCAATGCACCAGCATGAGGGTCCTTGTTACTCGCCCAGAGCCATCAGGCTCCGCGTTGATAACAGCCATTAATGCTACTGGGGGGCAGGCTTACCCGGCTCCCTTAATTACGATTGAAGCGGGTTCACAGCTCAATACTTTGTCTTCTCGCTTAGATGGATTATCGGAAAACGACCTTGTCTTTCTTTTATCCAAAAATGCCGTCTGGTATGCAAATTTAGCATTGGAACAAGCAGGACGAGACTGGTCAGATAAGTTATCCTACTATGGTATAGGACAATCTACAGGTCACTATTTTCAGCAACTAACTGGGCAAACTATCCGTTGGGCTGAAGCAGGAGAAACCAGCGAGGTGTTACTCACCCACCCTAACCTGCAAAATTTAGTGGGGAAACGTGCCTTACTCCTTCGAGGTAATGGCGGTCGTGAACTCCTTGCCTCAACATTACGCGCTCGAGGTGCAGATGTTGATTACTGCGAATGCTACGCAAGGCGACCTGTACACTATGATAAAACTGAGTTTAACCAAACTTGGTTTAACACGGATATCACCGATATTGTGGTTACAAGCGGTGAAATGTTGACCCTACTTAACGATTTGATTGCTGAAGATATGCAACAATGGTGGTATTCCCGCCGGCTACTGGTTGTCAGCGAACGAATCGCAGAAAAAGCCCGCCAAAGTGGGTGGCGTCGGGTCTGTGTGGCAACTAGCGCAGATAATCACGCTTTACTTGAAGCATTAATTTCAACCGATATGGGATGCTAATTTATGACGGAACAAGACAAAATTACCGACACTGTTAATGATGAAGCTGTGACAGAGAAAAAAGAGACTCGTCAGCCGACGCCTTCATCCAAACAGAAACGCCCTGGTCTTGCAGTCAGTGCGATCGCTATCGCCATTATCGTCGTCATGGGCGGCGGGATGTACTACTTTACTCAGCAAAGTAATGCGCAATTGGTTCATGATAATAACCAACTGAAACAGCAAGTCAGTGAATTAGTTGAACAACAAAATGCCGATAGACAACGTGTGGATGCGCTCATCGCAACCAACACAGAGCTGAAAAACCATGCGCGTGATTATGAAGATCAACTCAATCGTCGCATGCAAGAATTACAAGCTCACGTCACCGCACTTTCCAGCTCGGACGTAAAAAACTGGTTGATTGCCCAAGCTGATTTTATGGTGAAAATGGCGGGTCGCAAATTATGGAATGACCATGATCCAGTTACCGCTGCCGTTCTGCTCAAAAGCGCAGACACCAGTTTAGCGGAAATGAATGACCCAAGTTTGCTGGATATTCGTAAAGCTATCGCCAATGATATGAACAAGCTAGCTGCCATCAACCAAATTGACTATGACGGCATTATTTTACGTTTGAATCAGCTCAGTAATGATGTCGATAACTTACGCCTCGCCGATTTAAATAATGGCGACGCACCGGAAGATACTGGCACCAATGTCAGCGACGATATTGCAGACTGGAAAGATAACCTCGCGCGCAGCTGGAAAAGTTTCACGAGCGATTTTATCACCGTACGCGCTCGTGATGGCTCCGAAGCTCCATTGCTAGCACCAAACCAAGATATTTATCTACGTGAAAATATTCGCTCCCAATTGCTCATTGCGGCTCAAGCTGTACCACGTTATCAAGAAGAGACATATAAACAGTCCCTTGAGCAAGCTTCCACGTGGGTACGCGCTTACTTTGATGTGGACGCACCAGCCACTAAAGCCTTTTTGACGGAACTCGATGATTTAATTAATCAACCGATTGATGCCGATATGCCTGAAACTTTAGAAAGCCAAGCCAAGCTGGAAAAAGTGATGCAAACGCGAGTGCGCAATTTATTATCTCAAAATCCAGAGCCGACTGGCGTTTCCGAGGATGCCGCGCTTGAGGCAGTAAAAGAAGCCGATAAAGCTGCTGAAGAGGTGACGGCTCCATCAGATACACAAACCGACAAACCGGACGTTGCCGCCGAAGCTCCTGTAACGGACGCGGCAAACGCCCCTGAGCATAAGGGGTGATCATGATTAAAGTCTTTGTTCTCTTTATCGTCCTGATTGCGGGCATTATCTTGGGTCCTCTATTAGCAGGTCACCAAGGCTATGTATTTATTCGTACCGATAGCTACGATATTACGACCAGCGTCACCAGCCTTGTGCTGTGTTTTATCCTACTGCAATTTGTTCTGTTATTCCTTGGATGGTGCTACCGCCGCTTTATGAGCACCACCTCACGGACAAAAGGCTGGCTCAGCGGTCATAAATACCATAAAGCGCACACTCAAACGCAAAAAGCCTTACTCAAATTAGCCGAAGGTGATTTGGAGCAAGTCGAGAAACTAATGAGTAAGCATGCTGATTTTTCTCAGCAGCCAGTCATTAACTACTTGATGGCAGCTGAAGCCGCCCAGCAACGTGGGGATAGTTATCGCACCCATCAATATTTAGATAGGGCTGCTGAAGCCGCAGGTAAAGATCAACTTCCCGTGGATATTAGCCGTGTTCGCATCCAATTGGCGGAAGGCGAAATTCATGCTGCCCGTAATGGCATCGACAAGCTGCTCGACCAAGCACCACGCCACCCAGAAATTTTACGTTTAGCTGAACAAGCTTACTTAGGTACCGGCGCATACCAAGCACTCATTGAGCTGCTGCCGATTATGGCAAAAGTCCAGTTACATAATGAAGATGAGCTTGAAGCGTTAAAACTCAAAGCGTACAAAGGGCTCATGAACCAATGTATGGCTGAAGGTGGTAGCGATGGCTTGAAAAATTGGTGGAAAGCTCAGCCGCGTAAAGTTCGCCATGAAGTGCCATTACAAGCTTTCTTAGCCGAACATTTAATTGAATGTGGTGATACGCGTAGCGCAGAAAAGATGATTATTGATGGATTGAAGCAGCAATATGACGAACGTCTATTGTTGTTGATCCCGAAATTACAGAGCGAACAACCTGAAGTGCTTGAAAAAACTCTGTTAAGCCTCGTCAAACAGTCTGGTGCGACACCATTACTCAATAGCACATTGGGGATCCTTGCGCTTCAACATGCCCAATGGGAAAAAGCAGAAACCTACTTTAAAGCCGCATTAGCGCAGCGTTTTGATGCTTATGATGCAGCTTGGTTAGCCGATGCTTATGACAAGCTACACAAACCGAATGAAGCGGCGAAAATTCGCCAAGAGGCGCTCACTCACTCCCTCAAACAAGAGCGAGCAAAAGCGTAAATTTTTAACTCATTCGTTAAGCTTTGATCTAAAACGCCTCCTAGTCCGAGGCGTTTTTTATATCTACGATTTGGATCTTTACTATTTATCTCAAAAAGATAGTCTTTGAGAGCGTCACTTTTAGCGAATCGAGGCAAACCGCATATTGCTATGTTATAAAAGGGTCACATAGTGTATAAATAATCGTATACATTTTCGTTTTGAATGAATTCAGGATAAAGATATGAATGTAGTGAAAACTCTCTGGCGTTGGATTGTAGCGAGCCAAAATCGTTTACAGATCTTTTTTGACCTGCTACTTCTGATTTTATCCCCGTTTATTTTTATTTCGATCATTGGCTTCAATACCGCCGATCTGAATAAAGATATCTTTATTATTACCTTTATTATTATTGCCTATACCTATGTGACTCGCTGGATCAGCAAGTGGTTAAGCAAAGAGAAAAAAGCGTAAGCGAGAAGATAACGTTTCTTTCCTAATGCTCATCAGGTTAGGAAAGAACATGACAACCCAAGATTGATACAAAAAAAAACACCTGCCGAAGCAGGTGTAAATAACAATCAGGTCTACAGACGGATGGTGCCTCACTCAACGTTTCGCCCGTTCGCTGATGGTAAGAGGATTAGCTCTTGATCATCTAAATTGGACAATAGGCACCGATAATCGGCTTTGCGTCATCCCTGGGTTTATGAAGCTAGGCTGTCATAATAAGTGGGATGAGCATCTACATAATAGATAATGCAGAATGCATGCCAACTTTTATATCGCTGCACGTTTTTCTATTCTTAACCTCGTAACTCCCCTGCTTCTAAACGATATTTTTATTTCTTACTTATTGTGATTTTTTAACACCTCACTCTTACCAAATCCCATTCTGTTCGATTCAGCTATTTTGTCTCAATTTAGAGACAGCTTAGAATGCCTATTAATTTCTCCATATAAATCAATCAGTAAAATGTCTCTTTTTGACGACATGGAAATAGGGGTTTGTATCGGATCTGAGACAAATATTTTTATTCATAAAAAACATAACGTTATAAGCACATTCAGATAAGAACCATTCTTGTTAAAAGCGATGCCTGAGATATTAAGAATAAAGATAATAAAAAAACAGATTCATGGATAAAGATAAGAAGATAAGAAGATAAGAATACGGAAAGGAAAATAATCAGGTTAGAAATGGTTACGGTTTTAAAATGCAAAAACCCCGCTCGATTGAGCGGGGTTCTTTAAATTGGTCGGCGAGAGAGGATTCGAACCTCCGACCCACTGGTCCCAAACCAGTTGCGCTACCAAGCTGCGCTACTCGCCGAAATTTAACTGCTTAAGGCAGTAACTCGATATCATTTTTTTCGTGGTGCGAAAGGGGGGACTTGAACCCCCACGTCCATAGGACACTAACACCTGAAGCTAGCGCGTCTACCAATTCCGCCACCCTCGCAATGTCACAAAAAAAATGGGGTGGCTAATGGGACTCGAACCCACGACAACTGGAATCACAATCCAGGGCTCTACCAACTGAGCTATAGCCACCATAACTTCACTTATTTCAAAGTGTTGTCATACTACTACATACAACTTTATTTTGCCACCGTAGCTTGTCACCTTTTGATGGTGCGCCCGACAGGATTCGAACCTGAGACCTCTGCCTCCGGAGGGCAGCGCTCTATCCAGCTGAGCTACGGGCGCTTAACGCCGTTGCGGGAGAGGATAGTACGGATTTATCCCCCTGCTGTCTAGTCCTTTTTTCAATAAAATTATCGATTGCTTGCCTTTTATCCATTTCGTCGAGAAAGAGAGCATTTTTTCCCTCTTTCTCGTCTATTAGATGAAATTTTACCCACAAAATATTTTTACGATGGGCTTTTATCATGGCGACTAAAGCTGCGGATCACAAAATAAAGCCCGGAAACCGTCAATAAAAAGATAGCCCCTACAATCAGTGACAAACGCGTTTCTGGGTTAATCGCCATCCCCACCAGCACACAGGCTAAAAACAGCAGCGTGGCGTAGTTCACCCATGGAAACAGAATCGATTTAAACGTATGCCCTGCCATCTGCTGCTGGTTCTGCTTACGAAAACGTAGCTGGCTGGTCAAGATCACTAGCCAAGGCACCATTCCTGGCAAGACGCTTGCACTATATACATACACAAATACCTGTTCAGGGTTTGGAATGATATAGTTCAAGCTCGACCCTGCAACCAAGCATAAGATAGTAAAACCGACACAACGCGCCGGAACGCCGTTTTTCGTCAGTTTTAATAGTCCACTCGGTAACTGCTTATTTTGCGCCAGCGCGTATAACATACGCCCGCCGCTGTACATGCCGCTATTGCAGCCAGACAATGCTGCAGTGAGCACCACAAAGTTAATTACCGCCGCTGCCGAGACAATCCCCACTTTAGCGAATGTCATCACAAACGGGCTGCCTTGTTGCCCGACTTCTGTCCACGGGAACAGCGTCACCACAATAAAAATGGCGCCGACATAGAAAATAAGAATGCGCCACAGAATATTATTGATGGCTTTTTTCAGTGTCACTTGTGGGTTTTTGGCTTCTCCTGCGGTGATCCCGACGAGCTCAACTCCTTGATAAGATGCCACCACGATACACAACGCAAATAAGAAACCTTTCCAGCCGCCAGCGAAGAATCCGCCATGCTCGGTCAAGTTAGCCAATCCAATCGGCTCGAAATTATTGCCAAGACCAAAGAAAATTAGCCCCAAGCCAATCAAAATCATCACCACAATCGTGGTCACTTTGATCATCGCAAACCAGAATTCTAGCTCGCCGTATAGCCTTACTGCGGCGAGGTTTGCCAGTGCCACCAACGCAACGGCAACCATCGCAAATATCCACTGGGGCACATCAGGGAACCAATACTTTGCATATTCCCCTATTGCAGTTATCTCTGAAATTCCAACCGCGACCCACATAAACCAATAACCCCACGCGGTTAAACATCCCCAAAAAGGACTTAAATATTTATAACCAAATGAAGCAAATGAACCAGTGACTGGCTCCAGAAAGAGCATTTCGCCCATAGAACGCATGATGAAGAAGACAAATAACCCTGCGATAATATACGCCAACAATACGGATGGTCCCGCCCACTTCAACGTACTCGCTGAGCCCATAAATAGCCCAACCCCAATTGTCCCGCCCAAAGCAATCAGCTCAATATGACGGGCTTCTAGCCCTCGCTGAAGACCTTGCTGTGGCTTATCCATAATTTCCCCTGTCGATAATAACCATTCGATATTCGCAGCTCTAATAGCCATAACTTTTTAGTCATCGCGGCTGGTTGTCGAAAATAAAATAAAAAATACAATCCCCCAAGATACCGTGAGATCCCTTAGGTTGCATCTATTTTTGAACAATTGTAGGTATATTTGAAGATAGAATGGGGGCGCCAGAAATAAATAGACCCGCATAATGCGGGTCTATTCAGTCGGAAAAGCGCTTAAAGCTTACCACCGTAGTAGTAGCCTAAAAACTTCAGCAATTTAAACTGTCGTTTAATTCGTGTTGGTTGGGAAAGTAAGCGATACAGCCATTCTAGCCCTAAGTTTTGCCAGACTTTAGGCGCACGCTTAACATGCCCGGTGAACACATCATAAGTTCCACCGACGCCCATATACAAAGCATCAGGATGCACAACACGGCAATCACGCATAAAGATTTCTTGCTTAGGAGAGCCCATCGCCACGGTCACAATCTTGGCACCGCTCGCGTGAATACGCTCAAACAGCGCACTGCGATCTTCTGCCGTAAAGTAGCCATCTTGGGAATCCACAATGTTGACATTCCATTGTGCGCGTAGCTTCACTTTAGTCTGCTCAAGAATTTCTGGCTTGCCGCCCACTAAAAATACTGGGGTGCCTTCTTTTCCTGCGCGCTCCATTAAGCCTTCCCATAAATCGGCACCTGCCACACGAGAAACCTCGGCTTTTGGATATTTACGGCGAATAGCACGCACAATGCTGATCCCATCGGCATAAAGGTATTCCGCCTGCCCTAATAAGGTATTCAGCGCAGTATCTTGCTCTGCGATCATCACTTTCTCTGCGTTGATAGCCACTAATGTGCCTGTTTTGGTCTTACCGTCAGCAAACAGATAGTCCAAGAAATGGGCCATGTTTTTAAAGCCCCAAATATTATGACCTCTGATGCTATATTGAGGAATTGACGACTGTTCCATGATGCTCCTTTTAACGGCTTTCCCGTTGACCACTTTTTAAATATAAAGCGGCTTTGGTACGAATAAGACCGGCACTTTCAAATAACCAGTACAGTAATTTAGCTAACACTAAACATAGCCCGAAGACTAAGCAGAAAAAGACTACGCGCGAGACAAAGGAATCGACCCCTTCACGAGCTAATACAATCATGTTGAAGATGGCGCCGAAACAAAATGCCTGCATAATCGCAGCCTTGTAACGGTTGGATTCTTTTAGACTTAACCCATAAATCCAATCAAACCATTTAATGATCATGCCCACCACGATAGCGCCCAGCGGGATAAACAGCACGCCCCCCATGACCACCAGCGAGCCAATTAACGTAGGCGAAATCGCTAACCCAGAATGGTTATTCAGCACTTCCCAGGTAAAATAGTTAGCCGAGTTTAATACCGTATCAGGGCGTTCAGGCCATACCCATGCTGGAATAAACACATAGAAATCACGGATAATCGGCGCTAAACCTTGGAATTCCATTTGGTCATAATAGCTGAGCAATAATCCTAAGTTTTCCCATGGCGAGAACGTATCGCGAGTTAGATACAAGAAGGTGTAAAACGCTTCGGCACCGCTCACATCAAGACCGTAACGCTTGAGAGCTAACCAGAACATCCCAACAATACTTGCCACACCCGCCGCTGCCAGCATCCAAAGCGTGATCCAGCCTCTGACAATCCCGATAAATAGGAACAGGGCAAATGCTAAGATAATGTTGGCACGGGTTCCGCCTACAATCACATAAGTTAAGAAACCGAATGAAACCGTGCTAATCAGGAAGAAAATCCAGCGTTTTTGTGTGGGTTTCAAGAAATAAACAATCAGCATTGCAGGGATAAAGAAGTAGAAAAAGCGCTTCAATGCCACGCCCGACACCTGACTGGAGAATATCTGGCTATAGGATTTCAACTTAAACAGCAAGAAACCGTTATCCATGAAAAAAATGCCTACAGTAACCACCGCCACGGCAATCAGCAGTAGACAGGTCAGATTGGTTTCCACCTTATTCATACTAAATACGGCGCGACGCTGGGTATCCACGCGCTTAGTTAAACGCGTTTTGTACGTCACGTAGTAAATGGCGTAGAAGCTGGTTGACGCCAACATGGCATACATCAAGTAATCTGCGGGGACGATTGCCACGTCAAACTGGAAAACCAATGCACAAGTCAGCGGGAATCCGAAGTAAAACGTCAGCAAATACAATAAGGTAAAGAAAATATTAAAATTAAAGCGCACGCGCAAAAACTCTTTATACATCAGCGTGCCGATAAAGATAATAGAGATTAGGTAGATAAGCGCTAAGCCACCCAATTCAAGCAATGTCATGCTTTCGCCTCCGCAATGCTGAGGATCTGTTTCCAGCCATCAGTAAAGTTAGGCGCAAAGAATTCAATATGCTGTTTATTCAGCGAATTCATTTGGCGTTGTGCTTCATCCACTAATGGCAGAGTCAGCTCATCACCATAGAAAAAGACTGGGACATTCTGCGCTGTTAAATCTTGCCAGAAGGTATTTTGGCGACTAATGACAAAAGGAATAGAGAACTGAATAAGCAAACAAACCGTTCCAACCCCTTGTTGGCGATTAAAAATAAAGTAGCCAAGATCGCAGGTTTTCAGCAAATTCAGGTAATCATCGAACGCCATACGTTCTTTAAGAATATCCACCTGCCCCTGAGGGAATTCGCTTTGTGCTGCTTGCTCAACTTCGGCAATATAGTTTTGGTTATTCGCTGGGTAGCCCATCGGGACTATCACCTTCACCTTGTCACCAAATTGCTGTTTAATCGCGCTCAGCGCTTCCACATGACGATTAGAGCGGTCACCTGAGTTACCGAGCAGGATAGTTAATTGCTCGCCCTCACGAGGCTGACGTTCGTTTAGCGTCAATGCCGGATCCATACGCGTCGGGAAATAGAGAACCGACGATGGCACATTAGGATTCGACTGCTGAAAATGGCACAAATCTCCCCGTGTTGCACAAACGTGCCCCACTTTTTTTTGAGCCAGACGACGTAGAATATAAAACAGCTTGAATTTCAGTGAGCTAGATTCTTCATAGAGATCAGCGCCCCAAATATGCCACCAGAATTGATGGGATTTTATCTTGCCAAAAAGCAGTGCTAACCAAATTGGCGCATTAAATTGCCCATGGAAGAAAAAGCGTGTACGACGCTCCGCTTTCGCGCGACGAATAACGCTATCTGCAATAGATTGTTTGCTGTCAAAAACTTCAATTTCAAGCATCGGATAGGCAGCAGCAAGCTGCGCATCCTGGCTCACCACCATAAAATGCGGCTTTTGTGACGGTGCCATCTCTTGGCAAATAACGTTATTAAAAAACGTTAAAACCGTCTGATTATGATGCGGGAGATCAGATCCCAGTACATGTATTAAGGTTGTCATGCTCGCCTACGGTAGATCAAAAATACGCAACAACAGAGAGTAAAATATACGATATAGGTCGCCATATAGGCTTGTGTCGCCCCCACCGCGCCATGTTCAGGAATAAACCAATGGGCAAAGCCCGTTAACAGAACAAATTGGCTAACTTCCGTAAGAACATAAAAACGTAGCGCTGCTTTCGCGATGACGAGATAACCAAAGACGTAAGCACCCACTTTCAATACATCGCCGACCAGCTGCCAAGCAAACAGGTCTCTCATCCCTGTAAACTCTTTTGAGAACAGCAGCCAAATCGCAAAATCACGCAGCAGCCAAACCGTAAAGCTCACGGCGGCAACAGCCGGTAATACAAACTTCAATGCCTTAACAATTTCGGCAGAAATTTCATTTTTATGCTGTAAACGGGACAGCGTGGGCAGTAAATATACCGAAAATGTTGCTGTGATGAATTGTAAATAGGCATCCGAAATCGTGGTAACGCCCGTCCATAATCCCACTTCATCCCAGCTATAAGTCTGTGCCAATAAATTTCGCATCATGATATAGGCAACAGGCAGTGTGATTGCCGTGAGCATTGCCATGATGGTGAACTTACCTAAATTAGTGGCAATAGCTTTATCCCATGCGGGTTTTAGTGATGACAACGCAAATTGTTTACGTCGAATAATCATCCCAACCGCAGGCAATACCACTAAAGCGGGTACCAATGCTAGCCCTGCAAGTGCGCCATCATAACCTCCCATCAGATAGCATAAATAATAGGCGACTACGCCGATTATGCTACCAAAAATGATGGCCGTCGCATTCCCAGCAGCGTCTCGGTAACCTTTCAAAATCGCCAAGAAATAGTTCGCATACGCGATACCCATTTGAATCAAGGCAACCATGCGGATCACGCCACTGTATTGCTCAGTATCAAATAGTGCAGCACTGATAGGGGCGCTACATAGCAAGAAAATAATCGCCAGTAACGTTGAAAATCCGAGGATTATCGTTGAAGACGTTCCCAGCACAGCCCGTAATTTCTGCGGATCTTGATGGTGTTCTGCCACATATTTTGTGACGCCATTGAAGATCCCAGCACCAGACAATACGCCTAGCACCGTAATTAATTGGCGGAAGTTCCCCGCCAGACCCACACCACTCGGGCCAAATGAGACTGCAAATAATTTCACGATCAACAGGCCCACCCCGATTTTAATCAGGGTAGACCCAGCAGTCCAAACCGATGCTTTAGCGAGTGACATTAGGCAAAGAACGCTTTGATTCGCTCAATAACCACTTGTTGCTCGTCGTCTGTCATGTTGTAGAACATTGGCAGGCGCACTAAACGGTCACTTTCAACCGAGGTGTATTTGTCTTCACCGTGGAAATAGCCGAATTCCAGTCCAGCAGGGCTGGTGTGCAGTGGCACATAATGGAACACCGTCAAAATACCATGGGATTTCATATACTCATTGAACGCTGTGCGCTCTTCCACATCTTTGAGTTTGATATAGAACATATGAGCATTATGTTTCAAATCTTCCGGTACGGTTGCTAACACTAAGCGACCGGCAGCCACCAGTGGTTGTAACGCTTGATAATAGCGATCCCACAGCAGTAAGCGACGTTCGTTGATTTTGTCTGCTTCTTCTAACTGCGCCCATAAATAGGCTGCTTGTAAGTCAGATAACAGGTAGCTTGAACCGATGTCACGCCAAGTGTATTTGTCCACTTGACCACGGAAAAATTGACTGCGGTTTGTACCTTTTTCGCGGATCACTTCTGCGCGGTTAATCAACGCCTTATCATTGATTAAGGTCGCACCACCTTCACCACCCGAAGAGTAGTTTTTGGTTTCATGGAAACTATAGCAACCAATATGACCGATAGTACCCAGTGCTTTACCTTTATAGGTGGACATCACGCCTTGCGCTGCGTCTTCAATCACAAATAAATTGTGTTTCTTCGCAATCGCCATGATGGTGTCCATTTCGCAAGCCACGCCTGCGTAGTGAACAGGAACAATTGCACGTGTACGATCAGTGATTGCCGCTTCAATTTTGGTTTCATCGATATTCATCGTATCTGGACGAATATCCACAAACACAATTTTAGCGCCACGTAACACGAATGCGTTAGAGGTCGATACGAAGGTAAAGCTTGGCATGATGACTTCATCGCCTGGCTTAATATCAATCAGGATCGCTGCCATTTCTAATGAAGCGGTGCAAGACGGCGTTAACTGGACCTTCGGACAGTTAAAACGTTTCTCCATCCACTCTTCACAACGCTTAGTGAAACCACCATCCCCGCACAGTTTGCCACTTGCCATGGCCTGCTTCATATACTCAACTTCAGTACCTACAACGGGTGGTTTATTAAATGGAATCATGTTGTCCCCTGTATAACCAATATGCTGTGCTGGCGATAGCCGCACCGCTACGTGAATAAAGATTTAACGCCGCAACATTGCTCATTTGTGTGGCAACATTTAACTGTCTTTTTTGGTGTTGCACACACCACTGATACGCTGCTGACATTAATTTCCGACCGATACCGCGTCCTGCTGCACTTGGCGTTGCCGCTAACAGCCCAATTCGCGCTGTATTTGCATCAAGGCTGCGTAGGCTAACGAAACCTAAAATATCACCTGCATTATCTCTAAGGAGTAAACAGGTGTGGTCAAAGGTGCCGAGAACGGCTTTTTCTATCCATAATGCATAAAACCGACCGCTGTCCCCTTCATGGTACCAAGGGGTTCTAAAGCGGCTGTTACTAAACACAGAGGCCGCGGTGTCGCGCAGAGAAACAATATCCCCTGTTTGTGCAACAACCACATTATCCGTCTCTGATAACGCTGTGTTTAGATAAGCATTTTCTGTGCCAATAGTTAACGCAAAATCAATTTCGCCTTCAACAAAACTGAATCCCATACTGGCAAGTTCATCGATTTTAGCTGTTTCGGATGCCGCGACTTTCGCTTGCACAATATCAAACTTATCCAATTGATAAGAAAGAATAATTTGCGCATCAGTCGCGGCGAAATCCAGTTTCGCCGTTGAACGTTTGAAAAAATCAGATTCCCAATCTAGGGGATCAATATTGGCGCGGACGGACACGAAGTAAGTCCTCTAAATATTTGCCATAGCCTGTTTTATTCAGGCGAGTTGCGGCTTCTTTAACTTGGTCGTCTGATAACCAGCCATTGCGCCATGCAATCTCTTCTAAACAAGCCACTTTAAAGCCTTGGCGTTTCTCAACGGTCTGAACAAATGTTCCAGCTTCAATTAAGCTGTCATGAGTTCCCGTATCTAACCAAGCGAATCCACGACCAAGCAGCTCAACACTAAGCTCGCCGCGCTCTAAATACATTTGGTTGATAGAGGTAATTTCTAATTCACCGCGCTCAGAAGGTTTTACTTGTTTAGCAAAATCAACCACTTGGTTATCATAGAAATATAAACCCGTTACTGCCCAGTTTGATTTTGGTTGTTTTGGTTTTTCTTCGATAGACAACGCTTTGAAATTGTCATCAAATTCCACCACACCAAAACGCTCAGGATCCATGACTTGGTAGCCGAATACTGTCGCGCCTTTTTGGCGTGCCGCGACTGACATTAATTTAGGGCTGAATGAGTGACCGAAGAAAATGTTATCGCCCAGCACTAAGCAGCAAGAGTCCCCATTAATGAACTCTTCACCAATGATAAACGCTTGAGCCAGCCCATCTGGAGAAGGCTGTTCCGCGTAGCTCAATTCGATACCAAACTCATGACCGTCGCCCAGCAAACGCTGGAACATTGGCAAATCATCCGGCGTCGAAATCACTAGAATTTCGCGGATCCCTGCCAGCATTAACACTGACAGCGGATAGTAGATCATTGGCTTGTCATAAATCGGCAGCAACTGTTTTGAAATGCCGCGAGTGATCGGGTGCAAACGCGTTCCCGAGCCACCAGCCAGAATAATACCTTTCATATTGCCTCCTAGCTGCCTAAGCCCAGACGTTCACCGGCATAGGAGCCATCTTGCACACGACGCCACCAAGTTTCGTTGTTTAAATACCACAGAACCGTTTTACGGATCCCGGATTCAAACGTCTCTTCAGGTGTCCAGCCTAATTCACGCTCAATTTTATCGGCGTCAATGGCGTAGCGCATATCGTGACCAGGACGATCTTTCACATACGTGATTAAGTCGCGGTAATGAGCAACCCCTTGAGGTTTCTGCGGGTGCAGTTCTTCAAGTAATTCACAAATTGTTTCAACCACTTGAATATTACGACGCTCGTTATGACCGCCAATATTGTAGGTTGACCCCGGCTGTGCTTGAGTGGCCACTAAATGCAGCGCACGGGCATGGTCTTCCACAAACAGCCAGTCGCGAATTTGCTCACCTTTGCCATACACTGGCAGCGGCTTGCCGGAAATCGCATTCAAAATAATCAATGGGATTAACTTCTCAGGGAAGTGATAAGGACCATAGTTATTTGAGCAGTTGGTGATCATGGTCGGTAAACCATACGTTCTCTGCCACGCACGCACTAAATGGTCGCTGGACGCTTTTGAGGCTGAATATGGGCTGCTTGGTGCATACGGTGTAGTTTCCGTAAAGAAGCCATCTGGACCTTCCAAGTCACCATACACTTCATCGGTTGAAATGTGATGGAAACGGAAAGCCGCTTTTTTACTATCTTCAAGTGCAGACCAGTAATGACGAGCCGCTTCTAACAGTGTGTAAGTACCCACTATGTTGGTTTCGATAAATGCCGCTGGACCATCAATTGAGCGGTCAACGTGGCTTTCTGCCGCTAAATGCATCACAACATCAGGCTTGTGTTCAGCAAACACTTTATCCAATGCAGCGCGGTCACAAATGTTCACTTGTTCAAAAGCGTAGCGCTCGCTATTGGCGACTTCCGCTAATGATTCCAAATTGCCCGCGTAGGTTAAACAGTCAACCACAATCGCGTGATCTTTTGTGTTTTCAATCACATGACGAACAACAGCAGAGCCGATAAAGCCGGCTCCACCTGTAATTAAAATACGTTTCAACGCCATACTCCTTTTGTATCCACAACCCATTTTTGTGGGATAGCAGAACCTTGGATACCTTTAAACAGGTTATGGTCGACTAACATCAGGATCACATCCGCTTCGCTCACAGCAGTTTCAATAGAAACCAGCTCCGCAATACCTTTCAGTGCAGTTGGTAATTCGTGAATATGTGGTTCAACTGCAAATGTTTTACCTGGGTTCCAGTTCGCAACCATTTTGGTGATGTGCATTGCTGGGCTTTCACGCAGGTCATCGATGTTTGGTTTGAACGATAAACCGAAACATGCGATTTTGATTTCATTCGCTTTTTTGCCAGTTTCCACTAAGCAATCAGCCACTGCGGCTTTCACTTGATCAACAACCCAGATTGGCTTGCCATCGTTAACTAAACGCGCAGTGTGGATTAAACGAGATTGTTTTGGGCTTTGTGCCACGATAAACCATGGATCTACTGCGATACAGTGACCACCAACGCCTGGGCCCGGTTGCAAAATGTTCACGCGAGGGTGACGGTTTGCAAGGCTAATCAGTTCCCAAACATTGATATCTTGGTCTGCACAAATCAGCGATAATTCGTTAGCAAATGCGATATTGACGTCACGGAAGCTGTTTTCCGTTAACTTGCACATTTCAGCTGTTCTTGAGTTAGTGATTACACACTCACCTTCTAAGAAGATGTTATACAGTTCGCTAGCACGCAGTGAAGATTTAGGTGTCATCCCGCCGACAACACGGTCGTTTTTGATCAGTTCAACCATCACTTGACCCGGCAGTACGCGCTCAGGGCAATATGCCACGTCGATATCTGCTTCTTCACCAGCTTGGTGAGGGAAGGTCAAATCAGGGCGAGCTGCTGCTAACCACTGTGCCATTTGCTCAGTCGTACCGACTGGAGATGTGGACTCCAGAATCACTAAATCACCTTTTTTCAGGACTGGTGCGATAGATTCAGCTGCCGCTTTCACGTACACCAAATCAGGCTCATGTTCACCTTTGAATGGTGTCGGAACAGCAATCAGGAATGCGTCTGCGGGTTGTGGCTTGGTGAAGGCTTTTAGGTGACCTTCTTCAACTGCTTTTTTCACCACAACGTCCAGCTCAGGTTCCACAATATGGATTTTACCTTGATTGATAGTGTCAACAGCATGCTGGTTGACATCTACGCCGACAACCTGCTTCTTACGAGATGCGAAGGCTGCCGCTGTTGGTAAACCGATATAACCGAGGCCGATAACAGAAATAGTTTCAAAACTCATAATTTCACCTGATTGCTTTTTAATGCTGCAAGAATACGCTGACAAGCATGACCATCACCATACGGGTTATGTGCGCGGCTCATTTCGTGATATTCCGCTTCATCTGTCAGTAACCGATTAACTTCATTTACAATGGTTTTTGTATCTGTACCCACTAAACGGACTGTTCCTGCATCAACAGCTTCAGGGCGTTCGGTGGTATCTCTCATAACTAAAACAGGCTTGCCTAAAGATGGCGCTTCTTCTTGAATACCGCCGGAATCCGTTAAAATCAGATACGCGTGGTTCATCAAATAGACGAACGGCAGATATTCTTGAGGGCTAATTAAGATAATATTATCAATACCATGCAGAATACGTTTTACAGGCTCACTCACATTCGGGTTTAAGTGAACAGGGTAAACCACTTGAACATCAGGATGAGTTTGAGCGATATCCGCTAATGCATGGCAAATGCGCTCAAAACCACCACCAAAACTTTCACGGCGGTGACCTGTTACAAGCAACATTTTTTTATTTGGATCGATAAATGGGTAATTTGCGGCTAACTCAGCCATCATGTTTTGGTTACCCATTACCTTCTCTTTGACCCACAACAGCGCATCAATGACCGTATTACCAGTCACAAAAATATGGCTATCGGGAATGGATTCATTGAGTAAGTTTTGGCGCGAGTTTTCTGTCGGCGCAAAATGGTACTGAGCAAGGTGCCCCGCAATTTTACGGTTACCTTCTTCTGGCCATGGAGAGTAGAGGTTCCCTGTGCGCAGTCCAGCTTCAACATGCCCAACGGGGATGCGATGGTAGAATGCCGCAAGACTGGTTGCCATTGTTGTGGCGGTATCGCCGTGCACAAGGACAACATCGGGTTGGAAATCCGCAAATACTGCCTTTAATCCTTCCAGAATACGGCAAGTAATATCGGTTAAATCCTGACCTGGCTTCATAATGTTGAGATCATAATCAGGCGTGATCTCAAATAAGTTCAGTACTTGATCTAGCATTTCACGGTGCTGAGCGGTGACACACACTTTCGCTTCAAAGTCTGCATCATCAGCAAGAGCATGAACCAATGGAGCCATTTTAATGGCTTCAGGCCGTGTGCCGAATACAGTCAATACTTTCACAGTGACTCTCTTATATTTTCTTCGCAGTTTACTGCTTTCTTTAGTTTTAATGATGCTATTTCGCCACCGACCTTGCCGCCGGTGGCGAATATGACATTACGATGGGCGACGGCGAGACAGTACCACTCCGGCACCTACTAACATACCAATTGCACCCCACAGAACAGTAATAAATGCTCTGCGCGGACTATCGCGTTTGATTGGATCTTCAGGCGTTCGCAGATAACGATACGCATGGAAATTATCTTGAAGAACAGGCTCAACATTCAGCGTCGATAACATCGCCACATTCTGATCATAATCCGTATCAAAATCTGGACCCGTTGCTTTTAATGTCTCAATTTGAGCTTGCAGTAATGGAACTCCTAACATAAACATTTTTGAGTCGGGAATTTCATCCACTGGCGTGGTCGTTTGATTACGTAAAATGCCTTGTTTTTCCGCTACTTTTAGGGCTTGTTCAAGGCTATTTAGACGACGATCATACGCTGCCGTTGCGACCATCGCTTCACGTTTAACTAACGCTTTCATTGATTGGGTTTTGGTTGCCCACGTCCCTTTCAATTCATCATTCAAATTTGTGGTTGCGCGTTGATTAGCAAACTCAATATATTCACGTAAGAGTTGGTTGCTGTCTGTTGCTGTCTCAGCCACTAACTTCACGCTATCTGTTGGGTTTTTAAGTGCATCAGCTGGCGTATATTCGATATTGTTGATTAGCTCATCCAACAATGCCGCATCCGCTTTCGGATCATTCTCCAAACGCTGTTTATAATACTCAGTACCTAACCAAAATTGGCGGCGAGTATCGTAAGAACCAAGTTGTTTGGTAAATTCTTCATAAGCTTCTTTGGCAATCGTTGGTAATTGCCCTTCTTGCCCCACCGCATTAATACGAGAATCAAGGTTGCGCAGAAACTGTTGCTGAGAATAATAACTTCCCAGATTGTTCACAGTTGGTAAATCCGTGATAGCCGTTGTGCTCCACTTCGGCTGCATAAAATAGGACGCTCCCAGTGCAATCGCAGCAAAAATCACTGCACATGCGACGATCCAAATTTTACCCTGCCACAGTGAGCGGCATAAATCACGAATATCTAACTCCGCTTCAAGCGAGGTTTGATGTTGATTAGGTTGCGTTTCTGAGTTATTCACTGCACAGAACCTCTATAGTTCGTTTGTCGTTACCGGACCGCACTCTTACGCGCACGACGTCTAATTCGTTTGATAAAACGGGCGACTTTCCATGCTCGCTTGATGCAGTAACCATACATCATAAATACAAGCAAAAATAATGCCAACATTACCCATTCAGGAACGAATGAAAGGCGCTCGCCAATAATACCAATACACGCAAGAATTGCCGCAGCCAATGTGATGATTACAAATGCCCCTTTCGGGGTAAAACCTGAGCGCATAATCAAGTGATGAATATGCTGACGATCCGGTGAAAATGGACTCATACCTTTACGAATACGGCGGTACATAATTGCCACCATATCCATAAGCGGAATAGCAATAATCCATAATGCAGTCACTGGGTTGATTGGATGAACGTCTTCTTGTGTTGATGCTACCAAAATCCAAATAATGGTAAAACCAATCAACGTACTTCCCGCATCACCCATGAACACTTTAAAGCGACGCCCTAAAACACCCATATTCATGAGGATATAAGGAAGGATAGCCGCTATAAACGCAAAACACCAAAACGCTAACGCATAGTTACCATTTTGATACAGTAAGAAACCAAGGGCACCAAAGGAAACCGAGGACAAGCCGCCTAACAGGCCATCAATACCATCAACCATGTTGAAGGCATTGATCGCAGCCCAAACGGCAAATAAGGTGACGATATAACCAAATGGCCCAAGTACCAGTTCCCAAGGACCAAATGCATGGCCTAGAGATTCCAGTGACAGCCCACCCGCAGTCATCATTATCACGGCGACAATCGCTTGAACTCCAGCACGTAACTTCACACTGATGTCAAACCTATCATCCAGTGCACCAACGAACACTAAGAGCCCCGCACAAGCAATATATAGCCACTTATGGGGAATATATTCTTCTGTGATCATAAACGCGAAGCAAACGCCAAAGAAAACAGAGATCCCCCCAACCAGCGGAACCAATCCTACGTGTTTCTTCCTGAAATTCGGTTTATCAACCAAGCCAATTTTTTTAGCTACGATACGCGCGACAAAAATAAAGGCTAAGGTAAACAAAAAGACATAGAAGAGATTACTCATAAAGTGTGTGCTATCCACTGTTCTACTCTCTTATATTTCTATCTAACTTTTAAACACTAAAACTTTTGGTTGCTGTGATAGAAGTCCATCACACAGTATTCGAACAAAAATCAATCGTACGCTAAAACACATTTTTCTTGTTTTTAACATGCACAAAACATGCCGAAAAAAACATACAGCTCAAATTCAGCATAAATAAACAGTTTTGTGTGACAAATTTAACCTAAAGATTTTATCCTTTAATAAAGCAAGATGCATGCCATAAAACACAATCTCAGATTTGTTAACCATGATTTATGATTGTTTCCATCTAAACGAGTAAACATCACCCATTGGTTCTACTTAAGTATAAAAATTAATGTAGAAAATACCATCTTCTAGTGAATAAGCTAGTATCCGTTAATTATTTTATTTTACACATAAATAAAGTAACTCATGCTCATGTTGATAAATAATAAAGACTATTGTTTTGTGAATACTCACAGTTCATTGATAAAAAAATAGGCGCTCTAATTAGAGCGCCTATTTCTATACTCATAATCCTAACGAGACTATGCTCTTTTCATAAAATCAAAGAACTCTTCGTTAGTCTTAGTCATAGCTAATTTGCTGATAAGGAATTCCATTGCATCGATTTCGCCCATTGGGTGAATAATCTTACGCAGGATCCACATTTTTTGCAGTTCATCTTGAGAGGTGAGCAGCTCTTCTTTACGTGTACCAGAGCGGTTGTAATCAATCGCAGGGAAAACACGTTTTTCAGCAATTTTACGGGACAGGTGTAATTCCATGTTACCTGTTCCTTTAAATTCTTCGTAAATTACTTCATCCATTTTTGAACCGGTATCAACTAACGCGGTTGCGATGATAGTCAAGCTACCACCTTCTTCAACGTTACGAGCAGCACCGAAGAAACGTTTTGGACGATGTAATGCGTTTGCATCCACACCACCAGTCAATACTTTACCTGAAGAAGGTACGACGGTGTTGTATGCACGAGCAAGACGAGTAATAGAATCCAGTAAAATGATAACGTCTTTTTTATGCTCAACCAGACGTTTCGCTTTCTCGATAACCATTTCAGCAACTTGAACGTGACGCGCAGCTGGCTCATCAAATGTCGAAGCGATCACTTCACCTTTAACTAAGCGTTGCATTTCAGTAACTTCTTCTGGACGCTCATCGATCAGCAGAACCATCAATACGCAGTCAGGATAGTTGTGGGCAATGTTAGCCGCAATATTTTGCAGTAACATGGTTTTACCCGCTTTCGGAGGTGCAACGATCAAACCACGCTGTCCACGGCCGATAGGTGCGGCTAAGTCCAATACACGCGCAGTTAAATCTTCAGTAGAACCGTTACCACGCTCCATGCGCAGACGATTATTGGCATGTAATGGGGTTAAGTTTTCAAAAAGGATTTTGCTGCGGGCGTTTTCAGGTTTGTCAAAGTTAACTTCGTTAACTTTCAAGAGGGCAAAATAACGTTCACCTTCTTTCGGGGGACGAATTTTTCCTGAAATGGTGTCGCCGGTGCGTAGGTTAAAGCGGCGAATTTGGCTAGGGGAAACATAGATATCATCAGGGCCTGCGAGGTAAGAACTGTCTGCTGAACGGAGGAAACCAAATCCATCCTGCAATATTTCCAGTACGCCATCGCCGAAAATATCTTCTCCACTTTTAGCATGCTGCTTCAAAATTGAGAAAATAATATCCTGCTTTCTCATACGGGCTAAGTTCTCTAGCCCCATGTTTTCGCCTAACGTAATCAGTTCTGATACTGGCGTATTTTTTAATTCGGTAAGATTCATAATGGTGGGTTCTTTAACTCGGGGTATTTCTCGAACTATGAACGTAAATTGGAGGCAACTTTTATAGTGAACCTATGAAGCGCCAGTTTAACTTTATAGTGCCCTGTTGATAGATATGGACTCATAACCAACAACAATGCATTAAAATTTGTGCTAGCTACAACTAATATTGCTGTGAAGGTGTTGTGACTAACGAAAGCGTTATAATCATCAAGATGACATGCCGCATATTATTAGAAACGTAATCAATATTAGCAATAGTTTTTTATACATTTTAGGACAACATCTTATCCCTAATACAGCCCATTTATTTTACTCAAGACTTAAGCCACAGTGATACAACCATGAATTATCAACTTTATATTAATAATCAGTAACTAAAATTGGCATTGAACAGAACTGCAAGCTAGACGTTTCAGAAAAGAGCAAAGGCAAACAAGGTAATTCTTACGGGTACTCTATGAGGAATGCGGATAACTTATCATGCTTAAATGGGGACGTCTAGCGACTCTCTATATAAAATAAATGCGCCGCTAAACGTTTTGGCTTATATAAAGCTATAACTTACAGATTTTCGTCTAGAAATTCTTTCAGTTGAGTTTTAGATAAAGCACCAACTTTAGTTGCAGCTACACTGCCGTTTTTGAATAATAACAGTGTAGGGATACCGCGAATACCAAATTTTGGGGCAGTCGCTGGATTATCATCAATATTCAGTTTTGCGATAGTCACTTTGCCTGTATATTCTTCAGCAACTTCATCAAGGATTGGCGCGATCATTTTACAAGGTCCACACCATGCAGCCCAGAAGTCGACTAAAACAGGTGAACTTGCATTTAGAACGTCTGACTCAAAACTTGCATCAGTAATATGTTTAATTTTGTCGCTCATGTTGTACTCCAAAGGATCATTTTTACAGACATAGTGTAACATTAATTGGCAGCAGTATGCTTTATTTCAAAAGATACGCTTTCGTAAACCAACCGATAACTGATATTCTAACATACTATGAGTAAAGCACACTTGACAGAAAAGAAGTTTTCCGACTTCGCATTGCACCCAAAAGTCATTGAAGCACTTAATAAAAAAGGCTTCAACTTTTGCACGCCTATTCAGGCGTCTACCCTGCCTTATACTGTCGAAGGCAAAGATGTTGCGGGGCAAGCACAAACAGGTACAGGTAAAACGTTAGCATTCCTAACGTCTACATTTCATTTTCTCTTAACTCACCCGGCAATTGAGGGGAAAAAAACCAATCAGCCACGTGCGCTGATTATGGCTCCGACTCGCGAATTAGCCGTACAGATCTACTCCGATGCTAAAGAGCTCGCTGAGTACACTGGTTTGAAAATGGGTCTAGCCTATGGTGGTGATGGCTATGACGAACAATTACGCGTACTACAAAACGGCGTTGATATCCTTATTGGAACAACGGGTCGCCTTATTGATTACGCAAAACAAGGTCACGTTGATTTAGCGGCTATCCAAGTTGTTGTTTTGGATGAAGCTGACCGTATGTATGACCTCGGTTTTATTAAAGATATTCGTTGGCTATTCCGCCGTATGCCTGGCGCAGCGGACAGACTCAACTTATTGTTCTCCGCAACGCTCTCTTACCGTGTTAGAGAATTAGCGTTCGAACAAATGAACAGCCCGGAATATGTGGAAGTTGAACCACTACAAAAAACCGGTCACCGTATTAAAGAAGAGTTATTTTATCCATCCAACGAAGAAAAAATGCGCCTGCTGCAAACGCTACTCGAAGAAGAGTGGCCTGAGCGTTGCATTATTTTCGCAAATACGAAACATCGTTGTGATGATATCTGGGCTCACCTTGCAGCTGATGGTCACCGCGTCGGTTTATTGACTGGCGATGTCGCTCAGAAAAAACGTCTGCGTATTTTAGATCAGTTCACTCAAGGTCAAATTGATATCTTAGTTGCGACTGACGTTGCCGCTCGTGGATTACATATACCATCAGTAACTCATGTATTTAACTATGATTTACCTGACGATTGCGAAGACTATGTACACCGTATTGGACGTACAGGTCGTGCGGGTGAAAGCGGAAATTCTATCAGCTTAGCGTGTGAAGAATACGCACTAAACTTACCTGCAATCGAAGAGTATATTCAGCACTCTATCCCTGTCAGTAAATATAACAGTGATGCACTGCTGAGCGACCTGCCGGCACCAAAACGCCGTCATCGTCCGCGCCCAAGTGGTCCACGCCGCAATTCTAATGCGCCGCGTCGCCATAATGGCCCACGTAATAACCATAAACGTGCAGGCTGAGTAAATACCCTATGCTGAAATCTTCTTCTCTGTATGCTGCTATCGATTTGGGTTCCAACAGCTTTCATATGCTGGTTGTTCGCGAGACCGCAGGTAGCATTCAGATTATTTCTCGGGTTAAACGGAAAGTTCGCCTGGCTGCGGGTTTAGATAAAGATAATGTTTTATCTGAGCAAGCCATGGAGCGAGGCTGGCAATGCCTGCGTCTCTTCTCAGAACATCTGCAAGATATTCCTAACTCGCAAATTCGAGTTGTGGCAACCGCGACATTGCGCCTTGCCAAAAATGCCGATGTTTTTATTGAGAAAGCCAGCCAGATCCTCGGAAATCCCGTGAAAGTGATCCAAGGAGAAGAAGAAGCTCGCTTGATTTATCAAGGCGTCGCCCATACAACCGGCGGTCCAGAGCAACGCTTAGTGGTTGACATCGGGGGCGGCAGCACCGAACTTGTCACCGGTACAGGCGCTAAAGCTCAGTTACTTTATAGCCTCGAAATGGGTTGTGTAACTTGGCTTGAACGCTACTTTAGCGACAGAACGCTAACAGAAGAAAACTTTGCTCAAGCCGAAGCAGCAGCTCAACACGTCATTGCGCCTATCGCAGATGCCCTTAAAAATCACGGGTGGAAAATTTGTGTCGGCGCATCAGGCACTGTACAGGCGATTCAGGAAATTATGATTGCTCAAGGGATGGATGAACTCATCACCCTGAGTAAATTACAGCAACTGAAGCACAAAGCTATCCAGTGCCATAAATTGGAAGAGCTTGAAATCGAGGGTCTCACGTTTGAACGTGCCCTCGTTTTCCCGAGTGGCTTATCGATTCTGATCGCGATTTTCAAAGCACTGAATATCGAAAATATGACATTAGCCGGTGGCGCTCTTCGCGAAGGCTTAGTGTATGGCATGCTTGAACTGCCTATTGAGCAAGATATTCGCGCACGCACGCTACGCAATATTCAGCGACGCTTCCTTGTGGATATTGAGCAAGCTACCCGCGTGCGTCAGCTTGCTGAACATTTCTACCTGCAAGTAGTCAAAGAGTGGGAATTAGATAGCCGTTGCCGTGATTTGTTATCCAGCGCTTGTGCATTACATGAAATTGGGCTGAGTGTTGATTTTCGCAAAGGTCCAGAGCACGCAAGCTATTTAATCACTCACCTTGATTTACCAGGCTTCACTCCCGCGCAAAAACGTTTTCTCGCTGTTCTTCTCAAGAACCAGCAAGGTCAAATCGATCTCGCTTCCCTGAGCCAACAAAATGCACTACCCATTCAGCAAACTTACGCATTATGCCGTTTATTACGACTAGCCATTATTTTCGCCAGCCGTAGACGTGATGATACATTACCAGCATTGCGCCTTAATGCTAATGGACAGGATTTAACCATCGCATTGCCGTACCGCTGGCTTGAGGAGCACCCTTTACGAGCTGAGAATTTACAGCAAGAGGTTCAGTGGCAAGGGTATGTGAATTGGCAATTGGCCTTAGAAGAGCGTAATAGCTCCAATTGATATCGTTCTAAATTGGTGATGATAGGTTCCCACCTTGTAGTGGGAACTCTCTTAAACTCTTTCGCTACTGATCGGTTTTCTTATTTAACCCTAAGCGTGCCTTGATATCCGCTAAAGCAGACTGCCCTTTTTGCATTCGCTCTTCAGCAGTAACTACTTTTCGTTGCTGCTCCCACACCAAATCATCTTGCGGTAATTCCATCAAAAAGCGGCTCAGTTCAGGGCGGATCAGTTCACCGTATTGGCGACGCTCACGGCTATGAGTAAAGAATAACTCTCGCTGTGCTCGCGTAATACCCACGTAAGCCAGTCGGCGCTCTTCATCAATATTATTTTCATCGATACTACTTTGATGAGGTAATAATCCCTCTTCCATTCCAACTAAAAAAACATAAGGAAATTCAAGACCTTTAGATGCATGCAATGTCATCAACTGAACCTGATCTGAATCTTCATCATCTTCCCCACGTTCCATCATATCGCGCAATGTAAAACGAGTGACAACCTGATTGAGCGTCATTGGGTCATTCAGCTCATCCCCTTCAATCATTTCGCTCATCCATGTAAACAATTGATTGACGTTTTTCATTCGCATTTCGGCGGCTTTGGTACTGGCAGAGGTTTCGTACAACCAGCTTTCGTAATCCATCTCCCGTAAAAGATCCCGTACCGCTATCAACGGTTCACGCTCCGAAATCCGGACTATCCCTTCCATCCAATGAGTGAAACGTTGCAACGCTTCCAACCCTTTCCCTGTTAAAGTCTGTTCCAGACCTAAATCAAAGCTGGCGTGATATAAGCTTTTGCCTCGTTGATTCGCCCATTCTCCCAATTTTTGGATAGTTTTAGGGCCAATTTCTCGGCGTGGCGTATTCACAATGCGCAAAAAAGCGCTGTCATCTTCAGGGTTAGTCAGCACCCGCAAATAAGCTAAAAGATCTTTAATTTCAGGACGCGAGAAAAATGATGTTCCACCTGAAATTCGGTAAGGAATGCGGTTTTGCATCAGCATTTTTTCAAAAATACGCGACTGATGATTACCGCGATACAAAATTGCATAGTCTTTATATTGGGTTTTATTAATAAAGTGGTGAGCAATTAATTCACCAATCACGCGTTCCGCTTCATGGTCTTCATTATTTGCTGTCAGCACCTTTAATGGCGCCCCGAAGCCCAATTCAGAAAATAATTTTTTCTCGAAGACATGGGGGTTATTGGCAATCAAAATATTAGCGGCTTTTAAAATACGACCTGATGAGCGGTAATTTTGCTCCAATTTAATCACATTCAGCTTTGGAAAATCTTGGCTGAGTAATACTAAGTTTTGCGGTCTTGCGCCACGCCAAGAGTAAATAGACTGATCATCATCGCCAACGACGGTAAAGCGGGCACGGCTACCCACCAGCAATTTCACTAACTGATACTGGCTGGTGTTCGTATCTTGGTATTCATCCACCAGCAAATAACGGATTTTTTGCTGCCAGCGCTCCCTAACTTCTTCATTATGATACAGCAGCAATGTTGGTTTGCTGATTAAGTCATCAAAATCCAAGACATTACAACTTTTTAAATGCAGCTCATAGCGGCGATAGCACTCAGCAAAATGATGCTCTTTTTCCGTTCTCGCTTGCCCAACCACTTGCTGAGGAGAAATAAGATCGTTTTTCCAATTTGAGATCGCAGAGATCAATTGTTGGAGAAGATCTTTATCTTCTTCAAGCAAATCAAACGTGAGTTCTTTCAGTAATGCCATTTGGTCTTGGTCATCAAACAAAGAAAAATTGGCTTTGATCCCTAGCGCCTTATATTCACGTTTGATAATTTCCAGTCCCAAAGTATGGAATGTGGAAATAATTAACCCACGGGCTTCTTTTTTACCTAATGTTTGCCCCACACGCTCTTTCATTTCGCGCGCGGCTTTATTGGTAAATGTCACCGCCGCAATTTGCCGAGGTTGATAGCCACAATGGCGGATCAAATGCGCAATTTTATTGGTAATAACCCGTGTTTTGCCCGAGCCTGCCCCGGCCAAAACAAGGCACGGACCATCTACATATTCAACTGCCTGTTGCTGGCTAGGATTTAATCGCATGGTTTCTCTGCATCACTTAGTTATTCAAAAAGGAATTCGCTACAGATTGTAGCAGAAACCGACCCAACTCTTGAGCAACGATCCTACCTATTTATAAAAAACAAAAAACCACATCATTCATCAGAGCGATGTGGTTTTGTTTGCTTTCTGTTTTTTGTTTTTTATAACAGCCATACATTTTTCTAAACTATTCGCGTTAGAGGAAGGCGGCAAAGGAGGTTATCCCAAGGAGCATACATTAGTATGTGACTTGGGTAACCGAGCGCAGCCAACGCGCCTATCACGCGAAGAGTGACGAAAAATTAGGTTATCTCAAGGAGCATACATTGAGTATGTGACTTGGGTAACCGAGCTCAGCCAACGCACCTATCACGCGAAAAGTGACGAAAAATTAGGTTATCCCAAGTAGCATACATTGAGTATGTGACTTGGGTAATCTTAAGAAACTGACACCCCTAGAGCGTGAAAGGGGAAGGATAATTAGCTGGCGCTAGAAATCTTCTTCATATCCGTCATATACCCCCGTAAAGTCTTACCGATCTTCTCGATAGGATGATTACGGATAGCTTCGTTGATATCACGTAATTGCGCGTTATCTGTTCCATTATCTGCAACTGGTTTCGCTAAATCACCGGCTTGTAACTTGGTCATAAACTCTTTCAGCATTGGAACTGCTGCAAATGAGAACAGATAGTTACCGTACTCTGCAGTATCAGAGATAACGACGTTCATTTCATATAAACGCTTACGTGCGATTGTGTTAGCAATCAGTGGCAGCTCATGCAGTGATTCATAGTATGCTGACTCTTCTAAGATACCCGCTTCTAACATGGTATCGAACGCTAACTCAACACCCGCTTTAACCATCGCAACTAACAGAACACCGTGGTCAAAATACTCTTGCTCTGCGATTTTACCTGCAAACTCTGGGTAATTTTCAAAAGACGATTTACCGGTCTCTTCACGCCATGTCAGCAAGTTTTTATCATTGTTCGCCCAGTCAGCCATCATTGTTGATGAAAACTCACCAGAAATAATATCATCCATATGTTTTTGGAACAGTGGTGCTAAGATGGTTTTCAGTTGCTCTGATAATGCATAAGCACGGATTTTCGCTGGGTTAGATAAGCGATCCATCATCAGGGTGATGCCGCCCTGCTTCAGTGCCTCAGTGATTGTTTCCCAACCAAACTGAATTAATTTCCCTGCATAGCCTGGCTCTACGCCATCAGCAACCATTTTGTCATAGCTCAGTAACGCACCTGCTTGCAACATACCACACAGAATAGTTTGCTCACCCATTAAGTCAGACTTAACTTCAGCAACGAAAGAGGATTCCAAAACACCCGCACGATGGCCGCCAGTCGCTGCAGCCCATGCTTTCGCAATTGCCATCCCCTCGCCTTTCGGGTCATTTTCAGGATGAACTGCGATCAATGTTGGAACACCGAAACCACGCTTATATTCTTCACGAACTTCGGTACCAGGGCATTTTGGTGCAACCATCACAACCGTGATGTCTTTACGGATTTCTTCACCCACTTCAACGATGTTAAAACCATGAGAATAACCCAGCGCAGCGCCTTGTTTCATCATTGGCTGAACAGCACGAACAACAGTGGAGTGTTGTTTGTCTGGCGTTAAGTTAACAATTAAATCTGCATCAGGGATCAGTTCTTCATAAGTCCCAACTTTGAAACCGTTTTCTGTCGCCTTACGCCATGATGCACGTTTCTCGTTGATTGCTTCTGGACGCAGCGCATAAGCGATATCTAAGCCAGAATCGCGCATGTTCAAACCTTGGTTCAGACCTTGAGCACCACAACCGACGATGACGATTTTTTTACCTTTCAGATAGCCAGCTTCATCCGCAAATTCTTCGCGTTTCATGAAACGACATTTGCCTAATTGCGCTAACTGCTCACGTAAATTCAATGTATTAAAATAATTCGCCATGGTCTTACTCCATTATTCGGTCAGTGTTCTGTTGTGTTCGTATTATCAGGCAACTTCGTTACCTGTTGCTCATTATTGAGCAGTTATGGATTTACTATATGCGATGATGAGCATTGCTTAAATTGATATATTAACAATATAATGTTGCAATATTTGCAACGATAATCAAGGTATCATCAGAGGGCAAAATGGATATTCGTGAACTACAACTGTTTTTGCACTTAGCAGAAAGCTGCCACTTTGGTCGAACGTCAAAGGCCATGCATGTCAGCCCATCCACACTATCAAGACAAATTCAGCGTTTAGAAGATCAATTGGGTCATCCTCTGTTCATCCGTGATAACCGTTCGGTAAAACTGACCCAAGCAGGTGAGCACCTCAAGCAATTTGCCCAGCAAACGCTGCTGCAATATCAGCAACTAAAACATGCTCTCAACCAGCAAAGTCCATCATTAAGCGGTGAATTACGCCTATTTTGCTCAGTCACCGCCGCGTATAGTCATTTACCTCAAGTACTTGATAAATTTCGTGCTTTGCATCCGCTCGTTGAAATAAAACTCACTACAGGCGATGCCGCAGATGCCGTTGAAAAAGTCGAAACCAAAGAAGCAGATTTAGGCATCGCAGGTAAACCTGAAAAATTGCCCGATAACGTGAGATTCGCCAAAATTGGGGAAATTCCCCTAGTGCTTATTGCCCCATCACTGCCTTGTGCGGTACGGAGTATGGTGACTGAAGCCGAGCCTGATTGGTCCACGGTGCCTTTCATTCTTCCTGAACATGGACCTTCTCGTAAACGTATTGAATTATGGTTTAAACGCCATCGCATCCATAACCCAGTGATTTACGCGACTGTTTCAGGTCATGAAGCTATTGTTTCTATGGTGGCATTGGGCTGCGGTATTGCATTGATACCGAGTGTCGTCGTCGATAATAGCCCCGAGCCTGTTCGTAGCCGTGTCTCTCAACTCGATAATATTTCGATGGTAGAACCATTTGAACTTGGCGTTTGCCTTCTCAGCAAACGCCTAAGTGAGCCATTAATTAAGGCATTCTGGGAATTGCTCCCAGAACACTCAATCTAATGTTTTTCTGCTATCTTGAGGCGCTAAGAAGAAACGGAAGGATGGATTCCCTGTTTCATCATGATATTCATACCCTAGCGCATCAAGGTGGCGATCAAAGCGTACTTCTGGACCCGAAAGCTCAAAGGCCGCCAGCACTCGCCCATAGTCCGTTCCATGACTACGATAATGAAATAGCGTGATATTCCAGTGAGTTCCTAGTGTTTCTAAGAACTTCAATAACGCCCCTGGAGATTCAGGAAACTCAAAACTATACAGCTTTTCATCCAATGGCTTCGATGGGCGCCCACCAATCATATAGCGCACATGCAACTTCGCCATTTCATCATCCGATAAATCAGCGACTTCATAACCATTATTTTGCAGCCCTTGAATAATGTCGTGCCGCTCTTGCTCACCACCATTTAAGCGAACACCCACAAAAATGCAGGCACGCTCTGGGTCAGCATCTGTATAACGATAATTAAACTCAGTGATTGAGCGGTTACCAAGCAATTGGCAGAATCGCAAAAAACTACCTTTCTGTTCAGGAATAGTCACCGCAAGCAGCGCTTCTCGTTGTTCACCTAATTCGCAACGCTCGGAGACATAACGTAAACCATGGAAGTTCATGTTTGCACCTGACAAAATATGCGCCAGCCTTTCACCTTTAATGTTATGTTGCTGAACATATTTTTTTAGTCCCGCCAACGCTAACGCCCCCGACGGTTCTGCAATCGCTCTCACATCTTCAAAAATATCCTTCAGTGCCGCACAAATAGCATCACTATCTACGGTGATCACATCATCGACATACTGCTGGCATAGGCGAAAGGTTTCGTCACCAATGCGTTTCACAGCAACGCCTTCCGCAAATAAACCAACACGAGGGAGATCAACAGGATGACCAGCCTCTAATGCCGCTTTTAAACAGGCTGCATCTTCAGCTTCTACACCGATAATCTTAATTTCAGGCATCAACTGTTTGATTAATACAGCGACACCGGCAATCAATCCACCGCCCCCAACAGGCACAAAAATACGGTCGAGGTGCGCATCCTGCTGAAGGAGTTCTAGTGCAATAGTTGCTTGACCGGCTATCACTGACGGATGATCAAATGGCGGCACAAAGGTATATCCTTCACGTTTTGCCATCTCAATTGCGTGAGCTTTTGCTTCATCAAAATTTGCGCCGTATAAAATGGCTTCTCCACCAAAGCTGCGAACAGCATCCACTTTGATATCTGCGGTTGCCACTGGCATAACAATTTTGGCCTTAATTCCGACACGATTAGCCGACAACGCTACGCCCTGCGCATGATTCCCCGCGGATGCAGTGACAACACCTTTGGCTTTTTGCTCTTCGGTCAAGCCCGCAATCATGGCGTAAGCGCCACGTAATTTAAAACTGTGTACTGGCTGCCTATCTTCACGTTTGACTAAAATCGTATTACCCAGACGTGAAGAGAGCTTGCTCATTTCTTGTAGCGGCGTCACTTGTGCTGCTTCATAAACAGGCGCACTAAGCGCCGCTTTGAGATAATCGGCACCTGTCGGTGCCGCAGGTAATGGTTTTGCGGCTGCCACAATTAGCCTCCTAATTTAGACTTATCGCGTACAGCACCTTTATCCGCACTCGTCGCCAAAGAAGCATAAGCACGCAAAGCGAAAGAAACCTCACGCTGACGATTACGCGGAGTATAGGCTTTATCTCCGCGCGCTAATTCTGCTTCGCGACGTTTTGCTAACTCACTGTCGTTAACATCTAGGGACATGGTACGCTTTGGAATATTGATATCGATAATATCCCCATCTTGTACCAACGCCAGTAACCCGCCACTTGCTGCTTCAGGAGAGATATGCCCGATTGATAAACCTGAACTTCCTCCTGAGAAACGCCCATCAGTGATCAGTGCACAATCTTTACCTAATCCCATCGATTTCAGATAAGAAGTTGGGTACAACATTTCTTGCATACCTGGTCCGCCTTTAGGACCTTCATAACGGATAACAACAACATCGCCGGCAACAACTTTTCCACCTAAGATAGCCTCTACCGCATCATCTTGGCTTTCAAACACTTTTGCAGGTCCACGGAAAGTTAAGCTACCTTCATCAACCCCTGCCGTTTTCACGATACAGCCATCTTCGGCGATATTGCCAGCAAGTACCGCCAAACCACCGTCCAAGCTATAAGCATGCTCAAGATTGCGGATACAACCATTTTCACGGTCAGTATCTAGCGATGGCCAACGGCAATTTTGAGAAAATGCTTGAGTGGTACGAATACCCGCAGGTCCCGCTGAAAACATAGATCTTACAGATTCATCCTTCGTCAACATAACATCGTACTGAGCTAATGTTTCTGGTAATGAAAGACCTAGAATATTCTTCACATCTTCCTGCAATAAACCTGCACGGCTCAGCTCCCCAAGAATACCAATCACACCACCAGCACGGTGTACATCTTCCATATGATATTTTTGTGTGCTTGGTGCAACTTTACATAAATGAGGGACTTGACGAGATAAGCGGTCAATATCATCCATGGTGAAATCTACTTCTGCTTCTTGTGCAGCTGCCAGTAAATGCAGAACAGTATTTGTAGAGCCTCCCATCGCAATATCTAATGTCATCGCATTTTCAAATGCAGCCTTTGTCGCGATATTACGCGGTAATGCGCTTTCATCATTCTGTTCGTAATAACGTTTAGTCAGCTCAACAATTCGCTTACCTGCATTGATAAATAACGTTTTACGATCAGCGTGAGTCGCAAGTAATGAACCATTTCCTGGCTGAGAAAGACCCAATGCTTCGGTTAAACAGTTCATTGAATTCGCAGTGAACATCCCTGAGCATGACCCACATGTTGGACATGCTGAACGTTCAATTTTTTCACTATCTTCATCACTGACATTTGGATTCGCGCCTTGGATCATCGCATCCACAAGGTCAAGTTTGATGATTTGATCTGAAAGCTTGGTTTTTCCTGCTTCCATTGGTCCACCGGAAACAAAAATCACGGGAATATTCAGGCGCAAGGATGCCATTAACATACCTGGGGTGATTTTGTCACAGTTGGAAATACATACCATGGCATCTGCGCAGTGCGCATTCACCATATATTCTACTGAGTCTGCTATCAGTTCACGGGAAGGTAAGGAATACAGCATACCACCATGTCCCATTGCAATCCCATCATCCACTGCAATAGTGTTAAACTCTTTCGCGACGCCGCCCGCTTGTTCGATTTGTTCTGCGACGAGCTTGCCTAAATCACGTAAGTGCACATGACCAGGAACAAACTGAGTAAATGAGTTTACAACGGCAATAATTGGCTTCCCAAAATCATCATCGGTCATACCTGTCGCGCGCCATAATGCTCGCGCTCCTGCCATATTACGGCCATGAGTGGTTGTTGCTGAACGGTACTTAGGCATATCTTAACTCCCGAGTTTTAAAACAGGCGGGGAACGACCGCCTGTAATTTTTAATATTTAATTATTGAGGGTTTACTGGATCTAACCAGCCCCATTTGTCTTCTGTTGTACCGTTAAATAAGCCAAAGAATGCTTGCTGAATTTTCTTCGTCACAGGGCCACAACGACCGATACCAACTTGGATACCATCAACACTGCGAACTGGCGTGATTTCAGCTGCGGTTCCTGTCATAAAGACTTCATCCGCTAAGTACAGAGATTCACGAGACAACGTTTGTTCACGCACTTCAATTCCCATATCTTTTGCTAATGTCAAAATGGCATCACGGGTGATCCCTGGTAACGCTGATGACGTAAATGGCGGGGTATACAAAATGCCATCTTTCACTTCAAAGATATTCTCGCCTGCCCCCTCAGAAAGATAACCATGAACATCCAGAGCGATACCTTCTTGGTAGCCATGGCGGCGCGCTTCGCTACCAACCAGTAATGAAGACAGGTAGTTACCACCTGCTTTTGCACCAGTAGGGATAGTATTCGGTGCAACACGATTCCATGAAGAGACCATTGCATCAATTCCTTGGTCTAATGCCTCTTCACCTAAATATGCTCCCCATGGGAATGCCGCTAAAATAACATCAGTACTGTAGCCATCTGGTGGATTCACCCCCATGCCCACATCACCAATGAAAACTAATGGACGAATATAGGCGCTGACTAAGTTATTTTTACGTAGAGTTGCACGACAAGCTTCCATTAACTCATCAACGCTGTAGCTGACAGGCATACGGTAAATTTTCGCAGAATCATGTAAACGCTGCATGTGTTCACGATGACGGAAAACCACAGGTCCCTTGTGTGAATCATAGCAACGGACGCCTTCAAATACGGAAGTTCCGTAATGCAGAGCGTGAGACATTACATGAACTTTAGCATCTGCCCATGGCGTCATTTCACCGTTAAACCAAATAAAGTCAGCTTTCTTAGTCATTTTATCTATTCCTTACATTGCACTTTGTGTGCGTAATAGTCGCGATTCTTGTTGTTTTATTTCAACTTCAGTGATGTCAGCCAACTTCGTTAACTGTGCACATAACTGTGCCAACGGTCTCTGGCTGCTGACAGTTAGTTCGATACTTACATTATCACTATCTGATAATTGATCCACATTCATAGAACTAATCCGAAATCCACGATGGCGAGTTACTCGCAAAATACGCTCTAAAACCTCGGGGCGGAAACGGGCTAATATCGAGAGTTGATGTTGCATCATAACGGTTTCTCCATCATTTTTTCGTTACTAGCCCCTGGTGGAACCAATGGCCAGACATTTTCTAATTCATTAATTGATACCTGTAATAAAAACGCGCCCTCACTTGTCAGTAGCTCATCGAGTGCTGCGTCCACTTCTGATTTACATGTAATACGGCGACCTTGAATGCCAAAAGCGCTCGCTAATGCAACAAAATCTGGATTGTCAGTCAAAATGGTTTCACTGTAGCGTTGCTCAAAAAACAGCTCTTGCCATTGACGAACCATTCCTAATCGTTGGTTATCTAACAATAAAATCTTAACGGGTAATTGCTTACGTTTGATAGTTCCCAGCTCTTGCACGTTCATCATGAAAGATCCATCGCCAGATACACAAACAACGGTATCTTCAGGGCGAGCAACTTGAGCTCCCACCGCTGCGGGGATCCCAAAACCCATCGTTCCTAACCCGCTTGACGTTAAAAAATTCTCTGGTCCATCAACAACAATATGCTGAGCAGACCACATTTGGTGCTGACCAACATCTGTTGTAACAACAGTATTGGGTTTCATTTTGTCTGACAGCTGTTTCAGCAATAATGGGGCGTAGATTGGTTCGCCGGGGTGGTCATAGCGCCAGCCAAACTCGTGCTTGAGTTGTTGAACCTCTTCCTGCCAACTTGTGATATTTTTTGTCACCATCAATTGAGGCAATAGCGCTTTCGCATCCCCCAATAGTGCTACATGGGTTTGACGTAATTTATCCAACTCAACGTGATCAATGTCGATATGAATAACTTTCGCATTAGGAGCAAAAGTGTTTAATTTACCTGTAACTCTATCGTCAAAACGCGCACCAACCGCGATGAGTAAATCACAACGTTGCACTGAAATATTGGCAGCTTTTGTACCGTGCATCCCCAACATGCCTAGATAGTTTTTATCTGCTGGATGTACTGCACCTAAACCTTTCAAGGTGACAACTGACGGAATCTTTGTGTGTTCTATAAAGGCTCTTAATTCAGTTACAGCCCCTGACATTCCGACTCCACCACCAATGTATAACATCGGTTTTTCTGACTGTTCCAACAGCGTTCTTGCTTGTTGGATTGCATCCTCAGAAGTCGAATCTTGTTGCTCTACAGGCATTAAATAGGGCGATAAATCTGCACATTGCAGCTGAATATCTTTCGGAATATCAATCAGTACTGGTCCGGGACGCCCACTATTTGCGATTGCGAAAGCTTCAGCAAGAATACGAGGTAAGTCCTCTATGGATTCCACCAAAAAACTATGTTTTGTACAGGCCAAAGATAATCCTAAAACATCAATTTCCTGAAAGGCATCTGTACCAATAAACTCTGAAGCTACCTGCCCGGTGATAGCAACAACAGGGACGGAGTCAAGCAATGCATCAGCCAATCCTGTAATCACGTTTGTTGCTCCAGGACCTGAAGTCGCAATACAAACACCTGTTTTTCCTGTCGAACGAGCATAGCCGATGGCAGCGATAACTGCGCCTTGCTCATGGCGACACAGCAAATGCTCCACACCACCATCGTACAACGCGTCATAAACAGGCATGATAGCGCCACCTGGATATCCAAAAACAGTATCAACGCCTTGTGTCCTTAATGCTTGAACTAACCACTGTGCTCCGTTCATGTTTATCACCTATCTGCCTTTTTATTTACTTGTATTTATTATGTTTTTATTATCTTTGTTGGTTTGCATAAATTTTATGTCAAAAAAAACCCCGCGCCTTTCGGTGCGGGGTTCTCGTAAGATTTAGCTATTATTTCAGCTTTCGTCGTCCAAGTGCAGCCCCGCACGGTGGGATAATAATCACCACCACGCTAATAATTAGGCTAATCACTTGGATGAATTTGTTCATGTGTTTAATCTTTTCAACTTTAATCGTTATCTTTATTAAAGAACTATCATTTTAAAATTACTTTGACAACTCTTATTTATTTTTTTAATGATTAAGTTTTTTATTTCATTTAAATTCAATGAATTACAATTAAATCAGACTAAACAACTATTAATAAAGCAAAAAACTAGCGATTAGCAATAATATTTGCCCATGATTTAGCTCAATTCTCTATCTCTGATTTAGCGAAATGTACGCCATCAAGCCTATCCAAAAAATTAACCTCACTTAACCAATTTGCTGTTGAAACTATTGTTATTCAAAAAACAAAATGAATGTAACTAGCTAAGTTAAAGGCTTCAAAGCGCATCGAAAAAAAATGAAACACCCATGCAATTAAACAATTTAATTATCGAGTCGCTTCGCAAATATGAAAATCACAATAGAAAAACACGTCTGATTCACAACAGAATATTATGCTAGTCAATCAAAGAGGTGATTTATGACGTTAGCTATTGTTTACACGCGAGCATCTATTGGATTAGACGCTCCTCTTGTGACCGTTGAAGCTCATATTAGTAATGGACTACCGGGGTTAACTCTAGTTGGATTACCAGAAACCGCAGTTAAAGAAGCGCGAGATAGGGTACGGAGTGCTATGGTCAATAGTGGCTTTGAATATCCAGTAAAAAAGATGACGGTAAACTTAGCGCCAGCAGATTTGCCTAAAGAAAGTGGTCGTTATGATTTAGCTATTGCGATTGCAATACTGGCGGCATCTGGACAAATTCCTGATCAGTTATTGGAGCACCATGAGTTTCTTGGTGAATTAGCGCTCTCTGGAGATATACGTTATGTCAACGGCGGGATCCCTGCCGCTCAAGCAGCAATAATCCAAAACAGACAATTAATTCTATCGAAAGATAATCAATATCAACTCAGTTTATTAGCAGATAGTAGCGTCTGTTTTGCCGCATCTTTACTGGAACTTTGTCATTACTTGCATCAAAAAAGTACACTATCGAGGAATCAACAAGTTATTCAACATGCTTATCCCTCTGACCATGAAAATGATATTCGCGATATCATAGGTCAAGAGCAAGGAAAGCGAGCATTAGAAATCAGCGCAGCAGGTGGACACAATTTATTACTGCTAGGTCCTCCTGGTACAGGTAAAACTATGTTAGCTCACAGGTTGATAACTTTACTCCCGCCCTTAACGCCTCAAGAAGCACTGGAAGTCACAGCATTACATAGCCTTAGCCAAACCATGGAAACCATAAATAAGTGGCCTACACGACCATTTAGATGCCCTCACCACAATACATCAATGACCGCTTTGATTGGTGGTGGCTCCTTACCTAAGCCAGGAGAGATATCCCTCGCCCATCACGGCATATTGTTTCTAGATGAATTACCTGAATTCACACGCTCCGTATTAGACTCTTTACGAGAACCGCTAGAATCTCATCAAATTGTCATTTCAAGAGCAAAAGCTAAGGTGTGTTTCCCTGCTAACTTCCAATTAATCGCGGCCCTTAACCCTAGCCCCACTGGGCATTACCAAGGAGAAATGAGTCGTACCTCTCCAGCGAAAGTACTACGATACTTATCACGCATTTCAGGACCATTCTTAGACAGGTTTGATCTCTCTATTGAGATCCCTCTACTCCCTCTAGGTACTTTAAGTCAACAAACGCACCAAGGCGAAGCTAGCAAACAAATTCGCTTACGAGTTATTGAAGCAAGAAACCAACAAATCAATCGAGCGGGGAAAATTAATAGTCAGCTAACAGCAAGTGAAACAACAAAAACCTGCCTACTGGCTGCTGAAGATGCACTATTCTTAGAGAATGCACTTATTAAACTAGGGCTATCTATCCGCGCTTGGCACAGGATTCTTAGAGTTTCGCGAACAATTGCAGATCTTAGCTATTCACCGAATATACAACGTGAACATTTACTAGAGGCGCTAGGGTATCGGGCAATGGATAAGTTATTGCTTCATTTGCAAAAACAAGTAAGCTGAAGGAATTAAGACAAAAGTTAATGCTTAGACATAAACAACAAAAGGGACCTAAGTCCCTATTTGTTTTAATGCTTATACTGTTTTAATACTAATGAAATTAATCATCCGTATCAGTATAGTCTTCTGATGGATCTATCTGTGGCTTACCACCCGATAGTGTGTGGAAGCGCTTTGGACGGTTAATTCTGCTAGAATATTTCACCCATACTTTTTCTTCAAGGGTTGTAGGTTCGCGCTCTCCACGGCAAACAGCGACGAATAATTTTTCTTCTTCTGTTTGCGCTGCGCGTTTTCCTGTATCAAGCTCATTGAAAGCTTGACCATGACGTTCTAGCAACTGAGCTTCTTTGATGGTGAAATCACCATGACGAGAAAAGCCACGTGGGTAATGTTTATTATCAAAAAAACGATTAGTCGTGATGAAGCTATCTGCCATCTGACACACTCCTAACTGATTACGGTCAACTCTATATGGCGCGGAGTATTAGACAGCATTGACAATCTGTAAAACAAAACATTTGAATCATCACGACAAAAATTATTGGAGATGCGTGTGGACAGCGAGTTATTAAGAACTTTTTTAGAAGTTAGTAGAACCAGACACTTCGGCAGAGCCGCAGAATCTCTCTACTTAACGCAGTCTGCCGTTAGCTTTCGTATCAGACAGTTAGAAACCCAATTAGGTACAAGTCTATTCACACGACACCGAAATAATATTCGTTTAACTGCTGCTGGAGAACGTTTAGTTCCTTATGCCGAATCTCTAATGAATACATGGCTTCAAGCCAAAAAAGAGATATCACACGCATCCCAGCATACAGAGCTGTCTATCGGCGCTACTTCATCATTATGGGAAAGTTATCTCACTGGTTGGTTGGAAGTTTTATATAACCAACATGATGAGCTACGATTAGAAGCTCGCGTATCTACACGTCAATCACTCGTAAAACAGTTACACTCTAGAGAATTAGACTTACTGATAGCGATCGAGCCGCCAAAAATGGATGAATTTGAAAGTACCATCATTGGTTCTATTCAACTTCAATTAATGGCATCCCAAAAGAATATAGCCCTTACTCAGTATAATTTTATCAAGCTAGAATGGGGGGCTGATTTTCATCCCAAGAATGAACCAACGCTACTTCAAGATGATTCCCCTATAATGATTACGACGTCCGCAGAAATTACGCGTCAATTGTTGCCTGTATCGCTTTCAGCGGCATTTTTACCAACACATTGGCTCCAACATTATCCAACGTTAAAAACACTCTCAAATAACGTTATTACTAAGCCTTTATATGCAATTTGGCTGAAAAAAAATGATCAGCAAGTTCTAATTAATCAACTTATTAAAACACCAATACCAAACACCCAATAGACATTAGAGAATTCAAAACAGGGCGAACTGTCGCCCTTTTTTATTGCTATGTTTTATCACTTAGATGGAATATTTAAAGGTAGATAGGTAGGATAAGTGCTAGGAAATTTTATAGTTAGGAAGAAATGAAGGGATACAAAAAGAAAAACCCGATTAATATAATCGGGTTATCAATAGATACTTCTTTTATTATTACTTAATTGGTAACTGGCAGGGGCGGAGAGACTCGAACTCCCAACACCCGGTTTTGGAGACCGGTGCTCTACCAATTGAACTACGCCCCTAAATTAAGTGGCGGAACGGACGGGACTCGAACCCGCGACCCCCTGCGTGACAGGCAGGTATTCTAACCAACTGAACTACCGCTCCACTTATTCTTTTTGCCTTTCAGCAACTTATTGCTTCGCAATAAGCTTTAATTTAATGTCTGGCAGCTCCCTACTCTCACATGGGGAGACCCCACACTACCATCGGCGCTACGGCGTTTCACTACTGAGTTCGGCATGGGGTCAGGTGGGACCACCGCGCTATTGCCGCCAGACAAATTCTGTTTATTCCCGTCTAAGTTTTCTCTTAAACCAGAATATCAATCCTGAACAAGCTGTGTGTCTACCTTCCGGATTCTCACTTTCTTTGAAAATCAACTTAATCTCTCATCTCGAAAACACCTTCGGTGTTGTCAGGTTAAGCCTCACGGTTCATTAGTATTGGTTAGCTCAACGTATCGCTACGCTTACACACCCAACCTATCAACGTCTTAGTCTTAAACGTTCCTTTAGGACCCTTAAAGAGTCAGGGAAGACTCATCTCAAGGCAAGTTTCCCGCTTAGATGCTTTCAGCGGTTATCTCTTCCGCACTTAGCTACCGGGCAATGCCATTGGCATGACAACCCGAACACCAGTGGTGCGTCCACTCCGGTCCTCTCGTACTAGGAGCAGCCCCTTTCAATCTTCCAACGCCCACGGCAGATAGGGACCGAACTGTCTCACGACGTTCTAAACCCAGCTCGCGTACCACTTTAAACGGCGAACAGCCGTACCCTTGGGACCTACTTCAGCCCCAGGATGTGATGAGCCGACATCGAGGTGCCAAACACCGCCGTCGATATGAACTCTTGGGCGGTATCAGCCTGTTATCCCCGGAGTACCTTTTATCCGTTGAGCGATGGCCCTTCCATACAGAACCACCGGATCACTAAGACCTACTTTCGTACCTGCTCGAGCCGTCACTCTCGCAGTCAAGCTGGCTTATGCCTTTGCACTAACCGCATGATGTCCGACCATGCTTAGCCAACCTTCGTGCTCCTCCGTTACTCTTTGGGAGGAGACCGCCCCAGTCAAACTACCCACCAGACACTGTCCGCACCCCGGATTACGGGGCTACGTTAGAACATCAAACATTAAAGGGTGGTATTTCAAGGTTGGCTCCACGCAGACTGGCGTCCACGCTTCAAAGCCTCCCACCTATCCTACACATCAAGGCTCAATGTTCAGTGTCAAGCTATAGTAAAGGTTCACGGGGTCTTTCCGTCTTGCCGCGGGTACACTGCATCTTCACAGCGAGTTCAATTTCACTGAGTCTCGGGTGGAGACAGCCTGGCCATCATTACGCCATTCGTGCAGGTCGGAACTTACCCGACAAGGAATTTCGCTACCTTAGGACCGTTATAGTTACGGCCGCCGTTTACTGGGGCTTCGATCAAGAGCTTCTCCTTACGGATAACCCCATCAATTAACCTTCCAGCACCGGGCAGGCGTCACACCGTATACGTCCACTTTCGTGTTTGCACAGTGCTGTGTTTTTAATAAACAGTTGCAGCCAGCTGGTATCTGCGACTGGCTTCAGCTCCATGAGTAAATCACTTCACCTAATGCCAGCGTGCCTTCTCCCGAAGTTACGGCACCATTTTGCCTAGTTCCTTCACCCGAGTTCTCTCAAGCGCCTGAGTATTCTCTACCTGACCACCTGTGTCGGTTTGGGGTACGATTAATGATAATCTAGAGCTTAGAGGCTTTTCCTGGAAGCGGGGTATGAGCTACTTCGCCACCGTAGTGACTCGTCATCAGACCTCAGCATATAGTGAACCGGATTTGCCTAATTCACCTGCCTACATCCTTAAACCGGGACAACCGTCGCCCGGCCAGCCTAACCTTCTCCGTCCCCCCATCGCAATTATCACCAGTACGGGAATATTAACCCGTTTCCCATCGACTACGCATTTCTGCCTCGCCTTAGGGGTCGACTCACCCTGCCCCGATTAACGTTGGACAGGAACCCTTGGTCTTCCGGCGTGCGGGTTTTTCACCCGCATTATCGTTACTTATGTCAGCATTCGCACTTCTGATACCTCCAGCAACCCTCACAGGTCACCTTCACAGGCTTACAGAACGCTCCCCTACCCAACAATATTTACATATCGCTGCCGCAGCTTCGGTGCATAGTTTAGCCCCGTTACATCTTCCGCGCAGGCCGACTCGACCAGTGAGCTATTACGCTTTCTTTAAATGATGGCTGCTTCTAAGCCAACATCCTGGCTGTCTGAGCCTTCCCACTTCGTTTCCCACTTAACTATGACTTTGGGACCTTAGCTGGCGGTCTGGGTTGTTTCCCTCTTCACGACGAACGTTAGCACCCGCCGTGTGTCTCCCGTGATAACATTCTTCGGTATTCGTAGTTTGCATCGAGTTGGTAAGTCGGGATGACCCCCTAGTCGAAACAGTGCTCTACCCCCGAAGATGAGTTCACGAGGCGCTACCTAAATAGCTTTCGGGGAGAACCAGCTATCTCCCGGTTTGATTGGCCTTTCACCCCCAGCCACAAGTCATCCGCTAATTTTTCAACATTAGTCGGTTCGGTCCTCCAGTTAGTGTTACCCAACCTTCAACCTGCCCATGGCTAGATCACCGGGTTTCGGGTCTATACCCTGCAACTCATTCGCCCAGTTAAGACTCGGTTTCCCTACGGCTCCCCTATACGGTTAACCTTGCTACAGAATATAAGTCGCTGACCCATTATACAAAAGGTACGCAGTCACACCATAAAGGTGCTCCCACTGCTTGTACGTACACGGTTTCAGGTTCTATTTCACTCCCCTCGCCGGGGTTCTTTTCGCCTTTCCCTCACGGTACTGGTTCACTATCGGTCAATCAGGAGTATTTAGCCTTGGAGGATGGTCCCCCCATATTCAGACAGGATAACACGTGTCCCGCCCTACTCGTCGAGTTCACAACACCAACACCTTCGGATACGGGGCTATCACCCTTTACTGCCGGCCTTTCCAGACCGTTCTCCTGATGCTAATGCTGATTAAGACTCTGGGCTGCTCCCCGTTCGCTCGCCGCTACTAGGGGAATCTCGGTTGATTTCTTTTCCTCGAGGTACTGAGATGTTTCAGTTCCCTCGGTTCGCTTCGTTTGACTATGTATTCATCAAACGATAGTGCAACGAATTGCACTGGGTTTCCCCATTCGGAAATCGTCGGTTATAACGGTTCATATCACCTTACCGACGCTTATCGCAGATTAGCACGTCCTTCATCGCCTCTGATTGCCTAGGCATCCACCGTGTACGCTTAGTCGCTTAACCTCACAACCCGAAGGTGTCTTTACCAACTGACCCGACGGCCAGTTGAACACATTCAAGTTGAGATTTTTGAGAGACTCTCACATTGTTTAAGCGATAAACAATGTGCGTTGTTTTCAATTTTCAGCTTGTTCCAGATTGTTAAAGAGCATAATTGTTAAACCAACTACAACGTAATTGGCTTAATCATTATTTGTGGGGAACGTCTTTCACTCATTCTCCGCGCAATTGGCGTCCCCTAGGGGATTCGAACCCCTGTTACCGCCGTGAAAGGGCGGTGTCCTAGGCCTCTAGACGAAGGGGACACTACAGTCAGCTTCGCAGACGCGCTTTTTGCTCTACTTTCTATCAGACAATCTGTGTGAGCACTTCACAAAAACACTTCAATGGTAAGGAGGTGATCCAACCGCAGGTTCCCCTACGGTTACCTTGTTACGACTTCACCCCAGTCATGAATCACAAAGTGGTAAGCGCCCTCCCGAAGGTTAAGCTACCTACTTCTTTTGCAACCCACTCCCATGGTGTGACGGGCGGTGTGTACAAGGCCCGGGAACGTATTCACCGTAGCATTCTGATCTACGATTACTAGCGATTCCGACTTCATGGAGTCGAGTTGCAGACTCCAATCCGGACTACGACGTACTTTATGAGTTCCGCTTGCTCTCGCGAGGTCGCTTCTCTTTGTATACGCCATTGTAGCACGTGTGTAGCCCTACTCGTAAGGGCCATGATGACTTGACGTCATCCCCACCTTCCTCCGGTTTATCACCGGCAGTCTCCTTTGAGTTCCCGACCGAATCGCTGGCAACAAAGGATAAGGGTTGCGCTCGTTGCGGGACTTAACCCAACATTTCACAACACGAGCTGACGACAGCCATGCAGCACCTGTCTCAGAGTTCCCGAAGGCACTAAAGCATCTCTGCTAAATTCTCTGGATGTCAAGAGTAGGTAAGGTTCTTCGCGTTGCATCGAATTAAACCACATGCTCCACCGCTTGTGCGGGCCCCCGTCAATTCATTTGAGTTTTAACCTTGCGGCCGTACTCCCCAGGCGGTCGATTTAACGCGTTAGCTCCGGAAGCCACTCCTCTAGGGAACAACCTCCAAATCGACATCGTTTACAGCGTGGACTACCAGGGTATCTAATCCTGTTTGCTCCCCACGCTTTCGCACCTGAGCGTCAGTCTTTGTCCAGGGGGCCGCCTTCGCCACCGGTATTCCTCCACATCTCTACGCATTTCACCGCTACACATGGAATTCTACCCCCCTCTACAAGACTCTAGCTGACCAGTCTTAGATGCCATTCCCAGGTTAAGCCCGGGGATTTCACATCTAACTTAATCAACCGCCTGCGTGCGCTTTACGCCCAGTAATTCCGATTAACGCTTGCACCCTCCGTATTACCGCGGCTGCTGGCACGGAGTTAGCCGGTGCTTCTTCTGTTGGTAACGTCAATCGCTGATGATATTAGCATCAACGCCTTCCTCCCAACTGAAAGTACTTTACAACCCTAAGGCCTTCTTCATACACGCGGCATGGCTGCATCAGGCTTGCGCCCATTGTGCAATATTCCCCACTGCTGCCTCCCGTAGGAGTCTGGGCCGTGTCTCAGTCCCAGTGTGGCTGATCATCCTCTCAGACCAGCTAGGGATCGTCGCCTTGGTGAGCCATTACCTCACCAACTAGCTAATCCCATATGGGTTCATCCGATAGCGCAAGGACCGAAGTTCCCCTGCTTTGCTCCTGAGAGATTATGCGGTATTAGCTACCGTTTCCAGTAGTTATCCCCCTCTATCGGGCAGATCCCCATACATTACTCACCCGTCCGCCGCTCGTCAGCGAGAAGCAAGCTTCCCCTGTTACCGCTCGACTTGCATGTGTTAGGCCTGCCGCCAGCGTTCAATCTGAGCCATGATCAAACTCTTCAATTAAAAAGCTTGATGCTCAAAGAATGTTACTGTCGTTTGATTTCCGAAGAAACCAAATTACCTATTAGTTCATATATATGAATTAACGTGTTAGTCACTCTTCAAGACTTAAAATCAAATATTTTTTTGATAGTGCCCTGTGAGTGCCCACACAGATTGTCTGATAAATTGTTAAAGAGCGGTGCGACTTAATCTTTTGATTATCGACTTTAGGTCGTTGTCGCGAGGTGTCGTATACTACGTTTTTTATTTAGAAAGTCAAGCGATTATTTTCAACTATTTTCTTTCTTCACCTCTGTTATCACGGGGCTTCGAGGTTTTCTTCGAGCCGGTTTGTCGTGACAACGGATGCGCATTATAGGGAGCTCGAAAAATTACACAACCTTTTTTTTAAAAAAAAATACCGTTTGCAGATAATTTCATCATTATGCTTTTTTTACTATCACTATGATTATAAAAACAGCTATTTTGCCGTATAATTCTATTCATATTGTCCTCTCTTAATTATTTGATTCTTAATTAAGAGCTTCCTTATAGTTACCTTTATATCCATCTACGTTTTATGGCTACGAATATGAATACATCTTTAAGACATTATTTAGAAACCTTCCCTTCTGTCGCTGCAAATGTTTTTATTGACCCATCTTCTGTCGTCATTGGAGATGTTCGCTTAGCCGAAGATGTAAGCATCTGGCCACTATCCGTACTACGTGGTGATGTAAATTATATCTCTATAGGTGCACGGACAAATATTCAGGATGGCTCAGTGCTACATGTCACCCATAAATCCGCCAGCAATCCTGATGGAAATCCATTAATTATTGGAGAAGATGTCACTGTTGGACATAAAGTCATGCTGCACGGATGCACGATAGGTAATCGTGTTCTTGTCGGCATGGGATCTATTGTGATTGATGGAGCTATTATTGAAGATGATGTTGTGATCGGCGCTAACAGCCTCGTCACTCAGGGAAAAAGATTGGAGTCTGGTTACTTATATATGGGAAGCCCAGCCAAGGCGATACGAAAGCTCACCGAAGCTGAACTTGGCCATTTACGTTATTCGGCTAATAATTATGTTGAGTGGAAAAATAACTATTTATCGTCCAGCAATTCATAGAAGCCATTCTCATTATCGAGTCCTTGTTCAATCAAGGTCTCGAACTCTTCTTCTATATCCCAACGATAATGTTGAAAAAGCGCCAATGGTGTTTCATTCTGACCATATCGTTTAATAAGTAAGGTTTGTGAAATAACGCACTCTGACAGTAGTCCATTGACTAAAACAGGGAACCGTACCTTATTAATAGCCGAGTCCCATACTTCCCTATCTGGAAATTGAATCGCCTGATTCATTATTCAAGTTCCTTTTTTAACTCTTTTAATACTGGCTCAATCTCTGGTACCACCCCATGCCAAAGTTTAAAGGCAAATGCAGCTTGCCCAACCAGCATACCTAAGCCATCAGCTAGCTTATTCACTTGGTGTTGCTTAGCAAATAACAAAAAAGGTGTTAAACCTCGTTGATAAAACATGTCATAGCATGCGGTTTGTTGAGAAAATAATTCAGGGCTGATTTTAGGGATCTCGCCAGTCACCCCAGAAGAAGTACCATTTATGATTAGATCAAATTCTGCTGAAATGAGCTGTGCCATTGGTCTACTCTGTATTTTCCCAAGAGCCGAAAAATGGTGAGATAAAGATTCTGCTTTTATAAAGGTTCGGTTAGTCAATGTAATATCGCAGCCGTACTCAAGTAGAGGTAATAGAGCACCACGAGTTGCGCCACCAGCTCCAATAACCAATATTTTGCTTGAAGGCGACACAAACCCAAGACGCTGTAGATCAAGCAACAATCCCACACCATCAGTATTGTCACCCAACAAGCGATGATTATCGAGTTTTCTAATCGTATTGACGGCACCACAGATTTGAGCTCTTTCTGTCAACTCTGATACGAATTGAAAAGCCCTTTCTTTAAACGGCAATGTAATGTTTGCACCCTGCCCGCCTTTTTCGAAAAAATCTGATAAATAGACTTCGAAATCTTCTACGGGAGCAAGTATTTTCTGGTATTCAAGATCAATGCCTGTCTGCTTAGCAAACATTTGATGTATTGAAGGTGATTTACTGTGTTGAATCGGGTTACCAAAAACTGCAAACATTCCCATTAATCATTATCCTTTACGATATAATTGCCCAGTCATAGCATCACGAATTTCTGATGGATTTAATCTTCCACCAACAACACCATCAAGAACAGGGATTGTGTCTTTAAACTGCACGATTACTTCTTCTGTAGTTCGACATGGTTCCAATCCACTCAAATTTGCACTCGTTGATACGATTGGCTTGCCATATTCCCTGCAAAGCGCTTTCACTAATTCATGGTTTGTCACACGAACAGCTAAAGTGTCAAATTGCCCCGTCAACCATTTTGGTGTCGTTTTCTTTGCAGGGATCACCCAGGTGACAGGTCCCGGCCATGTAGCAAACATTGCTTGGCGCTGCTGTTCGTTTAGCTGGCTGTCATCGACATAATTTTTGAGCTGTTCATAATTATCAGCAATCAAAATTAACCCTTTTTCCCAAGGGCGCAGCTTCAATTCAAGTAATTTATTTACCGCAACTTCACTATCAGGATCACATCCTAAGCCAAAAACGGCTTCTGTTGGATAAGCGATAACTTGTTGTTGTTTCAATGCTTCAATAATATTTTTAATTGCAGGTGTAGATTGATTTTGCATAGTTTTAACTCATAGTTCTTCTTGTAACTGACCGCAGCGTTTGCTGGCACAGAACAATCTTACTCCCTGTCCAACCTTTTTTTCCATAAGTAATGGGTATTCACAAGACTGACATTTTCCCACTACAGGCTTATTATTCAGGATAAACTGACAGTTAGGATAGTTATCGCAAGCATAAAAAGTTTTACCAAAACGGGATTTTCTTTGTAGTAAATTACCTGTTTGGCATTGAGGACAAGGAACCTTGGTTTCATCCGGTTTATCGATGAGCTCTGTATGTTCGCATTCAGGATAGTGGCTACAGCCAATAAACATCCCAAAACGCCCTTGTTTTAACACCAAATCATATCCGCATTTAGGACAGCTTTGACCTTCCAATACTTTGACAATGTGAGTCTCAGCAACAGCTCTTAATGGCTTAATATAATGACATTGAGGGTAACCAGAGCACGCTAAAAAAGGCCCATGAGCTCCGTTTCGAATAACCAGCAAAGAGTTACATTCAGGACAGTATTCATTTTTATCTGTATCAAAAGGCAATTGCTTCGACATGTTTTTGTTTAATCCACTCTTTTCTTCAACGACTAGTTTACTCTGAGATATCCACCAGCCACAGATATAACTGCACCACCTATCTCCAGTTCAGTTAAGGCTGAAATTACTTGCGTGATAGGTAACTGTAATTCAGTCGCGATGATATCTGCAGGGATCGGTTGGTACCCTACCATACCTAAAATCCGACTTTCTGTCAGATTTAACTCTGGCTGCACAGAGGTTTCAATCTCCAATTTTGGTTGTATCCAATTTGGTGAGCATTCTAGATGTAATAATATGTCCTCGGGTTCTACCAGCAGGTATGCCCCTTGCTGTATCAACCAATGATTACCACTAAATGCTGAGTTACCTAATGGTGCCGGTAGTGTAAATAGATCTCGATTTTGTTCAATTGCATATCGGGCTGTAATCAATGATCCACTTTTCATACCCGCTTCGATAACCAATACCACTTTGCTTAACCCACTAATGATACGGTTCCTTCGAGGAAACTGTTTTGCTAATGGAGGAGTATCAGGAAAATACTCTGAAACTAATACCCCTTCAGACCTAATTCGTTCTGCTAGATCAAAGTGTTGTTTTGGATAAATATGGGAAAGTCCACTTCCTAATACTGCGACTGTCTTTCCTTGGTTTTCTATTGCAGTTCTATGACTGATACCATCAATACCGAGAGCCAAACCACTGGTGATCGTCAATTTGTAATTTATAAATTTTCGAACAAAAGCTTCCGTCCATTTCTTACCATATGCAGTAACTTGCCGGCTTCCTATGATGGCAATTTGCTTTTCAGATAATAATTCACTTCGTCCCGACACAAACAGTAATAAAGGAGGGTTATATATCTGCTTTAATAAAAAAGGATATTGCGCATCCAAAAATGTAATTAATTGATTTTCTTTGACTTCCAACCATTTCAAAGTTGAATCAATGCGCTTTAAAGGGACATTTAGGAATTGCAATCGTTGCATTTCATTCAGCCCACAGGCTTTTAATACTGTATGGCTTACTTTATCCACTTGTTTTAATTGAGATACTATCTTTGGTGCTGTTTTTATCCCAACCCGGCTAACTTGCGAAAGCCTTAGCCATATTTCCTGTTCATTCATTTTGTCTTCCTGACAGTAAGTTAGCACATTTGGAAACGAACAAATCATAACCAATACTGTCAATATGACTGATAAATGTCTAGAATAGACGGTAATTACCTTTCAAATTTTGGAAACTACTCGAAAAATTTATGTCAGTCTTAAACGTGTTACATTATCCAGACGAGCGCCTTCGCACCGTTGCAAAACCAGTTGAAAAAGTTGATGCATCTATCCAGCGTATTATTGATGATATGTTCGATACGATGTATGACGAGGAAGGCATTGGGCTCGCAGCAACGCAAGTGGATATCCACCAGCGCATCATTGTTATTGACGTTTCTGAATCACGTAATGAGCGCCTTGTACTTATCAATCCTGAGCTTCTTAATAAAGAAGGTGAAACAGGTATAGAAGAAGGCTGCCTATCAATCCCTGAACAGCTAGGATTTGTACCAAGGGCGGAGAAAGTGAAAGTTCGTGCTCTTGATTATAACGGTACATCATTTGAACTGGAAGCTGATGGTCTACTGGCTATCTGTATTCAACATGAAATGGACCATTTAGTTGGAAAACTATTCGTTGATTACTTATCACCGTTGAAGCGCCAACGTATCCGCCAAAAAGTAGAAAAACTTGATAGACTGAGAGCTAAAGAAGCTAAAAATCGTTGATTTGATAATAAGTTAGTCTTTATTACTATAAATGGGAAAGGATCGTGTCAGAACCATTAAGAATTATTTTTGCAGGTACGCCTGATTTCGCAGCTAAACATTTGGCTGCATTGTTAGAAACCAATCATAACGTTGTTGGTGTATTAACTCGTCACGATAAACCTGCAGGCAGAGGCAAAAAGCTAACACCTAGCCCAGTGAAAATCCTTGCGGAAGAACATGGAATACCTGTTTTCCAGCCCGTTACTTTACGTGATCCAGACAATCAACAATGGATCAAAGATCAAAATGCTGATCTGATGATTGTCGTTGCTTATGGTTTGATCCTGCCACAAGCCGTTTTGGATATTCCCCGTTTAGGCTGTTTGAATGTTCATGGTTCATTGTTACCACGCTGGAGAGGCGCAGCTCCGATTCAACGATCCATTTGGGCAGGTGACAATGAAACTGGTGTCACGATCATGCAGATGGATGCCGGTCTTGATACTGGAGATATGTTATATAAAGCCACTTGCCCGATTACGGCTGAAGATACGAGTGCGACTTTATATGAAAAGCTGGCGATGACAGGGCCTAAAGCGCTCATTCATACAGTAGATTTACTCTCTTCGGGCCATTGTTCCCCAGAAAAACAAGATGATTCACTCGCCAATTACGCTGAAAAATTATCTAAAGATGAAGCGCGAATTGATTGGCAACTACCTGCTGAACACATTGAACGGTGTATTCGTGCCTTTAACCCTTGGCCAATGAGTTATTTCATGGTGCAAGAGCAATTAATCAAAGTATGGCAAGCGGAAGTCATCGCTCAAGCACATAATCGGCGCCCAGGTACTATTATCAGTGCCGATAAAAAAGGTATCAGTGTTGCAACTGGCAATGGGGTATTAAATATTACTCAGCTACAGCCACCTGGTAAAAAAGCGATGAGTGCGCAAGATATCCTTAACTCCCGCCGCGAATGGTTCATACCTGAGCAATTGCTAGACTAATATATTGGTAGCATTACCTGAAAGAGCAGAATCCGGTAATGCTACTTAAATAACTAATAGACTCTCTTTCAATTATGAAAAACAAATATAATTTGCGTAGTATCGCTGCGACCGCCATTAGTCAGGTTTTAGATAACGGACAATCGTTAAGTACCGTTTTACCTGATCTTCAACGTAATATTAATGATAAAGATAAAGCACTACTGCAAGAAATTTGCTTCGGTGTTTTACGTTATCTACCAAAGCTCGAATGGTTTATTAGCCAGCTTATGGAAAAACCGCTAACAGGTAAGCAAAGAACTTTACATTACCTCATCATGGTTGGGATCTACCAATTGCTCTATACACGCATCCCTGCACATGCAGCTTTAGCAGAAACCGTGGATGGTGCTGTTGCATTAAAGCGCCCACAATTGAAAGGTCTAATAAATGGAGTACTACGATCTTTTCAGCGTCAGCAAGTTCAGTTAGAAGAGCGCAATACAAATAACAACAGCCAATATTTACATCCTAGTTGGTTATTAAAACGCATTCAAACTGCCTACCCTGATAACTGGGAAAATATCGTTGATGCCAATAATCAACGTCCGCCAATGTGGTTGAGAGTTAATTCTCAACATCATACTGCCGCGCAATATTTAGAGTTACTCGAACAAGCGGAAATTACAGCACACTTGCACCCATCCCATCCAAGTGCAATTCGCTTAGAAGAAGCGGCTCCCGTTACCGGTTTACCTGGTTTTGAAGATGGCTGGTCTACAGTGCAAGATGTTTCTGCGCAAGGCTGTGCTGAATTACTCTCTCCAGTTAATGGCGAGAATATTCTCGACTTATGTGCCGCTCCGGGCGGAAAAACAACACATATTTTAGAACTAGCCCCTAAGGCCCATGTTCTCGCTGTAGACATTGATGAATCACGGCTCAAGCGAGTGAAAGAAAATCTGCAAAGATTGAAGCAACAAGCTATTGTTATTCAAGGGGATGGTACGAAACCTGAAGAGTGGGCGAAAGATCAACAATTTGATCGTATTTTGCTGGATGCTCCGTGTTCTGCAACGGGAGTTATTAGGCGCCACCCTGATATTAAATGGCTAAGGCGCGATTCAGATATTCAAGAGCTATCTCAGCTACAGGCTCAAATCTTAGAGGCTGTATGGCCATACTTAAAACCTGGCGGCACATTAGTGTATGCCACATGCTCCATCATGCCTGAAGAAAATAGCCAGCAGATTCAGCATTTCCTCTCTAAACATACTGATGCAAGTATGAATGATGGTACAGAATTAGGCTTACAAATATTACCAAGCGCAACTGGGGGCGATGGTTTCTTTTACGCCCGCTTACTCAAGCACGTACAGTAATATTTAACAAAGACTCTGAGATAGGAAGATGCTATGAAGATCATTATTCTAGGTGCAGGGCAAGTCGGTGGGACACTCGCTGAAAACTTAGTGGATGAAAATAACGATATTACCGTTGTTGATACCAATGCCGATCGCTTGCGCCAGCTACAAGATCAGTTTGATCTGCGCGTAGTTAATGGGCATGGATCTCATCCCCGAGTTCTTAGAGATGCTGGAGCTGAAGATGCGGATATGTTAGTTGCGGTGACTAACTCGGATGAAACCAATATGGTTGCTTGCCAAATTGCTTATAGCCTATTTAATACACCGAATAAAATCGCGCGTATTCGTGCAACCGAATATATCCGCGAAGCGGACAAGCTTTTTTTGGCAGAGCAAATCCCTATTGATTATCTGATATCACCAGAACAGCTGGTTATTGAATATATCTATAAACTTATCCAATATCCGGGGGCTTTACAGGTCGTTAATTTCGCTGAAGGTAAAGTGAGTATTGTGGCGGTAAAAGCCTACTATGGGGGCTCTCTGGTAGGCAATGCATTATCTAGCTTACGTGAGCACATGCCACATATTGATACTCGAGTTGTCGCCATATTCCGTCAAGATAGACCGATTCGTCCTCAAGGTTCAACTATTATTGAAGCAGGTGATGAAGTTTTCTTCGTTGCCTCCACTCAACATATAAGAGCAGTAATGAGTGAGCTTCAGCGATTAGAAAAACCATACAAGCGTTTAATGATTGTGGGTGGTGGTAACGTAGGTGCTGGTTTAGCTAAGCGATTGGAAAAAGACTATAGCGTTAAACTGATTGAACGTAATCAGGAAAGAGCAACTGAACTCGCTGAGTTGCTCCATGATACGATTGTTTTTTATGGTGATGCCTCAGATCAAGAGTTACTGACTGAAGAACACATTGAACAAATGGATGTGTTTATTGCACTTACCAATGATGATGAAGCAAATATCATGTCCGCTATGCTTGCAAAAAAAATGGGGGCCAAAAAAGCCATGGTATTAATTCAACGGTCTGCCTATGTTGAATTAGTTCAAGGTGGTGTTATTGATATTGCAGTATCTCCACAGCAAGCTACTATTTCAGCTTTACTTGGTCACGTCAGAAAAGCGGATATTGTCAGTGTCTCATCGTTACGCCGAGGAGTCGCAGAGGCCATTGAAGCGATTGCCCACGGTGATGAGAACACATCAAAAGTGGTTGGTAAAAAAATATCAGAAATTAAACTCCCTCCAGGCACAATTATTGGAGCCATCGTAAGAGAGGAAGAAGTCATCATTGCTAGCGATTACCATATTATTGAGCAAGGTGACCATGTCATTATGTTTATTACCGATAAAAAATATGTGCCGGATGTGGAAAAGCTGTTCCAACCAAGTCCGTTCTTTTTATAATTATCTAAAATAAATAGTAAAGGTTTGCAGGTTAATAATTCTAGATACTATAATTTTGATACGTGGTTCCACACGTTTAGTCATTTAGTTAATAAATAAAGGGAAGGGGTCGTACATGAGTTTTTTAAAAGAGTTCCGCGAATTTGCCATGAAGGGCAACGTTGTGGATATGGCAGTCGGTATTATTATTGGTGCCGCATTTGGTAAAATTGTTTCTTCGCTAGTCGCCGATGTGATCATGCCCCCACTTGGACTAATCATTGGCGGTGTAGATTTTAAACAATTCAGCCTTGTACTTCGAGAAGCGGAAGGAAGTGTACCTGCCGTCGTAATGAATTATGGGATGTTTATCCAAACTGTTTTTGATTTTGTTATTGTCGCATTTGCTATTTTTATGGCGATCAAAGTAATGAACAAAGTTCGTCGTGAAAAAGAAGAAGCTGCACCAGCAGAGCCTGCTGCACCATCTACAGAAGAAGTTTTACTGTCTGAAATTCGTGACTTACTGAAAGAACAGAATAAAAAATAACTAAAAGGTCAGTGGTAATAAGTTTATTAACCGATTACCACTGGCCTCCCAGTTATCTGCCTTATTGGTTTTTCCTTTTCTTGTATAGCTTCCTTTGCCTTTCTTATTTTTCTCAACTCTCTGACGAAATAGAGGGTCATGCAACAGTGCCTCAATGGCATTATCTTTAATCTCACCACGCTTATGCTGATACTTATTCATAATCTACCTTCATAATCAGTTTTAAATTAATAAATTTTTGATGCGCCTTTTTCCAAAATCTCCATGATAGAGCAGTATGTTGATGCATGCTCATCACCACAGCATGCTGAACTCAAGGTTTTCAATGAGTCTCTCATGATGATCAGCTCTTGGATCTTCTTTTCCACTTCAATCAGTCTAATATCAACAATATTTTTTGATTCCTGACAAGTGTGATGTTCGGGGTCAACACGAATTGATAATAACTCAGTAATCGCTTCAAGTGTAAATCCTAGCTGCTTAGCATAACGGATAAAACGTAGGCGCTGTAAATCTTGCTCCGTAAACAACCGGTAGCCACCTTCCGTTCTCGTTTTGTGCCCCATCAACCCCTGTTTTTCATAAAAACGGATCGTATCTGGTGTAACATCTGCCAACTTAGCTATTTGACCTATCTTATACATGCTCATTTGCTTATGCCTATAAGTATGGATAGAAAATAAAAATTCAAGGATGGAAAAGAATTAATTTGGAGGGTTAGAATAGCAGGTACAAAAAAACCGGGCAATACACCCGGTTTTCTTGAAAGCAATTACAGATTACTCTGCAGCTGCTTCTTGAGACTCAACAGCACGGTCAACAAGCTCGATGTAAGCCATCGGAGCGTTGTCACCTGCGCGGAAGCCACACTTAAGAATACGAGTGTAACCACCTGCGCGAGCTGCGAAACGAGGTCCCAGTTCATTAAATAGTTTTGCAACGATCTCGTTATCACGAGTACGTGCGAATGCCAGACGACGATTAGCTACGCTGTCGGTCTTGGCAAGAGTAATCAGCGGCTCAACGACGCGACGCAGTTCTTTCGCTTTAGGCAGAGTCGTCTTGATGATTTCATGACGAACTAAAGAACCTGCCATGTTACGGAACATAGCTTGGCGGTGGCTGCTGTTGCGGTTCAATTGACGACCACTCTTACGATGGCGCATGACCTTATCCTTCTCAGTAAAACCTTAACCTGTGATCCTAATCATCAGCAATACTTGCTGGTGGCCAATTTTCTAAGCGCATGCCCAGAGAAAGACCACGAGATGCCAAGACGTCCTTAATTTCAGTAAGAGATTTCTTACCGAGGTTCGGAGTTTTGAGCAACTCAACTTCTGTACGCTGTACCAGATCACCGATGTAGTGGATAGCTTCTGCTTTGAGGCAGTTAGCAGAGCGGACAGTCAATTCCAGATCGTCAACTGGGCGCAGTAAGATAGGATCGAATTCTGGTTTCTCTTCTTTAACTTCTGGCTGACGTACATCACGTAGGTCAACAAAAGCTTCAAGTTGTTCAGCCAGGATGGTAGCTGCACGGCGAATCGCCTCTTCAGGATCGATTGTACCATTAGTTTCCATTTCGATTACTAACTTATCCAAGTCAGTACGCTGCTCAACACGAGCTGCTTCAACATTGTAGGCAATACGCTCTACAGGGCTATAGCAAGCATCGACTAACAGACGACCGATTGGGCGCTCATCTTCTTCCGAATGAACTCGGGCAGAAGCCGGCACATAACCACGACCACGCTGAACTTTAATACGCATATTTACAGATGCGCTTTCGTCAGTGAGGTGGCAGATCACATGCTGTGGCTTGACGATTTCGACATCACCATCATGGATGATGTCGGCTGCAGTCACAGGGCCAATGCCAGATTTATTCAAGGTTAAAATAACTTCATCTTTCCCCTGAACTTTTACCGCCAGCCCTTTCAGGTTGAGGAGAATCTCCAGGATATCTTCCTGTACACCTTCTTTGGTGCTGTACTCATGCAGTACACCATCAATCTCAACCTCTGTCACCGCACAACCCGGCATAGACGAAAGCAGAATACGGCGCAGTGCGTTACCTAGAGTGTGGCCAAAGCCGCGCTCTAAAGGCTCAAGGGTCACCTTAGCGTGCGTCGAACTCACTTGCTCGATATCTACCAGGCGCGGTTTTAGAAACTCTGTCACAGAACCCTGCATTGTGTCCTCTCTTTGGTGCTAAGCTTTACTTGGAGTAAAGCTCGACGATCAGGTGTTCGTTAATGTCCGCAGACAAGTCAGTACGTTCAGGAATACGCTTGAACACACCTTCCATTTTAGCAGCATCAACTTCCAGCCAAGTTGGCTTCTCACGCTGTTCAGCCAGCTCTAAAGCAGCCTTGATACGAGACTGTTTTTTAGCTTTCTCACGAACGCTGATAACGTCATTCGGGGAAACCTGATAAGAAGCGATATTAACTACACGACCATTTACCATGATAGCTTTGTGGCTAACCATTTGACGTGCTTCTGCGCGAGTTGCGCCAAAGCCCATACGATAAACGACGTTATCTAAACGACCTTCCAGCAGGGTCAGCAGGTTTTCACCTGTGTTGCCTTTCAGGCGAGTTGCTTCTTTATAATAGTTACGGAATTGACGTTCCAGAACACCGTAAATACGACGAACTTTTTGTTTTTCACGTAACTGAACACCATAGTCAGACAGACGCGGTTTACGCGCACCGTGCTGGCCAGGTGCCTGTTCTAATTTACACTTGGTGTCAATCGCGCGAACACCAGACTTCAGGAAGAGGTCTGTTCCTTCGCGACGGCTCAGCTTGAGCTTAGGACCCAAATATCTAGCCATTTTCTTTCTCCAACAGTCCTAAAAAAAACGAAACGTATTAAACGCGACGTTTTTTCGGTGGGCGACAACCGTTATGAGGGATAGGAGTCACATCAGTAATATTAGTGATGCGGAAACCAGCGGCGTTCAGAGCACGAATTGTTGATTCGCGACCCGGACCCGGTCCCTTAACCATAACTTCCAGGTTTTTGATTCCGTATTCTTTCACAGCTTCTGCGCAACGCTCTGCCGCAACTTGAGCTGCGAACGGAGTGGATTTGCGAGAACCACGGAAACCGGAACCACCGGCAGTTGCCCAACCTAATGCGTTACCCTGACGGTCAGTAATGGTAACGATTGTGTTGTTGAAAGAAGCATGGATATGAGCCACACCGTCTGAGACTTGTTTTCTTACACGCTTACGTGCACGAACTGGTGCCTTTGCCATTATTCAATACCCCGACTTATTTCTTGATCGGCTTACGCGGACCCTTGCGGGTACGAGCGTTAGTCTTAGTACGCTGTCCGCGCACAGGAAGACCACGACGATGACGTAAACCACGGTAACATCCAAGGTCCATCAGACGCTTGATGCTCAGGGTAATTTCACGGCGTAAGTCACCTTCTACAACGTATTTAGCAACTTCGTCACGCAGCTTGTCGATTTGTTCTTCAGACAGCTCACTGATCTTAACATTTTCAGCAATACCAGTTGCTTCACAGATAGCCTGTGAACGAGTTTTGCCGATGCCGAAAATCGATGTTAAAGCGATTACGGTATGTTTATGATCAGGAATGTTAATGCCTGCTATACGGGCCACTATGCACTCCTAAGTTAAAATATACATTACTGTGCTGAAAAGCCCGTTTTCAGGATACTCAAACAATAATGTATCTTAGATAAAAAAGATTGGCTGGCTAATTTAGCCAGCTCAACCCAACTTTGCAAGAAAAAAATGCTTTTTCTTAGCCTTGACGTTGTTTATGTCTTGGCTCAACACTGCAAATCACACGAACGCTACCATTGCGACGGATAATTTTGCAGTTACGGCATAATTTCTTGACGGAAGCACGAACTTTCATTTTTACTCTCCGTAACTTCTAAGCAAACCATAATCACTCGCGTGATTATTTACCTTTTAGATTTGCTTTCTTCAATGCAGACTCATACTGACTTGACATCATCAGAGTTTGCACTTGAGCCATAAAGTCCATGATAACGACAACCACGATTAAGAGGGAAGTACCACCAAAGTAAAAAGGTACTTTCATTGCGTCACGCATGAACTCCGGGATTAGGCAGATAAAGGTAATATAAAGAGCACCGATTAATGTTAATCGTGTCATTACCTTATCGATGTACTTGGCCGTTTGCTCTCCCGGACGAATTCCTGGTACAAATGCACCGGACTTCTTCAGGTTATCTGCTGTTTCTCTTGGGTTGAAAACCAACGCAGTATAGAAGAAACAGAAGAAGATGATCGCAGAGGCATAAAGCAACACATATAACGGTTGTCCAGGCTGTAAGTACATAGATACTGTAGTCAGCCAGTCCCAGCCAGTTCCATCACCAAACCAAGACGCTATTGTACCCGGGAATAGTATGATACTGGAAGCAAAAATTGCAGGAATTACACCCGCCATATTCACTTTTAACGGTAAATGTGTACTTTGTGCAGCGTAGACACGGCGTCCTTGTTGGCGTTTAGCGTAGTTTACGACGATACGACGTTGACCACGTTCCATAAACACTACAAAGAAAGTTACCGCGAATACTAATACCGCAACCAACAGCAACAGGAGGAAGTGCAGATCGCCTTGCCGAGCTTGCTCGATGGTATGGCCAATAGCCGGCGGGAGACCCGCAACGATACCAGCGAAGATAATAATTGAAATACCGTTACCGATACCTCTTTCAGTTATCTGCTCACCTAACCACATAAGGAACATAGTTCCTGTGACTAAGCTAACAACTGCCGTGAAGTAGAATGGGAGGCCTGGATCAAGAACTAATCCCTGCATCCCTGGCATATTCGGTAGACCCATTGCAATACCAATAGATTGGAATATTGCTAATACCAGAGTACCCCAGCGAGTATATTGGCTTATCTTCCGACGACCTGCTTCTCCTTCCTTCTTGATCTCTGCTAATCGTGGGTTAACCACAGATAATAACTGGACAATGATCGATGCCGAAATATACGGCATGATACCCAGAGCAAAGATAGAAGCACGGCTAAGAGCACCACCAGAGAACATGTTAAACATTTCAATGATGGTGCCTTGTTGCTGTTCGAGCAATTTGGCAAGCACAGTGGCATCAATACCAGGGATTGGAATAAAAGAACCAATTCGGAAAACAATTAGCGCCCCAATAACAAACAAAAGTCTGCGTTTTAGTTCGCCAGCTCCACCTTTGGCACTTTGGAAATCTAATCCTGGTTGTTTAGCCATCTGTCACTTATTCCTCAATTTTACCGCCGGCAGCTTCGATTGCAGCGCGAGCACCTTTAGTAACACGAAGGCCACGTACAGTAACTGCACGATTCACTTCGCCAGACAGAATAACTTTTGCGTATTCAATCTGGATGTCAATAACGTTCGCGGCTTTCAGTGCGTTCAGATCAATAACATCGCCTTCAACAGAAGCAAAATCAGACAGACGGATTTCCGCAGTGATCATTGCTTTACGTGAAGTGAAACCGAATTTCGGTAAACGACGGTATAAAGGCATCTGGCCACCTTCGAAACCACGACGTACGCCACCGCCAGAACGAGACTTCTGACCTTTGTGACCACGACCGCCGGTTTTACCCAGACCAGAACCGATACCACGACCTACGCGTTTAGGCGCGTGCTTGGCACCTTCAGCCGGAGACAGAGTATTTAAACGCATCTCTTACTCCTCAACTTTAACCATGTAGGAAACCAAGTTGATCATACCACGAACAGCAGGAGTATCCTCGCGCTCTACTGTATGACCAATGCGACGCAGACCTAAACCGACCAGTGTTGCCTTGTGTTTCGGCAGACGACCGATTGAACTGCGAACTTGTGTAATTTTAATAGTCTTAGCCATGGCTGATTACCCCAGAATTTCTTCGACGGATTTTCCACGCTTAGCTGCGACCATTTCTGGAGACTTCATGCTGTCTAAAGCATCCAGTGTTGCACGAACCACGTTGATTGGGTTAGTGGAACCATAGGTTTTAGCCAGTACGTTGCGAACTCCAGCTACCTCTAAAACAGCACGCATTGCACCACCGGCAATAATACCGGTACCTTCGTGAGCAGGTTGCATAAACACGCGAGAACCGGTGTGTGTACCTTTCACTGGGTGGAATAATGTGCCGTTGTTTAGAGCAACGGTTTTCATACTGCGACGGGCTTTTTCCATCGCTTTCTGGATTGCTGCCGGAACTTCGCGCGCTTTGCCGTAACCAAAACCAACGCGACCGTTACCATCACCAACTACAGTCAGTGCGGTAAAGCTGAAAATACGGCCACCTTTAACGGTTTTAGCTACGCGGTTTACCGCGATCAGCTTTTCCTGCAGTTCGCCAGCTTGTTTTTCGATGTGAGACATCTTACACCTCTACCTTAGAACTGAAGGCCAGCTTCACGGGCAGCATCTGCCAGTGCCTGGACTCTACCATGATATTGGAAACCAGAACGGTCAAAAGCAACAACAGTGATGCCTTTTTCCAGTGCACGCTCAGCAATTAATTTACCAACTGCTGCTGCTGCATCTTTGTTTCCAGTGAATTTCACTTGCTCATTGATAGCTTTTTCTGTAGTAGAAGCGGCAACCAATGTTTCAGAACCGTTAGGTGCAATAACCTGCGCATAAATATGGCGTGGAGTACGATGTACCACCAGGCGAGTCGCACCCAACTCTTGGATCTTGCGGCGTGCGCGGGTCGCACGACGGATACGAGCTGCTTTCTTATCCATAGTGTTACCTTACTTCTTCTTAGCCTCTTTAGTACGCACGATTTCATCGGCGTAACGAACACCTTTGCCTTTATAAGGCTCAGGACGACGGTAAGCACGCAGTTCTGCTGCAACTTGACCAATCACTTGCTTATCCGCACCTTTCAGTACGATTTCAGTTTGTGTTGGACATTCAGCAGTAATGCCTGCTGGCAGTGCGTGTTCAACCGGATGCGAGAAACCTAAAGACAAGCTTACTGCGTTGCCTTTGATTGCTGCACGGTAACCAACACCGACCAGTTGAAGTTTTTTGGTGAAGCCTTCGGTAACACCGATAACCATTGCATTCAGCAGTGAGCGAGAAGTACCCGCTTGTGCCCATGCATCAGCAAAACCTTCGCGCGGAGCGAAAGTTAAGTGGCCATCTTCATGTTTAACTTCAACTGCATTATGGATAGTACGAGTAAGCTCGCCGTTTTTACCCTTGATCGAAATAACCTGACCGTTGAGTTTTACCTCTACGCCGGCAGGAATGACGACGGGTGCTTTTGCCACACGAGACATTCTTTCCTCCCGAATTAAGCTACGTAGCAGAGAATCTCGCCACCAAGACCAGCTTGGCGAGCTGCACGATCAGTCATGACACCTTTAGAGGTAGAAACAACAGCGATACCTAAGCCAGCCATAACTTGTGGCAGCTCATCTTTTTTCTTATAGATGCGCAGACTTGGGCGGCTTACACGCTGGATGCTTTCTACGACAGCCTTACCTTGGAAATAACGTAAAGTCAGTTCCAATTCTGGCTTGATGTCGCCTTCAATTTTAAAATCTTCAATATAACCTTCTTCCTTCAGCACTTTGGCAATCGCCACTTTCAGCTTGGAGGAAGGCATGGTGACCGCAACTTTATTCGCGGCCTGACCGTTACGGATACGGGTCAGCATATCCGCGATGGGATCTTGCATGCTCATCTGTCTTTACTCCCGTGATTCAATATGGTGACAATTACCAACTAGCCTTTTTAAGGCCCGGGATTTCACCGCGCATAGCGGCTTCACGGACTTTAATACGGCTCAGACCAAATTTCCGCAGGAAACCATGCGGACGCCCAGTTTGACGGCAGCGGTTACGCTGACGAGAAGGACTTGAATCACGTGGCAGTGTTTGCAGCTTGAGAACAGCGTCCCAGCGATCTTCATCAGATGCTTTAACATCAGAGATGATAGCTTTCAGTTCTACGCGTTTTGCGAAGAATTTCTCAGCTAATTTAGCACGCTTAACATCACGCGCTTTCATAGATTTCTTAGCCATGAGTAACCTGCCTTACTTGCGGAACGGGAAGTTGAACGCTGCTAACAGTGCGCGACCTTCATCATCAGATTTCGCAGTAGTGGTGATAGTAATATCTAAACCACGTACACGATCCACTTTATCGTAATCGATTTCAGGGAAGATGATTTGTTCACGTACACCCATGCTGTAGTTACCGCGACCATCGAAAGACTTAGCGGACAAGCCACGGAAGTCACGAATACGTGGTACAGCAATAGAAATCAGACGCTCAAGGAACTCCCACATGCGTTCGCCACGCAGAGTTACTTTACAGCCGATTGGATAGCCCTGACGGATTTTGAAGCCTGCAACAGATTTGCGTGCTTTGGTGATCAATGGTTTTTGACCAGAGATTGCTGTTAAGTCAGCTGCTGCGTTATCCAGCAGTTTTTTATCAGCGATCGCTTCACCAACACCCATATTCAGGGTGATCTTCTCGACCCGAGGGACTTGCATGACAGAAGTGTAGTTAAACTCAGTCATGAGTTTATTAACTACTTCGTCTTTATAGTAATCATGCAGTTTCGCCATCGTATACTCCAAAAATTACTTGATAGTTTCACTGTTAGATTTGAAGAAACGGACTTTTTTGCCGTCTTCGAATCTAAAGCCTACACGGTCAGCCTTGCCAGTTGCCGCGTTAAAGATTGCAACGTTAGAAACTTGAATAGCCGCTTCTTTTTCAACGATGCCACCTGGTTGGTTCAGAGCCGGAACTGGCTTCTGATGTTTTTTAACCAGATTGATACCTTCAACGATAACTTTACTAGAAGAAATAACCTGCTTTACTTTACCGCGCTTACCTTTGTCTTTCCCAGTTAGCACGATAACTTCGTCATCACGACGGATTTTCGCTGCCATAGTTCGCTCCTTAGAGTACTTCAGGTGCCAGAGAGATAATTTTCATAAACTTCTCATTACGAAGTTCACGAGTTACCGGCCCAAAAATACGCGTACCGATTACTTGCTCACTGTTATTGTTTAATAACACACAAGCATTACCATCGAAGCGAATGACAGAACCGTCAGGGCGACGTACACCCTTCTTGGTGCGCACCACTACCGCTTTCAGGACATCACCCTTTTTAACTTTACCGCGTGGAATTGCTTCCTTAACAGTAATTTTAATGATGTCGCCTACATGTGCATAGCGACGGTGCGAGCCACCTAGAACCTTGATACACATTACGCGACGTGCACCGGAGTTGTCGGCCACGTTCAGCATAGTCTGTTCTTGGATCATTTTAGTGCTCCGCTAAATGTCAACTACTACTGAGCCACCTCATTATGAAGAGGCCGTTCAAATATACCCATACTACGAGGGCGCGGCATTATAACACCACATCTTCGTGTTGGACAGGAAAAAATAAACGGCTCGATCAAAAAGAGCCGTTTATTCATCACGAAAAATCTATTCTATTACAGAACAGCTTTTTCTACAACGCGAACTAAGGCCCAAGACTTAGTCTTAGACAGTGGACGAGTTTCGCGGATTTCTACCACGTCACCAATTCCACATTCATTGTTCTCGTCATGTACGTGCAATTTAGTCGTACGACGGATGAATTTACCATACAGAGGGTGTTTCACCATACGCTCGATAGCAACAACAATAGATTTCTCCATTTTGTCACTAACTACACGACCTTGCAGAGTACGGATTTTATCGTTCATTACGCACCTGCCTTCTCAGTCAGTAAAGTCTTCACGCGTGCGATATCACGACGCACTTGTTTCATTAGATGAGACTGTTGCAGCTGACCACTCGCAGCCTGCATACGTAAGTTAAATTGCTCACGTAACAGGTTTAAAAGTTCAGCGTTCAGCTCTTCTACGCTTTTTTCGCGCAGCTCTTGTGCTTTCATTACATCACCGTCTTAGTTACAAAGGTGGTTTTGATAGGCAGTTTCGCTGCTGCCAGAGAGAATGCTTCACGAGCCAGCTCTTCAGGCACACCGTCCATTTCATACAGGACTTTACCAGGCTGAATTAAGGCAACCCAATATTCTACGTTACCTTTACCTTTACCCATACGAACTTCGAGTGGCTTTTCAGTGATTGGCTTGTCTGGGAATACACGAATCCAGATTTTACCTTGACGCTTAACAGCACGGGTCATAGCACGACGTGCCGCTTCGATCTGACGTGCAGTCAGACGACCACGGCCAACAGCTTTAAGACCGAAAGTGCCGAAGCTAACATCCGTACCTTGCGCCAGACCACGGTTGCGGCCTTTGTGCACCTTACGGAATTTTGTACGCTTTGGTTGTAACATAGCGACGCTCCTTACTTGCGGCCTTTACGCTGCTGCTTTTTAGGTTGAGCAGCTGGTTTCTCAGCTTGTTCAACTGCAGCCATACCACCCAGAATCTCACCTTTGAAGATCCATACCTTAACGCCGAGAACACCATAAGTGGTGTGCGCTTCTGAAGTGTTGTAATCGATGTCAGCACGTAATGTGTGCAGTGGCACACGGCCTTCACGATACCACTCGGTACGAGCGATTTCAGCACCGCCTAAACGGCCACTGACTTCAACTTTGATACCTTTAGCGCCCAGGCGCATTGCGTTCTGTACTGCACGCTTCATAGCACGACGGAACATAACACGACGTTCCAGCTGTGAAGAGATGCTGTCAGCAACTAATTTAGCGTCCAGTTCTGGTTTACGAACTTCGGCGATATTGATTTGCGCAGGAACACCAGCGATATCCGCTACTGTTTTACGCAGTTTTTCAACGTCTTCACCTTTCTTACCGATAACGATACCTGGGCGAGCAGTGTGAATAGTCACACGGATGCTTTTAGCAGGACGCTCGATTACGATGCGTGAAATTGACGCTTTTGCCAATTCTTTATTCAAGTACTGGCGTACTTTAAAGTCGCTGTCTAGGTTGTCAGCGAATTCATTAGTATTCGCATACCAAGTAGAGTTCCAAGGTTTGACAATACCCAGGCGAATACCATTAGGATGTACTTTCTGACCCATTGCTAGTCTCCAGAGTCTCAGCGATCGGACACAACCACAGTAATGTGGCTGGTGCGCTTAAGAATACGATCTGCACGGCCTTTCGCACGCGGCATGATGCGTTTCATAGTTGGACCTTCGTCTACGAAAATTTTCGCAACTTTCAGGTCATCAATGTCAGCGCCATCGTTTTGCTCTGCGTTAGCAATAGCAGATTCCAGTACTTTCTTCACTAAACCAGCAGCTTTCTTGTTGGTGTAGGTCAGAATTTCCAGAGCTTGCGACACTTTCTTACCGCGAATCAGGTCGGCTACTAAGCGAACCTTCTGGGCAGAAGAACGAGCGTGGCGATGCATAGCTAAAGTTTCCATCTCTTCCTCCTATCCTTAACGTTTCTTAGCTTTCTTATCTGCCGCGTGGCCGCGATAAGTGCGAGTCGGTGCGAATTCACCCAGTTTGTGACCAACCATTTCGTCGGTTACGAATACTGGAACATGCTGACGACCATTATGGACAGCGATGGTCAATCCGATCATATTAGGAAAGATCGTTGAACGACGGGACCAAGTCTTGAGAGGCTTCTTGTCTCCGCTTTCCACCGCTTTCTCTACCTTCTTCAGCAAGTGCAGGTCAATAAAAGGACCTTTCTTGAGAGAACGTGGCATGGCTTATCCTCTAATTATTTTTTAGAACGATGACGTACGATGAATTGATCAGTACGCTTGTTACTACGAGTTTTCTTACCTTTGGTCTGAACGCCCCATGGTGTTACTGGGTGTTTACCAAAGTTACGGCCTTCACCACCACCATGTGGATGGTCAACTGGGTTCATCGCAGTACCGCGAACGGTAGGACGAATACCACGCCAGCGGCTAGCACCAGCTTTACCGAGAACTCGTAACATATGCTCAGCGTTACCAACTTCACCTAAGGTTGCACGGCAATCAGCTAAAACTTTACGCATTTCACCAGAACGCAGACGCAGGGTGACATAAGCACCATCACGAGCAACGATTTGAGCGTAAGTACCTGCTGAACGCGCTAACTGACCACCTTTACCTGGTTTCAGTTCGATGTTATGAACTGTAGAACCAACAGGGATGTTGCGCATTGGCAGTGCGTTACCAGCTTTGATAGCTGAATCAACGCCAGATTGAATCTGGTCACCAGCTTTCAGGCCTTTTGGTGCAAGAATATAACGACGTTCACCGTCTTTATATAGTACCAGTGCAATGTTCGCAGAACGGTTTGGATCATATTCCAAACGTTCAACAACTGCAGGGATACCGTCTTTGTTGCGTTTGAAGTCAACTAAACGATAATGCTGCTTATGGCCACCACCAATATGACGGGTAGTGATACGGCCATTGTTGTTACGACCACCGGATTTACTGTTTTTTTCTAACAGCGGAGCATAAGGCTTACCCTTATGCAGCTCAGGGTTAACCACTTTAACAACGTGGCGACGGCCCGGAGACGTAGGTTTACATTTAACAACTGCCATTGTTCTTTACTCCTCCGACTTACTCTGCGCCGCTAACGAAGTCCAGATTCTGGCCTTCTTTCAGCGTAACGTAAGCTTTTTTCCAGTCACTACGACGACCAGAACGCTGACCGTGGCGTTTAGTTTTGCCTTTAACCAGCAAAGTGTTAACACCTTCAACTTCAACTTCAAACAGTTTCTGTACAGCAGCTTTGATTTCTGCTTTAGTTGCGTCTTTTGCAACTTTGAGAACGATGGTATTGCTTTTTTCCATCGCTGTAGAAGCTTTTTCAGATACGTGCGGCGCGCGCAGTACTTGTAGCAGACGTTCTTCACGGATCATGCCAGCATCTCCTCAACTTGCTTCACAGCATCAGCAGTCATAACCACTTTGTCGAAAGCAATCAGGCTAACTGGGTCGATACCTGCTGCATCACGAACGTCAACCTTGTACAGGTTACGTGCTGCTAAGAACAGATTTTCATCTAATTCAGCAGTGATGATCAGAACATCTTGCAGAGCCATATCTTTCAGTTTCTGTGCCAGCAGCTTAGTTTTAGGCGCTTCTACAGAGAACTGCTCGACAACGATCAGACGATCTTGACGTACCAATTCAGACAGGATGCTTTTCAGAGCACCGCGGTACATCTTCTTATTAACTTTTTGACTGTGGTCCTGTGGTTTAGCTGCGAAGCTAACACCACCAGAGCGCCAGATTGGGCTCTTGATTGAACCAGAACGTGCACGGCCTGTGCCTTTTTGACGCCATGGTTTTTTACCAGAACCAGAAACTTCAGCACGAGTTTTCTGAGCACGAGTACCTTGACGAGCACCAGCTGCATACGCAACAACTACTTGGTGAACAAGCGCTTCATTGAAATCACGCCCGAAGGTAGTTTCGGAAACAGTCAGCGCGCTTTGCGCGTCTTTCATTACCAATTCCATTCCTATCTCCTCGACGTTAAGCCTTGACAGCCGGTTTTACGATCAGGTTGCTGCCAGTTGCTCCTGGAACAGCACCTTTGACCAGCAGCAGGTTGCGCTCAGCGTCAACACGTACTACATCTAAGCTTTGAACAGTTACACGTTCATTACCCAGTTGGCCTGCCATTTTCTTGCCTTTAAACACTTTGCCCGGAGTCTGGTTCTGACCGATAGAACCCGGAACACGGTGAGACAAGGAGTTACCGTGAGTAGCATCTTGAGTACGGAAATTCCAGCGCTTAACTGTGCCGGCAAAACCTTTACCTTTAGATGTACCAGTAACGTCGACTTTTTTAACGTCAGCGAAAATTTCAACGCTAATGCTTTGACCTACGTTAAATTCAGTACCCTCTTCAGTACGGAATTCACGCAGAATGCGGCCAGCTTCAACGCCAGCTTTAGCGAAATGACCTGCTTCAGGCTTAGTTACACGGTTAGCTTTTTTGCTACCAGTAGTAACCTGAATTGCATTGTAACCGTCAGTTTCTGCAGTTTTAACCTGAGTAACGCGGTTATTTTCAATTTCGATAACAGTTACAGGGATAGATACGCCATCTTCAGTGAAGATACGAGTCATTCCCACTTTCTTACCGACTAAACCAATCATTGTTTCAACCTCTCAATCGTTCGACGACCTGATTAACCCAGGCTGATCTGCACGTCAACGCCGGCAGCCAGATCCAGACGCATCAGAGCATCAACGGTCTTCTCGGTTGGCTCAACGATGTCAACCAGACGTTTGTGAGTGCGAATTTCGTACTGATCACGCGCGTCTTTGTTAACGTGCGGAGAGATCAGAACGGTAAAACGCTCTTTACGTGTCGGCAGCGGGATAGGACCACGTACTTGCGCACCAGTGCGCTTAGCAGTCTCTACGATTTCCGCAGTTGATTGATCGATTAAACGATGATCAAAAGCTTTCAGGCGGATACGGATTCTTTGGTTCTGCATGAGACCAGAGCTCCAACTATTTTATAAACGTAAATGATTACTCCTCGCACCCATTTCGATTGATAGGGGAGTGTAATCGTTCTTGATGTAACCCCCATATCGGGAGTATTGTCTAAATGAGCAACAAATCGTTGACTCAATACTGAGATTTCAGTCCTAAAATTTAGGGCTTACTCATCAGTAAGCCCGCGCATTATACGTAATTTATCGCGAAACGCAAGCAATCGGGGAAAATATGTGCGAATATTCTAATGTGCAAATTTAGCAGATATAAAAAAGGCCCATTACTGGGCCTAATTATGTTTTCGCCAATCATACAAAACTATTCTTCGATAACTTGTGCTTGAAGATAGTTTTGAATACCTAAACGTTTGATCAATTCCAGCTGAGTTTCAATCCAATCTATATGATTTTCTTCATCTGCAAGAATTTCTATCATTAAATCTCGGCTAACATAATCATGGATTGAATCCGCATAGCTAATAGCTTCTTTTAAATTTTTGGCGCCATCGAGTTCTAATTTCAAATCTGAAGCAAGCATCTCTTCGACATCTTCACCAATGTTCAGCTTACCTAGATCTTGTAGATTCGGAATACCTTCGAGAAATAAAATGCGCTCAATGTACTTATCCGCGTGTTTCATTTCATCAATCGACTCGTGATATTCCATTTCATTGAGTTTAGTTAGCCCCCAATTTTTAAACATCCGGGCATGTAGAAAATATTGATTAATTGCAACAAGTTCATTGCCCAGTAATTTATTTAAGTGGGCTATCATTTTTTTATCGCCTTTCATATTACCTCCATCGCTTCCAGTCCTATAAGTGTAGTACTGAAATTGATGATAAGAATAATATTTACACAGTTATCTGCGTGACGAATTTTAACTGAACAATAAAGGGGTATGTGAAAGGGTTATGCGACGTGTTCAATACACTGTTCTTCTAGATGCTGAAGTTCTTCCTGCAGAATCTCGCGCGTTTGTCGGATACATTTTCCGCATTCGCGCCCTACTGGCAAAATCTGACGTAGCCCTTTCAAAGAGGTGACATGATATTTACGCGCCACGTTCCTGATTTGTTTATCAGTGATTGCTTCACAAAGGCATACATACATGATCATTTACCTGCACAAATTACATACATAAAGTTTAAATGAAAATGATTGGCATTTCAATTATCATTAATTGCAATATTTGAAAATAAAACAAATTAATGAGCTATATAAAAACAAAAAGGACGTCCTAAGACGTCCCTTTTTCTGTGGTTCTTTCTTATTCAGAAAGAGCGGTATTATGCAATGATCTTTGCAACAACACCCGCACCTACAGTACGACCACCTTCACGGATTGCGAAACGTAAACCATCATCCATCGCGATTGGGTGAATCAGAGTCACGATCATGTTGATGTTGTCGCCTGGCATTACCATCTCTACGCCTTCTGGCAGTTCGATAGTACCGGTTACGTCAGTTGTACGGAAGTAGAACTGTGGACGGTAGCCTTTGAAGAATGGAGTATGACGACCACCTTCATCTTTGCTCAGAATATAAACTTCTGATTCGAATTGAGTGTGTGGCTTGATTGAACCTGGTTTAGCCAGTACTTGACCACGTTGAATTTCTTCACGCTTAGTACCACGCAGCAGAACACCAACGTTCTCACCCGCACGACCTTCGTCCAGCAGTTTACGGAACATTTCAACGCCAGTACAAGTCGTCTTAGCCGTTGCTTGGATACCAACGATTTCAACTTCTTCACCAACTTTGATGATACCACGCTCAACACGGCCTGTTACTACTGTACCACGACCAGAGATTGAGAATACGTCTTCGATTGGCAGCAGGAATGGCTTGTCAATTGCACGCTCTGGTTCTGGGATGTAAGAATCCAGGTAGCCTGCTAATTCAACAATTTTCGCTTCCCACTCTGGGTTGCCTTCCAGCGCTTTCAGTGCTGAACCGCGAACAACTGGAGTGTCGTCGCCTGGGAAATCGTATTGAGACAGAAGTTCACGAACTTCCATTTCAACTAATTCTAACAGTTCTTCGTCGTCTACCATGTCACATTTGTTCAGGAAAACGATGATGTAAGGAACACCTACTTGGCGACCTAACAGGATGTGCTCACGAGTTTGTGGCATTGGGCCATCAGTCGCAGCAACAACCAGAATTGCACCGTCCATCTGCGCAGCACCAGTGATCATGTTTTTAACATAGTCGGCGTGACCTGGGCAGTCTACGTGTGCGTAGTGGCGAGTTGGAGTATCGTATTCTACGTGAGAAGTAGAAATGGTGATACCACGCGCTTTTTCTTCTGGTGCGTTATCGATTTGGTCGAATGCACGAGCGTTACCGCCGTAAGTTTTCGCCAGAACAGTAGTGATTGCTGCTGTCAGGGTAGTTTTACCATGGTCAACGTGGCCGATTGTACCAACGTTAACGTGCGGTTTTGAACGTTCAAATTTTTCTTTAGACATTAGATTGTCCCTCTAAGACACGGAATCGGTGGTTAAACCACATCAACCAAGCAAGGATTAAATTCGCTTGTATTCTTTCTTTACAGGAGACAAAACAGGAGATAATTGAGAACATCGGGGAAGTGGTGCTGATAGGCAGATTCGAACTGCCGACCTCACCCTTACCAAGGGTGTGCTCTACCAACTGAGCTATATCAGCACATCTTGGAGCGGGCAGCGGGAATCGAACCCGCATCATCAGCTTGGAAGGCTGAGGTAATAGCCATTATACGATGCCCGCAATGAACTCGGCTACCTGAGTTATCAGCTGTTAAACTGTTTTCCGCAAAGCTTATAGAAGCTTATTGGAGATGGTGGTGGGAGAAGGATTCGAACCTTCGAAGTCTGTGACGGCAGATTTACAGTCTGCTCCCTTTGGCCGCTTGGGTATCCCACCTATCCAAATTTTTAATGGTGCCGGCACCAAGAGTCGAACTCGGGACCTACTGATTACAAGTCAGTTGCTCTACCAACTGAGCTATGCCGGCATCAAGTGCTGCGCATTCTAGGAAGAGTGAGCGCAGGTTGCAACAAAAAAATTTAATTTTTTGTTCATTTGCTCATATTTTATTCGCTTTTTGCGATTTTGTTGATTTTTTATCTATTTTGAGATTAAAACATCAACAGCAGCCATCAACTATAATCGATTATAATCTTAGGAGTAAAGCACCGTTATCGAGTTTGGTTTCGTAAAATATAATTTTTTTATTCACTATCACAGTTTTTCCCCTATTTTTATCGTTTAGTTTTTCAGCAAAAATCCTGCTTTTTTTTGCATACGTCAAAAAAAATTCACATAAAACACAAAAAAACCTACGCCTACTTCTCTTCACTCGCTATGATGCTACCAAATTTTATGGATACAGATGCTTTTGCAGCCTGTCCAACCTGCACACAATAGGCAGATGTTGGCTTATGAAACAAAAAGAAAATTTTATGACGACACCATATTTAGAGTTCGATAGAGAGCATTGGGCCACTTTGCGTGATTCTGTACCTCTAACATTATCATCAAGTGAGCTTCTTGAACTTAAAGGTATTAATGAAGAGCTCTCCATGGATGATGTCATCGAAATTTATCTTCCTCTTTCGCGTCTGCTGAACTTTTATATAAGTTCCAATTTGCGCCGTCAGGCGGTGTTAGAGCAATTTTTAGGGACTAATGGTGCAAAGGTACCCTATATCATTGGTATCGCTGGTAGTGTTGCTGTAGGAAAAAGCACTACCGCTCGTTTGCTACAAGCGCTACTAACCCGTTGGCCAGAACATCGAAAAGTTGATTTGATTACTACCGATGGCTTTTTATATCCAAACCAAGTCTTGCGCGACAAAGATATAATGAAGAAAAAAGGTTTTCCGCAATCTTACGATATGCGGAAGTTGGTTAACTTTGTTTCTCAAATCAAGTCAGGAGCGCGCAATGTTGCAGCACCTGTTTATTCGCATTTAACATACGATATTGTTCCTGATCAGACACAAGTTATCGACCAACCTGATATTTTAATATTAGAAGGGTTAAACGTCCTGCAAAGTGATATGGACTACCCTCAAGATCCTCACCATGTCTTTGTTTCTGATTTTGTTGATTTTTCCATTTATGTTGATGCTGACCCTCAATTACTGAAGCAATGGTATATCGGACGCTTTTTGAAATTTAGACAAGGTGCGTTTTCTGATCCCGATTCATATTTCCATAATTACTCTAAGCTCAGTGAAGAAGAAGCTATCAATGTAGCGAGTTCAATTTGGGATGAGATTAATGGTTTAAATCTTGAAGAGAATATTTTGCCGACGAAAGAACGGGCAAGTTTAATTATGACTAAGGGTGAAAATCATTCTATTAGGAATGTACGCTTAAGAAAATAATTGATAAGGCCGGTATTATCCGGCCAATTTAATTAATTTTCATTCGATCTTAATGATATTTCACCGCCAATATAGGGGATAATGTCTCCATTTTCTTTTTGTAATAACAGAGCGCCCTGCTCATTTATTCCCTTTTCAACACCTACAACAATATCATTACCAATCAATAATTTAACCTTGCGTCCTAAAAAATTATCTAATTCAAACCATCGAGACAAAAATGGTTCCAATCCTTGTTTCTCAAATATACATAATGATTCTTTTAATGAATTAATAATATTTCCAGCTAACTCATTTCTCTCAATATTTTCAATTTCATCAATTAATGCAGACCAAGCTTGATTTATTGTTTCTTCTTTTTTAATGATATTTTTACTCATACCAATATTGATACCAACACCAATAATAATATGCGCTGCATCACCAGTTTTACCGGTTAGTTCAACCAGAATTCCAGCAAGCTTCTTATCATTCATGTAGAGGTCATTAGGCCATTTAACTTTGACTTTATTTCCACATAATTTATTTAAGGTTTCAGCAATCACAATACCAACAACTAAGCTCAAACCAATCGCAGCAGCAGGACCTTGCTCTAACTTCCAATATGTTGAAAGGTAAAGGTTGCATCCGAATGGTGAAATCCATTGGCGCCCACGACGACCTCTTCCTGCACTTTGGTATTCAGCTAAGCAAGTATCCCCAGATTGCAGATGAGGGATTCGATCCAACATATATTGGTTAGTTGAATCGATAACCGGTTCAACTATGACATTAGAGTCAGTAACATATTGTTCAATTCGTTCTTTACTCAATAGGTTAATTTGCGAAGGAAGCTGATATCCTTTGCTAGTCACTGTTTGAATATCAAGACCCCATGAGCGCAATGTTTTGATATGTTTGTTAATTGCTGCTCTCGTCATTCCTAAGCGCTCACCCAGTTGTTCCCCTGAATGAATTTGTCCATCCGCCAAAATATCGATAACCTGTAATGGAATACTCATCTCTTTCATTGTATACAGTCCACCGCATTGACTTCGCCATTTCGCCCTATAAAACGAACTTCAGGCTCCAAAAATATATCGAAATGCTGTGCAACTGTATGGCTGACATGCTTAGCGAGCTCCACAATATCTTTTCCTGTCGCATTCTCTTTATTGATCAATACCAAAGCTTGCTGTGTATGAACTGCAGCACCACCTAGTTCATAACCTTTTAAGCCGCATTGGTCAATCAACCAACCTGCCGCTAATTTCACATTTCCATCTGCCTGAGCATATTGGGGGCAATTAGGATAGTTAGCTTTGATTGTCTCCGCGAGTTCAGCAGAGACGACGGGATTTTTAAAGAAACTACCAGCATTACCTGTTACAGCGGGATCCGGTAATTTACTTCTGCGAGTCGCACATACCGTATCAAACACATCAGAAGGCGTTACAGTATTAGGATCGAGCTTAGCTAAATCACCATATGTTAGCTTTGGTGACCATTCCTTAGCAAAAATCAATCCAACGCTGATAATCGCATGTGAATTCTGATATTCATGTTTAAAGATGCTGTCTCGATATCCAAAACCGCATTCTTCAGCAAGGATTCGAGTGATTCGACCTGTATTTAAGCAGAGGATATCCACATATTCACAAATATCTTTTAGCTCTAAACCATAAGCTCCAATATTTTGTATCGGTGCAGAACCTACGCATCCAGGGATCAGCGCTAAGTTCTCTGCGCCATATATTCCTTTATGAAGCAATGTTTCAAGTAGTTGATGCCAGTTTTCCCCCGCGGATGCGTGTACATGCCAAGCATCTGCAGACTCAGTAATTTCGATACCTTTAATTCTGTTTACAATGACCACACCTTCAAAGTCTTCAGTAAATAACACATTGCTTCCCCCGCCTAATAGCAGTACTGGAAGATTGCCATTTTTTGCTGTTGTCCACTGTTGGTACAGCGCATCAGCGCTTTGTACAATATTCACCTTAATAGCTTTGGCATCAATACCGAAGCTATTAAGTGATTTGAGTTCGGCGGTCAGGTTCATTACTACCTTCATTTCAAATAGTGATCTAAGATTTTATAAGTCTATCAGCCAGACCTAGCAGTGAATAGCATGTAGGCGGAAATAATATGATAAGTAAAAAATTGAGAAGAGTTTTGGAAAGTACAGATCGTTAGATAGCAAGAAGCCACCCATTGGGTGGCTTCTTATATTTAAAACCTAGCAGTTCCCTACTCTCACATGGGGAGACCCCACACTACCATCGGCGCTACGGCGTTTCACTACTGAGTTCGGCATGGGGTCAGGTGGGACCACCGCGCTATTGCCGCTAGGTAAATTCTTTTAAACTATTTTAGTATTCATGGTGCTGATACCCAGATTCGAACTGGGGACCTCACCCTTACCAAGGGTGTGCTCTACCAACTGAGCCATATCAGCAATATGGTACGGTCAGTCAGCACTGACACAACCTTAAAAATTGATGTCTGGCAGTTCCCTACTCTCACATGGGGAGACCCCACACTACCATCGGCGCTACGGCGTTTCACTACTGAGTTCGGCATGGGGTCAGGTGGGACCACCGCGCTATTGCCGCCAGACAAATTCTGTTTATTCCCGTCTAAGTTTTCTCTTAAACCAGAATATCAATCCTGAACAAGCTGTGTGTCTACCTTTCGGCTTCTCACTTTCTTTGAAAATCAACTTAATCTCTCATCTCGAAAACACCTTCGGTGTTGTCAGGTTAAGCCTCACGGTTCATTAGTATTGGTTAGCTCAACGTATCGCTACGCTTACACACCCAACCTATCAACGTCTTAGTCTTAAACGTTCCTTCAGGACCCTTAAAGAGTCAGGGAAGACTCATCTCAAGGCAAGTTTCCCGCTTAGATGCTTTCAGCGGTTATCTCTTCCGCACTTAGCTACCGGGCAATGCCATTGGCATGACAACCCGAACACCAGTGGTGCGTCCACTCCGGTCCTCTCGTACTAGGAGCAGCCCCTTTCAATCTTCCAACGCCCACGGCAGATAGGGACCGAACTGTCTCACGACGTTCTAAACCCAGCTCGCGTACCACTTTAAACGGCGAACAGCCGTACCCTTGGGACCTACTTCAGCCCCAGGATGTGATGAGCCGACATCGAGGTGCCAAACACCGCCGTCGATATGAACTCTTGGGCGGTATCAGCCTGTTATCCCCGGAGTACCTTTTATCCGTTGAGCGATGGCCCTTCCATACAGAACCACCGGATCACTAAGACCTACTTTCGTACCTGCTCGAGCCGTCACTCTCGCAGTCAAGCTGGCTTATGCCTTTGCACTAACCGCATGATGTCCGACCATGCTTAGCCAACCTTCGTGCTCCTCCGTTACTCTTTGGGAGGAGACCGCCCCAGTCAAACTACCCACCAGACACTGTCCGCACCCCGGATTACGGGGCTACGTTAGAACATCAAACATTAAAGGGTGGTATTTCAAGGTTGGCTCCACGCAGACTGGCGTCCACGCTTCAAAGCCTCCCACCTATCCTACACATCAAGGCTCAATGTTCAGTGTCAAGCTATAGTAAAGGTTCACGGGGTCTTTCCGTCTTGCCGCGGGTACACTGCATCTTCACAGCGAGTTCAATTTCACTGAGTCTCGGGTGGAGACAGCCTGGCCATCATTACGCCATTCGTGCAGGTCGGAACTTACCCGACAAGGAATTTCGCTACCTTAGGACCGTTATAGTTACGGCCGCCGTTTACTGGGGCTTCGATCAAGAGCTTCTCCTTACGGATAACCCCATCAATTAACCTTCCAGCACCGGGCAGGCGTCACACCGTATACGTCCACTTTCGTGTTTGCACAGTGCTGTGTTTTTAATAAACAGTTGCAGCCAGCTGGTATCTGCGACTGGCTTCAGCTCCATGAGTAAATCACTTCACCTAATGCCAGCGTGCCTTCTCCCGAAGTTACGGCACCATTTTGCCTAGTTCCTTCACCCGAGTTCTCTCAAGCGCCTGAGTATTCTCTACCTGACCACCTGTGTCGGTTTGGGGTACGATTAATGATAATCTAGAGCTTAGAGGCTTTTCCTGGAAGCGGGGTATGAGCTACTTCGCCACCGTAGTGACTCGTCATCAGACCTCAGCATATAGTGAACCGGATTTGCCTAATTCACCTGCCTACATCCTTAAACCGGGACAACCGTCGCCCGGCCAGCCTAACCTTCTCCGTCCCCCCATCGCAATTATCACCAGTACGGGAATATTAACCCGTTTCCCATCGACTACGCATTTCTGCCTCGCCTTAGGGGTCGACTCACCCTGCCCCGATTAACGTTGGACAGGAACCCTTGGTCTTCCGGCGTGCGGGTTTTTCACCCGCATTATCGTTACTTATGTCAGCATTCGCACTTCTGATACCTCCAGCAACCCTCACAGGTCACCTTCACAGGCTTACAGAACGCTCCCCTACCCAACAATATTTACATATCGCTGCCGCAGCTTCGGTGCATAGTTTAGCCCCGTTACATCTTCCGCGCAGGCCGACTCGACCAGTGAGCTATTACGCTTTCTTTAAATGATGGCTGCTTCTAAGCCAACATCCTGGCTGTCTGAGCCTTCCCACTTCGTTTCCCACTTAACTATGACTTTGGGACCTTAGCTGGCGGTCTGGGTTGTTTCCCTCTTCACGACGAACGTTAGCACCCGCCGTGTGTCTCCCGTGATAACATTCTTCGGTATTCGTAGTTTGCATCGAGTTGGTAAGTCGGGATGACCCCCTAGTCGAAACAGTGCTCTACCCCCGAAGATGAGTTCACGAGGCGCTACCTAAATAGCTTTCGGGGAGAACCAGCTATCTCCCGGTTTGATTGGCCTTTCACCCCCAGCCACAAGTCATCCGCTAATTTTTCAACATTAGTCGGTTCGGTCCTCCAGTTAGTGTTACCCAACCTTCAACCTGCCCATGGCTAGATCACCGGGTTTCGGGTCTATACCCTGCAACTCATTCGCCCAGTTAAGACTCGGTTTCCCTACGGCTCCCCTATACGGTTAACCTTGCTACAGAATATAAGTCGCTGACCCATTATACAAAAGGTACGCAGTCACACCATAAAGGTGCTCCCACTGCTTGTACGTACACGGTTTCAGGTTCTATTTCACTCCCCTCGCCGGGGTTCTTTTCGCCTTTCCCTCACGGTACTGGTTCACTATCGGTCAATCAGGAGTATTTAGCCTTGGAGGATGGTCCCCCCATATTCAGACAGGATAACACGTGTCCCGCCCTACTCGTCGAGTTCACAACACCAACACCTTCGGATACGGGGCTATCACCCTTTACTGCCGGCCTTTCCAGACCGTTCTCCTGATGCTAATGCTGATTAAGACTCTGGGCTGCTCCCCGTTCGCTCGCCGCTACTAGGGGAATCTCGGTTGATTTCTTTTCCTCGAGGTACTGAGATGTTTCAGTTCCCTCGGTTCGCTTCGTTTGACTATGTATTCATCAAACGATAGTGCAACGAATTGCACTGGGTTTCCCCATTCGGAAATCGTCGGTTGTAACGGTTCATATCACCTTACCGACGCTTATCGCAGATTAGCACGTCCTTCATCGCCTCTGATTGCCTAGGCATCCACCGTGTACGCTTAGTCGCTTAACCTCACAACCCGAAGGTGTCTTTACCAACTGACCCGACGGTCAATTGAACACATTCAAGTTGAGATTTTTGAGAGACTCTCACATTGTTTAAGCGATAAACAATGTGCGTTGTTTTCAATTTTCAGCTTGTTCCAGATTGTTAAAGAGCATAATTGTTAAACCAACTACAACGTAATTGGCTTAATCATTATTTGTGGGGAACGTCTTTCACTCATTCTCCGCGCAATTGGCGTCCCCTAGGGGATTCGAACCCCTGTTACCGCCGTGAAAGGGCGGTGTCCTAGGCCTCTAGACGAAGGGGACACTACAGTCAGCTTCGCAGACGCGCTTTTTGCTCTACTTTCTATCAGACAATCTGTGTGAGCACTTCACAAAAACACTTCAATGGTAAGGAGGTGATCCAACCGCAGGTTCCCCTACGGTTACCTTGTTACGACTTCACCCCAGTCATGAATCACAAAGTGGTAAGCGCCCTCCCGAAGGTTAAGCTACCTACTTCTTTTGCAACCCACTCCCATGGTGTGACGGGCGGTGTGTACAAGGCCCGGGAACGTATTCACCGTAGCATTCTGATCTACGATTACTAGCGATTCCGACTTCATGGAGTCGAGTTGCAGACTCCAATCCGGACTACGACGTACTTTATGAGTTCCGCTTGCTCTCGCGAGGTCGCTTCTCTTTGTATACGCCATTGTAGCACGTGTGTAGCCCTACTCGTAAGGGCCATGATGACTTGACGTCATCCCCACCTTCCTCCGGTTTATCACCGGCAGTCTCCTTTGAGTTCCCGACCGAATCGCTGGCAACAAAGGATAAGGGTTGCGCTCGTTGCGGGACTTAACCCAACATTTCACAACACGAGCTGACGACAGCCATGCAGCACCTGTCTCAGAGTTCCCGAAGGCACTAAAGCATCTCTGCTAAATTCTCTGGATGTCAAGAGTAGGTAAGGTTCTTCGCGTTGCATCGAATTAAACCACATGCTCCACCGCTTGTGCGGGCCCCCGTCAATTCATTTGAGTTTTAACCTTGCGGCCGTACTCCCCAGGCGGTCGATTTAACGCGTTAGCTCCGGAAGCCACTCCTCTAGGGAACAACCTCCAAATCGACATCGTTTACAGCGTGGACTACCAGGGTATCTAATCCTGTTTGCTCCCCACGCTTTCGCACCTGAGCGTCAGTCTTTGTCCAGGGGGCCGCCTTCGCCACCGGTATTCCTCCACATCTCTACGCATTTCACCGCTACACATGGAATTCTACCCCCCTCTACAAGACTCTAGCTGACCAGTCTTAGATGCCATTCCCAGGTTAAGCCCGGGGATTTCACATCTAACTTAATCAACCGCCTGCGTGCGCTTTACGCCCAGTAATTCCGATTAACGCTTGCACCCTCCGTATTACCGCGGCTGCTGGCACGGAGTTAGCCGGTGCTTCTTCTGTTGGTAACGTCAATCGCTGATGATATTAGCATCAACGCCTTCCTCCCAACTGAAAGTACTTTACAACCCTAAGGCCTTCTTCATACACGCGGCATGGCTGCATCAGGCTTGCGCCCATTGTGCAATATTCCCCACTGCTGCCTCCCGTAGGAGTCTGGGCCGTGTCTCAGTCCCAGTGTGGCTGATCATCCTCTCAGACCAGCTAGGGATCGTCGCCTTGGTGAGCCATTACCTCACCAACTAGCTAATCCCATATGGGTTCATCCGATAGCGCAAGGACCGAAGTTCCCCTGCTTTGCTCCTGAGAGATTATGCGGTATTAGCTACCGTTTCCAGTAGTTATCCCCCTCTATCGGGCAGATCCCCATACATTACTCACCCGTCCGCCGCTCGTCAGCGAGAAGCAAGCTTCCCCTGTTACCGCTCGACTTGCATGTGTTAGGCCTGCCGCCAGCGTTCAATCTGAGCCATGATCAAACTCTTCAATTAAAAAGCTTGATGCTCAAAGAATGTTACTGTCGTTTGATTTCCGAAGAAACCAAATTACCTATTAGTTCATATATATGAATTAACGTGTTAGTCACTCTTCAAGACTTAAAATCAAATATTTTTTTGATAGTGTCCTGTGAGTGCCCACACAGATTGTCTGATAAATTGTTAAAGAGCGGTGCGACATTTCTTGAGAAATTCGACTCAGTTTTTATCAACTTAGGTCGTTGTCGCGAGGTGGCGTATATTACGCTTTCCTCATTGAGAGTCAAGTATTTTTTTACTTAATCTTTTCAGATTCTCTCGCTGCCGATTCAGTGTCCATCGCGCTTTGCGTTGGCTTGTTCCCGGTCAGTGGTGGCGCATTATAGGGAGTCAGAAAAATCTGGCAACCCTTTTTTTGATATTTTTTTTCGTTCGCTCAGCTTTTCAGCGAATTTAGCTTAAATTGCCAGTTTTTGCAGCGATTTGAAGCCTTCTGCCTCAAGAACAGGGCGTAATTCTTGTAAACTGTCATTCATTAATAAGCAGTAAGCGAAGTCTTCTTCATTTGAATCCGTAACTTCAGCCTGATTATTGATGAGCCAAACGGTTCTTCTGGCAATCGCGGCGCCAGAATCAATGAATCGAGTTCCGCTTGGAAGCACTTTTTCTAACTCTTCTACTATAAGAGGGAAATGAGTGCAGCCAAGAATCACCGTATCTGGGGCTTCTTTCATTTTGATCCACGGTTTGACGGCTTGAGCCACTTCATCTAGCGGCAGTATTTCACCATGCAATTTTCTCTCTGCCAGTTGTACGAGTTCCGCTGAACCTAAAGAGATCACTTTACAGTCTGTCGCAAAGCGCTCAATCAGCTCTTTTGTGTATTCACGATTCACCGTACCTCGAGTTGCCAACAAACCAACTACACCATTACGCGTCAGTTTGGTTGCGGGCTTAATCGCCGGAACGACACCGACAATTGGGAAAGCAAAATTTGCTCTTAAGTTAGGTAAGCTCACCGTGCTTGCAGTATTACACGCAATGACGGCAATGGTGAGAGGATGCTTTTTCGCGATGGCATTAACGATTTGATAAACCCTATCAATAATGAACTCTTCACTTTTCTCCCCGTAAGGGAAGGCTTCATTATCGAATGCATATATATAGTGCGCATTCGGGATCAGTTTTTTGACTTCACGATAGACAGATAACCCGCCCACTCCGGAGTCAAACACCAGAATGGTCGGGCGAACAGATAGGTTGTTATCAGAAGTTGTAGCTTCCTGTGAGGAAATATTCTCTTCCAGCGGTGCGATAACCATACGCGGTCTCATAGTCTTTATCGAACATATTAGCTATTTTACCACGAATTGTGAGATGTGAAGTGATTGGATATGCGGCTGTGATATCCCAAAGGCTAACGCCGCCGAGTTTTAATCTTTTATAGTCACCAGTACTAGTGTCATATTGACCGAAGTCTTTATCATATCTAGAGCCAATGTATTGATAAGTTAGCCCCCAATCTACATTGGCAACATTCCAATCTAGTTGATATTTGATCTGTTGCTTAGCTCGACGAATTAAGACTTTATTCGTTTTCTCATCCCTAGGATCGGTATATTGATATGTAAGCTGATGGTGGAATATGCCTGTATCCATATCCCCGTTCCACTCGATACCTTTTATTGTCGCCTCACCAACATTTTGCCATCCCCAATTAGTTTCGGCTTTCGCATCAATAAGATTGGTAATTTCATTCTTATATGCAACTAATTGCCAATTTAAAGGACCTGTGAGCCCTTTCATTCCACCTTCCCATTGCTTGCTTTCTTCTGGCTTTAGGTCTGGATTGCCATATGGCGCTGAAGCATATAGTTGGCTAATGTTTGGTGCTTTATAAGCCGTAGCATAAGAGCCTATTAGCTGATATCCATCAATGAATTCCCATCCAGCACCTGCTTGCCATGTTGTATGCCAGCCAAACTCTGAATGTTTTTCAGACCTTACAGCGCCTTCAATAGTGAAAGCAGAGATTGCTTGCTGAGACGTTAAATAGATTCCAGTATTATTGATTGATTCATTGTTTGGTAATGAAGATGTTCCCGCTTCAATGGTTTGCTTTTGATAATCAATGCCAGCCGAAACTGTACCATTTTCAAATTGGTAATTATTTCCCCATTGAACGTTATACTGTTTCGAATCATCAACACGAGAACCTTTACCGTATTTTCCATATCTTGGGTCATAGTTATAATCTTTAACGTGACTATAACTGCCCATTAATGAAGTAGAGTATTTCTCCTGATGATATTTAACACCAGTTTCATAGGTACGGCTATATAGCTTGCGGGTATCAGCCAAAATACCAGCAAACTCAGAGGCATCATAATTTGTTCGATTATCGTACCCATAAGCTCTGGCATAAGCTAAAACATCTGGAGTAAATTGATGTTCCACACCTAGCCATAATGTTTTATTAAGAAAACCATCCTTGTCTGGCTGGGGATGTCCTCCTGTATTTCCTCTTGCCTCTACATCAAACCCTTTTGTATATGTATAAGCCGCCGCGCCCGTAACGGTTGTATTCTCACCAATTTTTTGTTGCGTTGAACCGTTATAGTTTTGATAGCCATAAGAACCAATTCCAGCATTCAGTGTGGTTCCTTCATTATTACGGCGAGTAATAATGTTAATCACACCACCCACTGCATCAGAGCCATAAACTGCTGAACGTGCGCCACGAATATATTCAATACGCTGCACTAGCGAGATTGGAATTTGGCTCATATCTGAAGAACCAGAAATCCCTGCTTGATTAAGACGAACACCATCAATTAAAACCAAAACATGGCGTGATTCTGTTCCTCTAATAAAGAGGGAACTTTGTTGCCCTATTCCACCATTTTGTGCAACATCCACACCCGGCAGGCGTCTCAATACATCAATCACGGTATTTGACTGCCAATGATCAATATCTTCACGGGTCACTACAGTGACTGGCGCTAATATAGAAGAGATAGGTTGCTCGAAACGGTTAGCAGACACCACCATTTCATCTGACGAATTAGAGCTTGCACTTGCCAAAGAGGAAATACCGCACAACACTGCCAGAGCTGCCACCGAAAGCGATAGCGACTTGTTATTATTCATTATGTTTACACTCGGAAAATCAATTAAATTAACATTCCGCGACGCCGAAAATCAGATCCGCGCTGAGATTCAACAAAGCGATAAGAAGTGTGGTAGGTATCGGACTTATAAAGTGACAAGTTGGGTTTCTATATATGAAGCGATATATAAAATAAAAATTCGACCTGTTATATCCCCTAAATAATTCAAGCTGCATGTAGGTGGCAAGCGAAGATATTCCTAGGAGCATACTGAAGTATGTGACTAGGATAGCTGAGCGATGCCAACACCCATGTAGTTTGAAGAATGACGGGAATACCTTAATTACCGTTGCGCGTCAGCTTTGGACTCTCACCAAATTCCCTAAAACCACGAACTATTATCCTAAGTTGAATAGTTGTCAGTGTCCATGAATCGATAATGAAAACTGGACATCTTCGCTGCTTGCCCTACAATTTCGCCCCTGATGTGAATTTTGACTGTTTTATGGGGCCATATGATGCAAAACACCTTGCACACCGAAGATTACGAACTGCAACTTGCAGAGAAAGTTGACCGTCTGAAGAGTTTGATGGCCCCTTATGCTGCGCCTGAACCTGAAATTTATTCATCTCCAACTTCCCATTATCGGATGCGTGCAGAATTTAGAATTTGGCACGAAGGTGATGACCTATTTCATATTATGTTTGATAAAGAGACCAAAGAACGCATTCGAATTGAGTCATTTCCAGTTGCTAGCCAGCTAATCAACGACATGATGGCTGAACTTCTGCCTTTATTAAAACGCACTGAACTACTGCGCCATAAATTATTCCAGATAGATTACTTATCGACGCTGAGTAATAAGCTGATTGTTTCTCTGCTTTATCATAAAAAATTAGGTGATGAATGGACGGGACAAGCCAAACAATTGAAAGCGGATTTAACCGCGAAAGGCTTTGATGTTCAAATTATTGGTCGCGCCTCTAAAACTAAAATTATGCTCGACCACGATTATGTTGATGAAGTTTTACCTGTAAAAGGGAAAAACATGATTTATCGCCAGGTGGAAAATAGCTTCACACAGCCAAACGCACAGGTGAATATTAAAATGTTAGAGTGGGCGATTGATGCGACTCAACATTCAACTGGCGATTTATTAGAGCTATATTGTGGTAATGGCAACTTTTCACTGGCGCTGGCTCAAAACTTCAATCGTGTTTTAGCAACTGAAATTGCCAAGCCTTCCGTGCATGCGGCGCAATACAATATAGAAGCTAACAAAATAGATAATGTGCAGATTATCCGAATGTCTGCGGAAGATTTTACTCAAGCCATGAATGGCGTTCGTGAGTTTAATCGTTTAGAAGGGATTAATTTAGCGGATTACCAGTGCAATACTATTTTTGTCGACCCACCACGCAGTGGCCTGGATGACAAAACTGTTCAGCTGGTTCAAGAATATGACCATATTCTGTATATCTCCTGTAACCCTGAAACGCTGTGCGATAATTTAGCGGAACTCACCAAAACCCATAAAGTCGAAAAACTGGCTTTATTTGACCAATTCCCATATACCCATCATATGGAAAGTGGTGTGTTACTCACTCGACGCTAATACTCTCTATAAATTATTCCCTATAATTATCCATAAAAAAACGCCGCACTATTATGTTGCGGCGTTTCTTTTTATTCAAAACTGATATTAATGTTCAGTTTCGCTTTCGAGAGCTTGTTCGTGTAGCTCTTTTTTACGTGCTTTCCAACTGGTGTACATCCACAATGCAATAATGACGATCACCGTGGCCGGGATAAAGTTAGAACCGACATCAGGATGTTGGACGCGTAAAATCGCTGCGTAGCCAAACATGCCTAAGAAAAAGCTGCCGGCGACAAATTTTGGTAATCCCATTGGCATGGCTTGATTTAAATAACGCTGGTGTAAGCAGTAAACAGCCAAAATTAATGTGACGATTGGGAAGATAGAAAATTCCACAAGGGAATTAAACAGGGTAGAGAACGTTCCGTGAGTCGATAAGCCAATTACTAAAGATAGCAGTAATGTGCTCCTCTCATAATTCTTGTGTTCCGTCATTGTCTCTCCTTTACTCTTTGGTTAAGTCAGGGTCTGTATCATTTTGTTTTTCTTGCTCGCGGCGGTACCAGTAATAAGCGCCTTTGGCTATCATACGTAGTTGCAACACTAACCGCTCTTCGAGGCGTCGACGTTTTTCTTCATCAATATCAAGCGCTTCAGCACCCGCACTAAACACGATAGTGACCATGGCTTCGGCTTGCATTTCAGTGAAATAACGCGGCGTACGATTTTCTAATTCAAGATAATCCGCTAATTCTGCAATAAAATGTTGGATTTCTCGTGCGACCGCAGCACGAAATTCAGCAGAAGTTCCTGAGCGCTCACGCAATAGTAACCTAAACGCGTTAGGGTTATTACCAATAAACTCCATAAAAGTGGAGACTGATGTGCGGATCACACTCCCGCCTTTTGCAATACGTTGGCGCGCTTGTCTCATCAGTTGGCGTAGCATCAAACCGCTTTCATCAACCATGGTTAACCCAAGCTCATCAACATCTTTGAAGTGACGGTAAAACGAAGTTGGTGCGATGCCCGCTTCACGAGCTACTTCCCGTAAGCTGAGGCTAGTAAAACTACGTTCTGCACTTAATTGGCTAAATGCCGCTTCCACGAGTGAACGACGAGTTTTTTCTTTTTGTTTTGCTCTAACGCCAATAGTGTTGCTCACGATTTTCCTAATTTTCTACAATTAAAACGCCGCGAATAGATCAAAATATCACTTTTGAATACGCCCATCCGTTAAGCATACCTGAAAATTATTAATCTAGTTTAATGAAAAGATGACTCTCCCATCAATTTCGCCATTTTCAGAATTTCACCCAGCTTCATTTTTTTCTAGGCTGTGTCTTTTATCGACTTTTTTCCTATAAACTTTTTATATACTTTGCACCTCTTTATTTTTATCTACTTCCTATACTTATTTGTCTTTAGGATTTCGAATTGAGACAAGATGGCAAACGAATGTTACTATCACAACGTCCCTAGAATTAAAACAGGCTTACCTCATGCAACAACATACCCATTTTGATGCAATTGTCATTGGTTCCGGTCCTGGTGGTGAAGGTGCCGCTATGGGGCTGGTTAAACAAGGAAAAAACGTTGCTGTTATAGAACGTTATAACAGTGTCGGCGGCGGCTGTACCCACTGGGGTACGATTCCCTCTAAAGCCCTTCGTCATGCTGTTAGTCGCATTATCGAATTTAATCAAAACCCTCTATATAGTGATAATTCCCGCAGTTTACGCTCCTCGTTTTCTGAAATTCTTACTCATGCCGAAACCGTGATAAGTCAGCAAACTCGCATGCGTGAAGGGTTTTATGAACGCAATGGTTGCCAAATGTTTTCTGGTGAAGCAACTTTTGTTGATGATCAGCATGTTAGCGTGCGCTATGCAGATGGAAGTTGTGATGTCCTAAGTGCAGATAAAATTATCATTGCGACTGGATCACGTCCTTATTGCCCGCCTGATGTTGATTTTACCCACTCCCGAATTTATAACAGCGATACCATTCTCAGCCTTTCCCACGAACCTCGCCATGTGATTATTTATGGTGCGGGTGTGATTGGTTGTGAGTACGCATCCATATTTCGTGGGTTAGGGGTCAAAGTCGATTTGATCAACACCCGCGATCATTTATTGGCATTCCTTGATCAAGAGATGTCTGATGCGTTGTCTTATCATTTCTGGAATAGTGGCGTGGTTATTCGTCACAACGAAGAATATGAAAAGATTGAAGGTTTAGATGATGGCGTTATTGTTCATCTTAAATCGGGCAAAAAAGTGAAAGCGGATTGCTTACTGTTCGCGAACGGCCGTACTGGTAATACTGATAATATCGGTCTGGCGAATGTGGGAATCGAAGCGGATGGTCGCGGCTTAGTTAAAGTTGACCATGCTTATCGCACAAGTAATGAGCACATCTATGCTGTTGGTGATGTGATTGGCTATCCAAGCCTAGCTTCTGCGGCTTATGATCAAGGACGTATTGCGGCTCGCGCAATTACCTCTGGTTTAGGTAATGCCCATTTAGTTGAAGATATTCCGACGGGTATTTATACCATTCCAGAAATTAGTTCTGTGGGTAAAACAGAACAAGAATTGACGGCAATGAAAGTCCCTTATGAAGTCGGTCGTGCTCAGTTTAAACATTTAGCACGAGCACAGATTGCGGGCATGAATGTGGGTAGTTTGAAAATTCTCTTCCATAGAGAAACACTTCAAATTTTAGGTATTCACTGTTTCGGTGAGAGAGCGGCTGAGATTATTCATATCGGCCAAGCGATTATGGAACAAAAAGGTGAAGGGAATACCATCGAATACTTCATTAATACTACATTTAACTATCCAACCATGGCAGAAGCGTTCCGAGTTGCTGCATTGAATGGTCTAAATCGACTGTTTTAGTCAATCTCTACGCTTTACACTGAATGATTGGCTTTAGAATAAGTGATTGCAGGTTCATCCCCGCAATCACTTTTTTGCTTTTATAGCTTACTTTTTATTTCTGTAGTACTTATCCATCGAGCTGTAAATTGTTTCAGCAAGCTGCTCATAGCGTCCACGCAATGGAGAGCCCGGACGGTAAACTAATACAATTCGGCGTTTTGGCTCAGGTTCGATACAGTTCAAGTAACAAACGCCATCCCGACAAGCCTCATGAGGTACAGCCAAATCAGGCAGCAATGTAATTCCGCTACCCGCTGCTACCATGTTTCTCAGCGTTTCTAAGCTCGTTGCTCTAAAATGAGTATCTTCTTTTGCCCCGGCTTGGAAACAGAATCCCATCGCTTGATCACGTAAACAGTGGCCATCTTCCAACATCAATAACTTCTCACCCGCTAATTCCCCCATTTCAACCGTGTCACGGTCATGCCATGGGTGATTTTCATAAATCGCGAGTTTCATTGGCTCTTCAAATAATGGCACCACAATAAATGGCTCGGTTTCTTTGACTTCTGCCAGGATGGCGCAATCCAACTTACCACTATCTAACTGAGCTAATAATTGCTGAGTCTGTGCTTCGTGCAAGTAAATTTCTAGTTTAGGGTGCACACGATGTAATTCAGGAATAATGTGCGGAAGTAAGTAAGGTGCAACCGTTGGGATCAGCCCTATATGTAAAGGCCCCGACATACTTTCACCTTGTAAAGCTGCCATTTCTTGTAGAACTTTTATCTCTCTTAAGATCGTTCTTGCCTGCTCAACGAGCAATAAACCTTGTTGAGTAAAAAGCACTTTTCGGCTGGTTCTTTCTAATAGCATCACGCCGAGCTCTTCTTCAAGCTTACGAATTTGACCGCTCAGCGTAGGCTGACTTACATGGCAAGAATCCGCAGCACGTCTAAAGTGCTTGTGCTCAGCAAGTGCAACTAGGTACTCCAGATCACGAATATTCATCCGCCTTTTTCCTCTCGTTATGCCTGACTATATAGATAATACCAATCATTATAAAGAATAGATAATATTTCATCTATCAATAAAATTAAAAAACACCCTTGCCTTTTTAGGATTTATCTCATGTGAAAATGAAACAAATTGTAAGAATAAGAAAATAAATATATTTCTATAATTTAATTGAGAAAAATAGTACCGAACAGAAGTATCAAACAATATTACTCTTATTTAGAGTAATATTATCCAAATTAAATCACTAAATATTACTATTTTAAAATAAATAGTTACTTAACCTAAATTTAACAATGACATAAAAATAGTACAATAATGCAAATTGATACAGAAAATAGCGCTTCGTTCCAATAAATTGAACGGCCATTAATATCCATAAAGGTAAATTACACTATTGCTCTTAGATATGATAACAATCGTTATTAACTTATTGTTTTTCCAGTAATATTTAATAATATTTCGAACGTTGAATTTCGAATCATTTAGACAAATAATTACTGTAATCAAACGCAAAATAAATAACGCCAACGTAAAAATTGGCAGCTTAACTCGTAGTCAGACACCTTTTAGACATTTAGATAAGTTAATTAAGGTAAGAAGAAAAAACGTGATAAGCATTGTGAGCATTGGATTCCGCTACAAAAGACATTAAGTCACTTTAAAACTAAGGAATGTTCAATACAGATGATATCAAATGTAAAACGCATATTGTTTATCATGAAAGTACGGAATATTGATACTTAGCCATCTAGATAATTTCTCTTATATTTCTATATAGAATGATTATCAAAAACCCTCTAAAAAATGACAATAACGAATGGCTCAAAACACACTAATGGAACTTAATACCCAAAAATAAGGTAATAACAATTATAAAGAACATAGCTTTATTAAGTATTACCCCATAGTAATGAAACATTTTGTTATATTCTCTTTCATATCTAATTAAAGTTTGTAAATACATATAAAAGAATATATTAAAGTGATCTGCATAGATTTTGATATATATTATCAATCACTCAATGAATGAGTGCATGCAAATCTCATAAATTGATTTTTTCATTCAAAAATATCTAATAAGAAGGTTTTTTACACCATAATTATAAACTAAATGGTGATTAGATAGTTTTTTATGGGTGAGCACTTTTACTTATACTATATTTAACTTATCCCATATTGTTTAATTTAATTTTAAAATTTCCATACATTTGATTTTCAATATTTACACCTTAATCGAGTTATTTGAATTATTATATGCTCCATCAAATAGCACGAGGTAATTGAAAAAATAAAAGTAGCCAATATATACCTTACGCAATACCGAATTTATTAAATTAATACACTTAAACAAATTGATTAAACACAAATCAGTTAGGGGATCCTATTATGAAAAATTTAACATCAATCGCTAAAAAAACCTTCTCTCGCGCAGTCATGACATTATTACTCGTTCCGGCTTTTAGCGCAGTTAATGCCTATGCAGAAAACAGCGAACATAACGGTACCATCCAATTTACAGGCTCAATTGTCTATGCCTCTTGCTTGAATGAAGTAAATAATAATAATGTCACTTTAAATTGTTTAAACGACAATGACGATATGGTTGCCAATAGCATTGACCTGAAAAAATTAGTAAAAACTCAAGGTTGGAAAGTCTTGAATGGCGGTCGAAGTGTCTATTCTTATGATTGGCTGAATGAAGACAAACAGATGGGTATGTTAACAATTAAATATAGTTAAGATTAAACGTTATGGAAATTGGGGTAGCCATGCTACCCCCCATTTTTTACTACATTTTCTTTATTTACATCTTCAAGCGAGTTTTCGCATCTACAATGGCTTTTGCTACCTGCTTTTGAGATACCCCACCTTTTGCTAATCGCTTATCAAGACAAGACTGCAGAGATAAAATCTCATACACATCCAGTTGGATAGTTGCACTGAATTTTTGCAAATCACTTAATGCCATTTCTTCTAATGCTTTCCCCTGCGCTATCGCAGCCACAACAGCTTCACCCACAATATGGTGAGCTTCACGGAATGGAACGCCTTTTGCGACTAAATAATCAGCCAGCTCGGTCGCATTTGCATAGCCTTGTTTTGCTGCATCTTCACAACGAGGACGACGAATTTGAATACCATCCAGAACAAGTACCGCCATATGCATACAATCTAACCACGTATCAAGGGCATCGAATAACCCTTCTTTGTCTTCTTGCATATCTTTGTTGTAGGCAAGCGGTAATCCTTTCAGTGTCATCATCATGCCGGTTAATGCCCCTTGAACACGGCCACATTTACCACGAATTAGCTCCAATGCATCAGGATTTTTCTTTTGCGGCATCAGCGACGAACCTGAAGTCACTTTATCCGATAACTCTACAAACCCGGCTTCGCCACTATTGAAGAAAATCAAATCTTCAGCAAAACGTGATAAGTGCACCATACCGATACTTGCGTCGGATAACAGCTCTAACACATGGTCTCTATCAGAAACTGTATCTAAACTGTTACGCGTTGCGGAGGAAAAACCTAACCATGATGCCAATTGCTCGCGGTCAATATCATAGGCTGTACCCGCCAGCGCCCCGCACCCTAATGGGCTGACATCTAAACGTTTTAAAGTATCTTGCAAACGACTTTCATCACGAGACAACATTTCGCAATACGCTAAACACCAATGAGCGAATGTCACTGGCTGGGCACGTTGTAAGTGGGTATAGCCTGGCATCACGGCATCTTGGTTATGTTCAGCAGTGATGACCAGCGCTTTTTGTAACTCAGTCACAGCTTCTAATAACAGCGCCACTTGGCCTTTACACCACAGTTTTAAATCTGTCGCAACTTGGTCATTACGGCTACGACCTGTGTGCAGTTTTTTCCCTAAATCACCGACCTTATCAATCAGTTTACCTTCGACCCAGCTATGGATATCTTCGGCGTCGCTTTGCAAGATAATCTCAGGCTCGGCTTGCACTTCAGCCAATAGCGCATTGAGTGCTTGCTCGAGAGATTTTTGCTCGCTATCAGACAGCACGCCAACTGTGACCAACGCTTTTGACCATGCCACAGAGCCAATAATATCCTGCTCAGCTAAGCGATAATCAAAACGCAGTGAATCATTGAATTGTTTAAACCGTTGATCTGCCTGCTGACTAAAACGTCCACCCCAAAGTGCCATAACGAGTCCCTACCTGATTGATAAAATAAGTGTCTGCCCGACAGCCCTATCTGGCTGTCGGGGTCATTCTGATAAAACTATTTTGCTTTGTTCTGTTCTTTCAGCGCACGAATACGTGAAGAGAGTGAATAGAGACGGATAAACCCACCAGCATGGCTGTGATCGTAAACTTCATCTTCACCAAATGTTGCAAACTCTTCAGAGTACAGGCTCTTATCCGCTTTTTTCTGGATAGCAGTCACTTGCCCTTTATACAGTTTCAGAACCACTTCACCCGTCACATCCTGAGCCAGGGATTCTGCCGCTGCTTGCAGAGAATGACGCAGTGGCGCAAACCAGCGACCGTCATACACCACATAAGACATTTCTAGACCTAACTGCTCACGCCATTTGTAGCTATCGCGGTCTAATACTAATTGCTCAACACCACGCAGTGCAGCCATCATGATGGTGCCCCCTGGGGTTTCATAGCAACCACGGGATTTCATACCCACTAAACGGTTTTCTACGATATCGATACGACCCACGCCATGTTTTGCACCCAGCGTATTTAATGTTTCTAAACAACCCAATGGAGACAAGGCTTTACCGTTCACAGAAACCACTTCACCGTGTTTCACACCCACAGTCACCAGCTCAGCTTCATCCGGTGCGTCTTTCGGATCAACCGTCCATACCCAGCAATCTTGGTTGGCTGCATTCCATGTGCTTTCTAATACGCCACCTTCGGTAGAAATGTGCCATGCGTTTTCATCACGGCTGTAGATTTTCTCTAAGCTAGCGGTAGTTGGAATATTACGTTCTTTCAGGTAATCCAGCAGAGCTTCGCGGGAACGTAAGTCCCACTCACGCCATGGCGCAACCACTTTCAGTTGTGGTGCTAAAGCGGTGTAAGTGCTTTCGAAACGCACTTGGTCATTACCTTTACCGGTTGCGCCGTGCGCGACTGCGTCTGCGCCAACTTTCAATGCGATTTCAACTTGCGCTTTAGCGATAATTGGACGCGCCATTGACGTACCCAGTAAATAGCTACCTTCATACAATGCACCCGTTTTCAGTACTGGGTAGATATATTCCTTGATAAACTCTTCACGCAGATCAACCACATAGCATTCAGAAGCACCTGATTGCAGGGCTTTTTTCTCAACACCGACTAAGTCTTCTCTGTCTTGACCCACATCAGCAACGAATGCCACGACCTCACAGTCATCGTAGTTCTCTTTTAACCATGGAATGATAGCCGACGTGTCTAATCCACCGGAGTATGCTAATACAATCTTCTTAATGCCCTTTTTCATAAATTACCTGTCCCAATTCTTTTAAAATAAATGTTTGATTTGTCTGTTTGCTCAGTTCTTCATTCAAGAAGCAAGAATTCGTGTGCCAATCGCGGTGCCATTAAATAATGATGGCAATTGCTCCGCATGGCGCCAGCTTGCAATATCTACCGGGCGTTGCAATGTGGAAGCCGCTTCTAAAGCCGCATTCACTTTGACTATCATTCCATCCGTGATGATGCCTTGGTCGATAAGTTTTTGCGCTTTGGTAGTGGTCATTTCATCAATTTTTTGACCTTTACCATCCAAAATACCGCTCACATCAGAAAGCAGGACTAAATCTGCATTCAGTGCTTGGGCAATCGCTGTCGCGGCTTGGTCTGCATTGACGTTCATAAGTTGCCCCTCTTCGGTGATCCCGATAGAGCTAATGATGGGTAAATATCCCGCAGACAGTAATAATTTCAGTAACTTCGCATTACCCGCTTTCGCGCTACCCACATGGCCTAACTCATCATTAATTTGCGTAACCACTGCGCTGTGTCCATCCCCAAGGGATAAACCCACCGCTTGCAATTGATGTTTAATCGCCCATGCCAACAAAGTTTTATTCGCCGTTCCGGCTAACGCACCAGTAATAATGTCGATTTGGTCTGCTGGCGTAACGCGCAATCCTTGCTTTTTCACAACGGGTAATTGCAGTTTTTGCATTAATTCATCAACTAGACATCCACCACCGTGAACAATTACCAGCTCACGTTGATGAGCCTGACGGTAGGTTTGGATCGCCGTAAATAATCTTTCTAGGGCTTCTTCGCTATCGAGTAACACACCACCCAATTTAATGACTAAAGGTTGCATGGAGATTTATCCTTAATAAATTGCCATAAGAGCATTAAAGTAATGACTGCGTTTCGTTGAAACCAAACCGAATATTCATGCACTGAACAGCTTGCGCCGCGGCACCTTTTAATAGGTTATCTTCTGTACCCACTAAAATCAGGTGCTCACCTTTCAATACAAAGCCGATATCACAAAATGGCGTGCCAACCACCGATTTCAGTGCAGGAACCCCTTTGTCATATAAACGAACTAACGGTTTGTTGTGATACGCATCTTTAAATGTTTGGCTAATTTGCTCCGCTGTAACGCCGGCTTTCACTTTGCAAGTGATGGTCGCCAGTATGCCCCGTGCAAAATTGCCTAAATGTGGCGTGAAAATCACATCTCTACCTAGATGCGTCGCGATTTCAGGTTGATGACGGTGAGTGAAAATACCGTAAGGCTGTAAGCTCACTTCGCAAAAGCTGTTCGTCATGGAAGCTTTGCGCCCTGCCCCTGAAACGCCACTGGTCGCATTAATGACTGGCCACATGTTTTCATCGAGCAAATCCGCTTCAATCAGCGGCTTTAATGAAAGTTGAGAAACCGTTGGATAACACCCCGGTACCGCAATCAGTTGAGCTTGACGGATTTTATCTGCCTGCCATTCCGCTAAACCGTAAACTGCTTGCATTAACCACTGGGTATTTGTATGTTCGAAACCGTAGTATTGCGGATAAAACGCCGCATCTTGAACACGATAAGCACCCGAAAGGTCAAACACCACGCAACCCGCTTCAAGAAACTGGGGCGCGATGTCATGGCTCACTTCATGGGCGGTCGCGAGGAAAACAACATCGACCCCTTTTGCAGCCTCAGCCACATCAGTAAGCGGCTGAACCGGAAGGTCGATAATGCCTTTATACTGGGGATGTAAATCAGAAAAGCATTTACCTGCATCCGCACTTTGTGCGGAAACCATCAGCCCAGAAAGATGAATATCGGGGTGACGTTGTAAGTAAGCGGCTAATTCTGCTCCAGTATAACCACTGGCCCCGACAATGAGTGTGTTCAACATGTGTTTTCTACCTTGTACTCGTGACCCAAACAGTTTAATGTGTATTTTTATTCAAATAAAGTGCATGAATATTGATACTATTATGGATAAAGGCTGTCAACAGTGAATATTAAATTACCTGCATTTATTGAGATTTATCGTCAATTAATCGCCACTCCGTCGATTAGTGCGACTGATTCGCAACTCGATCAGAGTAACCGAGCGCTGGTGGAGCTATTAGGTGGATGGTTAGAAACCTTAGGCTTTACTGTGAATATTCAACCGGTCCCTGATACCCGAGATAAATATAACCTGTTAGCCTCGATTGGCGAGGGTAACGGAGGGTTGATGCTATGTGGTCACACGGATACCGTCCCATTTGATGACGGTCGCTGGACTAAAGATCCGTTCAAGCTCACCGAACATAATGGCAAACTGTATGGGCTAGGCACCGCAGATATGAAAGGCTTTTTTGCCTTTATTATTGATGCACTGCGAGATGTTGACCTCAGTACCTTAAAACGTCCTTTGCATATTCTCGCCACGGCAGATGAAGAAACCTCGATGGCTGGCGCTCGCTTCTTTGCCGCCAGCACGCAATTACGCCCTGATTTCGCCATCATCGGTGAACCGACATCATTACAGCCTATTCGCGCGCATAAAGGGCATCTTTCCAATGCCATTCGCATTACAGGTCAATCTGGGCATTCCAGTGATCCAGATAGAGGCGTTAATGCCATTGAATTAATGCATGAATCTATCTCTCACTTAATGACCTTAAGAAATACATTGAAAGAGCGCTATAACAACCCTGCGTTTGTGATCCCTTATCCAACCATGAACTTCGGTCATATTCATGGTGGTGATGCAGCAAACCGAATTTGTGGTTGCTGTGAATTACATATGGATATTCGCCCACTACCAGGTTTAACGTTGCAAGATCTGGACGAGCTACTCAATGAAACTCTCGAACCCGTTCGTGCAAAATGGCCGGGTCGCTTAGCCATTGAAGAGATGCACCCACCGATCCCCGGCTACGAATGCCCCACAGATCATAAAATGGTGGCAGTCATTGAGCAGTTATTAGGTAAAAAAGCGGAAACCGTGAACTACTGTACGGAGGCGCCATTTATCCAAGAACTCTGCCCAACACTGGTGCTGGGTCCCGGCTCTATTGAACAAGCCCACCAGCCTGATGAGTTCATCGATATGAGCTTTATTGAACCAACCCGCCAACTCATCAGCCAAATGGTCGAGCACTTCTGTTTTACTGAATAATGTTGTACTGCATGCGGAGTCACTTGGCTCCGCATTTCCCCATCATGAATTTTTCTCTTGTTGCGCCTGAAAAAACATCAATTCCAAATTTGATTTAGGAGTTGACTCTCACTCAATATCGCGTAATCTCTATTTAGACGTCTAAACGTATAGAAGTACAAAAGAGTGCATATAATCGAATAACGAAAATAATCATTAAATAATGAGTTTCTTGAGGCGAGGTCACAGGGTATGAGTTTCTTTCACGCAAATCAGCGCGAGGCGTTGAACCAAAATTTAGCTGAATTAGATGGGCAGATTAATGTCTCATTTGAATTTTTCCCACCTCGCTCAGCAGAAATGGAACAAACATTGTGGAAGTCTATCGATAGGCTCAAGGTCTTAAAACCAAATTTTGTCTCTGTCACCTACGGTGCTAACTCCGGTGAGCGAGATAGAACCCATAGCATCATTAAAGATATCAAAGATAAAACAGGATTAGTGGCAGCACCGCACTTAACCTGCATCGATGCCAGCCCTGATGAACTAAAAACCATCGCGCGCGATTACTGGAATAACGGTATTCGCCATATTGTGGCATTACGGGGAGACCTTCCTGATAACAGCCGCAAGCCCGACATGTATGCTGAGCATTTGGTTGAATTACTGAAAACTGAAGCCGACTTTGACATTTCCGTCGCCGCTTACCCCGAAGTGCACCCTGAAGCTAAAAGTGCTCAGGCAGACTTAATCAATTTGAAGAAAAAGATTGAAGCCGGAGCCAACCGTGCCATTACCCAATTTTTCTTCGATGTTGAAAGCTACCTACGTTTTCGTGACCGATGCGTAGCAACAGGCATTGATGTGGAAATCGTACCGGGAATTTTGCCAGTCTCTAACTTTCGCCAGCTAGAACGTTTTGCCAAAATCACCAATGTGCGTATCCCAAGTTGGATGAATAGAATGTACGAAGGCTTAGATGATGACCCTGAAAGTCGTAATCTTGTTGGTGCATCAATTGCCATGGACATGGTGAAAATTTTAAGTCGTGAAGGCGTAAAAGATTTCCATTTTTACACCTTAAACCGCTCTGAATTGACTTACGCCATTTGCCACACATTAGGCGTTAGACCAAAATAATTGGGTGTTAGGTTGAAGTAACCACTTCATTCCTATCACTTATCGGGTTAATTCATTTATCGTGAATTAACCCAGTTATATTCCCCTCCCTCTATTCTATTTATCGCCATTCTCTATAATTCCATTTTCCATAGTTAATGCAGGCTAAAACCAATCATTATTAGACTAGATATTAAAGTTATGGAATAAATAATCCCTTAAATATGCCCAAATAGAATTAAAATGCAGAAAATATTTAATTAAAAACCTGAAATTAGATCAATCCAAAACAAATAGTCGCTTAGTGATGTGCTGATTAATATCATTAAAAATCACATAAAACGCTATTTTATCCTTATTCACCATTATTTACCTGATAATGAAAATATTATTTTTCAATAGCTTACAAAACAAAAGAAACCACATATCCCATTGATGCAACTCATTTTTTCACATTGAATGACGTAGTGAAAACCCAGATTAACAATGTTGATAAATTGTTATACCTGATTAACTTCGAATTTAAATCATATTTACCATAAAAACAAATAATCAAAACAACCGCTATTAAAATAAGACTTTCGTTTAAAGAACTTTATTCTAATTTATTTTTATGCTTATATGAAAATATAAGATTATTGATCATTCCTAGTAATAACATCTCAATTATTGAGGAGATTCGTTGTATGAATAATAAATCAGTATCTTCAAAATATAGTGAATTAGATGATATTTATGCTTCATTTGATTTATCCCAATCCTTACCAAAAACGAAATTCCCAATCAAAGAAAGCGACCCGAGAAATGTATTTAGCGCAGTACGTGATGAGCTAATGCTAGATGGTAATTCCCGACAAAACTTAGCGACATTTTGCCAAACATGGGTCGATGACGAAATTCGCAGTTTAATGGATCTCTCTATCGACAAAAACATGATTGATAAAGACGAATATCCGCAAACCGCTGAAATTGAAAACCGCTGCGTGCATATGCTCGCTGACTTATGGAACTCTCCTGACGCACTCAATACATTAGGCTGCTCAACAATTGGCTCTTCAGAAGCCGCAATGTTAGGGGGACTGGCGTTAAAATGGCAATGGCGTAAAAAACAAGCTGCCAAAGGAAAACCCACCGATAAACCTAACTTAATCTGTGGTCCTGTCCAAATTTGTTGGCATAAATTTGCCCGTTATTTTGATGTTGAACTGCGTGAAATTCCACTTGAAGGCGACCGCCTGATCATGAGCCCTGAAGAAGTTCTCAAACGCGTTGATGAAAATACTATCGGTGTCGTTCCGACTTTAGGTGTGACGTTCACTTGCCAATATGAGCCAGTGAAAGCAGTTCATGATGCATTAGATAAACTGCAAAAAGAAACTGGCTTAGACATTCCTATTCATGTGGATGGTGCAAGTGGTGGTTTCCTCGCGCCTTTCTGCGCGCCTACCCTGGAATGGGATTTCCGTTTACCTCGTGTTAAATCCATCAACGCATCTGGACACAAATTTGGTTTAGCGCCATTAGGTGCCGGTTGGGTAATTTGGCGTGAAGCGAAAGACCTCCCAGAAGAGCTAATTTTCAATGTGAACTACCTTGGCGGTAACATGCCAACCTTCGCATTAAACTTCTCTCGTCCAGGTGGACAAATCATTGCACAGTATTACAACTTCCTGCGTCTTGGTCGCGAAGGCTACGCTAAAATTCATAATGCTTGCTATGCCACCGCGCAATACCTTGCCCGTGAAATTGAGAAACTGGGTCCATTTGAGATGATCTTTGATGGCGATAGTGCCAAAGGTATCCCAGCGCTGGCATGGAAATTAAAAGACGGAGCGAAAACTAGTAACTACTCTTTATATGATATTGCAGACAAACTACGTAGTCGCGGCTGGCAAGTTCCCGCTTACTCAATGCCTGCAAACCGTGAAGACCTGGTGATCCAACGTATTTTAGTCCGTCATGGTGTCAGCCTAGACCTCGCCTCACTGCTCATCGAAGATTTCAAACGCACCCTCGAATATTTCGAGAAACACCCTGTCAGTACACCACTTTCTGAAGAAGAAAGCGGCGGTTTCAATCACAGCTAATCCTTAGTCGTTTATCCAGTCGGCGTATTCATTTATGCGCCGACTGACTTCGTAAAACATATGACAGGAGAATAGGCATGGCGACGTCAACAACAGCTCCAGCCGCAAAACAACTCACCTTGTTAGGTTTTTTTGCGATCACCGCGTCTATGGTGATGGCGGTCTATGAATATCCGACATTCGCCACATCGGGTTTCAGTTTAGTCTTCTTTTTACTCTTAGGGGGATTGCTATGGTTCATCCCCGTAGCCTTATGTGCTGCCGAAATGGCCACCGTTGAAGGTTGGGAAGAAGGAGGGATTTTCGCGTGGGTTTCCAACACATTGGGAGAGCGTTGGGGATTTGCGGCGATTTCATTTGGTTATCTACAAATTGCGATAGGTTTTATTCCGATGCTGTACTTTGTACTCGGCGCCCTATCCTACATATTAAATTGGCCAGAACTCAATACTGATCCCATCACCAAAACCATCGGCGCTCTGGTGATTTTATGGGTTCTCGCCTTTACCCAATTTGGTGGAACAAAATATACAGCAAGTATCGCAAAAGTCGGTTTCTTTGCTGGGATTTTATTACCGGCTCTAATTCTCGTTGGGCTAGCGATTAGCTACTTGGCAAGCGGTGCGCCTTTAGCTATCGAGATGAGCACAAAAACCTTTATTCCTGACTTCACTCAAATCGGCACATTAGTGGTCTTTGTCGCCTTTATTCTCAGCTACATGGGTGTTGAAGCCTCTGCAACCCACGTCAACGAAATGAAAAACCCTGGTCGAGATTATCCTGCAGCAATGTTTTTACTGATGATTGCGGCGATTTGCTTAAGCTCTATTGGCGGTTTATCGGTTGCTGCCGTGATCCCTAACAGCGAAATCAACCTATCTGCTGGTGTGGTACAAACCTTTGAGGTTCTCGTTACCCACTTTAATTCCACTTTAGAGTGGGCAGTACGGATTATTGCCGCGTTGCTATTACTCGGCGTATTAGCGGAAATTGCCTCTTGGATTGTGGGACCTTCCCGTGGGATGTATGTCGCTGCACAAAAAGGAATTCTGCCGAAAAGCTTTGCCAAAGTGAATAAAAATGGCGTGCCAGTCACGTTAGTGATTTCCCAATTACTGATCACCACGGTGGCGATTATTGTCCTTACTAACACGGGCGGCGGCGGGAATATGTCCTTCCTGATAGCGCTGGCATTAACCGTTGTTATTTATCTGTGTAGCTACTTTATGCTGTTCCTCGGTTATATGCATTTAGTCTGCAAACAATCTGATAAAAAACGGGCATTCAACGTTCCGGGCGGTAAAAGCTTTAAATTGTTAATCGCGTTTGTTGGGTTAGTGATCTCAATTCTGGCATTTGTGGTGTCATTCTTCCCACCAAGTTCATTGCCGGGCGGAGCAGATGATACGACTTACGTGACGCTGCTCGCGGTCAGTTTTGTAATTATCTTCCTGCTGCCTTTTGTGATTTATGCATTCCACAATAAAGTAGGAAAATCCACCAACGTCTCCATGGTGCATATCAAAACTCACAATGCCCCAACGAACCATTTCTTTATTCATCCACGGGCGCGTTCGCCTTATCATTTGATCCATAATGATCAGAACAAAAAATAACGTTCGACCATAAACGAAAAAGGCTGCCAATTGGCAGCCTTTTACTTATCACTAATTATAAATAACGTAATCAATTGCTAGCCTGTATTACGCATACCCGCCGCAACACCAGCAATGGTCACCATCAACGCTTGCTCCACACGCGGGTCTGGATGCTCTTGTTGACGAGAGCGCTGTAATAGCTCAGCCTGCAATACGTTCAGTGGGTCGGTATAGACGTTACGTAGTGCGATGGATTCAGCAATCCACGGTAGATCCGCCATCAACGCTTCATCTTTAGAGACCGCTAAAACACTTTTAATATCTTCAGATAACTGGTCACGCAGCTTTTGTCCCAGTGGCCATAGACGTTTTTCAACGAGGCAATGGTCATAATACTCCGCCAGCCATAAATCAGCTTTCGCGTACACCATTTCCAGCATCGCAATACGGGTTTTGAAGAATGTCCACTCTTGCCACATTTCATCCAGTACCGCTTGCTTGCCTTCTTTTTCGATGACATGTTTCAGCGCCGCACCTGCCCCTAACCATGCGGGTAACATCAAGCGGTTTTGTGTCCACGCGAAAATCCAAGGAATAGCGCGAAGGGTCTCAACACCCCCAGAAGGACGACGTTTTGCAGGGCGAGAACCTAATGGCAATTTGCCCAGCTCTAACTCTGGGGTCGCCGCACGGAAATACGGGACAAAGTCAGGCTGTTCACGCACATAATCGCGATACATCGCGCAAGATACGTCAGACAACGAATTCATTACCGCCTTCCACTCTTCTTTTGGCTCTGGCGGTGGCAGTAAGTTAGCTTCGAGGATAGCGCTCGCGTACATGGCTAAGCTGCTAATGGTCACTTGCGGGAGACCAAACTTAAAGCGGATCATTTCGCCTTGTTCCGTCACACGCAACCCGCCTTTTAAACTTCCCGGTGGTTGGGAAAGTAATGCAGAGTGCGCTGGCGCACCGCCACGACCAATGGTGCCGCCACGACCGTGGAACAGTGTCAGTTTCACGCCTTCTTTATCACACAACTTAATCAGGGCATCTTGTGCACGATACTGCGCCCATGATGCTGCCATCACACCCGCATCTTTTGCAGAGTCAGAGTAACCAATCATCACCATTTGGCGATCATCAATCAGCTCACGATACCACTCAATGCTAAGCAACTTAGTCATCACGCTTTCGGCGTTATTTAAGTCTTCCAGAGTTTCGAACAGTGGCGCAACCGGCAATTTAATGGAGGCACCCGCTTCTTTTAGCAGGAGTTTGACGGCTAAAACGTCGGATGGCACTTTCGCCATCGAGATCACGTAAGCGGCGATAGAGTCATTCTTCGCTTTAGCGATAACGCGGCAAGTTTCGAATACTTCTTGCGTTTCTGCTGTCGGTTGCCAATCTTGTGGGATCAGCGGGCGGCGAGATTGCAGCTCAGTCAGTAAGAAATCTTGCTTCTCTTGTTCTGACCAATTGCCATAGTTACCCAGCCCCAAATATTCTGTCAGCTCAGACAGCGCATCAGTATGGCGAGTGCTTTCTTGGCGCACATCGATACGCACCAATTGCAGACCAAAGCTGCGGATACGACGCAGCGTATCTAACAGTGAACCATTGGCAATAATGCTCATATTACAAGCAACGAGAGATTGGTAGCAGGTATACAGCGGATCCCACAGTTGCGCGTTATCCGTCAGTAAATCCGCTGGTGGCAGAACTTGCTCGCCTTTCACTCGGCGCTCTAAATATTCCAATGTAGAGAACAGTTGGCTACGCAGATTTTTGGCAATTTGGCGATAAGGCTCATCCACATCATCGCCACCCGCGAGCGCACGCAGTTCTGGCGTCGCTTCCGTCATAGAAAGCTCCGACACCAAGACTTGAATATCTTTCAAGAATAAATCGGCGGCTTTCCAGCGACTTAATAGCAGAACATGGCGAGTGACTTCCGCGGTCACATTCGGGTTACCATCACGGTCGCCGCCCATCCATGACGTAAAGCGGATTGGGTTTGCTTCGACAGGTAATTCAGCCCCAATGGACTCTTCAAGCTGTTCATTGAATTCCCGTAAAAATGCCGGAACGCCTTCCCACAACGAGTTTTCAACAACCGCAAAGCCCCATTTAGCTTCATCGATTGGCGTAGGGCGAATTTTACGAATTTCATCGGTATGCCAAGATTGCGCCACCAGTTGGCGTAAGCGACGCATAATATTGTTGCGTTCGTAATCCGCTAAATCATCATGATCGAGCTGGGATAAACAGGTGTTCACCTCAACAAGTTTGTGAATTAAGGTGCGGCGGGCGATTTCGGTTGGATGGGCAGTCAGTACCAGCTCAATAGAGAGCTCTTCAACGGCTTTTTGAATATCACCGTGGCTAAAATCATGCTCTTTTAAACGCCCAAATAATTTCTGTAGGGCAACAGGGTTACTCGCCGCTTCACCGTGGGGAGAAATACTGTGGTATTGCTCTGCCACGTTGGTTAAGTTTAAGAATTGGTTGAATGCCCTCGCAACGGGTAATAGCTCGTCGTTGGTGAGTGTTTGCAAGGTCATTAATAATTTTTGGCGCTGAACTTCATTACCTGCGCGGGAGGATTTGGATAGCTTACGAATAGATTCGACTTTATCGAGGATATCTTCACCAAGAGCGTCTTTGATGGTATCACCGAGTAGCTTACCCAACATACTGACATTACTGCGCATTGCGGAATATTGCTGATTCATGGGACTCCTGATCTTGTGCTGTTGGCAGGATGCCACCCCGCTTCTCGTGAACGGTTAACAAACTGCGCTGGATTTCCTGTAATAAAATTTCAGTCGGCTAGAATTATGTTTTGTGATGCAGACCGCGAATTTCACCCTGTACCCTATATTCATATCAGAAAAAAAGCGCTTTGGGTGATTTTTCTGAAATTTAATTACAGCACCATTTTTATTAATTTTTCTTATTTAAGTATTGCGTCAGCGCAATCTATCGTCGATTCAGCACTTTTAAGTCATGAATCTTATTTAAGAATAAAATAGGAATTGGAAAATTTGGGAAATGAAGAGAACGCACGCGTTTATCTAACCCGTGCGTTACTGATTTTATAAAAGCTGAGAAAGTCGATTCAGGTCAGATTGGATAGCACCGGCGGTCACATCGCGACCCGCACCTGGTCCACGGATCACCAATGGGTTATCACGGTACCAACGGCTTTCAATGGCAAAAACGTTATCCCCCGGCAATAAAGAGGCTAACGGGTGCTCAGGTTTAACCGCCTCGACACCCACTTTTGCTTTACCTTTCACTGCATCAAACCGCGCCACGTAACGTAGCACTAACCCCAGCTCCTTCGCGGCTTCTAAGCGCTGCTGCATCTGCTCGTTAATCACGGCGCTATTTTCAAAGAATTCATCCAGTGAGCCTGTTTCCGCTTGCGCTGGCACTAACGATTCCACGCGCACATCATCCGGTTCGATATCATAGCCCGCTTCTCGCGCCAGAATAATGAGCTTGCGCATCACATCTTGCCCAGATAAATCGATGCGCGGATCCGGTTCCGTTAATCCTTGCTGCCAAGCTTGCTCGACAAGCTCACTGAAAGGCACTGAGCCATCAAACTGCAAGAATAGCCACGATAATGTGCCAGAGAAGATCCCGCTGATCGCCAGAATCGCGTCACCGCTTTCTTTGAGATCGCGCACTGCGTAGTTGATCGGCAACCCAGCGCCAACGGTCGCATTATAGAGCCAATGACGCCCCGTTTTGGCGAATGCATCACGAATTTCACGATACTGCTGAGTAGGCGCTGCCCCTGCGAGTTTGTTTGCACTGATAACATGGAAACCGTAACTCGCAAAGTCCACATAACTATTAGCAAGCTCGCCACTGGCTGTGACATCCAACACAATCAGGTCATCATAAGGGTGCGCTCGCATCCATAAAAACAGATTGTCGTCCTGATGCTCGACCGCTTCATCATCAAAGAAAGCTAATGCACGGCTTGGGTCAATACCTTGGTAATTCAATAAACTGCGGCGACTATCCACGACACCCGCCAAAACAAAGTCAAAGTCACTGCGAGCAGAAATATTTTGCTGCTCAACCGAAAACAGCTCTAACCAACGGGCGCCAATATTCCCTTTACCAAATAATACTAAGCCGATGCGCTTTTCGGCGCGGAATAAGCTTTGGTGCATACCTTGAATGATATGCTCAGTTTGATTAGTACGCAGTACCGCGACTAAGCTAATGCCATCTTCTGAGTGCCAGATAAACTCAACCGGCTGCCCTTTAAGCTCTTCATAAAAACGGTGGCTATGCAGCGGTTTTTTACACACACCAGCGCCAACCAGAGCCACCAGTGAAAAACCTTCACGTAATGAAAGAGACCCAGGCAATGCCGCTTCTTCCAATACATTCAACGCGCTTTCCACCACTTCCGAGGTGTAGCACAGTTGCAAGATAGCGCGGTCATGGTGAACGCCTCGCGCCAATGGGCGAAGTTGTACGCGTTTTAATAATAAATCCACATCCTTGCAGATTTGGTTGAAGTCGCGCCCTGCAGCAATTCGCAGCTCAATTAAGCACACATCGTTGTGGCTGGTGACAATTTTTGCCCCCGTCCCCGAGGCTAATACACGCTCAATTTTGGTGGAGCCTTGCTCCGGCTGGTAGCTACAGCGCAGCTGCAAATCAATATTGCTGACGGAAACAGGCTGCAAAGTACGCGTATGTAAGACAGGCGCAGCAAGGCGAGCCAATTCACTCGCTTCATCTAAACGCAATAACGGCAATAGACATGCATCTTTCACCTTGCGAGGATCCGCACTGTATACCCCTGCCACATCACTCCAAATGGTGACTTTGCCGACATCCGCTAATGCCCCTACTTGGGTAGCCGAATAGTCACTGCCATTACGTCCTAACAGGACGGTTTCACCTTTTTGATTACGGGAGATAAACCCTGTGACCACAAGACGGCGCTGAGGATGTTGCACCAGTAATTGCTGTAGGAGATGGCGGGATTGAACCTCATCCACCTGTGGCTGCGCTGCTCTTTCTGCGCGTAAAAATGTACGTGCATCTAGCCAAGCGCTTGCCATATCAAACTGTTCAAGCACGGCAGACATTAAACGTGCAGACCAAATTTCACCATGCCCCACAACTTCTGCGTAGGCAGCATCATTGATAGGTTTATCCAGTAGCCCACTGAGTCGTTCTAAATCCGCAACAAATAGCTGATTGAGCTCATTAGCCTTCTCTTCAGGCAGTAAACCACTGATCAAATCTTGCTGGTAGCGGCGTAGCGCTTGCTGCACTTGATGGGCAGAAATACGGTCACTCTGGCTTAATTTAAGCCAACTTATCAGCTGGTTTGTGGTACTCCCTGCCGCAGAAACAACCATTAAATCGCCGGGTTGGCTGTAGTTCGCCATAATGGTGGCGACACGCTGATAACATTTCACATCAGCTAAGCTACTTCCCCCAAACTTGTGTAACTGTCGGTGACAAGGGATCACCTCAAATGCTGTTATTGCACTCATCAAAAACTCCGCTAACGTTATGACGCAACCTTAAATGCGTGGCTTAAATCTGCGATAAGATCCTGACTATCTTCAAGACCGACTGAAATGCGCAATAAACTATCAGTAATACCTGCTGCGGCTCGCGCTTCAGGAGACATGCCAGCATGGGTCATGGTCGCCGTATGGGAAATCAAGGTTTCTACACCACCGAGAGATTCCGCTAATGTAAACAAGCTCAGCGCCTGTAAAAACTGACGAAGTTGCGCTTCATCGCCTGCAAATTCAAAACTTAACATTGCGCCAAAGCCAGATTGTTGCGCGGCGGCAATGTGATGTCCCGGATGATCACTCAAGGCAGGATAATATATTTTCTTCACCAGCGACTCAGTTTTAAGATATTTTACGATTTCACCCGCATTATGCTGCTGCTGTTTTATGCGAGGCAACAATGTTCTCATACCTCTGAGTAGCAGATAACTGTCAAATGCACCGCCAGTGACACCGATATTATTCGCCCACCATGCTAATTCTAGAGCCCATTTCTCTTCTTTTGCAATCACCGCACCCGCAATAATATCTGAATGACCATTGAGATATTTTGTACAAGAATGTACAACAAAATCAGCACCTAACGCTAATGGTTGCTGTAATGCAGGGCTTAAAAATGTGTTATCCACCACCACCAAAGCCCCTGCTTGATGTGCAAGCGTTGAAATATGTTGGATATCGTAAATTCTCAGTAACGGGTTACTTGGGGTTTCAATGAGTACCAGTTTGGGTTTTCTCGCTAATGCCGCTTGCAACGCAGATTCGTCACTTTGATCAACAAATTCAACCTGATAAGCCCCTTTTTGGCTCAAGCTATTAAATAAACGGTAGCTGCCGCCATAGCAATCGTGAGGGGCAACGAGCAAATCACCCGGCTGTAATAATACCGTGCATAATAGATGGAGAGCCGACATCCCGCTGTTAGTCATCACGGCACCACTTCCCCCTTCTAGCTGTGCCAGTGTTCGCTGCACAATATCTCGCCCAGGATTACCACGACGGGAGTAGTCATGGGTTCTTGGCTCATTGAAATCTGTAAAATTATAGGTGCTAGATAAATAGATGGGAGGAACAACGCAACCAAATTGCGAGTCTTCATTGAGTCCATTATGTATCGCGATAGTGGATGCTTTGTATGTCATGAGTGTCTCTCCAAGTATGGGATAGCTCAAATCATACTCAAAGCAAATTTAGCCGTCAACATGTCTGGACGTCTAAACCTCTTTACGTTTATAACAACTAATGGAATAATCAGCCATAATAATTATGTGCCAATGGATAGTTAGACCACCTTACCGGCATATAAAAAGACTTAATTTATTGATTTTAATACGCATTAAATAATAACTTAAGCCCTTTATTCTTAACCCGTATGCTGAGTGTATCTTGAAAAAAATTCATCTTCAGGATCAGGAAACTGACACTCGTATATTATTTTATTATCAATGAATATATCCAAGGTATCTCATGGCTGAATGGAACGGTGAATATGTCAGTCCGTATGCTGAACATGGCAAAAAAAGCGAGCAAGTCAAAAAAATTACAGTATCGATTCCTTTAAAAGTACTGAAAATTTTAACTGATGAACGTACTCGTCGTCAGATCAATAACTTGCGCCACGCGACTAACAGTGAATTACTGTGCGAAGCCTTTTTGCATGCGTTTACTGGTCAACCGCTGCCGGATGATGATGATTTGCGTAAAGAACGCAATGATGAGATCCCTGAAGCAGCAAAAGAGATCATGCGCGAACTGGGTATTGACCCAGAAACTTGGGAATATTAATCCCTCCGCGTCTTTCTTTAACACTCGACTTACTGATGTGGGTCGAGTGTGACTTATCTTAGCAGCCTATTTCACCTCAATAACACTCTTACCCGCTGATCCACCATCATTTATTTTCATTATCTTCATGCTGTTAAGCAATTTCATTTGTTGCCGATAACCAATGTACGCGTTTTGCCATGGATTAATCTCAAGAACAAGCCATCCGTCAAATAAAGCGCGATTTTTCTTTCCTCTAAAGACTATTTTTACAGCTAAATGCTTAATTATATTAAAAAACAATAAAGCCTGCTGTATATCAAGTTTTATGGGGATCCTGCATAGATAAATTTAATAGTTATCTATACTCATATTGCGTGATTCGAATACATAGCTAAATGGAATTTATAATGAAAAAAATTATTGCCGTATCTCTACTCAGTTTGGTGTCTAGTGCTGCCTTTGCAGGGGCAGAAAGCCTGTATGTCTCAGGTAAAATCGGGGCTTCAATTGTCCAAGTTTCAAATCAAAAATGGCTCACTAGCGATAACGAATTTGAAAAAACCAATCTCGGAAATACCAATGATTCTGTTTTCGGCGGCAACATTGCCGTCGGTTACGATTTTTCTAAAACCACCACGTTACCTCTGCGTACCGAACTTGAATTTGGGATGAGGGAAAAAGCCTCCACAAGCCATAACTTGGCGTCCTACAACGACCACGTCGATTTAAGTAGCTCGGATGATGTCAAAACCGATATCACCTTAAATACGGTAATGCTCAATACCTATTATGATTTCAAAAATGACACCAAATTTACCCCTTACGTGAACGTCGGGTTAGGTATGGCAAGCATTAACCACAAAATGCGCTACGACTACAATGAACATATTGTTAGCATGAACCAATTCACTCATGAAAAATTCACCAAATCTAAAACCACCACTAATTTTGCGTGGAGCGTCGGCTTAGGTTCGCAATACAGAGTGAATAATCACGTTTCATTAGATATGGGATACCGCTTCTTAGATGCAGGAAAATCTGAAGCGAGTTACTACGCAGATAGCCAAGAAAACACTTCTAAAGTCAAAGTGAGAAGCCATGACATTATGTTTGGTATAACTTACCGTTTCTAAGGATTTTCAGTTGGCACCTTAATACATATTCTTGAGGTGCCAACCTACTTCTTTCAGCCATTGAATCTAAATATTACAATTATGATGAGAATTTATTTCTTATAATCTATATTATACAGAACTTAATTCTGATGAATATTCATTTTATTCTCTCTTTTTAGCGCAATCCCTCGAAGTTTCTTACACTGACTATAACCCCGCCTTCATCACTTATACTCCAGTAAGGTTTCCATCCGAAATCATTCACTGGTGCTTAATTATGAAAAATTTACTTTTGGCTTCAAGTTGCTTGTTGTTTGCTAATTTAGCAATAGCATCCAGTAATAACGGCGTATATATATCCAGTAAAATTGGTGTATCAGTTTTGAATATGTATGATTCAAAGCTCAAATCCGCAAGTCTCAGCGATCCCAATTTTAGTACCATCAATTTTAGTGATAAAAGTCATTCTGCTTTTGGTAATTACCTTGCTATTGGCTATAACTTTTACGATCAATTTTCACTGCCTATTCGTAGTGAATTAGAGCTTGGTATGAGAGGGAAAATTCAAAATAATTATAATGTTGCTAAGGTTTCTACTCCATCTGGCATAGATGCATCTACAGATATGAAAAATGAAGCAACTCTCACAACAGTGATGCTAAATGGATACTACGATATGAAAAACCAGACTCAGTTTACACCTTATATTTCTTTTGGATTAGGTCTGGCAAGTACTCGATATGATAGAGAACTACAAACATTTCTCCAAACGCCTAGTAGTAAATCTACAGACCTGAATTCAGCATCGGAAAGAATTAATAAATTAGCATGGAGTATAGGCTTCGGTAGTCAATATGCATGGAGCGACAATTTATTATTTGATATGAGTTATCGTTTCTTAGATGCAGGGAAGTATCAGATCACAACTAAAGATGCATTTGATCCTGGTGATACCCACAAATCCCAATTCAATCTCGCCAGCCATGACTTTATGTTTGGAGTCGCCTACCGTTTTTAACAGCTCAATTGGCGAATTTTAGGCAATAAAAAACCTGTTCAATTGAACAGGTTTTCTTACTGAATACGTTAAATCAACTTCAACGTGACAGGTTTTATTACTTTTTAGCACCTGGGATGCTGAAACGCTGGTTGAAGCGATCAACACGACCACCGGTAGCAACATCACGTTGTTTACCAGTATAGAACGGGTGGCAGTTACCACAAACGTCCAGGTTCAGAGAGTGACCAGCTGTTGAGTTGATTTTCATTACGTTGCCGCAAGAACAAGTTGCAGTAACTTCTTCGTATTTAGGGTGAATACCTTTTTTCATGGGAGAACCTCTAATAAGGCCGTGTCGCCATTCCAGCCCTAACGCCGGACACCACACGTCGTGTTGATTAAATTTAGTTTATTGGCAAAACAAAATTAATTGATACCAAAGGCGGCGGATCATACAGAAAATCTGTTTATCACGCAATGAAAATAGCATGATTTTTGTGGTACTCTAACAGAATACCCTCATATTTTTGTACAAAAAACAGACGGAAATCCAGCTATGATCGTCGTTCAGGTGGCGTTACCTGTTCCTTTAAATCGCACATTTGATTATCTCTTGGGTGCAAATATGCCAGTCCCCGTCATCGGTGGGCGGGTCATGGTACCTTTTGGCAAACGCCAAGCCCTTGGTGTGGTTGTCAATCTGAGCGATAAAAGCGAGTTTCCCGAAGACCAACTCAAAGCCGTGGAGCTGGTGTTAGATTCAAAAACCCTGTTCCCCGACGATCTCTGGCAGCTGCTGCTATGGTCATCTCAATATTATCATTACCCAATTGGCGAAGTATTATTTCACGCGATGCCGACCCTACTACGCCAAGGGAAACCTGCTGAATTTACGCCGATCTGGCAATGGCAAGTGACTGAAGAAGGCCAAGCGGCGGATTTGAATGAGCTAAAACGATCCCCAAAACAGCAGCAAGCATTAGCGCTATTACGCCGCCGTCCAGTTTATCGCCATCAAGTTAGTGAGCTTGAAATCAGTGAAACCGCCCTGCAAGCATTAAAGAAAAAACAGTATGCCGAGTTGCACCCTGTTCAACCGGTTGCGGAAAAATGGCAATCACAGTTTGCCGTGAGTGGAGAACGTTTACGACTCAATAGCGAACAAGCCACTGCTGTAGGCGCAATTCGCGCAGAAGATGATAATTTTTCACCGTGGTTACTGGCAGGGATCACCGGATCGGGAAAAACCGAAGTCTACCTGAGTGTGTTAGAAAATATTCTGGCGCAAGGAAAACAGGCTTTGGTATTGGTCCCCGAAATTGGCTTAACGCCACAAACCATTAATCGCTTCCGTGAACGCTTTAACGTTCCCGTTGATGTGCTGCATTCTGCCCTCAATGACAGTGAACGCTTAGCGGTTTGGTTACGGGCAAAGCAAGGCTCTAACGGCATTATCATCGGAACGCGCTCAGCCTTGTTCACGCCATTTGCTCGTCTTGGCATTATTATTATCGATGAAGAGCATGACAGTTCGTATAAACAGCAAGATGGCTGGCGCTACCATGCCCGTGATTTGGCGGTTTTCCGTGCAAAAAAAGAAAATATCCCAATTATCATGGGAACTGCGACGCCATCACTCGAAACACTGAGCAATGTTCAACAGAATAAATATCGTCAATTAAATCTCACTATCCGTGCAGGAAATGCCCGTCCCGCCGATCAACATTTGATTGATTTAAAAGGTCAGCCACTTAAATTTGGGCTATCCCATTTACTGATTCAACATATTAAAAATCACCTCGCACAAAATAATCAGGTGATTTTATTTTTAAACCGACGAGGTTATTCACCTGCACTGATCTGCCATGAATGTGGTTGGATAGCGGAATGCCAGCGTTGCGATCATTACTATACTTTGCACCAAAATTTTCATCAGTTACGCTGCCACCACTGTGATAGCCAACGCCCTGTTCCGCGCCAATGCCCGCAATGTGGGTCGACGCACTTAGTGCCTGTCGGGATGGGAACCGAGCAGCTAGAAGAAGGGATTTCCGAGCTATTTCCTGATGTGCCCGTCACCCGCATTGACCGCGACACCACTAGCCGCAAAGGGGAACTGGAGCAACATTTGAACGCAGTCCATGAAGGTGGTGCGCGAATTTTGATTGGCACACAAATGCTGGCGAAAGGACACCATTTTCCAGATGTGACTCTCGTGGCATTGCTGGATGTTGATGGCGCCTTATTTTCTAGCGATTTTAGAGCCGCCGAACGTTTCGCACAATTATATGTTCAGGTATCCGGACGAGCAGGACGAGCAGGTAAGCAGGGGGAAGTGTTCTTACAGACTCACCACCCTGAGCACCCGCTTTTGCTCACCTTACTAGAAAGTGGCTATAACGCCTTTTCCGCAGAAGCCCTTGAAGAGCGCCGAGTGGCAATGCTCCCTCCGTTCACTAGCCATATTTTGATCCGCTCTGAAGATCATAATAATCAGGATTCACGGCAATTTTTACAGAATGTTCGCCAATATATTAGCCAACACCCACAAAGTGACTCGCGTTTATGGATTCTAGGCCCTGCACCGTCTATTCAAGCCAAACGAGGCGGACGTTTTCGCTGGCAGCTTTTATTGCAACATCCATCACGCGCCTATCTGCAACAGTTTATGGCGCAATTATTACCTGAGTTACTAAAACAACCGGAAAGCCGCAAGGTAAAATGGAATGTTGATGTGGACCCTACGGATGGTTAACAGCACTAATTTACCTGAAAAATAGGTACTGTAACTAACTGACAACAATAACTAAACCGTCATTTTTTGCCATAAATACATGGATGAAGAATTTGGATTAAGTGGATATCACTATAACTATTTTCAAAATTTGCGAGGCAGCTCTAAAAAATGATGCAAGTCACACTTTTTATGCAAACTAGGTAACAGATATTATTGTGAAACTCTTTAGAATGTCTTTTAATTAACAAAATGACGTGTTCGCGCCATTCAAAAAAAAGCAATCGATTAAATAGACAAAGGAAGGCGTTGTGGAAAGTAAAAAGCACAATAATACGGCGACCATGAAAGATGTCGCGAACGCAGCTGGCGTATCAACAGCCACCGTTTCTCGGACATTGATGAACCCTGAAAAAGTCTCCCTGCAAACACGCCAAAAAGTTGAGCAAGCCGTCTTAGATGTTGGCTATTATCCTCATAACCTTGCCCGCAGCTATAAACGCAATGAATCCAAAACTATTCTCGCGATCGTCCCAGACATTAGCGATCCATTCTTCAGCGATGTGATCTGCGGTATTGAAGAAGTGGCTGCTCACGAAGGTTACTTTGTGCTGATTGGTGACTGTAAACATCAACAAAAACAAGAAAATGCCTTTATCAACCTGATCATTACCAAACAGATTGATGGCATGGTTCTGTTGGGCTCTAACTTACCGTTTGATGTCTCAACCGAAGAACAAAAAAATCTACCGCCAATTGTGATGGCTAACGAATTCGCGCCAGAGTTAAAACTCCCAACGGTGCATATTGATAACCTCACCGCGGCCTTCAATGCTACCCATTACCTGCTAAAACAAGGTCATAAACGTATTGCTTGTATCGCAGGACCTGAAGAGATGCCACATAGCCAATACCGCTTAGAAGGGTATAAAAAAGCCATGTTACGCACCGGAGAAGGGCTAAGAGAGAGCTATATTGTACGTGGAGATTTCTCTCATGAAAGCGGCGCTGAAGCATTAAAAACATTACTTTCTTTACCAGAGCCACCGACTGCCGTTTTCTGCCATACTGATATCATGGCATTCGGTGCCATGTGGCAAGCGAAGAAAATGGGTCTGAACATTCCAGACGATATCTCTTTTGTCGGCTTTGATAACCTTGAGCAAGCCAAATATACATTACCCGCACTGACGACCATCAATCACCCTCGCAGGGAAATTGGTCGCCATGCGATGCTATTATTACTAGAACAGCTACACGGAAATAGTGTCACCGCAGGTTCTCGTCTCCTAGATTCTGATTTAATCGTTAGAGAGAGTACAAAAGCGCCTAAATGCTAGGCAAAATCGTTAAGGTTAAGTAACATATGACCTAAATAACGATTAACAACTGACAACTAGTGAATTAATAGCGTGGCACAAAAAGATTATGTAGCTCGAGGACGGTCGTCCGCTCGTAAAAAAAGCAAAGGCAAATCGAAGAAGGCCCAAGGGCTACCGCTAACCACATTAATTGTGGCGGTCGCTATTGTGGTGTTATTCGTTGGTGGGCTATTTTTTATTACTCATAATAAAAAAGAAGCGCCTCAAACTGCACTCCCCACTCAAGCTGCAAAACCGGGTAGCACGCTGCCACCTAAACCTGAAGAACCTTGGCGCTATAAAAGGGAGCTGGAAGAGCCTTGGCAAGATTACACTTCGCCATCGCAACCTAGCACAAATAGCGGCAATATTCGTCAGTCTGATCTCACTACCGAACAGCGCCAGTTGTTAGAACAAATGGATTCTGATCGTCGTCAACCTGTGACCAACCTGCAAGAAGTGCCATTTAATGGTAAGCCGGTACCGCGCTCACAAGTGGTGATCAATGAACCAGCTAAGCCCGTTGAAACTCCGACTCAACGCAAACCGTCGATTATTGAGCAAAAACCGGAAACACGTCCAGTTGCGCCAGTTCAGCAAGCTCAGCCTGTCACAAAACCGGAAGTGAAATCTGAACCTAAACCTGAGACAGCTCCTGTGAATAAAATGCAGAATATGCTCGTGCAATGCGGTTCATTTAAAACAGCAGAACAGGCTGAATCAGTACGTGCCACTCTCGCATTTGCAGGTATCGAAAGTCGCGTCACCGCAGGTGGTGGCTGGCATCGCATCGTATTAGGCCCATATTCTAAGTCCACCGCTGAAAACATGCGTGACCGTGCAGCAGGCGTTGGTGTGAGTGGTTGTATTCTTCGTGCTTCTGGGGGTTGAAAAATCCCCGCCCCCCCCCCATCTACTGTTTTAACGTACTCGTAAGCAGTTATTTTTGAGATCAATCTCTTTCAAGTGATAGTGAATAGACCACTATCACTTGAAATTTATCTATCAAAAAATGAAATCAACTGCATTCTTTTTGTAATACAACCAGGGGCTAACTCATGACAACAATCGTAAGTGTTCGCCGTAATGGCCAAGTTGTAATCGGTGGTGATGGACAGGCGACGATGGGTAATACCGTCATGAAAGGCAATGTCCGCAAAGTACGCCGTTTATATAACGACAAAGTCATTGCAGGATTTGCCGGTGGCACCGCAGACGCATTCACACTCTTTGAACTGTTCGAGCGCAAACTTGAACTCCATCAAGGACACCTCACTAAAGCGGCGGTGGAATTAGCCAAAGATTGGCGTACCGACCGCATGCTGCGCAAATTAGAAGCACTGCTTGCCGTCGCTGATGAACACACTTCATTAATTATTACGGGTAATGGCGACGTCGTTCAGCCTGAAAATGACCTGATTGCGATTGGCTCTGGTGGTCCATATGCCCAATCAGCAGCACGCGCCCTTCTCGAAAATACAGACTTAAGCGCTCGCGAAATCGCGGAAAAAGCCCTCGCGATAGCGGGAGATATCTGTATTTACACCAACCATAATGTCAACTTTGAAGAAATTTCTTCAAAATCATAAGGATTGCTAGCATGTCCGAAATGACTCCACGCGAAATTGTCAGCGAACTCGACAACCATATTATTGGTCAACATAAAGCTAAACGTTCTGTTGCTATCGCCCTGCGTAACCGCTGGCGCCGTATGCAGTTAAATGAGCATTTACGCCATGAAGTGACTCCCAAAAACATTCTGATGATTGGTCCTACCGGGGTAGGTAAAACCGAAATCGCACGCCGTTTAGCCAAACTGGCAAATGCGCCATTCATCAAAGTTGAAGCCACTAAGTTCACGGAAGTGGGCTATGTAGGTAAAGAAGTTGACTCTATCATCCGCGATCTTACCGATTCTGCGGTAAAAATGGTGCGTTTACAATCTATCGAGAAAAACCGTTATCGTGCCGAAGAAATGGCGGAAGAACGCATTCTTGATGTGTTGATCCCACCAGCAAAAAATAACTGGGGACAAGCAGAACCTGTTGATGAGCAATCACCAGCACGCCAAGCATTCCGTAAGAAATTACGTGAAGGTCAGTTAGACGATAAAGAAATTGAAATTGAAGTTTCCGCAGCACCAATGGGCGTTGAAATCATGGCTCCTCCAGGTATGGAAGAGATGACCAACCAGCTACAATCTATGTTCCAAAACTTAGCAGGTCAAAAACAGAAGCCTCGTAAGATGAAAATCAAAGAAGCTTTTAAACTGTTGGTGGAAGAAGAAGCGGCAAAACTGGTTAATCCTGAAGAGCTGAAAGAACAAGCCATTGAAGCGGTTGAACAAAACGGTATCGTGTTTATTGATGAGTTCGATAAAATCTGTAAACGTGGTGGTCAAAGTTCAGGTCCAGATGTGTCCCGTGAAGGGGTTCAGCGTGACCTATTACCATTAATCGAAGGCTGCACCATCTCAACCAAACACGGTATGGTGAAAACTGACCACATCCTGTTTATCGCATCTGGGGCATTCCAAGTCTCTAGCCCATCTGATTTGATTCCAGAACTGCAAGGTCGTCTGCCAATTCGTGTTGAACTTCAGGCGCTGACCACTGAAGATTTCGAGCGCATCTTAACTGAGCCTAATGCTTCTTTGACTGAACAGTACAAAGCGTTGATGGCAACAGAAGGTGTTAGCGTTGAATTCACCGCAGATGGTATTCGTAAAATTGCAGAATCTGCATGGCAAGTGAATGAGTCAACCGAGAATATCGGTGCGCGTCGTTTACATACTGTGCTAGAACGTCTGATGGAAGATATCTCTTTCGACGCCAGCGAGCGCGACGGACAAAGCATTACAATTGATGCTGAGTATGTCCGCCAACACTTAGACGAACTGGTAGCAGACGAAGACCTGAGTAGATTTATTTTATAATCTTATTAATTATCAGGTTTTCATGTATCCTTAATGGATGTTAGCTAAAGTGCAGCAATCTTGCTGCACTTTTGACATATAAAATCCAACTTAATAAGAACATTTACTCCCAATAATTCAAACGGTCACTCAGCAGCAAAGCCACGTTACCCATTGAAATATCACGAGTACGGTGAATAAATTACATGAACTCATCTTCAATCAGCCGCAAACAAGCTTGGCTAGAAAGTTTACGACCAAAAACCCTACCATTAGGGGTGATTGCCATCGTCACTGGATCCGCATTGACCTATTTCACGGGTAACTTTAAGTGGCCTGTCGCTCTGCTTTCTATTATCACAGCGGGCTTATTACAAATTTTATCTAACCTCGCCAATGACTATGGCGATGCGATTAAAGGCTCAGACACCGCTGAACGCATCGGACCTCTGCGTGGAATGCAAAAAGGCGTCATCACCAAAGAAGATATGAAAAAAGCGCTGAAGCTGAATATCTTCGCGGCTTGCCTTTCTGGTCTATTGTTGATTATTGTCGCGTGCGAAAAACCAGAAGATGCCATCGGATTCCTTGGCTTAGGGTTAGTGGCTATCGTGGCTGCCATTACGTATACCGTCGGTAAAAAACCTTATGGCTACCTTGGTCTTGGGGATATTTCCGTTCTCATTTTCTTTGGTTGGTTAAGTGTGATTGGTACTTTTTACCTACAAGCGAATAGCTTTAATATCATCACTATCCTACCAGCAACAGCTTGCGGTTTACTGTCTGTAGCTGTTTTAAATATCAATAATATGCGTGATATTGAAAACGACATTAAAGCGGGTAAAAACACGTTGGCAGTGCGTTTAGGTCCACAAGGCGCGCGCATGTACCACGCCATTATCATCATCGTTTCCATCTTATGTTTGGTATTTTTCAATTTACTCTATTTAACAGGTTGGGCGGGCTGGTTATTCTTATTGGCGGTGCCAATGCTGATGAATCATGTACGCAAAGTGCTTTCTGATCCTACCCCAGAAGGGATGCGCCCAATGCTAGAAAATATGGTGAAAATCGCTTTAGTCACCAACGTTTTATTCTCCCTTGGGGTTATCCTGAGTAAATAGTCTCAATTATTTGCTGTTTTTTTGACTTTTCCCGCTTATTTTCTGGCGGGAATTTTGCCAATCAGTGACTAAAAGGGATATACTGACCTTCCTCTTGCAGCAAAAAAGACCTAAATCCTATGAAATATGATACTTCCGAACTCTGCGACATCTACCAAGAAAGCGTTAATGTAGTAGAACCTTTATTCTCCAACTTTGGTGGACGTACTTCATTTGGCGGTCAAATCATTACAGTAAAATGCTTTGAAGATAATGGCATTCTGTATGATTTGCTGGAAGAAGACGGCCATGGGCGCATCTTGCTGGTGGATGGCGGTGGTTCAGTGCGTAAAGCACTGATTGACGCTGAGCTCGCGCGATTAGCGGTAGACAATGGCTGGGAAGGTATTGTGGTTTACGGTGCCGTCCGTCAAGTGGATGCATTAATGGAGTTAGATCTCGGCATCCAAGCAGTTGCTGCAATCCCTGCGGGTTGCCCTGACGAAGGTATCGGCGAAAGCGATATCCGCGTTAATTTTGGCGGCGTGACATTCTTCTCCGGCGATTATCTGTATGCCGATAACACGGGCATGATTTTATCCGAAGAACCACTGACCCAAGCAGCCAACGACGATTTCGACGAAACCATCGACGAATAAGCCCCACCAAACTCCACAAAAAAGGCAGATATCACTATCTGCCTTTTTCTTTTCTGTTTTCTGTTTTCTGTTTTCCGTTTTTCACTTCTTTCAGAAAACACTTCTACATACCCCTACATTCCCAAAATAATTCGAGTCACAGGTAGGCGGCGAGTGGAGGATATCCCGATGAGCATACATAAGTATGTGATTCGGGTATCCAAACGAAGCCAACACCCCTGTGGCTTGAAGTATGAAGGGAATTAAACTTCTTCCATCTTACCGAGAAGGGTCCGTAAACGTTCCTGCCAAGTCGCCTGCTCTTGCTTCAGCTGTTCATTTTCACGAACCAGTGATTCAGTACCTGATTTGTTGGCTTGTAACTCTTGGCTTAATGCACTGTTTTGTTCTTTCAGTTCATCAATTTCCATTTGCATTAATGCGATGGTGTCGATGGCTTGTTGAACTTTGGATTCTAGTTTCTCAAATACTTCAAATGACATGTTCGGATCTCCCTTTATAAGCGCTTTCCCTCGATTGTAAGTAGCATGATCCTCTGTGTCCAGTGACTTACACTTGATTACAAACATTATTCTTTTAATTGTCTCGCCCGTGACTATTCAAATGTTTGAATTCGACCTTAAAAATGATTGTTTGTTTTCGTTTTTTGGTGATTTGACACACAGTTTTCACAAATCGCAATATTCGATTATCTTTTTTCTCGCTAAATTAACAGAATAAATTTTCGCAGAGAAAATTATACTCGTGCAAAACACCTCTCTTAACAACTATTGCAGGATGAACATTTATGAGCAAAATGACACCTTCAACACTGACAGGTCAGTGTATATCGGAGTTTCTTGGAACTGCTCTGTTGGTTTTTTTTGGTTTAGGATGTGTCGCGGCTGTACGTATTGCAGGTGCTCAGTTAGGTCTTTGGGAAATTAGTGTGATTTGGGGCTTCGGCGTCGCACTGGCTGTTTACCTAACTGCGGGCATCTCTGGCGCTCACTTAAACCCTGCCGTCACATTAGCATTATGGTTATTCGCGTGTTTCGATAAGCGAAAAGTCGTTCCTTACATTATCGCTCAAATGCTCGGGGGCTTTTGTGCTGCTGCCCTAGTTTACTCAATGTATTCCCCTGTTTTTTTCGATTACGAACAAGTTCACCATATTGTTCGTGGCACACAAGAAAGTTTGTTTACAGCGGGTGTCTTCTCAACTTACCCTGCGCCACAAATCAGCGTGTTCCATGCGTTCTTTATTGAAGTGGTGATTGCCGCCATTTTAGTCTGCTTAATTTTAGGTTTAACTGATGATGGCAATGGCGTTCCTAAAGGTCCATTAGCACCATTATTAATTGGTATCTTAATTGCGGTTATCGGTGGCTCTTTTGGTCCATTGACTGGATTCGCCTTAAACCCAGCGCGTGACTTTGGTCCGAAAGTCGTGGCTTATTTAGCTGGATGGGGTGATATTGCCCTGACCGGCGGACGTGATATTCCTTATTTCCTTGTCCCATTGACTGCGCCGATTGTTGGTGGTCTGCTAGGGGCATTCGGTTATCGTAAACTCATTGGTCGCCATCTGCCTTGCATGACTTGCGAGTCTGATGAAGAAGAGAAGAAATCCTCTTAATACCGTTTCTTATTTCTAAAACTGGGTTTACCTAAAACCAGATTAACCCATTGCTGAACAGGTTTAAATTATGACAACAGAAACCAATATCGTTAAAAAATATATTGTCGCTCTTGATCAAGGCACAACCAGTTCGCGAGCTGTCGTTCTCGACCATGATGCAAATATCGTCAGTATTTCCCAGCGCGAATTCACGCAAATTTACCCAAAACCAGGCTGGGTAGAACATGACCCAATGGAAATTTGGGCAACGCAAAGTTCGACATTAATTGAAGTTCTCGCTAAAGCCGATATTCGTACCGATGAAGTGGCAGGTATCGGTATCACTAACCAACGTGAAACCACGATTGTTTGGGAGAAAGCGACAGGTAAACCTGTCTATAATGCGATTGTTTGGCAATGCCGCCGTACCGCTGACTTTTGTACCCATTTAAAAACGAACGATAAAGAACTTGAAGAGTATATTCGCCAAAACACGGGTTTAGTGGTTGACCCTTACTTCTCAGGAACCAAAGTAAAATGGATCCTCGATAACGTCGAAGGTGCTCGTGAACGCGCAGAAAAAGGTGAATTACTGTTCGGTACTGTCGATACTTGGTTAGTTTGGAAAATGACTCAAGGTCGCGTCCACGTCACTGACTATACCAACGCTTCTCGTACCATGTTATTCAACATTCGTAATTTAGAATGGGATGACAAAATCCTTAAAGCATTAAATATTCCTCGTAACATGCTGCCAGAAGTCCGCCCTTCCTCTGACGTTTACGGACAAACCAACATTGGGGGTAAAGGCGGTACACGTATTCCAATTTCGGGCATTGCGGGCGACCAACAAGCAGCACTGTATGGTCAATTGTGCGTAAAATCCGGTATGGCAAAAAATACCTACGGAACTGGCTGCTTCCTCTTGATGAATACCGGTGATACCGCAGTTCGCTCTAATCATGGTCTATTAACCACGATTGCTTGCGGTCCTAAAGGCGAAGTGAACTATGCCCTTGAAGGTGCGGTGTTTGTGGGCGGCGCCTCTATTCAGTGGCTACGTGATGAGTTGAAACTGATTGATGAATCTACGGACTCCGAATATTTCGCCACCAAAGTTAAAGATAGCAACGGTGTGTATGTGGTGCCTGCATTCACTGGTTTAGGCGCTCCATATTGGGATCCGTATGCGCGCGGCGCTATCTTTGGCTTAACACGTGGGGCAAACCGCAACCACATTATTCGTGCCACATTGGAATCCATCGCTTATCAAACCCGCGATGTCCTCGATGCGATGCAAGCCGATTCTGGTGAACGCCTAAAAGCCTTACGTGTGGACGGTGGCGCTGTTGCGAACAACTTCCTGATGCAGTTCCAATCAGACATTCTCGGTACCTCTGTAGAACGCCCTGAAGTCCGTGAAAGCACCGCGTTAGGTGCCGCTTACTTAGCGGGTATCGCCGTTGGATTCTGGGAAAGTTTGGATGAACTGCAAAGTAAAGCCAACATTGAACGTGTCTTTAAACCGGGTATTGAAACCACTGAACGCAATTATAAATACGAAGGTTGGAAAAAAGCGGTCGCTCGTGCTCAAGAGTGGGAAGACCGCGCTTAACTTTTCGATATCACGACATATATTGCTAAACAAAATATATTGCTAAGCAAACCGTCAAAGCAGTGCTCCGGCACTGCTTTTTTATTGCTGGTGACTACGAATCGCAACATCTCAAGTAATTCGCTAATAAATAAAAACATCACTCATAGATGAATAATAAATTAGAAAGCTCCCACTTGCTTATCTAGAATTCGTCCCTGCAATAACTATGTTTATGAATTATTTTATAAAAAATTATTTTTAAATTATTTCAGGAGTGAAGGTTATGGATAACCGGAAAAAATATGCATTGATGCACACCAATCAAACCAGTGCACAACTCACATCCCAAGCACAACAGCATGGATATTTAGAGCTTGGTCTATACAAAAATCGAGGACGAGTTGCAAAAATCCACACAGACAGTTTTTACTTAGAAGGGCTACAAGACGATCCTCAGAAAACACATTCAGGACACGCCGCTTTTGATATCACAAACTGGTTACTGGATAAGCCTCGTTTACCGGGAGAACAGCGAAAAAACTATCTATTAAGTACTCTAGATGAAGATGATTTTTCAGGGTTTAAATTCCATCCATTGCATAATTTATGGGTTGATAGCTTTAACTCCCCTCATCAATGGCGCGATGGAGAGCCTCGTTCTCAATCGCAATTTGTTGAGTTACTACTTCCAAGCGGCCAATCAGAGCGTCATTATGGCATGCTCATTCTTGCGGGTGATGCTAACGATCTGCAAGTAGAGCTGGCACGACATTGGCTTGAATTGACTGGTGGCGGCTTACTGATTATTGAAAATGATACAACGCTTATCTCGAAGCCAGTTCAATTGCTTCTTGACGAGCTAGAATACATACAAGACTCCCCAGCATCTGAGCAAGATACAACGATTTTCGCTCAATATTCTCAACCAGGGATATCCGTCACTGCCACCCCTGCATTCCATGAAGATAGCTCCGAGCAAAAATATTATGTTCTAGATAATTTAACTTACTATTTCAGCGGATTACCTCAACAAATAGAGCCAACCACTTGGGTTTATGAAGGCGTTCTCACCGTGCCTAAATCTGAACGCCTTATCCTCTATGTGGATACACAATATCATCCCTATAACCTCACACTGGATATTGATCAGTACACTCATCAAATTAATGCTCAAGATGAATGTAGCGAAATCGTGATTAAACATACCCAAAAGGGGCAGCAAGTTCACTTTAAAATCACCACCACGACACAAGATAATGCCCCCAATATCCGCTTAGGGTGGGGGTTTTCAGGGCAAGAATCAGTTCAATTTATTCCTGATGATTTCATTCATCACACTCCCTTGATTACCACAGAAAATACCTCGGTTGAGCAACCTGCCCCACATTCTTTATTCAACCCTGATGGCTACCAACAGACACTGTCATTACCTTCTACGTCGATAAACTCATTCGCACTCACAGAAGAGACCCGAAATAATAGCTATTATTTTTCAATTCAAATAAATAGCTCACGGTTGAATACCGTTTTAAGACTGGATGATATCAGCCTATCACCACACGATTCCTGGGAGGGACTTGCAGCCGAAATCGAAGACTATGTTAATCAGCAACTCGCTGATCTTGAACTCCCTCTTATCTCCGCTCATTATAAAAATAACCAGATTGTCATCACCTGTGGGGGCATGATTGTTTCCCAATTTCAGCTAAAAAATCAGCAGTTACACCCTCTTCTTATTGCAGAAAATCCCCATGGTATCGCCAATCAATTTCACGTAGGTGTGCTATCTGGAAGTTTGCCATTTCATGAGGAAATTGAATATTTTCAGCTTATTGAAGAGCCATTATTTGGAGAGGTTGTATTAAACGAAATAACCGGAGAATGGCAATATATACCTGATGGTAAACAATCTTTCCGTGGGCATGACCAGTTTGATTTTATTGCCATTATGAAAGATGGCTCTGTTTCTGCCCCTATGTCTATTCAGCTACAATCTGAAGAAGCGCCTTATCTGTCCCTTCCAAGTAAGCGTATTTTTACGTTACCAGATCCGATTTATCATCAGCCTCAGATGCGCCATCACCCCGTGCCAAGCGATATGCAAATTCACAATATTCAGCTAGCACAAACCCACTTACTTGAGCCCCATACTAAATACTTCAGTTTAACGGCTGACCGACCCGCTTTATTAAAAATTGATATTACCAGTGACTCTGAGGCTACAGCGCCCGACATTGTGGCCATTATTCGAGATAAAGAGGGAATTGAATTAGAGAAAGTGGTTTTAACGGGTCCATCAAATCTTCCCGCCGCTCTCACCCCACCGCCTAATACGCCTAGCTTCGAAGCTAAAGATTGGCACCGTTACAGCTATACCGCGCCGATAAAGGGAAAATGGATTCAACCTAATATGGAGATACAAATTCTCGCAGGAGGTATACCAATAACTCAATATGGCATCCAAAATGTTGAAGCTGAATACGCAATGCCTGGTGAAGGTACACCATTTCCCTTCTATACCGCTGCAGGAAGTTTTTTTCCTAGAATCAAAAAAATAAAGCCCATCACTGCACATGTCGCGCATAAAACGCTTTATCAAGATGGACACGGTACTTACTCTTATTCCCTTCTCAGTTGGGGATTAGAAGCGCTCGCCAAATTACCCATTCACCAGCTAACCTTATATAGCTATCCCCCTATCCCTCAGAAATCGGCTTTATACCCTTGTATCGTTCAAGATGATGCGATTTATACAGATAGAACGACGCTGGTTCATCTCTTGTATGACGCTCCAAACAGTATCCAAGAGCCATCAATGTCACAAATTGAGAGGTCTTACTTAGAGAGCCAAAAAGCAGCGCGGAGAACAGAGCTGTATAGCGAATTTTTTTATATCGCTATCCTGCCGCTATCTATGGAGGGGGGCACATCAGGTGTGATTGGGTTAGCAACCCATAACTTTGGTGGCGGAATATCAAAACCCAGTATTTTATGGCATGAAATGTTTGGGCATGGTCTTGCACTCGGCCATACCACAAATGAAGGTTACCCATATCCAGCGGAAAGTCATGGTAAGAACATCGCATATGATTCATATCGCCAGCAATACACAACCTTCCGTAAAGACGAGCCAGAATATGAGATTATACCCGCAATGTATCCGAGTGATTATCCTCATTACAGTGATCAATACGACGCATTCTTAGCGCATTCAGATTACTATATTTACTTGGCTCAACATTTTTTATCTAAAATTAACGAAAGTGAAGTCCCAGGCGAATATGTCTCCGTCTACCAACTTAATGGCATATTTCTTCCTTTACCTGATGGCTCGCAGCACCCCTATAGCTACCTCACCGTGACTCAAACTATCGGGCAATTGATCCAACAGGATCATTCTGATTCCCCTCATAGTTTGACGATCACCTATGTCACGCCATCCGGTCTACTCACCGAATCCCTAAAAATTTCCTTGAGGGATAACGAACTTAATTTGAACATTCCCAATAAGGGGGAATTAGTCAGTATTCAGATTATCGAATCTAAAGAAAACAACGACACAACGCTCTATCACTATAAAAATCCTGAATCTCTAGCAAATCGCTTATTTATTTATGGTGATGGAAAAACCGTGCCGGAACAATTGCAGATAGATAACTATTGGCGTGGTAGTCGATTATCTTGGTCTGCAACGGATAAAAATTTAATTGATATCTCAACAGGGAAAGTAAATTCTCAATATATCACTCCGCAAAGTGCGATTTGTGCCAGTTGGATAGAGAGCGGGCAATTACACCAACAATACTTCTCATTAAGTGACCCGTTTGGTCAAAATAATCAAGTTGATACAACCCATCATTTCCAACCAATTCATCATTTCGATATGCAAAATAATGAAAATGATATATCAACCTCTCATTTAAATATTCTTTCTGATATCAGGCTACTTTCTGATGTGCATATCAACCAACAAATTGATATTAGCAAGCTAGGGATCACTGAGAAAAATAACCAATATTGGGTGACCCTACTCATTTACGATGAACAAGGTATTATCCAAGAAAAAACGCCGCAGGAACCTTGGTTTTTATCCCAGAATAAAAATATACTTTCAGTCAAAGGAACAATCGACAGCACCCCAGGCTTAAAAATCGCGGGGATTAAAATTTATATCGATCAACATTTACATGATGATGTAGCCGCCAGATCAGTTTGGCTTAATCAAAATACTAATCAAACATTGGATGAAAATACCGAGTTTCTCAATTACGATCGCCCTGTGGAATTTAACTCGCTCGCTTCACAAATGGCAGGAATGAAAGAGGACACAATCAGCGCACAACAACAAGCCACTCAATGGGTTGAGTCAGCACATTTCATACCGTTGGTCGCATAATAAATCAGGGGGCTTATTTGCCCCCTTAACATAAAACTTAATCAGTATTCTAAATTAAACCATACGCTCGGTATGACTCATACGACGCGCTAATGGTAACCAGCACAACACGACCAGCATCGACATCAAGAACATCAGTAAGCCAAGGCTAAACTGGCCATTTTGTGGCATTAACGCAGACACCCACGTTGCAACACCAGAACCCACGTTCTGTAAACCACCCACTAATGCTCCTGCTGCACCGGCTAAATATGGGAATGGCTCCATCGCACCAGTAGTCGCCAACGGGAATAACATCCCAGCGCCAAAGAAGAAAATGGCGGCAGGTACCAACAGTGTCCATGTATTCATGATGCCAAACCAACCTGGTACCCACATCATGATGCCCGCAGCTAAACAAATCAGTACAGACTGCCACATCAAGGTGGAGAAATTCTTACCTTCACGCCCCGCGTACCAAGCACCAAAGAACGCCGCAGGAATAGGCAAAATAAACAGAATACTGACGGTAATACTGCTTAGCCCTAAGACACCACCCATCAATACACCGCTACAAGCTTCAAAAACAGCGATCCCCGCCAGAGCACCAATCAACATCGTCAAATACGAAAGAAACGAACCGTTAGATAATAATTCACGGTATGACGCCACTAAATTATGTTTTTCAGGTGAAATAGGACGAGTCTCCGGCATCCAGCGATACATACTGAACAACACTCCGCCACCCAACAGGAATAAGAAAATATAACAGGCGTGCCAACCAAAGAAATGCGCCAGTATCCCACCAAACATAGGGGCTAACAGTGGGCTCACTAACACCCCCATATTGAGCAAACTATTGGCGTAACGTAGTGCAGTGCCTTTATACAGGTCACGCGGCATGGTTCTCACCATTACTCCAGCAACCCCTGTACCTAAACCTTGTAAACCACTCGCGACCGTCAATACCGTCAGCGTTGGGGCAAAAATAGCGACAATCGTTGAAATTAAGAAGATAGATAACCCAGCTAAAATCACCGGACGGCGACCAATTTGGTCAGATAACGGACCATACAGTAGCTGGGAAAAACCGTAAGAAAACAGATACGCCGCCATAACGCGCTGTACAGCACCCGAAGGTTCACCGAAATACACCGCAATTTCAGCAATCACGGGGACATAAACAGTTTGAGTCATTTGCCCAACCGCAGCGAGGGCAATCAACATTAGCAACAGATTAAAATTTTCAAGCTTTCTCATTTTGCTCTCAGACATTCACAATTCCTGAGCACACAATAGCGCCGCATTATTAAAGTTTAATAACACGAACAGTTGCACTCAGGATTAAATAATAGATTTTTATTCGTTGTTTTGCCCATTACATTGGAATTATATAACTAGCAAACAATTGATGTTGTTCTTGTGTGATAAAGATAACAAAATTTATGAATTTTTCGAGGTAGGACACCATTTTAATTTACTTCACGTTGGCAGTAATATTCGCCACCTCTGTCAACTTAACTGTACATTAAAATTACCAAACTCCTCATTTGCAGAACAATCTACTAAAACACTTTATCGATAAGCATAAACAATGAACTGATCTAGTATGAAATCCTATTAAGTTCAGCAATGTATATCTTAAATAATTCACACTGTTGAATACTTTCTCTGAGGCTTTTTCGATAAGAGGGACAAATTTATGGCGAATTGGGTAACAGGTCGGGTGGTTGAAGCCAAATATTGGACAGAAACCTTGTTTAGTTTAGTGGTGGATGCGCCTATTCAACCGTTTATTGCAGGACAATTTGCTAAACTCGCCCTTGAAGTTAATGGGGAACGCGTTGCCCGCGCCTACTCGTATGTGAATGCCCCCAGTGACAACCGCCTTGAATTCTATTTCGTCATTGTTCCCAATGGAAAACTGAGCCCGAAGCTAGCTGAGCTACAAATCGGCGATACATTGCAAATCACCGATGAGGCCTCTGGCTTCTTTGTGCTAGATGAAATCCCAGAATGTAAACATCTTTGGATGCTTTCAACAGGTACGGCTATTGGTCCATTTCTCTCTATTTTACAAGAGAATAAAGGGCTAGAACGCTTTGAAAAAATCGTCTTACTGCATGCCGTGCGTTACCAAAAAGATCTGAGTTACCTGCCGCTCATGCAGCAATTAGAGCAGCAATTCCAAGGGAAATTACGCATTGTCACTGTTGTGAGCCGTGAACACGCCCCCGGCTCACTGTATGGGCGGGTTCCCGCATTAATTGAAGATCATCAATTGGAAGAGTTTGTTGGGTTGCCAATTGACGCAGATAAATGCCACATCATGCTGTGTGGCAACCCAGAAATGGTGCGAGATACACGGGATAAACTCAAAGAAACCCACGGGTTAGTTAAACATTTACGCCGTAAACCGGGACATATTACTAGCGAACAGTACTGGTAATAGCCTAACTGCTAAGACAGATAATCGACTTTATCTGTCTTTTCTCCATACGGATTTTCACCTTCCATTCCTACAAAAACGCCACAATCAATCAGCATCATCATCGTAATCAGCAATGGAAGAAAGCGCCCAATACCCCATTGCCAAATTTCGGCCAATTGGCTGACATCGAAGGAAAAAAGAGCAAAAGCTAACACGACTAAAGCAAACCATCCTCCCGGTTTACCTCTATCGTGAAGACGCTTGGTGAAAATTGCGGCAAGGGGATATAGTAATAAAATAAACAACACCACCACAACAACATCCGGTAATGAAAACGCGTTTTGAAAGAGAGAGATCAGGGTCATCAAAATAAAACAGCCTGCAACTCCTGCCCAAAATGGTCGCCGTCCTATTCTACCTTTAAAGGAAAAAGCCCATTGTAGTAATGTCATTGTCTGTAATCCTGATACAATATTAATCTCTGAAGAATAAGTGGCAGAAAAAATGGCTCAACCAATATTCCGTTCCATGTCCATCATCATAACCGCTTTTGTGTGCTATTTTCCACAAATGGCACTTTCCCAAAAGGTACCGACGTTACCTGATACCAACTTAAGCGTTGCGTATTTAGCGCCCGATGCGCCAACCTTTAATCTCACGATCCCAGAGCTACGTAGTCAATTTAATCAAACCTATAAAGATTTGTATCTTCACGAATACAAAGTGATTGCTAGCCAAGATATATCCGTGCCCTACATTCGCGCCGCATCACGTATTAATCAACAAATATACTCATCTGCTGTCCTCGAACGGGGTAGTGAGAAAATTAAAAGCTTACAAATCACATTATTACCTACTGACAATGAAGCTGACGCCCAAGAAAGTCGCCAATTAATTGAGCGCTATATCATCGCTATTATTCATCAATTTGACCCTAATGTTTCTTTGGATAAAGCCCCTGAGCTGACCGCAGCGCTGAACAAATTTATGGCCAATAAAGCCCCAACCCGCGCAGAAGAAGCGAGATTAGGCGCATTGCGATATATTTTGGTAAAAAGTGACAATAATGTGCTTACTTTTGCTGTTGAACCGATTAAGCTAGAACAACAAGCAAGCGAAAGCAGTAAATAATTGAGAGCAACAAACACGCGAAATGGATGATGATCACGCTCTGGCAATAAGCATGATGAAAAGCAAAGCTATTATTATCCATTGTTCCTATAATGCAGGAACAGCGACAGAAACGTCTCGTTGCGCGTAATACCTTGATCGCGTGATGAAAAACTAATCGATAAATCATTCAAACTTTTTGGTTGGAGGAAATAACATGCGACATCCATTGGTAATGGGTAACTGGAAACTGAACGGCAGTACCCAGATGGTCAATGAACTGATTGCTGGCCTGCGTAACGAACTGAGCAGCGTTGATGGCTGTGACGTAGCAATTGCGCCACCAGCAATGTACTTAACTCAAGCTAAACACGCTATCGCTGGCAGCCGCATTGCATTAGGCGCACAAAACGTTGACGTCAACCTGTCTGGCGCATTCACTGGCGAAATTTCTGCTGAAATGCTGAAAGATGTCGGTGCAAAATACATCATCATCGGTCACTCAGAGCGCCGTACTTATCACAAAGAAAGCGATGAGTTCGTTGCAAAACAATTTGCAGTACTGAAAGAACAAGGTTTAATCCCAGTTCTGTGTATCGGTGAAAGCGAAGCTGAAAACGAAGCTGGTAAAACAGAAGAAGTTTGTGCTCGCCAAATCGATGCAGTCCTGAACACATTAGGTGCAGAAGCATTCCAAGGTGCTGTTATCGCTTATGAGCCAATCTGGGCAATCGGAACCGGTAAATCAGCAACTCCAGCGCAGGCACAAGCCGTACATAAATTTATTCGTAGCCACATTGCGAAAAAAGATGCAGCTGTCGCTGAGCAAGTAATCATTCAATACGGCGGTTCTGTTAACGCAGGCAACGCTGCTGAGTTATTCACTCAACCAGATATCGATGGTGCTTTAGTGGGCGGTGCGTCCTTAAAAGCGGACGCTTTTGCGGTGATTGTTAAAGCTGCTGCTGAAGCCAAAAAAGCTAAGTAATTAAATTCTGTATTTAATCACTCAATTTAACCGTCTATTTTAATTTAACGTTAAATAGACGGTTTTATTTTTCCTTCTATTAAATGAAAAATAATAAAAAAAGAATTTAAAAAATCATTAATTAAAAATATAAACCATTACTTTACATTTAAAAAACCACTGCAAAATAAAAGAAAATATAAGTATCAGACAAACTTCAATTTCATTGTAAATATAAATAAAAATCGAACAAACACAACCCACTAGGTAATAAAAAGTTAGCTAACCCACTAATTTAAATGCCTATACCATCAAAAATTAACCATAGACAGCCTCAAGATAATTCATTTAGATTGCTTGCATCGGCTCGCCGATTTTTCATTATTGATATTTTTGTTCTGTTCTCTTTAAATTAGTAACGTAATAAAAATCAATGGCTTCTTATTAATTATAGTGGCGTCCCTCTTCAAAGAGTTCGACAGACTCTTGCTTATTATAATTAATCTGTGAGTCCATCGATTTTCAATCATTAAATAATTAAAGCATTCTATAAAGGATGAATATGAAGTTTATAACGAGTTTAATTCTTAATACTGCAATTCTTAGCACAGCAATCATTTTCCCTATCGCCAGTTATTCTCAATCCAGTGATAATCATTGGCACGTTAAAACCAATGTGTATGTCGAGCTCGAAGAGTATCAAGGTCAGCGGGATTCACAGAATAACAAAGTGTATGACAAAGCCAGTATGATAGGTAAGTTATCGCTGAGTAATCCGGCATCCACTTGGTCGTTTGATCTCGAACACCGAGAAACCTTAAGAAATCACGGAAAAAACTTCTCCAATTCCAGAGATTCCTACATTCGTAATCGAACCCAAATCGGTGTAACCAAACAGTTCATTAAAGATAAAATTTCCAACCTCGATATCAATTTCACCTACCGCAAAGAATCCAATGATGTAACTCCAGGCTCTAAAGCCCGCTCATCCAACAGCCTCTATTGGGTTATGCCTTCCGGTTCAATCAACCTTGATGAACGATGGACATTTAATTATTGGGGCGCGCTTTACTACTACAGTAATTTCTATGAGGCCAATAACTACGAATTTGAATCTGAAGTGGGCGTGAGTTATAAACTCACCAATAGAATTAAAGCCAAAGTCAGCTATTACAGTGATAAAGCGTGGGATAATGAGTTCACCACCCAATCCTTACAACGCCAAATTCGCCTTGGCTTACCTGTGACTATTAACCAAGATTGGAGCATTTCCCCTTATTTCCGTTATCTCATTAATGATAATGAGTACAACAGTAGAGGCTCGCTCACTCAGCAACTACGCAGTGGCTACCGTATCGGAACTCAAGTGGAATACAAAATGACACCGAAGTTAGCATTATGGGGCGGCGTTGCCTATGAGCCCACTAAATGGAAATACCCAAAAGGCAGTGAAAAAACATCAGGAAACAGTAATAAACAAACGATGTATCTCGGTCAGCTAGGCGTGAAATATAGCTGGTAGCGATAAACATTCGGCAGTTATAAATTCCTAGCCGCTCCGCCATGATAGCGGACGGTTAGGAGCTTAATTTGGTCTTCAAATCGTTAGCGATTAGCGGCGAATGATTTCATCAAAGATCCCACCATTAGCAAAATGCGTTTTCTGCGCTTGTTGCCAACCACCAAAATTCTCATCCACGGTGAGCAATTTCAATTGTGGAAACTGGTTTTGATATTCTTTGGCTACTTGAGCATCTCGCGGACGATAATAGTTTTTTGCGGCAATTTCTTGCCCTTTAGGTGAATACAAAAACTCTAGATAAGCTTGTGCCACTTCACGGTGATCTCGCTTATCCACTGTTCTATCGACAACAGCAACGGTTGGTTCTGCCAAAATGGAAATACTCGGGGTAACAATTTCAAAATCCCCCTTCGCGCCCAACTCATTAATGGCTAACAACGCTTCATTTTCCCACGCAATCAGTACATCGCCGATTCCACGCTCTACAAAGCTGTTGGTTGCCCCTCTCGCGCCAGAGTCTAGCACTTCAACATTTTGATAAAGCTGCTTCACAAACTGTTTTGCCTTCTCTGGATCATTATGATTTTTTTCTAATCCATATCCCCATGCAGCCAAATAATTCCAGCGTGCGCCGCCCGATGTTTTCGGATTAGGCGTCACAACCGAAACGTCTTTTCGGATCAAATCATCCCAATCATGGATATTTTTCGGGTTATCTTTACGTACTAAAAAGACAATGGTTGAAGTATAGGGTGCAGAGTTATCGGGCAGTTTTTTCAGCCAGCCTGGATTAATTTTGCCACTTTGTGCAATCGCATCCACATCGTATGCCAAAGCTAGCGTCACTACATCTGCCTCTAACCCATTAATCACCGAAGTGGCTTGTTTACCGGAACCGCCATGAGACTGGCGCACCGTCACTGTATCCCCCGTTTTTGCTTTCCAATAATCACCAAACTCTTGATTATATTGGCGATAAAATTCGCGAGTCGGGTCATAAGAGACATTTAAAATTTGGATATCTTTCGCCCATGCTCCCGCAGTTAATAACAATAAAGAAAATGCCGCTATTGGATAGCGTGAACTTTGCCAGAAACGTACCATCATCCTTTTCTCCATTAATTGAATACGGAATCAGGCTGACAGATACCCACGGCAACGGGAAATACCGAAAAGGTAAATCTTATAAATAAGAGGAATATCGAGGGGAACAAGGTCAATCTTCGCCGATATGGTCAGTATAAGGCCAACCATACCGGTGAGATTTGCAATAATAGAGGTGAGAAATTAGTACAGTTTTTTCGCTGTTTCCAGCCAATCTTTCTTGAAGACGCGTTTCATGTTCATGACCGCATCAACAATATCATGGTGAACTAATTTTTCATTTTGGATCCCCACACAACGCCCGCCGTAGCCTTCCAGCAGCAGTTGGATAGAGTATGCACCCATACGAGAAGCCAAAATACGGTCATAAGCAACCGGAGAACCACCGCGCTGAATGTGACCTAATACAGTTGCACGAGTTTCATGATGAGTTTCTGCTTCAATGTATTTTGCTAACTCATCCACATCGCAAACGTGCTCGGTGATCGCAACGATTGCATGGCGCTTACCTTTTTCAATCCCACGTTTGATTTCTGACAGTAACTCTTCACGGTTAAATGGCATTTCTTGTTCTGGCAGAACTAAAAACTCACAGCCGCCTGCAATTGCCGCAGAGAGAGTGAGATCGCCACAATAACGCCCCATCACTTCAACGATAGAGATGCGTTTGTGAGAAGTCGATGTATCACGTAAGCGGTCAATCGCTTCAACCACGGTTTCTAACGCAGTGAAATAACCGATGGTGTAGTCTGTTCCAGCAACGTCGTTATCAATCGTGCCTGGTAAGCCAATGCATGGGAAACCTAATTCAGTCAGGCATTTAGCACCAAGGTAAGAACCATCACCACCAATAACAACCAGTGCATCAATGTGGTTTTTCTTCAGGTTTTCAACCGCTACCGCGCGGACTTTTTCATCACGGAATTGAGGGAAGCGAGCAGAGCCTAAGAATGTACCGCCACGGTTGATCATATCCGAAACGCTATAACGGTCTAATTGCTTCATACGGTTTTCATAAAGGCCGAGGTATCCATCAAAAATACCCATTACTTCTAAACCTTCCGCAAGAGCTGCGCGTACTACGCCGCGGATCGCTGCGTTCATACCCGGTGCATCTCCACCGCTCGTTAACACTCCAATTCTTTTAATCTGCTTGACCATGATGACCTCTGATTAATGAACATAAATTGCAAATCTATGAAAAAACCACCGCACTGCACTGATATTCACTGCGACTCACTGACGGATTAACCGCAAAACTCAGCCAATAATTTTGCTGAATTGATTCAACAAGCGAAATAATACGACAAAGCAAGGATTATGCATGGGTTTTCTCGCCAACTTTTATGTTTTCTTGTGATCTCGATTACATAATTTTAGCTCAAATGACGAAAACCAACCCACTCAACGTAATCATCTTACTTCGAAGTACAAATTAAGTCTCGATGATAGCATGTTAATCTCAGCACGACCCCATCATTGCAAGATGCGGGGCATTTTCCTATAAAAAAAGCACCCTAAGGTGCTTCTGTGGTTGATGAAAAATGGAAAAATCTATTTATAACAGTCTATTAGGTATAAAAATAACGCGTTAGGTGGAAGAAAATTGGTGCAGCAAAACAGAGAGAATCAATTCTATCTAACATTCCGCCATGTCCTTCAATGATGGCTCCAAAGTCTTTGATCCCGCTGTCGCGCTTAATTGCAGACATACACAACCCACCGACAAAGCCCATTAACGTAATCGCCAGTGACATTAACCCTGCCGCCCACCAACTAAATGGCGTCACCCAGTACAAACAGATACCAATCAGCACTGACGTTAATATGCCGCCGATAAATCCTTCGACGGTTTTATTTGGGCTAAGCTTAGGCACAATAGGGTGTTTGCCAAGTAACTTACCGAATACATATTGCAATACATCAGAGATTTGCGTGACCACAATTAAGAACAGCAACAGCTTAACGTTTTCCCCTTGGTAACCTTCAATATTCAGCATCAATAATGCCGGTACGTGGCTCAAGCAGAATACCGTGACCAACATACCCCACTGTATTTTCGCCGTACGTTCGAGGAAGTGGTAAGTATCCCCCGCCAACGCGATTCGCGTAGGTAAAAACAAGAAGACAAACACGGGCACAAAAATCGAGAACATCCCATACCACTCAATCCCAACCAGCACATATTGCAGAGGAAGGAAGACGAAAAAACACCAAAATAACGCTTCATGATCGCTACGGCGAGTCGGTGCTAGCGTAATAAATTCCCTTAATGCAAAGAAAGAGATCAACGCAAACAGGATCACGACCCCAATATTCCCAAGCACTACCGCCAAAACGCAGACGATGCACATCACCCACCAAGCACGAATGCGCGCATTTAAGTTATCAATGGTTGGGTTACTTTTTTCCCCTGAATAACGGTATGCCAGAATGCCGCCTATTACGCTGGCGACCATCAAAATACCGAAGACACCAGATAACAGCAGTGCTAATTCACGATCCCAAAGACTCATGGCATCATCTCCTCAAGTGCAACTTTCGCTCTTTGCAAAAAATCCGCCTTATTTTCATCTTCAGTCAGTGGGGATAGTGGCTTCCCAACCGTTGCTGAACAGATAACTGGAACCACGAGCTTTGTTCCTTTCGGTAGCACGCGATTTAAATTTTCCAAATACACTGGGATGACTTCAACATTGGGATATTTTTTCGCTAAATGATAAATTCCGCTTTTGAAGCTACCCAGTTCCTCACCATCTCCTCGGGTTCCCTCTGGAAATAAAATTAATGAATGGTTTGCAGCAAGCACCGCTTCTAGTGGCCCAAGTACAGACTCTTTGGCAGGTTTGTCCCCTTTTCTATCAACCAATACGGCTCGAAACACTTTATTGACGAGGTATCGGCGAAACGGCGTGCCATCCCAATAATCTTTGGCGGCAACAGGATGAACAAAATGGCGCATTAAGGGGGGTAGCCCTGACCAGATAACCAACCCGTCGAGGTGACTTGAGTGGTTAGCATAGTAGATGCGGGGGGTAATAGCCGGTTGGCATCCGACCCAACGTGTACGGACACCCGTTAATAAACGACAAGTACCGGACAACAGCATTCCCATTCCTTTCGCCAGTAGAGAAACTCGCTGTGTTTTTTCCATCTTTTTTCCTTGCTCTCTTATCGAGCACAAATAAAACAATGATAAAAAAAATTCTTAATCGTATTTGCTTAATAAGATATGCAGCGTCGAACAAGAGTACAACTGGATAAGTTCTGATTTGTGACTTTATTTTCACCACCAGAATTAAGATAAAATGCAGGTTATATATAAAACTCAGATGTTAGATAAAAAATGGGGAAGCCTTAGCTTCCCCATTAATATCATTCAAGATAAAAATTATTTTTTATCTGCAGCGATACGGTCACGGATATGTTGTGCACGCTCATCTGACGGTGGATGAGAATCAAACATGCTAGTTTCTTTGCTGCCCAGTTTTGCTAATTTGTCAAAACCAGTCACTAAGCCTTTAGTATCCACACCACGTTTTTTCAGCAGATCATAAGAGAAATCATCTGCTTGGCTTTCTTGGTGTTGAGAGAACTGAGAGTTAACCAGTTTTTGACCCAGCTCACCTAATTGTGAAGAGCTTAATTGAGTCGCAACATCGTTACCTGTTGCCGCTGCCGCAGTACGTGCTGCAACTGCTGCATAAGCAACTTGCATTGCTTTACGGGTATGACCTAAAGCAACGTGACCCATCTCGTGACCCAGAACACCTTCAACTTCGTTGTCGTTCATGATGTCCATCAGACCGCTGTATACACGTACACAGCCATTTGCCATTGCCCATGCGTTCACATCTTTGGTCATGTAAACTTTATAGTTAACCGGAGTACCGTCAACTTCGTTACCCAGTGCTTTAGCAATTTTGTTTAAGCGTTGAGTATATTTGCTTGAAGCTGGAGCAATTTTGTTTTCTGCATCCATCTCTTTACAAGCGTCATCACTGAATTTTTTAACATCTGCATCAGATAATGTTGCAGCTTGGAATAATTGCATTCCAGAGTTGGTCATCAGCCCAGTGTCCATACTCTTACAGCCAGTCATAATGACCGCAGAAACTGCGACCGCAACAAGCGCCTTCATTTTCATCTTCTTTTTTTTCCTTGCTACAAAAATTATATTACTGTTTTTAATAAACCATTCTCGTTCTAATAACGATTCGGAGATATAGCCTAAAGATTCTGTTTAAAATCACAATAAGAATAAAGCCATTAAATAAGCAATCTATGAATTTGATAACAATTTTGTCCAAAGAGTGAAATTATCAGAATTATCCGCTAACTAAATAGTCGCGATTTGACTGAGTTAAATCACTCTAAAATGACTTAAATGGCTTTGTAGCGTTATCTTTCGAATAACTCAATCACACAAAAGTCCCCATGACACTCAGGAGAAGCAATATATTGCGTAGGAGCACCTGTTTTTTCGACCAATAGGGTTTCAAAATCATTTAAGACTGAGTGCTGCCCATCTACCTGCAATTCTAACTTGCCCTGTAAGTTAAAAATCAGCACACAGTTTCCATTACTGATCCACGAGTTTGCTGACTCACAAGATACCCACTGCAGCCGAGCTGAATACTTTTCAGGGTTGTAAATCAAATTAAAATCGCGGATGGCTTCATTGATTAATTCGGCATATACATCACTTTCACCATTAAAGGCATGAAATTGCTTTTGTAATAAAGAAACTGGCGAGTTTTTATCTATCTGCAAGACAATTCCAGTGCCTTCCAGCACACCAATAATGCGTTGTTTATTTGGAAAGAAAGAGAAGGAGCCTGCGGATTTTACGTCTGCAATCGACACTCGCCAGTCAAAATTTTCTAGTCCTTCCCCGTGGCTTCTTGCGAGTTCTAACGTAAATCCTTGCCCATTTTTCCAAGGCATTTTTTTATAATCTTGAGCAGTAAGTTTCTGGATCATGGCGCAATATGACCTCTTTGGATGTGTGAAAATCTATTTTGCAAGTGTTCGGAATAATCGCTGGAAATAAAGATAGTACGTGGAAAGTGAATGTATAGACAACATATCAGTAATAAAAATATTACTGATATTAATAGAAGAGTAAAAAAGAGGGTTATCTTGCGCTCTTAAATTGCAGCTTTAGTCCTAGTGAATGAACTATCTTCAAGATAGTGGTAAATGCAGGGTTGCCTTCACCAGATAGTGCCTTATATAGCCCTTCTCGGCTCATTCCTACTTCCTTTGCTAATTGGGTCATATTTCTCGCTCTAGCAATATCGCCTAATGCCGCAAGAATGAGTGCCGTATCGCCTTCTTCTAATATTTCATTAAGATACAGCTGAATTTCTTCTTCGTTCGTTAAATGCTCAGCAATGTCATACTCTTTTATTTTAATATTCATAGATCACCTTCAATTTCACGAAAAATTTGTTTGGCTTTGTCGATATCTTTTTGCTGCGTCGATTTATCACCACCGCTGATTAACAATACGATTGTATTATCAATCTTTCTTAAATAAACGCGATATCCTTTCCCTTCATGTATTTTTAATTCAGAAAAACCATCACCTATTGATTCAACATCACCAAAATTGCCTTGCTTCAAACGCCGAATTCTTACCTGTATTTTTGTTTTTGCTCGAATATCTTTCAGGTCATGCATCCATCTATTAAAAATATCTGTCGTTAGTACGGTCAACATAGAGCCTCCCTTCTCGCTATCTGTTAACTATAGTTATCACACTCACATTGTCAACTATAGTTAACATAGTTCCATTTAACACAAAAAAAAAGCCCCTTAAAAAGGGGCTATAAAGACAGGGATGGTGTCTATGGCAAGGAAAAACTTCAGTTATTGCTACTTCACTACTTACTTCGAAACTCAACGATACAGCTTAGAAACTCAACTACAGGCTTTAAAAAACTCAACTACACTCACTACTAGGAATCTCTACTGCATAACTTGATATTCAGCGAACTTATGCTGATTAATTTGCTCAAGCTGCGCCTTTTGCTCTGGCGTCAGTAACTGGTAAAGCTCGTGATGGATGCGAGCCATCTCAACGCGTTCATCCAATTCTTTTTGCAATTGTTTCTCAAGTTGCGCTCGGACAGCTTTATCATCAAAGCGATCCGCTATAATAAGTTTGTGTAATGACTCACGTTCTTGTATTGAAGCAACATTTTCACCATGACGGTGGCGCTGGGTAGCCATCAAGTCACGAAGCTGTTGGCGCTGTTTCTCACTCAACGTGATACCATTAAACATAAATTCACTGGCACGTTCGTCGCTATTTAATGATTCAGGGATCTGAAACTGAATAGCAATATGTGTGGTTTGTAGTGGCTGGTCCGGTTGCATTTGAAGCACTAATGATGGTTCATCATTAACACTACTTTCAGATGCTTCACCAAACGCAGCGACTGGCCCGAAAACAAATGCAGAAGCTAAAACGTATGCGGCTGTTTTATGTACTGAACTGTGTTTTGTTCTGTGTACTATTCTTTGCATTTAGATACCTTGTCTCCGAACGATGCTCGTGATTCAATGGAGTTAAATATACGCGGTCGGCTGCAAACTAGCGTCAGAGCATGTAAAAGAACGTAAAGTCATGGAAACGTGAAGATTGTTATCGTATTTTGGCAGTTGGAGGACTTAATTAATGCATAAAATCCTATTAGTTGATGACGACCGTGAACTCACGTCGCTTTTAAAAGAACTGCTGGAAATGGAAGGTTTCAATGTTGTCATCGCTTATGACGGTGAGCAAGCATTACAGCAAATCGATTCATCCATTGACCTATTATTACTCGACGTCATGATGCCGAAGAAAAACGGTATTGAGACATTAAAAGAGTTACGCCAAATTCACCAAACGCCAGTCATTATGTTAACGGCGCGTGGCAGTGAATTAGATAAAGTGCTGGGCTTAGAGCTCGGTGCCGATGACTATTTACCAAAACCATTTAACGATAGGGAGTTAGTAGCGCGGATTCGTGCGTTACTGCGCCGCTCAAACTGGAGCGAGCAAACTCAAGGGGACAACAGCAACACCCCAACCTTACAAGTGGATAAATTACAGCTCAATCCGGGTCGTCAAGAAGCCAGCTTCGATAACGAAATCCTTGATTTAACCGGCACCGAGTTTACTTTGCTCTATCTATTAGCCCAGCATTTAGGGCAAGTGGTTTCAAGAGAGCATTTAAGCCAAGAAGTTTTGGGTAAGCGCCTCACGCCATTTGACCGTGCGATTGATATGCATATTTCAAACTTGCGCCGCAAACTTCCAGAACGCACCGATGGTCAACCTTGGTTTAAAACCTTGCGTGGACGCGGTTACTTGATGGTTTCTGCCACATGATCAACAGCTTAACAGCTCGAATATTTGCGATTTTCTGGTTTACCCTCGCACTAGTATTAATGCTAGTGCTGATGGTGCCTAAGCTAGACTCTCGGCAGCTCACCGTCCTGATGGAAAGTGAGCAACGCCAAGGGGAGATGCTTGAGCAACACATCGAAGCCGAACTCGCGCAAGCTCCAATGAACGACCTACTTTGGTGGCGACGGATTTCCAACGCCATCAAAAAATGGGCGCCCCCAGGGCAACGGTTGATTATCGTGACCAGTGAAGGCCGCGTGATTGGTGCGATGCCGAGTGAAATGCAGGTGATCCGCAACTTTATTGGTCAATCTGATAATGCCGACCATCCGAAGAAGAAAAAGTACGGACGCGCAGAAATTTTGGGCCCATTTTCTATTCGAGACGGTGAAGATCATTACCAACTCTATTTAGTTCGCCCTGCAAGCAGCCCGCAATCAGACTTTATTAACCTCTTGTTTGACAGACCATTTTTACTCTTGATTGCCACAATGTTAATCAGCGCACCGTTGCTATTATGGCTATCATGGAGCTTGGCTCGCCCTGCCCGTAAATTAAAAATGGCGGCGGACGATGTGGCAAAAGGTAACTTGCGCCCACACCCAGAGCTAGAATCGGGTCCACAAGAATTCTTATCGACGGGTAACAGTTTTAACCAGATGATCAGTGCGTTAGATGGCATGGTCACTGCCCAGCAGCGATTGATTTCTGACATATCTCACGAGTTGCGTACCCCACTCACACGATTACAGCTAGCGACGGCATTATTACGTCGCCGCCATGGTGAGAGTAAAGAACTGGAGCGCATCGAAACAGAAACTCACCGTTTAGATAGCATGATCAATGACTTGCTGGTTCTCTCTCGCAGCCAGCATAAAAATGAAATTCTTCGCGAACACATCAAAGCCGATGAGTTATGGGGAGATATTCTGGATGATGCAAGCTTCGAAGCGGAGCAGATGAACAAGACGTTGGATGTCACGTCGCACCCAGGCTCATGGCCGTTATATTGCAATCCATCCGCCATTGGCAGCGCGTTTGAAAACATAGTACGTAACGCGCTACGTTACTCAAATACCCATATTGCGGTTGATTTCAAAGAAGAAAATAACGGTATTTTAATTACTGTCGACGATGATGGCCCGGGAGTTAGCCCTGCTGACCGCGAGCATATCTTCCGACCTTTCTATCGCACCGACGAAGCTCGCGACAGAGAAACCGGCGGTACAGGGCTTGGCTTAGCAATTGTTGAAACAGCGATTTCCCAACATAAAGGCTGGGTAAAAGCTGACGACAGCCCGCTAGGTGGATTACGCCTACAGATTTGGCTGCCAGAACACGGACGCTAATCTTGCATTATGAAGGTCTTTGGTGCTTATGTGCCAAAGACCTTTTTATATATCAGCCATATATTCCTATCTTATTTCGCCGAATATTCCCTACCAAACTCAACCTGGCTGATAATTAACTTATTCATATTCACAAACAGTGATGAAATTAGTGTCTCAAACATTTAATGATATTTGCCTATACGCGTTTACCACATATACTTGTAAGTAAGAAATAGCTCAGACAATTCTTATAAATATTATATTTCATTGATTATATCGTTATTCGAGTAATTACCTTTTTCTACGCCGCACGGGCGTGATCTATTTATATATTAATAACATACATCAAGTTACAGCTGTGATTATCATTATTTTTTATACTATCTAGCCGTATACATGCTTTTTCTTGACTATCATATTAGCCCCTACGTATAGATACCACTCAAACCAATATGCCATCCAATGTGAAATTAACAATTTTTGATAGAACTATATACTAATAACTCACTTAATGGTTTCAAAAAGGTGATCAGATGATTACGGGTAAAGTAGTGATTTTTAGGCGTCTCACACCGATAGTCACTCCGATACTTTAGTGCTATTATTAAGGGCTTTTGATTGATTGTGCTTACGGCACGAGTCAACCTATATGGGAAGGCTATCATAAGCAGTGTTTATCAATTGATCAATCCTGCAAAAAATGCAGTATTTTCAATTAATAAACACTAAATTTTGAAATTCAATGGCGCTCTGGGACCCGATAACCCAGTGCGGTAGCTATGGGTTTTTGAAATTAAAATATTCACCTCACTGCTCGAATAGCATTCTTTAATATAAATACAACGGAATCACAACGTCAAATGTACAAAGAAAAATTAATTGATAATTTAACAAAATTAAAAAATATGCATTCAGAAATTGCTGAATTAATTAAAAATGATTCTGTCTCTTATATTGATATACCTTTACATTATAATATCGGAGATCAGCTAATATATTTAGGAACAGAACAATTTATACGTGATTTTGATATAAATGTAATTCACCGTGCTTTTTTCTCGAATATAAACAATAAGAAAATTGAAGAATCAGATACTATATTATTCCATGGAGGTGGAAATATTGGGGACTTATATCCCCGACACCAAAAATTAAGAGAAAAACTCATATTAAAATATAAGAATAAAAAAATAGTTATACTTCCGCAATCAATTCATTTTGAGAGTATTGAAAATAAAATTAAGTGTGAAAAAATATTTTCATCACATCCCAACCTTCACATATTTGTGAGAGATAAAAAATCCTTTGAGATAGCTAATTCATTTTCTAAAAATGTGAAACTAATGCCTGATATGGCTCATAGTCTACACCCATTAATTTACACCAAAGAAGTCACTGACTTAAACTATATAAAGAAGATACTTAACTTAAGAAGAAGAGATAAAGAAACTCTAAATTCAGTGCCATCACTATACAAAAAAGAGTTTGATTGGGATGATATGATAGGAATTAACGATATATTAATACTGAAATTATTTTCTCTTTTACAGCTAACTCCTTTTTTGAAAAGTAAAATCAATAATTATTGGCTAAAAAATTCATCCAATCTATGCTTTAGAGCTGAACAATATTTTAGTAGCTTTGATGAGGTACATACTGACCGCCTACATGGTTTCATTCTCTCCCTATTGTTAGGTAAGAAAATAGTAATTTATGATAATGCATATGGTAAAAACTCAAATTATTTTGATGCATGGATAGAGGAAAATGAGCTATTAAGAAAAGAGATATCTAGTAAGTGAAAGAAAATAAAACCTCAAACCTGAAATTAGCTAAACTAGCCTCATACTCCGGTTTATCTCGTTTATTCAAAGCCATTTCAGGGCCTGTGATATTACTAATTATAGGAAAAAAACTATCATTAGAAGAAATTAGTTTTTATTTTACTTTTTTTAATCTAATTGCTATGCAGCAATTAGCAGAACTAGGTATTGGTCATGTAATAAAGCTATCAATCGCGCATTCATTCTCTCATACTGAAGATAAAATTAATTTTAAAATAAAATCATATTTTTATTTTTCAATTCTGTGGTTTCTCGCCATATCAATATTTATAATACTCTTTGTTGGCTATGGTGGAAACCTTTTCTATAGTTCATATAATGGTAATGTTGATTGGTTTTATCCTTGGTGGTGTCTTGTTATCTCATCATCATTGGTTAGTTTATTAACACCAATATCACTTTTATTAGAAGGCGCACAACAACAATTAATTTTATACAAATCACAAGTTATATCTTCAATTATTAATCCAATAATGATTTGTATTTCATTGTATTTAGACTTTGGTTTATATAGCATTTCACTAGGTTTAATAATATCAAATATTTTTCTATATTTAATATTATTACCATCCTTTTTAAAATTTTTGAAAAAAATAAAATCTTGTAATGTTAAAGTGAGGCTAATCGAAGTATTTAAAGAGCTTTGGCCTCTACTATCTAAGGTTTCAATTGTTTGGGGTCTAGGCTTTATTTTTTGGAATGGATTTAATTTAATTGCGTTTAAAACCTTATCACCAATTGATGCTGGAAAACTAATTTTCACTTTTACTCTAGCTAAAGCAGGATTTTCTATTGCTGAATCATTTACTCAATCACACATGACATATTATTCAGCACAAATATCCCAAAGAAAAGTCAACATTACATATAAATCATTTTTGAAATATAGAAAGATTGCATTAACCATCCTCGTATTGGGATATTCATTTTTTTTAACATTAAGTCATATTATGCCTGATTTTTATATTTTTAATAAGATATCAAATATATATATATCATTGCAGATTTTTTTATTTTTTATTTTCTTACTAATTCTCACAACAAATAATAATTTCATTCGTTGTTTTAAAGTTGAACCTTTCGCAGTTGTATCTGCTTATCATAGTTTAATATGCCCATTAGCTTTCTTTTTTTCTTGTTTATTTTTACCTAATGCCTATTTTATTTTACCGTCAGTTATAATTTTGGGCTCAATTTATTGGTCTAAAAAAATATCATATGGATATATACTCCAATGTAGAAATGATCATGACCAATAAAACAAAAATTAAACATAGAAGATATTATATTGACTCATCTACTTAGTTATGATGAACAATACTAATCGCTATCTAACCAATCAAAGAAATTATATTTTTTAATTATTAATGAGATAAAAATGAAAAATACTGACACATTAGATGTTGCAATTATATCGCTTAAAGAACATTCTGTTAGAAGAGATAAGATCGCCAAAGAATTAGAAAGTCAAGGCTATAATTCCAAAATATCCTACGCCATTAATGGTAAGAATATGAATGCTCATGAATATTTTTGTGCTTCTAGATGTGAAACATCGAAAAGGAAAGGGCGAAAATACCTAACGCCATCAGAGTTAGGATGTTTCTTGAGTCATAAAGAGACAATTCATGATTTTATAATTCATGGGAATGAGTGGTTAATAGTATTAGAAGATGATGTAAGTTTAATTAACAATTTAAATAAGCTAACAGAAAAATTAGAATCCTTACATACTGACTCTATATATATTCTTGGAGGCCAGGATGGATTAGCGAGTTTTAAGAAAGTTCTTTTTATTAGGCAAAAGAACGACACAAGAAAAATAATTATGGGTACTCATAGATGGATTTATCGCACGTGTTGCTATATGATTCATAGAAATACTGCATTGATGATAGATCAACTGATGTCTAAATATACTTTTATGGCTGATGACTGGGGATTTATTTTGAAAAATACAAAAATTAAAAACATATACTTTGAGAATTTTTTTTCACACCCAATAGATATATCCAATAGTACAATTGAAAGCGAAAGAATCTTAGCAAGATAATATGGCATATTTAATTTTAAATTTTTTAACTTTACCGATAATATATATCTATAATATATATTATCGGTCTAATTGTGCTAGATATAGTTTATCCATTGCTGTAATCTTCATGCTATCCCTACTGCCATCATTACAATATGGTGTAGGTTCTGATTATTTTAGTTACGAGAGGATTTTTAATAACACCAATATATTAGAGTATTATTATAGAAATAATGAAATTGCTTTTTACTACTTAGTAAAAGTAATTCATTATTTTAATTCTGATAGTAGATTTTTCTTTATTTTTGTTTCAATATTACAATCATGCCTTATAATTTCATCATTCAACATACTAAAACGCCATGGATATAATTTAGTTATTATTTTCTTTCTCTTTTTTACAGTAACTAATCTTTTGCATACACAAATGAATATTATTAGAGCATCATTTTCTATTTATTTATTTGTTCTTGCATTACTTTATAGATTAGAAAATAAAAATTTAAATTTTATTTTCCTAATAATAATAGCAACGCTATTTCACAAGTCAGCCTTTGTTGTTGCTCCAATGCTGTTAATACCTATGAAGTGGTATACATGGTTTTATAAGCATGCTTTGGTAATCTACATTTCAACTTTTCTAATTTATTTTTTTAATCCATTCACCATAATTTCAACATATATTATAGATACCTTTTTCTCTTATTATTCTTTATATCTTACAGAAGGGAATTTCACAAAGGTTAGTATAGTTAATTTGTTTACAAAACTTTATTATCTCCCTATCATTATCTATTTTTTTTCAATTATAAAGGGTATTAGTATAACTGAATATTCTAAACGATTGATAGGTCTATGGGTTATCACTGCAAATATGTTTATTCTAGTTTACCATTTTGATTTTTTTTCTAGAATAAATTACTTCTTTGTGTATTTCTATATTATCCCTTTATACTATTCTTTAAAGTCAGCATTTAGTAGAAAAAAATACCTAATCGTATTAGCAATGATTATATATATCTTAACCCCATATGTTCTTAAAGTCGTTGCATTTCCAATTGCAGAATTCAAATATAATACATTTTTATTTTAACTTAAATGATGTGACCTATGAAATCTATCTTTATTCGCTCATCCCGTCGATGGATGAAAAATTTAGCCGATGATATGAAATGGGATAGAACCCATGAAAAATCTAAACAGATGCATGAAATATCAGGTAAAACATATAAAGAAAAAATATTTAACTTTATTAAAAGTACATTCTTGCCACCCATTGAATGGTTTCTCCCCTACGAGCTCTTATTAAGTCAGAAAATTTCTGCTGATATAATAATTGAACCTGGCTCAAGATTGATTTTTACTAAAAAAAAATATATATGTTACTGTGAGAATGGATTAGGTATTCTAAGTTACAATATGAAGAAGAATAATTTCTTTAATAAAAAAATAGCCTCTTTTTTAATTAAAAAAAATAATTTTCTAGGCTTTGTGTTTTATTCTGAAGCTGCCAAAAAATCTGCGTATGCATTGTTTGGTGATATGATAAAGGAAAAAGATTTAGGCATTATTTATCCGTATTGCAAAATACCAACACTTGAAAATAAAATATTCAATAAAAATATCACCTTGGGATTTTGCTCTAGTTTATTTAATTTAAAAGGTGGAAGAGAGTTAGTTGATGCTATAATTGAGTTAAACTTATTAGGCACGTCAATAAATTTAAATTTATTAACTAGGCAGGATGATATACCTGAAGAGTACTTGCTGAAAATTGAAAATAACCCTTTTATTAGTATAACTGAATTTAATTTAGATAACCTCAACTATTTCAAACATATAAATAAATGGGATGCACTAATTCATCCGACATACTTTGATTCCAGTGCATTAACTGTAATAGAATTTTTGAACCTCAACAAACCAGTTATATCAACTAATATTTTTGCAATTTCTGAATATGTAGATAGTAAATATCTAATGGAAAATAAAAAAAATATTTTTGATTCCAGCTTTCTTCCAAAGAAGAATGTATTCCTAGACTCTGAAATAATACGGCTTAGCTCAAACAAGGAAAAATACTGTAGTTTTCTTAAAGAAGAAATAAAGTCTAAAATACAAATTTTATTATCAGATAGTAATTTTCACTCTAATATTTTTCATCCTAAGGTAAAAATAACCCCAAACATGATAATAAAACAGTGGACTGAATTATTAGATAAATACCAACAAGATAAACATTAGAATTAAAAAAATGGGAAATGATTTAGTTTCTATAATAATGCCAGCATATAACGCTGAAGATACAATTACAGAGTCAATAGAAAGTATAATAGATCAATCTTATCCGAACTGGGAGCTAATTATAATAGACGACTGTTCTACAGATAATACTCTACAAATAATTCAATATTATGAGAGTATTGAAAAAAGAATTAAAGTTATTAAAAATCGCATTAACTTAGGTGTTGCCGAATCCAGAAACCTATCAATATCAATTAGTGAAGGAAAGTTCATCTGCTTTCTGGATAGCGATGATATATGGTTCCCAAACAAAATAGAAAAACAAATATCCATACTAAATAGTGGCTGGAATGTTGTTTGTTCTAATTACGAAACCTTCAATACTAAAGGAACAATTAATATTAGATTTTCTCCTGAAATAATCACTTATGATGATATGCTGCGCTCGTGTTTTATAGGAAATCTAACAGGTATGTATAATGCTTATAATGTAGGTAAAATTTATCAAAAAAAAGTTGGTGCTGAAGATTATTTGATGTGGCTGTCTATACTAGAAAAAACCAAAAATGCTTATTGTGTACAAGAACCTCTAGCAAAGTATCGAATTCATGACTCCTCATTATCTAGTAATAAAATAAGATCAATAAAATGGCAATGGAATATATATAGAAAAGAGCTCAATCTAAATTTTATACGAAGCTCCTATTATCTTTGTTGTTATATTTTTCATGCATTTAAAAAAAGAATTTAATATCAAGAAATAGACAAGGTGAAATAATGAGCAACCCTAACATTTTAGTCACCGGCGGTCTTGGCTATATCGGTAGCCATACCTGCGTACAAATGATCCAACAAGGTATTCAACCGATTATTTTAGATAATCTTCACAATGCTAACCTTGAAGTATTGAACCGCATTGAAACCATCACAGGGACTAAACCGACGTTTTATCAAGGTGATGTTCGTGATAAAGCCATTTTGGATACCATTTTTGCTAAACATTCCATTAGCTCAGTCATCCACTTTGCGGGGTTAAAAGCAGTCGGTGAATCTGTCGAAAAACCTATTGAATACTATGATGTAAATGTGAATGGCACCTTAGTTTTAATACAAAGTATGCGTCAGGCGGGTGTTAAAAGCTTAATTTTTAGCTCCTCTGCGACAGTGTATGGTGAGCCTGAACATACCCCGTTAACTGAAGAATCCTCTGTCGGAAATACCAATAGCCCATATGGTACGAGTAAATATATGGTTGAGCGTATTTTAACTGACCTCAGTATCTCAGATAACGAATGGTCAATTTCCTTACTACGTTACTTCAACCCAGTTGGTGCACATAATTCGGGCTTGATGGGTGAAGACCCTAATGGGATCCCAAATAACCTGACCCCATTTATTGCGCAAGTAGCTGTCGGTCGCCGTAAAGAACTTGCTGTATTCGGCGGGGATTATGCCACCAAAGACGGCACTGGCGTCCGCGATTATATCCATGTGATGGATTTAGCTGATGGACATATTGCTGCGTTAAACTATATGAATAAAGATTCAGGGCTTTATATCTATAATCTGGGTACCGGTACAGGAACCAGCGTGCTGGAAGTGATCGCTGCTTTTGAAAAAGCTGTCGGTAAACCAATCCCTTATAAAATTGCCGAACGTCGTGCAGGAGATATTGCTGAATATTGGTCAACTCCAGCAAAAGCAGAGCGCGAGCTTGGTTGGAAAGCCAAATATACCATTCAGGATATGGCTGATGATGTATGGCGCTGGCAATCTATGAATCCTAACGGTTATCAAAGCTAAATCATTCTTTATATAGCATCAATTAGGCGAGCCACCGGCTCGCTTTTTTATTTTTTACATTCTCAAACTTTATTCTCACCACACAGTTAACCTACTCACTCCCTAGTTCGCTTCTAGTCTATTCCTCCAACCACCTTTCACTCACAAAACATTTTCTGCATCAATATCATTTTTTGTTTTATTATATTTTTATATAACATCGATTTTTGGATGAATTATTTGGTTTTTTGTTTAAAACTGAACTATTATCCCGAGCTGACTTTGTGTCGTGTAACTTCGATTGCTAAAAATTACCATTATCCATCCTGATTAGGGCTATTATCATGTTCAGTAAATTTCTCATGGCTATCACAATGAGCATCCTAATTTCTGGGTGTCATCTCGTCCCGGGAACCTATATTTCCACATCAGGAAAAAGGACTATTGATACTGGTAAGCAAGATATTAGCCAGCTTGTGGATATTTACCCTATCTCTCCCAAGCTGCTAAGTGAAATGCAAATTGCCCCCGTAATTGCCAAGTCTAATCCTCAGCTTGAAGAGCAACTAGCCGGTTATGACTATCGTGTTGGCGTGGGAGATGTGCTGGCAATTACCGTATGGAATCACCCTGAGCTCACTATCCCCGCTGGCTCCTATCGCAGCGCTGCGGATTCAGGGAATTGGGTTCACGCAGATGGCACCATTTATTATCCCTATATTGGAAAAGTCTCCGTTCTTGGTAAAACAATCAGTGAAATCAGGAAATTAGTCAGCACCCGACTTGCTGCTTACCTTGAAGCGCCACAAATCGATGTCAGCATTGCCGCCTTTCGTTCGCAAAAAATTTATGTGTCTGGCGAAGTGACTAAGCCGGGTTCCTTGCCCATCACTAATGTCCCTCTCACTATTTTGGAAGCCTTTAATACCGCAGGCGGGTTAACCGAAAAAGCGGACTGGGACAATGTGATCCTCACCCGTGAAGGCAAAGAGATAAAAATCTCGCTGCAATCGTTAATTCAATACGGCGATTTAACCCAAAACTACTTAATGCTATCCGGCGATGTTCTCTATGTTCCCCGTAATGATGCGCAAAAGGTCTTTGTGATGGGAGAAGTGGGGAAACCATCAACATTGACTATCGACCGTGCAGGAATGAGCATCACTGAAGCGCTAAGTAAAGCCAATGGACTCAGCCAAACTACCGCAAGTGCAACAGGGATTTTTGTCATTCGGTCAACGCATAAACCCGCACCAATAACAGATTCTGAAGACGAGAACCCCTTTTCTAAAATGGCAGAAATTTATCAACTCGACCTCTCCGATGCGACATCACTCGTGATGGGAACTGAATTTAAATTACAACCTTATGACCTTGTTTATGTGACAGCGGCACCAGTTGTTCGGTGGAACCGTTTAATCACCCAATTACTGCCAACCATCGCCTCATACAACCAGCTTGCCGAAGGAACTAAGCGTATTTATGCATGGTAATCTTATTTTTAATCAAATACTTATGTTTAATAACATTCTTATCGTATGCATGGGGAACATCTGCCGGTCACCCACTGCGGAGCGTTTAATGCAGGGGCTTTTCCCCCAAAAAAAGATCCACTCCGCAGGGCTGATTGCACTGGAAAATCAACCTGCTGATGCTCAAGCTCGCCATATAGCAAAAAACCATCACATTTCTTTGGAGGAGAATCGTTCACGTCGTTTAACCGGGCATTTATGCCAGATGGCGGATTTGATCCTCGTAATGGAAAACACTCATACCCAAAAACTTTATCGGCAATTTCCGCAAACCCGAGGCAAAGTCATGTTATTCGGTGAATGGCTGGATAAAACCGAAATCCCAGATCCTTATAAACATAGCGAGGAGATGTTTGTGCATGTTTATCAGCTTATGGAAAAAGCAGCCGAGTCGTGGCAAGGAAAGATTTAGACTCTATTTAAACTTATTTAAAAACTAACTCTATGAACAATACAGAAAAAAAGCATGTGCCGAACACCGATGAAATCGACTTACTCGCCATACTAAAAACACTGAAATCTAACACGCTAACGATAGCGGCGTTTACTATTGCCGCCATTTTAAGTGCCGGAGTGTATTGCTGGCTCGCTTCTCCTATTTACCAAGCGAATGCTACATTACAGTACGATAAAGTAAACCAAGCCTCACTATTAGAAAAAATGAACGATGGAATGCTTTTTGGCGGCAATAACGGGCAAATCGATTCAGAAATTGAAGTCATTAAATCCAGAATGGTGCTAGGCAAAACCGTGTCAGACTTGAATCTAGATATTCAGATTTTGCCTTCAAAGATATTCTCCAAATTTCTGAGTGATGCGGTTATTGTACATATTGCAGAGTATCAACTCCCCCCAGATTTAATCGGTCAACCCGCCACTTTAACCTTTTTAGATAGTTGCCAATATACGCTAGAACTTGCGGGCCAAACTTATCATGGGCAAATTGGCATCCCTTTAAAGCAAGGTGAAATTCACTTATTGATTGATTCATGTACCGCTCAAGGTGGGGAAAAACTGACCTTAATAAAAAATGATCGTTATTCTGCTATCGAAAATTTACGACGCCGTCTCAGTATGAATGAAGCCAGTAAAGGCTCTGGTATCATTAACTTAACAATTAAAGGGACAAATCAGCGAGAAAATATCGAGATTTTAGATAATGTGATTCAAAATTATATTAATCAAAATAGAGAACATAGGAAGCTAGCTACAAACAACACGTTGATTTTTCTAGATAACTACATACCAAAAATAAAAAATAAGCTCGACCATTATGAGAATCAGTTAAATACGTTTCGTAAACAAAATGAGTCCATTGACCTAACGCTAGAGGCCAAATCCGCGCTTGAGAGTGCATTGCATGTAGAAGAAAGGCTAAATGAGCTTACTTTTAAAGAAGTGGAGCTTCAACAACGATATACCCGCAGCCACCCGGCTTATCAAGCCTTACTTGATACACGCCAAAAGTTGCTACTCGAGAAAGAAAAAGCCAGCAAAAACATTCAACAGCTACCAAACACCCAGCAGCAAATTATTCGTTTAACTCGTGATGTTGAATCCGAGCAAGCTATTTATAATCAGTTGGTGACCAAGCAACGCGAACTCAGTGTGCTGAATTCAGGGATCACTGCCGATGTGCGAATTATTGACTCTGCGGAGTCTTACCCCATGGCCATCGCTCCCAAGAAAAGCTTAATCATGGTTTTGGCCTCTTTATTGGGTCTCGTGATGGGCTGCGCCTTTGTGATCGGAAAAGAGATTCTCAATAATAAAATTAAGAACACGGAAGAACTCGAGGCGCTAGGCCTTCGTGTTTATGCCACCGTTCCATTCTCGTTGGATGAAAAAAAATCACGGTATCGCGAAAGTAAAAAGCCCCTATCCATTGAAAATCCAGCAGATATGGCAATAGAATCCATTCGTTCATTAAGAACAAGTGTCTATTTCTCTGTGATGAATCAAGACAATAATATTGTAATGGTGACAAGTGCATCCCCAAATGTAGGAAAAAGTTTTATTACTGCGAATATGGCTGTCGTCCTCGCCAATGCAGGTAAAAAAATTCTGCTTATTGATACTGATTTACGCAAAGGACATATTCATAAAACATTTGGGTTAGAAAATAAATCTGGGCTTTCAGAATTCTTATCTCAACACGGCGAGGATTCCATCTCAAAACATCAACAAGTTATTGAGAATTTGGATATTATCAGTCGAGGAAAAAGCACCACGCACTCTTCAGAACTGCTTATGAGCGAGCAATTTAAGCATTTATTGGACTCAGTTAAACATCAATATGATATGGTTTTGTTGGACACTGCGCCCATTTTTGCGATTACAGATCCCGCTATTATCGGAAAATATGCCGGCACATCACTCTTAGTGGCCTATTATGGCGTGAATACCGTTAAAGAAATTGAACGCGCACTTAAACATTTCAAACAAAATAATATCGAAATTACTGGCACCATCCTTAATGGCATTGATGAAAAATCTGACGATTATCATTATGTCTACCAGTATTAATAGAATGGCGAGCCACCCCTCGCCTTTCGCTCTCATACCGACACAACTAATGCATCTTTCCAAATTTGCGCGTAAACTCTGCATCATCTTTTTCATCCCGACCAATAGCCGTTAACGTTATGCCACATATTGTTTTATTCGAACCTGAAATCCCACCAAATACTGGGAATATCATCCGCTTATGCGCCAATACAGGCTTTAGTCTGCACCTGATCCATCCCCTCGGTTTTACTTGGGATGACAAACGCTTACGCCGTGCAGGGCTAGATTACAGCGAATTTGCGGATATCAAACATCATCATGACTATTACGCATTCTTAGAAAGTGAAGGGTTAAATCCTGATAATAATCAGTCTCCAACGGGCGCCCGTGTGTTTGCGTTAACCACCAAAGGTAAGCCAAGCCACAGCAATGTAAGCTATCGGGAAGATGATTATTTGATGTTTGGACCAGAAACCCGCGGCTTACCGCCGTATGTTCTCGACAATATGCCGATCGAGCAGAAAATTCGTATCCCGATGCTGGCTGAAAGCCGCAGTATGAATCTTTCTAACTCGGTCGCCGTTGTGGTTTTCGAAACTTGGCGCCAGCTTGGATATCCGGGTGCGCTGCTGAAAGACTAATTTAGTTTGCTTATGCCGTTTGCTAGATTTAGAACAAATCTTGAACATCATTTAAGTTGCTGCTAGACTTGTACAATAAATAGTACAAGATAGGTATCATACAATGAAAACCATTTCCTTTAGTGATGCTAGAAGCAATTTGAAAGCAGTGCTTGATAGAGTTGTTGATGATATGGATACGACGATTATAACCCGCCGTGATTCTGAAGCGGCTGTAGTTATGTCCTTGGAATACTACAATAGTTTAATGGAAACCATCTACCTATTGCGCTCTCCTGCAAATGCAGAGCATCTCAACAAATCCATCGAGCAATTTAAAGCGGGTAAGATTTCAGAGAGAAAGCTAATCAATGAGTAGACTTCTAACATGGACGGATCAAGCTTGGGAAGATTATCTATACTGGCAAAGCCAAGATAAAAAAACATTAAAGCGGATCAATAAACTCATTGAAGACACAAAAAGAACGCCATTCAGCGGTATAGGTAAACCAGAGCCACTAAAAGAAAACTTAGCTGGCTTCTGGTCTCGTAGAATAGATGAAACTAATAGGCTAGTTTATGCAATCGAAAATACCGCACTAATCATCATTGCCTGTCGCTATCATTACTAGCTTTATTTAAATCCCATCCCCGCCTTCAAAACCATCAACGTTGCCATTAAAGTTTTGATCCATCTCCAGCGATGGCTTATCGCTTGTTGGCTTACCAACAATACGCGCAGGAACTCCCGCCACTGTGGTATGAGGAGGAACTGGGTGCAACACTACAGAGCCAGCACCGATTTTTGCGCCGCGACCAATTTCAATATTGCCCAGAATTTTAGCGCCAGCGCCAATCATCACCCCTTCACGTACTTTAGGATGACGGTCGCCACAGGTTTTACCGGTACCGCCTAGCGTAACAGACTGAAGAATAGACACATCATTTTCGACAATCGCCGTCTCACCAATCACGATCCCCGTCGCGTGGTCGAGCATGATCCCACAGCCAATACGGGCTGCTGGATGGATATCGACCCCAAAAGAGACCGAAATTTGGTTTTGCAGATAAACGGCCAACGCTTTACGCCCTTCACCCCATAACCAATGCCCAATACGATAGGCTTGTAGGGCGTGAAAACCTTTCAAATACAGCAGTGGCGTAGAATATTTATCAACCGCAGGGTCTCGTAAACGAACAGCAGAGAGATCCATCGCCGCAGAAAAAATCATCTGCTCGTCATTACGATATGCTTCTTCCACAATTTCGCGGACTTCCATTGCGGGCATAATCGGTGAGCTCAACTTATTCGCCAACATATAGCTAAGCGCACTACCGAGGTTGTCATGCTTCAGTAATGTCGCGTTAAAAAAACTGGCAAGTAAAGGCTCACAGTCAGCAAGCGCCTTGGCTTCTTCCTTAATGTAACCCCAAATTCTATCCAGTTCTTCACGCGACATAATGGCTCTCTTCTATATTATTATTAGCTTGGTAATTTAGGCATGTCTGCAATTTCATCTTTAGTTGCACGCCCGAGCAATGCTTGGGAGGCTTCTAACACATTTTTATTGCAGTAGAGAATTTGATAAATCTGTTCCGTGATTGGCATTTCAACACCAGCACGCTCCGCAAGGGCTTTCACCTCTTTGGTATTACGATAGCCTTCAACCACTTGCCCAATCTCTTTTTCCGCCTCTTCCACACTGACACCATTGCCTAGCATCATGCCGAAACGGCGGTTACGAGATTGGTTGTCGGTGCAGGTTAACACTAGGTCGCCAAGTCCTGCCATACCCATAAATGTGGATGGATCAGCACCCAGTGATACACCTAAGCGGCTCATTTCGGCTAAGCCTCGTGTGATCAATGCCGTACGTGCGTTTGCGCCGAAGCCCATACCATCAGAGATCCCAGCGCCAATCGCGATAACGTTTTTCACTGCGCCACCAAGTTGCACACCAATCATGTCAGGGTTTTTATAGACGCGGAAACTTTTGCCACAATGGAATAATTTTTGTAAATCATCACCAAATTGGCTATCGGATGCAGCGACTGAAATAGCCGTAGGGAGACCGGCTGCAAGCTCTTTTGCAAAAGTGGGGCCAGAAAGTACCGCCAGAGGAATTTCGTTTCCTAATACCTCACGCGCTACATCTTGCAACAAACGCCCGGTATCTCTCTCTAACCCTTTGGTTGCCCAAATAATGCGGGAGCCCGCTTTTAGATACGGTTTGATTTGCTTGAGCACATCACCAAATACATGGCTAGGTACCACAATCAAGATATTCAGGCTCGCTTCAACGGCGCTTTTTAAGTCCGTTTCGAGAGATAAACTATCAGGGAAAGAAACACCAGGTAAAAACGCTTGATTGCTACGTTCTTGGTTTAATTTACGGATGTGTGCTGGGTCATGCCCCCACAACACCACCTGATGACCATTACGTGCAAGAGTAATGGCTAAAGCGGTGCCGTACGAGCCGGCACCGATCACTGTCATTGAAGCAGTATTCATTAAGCGACCTTATTGAACTTCAGGGTTCTGCGCTTGTTCACCTTGTTGCTGCTGTAAGTAATTCATGAACAGTGCATCAAAGTTAACTGGCGCTAAGTTCAATTGTGGGAAAGTACCACGACCCACCATGTTCGTGATAGTTTCACGCGCATATGGGAACAGGATATTTGGGCAGTATGCACCTAAGCAATGTGCCATTTGAGTGCCTTCGATACCATCAATGGAGAACACACCCGCTTGCTGAACTTCACACAGAAATGCAGTTTCTTCGCCCAGAGTAGCGGTAGTTGTCACACGCAGAACAACCTCATATACGCCTTCAGCTAGCTGAGTTGAAGAAGTATCTAAATCTAATTTGATCTCTGGCTGCCACTCTTTTTGAAAGATTTGAGGTGCATTAGGTGCTTCAAATGAAACGTCTTTTGCGTAGATACGTTGAATTTGAAATACCATTTCTGAGTTGTTTTGTTCTGACATAATAATTACCTTACTTCCATATTAGAGTTTCGAGATATATTCAGTTGCCGGCACATTTTACAGTGCCGGATAATTACTTCTTACCACGAGCCAGTGGTAGGTTTTCACCCGCCCAACCAGCGATCCCTTCTTTCAGGACAAAGACTTTTTCAAAGCCATGATGAGCAAGCTGTTCAGCAGGTTTAGTTGCTTCCATTCCACTTGCAGAAACCATAATCACAGATTTCTGTTTATGTTTTTCCAGCTCACCCAAATTATTATCTTTAATTTCAGATGGTGTTAAGTTAATAGAATCAATAATATGCCCTTTGCGGAACTCTTCGCGAGTACGTAAGTCCACAACAACTGCTTCTTCTTTATTGATCATTGTAATCGCTTGAGTGCGCGCAATGACTTTAGTTTTAGAGAATAGGCTTCTGAAGGTCATCACGACCACGGCAACAAATAACACTATCCAAGTCAGACTAACAAACGTGTTACGACCGACAAATTGCATGATTTCTTGGATCATGGGGGGCAATTACTCCCGTTAGTTAAAAACGAATATCAAAGGGTTCAGAGTATACCTTTGTGCTGAGCTAATTACAGCCAGTTAGCGCAAACTAGAATGTCTTTTTTGCGAAAACACTCGCAGAGTTAACACCTTTTTACTGAAAAAAGAATTTTTTTCTCAAAGCTGTACGCAGGCATTTTAACATAAACATGCTCCGACTAGACTTTGACGCTAAATTAATTCCCATCTAAATAGAGTATATACAGTAAAATTCAGTGATAATACGCCTATGATTTGACTTAGTATCAAATGGTATAATAGCAATATTCTTAATTTTTAAGCGTTTTTATGACTATTTTTAAGAGAACACTGGAAAGCACGACTTGCAGATGAAATAATCAGTTATTGCATTTAATTGAGGTGATCTATCACAATGGCCCATACATCCCATCGAATAAAGACGTTTTTTGTTCGTCAGGCAATGATCCCCGCCCTGCTTGGTTTGGGGTTATTCACTTTGGCGCCTTCTCACGTCGCGCTCGCGAATCAGATCACCGAAAATAAAGGTCAATTAAATGACCTGCTAAAAAGCATTGCTGAAAAAGAAAAAAGCGTTAAAGAACAGCAAACTAAAAAAAGTAATCTCCTTCAGCAACTTAAAGAGCAAGAACAAAGTATTTCAGCAGCAAGCCGTGATTTGCATCTAACACAAAACCAATTAAAACAGCTAGATAAAGAAATATCCGCCTTATCTAGCAATATCAGTCGGCTGCAAAAGAAAAAAAATGAGCAAGAAAAACTACTTGCTGAGCAGTTAGATGCTGCATTCCGACTTGGTAAACACCAAGGTTTATCACTACTCTTAAAGGGTGAAGAAGGTCAACGGGAAGAGCGAATTCTTGCGTATTATGGTTACCTCAACCAAGCTCGTGAAAAAAATATTCTTGATCTAGAAGAAACCACCAAAGAGCTGCACGAACAGAAACAATTAGAGCAAAAAAAGCAAGCTGAGCAGAAAACAACGCTCACACGCCAGCAGCAAGAAAAACAAAAGCTCGATAATGCGCAAGCTTCACGGCAAAAAACCTTAACCGTATTAGAAAGCTCATTAAAAGAAGATCAAAAAAATCTCGCGGTCTTAAAGCAGAACGAAGCCAGACTACGCGACAAAATTGCTAAAGCAGAACGCGAAGCCAAAGCACGCGCTGAGCGTGAAGCTCGTGAAGCCGCGCGAATTCGTGCTCAAGTGGCTGAAAAGGAAAGAAAAGCCAAACAGAAAGGCGCCACGTATAAGCCATCTGAAAGTGAGCAATCACTTATGTCTCGAACAGGCGGTTTAGGTCGTCCTGCTGGTCAAGCTATCTGGCCGGTACGCGGTTCCACCCTACATAATTATGGGGATGTGATCTCCAGCGAATTACGTTGGAAAGGTATGGTGATCGCCGCAAATGAAGGCACCCAAGTTAAGGCTATTGCGGATGGTCGTGTACTACTCGCTGACTGGCTTCAAGGTTATGGTTTGGTTGTTGTCGTTGAGCATGGTAAAGGGGATATGAGCCTATATGGCTATAACCAAAGTGCGCTGGTAAATGTGGGACAAGAAGTCCGCGCAGGTCAGCCAATTGCGTTAGTGGGAAGTAGTGGCGGTCAAGAACGCCCTGCACTTTACTTTGAAATTCGCCGACAAGGTAAAACCGTCAACCCTCGCCCATGGCTAGGAAGGTAGCACAACCACCTTTCACATTACCTATAAAATGCTAGGCTATAAAAAGTTAGGAAAATAATTATGTTAAGACACTCGCCGATGAAATTACTGATTAGCCTGCTCCTTATCATGGTCAGCTCTCAGGCGAGTGCCGCCAAACTCGCTATTGTCATCGATGATTTCGGTTACCGAGCCAAAGAAGATAATCAAATCCTAGCGTTACCGGCCGCCATCAGTATTGCTATTTTACCTAACTCACCTCATGGTGCTGAAGTCGCGGCAACCGCCTATCAGCAAGGGCGGGATATTTTAATCCATATGCCCATGAAACCATTGAGTAAACAACCTCTCGAAAAAGACACTTTGGCACCCTCAATGAGTGCTGAAGAGGTTGACCGCATCATCAAAAATGCCATTAGCCGAGTTCCTCACGCTAAAGGAATGAATAACCATATGGGCAGCGAGATGACCTCCAGCCTTTCTGGGATGCGCAATGTGATGCGCTCGCTGTCGCAATCGAACCTCTTTTTCTTGGATAGCGTCACGATTGGTAATACGCAAGCATTGAATGCTGCTAAAGAATTTGGCGTTCCCTCTACGAAGCGCAATATTTTTATTGATAATCACCAATCTGAAGAAGAAACCCGTACACAGTTGAATAAAGCCATTGCTTACGCGCGTAAACATGGCAGCGCGGTGGCTATTGGTCACCCGCATCCATCAACCGTGCGCGCCTTACAAAAATTTATTCCACTGGTTCCCTCTGATATTGAGCTTGTGCCTGTCAGTTCACTGGTCGGCTATCAGCCAGCAACTGGCGCACCACGTAAAACGCTCAGAATGCAACCTGAAGGTGTTAATCCAACTCTGCCAGTGACAAAGCCAGAGACAAAAATGCCATTCAAATCAGAGGCAAAACCTCATGAAGCGGCTAAAACAAAGGTAGATTCTGATGATGCTACACCAACTCTTGCGGAGCCAGAACTGACCAACGATGCTGCGGAGCAACCTGAAAAATCAGTCAGTCCCGTAGAGTTAGGTGTATGCGATATCGAACTGCCATCAACCCGCCTGCAAGGTATTGAGCTACTCATGTTTGTGGTCGAAGCCATTTATCAAGATAAAACCCTACAGCCTCTGATTGCAGGAAAGAAAATGCTTTAACGGGTAAGGCTAAAAATAAAAAAGGGTTTAAAGGCACTTGCCAATAAACCCTTTAAACTCATAAGTTAATTCTGCATTAATCCCAGTTTAAAATCACTTTTCCTGACTGCCCTGAGCACATCACATCAAAGCCTTTTTGGAAGTCATCAATAGAAAACTCATGAGTAATGATTGGTGATAAATCGAGACCTGATTGCACTAGTGTCGCCATCTTATACCAAGTTTCAAACATTTCACGCCCATAAATTCCCTTGATAAACAGACCTTTAAATATAACTTGGCTCCAGTCCGTTGCCATCGATGCAGGGGGAATACCTAATAGCGCAATTCTGCCACCATGATTCATTGTATCTAGCATATTTTGGAAAGCAGCGGGCGCCCCTGAAACTTCTAGCGCCACATCAAAACCTTCTTTCATTCCCAGTTCATTCATGACGTCTTTAAGATTTTCACGGCTCACATTCACCGCGCGGGTTACACCCACTTTCTTCGCCAATTCAAGGCGATAGTCATTTACGTCCGTGATCACCACATGGCGAGCACCAACATGTCGGCAAACTGCTGCCGCCATAATACCAATAGGACCTGCGCCAGAAACCAGCACATCTTCCCCCACTAAATCAAATGATAGTGCCGTATGTACTGCATTACCAAATGGGTCAAAAATTGCTGCAATTTCATCGGGAATATTATCTGGAATTTTAAAGGCGTTAAACGCTGGGATCACCAAATACTCAGCAAAACATCCTGGGCGATTTACACCGACGCCAATGGTATTACGGCATAAGTGGGTACGCCCACCTCGGCAATTACGGCAATGACCGCAGGTAATATGCCCTTCGCCAGAAACACGGTCACCAATTTTAAACCCTTTAACTTCCTGCCCAATCTCAACAATTTCCCCTATATATTCATGACCTACCACCATCGGAACTGGAATCGTTTTTTGCGACCATTCATCCCAGTTGTAGATATGAACATCCGTTCCGCAGATGGCGGTTTTACGGATTTTAATCATCACATCATTGTGTCCCAGTTCCGGTTTCGGAACGTCTGTCATCCATATACCTGGTTCTGCTTTTAATTTGGACAGTGCTTTCATAGGCGACCTTTTATTTATGATTACATTAATTTCATGACCACTTTAATTTCACGACTGTATTAATTTCATAAGAAAATCAAATTTATAACTAAATTAGTTGAAGCTTTTTGCCAATACGGGTGAATGCATCAACAGCGTGTAAAATATCCTCTTCGCTGTGTGCAGCAGACATTTGCGTGCGAATTCGCGCTTGTCCTTGCGGAACTACCGGATAGAAAAATCCAGTGACATAAATACCTTCTTTTAATAGTTCTGAGGCAAATTGCTGAGCAATTTTGGCATCACCCAACATCACAGGAATGATGGCATGATCGGCGCCTGCTAATGTAAATCCTGCAGCCGTCATTTTTTCTCTAAATAACACCGCATTACGCCACAATTTCTCACGGCGCTCTTGCCCTTCGGTCATCATATCGATCACCTTAATGGACGCAGCAACAATGGCAGGAGCCAAAGAATTGGAGAATAAATATGGGCGCGAACGTTGACGTAACCACTCGACAACCTCTTTTTTGGCGGCAGTATAACCACCCGATGCACCACCTAATGCTTTTCCGAGTGTGCCTGTAATGATGTCAACTCGCCCCATCACTTTACAATACTCGTGGCTACCACGACCGTTTTCACCAACAAAACCAACAGCATGAGAGTCATCTACCATGACCAATGCGTTATATTCATCTGCAAGGTCACAGACAGTTTTCAAGTCAGCAATCACACCATCCATCGAGAAAACACCGTCAGTCGCAATCAGAATATGACGCGCACCCGCAGCTTTCGCTTCTTCAAGGCGCTGTTTTAATTCCGTCATATTGTTATTGCTGTAGCGATAGCGCTGGGCTTTACACAGGCGAACACCGTCAATAATGGATGCGTGGTTTAGTGCATCAGAAATAATGGCGTCTTCTGGTCCCAGTAGCGTTTCGAAAAGCCCGCCATTGGCATCAAAACAAGAGGAATAAAGGATCGCATCTTCCATTCCAAGGAAATCCGCGATTTTCTTTTCAAGAACTTTATGGTTGTCTTGGGTACCGCAAATAAAGCGAACCGATGCCATACCAAAGCCATGGCTATCCATACCCTGTTTTGCCGCTTCAATCAGCGCGGGATGATTGGCTAAGCCTAAATAGTTATTTGCACAGAAGTTAATAACGCGCTGTCCACCCTGGATTTCAATATCCGCGTCTTGAGAGGTCGTAATAATGCGCTCATGTTTAAACAAGCCTTCAGCTTCTATTTGCACCAATTGTTGTTTAATCTGCTGGTAAAATTGTTCTGACATGATTTGTTCCTGTAAAGAAGTTGTTTACAGAGTTTAATAATAGTCACTAGAACTAGCGATATCTGGTGAGCAAATAAGTTAAGTTTGTAGGCAAGATCACGATAATGCCCTTTAAAGAGGTATGACAACTAGGACAATTATCTGGTCGATATACTGTTGTCTGCACAAAGAGGTGTTATTATAGACCCCAATTTTGTATCTATTTATTCTTAACCCACTTGAGGTATTCACGATGATCGTAGTCACTGGCGGAGCTGGTTTTATTGGCAGCAATATTATTAAAGCCCTGAATGAAATGGGTCGCACCGATATTCTGGTGGTGGATAACCTGAAAGATGGTACTAAGTTTGCCAACCTTGTTGACCTCGATATCGCCGATTACATGGATAAAGAAGACTTTATCGTGAGCGTTATTGCGGGTGATGATTTTGGCGATATTGACGCTGTTTTCCATGAAGGTGCTTGCTCATCCACCACTGAGTGGGATGGTAAGTATATGATGGATAATAACTATCAATTTTCTAAAGAACTGCTGCATTACTGTTTAGAACGTGAAATTCCTTTCCTGTATGCCTCTTCCGCAGCGACATACGGCGGACGTAGCGATAATTTCATCGAAGAACGTGAATTTGAAAAACCACTGAACGTATACGGCTACTCTAAATTCCAATTCGACCAATATGTCCGCAGCATCATGCCTGAAGCTCAGTCTCAAGTGTGTGGCTTCCGCTATTTCAACGTTTATGGACCAAATGAAAACCATAAAGGCAGCATGGCGAGTGTGGCTTACCACTTAAACAAACAAATTAATGAAGGGCAAACCCCGAAACTGTTTGAAGGAAGCGACACTTTCCGCCGTGATTTCATCTACGTTGGCGATGTGGCAGCGGTGAATTTATGGTTCTGGGAAAATAATGTTTCTGGCATTTTCAACTGTGGTACAGGTCGCGCGGAATCATTCCAAGCCGTTGCCGATGCCGTCACTGAATTCCATAAAGATAAAAATGTGTCTATCGAATACATTGAATTCCCTGAGAAATTAAAAGGTCGCTACCAGAGCTTCACTCAAGCGGATCTGACTAAATTACGTGCCGCAGGTTACACAGCACCGTTTAAAACCGTTGCTGAAGGCGTGACCGAATATATGCAATGGCTGAATAAAGACGCGTAATCGTCTTTTATGAAAACAGTACCTATGAAAATACTCGTGATTGGCCCCTCATGGGTAGGGGATATGATGATGTCACAGAGCCTTTATCGTACGATCAAGGCACTGCATCCTCATGCTCAGATAGATGTGATGGCACCGGATTGGTGCCGCCCGTTATTGGCGAAAATGCCCGAAGTGTCTGAAGCGATCTCCATGCCATTAGGGCATGGAAAGCTCGAAATTGGCGAACGTCGTCAATTAGGCATCAATTTGCGGAAAAATGGGTACGATCAGGCGATTGTTTTACCTAATTCCTTGAAATCTGCTCTGGTGCCGTTCTTTGCTAAAATCGCCAAAAGAACGGGGTGGCGTGGTGAAATGCGTTATGGGCTGCTCAATGATTTACGCCCATTAGATAAACAAGCATTTCCGCTGATGGTGCAACGCTACGTAGCATTAGCGTATGACAAGCAGCTCATCAAATCTGCCAATGATATTCCCGCCCCAATTCTATGGCCTAAATTAGTCACTGATAAACAGCAAGTTAGCGATACTGTTAGTCAATTTAATATTGATTTTTCTCGTCCAATTATTGGTTTCTGCCCAGGCGCTGAATTTGGTCCCGCAAAACGCTGGCCACACTATCACTATGCGGCGCTCGCCCAGAAATTAATTAGCGAGAAAGGCTACCAAGTTCTGTTATTTGGCTCTCAAAAAGACCATGAAGCAGGTGAAGAAATCCGCCAAAATTTAACGGATGACGCTCGTCATTACTGCCTCAATTTCGCAGGAAAAACGTCGTTAGAACAAGCCGTTAATCTTATTGATGCGTGCCAAGCCATTGTGAGTAATGATTCTGGCTTAATGCATGTAGCTGCGGCTCTCGATAAACCGTTAGTCGCACTCTATGGCCCAAGCAGCCCTGACTTTACTCCACCACTGTCCGATAAAGCGGAAGTTATCCGCCTGATTACGGGTTACCACAAAGTGCGTGAAGGTGACGGCGAAAGTGGCTATCATCAGAGCCTAATTGATATTCAACCGCAAATGGTACTGGATGCCCTCACGCGTTTAAATATAGGTATTAAATAATGAGAGTGTTATTAGTAAAAACATCATCTATGGGAGATGTTTTGCACTCTCTGCCTGCATTAACCGACGCGCAGACAGCAATACCGAATATTCAATTTGATTGGGTGGTCGAAGAGGGGTTTGCTCAAATCCCCACATGGCATAGTGCAGTGAATAAAGTCATCCCTGTGGCAATCCGTCGTTGGCGAAAAAATTGGTTTTCTGCGCCAATTCGTGCCGAACGTGCAGCATTTCGTCGCCAACTACAGGAAACCCACTACGATGCAGTGATTGATGCGCAAGGGTTACTTAAGAGTGCGTTGCTAGTCACTCGCCTTGCTCTCGGTTCTAAACATGGTTATGACCGCCATAGTATCCGCGAGCCGATTGCTAGCTTCTTCTACGACCATCGTTATTCCATTAGTAAACAGCAACATGCAGTGGAGCGTATTCGCCAATTATTTGCTAAAAGCCTCGGGTACACTTGCCCTAGGACCCAAGGAGATTACGCGATAGCTCGCCATTTCTTGCAATCAACCGACGAAGCCGAAGCGCCCTATGTGCTGTTTTTGCACTCCACAACCCGCGACGATAAGCATTGGCCTGAGTCTCATTGGCGTGAACTGATTCAGTTAATGAAGGAAACTGGGCTGAGAGTGAAACTCCCTTGGGGTGCAGAGCATGAGCATCAACGAGCGATGAGACTAGCTGAGGGTTTTGATTTTGTTGAAGTCTTACCAAAATTAACGCTGGCACAAGTCGCGCAACAGATTGCAGATGCCAAAGCGGTAGTTTCTGTCGATACCGGTTTAAGCCATTTAACCGCTGCGCTGGATAAACCGAATTTCACGCTGTTTGGTCCAACAAACCCCGGTTTAATTGGTGGTTATGGAAAAGACCAAAATGAGATAAAAAGCGTAGATAATAGAATGGATAGCATTAAAGCTGATGTGGTCTTCCAACAACTGTGCACCGAGTTATAGCCCACTCAGAGTATTATCTAAAGCCTATCTCCCATAATAATTAAGCGGTCATTTGACCGCTTAATTATTTTTTTCACTGTATAAAAGATTTATTTTTTCTCTGGGGCAATAAACCCAAAACACATGGTTTTCGGCTCAGCATCCGGTTCAGAGCGATAAATTACATCTTCTTTTTCGATCGTAAATTGTGGCCAGAATTTACGCACTTTAGCGAAATCTTCGTGGGCACAATCGTCATATTTTCGCCCTAATAAAATAGCACCGTGCTCACGAATTTCTGCTTCGGTAATCTCACGGTTATACACATTCGGCGGCATATGATTTTCTAGCGTCCAAGGCTGGATAACATGCGGTCTATCTTGGGCATAGATAATAAACCATTGATGTAGGTTATCCTCACCGCCAACATATTTGACTGGCGTTCCGTAACGTTGATACCAGCGCTGTTCACCTTCAGCAATTAAGGTTTTCACGCCAATAAACTTCTGACCTGCTCCTCGAATATTCCCAGCTTGAACAATGAGATAGCCCGATACCATTAAGACACCAACAACGGCTAAGCCAATTAATGGTTTTTTCAGTGACTTTTTCGGCATTACAGTGATTGAGCCAACAAATAAAGGCGCACAGGCCATCATAAATGGCTGTAACCACTCAGTAATTCGCCCACCATCATGGAACGAGAACCAACCGTAAATCACGGCTAATGGAAATAAAATAATGAAGTTTGCCATGCGGTTCGATAAGGCTTTCGGCCAACCGATTTTTCCGCCACAGCAATATAAGATAATTGCTGCGATAATCAGCGGGTAAAACACACTTAACGCAGCTTCCGTGGTATGTAAGTTAAAACCGGGGTCAATTTGCGAATCTACCCATTTAAAGGCTGAAAAATCACTCGCCATCAACCAGAAGAAGTTTGGCAAGATCATCGAAAACCACAGTGCTATCGCTAAATAAAACACCGGATGGCGATAGCTTTGGCGCGCTTGTTTCACAAAAAGGGTGAGTAAGAAAACGGAGCCGACTAAAGCAAGCGTGGAGTATTTCCCCATTGTTGCCAGACCGGTCACTAAAGCAAAAGGTAGCCACCACAGTGGGTTATCTTCGACGGCACGCAGAAATAAGTAAATCACCCAAGGCCAGAATGTCACTAAAATATAGTTATCATTATAAGGAATAATATCGAAATTAATGACGCCTGATAAATTCATCATCAGCATCGCAAACCATGCAAGGTCACGGCGCCCTGTTAACCGATAGGCAAGTTTCCATACCCCAAGTAACCCAAATCCAATACCGATAAAATGGCTTAAATACCAATAGAAACTATAAGAAATTCCCAAATGGATGGCAGGCCACATCATCGTACCGACAAACCACGGATTTTTTGGGGAGCCCCACTCACCATTCATTCCCCAGTTAACGGCTTCGACCGTATCGTAAGGAACGGTCGGGTCAAAAAAGAAACTCGCAAGGATCCAGGCAATGGCATAGCCAATGATCCAAAGATACACATACTTATTTGAAGTTGGTTGATTGGTTGTCGGCATTCTTTTTTCAGCGAAATTTATCAATAAAGTTAAAGGGAAATACGCATTATTTTACGTCAAGCTTGTAGAGTGCTACCTCTCGCTCGGCTGAGTATGCAAAAACGTGACTGGGTAGTTTACTATAGTTTAAACAAAATAATCAGAAATGAGAGAAATTGTTATTACTCATTATAGTAATATTCAAGTTATCAATATTTTGCTGAATATTACTGTTCTCTAGGAGGTAAATAAGGCTGCAACAATTTAAGTAAACGCTGCAATGCGCCTTGGTTTTCATGTAATACTTCTGCGGCATGTCGACCATAATACAGTCGATAATCTTCATCGGATAGCAGGCTCGTGACGGCTTGAGCCAGTGATTCGCTGTCCGTCACGGTGATCAACCCATCTGCTTGGGTTAATTTCGCGCAAATATCTTTAAAATTAAAGGTATGTGGTCCCATCAAAACAGGTAATGCATGCGCAGCTGCTTCAAGTGGATTATGACCGCCCGTTTCAACTAAGCTCCCGCCAACGAAAGCAATATCTGCAATTCCGTACAGCAACATCAATTCCCCCATCGTATCGCCAATAACCACTTGGGTTTCTAGAGATGGGATAACGCCACTACTACGACGAATGAAGCTTAGCCCTGCTTTTTGCGTCAACTCTTCCGCTTTTACGAAACGTTCTGGATGCCTTGGAACTAAAATGAGTAATAAATTGGGAAATTTTTTCAACAACTGTTGGTGAGTTTGTAAAACAATGGCTTCTTCACCTTCATGGGTGCTTGTCGCAATCCATACAGGGCGATGTGCGGCCCACTGCCTGCGTAAGGTAATCGCTTTAACAGCCAATTCAGGGGTAACGGAAATATCAAATTTTAAGCTTCCCGTCACTTCTAACTGCTTACGTCTTAACCCTAATTGAATAAAACGTTCACCATCTTCTTGATGCTGAGCTGCCACCATCGTGACATTTTGCAGCATACGCTTCACAAAGCTACCAAGCTTTTGATAACCCGCAGCAGAGCGTTCAGATAACCGAGCATTCGCGATAACTAATGGAATATTACGCTTATGCAATTGGTTGATCATATTTGGCCAGAGTTCTGTTTCCATAATAATCACCAGTTTAGGATCAACTTGATTAAGGAAACGGCTCATTGAGCCTGGTAAATCATAAGGGAGATAAACGTGACTAATATCGTCACCAAATGCCGACTGAACACGCTCTGACCCGGTTGGCGTCATTGTTGTCACAGTGATAGGGAGTGATGGATAGTGATGGCGAAGTGCACGCACTAACGGTACTGCCGCAAGGGTTTCCCCCACAGAAACTGAGTGTAATAAAATACCTTTAGGAACAACTTTGCCACCACAAAAACCATAGCGTTCCCCCCAGCGTTTGCGATACGCAGGGGCTTTACGGCTACGCAATAATAAGCGTATCCAAATCAATGGCTGGATGAGATAAAGAAGTACCTGATATACACGCAATAACATTCGATCTGATTCACTTACCAAAATTGGCGGTATCTTACCATAAACCATTACTGAAAGTGTGTAGAATCTGTGCCTAAAATGAGACTTAAAATAAATGGATGCTTACCAGTGATTGTTGCAAGAGAACGCAATTGCCGTTAATGTGGATTTCACCGTCACTTATTCCTATCGATATATTAGGATAAGCAATAATAAACAAAGAGATAGCAATATCATGACCCATAAAGCTATTTATCCGGGAACCTTTGACCCGATTACCTCTGGACACGTCGATATCGTCACCCGTGCCGCCGCGATGTTTGACCATGTTTTGCTCGCTATCGCAAATAGTCAACGCAAAAGCCCTATGTTTAATCTGGAAGAGCGTGTTGAGCTAGCAAAGCAAGTTACAGCTCACTTAGGGAATGTCGAAGTGGTTGGCTTTTCTGAGTTAATGGCGAATTTTGCACAGAAAAATAATGCGAATATTTTAATTCGTGGCGTACGTTCAGTGGCAGATTTTGAATATGAATGGCAACTGGCTAATATGAACCGCCATTTTGTTCCTGAGCTAGAAACAGTATTTTTACTTCCATCACAAAGCTTATCTTTCGTTTCATCCTCATTAATTAAGGATGTCGCGCTTCATGATGGAGATATTTCGTCGTTTTTACCGCCTATAGTTGCTGAGGCTATGTTGAAAAAACTCAACAAAATCTAGCAATTACTTCTGACATTGAGGGCAATAAAAGGTTGTCCTCTGTCCTTGTTTGATGCTCTCAATCTGGGTTCCGCATAAAGAGCAAGGCTCGCCTTTTTTTCCATACACAAATAACTCTTGAGCAAAGTAACCCGGTTTTCCGTCTGACTGTAAAAAGTCTTTGAGAGTGGTTCCACCTTGCTCTATTGAACGTTGCAGCACTTTTTTAATCTGCGTAACCAGTTCGGTAATTTCATTGAGTGTCAGTGTGTTAGTCAGCTTTTCTGGGGAGATTCTTGATGCAAAAAGCGCTTCATTAGCATAGATATTCCCTACCCCAACAACGATTTTGTTGTCCATCAACCAAGGTTTGACCGCAACCTTACGTTTAGCTGCTAAATCAAAGAGATATTTAGGATTGAATTCCTCGGAAAGAGGTTCAGGCCCTAAATGAGCGAGAACAGAGCTGGACGCTAAATCATCGCACCAAAGCCATGCACCAAAACGTCGAGGGTCAGTGTAGCGCAGTACTTTACCGTCACTCAAAATAAGATCTACATGGTCATGTTTCCCTTCAGGTATCTCTTCCGTTAGAATCCGCACACTGCCAGACATTCCTAAATGGACAATAATCCACCCTTTGCGCAGTTCAATCAGTAGGTATTTTGCCCGTCGTTGAACACTTATCACAGTTTCATCAGATAAACGCATGATTTGTTCACTTACCGGCCAACGTAACCGTTCATCACGTACAACGGCATAACTAATTGTATTGCCGACTAAATGTGGTTCAATACCTCGGCGACTGGTTTCAACTTCGGGAAGTTCTGGCATTATTTTTTCTCAATTTGGCAAAAAACTTGGTTAATAATCACATATTACCCCTATAACATGCATAACCATTGTTATACCATAAGCCCTATTAATCAAAGAGCACAGATTGATAAACTTACTAACAAGGGTGACCGAATAAATATTCTATTTGGCTATCTTGACGCCACTATATGAATGACGTTCATCCTCGTAACAGTTAATAATTACACATTGGCATTTTTCGATGAAAAACATTAAGTTATCTGTTATTGTTCCATGTTATAATAGCGAAAAATATATTGATGAATGTTTATCTTCAGTTATTTCATTTATGGATAATGAAGTCGAATTGGTCATCATCAATGATGGTTCAACAGATAGTAGCGAGCAGGTTATTTTTAATAAAATCAACCAATATACTCATCTAAATATACTGTATGTAAAAAGAGACAATGGGGGACTATCAAAAGCAAGAAATCATGGGATATCCCTAAGTTCAGGAGAGTATATTGCCTTCTTAGATGCTGATGATTTTCTAAACAGTCAATTTTATCATGAAATAAGGCCAATAATATCTTCATCAGATTATGACCTCATTGAATTTGACACACTAAAATTTGAGAATTCACATCCAGATATAAAAAATAAAATAAAAACGAGTAGCTTTTCTGGCGCCGTGAAAATAACGACCTATCATGATTTGAAGCCTGTTTTTAATAATAAAAAGTGGTTTGCATGGTCAAGGGTATATCGAAGTACTCTATTTAAAGAGGTAGGTATTCATTATCCTGTCGGTATTTTGTATGAAGATATGGCAACTACTCCCTTTCTTTATTTAGAAAGTAAAAATATCTATAGCATCAATAAAACGTTAATTCATTATCGAGTAAATGAAACTAGTATCACGCAAACCTTTAGACGAAGTGATATTAACAGTCTTATTTATGTTATGGCTACCTTGTCATTTATTGCTCTTATTAAAGGCCCTCTAGTGGCAAAAATGTTGGCAAAATCACAATCTGAAGCATTTCACTTACTGAAAAAGTCAATATCCAAGAATACTGGAGAAAAGCTATCGAAATCTGAAGCCTTTCAAATAAAGCAATCTATAGCGTTATTTAAAAAATATTTATCCTATAAAGAACGGCTTCAAATTTATTTTCTAGAGATTTATTTTTCCTTATGGAAAAAGAACAAATCTTGACTTTCAATAAAACACAATCACTTGAAATAAACAACTTTAAAACAACAGGTAACTTTGTGAAAATAGCCCAAAAACTTCGCGAACAAGCTCCCTTTTTCTTACTTTTTGTAATGATAATTGGGATGTTTACTAACGATACACAAGGTATTCTAAATATTTCCGCTGCGCTGCTTTTTTTATTTGTTGTCTATACCGCCGCAACAAAAAAAACCAACATACTTAGTGGGCTGCGTCGACTCATTAGCGGTCGAAAATTTTTATTCCTTTTTTTAGCTTGGTGCTTATTTTGCGCAACCTTCTTTACATATTCCGGCTTTACTACTGATGCTCTCAAAGCGATATTTGATGATTGGCGTTATGTTATTGTTATAACTTTATTTTTGATTGTATTTCAAAGTGAACAGAGTAAATCCCAGAAAGTCATTACATATGCTCTAATTTCCACCTTAGTATTTATTCTTTTTATTACGCCTGTTTTAAAAATTATAAAAGGTAGCGATATGCCGATGTATCTTCAGCTTAGGTATGGGTTTGCTCATTACGCTACTCTCATTTTTCCATTTGTGTTAACTGGTTTTTTTATATCGAAGAACATTTCTTTCAAAATAATTTTATTTTTACTCTCGATTATAGGGTTTACTTTTGTTCTTTATACTGGCAGCCGTGGTGGAGCATTGGCTATCGCCGTTGAATCTGCACTGATATTGCTACTATTATCACCTAGTCTAAAGAAATTTTGTTATTACAGCCTGATTTGCTCACTACTGTTATCTGCCACACTTTATGCTTCTTATTCCTTCATCCCCCAAGTAAAGAATAAAGTTAACCAAACTATTAGTGCGAATAATATCACCTCAAGCAGAGATCAAATTATTGATGTACGTTATCCACTTATCATGAATAGTATAGAAAATAACTTACATGGAATTGGATATGGCGGAGTAGCTTATAATAATTACTTGAATGACCATAATGTAAAACCTATCAAAAGTGCATCAGGCTATTCAGAAAAGAAAAAAATGATGACTCACAATAATGATGAACCTTTCTTCCTGAATATTGCATACAGCATTGGTTATATTGGATTATTTCTATTCTGCGTAGCTTTTATTTTCAACATGAAAGATCTTTTACACAGTTTTAAACAAAAGAAAGACATCCTTAATGTCGGTATATTCGTTTCATCAATTGGCTACTTTTTGGTCTATTGCCTATTTGAATTTATCTTCTTAGATATCTTTATTTTGTACAACATACTCACCGCGATCTTGATAAATAACGTTTTAGTGAAAAAATGATACGAAAAAGGCCATCTACATTGATGGCCTTTTTAATACAATACCTAATGGGACGCTTTTTTCATTAAGTATTGAATTGTCGTCATAATAAACTGAAGATATTTACCATTTTTTCTTAGATGAGATTTCTTACGAGATAACTGTTTATAGCCTTCTGGCTTTAATAAAGGTATATCTTTCCAAGGTGAATTCTTGCGGGCACGCTCTAAATAATCGTATTCTTCATAGAAATTTGCCCACTCATGGAAAGGCTTGGTTAGCCCCACAAAATGAATAAAAACCACACTATCAGGGATCTTAGTCAGATGCCCTTTACTCGTAATATACCAATCAAGAGAAAACATATAATTATAGTTTTCACTAATATTGACTAACTTATCGTTGAGTAAAACGTTTAATGCATCTTGGTCCGGATGTGAGAAATCATTTTTTTCAACTAACTCAATAACTTTATTTGGAATATCGCTCTCAGCCAGATACTTGAGAGACATATATAAAAAACCTGAATTAAAATACTTGCTCATATCGATCGATAAACGCTGTTTTTCACTACAGAATTTATCTTTCACTGCATAAACAAAGGTATTTTCACCAAATTGTAAAGTCTTTAACTCTGCCATATTACCTTTACAAATGATGTCAGCATCAAGATATAACAAGTTATCAATGGTATCCGAAAGATATGAAATAATGAGCAATCTAAAATAGATTGCATGGCTCCACGCTTTAGATGGAAGCGGCAGCTGCTTAAATTTTTCGTTATCAATAAAGTAAATAGTTAACTTATGTGGAGTATTTTCGACTAATCCACGGAATAGTTTTTCATCAGGCAAATTATCGACAAAAAGGTGAAAATGGAAATTTGTTTCTTGATTATTGAGAAGAACCGATGCAATTGACGTACCGACACCGTATAAAAACTTCTCATCAACACCATAGCCAATGTGAAAATAACTATCTTCACTGTTTTGATTATCGTTTATTTTTATCAATGATTTAATCATATCATTGTTTATCATGTCGTTACCTTTTACCTAATCAATCACAATGTTTGAATAACTGTCTATGATGCTAATATTGAGTATCTTTTATAAACGATATTTTAAACTTCTTTGGCGAATTTTTTCTGCTCTTTGCTCAGAGATTTGTATTAATCGTTGCTCTTTCTTCAAAATCTCACGCAGCGGCATTTCAAAATAAACCTTCATAAACCGGAAAATATCTCGTTGAGTTAAGCCGATTTCTAGTGACGAAAAGTATAAACCAATTAAATCCTTATTTCGCCAACGGGTAGGAACTGACGACCGTAGCTGTGCGCGATGCAAATCGATAACTGAAATTTTTAAATCGTGCAGATTTTCTGTGAACGGTAGATGCAGTAAGAAATGGCAAATATAACAGTCGCGGTGATTAATGCCGATGCGATGCATCTTACGTACCATCTCGGCAACTCGCTGGATCAACATTTGCTTAGTTCTGAATTTAGGCGGTTGAGTTGCCCAATTAGCGCAGTAATCTTCTAAACTCACTGTTGGAGTGAGGTCTTCAGTAATAATAAATGAATGACGTCGAAGTGGGTTCCACCCTCTTTGCCCAAAAGCACGCCCGTTCATGGTATCAATGCCAGCTTCAGTCAATCGATGAATTGCATTCCATTCACGATCTGCACCTAAAACAGGTAAACGGAATGAAAATAAATTCTTCAAAACCTCTTTTAGCGTCGTGCCATAATGAATCTTAATAAAATAGCTTTTATCATTAAGCTGGAAACGCAATGTTCTGCGCGTTTCCAATGCACGAAAGACTTCGCCATCCAGTTTATCTGTTTCAACAAATGGGTCTTTATCTTTCCATAATTCGTTAAAAGGTGCTTTTAACTCAACCATTAGAGCATCCTAAAATAATATCGGCCGCTTTTTCCGGTAAACTATACAGATCTTCTGTGTCTGCATAGTATTTAGCATTGTTTACCCATTGAGCTCGTTTTTGTGTATCTTGCAGACTATCACATAGCGCCTGATTTAAAACTGCCTGTTCAAACGGCTCATTAACCACCACACCACATTGTGCTTTGTCGATAAACGACGCATAACCACACACTTCAGTGACTATAATTGGCAATCCAGCAACAATCGCTTCAAGCAGGACAATCCCAGCCGCTTCTTGATAAGCCGGATGCATCAAAATATCCGCAGCAGCCATTAGCTCCGCAATGTCATTGCGTCCGCTAAAAAATGAAACTTGTTTAGTAATTCCCAACGTTTCCGCTACTCGTTGATATTTACCGGGTTTATCTTGCCCTACCACCATCAAAAGTGTGTTATTTCTGATGTTTTCAGGCAGTGCTGCCATCGCCTTAAGAGTTCTATCAACTCCCTTGCGTTTAAAATCAGACCCAACTTGAAGCAGTAAAAATGCAGACTCTGGAATTTGATTCTTTTCCCGATAAATACGCTTAGCATCCACAATCTGTTGGTCATATTTTCGATCAACGGCTATACCCGGAGGCAGCATGTGAAAACGGTCACTTTCCGTTCCATAGTGCTTTTCAAAATGGGTAATTTGATGAGGAGTGAGCATCATGAGCTGCGTTGCCTTTCCTTTTTGGAAGACCGCTTTTTCAAAAGCAGCATAATGTTTATAGCGTGGAGTCAGCTTATAGAAAAAGCCTTTTTCTTCAGCCACTTTTTGCGCATAACAAACATCCGCAGCAAAATATACATCCAGCTCAGGCATTTTATTAAAGCCAACAATTCTATCTACAGGATGTTGCTTCAGATGTGCCATTACCCATTCACAATATTGGGCATTTCGTCCATGGTTAGTGCCTGAACTAGTAGGAACAATAATAATTTCAAAATGTTCTGGGCGTTCACCTTCCCATGACTGGGTATAAACACGAATCTGATGTCCACGAGCTTGGCAAGCCATCGCGATACGTAAAAAGTCGCGTTGTAGCCCTCCAAAGGGAAAATATTTATACAGACAAAATGCCAACACCATCTTAGTACCTTCCCATCATTGAGCGCATATTCATCGGCAGCATTTGCTCTGTTGCTTCAATCACATCACTCGCAGGGATCACGGAGAGATATTTTTTATTGCGGTCTAGCTCATCTCTAGGTGGCATATTTTCATAGTCCCCCGCCCAGAATTTCACCACATTATCGCTCCATGGGCGCCAGAAAATATGGTTAGTGGCACCAAATAAGCAAACGATGGGAGTTTTAACCGCGGCAGCAATATGCATCGGTGCAGAATCGACACCAATAAAAAGGGCAGCATGCGCAATTAATGCGCCTAATTCAGGGAAAGATGTTTTTCCTGCAAGCTCAGTCGTTGGCTTGGTTTGGCAATTCTCCGCAATTTCATTCACACACGCTAAGTCTTCTTTGCTTGGGCCCGATGTTAATACCACTTGATAGCCACGAGACTGCAACGCATCAATGACGGCTGAGAATTTTTCATTATCCCAACATTTAAAAATTTGTCGGGCAGTAGGCTGGATCACGACATAGCTACTGTGAACGCCAAGGTCTAACAGTCTTTGATCAATTTTTTTCCAATCATCTTCCGCATAAGACATGGTTAGGTCTGTTTTGAATTCTTGGATCCCTAACGGTTTTAATACCGAAAGATTATTTAAAACAACATGCTCTCCTTCAGGGGGAGTGAGATGCGTAAAGCTATTTCGCCAAAATTTCGAATCACGATGACCGAAATCGTGTGAAATCTTAGTTTCTGCGGGGATCGCGCGAACAAGTAACGAAACCATCCATTGGTCGGCAAGGTTAACCACTAAATCATACTGATTACGACGTAATTTAAACAGTAGACTTAAAAAGTTGCAGGCTTTGCTCAAACCACCACTTTTCTTACCTTTCATGCCATATAGTGTATGGATCTCTTGGTTTTCCGACAAAATGGGAATGGTGTCCTGATAAAGCAAAACATCAATCTGGGCATCAGGATAATTTTGCTTCAATGAGCTGATAACAGGCGTCGTCAGTAGCATGTCACCATGAAACCGCATCTTGATTACAAGAATTTTTTTATACTGTTTTTTCACCAGGAGCTCTTAATCAGGTCTAGTAGATAAATTGATATGGATATTTGACAATAAAATGCGTTATTAATTCCATGAATACTGAACATGTTACTACGTTCAGATTAATGGTTATAGTTTTTAATCAATATCCCTATGGATAGCCACTTTATGGCTAATTTTTGACATAAAAAAACCCAGCCTAAGCTGGGTTCTTCGTACGCAGAAAGCAAAATTATTTGATTTTTGCTTCTTTGTAGATCACATGCTTACGAACAACTGGATCGAATTTTTTCAGTTCCAGTTTTTCTGGCATTGTGCGCTTGTTCTTCGTAGTGGTATAGAAGTGACCTGTACCTTCAGAAGAAACCAGCTTGATTTTCTCGCGAATACCTTTAGCCATTTTTTAGCTCCTTAGTACTTCTCACCGCGGGTACGCAGTTCAGCAAGAACAGCATCAATACCCTTTTTATCGATAACACGCATACCTTTAGCAGATACACGCAGTGTTACGAAACGTTTCTCAGACTCAACCCAGAAACGGTGAGAGTGCAGGTTTGGCAAAAAACGACGTTTGGTCGCGTTTAATGCGTGTGAACGGTTGTTACCGCTCATTGGACGCTTGCCGGTAACTTGGCAGACTCGTGACATGTCTATTCTCCAAAAATCTAATCAGCTCGAGCTTTTTTGTTCTGGGCTTGACTGCCTCGTCAGGCTTAGGAGCCCATCTCAGCAAACTTTTAAGTGATCAACAAAATATCTTTATCTTAGCAAAAAAATTTACTGAGATAGGCTCTTCTCGTCAAACCCGAGATCCTTAAAGGTGGCGTAGTATACGCTTTCAATCGTTTTCACTCAAGCCCAACACAGCAAAAGTTGTCATTTTTTAGTCAAAAAATAATTTTACAGCCATCCGCGCTCGGCAAATGAGGTGCAAGATTTGTGTCCAACCACAAAATGATCAAGTAATTTAATCCCCATCATGTCACAAGCACTCTGAATTTTCTCAGTAACGTACTTATCTGCCATGCTTGGCTCAGGGTTTCCTGATGGGTGATTATGAGCAAGCACTATCGCTCTGGCATTCATTTTCATGGCAAACCGGATAATTTCTCTTGGATGCACTTCAACGCGATTGATAGTGCCTTTAAACATCTCTTCCTGGCAAATCACCTGATGCTGGTTATTCAAAAATAGCACCATGAAAACCTCTCGCTCCTGCCCTGAAAACAATTCAAGCAACCTCGATTTCAATGTATTGGGGTTATCCATGATGTCATCACAAAGCACTTGCGCAGAAAAACAACGCCTTGCGAGTTCGCTAGCGGCTTGCAACTGACTTAATTTACAAGCCCCCAAGCCTTTGCATTCAATCAGCTTTGCGTAGTCAGCTTGCACTAATAGATAGAGTGAACCAAACTCATGAAGTAAACGCTGAGCAAGTTGTAAAACGGGTTCACCTCGTGTTCCTGTACGTAAGAAAATAGCTAATAACTCTGCATCAGATAATGATGCAGCTCCATATGCCAACATTTTTTCTCGTGGTAAAAGCTCCATGTATTCGTGCATCGACTCATCCTCTTTCACGTCGTTGCCCTCTTTGTAGTCAACCAACATACACAGGGCAATCATATAAACTAGCCTTTGCGTAGCGCTTCGCAAAAATAGCATCGGGATACAAAATCGGCTCTCTCACCAAGCTCATTGATATGGTAAGATGCCCCCCATGTTGACCAAATCGGACAGAGACCATGACTCAACAAACTTCAGTTAACTCATTATTAGGTAAGCGAATTGTTCTTGGTATCAGTGGTGGAATAGCCGCTTATAAAATCCCTGAACTCACTCGCCGACTGCGTGATGAAGGGGCATCTGTACGTGTTGTCATGACACCTGCGGCAAAAGCGTTCATTACACCTCTTACTTTGCAAGCCGTTTCCGGTTATCCGGTCGCTGATGATTTGCTAGACCCTGCCGCTGAGGCCGCAATGGGTCACATTGAATTGGCAAAATGGGCTGATATAATTATTTTAGCGCCAGCTACTGCCGATTTAATCGCACGATTAAGCGCTGGCATGGCGAATGATTTACTTACGACCGTTTGTCTTGCATCTGCGGCGCCTATTGCCGTCGTGCCTGCGATGAATCAACAAATGTATCGCGCTGCAGCAACACAGGATAATTTAATCAGACTGCAACAACGCCAGTGTATGATTTGGGGTCCTGATGAAGGCAGCCAAGCATGTGGTGATGTGGGGCCAGGGCGTATGATTGACCCATTAGCTATCGTGAAATTGGCTGGTCAGCACTTTCAATCATGTTTAGGTCAGCAATCACGTTCAGACCTACAGGGGATTTCAATCATGGTTACGGCAGGTCCAACCCGTGAAGATTTGGATCCTGTACGCTTTATCAGTAATCATAGTTCTGGGAAAATGGGTTTTGCCATCGCGCAAGCTGCCAGTGAACGCGGAGCGAAGGTCACTCTAGTAGCAGGTCCTGTTAATTTGGCAACACCGCATGGTGTAAACCGCATTAACGTGACGAGCGCCCTTGAGATGTATGAACAAGTACACCAGTCTATTACTGAGCAAGATATTTTTATCGGCTGTGCTGCGGTTGCAGATTACCGAGCTAAAACCGTCGCTGAGAATAAAATTAAGAAACAAGGGAATGAAGTTTCCATTACCCTTGTACAAAACCCTGACATTGTGGCAAGTGTAGGAAAACTGACGCAAAATCGCCCTTATGTAGTCGGTTTCGCGGCAGAGACCCAAAATGTCGAAGAATATGCACGACAAAAGCGCCAACAAAAGCAACTTGATTTAATTTGTGCGAATGACGTTTCCTTAGCGGATAATGGCTTTAATAGTGATAACAATGCACTACATCTATTTGATGCCAACGGTGATGTTCGATTACCACACAGTAGTAAAATTGAATTAAGCCACCATTTACTTGACGAGATACTCCAACGTTATGAAAAAGATCGATCTGAAAATTCTTGATGCCCGTATTGGGAACGAGTTTCCACTGCCAACTTACGCAACCACTGGCTCTGCGGGTTTAGATTTACGTGCATGTATTGATGCACCTATCGATTTAGCACCGGGTCAGACTGAATTGATCCCAACGGGTCTCGCTATCCATATTGCAGACGAGCAACTTGCCGCAGTAATTCTGCCACGTTCAGGTTTAGGTCATAAGCATGGTGTAGTACTGGGTAACTTGGTTGGTTTAATCGACTCAGACTACCAAGGCCAACTGATGGTGTCAGTATGGAACCGTAGCGACAAAGCATTCACCGTTGAACCGGGTGAACGTATGGCACAAATGGTCTTTGTTCCTGTTGTTCAGGCACAATTCAATATTGTGGATGACTTTGACGCGAGTGAACGCGGTGAAGGTGGTTTCGGTCATTCTGGTCGCCAATAATGGGCCGACAATAAGTCGAACCTATTCACGTTGAAATACCGAATATAGGCGCCCTACAAGCGTCTATATTTATGAATAAAAACAATCAGTACGGTATTTTTGTACCTCGTGAATGGATTAGATTTGATTATAATCTCTACATATTTTAAACCTGTTTTATTCTGAGTGTGACTTTACTCAGAGCGAAATTTTGGATAGTTTGTCTTGCTGTTTTAGCAGGGGTCTTATCAGACATGGCAGAGAATACAATACAAAAACGTAACAGACGTGATGAGATTTTGCAGGCTCTTGCGTTAATGTTAGAAAGTAGCGATGGCAGCCAGCGTATTACAACGGCAAAACTCGCTGCAACAGTTGGTGTTTCAGAAGCTGCGCTATATCGTCATTTTCCAAGCAAAATGAAGATGTTCGACAGCTTAATTGAATTTATTGAAGATTCACTTGTTTCCCGCATCAACCTGATTTTAACGGACGAAAAAGATACACTTGTCCGAATTAAACTGGTTTTAGCGCTAATTTTAGGTTTCTCAGAGAAAAACCCTGGATTAACGCGTATAATGACGGGTCATGCGCTAATGTTCGAGCAAGATAGGCTGCAAGGGCGCATTAACCAATTATTCGAACGTATCGAATCACAGCTGCGACAAGTATTAAAAGAGAAAAAAATTCGTGATGGACAAGGCTTTATCCATGACGAATCACTATTAGCTTCTCAACTATTAGCCTTCTGTGAAGGTATGCTGTCCCGCTTCGTACGTTCTGAGTTTCGTTACCGTCCAACGGTAGAGTTCGAAGCTCGCTGGCCTTTAATTTTGGCTCAGTTACAATAACCGCTTATTTATACTACTCACCCCGCCCATTATTGGGCGAGGGCTTTTTTTCAATTAAATTCCATACTGCTCACGATACGCTTTCATCGCAGCAAGATGCTGTTGCATATCTTCTTTTTCCGCTAAATATGTAATTAAATCGCTCATTGTGATGATCGAATACACTTTACATCCATAGTCACGTTCCACTTCCTGCACCGCAGAAATTTCACCTTTCCCTTTTTCTTGGCGGTCTAAACACAGCAACACGCCACTCAACGTTGCTTTTTGCTGTTTGATGATTTCCATCGACTCACGAATTGCCGTACCTGCCGTAATCACATCATCGACAACCACAACACGTCCTTGCAGTGGGCTACCCACTAATGTACCGCCTTCCCCGTGGTCTTTCGCTTCTTTACGATTAAAGCAGTATGGCATATCAATATTGTGATGTTCTGCCAATGCGACAGCGGTTGTGGTCGCAATCGGAATACCTTTATAGGCTGGACCAAAAATCACATCACACTCAATGGCACTTTCTTTTAACGCTTGTGCATAAAAACGACCGACAAGAGCCAAGTCACGCCCTGTATTAAACAGCCCCGCATTAAAGAAATAGGGACTCTTACGACCTGATTTCAGCGTAAACTCACCAAATTTCAGTACCTGTTTTTTCATGGCAAGTTCAATAAAATCGCGCTGATAGGCTTTCATTGGTCATTCTCCTCATTAATTAGTATTGGTTTTTTTTTGAAACGACTTTCGCGGCTTATCTTCATCAGTAAACAACTTCATCAATAAACTGCGGGCATAAAAAAGGCGACTTTTCAGCCGCCTATTTAATAATAAATCTATTTCAGCGCTTCTCGCTGAGCTTCGAAAATGGTGTCTAGCCCCGTTTTCGCTAATGCTAGAAGAGCTAAAAGCTCTTCATGACTGAACGGTTCGCCTTCTGCGGTACCTTGTACCTCAATCATTCGGCCATCATCCATCATCACGACGTTCATATCCGTTTCTGCAGCAGAATCTTCAACATACTCCAGGTCACACAGCGCTTCTTGGTTAACGATACCAACAGACACCGCAGCAACCATGGATTTCAGAGGGCTTTTCGCTAATTTACCTTGAGCAACCATGTTGTTCAGTGCATCAACCAATGCAACACACGCGCCTGAAATCGCCGCAGTACGTGTACCGCCATCCGCTTGGATAACATCGCAGTCCAACGTAATGGTATGCTCGCCAAGTTTTTTCAGGTCAACCGCCGCACGTAATGAACGTGCGATCAGTCGTTGAATTTCCATAGTACGACCGGTTTGTTTCCCTTTTGCCGCTTCACGTTGGTTACGGGAGTTTGTTGCGCGAGGTAACATACCATATTCTGCGGTTACCCAACCTTGACCCTGACCTTTTAAGAAACGAGGAACACCCTCTTCAACAGTCGCGTTACATAACACCTTAGTGTCGCCAAACTCAATAAGAACAGAGCCTTCCGCATGCTTTGTATAATTGCGCGTAATTTTTATTGGGCGCATCTGGTCTGCTAATCTACCTGCTGGGCGCATGGTGTTATCTCCGTTATCAACTCAAATTGGCACGTATTATACGTTGTTAATCGGATAATGCCTATCCTGTCATCCGTCATAGCGCTATAATCCTGTTATCTTAATGAATGATAGGAACGAATTATGATCCGTAGTATGACTGCTTTTGCCCGCCGTGATATCAAGGGTGAATGGGGGAATGCGGCTTGGGAGCTGCGTTCCGTAAACCAGCGTTATTTAGAAACCTATATCCGTTTACCCGAGCAATTTCGCAGCTTAGAGCCAGTTATCCGTGAACGCCTTCGTTCCCGTCTAACACGTGGTAAAGTCGAATGTAACCTACGTTTTGACTTAGATAGTGCTCACCGTGGTGAGTTACTGCTCAATGAAGATTTAGCTCGCCAGCTGATTAGCGCAGCGAACTGGGTAAAAAATTACAGCCATGAAGGTGAGATTAATCCGTTAGAAATCTTACGTTGGCCAGGAGTGATGTCCGCGGGTGAACAAGATTTAGACGCGATTAGTGAACAACTAATGGCAGGCTTAGATGAAACTATCGATGCCTTTATCCAAAGCCGTGAAGCAGAAGGTGCAGCGCTGCATAGCCTTATCGAGCAACGTCTGGATGGTGTTTTGGTTGAAGTTGCCAAAGTTCGCCAACATATGCCTGAAATCCTGCAATGGCAACGTGACCGCCTGCAAAGCAAATTAGACGAAGCTCAAATTCAAGTGGATAACAACCGCTTAGAGCAAGAGCTTATTTTGCTGGCTCAGCGTGTTGATGTCGCCGAAGAGTTAGACCGACTAGAAGCTCACGTCAAAGAGACGCGCAATATCCTGAAGAAAAAAGAAGCCAGCGGTCGTCGTCTTGATTTCATGATGCAAGAATTTAACCGTGAATCAAACACTCTTGCCTCTAAATCTATTAATAGTGAAGTGACTAACTCTGCTGTTGAACTCAAAGTGCTGATTGAGCAAATGCGCGAACAGATTCAGAATATCGAATAAAAATCACTTTTCAGAGTAACTTCAAGCCAGCTTATTCACTGAATTTGCTGGCTTTTTTATTAAATCAAACTCAACCTTAACCCGCTTTTGCCATTTCCAACGGTTTCTCACGCTGGTGCTTATAATGGAAAGAGAAGTAGAAGATCACGGCCAATATTACGGTGTAGGACGAGAACACCAGCCAGATTGACTGCCAATCCTTCACACCGTCCACACTAAAGTAGTCAACGACCAATCCGCTCAATATCGCCCCAAAATAGGCACCCACACCATTCACCATGGTCATAAACAATCCTTGAGCACTAGCACGCATACGGTGGTCTACTTCCTGCTCAATAAAAATAGAACCGGAAATATTAAAGAAATCGAACGCACAGCCATACACAATCATCGACATAATTAAGAACATCAAACCGATAGTCGATGGGTCACCGAAGGCAAAGAAACCGAATCGCAATGTCCATGCCAACATACTGAGCAGCATGACGGTTTTAATACCATAACGCTTTAAAAAGAATGGGATAGCGAGAATAAACGCCACTTCCGCCATTTGGGAAACTGACAGCAAAATCGACGGATACTGAACAATCAAACTGTCTTGATACAGCGGATTACGCGCAAAATCATGCAAGAACGGGCTACCAAACGTATTGGTAATTTGCAGAACCGCACCCAGTAGCATCGCAAACAGGAAAAATACCGCCATAATCGGCTTTTTGAACAAGACTAATGCATCTAACCCAAGCTTGCTCATCCAACTGGTGGTGATAGCCTGCTTATTTACCGCCATTTTTGGTAATGTCAGGGAATACATCGCGAGCAGCAACGAGCAACTTCCCGCCACATACAGCTGCATACTGCTCAACTCAAATTTCAGTAAGCTAATACTCCACATCGCTGCAATAAACCCTACGGTACCAAAGACACGAATTGGCGGGAAATTGGCAACAGAGTCTAGCTGATACTGACTTAGCGATGAGTAGCTAATGGTGTTCGACAAGGCGATAGTCGGCATAAACGCCATTGCATTGATTAGCATTGCCCAGAACATCACTGAAGGATCCGCCACCGTCGCAGCGTAAAACAACGAACCGGCACAAATAATATGGCAAAGCATATACAGACGGTTTGCAGGGATATATTTATCCGCAATGATGCCGATTAATCCGGGCATCAAAATAGCGGCAATCCCTTTCGAGCTGTACACCATACCGACTTCAGCCCCTGAAAAATCCAAGGTTTTCATCATGTAGGCACCCAATGTCACCAGCCAACTTCCCCAAACAAAATATTGTAGAAAAAGCATGACCTTTAAACGAGACTTAATATTCATACTAGGCTCCGTTTGGAGTGAATTTGGCGGGTAACATTCTCCGCTCGGCGATAACGCCCCAAAGGAAAACCGCTCCCGCACTGTCTTTCTATTAATTTGATAAAAAGCTTAATTTGATAAAAAGCTTAACTTGATAAAAAGTTAGAAGCGCTCAATCACACCCGTCACTAATTTTAAGAAGGTTGCCTTCACTTTTTCTGCCGTTTCAATCACTTCATCATGGCTTAAAGGCTGTTCTAAAATGCCGCATGCCATGTTGGTCAGGCAGGAGATACCGACTGTTTTAATCTGAGAATGGTGAGCCACCAGCGCTTCAGGTACTGTCGACATACCCACCGCATCAGCCCCGAGAGTTCTGATCATGCGAATTTCGGCTGGTGTTTCATAAGTTGGTCCCGTCCACCATGCGTACACGCCTTGGCGCAGAGACACGCCTTGCTCCTTCGCAACATCCAAAATCGTTTGGCGCAGCTCTTTGTTGTACACTTCGCTGACATCAAGGAAACGTACGCCCAGCTCTGGATTATTTGGCCCCATTAATGGGTTATTCGCCGTCAGGTTAATATGATCAGTGATAACCATCAGGTCGCCCGGGTTAAAGTCCGTATTCACCGCACCACAGGCGTTGGTAATGATCAATTTTTCCACACCCAGCGCTTTCATTAAACGCACAGGGAATGTCACTTGATCCAGCGAAAAACCTTCGTAATAGTGGAAACGACCTTTCATCGCCACCACAGTTTTGCCTGCAATCGTCCCGATCACTAACTCGTTCGCGTGACCTACTGCCTCAGACTTCGCAAAATGGGGTACTTCGCTATAAGGAATATGCACCGCATTTTCTAACGTATCAGCAAATGGGCCTAATCCAGACCCTAAAATGATCCCAACAGTAGGCTTCATATCCGTACGAGATTGGATAAAACTTAAGCTTTCTAAGATATCTTTGGTGTTGTGCATAATGCGCTCCGCAATCAAATCAAATAAAGAAGATGATTGGGATAATAACGTAATTAGAAAATCTAACAGCGATCTTAATCTCATTTTGAGAAAATGTTGATAAACATGATATCTGTTAAAGTACTCGCCATGTGAATCTGTTAATCTTGAATGATTAGCTTTATAGCTGGATATTCCACTAGCGAAAATAGGAGGGGAACAATTGTTACACCGTTTATTGAACGAATTTCGCACATCCAAAAATTCCAAAACGCAAAAACTCAAAACGCTGTATCGACTGATCCTTAACCACGGACCAATCCGGGCGGAGGCGCTAACCTCCCTCGCGAATATGAAACCCGCGACCTGTGCTAGGCTCCTCGATGAACTGAGCAAATGCCAATTACTCTCCACTTCAGAACTTGGGGAATCAACAGGAGGACGCAAACCCATTTTGTACAGCGTCAATCCAGCTGATGGCTATTTAATTGGCATTGAGATGAGTGATATCTACTCTACGATTGTTCTGCAAAATCTGAAGTTAGACATTCTTGGCAAAGTCAAAATCAAGTATGAGCACCTCGAAACCGCCGAAAATATGCTCGACCATCTATTGGACAACGTCGATGACCTACTTGCTGAGCATCAGTTAGATACTCAAAAAATACTGGGTATCGGCATTGCCATCGACCATATTTTAGAACGCGATAAAGTGCCTTACTCTGACTACAGCGCACGAATTCAGGCGCTATATCAATACATTACCCAGCGTGTTCCCTGCTTTGTTCTGCTAGGAAGTGGCATCAGCTTCGCGGCCTTTGCGGAGTACCGTTTACGCTACGCCTCTGATAGCCAACGGTTCTTACTCACCACTTGCGACACCGACATTCGCAGCTCGACCATTATCAATAACCAATATGCCCCAACGCCGATAAGCACCGCTCAAGCTTTTGGACACACGACTATCGATATCAATGGTCAGCGTTGTGAGTGCGGCTCGTTTGGCTGTTTAAAACAGTACAGTTCATTGCACGCCATTAAGTCTCGCGTGATTCAGCATTTAAGACTTGGCAAACCCTCGGTCATTAACCAACTCGTCAAATCTGAAGATGAAATTAACTATCACACGATTTTTCAGGCGCTTGCCCAAAATGATGAGGTGTGTCTTAAAGCCTTAGAAGAAGCTGCTTATTACTACGGTATCGCGATTGCCAACGCGGTATTAATTACTCAAGCGGATGTGGTGGTTTGCGGCGGAACACTCACGCCAAAAAACCATTTCTTTGAGATGACCAAAAAATCCATTGAGCAAAAACTGTCGATTTTCCCGCATATCAAACCGCGTATTTACCCAGCTAATGATTCTTATGAAATCGTCGCTCAAGGTGCAGGTGGGATGGTGATGGAAAGCTATCTATCTGAATGACGACGGATACAAATAAAAAATGCCCCAACCTGTGGGGCATTTTCATTATAAATCACCGCTGACTATTTTAATCTTAGTCATTACCAAACAGATCGCGGGTATAGACTTTATCCGCCACATCATCCAGTTCAGGTACCATACGGTTTGCCAGAATAATGTCGCTTTCTGCTTTGAAGGCTTCTAAATCACGAATAACTTTCGAACGGAAGAATTCCTCTTCTTTCAGTACTGGTTCGTAAACCACCACCTCAATCCCTTTCGCTTTGATACGCTTCATCACACCTTGTACGGCAGAGGCACGGAAGTTATCAGAGCCCGCTTTCATCACTAAGCGATACACACCGACTTTACGCGGCGCTTTGGCAATAATCGCATCCGAGATAAAGTCTTTACGCGTGCGGTTAGATTCGACAATCGCGTTAATCAGGTTATTTGGCACATCGTCGTAGTTCGCCAACAACTGCTTGGTGTCTTTCGGTAAGCAGTAGCCGCCATAACCGAATGATGGGTTATTGTAGTGGCTGCCGATACGTGGGTCTAAAGAGACGCCTTCAATGATTTGACGCGCATTTAAGCCACGGCTTTCTGCGTAAGTGTCTAATTCGTTGAAGTACGCCACACGCATCGCTAAGAAGGTGTTGGCGAACAGTTTTACTGCTTCGGCTTCAGTCCCGTCAGTAAACAGCACCGGCACATCTTTTTTAATCGCGCCTTCTAACAATAAGTCAGCGAAAATCTGTGCGCGTTCTGAGCGCTCACCCACCACGATACGGGATGGGTATAGGTTATCCCACAGCGCACGACCTTCACGTAAGAATTCTGGGGAGAAAATCACGTTGGTGTAGCCAAACTCTTCACGCAGACGCTCCGTAAAGCCCACTGGAATGGTGGATTTGACGATAATGGTCGCTTCCGGGTTCAGTTTGTTCACATCATGAATGACGGATTCCACTGAATTGGTGTTGAAGTAGTTCGTTTTTGGGTCGTAGTCTGTCGGGGTCGCCACAATCACGTATTGCGCACCCGTATAGGCTTCGACTTTATCTTCGGTTGCACGGAAATTGAGTTGTTTTTCCGTGAGAAACTGTTCGATTTCGGTATCGATAATTGGGGATTGCTTATTGTTAAGCATCGCCACTTTTTCAGGAATGATATCCACCGCCACCACTTCATGGTGTTGGGACAGTAACATGGCGTTAGACAGACCGACGTAGCCGGTACCTGCGATTGCTATTTTCAAACTTGCCTCTCAAATCCTTCTGCGGATATTTCAGGTGGTAAACTATATTGATGGTAAATCGTATTGATGACCGATATTAACGGTGATAATACGACTTGTACCAATCAACAAACGCCTGAACACCCTGTTCAATAGAAACTTGTGGGCGATAACCGGTGACGTTAAACAGGTCTTCGGTGTCTGCCCATGTCGTGTAAACATCTCCCGCTTGCATCGGTAAGAAGTTCTTAATGGCTTCTTTTCCTAACGCATTTTCCAATGCAGAAATAAAATCAATCAGCTTCACAGGCTGCCCATTACCAATATTATAAATCCGGTAAGGTGCACTGCTTTGCGCTGGCGAATCTGAGCGATTTTGCGGGTCTGCTTGCGGGATTATATCTGAAACACGGATAACACCTTCGACAATATCATCAATGAAAGTGAAATCACGGCTCAGATCGCCGTTATTATAAACATCGATAGGTTCACCCGCTAAGATAGCTTTGGTGAATTTAAACAGTGCCATATCAGGGCGTCCCCACGGACCATACACAGTGAAAAAGCGTAAGCCTGTCGTCGGGAGCTGATAAAGATGCGAATAAGAGTGCGCCATTAACTCATTGGCTTTTTTGGTCGCAGCGTACAATGAGATAGGGTGATCGGTGGACATGTCGGTGGTGAATGGCATTTTATCGGTCACGCCATACACTGAACTCGAAGAGGCATACACCAAGTGTTTCACTTTCGCTTGGCGGCAACCTTCTAAAATCGCCAAATGCCCATTCAAGTTACTGTCAGCATAGGCAAATGGGTTTTGTAATGAGTAACGCACCCCTGCCTGTGCGGCAAGATGGATAACGCGGTCAAAATTCTCTTGAGTACACAGCACCAGCACTTTTTCGCGGTCAGTGATATCAAGAGGAATAAACCGGAACTGCGGATATTGTTCAAGAATATGCAGTCGAGACTGTTTCAATCCCTGATCATAATAGGCGTTCATATTATCGATACCGATAACTTCATGCCCACTTTCTAACAGTCTTTGACACAATCTAAAACCAATAAACCCGGCACTTCCCGTGACCAAATATTTCATATTCGTTATCTTCTTACGTTATTAAATGATGGTTTATCAACATTCTAGCACTAATTAGAGATAAACTACTTGGTCTCATCTTTATTGGCGACACCGAGCACATGATAAACATAGTGGCGATAACCATCGAGTAACTGCTTATCTTCACAGTCATTCAGTTTACCGTCGCATAAATGGCGCATCTTAATATTCGCTTCATAGAACGGCGAAACTTTCAAATTTGCGCGTTCCAATAACATTCCACCAAGGAATGAAATGTCCGTTAACTCACCTGTTTTAATTGCGGTACCCGCTTTGAGATTATCTCTTAGGGTAAACTGTGTCGCATAAGCAGGAGACGATAATGTGGACTTATATTTGTCCAAACTGATCCCCGGTTGATGGTCACCAAAATAGAGGAACATCAGTGGGCGCTGACGCTTTTCCATAAACGAAACGAAATCACGAATGGCCGCATCAGAATGGACGATTTTTTCCATATAATGGCTAAATTCGCCTGCGGAATCTTTATTATCTAGCTTATCTTTAATTCCATAGTCATCACTGTGACCTTCTTTATAAGGTCCGTGTTCATACATGGTTAATGCAAAAATAAAGACGGGCTTGTCCGTTTCTGTTGCCAAAATTTCTTTCACGTACTTCAGCATATCTTCCGTGCTGATCGTCCATAAATTATCTTGCAACTTGCCTGGATAACCTAACTCTTGAGGCTGAATGATACGGTCAACGCCCATCGTTTCATAAGCGTGACCAGAATGATAAGCCCCTTTATTAAACGGCGTCAGGACAACCGTGTAATAACCGTTGGCTTTCATCTCTTTAAATAAGCTGTTATTTAAATGGTCGACCACAAAATAGAACACACCGCTTTTTTGTGCCCCGAAATCATCGCTATTTAACCCCGTTAATGCAGAAAATTCAGATAACCATGTTCCACCACCGAAGGTTTGTACGCGCATCGGACTATGTGCAATCATATTGGCATCTTGCTGGAACATAAATAACTCTGGCAGTTTAGTCCCAGCAGGTAAATCATAAACTTTTGGATCAACCGTGGATTCTTGTAACAACAGCAGAATGTCAGGCTTTTCGGTTTGTTCATTCTTCGCCAAAGAAACATTCGCCGCTTTTTGTTCAAAATAGCTCGCATCACCCACAAAATGCGGTGATTTGTATTTCGCATTCTGTGCAGACATCACCAAGTTAGTCACTGTACCACGACCTTTCGGCAACATTTGTGACCATTTATCAAAGTAATGCGTACTTGCCCAATCCGCCCCAAAGTAACCAACGATAACCATGAGCACACTAACCACACGTGATATCTTGCGTTTACATGGTGTCGATAAGCGCCAACTGATCACACCGTTGATGATAAGCAGAATAAATAACGCAAGTACCGCCACGCCCGCCAACCAATAGTGACCTAATGTCCCTAAGTTGGAGGTATCCGTCATCAAATTAATATCAGTGAAGAAAAGTTGCTCTTTATAATAGTGAACTTTTAACTGATTAAAGATTTTGATGATAATAAACAGGGTACTCGTAATAATTGCAGAGAAAACCCAACGAGCAGTGACTGTAAATAAAACACCGAATATGACAGCGTAAACACAAATGGAAATCAGACCTGGATAGATAACGCCACTTTTTTCAAAGACTAAAAACAGCGAGCCAATAAAAATCAGCGCCAGATAAATACTCGCAATTAGTTTTTTATTCATTTGACTTCCACAATTCACAAAAAGGTATCAAGGTTAACAAAACTGCCAACATTATAATGGCGAAAACCCTACAATTTATTCAACAAAAATGCCTTTGTCTCGTAAATAATGCCCATCTTCTTTACGACGAGTAAAGCCACTTTTATCAAAGAACTCGAGAATTTGAATCGCAAGTTTACGACCAATACCCAGTTCATTACGAAAATCAGCGGCAAAAATCACCTCGTGATCAGCACAATGACGTGAAATAATTTGGGCAAATTGGCGGATCTGTTCGCTGCTATAATACCTATCGCGCACAATCGCTACGATCATCCCCATTTGTGCAGCTTTTTTCAGTATACGGCGAATAGTATCTTCATCGTGACCTGTTTCTACGGCAATATCGCGTACCCAACGAGCTTCAGGATGCGAGAACAGCCCTTCCACTTGTTGCCAAATACCTTGCTGCTTGGCATCAAACACTAACCCATGCTGCGGCATATGCAACCAGCCACGAGTCTGCTTAATCACCCCCTCGGCAATCAAATCATTAATCAATTTGAATACCAAGGTTTCATCCATCGTAGGCAGCGCCATTCGTTTCAATCGCGCTTTACCGACACCAATCTGGTCGCTATGAACTTCATTGAAGTTTTCGAGGGATTGGGTCAGCTTATCTTTGGCAACCTGCGCTTTAAACGCAGAAAGTACGACATCGCCGACACGGACAATATCAACTTGTTCCAACAAGGAATCTAATGCCGACTGAGTTAACTGGCGCGACCAACCGTAACTGTTTAAGTCTAGCTCACCGCTGGGTAACTGTAGGTTAAGCTGCGCCAGCTCATCATCCGTTGCACATAAACGGGATAGCCAATCCAGAAACTCAGGTTGTCTCTTACCACGACGCGGAGACACTAAGCGGATCACTCGCGCACCAGCAAGGGTTTGCCGCGCACTAATATCGCGAATAATTAATCTGTCATTATCCACCAGCCACAGTGGCGTATCTAAAATCAGCTCTGCCAACATTGGTGTTTCGCCCGATTCTGTCAGCAAAGAGACTCGCCCTGTAATGTGACTTGCACCGTGGTATAAATGCACGGGTTGCCAATGTTTAAGTGGCGCATCACAAGTCAGTTCCACTATCACCCGAGAGGCGATAAAAGCAGGTTGCTCGGCCAGCAGCCAATCACCACGGGTTATCGACTCTTTATCGATATTCCCCGTTAAGTTAAGCGCGACGCGATCCCCTGCTTGAGCAAACTCAGCCACTTGGTTTTGGCGATGAATCCCACGAATACGGACTGGAGTATCCGCCCCCGTCACCCATAAGGATTCACCCACATTCACTTTACCCGCTAGCGCCGTTCCTGTGACTACAATCCCCGCCCCTTTCACATGGAAAATACGGTCGATGGCTAAACGAAAGCGCTGTTGCAGGTTAGTAGAAGAATTATGTTGTTGGTGCAGTTGCTGTAAGTATTGACGCAGTGCATCAATGCCAAGCCCTGTACTTGCTGAAGTGATAAATAGTGGCGCATTCAACCAGCCTTGGCGACGCAGTTCCGCGTGAACCTGCTGAGTGACCTCTGCCACTCTCGACTCATCAACACGGTCGGCTTTGGTTAAAATCACCGAGACATCTTGGCAACCCGCAAGCCGTAAAATCGACAAATGCTCAAGGGTTTGCGCCATTATTCCATCGTCGCACGCCACCACCAGTAGGGCATGATTAACCCCACCGATCCCCGCCAACATGTTCGCGAGAAATTTTTCATGTCCGGGAACATCAATAAAACCGATTGAGCTACCGTCAGATTGCGGCCAATACGCATAGCCAAGGTCGATGGTCATTCCGCGTTTCTTCTCTTCTGGAAGATGCGCGGTGTTCACGCCTGTCAGCGCTTGAATTAACGATGTTTTACCATGGTCAACATGACCGGCTGTCGCAAAAATCATGACAATAACGCCTGCACTAACTCGTGTTCATCCTCAAGACAACGTAGGTCTAGCCACAATTTGCCCTCTTTTAAACGTCCGATCACAGGCTGAGGTAATTGACGCCAACGGTTGGCAAGACGCTCTAAATTACCGCCTTTTCCATCAAGAGGCGCGAATGTAATCGCATAGCTGGGTAATCGGTCAACAGGAAGAGAGCCGCTACCAATTTGTGATAAACAAGGCTCAGCCTCGACAAAGAAACGATCCCCATAATAAGCTTGCAGCTTCACGAGGATATTTTCGGCACTCTGCCTAATTTCTTCTTGGGAACGTGTTAGCCAGCGTAATGTCGGCAGTTCAGTGGTAAGTTTTTCAGGGGTTAAATAGAGTTTTAGCGTCGCTTCTAACGCAGCAAGCACCATTTTATCTACGCGAAGGGCACGTTTTAAGGGGTGTTTTTGAATGGCATCAATCCATTTTTTCTTACCGAGAATGATCCCCGCTTGAGGCCCTCCCAGCAGTTTGTCTCCTGAAATAGAGACTAAATCAATGCCTTGAGATAAATACGCTTGTGGCATCGGCTCCGCAGGCAATCCATACGCGGTCATATCAATCATCGACCCACTGCCTAAATCAATCGCCGTTGGTAATTGGTATTTTTGCCCTAAAACAGCTAGCTCTTCCCCTTCAACTTCCGCGGTAAAGCCTTCAATACTGTAGTTACTGGTATGCACCTTCATTAACAACCCAGTTTGGTCATTAATGGCATTTTCATAATCCCGTAAATGGGTTCGGTTCGTGGTACCCACTTCAACCAATTTACAGCCTGCCTGAGCCATCACATCGGGAACGCGGAATGCGCCCCCAATTTCCACCAGCTCACCGCGAGAGACAATCACCTCACGCTGCGGAGCTACCGTGGCTAATAACAGTAAAACCGCCGCCGCATTGTTATTCACAATACAAGCATCTTCTGCCCCTGTTAGTTGGCACAGTAAGTCAGCAATAGCACGGTCACGATGCCCTCGCGTTGCACCATCAAGAGAATATTCTAAAGTGACTGGCGAGCTCATCACTTGCGAGACCGCATGGATGGCGGTGTTGGACATCACCGCACGTCCTAGATTGGTGTGCAACACAGTCCCAGTCAAATTAAAGACGTTTTTTAACGCGCTGTGTTGCAATTCATCATGGCGAACAGAAAGTTCTGCTAACCAATCACCGTGCCAATCCGGTAAGCATCCGTCTTGTGCGATAGATGCTCGCGCTTGTTCCTGCATTTCACGAAGACATTCCGTAACCCAATGCAGACCCGATTTCTCTACCAACACCTGCGCTTCATCGAATTGCAAAAGCTTATCGATGGCAGGTAGCTGGCGGTATAGCGCGACATTTGATTCATCCATAGTCACTCTTCTCTTTCTTACTGTGCAGCTAACAGATTATTTTTCGCCAGGGAATAAGAACGGGTTAATGCTGCTACGAGCAAAACCTTCTTCTTCCATACGTGCATCTAAAATGATCGAAGCTAAATCATCCGCTACCGCTTCCACTTTGGCTTCTTTCTCTTGGTATAAGACTTTCAGATAGCTACCACAGTCACCGCAACTTTCTGCTTTCACTGCCGCATTTTCATCATCCAGAGACCAGTAATTCAGGTCACGAGTTTGTTCGCAGTTACTGCATTTCACACGAACCATGTGCCACTCTGTTTCACACAGTGTGCAGTGCAAATAGCGTAAGCCTTGACTAGTCCCAATTTGTACAATGCTAGAAACAGGCATGCTGTTGCACACTGGGCAGTAATGACGGTGATCTCCGTGTTCTGCGCGAGCTTTACCTGGAATATTGGCCGCCATTTGTGCCCAATAGACAGACAATGCCGCCCAAATGAACATAGATTTATCCGCAGGGACTTTTTCAAACTGTTCGTTTAACAGCGCAGTTGCCATCTCTTCGAGTTCAGCTTCTGATGCTTTTTCTAAGTTTTCCAAGGCAGTACGGACAGAATCTGGCACGATCGGCATCAATTCGGCGATGATTGAACGTAATAATTTGTGCCAGTGATCCGTGCGTGGGAATGTTTTTGCATCTAATGGTGCAGTATTCGTTGCCATTGAACGCGCTAAAACCGCTTCCATATCCATCTCTAATGGATTGTCATGTTGCGCATTATTTTGTGCCGTTGCCACTTCCGCAGCGAAGTTCAGATAATCTGCAAAAGGATGTTCACCAACGCCTAACTCTTTTAATCTTTCTGCGCGACGTTGATAAAGGCTTTTTAAATTCGGGAATAAAACAGGCGGAATAAAACCGATGCCTTTCTCTTTTAATCTCTCTTGACCTAATTCTTCTTTCGGGACGATACGAATACCCATTGCTCTCTCTCTTTTATATTTTTTATAACAACTTACCCCGAGAAATTGCCTATTCGCATTTCCCCGCAAGCCTCTAAGAAAATATTCGATTAACCAGCAAGTCTTGCCGTTTTACCCGTCAGGATAAAACAAAAGTCGCTGATAGGCTACTCTAGCCCTCCGAATATTCACCGTTGTTAACCCTGGTTTGTATGTGGAAATAACAAATTGGTATTAGGGCATTTTTATTTGATATAACTACTGTTATTTCCATGATGTTAATCCAATTGGCACATATAATAGTGTGCTCTCTATCCGCATCATAAAGGGCAACAATATGACGTCATTATTTCACTTCGAAGCGAAGTCTCACACACCCTTCTTTTTATTGCTTGCCTTTATTGGCGGATTTGTCGATGCCTGCTCATTTGTCATCTTTGAGGTATTTACTGGCCATCTGACGGGAAATAGCATTTTAAGTATGATTTACCTCGCCAAAATGAATATTGGCATGTTGCTACTCTCTGCAATTTCCATATTAGGATTTTTTGCAGGAACATTTTTGGGTTCTTGGATTCGGCTCAAGCATAGCGCAATCGTGTTATACCGCTTTGTTCTAGGTCTGGTATTTTTAATATTTAGTGGTGTTTTCACTATTTATTTTTTCATCCAGCCTTTGTATTCACCTGATTTAGCCATTTTGCTGATCAGCTTATCAATGGGAATTCAAAATGGTTATTTTAATAAGGCAGGAACAGTTGGGATCCACTCCACCTATGTCACCGGCATGACCACATCCTGCATTAATGCCTTTTTGAAAAATGTGCCCGGGGACAGTAGCAAAAAAGTTTTACTCTTGGCTGTACTCTCTTTTATTACGGGGGGATTAGCGGGCGGGGTTTTATCGGTGAATTACCAATATGTCGGGTTTTCTGCCGTATTAGTTCTCTTGGGATGTGCGCTAATTTACAGCTTCACAATCCGTGATTAGCACTATCTATTTTAGTGATAAAAAAAGCCCACAACCAATGTTGTGGGCTTGATTCATCGAGAGAAAAACACTTAGTTTTTCTCTTGCTGCTCTTGTTGCTGTTTCTCTTTAGCAACTAGCTCGCGGTACCAACGTGGGTGGTGCTTTCTCGCCCAACCACGTGTTACCCAACCTTCAACCATCGCACGCACAGAGCCTTTGACCCAAATTGCCGCATACGCATGCACAACAATCATCAGGATCAAGCCAATGGCTGACAGCGAGTGAATAAGAATCGCTGCACGGTACACTGGGATTGGGAAATAGTCCGCGAAGAATGGGCGCCACATAATCACGCCAGTGACAACCAATGCCAGTAAGCAGATAGTGACCACCCAATACACCCCTTTCTGACCGAGGTTATATTGGCCTACGTCGCCAGCTTCTTCGTTTTTCAGTACCTTACCGATATTTTTCCCCCACTTGATATCTTCTTTATTAATGAAGTTATGGTGGAAATAACGGAAGAACATAAAGACGAACAGCAAGAACATCGCCGTCCCCACAAATGGATGCAAAATTCGAGACAGTTGTGGCGTGCCTAAAATGTTCATAAACCAGTTCAGCGATGGGAAGAAAAAGCCCAGCCCGCTGATAGCCGTGAACAAGAAGCAAATCACAACCGCCCAGTGATTAATCCTTTCAATCGGTTTGTGGCGAATAATTTTGTCGTTATCATCTGGCATCATTTCTGATCCTCCCCTTCTTTTGATTTCGAAGTGTCAGACGACATTGCGTTATGCAAATCTTCTAGAGCCTCTTCTTCATCTTTCTTGGAGACGCGGTTTGGACCAATTCCCACATAGTGGAAAATTGCCGCCGCAAATGTTGCCGCAAAACCAACCGCAGCAATCGGCTTCCAGATACCTTTCCAGAAGGTAACTGTTGGGCTGATGGTCGGGTTTTCTGGTAATCCGTGATACAACTGCGGCTTATCTGCATGGTGCAATACATACATAACGTGCGTACCGCCCACACCTTGTGGATCGTATAAACCTGCGTTTGCATAACCACGAGTTTTCAGCTCTTCAACACGCTCGCCAGCCATGCCAATCATGTCTTCTTTGCTACCAAAATGGATAGCGCCAGTTGGACATGTTTTCACACAAGCAGGCTCTTGACCGACTTCAACACGGTCGACACACAGCGTACATTTGTATGCGCGGTTGTCTTCTTTGTTTATGCGTGGCACGTTGAACGGGCAACCCGCGATACAGTAACCACAACCGATACAGTGTTCAGATTGGAAATCCACGATACCGTTTTTATACTGGACGATTGCGCCTTCTGATGGGCATGCTTTCAGGCAGCCCGGATCAGCACAGTGCATACAGCCATCTTTACGGATCAGCCATTCAAATTTATCGTTCTCTTCCACTTCAGAGAAGCGCATTACTGTCCATGACTTAGCGGTTAAATCCGTTGGGTTGTCATACACCCCAACGTTTGTTCCGATTTTGTCGCGGATATCGTTCCATTCGGAACACGCAACCTGACACGCTTTACAGCCGATACAGGTTGTGACGTCAATCAGCTTTGCAACTTCTTCCTTATAGTCCCGCACCTGAGGTGCGGGCGTCAGGGAATTGGTGGCCGAGCGACGAATAATGTCCTGAGATTGCATTGACATAATTTATCTCCTTACACCTTTTCCACGTTGACAAGGAATGATTTAAATTCCGGCGTCTGAGTATTCGCATCACCCACATATGGCGTTAATGTGTTGGTGATAAAGCCCTTCACTGCAACACCTTCAAAGCCCCAGTGAATTGGAATACCGATGGTATCGATATCTTTTCCATCCACTTGCAGAGTTTTAATACGTTTAGTGACCACGGCTTTCGCTTTGATGTAACCACGTTTAGAACTGACCTTAACCGTATCGCCTTGCTCGATGCCTTTTTCTTTCGCTAAACGTTCACCAATTTCAATGAACTGTTGAGGTTGGATAATGGCATTTAACAGCGCATGCTTCGTCCAATAGTGGAAGTGCTCAGTTAAGCGGTAAGTGGTACCCACGTATGGGAACTCAGTCGCTTTACCCATTTGCGCCCAGTCGTCTTTAAACACACGAGCAGCAGGGTTTGACACCACATTTGGATGCAGCGGGTTAGTATCCAGCGGCGTTTCGATTGGTTCGTAATGCTCTGGGAATGGACCTTCTGCCATCTTATCCAGTGCAAATAAACGACCCATCCCTTCAGGCTGCATGATAAATGGACCGACACCGCTTCCTGGGGCTGCAGTGCTGTAGTCTGGAATATCCATACCTACCCACTTGCTACCATTCCACTCAAGGATTTGGCGCTTCGGATCCCATGGTTTACCCATTGGGTCAGCCGATGCACGGTTATAAATCACGCGGCGGTTCAGTGGCCATGCCCATGCCCAACCTAATGTGTTACCCAGACCCGTTGGGTCGGAGTTATCACGGTTAGCCATTTGGTTACCTTTCGGCGTCCAGCTACCAGAGAAGATCCAGCAACCACTAGCCGTCGTACCGTCATCACGTAATTGCGCAAACGAACTAAGCAGTTCGCCTTTTTTCACAATCACGTTGCCGTCAGCATCTTTCAGGTCTTCTAATGCGTAACCGTTGCTTTCTTGAGCCACTTCTTCCGGCGTTGGATTATCGCGGTCGAGGTAATCCCAAGTCATGCTCAGAACCTGTTCAGGTACTGCGCCGCCTTCAGTTTCATACATTTGACGCAGGCGATGGTAGATACCTGACAGGATTTCACCATCACTGATAGCTTCACCTGGGGCGTCTGCACCTTTCCAGTGCCACTGTAACCAACGTGCTGAGTTAACAATTGAACCGTTTTCTTCAGCGAAACAGCAAGATGGCAGACGGAACACGGTGGTTTGAATCTCTTCCGGTTTCACATCGTTCATTTCGCCGTGATTTTGCCAGAAGTTTGCAGTTTCTGTGTTCAGCGGGTCGATAGTAATTAAGAACTTCAGCTTAGAAAGCGATTTCGAGACTTTGTTCTTGTTCGGGAATGAGGCTAATGGGTTAAAGCCTTGGCAGATATAGCCGTTAACTTCGCCCTTATCCATCATTTCAAAATAACGTAGAACGTCGTAGCCCTGATCCCACTTAGGTAACAGGTCGAAGCCCCAGTTATTCTCTTTCTGCGCTTTATCGCCATAGAAAGTCTTCATTAAACTGACGAAGAATTTAGGGTAGTTGCCCCAATAGTTCACCTGACCAGCAACGGTCGCTTTTGGTGTATTCGCCGCTAAATAGCTTTCTAAGGTTGTTTGTTTTTCTGATGGTAATGTCAGGTAACCCGGTAAGCTCTGAGATAACAGACCTAAGTCAGTCAGACCTTGGATGTTGGAGTGTCCACGCAGTGCGTTCACACCACCACCTAACATACCCATGTTACCAAGCAGTAACTGGATCATCGCCATGGTACGAATGTTCTGCGCACCAACGGTATGTTGAGTCCAACCCAGCGCATATAAGAAGGACGCTGTTTTGTCTTTCGCGCTAGTTTCTGCAATGTATTCACAGACTTGCAAGAAGTCTTTGATTGGCGTACCACAGATGTTGTTAACCACTTCTGGGGTATAACGGCTCACGTGCTCTTTCAATAGGTTCAGAACACAACGTGGGTTTTTCAGAGTCGGATCGCGCAGCGCTAAGCCGTTCTCATCCATCTCGTAGTTCCACGTGGTTTTGTCATATTGACGTTTTTCTGCATCGTAACCGGTGAACAGACCGTCATCAAAACCGAAGTCTTCACGAATAACTAAGCTGGCGTTGGTGTACGCCTCAACGTATTCACGTTGAATTTTTTCGTTATCCAGCAAGTATTTGATAACACCTGACAGGAAGGCAATATCGGTACCTGAACGGATAGGCGTGTAAAAATCCGCCACAGCCGCAGTACGGGTAAAGCGTGGATCGATAACGATTAATTTTGCTTTATTGTGGATTTTCGCTTCCATCGCCCAGCGGAAACCGACTGGATGCGCTTCTGCCGCATTACCGCCCATAACGACGATCAGGTTTGCGTTTTTAATGTCAACCCAGTGGTTGGTCATCGCACCGCGACCAAATGTTGGAGCAAGACTTGCTACCGTTGGTCCGTGTCAGACACGCGCTTGGTTATCCACGGCAAGCATGCCGAGGGCGCGACTAAATTTTTGGGTTACAAAACCTGTTTCGTTACTTGCCGCTGATGCACACAGCATACCGGTGGTTAACCAACGGTTGACCGTTACACCATCTTTATTCTGTTTAATGAAGTTTGCATCACGGTCTTCTTTCATTAACTTGGCGATGCGATCAAACGCGTCGTTCCAAGTGATGCGTTTCCATTCATTAGTGCCTGGTTCGCGAACTTCTGGATACTTGAGTCGACTCTCACTGTGGATAAAGTCGATTAATCCTGCACCTTTAGGACAAAGTGCACCACGGTTTACCGGATGATCCGGGTCCCCTTCGATATGAAAAATGCTTTCTTTCGCATTCTTCGCGCCATCACCTAGGCTGTACATTAACAGCCCACAGCCGACAGAACAGTAGGTACAGGTATTTCGAGTCTCTTTTGCACGCAGTAGTTTATACTGGCGTGTAGAGGCTAATGCAGTTGCTGGAGCAAAACCCAGCGCTGCTGCCGTTGTACCTGCCATACCGCCAGCGCAGATCTTAAAGAACTGCCTTCTGCTGACTTGCATGGGGGATCTCCTCATATACATTGCTCATGTTTACCTAACTTCGTCACAAAATTTGAGGTAAACTGTTCTTATTCAACGTCTTCCTTACGTATTCAGGTTCATTGCCTGATCAATGGTGTAAATTCTTTTTACCCATATCGAATATTATGTATCATTAGTGATAGGAATTCATCTAATGTATGAAACAAATACTACAAATAACCCTAAATTATCTAAAATGATCGGCGTTCAATCCACAATCGTGCAACAAAAAAATAACCTCGGTTCACTGGTTAATGATTTCGTTGCGGAGGAAGTCCCTGTCGCTCTCGTTTATAACGGGATATCTCATGTGGTAATGATGGCGACACCCAAAGATCTGGAAGATTTTGCTGTCGGATTTTCATTATCAGAAGGGATAATACAATCCCGTGATGAAATTCGCGGAATTGATATTGCGCAAGGTTGTCACCGAGGCATTGAAGTTCATATTGAGTTATCAAGCCGCCGTTTTATGGCGCTCAAAGAGCGTCGTCGTAATCTGACTGGGCGAACTGGCTGCGGTATTTGTGGTACAGAACAGCTCGATGAGATATTTAAGCCTATCACTCCGCTGCCATTCACTCAAACATTCTCATTATCTTATCTCGATAACGCTCTACAAGAATTGAAGACAGTTCAAGAAATTGGCGCATTAACCGGTTGTACTCATGCCGCTGCGTGGATCTCACCTGAAGGTCGCCTAGTGGGCGGATGTGAAGATGTGGGCCGCCATGTTGCGCTAGACAAGCTACTGGGAATGAAAAGCCGTTCTGATTGGCAGCAAGGCGCTATTTTAGTGTCTAGTCGCGCAAGTTATGAGATGGTACAAAAAGCCGCAAGCTGCGGTGCGGAAATTTTATTTGCGGTTTCAGCCGCAACATCATTGGCGATTGAAGTCGCCGAAAAAGCCAATTTAACGCTGGTCGGTTTCTGCCGCCAAGGTAAAGCCACCGTGTTTACCCATCCGAGTAGGGTGATAGACTAACCAGTATTCACTCACCGCCTATATGAATTTACATGCAATGTCTGTGGGCTAGAACCATTTTCCCGATGTCAGGAAAATGGTTTTTTATTTATCTTAATCACTTACCAATACAGAAACTCGAGAAAATGCGCCCTAACAAATCATCGGAGGTAAATTCACCGGTGATTTCGCTCAGTTCTTGCTGAGCTAAGCGTAACTCTTCAGCCAGCAGCTCACCGGAGCGAGCGTTCACTAACTGGTCATAGCCTTGTGCAAGATGGGTTGCAGCATTGTTCAGTGCTTGCAAGTGGCGACGACGGGCAAGGAAACCACCTTCTGTGTTGCTATTGAAGCCCATGGTTTCTTTGAGGTGATCACGCAGCAAATCGATGCCTTTTTCTTCACGAGCAGATAAACGGATCAGTGGGTAACGGGCATCAGCAACAAATTCTACAGATTCCCCTGTTTTATCTGCTTTATTACGAATAACCGTAACTGGTAATGTTTCTGGCAAGCGAGCCATAAATTCAGGCCAAATTTCTTGTGGCTCCGTAGCATCTGTCGTGGTGCTATCTACCATAAATAGCACACGGTCGGCTTGTTCAATCTCTTTCCATGCGCGTTCAATACCGATACGTTCAACTTCATCGCTGGCTTCACGTAAACCGGCGGTATCAATAATATGCAGCGGCATACCATCAATATGAATGTGTTCACGTAGGACGTCACGGGTAGTCCCCGCAATATCCGTCACAATCGCCGCTTCACGCCCCGCTAACGCATTCAATAGGCTAGATTTACCCGCATTTGGACGACCAGCAATCACCACTTTCATGCCTTCGCGCAGCAAACTCCCTTGACGAGCCTGTGAACGGACATCTTCTAAATCCGCTACCACTTCGTTTAATTTAGCTTCAATTTTACCGTCAGATAGGAAATCAATTTCTTCATCCGGAAAATCAATCGCCGCTTCCACATAGATGCGCAAGTGAGTAAGCGCTTCCACTAACTGGTGGATGTGGGATGAAAAAGCCCCTTGTAAAGAGTTCATCGCTGAACGCGCCGCTTGTTCTGAACTCGCATCAATCAGGTCGGCAATCGCTTCGGCTTGCGCTAAATCGAGTTTGTCATTTAAAAATGCACGCTCAGAAAATTCCCCCGGATTGGCAATACGGATATTGGCAATGGTCAGAATTCTTCTGAGTAATAAATCGAGAATAACAGGACCGCCATGCCCTTGTAGTTCAAGAACATCTTCCCCAGTGAAAGAGTTAGGTCCTGGGAAATAAATAGCAATCCCTTGGTCAAGAACAGAGCCATCTGCATCACGAAATGGCAGATAATCGGCATAGCGCGGCTTCGGTAACTTTCCGAGTACTGTTTCAGCAACAAGGGCTGCTTGCGGGCCGGATACACGTAAAATTCCAACCCCACCACGACCGGGAGCGGTTGCCTGTGCGACGATAGTATCGTTGATTTGCATGATGTTTCTCTGTCTATGACTAAAAAAATTGAGGCGACCCTAAATGGATCGCCTCAATGTTACTATAGAATCTGGCTTTGTGAAGCCCTCTAAACTCGATTGGAATTTAGATTATTTCTTCGCTTTCTTATCACGGCTATGTAAGCCACGTTTTTCCAGACCACGGTAAATAACCTGCTGCTGGATAATGGTGACTAAGTTGCTCACGATATAGTACAGAACCAGACCTGATGGGAACCACAGGAAGAACACGGTAAATACGACTGGCATGTAAGTCATGATCTTCTGCTGCATTGGGTCAGTCACGGTAGTTGGTGACATCTTCTGAATAACAAACATCGTCACACCCATCAGCACTGGCAGGATGTAGTACGGGTCTTGTGCAGACAAGTCTTGGATCCAACCAAAGAACGGTGCATGACGCAGTTCAACAGAACCCATCAACATGTAGTACAACGCAAGGAAGATTGGCATTTGAATCAGCAGCGGTAAACAACCACCCAGTGGGTTTACTTTTTCTGATTTGTACAGCGCCATCATTTCTTGGCTCATACGTTGTTTATCGTCACCAATACGCTCACGCATTGCAGCTAGTTTAGGCTGCAGTAAACGCATTTTCGCCATTGAGGTGTACTGTGCTTTAGTCAGCGGGTACATGATACCACGGACGATAAAGGTGATAACGATGATGGCAATACCCCAGTTACCAACGAAACCGTGAATGAATTTCAACAGTTTGAACAGTGGCTGAGAGATAAACCATAACCAACCGTAATCTACGGTTAAGTCTAAATGAGGAGCAACTTCCGCCATTTCTGACTGAATTTCAGGACCAATCCACAGTGTAGAAGAGTAGGTCGCAGCACCATTTGATGCGATGGTCAGAGGTTCACTCTTATAACCAACGATGGCTGATTTCTTATCGAGATCAATGGTGTAGAAAGTGCTTTGCTCAGAAGAAGCTGGGATCCACGCAGTTGCAAAGTATTGTTGCAGCATCGCGACCCAACCACCTTTGGTTGTCAGGCTTAAGTTTTTATCTTCGATGTCACTGAAACTATATTTTTTATAGTTATTTTCATCAGAAGAGTAAGCCGCACCGCGGTAGGTATGTAGAGCAAAGTTACTACTGCCAGTGTCACGTTGTTCTGGTAAAGCGATGGTTTGCTTTAATTGTCCGAAGAACGCAAGTGTTAAAGGCTGTGCAGTTGGGTTTTGAATGTTGTATTCAACATCAACAGTGTATTTGCCACGCTTCAGAATGTACGTCTTCTGATAAACCACACCGTTATTATCGGTGAAGGACATCGGAATACGTAATTCGTCTTGACCATCTTTTAACTCAAAGCTTGCTGCATCTGAAGTATAAAGAGGGCGCTGACCATTGTTATTCGCTGGGTTGTCTGGACCATGAGGACCGATCAGACCACTTTGAGCCTGATAAACAAAACCTGGTGTGGTTTCCAATAAACGGAATGGGTTTGGTGAATTCAGGGTTGCTGGATAGGCTAACAGGTCAGCCTCATCGATATCACCACCACGAGTATTGATACGAATATCAAGTACGTCGGTTTTAACGGCAATAAGCTTACCTTGTTCACTACCTGTGACCGCTTGACCATCATTGCTTGCACTGCTCGGCATGTCCGTCTTTTGCTGAGAAACTTGAACAGCCTTGGTTTCCTGAGCAACTTTATCGCTCTCCCAAGCCTGCCAAACTAAGAACGACACGAACAACAAAGCGATGAGTAGAAGATTGCGTTGGGAATCCATCGTTATAATTCTCTATTATCATCAGTTTTTCTAGGTGGGACAGGATCATCTCCACCAGCGTGTAAAGGGTGGCATTTTAATACGCGTTTGGCAGTTAACCAACTACCTTTTAGCATACCAAACCTGCGCAATGCCTCAATTCCGTAATTAGAGCATGTGGGATTGAAACGACAACGAGGTCCTAACAACGGACTAATAGCCAGTTGGTAACCTCTGATCAGCATGATCAGGACTTTTGAGCCAAGCGACGGTGACGACGCCATAACTTATCCAATGATTCCGTAATCTGTTGATTGTCGAGATCGGCTACCCCTCTGCGAACCAGAACCACAAAGTCCATTGAAGGCAACTCATGTTGATGCAAACGAAAATATTCACGGGCTAATCGTTTGATACGATTACGCTCATGAGCACGTTTAACATTTTTTTTGGCGATGGTAAGACCGATGCGGGGATGCCCCAGCTCGTTAAGGCGACCAAGGATTGTTATCTCTGGGGAACTCGCCCTCTGCGGCTGCTTGAAGACATTGTCGAAATGCCTGGGAGTTAACAAACGTAACTCCCGGGTAAAAGCGAGCGTAACCACTATAGAGGGCTAGCTTTATTACTTAGATGAAACGGTCAGACGAGCGCGGCCTTTAGCACGACGGCGAGCCAGAACCTGACGACCATTTTTAGTGGCCATACGAGCACGGAAACCGTGTGAACGGTTGCGCTTCAGTACGGACGGTTGAAAAGTGCGTTTCATAACGATTTCTACCTAACTTTAAAATTTATTACTGATTCAGTAAACGCGTTGGCAACCAGTGGAAACTGATTTACACCTGTGCCTCTATCGCAACAATATAGAAAGAGGCAGGATTGTAATAAAACATAGGGGGTCACGTCAATAAAATGACGTAATCAAACCACTTTTTATTTAAACCTGGCTGACCGGTTTGCCGATATGTGCCGTGACAAGCTACGTATGAAACTCATTTATGCTGCCTTTTAGGCAAGTCTAACAGTTTAACTTTCAATCAACTCAAGCGTTTATTGACGTTACCCATAAAACCATGCTGCCTAAATTCATCATAAAAAATGACATTCGCAGTGTACACAGGGAGGAAGATTATACGGACTCCTCCCTAAAGCGCAAGGATCTTAGCGGGATCCAAAAATATTTTTTGATCTTGGGAGATTATTTCTATATATAGGCTAAAGTTATCCCCAGACATGTGGAAAATTTGTCGTTGCCCGCGATCACCCAGCAAAATTCTCCCCTATCAGAGCCGCCTTATCACATTTGCCTGTGGATAAAAAGCATAAAAACTGTGTAAAAGAATGGAGATCTTGAGTGAATTTTGCGGTATGATCGCAGGTCTATTTCTGATCGGAGGATCAGGAATATGCTGTGGATAGATATGGTGAGTAAAAGTTAGTCAAACACCTTCTCTGGCCCCCTATTCTCTTAGTGACCACGAAAAGTGACTAATGGAATAGTTGCCAGTAAAAAAATTCTTAACGAAATCCGTAATTCTTGTTTCATTGACCTTGTTAGGGGAGTCCAAC